>NZ_MAXC01000012.1 GCF_001693485.1 Bradyrhizobium sp. LMTR 3
TGATACCGTGCAGGCCGAGCGCGCCGATCCTGGGCCAGAGGTCGCGCGGGAACTGATTGCTGCGGTCGATTTCGGCGGCGCGCGGGGCGATTTCATTCTGCGAAAACGCATGCACCGTCTCGCGGATAGCGTCCGCAGTCTCGCCAAGATCGAAGTTGAGAAGCAGCGCCCTGTTTGAGGCCATCGTTCCACCCTTGCGTTTCCTCGAATTAAACGATCATACGTTTTTTTACTATTCTCGCAAGCGGGACCTATTGAGGCTCAAATAAACGCTTCAGCAGATTGAAATTACTATCTTTTCGTGCCAGAATTATACGATCGCTTGCTCGTTTCCAGGGACGACGAACACCTTTCACTCTCAGAGGCCCAATGGCGCGGACGATCGGCTCACACGGCCCCAAGACGATGGAGGCGATCCGCAAGGCCGGGCTGCGCCTGATCTTCGAGCACGGCTACGCCGCGATGAGCCTGCGCCAGCTCGCGGCCGAAGTCGGGATCCAGTCAGGGTCGCTCTACAACCACATCTCGACCAAGCAGGAGTTACTGTTCGTCCTGATACGGGACCACATCAACGAGTTGCTGCGCCAGCTCGATCGCGCCTTGCAGGGGAAACAGAGGCCGGCCGACAAGCTTCGTGCCTTCGTCGCGTTTCACGTCAGCTACCACATGACCAAGAAGCGCGAGGTCTTCATCGCCAATTCCGAGCTGCGAAGCCTGGAGCCGAAGAACTACGAGGAGATCGTGGCGCTGCGCGGCGCTTATGAGCGGCGGCTTGCGGAAATTCTCACCGAGGGTGTCACAGAAGGCGAGTTCGAGGTCGTCGACATCCAGGTGGCGACGTTTGCGATTCTGTCACTCCTGACCGGCCTCACTGCCTGGTACCGGCCCGGCGGGCGGCTCACCAAGGAGGCGATCGTCGCCGCCCATGAGAAGCTGGTACTATCGGGCGTCGCTCCTGGCGCGACGCCTGAGCGGGCGCAAACCAAGCGCGCGCCCTCCCCTGATGTCACGGCTCACGGCAGGCCGGAGGGCGGATGAGGTGCCGATGACGGAACGTCAACCCCTTGACGAATTCGACCTGAAAATCCTGTCCGAGTTGCAAAAGGACGGACGCATCCGCAACAATGAGCTTGCGGACAGGGTCGGACTCTCGGAGCCTCCGTGCCGGCGGCGTGTTCGGTCCTTGCGCGAGCGCGGCTATGTCAGTGCCATCCGAGCCACGCTCGACGAAAAGCTCCTTGGTTACGAGGTTATTTCCTACGTATTGATTCAGTTGCAGAGCCAGGCTCAGACGACGTTGCAGGCGTTCGAAAAATCGATCGCGGCAATACCGCTCGTCCAGCAGAGCTGGCGCATTTCGGGTGACGCCGATTATCTGCTCAAATGCGTGGCGCGAAACGTCGAGGGCATGCACCAGCAGCTTCTGCAATTTTCAGCGATGCCCGAGGTCCGCAACATCAGGACCTTCCCGGTGCTTGGCGTCGCCAAGGATGCGCCGCTGCCGATATCCCCAAATCCGGCAACATCCGACCCGGCACGCTAGCTCTACTGCGTCAAAAGCCCCTCATGGTGAGGAGCGCCAACGGGTCCGCGCGAAGCGCGGCCCGATGACAGGCTCCGCGCGTCTCCGGACGACGCTTCGCATCGCCGGGCGAACCATGAGGCCCCATCTGTGGCCTACATCCTTCGAGACGCCCGCCCTACGGGCTCCTCAGGATGAGGGTTTTTAGGAGCTATGACGCAGTAGAACGAGCCCTCGCCTGGGCCGCGTCGCGACCGGAAAGCGTGCTGGCCGGGCTCAGTGGGTCCAGGGCTCGACGCGCTTGAAGGCGAAATTGTCGGCGTAAGCGGCCGGCCGGCGCACCGAATCCTTGGGCTCGATCACCTGGTAGGCGATGCCCTTGCGCTCGCAATAGGCGATCGCGTCTTCCTTGGTGTCGAAGCGCAAGGTGAGCTGCTGCTTCATGTCGGAGGACGAGGTCCAGCCCATCAGCGGCTCGATCGCCCGCGGCTGCTCGGGCTCGTAGTCGAGCTGCCATTCCTGGGTCTTTGCCCTTCCCGATTGCATCGCGTTCTTGGCAGGCTTGAAAATGCGGGCGGTCATTGGATGGTCGGGTCCTCAAGCGATATGCGACATGGAAGGGTTTGGTGGAAACGGCCGGGATAGTATAGAGACACCTTTCAGGAATTTGATCGGTGATTCCGGAAGCCCGGATGTACCATTTCCGTGCCGGTATAGTCATTATGCCGTACTGTGACAATCCAGGGCTATCCGGCGCCCGGGACCCGGTCTTGCGGCGCGATCTTACCGAAAGCATCACGAAGCGGCACCCATGAAAATCAACGCCACCCTGCCTGACAAAGGACGCGACCTTCGGCTCGACCTGTTTCGCGGGGTCGCGAACTGGTGGATCTATCTGGATCATATCCCGGATAACGTCGTAAACTGGATCACCGTCCGCAATTACGGGTTTAGCGACGCCGCCGACCTGTTCGTCTTCATTTCCGGCTATACTGCCTCGTTTGTCTATGCGCGGATGATGCTCGAACGCGGCTTCATTGTCGGCGCTACGCGGCTGACCAAGCGGGTTTGGCAGCTCTATGTCGCCCACATCATCCTGTTCGTGATCTATATCGCCTCGATCAGCTACCTCGCCTTGCGCTTTGGCGACTCGGAGCTGGTCAACGATTTCAATGTCGCCGTCCTGGTCGACAATGCGACCGAAACGCTGCGGCAGGGCTTGTTCCTGAAGTTCAAGCCGGTCAATCTCGACGTGCTGCCGCTCTACATCGTGCTGATGGGGCTGTTCCCGCCGGTGCTGTGGATCATGCTGCGGCAGCCCAATTGGACCCTGGCGGCTGCCATCGTGCTGTGGCTGGTGTCGCGGCAGACGGGATGGAACCTGCCCGCCTACCCGGTCGGCACCTGGTACTTCAACCCGTTCGCCTGGCAGTTGCTGTTCGTGTTCGGCGCATGGTGCGCGCTCGGCGGTGCCCGCAAGAACATGCACATCATCAACGCGCCGGTCACGCTGTATCTGTGCATCGCCTACCTGATCCTGGCGCTCGTCATGACAATGGCCGGCCGGTTTCCGACCTTCGGCGAGCTGTTCCCGCAGTGGCTCTATTCGATGTTCAACCCGAACGACAAGACCAACCTCGCGCCCTACCGCTTCCTGCACTTCGTGGCGATCGTGATCCTGGTGATCCGTTTCGTGCCGAAGGAATGGCCGGGGCTGGAGTGGAAGATTTTCGATCCGCTGGTGGTCTGCGGCCAGCAGTCGCTCGCCGTGTTCTGCGTCGGCGTGTTCCTGTCGTTCGTCGGGCACTTCGAACTGTCGATGAGCTCAGGCTCGCTGTTCGCACAGATCTTCGTCAGCATGACCGGCATCGCCATCATGACCATCGTGGCCTATTACATTTCCTGGTCGAAGCGGCAGGACAAGCCGCTGAAGCCGGCAGCGCCGAAAGCCGCCTGAGCGGCTTTCGGCTGAATCGTGGCTGGCCGTAGGGTGGGCAAAGCCACCGGGTCGCGCGAATGCGCTCCCGATGACAGGCTCCGCATGCCCACCATTCACACTGACGATCTCGGATAGATGGTGGGCACGGCGCGAAGTGCGCCTTTGCCCACCCTACGCGAGCTGGAGCCGCACAGTTCAGGCCGGCTGCGCGGTCGAGGCCACCAGCGTTCGCACGTCGGTGTAGATGTTGACCAGCGGTGCGACCACCTTGTGCATCGCGTTCTTCGATACGATCGTGTCGTGCATGACGAGATGATCGACGCCGGTGGTCAGAAAGCAGTTCACGGCATCCTGCGGCGTTTCCACGATGGGCTCGCCCTTGATGTTGAATGAGGTGTTGATCAGCACGGGAACGCCGGTCAAGGCCTCGAATTCCTTCAGCAGGCGATACAGCATCGGATTGGTTTCTTCGCGGACGGTCTGGACGCGTGCAGTCCCATCGACATGCACGATCGCCGGGATCTTGTCGCGCCATTCAGGGCGAACCGGCTTGGCGATCAGCATGAAGGGCGAGTCTTCCTCGCCTTCAAAAATTTCCTTCATGCGCTCGGCCAGCACGATCGGCGCAAACGGCCGGAACGCCTGCCGGTGCTTCACGCGGCTGTTGAGGATGTCCTTCATCTCACCCTTGCGTGGATCGGCCAGCAGGCTACGGTTGCCGAGCGCGCGCGGCCCGAATTCCGAACGGTCCTGAAACCAGCCGATCACCTTCTGGTCGGCGAGCAGTTTGGCGGTGTCGCGGCAGACATCGTCGCTCCTGACGGCGTCGACCTGGATCCGCACCAGAAACTTCTGCAACTCCTTCGCGGCATCCTGGTCGCTGTAGCGCCGGCCGACATAGGCGTGATCCATCACGAAGGCGCGGCGTTGCTTCAGGATTTCGAGCCAGCCGTAGTAAGCGCAGCCAATTGCAATACCGTCATCGCCGGCCGCCGGCTGGACCCAGACGTTCTCGAAGCCGGCTTCGCGGGCGACGCGCCCATTCGCCACGCAATTCAGTGCAACGCCGCCGGCCATACAGAGGTTCTTCGCGCCGGTGGTTTCGCGTAACCAGCGGGCGCGGGCAAGCAGCACGTTTTCGGTGTCGTCCTGCGTGCGCCAGGCCAGGTCTTCCCAGTGCCGCATCGCGGGGTGCTTTTCCCAGTTGCTGCTGCCGTCGAAGACGTAAGGCTGCTTGAATTCGGCGGTCCACTGCGGCACGTGCAGCTTGCCGTCATTGAGTTCGAGCAGATGTTTGACCTGGTCGCGGCGACCATAGGGCGCCAGTCCCATCAGCTCGCCGCATTTGTTCCAGTCACCGAAAATGTAGGTCGAGGCACGGCTGTAGAGCGCGCCGAGCCCGGGCATGTTGTAGAATTCATCGCTCAGGAAACCGCGGTCCGGCTCCATCCAGACCTTTTTCAGGCATTCCAGCGTCGTTCCGTTGAAGCTGTAATAGCTCTCGGATTCGCGCGCGAGCGGTGTTGCGGTGTCGCTGGCGGGAAAGGATTCCATGACGTCGGACCGGTAGCTGCCGACGCCATCGACGATCATCACGACGCCTTGCTCGAACGGCGATACCGCAAAGGCGCTGTAGGCGTGCGCCAAGTGATGGGAGATCGTGACCACCTTGTCCTGACGCGACAAATACAGCGGGTGCTTGGCTGCGTCGCCGCGCTCGAACTCCGGGAGAAAACCCGGCGCGTCGAAATAGACCAGCCGCTCTTCCATTTCCGGGACCGGCAGGATGTAGCAATTGCGCACCACCAGATCGACGTCGTCGAGCGTAATGCCTTCGGCTTCGAGGCAATAGTCGATCACTTCCTTGTAGAAGCCCGAGGCGTGCTTGGCCCGCGTGATCCGCTCCTTGGCGATCGCAAACGCAATGGCGCCGTCGCGCAACAAGCAGGCGCTGACATCATGGTCATAGGTGTTCAGACCAAGGACATAAGTGTGTTTTTCTGGCATGGGTACTCGTCAGGAGAGGATCGTCTTGCGCTGAAAAATGGAGATCGTGTCGACATCAAGTTATTGGCGTGGCGTTGCGGATTTTTTTCAATCGAAGTTCTGCAGTGCACAATCCCAAGTGTTCATCCAACATTCAGGAAGATGAATGCGCGCCGCAAGAATCCGCAGCAAAACCCACCGTAACTTGACCTTACCTGCCCTTCTTAATAAAGTCCCAGCTCGAAAGAACCTTGTGAAAATATTGTGTTAGCGCATCTGAACGGAAAGCATTCTCGCGCGTCTAAGTGAGATAGTGCCGAAGTCCAGATGTTTGGAAGTGACCGGGAGACTCTCGAATGGCTAAACGCTACAATATCCTGACCCGCTGCCTCGCAGCGCTGGCCTTGTTGTTCGTCTACGTGGCGAGCACCTCTGCCATTCTGGTGGGCGGGACAACCACGTCCGCAGAGGCGTACAGAGGCAGAGGTAGAGGTTATGGTCGCGGATACGGGCGCGGCTATGGCAGAGGCTGGGGCCGCGGTCGCGGCTATGGCTTCTATGGTGCTCCGCTTATCGTGGCGCCCCGTGCCCGTGGCCGCTGCTGGTGGAATGCCTACGGCCAGCGCGTCTGCAGGTATTGATATTAGACTCGATCGTCGTCGCTTCAGGCGGGATCCGAGACAAGATTCAGGCGTGCCGGACCACCGGCGCGCCTTTTCGTTTCGGGCGGAATGATTCCGACCACGCGATAAGCAGGCGGCGTGGCCTCGAACTAGCTTGCCAGCCGCGGAAGTAGCTTGAGCGCATTGCCGCGTTCGATCGACGTGATCTGTTCGTCCGTGAACACGCCCGCCTCGCGCAATCCCTTTACGTGATCGCTGCCGGTCCGGTATGGGAAATCCGTCCCGAACACGATCTGCGACGGCGGAATGAGCGACGCCAGCGCCGACATCGCGGCGTGGTTGGACGTCTGCGCGGTGTCGTAGAAGAAACGTTTGAGCTCCGCGAGCGTGCCGTCAGGTACGGTGTCCTTGGCCTTGGGTACCAGCAGAGGGTGCCGCACAAAGCGCTCGATCAGAAACGGCATCGTCCCGCCCGCATGCGAGAAGATCCATCGGATATCGGGGAAGCGCCTCGCGTTACCGGAGAAGACGATATCGGCGATCGTGCGCGTCGTGTCGGTGCCGAACTCGATCATGACGGGCGGCTGCGTCGGCGCCAGGTTCACGCAGCAATTGGCCGCGGTGGGATGGGTGTAGACCAGCGCCTTGCGGCGATTGAGCTCCTCCATGACCGGCAGGAACACCGCATCTCCGAGCCACTTGTCGCCATAGCTCGTCATCAAGGCGATGCCGTCGGCCTTGAGCGTGTCGAGCGCATGGGCGAGCTCGCGCAGGCTGCCTTCGGCGTCGGTGAGCGGCAGCATCGCGAAATTGCCGAACCGACCCGGATAATCCGCGACCAGCCTTGCGGCATATTCGTTCGACTCGCGGCAGAGCCTTCGTGCCGTATCGCCCTTGGTGAAATTGACCGCGGGCGTGGTGACTGACAGCATCGCAGTGGCGATGCCGGCCTTGTCCATATCGGCGAGCGATTTCTCGATCGTCCAGTTCTTCATCAGGGGATCGCCGAAGCCGCTGTCGTTCGACGCGGTCACGTAGGTTGGCGGCGAGAGATGATGGTGAACGTCGATCCGGAACGGCTTTGCGTCGGCGGTTTGTGCCTCCGCCCGGCCGCCACCGACCGCCGTCGTCAGGGCCAGTGCGCCGGCACCGAGCATGAAGCTGCGCCGGCTCGGTGCGGCGAATGACTGATTTGATTGACCACAGCAGAAGCACCCCCGTAGCGGGGCCGCGCGCAAATCCGTCATTCGTTCTCTCCCCGATTTTGTTGTTGTTGCGTGCAGCCTTCAGCCATCGAGGATGGCGACCGCGCGGGTCCAGCCGGCGGATGCGCGCTCGATCTTCACCGGGAAGCACGACACCATGAAGCCGGTCGACGGCAATTGTTCGAGATTGTGCAGCTTCTCGAGATGGCAATAGCCGATGTGGCGCCCGGCCTTGTGGCCTTCCCAGATCAGGCTGGCGTCCTTGGTCTCGGCATATTTCTTCGCGGTGTAGACGAACGGCGCATCCCAGCTCCAGCCGTCGATGCCGGTCAGGCGCACGCCGCGCTCCAGTAGATACATGGTCGCCTCGTAGCCCATGCCGCAGCCGGAGATGACGTAATCGGGCCTTCCATATTTGGCGCCGGCGCTGGTATTGACCACGACGATCTCCAGCGGCGACAGCGTATGGCCGATGCGCTTCAGCTCCGCTTCGACATCCTTGGCGGTCGCGACGTAACCATCCGGAAGATGCCGGAAGTCGAGCTTCACGCCCGGCTGAAAGCACCATTCCAGCGGCACCTCGTCGATGGTCCATGAACGCTCGCCGCGGTTCATGGTAGGATGGAAATGCCAGGGCGCATCCAGATGCGTGCCGTTGTGGGTGGAGAGCGATACCTGCTCCACCGCCCAGCCTTGGCCATCAGGCAGATCTTCCGCCTTCAAACCTTCGAAGAACTGCAGCATGCGCGGCAGCCCCTGCTGGTGATCGATGTACTGGATGGTCGGGTGGTTGCCGGGCGGATCGGCCGGCACATCGTTTTGCAGGGGGACGGAAATGTCGATCAATCTGCGCGCCATGGCGGTTCCTCGCTGGATGTTCTTTTTGGGTAGCGTCGCCGGAAGCAACTATTGCCGCTCGACCCGGTTCTTCAAGATGCCGATCTTTTCGACTTCGAGTTCGATGGTATCGCCATGTTCGAGATACCAGCCGAGTTCGAGCCCGCAGCCATTGCCGACGGTGCCGGATCCGATGAATTCGCCGGGCATCAGGGTCTCGTCCTTGCTGACATGGGCGATGATCTCCTCAAACGAGAATAGCATGCCCTCGGTCACCCCTTGCGAGCGCATCTCACCGTTGACACGTGCTTCCATCTTCAATTTGTAGGGATCGCCGATTTCGTCTGGCGTCACGATCCACGGGCCCATCACGTTGCCGCCGTCGAAACTCTTGCCTTTCGCCGGGCCTAGCCGTCCTTCCATTTCAATGCGCTGGGCGTCGCGTGCGGAAAAGTCGTTGAAGATCGTGTAGCCGAAGATGTGATCTTTGGCCTTGGCCGCGGAGATATTGGCGCCCTTGTTCTTGGTGATGATGCCGAATTCGAGCTCATAGTCCATTACCTGGCTGTAGCGCGGCCATTTCACCGTGGTGTTGGTGCCGCGCACGCTGAAGCGGTTGGTAATGTAGTAGATCGGCTGCTTGCGATAGACCTCCGGCAGTTCGCCGAGCGGCTCGGCCTCGATCCGCGCCAGTTCCGCCATGTCGCCCTTGGCGCGTGCGGCGAGCTTGAGCTGCCCGCGCGGGGCCTGCAGGATATGCAGCGGAAACGACATGCCGTCCCGCATCTGCCGCGGCTCCGGGACCGGCGCAAGAATTTCCGCCGTCGCCACCGGCAGCGACAAGCTCACGTCCTTGCCGTGCTCGTCGAACACCTTCGCCGCCCATTCGAGCGCGGCGTCGCCGGCATCGATCAACGCCAGCATCGATGCGAAGGCCGGGTTGGCGCTCCCGCTGCGGTTGGCAGCGGCCGCGAGGTCAAACAGAAGCGTGTCGCCCCCATGCACGATTCCGATCTTTTCCTGACTGCCGGATTTGAATGTCGCGAGTTTCACTGGATGCACCCCTTGTTTTCTTCCGAAATATATGATCAAAAAAAATATCGATAAACAAGACAGAAAAATGTGTAGTGGGGAGAACACCGTGAAAAAGGTCCTTGCCGCCCTTGCGGTCAGCGTGGCGCTGACCGGCACCGCCTTTGCGCAAGCCAAGATCCAGGTCGGCTGCACGGCGACTTCGGATTGCGCCTCGGCAATGATCGCGATCGACGAGGGCATCTTCAAAAAGCACGGGCTCGAGGTCGAGATGACGCCGATCGGCATCAACTCGAACATCCCGGCGGCGATCCTGTCGAATTCGATTCAGATCGGCGGTCCGACCTCGACGGTGTTTTTGCAGGCCGTCGACGGCGGGCTCGATCTCGTCGCCATCGCGGGTGCCACGATCATGAACCCGGTGTCGAACGGCAACATCACCGCCTTCGTCCGCAACGGCATCACCATCAAGGAGCCGAAGGATTTCGTCGGCAAGAAAGTCGGCGCGCCGGGGCTAAACGCCTTCCTGCATGTGCTGTTCGTGAAATGGCTGGTGGAGAAAGGCGTCGATCCCAAGGGCGTCAATTTCGTCGAGGTCACCTTCCCGACCATGGCCGACATCATCAAGTCCGGCGGCGTCGATGCCGTGCTGACCGCCGAACCGTTCGTAACGCGCATGACCAATGCCGGCCTGGGCTCGGTCGGGGCGCGCTATGCGGTCGAACTGGCGCGCACCGATCCGATCATCTTCTATGCTGCCTCGCGCGAATGGGCGGAAAAGAACACCGCGGCAGTCAAGAAATTCCGCGATGCGCTCGCCGAATCCGCCGCGATCGTCAACAATGACCGCGAAAAGGCGTCGAACTCGATTGCCAAGTTCACCAAGCAGCCGATCGAACTGGTCAAGGCGACGCCGCCAAACCGCTCCGAACCGGCACTGAAGCCCGAGCAGCTCTCCTGGTGGATCGAGGTGATGTCGTCGCAGAAGATGCTGCAGTCGAAGCTCGATACATCGAAATTGGTTTTGAAGTAACGGATCGCGATGCCAGCCTCCGAGCGCCAACCAAACCGACCGATGACCGAGGCCGCCACGCTGAGCGAGCGCGCGGCCTTGCTGGTCGAGCAGGACATTCTTGCCGGTCATCTGGCGCCGGGATCGCGGCTCGGCATCGTCGATTTAGTTCAGCGCTACGAGATCGGCGCCACCCCCTTGCGCGAGGGATTATCGCGGCTGATGTCACGGGGACTGATCGTGGGCATCGGGCAGCGTGGCTTTCGCGTCGCCGACGTCAGTCGCGAGGATCTGCTCGACATCACTACCATGCGCACGGCAGTCGAGGTCGAGGCCATCAGGCTCGCCATTAGCCACGGCGACGATGCCTGGGAGGCCGGCATCGTCAGCGCATTGCACCAGATGCGCCGCCACATCGAACGGACCGGCGATGAATTCCGCGAAGGCGCGGAGGATTTCGACCGGCTGCACAAAGGCTTTCACACCGCCCTGCTGGCGGCGTGCGGCTCGAAGCGCTTGCTGGCGGCCCATTCCGATCTCTACGACCAAGCCTATCGCTACCGCCGCGTGATGATGCGTTCCGTCGACAGCGGCAAGAAGTTCGTCCGCGCCCATCAATTACTGGCTGATCGGATCATCGCGCGCGATATTCCCGGGTCTCAGGCCATGCTGACGGCACATCTGCGTTCGACGATGGATTTCGTTTATCCTCCAGGCAACGAGAGCTGACATCATGGCAAGCGCCGCAAAACGCCTCGAAGTCTTATCCGGCGCTGCCACGCCGCAGATCGCATTTGACGGCGTCACACTCGTCCTCGGCGGCAAGACCATCATCGAGAATCTGAGCCTCGGCGTGCAGCCCGGTGAATTCCTCTGCATCGTCGGCGCCTCCGGTTGCGGCAAGACCACGGCGCTGCGGCTGGCGGCCGGTCTCTACCAGCCGACCAGCGGCAAGGTGAATTTCGACGGCCAGCCGATGCGCGAGCCGCGCCGCGAGATCGCGATCGTGTTTCAGGATTACGGCAAGGCACTGCTGCCGTGGCGCACCGCGGCGGGCAATGTCTCGCTGGCGCTGGAAGCGGGCGGCATGACGTCGGCCGAGCGCCCTGCCCGCATCGAGGAACTTTTGCGCACGGTCGGCCTGCCCGACCATGCCAGCAAATACCCGTCAGAAATGTCAGGCGGCATGCAGCAGCGCCTGCAGATCGCCCGCTGCCTGGCGCAGGAGCCGAAGACGCTTCTGATGGACGAGCCGTTCGGGGCGCTGGATGCGATGACGCGGCAGGGATTGCAGGATGAGGTACTATCGCTAGTGGCAGCCAGCGGCGCTACCGTGATCTTCGTGACCCACGACCTCGACGAAGCCATCTATCTCGGCGACCGCGTCATCGGCCTGCTGCCGCATCCGGGACGGATCGGCATCGAACTGCCAGTCAACCTGCCGCGCCCGCGCGATCAGTTGTCGACCCGCGAGCATCCGGAATTCCTGCGGCTGCGGCGGCAATTGTTCGATTTCATCAAGGCCACCGAGCAGTGAGGGCGAATTCCGCCAAAGCGCTCGTGCTGCCGCTCGCCGTGCTGGTCGCGTTCGAAGTCTGGGCACGCGCCACCCATCTGCAGAGCGACAGCCTTGCGCCGCCGAGCGAGATCGTGATGGCGCTGTTCGGCGCCTTCGCCGATCTCTCGATCCTGGCGGCGACGCGCGACACGCTGTTTTCAGCTTTCGCTGGACTTGCGATCGGTACCACCATCGGCTTGGCGTTCGGCATCGCCTTCGGGATTTCAGATACGCTCGATCGACTAATGGAAGTAACCGTCGAGGCCATCAGGCCGATCCCCTCGATTGCACTGTTACCGATCGCGCTGATCGCGCTTGGTTTTGGCTACCGCATGGAAATCGTGATCGTGGCGTTCGCCTGCGTCTGGCCGGTCCTGATCCTCTCGCGCGCCGCCGTGCGCAGCATCGAGCCGCGGCTGATGGAGATAGCGCGGGCGCTGCGGCTGCCGCCGGCACAGCGGGTCTGGAAGATCATCATCCCGGCGGCGCTGCCGCGGATCTTCGTCGCCTTCCGCCTGTCGGCCGGCATCGCGCTGATCGTCGCCGTGACGGTCGAAATCGCGATCAACCCGCTGGGCCTCGGGGCCGGCATCATGCTGGCGCAGCAGGCGCTGCGCCCGGACCTGATGCTGGCCTATCTGGTCTGGATCGGCGCCATCGGCTACGCGCTGAATATCCTGCTGGTCGTCGCCCAGAACCGCCTGTTCGGCCGCGCCGCGTTGAGCGGAGACGGCGCATGAACCGCGCGGCCCTCCTCTGGCGCGTGGCAAGCTTTGCAGTTGCTGCCGGCTTCGTCGCGCTATGGCAATTGATCGCCAATTTAAAACTGGTCTCGCCGGTGTTCCTGCCGGGACCGGACCGGGCCTGGGCCTCGCTGGTGCGCGGGTTTTCCTCCGGCGATCTCTGGAGCAAGCTCGCCGGCACGCTCGAACACATGGCCTATGGCTGGCTCGCCGCCTCCATTGCCGGCATCGCGATCGGCGCAATCATTGGATCGTCGCGCAGGATGCGGACCTATGTCGCGCCGTCGCTGGAGTTTTTACGGCCGCTGCCGGTCTCGGCGATCATTCCGGTGGCGATCGCCATGCTGGGGCTGACCCAGGCGATGGCGCTGTTCGTGATCGCCTTCGGTGCGATCTGGCCGATCATGCTGGCGACCATCCACGGTTTTGCGGCGGTCGAGCCGCGGCTCTACGAAGTCGCGCGGTCGCTGCAGATGTCGCGCCTCGCCGTGATCTTCAAGATCGCGCTGCCCTCCGCCAGTCCCGACATCCTCGCCGGCATGCGCCTCAGCCTGACGGTGGCGCTGATCCTGTCGGTCGTCTGCGAAATCCTGGCCGGCCTCGACGGGCTCGGCCATTGGGTTCTGCTGTCAGCCCGCGCGTTCCGCTCGGCCGACCTGTTCGCCGGTGTCATCCTGCTTGGCGTCACCGGTTACGTGACGTCGGTAGCGATGTCGCTGGCGGAGCATCGGCTATTGGCGTGGCAAGCGGCGCAACGCTAATCGATGCCCCCTGACCAAGGCGCTCCAGCCGAACCCGCCAGACCTCCGGCCCCTCCTCCAGATAGGTCCATCGAAAACGATCGCCGTAGCGCATCTCGAACTGATGGCGCAGCGGCCGTGGCGGATGGTCTGCAATCAGTTGCAGCGTTGCTTCGGGCATCAGGTTTTCGAACAGCCGGACGATGATCTCATGGCGGAATCTCGGCTCGATTTCCCGCACGTCGATGACGCGTTCGGATGGACTGCTGGGTTGCGACATTAAAGGCTCCTGACGGTGTTGGCGCTCACCAGCCCTGGCGATTTCGCCGTGGTGGCGCGCGCTCTGAGAAAATCGTTGGTCGTCGGAACGTCTGGATAAATCGCCGCCAACTCCCGGAAACCTCGCTCCGGCGGCATCTTGCCATCGAGCACTTCACGGAACGTGCGGATCACGGCAACCATGTCGCAATGCTGTGGCGACAGCCTCAACGAAGCAACGTTGGCCTGCACGAGATCGTCGAGATCCAGGATCAGGTTGGTGCAGGCGTGGGCGAGCGTCTGAACTCCGTTCACCACCAGAAAACGCTCGTCGTCGAGCGTGTCCACCGGTAAGCCATCCGGATCGGCGGCGCAGACAAAACGGCAGTTGTCCTTGGCAAGCTTGTGCAGGCGCGCGTGATAGCACCGGGCCGAGATTGCCAACGGCGCCCGGCCGAACGCGAACACCTCGATCTCGGCCTGCGGTGTCGCTGCCGCAATGGCCGCAATCGATTTTAGCGGCAATTCCGGCGGCAGGCAGATGCGCCGCGCGCCCTGCGCGGCGAACCATTGCGCCGTGCCCTCATTATAGACGTTTACGAACGGCCCGACGACATGCGGCCGCCCGGCGAGATGGCAGATGCAGGAAATGTCGTTGGCCTCGACGAGCCATTCGCCGGCTTGTGCCAGCTCCGCGGTACGCTTGCGTTCCCGCTCCAGCGTGACCAGCGCCAGCGAACTCACCAGCACCTCCTTCCCTGCCGCGGTCAGCCGCTCGAGCACCGCCGGAAAATGATCGTCGAAGAACGGCATCCGCTTGGAGCAGACCACCTCCCCCACCGCCACCGCATCCACCGCGGACTCGTCGGCGATGCGAAAATAGAAGTCGCGCCAGACGTCCGGCTCCCAGTTGAACAGGACGGGGCCCAACGTGAGCTTCATCGGAGTTGTCGTCGTCATGTCTGCATCACCGATTCTTCGCTATCGCCAGTTCTTGCGGTAGGCACCGAGTGTCGAGCTCTGCCCTTCGGTCAGGGTGGCCAGGCGATCGGCCGGCGGCTTCTCGCCCACATCGAGCGCATCGAGTTGTTCGCGAAAACCGCGCACGACGCCCTCGATATAGGCTCGGCTGCGCTGTCGCCCCTCGATCTTCAGCGCGGTCACGCCGGCGGCGCGCAGACCGGGCAGAATGGCTGCCGCGTCGAGGCTGACGGGATCCTCGAACAGGTAGCCCGACCCGAGCGAAGTCTTGAAGCGGCCCTTGCAGAGGGTCGGATAGGCCGCGGGCTCACCTTTGGCAAAACGATTGATCGTAAAATCGCCAAGTCGCGACACCAGCGTTCCCCCCTCCTCGCGGTAGGTGACATGGCTGGCCGGAGAACAGACGCCATTCATGTTTGGCGACTGCCCCGTCACGTGGGAAGACAACGAACAGCGGCCCTCCGCCATCACGCACAATCCGCCGAAGATGAAGACTTCGGTCTCGCAATCGATCGCGCGGGTGATCGCCGCGATTTCCGAGACCGTGAGAACGCGCGGCAGTACGACACGCCTGACGCCGAAACGGCGCACATAGAAACCGATCGCATCGGGATTTGATGCCGCGGCCTGGACGGAAAGATGCAAGCGCTGATCCGGGTGGGTGCGCGCCGCATAGTCGATCAGGCCGACATCGGCGATAATCAGCGCGTCCGCGCCCGCAGCCACCGCGTCGTCGACTGCGCGATGCCAGAGCGCCTGGGCACCAGCCGTCGGAAATGTGTTGATGGCGACCAGTACCTTGACATCGCTCCGATGGGCATAGGCAATCCCCTCGGCCAGTTCGCGACGGCTGAAATTCAGGCCTGGAAAGTTCCGCGCGTTGGTCGCGTCGGCAAAACCGCAATAGGCCGCATCGGCGCCGGCATCGACGGCGGTGCGCAGCGCGGCCGGCGTCCCCGCCGGACAGATCAATTCCATGTTCGCGCCCCCTCATGTTTCGCGGCACCCGCGACGTCCTTCAACCGCAGGAGCGCTCCGGCCAGCAGCCTTTCGCTCAAGGGCGCCAGCGGTCCGAACAGGGCGGCCGTGTCCGCGACGAGATCCACGCCCGCATCGTCGATCGCGTTGCGCAACGCGAGCACCGCCTCGACGTCGCCCTCGACCACGAGATCGCGCGAGAAGAACAGCGCATCGCCGTCATAGGAGCCGTCGATGAGTCCCAGGAGGGCCAACAGGGGTCCGGCAATCCGGACCGGAATGCCGGCGGGAAGACTCCGTACCGCGACCAGGCTCGGCGTTTCCGGGTGCGGCGCCAGCACGAACGAAAATGGCAGATCGGAAGGCTCGAGCCCAAAGCGCTTGTGCGCATGCTCGCCGAGCCGCTCAAAAATATGCGGATGGCGCGCCACCACCGACCGCAGCACCAGTGATAACGGCAACTGCAATGGGCCAAGCGGCAACGGCTGCAGGGTGCGGGTAATCAATCGCGGAAGCGTCGGTACTGGTGGCATTCTTACGCAGTCAGCCTCATTTGCGGGGGCACGTGGCGACCGGAATGGCACGTCCATCGTCGTGCTGCATAGCGTCGGGGCCGACGCCCCATCTTTGTCCTGGAACAAGGACGGCCGCAAAAATCTCGTGGAGGGGTTCGCTTTTAAGTGAGGTGTCCGTGCCCCGACGCGATTTGCCGCCATTCCGCGATCTCAGAAGTTTCATGTCCCATCTGGAACGCGAGGGACGCCTGGTCCGAATTCGCGAACCGGTGTCCGTCGTGCACGACATGACCGAGATTCACCGGCGGACTTTGCGTGCCGACGGCCCGGCTCTGCTGTTTGAAGCGCCGATCATGCCCGATGGAGCCCCGGGCGAAATGCCGGTGCTGGTCAATCTATTCGGCACGAAAGAGCGGACCGCTTGGGGCTTCGGCGTCGATCCGGCGGGGCTCGGCGCGCTCGGAGAGATGCTGGCGGAGCTCCGGGAGCCGCGTCCGCCCCGCGATTTCGCCGACGCGATGTCGAAAATTCCGCTCGCGCGGGCCGCCATGACGATGCGGCCTAAGACGATTCATGCGCCGCCGGTACAGGAGATCGTATGGCGCGGCGAACAGATCAATCTCACCCGCCTGCCGGCGCAAATCTGCTGGCCGGGCGAACCGGCACCCCTGCTCACCTGGCCACTGGTCATTACCCGGCCGCCGGACGATGAGAGCGGAGACGAGATCAATGTCGGCGTCTACCGGATGCAGGTGATCGGCCGCGACCGCGCCATCATGCGCTGGCTCGCCCATCGTGGCGGGGCGCGCCACCATCACCGGTGGCAGGCGCGAGGAGCGGACATGCCGGTGGCGGTGGCGATCGGCGCCGATCCCGCGACCATCCTCTCTGCCGTCCTGCCCCTGCCTGAAGCGCTGTCGGAATTCCGTTTCGCCGGGCTGATCCGCGGCGAACGGCTGCGGCTCTCGCCCTGCATCACCGTGCCTCTGATGGCGCCGGCGGACGCCGAGATCGTCATCGAGGGACTGGTTTCGCCGAACGAGACCGCGCCGGAAGGGCCGTTCGGCGATCACACCGGCTACTACAATGCCGTGGAGCATTTTCCGGTGATGCGGGTGACCGCCGTCACGATGCGCCGCAATCCGGTTTACCTGTCGACATTCACCGGCCGGCCCCCGGACGAGCCATCGCGCATCGGCGAAGTGCTCAACGAGCTGTTCGTTCCGCTGGTCAGGAAGCAATTGCCTGAAATCGTCGACCTCTGGCTGCCGCCGGACGCCTGCTCCTACCGGGTCGCGATCGCGTCGATCGACAAGCGTTATCCGGGCCAGGCACGCCGCATCATGCTTGCGCTGTGGTCGTTGCTGCCGCAGCTCACCTACACCAAGTTCCTGATCGTCGTCGATGCCGACATCAACGTGCGTCGGTGGGCGGATGTGGCTTGGGCCATTTCGACCCGCTCCGATCCCTCCCGCGATCTCGTCACGCTTGCCGACACACCGATCGACTATCTCGACTTCGCGTCACCGAAGGCGGGCCTTGGCGGCAAGCTCGGAATCGACGCGACCCGCAAGACCGGCGCCGAGACGACGCGCGAATGGGGCCGCGTCCTTGAGATGGACGCGGCCGTCGTCACCCGCGTCGATGAGCTATGGCAACGCCTCGGCCTGACCCAGGCGCTGTCGCAAGGGGCGCTTTCGCAAGGGAGGGCGCCATGACGGCGCGGCGGCGGATCGTCGTCGGCATCAGCGGCGCGTCGGGCGCAGCCCTTGGCGTGCGCGTCGTCGAACTGCTGGCCGCGACCGGCCAATGCGAATTGCATCTCGTGGTCACGCCCGCCGGCGAGCGGACGTTGGCCCATGAGGTCGGCGACGGTGCCCTGCCACGCATCGCAGCGATGGTGGCGCGCCATCATGCGAGTGCCGACATCGGCGCCAGCATCGCCAGCGGCTCATATCGAACCGCAGGCATGATCGTCGCGCCGTGTTCGATCCGGACCTTGTCCGCCATCGCAGCCAGCGCCACCGACAATCTGCTGGTACGGGCTGCCGACGTCCAGTTGAAGGAGCGGCGCAGGCTGGTGCTGATGGTGCGCGAGAGCCCCCTTCATCTCGGTCACCTGCGGGCGATGGCGGCGGTGACGGAGTTCGGCGCGATCGTGGCGCCGCCGGTGCCGGCGTTCTACGCCCGGCCGGCGACCTTGGCGGAAGCAACCGATCACATCGCGCGCCGCGCGATCGGCTTACTCGATATTGATCTCGGCATTTCCATGCGCGAATGGCAAGGCTAACGGCAGACCCGCCGGAACTAGGGCTGCGAGGCGCGCTCCGGAACGGCCGACGACGAGACGCTCGCCCGGAGGCGCTGCGGTTCCTGCTGAAGCCAGGATCGCCGCCTCTCTGCGCTCAGTAGATCTCTGCCGACACGTCCGACCCAGCGCCACAACGCCCGGAGACTGAAGGTGACGAGCACCTCGTGGTGCCGCATCCCCTTGCCGCCCTTGACCAGCCCGAGATCGCGAATGATGCAGTACGTCCCGCTGCTCATGCGGGCGAACTTCGCATCTCGAAAATGATTGCGCACACGCGACAACATGCGTGCAGCATGCACCGCGGATCGATTTCGTCAATCTTGACGGCCGTCGAATCAACCTCGCCGGGATACGAAAGCCGTCAGAGCGTTGCGTTGTTGTTGCGTTCGCCGATGCGATACAGTTGCGCGGTCCGAACCGGCATGCGACCCAGCACCGCGCGCCGCTCGTTCATGCGCTCGCTCGGCGAATCCGGCTGCGCAAAGCACTCAAGGATCTGAATGCGGATTTCCTCCGCGAGCGGGCCTTCGACCCGACGCATGCGATTCCAGAGCCGGATGATCTCCCGTTGCTTCTCGACATCCATTGGTCACCTCCAAACAACGACCAAAGAGAACATAACAGGAACGATATTGCAAGCCACGAATTCGCGGCCGGTGTCACAAGTCATGAAAGCGAAATTGCAAAATCGAAAGATCGCGCGCACGCGTGGGCGTTATCGATAACGGCGTCCGTCACGCCTCGGATAAACCATCACTGAGCGCCGCGAAGGCAGCCACTCCGAGATCTCGGTTTCAACTCTAAATGCAGAGGCCGAGAATCTTCAGTCGGCAGGCCTCCGCCGCGCGCGATTTGGACTTCGCAGCGTTTGCCTGCTTTGAATCCTTCGGCGAACTCTTCGGCGAACTCTTCGGCGTCTTGGGACGCTCATAGTCGCCTGCGATCACCATGGCCCAGTACGTACGACCGGTCCGCGCGCTTTTTACGCTGGCAACACCTACGCGCGTTGCGCCGGGCAACAGGAGGTTCTTCCGGTGCCCGGACGAATTGATCCACTGGTCGAGGGTTTTGGGAAAGCCGTCGTAGCCGTACGCAATGTTCTCTGCGGCCCGGCCTGCGCCCGCCGGGCCGACACGCGTATTGAACCGGCCAAGGACATCGTGATCCAGTTTGTCCTTTGCGGCCATCGCCTCGGCTTGATCGTGTGCGATCCGTGTGAGAGTCGCATCCAGGGCTACGCGCTTCTGCCCGTGCTTTAGCCGAAAATCAGAAATCATCTGCGCGGGATTGGCCGCCGCCGGCCGGCTCGCTGCGGCGGCAAAACAAATCACCAGCCCCAGCAGCAGGGCCTGCCGCACCAGAATGACTGTCTTCCTACCAGCCACAATTGTTCCCCTGCCCCTCCCCAATTGTGCTGGGAAGACTCAATCCGAAAAAGACGTCGCAAGTCATTGATTTTATTGGTCGGGGCAGCTGGATTCGAACCAACGACCTGCAGTACCCAAAACTGCCGCGCTACCAGGCTGCGCTATACCCCGATCCGACGCTGGAAATGCTCGATACACGCTAAACCCGCAGCCATCAAGGCGATGGAAACCGGTCAGCGCTTGCTGAACAGCGGGTGCGCCACCCGGTCGCCGGGCTGAATGCCGTATTTTTGCGCCGTGCCGGCAATCACTTCCAGGACCCCCCTGGCAAGCCCGCCCGAGGAAATGATCTTGGTGGAGAACGGCTCGGTGTTCTCCGCGATTCGCAGGATGCGGCCGTCGGCGCGGATGAAGATCATGTCGAGCGGAATGTAGGTGTTCTTCATCCACATCGAGATCTGCTGCTCCGGCGAGAAATCGAAC
This sequence comes from Bradyrhizobium sp. LMTR 3, assembly GCF_001693485.1. Taxonomy (GTDB): domain Bacteria; phylum Pseudomonadota; class Alphaproteobacteria; order Rhizobiales; family Xanthobacteraceae; genus Bradyrhizobium. The sequence goes on from NZ_MAXC01000012.1 coordinate 20,091, forward strand.
AGCATGCCTTTGCCGTCGGGGAGTTCTTTCCGGTGCATCAGCCCCTGGGTCTTCTCCTCCTCCGTCGTCGCCATCTCGACCAGGAATACGCGTACGCCTGATTTGGTGGCGATCTCGAGCGGCTGAACGCTCGCGGCCCGCGCGGCAGGATTGGCGCAGAGGACGAGGAGCACGGCAGACGCAGCGGCCAGCGACGACGTCACCAGGCGGCCCGGGATGCGAAGCCGCGCAACCATCAAAGCGAAATTCATCAAAGCACTCACGCCGGATATCTCAGGAGAAATTGCCGGGAACCCTAACCCGAGGATTGCGGCAAATGCCAGAGGCCGCCGCGCTGGGGCGCGACGGCCGGCTCACGTTTGCGTCAGTGGTACGGCAGGGTCAATGCGACGACAGAGCCGACGGGCCAGTCTCCGGATGAATTTCCGCCGCCATCATCCCCTTGGACCCGGGCCCGAAGCGCACCAGCACGTACTGGCCCGGCCGCAGTTCGGTCATGCCGAAGCGGCGCAGCGTTTCCATGTGGACGAAGATGTCCGGCGTGCCCTCGCCGCAGGTCAGGAAGCCGAAACCGCGCAGCCGGTTGAACCATTTGACCTGGGCCCGCTCCAGACCGCTGGTCGGCGTAACGCTGACATGAGTCCGAGGCGGCAGCATCTGCGCCGGATGGATCGCCGTGGACTCGTCCATCGAGACGATCCGGAACGCCTGATAGCCCTTGGCGCGCTGCACACATTCGACCACCACACGCGCGCCCTCATAGGCGGTCTGGTAGCCGTCGCGCCTGAGCACGGTGACGTGCAGCAGCACATCGGGCCAGCCATTGTCCGGCACGATGAAACCGTAACCCTTCGAAGCATCGAACCATTTGATGATGCCCGATATTTCGACAAGGTTAGCTGCAGCATCGCCGAGCCCCGACAACGCGTCCGCCGCCGGGTCGCGCTGTGCGCCGGCTGCATATTCACCTGGTCCAAGCCTGTTCTGCCCAGTCCCGCCTGTCAGCGGCCCCCCAAGCTTCTTGGACCCAAATTCGTCCGACCCCATGACCCCGGACCTCACACTTCAAAAAGCGGTCCACTGTCGCCGTAGCGGACCGGAACACGCGCCCTACCATGACCATCATGATAACGCAGCGCGAATCTCTCGAATCAAAGATAACACTCCCGATTGTGGCGCATAGCTAAAAAAACAAATTGGCCTGCAACTATGAACAGGCTTGCACAGCCGCGAATCAGTTGGAGATCAATTGCCTACAAACGGTCCGAGCGTTTCTCCGATGTCGTGACGGATCACCAGATCGGCAACGTCGTCCTGTTCGGTAGGTTCATTGTTGATGATGACGAGCTTCGCGCCGCAGTTCTTGGCCATCAGCGGAAAACCTGCGGCCGGCCAAACCACCAGCGACGATCCGACTGCCAGGAACAGGTCGCAATGCTGGGCCAGTTCGGTGGCGCGGCGCATCGCGTCTTCCGGCATCGCCTGTCCGAACGAGATCGTGGCCGTCTTTACCGGCTCGTCGCAGATGGTGCAGTCGGGTGCGCTGCCGGCTTCCTCGAAACGCTGCTTTACCCACGGAAGATCATAGGCATGTCCGCAGCCGATGCAGCGAGCATAAGTCGTGTTGCCGTGCAGTTCGATCACGTCATCGGCCTTGAAGCCTGACACCTGATGCAGATTGTCGATGTTCTGGGTGATGATCGCCGGCGTCTTGCCGGCTTTGTAGAGCGAGGCCAGCGCGCGATGCCCGCGACCGGGCTTGGCCGCAGCAAAAGTTGCCTCCATCGCAAAGCGTCGCCGCCAGGCCTCGGCCCGCGCGTCGGCGCTTGCAACGAATTCGTCGAACGCGATCGGGCGGTTGCGGGTCCAGAGGCCGCCCGGGGAGCGGAAATCCGGAATGCCGCATTCGGTGGAAATGCCGGCCCCGGTAAAGGGAACGATACATGCGGCTTCGGCGATCATGTTGCCGAGCTGCTCGACGCCGCTGCGCAAATCCTTGGCGATCACCGCTGACATTTTCCGAATTGTTGGGCCGCGCGGGATTATAGCACGGTCGTTCGGATTGCCAGACCGATGCGCGTTGCCCGGCAGCGCAGCGCGAACGTCCGGCAAGGCGGCCTGATCAGGCCGCCTTATGCCGCGCCGCCTTGTAACACCGACGCGTCATGCTGCCTCATCATGCTGCCTTGGCCACCGATTCCTTCGGCTCCTTGGCTTCGTCCGACTTCTTCGCCTTGGGCGCGGGTGCGCTTTCCGTCTTTTTCACCTGTGGCTTGCCGTATTGGGCCAACTTTTCCAGTTCCGTTTCGAGTTCGGCGCGGCGCGCAGCGACTTTCTCAAACAACTTGTCGGTGGCGTGCTCGCGCAGGCCTGCGAGTTCTTCGATGCTCAATGAATCCAAATCGATCTTTGCCACTGGAACCTCCCGTTTGCCCTTCGCTAACGGGAACCCGCATGAGCGACAAGAATGCGCCACACCTTATCCACCACCTTCGCTTCAGGCGGCACGCGATCACAATACTTCCCCATTCGCGCCCCATTCGCGAGCGCCAATCATGGCGGGGCGCGAATCAAACAACCAAACGGATGGTGATGACGGAGAGGGAAGAAAGACTCGCGCGCGACCGTGCCGAAATAGCAGCACGCGTCGCGAGCTTCAGGCAAACCCAGCAGAAGTTCGAACGCGAGCGCGAAGAATATTACGAAACGACCTTGGCCAACGCGCTGAATGGATCCAGCCGACCATCATTCTGGCGCTGAGGCAGAACCGGCAAGAGCACCTGTTCGACTTCCGCGTTATCGCCGACGAAAATATCGCGCGCGGAACGGAACCAAGCCGATGCCTCGACGTTTTGCTAACAAGTGCAGCAATCTTGCGAGAGGTGAAAGCACGAAAGCCCCGTCTAGATCTTCGGATGTAGGCGGGGTTTTCGTTTGCCGGTTTGGAGGGCGGTATTGCGAGCTATGCGATCCCGCGGACCTGACCATCGAATTGCGCGGAACGAAGACGATCCGTTCGGTGTTTCACTACCGGAAGGTGCATCATGCCTGCGTGGATGGAAATTCTGATCAATTTGATCGGTTATGCCGGCTTCATCGCCATCGCGACCTATCACAAGTCGCCGGACGAAAAATTGCCGGACCGTTGAGTGCCTTCTGGCCAGGCACGAGTTCGCCTTGTGTGGTTCACCCGCAGTGCGAACGAGCTGATCGGCCTTGACCAACGCCTGGCCGCTTTCGGTTTGCGGCTCAGACTCCCTTTGTTCTCCTGGAACGAACAGGGGGTGCATCTCGATCACGATTGCCTTCTTAAGATACCGTTACTCGCCCTCCCCGGCCGTCGAACCTTTTTGGCGCAGCCCGTACCTATCTAAAAAAGGTGCTGCGATGACCCAGGCCGACCACTACCGAGAACAATCCGAGAGAGCCCGACGGCTTGCTGAAGCCGTCAAGGATCCGGAAGCTTCGAAGAAATTGATCGAGATGGCCGAGGAATTCCGCCTCTACGCCGAGCGACTGGAACAGATACATTAGTTCTACTGCGTCACGGCCGCTCAAACCCCCATCCTGAGGAGCCCGCGAGAAGCGGGCGTCTCGAAGGATGTAGGCCACAGACGGGGCCTCATGGTTCGAGACGCGCTGAGCCTGTCATCGGGCCGCGCTTCGCGCGGACCCGTTGGCGCTCCTCGCCATGAGGGGCTCGCAGCACGATTAGCGCGATTGCGCGGGACGTGTATGGCATAGAGGCTTTAAGCTTCTGTTTACCGCTCTGCGCTGTAGCACCCCGCCGTTAACCCAACCTCTTTACAAGACGTAAACGCGAGCCTGACAAGTTTCGATCAGGAGGGTTGCACCCATGGTCATTTACCCCATACCGGTTGAAGTGACACAAGCCAGAATCCAGCTCGTCGTCGATCAGGCCGCCAAGGCGCCACCGCATACGATCAATCAGGATCTAAGGGCCGTCGACCATGCCAAGGCAGCCGCCATCGAAGCGGCCCTGGCCGATTTACAGACCGACGAGCCGTCGCTGGTGGACGTTAAAGTCTGACCTGACGGGAAGTACCAATCTTGCACGCGAGGGCCAGACTGCGTCCGGCCCGGCTCTCTCACGCTCGCCATGCGAGCTGTTGTGCGTGCACGACGTCGAGCGTCAGCAGCCCCATCCCAGCGGCAGCGCTCGACATGCTCGTTGCGCGTCGAGGCAGGCATATCCTTCGTTAATGCATCAGGCGCGGCACGATAACCGATACCGCCAGCAATGCGCCGAGGCTGCTCACCACGGACAATTTCATCCGGGCCGTCCTGGCATCGGTAATCGGGAGCACGAAGAAGAAAACCATCGCAACTATGAGCACGCCATAAAGCAGGTACATGGTCGATCCCTCCGTTGCCGCCACAATGGACGGAGGAGCCAACCGCGTATGTGTAGGGGATCACGCAGGCAACGCGCCGTTCCGGGTCACCAAAAGAGATCGCCCGGCGCCCACGCCTTTTCGGCTGGGTAGGGAGCCTGCTGAGCGGGACCTTCGCGCAGATGGCTACGCGATCCAATAGATTGCTGTTCCAACGACAATGAGAGCAATGGCACCAGCGGTCAAAGTCCCGAACTTTCGCTCGGACCTTGTAGGCAGATCTTCCCGCGCCGCATTCTCTTCAGCCGGATGATCTTGTTTCATGGCAGTACCTCTGTGACTCAAAACCGGCGTAGCGGTTTCGTTCCTCGGAACCAGGGTTCGAAATTTATCGACAGCAACGAGCGCTTCCAATCTTTTCGCATTCGCCTGCATCGATGGCCTTCTGAGGCCACAGGGCGCTCGGTGCGCGAACGGCTGCAGGAACGAACCCGCACTTTATCCGCACGTTATCGGTGACCTCTGGTGCACTTTGCTGCTATTTTCCGCCCGAACCGCCCAACCCAAACAAGATCTCAACACGCTCTCAGGAGGACAACAAACATGCGCTATCTCCACACCATGCTGCGCGTCCGCAATCTCGATACCGCGATGAAGTTCTATCGGGACGCGCTGGGGCTGACGGAAGTACGCCGGGTCGACAACGACAAGGGCCGGTTCACGCTGGTGTTCCTGTGTGCGCCGGAGGACGAAGGCCTGTTCAAGGCCGCTCCCCAGAACCGCGGCGCGCCGCTAGTCGAGCTCACCTATAATTGGGACGAGGAGAAATACGGCGAAGACCGCTACTTCGGTCACCTCGCCTACGAGGTCGACGACATCTACGCGACCTGCGACCGCCTGATGAAGGCCGGCATCACCATCAATCGCCCGCCGCGCGACGGCAACATAGCTTTCGTCCGCTCGCCGGATCTACATTCGATCGAGCTATTGCAGAAGGGCGAACCGAAGCCGCCGGCCGAACCGTGGACGTCGATGCCGAACACCGGTCACTGGTAGGCCTCGTACAATTTCTTCGTCCACGTCCGTCATCCGAGTTGGCATAAACGTTCCCTCACCCCCGGGTTCTTTTCTGCACAGGAACCGGCCACGACATGACGCGTTTTCTCCTCAATACATTTTGAGGAGGAGATGATGGGACGAGGAATTCTGCTTTGGTTGCTGGGCGTGCCTATTCCGGTGATCATTCTGTTGTGGTTGTTCTTCGGCAACTGATTGGCTGACGTTAGAGCCTTTTCAGAACCGGGCTCTAGATTTTTCTTTTGACGCGTTTCTTTTGACGCGGACCGGTATCCACTCGCGCATGACGCGGAAATCGGGGCTCTGTCGCACTGCGGCGGAGCCCCGATTTTGTTGGGCTTGAGCCCATGCAAGAGCGCGCTTTTTTGCCGATCTTCGGCTATTAACGGCCAATCGAAAAATCAGCGGGAGCAACGCGCGTGGCCGACGACAACAAACAACAACTCACCATCTGGGGCCGGGCCAATTCGGTCAACGTGCAAAAAGTGCTGTGGTGCCTCGCCGAGCTCGATCTCGCCTATGAGCGTATCGATGCCGGCATGCAGTTCGGAAAAAACAACGAGGCTGCTTATCTGGCGATGAATCCGAACGGCCGCGTACCCACGCTGGTCGATGGCGACTACGTGCTGTGGGAATCCAATTCCGTGATGCGCTATCTCTGCATGGCCTATGGCCAAGGATCTGAACAAGGATCTGAACGAGGTTCGCCGATCTATCCCTCGCAGCCGAAGGCGCGCGCCGGCGTCGATCGCTGGCTCGACTGGACGCTGTCGACGCTGCAGCCGGTCGACCGGCCGGTGTTCTGGGCGTTGGTGCGCACGCCCATCGAAAGGCGCGACATGGTCGCGATCCAGAAGGATGTCGATGCGGAAGCCGTGGTGTGGCGGGTCGTCGAGGCGCACCTGGCGACGCGGCGCTTCATCGAGGGCGATCAGTTCACCATCGCCGACATCGCGCTCGGCGCCTTTGCGCGGCGCTGGTTCGGCGTTGAAGGCGTGACAAAACCGAAGCTGCCTAACCTCGAACGCTGGTTTTCGCAGCTCGCCGTCCGGCCAGGGTTCACGCAATTCATCGCGCCACCGATGACGTAAGCGCGAATCTTCTCAACGCGAGCCGCCGGACACCCCTGCTCCAACGCTCACCGCGCCGCCGATTTTCATGCAGGTGTTGGTGCCGTCGATCCTGACGAAGCCCGCGCCGTATTCCGCGCATGCATTGGCCGAACTCGGGCGCTTCAGCGAAAGCGACTTGCCCGAGGCGGGAGCTTTGTCGAGCTTCTGAGGACGGGCTTGTTCCGCGGCCGAGGCAACCGAAGACAGCGCCAAGGCGATCATTATGGCGATGATTACCAGGAGGGATTTTCGCATCCCGCCTTTTATCGTCTCTCGCGGATCAGTGCCAGATTAGCGGGTGAACTTGATGCCGACCGATTTGCCGCGGCGCCAGACCACTTCGCAGCGGCGCCCGGTTCTGGCGTCGCGTGAAAACGCCAGCCGCAATTTCGCCGGCAACGTGTTGGGATCGTCGATCGTGATCTTTGCCCCCGTCGCGGACATATCCTGCACCACGCATTGGCGCGCGGCAAAACCGCCTTCGAGCGTGATCCACCCGGGTTGACTCAATGATTTGCGCGCGTCGCGCTTCTTGCTTGATAACAAAGCCATGTCGAAAAGCTCCCCGGACACAGCCCTACACCATGAGGCTTTAGAATCCGTTGCTCGGCGCGGCGTGTCTCGTCGCGCGGCCGGGACGCTGATGGAGGCGCAAAGCGGCTGCAGAAACGTCTTTCCGAGCGGCTTGCCCACCCGCCCAAACGCCACTATACGTTCGCCCGTCGCCGCCCCCATCAAATATGGACGGCCGGCGGCCGACACGGCCCATCAAGCGCTAACACCTTGATTTTCCTGTTGTTCTTGCTCCCTTCGTCTATCGGTTAGGACGCCACCCTTTCACGGTGGAGAGAGCGGTTCGATTCCGCTAGGGAGCGCCATCCCACCACGTTGCCAACAAATTCAAGACCTGAGCCAACCACGTTCGAGGCTTAAGGCAACCATTTTCACAGCCCAAGTTCCCATCGTCCGCAGGTTCCGGCAAACGGACCGTGGCGCGTCAGTAACGAGGACAGGGAAATGGATACGGCTGCTATTGCATTTACAACTTGCGTCGCGCTTTACCTCGCACTCCGCTTTACGTTGCGGTTCTACTTCCCGCCGGATACCTGACGGACGGTCGGCGCGAGTTTTTGGGATCATCCTGGCGGCAAAAAACGCGAAACGCATCGTCGTCGGCACGATCAAGTTGCCGACGACCGAAAGAACGTCGAAAGGCCGCCACTTGTGGCGGCCTTTTCGCCAATGGACGGCCCACGAAAAATTAACTCGCAGCGAAGCCATCGAAGGCATTGCCTGGCATCGACCGATCATGAAGGTCCGGCACTAATCCATCCTCAAATTGCGTTCGCAAACAATGTCGTCGCCATGAAAAACCGCATGAGCGAAACCACGTCTCCTAGCCCGTCGGCGCGACTTTCGACGCCTGAGACGAAGGCGCTTTTCGATTCGAACCAGCCGTCGAGTTTTCCGGACCGGACAGGTCGAAACGGCCGTCGCGATAACTGCTGCAGCCATAATATTCGGTGACTCTCGGACGCAAAGCGTCTGGATACTCCACAGCTTATGCGAAAAGAATGCGTGACTACACGTTTAAGGAGAAGACCAGAATGCCGCTGACGCGGGCGGCGGCGCGCATGATCGTGGCATGGCCAGCAATCATTGCATTGACGTTGCTTTCCGGAAGATAAGTAAAGCTGCTGGCGACGTTCACGGAACTTTGTTCTACTCCGAGAACGGTAGCGGGAACTTTGTTCTACTCCGGAGAACTACGGGAAGCATGGCTGACATTTCCTCGCGCGTCGACGGCGACCGCGTCCTCGCCGATCTCAACGCGCTGCGCGCCATCGGCGCCTACAAGACCGGCGTTCACAAGCCGACTTTCTCCGAACCGCATCTGCGCTCGCTGGCGTGGCTGGTGCAGCGGCTTCCCGAGGCCGGCCTCACGGGCGAGATCGACGGCATCGGCAACGTGCTCGGCACCAGCACGAAAAGCGGACTGAGGCTGCTGGCGGGATCGCATCTGGAAAGCCAGAACCACGCCGGCTGGCTCGATGGACCGCTCGGCGTGGTCTATGCGCTCGAAGCCGCCCGCGTCATCAATCCCGACCCGAATGTAGGGGGCGCCGTCGAAGTCGCGGCGTGGTGCGATGAGGAAGGCCATTTCGGACACTTCCTCGGCAGCCGGTCCTATGCCGGCGGCGTCACCGAAGCCGATATCGACACCGCGCGCGATCGCAACAATGACAGGAGCATGCGTGACGCGCTACGCGACGCGGGCCTTGCCGGCCGCGCCCGCGTGCGGTGCGGACAAGGGCGGCATGTCGGCTATCTGGAAGCCCATATCGAGCAGGGCGAGACGCTGGAAAGTAGTGGCCTCAAAATCGGCATCGTCACGTCCATCGTCGGGATATGGCAATATCGCATCACCTTTACGGGTGAACAAAACCACGCCGGCACCACGCGGATGGCCATCCGCCGGGACGCCGGCCTGGCACTCGCCAGATTTTGCGTCGATATCGACAATCGTTTCCCCGCCACCTGCGGCCCACGCACGGTGTGGACCACCGGCCGCATCACGCTCGCCCCCGGCGCGCCCAGCATCATCCCGGGCGCGGCGGAAATGCTGTTCCAGATTCGCGACGACGATCCTGCCGTGATTGCGCGGCTGGAGGAGTTGCTCCACGGCATGGCCGCAGAGGTCAACGCCCAAGGCCGCTGCGCGGTCGCGGTGGAGCGCATCCGCACCGGGACGCCCGCGCGGATGGATGGCTCATTCCAGCAGGCCATCGAGGCTGCCAGCGCAGCTTTTGCCGATGGCAAGTCGCTTCGCATGCCGAGCGGCGCCGGCCACGACGCCCAGATTCTCTCAACCGTCATGCCGGCCGGCATGCTGTTCGTGCCCTCGATTGGCGGCATTTCGCATCACTGGACCGAGAACACCGCCGACGCCGACATCGTTACCGGGGCAGAGGTCTTCGTTGACGCCTGCCGGCGGCTGTTGGCGCAATGAGGCGACGCGAGATGCGACATGGTTGCTGAAACCAGGCCGGCCTATTCGATCAGGGACATTCCGGCCAGCGTATGGGTGCTGGGCTTCGTCTCGATGCTGATGGACATCTCGTCGGAGATGATCCACGCCCTGCTGCCGATCTACCTGGTCTCGGTCCTCGGCGCATCGATGGTGACGGTCGGCGTCATCGAAGGCATCGCCGAGGCGACCGCCTCCATCACAAAGATATTCTCCGGCGCGCTCTCGGACTGGCTCGGCAAACGCAAATGGTTAGCTGCCATCGGTTACGGTCTCGCGGCCTTCACCAAGCCGGTGTTTCCGCTGGCGCCAACCGTCGGCTGGCTGGTGGCCGCGCGTTTCGTCGACCGGATCGGCAAAGGCATTCGCGGCGCCCCGCGTGATGCGCTGGTGGCCGATCTCTCGCCGGCCGATCTGCGCGGCGCGAGCTTCGGGCTGCGCCAATCGCTCGATACGATCGGCGCCTTCGTCGGCCCCCTGCTCGCCATCGCCCTGATGTGGTGGACATCGGACAACTTCAAGGCGGTGTTCTGGGTTGCCGTAATTCCTGCCTTCCTGGCGCTGGCGCTGATCGTCTTCGCCGTGCGTGAGCCGGAGCGGCCGCGGGCGCTGCGCACCGTGCGCAATCCGATCAGCCTGGCCGAGATCAAAAACCTGGGGTCGGCCTATTGGTGGGTGGTGGCGGTCGCGAGCGTGTTTACGCTGGCGCGCTTCAGCGAGGCCTTCCTCGTTCTCCGCGCCCAGAATGTCGGAGTGCCGATCGCGCTCGTGCCCGCCGTGCTGGTGGCCATGAATATCGTCTATGCCCTCGCGGCCTACCCCGCCGGCGTCATCTCGGATCGCATGAACCGTACGGCCGTGCTGGCGAGCGGCATACTGGTGCTGGTTGCCGCCGACATCGCGTTGGCCTTGCTGCCGTCGGTGGGCGGTGTTGCGCTGGGCGTCATTCTCTGGGGCCTGCACATGGGACTGACGCAGGGGCTGCTGGCCGCGCTCGTTGCCGATACTGCGCCGGCCGAGTTGCGCGGCACGGCTTACGGATTCTTCAACCTGCTCGGCGGCGTAGCGATGCTCGCGGCCAGCGTCATTGCCGGCGCACTCTGGGATATCGCAGGGCCTCAGGTCACGTTCCTGGCCGGCGCCGGCTTCGCGCTGGTCGCGCTGGCAGGATTGCTGGTGGTACAGGGCAAGATCGGTCAACAGGCGGCCGCCTGAGCGATGCCGGGTTCGGCCGGGTTCCTTGGTGACAAGGAGTCGCGTCTGACTTTCTTGCAAACCGCTGGGTTTGCGGCCATTTACGCTCGCGCGAGGTAAATTTCTCCAGATGTTGCTGCTGCAGGCTCTCCCTACATCGATCGGCGTTGCCGCCATCGCGCCGGCGTTGCTGGTGCTTTGGCTCGTCATTGCCGCGGACGAGCGCCCCGGTCCACCCGCGCGGGTATGGCTCGCTTTCGTACTCGGGGCCGCCAGCATTTCTCTGTTGGGCGTTGCGCGCGCCCCGTTTGCCGCGATCCTTGCGGTGCCTGGAAACCCCTGGCTGACGCAAGGCCTGCGTTCGATCTTCGGGGTCGCCGCGCCCGAAGAGATCGTGAAGGTTCTCGTGATCATTCTAGTGTCATTGCCGGTGCGCCGCCGTGCGTTTGCGGACCCAATGGACACGGTGGTCTACGGTGCGGCCGCGGGCCTCGGCTTCGCGGCCTACGAAAACCTCGCCTATCTCGTGCAGCACGCCGACATGTGGCGGTCGCTGGCCGCCTTGCGCAGCGTATTGACGGTGCCGTTTCACGGCGCACTCGGCATCATCGCAGGCGCCTATATCGCGATCGCGCGCGCCGGCACCGCGCTGGGTGCGCATCGCCATCATCGCGACTGGGCGCGGATCTCGAGCTGGGCGCTGGCGCTGTTCGCGCCGGTCGCGCTACATGCGGCATTCGATTTTCCGCTGCTGACGCTGCAGAAACATCCAGATCTCGGCCCCAACGTGCGAATGCTGCTGGGGGCGGCGAGCCTGCTCATCGGCTTCAGTTCGATCGGGTTTGCCATTCGGCTGGTACGGCGCGTCGGCCGCCATCATGCGCCGCGCACCGAGATCGCGCGTGAGCGGCTGAGCCAGTTGCGGCGGATGTGGGCCCTGCTGCTCGTGGGCAGCGGTGCGGGCTTCGCGGGCGCGGCTTTCGTCCTGACCTCGCTTCATCACTGGTTCGTCAGTCCGGAGCGCAACGCCTCGCTGCTTCTCATTCCGCTCGGCATGACCTCCATCTTGATAGGCTTGGCGCTGTTGCTGGCGACCTCGGCCGTCTACGTGTTCGGCCGCAATCGCATCAGAACGTCCTCGGACGGATTTTCGTCCGCGCCTGAGCCGGGCTGAACGTCATCCTTCAGTCGTTGATCTCGCTTAAAAAGCCCAGCGAACAATTTTGCCCGCAACCGGCGTACCGGGTATGTTGGACACTCGGCGCGGCAGGCATCGGGAGTTTCCCATGACCCAAGATATTCCCCCTGATATCGGCAAGCTGCAGTCCGAAATGAACGCCGCGGTGAAGGCGCACTGGAAGGCCTTCCTGTTCGAAGGCATCGTGCTCGCCCTGCTCGGCCTGGCTGCGATGATCGTGCCGCCACTGGCGAGCCTCGCCGTCGCCATCTTCCTCGGCTGGATGTTTCTGATCAGCGGCATTGCCGGGCTGTTCGTCACTTACTGGGCGCGGCAGATGCCGGGCTTCTGGTGGTCGCTGTTTTCGGCGGCGTTGGCCGTTCTCGCCGGCGGGATTTTGCTGGCACGGCCCGCGCAGGGCGTCCTCACGCTCACCATCGTGGTCGGTGCGTATTTTCTCGCCGAGGGCGTCGTCAGCATCATGTACGCGCTGAACCACCGCCGCGAATTGTCGGAGCGCTGGTCCTGGCTGCTGATCTCAGGCGTGATGGACCTCCTGATCGCATCCATCATCATCGCCGGCCTGCCGGGTTCGGCGGAATGGGCGATCGGCCTGCTGGTCGGGATCAATCTCGTGCTCGGCGGTGCGTCACTGGTCGGCATAGCGCTCGCCGCGCGCAAGTCCTGACGTCGCCGATTATGGGATGACAAGACCCGGCTGGTGCGCTATAGAGCCGGCCATGATCATGATCGCCGCCAGCAACTTTTGGTATTTTAGCTACGACAGCTCGCTGGCGGTGGGAGGATCGCGCTCAATCTGACGAATTGAAGCCAAGAAGTCCGAACAGCCGCCAAACCTGGCGGCTTTTTTGTTGGCCGGCAGGTTTCCTTTCAAACAGGAGCCACAGCCGTGTTGAGCACCACCGACGACCTTCGAATTAGCGAACTGAAAGAGCTGAGTACGCCGCAGGAGGTGATGGGCGAGATACCGCGCACCTTGACCGCGACGCGCGTCGTGATGGCGGCGCGCAATGCCATCCACGCCATCCTGCACGGCACCGACGACCGCCTGCTGGTGGTCGTCGGCCCCTGCTCGGTCCACGATCCAGCCGCGGCCGTTGATTACGCCGAGCGGCTCGTTGCGTTGCGCGAAAAGCTCGCCGACCGCCTCGAAATCGTGATGCGTGTCTATTTCGAAAAGCCGCGCACCACGGTCGGATGGAAGGGACTGATCAACGACCCCAATCTCGACGGCTCCTTCGACATCAACAGGGGCCTGCGGCTCGCCCGCAACGTGCTGTCGGCAGTGAACAATCTCGGCCTGCCGGCCGGGACCGAATTCCTCGACATGACGACGCCGCAATACATTGCCGACCTGATGGCATGGGCGGCGATCGGGGCGCGCACGACCGAGAGCCAGATCCATCGCGAGCTCGCTTCCGGTCTCTCCTGCCCGGTCGGCTTCAAGAACGGTACCGACGGCAATATCCGCATCGCGGCCGATGCGGTGAAGTCGGCCTCGCATCCGCATCATTTCATGGCTGTCACCAAAGGCGGGCGGTCGGCGATTGCGGCAACCACCGGCAACGAGGACTGCCACATCATCCTGCGCGGCGGCAACAAGCCGAACTACGACCGGGAAAGCGTCGATGCCGCTTGCGTCGAACTTGCCCGCGCCGGCGTCGCCCCGCGGATCATGATCGACACCAGCCACGCCAACAGCAACAAGAAGCCGGAGAACCAGCCGCTGGTGGTCGCCGACATCGCGCGCCAGATATCGGAAGGCGAGCAGCGCATCACCGGCGTCATGATCGAGAGCAATCTGGTCGCCGGCCGCCAGGACGTCGTGCCGGGCAAACAGCTCGCCTATGGGCAGAGCATCACCGACGGCTGCATCGACTGGGAGGCGACCGTGTCGGCGCTGAACATGCTGGCTGATGCCGTGGCGACGCGCCGGAACGTGCCATCGCGCAGTTTCCGGGAGGAGCGCTCGGCGTAGCCACCCGGGTCGAATGATGGCGAAGCAGGGCGCGACCGGCGCGCCCTGCCCACACGGACATTGGTAGTTTCTCCGAGACGGTGCCAACGGCCCAGAACACCAAGCGCTGCTGAAGCCTATCGGCTCCCTAATCGATGACTAAACGGCATGAGCCAGCCAGCCCTTGACGTGGGCCCACAGCACTAGGATGCTCGACCCCGCTAGAGGCAGTGCTCGGGGGATGCCGACATGGCGATCATTTCAGTTCTGATTGGGGTTCTGGTCATTGTTGTCGTGGGGGCAATTTGTTTTTGGGCTATCGAAAAGTTTGCCCCCGATAGGAAGCTAGCAAACCTTCTAAAATTACTGGTTGTGCTCGTCTGCTTAGGCGCGATTGTGCAACGACTGCTGGTCTTGACTTACTAGGTATGCCGCGCAGCTTCATGACGATCCTGACCGGCCGTAACCTGCCGAAGGTCCAGCAGCCGCGGCGAAGCTGAGCCCTCACCTCATTGCCCGCGCCCTTTCCTGCCAGGTGGCGGCGGGCCGGGTGGCGCTGCTGCATTCGATCCTTGGAGACTATCCACGCGAGCGGAAAGCCCACCCAACTGTTCCGAAAGCAACTTACGTTGGCCCTGCTCAGCCGATATCTGCCGCTGTAGACCGCTGATCTGTTCCGCGGCACGTTCCTGTGCTGCCTGGAGCTCTTGGATCGTTTGCTGGAGATTGGCCACAGCATGTCTAGCCGTCTGGTCAGCGATTTCGGCAGCCAGAGACGGCTCACCATCGGGGTGAACAGCCGCTAATGGCGAGGACTCGGATCCGATTCGATTGCCGGCCCAAAGCACTGCCGCAATGGCAACCGCGAGGAGAACAAGTAAAATCCACGGCAGTATGCGGCGCGGTCGTCCTGGCTCGCTGTTGATGCGATTCTTGGACGTGAAGTCACTCATCATTTGGCTACTAAGCCGACAATGATCGATTAGTTCCCATCAACGGGTGATAGCCGTGGCCGTGGCCGTTCTCGCTTGCGCCCTCCCCTCGCCTGCGATTGGATGGTTCGCAGGCCGGGGAGATGTCTAAACGCAAATCGGGCTGGCAGGCGCGATCGAGGCGCTAGTCTAATGCTGTTGGTGGACTCGGCGGCCCGACGATGTTCGCGCGTTGGTGTCATGAAAGCATTGAACCGGGGCCACGTTCGGGAGTTTAACCTATCTCGCAAGGACCCTCACTGGGGACGCCGCAAGCTGGCGCGAGATCGATGAAAACGGTCTGGATTTACGTCGATACAAAGAAAAAGGTCGGCGACCGTGACCATCTCAAGGTGTTTGCAAACTCGGATCTCGCCGATGAGTGGTTCGTGGTGAACGATCCAGAAGGCATCGTCTTCGAGTACGAGGTCATAGGCGTTGCAGATGACGAAACCGGGTCGGGACGTCAACGGCATCGCTAGGACAGAAGCCGACCACCACATGAAACTCCCATGGCCCGGCTGCCGGCCGTCGCCCTTCGAGGGCCGCGCTACGCACAGCCGCCTCAGGGTCACCGATCACATAGAGTTAGGCTTGCTTCATCATGCCTAACAGCCGCGGCAGATGCTCTTGATCTTGCGGTCGAGCGCGGCGTTTTCCTTGCTCAGCGGATCGTTCGGATCGTTCTGGTTCTTTTCGGGCACGTCGCTGCGGCGGGGCTGACGGTGTCCAATCGGCGCCTCCGGAACCCCTCCGGCACTCGGATTGCTCTTTGGCATCGTCGACGTCCCGCCCTGCGCGAACGCGGCAGGCATGCCGATCAGGACCATCAGTGCGACTGACAAGATTGTTCTTTGCATCCCGATTCTCCGCCTTTTAGATTCCTTTATCGTGTCCGTTCGGGCACGTCGATCGTTGCGCAGTTTCGCCGTCCCTGGGCAGCGCAGTCCTGTGCCTTTCGTACATCGGCCATGGTGCCGAGCAACCAGATTCCGGCGGCCACCAGCAGCACGAAGAAGCCGAGCAGAACGGCGTTTTCGATTCCGCGATGGCCCTCGTCTTCCGGCGGCTCCCGTTTCTCCTCGCCGTGCTCCGTCATCGCCGATCACGGCTTTGGCGGATAGAGGTGAACGTCTCCGCAATAGTCTACGATACGATACTGCGCTTCCGAGGATAGTTCACATTCCCCGGAACTTGCATGCGACAAATAATTCGGTCCAATCGGCGCCTTTCCATGGCCGCCGGGAATGTCGAGCACGTAATCCGGCTGGCACAGGCCCGAGACACGACCGCGCAAGTGGCGCATCAGTTCCCTTCCCTCTGCAATGGTAGTGCGCAGATGTCCGGTCCCCGGCGCCAGATCGCCATGATGCAGGTAATAGGGCTTGATTCGGTTTTCAACAAAGGTCCGCATCAGCGCTTCCAGCGTCGCGGCATCGTCATTGACCCCGCGAAGCAGCACCGTCTGGCTCACCAGCGGAATGCCGGCGTCGGCCAGCCGCGCGCAGGCGGCGCGGGCCTCACCCGACAGTTCGCGCGGATGATTGGCGTGAACGGCTATCCAGGTCGCTGCGCCCTCGACTTTCAACGCCCTGATCATGTCGCCATCGATGCGCGCAGGCGCAGCCACCGGCACGCGGGTGTGGATGCGAACGATCTTGACGTGATCGATGGCGGCGAGGTCCGTCATGATCTCAGTCAGCCGCCGTGGCGACAGCATCAGCGGATCGCCGCCGGTCAGGATGACTTCCCAGATTTCGCTGTTCTTGCGGATATAGTCCAGCGCGTCGCGATAGGCGGCGTCTGACAGCGCCGTTGCCTTGCCAGGCCCGACCATCTCGCGGCGGAAGCAGAAGCGGCAATACACCGCGCAGACATGCACCAGCTTGAGCAGCACACGATCCGGATAGCGATGCACGATGCCGGTGACCGGCGAATGCGCGTCGTCGCCGATCGGGTCGGCATTTTCACCCGGCGCATTCATTAGTTCGAGCGCGCTCGGAATGAATTGCCGCGCGATCGGATCGTCAGGATTTTCCGTGTCGATCAGGTTGACGATATCAGGCGTCACGGCGATGGCGTAGCGCGCGGCGACCCGCTCGAGGTCGACGAGATCGGCCGGCTTCGCCAACCCCCGCTCGATGAGATCGGCGGGCTGCCGCAGCGTTGCCAAAAGTTTCGGATCGATCCTGTTCATGTCTCTCCTGCCGGTGGCGTCCACACCACCTGGTCCACCCGCAGCGCGCCGCTTGCCAGCATCACCAGCCGATCGAAACCGAGCGCCACGCCGCTCGACGGCGGCATCGCGGCGACCGCTGCGAGAAAATCCTCATCCAGCGGATAGCGCTCGCCGTAGCGCCGCTCCTTCTCGTCCATATCAGCGGCGAAACGGCGGCGCTGTTCGCCGGCATCGGTCAATTCGCCAAATCCGTTGGCGAGTTCGACGCCGCAAGCATAGACCTCAAAGCGTTCGGCGACGCGCGGATCGGACGCTTTCGCCCGAGCAAGGGCTGCTTCCGGCGCCGGATATTCGAACAAGACAGTCAAACGCCCCTGCCCCAGGTTCGGTTCGACATGCTCGACCAGCACTTTGCTGAAAATATCCGACCAGGTGTCGTCATCGGTGATCCGCACCCGCGGCCTTGCTGCCGCCGCAAGCGCCGCGCGATCGCCCTCGCCATTGCTGATTGTGGCCAACAGATCGATCCCGGCAAAGCGGTCGAACGCGGATGCCACCGTCAGCAGTTCCGGCTCGGCGAAGGGATCGGCCGTTCTGCCCCGGAACGAAAACCGCCCGATCCCGGTCGCCTGCGCCGCATGTGCGATCACGACGATGGTGTCGGCCATAACAGCATCATAGCCCGCGTCGGCACGATACCATTCCAGCATCGTGAATTCGGGCAGATGCAGATCGCCGCGCTCGCGGTCGCGGAACACGCGCGCCAATTCGAAGATTTTGGCTTCGCCGGCGGCGAGCAGTTTCTTGGCGGCGAATTCCGGCGACGTTCGCAAATAGCGCGTCGCGCGCGTGCCATCGTGGCTGATGATTTCGGTACGTGGGGCATGCAGATGCGTCTCGTTGCCCGGCGAGACCTGCAGGATGCCGGTTTCCACCTCGGTAAAACCCTGCTCGTCGAACCAACCTCGCACTGCCCTCGTGATCGCGGCTCGCGCCATCAGGAACGGCTTTCGATCGGCATGCCGCGTGGCCGACCACCAAGGCGAGGGCTGGTCGACATCAGCCATCACAGCGGTTCCGAATCCAGGGAATCGGCAAATACCATTGATATTGTTCGACTTTCTTTGCGTCCGACATGGCGAACCGGAGGAAGCGGCAAGATTCAGCTCCAGCTCGGTCATTTCATGTCGAAAGACGCCCTGCTTGTCCATTCGCCCGATCGATGTCGCCGCGTCCCGCTGAAGCTGCGGGTCTTCGCGAACCGCTTAAACCATTGCTTTCAAGCCCGTCAGCAACGGTCGGCCCATCGTTCAGTTTGCTTGCCAGACGCGTCATCATAACACGACGAAATCCCGGCTATTTGCGGCTTCAAGCAGCTCGCCGGGACGGCCGTAAAACGCTGGCATCGACGGGCAAAATCAGTATGTTGCAGCCCGAAACCGCCTGATTGGCCCTGCGGACACAAATGTCCGGTTTGGCCAAAGGCCAGAAATTCGGGAAAACAGCTTTGAAAGTCATCGCCAGTTCTATTCGCAAGGGCAACGTCATCGAGCAAGACGGAAAGCTCTATGTCGTCCTGTCGGCCGAAAACATCCATCCCGGCAAGGGAACCCCGGTCAGCCAGATCGAAATGCGCCGCATTGGCGACGGCGTGAAGGTGTCGGAACGCTACAAGACCACCGACCAGGTCGAGAAGGCCACCGTCGAGGACCGCAATTTCAACTACCTCTATGAGGATTCCGACGGCTTCCACTTCATGAATGCCGACACCTATGACCAGGTCCAAGTGTCGAAGGAGATCGTGGGCTCGTCCGCGCCCTACCTGCAGGAAAACATGACCGTGAAGCTATCGATGCACGACCTGAATCCGGTCGCCATCCAGTTGCCGCAGCGCGCAACCCTGGAAGTTGTGGAGACCGAGCCGGTCACCAAGGGGCAGACCGCGTCTTCCTCCTACAAGCCTGCTATCCTCTCCAACGGCGTGCGCACCTCGGTGCCGCCGCACATTGGAACGGGAACACGGATCGTGGTCATGACCGAGGACGGCTCCTACGTCGAACGCGCAAAGGACTAAGCCGCGCCATAGGCTACGGAGCATACGCCGGGGGGCGATGCATTGGGTACAAGGGCTGTCCGCTTGCTCTCGCGTTGGCTGGCAGCCTTTTGTTTGCTCCCCGCCGGGGTATCAGGCGTTTCCGCCAATGAGTTCAGAACGCCGTCGATGTCGGCCATTCGCGTCGAATGGCGCGCCGTTCTGGATCAGCTTCGCAGCGAGATCAGTTCCCGGCCGGCGATCGCGCAGCGCTTCACCTTCGCAAGCCAGCGGCGCGTGCCGGCATGGGATCCGCGGTCTGCGCCCGCGCTGGTGCAGTTGAACGCGATCAATTCGGTGATGTTCGCCGGAATCGGCCGCAGTCCGGTGCCGGTGCTGTTGCCCTTTGATACCGCAGCCTATCTCGAGGCCGAGGCCAGTGGCACGCGCCACCCGGCAGTGTCACGCCATCAGGCCGGCTTCCGCCCCGTCGACTTGTTTCACGCCGGCCCCTCCGGCTACGACGCGGTGTTTTCGCTCGACCCCGGCGCCGGTGACGGCCTGCCGTCTCGAACTTTCGCCCGGCCGGTCGAGGTGCAGATTACGGGCTCCGTCGTGGTCTATGATCTCGCCGATCCGCTCAGCGGCAAGGGCGAGCTGGTCAGGGCGCTGGCGTCGCAATTTCCGGACATGCGCCGTTTCATTCGCGAAGGTTATGTGCGCTACGCCTTCACCCGTTTCGGCGTGCCCTATGTGGTGTCGATCCAGTGCCTCGATTCGGCGCCGCGGGCGCGGCGGCTGGCCTGCCGCGAGGCTTACCCGATCGCTGAGCGCTTCCTGAAGGCGCTGCGCATCGCCGGAGGCCAGCCGGCGCGACTGCGCTTCGACGTGCCCTCCGGGGTTGCTGAACGGCCGGCCACCCTTTCGCCCGACTTCAGCTATCGTCCGAGCGGTGACATCATTGCCAACAGCGGCGCGCGCAGGCGCGGCGGCCGCGCCGACCTCGTCGCCTATTCGCAGATCCGCTTTCCGCTGGAGAAAGCTCCGGCCCGGGTCAGCTCGCAGCAGTTCGCCAGGCGCAAATCCGGCGAACGCCTACGCACCCATCAAGGCGTCTATCCGTGGCGCGACAATTTTTGCGAAGCCCGCAGTTTCCAGGTCGGCCAATGTGCGGCCGGCTTCGGTCACCAGGGCCAGGACATCCGCCCCGCGCCCTGCCCGCCGAACAGCAGCGCCGACAACGCCTGCCATCCGAGGAAACAGGCGGTGGTCGCGGTCCGCGACGGCGTCGTCATCCGTTCCTTGAAGCAACAGGCGGCAACGCTGCAGATCAACACAGGCAACGAGCACATCCGTTTCCGTTACATGCACATGAACCCGTCGGCCATGGATGCGGACGGTATCCTCAACGGGCGCCGGGTCGCCGAGGGCGAGAAGATCGGCGTGGTCTCCAACTATCTCGATTTCCCGAACGGCACGTCATACCACCTCCACTTCGACGTGCAGGTGTTCACGCGTGACGGCTGGATCTGGGTCAACCCCTACACCACCCTGATCGCCTCCTACGAACGGCTGATCCGCGGCCGCGGCCACGAAATCGGCACCGAGCCGCCGGCCGCCGTGGCGCATGCGGTGTCGAGGGACGGGCTGCGTCACAGCGGGCGGGAAGGCAACGAGAATTAGCTCGACAGAGCACGCTATTCCGACCCGAAGCAGACATTGATCCTCATGCTCCGATCCAGCACGCTCAAGTGATGAATTCAATCCATCGAGACTGGCGCGATTACCAGGAGGCCGTTGCCGCGTTCTTCAAAGAACGAGGCTGCGTCGCCACTATCGAGGCGCGCATAACAGGTGCTCGTGCAGAGCATCGGATTGATGTGTACGTAACATTTCTCCAGCACGGAATTGAATGTCGCTGGATTGTTGAGTGTAAACTGTGGAAGAAGCGCGTAGAAAAACAAAACGTTCTGGCGTTGAAGGCGGTCGTTGAAGATGTCGGGGCCGATCGGGGAATCATTTTCTGCGAGAATGGTTTCCAACTTGGTGCACGAAACGCTACTCGTCACACAAACATCTTGCTTGTAACGTCCTTCGAAGAATTCAAGCGCACTGTTAGCTTGAACGAAGCGCGTATAGAGTTCGTTTATCGGAATTCCGACCAACTCGGAGCACCGCCGATCCATGTATTCCCGAATAACGACTGTCCGCAGCATCTTCTGTCATATGGCGGCCGTGTGTTCGTGGCCAACTGGCAAACCGGAAACATCGCGCTGATCAATCCCACCACTAAATCGATCGAGCACGTCATCGATCTAGATAAGTATGAAACCGCATCTAGACCCGATGGCGGCCGGACGATCAGGCAGTATCCAGCTGGCGAGATGGCATGCGCAGACGGTAAACTCTTCGTTGGACAGGTCTTTTCCGAATTCGTTCTCGTCATCGACATAGGCACACAATCCATTGTCAGACGAATCGTCATTCCTGGCGGCGGCGAAGGCGCGATGGCGGCCTCAAATGATGGTAGGTCTATTTACTTCGCGAGCAACCGAGTCAACCGCCTATTCATTATCGACAGCGCTACGTACGAATATCAGGAAGTTGACTACCCAGCAGGCGGGCGAGGTAGTATTTGCGTTCTTTGCCATCCATCAAAGCCGTTGGTTTACATTGGCATCCAGCGCGGCGGTAGCCTTGACGGTAGATACCACACTGGCGGCAACTGTTTCCTCGCAACTTACGATCTGACCGAGCGACGGTACGTCGGCTATCTCTATCTTGCAGAGGTCGAGAATGACCGAAGCGACGATTCAACACCGGCTAGTTTGACTTACGATGCTAACGACGAATGCCTCTTTGTGGGGATGTTTCAATCGCAGCGAGGTATTTGCCGCGTAGATGAGTATGGTCGAAAAATCTTAACGAACT
Organism: Bradyrhizobium sp. LMTR 3; assembly: GCF_001693485.1. Taxonomy (GTDB): domain Bacteria; phylum Pseudomonadota; class Alphaproteobacteria; order Rhizobiales; family Xanthobacteraceae; genus Bradyrhizobium. Next base: position 42,125 of record NZ_MAXC01000012.1, read on the forward strand.
TTCGCTTTGCACCAAACGCTATAAACAGGCACTTCGCATGGGTCGACCCACTCTCTCAAGCGCTTTATCGCGACAAGCTCCTCTCCATAAACCGAAACAACTGCGAACTCGTTGTGCTCGACAAGCAGTTAGGACGCGTTGAAAGCGCAACATTCCTAGGTGATGCCCCAAACGGCCCGAGGGCAGTTGTGGTCGTCGATGACGTAGCGATCATTAGCTATCCCGAACGCCACGGGCTCATCTTCCACAGCCTTGGCGCGAAGCACCCATCTCATAGATAAGCAACTTTCTCTCTCCATTCGCGTTTGGCCCGACTGGGACCTTTGGTGATGTCCCTTTTCCGCGCCGCTGTTAAGGAGATATCGGGTATCGAACGTCTCCCTTCGCAGGGTCTACTTTATAAATTCTTGCTATGGTCTCATGACGCCGCCACGCCCACAGCCGTCTTCCGCGCCGGCGGTGTCCAGCGAAACGCGGCGCCGAATCTGTTCCAGACGTTGATCGAGGCGACCGCGGAGGTGAGATAGGCGAGTTCTTTCTCGGAAAATTCCGCGCTCGCCTGCGCGTAGACCTCGTCATTGACGCCGTCGCTAAGCAACGTCAACGCTTCCGTCCAGGCCAACGCGGCGCGCTCGCGCGCGGAAAACTGTGGCGCCTCGCGCCAGACCACCACGAGATTGAGCTTGTCGGTGGGCACGCCGAGCTTCTCGCCCTCGAGGATGTGATACTGCACGCAGAAGGCACAGCCGTTGATCTGCGAGGCGCGCAGCTTGATCAGCTCGAGCAGTTGCTTGTCCATGCCCGCCTTGCCCGCGACCTGGCCAAGCGCCAGCACCGCCGCGTAGGCGTCCGGCGTCAGCGACATGAAATCTTTGTACTCCTTGCGGGCGTGTGACATCTTTTGTGCCTCATGTTATCAGTGCTCTGATTGATTATAAGAGTACTGATATGCTGCGCAAGGCACCACGAAACACGGCAGCGCGATCGCAAAACGTATCGACGAAAAAACCACAAGCGAGGCAAAAGCCCACCGCCGGAAAAGCCGGCCGACGGTCGCGGCAAAAATCTGCCGAAAATCCCGCGCCGTTGATGCTGCGGCCGCCGCCGCCTGGCGAGGGCAAGCGCGGCGAGCAAGGCTATCTCGCCTATCTGCTGCGGCAGGCGCAGGGCGCGACGCGGCTGGCGATGGAGCGGTCGCTGGCTGAGCTCGGCGTCACCTCGCCGCAATTCGTCGTCCTGACGATGCTGCGCGCCTATCCCGGCCTGTCCGGCGCGGAGCTCGCGCGGGTGGCGATGCTGACGCCGCAGACGGTCGGCGTCATCATCCGCAATCTCGAGCGCGACGGGGCCATCAAGAAGACCCCGCACCCGGTCCATGGCCGGGTGCTGCAATGGACGGTGACGCGGCGGGGCGCTGCGCTACTCGACAAATGCCGGCGGCACGCGCAGGCGATCGAGCGGCGGCTGGCGGCGGGGCTCTCCGCCAACGCCCAGCGCCTGATCCGCCGCTGGCTAGCCAGAATCGCCGCGGATTTGTGAAGAAAGCGCCGGTTCCCGCGACGTCATGGCTTTTGGCGCAGGCCCGCCGTGCCGTTAGACTGGGGGGCATGAAACAGCCTGATTCCCAGAAAGCACCAACCCGTCGCGCGGTATTGGGCCTCGGTACCGGCGCTCTGCTCGCGACGACGCTTCCCGCTTGGGCCGCGCCGGCCGGCTTCGACCAGTGGCGCGACAATTTCCGCGCGCGTGCAACTTCAAAAGGCATTTCGGATGCGACCTGGACCCGGGTCATGGGGCGCATCGAGCCCGACATGACGGTGTTCCGGCAGATGCAGAAGCAGCCGGAATTCCACGAGCAGATCTGGCAATACGTCAACCGCCGCGTCTCGGACTGGCGCATCATCAACGGCCGCGAAGCCTTGAAGAAGCACGAGGCGCTGTTCGCGCGGATCGAGCAGGATTTTGGCGTCGAGCGCGGCACGCTGCTGGCGCTGTGGGGCGTCGAGTCCGCCTATGGCGATCCCCTGGTGCAGCAGAACCATATGCGCCCGATCTTTCCGGCCCTCGCCGCGCTTGCCTGGAACGAGCCGCGCCGCCGCGCTTATTGGGAGACCGAGCTGATCAACGCGCTCAAGATCGTCGACCGCGGCTGGGGCACGCCGGAGGAAATGCGGGGATCCTGGGCCGGCGCGATGGGTCACACGCAATGGATGCCGGAAGTCTGGCTCAATGTCGGCATGGACTACGACAAGGACGGCCGCGTCTCGCCGTTCGGCAAGCCCGACGATGCGCTCGGCTCCAGCGCACGCTATCTGCTCAGCCGCGGCAAGTATCACCGCGGCGAGCATTGGGGCTATGAGGTGCGCCCATCCGGAGGGGCTTCGAGCGGCAGCCGTACCTATGCGGCATGGGCCAGCGCCGGCGTCACGCGCGCCGATGGCAAGCCGTTCCCGCAGCCGAACGCGTCGGCGCAGATGTGGGTGCCGGTCGCCGGAGGACCTTCGTTCCTGCTCGGCCCGAATTTTTATTCGGTGAAGAGCTACAACCCCTCGATGAATTACGCGTTGGCGATCTGCCATCTCGGCGATCGCATCTTGGGCGCGCCGCCCTTCATCCAGCCCTTCCCCGGCTCGGAGCGCGCCCTGACGCTCGCCGAAGTGCAGGAGCTGCAGACCCGGCTGACCAAGGCAGGCTTCGATACCGGCGGCACCGACGGCCGCGTCGGCAACGACACGATGAAGGCGGTGAAGGATTATCAGACCAAGATGAGCCTGCTGCCGGCGGATGGCTACGGCGGGCTGAAGGTGCTGGCGCGATTGCGGCAGGGTGGATAGCGCTCCCACCCGTCATTGCGAGGAGCGTAGCGACGACCCTTCTCCGCTTGCTGCGCAAGCTTCGCAGGGCTGGGAGTCCGCCGAAGCGCTTTGCGCGAAGGCGGAAGCAATCCATCCCTTCGCGAAAAGAAAGATGGATTGCTTCGCTTCGCTCGCAATGACGAGGATCCCTCTCCATCGAGTCTGCATTCAAGCTGCTTCCAGCGGTTCGGCTTCCTTCGCCAGCCGATCCACAAGATTATCCACTGCGCGTTCGGCCGCAGCGATCGACGCCTTCAAACGTTCGTCCCCGAACTCGTCATATTCGATCGCGATGCTGTGGAAGTCAGTGACGCCGAGGAAGCCGAACACGTCACGCACCGACCCTTCGACATGGTTGATGTGCGCGATCCGTCCGCCCGGATCGTAGCCGTAATCACCCCGCGAACTGAGCATGATGAGACGTTTACCCTTACCAGCCAGTAGCTGCGAATAAGGATCGTCTGGCCGGGCACGGTCGAAGCCGAAAGTGCGACCGACCCGCACGACATTGTCGACATACGCCTTGAACTGCGCCGGCATTCCAAAATTGTACATCGGCACGCCAGCCACGATCAAATCTGCGGCGATGAGTTCATCGACCAATGCGTCGCTTTCCGCCAGCACATCATTCATCCACGACTCGCGCAGCTCGGGTTTGGTGAAGGCCGCACCGATCCATTTCTCGGTGACGGGATGTGGTGGCGATTGGCCGACATCCCGATCGGTCACGCGATCATTCGGTCGGTATCGCAGCCAACGCTGCACGAAGCGTTCGGTGAGGCGGCGCGTGTGCGACCCGCGAGGGAACCGGTCCGATCGGTAAGGTCGCGCACTGGCGTTAATCTGTAGCAGGTTCATGGCATATTTCCTTTCATCCTTGTTCGGTTAGATGGATCGGGCAGAATGCATTGACAAACGCAAATTGCTCATCACATGGATGAACTACATTCATCTATCGGGGCCTGCCGATGAGACGTCTTCCACCGCTGTCCGGGCTGCGGGCGTTCGAAGCCGCCGCGCGGCATCTGAGTTTCAAGCGTGCGGCTCAGGAACTGCACGTGACGCCGACTGCCATCAGCCATCAGGTTCGGCAGTTGGAAGAGGTGATCGGCGTGACGCTGTTCGAGCGGCGGACGCGTCAGGTCCTGCTGACCGCGGAAGGGCAAGTCTTGCTGCCGGTTCTGCGCGACGGATTCGATTCCTTCGCACGTGTCATCGAAGGATTGAGCCGCAGGCAGCGCCGCGCGACGGTGACACTTTCGGCCACTCCCGCGTTCACCGCCAAGTGGCTGGTGCCGCGCATCGCGGGCTTTCACAACGCAAGACCTGACATCGATCTCACGCTGCTGGCGACCCTGGAGGTCGTGGACCTTAATTCGGGTGTCGCGGACCTCGCGTTGCGCTATGGCCCTGGCCCTTATCCCGATCTGAGCGCCGAACCGTTGGCCATCGATCGTTTTGCGCCAGTGGCAAGTCCGCGTCTTGGTCTGAGGAAGCCGGCCGATCTGCAGTCAGCGACCTTGCTGCATTTTGACTGGCGCCGCAGCGATAGCGGCAATCCGACCTGGCGGCGCTGGCTGAAGATCGCCGGCATGGACGGTATCGATGCACGGGCCGGGCTCCGCTTCAGCGATGAGACCCATGCGATCCAGGCCGCCGTCGCCGGCACCGGGGTTGCGTTGCACAGTCTGCTGCTGGTGTCGGAGGAACTGGCGACCAAAACGCTGGTCGTACCGTTCGGCCCCCAAATCGAAGGCTTCACCCTGCATCTTGCGCGCGGCTCCCGCAGACCCCTGACCGAACCGATCGAAGCAACGCAAGCCTGGTTGCGCGCGCAATTCGCCAAAAGCTCACCTCCACGCTGATGCACGCGCGCGTAGCGCAGTGGATCACGGCTGCCCGCGTTTTCGTCTATGCCCGTCGCGCGACGCCACCCGCGTTCATGCCGCCGTCGATAACAAGCTCCGTTCCCGTCACATAGCGCGACGCATCGGACGCCAGATACAGCACGCCCTGCGCAATCTCTTCGGCCTGCCCGGCGCGGCCGAGCGGCGTTGCCACTTTCGCGCGCTCCTCCGGATCAATCGGCGCGTTCTGCCCGCTGCCGGTGGCTCCAACCGGAATCTTGCCCCAGATCGGCGTGTCGATGATGCCGGGATGCACCGAGTTGACGCGAATGCCGTCGCCGAATGTCGCGCACTCCATCGCGATCGACTTGGCGAACAGCCGGACACCGCCCTTGGTTGCGGAGTAGCCGGAAAGACCGGCCGCGCCGCGGAGGCCCGCCAGCGACGACATCATAATGATGGAGCCGCCGCCGGTCTTGCGCATCACGGGCAGGCAGTGCTTCACCGACAAAAACACGCCGTCGAGATTGATCGCGGTCTGCCGCCGCCAGTCGGCCAGCGTCATCTCGGTGATCGACGGCACTGAAATGCCGATGCCGGCGTTCGAGACCAGCACGTCGAGCCGGCCGTAGCGCTTCATGATTTCGGCCACGACTTCGATCCAGCGTTCCTCGCTGGTGACGTCCTGATGCCAAAAGCTTGCCTCGCCACCGGCCTTCCTGATACGCGCGACAACCTCGGGGCCTCTCAAATCGTCGACATCAGTCACCGCGATCGACGCCCCCTCGCGCGCCAGCAATTCGCAAATCGCTTCGCCAATACCCGATGCGCCGCCCGTCACCAGCGCGACTTTGCCCTGAACCTGTCCAGCCATTTCTTCTCCCGTTTGTTGTTATTGATTTTCGAATTACCGGATCACGGCCGGTCCCGGATCCGGCACGGCGACGTCGAGCACGCGCAATTGCACGCGCTCCGAACCCTGGAAGCGGTCAACCGCGAGCGATCCTGCCACGTGCAGAAGCTGGCCGCGGTTCTGCGTCAGCGCGTGTCCGAGCTTCTGTCCGACCGCGCGGAACGCGATGCCGTTGACGATGGCGCCGTCGCCGGACTTGAAGCGCACGCGCAGATGCGCCTGGCCGACTTCGTCGGCATAGACGAGCTGATGCGCCGGCAGCGCGATCACCGGCTCCGGATTGGCTGCGCCGAACGGCCCGGCGCGGTTCAGCGTATTGGCGAATTCCACGGTCACGCTGCGCGCGCTAACGGCGCCATCGATGAACAGCTCGTTCTCATGGCGTGACTTGGCGACGTCCTCGGCCAGCGCGTTTTCCATGAAGGCACGAAACTCCGCGAGCTTCTCTTTGCGCAGAGTCACACCCGCGGCCATGGCATGGCCGCCGCCCTTCATCAAAAGCCGCTCCTTCACCGCCTGCCGCACGGCCTTGCCGAGATCGACGCCCGAGATCGAGCGGCCCGATCCGGTGCCGATGCCGCCGGGCTCGAGCGCAATGGCAAAAGCGGGACGCGCAAATTTCTCCTTCAGCCGCGAGGCAACGAGACCGACGATGCCGGGATGCCAGCCTTCGGCGGCGGTGACGATCACCGCGCCCTTGTCTTCGAGCCCGAGCGAGGCCAGCGCCTCGGCCTCGGCTTGCGCCTCTGCCGCCTGCTCGATGACGCGGCGCTCGCCGTTGAGACGATCGAGTTCGGCCGCGATCCGCGCGGCCTCCGAGACATCGCCCTCCAGCAAGAGCCGCACGCCGAGATCGGCGCGCCCGATCCGGCCGCCCGCATTGATACGCGGCCCCAGCATGAAGCCGAGATGCCAGGCTTCGGGCGGGCCGTTCAGCCGCGCCACATCCATCAGCGCGGTATGCCCGACATGGTCGCGCCGGCGCATCGCGATCAGGCCCTTGGCGACAAAGGCGCGGTTGAGCCCGGTCAGCGGCGCGACGTCGGCCACGGTGCCGAGCGCCACATGATGCAGCATGCCCAAAAGATCCGGCTCCGGCCGCTCCGCGCTCCAGAAGCCGCGGCCGCGCAATTCCCGGTTCACCGCCACCAGTGTGATCAGCACGAGACCGACGGCGGCGAGATGTCCAAGCCCGGAGAGATCGTCCGGCCGGTTCGGATTCACCAGCGCGTCGACCTCCGGCAACTCATCGCCGGTCTGGTGATGGTCGATGACGACGACGGATAGGCCGAGCTTTCGCGCTTCCGCCAGCGGCTCGATGCTGGTGGTGCCGCAATCGACGGTTACCAGCAGCGTTGCACCCTTGGCGGCCAGCCCCCGCACCGCCTCGACGTTGGGGCCATAGCCTTCAAAGATTCGGTCCGGGATGTGGATCAGTGGATCGAGCCCGCAATGGCGCAGATGCCAGGCCAGCAGCGCCGCGGACGTGGCACCATCCACGTCGTAGTCGCCGAAGATCGCAACCTTTTCCCCGCGCATCGCGGCATCGGCGATGCGTTTGGCCGCCTGTTCCATCTGCGTCACGGTGTGTGGATCGGGCATCAGTTTGCGGATGGTCGGATCGAGGAAGTCCTGAACCTCGTCGATTCCGACATCGCGGCCTGCCAGCACGCGGGCCAGCATTTCCGGCAACTGATAGCGCTGGGTGACCGCCAGCGCCCGCGCAGCTCCCCTGACGTCAAGCCGGTCGCGCCACAATTTGCCTGTCGCCGAACGCAAGACGCCGAGAAACGCCGGCGGCAATTCAACGGGAAGTGCGGATGCGGGAAGGATCATGATGCCTTCGAGAGATAGGGGCTAAGCGGGCTGTCGGCAAACGCAAACGGCGACGATGGCAGGCAAACGAATCGTATGCGGCAACGCCGGCACAGCCTCGGGCACCGCGGCCCTGGGCCATGCCGACAAATGCGACTTGCACAAAGAAGATGCAACTTCATCAGGTAAAACTACCCGCAAGCCGCCGGAACTTAAACCAATCGTTAGCCATGATCCCCGACAAAGGAGTCGAATACGCTTCGCTTGAGTCCCGCCGATCCGCAGAAGATCGACATCCGCACAAAGACTGAGGAATTCCCGCCAATGTCCGTCGCGCTTCGCTCCCACACCGCAACGACCGCAAAACAGCCGGCCAAATCAGCGGGCACCGAGGACGAATCCGACGTTTCCGCGCTGATCGCGAGATTGACCGCCGAGGTCAACCAGGTCGCCTGCGAGAAGACCAAGTCGATCCAGAAGATCACCAACCAGATGAAGATGCTGGCGCTGAACGCGCTGATCGAGAGTTCGCGCGCCGGCGCGCAAGGTGCGGGCTTTGCGGTGGTGGCGCAGGAAGTCCGCAACGTCGGCCAGCAGGTCGAGACGATTGCCCGCGAGCTGGAAAGCCAGCTCACCAACCGGACCGGCAATCTGATGAATTCGATCGCGCAGATGGCCGACCGTTCGCGCGGCGAGCGCATGGTCGATCTGTCGCTCAACGCCATCGAGCTGATCGACCGCAACCTCTATGAGCGCACCTGCGACGTGCGCTGGTGGGCAACCGATTCCGCCGTGGTCGATTGCGCGGCCGCGCCGCAGGCTGCCGCCGTCAACCATGTGTCGGAACGGATGGCGGTGATCCTCGGCGCCTATACCGTCTATCTCGATCTCTGGCTCTGCGATCTCGACGGCAATGTACTGGCCAACGGCCGCGCCGATCGCTTTGGCGTCGTGGGCCAGAACGTGGCGCAGACCAAGTGGTTTCGCGCCGCGCGCGCCTTGCGCTCCGGCGACGACTACGCCGTCGGCGACGTCGAATGCCAGCCTTTGCTCGGCAACGCTCAGGTCGTGACCTACTGCGCCAGCGTCCGCGAAGGCGGCAAGGCGAACGGCAAACCGACCGGCGTGCTGGCGATTCATTTCGACTGGGAACCCCAAGCCCGCGCCATCGTCCAGGGCGTGCGCGTCGGCGCGGCCGACAGGGCGCGCGTGCTGCTGGTCGATTCGAATTTCCGGGTGATCGCGGCGTCCGACGGCCAGGGCCTCCTCACCGAACGTATTTCACTGCAGCTCGAAGGAAAGCGCTCCGGCTTCTACCAGGACCGCTCCGGAGCGATGGTCGCTTTCCACGCCACGCCCGGCTATGAGACCTACAGGGGCCTCGGCTGGTTCGGCGTGATCCAGGCCGGCGCGGGATAGGCAGCGCGATTGCGACAGCGTAGCGCGTAGGATGGGTGGAGCGAAGAGATACCCATCAACTGCGGTGCGCGAAGGTGATGGGTTTCGCAAGGGCTCAACCCATCCTACGAGCTAAGCCCTACGGAAATCGCTAACACCCCAGCCGGTCGGCGATGCCGCCGAAATCCTCGGCAACGATGTCCCAGTCGCCCGTCGCCTCGAAATCATACTTCTGGTGCGGGCCGTATTCGGTCGGTCGCGCGACGAAGGCGGTCTTGAGGCCGTTCTGCTGCGCGGCTTTCAGATCGCCGTTGTGGGCGGCGACCATCATCACCTGCTCCGGCGGCAGGCAGAGCAGCTTGGCGGCGCCGAGATAGGTTTCGGGATCGGGCTTGTAGTGCTCGAACAACTCCGCCGACATGATGAGGTCCCACGGCAGGCCGGCGAATTTTGCCATGTTGGTCAATAGCGCGACGTTGCCGTTGGAGAGCGGCGAGATGATGTATTTTGTCTTCAGCCGTGTCAGCCCGGGCACGCTGTCGGGCCACGGATGCAGGCGGTGCCAGCCCATCGTCAGGTAGTGCAGATCGGCGTCGCTCAGCCCCTTGATCGCGAATTGCGCGACCAGTTTTTCCAGCGAGCGCCGGTGCAGCGTGTCGAGGATCTGATAGCCGCGTTCGGGATGTTTGCGCACCTCATCCATCGAGGCCATGTAAACGCCGCGCCAGCCGTCGACCAGCGCGGTCCAGTCGGCCTTGATGCCGGAGGTTTTCGACCACTGTGTGAAATCGTTGATGAGACTGGTGCGCCAGTCGACGACGGTGCCGAACACGTCGAACACCAGCGCTTTTACTGCGGAAATGTCGGACATGCGGGCCTCCCGTTTTTCTTGTTGTCGTTCCGGGGCGCGCGCAGCGCGAACCCGGAATCCATTCGGCCTCTGACTCCACGGATGAATGGATTCCGGGCCCGCGCCAAGAGGCGCGTCCCGGAATGACATCCCTCAATCCAGATGAAACTTATCCAACTGCCGGTGCTCCGCCTTGATATAGCGCACCGTGCCCGTCACCGAGCGCATCACCACCGTTTCGGTCTCGATCACGTCATCCTTGCGGAATTTGACGCCCGTCAGCAGCGAGCCGGTCGTGACGCCGGTTGCCGCGAACAGGCAGTCGCCCCGCACCATGTCCTCGATGCCGTAGATCATTTTCGGATCGGTTACGCCCATCTTGTGCGCGCGCTCGCGCTTCTCCTCGCTGTCGAGGATCAGCCGACACTGCATCTGGCCGCCGATGCAGCGCAGCGCGGCCGCAGCCAACACGCCCTCGGGCGCGCCGCCGGTGCCGATATACATATCGACGCCGGTATTATCGGGATCGGCACAATGGATCACGCCGGCCACGTCGCCGTCGGTGATCAGCCGCACCGCTGCGCCGGTCGAGCGGATGCTGGCGATGATGTCGGCGTGGCGCGGCCGATCGAGCACCAGCACCGTGATCGCCCCAGGCTCGACGCCTTTGGCTTTGGCAAGCCGGCGGACATTGTCAGCAGGCGACGCATCGAGTTCGACCACGCCCTTGTCGTAGCCTGGGCCGATCGCAAGCTTCTCCATATAGACGTCGGGTGCGTGCAGCAGCGTGCCGCCATCGGCCATCGCCATGGTGGCAATCGCGCCCGGCATGTTCTTGGCGCAGAGCGTGGTGCCTTCCAGCGGGTCGACGGCAATATCGACCTGCGGACCGGCATTCAGCCCGACCTTCTCGCCGATGAACAGCATCGGCGCCTCGTCGCGCTCGCCCTCGCCGATCACGATGGTGCCTTCGATCGGCAGCTTGTTGAGCTCGCGGCGCATCGCGTCCACTGCGGCCTGGTCCGCCGCCTTCTCCTGGCCGTGGCCGCGCAGCCGCGCGGCCGAAACGGCTGCACGTTCCGTCACCCGCACGATTTCAAGCGTGAGGATGCGCTCGAGCAGCAATTGCGGCGGAACGGAAATATGGGTCGACATCGGCTCACTCCTTTAAACCTGCACAGGCCTCTCGGCCCGCATTCAATCCTTTGGCACGCAATCCGTTCGGATTTGCGTCAGTTCTTTTCTATTCGTATCACCTGCGGCCGGCCGCTGATCACCTTGTCGCGCTGCACCGCCTCCAGCGCACGATAGACCGCGTCCTCGGACGTCGCGTAGGTGATCAGGATGACCGGAACCGGTGCGGCTTTCTTCGGCGCGCCGTTCGCATCGACGCCCTCGGGGTGGCGCTGCACGATCGATTCCAGCGAAATCTTCTGCTCGGCAAGGCGGGTGGCGATGGTGGCGGCGGTGCCGGCGAGATCGCGCGCCATCAGGCGGATGTAGTAGCCGCCCTCGTGCCGCTCCATCGGCGCCTTGGTGGTGTCGCGCAGCCGTTCCACCGGGCGTCCGAACGGTTTTGCGCGAATGCCGCGCGCCACGTCGGCGATGTCGGCGACGACGGCGGACGCCGTCGCGGCGCCACCGGCGCCCGGCCCCACCAGGGTGATCGGGGGAATGCCCTCGCCGTCGACGGTCACCGCGTTGGTGACGCCCATCACCTGCGCGATCGAGGACGATTTCGGCACCATGGTCGGATGCACGCGCTGCTCGATGCCTTTGGCGGTGCGCACCGCGACCCCGAGCAGTTTTACGCGGTAGCCGAGCTCTTCGGCGGCGCGAAGATCCTCCGGCGCGATCGAGGAGATACCTTCGACATAGACCGCGCTCTGCGCCACCTTGGTGCCGAAGGCAAGACTCGCCAGAATCGCGAGCTTCTGCGCCGTGTCATGACCATCGACATCGAAGGACGGATTGGCTTCGGCATAGCCCAGCCGCTGCGCGTCCTTCAGGCATTCGGCGAACGACAGGCCTTCCTGCTCCATCCGGGTCAGGATGTAATTGCAGGTGCCGTTGAGAATCCCATAGACGCGGTTGACGCCGGTGCCAGCAAGCCCTTCGCGCAAGGTCTTGATGACGGGAATGGCGGCGCCGACCGCCGCCTCGTAGTTGAACGCGCCGCCGTGCTTCTCGGCCGCCTTCGCCAGCCGCACGCCGTGCTTGGCTATCAGCGCCTTGTTGGCTGTTACCACCGACTTGCCGGCCTTCAGCGCAGCCTCGATCGCCGACAGCGCCGGCTCGCCGGAGCCGCCCATCAGTTCGACGAAGCAATCGATGTTGGCATCGTTTGCCAGATCAAGCGGGCTTTTCGCCCAATCGATGCCGCGCAGATCGAGCGAACGCTTCTTTGCTTTCGAGCGCGCGGTGACGGCAACGACGCGCACACCGCGCCCGCTGCGCTCGGCAAGCATCCGCGACTGCTCTTCGATGAGGCGGACGACTTCGGCACCAACAGTGCCGAGCCCCGCGATACCCACTCTCAGGGGTGCGACCATGAATGAGAGAACCTGCAATAAAAGGAATTAGCGCCGGTTGGCGAGAGGAACCACGTTGTGCAACGTTTCAATGCCGCTTTCAAGGAAGCGGCGCACCCCGCGCGCGGCCTGGCGGATGCGCTGCTCGTTTTCCACCATGGCGATGCGGACATAGCCCTCGCCATGCTCGCCGAAGGCAACGCCGGGCGAAACCACCACGCCCGACTTCTCCACCATCAGGGTCGCGAACTGCATGCTGCCGACGCCTTCAAATGCCTTGGGCAGCGGTGCCCAGGCGAACATCGAGGCCTGCGGCGGCGGGATCTCCCAGCCCGCCCGGCCGAACGATTCGACCAGCGCGTCGCGGCGCCTGCGGTAGGTGTCGCGCATCTCCTTGATGCAATCGTCCGGCCCGTTCAGCGCGGCGGTGGCCGCGACTTGAATGGGCGTGAACGCGCCGTAGTCGAGGTAGGATTTCACCCGTGCCAGCCCGGCGATGATCCGCTCGTTGCCGACCGCAAAGCCCATGCGCCAGCCCGCCATCGAGAACGTTTTCGACATCGACGTGAATTCGACGGTGACGTCGATTGCGCCGGGAACCTGCAGCACCGAGGGCGGCGGATTGCGGTCGTCGAAATAAACTTCGGCGTAGGCCAGATCCGACAGGATGAAGATCTCGTGCTTCTTCGCGAACGCCACCAGATCCTTGTAGAAATCGAGCTCGGCGACATAGGCGGTCGGATTGGAGGGATAGCAGACGATCAGCGCGATCGGCTTCGGGATCGAATGAATGATCGCGCGCTCCACCGCCTCGAAAAACTGCGGCGTCGGTTCCGAGGGCACCGAGCGAATCACGCCGCCCGCCATCAGAAAGCCGAAAGCGTGAATCGGGTAGCTCGGATTGGGGCACAGCACGACGTCGCCGGGCGCGGTGATCGCCTGCGCCACATTGGCAAAGCCTTCCTTCGAACCCAGTGTCGCAACGACCTGGGTATCCGGATTGAGTTTTACGCCGAACCGCCGTCCGTAATAGGCGGCCTGCGCCTTGCGCAGGCCGTTGATGCCGCGCGAGGCCGAGTAGCGATCGGTCCGCGGCTTGCCCAGCGTCTCCTTCAGCTTCTCGAGCACATGGGGCGGCGTCGGCAGGTCCGGATTGCCCATGCCCATGTCGATGATGTCGGCCCCGGCATTGCGCGCGGCCGCCTTGGCCTGGTTGACCTTCTCGAACACGTAAGGCGGCAGACGGCGAATGCGATAGAAATCTTCCATGGGACCCTTGCTCCGGACAACCGGCAGGACAGAATCGGACGGAACCTTCGCGTGCTACGAAACCCGATCGGCTTCGTCCAAAAATCGCGCCCAATCAAGGATTTGGAGCGAATTCAGGCGCGAGGTCTCTAGGCTCTGGACCCGCAATGCGGTTGAATTGGGTTCTTTTACCATGGGAGCCCGGCAGCGCCAGTTTTTATAGCGTTTTCAAGCGAAGTGGAGACCGGTTCGCGTGAAGAAAACGCGTCCAAACTAAGGCTATCTCACTTCTTGGCCGGTTTTGGCGGGGTAGCGGCGGCCGCCTGACGGTCGCGAGCGGCGGTCAATTCTGCCTGGATTTTAGCCAACTCGGCCGGCTTCATTGTCTCCTCGTTGCGGTCCGGCGGCAGGTCGTGAATCGGTAGATAGCCACCGGCTTCCTTCGGACGCTCCGGCGCGTCAGCCGGCAGGCCGAAGCCCGGCATATCGGCGATCTGGGTCGAGCAGCCGCCGAGCGCAAACGCCGCCGCAAGCAGCGTGGCAACCGACCACAGCCTTATCGTTCGATCCACCGGCATCCGTCCCGGAAATCCCCAACTACCTGATGCAGCGCACACGCATCGCGACGACATCTATGCGCTGGTACGAGCCTTGCAACGCCAAACCGTCCCGCGGCGTTGATTTCGCTAGAACCGTTCAAACCATTGTCGCCCGAAACGATTAAAGCCCAAAGAGCAAACCGAGCCGATGCGGCTGCAATGTGTCGGTCAGAACACAGAAACTTTATCGCAGTGCAACAGGGTTAACCGAAACTCTTGTCACCAATCGCCGCGGTGACGAATGCGAAATGAAGCTATAGTGTCCTTGATATGAGTGACGTCAACACCGAAACCCAGGCTTCGACAACTTTCAACGCCGAAGCCTTCGCCATGAACATCGCCAAGGCGATGGAGACGAGTGGCCAGGCGCTCGCGGCCTATCTCAAACCGCGCGAGGACGGTGAAGCAAAGGACAAGCCGCCGAGCGAGCTTGGCGAGGTCATCAAGACCTTCACCAAGGTGGCGGAATACTGGCTGACGGACAAGGAGCGCGCCGAAGCTCTGCAGACCAGGATGGGCAAAGCCTATCTCGATCTCTGGGGCTCTGCGATGCGCCGGATGGCCGGCGAACAGGCCAAGCCTGCGATCGAGCCGTCGCCGCGAGACAAGCGCTTCAAGGATCCGGAGTGGAAATCGAATCTGTTCTTCGATTTCGTTCTGCAGCTCTATCTGCTCACCGCGCAATGGGCGCAAGAACTGGTGAAGAACGCCGAAGGCGTCGACCCGCACACGCGCAAGAAGGCCGAGTTCTACGTTCAGCAGATCACCAATGCGATCGCGCCGTCGAATTTCGTGCTTACCAATCCGGAAGTGCTGCGCGAGACGCTGGCCTCGAGCGGCGACAACCTCGTTCGCGGCATGAAGATGCTGGCCGAGGACATCGAGGCCGGGCGCGGCATGCTCCGCATCCGTCAGTCCGATCCGTCGAATCTCGAAGTCGGCGTCAACATGGCGACGACGCCGGGCAAGGTGATCTTCCAGAACGAGCTGATGCAGCTCATCCAGTACACGCCGACCACGGAGACGGTGTTGCGCACGCCGCTCCTGATCGTGCCGCCCTGGATCAACAAGTTCTACATACTCGATCTCAAGCCGGAAAAATCCTACGTCAAATGGTGCGTTGATCAGGGCATCACCGTGTTCGTGATTTCCTGGGTCAATCCGGACAAGGAGCTCGGCAAGAAAACCTTCGACGACTACATGAAGGAAGGCCCGCTGACCGCGATGGACGTCATCGAAAAGGTGACGGGCGAGATGAAGGTCCATACCGCCGGATATTGCGTCGGCGGCACCCTGCTGGCGTCGACGCTGGCCTGGCTCGCCGAGAAGCGGCGCCAGCGCGTCACCTCGGCGACGTTCTTCGCGGCGCAGGTCGACTTCACCCATGCCGGCGATCTGCTCGTGTTCGTCGACGAAGATCAGATCGCGACGCTGGAGCGCGAGATGGAGGCACGGGGCGTTCTCGAAGGCAGCAAGATGGCAATGGCCTTCAACATGCTGCGCTCCAACGACCTGATCTGGTCCTATGTCGTCAGCAATTACCTGAAGGGACAGCCGCCCTCCTCCTTCGACTTGCTGCACTGGAACTCCGACGCTACGCGGATGCCGGCGGCCAACCATTCCTATTACCTGCGCAACTGCTACCTGGAGAACCGGCTCTCCTCCGGCAGCATGGTGCTCGACAATACGCTGCTCGACCTGTCGAAGGTCAAGGTGCCCGTCTACAATCTGGCGACGCGCGAGGACCACATCGCGCCGGCGGACTCGGTGCTCTACGGTTCGCAGTTCTTCGGTGGCCCGGTCAAATATGTGCTGTCCGGCTCGGGCCACATCGCAGGCGTGGTCAACCCGCCGGACGCGGGCAAGTACCAGTACTGGACCAACGACAACATCAAGGATGTCACGCTCGCCGACTGGATGAAGAGCGCCACCGAGCACAAGGGATCGTGGTGGCCCGACTGGCTGCAATGGCTGGAGGGCATCGACGCCGAACGGGTACCCGCGCGCGCCGTCGGTTCCGAGGAGATGCCGCCGATCGAGGACGCGCCCGGCAGTTACGTCAAGGTCCGCGCGTAGCACGGAAGCGCGTTGTTGAGTATATTTGGCCATCCCGTGCCGGGAATCGAAATCGCTTGAGGGGACACCAATGACGCAACCAATAACGCGCGAATTGTTCTGGCTGACTCTGACCGTGATTTTGACCGGGCTGATGTGGATCCCCTACATCATCAACCGCTGTCAGGTGCGCGGCCTCTCCGGCGCCATGGCAAATCCCTCGCGCAACGACAAACCGCAGGCGGATTGGGCCAACCGGCTGATGTTCGCCCATGACAACGCTGTCGAAAATTTGATCGTCTTCGCGCCGCTGGTCTTGATCCTGCACGCGATCGACTATTCCGACAGATGGACCGTGCTGGCCTGCGCCGTCTATTTCTGGGCCCGCGTCGCCCACCTGATCCTCTACACGCTCGGCCTGCCGGTGGTCCGCTCGCTCGCCTTCACCGTCGGCTTCCTGGCGCAAGCCGTGCTGGCGCTGGCGATCTTCAGGGTGGTTTGAAAACCTTCGCACGAAGTCAAAGCAAAACCCCGGAACTCGGCTCCGGGGTTTTTCATTGGCGGCCTCTGAAACAGCGCTCTCAGTATTTCGCAACAACAAGCGAATTGAAGTGGTAGTGGCCGATCTTCAACAGCCCTTTTGCGCGACAACGAACAGCATCGACGCCATCTTGTTGTCGAATCCCCTGACTTCGCCGCGCTCCATCGAAAACGAGCTCCATTTCCCCGCCTCGGCGTAGGTCGCACGCAGCCAGTCTTGCGAGGGATAGTTGTAGTAGCGGTCGAGCGTGTCGCGGCCGTCGCCATCGCCTTCCTTGTAACTCGCGAAGAAATACCCCACAGGCTTCAGCGCGCGCCAGATCCGCGCAAGAACATCCGAAAGCTCCGGCCTTGGCACATGCAGCAGACAGGCGTTGGCCCACACACCGTCATACGCCTCGACCTCGCAGAGGTCATGAAACAGCAACGTCTCGACGGTGCGGCCGAGATGCTTTGAGGCGATATCAGCCATTTCCGGCGACCCATCGGTTGGACGGACATCGAACCCACGCGCCAGCATTTCCGCGGTATCGCCGCCGGCGCCGCAGCCAAGTTCGAGAATGGAAGCGCCCGGCGGAAGCTGCGCCAGAAACGCCGTCACCCGCGCCTGGCGCGAGGTGAACGTGCGCCCGGCATAGGCCTCGGCATTACCGCGGTAAAACTGCAGCGTCGTTTCGTCCACCGCGGCACCTCACGGAAACAGCGCGATCTGCTCCAGCCCGGCCGCCTCGGGCAATCCGAACATCAGGTTCATGTTCTGGATCGCCTGCCCGGCCGAGCCCTTCACCAGGTTGTCGAGCGTGGAAATCACGATCGCCCGGTTCTTGATGCGGTCGGCGACGACGCCGATCTGCACATAGTTGGAGCCGCGCACGTTCTGGGTCTGCGGCAGCACGCCCTTCTTGGCGACATGCACAAACGGCTCGTTGGCGTAGGCCTTCTCCAGCGCGGCCCGCAGATCGTCCGGCGTCGCGCCGCCGTTGAGCCTGACATAGGACGTGCAGAGTTCGCCACGCGCCATTGGGATCAGATGCGGCGTGAAGTTGACCGTCACTGCTGCACCAGCGGCGACGCCGATCTCCTGCTCGATCTCCGGCGCGTGCCGGTGGGTGCCGACCGAATAGGGCGACAACCCCTCGCCCGCCTCGCTGAACAGCGTGTTCTGCTTCAGGCCGCGTCCGGCGCCGGTAACGCCCGACTTGGCGTCGATGACGATGTCGTCGACGTCGATCAGTTTTGCCTTGGCGAGCGGCACCAGCGCGAGCAGCGCCGCGGTCGGGTAACAGCCGGGACATGCGACCAGCCGCGCGGCCGCGATCTTCTCGCGGTAGAATTCGGTGAGGCCGTAGACGGCCTCGCCCTGCAGTTCGAGCGCCCGGTGCTCATGGCCGTACCATTGCGCATAGGTGTCCTTGTTGCGCAGCCGGAAATCGGCGGACATGTCGAGCACCTTGATGTTGGGGTTGGCCCTGAGGACGGCGGCGATGATCTCCTGCGTGGTGCCGTGCGGCAGCCCGCAGAATACGGCGTCGAGGCTGGTCCAGTCGACCTTCTCCCACTCGACCAGCTTCGGCAGATCGAGCATGAAGAAATGCGGGAACACGTCGCCCATCGACTTGCCGGCGTGGGTGTTGGCGGTGAGCGCGGTGATGTCGGCGTTCGGATGCCGCGCCAACAGGCGCACCGCGTCGGCTCCGGTGTAACCGGAGGCACCGAGAATGCCGATCTTCTTTTTCGAGCTCATCACACGTTCCTTTCTTCGGGCGTCGTCGTTTGCTTGTCTTGTACCGTAACCGCCGCGAACGCCAGCGGCCGTGCCGCGCGCATCAGGGCTGCGATTTCGCGCGCGTCGGCGTCCCCTTGCGAGGCGAGCGCCTGGGCCAGCGCGGTATAGTCGGCGTCCGACTTGTGCTGGTTCAGCTTGAAGCTGCCCTCCACCTCTTCGACCGTCATTTCGAGGCCTACGATCGCCTTCTTCATTGCCTCCAGCCGCCCCGCCGTCATTTTCGAAGACAGCCACGGCTTCTTCGGCAACAACCTGTCCTCGAACTTGGCGCTGAGCGTCTCGATCTGCTCGGCGAGCTCATCGGCAGACATTGCCCGCACCGGGCCGGTCAGATGCACCGCCTGATAGAGCCAGGTCGGCACCTGATCCGGCGAGACGTACCAGTCCGGCGACACATAGGCATCCGCGCCGTTGACGGCCAGCAGCCAGGACGTCGTCCCGTCCGCCAGCTTTACCAGCGGATTGTGACGGGCGACGTGAAAGGCTGCGCGCGGCGTGCCGTCATTGGCCGAGGTCAGATAGAACGGCAGCGACGAGGCGACCGGCTTGTTGCCATCCCACGCGCAGGCCAGACCAAAGCCGCGCGCTTCCGCAAACGCC
The DNA here is from genome assembly GCF_001693485.1 of Bradyrhizobium sp. LMTR 3. GTDB lineage: Bacteria > Pseudomonadota > Alphaproteobacteria > Rhizobiales > Xanthobacteraceae > Bradyrhizobium. The sequence goes on from NZ_MAXC01000012.1 coordinate 61,162, forward strand.
AGGCTCGCGGCGCGGTCGGACTTGAACGGTGGTGGCGTATACATCTCAAACTCCTGCTTGACGTAGGAGCCGCCAGTTCAGACCGCGATTTCTGGGAAAGGAAGAAGCCGCGGGACCCGATCCGGCGGCAGGGGCGACAATCCTAGACGCAGACGTCCGCCCATACCGCGACGATGGCACGGCGGCGGCGAGCGATGGAGATGGTCGAAGCGATATTCATGGGCGCGGCTATAAGGCCGCGCCAGCCTAACGTCAAGCTGCACCCGTCATTCCGGGGCGATGCGAAGCATCGAACTAGGGGGCGCCCTTGCGCCCCTGAGAATCTCGAGATTCCGGGTCTGGGTGCTAACGCACCATCCCGGAATGACGCTGCTACTTAAATCACCGGACTCCACGGCGCCGGGATCAGCCGGTAGCCATTGCCGTCCTTTTCGACAAAACCATTGGCCGGGAACGGATAATGGAAGCCCTGGACCCGCATCTTGTCGGCGACCAGCATGTCGTAGACCCGACGGCGGGTCCTTTCCGCCAATGCCGGATCCTGGTCGAACATCAGGTGCCAGCCCGGATTGGTGACGAACAGCGCCGGCAGGTTGGTGACATCAGATTGGATGAACACCTTGTCGGAGCCGGATGCGAGAACGTAGGACGTGTGGCCCGGCGTGTGGCCGATGCTTTCCACCGCCGTGAGTCCAGGCGCTACTTCCTTGCCCCATTCATAGGGCGTCACCTTCTTCTTGAGGCCCGCCTCGAGCACGCGGCGGGCGTTCTTGAACACGGTCTGCATCCGTCCTTCCGGCGCACGGCTCATCTCGCCATCGTCCATGAAATATTTCCATTCCACCGCCGGCACCAGCACCTCGGCATTGGGGAAGGTCGGAGCATTCTCCGCGGTCAAAAGGCCGTTGATGTGGTCGCCGTGGAAGTGCGAGATAACGACGATGTCGACCGCCTTCGGGTCGAAGCCCGCGGCGACCATGTTGGCGCCGAACTGGCCGACATTGCCCTTGCTCGATGCAAAGGCCGCGGCGCCGTTGCCGGTATCGACCACCACGAGCTTGCCACCGGTATTGATGACCAGCGGCGCGAACTGGATCGACATCTTGTCCTTCGGCATGAAGGCCTTTTCGAGCGCCACGTTGACTTCGTCCTTCTTGACGTTGAGCACGAACGTGTCGGGCAGCGCGAAATTGTTGACGCCGTCAGAGATGGCCGTCACCTGGGCATCGCCCACCTTGTAGCGATAGAAGCTCGGCGCCTGCTTGTCCGCCACTGGGGCGGCCGCCCTGGCGGACGCCTGCGGCAACAGCGGCGCGGCGGCGAGCGCAGCGGCTCCGGCGAGTGCGTGACGGCGTGTCAATTCCATGGTGATGTCCTCCCAGTTGAGACGATGAATGAGGTGGCGGGATGCCCGCCTGATGCGTGCCCTTGGTCCGGTTGCCGCTGAACCTATCAACGGTTCTGCGATAGCACGACGACAGCCCGGCAACGCCAACGCGAAGATGCTGCAGTCTGCGTCTTGTGGGCTAACACCCCCATCATCAGCTTATTCCAGCCGTCCTACACCACCCGCCACAGCCATTCGGCGATCTTCCCCATGACGTCGCCTACCAGCAGCAGAACGGCCGACCAGACCAGCGCCGAGACAAAATTGGCGATCTGAAAGGGCCAGTAGGCCATTTCGAAAATGCCGGCGGCGAGCGGCACCGAGGCGCGCAGCGGCCCGAAGAATCGGCCGATGAAGATCGAGGGCACGCCCCATTTTTTCACGAATTCCTCGCCGCGCGGCAGGATCTCGGGATAGCGCGACAAAGGCCACATCTCGGCGACATGCTCCTTGTAGCGATAGCCGAACCAGTAGGAGACCCAGTCGCCGAGCGCCGCGCCGATGCCGCCGGCGAGCCAGACCGGCCAGAAGCTGATGCCGCTGACGCCGATCAGCGCGCCGATCGCGACCAGCGCCCCCCAGGCCGGCACCAGCAGCGAGACGAAGGCAAGCGATTCGCCGAATGCCAGCACCAGGACAATCGGTGCGGCCCACACCTGGTTGTCGCGCACGAAATCAGCCAGGGCGCGCACATAGTCTTCCATGTCTTGAGTGCCTTCCCCGCCCCGTTCACACCCCTGAACTTTCGTCTGATTCAAGGCTATGCGACAGCTAAGCCAGCCGCTTGCATGACTTCAAGTCACAAGGGCTGGCACGGCATGTGATTGCCCCCGTGCCGGCTGCCGCAACCGCGATCGATGCCCACGAAAAACCATGATCTGTCCGGGCTATAGCCGAGGGCCTTTGCGGTCCTCTGTTCAGAGCCGCGCGAGACTGGTACGGCCTTGCAATCCGGTGCCACAGCAGGGAATAAGCGCGCGCGCTTGCCCCGCCGTCACCTTTTCAGCCCATCCGTGGCATAGTCACAGCGACCGATTCGCTCGCGCGAGATCGCGCGCAACACCTAAAGAGCCATGTCCAAGTCATTGAAATCAGCTACAAAACCAAAATCCGCCAACGATTTGTTCGGAGCGGAAGGCAAAGGCCGCGCAGCGCCCAAGGCCGCGTCGCGCGGAACCAGCGCCGAGGCGGGCTATACCGCGGCCGACATCGAGGTGCTGGAAGGCTTGGAACCGGTGCGCCGACGCCCCGGCATGTACATCGGTGGCACGGACGAAAAGGCGCTGCACCACCTGTTCGCCGAAGTCATCGACAATGCCATGGACGAGGCGCTGGCAGGGCATGCCTCGTTCATCGAGGTGGAACTGAGCGCCGAAGGCTTTCTGACCGTCACCGATAATGGCCGCGGCATCCCGGTCGATCCGCATCCGAAGTTTCCGAAGAAGTCGGCGCTCGAAGTCATCATGTGCACGCTGCATTCCGGCGGCAAGTTCGACTCCAAGGTCTACGAGACCTCGGGCGGCCTGCACGGCGTCGGCGTCTCCGTGGTCAACGCCCTCTCCTCGCGGCTTGAGGTCGAAGTCGCGCGCAGCCAAAAGCTCTACCGGATGAGTTTTGAGCGCGGCCACCCCAAGGGCAAGCTCGAGGACCTCGGCAAGATCAACAACCGCCGCGGCACCCGCATCCGCTTCAAGCCGGACACCGACATCTTCGGCACCAAGGCGGCCTTCAAGCCGCAGCGCCTGTTCAAGATGACGCGCTCGAAAGCCTATCTGTTCGGCGGCGTCGAGATCCGCTGGCGCTGCGATCCCGCGCTGCTCAAGGGCATCGAGGACGTGCCCGCCGAGGACAGTTTCCACTTCCCGGGCGGCCTGAAGGACTATCTCGCCGCCGCCATTCACGCCGATACGCTGGTGCATCCGGATATCTTCTCCGGCAAGTCGGGCCGCAACGGCGCCCATGGCGCCTGCGAATGGGCGGTCGCCTGGACGGCGGATGCCGACGGCTTCCTCTCCTCCTACTGCAACACCGTGCCGACGCCGGACGGCGGCACCCACGAATCCGGCATGCGCAGCGCGATGCTGCGCGGCCTGAAAGACCACGCCGAGCGCATCGGCCAGGGCAAGCGCGCCGCGCCCGTCACGTCGGAAGACGTCATGGTGGGGGCTGCCGTGATGCTGTCCGTGTTCGTGCGCGAGCCGGAATTCCAGGGCCAGACCAAGGATCGTCTCGCTACCGCAGAAGCCCAGAAGATCGTCGAACAGGCGATCAAGGACCCGTTCGATCACTGGCTGTCGGGCAATCCGCTGCAGGCCAACAAGCTCCTGGATTTCGTCATCGAGCGCGCCGACGAGCGGTTGCGCCGACGCGCCGAAAAGGAAACTTCGCGCAAGACCGCGGTGAAGAAGCTGCGGCTGCCCGGCAAGCTCGCCGATTGCACCAACACGGCGACTGAAGGCTCCGAGCTCTTCATCGTCGAGGGCGACTCGGCGGGCGGCAGCGCCAAACAGGCGCGCGACCGCAAGACCCAGGCCGTGCTTCCCCTGCGCGGAAAAATCCTCAACGTCGCCTCTGCCGGCAAGGACAAGCTCACCGCTAACGCGCAGCTTTCCGACCTCATGCAGGCGATCGGTTGCGGCACCGGCGCGCATTATCGCGAAGAGGATCTGCGCTACTCGCGCATCATCATCATGACGGACGCCGACGTCGACGGCGCGCATATCGCGTCATTGCTGATCACGTTCTTCTACCGCCAGACGCCGCGGCTGATCGACGAAGGCCATCTCTATCTGGCGGTGCCGCCGCTCTACAAGCTGACCCACGGCAGCAAGTCGGTCTATGCCCGCAACGATGCACATAAGGATGCGCTCCTGAAGAGCGAGTTCAACGCCAACGCCAAGGTCGAGGTGAACCGCTTCAAAGGCCTCGGCGAGATGATGCCGGCTCAGCTCAAGGAAACCACCATGGACCCGGCCAAGCGCACGATGCTCCGCGTGGTGCTGCTGGCCGACGACCGCGAAGGCACGGCTGATTCCGTCGAGCGGCTGATGGGAACCAAGGCCGAGGCCAGATTCGCCTTCATCTCCGACAAGGCGGAGTTCGCCAGCGACGAGCTGCTGGACGTCTGATTCATCGGAAACAGGCGATTTTCGAGCAATTTCCGGCCATTCTGGTCGGTAATTGGCAAATCTGCCCGTCTTTCGAGCTTTTGCCAGTCGTTCCTTTTCGGCCCAGTGTGCTCCCCCCGCAACAGCAATTTAGTCGGAACTGCGTATAGTCACGCTACTGGATTTTGGGAATCGGCGCTCGCGCACCTAGGTAAGGGACTTGAAAATGAAAAAGGTACTGCTCGCTCTGACAGCGGTGGCAGCAATGACTGGATCGGCCGTTGCGGCTGACCTCGGGGCACGTCCCTATGCCAAGGCTCCGGCTCCGGTGGCTGCCGCATACAACTGGACCGGTTTCTACATCTTCGGTGGTGGCGGCGGCGGGCTGTGGAGCGCTGATAGCAACGTGGTGAGCACCGGCGGCTTTGGGCCAGCTGGCACTGTGATAACCCGCGACCAGCGCTTTGGCGGCAGTGGCTGGTTCGGAACGGTCGGTGGCGGCTATGACTGGCAGTTCGGCGGCCGGTGGGTGGCCGGTATTTTCGGTGACGCGCAGTTCGGAGATATCCGGGGCTCCGTCGGCGATCCTTTCACCTTCATCGGCGGCACCGAAGGCCGCATGAAGCTTGAGACGAGCTATGCCGCTGGCGTGCGACTGGGCTATCTGGTTGCGCCCAATGTGTTGTCTTACGTTAATGCTGGTTACTCTGGTTCAGAATGGTCGGGTACTACTCAATCCACTGTCTTCGCGCCCGGTGGTCCTGGACTCTACACCACGGAGTCCTTCGACCGTCACGGATGGTTCATTGGCGGCGGTGTCGAGAACAACCTGGACCTTTTCGGCATCTCGGCTCCCGGCTGGTTCATGAAGACGGAATATCGCTCTGCATTCTATGATCGTGCCACCCTGCCCGGGACGTTTGCTCCGGCTAGTGGCCTTGCGGGCCCGACCGGCACAGCCGTTACCTTCAAGCCCTGGACGCAGACCATCAGCACCTCGTTGGTCTACCGCTTCAACTGGGGCGGCGCTCCGGTCGCCGCCAGGTACTGATCTCTGCTAACTCGACAGCTCAAAAGCCCCGGCATTGTCCGGGGCTTTTTTGTTGCTCGATACAGACCTTGTCTTGGACGCGGTGCAGCGTGCCCCCGGCGATGCGAAGCGTCGTCCGGTACGCTGCACCGCAGAGCCGGGACCCATGTCTCCGTTCGACCATAGGCCCCGGCTCTGCAGCGCACCGCTACGCGCTGCGCTGCGTCCGGGGCACGAGTCTTGCGCTTGACGATCATCCTCTCAGCCCCCTGCCACCGCCGCCTTCAGCGACCAATAGGCCCGCCGCAACCGACACTCGATCTCGGACCAGTCCTGATCCGTCATCGCCCGCGCGCGTCGCGCCAGGCCATCGCCTCGGCGCAGCCGACACCTGACATCACCAGCGACGGATCGTCGGGATGCTTGCCGTAGGTGATGGCGGCAACGCGCGCGACCGTCACGCCGTACTGCGCGGGGCCCACGGCCTCGCGCCTTGCCTGCCACCAATCGAGCTCGAGTCGCGCGGCTTCCTCGACGTCGAAGCCGCCGGGTGTGGCGGACGCGAGTAAACGGTAGTAGGTCACGAGCGCGGGCAGCGCGGCGTTGGCGGCCTCGCGGGAGCGCGTCGGCTGGAAGGCTTTCGCGGCCCTGGCCGCCGCCAAGGCGATCCGCAAGCTGTCGAGCGGCGAGAAGCCGAACTGCGTCCGCGACAGCTCGTAGAGGTGATAGAACAGCGCGGCATAGCGCTTGTCGTAATAGTCGCGCCACATCGCCGTCTCCAGCCGCGCGATTTCACCCGGGTCGAAGGCGCGCAAATCAGCGTTCCGCGGCCACGAGACATGGGCACCGATGGCAACCAGAACCAACGCGAGCGCGAGACAGACCATTCGGCGATGTGGCCCTTGAGGTGGCGGCGCGGCGACTTCCGACCTTGCGGAACCGACCGGCTTTCTATTCGATCGGAAGCTACGGCCGCCGGCGGCATTGGTTTCCTGCGGCGAGCCGAAGACGAAGCCGCGCCGCGTCCCCGCGCAAAGCGGTAGCAAGGGAGGAAGCAATGGCCAGATCCCTTTCGATCATCGGATTTCTGGCGCTTGCGATCGGCCTTTTGTGGATCGGCCAGGGCACCGGTGCCATTCGCTGGCCGCCATCGAGCTTCATGATCGACCAGTTACAATGGGCCGGATATGGCGCGGTGCTCATCGCCGTCGGCCTGATCCTGATCTGGCAAGGCAACCGCTAGATTCGTATAAACTTTTAGACCCTCATGGTGAGGAGGCGCTTGCGCCGTCTCGAACCGTGAGGCCCGGCTCTCATCCTTCGAGACGCGGCGAAGACGCCGCTCCTCAGGATGAGGTCTGACACTTCAAGGAGGCAGGACTACTATGGCAGCAAAACTCTTCGACCTCACCGGCAAGGTAGCCATCGTCACCGGCGGCAATGGCGGCATCGGGCTCGGCATGGCCCGGGGCCTCACAGAGGCCGGCGCGGCGATCGCCGTGGTGGGCCGCAACGAAGCCAAGTCGGCCGACGCGGTCGCGGAACTTACGCAAGGCGGCGCCAAGGCGATTGCGGTTGCCGCCGATGTCACCGACAAGGCCGCGGTCGCCGCCATGACCGAGCGCGTCGTCCGCGATCTCGGCCGCATCGATATTCTCGTCAACAATGCCGGCATCAATATCCGCAAGCCGCCGCATGCGCTCGATATCGCCGAATGGAACAGCGTGATCCAAACCAACCTCACCAGCGCCTTCCTATGTTCGCAGGCGGTCTATCCGGCGATGAAGACGGCCGGCGGCGGCAAGATCATCAATATCGGCTCGATGATGTCGATCTTTGGTGCCAGCTTCACGCCAGCCTATGCCGCGAGCAAGGGCGGCATCGTGCAGTTCACCCGCTCCTGCGCCTGTGCCTGGGCAGCCGACAACATCCAGGCCAACGCCGTGCTGCCGGGCTGGATCGACACCGATCTCACCAAGCGCGCCCGCAAGGAGATCGACGGCCTGCACGATCGGGTGCTGGCGCGCACGCCCGCAGCGCGCTGGGGCGGGATAGACGACTTTGCGGGCATCGCGGTCTTCCTAGCCTCGCCCGCCTCCGACTTCATAACCGGCACGGCGATTCCCGTCGACGGCGGGTATTCTGTTATGGGGTAGCCAAAGAGAGCTTGCCGGATCCTTCGCCTGAACAAAAAAGCCCCGGCCAAGGCCGGGGCTTTTCCATCTTCTCTGGATTTCAGTACTTGGATCAGTACCTGGCGACGACCGGCCCGGTCGGCCACGGATTGAACTTGTAGCTCACCCGAGCCATCACAGCGTCGACATCCGCATCGACGTTGCGGAAACTCACCCCTCCAGCAGTGCAGGTAATCAACGCCAGATTACAATTGTGCTGCTTGCTGTCGAACTCGTAGTGCTTGTAGTCGACGCCGAGGATCAGGTTGTCGAGAACGGCGTATTCGAAACCAACGCCGGCATACCAACCGCCATGCGAAGCGCCGGCATGGTCCGCCGTAAGGCCGGTTCCGTTGATCAGGACCTGGGTGTCGATGTCAGCCTGTGCGTAGCCGCCCTGGCCATACACCATGAAGCGGTTCCAAGCATAACCGACCCGACCACCGATATACCAGATGTCATTGACGCGGCTTTGGCAGGATAAGCCAACGACCAAGTTGCAGGCGCCGAGGACGCCAGTGCCAGCGGTGGTGTTGAAGCCGTTGTCGAGGGCATTGTAGCCGCCTTCGATACCGAGGACGAAATTGCCCCACTGCTTCTGGATTCCGGCAAAGCCGCCGTAAATCAAAGCGGTGTCGCTGTTACCGGTGCTCCAGAGGAAGGGCGGAGCATTGAAGAAGTTTCCGGCGGTGTCATGCCAGGCGCCGCCAACCGCGCCGCCGACATAGATACCGGACCAATCATAGACAACGACCGGGGGCACCACAGGCGCCTTCGCGATGCGTGCCGGCATGTCTGCGGCGAACGCGCTCGCCGCGCTGGCGGCAAGGATGGAAGCAGCGAGTACCAGTTTCTTCATTGCATTTGCCCCTTGTACTGAGCACTGCGCGGATGAGCAGCGGTGAGGATCAAATCGATGACCTAAATTACCCGGATTCCAGCCCCTTGGCTGTCACCCGATTGCTACAGTTGCGCGCAATGTTATCTCCGGTTGAGGATACCAAAATACCTACAACTGGTTGTTTCGGCAGGGCCGCAGCTCAATTGCCGGCGCTGCGTGGCGAATGCACATGCTCAGGGCGCACGCCTAAGCCCACAAACCGCGCCGTGATGCCCTGCAGCCAGGGCACCGCGGTGACCAGCCGCATGACCAGCGGGACCTTCAGCGGCTGATTGCCCGGCTGCAGCGCCGCGTTCACGATGTTGTTCTGCACGACGACCTGCATCCGCTGCGTCATCCGCACCGGAAACGCGCGCCGCCGGCGCACCGCGTCGAGCTCGTCTTCGGACGGGTAGCCACTTACCAGCTTCGACGCCAGCAGGTTCGCCGTCGCCACGGCATCCTGAATCGCGAGGTTGACGCCGACGCCGCCGATCGGCGACATCGCATGCGCGGCGTCGCCGATGCACAATAGCCCCGGCCGCGTCCAGCGCTTCAGCCGGTTGACCGCTACCGTCAACAGCTTGACGTCGTCCCAACTCTTCACCTCGGCAAGTCCCGGTTTCAGGATCGGCGCCATGCGCGCGATGTCGTCGAGCAGCGCGGGCAGTCCCCTCGCCTTGACCGCGTCGTATTCTCCTTTGGGAATGACGAACGCGCATTGCCAATAATCGCCACGGTCGAAGGTCACCATCATCTTGCCGGGATCGACCCGGGCAAACAGGCTCTCGTTTTCGTTCTCCCGCTTGCCGGCGCGAAACCACAAGACGTCCATCGGCGCGCCGATTTCCTCGATCTCAAGGCCGGCGCGTTCGCGCACCAGCGAATGGCGCCCGTCGCAGGCAACGGTCAGGTCGGCCTCGATGTCGAGGATGCCATCCGGCGTCTTCGCCTTCACGCCCGTGACGCACTCGCCGTCTCGAACGAGATCGATCGCTTCCGTCGACATCATCACCTTGAGCGAGGCGAACCGCTTGCCGCTTTCGCGCAGGAAATTGAGAAAATCCCACTGCGGCATGAAGGCGATGAAAGGATATTTGACGCGAAGCCTGCTCAGGTCGGCGATCCGCACCGTTTCCCCGCCGAACATGCCTTGCATCTTCTGCAAGCGCTGGTGCGGCAGTTTCAGGAAGCCGTCGATCAGCCCGAGTTCGTCCATCACCTGCAGCGTCGAGGGATGCACGGTGTCGCCGCGAAAATCGCGAAAGAAGTCGGCGTGCTTCTCCAGCACCACGACATCGATGCCGGCGCGGCCCAGCAGATATCCGAGCATCATTCCGGCCGGCCCGCCGCCGACGATACAGCAACGTACTTTCACCGCTCGCTCCTGTCGCCGATTTGCCCGGCGAGGCAGCATCGATCATTGGCGCGTCATCGGCAATACACTGTGGTGCCGGAAAAGCGCGGCGCCTCGGGCGCAATGTGGTCGCGAGAACACCAACACGCACTCACTTGTCGTCACCCGCGAAAGCGGGTGATCCAGTATTCCAGAGACGTCAATGATGAAACCGAGAAGCCGCGGCGTACTGGATCCCCGCCTGCGCGGGGATGACGATGGTGTGTGCGTCGCTACCGCCTAAAACTCTTGATCTCCGACACGCTGCCGTCGCGATAGGTCAATTCCACCGAAACCGATTTGGTCGCCGGCGCGAGCTTCAAATAGGGCTGCGCATCGTGTGGAATGACGCTGGGATCGCGCGTGTTGCAAGGCGGCATTTTCAGCACCTTGTCGGGCACTGCACTGTCGATGCCGACGCGCACTTCGCGGATCGCGCAGCGGTACGACATCAGGTGCGTATAGTAGACCAGAAGCCCGTTGTACTCGCGGAACGACAGCCAGCTCGTCGCGGTCATATCGAGGATCTTGCGCTGGTCGCGGATCAGCGCAGCCTCGGGATCGAACCGGATCGGGAACGGCCCCTGCAACTCTCCATTGGCGTCGACATAGCGCACCTGGATGACGGCCGCCGCTGCATCGGCCGGCAGCTCGACCGACGGGTTGGGCATCCGCTTGCGGGTCCGCGGATCGAGCGTATCCATGAAGCCGGTCTCGCGGAAATCGCCGCTATCGCCGATCCGCCAGGAAATGCCGAGCGTCGGATCGGCGATCGAAAACACCACGGTCCAGCCGCCATTGTGGCGCGAGAACATCGCGATCGGCGCGTTGACGGAATCGTTCTGCGGCTGCAGGCGCTGTACCGGAGGCAAAGCTGCAAGCTTTTGCAGCGGCTCGGCGGGCTTCGCCGCCTCGGGCTGGGCCTTCGCCAAACCATTCAGGAAAACGTCGTCGACCATCTGGTCGAAGTAAACCGGGATCTGCTTGTGGCGGACGGTCTCTGCCAGTTCGCTGACCGCGCGCCGCGTGCGCTGCGCGACCTGCACGAGATTGACGCCGGGCTGCGTCAATTCCTTCGCGAAGGTTCGCGTGAACACCGAGTTCGGGTTGGCGTCGTCATTGGAAAGCCGGTCGAGCGCGGTCTGCCGCGGCCCGGCCGAGAAGATCGAGAACACGCCTTCGGGCAATTGCGTCATCGGCGCGAGACCGCCGCCACCGGCAACCGCACGCGTGCCGGCGCGCTCGAACGGATTGTTGCGGCAGGCATCGAACACCAGGATGGCGGTGCGCACCTTGCGGTTCTGCATCCGCTCGATGATGCGGTCAGCGAGAACAGAGGCATCGCGCACGAGCTCTTCCTGGCCTTCGGTCGCCGCCGGCACGTCCGTCGGCAGCAGGAAATTCTGGCCCGCGATTTCAAAGCCGTGGCCGGCATAGAAGAAGAACGCGGTGTCGCCGGCGTCGACCGCCTTGTCGAACGCCAGCAACGTCTGGCTGAACGCCTGCCGGTTCTGGTTTTCCGCCACCATCACGGTGAAGCCGAGTTGCTTGAGCGTATCGCCCATGGTGCGGGCGTCGTTGACCGCCTTCTGCAGCTTGGGCACGTTCCGGTAGTCGTTGTTGCCGACCACGAGTGCAACGCGCTTCTCGGCACAGGCCGGGACGGCGAAGGCCGCCATGCACGCCGCAAGGCTCGTCACCGCGAGCAATCTGGAAAGCCAACCCTTCATCGAAATCCCCCAGCGCACGAATGGTCCTGGTTTGGGCCGTGCAAAGCCGCTTCATGCCATAGTCGGCACCCCGATGCCCACGGTTCAACGGCTCCGGTTGATAGGAATACAGCGGCTCGGTTTGACGGCCAAATGACGGTTTTCGCCGTTATTTGTGCGAAAACATTAAGCTTTTTCGCTATATGGTCAGTTCCCAGATTGACTTTGGCCATTTCGACCCTATGTTCGCGCTCAACGCGGCCTTGGATCGAAACGCGATTCCTTAGGTTAGCCGCTCGTCTGCGTAAGTCAGAGCCCCCAGCTTTTCAAAAGCGCGCCGTTTCGGGGCAAAACGCGACAGCCTTTTTACCTTCGATTCCGAACGGCGGTGTCGACTAGAGGCTCAATGTCTTTTTCCCATCTCGGTCTTTCCGATAAGGTCCTCGCCGCAGTTGCGGCTACCGGTTACACCACCCCTACTCCCATCCAGGAACAGGCAATCCCCCCCGTTCTGGCCCGCCGCGACGTCCTCGGCATCGCCCAGACCGGCACCGGCAAAACCGCCGCCTTCGTCCTGCCCATGCTCACTTTGCTGGAAAAGGGCCGCGCCAGGGCACGGATGCCCCGCACCCTGATCCTCGAACCGACCCGCGAACTTGCGGCACAGGTGAAAGAGAACTTCGACAAGTATGGCGCCGGCCAGAAACTCAACGTTGCGCTTTTGATCGGCGGCGTCTCGTTCGGCGACCAGGATTCCAAGCTGACCCGTGGCGTCGACGTCCTGATCGCAACTCCCGGCCGGCTGCTCGACCACACCGAGCGCGGCGGCCTCCTGCTCACCGGCGTCGAACTGCTGGTCATCGACGAAGCCGACCGCATGCTGGACATGGGCTTCATCCCCGATATCGAACGTATCTGCAAGCTGGTGCCGTTCACGCGCCAGACCCTGTTCTTCACCGCGACGATGCCGCCGGAAATCAGCCGCATCAGCGAAACCTTCCTGCACAATCCTGAACGAATCGAAGTCTCGCGGCCGGCAACCACGGCGACCGGCGTGTCGCAGTTCAAGGTCAACGGCGGCCGTGAGCCGCACGAGAAGCGCGAGCTCCTTCGCCGTCTGTTGCGCGACGCCAAGGACCTCAACAACGCGATCATCTTCTGCAACCGCAAGCGCGAAGTCGCCGTCGTTCACAAATCGCTGCAGAAGCACGGCTTCAGCGTCGGCGCCCTGCACGGCGACATGGACCAGTCGGCGCGCACCGCGGCGCTCGATCAATTCCGCAAGGGCGAGATTCCGCTGCTGGTGGCCTCCGATGTCGCCGCCCGCGGCCTCGACATTCCCGCCGTCAGCCACGTCTTCAATTTCGACGTGCCGCATCACGCCGACGACTACGTGCACCGCATTGGCCGAACGGGGCGCGCCGGACGCGCCGGCACCGCGATCTCGATCGTGACGCCGCTCGACAGCAAATCGATCGCTGCAATCGAACGGCTGATCGGGCAAACCATTCCCCCCGCCGAAGGTGATTACGCCGTACATTCGGACTCGTCCGAGGAGTCCGATCAGCCGCGCGAACATCGCGCGAGGGAAGGCTCGCGCGGCGGGCGCAAGCCGCGGCGCGAACGCGAGCCGCGACACGCCAGGGATCCTGATAAGCGCCGTGACAAGAGCGCCGATCGCGAACCGCGGCATGCCAAGGGCACGGGCCGCAGTGCCAGGCCGCAGCCGGAGGCCGCCGCCTTCTCGTCGTCCGCCCCTGCGCAGCCTTCGCGCGTGCCCTCGATCGGGCGACCCGAACCGCGGCGCGCCCACCGCGAGGTCGAATCGGAGCCCGCCGATCACTCGCACCTTCCCGCATTCCTGTTGCGGCCCATTCGCGCTCGCGTCTGACAACCGTCGATTTGCTGCGGCCGGAACTGTTTACCGGCCGTTCATCCTCCTCCGTTAACCTGCGGCGATAATTTAATCATTGCTGCACGGCAACGACCGGCGCTGCTCGCTATTGGGGACGGGATCAGTGGTCAAGCTGCTGGACGAGCACGAACGCACGATGGCGTTTGCCGAAGTCGCGTTGGGCCAGATCAAATCCCTCAGGCAGACCGCCGTCCCGCGCAACTATGAAATCTGGTACGTCTACGCGACCGGATACAATGCTCCCCTCAACAAAATCATCAACGAGACGCTGGCGCGCAACGGCAAGCTGAGCGAGTCCGATCTCGAACAGATCTACGAAACCTATCTCTCCCACATCAAGGCCTCCGACCGCATCGACAAGGTCGGCGCGCGTGTGATCGGCGAGATCGACGACGTGATGGGCCTCATCACCGAGGCACTCAGCATGTCGGAGAGCTATGACGCCAAGCTGAGCGGCGCGAACGAAAAACTCAGGAACGCCAAAAGCCGCGATCAGATCAAGGCGATCGTCGACGGCCTGGTGAAATCGACGCGCGAGATGCGCGGGACCAACAAGGCGCTGGAGAGCCGGCTCGCGCTGTCCAGGACCGAGATCAGCAATCTGCAGCACAGCCTCGAAGCGATCCGCGCTGAGAGCTTGACCGATCCGCTGACCGGATTGGGTAATCGGAAATATTTCGACCGCTCGATCGAGATGGCGGTGCGGACGGCGATGGCGAGCGGTGAACCGCTGTCGCTGATGATGTTCGACATCGACCATTTCAAATCGTTCAACGATTCCTACGGCCATCTGACCGGCGATCAGGTGCTGCGGCTGGTGGCAATGTCGCTGAAGCAAACCATCAAGGGCCAGGACATCACCGCCCGCTATGGCGGCGAGGAGTTCGCGGTGGTGCTGCCGAATACCGGGCTGCGTCAGGCGCTGACGGTCGCCGACCACGTCCGCCGCGCCGTCATGGCCAAGGAATTGAAGAAGAAATCGACCGGCGAAATTCTTGGCCGCGTCACCATCTCGGTCGGCGTCTCCATGCTGAAGCCGGACGACGACACGGATTCGCTGATCGAGCGCGCCGATGCTTGTCTCTACGCCGCCAAGCGCAACGGCCGCAACCGTGTGGTCTGCGAAGTCGACCCCGAATACGCCGCCGAGACCCGCAGCCAGGTCGCGTGATCTCACTCCTCATGGTGAGGAGGCGCAACGCGCCGTCTCGAACCATGAGGCCCCGCCTGTGGCCTACATCCTTCGAGACGCCCGCTTCTCGCGGGCTCCTCAGGATGAGGATCTTTTCTTTGGCTTCTTCTTGGTTGCAGCCTTCTTAGTCACAGTCTTCTTCGGCTTCTGCGCGACCACGGCCTTGCTCGAAACCTTCGGCTTCGCCGCCTTGCGCGCCTTCGGCCGCTTAAGCAGGGCCGCGCGTTGCGCCGCTGCCAGTGCAGCCCGCGCCCATTCGGCCAACTCCTCGGAGTCGTCGAACAGACGCGCCGGCAATTGCCAGTACGAGTTCACGGTAACGGTCTTGGCCCGAGTTTGATACTGAAACGGCGTTGAACCTTCCGCTTCAAATTGCGGAATGGTTTGCTCGTCCGCGCGAAGGTAAAGCCCGGCGCGCAGCGAAAGCGCGAAATTGGTGCCATCGGCAGAAATGCCGTACCCGGAGAACATCCGGCGGATGGTAACCGGGCCGAAATCGGCGAACAGGTCGATCAGGAAATCGCGATCCATATTGGCGCCTGCCCTAGACCTCACCCCTTATGGTGAGGAGCCGCGTAGCGGCGTCTCGAACCATGAGGCCGCTATCTCGCCCGCGGCCATCCTTCGAGACACGCGCAATGCGCGCTCCTCAGGATGAGGTCCGCGCATGCGGCGAGACCTACACTTTCGCCGGGGTCAGTTGAACCGACTCGCCGCAGCCACAGGCGGAAACCTGGTTCGGGTTGTTGAAGATGAACTGCGCCTGGAGCTTGTCGGCCTTGTAGTCCATCTCGGTGCCGAGCAGGAACAGGACCGCCTTGGGATCGACCAGGATCTTGACACCCCTGTCCTCGACGACTTCGTCGGTCGGGCGGATCTCGTGGGCGTATTCCACCGTATAGGACTGCCCGGCGCAGCCGCCGTTCTTGATGCCAACGCGCAAGCCCACGATCTCGGAATCGGCACGCTTGGTCAGCTCCGTGATCCGCGCGGCGGCGGCCTCGGTCAGCTTCATCACCTGCGGGCGCGGCCGCGGCTTCGGCTTGGACTGGACGGTGGTATCCATTGCAGTCGATCTCCGGCGTCGCAGGGTAGCGACCAACTATGACGAACTATAATGCCATTAAAGTAACAACGAAATTCCCACTGTGAAGGTCTCTCGTCATGAACTCACTCAGAACCCCTCGAAACGCTCCGCGGGCTTCCTAGTAAATCTTCCAAATTCCCGGCGTCGCCAGTTCCAGCAAATGGTTATCCGGGTCGCGGAAGTAGATGCTTTTCCCGCCGCGCGGCCAGTCCGTCCTGCCTTCGATCGCGACATCGTGCTCGCCGAGTGTCTTTTCCCACAGCGGCAGCTCGGCCACCGGAATGGCAAAGGCCATATGAATGGGGCCGCTGCCATCATGCGGCGGAATGGTGCCGCCGGGGAGTCGGATCGTCTCAGGCACCGAGCCGCGGCGAAACAGCAGCAGCACGCTTCGTCCACCGACATCGAAAGCAGCGAACCGCGGATCCGCCGTCAGCGCTTCCAGACCCAGCACCTCCTCGTAGAACGCGCGGGCGCGGTCGAGGTCATCGACATAGAGTGCAGTCTCGATGACGCCGGATAGCTTGGGCAACGGATCCCTTCACCACATGTTGAGGACGAGGCGCGCCTCGTCGGACATCCGATCCGGCGTCCAGGCCGGATCCCATACCAGATTGACATTCACGACACCGACGCCGGGCACGCTGGCGATCGCGTTCTCCACCATGGTCGGCAGTTCGCCGGCCGCCGGACAGTTCGGCGTGGTCAGCGTCATCGTCACGTCGACGCTGCGGTCGTCCTTGAGGTCGACCTTGTAGATCAGGCCGAGTTCGTAGATGTCGGCCGGAATTTCCGGGTCGAACACCGTCTTCAGCGCGGCGACGATTTCGGTGCCCAGCCGCTCGGTCTCCTCCGGCGGCAACGCCGAGTTGGTTTCCATGTTGGCGGTTTTGACTTCGGCCGTGTCACTCATGCGAACAAATCCTGCGCTTTGATCAGCGCCTGTGCCAGATGGTCGACTTCTTCCCGGGTATTATACATCCCGAACGACGCCCGGCAGGTAGCTGTGACATTGAACCGCTCTAAAAGCGGCATCACGCAATGGGTGCCGGCGCGCACCGCGATTCCCTGCCGGTCGATCACGGTTGCGACGTCGTGGGGATGGGCGCCCTTCATCTCGAAGGAGATTACCGGCCCCTTGCCGCGCGCGGTGCCGATCAGGCGCAGCGAATTGATTTCGCGCAGCCGCTCCTGGGCGTAGTTCAAAAGATCGTGCTCGTGCGCGGCGATGCGCTCCTTGCCGATCGAGTTGACGTAATCGATTGCGGCTCCCAACCCGATCGCCTCGACGATCGGCGGCGTCCCGGCTTCGAACTTGTGCGGCGGATCGCCATAGGTGACCCAGTCCTTTGCCACCTCGCGGATCATCTCGCCGCCGCCATTATAGGGCCGCATCGCGACCAGGTGCTCATGCTTGGCGTACAGCGCGCCAATCCCGGTCGGACCATAGATCTTGTGGCCGGTGAAGGCATAGAAATCGCAATCGAGATCCTGCACGTCGATCGGCAAATGCACAGCGCCTTGCGCGCCGTCGACCAGCACCGGAATGCCGCGGTCATGGGCGAGCTTCACGACTTCCTTGACCGGGACGAAGGTGCCAAGCGCGTTCGACATCTGAGTGATGGCGACGAGCTTGGTCCGCGGTGTCAGCAGCTTCTCGAACTCCTCGATCAGGAAATTGCCGTCGTCGTCGACCGGCGCCCATTTGATCACGGCGCCATGGCGCTCGCGCAAAAAGTGCCAGGGCACAATGTTGGAGTGGTGCTCCATTATCGAGAGCACGATCTCGTCGCCTGCCTTGATGTTGGGCTCGCCCCAGGAAGATGCCACCAGATTGATGGCCTCGGTGACATTGCGGGTGAAGATAATTTCTTCACTACGCCCTGCGTTAATGAATTTCGCCACCTTGGCGCGGCCGCCCTCGTAGGCTTCCGTCGCGGCATTGGCGAGATAATGCAGGCCGCGATGTACGTTGGCGTATTCGCTTCTGTAGGCTTCCGTCATGCGATCGAGCACGGCGGTCGGCTTCTGCGCGGAGGCGGCGTTGTCGAAATAGACCAGCGGCTTGCCATAGACCTTCATCGCCAGCGCGGGGAAATCCTCCCGCACGCGGGCCACGTCATAGGCCCCATTCTTGACCGCCGGATGCTGGGTCATGCCCGTGCCTCCAGCCAACGCTGCGCGGCGGCGATTGCGAGCTCGCGCAGATCGTCGTTGACGATGGATTCGATGGCCTCACCAACAAAGGCCTGGATCAGCAGCGCCTGGGCCTCCTTCTCGGAGAGGCCGCGGGCGCGCAAATAGAACAGCAGGCTCTCGTCGAGCGCGCCGGTCGTGGCGCCATGGCCGCAGGTAACGTCATCAGCGAAGATCTCGAGCTCCGGCTTGTTATCGGCCTCGGCGTCGTCGGACAAAAGCAGTGCCCGCGTCATCATCTTGGCGTCGGTCTTCTGGGCATCGGGACGCACGATGATGCGGCCCTGGAACACCGAATGGCCACGGTCGTCGGCCACGGCGCGGAACACTTCACGGCTGGCGCAATGCGGCACCGCGTGATCCATGAACAACGTTGTGTCGGCGTGCTGGCGGCCATTGAGCAGATTGACGCCGTTGGTCTCGACGCGGGAGCCCTCGCCGGCAAAGGTGATGGTCGCCTGATAGCGGCTGACGGCGGCGCCCGAGGTCATGCCAAAGGTGTTGAAATGCGCATGCGCGCCCAGCGTAATGACGGCGGAGGAGATGTTGAACGCGTCGCGGCCATCCTCGACCAGTCGAACATGGTCGAGCCGCGAATTATCGCCGATTGCGACGATCATGGAGTCATGCGCCTGATAGGCCTTCGCACCCTCGGCCGCGATGTAGCTCTCGACCAGCGTCACGCCGGTATCCTTGCCGAGACGCAGCAGCGAACGGGTAAACATCGCAGCCGACGTGGCGCCGCTCGCGACATGAATGACCTGCAGCGGCTGCTTCAGCACGACGCCGTTGGCGATCTCGATCACCACGCCATCGGTCATCATCGCGCTGTTGAGCGCGACCATCGGATTGGCATTGTCGGGCGTGAATAACTGCGTCTGCAGCGCGGCGTCCCCGGTTTCCAGCACGTCGCGCAGGGTGCGGACGGTAACGCCCTTCTCCAGCCCCTCCAGTTCGGAAAGCTTCGGCGCGAACACGCCATCCACCAGCACCAGACGACGGGCGCCCTTGATCGCCTGCAGCTTCACGGCGGCGGCAGCCTGCTTCAGCGCGGCCGCATCCGGTGCGGCCGCCAGCGGCAGCACCTCGCGCATCAGCGCGCGCAGATCGGTGTATTTCCATTCCTCGAGCCGCCGGTGCGGCAGCCCGACGCGCTCATAGGCCTCGAAGGCGGTGTTCCGCGCCTCGGCGACCTTGCCGCCGCCCGGCAGCCGATCGCGCGCCACCGCAAAGCTCTCGCTCAGCGCGCGCCCGGTCTCGTTTTTTGCCAGAACTACATTCATCACAAATCCGTCCGCAGTCAGGCTGCGTCTTCGAACTGGGTGTAGCCGGAAGCCTCGAGCTCCAGCGCCAGATCCTTGCCGCCGCTCTTCACGACGCGGCCCTTCGACATCACGTGCACGAAGTCCGGCACGATGTAGTTGAGCAGCCGCTGGTAGTGGGTGATGACGACCATGGCGCGATCGGGCGAACGCAACGCGTTGACGCCGTCGGCAGCGATCCTGAGCGCGTCGATGTCGAGGCCGGAATCCATTTCATCGAGGATGCAGACGGCAGGCTCGAACAGCGCCATCTGCAATATCTCGTTGCGCTTCTTCTCGCCGCCGGAGAAGCCGACATTGACGCCGCGCTTGAGCATGTCCTGCGGGATGTTGAGCGACTTTGCGACCTCGCGGACCTTTTTGAGAAAGTCGGGCGTGGAGAATTCGCTCTCGCCACGCGCCTTGCGCTGCGCGTTCAGCGCGGTGCGCAGGAAGTTCATGGTAGCGACGCCAGGAATTTCGACCGGGTACTGGAACGCGAGAAACACGCCCTTGGCGGCGCGCTCGTCGGGGTCCATCTCCAGCAGGTCCTCGCCCCGGAACAGGATCTGGCCATCGGTCACTTCATAGCCCGGCTTGCCGGCGATGACGTGCGAGAGCGTCGATTTGCCGGAACCGTTCGGCCCCATGATCGCATGCACCTCGCCCGGGTTCACGGTGAGCGTCAGCCCATGGAGAATCTCACGCTCCTCGACACGAACCTTCAGGTCTTTCACTTCAAGCAATGACATGTTGTTTTTCCGTTTTCACCCCTCGTCCTGAGGAGCGCCGCCAGGCGCGTCTCGAAGGACGTGGCCACAATCTTTCCTCTCATCCTTCGAGACGGCCGCTGCGCGGCCTCCTCAGGATGAGGTCGCTATCCAACCGATCCTTCGAGCGAGATCGAGATCAGCTTCTGCGCCTCAACCGCGAACTCCATCGGCAGTTGCTGCAGCACGTCCTTGACGAAGCCGTTGACCACGAGGCCGACGGCTTCTTCCTGGCTGAGGCCGCGTTGGGTGCAGTAGAACAGCACATCCTCGGAGATCTTTGACGTCGTCGCTTCGTGCTCGAAGGTCGCGGACGAGTTCTTCGCCTCGACGTAAGGCACGGTATGCGCGCCGCATTTGTCGCCGATCAGAAGCGAATCGCAGGCAGTATAGTTGCGTGCGCCGGTCGCCTTGCGATGGGCGGTGACGAGGCCGCGATAGGTGTTCTGCGAGACGCCGGCCGCGATGCCCTTGGAGATGATCCGGCTCGACGTGTTCTTGCCGAGGTGGAGCATCTTGGTGCCAGAGTCGACCTGCTGGTGACCGTTCGAGATCGCGATCGAATAGAACTCGCCGCGCGAATTGTCGCCGCGCAGGATACAGCTCGGATATTTCCAGGTGATCGCCGACCCGGTCTCGACCTGGGTCCAGGAGATCTTCGAATGGTTGCCGCGGCAGTCGCCACGCTTCGTGACGAAATTGTAGATACCGCCCAGGCCCTCGGAATTGCCGGGGTACCAGTTCTGCACCGTCGAATACTTGATCTCGGCGTCATCGAGAGCGACGAGTTCGACCACAGCGGCATGCAACTGATTCTCGTCGCGCTGCGGCGCGGTGCAGCCTTCGAGATAGCTGACGTAGGAGCCCTTGTCGGCGATGATCAGCGTGCGCTCGAACTGGCCTGTGTTGCGCTCGTTGATGCGGAAATAGGTCGACAGCTCCATCGGGCAGCGCACGCCCGGCGGCACGTAAACGAACGAGCCGTCGGAGAACACCGCCGAGTTCAGCGTCGCGAAATAGTTGTCCGAGGTCGGCACGACCGAGCCGAGATACTTTTTCACCAGCTCGGGATGTTCGCGGATCGCCTCCGAGATCGGCATGAAGATCACGCCGGCAGCCTTCAACTCCTTCTGGAAGGTGGTCGCCACCGAAACCGAGTCGAACACCGCGTCGACCGCGATCTTGCGGTTGGCCGACGGCTCGCCGCCGGGCGGGGGCTCGACGCCTTCGAGAATGGCGACTTCGCGCAAGGGAATGCCAAGCTTCTCGTAGGTCTTGAGGATTTCGGGATCGATTTCATCGATCGACGACAGCGTCTTCTTCGGCTTGGGCGCCGCGTAGTAATAAATGTCCTGGTAGTCGATCTTGGGATAGTTGACGCGCGCCCAGGTCGGCTCGGTCATGGTCAGCCAGCGGCGATAGGCCTCCAGACGCCATTCCAGCATCCAGGCCGGTTCGCTTTTCTTGGCGGAAATGAAGCGGACGGTGTCTTCCGAGAGACCCTTGGGGGCCTTGTCGGACTCGATCAGCGTCTCAAAACCATATCGATATTGGTCGACGTCGATGCGCTTCACGCGCTCGACCGTCTCTTGTACGGCTGGCATTCCATCCTCCGCTCGCGGTTTCAAGGACCGCGGTGGAACAATCGCAAAATCAGTCTGACGAAACGTTCCGGCGAAACCCACTTAGAACGTTTCAAGCCGTGTTTCGTCGCCCTCTAAGTAAGGCATCGGCAAGCTTTCGCCAAGCCTCAAGGGCCAAATCAATGTCTGTCTCCGTGGTAGACCAGCCCAGACTGAGTCGCACCGCTCCCTGCGCCAGCTCGCCGTCGAACCCCATGGCGGCCAGAACGTGGGACGGCTGTACCTTGCCAGAGGAACAGGCGGAACCGGACGATACCGAAATACCGCTGAGATCGAAGCCGATCACCGCCGTCTCGGCCCGAAGCCCGGGAACGGTAAACAGCGTCGTATTGGGCAGACGTGGCGCATCCTCTGAAAATACAATGATTTCAGGCGCTTGGTTCAACCCTTTCTCAAGGCGCTCACGCAGATCCTGCTGCCGGATGGCACTAGCCGGCAGCTCGGCCATGGCCGCCTTGGTCGCTGCGCCAAAGGCCGCGATACCAGCGACATTCTCGGTTCCCGCCCGGCGGCCCAGCTCCTGCCCACCGCCGCGGAGCAGCGGCTCCAGCCCCTGCACCTCCTCGGCCAGAACCAGCGCACCAACTCCCTTGGGGCCGCCGATCTTGTGCGCAGACAGTGTGATCAGATCGGCGCGTATCGATTTGATATCGAACGGTATTTTACCGAAAGCCTGGATCGCATCGACATGCAGCAGCCCGCCTGCTTCATGCACGATGTCGGCGACTTCGCCGACCGGTTGAATGGCACCGGTCTCGTTGTTGGCCAGCATCACCGACACAAGCGCTGGCGGCCCTTTGGCAAGCAACGCACGCAGATGGGCGAGGTCCACCAAGCCGGCACCGGAGACCTTAATGGCCGTGATCGTATCGGCCGGAAACCGTCCGCCTGATAGCACCGACGGGTGCTCGATGGCCGACACCACCAGTCGCTGGACCGGCGAGCCCGTGGCCCGGCGCAATCCCGGCGCCAGAGCCATTGCATTGGCTTCGGTGCCGCCGGAACCAAACACCACATCCTGTGGACGGGCGCCGACGGCCGCGGCGACCGCGGCCCGTGCGTCCTCGACCAGCCGGCGCGCCTGACGCCCTTCGGCATGTACCGAGGACGGATTGCCGGCCAGGTCCCAAGCGGCTGCCATCGCCTGCCTCGCCTCGGAGCGAAGCGGCGTCGTCGCATTCCAATCGAGATAGATCCGGTCGGACATTCTGTATGATATTACCTACAGCCGCAGACGGCCAGCGAGCTAGGGCCTTGTGCTTTCCCAAATGCCTTATGGCAATTGGGGATCGTGCCGTCTCGTGCAATCGCAAGCTAACGCCTTGAACAGCCTTCGAGATGTTCAAGATGCTTGCTTTTTGCCCCTCGCCTCATGCTAGAAGGCCGCAACCAGTTCACGGGAGCGCCCGTTCGCGCATCGCCCAACGACGCATGATCACATTCTTTTCCGCCCGGATCACGTCCGTTGCCTAGGGATCATCAATGCCTGAAGTAATTTTCACCGGCCCCGCAGGCCGCCTCGAAGGCCGTTATCATCCGGCCAAGCAGAAGAACGCGCCGATCGCGATGATCTTGCATCCGCATCCGCAGTTTCACGGCACGATGAATCACCAGATCGTCTACCAGTGCTACTACGCGTTTGCGCATCGCGGCTTCTCGGTGCTGCGTTTCAATTTTCGCGGCGTCGGCCGCAGCCAGGGCTCGTTCGATCATGGCACCGGCGAGCTTTCGGACGCGGCCTCCGCGCTCGACTGGGCGCAGACTATCAATCCCGAAGCGCGCGCCTGCTGGGTCGCAGGCTTTTCGTTCGGCGCCTGGATCGGCATGCAGCTTCTGATGCGCCGGCCCGAGGTTGAGGGTTTTATTTCGATCGCGCCGCCCGCCAATCTCTACGACTTCTCCTTCCTCGCGCCCTGCCCGTCTTCGGGACTGATCGTGCATGGCGAGAAGGACGCGGTGGTGCCGCCGAAGGACGTCAACACGCTGGTCGAGAAGTTGAAGACGCAGAAAGGCATCGTGATCGATCAGCAGATCATCCCGGGCGCCAATCACTTCTTCGATGGCAAGCTGGAGCCGCTGATGGAGACGGTGACCGGCTATCTCGACATGCGGCTTGCCAACGTCCGCTAGTCCTGCTCGTGCCCCGGACGCGGTGCATCACGAAGTGGTGCACCGCAGAGCCGGGGCCTATCTCTCAACCGTTCCCGTAACCAACAATGGGTCCCGGTCCTGCGAAGCAGCGCCATAGCGTGTCGAAGACGCGCGTGAACGCGCTTATGGCGCTGCGTCGCGCCCGGGACACGGCCCACGCCTACCATCCCGGCAAGCGCTAAGCCGCCAGCTTCAGCAAATGCGCGTTATGGCGCGCCAGGAACGCGTGCAGCAATTGCGGATAGTCGGGACCCACCGCCGTGCGTACGCTCGGCCGCTTCGCCAGCGTCTCCCGCCATGCGCGGACCTTCGGCGTGTCGGCAAAGACCGAGAGATCGGTCAACTCATCGAACACGTCGAAATAGCGGAAGATCGGCGCGAATACCGCATCCACCAGGCTGAAATTTTCGCCGGCAAAGAATGGCCCCGCGCCCAGCGCCTCCTCGACACGCGCAAATTTTGCGGCGACCGCCTGCCGTTTGCTCTCGAAGATCGCGGGATCACCCGTCGTCTCCAGGCCCCAGAGCGCGCTCAGAATGGTCGACCCGAACTCCATCCAGGCGCGGTGCTGCGCGCGCTGGAGCGCATCCTGCGGATGCAGCTTTGCGCCGCCCTGGGTGTCCTCGATGTATTCGCAAATCACGTTGCTTTCGAACAGCGCGACCTCCTTGCCGTAGTCGCTGGTCACGACGAGCACCGGCACCTTGCCAAGCGGCGATATTTTCAGGAACCAGTCCGGCTTGTTGGAGAGATCGATGTCGATCCGCTCGAACGGAACGCCTTTCTCGCTCAGCGCGATCACGGCGCGCTGCACGTAGGGACAAAGCTTGTGGCTGATCAAAGTGAGCTTCTGCGCCATGACGACCTCCAACGCGAAGGCCGGCCGGCCTCCGCTCCATGCATTTGCATCTAAATTAGATGCGCTTGCATGCAGTCGTCAAGCTCAATGCAATTGCATCAACATATCTTGAACCGCGTCACGGTCGCGCGATGATGCCGCCGGTCATCGGGAGCGGCACCCCGGTGGTGGCGGGATAGCTCAGCGGCAGGCCTTTCAGGCCTCGCGCCGCCAGAAATCCGAAAGCCTGCGCCTCGATGGCGTCTGAGGCCCAGCCCAGGGTATCCGCCGCCCGGACGGTCGCGGGCGCCAGACACTCACGCAGCATTCGCAGCATGGTCAGGTTGCGGGCGCCACCGCCGGCCACGATCCAGTTCTTGGGTTCCTTCGGCAGCAACGGCACCAGCCGGGCAATCGCAGCGACGGTAAAGGCGGTCAGCGTCGCCGCGCCATCCTCGGGCGGCATATCGCGAAGCTTCAGCCCCGCAAAATCGTTGCGATCGAGCGATTTCGGCGGCGGCAGCGAAAAGAACGGCATCTCCAGCGCACGGTTGATCCAGGCCGCATCGACCCTGCCCAGCGCGGCGGTTCGCCCCTCGGTATCGAAGCGCTGGTTCAAGTGGCGGAACATGTGGTCATCGAGCAGCGCGTTGCCTGGCCCGGTATCGCAGGCGATCAGCGTGTCGCCGTCGATATAGGTGATGTTGGCGACCCCGCCGATATTGACCACGACGGTCGGGCCCTCCCACTCCAGCGATTGGGCGAGCGCGCGGTGATAGACCGGCACAAAGGGCGCGCCCTGCCCGCCAGCTTCGACATCGGCAGCGCGGAAATCGTACATGACCGGAATGTGGATCGTCCTGGCGAGCGTCACTGCATCGCCGATCTGGACCGTCAGTTTTTTCTCGGGCCGGTGCAGCACGGTCTGGCCGTGAAAGCCGACGATGTCGATATCATCGAAGCGCATCCGGTGTTGCGCGGTAAAGGCGGCCACCGCCTCGGCATGCGCAGATGTGACGACCCGCTCGGCCTCGCGCAGGCAGCCGGGCCGCGCCGCGCGATCGGCCAGGTCGGTGGCCTCATACAGCGCCTGGCGCAACAGGCCGCGCTCCGTATCGGTATAGGGCCGGTATCCGGACGGTCCGAGCGCATTCACCCGGCGGCCGTCGGTTTCGATCAAAGCGACATCGACCCCGTCGAGCGAGGTGCCGCTCATCAAACCTAGTGCCGTCAACATCATGGTCGATTGTGCCTTTGAAACGCCCTGCTCGATACGTCCCGCCGACGACGACCAGCTTGTGCCAAACACGCACATCTTATAATGCCACAGCGCCCGGCCTTGCGGCACCCTGTTCCGCCGTGGTTCCGCAACTCGCTACAATTACAGTGAAAATAGAATGATCAAAGCGCCCGCCCATGACCAAATTTAAATCAGATTTCCTGAACATTTTACAGGAACGCGGCTTCATCCACCAATGCTCCGATTTCGAGGGCCTCGACGCGCTGGCCGCCAGGGGCCAGGCGACCGCCTATGTCGGCTACGACTGCACCGCACCGTCGCTCCATATCGGCAATTACCTCACCATGATGATGCTGCACTGGCTGCAGCAGAGCGGCAACAAGCCGATCACCCTGATGGGCGGCGGCACCACCATGGTCGGCGATCCCTCGGGCAAGGATGAAACGCGCGCCATCCGCTCGGTCGAGGAGATCGAGGCCAACAAGGCCTCGATCCGCGGCGTGTTCGCGAAGGTGCTGCGGTACGGCAACGGCCCGAGCGACGCGATCATGCTCGACAATGCCGAATGGCTGACGAAGCTGAACTATATCGAAATGCTGCGCGACGTCGGCCGGCACTTCTCGGTCAACCGCATGCTGACGATGGATTCGGTCAGGCTCCGGCTCGAGCGCGAGCAGGAGATGAGCTTCATCGAGTTCAACTACATGGTCTGCCAGGCCTATGATTTCGTCGAGCTGGCGCGGCGCACCGGCTGCCGGCTGCAGATGGGCGGCTCCGATCAATGGGGCAACATCGTCAACGGCGTCGATCTCGGCCGCCGCATGGGCACGCCGCAATTGTTCGCGCTGACCACGCCGCTGCTCACGACCGCGTCGGGCGCCAAGATGGGCAAGACCGCGCAGGGCGCGGTGTGGCTCAACGCCGACCAGTTCTCGCCTTACGACTTCTGGCAATACTGGCGCAACGCCGAGGACGCCGACGTCGTGAAATTTCTAAAGCTGTTCACGACCCTGCCGATGAGCGAGATCGAGAAACTCGCGGCATTGCAGGGCGGCGAGATCAACGAGGCCAAGAAGGTGCTGGCGACGGAGGCGACCGCGCTGTTGCATGGCCGCGACGCCGCGAACACCGCCGCCGAAACCGCCCGCCAAACGTTCGAGCAAGGCGCGATCGCGGAGAACCTGCCCACCGTGGAAGTGTCGCGCGGTGAGCTCGAAGCGGGCGCCGGTGTAGTGGGGCTGTTCGTGAAAGCAGGTCTCGTAACCTCGAACGGCGAGGCACGCCGCCAGATCAAGGGCGGTGGCTTGCGCGTCAACGATGCCGCCGTGACCGACGAGAAAATGGTGCTCACGCCGTCCAACCTCACCCCGGAAGGCGTCATCAAGCTTTCCATGGGTAAGAAAAAGCACGTGCTGCTCAAGCCAGCCTGATCTGGCTTGCATGGGCGCATTCGTTTTTGACGCTTGCGGGGGCCAGCGGAAACGCGCTCCCTGCGTCCCATGGACAACAAGACGTCAGAGGGAGACGCGTTAGCGAGGCCGCTCAAGCCGGGGCGCATTGCACTCAATGTGCTGGCGCTGTGCTTCACGCTGGCGCTGCTCGGCCGCGGCCTCGGCGAGAGCTTTACGGTTTTCCTCAAACCGATCTCGGAGAATTTCGGCTGGGACCGCGCGGAAGTGGTTTCGGTCTATTCGCTGACATGGCTGGCGGGCGGGCTGACGGCGCCGGTGGTGGGGCGGCTGTTCGACCGCTACGGCCCCCGCGCCGTCTATTCGCTGGGACTGCTGCTGCTCGGCGCGGCGTTTCTGGTGGCGTCGCGCGCGCAGGCGCTGTGGCAATTCCAGTTGAGCGTCGGCGTCTCCGTCGGGATCGGCATCGCATTCATAGGCAACGTGCCGAACTCGATCCTGCTCGGCCGCTGGTTCGGCCCGCGGCTGCCCACCGCGATGGCGGTGGTCTATTCCGCGGCCGGCGTAGGCGTGCTGCTGTTGCTGCCGGCGTCGCAGCTTCTGATCGATCACATCGGCTGGCGCGGCGCCTACCAGACGTTCGGTATCATTGCGCTCTGCCTGCTGCTGCCGTTGTTGCTGCTGCCATGGCGGCTGTTCTCCATGGGCTCGCCGCACATCGCGAAAAAGGCCGATCCCGATTTCGTCGACGGCGGCTGGACGCTCGGCAGCGCGATGCGTCACCACGCGTTCTGGGCGCTGTTTTCGACCTTCTTCTTTACGGCCGTCGGGATGTATGCGCTTGCGGCGCAGATCGTCGCTTATCTGATCGATGCCGGCTTCCCGCCCCTGCAGGCCGCGACCGCCTGGGGCTTTTCCGGCGTCGTGCTGCTGTTCGGCATGCTGGGCGTGACCCAGCTCGATGCAATGATCGGACGAAGGCCGTCGGTTTTGCTCAGCTATGCCATCTCGATCATCGGCATCATCCTGCTCTGGCTGCTGCAGTTCTATCCGAACTTCTGGCTGCTCGGCGCCTTCGTCGTGACCTTCGGCAGCATGATCGGCTCGCGCGGCCCGCTGATCACGTCAACCGCAATGAAGATCTTTCGCGGCGAACGGGTCGGCACCATCTACGGCACGATCTCGATCGGCAGCGGCCTTGGCTCGGGGCTCGGCGCCTGGGCCGGCGGCCTGATCCACGACTGGACCCACAGCTACAACCCCGTGATCGCATTCGCGCTGGTGGCCGTTGTGCTCGGAATGATTCCGTTCCTGGTCGTACCGGCGCTGCGGCGGTAGCTACGTCCCGGCCTGCTTGCCCGGGCTCCTCTTTGTTGCTGCGATCGTTTCAAGCAGCCAGCTCTTGAATGAGAGCATCGCGGCTGTCGGGCGCCGGGAGTGCAGCGACGTGATCCAATAATCGCCGAGCGCTACTTCGACCTTGAAAGGACGTACCAGCCGCCGCTGGCGGATCTCGTCCTGAAACAATGCCGCCGGCAACAACGCAACGCCGAAACCGCGCGCCGCTACACTGGCGATCGTGATGGATGAATCGAATACCATTCCCTTGAGGACCGGACTCTGAAGTCCCGCCGCGGCAAACCATCGCGGCCATTCCTCCTGTCGGTAGGAACGCAGCAGCACCTCGCGCTTGAGATCGGCCGGCCGGCTCAGCCTGCGAGCCAGCGAAGGCGCGCAGCATGGGGTAAATGGCGCAGCCATCAACTGGGTCGCCTCAGTGCCATGCCAAAGGCCATCGCCAAACCTGATCGCGTAATCGAGGCCTTCACCCGCAATGTCGATACGATTGTTGTTGGTGAACAGGCGCAAATCGATCCGTGGATAGGCTTTCCTGAAAGCATCGAGCCGCGGCAACAGCCATCCGGAAGCGAAGGTACCGACCACCCCGACCGCGATGACGTCCTGGTAGTGGCCGTCTTCAAACCGATTGAGCGTTTCGGTGAGCCGGCCGAAAGCCTCGACAATGCTCGGCAGCAGCAGCTGTCCTTCATCGGTGAGCGCAACGCCGCGGGGCAGCCGGCGAAACAACTGTACGCCTAGCCGGTTCTCCAGCACTTTCACATGCTGGCTGACGGCCGCCTGTGTAACCCGAAGCTCCAGGCCAGCACGGGTGAAACTGAGGTGGCGCGCCGTCGCTTCAAAGGCCCTTAGCGCATTGAGCGGAAGGTGCGAAAGCTTCATCCGGCGCCGCATTGCTCGTCCCTAGTTTTTCTTATGCCTGCCCGCAGAACTCATCGTTTGTCAAGACAGCGACCGATCGGCACCTTCCTGCGCGTAGCAAGGAGGGATTCATGGTGATCACGAGAAGACAGTTCCAGCTTGGATGCGGTGCAGCGCTGATAACGACCGCCTTGAGCGCCCGGCAAGCGATACGCGCCTCGACCGCAAATCAACGACTGATCGACGAGATCAGGCGTCTGGAGCGCGGGAGCGGCGGCCGGCTCGGTGTTTGCGTCCTGGACACGGCAACGGACACTCGTCATGCCCATCGGGGTGACGAGCGCTTTCCGATGTGCAGCACCTTCAAGATGCTGGCAGCCTCCGCGATCCTGGCGCGGGTGGATGCCGGCAAGGAACAATTGACGCGGCGCGTGACCTTCGACGCATCCGCACTCATCGTGTACTCACCCGTAACCGAGAAGCGCGTCGGCGGCGACGGCATGACGCTCGCCGAGATTTGCGAAGCGGCGGTGACGTTGAGCGACAACACGGCCGGCAATCTCCTGCTTGCCGGCATCGGCGGCCCGCCGGGGCTGACGGCCTTCGTGCGGAGCCTCGGCGACCAGGTCACGCGGCTAGACCGGGATGAGCCTTCGCTCAACGAGGCTTTGCCCGACGATATCAGAGATACCACGACACCGAATGCGATGGCTTCGAATTTGCAAGCGCTGATCCTTGGGACTAAAGCGCTGTCGGCAGCATCGCGCGAGCAACTGACGGCATGGTTGGTCGCCAACAAGACCGGCGACGCGCGACTGCGTGCAGGTTTTGCGAAAGACTGGCGCGTCGGCGACAAGACCGGTACCGGTGCCCGAGGCACAAACAACGACGTCGCTGTGATCTGGCCGCCCGGCAAGGCGCCCATCGTGATCACCGCCTATCTGACCGGCGCCACCGTTTCTGCCGCTCAGCAAAACGCCACCTTGGCTTCGGTCGCGCGGGCGGTCTCGGCCATGGCCTCTGGCTAGGTGCCGAATGCAAACTCTAACTGCCGGCTTGTCGGTCGCGGCCATCGTCCTGTGCTTTGCAGTGCCGAACTCGACTCCATCAATCGCGTCGAACGATGTCTTTGCCGACCGTCCGGCATTTTCCGAAGCAGAGCAGCCTGCGCGGAGGCCAGCCGACTGCAAGGATGTCAGGCGGATGGCGGACGGTATTCCTGAACTCGACTATCGGATCGATCTCTCGGTGGTCGGCAATCTCACAGCGGTGCAGACGGATCAAGTCTTGTGGTATCTCGTGCTGTGCTCACCGCCGGATATCAGGATCATGTGCGTGACCTACCAATCCAACGGCGTGGCGGTTGGCGACAGGGTCATCGTGAGAGGCGGATATCGACGACGCGACGCCAACCATGTCCTCTTGGATCCTTGTCTGGCAAGCAGACCAGAGCAGTGATTTCTACCGAGAGAAAGCTTCCCATCCCGAAGCTTCCATTCGATCATCCACCAGCCTGCGACCGTGCCTGACTAATTATTCGGCGGCAGTTCGATCGGAGTGTTGTTCTGCTTGCCGGTGTTGAACTCGAAGACCTTGCGCAGCACGCCGGGCATCACGGCCGAAATCGGGTTGACGCGCAGCACCGGCTGGCCGGGGGTGCCGACCACTTCATAGGTGACGCCGATCAGGCCCTCGTTGCTGCCGCCGCCGAGGAACAGCCCGAGCACCGGAATCTGGCCGAACATATTGTTCAATCCGTACATCGGAACGAAGGTGCCGCTCATCCGAACTTGATTGGCGACGGTATCGATGCTGCCTTCGATTGTCGCCCCGACCATCGGCCCTTTCACGACACCATCGCGGATCGTGAGCTGTCCATTCTGCCGCGTGAATTCGGCCCGCAATGCCGTAAAGGAAACGCCGCTCTGAGTGCCGGTAGAACCACCTGCTGCCACACGGTCAAGCGAAGCCTCGCCCTTGACGGAGAAGTCGCGGACGTTGATCAGGCCTTCCTTAGCGCTCGGTTCGACCGTTGGCGGCTCCATCGCGAGCGAGAGTTGGCCACCAATTACCTTCGAGTACATGTCCGTGAAACGGAAGAAGGCACCGGCATCATTGGTCTGCAGGATAATGATGTCGCGGCCTTGTCCCGCCCCGCGACCGCGCAGATCGGCTGTCAACGATGTGTCGCGCCCGACCTTGCTGGAGAGCGTGAAGTTTTTGACGATGCCGTTGCGGCGCGAGAACTTGCTGTCGACACTGCGCAACGCCTCGCCGTTGAAGCCGGCGACCGCGCCGAGCTTGACGTCGATATCGAGGTCCAAGTTCCGGGACTTGCTCTTGGGGTCCGTGTCCTTGCCCGTGATCGCCGACTTGAGGAAGCCGCGGCCGTCGAACACGTCGCCGCGCATCGTAACCTTCACGACGCCGTCGGCGCCGCGCTCGGCCTTCAACGTCGTCTTGTCGCCATCCGACGGCGCGTAGGTCGGGAAGTTCGCGTTCAACAGGTCGCCGTTCTGGTCGACTTCCAGCGACCCCTTGATCGAAACGCCGCCGC
Source organism: Bradyrhizobium sp. LMTR 3 (assembly GCF_001693485.1). GTDB lineage: Bacteria > Pseudomonadota > Alphaproteobacteria > Rhizobiales > Xanthobacteraceae > Bradyrhizobium. The sequence goes on from NZ_MAXC01000012.1 coordinate 93,364, forward strand.
CTTCGACCACGATATCCTGGAACAGCGTCGACTGCTCCTTCTTGACGACATTGAACGTCGCCTTGCCCGACTTGCCGGGCACCTTGACCCAGCCCGGCAGGATGTTGTCGAGCCGCAGCGAGGTCAGATCGGCTTCGATGCCGACGCGGCTGTCGTTCTCGCCGATCTTGCCGACCACCTTGATCGGGATCGAGCCGCTCACAGCCGGTCCGAAATCGATCCCGAGGCGCGCGCGGCTGGCATCATCCAGCGTCGCCTGCAGCCTGATATCGGCGTCGCCCTCGCTCGGCTTGCGATAGTCCAGCGAAGCCGGTTGCCCGTTGATCTTGACGTCGCCCTTGACCTGGTAGCCCGCGTTATTGGCGAGCACCTTGAGCGTATTGGATTCCAGCTTCTGGTTCATCACGAGCTTGTCGGCGGCAAACCCGGCCAGATCGGCAATCACGGTGTAGGTGGTATCGGCCTTGGTCATCGAGCCCTTGACCGGCATGCCAAGCGTGATGATAGCGGCAACGTTTCCCTTGCTGGCGTTCGGATCGATCAGCGTGCCGGAGAGATCGCTGATGCGGTCGGAGGCCAAAATCTCAGCCGCTGCCGGCACGGACGCATCGACCCTGAACTTCACCCGTGAGGGCGACGGCTTCGGCGCCATATCCGGCACCTCGAAGGTGAAATCGGAAATGTTGATCTTGCGGCCGGCGGGCGTGTCGGCAATTCCCTGCCCGATCGTCACCGTTGCCGTTCGCCCGGTAACCCGCGCCTTCAAATCCGCATCGCGTACCGCGGGCATGTCGTCGACCGGACGCGCGGTGACTCCCGAGGCGACGATGTTGACAGCCAGGCCATCGTCAGGAATCGGCGGCCCCTTGCGCGACAGATTGCGCACCGGCGAGTTGACGCCGACCTCGATGCGCTGGAGCGTGCCGCGCTCGATCCGCTCGATCACCCATTCACGCACTTCGGGCACGATCAGGATCGGCCACATCCGTTTCAGCGCGGATGCCGACATCGGCGTGCCCGCAAAACCGAGCTGCAGCCGCGCCTCGCCCGAATAGTCGATGCTTCCCGTACCGGCGATGCCGATCTCGCCATTGCTGATGTCGGCCTGGGTGAGCAGCACGCGCTTGCGGTCGGTGTCGAACTTCATCCCGATCGCGATCCGGTTGAAGATCAGCGGCGGCTCGTTGTCGGTGCCGGCCAGCAGGATGGTGCCGCCGCTAAGGCCGGCCTGCCATTCGGTGGTGGCGCCGTTCGGCGGTTCGAGATGGCCGAGCAGCGTAATCCGGTTCGAACCGGAAATGACCTTGAAGGGCGCGACCAGCACGCGCCGTCCGGCATCCCATTCGACGCTCATCTCCGCCGAATCGATCGGCATCGGATAGTCAGGCGTATCGCTGTCGATCAGGTTCCCGGCGCCGGCGGTGATCTTGCCGCGGAAATAGGTCGGCAGACCGTCGCGGCCCAGTTCGCCTTTCAGCTCGCCGGAAAGTGGCAGCTCCGCGCTGTAGGTCAGGTCCTTGACCCGCATCGCAAGCAGGATGTTGGCGGCAGGCACCTTGTCGGCGCGAAGATCGACCGAGCGCACGCCGTTCTGCTGTGGTCCGACCACGACCTTGAGCGACCAGGGATGCGCACCTTGCTCGCCAAGGCTCACCGCAACCCCGCCGCCGCTGGGGCGGCGCATGCTGAGGCTGATATTCTCGAAATTCCATTTGTTGCCGCGCTGCTGATCGTCGACAATGAGATTGCCGTTCTTGAGGCCGATCTCGTTCAGGTTCTGGCCGTCGAGGCCGGTCAGGCTGAGGCTGTCGAGCCAGTCGAGGCCGGCCAGCAATCCGTTCTGCGCGGTATCGGGAGCCGTCGCAGCAGCACCTTGCGGCGGCGCAGGCGGCTGGCGGGGGAATGTCGGCGCCAGGCCGGCATCGCGCTTGGAGGCAACGCCGGTCGCCAGCGGCTTGGCGGTATCGCCGGCAGACACCGTCACCTGGCCATCGGGCGTGATTCGCACCGAAAGTTCGGCATCGACCAGATTGAGGCTTTCGGCGCGCAGCCGTCCCATCAGCAGCGCCATGCCCGACAGTTTCACCTCGGCCTTCGGCGCGGTGGCAACGACGACCTGGTCACGGTCGCGGACCACGATGTCGCGGATGCGCACCGCGATTCGAATCCGTCCGGCCCGCTCGATCTGCGTACCGCCGACCTCGACCGTGTTGCCATGGCCGATATTGTCTTCGATCGCGGCCGCCAGCCACGGCGTCGCGACGTCGAGGTTGATCGGCCCGGCGCCGAGCCGCCACCACAGACCGCCGAAACAACCGGTGAAGATTACCGCCAGTACGGCGATCACGATCGCCAGGCGCTTGACCCAGCGCTCGCCGGTCATCCATTGCTGCAGCGCTGAGAACTTGTCGCCGAACCGATGGAATCGGGAATTGGAGCGTGACAACAGCCGTCGCGCACGATAGCCCGCCGCGTCGTCCTGCTCCCAGCCCGCCGCGTCATCCCATTGCTGGGCCTCGGCACGCGGATTCGACCCCTTGGGCGAAGTATTCCTAGCCATTGCCTCTCGGTGCCGGCGCTGAGGTTGATCGCCGCCAAGGGCACGCTCTTCGATCGTTATCGAGCGCTCCTGTGCCGGCATCGCTGCCAATCCTCGATTAATACTGTTACTCGTGGTCGGGCCCAAGGATTGATTGGGCGGTCCCATCGACGAGCGGACGGGGGTAGCGTCGAATTCCTTGTAACCATACTCCGGGGTCATCAAACTTGCCCAGCAGCCGGAGCGAATCCGGCGGTCAAAGGCGAGACCCGCAATACCCTAATGGTTGATCTGCGGAAAGCGACGAAAGGAAGGCGTATGTCCAAGAAAACGCGCAAGAAATCCTCCATGCCATCTCCCAAGAACCGCAAGGCTTCCGCCGCAAAACCCGCCGCGGCCAAGACTGCCGCCAAGACCGCCAGCAAGACCGCCCGCCGCAGCACGCCGGCATCGACCAAAAAGCCTGCCGCCAAGGCAGCCAGCACGGCCGCCAAAACCGCCGCCAGGAAACCGGCCAAGAAGCCGGCGAAGACGGCCAAGACCCCTTCAGCCAAAGCGTCGCACAAGCCGACATCGAAACAGTTAATAAAATCCAATCTATCGGATACGCCCAAGCCAGTGACCGGAACCGGACTGGTCGAAGGCGCCATGGCGCCCGCCTTCAGCCTGCCGCGCGACGGCGGCGGCAGTGTTTCGCTGGCGGACTATGCCGGCAAGAAACTGGTGCTGTTCTTCTATCCCCGCGCCGACACGCCCGGCTGCACCCGGGAGGCGATCGACTTCACGCGGCTCGATAGCGAGTTTGCCGATTCGGGAGCGGTGGTGGTCGGTATCTCAGCCGACACCGTAAAGGCCCAGGAATCCTTCCGGAACAAGCACCAGCTTTCGGTTCCTCTGATTTCGGACGAGCAGCATGAGATGCTCGAGGCCTATGGCGCCTGGGGCGAAAAATCGATGTACGGCAGGACCTTCATGGGGATCATTCGAACGACGGTTCTGATCGGCGCGGACGGACGGATCGCCAAAATCTGGCGCAATGTGCGGGTCGATGGCCATGCCGACGAGGTGCTGGCTGCCGTTCGCACCATGTGATCGGCAGGTTTGATCGGCAGGTTCCCTTTCCCAAAAATTAACCATGAATGGGTCAAATCGGCACGCAAGTTGAGCCGAACGGAGCTGATTTCCGGCCGGCGCGGGAGTGCCGATGTCGTACCGTTCCGGTCATTATTCCGATCACCACCATCCCCACGATCATGGCCGGACGCCGCCCCGCCGTCCGGCACCCCATGCGACAAAAGCCGCAGTGCTGGACGGCAACGGCTACACCATCGTCCATGCCGGCAAGCAGGTCAGGCTCGGCCCGGTCGTGTTCTGGATCGTTGTCGGCACGATCGTGCTGCTTGGCATGTGGTCGGCGGCCACCGCCACCTATTTCGCGTTTCGCGACGACGTCCTGACCCGGCTGATCGCTCGCCAGGCAGAGATGCAATACGCCTATGAAGACCGCATCGCTGAGCTGCGCGCCAAGGTCGACCGCACGACCAGCCGCCAGTTGCTCGATCAGGAACAGTTCGACCAGAAGCTCGACCAGATCATGCGCCGCCAGACCGCGCTCGAATCGCGCGCCACTGCCCTTGGCGCGATGCCGGATGTCGCGGCCACCGGTTCCATTCGGCCTCCGCCGCGCGGCGCGGGCGTGGAGACGCCTGCTTCCGGCAGCCTAAAACCCTCCCCGATCAGCGACACCGTGATCTTCGTGGCGCCGCCGGATCGTGAGGCTCGGCTGGAATCGCGCACGCCCGCCGTCGCCAAGCCGCAGCCAAATCAGTTCGCCAAGGTTCAGGGTGTCGACAATGTCCTGGTCCGCCTGCAGACCTCGCTTGACACCGTCGAGCGGCGGCAGATGGCGGCCTTGAGCTCGGTCGAAGACAGCATGGAATCGCGGCTGCGCCGTATGCGTGGCGTGTTCACCGATCTCGGCCTCAATATGGCGCAGTTAGAGGCCGCAACGCCGCGCTCGGCCATTGGTGGCCCGTTCGTGCCGGTGAAGCTGCCGGCGGATGCCGGTCCGTTCGAACGCCAGCTCAACCGGATCAACCTCACCCGCGCCCAGATGCAGCGCCTCAACGCGACGCTCGCACTGGTGCCCTATCGCAAACCTGTCGTCGGCGAGGTCGAATTCACCTCGGGCTTTGGTGTTCGCAGCGATCCATTCCTCGGCCGGCCCGCGATGCATACCGGCCTGGATTTCCGCGCTGCGACCGGCGATCCGGTGCGCGTCACCGCGAACGGCAAGGTGGTGTCGTCGGGATGGATGGGCGGTTACGGCCGCATGGTGGAGGTCGATCATGGCAACGGCCTGTCGACCCGCTACGGCCATCTGTCGGAGATTCACGTCAGGGTCGGCGACTTCGTCAAGATCGGCCAGGTGATCGGTGCGGTTGGCTCAACCGGCCGCTCCACCGGTCCGCATCTGCACTATGAAACGCGGATCGACGGCGATGCCGTCGACCCGCAGAAATTCCTGCGCGCGGGCGTGCGGCTCAGCTCAGGCTAGCATCCCGCCGTCAGAACTGGCGTGCTCGCTTGTTGATCGCGGAATACGTCGGCGGTCTACCGGCATGTGAACGGAACCGGCGCGCCCGCGTCGGTGAAATTTTTTCTGGGCCTATGTCGGCTCGCATGGACGCCCGGCGTCCTTGTGGCAGAGACTGAGCGAACCCAACCCAATCCCGCGATATACTCCGCTCAGTAATGGAGAAAATAGCGTCATGTCCCAAGGCAATACCGTTCGTTTGCATCGTGTCCTCGCCACCAAGCCGGAGAAGGTCTTTCGCGCCTTCCTCGATCCGGATGCCATGGCCAAGTGGCTGCCGCCCTACGGCTTCACCTGCAAGGTCCACCAATTCGAGGCGAAGGTTGGCGGCACGTTCAGGATGTCGTTCACGAATTTCACCACGAACGCCGGCCATTCGTTCGGCGGAGAATATCTGGAGATCGTGCCCAACGAGCGGATCCGCTATACCGATCGTTTCGACGACCCCAATTTGCCCGGCGTCATCGAGGTTACGGTGACCCTGAAAGCGGTTTCGGTCGGAACCGAGATCAACATCGAACAGACAAACTTGCCGACGGTGATCCCGGTCGAAGCCTGCTATCTCGGCTGGCAACAGTCGCTCGCCCAACTCGCGTTGCTCGTGGAGCCGGATATTCCGGAATAGTGACGGTCGAGGAGAGGCACCACGCTGTGGTGCCTTATCCTCTAGTGCCCAACCTCGCCGGTGACGGTGTCGCCGAATACTTCCCATACCTCGCCGTTGTCTCGCAAGCCGCTTCAGCGCTTGCAAGCATATACCTATTCCGTATGACGAAACGGCATTGTTGCCCGGCGCCAATTGTGATTGATGCGGGCTGCAGACATGACCTAGCGCGATGGCAGGCCCAGAGGTTGGACTAAGGCTTGAAACCGAACACACGAATTGGTCCGCGACACCCAAAACTCGCGGCGGGTGGATTTCGCTTTGCGCGCTGGCTCGCTGCAAAGACCATGGGTGCTGCGGGATTTCATCAGCTTGGCTCTGAATTCGCCGATGCGCGGATCGCGCATGTGCGCGACAAGCTTGCGCGGGGCGAAACGGTATATCTCGCAGGTCTCGGCGCGCCCGGCACGCATAATTCAGGTCTGGCGCTGGTCGAGGTGACGCAGGCGCATGGGCCGCGGCTGATCGTCAACAACGAGGAAGAACGCTTTTCCGGCAACAAGCACACCACCGAATATCCGAGGCTGTCGATCGACGCGGCGGTAGGAACGCTGCGCGGTATGGGCCGCGACATCGGCGACATCGATGCCTGGCTCACGAGCTGGGATTACCCGACGCTCGCCGGCACGTTGGCGCGCTCGGTGCTCGAGGAACTACCGCAGAGCATTAAACTCGTGCGCACCACCGAGGCCGCAGGCTTCGACGGCCGCCGCCTCGACCAGATGACGCGGACGCCAAAGATTCTCGCCCGCCAGCTCGGGCTTGCCGAACGCGTGCCGTTGATCTGCCTGCCGCATCACGACAACCATGCGTGGTTTTCCTACGCCGCCTCGCCATTCGCCGACGACGGCGCGCCGACCGCGATTGCGGTGCTCGACGGCACCGGCGATCAGGGCTCGATCTCGCTCTATGCAGTTGAGAACGGCGCGATGCGCCGGCTCTACTGCAACGACAGCATGTTCGATTCACTCGGCGCATTCTACAGCGTGATCTCGTCGACGCAGGGCGGCTGGACCTGGCTGTCCAGCGAGGGCCGCTACATGGGCGCTGCAGCCTGGGGCGATATGGACCGCGCCAGCAATCCTTATTACGCGCGGCTGCGCGACGTTCTGCATTTTGGGGCGAACGGCGATATCAGGCTTAATCGTGCGCTGGCCAACTGGTATTGCGACCCGTTCGACCATCCCTACAAGGAAGCGCTCACCAAAATTCTCGGCGAACCGCTTAAGCCGGACCAGCTCTGGAATCCGGATGCGGTACTGCGTGTCGAGGACATCCACCACCGTCCCGATACCAAGGATCGTCTCGACAAGGCGGCCGCGACGCAACTGGTGTTCGAGGACGCCATGATCCACGTCGTCGATCATTTGTTGCGCACGACCGGCGCCAACCGGCTGGTGCTGACCGGCGGCGTCGCGCTGAACGCGGTCGGCAATATGCGGCTGCTCGAACATTTCAATGCAGCGTGGTTCGCCGAGGCGCAGCGGCGCAATGCGCGGCTGCATCTGTGGGTGCCGCCGGTGCCCGGCGACCCCGGCGTCACCATCGGTGCCGCCTGGCTGTTCGCGCATCTGGCGGGCGCTCCGCGCGGCGCGCCGATGACGCATGCTTTCTATTGCGGCACGCCGCCGTCGCAAGGCGACATCGTCCACGCGGTTGCGGCCGACGACATCGCCTCGCAAAGGATCGGCGATATCTCCACGCCTGAAGGCCTTGAAGCGATCGCCGATCTGATGGCGTTGATGGTCGCCCAAAACGGCGTGATCGCGCTGTATCAAGGCGCGGCCGAGACCGGGCCCCGCGCACTCGGCCACCGCTCGATCCTCGCCAACCCCTGCGACCCGGCGGTGCGCGAGCTGCTCAACGCGCGCGTCAAATACCGCGAGGCCATCCGCCCGTTGGCGCCGATGGCGACGCTGGAGGCTGCGAAAGATTACTTCGAACTGCTGCCCGGCGCTGCGGATGCCGATTGCAACGCCTACAATTACATGGTGCTGACAGCGCATTCAAAGCCGCATGCGCGCGAAAAAATCCCGGCGGTCATCCACGCCGACGGCACCGGCCGCATCCAGATCGTGCGCGCCGGCGACGATCCCCTCACCTATGCGTACTTAAAGGCGCTCGGCCGCCACATCGGCGTCGAACTGTCCGTCAACACCTCCTTCAATGTCGCAGGGCCGATTGCGCAGACGCCGCAGCAGGCGATCGATACGTTGCGCCGTTCCAAGGGGCTCGATGTCGTGGTGCTGGTGGCCGGCGACGGCACAGTCACCGCAGCCTGGCACGGCGGCGAGCGCGACAGCGGAAGGTTCAGAAACTGGCTTGCCGACTGGAAGAAGACATCAGCTTCCAGTCAGCCTACGCGATAATTCGCTTCTTCCTTCGGGTGATCCGCCGGCTCAGAGATCGACGCGTTCGCTCGCAACCGCCTTGCGTTCCGCCATGTTGAACCGGCCGCTATAGATCGGGCGCTCACCGGTCGTCGGACCAGGATACTGGACGATGAATATCTCCCCGCCCGTTTCGGTACGGAATTCACCCTCGAAGTGCGGGTCGGGATGGAACAGCACCGTTCCCGGACCATGCAGCGTTCCGTCGATTGAAAACTCGCCTTTCAGGATATGCCAGACCTGTGCGAAGCCATGATAGTGCTCGGGATGATAGGCGCCGGGTTCAAGCCGCAGAATTCCCGCGTTGGGTTCGGTCGGGCGTTCCGATCGCGGATGAAAAAGCATTTTTCCTGTTTCTCCCGGCCACCGGATTGTCTCCCAATCGACTTCGTCGAAATGGCGCGTCTCGTAAGGCTTGTGGTCCTTTCGCGACGCTTCGCGCGCGGTCGTCAATTCCGCATTTGCGGCCGCCGTATCGGGAATCCCCTTGCTCCTGACGCTCATTTCTCTCTCCCTTTTGCAGTTTTCTCTCGTTCGCCTTTCCTGCCCGCAATATCGCTCCACCACTCGACCGCGATGGCCGACTGATTTTCGATTGATGTCACCATGAGCAGGCGCGCACTGCCGGACCCGCGCGCCCACGCCATATGCGGTACGTCTGAGCGCAAATGAATTGAATCGCCGCGTTCCAGCGCGATGGTTTCGTCGCCCACCTGAAATTCGACACTGCCTTCGAGAACGAAGCACATTTCTTCGCCTGGATGCGCGACCAGCGTCGGCTTGCGTGGTTTTGCCGACAATTCGAGCAGGAAACTTTCCAGCCGCTGCTCGCCCACGCCCGAAGCGAGTTTGCGCCAGGCATAATTTGCATCAGCGCCATTCGATGGAACGGCATCGACTGACCGCACCACGCGATACGCGCGCGTTCGGTCCTCTCCTTCGATGTCGGCAAACAATTCGGCCGGCGGCAACTGAAGGACGCCGGCAATTTCCAAGAGATTGCCGATCGAACACGCGATGAGTCCGCGCTCGATCCGCGAGAGAAATGTCAGGGAGAGGCCGACCATTCCGGCAAGTTCATCGAGCGTCAATCCGCGCGCCGAACGGGCCCTGCGAATGACGGCTCCAATCCCGGCAAGGCGCGCCGCCTCGCGGGCGCGCCGGCCAGCTTCTGCTGAAACCACGCCGCTCTCCCATTTGCTTATGAGGCAAATCCTATTGCTCTATAGGCAAATGTCAAGCCGGCTCGCGTCGCCTGCGCGAGCGAACTAACGTTCGAGAAACTTCAGCACGCGGCCGTCGATCAACAGCAGCGCGCTGCCGATCACCAGTGCGCCCGCGATTTCACGCGACGAAATCTGCTCGCCGAGCACGAGCGAGCCGAGCAGGATGGCTGTGACAGGCACAAGCAGCGTCACCAGCATGACGTTGGTAGCGCCGGAGCGCCGCAGGATCTGAAAAAATACGATATAGGCCAGCGCCGTCGACAAGCCGGCGAGGCCAATCACCGCGAACCATGTCACCGTATCGGGCATTGGCAATTGCCAGGGACGCTCGAAAATGCCGGCGACGACAATCATCATCAGGCTCGATGCCATCAATTGAAACGTGGCGGTGGCAAGCGGCGGCGAATCCGATAGCACGCGCCGCGCTATCAGCGCGGAGATGCCGTAGCTCAGCGCCGCCGCGAGACAAAGCAGGACGCCGAGCTCCTGCCCGCTGGCAAAGCCTAATCCGCTGCCGCGAAGGATCACGACGCCGACAAGGCCGACGATCACGCCGGCTACACGCCTGACGATGAGTTTCTCCTCGCCTGCCGCCGCCATCACCGCCACCGTGAACAGCGGCGTGGTGGCATTGAGGATCGAAGCCAGCCCGCTCGGGATGTAGGTCTGTCCGGTGACGATCAGCGAGAACGGCAACACATTGTTGAACAAGGCGACGAGAAAGAACGGCCTCCAACCTATCCACCCCTTCGGAAACGGCAGTCGCTGCGCGCAAAGCACCGGCAACAGGATCATGGCGGCCAGCAGCACGCGCAACAGCACGAGCGTGAACGGCGGCAGCTCGCGTAGCACCACACCGTTGAAGAAGAACGACCCGCCCCAGAGGATCGAGAGCAGGCCGAGCAGCGACCAGTCGCGCGCGTCGATCGAGGTGTCGTTGGTGGTCATGGCGGTTCAAATCGGGAAGACAGGCGGGTCTATTAAGTCGCGCTGGACTTTGCCACCCGATTCCCGAATACGATTGTGCAGCCGCTATGTCGGCCGCGACACGATCTCGATCATCCTGCCCTCATCATCGTCGGGCATCTCGGCTTTTGCGCGGGCGTAGGCGTCGACTGCGGCACGCCCGAGTAGCGGTGCGTCGGCGAGCAGGCTCTCGGCCAGCCTCACCGCGTAAGCCGCGTCCTTGTAGCGGAGTGCCGAGGTGAACGACGCGCCGGAAAAATCGCGCGCCACCATGCGCTTCGAGTGCCGGATCACCTGCGGGCTTGCCACCGCGCCGGTCGCCATCGCTTCCGCTACCAGGTTCATATCGAGGCCGGCCTGCTCGGCCATCGCGATGCCTTCGGCGAGGCTCGCGATCTGCACCGCGCCCATCAGATTGTTGATCAGCTTGAAGACCGTGCCGGTACCGACGGGGCCGAAATGCCGGATCACGTCGCCGATCGGCGCGAGATAGGGTTTTGCCCGATCGAGATCAGCGGCATCCGCGCCGACGAGCAGCGTCAGCTTCCCGGCAGCCGCTGCCTGCGGCAGACCGGTGACCGGACAATCGATATAGATCAGGCCGCGCCTGCGCAGTTCGCGCGCCATGTCGAGCGCGTGCTGGTGCGATACGGTCGAACATTCGATGGCGAGGCTTCCCGCCTTCATCTTCGCTGCAGCGCCATTCTCGCCGAGCCAGACGAACCGCGACGCCTCGTCGTCGGCGACCATGGTCACGACAGCGTCAGCGCCATCGGCGGCCTCCGCCGGCGACGCAGCCCAGCGCGCGCCGCGCGCGATCAGGTCCTCCGCCTTGGCCCTGCTGCGATTCCACACTGCAACCGCAAAACCTGCATCGAGATAGCGGCCGGCCATGCCGTGGCCCATGCGGCCGAGCCCGATGAAGGCGACGTTGGTCATGGATTAGTCCACGTCCTCGACCTGGCCGGGCGTGGTGCCGAACGCGCGCTGCGCCAGGGTTGCCGCCATGAACTCGTCGAGGTCGCCGTCGAGCACGCCCGACGTATCCGAGGTCTGCACGCCGGTGCGCAGGTCCTTCACCATCTGGTAGGGCTGCAGGACGTAGGAGCGGATTTGATGGCCCCAGCCGATATCGGTCTTGGCGGCCTGATCGGCGGCGGCTTGCTCCTCGCGCCTCTTCAGCTCGATTTCGTAGAGCCGCGCGCGCAGCATGTCCCACGCCTGGGCGCGGTTCTTGTGCTGCGAGCGGCCGGCCTGGCAGACCACCGCGACGCCGGTCGGAATATGCGTCAGGCGCACCGCGGATTCGGTCTTGTTGACGTGCTGGCCGCCGGCGCCGCCCGAGCGCATGGTGTCGGTGCGTACGTCGGATTCTTTAATGTCGATCTTGATGCTGTCGTCGACGACCGGAAAGATCGCGACGGAAGAAAACGAGGTGTGCCGGCGCGCGTTGGAATCGAACGGCGATATCCGCACCAGGCGATGCACGCCCGCTTCGGTCTTCAGCCAGCCATAGGCATTGTGCCCGCTGATCTGGATGGTGGCGGATTTCAGGCCGGCCTCTTCGCCAAGCGTTTCTTCCAGATATTCGATCTTGAAGCCGTGGTTTTCGGCCCAGCGCGTGTACATGCGCAAGAGCATCGCGGCCCAGTCCTGGCTTTCGGTGCCGCCGGCGCCGGCATGCACTTCCAGATAGGAATCGAACTTGTCCGCCTCGCCGGACAGCAGCGCTTCCAACTCGCGGCGGGCGACCTCTTTCTTCAGGGCTTTTAGCGCGTTCTCGGCCTCGACGACCACGCCTTCATCGTTCTCGGCCTCGCCGAGCGCGATCATTTCGACGTTGTCGTCGAGCTCGCGCTCGACCTTGCCGATGCCCTCGAGCGCATCCACCAGCGAGGTGCGCTCCTGCATTAGCTTCTGGGCTTTCTGGGGATCGTTCCAGAGGTTGGGGTCTTCGGCGAGCTTGTTCAGCTCGGCCAGCCGTGCCGTCGATTTCTCGACGTCAAAGATGCCTCCTCAGCAGCCCGACTGACTGCTTGATCTCTTCAACAAGGCGTTCGACTTCGGCGCGCATGGTCTCTTCTGTCTGCGGATGGAACCCGCTATTGGATAGATGTTCAACGGGCCGGATGTAGCGGCGTACGCCGCAAAGCGCAATCGGCTCAGGCCAGTGAACTCGGGTTTTGTTTGATGCCGGCGGGCTAATACAGCCCGCCTGGGCGCATGACATTGGCATCAGGCGGGATTCCCGGCTGCATCGGCATTCCTCCGTCGTCGACCACGCCGACGACGGCGTAATTGTCCGGCGGCGCAGTGCCCGGCTTGAACGCTTCCAGGATGGTGCGGCCGCCCTCGCCCGGATTGGGGCGCATCCCGCTCTTGGCGTCGACGCGCACCAGCCTGATGCCGGGCGGCACTTTGAACGGGGTCGCCGGCTTGTCCGCGAGCGCGAGCTTCATGAAATCTTTGACGATCGGCGCGGCGGTATGGCCGCCTTGCGCGGCTCTGCCCAGACTGCGGGGCTTGTCATAGCCAAGATAGAGACCGACGACGAGATCGGGCGAAAAGCCGATGAACCAGACGTCTTTTCCGTCAGAGGTGGTGCCGGTTTTACCGGCGATCGGCTTGCCCACCTGCCGCAGCACCGATGCTGTGCCGCCCTGCACCACCCCTTCCATCATCGAGGTGATCTGGTAGGCCGTCATCGGATCGAGCACCAACTCGCGGCGATCCACCAATTGCGGCTCGGGTTGGTTTTTCCAGCCGCCGGGCGCATCGCAGCCGCGGCACTCGCGCGCGTCATGCTTGAAGATGGTGCGGCCATAACGGTCCTGGATGCGGTCAATCAAGGTCGGCTTCACGCGACGGCCGCCATTGGCGAGCATCGAATAGGCCGTGACCATCCGCATCACTGTGGTTTCACCGGCGCCGAGCGAATAGGAAAGGTAGCTCGGCAACTCATCATAGACGCCGAAGCGTTTGGCATATTCACCGATCAAGGGCATGCCGACGTCCTGTGCCAGCCGCACCGTCACGGTGTTAACCGACCATTTGAGGGCTTCACGGAGGGTAATGGGACCCCGGTAGCTGCCAACCGAAAAATTCTCGGGACGCCAGACGCCGACCCCCGGCCCCTGATCGATCTCGATCGGCCCGTCGACCATGATGGTCGATGGCGTATACCCATTGTCCATCGCCGCCGAATAGACCAGCGGCTTGAACGTCGATCCCGGCTGCCGATAGGCCTGCGTCGCGCGATTGAACTGGCTTTGGTCGAACGAGAAGCCCCCCACCATCGCGAGCACGCGCCCGGTCCACGGATCCATCGCGACCATGGCGCCGGACACTTCAGGCAATTGCCGCAGGCGATACTGGCCTTCGACTGGCTTGCCCTCCTTGTCGAACAGCGGATCGGCATAGATCACGTCGCCCGGCGACAAAATTTGCGAGACCGAGGCTTGCGTCTTGCTGCGCGCCGAACTGGAGGCCGCTCTCGCCCATCTGATGCCGTCCAGCGTGACGAGGCCGGTTTGCCGGTCCTTGGAGATGGCGCCGCCCAGTTCGCGGCCGGGCTGGAAACCGATCCGCGCCGACTGATCGGACGTCTCCAGCACCACGGCCATCCGCCAGGGCGAGATGTCAGAGAGCGATTTGACGTCGGCGAGCTTCACGCCCCAGTCGCCGGAAATGTCGAGCTTGCTCACAGGTCCGCGCCAACCCTGGGCCTCGTCGAAATTCACGAGACCGGCGGCCATCGCTTTGCGCGCCATCACCTGCAGCTTCGGATCGAGCGTGGCGCGGACCGACAGGCCGCCTTCATAGAGTTTCTTTTCGCCGTAGCGCTCGAAGATGTCGCGCCGGACTTCCTCGGCAAAATATTCGCCGGCAAAAGTATGCGCGGCGTTGGACCGGCTGGCCACGACCAGCGGTTCCTTGCGGGCCTTGTCGGCGTCGGCTTGCTTGATCCAGCCGTTTTCCAAGAGGCGATCGATCACGTAATTGCGCCGCTCGATCGACCGGTCGCGGTTGCGCACCGGGTGCAACGTGCCCGGTGCCTTCGGAAGCGCTGCAAGATACGCCGCTTCCGCCACCGTCAGCTCGTTCACCGATTTGTCGAAGTAGACCAGCGACGCCGCCGCGATGCCGTAGGCGCCGAGGCCGAGATAGATTTCGTTGAGATAGAGCTCGAGGATGCGATCCTTCGAATACGCCCGCTCGATGCGCATCGCCAGCAAGGCTTCCTTGATCTTGCGGGTGAAGGAGACCTCGTTGGTCAGGAGGAAGTTCTTCGCGACCTGCTGGGTGATCGTCGACGCACCCTGCGGACGCTTGTTGGAGCCGAAATTCTGCACATACGCCACGGCCGCGCGCGCCATGCCGGTGAAGTCCATGCCGCCATGCTCGTAAAAATTCTTGTCCTCGGCCGCAAGGAAGGCGTTGGTGACGAGTTTAGGCATCGCCTGGATCGGCAAATAGAGACGCCGTTCCTTGGCGTATTCGCCGAGCAGCGCGCCGTCCGATGCATGGATGCGCGTCATCACCGGCGGCTCGTAATCCTGAAGCTGCGAATAGTCGGGCAAGTCCCTGGAGAAATGCCAGATTGCACCTGCAACGCCTGCGACACCGACCAGAAACACCACGGTGCCGGCGGTAAACAGAAAACCCACAAACCGCACCAGCAAACGCATTACCGAAATTCCATTCCAACCCTTGCGCCGCAACAGCAGCGTTTGCCCTCGTGCGAAGGCTTTGCGCTACCCTCGGACGCCTATCTCGACCTCGGGCATCTCGCTCTGCCGCGATACCAACCATCGGGACCTGCCCGGGTCCAGACGCGTGTATCACGCAATGTCCAAGGATACATCTTGAGATTGCCGACGATTCGCCCGGATCAATAAAGTCCGCCGGTCCCGGGCCGCATGATGTTGCCCGCATTATCAGGCTGGTAGCCTTGCGGGTATCCCTGCGGCACCCGGCCGTCCATGTCGGCAACGCCGATAACCGAGTAATTGTCCGGCGGCGCGGTGCCCGGCTTGAACGCTTCGAGGATGGTGCGGCCGCCCTCGCCCGGACCGACGCGCATGCCGCTCTTGGCGTCGACCCGAACCAGCTTGATGCCCGCGGGCACCTTGAACGGGACCGCCGGCTTGTCGGCGAGCGCTAGCTTGAGGAAATCCTTGGCGATCGGCGCGGCGAGATGACCACCGGTCATGCCGCGGCCGAGATTGCGCGGCTTGTCGAAGCCGACATAGATGCCGACCACGAGGTCCGGCGAAAAGCCGATGAACCACGCGTCTTTTTCATCGTTGGTGGTGCCGGTCTTACCGGCAATGGGCTTGCCGACTTCCTTGACCACCGTCGCGGTACCGGCCTGCACCACATATTCCATCATCGAGGTGATCTGGTAGGCCGTCATAGGATCCAGCACCTGCTCGCGGCGATCCACCAGTTGCGGCTCGGCCTGGTTCTTCCAGCCGCTGGGCGCGTCGCAGCCGCGGCATTCGCGGGCGTCATGCTTGAAGATGGTGCGGCCGTAGCGGTCCTGGATACGGTCGATCAGGGTCGGCTTCACACGGCGGCCGCCATTGGCGAACATGGAATAGGCCGTGACCATGCGCATGACCGTGGTTTCACCCGCGCCGAGCGCATAGGACAGGTAATTCGGCAATTCGTCATAGACGCCGAAACGCCGCGAATATTCGCCGATCAAGGGCATGCCGATGTCCTGCGCGAGCCGCACCGTCACCGTATTCAGCGATTGCCGGAGCGCGTTGCGCAGCGTCGTCGGACCGCCGTATTTGCCGGACGAATAGTTCTCCGGACGCCACACTCCGGCGCCCTGCCCCTGGTCGATTTCAATGGGCGCGTCGACCACGACGGTCGACGGCGTATAGCCGTTGTCCATTGCCGCCGAGTAGACCAGCGGCTTGAACGACGAACCCGGCTGTCGATAGGCTTGCGTCGCGCGGTTGAACTGGCTCTGGTCGAACGAGAAGCCGCCCACCATCGCCAGCACGCGGCCGGTCCACGGATCCATGGCGACCAACGCGCCGGACACTTCCGGCAACTGGCGCAGCCGGTATTGGCCCTCGACCGGCTTGCCCTCCTTATCGAACAGCGGGTCGGCATAGATCACGTCGCCCGGCGACAGCACCTGCGCTACCGAACTCGGCGTCCTGCCCTTGCTAGGTCCCGAGGCCGCCTTGGCCCAGCGCACGCCATCGAGCGTAATGATGCCGGTCTGCCGCTGCTTGCTGACGGCGCCACCGAGTTCGCGGCCCGGTTGGAAACCGATCCGCGCCGACTGGTCGGATGTCTCCAGCACCACGGCCATACGCCAGGGCGAGATATCAGAGAGCGATTTGACGTCGGCGAGTTTCACGCCCCAGTCGCCGGAAATGTCGAGTTTGGAGGGCGCGCCGCGCCAGCCGCTGGCTTCGTCATATCTGACGAGACCGGCGACCATGGTCTTGCGCGCCATCACCTGCATCTTGGGATCGAGCGTGGCGCGAACCGAGAGGCCGCCTTCATAGAGTTTCTTTTCGCCGTAACGCTCGAAGATGTCGCGCCGGACTTCCTCGGCGAAATATTCGCCGGCGAAGATATGCGCGCCGTTGCCGCGGCTGGTGACGTTGAGCTGTTCCTTGCGGGACTTTTCGGCGTCGGCCTGTTTGATCCAGCCGTTTTCCACGAGGCGATCGATCACGTAATTGCGCCGCTCCACCGCGCGATCGCGGTTACGCACCGGGTGCAGCGCCGCGGGCGCCTTCGGCAGCGCCGCCAGATAGGAGGCTTCCGCGACGGTGAGCTCGTTCACCGATTTGTCGAAATAGACCAGCGACGCCGCCGCGATGCCGTAGGCGCCGAGACCGAGATAGATCTCATTGAGATAGAGCTCGAGGATACGGTCCTTGGAGTAGGCCCGCTCGATGCGCATCGCCAGCAAGGCTTCCTTGATCTTGCGGGTGAAGGAGACCTCGTTGGTCAGGAGGAAGTTTTTTGCGACCTGCTGGGTGATCGTCGACGCACCCTGCGGACGCTTGTTGGAGCCGAAATTCTGCGCATAGAGCACGGCCGCGCGCGCCATGCCAGTGAAGTCGATGCCGCCATGCTCGTAAAAATTCTTGTCCTCGGCCGCGAGGAACGCGTTGATGACGAGTTTTGGCACCGCCTGAATCGGCAGATAGAGCCGGCGCTCCTTGGAATATTCGCCGAGCAGCGCACCGTCAGACGCATGCACGCGCGTCATCACTGGCGGCTCGTAATCCTGAAGCTGCGAATAGTCGGGCAGGTCCTTGGAGAAATGCCAGATCGCGCCCGCGACGCCAGCCACGCCGACCAGGAACACCACGGTGCCGGCCGCAAACAGGAAACCCAAAAACCGGACCAGCAAGCGCATTATCGAAGTTCCGTTCCAACCCTGTGCGCCGTCATCTGCGGCGCCTATCCAGACACGGCAATCCCGCCGGACGGGTTGCCGCTACGCGGTCGAACAATAAAAAGGTCCGGCGGACAATATTGACCGATTCCAAAGACCAGCAGTCTGTTTTCTATACCGTTGCCGCTGTGGCCAAACTAGGGCTTGGTCCATCGGACGGCCCCCTTTTCAATCCACCCTTACGCCATGCGTACCGGGCTTTTCACTTGGCCGGTCCGGCAGTTGCCAGCCGTTTGGCCAGAAACGCATCAATTGCCTGCGCCATCGCGCCGACCGTCTTGTTCCGCCAGTTTTCCGACACCAGGAGCTCGAGGTCGCCCTTGTTCGAGACATAGCCGAGCTCGACCAGCACCGACGGCACGTCCGGGGCCTTCAGAACCCGGAAACCGGCCGATTTCAACGGATGCTTGTGCATCCGCACGGTATTCTTCATTTCACTCATCAGCGTCCGTGCAAACCGGTTTGAAAAGGTTTTGGTCTCCCGCTGTACCAAGTCGATCAGGATGTCGGCGACTTCGGTTGGCTCGTCGACGAGGCTTACCCCACCAATCGCGTCCGACTTGTTTTCGATATCGGCCAGCCGCTCGGCCTCGGAGTCGGTGGCCTTATCCGAAAGCGTGTAAATGGTGGCGCCATGGGCGTCGCCCTCGCCGCGCGGCAAAGCGTCGGCATGGATCGAGACCAACAGTGCCGCCGCCTCGTTGCGCGCGACCTTCACGCGGTCGCCAAGTGGTATGAAAGTGTCGTCCGTCCGGGTCATGACGACGCGATACTTGCCCGATTTCTCGATCCGGTCGCGCAGCGCCAGGCCGAAGGTCAGCACCAAGTTCTTTTCCATGATATCGCCGCCGCCGGCCTGGGTACCGTTGTCGACACCGCCATGACCGGGATCGATCACGACCACCGGACGCTTGTCGGGCGTTTGCGGCGGCTGGGCGATTGACGAATCCGGTTGGGCGGTGGCGTTGGCCTCGGCGATTGCGGGCCGCAGTTCGGGACGGCTTTCCGGCGGCAGTGACTGGACGAAGGCGGTGCGATCCATCTGTTCGAATTCGATCACCAGCCGCGGCGGTTGGCCGTTGGCCGCTTCCAGTATGTAGGATTTGGCGATCTTGGCCGGCCCCGTCAGGTCGAACACGATCCGTGATCCGCCCGGCATGACGAGACCATAACGGAACGCCTTGACCAGCCCCCGTCCTCCGGCGCCGATCCCGGCGGGAAGACTGAAGCTGATCTGGGGAAAATCGACGACCACGCGATAGGGGTCCGCCAGCGCGAAGGCGCGAAACTGCACCGGCTTGTCCAGATCGAGGATGAAACGGGTCTGCCTGGCATCGCCGGCCAGCCGGGCATCAGACGCGATCGGGAAATTCGATACGGCCGCCGGGCCGGGAACGGCGGCGACAGAAGCCGGTGGTTGAGAAGCTCCTCCCTGGGCCGCGCACGAGCCAATCATCTGGGTGCACAGCAATGCTGCGGTGCACAATAGCCCACATCCCAGCAAAACAAGGTGATTTGCGCGGCTCGCCAACGATTCGGTGCCTCCGGAGGAGCCTTCCCTTACCGCATTAGAACCGCAGGGTTAATCGAACCTTAACGTTTAACCACCGAAAAAACAGCATGTGTTGCCATGCAGCGACGCCGGGCGGCGGGTTCCCTTGAGCTTCCCTTGCACCCAGCCCCCGATCCACGTATGTACGAGGTGCTGACGGCTAATACTCCCGGTTGTGTCGCGTTCAGCCTCCCGGTGCAGCGCCGGAACCTCCGAAGCCCGGAGGAACCTGCGTCTTTCCCGATCCCTCCACAGCCAGCGCCGCGCGCGGCTGACACGGAGAGGCGGTTTCGAGCCCGAGCGGCGTCCGGTCCCAGGTCCTTTTTCCAGGGGCGGTTTAAGACACGGCAAAACTGATTATCCGGACCCTAACGGTCCGATATGCGATGGCCGGCGGGCGTCTAGGCGCCGAACCGGGCCTTCAGCGATAAATACGGCGGTATCCCTTTCCGCCAACATGTTCAGACGGGCCGACGCTTGATGCGCCAGACTGTGTTGCCGACCAAGATCCACGGAACGATCGCGCCGACGCGAGGCGGAAGCTTCGCGCGTCGCATCGCGCTGGTGGCCCCCCGTTCGGCGCGGCGCCAAGAAGTGCGTTTTGGCCTTCCCCTCACCCCCGAATCAGGTGGACCGTCGCGTCACCGGGCCGCGCAATTTGCGCGCGCCATGCACCGCGCCCGCCCCCGTCAAGAGTTCCAAAATGCCCAACAAGATGTTGATCGACGCCACCCACCCGGAAGAGACCCGGGTCGTTGTGGTTCGCGGCAACCGCGTCGAAGAATTTGATTTCGAGACCGCCCAACGCAAGCAGCTCCGCGGCAATATCTATCTCGCCAAGGTCACGCGCGTAGAACCGTCGCTGCAGGCGGCATTCATCGAATATGGCGGTAACCGCCATGGCTTCCTGGCGTTCAGCGAAATTCACCCGGATTACTACCAGATCCCGGTCGCCGACCGTCAGGCGCTGATCGAGGCCGACGAGCGCGCCCATCGCGAGGCCGAGGAAGAGAGCGAGAGCCGCTCCAGCCATCGCCGCCGCTCGCGCCACCGCAATGCGCGCCGCCGCGGCCATGGCGACCGCGTCCAGAGCGACGTGGTCGAGGGTAGCAGCGAGGATCCCTCGCAGGCCGCCCAGCCCTATGAGCGCCAGGAAAATTTTCAAGATCAAGATTTTCAAGAACATCTGCACGAGCCTGAGGCCGTGCAGGCCGGCGATGCGCCGGCACATGACGCCGAACATCACGCCGAAGCGGCTCCTCACGATCGTGATGCGCACGACCGTGAGGCGCATGGTGACGAGCGGGCGCCTGACGCCGACCGCCCCGCACACTATGAGCCCGAACAGGCTCGCGCCGCGAGCGAAGCTCCGGTCGCGGAGGTGCAATCCGATGCGCCTGCCCCTGCTTCGGTCGAAGCTGCCGAGGTGCAGGCCGAGGACGGCCATGACGACCGTCATGACGAGGAGCGCGCGCAGGAAAACGCCGCCCATGCCGACGACGTGCCGCACGTCGAGCATGTCGGTGATTATACTCCCCCTCCCGATGAACCCGCCGCGGCTCTGGAAGCCGACGACGGCCATGACGATGAGGACGATGGCGAGGACGCCGAAGAGGACGTCGTCGAATCCGTCGGCGGCGACGACGTGCTGGAGGAAGTTCCGGAGCGCCCGTTCCGGCCACGCCGCCAGTACAAGATTCAGGAAGTCATCAAGCGCCGCCAGGTGATGCTGGTTCAGGTCGTCAAGGAAGAGCGCGGCAACAAGGGCGCGGCGTTGACGACCTACCTCTCGCTGGCCGGCCGCTATGCCGTCCTGATGCCCAACACCGCCCGCGGCGGCGGCATCAGCCGCAAGATCACCTCTGCCCAGGACCGTTCGCGGCTGAAGGAAGTGGTGCAGGACCTCGACGTGCCCGAGGGCATGGGGATCATCCTGCGCACCGCCGGCGCCTCGCGGACCAAGCCCGAGATCAAGCGCGACTTCGAATATCTGATCCGGATGTGGGAGACCGTGCGCGACATGACGCTGAAGTCGCAGGCCCCTACCCTCGTCTACGAGGAAGGCTCGCTGATCAAGCGCTCCCTGCGCGACCTCTACAACAAGGAAATCGACGAGATCCAGGTCGCCGGCGAGTCCGGATACCAGGAAGCGCGCGACTTCATGAAGATGCTGATGCCCTCGAACGTGCGGGCGGTGAAGCAGTATCGCGATGGCCAGCCGCTGTTCTCACGGATGGGTGTCGAGAGCCAATTGGACGCGATGTTCTCGCCGACCGTGCAGCTACGCTCCGGCGGCTACATCGTCATCAACCAGACCGAGGCGCTGGTTTCGATCGACGTCAACTCCGGCCGCTCGACCCGCGAACATCACATCGAGGACACCGCGCTCAAGACCAATCTCGAGGCGGCCGAGGAAGTCGCCCGGCAGTTGCGTCTGCGCGATCTCGCCGGCCTGATCGTCATCGACTTCATCGACATGGACGAGAAGCGCAACAACCGCGCGGTCGAGCGCAAGCTCTCCGACTGCCTGCGGCAGGATCGCGCGCGCATCCAGGTCGGACGCATCTCGCATTTCGGTCTTCTGGAAATGTCGCGCCAGCGCATCCGTGCCAGCGTGCTGGAAAGCTCGACCGAGCCCTGCCCGCAATGCGGCGGCAGCGGCCATGTGCGCTCGGTCTCCTCGGTCGCGCTGCAATTGCTGCGCGGCATCGAGGAAATCCTGATGAAGGGCGCGACCCACAATCTGGTGGTGCGCACCCGCACCGACGTGGCACTCTATGTGCTCAACCACAAGCGCGGCCACCTGCGCGATCTCGAAAACGCCTTCAAGGTCACGCTCGCCGTCGTAGCCGACGCCACCGTGAGCGGCCAGCAATCATACGTCATCGACCGCGGCGAGCAGGTCCACACGCTGGAAGCCGCCAAGGCGTTGCTGGCAGCGCAGGCTGCCGCCTTCCCGCCGCAGGTCGAGGAAGCCTATGATGACGACGAGGCGTTCGACATCGAGACCGAATCCGAGATCGAAACCGAGGAGACCGAGGGGCTGACCGACGATGGCGCCGAGGCAGCGGTGGCCGAAGGCGAAGGAGACGGTCACCGCCGCAAGCGGCGCCGGCGCCGGCGCGGCCGTGGCGAGCCGCGTGAAGGTGGTGCCCCGCGCGAGGACGGTGACGCGATGCGCGTCGCAAGCGAGACCATCGAAGGCGCGATCGCCGAGGATGGCGAAGCCGACGAGGACGAAGGCGACGAACAGGCCGGCACGGTCCGTGGCGATCAACTTGCCAGTGGCGAGCGGCGCCCGCGCCGCCGCGGCCGTCGCGGCGGACGCCGCCGGCGCGGTACCGGACTGGAAGACGGTCTTGCCGGGTCGATCGCAGACGAACTCGGGCCGCCCCCAGCTCCGGAGGCGACCAGCGCGGTTGCCGATTTCGACGGCGGCGCGTCCGAGTCCGCGCCGTCACTGGTGCAGGACGACGCTCAGCCCGAACCGGTCTCACCGCCGGCGGAGATGCAGCCTGCTGCCGATGCCCAGCCTGAGCCGGTTGCGAGTGCGCCGGCACCAACCGCTGAGGAAACCGGGCAAGAGGCCGAGCGCGCCGCGGCGCGGCGGCGCTCGACCGTGCGCGAGAAAGTCAGCTTCTTAACCAGCGCTCCGACTGAGCCGGCGCCCGCCGTCAGCCAGAACGCGCCAGAGTCGATCGCGCATCCCGCGCCCGCTCCAGCCGAACCTGCGCCCGCCTCATCGGGCGAAGCCGCGCCACGCAAGGCAGGCTGGTGGTCACGGCGCTTCGGCAGCGGCGAGTAAGGAATCGAACAAAAAAGAAAAACCGCCCGGCGAAAACCGGGCGGTTTTTGTTGTCTGACGCGATGGCTTAACCGCGCGGATCGAAAATCCGCCGGATCGCCGGCACGAGAGCAGCGCCGAGCGCGTTCTTGATCAGCGATGCCGCGATGAATGGCACAATGCCGACCAGCCACGCCTTTTCGACGCCGAGCTTCATGCCGAACGCAAGCCAACCAAATCCGGCGGCAAGAATGAGAACGTGTCCGAACGCCATCGCCACGAACAGCCGGAGCACGGATCGATCCCAGCCGCGTTCGCTCAACCATCCCGTCACCAAGGCTGCTGCCACGAATCCGAAGAGATATCCGGCTGTCGGACCGACGAGCGGCGCGAGGCCGCCGACCGGGCCTGCGAATACCGGAAATCCGATCGCCCCCTCCGCGAGATAGGCCATGAGTGTAACGCTGCCGAGCCGCCAGCCATAGGCTGCGCCGATCACCAGCACGACCAGCGTTTGCAGCGTCATCGGCACATAGGGCAACGGCAGATTGACCTTCGCCGACAAGGTCAGCAGCGCCGTTCCCAGCGCGACCAGGATCACGCTGCGCAACAGGCCCGACGATCCATCGGCACGATGCGGCCACAACAGCGCGGCGAGCGGGAAATGCGACGGCGCGACGGTTTCAGTCATGGTTCTGGACACGGATAGCTCCTGGTTGGTTATAGGTGCGGATGAGGTGTGTGACAGGCCGGAGGTATTATCGCAGCCAACGCGCGATGCGCGTCACCGCTTCGCGCATCTCGTCGGCCGAGCGCGCATAAGAGAAGCGAATGAAGCTGCGGCCGTGGATCGGATCGAAATCGACGCCCGGCGTCGCCGCCACATGCGCCTTCTCCAGCATACGGCCGGCAAACTCAAAACTGTCGGACGTGAAATCCGAAACATCGGCGTAGAGATAGAACGCGCCATCGGCCGGCAGGAACTTGGTGAGACCGGCCTTCGGCAATCCCTCGATCAGGATGCGACGGTTCTCCTGATAGCCGCGCTTGATCGCCTCCATCTCCTCGCGGCCTTCGAATGCCGCTTCGGCCGCGATCTGCGACAGCGTCGGCACCGAGATCGACAGGTTCTGCTGCAACCGCTCGATCGGGCGCACCAGAGACTCCGGCACCACCATCCAGCCGACCCGCCAGCCGGTCATGCAGAAATATTTCGAGAACGAGTTGATCACGAGCGCATGCGGCGAAAGCTCCGCCGCCGTCACCGCCGGAAACGCATAATCTAGCCCATGATAGATCTCGTCGGAAATGAAGCGGATGCCCGCACCTTCTGCCGCGTTGATCAGGCCGGTGAGCGCTTCGCGCGACATCATCGTTCCCGTCGGATTGGCGGGGCTGCCGACCAGCACGCCCTTCAGCGGCGCCTTGCGGTGCGCCGCTAGCAACGCCTCTCCCGTCAGCGCATGGCGCGTCGCGCTCGAGGTCTCGATCAGCACCGGCTCGCAACCGAGCGCGGTCAGAATATGCCGGTAGGGCGGATAACCCGGCACCGTGACCGCCACGCGATCCCCCGGTTCGAACATCGACAGGAACGCCAGAATGAATCCACCGGACGAGCCGGTCGTGATCACGATGCGGTCGGTATCGACCGCGCAGCCGTAAATGTCGCGGTAATGCCTGGCAATCCGCGCACGCAGCGTGGGCATGCCGAGTGCCGAGGTGTAGTCGATCCGCGCCTCATCAAGCGCAGCGTGCGCGGCCGCGATCGCGGTTCTGGGTGCGGACGCTGCCGGTTGGCCCACTTCCATGTGAATGACATGGCCGCCGGCCGCCTCGATGCGGGCCGCGGCCGCCATCACGTCCATCACCATGAAGGGCGGAACGTCGCTCCGCGCCGAGGGGGTCAGCAGCGCTGTCGCGCGGTCTCTAAGTGTCGATTCCAGCATCGATCTCTGCTATTGCACGGGCGCCGTCCGAATTCGGGTTCCCGAGCCGGTAAGCGCCCCAGACTGGCCGTATTCGGTGGCTTGTTATAGCGTTTTCAAGCGAAGTGATACCGGTTCGGTGAAGAAACGCGTTGAAACAACAACCTGGGACCCGTTTCTGATCTAATCGGAAACCGAACCGGCGTCCGGGCAAATCCGGATGCACCGCCAATCGCCAAAGACTGTTCATGCTGCTCCGCATCGCCCCACGAAAGAAATCACTGAAGTTGACCACGTTGACGACTGCGGTCGCCCTTGCCGTCGCGCCGATGGCTGCGCTGGCGCAGGCGAACAGGGGCCCACCGGTGCTCCGCGATACCGAGACGGAACAATTGCTGCGCGAATATACGCGCCCGATCCTGCGCGCCGCCGGTCTGGAAAAACAAAATATCCAGATGGTGATCATCAACCAAGGCGTCTTCAACGCCTTCGTTGCCGACGGCCGACGCATCTTCGTGAACTACGGCGCGATCATGCAGTCGGAGACACCGAATCAGATCATCGGCGTGATGGCGCACGAAACCGGCCATCTTGCCGGCGGCCATCTCGCCAAGATGCGCCAGGAGATGGCGCGGGCCCAGACGCAGATGATCATCGCCATGCTGCTTGGCGCCGGCGCGATGGTCGCGGGTGCGCAAGGCGGCAGCAACAGCGGGTTGGCCAACGCCGGCGCGGCGATGTTTTCCGCGCCGGGAGAAATGATCCGCCGCAACCTGCTCTCCTATGTACGTCAGCAAGAGGAGAACGCCGACAAGGCCGGCGTCAAGTTTCTGACCGCCACAGGCCAGTCCGCCAGGGGCATGCACGAGACCTTCAAACGCTTCACCGACGAGAGCCTGTTCGCCGCGCGCGGCACAGACCCTTACGTTCAGTCGCATCCGATGCCGGCCCAGCGCGTCGCCGCGCTGGAAGAACTGGCACGGTCGAGCCCCTATTGGGACAAAAAGGACGACCCTGCCCTGCAGCTACGCCACGACATGGTGCGCGCCAAGATCTCGGCCTTCATGGAGCGGCAGGATACTGTGTACCGGCGCTATCCATTGTCCAACAACAGCCTGCCTGCGCGCTACGCCCATGCGATCGCGACCTACCGGCACGGCGACCTGCGCAGCGCGCTCGCGCAGATCGACGCGCTGATTCAGCAGCAGCCCAACAATCCCTATTTCCACGAGGTGCGCGGCCAGGCGCTGCTGGAGGGCGGCAAGCCGCAGGAGGCGATCGCGCCGCTTCGCAAGGCCGTAGCGCTTTCCAACAACTCGCCCCTCATCGAGATGCTGCTTGGGCAGGCCCTCGTGGCAACCGGCAACAACGCCTACACCGACGAGGCGATTGCCATCCTGCGCGCGGCGGTAGCGCGCGAGAGCGAGGCGCCGATCGGCTATATGCAGCTTGCGATGGCCTATGGCCGAAAAGGAGATTATGCGCAGGCCGATCTGGCGTCGGCCCAGGCCGCCTATTTGCGCGGCGACAGCAAGACGGCGCGCGATCTGGCCTCTCGGGCAAAAACACGCTTCGCGGTCGGGACGCCGGGATGGGTCAAGGCTGACGACATCGTGAACACCAAGCCGCTGCCCGGCGAGAAGGGCAACTAGAATTAAGCCGTATTCGGCTATAATCGGACTTGGTCACCAAAGACTCGATCATCAAGGACTTGGTATCAAGGACTTCGCTATCAAGGATTTGGCCCGATCCAAGATATTCTCGGAGCCGGCCTTCAGCAGAATTGCCCGGGAACTCGCCGCACAAGGATTAACCGATGCCCTCGTTCCGTCTTCTCATCCCCGCACTGTTCGCTTTGGCGCTCTGCGGTGCGCCGCTGTCCGCCTCCGCACAGAGTTTTACCGACACCCAGCGCGGCGACATCGAGGCCATCGTCCGCAATTACCTGATCGCGCATCCCGAGGTGCTCGAAGAGGCGATGACCGAACTCAGCAAGCGTCAGGCCGCAGCCGAAGCCGCCAAGCACGAAGCCGGCGTCGCCAAGAATGCGGACGCGATCTTCAACTCGCCGCGCAACGTTACGGTCGGCAACGAGGACGGCGACGTCACCTTCGTCGAGTTCTTCGATTACAATTGCGGCTATTGCAAGCGCGCGATGCTGGACATGATGGAGCTGATGAAGAGCGACCCGAAGCTCAAGGTCGTGCTCAAGGAGTTTCCGGTGTTGAGCGCGGGCTCGGTCGAAGCCGCTCAGGTCGGCGTCGCCGTGCGCATGCAGGATCCGACCGGCAAGAAATATCTCGACTTCCATCAGAAGCTGCTCACCGGCCGCGGCGCCGCCGACAAGGCACGCGCGATGGCCGTTGCCAAGGAAGTCGGCCTCGACATGGCGAAGCTCGAGAAGGATCTGAACAGCGCGGAAGTGCGCGGCACGCTCGAGGAAAACTTCAAGCTCGCCGAGGCCATGGGCATGAACGGCACGCCGAGCTACGTGATCGGCAAGCAGGTCGTGATCGGCGCGGTCGGCGTCGAAGCCCTACGCGAAAAGATCAGCAACGCCCGCTGCGGCAAGGCGACCTGCTGAGGCGACGCTTCGCGCATGAAGTGAAAGGCCGGCTCGACAGCCGGCCTTTTTCGTTGCGGCACTATGTGGCGCAGCGGTTCATCCCGCGTTCACAAAACAAAGACGGCGGAACCGGCAACTATCAGGAACACCAGGCAATTCCTTTCGTTGTTGGCGCGGGCAATGCAGATACGTGAGGAGACATTAGATGAGTAATCGCTTTCTGATGACGGTCGCCGCGGCGGCCCTGATCGCCGGAACCGGCTTTGCGAATGCGCAAGGCACCGGCACGGGACGCGGCGACGCAGGGTCGGCCGGTTCTGCGGCGCAGCAGGGCGCGCCTTCTGAGAGGGGCGGTGCCATGCAGCGCGAACCCGGCGGCACTACCGGCCAGGGACAGTCCGAGCAGAAGTCGATGGGCGGTGAAAAGGCCCAGCGCAGCGAAGACCGCATGAAGGGCGACAAAGGCATGAAGGCCGAGGGCAAAGAGGACCGCGGCAGCATGAAGGGCGACAAGGGCCAGACGACCGGCCAAGGGATGCAGCGTGAGCAGGGCACGACCCAGCGTGACCGTGACCAGACCACGACCCAGGGCCGTGAGGGCCGTGACCAAATGCAGCGTGACCAGAAAATGCAGCGTGACCAGAAGGTCCAAGGTCAGCAGGACCGCGACCGCACGCAGACCCAGACGCAGGGCGGAGCCGCAGGCCAAACGACCACGACAGGTCAGGCCGGCGCGGGCGCCAAGCTCTCGACCGAGCAGCGCACCCAGATCACCAGCGTGATCAAGGAGACACGCGTTCAGCCGGTGACGAACGTGAACTTCTCGGTTTCGGTCGGCACGCGCATACCGCGCGACGTGACCTTCCACACGCTGCCGGAGCGCGTGGTGACGATCTATCCGGAATGGCGCAGGTATAAGTACATCCTCGTCAAGGAGCAGATCGTGATCGTCGATCCGAACACCTACGAGATCGTGGCGATTCTGGACGCCTAAAAGCGGCCTTTCGCAGAGATCAGGGCGGGCAGTAATGCCCGCCCTTTTCGCTGATCAAGGGCATGACCAGGCCGCAGCAGGCCCGGCAATCGATTCACTCCATTGGTTAATGAATAAATTCAGCGGGTTATATCCGCCTTTTTATGAACAGGGTAAGGCCCTTGAAAGGCTCCCGGAGCGGCCTAAAGGCTTCCCCTTGGCCGCGTTGTTACCTATAACCCCGCGACCTGCCCGCCCCTTTTTGCTGGAATCCGGATGGCCCAAGGAAGCGCCCAAGCCTCTGCTGCGACGATTTATGTGCTCAACGGCCCGAACCTCAACATGTTGGGGACGCGCGAGCCCGAAACCTACGGCCATGCGACGCTCGCCGACGTCGAAAAACTTTGCGTCGATACGGCAGCACAGTTCGGCCTGAAGGCCGATTGCCGCCAGTCCAACCGCGAGGGCGAGTTGATCGACTTCATCCATGAGGCGCATGCGAAGAAGGCGGCCGGCATCATCATCAACGCCGGCGGTTATTCGCACACCTCGATCGCGTTGCACGATGCGCTGGTCGCGGTCAAAATCCCGACGGTGGAAGTGCACATCAGCAACATCCACGCCCGCGAGAGCTTCCGTCACCACTCCTTCACGGCCATGGCCGCCTTTGCATCGCTCTGTGGCTTCGGCGTCGACGGCTACCGGCTCGCAATATCAGGCCTGGCCGCCAAACTCGGCGCCAGGGCCAAAGACTGACTTCAAAAAAACTGACCTCAAAAATCTGACGTCGAACGACACCTGACGCTTAAGCCGTCACCCACATCGAGAATTCCGGATCAAGAGCATGGCCCGCCAGCCCGACAACAAGTCAGCGGACAAATCAGCCGCAAATCTAAAGAGCGACGACAGCGCGCTCATTCGCGAACTCGCGCTGCTGCTGGACGAGACCAGCCTGACCGAGATCGAGATCGAGCGCGCCGGGCTGCGCGTGCGTGTCGCTCGCAACATCAGCGTGTCGGCGGCGATGCCGGCAGGCTTCCAGCCGGCGCCGGCTGCGGCGGCAGCCATCGTTGCGGGGAGCGCGGCGGCTGCCGACCTGGCCAAGCATCCGGGCGTGGTCCCCTCGCCGATGGTCGGCACCGCCTATTGGGCCCCCGAGCCCGGCGCCAAGCCGTTCATCGAGGTCGGCACCAAGGTTTCGGCCGGCCAGACTCTCCTGATCATCGAAGCGATGAAGACGATGAACCAGATCCCGTCGCCGCGCGCCGGCACGGTGACGCAAATTCTCGTCGAGGACGGCCAGCCGGTCGAATTCGGCGAGCCATTGGTCATTATTGAGTAGATGGCGAATGGCGCGTGGCGAATAGCGATTGGTCTTCAGCGCTGACCATTCGCCATTCGCCACTCGCTACTCGCCGGCGGGAGCCGCATGTTCGACAAGATCCTCATAGCCAATCGCGGCGAAATTGCCCTGCGCGTGCTGCGCGCTTGCAAGGAGCTCGGCATCTCCACCGTCGCCGTGCATTCCACCGCCGACGCCGACGCGATGCACGTGCGGCTCGCCGACGAGAGCGTCTGCATCGGGCCGCCGCCTTCCAAGGATTCCTATCTCAACGTCCCGGCGCTGCTCGCGGCCTGTGAGATAACGGGCGCGGATGCCGTGCATCCCGGCTACGGCTTTCTTTCCGAGAACGCCCGCTTCGCCGAAATCCTCGCCGAGCACAATCTGCATTTCATCGGCCCGAAGGCCGAACACATCCGCCTGATGGGCGACAAGATCGAGGCCAAGAAGACCGCAAAGCGGCTCGGCATTCCGGTGGTGCCGGGCTCCGACGGCGCGGTCTCTTCCGATGACGATGCAATGGCGATCGGCAAGGCGATCGGTTTTCCGGTGCTGGTGAAAGCTGCCGCCGGCGGCGGCGGACGCGGC
This sequence comes from Bradyrhizobium sp. LMTR 3, assembly GCF_001693485.1. GTDB lineage: Bacteria > Pseudomonadota > Alphaproteobacteria > Rhizobiales > Xanthobacteraceae > Bradyrhizobium. The sequence continues at coordinate 123,913 of NZ_MAXC01000012.1, forward strand.
ATGAAGGTGGCGCGCACCGCCGACGACCTGATGCTGGCGCTGTCCACGGCCTCCAACGAGGCGAAATCCGCATTCGGCGACGCCTCGGTCTATCTCGAAAAATACCTGCAGAAGCCGCGCCACATCGAGATCCAAATTCTCGGTGACGGCCGCGGCGGTGCGATCCATCTCGGCGAGCGCGATTGCTCGCTGCAGCGCCGTCACCAGAAGGTCTGGGAAGAAGGCCCCTCGCCGGTTCTCGCCGCCGCCGCCCGCGCCAAGATCGGCGAGACCTGCGCCAAGGCGATGCGGGACATGAAATATCTCGGCGTCGGCACCATCGAATTCCTCTATGAGGATGGCGAGTTCTATTTCATCGAGATGAACACCCGCATCCAGGTCGAGCATCCCGTCACCGAGAGCATCACCGACATCGACCTCGTGCTGGAGCAAATCCGTATCGCCGCCGGCGGCGACCTGCCCGCGAAGCAGGAAGAGATCGCTATCATCGGGCATGCCATCGAATGTCGCGTCAATGCGGAAAACCCGCAGACCTTCCGCCCCTCGCCCGGCAAGATCACGCAATTCCATCCGCCCGGGGGGCTCGGCGTGCGGATCGATTCCGCAGTTTATCAGGGCTACGTCATTCCGCCCTACTATGATTCACTCGTCGGCAAGCTGATCGTGCACGGCAAGACTCGCGCCGAATGCCTGATGCGGCTGCGCCGGGCACTCGACGAAATGGTGGTTGACGGCATCGAAACCACGCTGCCGCTGTTCCGGGCACTGGTCCGGGAGGCCGATATTATCAACGGCGACTACCACATTCACTGGCTCGAGCAGTACCTCGCCGGCCAACCCGCGGACGGCTAGACCTCTGGGCACGAAAATCGCCTGAAATTTTCGACGGTCGATGGAACCGATGGGTTCCGTCGCGCGTTGGAATGTATAGGGGGTTGCGAGGGGCGCGTATTCCGCTTGTCCATGACGCGAGATCACCGTGATCGCTGATGTCCAGCGCAAGCGCGCCATGGGCCACATCCTGCTGCTTGCGGCCGGGCTACTGGTGTTGACCGCCATCAGCGCGGGTTCGGTCCATCTCGTGAACAAGGCGCGCGAGGACGCGCGCGCGGTGCAGCGCACCGTCGAGGTCGAGAACCAGATATCGCTCGTCCAACTGCAACTGCGGCGTGCCGAAAGCGCGCAGCGCGGCTACCTCGCGACATTGCGCCCCGACTTTCGGACCGACTTCGAGCAAGCCATGTCCGAACTGGCGCCGGCGCTGACGCGGTTGGGCCGGCTTGTCAGCGACAATCCGGTTCAACGGGGGCTCATGAACGAAATTATGCCGCTCTACGACCAGCGCATCGAAGAATTCCGTACGACGATGGAGCTGGCCCGGTCCCAGCGCCTGAACGATGCCTCCAAGATCGTGCGCGAGGGCATCGGGCGCGACACCATGAAACACATTGACGATCTCGCCGTGCGGATGCGGACCGAGGAGGACCGTCTGTTTGTCGAGCGCACGACCAACGCCGATCGCAGCCAGACGCTGGCGGCCTCGATCACGGGCATCGGCTCGGGTTTCGTGGTCGTATTGGCCGGCATCGCGATCTTCCTCGTCCGCCGTTCGTCGCGCGCACGCGACCAGGCCGACGCCAGGCTGCGCGACAGCCACCTCAACCTCGAGGCCACCATAGACGAGCGCACGGCGGACCTGCGCGAAGCCAATGACGAGATCCAGCGCTTCGCCTACATCGTAAGCCACGATCTGCGCTCGCCGCTGGTGAACATCATGGGCTTTACGAGCGAGCTGGAGGAATTGCGCGGCGACATCTTCAAACGGATCGCAGCGCTTTCCCGCGTGCAATCCGAAGCGACGCTCGCCCCGGAAAATGCCACCGATACCGCCGAGCCCGTACTCGAAGGTCCCGACCAGAAGCTCTCGGAGGATTTCTCCGAGGCACTCAGCTTCATCAAATCGTCGATCGGCAAGATGGATCGGCTGATATCGGCGATCCTCAATCTCACCCGCGAGGGGCGGCGCGAGTTCGAGCCGGTCTGGATCGATACCAAGGAGCTGATCGAGGGAATTGCGGCGACCGTGGCGCACCAGGCCGCCGAGGCCCAGGCCGAGATCCGGATCGACGCATTGCCGAATATCGTCAGCGATCGCCTTGCGCTGGAGCAGATATTCTCCAATCTGATCGATAATGCGCTCAAATATCTCAGGACCGGCGTGCCCGGCGAAATCACGGTTCGCGGCCGCACCAAGCTCGGCTTTGCGGTATTCGAGATATCAGACAACGGCCGCGGCATCGATCCCAAGGACCATCAGCGCATTTTCGATTTGTTCCGCCGCGCGGGAACCCAGGACAAGCCGGGACAAGGCATCGGGCTTGCTCATGTCCGCGCATTGGTGCGCCGCTTGGGAGGAACCATGTCGGTCGCATCGGAACTTCACCAGGGCAGCACGTTCACGATCACACTGCCCATTAATTGGCCAGCAGGTAACCGGAACATACGGATATGAGTAATCCAGTCACCATCATCATGATCGAGGACGACGAGGGCCATGCTCGCCTGATCGAACGGAACATACGCCGATCCGGCGTAAACAATGAGATAATACCGTTCACCAGCGGTACAGCAGCGCTGAACTACCTGTTCGGCAAGGACGGGACGGGCCTCGACCACAAGGGCGGCGCGCTCCTGATCCTGCTCGATCTCAACTTGCCCGATACGTCCGGTATCGACATTCTGAAGCGGGTGAAGGAAAACCAGTATCTCAAGACCACGCCGGTCGTGGTGCTGACCACGACCGACGACTCCTACGAGATCAAGCGCTGCTACGAACTCGGTTGCAACGTCTACATTACCAAGCCGGTGAACTACGAAAGCTTCGCCAACGCCATTCGCCAACTCGGTCTGTTCTTCTCCGTCATTCAGGTCCCTCCGGCCGCCATATGAAACCCGCGACGCCGACGCTGCTCTATATCGACGACGACGCCGGCCTCGCCCGGCTGGTCGACCGCGGCCTGACGCGGGCAGGCTTCAAGGTCGTGCACGCGGCGGGCGGCGAAGAAGGACTGGCGCGGCTGGCGCAAGGCGGTATCGACGTGATTGCGCTCGACCAGTACATGCCGGGTCTCGACGGCCTCGAAACGCTCGAACGCATCATGGCGATACCGGACGCCCCGCCGGTGGTGTTTGTCACGGCCGCGCAGGATTCGGCGATCGCTGTCACGGCGCTGAAGGCCGGCGCCGCCGACTATCTCGTCAAGGATACGCGGGGCGATTTCATTCCGCTGCTTCAGGTCGCCATCGACGGCGCACTCAGGCAGGCCGAGCTTCAACGGGCCCGCGACGAGGCCGAAGCCGAGGTTCACGCCTCGCGCGACCGCTATGCGGCGCTCGCCGCCGAACGTGAAGTGCTGCTGCGCGAAGTCAACCACCGCGTCGGCAACTCCCTGCAGATCATTGCCTCGCTGCTGCACTTGCAGGCCAATTCGGCGACCCAGGACGACGTCAAGGCGGCACTCACCAATGCGATGGGCCGCGTCGCGGCGGTCGCCCAGGTCCACCGCCGTCTCTACACCTCGCACGATCTCAAGAGCGTGCTCTTGAACCAGTATCTCGAAGCTCTGCTGGAAGATCTCCGCCGTTCGGCCGAGGGCAACAGGATGTCGCGGCTGACGCTCAGGGCCGAACCGATCGAGATCGACCCGGACCGCGCGGTGGCGATCGGCATCATTGTCAACGAACTGGTGATGAACGCCGTCAAATACGCCTATCCCGACGGCGCCGGTCCCATTCACGTCGAGCTCAAGTCCGAGGGCGAAGACCTCGTGGTCTCGATCGCGGACGACGGCGTCGGCCTCAACGCCAAGTCGGACCCGCGCTCCACCGGCATGGGACAACGCATCGTGAGCGCAATGGCCGCCAAACTGGATGCCAGTGCCGAGCGCGATCCCAACCACCACGGCACCAGGATCGTACTGCGCTTCCGCCGCGTCGCGGCAGCGGCGCCGAAATCGACCAACGCCGCGGCTAGTTAGGCTAGTCCCTCGCCGTCGCCGCTTCGATCGCCCGCGCAGCCGAGACAAGAACGTCCGCCACCTCGATCGCGCGGCGTGGGCCCAATCTGTTGCGCATGGCGGAGAGCGTAATCGCGGCGGCGGGCTGGCCGTCAGGAGTCCGGATCCAGGCCGAAAGCGACTTCGTTCCCTGCACGAGGCCGACATCGCGCAGATTGTAGCCTCGGCGCCGCGCGAGTTGGATCTGCCCGAGCACGGTGGCCGTATCGGTCCGGTAAGCGCCAAACCGCGTTTCGTTGGCGAGCACGATCTTGCGCGCCTCGGCTGACGGCATGGCGGCCAGGATCGCCACGCCAGCGCTGCTGACGCCCAAGGGACGCCGGACGCCGACCTCGATCGACAACACCTGGATCGGATAGCTACCGATACGGCGCGCCACACACAGCGTATCGAGGCCGGTGCGCACCGTGAGAAACAAGGTATCGCCGAGTTGCGCCGACGCTGCCGCCAGATGCGGCTCGGCTGCAACCATCAGGGGCGAACGCGATGGACGCGCCAGCGCCAGTTCGGGCACCTGGCGGCCGACGACATAATTTCCCGTCCGCTCGCTGCGTTCGACAATCCCCTCCTCGATCAGCACATGCACGATGCGATGGACCGTCGGGCGAGCGAGCGAGGTCGCCTGCACGACTTCAGCCAGCGGTACGCCTCGTTCCCCACCAACCGCAAGCGTCCGCAGCACCGCCAACGCGCGGCGGATCGCCTGCCCACCCTGCCGCGGCCCTCGTGTCTTTAACCGACCATTCGTCATACGCCCTGTCCGCTGTCCACAATGTGGACAAAAACACCACAATTTGGTCGACAGCGGAAGGGCTGCGCGCAAGATCGCTGGCGCGGAACAATACACGCGCACGCCGCTCGGGACGGGGCTCGCGCAAAGCAAGAATGTAGCGGCAGATGTGCCGCTTTTCGGGAGAATGCGATGAAATTTTTCGCGATCGCAGGCGTCGCTCTGTCGACACTATTCACAGCAGCGTTGAACACACCGGCAGACGCCCAGCAATGGCCGGCGCGTCAGGTTAAGCTGATCGTCCCTTACCCGGCAGGCGGCAATGTCGATAGCGCTGCGCGCGTCATCGCCGACAGGCTGCAGGCGAAGCTGGGCCAGCCGTTCATCGTGGAAAACAAGGCTGGCGCCGGCGGACTGATCGCCGGCGAGGCGTTCGCGAAAATGCCGCCCGACGGCTACGCCTTGTTCGTCGGCGCCAATGGTCCCGTGCTGTTCGCACCCGAGATCGCCAAGCGCGAGGCCTACAACTGGAAGCGGGACTTCGTTCCCATTACTTCGATCACGATGACGCCGCTGGTGCTCGAAGTGCATCCGTCGGTGCAGGCCAAGGACCTGAAGGAATTCATCGAGCTCGCGCGTCGCGATCCGGGCAAGCTGACGATGGCCTCGCCCGGCCAGGGCACCACCAACCATCTGCTCAGCGAACTCATGCAGTCGACGTTGGGTCTGCAATGGCTGACGGTGCATTACCGCGGCAACGCGCCCGCTCTCAACGACCTGATCGGCGGACAGGTGCAGTTTGCCCTGGACCAGATCTCGGTCGGGTTGCCTTCGATCAAGAGCGGCATGCTGCGCGCGCTCGCCGTCACCGGCAGCCGCCGCGCCTCCTGGCTGCCAGATGTCCCGACCTTCACCGAACTCGGCCACAAGGAATTTGACGGCCAGACCTTTACCGGCCTGTTCGCGCCTGCACGCACGCCGCCCGAGATCGTGACCAAGCTCCACGATACCCTCGCGGAGATCCTGAAAGATCCCGCCGTCGTCGAGAAGTTCAACGCGCTCGGCGCCGAGGCCGTATCGATGACGTCGGCAGAGTTCACGAGCTACCTCGAACGCGAGGACGCCAAGTGGATTCCCGTCGTCCGCAAGGCGAATATCAAGGCTGATTGAAGCGCATCCCGATGCGGATCGATCCTGCATATCTCGACGCTGAGACGGCCTACCGGCTGATCACCGGCGTCGTGGTGCCCCGCCCGATCGCCTGGGTGACCAGCCTGTCGGGCGGCGGTGTGCTCAACCTCGCCCCATTCTCTGCCTTTACGTTCGTCTCGCCGAAGCCGCCGATGCTGGCCATCAGCGTCGGCCGCAAGGGTGGAATCTACAAGGACACCGCGCAGAACATCCTCAACAACGAGGAGTATGTCGTTCACATCGCGGACTCCAGCCTGATGACGGCGGTGCACGAGAGCTCCACCGAACATCCGCCTGACGTCAGCGAGGTCGAGGAGTTGCGGCTTTCGACGCTGCCTGGAGAGCGGATCAAGGTGCCTCGTCTTGCGGCCGCACCGATTGCGATGGAATGCCGCTTCCGGCAGTGCCTCGAATTCGGCGAGACCCGCAGCCGGCTCATCGTCGGCGAAGTGCTGGTCTTCCACATCAGGGATGGCCTTTTGAACAACGGCAAGATCGAAACCGAAGCGCTCGACCCGATCGCCCGCATCGCCGGCCCGCGTTACGCCAAGCTCGGCGAGATCGTCACCTTAAAATCCGTGTTCCAGACGTCGAAAACTGAATCCTGAAGCGTGCCGCGCCATCGCGCGCCGCGCTGATCCGGAGACCGATCTCATGCATCTTCTGAGCTATCTTGCAAACGGCAAGCCGCGCTTCGGCGCGAGCATCCCGGGCGGGGTCGTCGACCTGACCGAGCGGACGAAGTTCGCCGACCTGCGGGCGCTGATCGCCGGCGACGGGCTGGACATCGCGCGCCAGGCGATTGCCGGGCAGAAGCCGGACCATGCGCTCGATGATCTCGTGCTGCTGCCGCCGATACCGGCTCCAGAAAAACTCTGGTGCATCGGCGTGAACTACAGGGATCGCAACGCCGAGTACAAGGACAACTCGGACCTGCCGAAATATCCAAGCCTGTTCGTACGCAATTCCTCCTCCGTCGTCGGCTCCGGCCAGTCGATCGAGAAGCCGAAGATCTCCGAACAGCTCGACTATGAAGGCGAGCTGGTAATCGTTATCGGCAAGGAAGGCCGGCACATTCCCCGCGAGCGTGCATGGGAGCACATCTTCGGCATGACACTGTGCAACGAGGGCAGCGTTCGCGACTGGCTGCACCACGGCAAGTTCAACGTCACGCAAGGAAAGAATTTCGATCGTTCGGGCAGCATCGGCCCGTGGATCGTCACGGCGGACGAGTGCGATCCGCGCGGCCCGCATGACATCATCACCCGCGTCAACGGCGAGGTGCGGCAGAGCGATTCCACCGAGCGGCTGATGTTCCCGTTCGATTACCTGATCGCCTACCTCTCCACCTTTGCCACCTTAAAACCCGGCGACATGATCGCGACCGGCACCCCGACGGGGGCCGGCGCCCGCTTCACGCCGCCGCGCTGGCTCAAAGTCGGGGACGTTGTCGAAGTGGAGTCCGGAAAGATCGGCATCCTTCGCAACACCGTGGCGGCGGAGCAATAGAAGATGCTCGATCAACAAACTATCGAGCGGCTGGCGCAGCGCCTCGATGACGCCGAACGCAACAAGTCGCTGATCCCGGCATTCACGCGCGAATATCCTGATCTCACGATCGAGGACGCCTACGCCATTCAGCGCGCCTGGACCAGGTTGCAGCTCTCCCGCGGCCGCATCGTCAGGGGCCACAAGATCGGCCTGACATCGAAAGCGATGCAGAACGCCGTCGGCATTTCCGAGCCGGACTACGGCGTGCTGTTCGCCGACATGTTCTACCCCGACGCGTCGCCGATCCCGTTCGACCGCTTCCGTGCACCCCGTATCGAGGTCGAACTGGCCTTCGTGCTGAAGACGCCGCTGAAGGGCCCGGATTGCACACTGTTCGACGTGCTCAACGCCACCGATTACGTAACCCCGGCGCTCGAAATCCTGGAAACCCGGATGCATCGCGTCGATCCCGAGACGAAGGCGCCGCGCAAGGTGATGGATACGATCTCCGACAATGCCGCGAATGCCGCACTGGTCATCGGTGGCCGGCCCATTCGTCCGCTCGACGCCGACCTGCGCTGGATCGGCGCGCTGTTGTTTCGCAACGGCCAGATCGAGGAGACCGGCATCGCCGCCGGCGTGCTCAATCACCCTGCCAACGGCGTGGCCTGGCTTGCCGATCGGCTGGCCGCCCAAGGCGAGTATCTCGAGGCCGGCGAAGTGGTGCTGGCGGGATCGTTTACACGCCCGGTCGAGATCATCAGAGGCGATACATTCCATGCCGATTACGGCCGGTTCGGATCGGTGTCCTGCCAGTTCGTCTAAACAAGAAGCATCCCGGAGGGAGAGCAGCGATGACAAGGCGCAAGAGCATTCATATCGGCGAATTCAAGCACGCCAATCCGATTCCGAACGCCTGCCGCATCGGCAATCTCCTGATGTCCGGCGTCATTCTCGGCCGTGATCCCGCGACCGGCGCAATGCCCGAGCGCATCGAGGACCAGTGCGCCAATATGTTCGCGCATATGAAGACAATCGTCGAAGCCGGCGGCGGCACGACCGACGATATCATCAAGATGACGGTGTGGCTGCAGGATCGAAAGCAGCGCGCGCCGGTCAATACCGAATGGCTGAAGATGTTTCCCGACGAGCATTCCCGCCCTGCCCGCCATGCGCTGCAGATGGACATGGAGAATGGCGCGCTCGTGCAATGCGATTTCACCGCCGTGATCGGCTGACCGCGATCAGACAAGGAACCCGAGATGCCGACCTATCTTCCGTTCGATCCGAACCCGCGCCGTCCCTCGAAACTGCCGCCGCCGAAGAGCGTCGACAGCCAGTTTCACGTGTTGGGGCCGCTGGAAAAATATCCGGTGCGGCCGGGTGCCGCCTACCAGATGCCGACTGCGACCTGGGAGGCAGCGCTTCGCGTCCACAAGGCGCTCGGCATCGAGCGCGGCATCATCGTGCAGACCACGACCTATGGCGCCGATCATTCGGTAGTGCTCGACGGCCTCGCCGCGATGGGACCGAACTATCGCGGCTGCGCCAACGCGCTGGTGTTTGCCGAAGCCGATGACGCCTATCTCGCCAAGCTGCACGATGCCGGTGTCCGCGGCGCCCGCTTCAGCTTCCGGCAGGAACTCGGCGCGGTGCTCTCGGACAAGGATTTTGCCCGCGCCATCGCGAAGATTCGCGAACTCGGCTGGTACGCAAAAATCCAGCCGGAGAAAGACGGCATCGTCTCCAGCGTCGCGAAGTACGAAAACCTCGACGTCCCCGTGCTGATCGATCACATGGCGCGCCCGGACCCGACGCGCGGCAAGGAGGACCCGAACCTGCAGAAGATGCTGGAGCTCCTGTCCAAGGGCAATTTCTGGGTGATGCTGTCGCTCGGCGAAAAGACCTCGAAGAAGGGCCCGCCCTGGGACGACGTCATCCCGATCGCGCGCGCCTATATCGAGGCGGCGCCGGACCGTTGCGTCTGGGCCAGCGATTGGCCGCACCCGGTTTCGGTGGTGCAGCCGCCTAACGATGCCGACCTGCTCGAGCTGCTCTACCGCTATGTGGCCGATGAAGCGGAGCTGAAGAAGATCCTGGTCACCAACCCGGCCAAACTGTTCGGCTACGAGGATCAGGCCGTATAGCGCCCATCGCCTGATGACTCTTAGTTAGATGCTTCACCTCTCCCGCTCGCGGGGGAGGTCGGCGCGGAGCTCCGGGTGGGGGCTCTCTCCACTCAGGCAGTGTCGCCCGTGGAGACACCCCCACCCCACCCCTCCCCCGCGAGCGGGAGAGGGAGCCCACCTTCTTCGTGGTCCAAATCAAATCTAATTTCAGCATGGTTAGGCCGTATAGCCCCTAGCGCAGGGCGGCCGTCACGAATAGCACGACAACGGGCAACGTCACCGCCGCCAGCGTCGTGCCGAGCGCGACGGCGCCCGAGACGGCTTCGGTGAGCCGTCCGTACTGAGCCGAGAAGATGTAGGCATTGGCGCCGGTCGGCATCGCGGCGAAAAGCACGACCACGGCCGCGGAAATCGGCGGCAAGGCCAGGACGTGGAACGCGAGGACCGCCGCAACGGCCGGCATCGCCAAAAGCTTGAGCGCGCACATCACCGCCATGCCGAGCGCCTGGCCTTTGATTCTGAAACCAAAGAGATTGATGCCGAGCGCGATCAGGGCCGTGGGCGAGCCCGCCTGCGCCAGCAGTTCCAGGGTCTTGTCCGCGACGGGGTTCAGCCCCAATCCGGTGAGGCGCCAGAGAAAGCCGAAGCCGAGCGCGAGCATGATCGGATTGCGCGCGATTTCGCGCACCGCCCGCAGCACCAGCAGCGGCGCGGTCTCGGAAGATTTTCGTTCCGCCCACGCCATCTGCAGCGTGCCGCAAAGCCAGAGCAGCGGCGTGTTGACCGACAGGATCAAGGCCATCGAGCCGGCGGCCTGACTTCCCAGCGCCGACAACGTCAGGGGAATGCCGAGCATCACGATGTTGCCGTAGATCGAGCCGATCGCAAGCACCACGCCATCCGCCCGGGACTGCCGAAGAAGCGATGATGCCAGCAGCGCGGCGATCCAGGTGACCGCCGTTGCGCCATAATAGGCGCCCCATACCGAGAAGGCGCTGACGGCAGGAAATTCCGCGACGACCACGATCCGGAACAGCAGCGCCGGAATGGCAATGCTGAAGGCGAACTCGGCAATGCCCTTATGCGCCGTCGGCGAGATGAAACGCAGCGCGACTGCCGCATAGCCCGCCGCAATCAAGGCGAACACCGGAACGACGATCAATACTGCGCTCATGCCGCACTCATCTTGGAAATTCGGCCGGGCGAATACCCCGCCGTCATCCGTTTCGATGCGGCTATGCTGCGCACCAATTTGTCATGGAACGTAGCATACGCCCCGTGCGTGCTGCTATCATCGGCACATGACCTCGCGCGAGTCTGCTGCTTCCGAAATCACGCCCGAAGTGCTGCTGCGGGCCTATGCCTGCGGCATCTTCCCGATGGCCGAGAGTGCCGGCGATCCGACGCTGTTCTGGGTCGAGCCGGAAATGCGCGGCGTCATTCCGCTCGACGGCTTCCGCATCGCCTCGCGGCTTGCCCGCACCGTGCGTTCGGACACTTTCCGCGTCACCGTCGATACCGCCTTCAAGGCGGTCATCGCGGGCTGCGCGGCGCCGCAGCCGGGCCGCGACGACACCTGGATCAACAAGCGCATCCGCGATCTCTATCTCGGGCTGCACGAGCTCGGACACTGCCACAGCGTCGAGGTCTGGCAGGACGGCGACCTCACAGGCGGCCTCTACGGTGTCAGCCTGGGGCGGGCCTTCTTCGGTGAGAGCATGTTTCACCGCGCCCGCGACGCTTCCAAGGTGGCGTTGGTGCATCTGGTGGCGCGGATGATCGCAGGCGGGTTCGAGCTGCTCGACACGCAGTATGTCACCGAACATCTGCGCAGCTTCGGCGCGGTCGAAATTCCAAGGCGCCGCTATCGCGCCTTGCTCGACAAGGCGATCACGGGCGAGCCAGCGGATTTTATGCGATTGTCGCCCAGCGTCAGCGGCGCCGACGCACTCGCGATCATCACCAAACGCAGTTGATCGGCTCAAACCGGCGGTGGGTTCAATCGCGCAAAGCCTTCCTGGACACGATAGGGATAGTAGGGATAGCAGGGCATCACCGCGCTCGCTTTGTCCAGGAGCGCGACCTGCTCGGCGGTCAGCGACCAGCCGATGGCGCCGAGATTGTCGCGCAGTTGCGCTTCGTCGCGCGCGCCGATGATCACGGACGACACGCTTGGGCGGGTGAGTAGCCATGCGATCGCGACCTGCGGCACAGTGCGACCGGTCTCGGTCGCGACGGCATCCAGGACATCGACGACGCGATAGAGCAGTTCCTCGTCGACTGCTGGACCGAACTGCGCCGTCTCGCGCAGGCGGCTGCCCGCCGGCAGCGGCTGGCCGCGTCGTATCCTGCCGGTGAGACGCCCCCAACCCAGCGGGCTCCAGACCAGCGCGCCGACGCCCTGATCGAGGCCGAGCGGCATCAGCTCCCACTCATAGTCGCGGCCGACAAGCGAATAATAGACTTGGTGCGCCACATGGCGCGTCCAGCCGTGACGCTCGGCAATGGCAAGCGACTTCATCAACTGCCAGCCAGAGAAGTTGGAGGCGCCGACATAGCGCAACTTGCCGCCACGGACGAGCCCGTCAAGCGTCGACACCACTTCCTCGATTGGCGTGAAGGCATCGAAGGCGTGGAGCTGCAGCAAGTCAATGTAGTCGGTCCCGAGCCGCCGCAAGGCGGCGTCCACCGCCGACACGAGGCGATGTCGCGATGAGCCGGCGTCGAATGGACCGTCACCCGTCGGCAAGCTCGTCTTGGTAGAGACCAGCACCCTGTCGCGGCGGCCCTTGATCGCGGCGCCCAGAATCGCTTCCGACGCGCCGTTCGAATAGACGTCGGCGGTGTCGAACAGGTTGACGCCGGCCTCGAGGCAGATGTCGATTAGCCGCCTCGCCTCCTCGGCGCCGCTCCGGCCCCAGGCCGAAAATAGCGGCCCCTGTCCGCCGAACGTGCCAGTACCGAAACTGATAACGGGGACCTTCAGGCCCGAGGCGCCCAGGCTGCGATATTCCATCATTGTGCTCCCTTTTGATCCTTCTTTCATTCCGCCGGGCACGCCGCTGCGGAAGATACCGGCCGGTCCAGATGCATGCTCCATAGCGCCAGCAGGAGTCCCGCCGCGGTGATCGCCGCCGCGACGAGCGGAAGCGCGGCAAGGCCCAGGCCGCGATCGATCGTAAGCCCGCCGGCCCAGGCGCCGAGCGCATTGCCAAGATTGAAGGCCGCGATGTTGAGGCTGGATGCAAGCGTGCGCCCCTCCGCGCCGGCCGCTTCGAGCACGCGAAGCTGCAGCGGCGCCACGGTGGCGAAGGCGGCGATGCCGAGCAGGAAGATGAAGGCCACGGCGAGACCTTTGATCGACAGCACCGCCGCAAGCGCGACGAGGACGAGCGCAAGCGCGGCAAGCGTGCCGATCAGGGCGCGTCCGAGACCACGGTCGGCGAGCCGCCCACCCGCAACATTGCCGATCGACAGGCCGACGCCGAACACGAGAAGGATCGGCGAGACCGCCGCTTCAGAGAAGCCGGTCAGCCGAGTCAGGATTGGCTGAACATAGGTAAAGACCACGAACAGGCCCGCAAAACCGAACACCGTCATGGCGAGGCCGAGCAGGACTTGCGGACGGCCGACCACCGCCAGTTCCTCGCGCAGTGAAGTGGCTTTCTCATTGCCGCCCACGTTGCCGGGAACGAGAACGACCAGTACGGCGAAGGCGACCACCCCGATCGCGGTTACCGCCCAGAAGGCGGCGCGCCATCCCAGCATCAGGCCGAACCACGCACCAAAGGGCACGCCGAGCAGAGTAGCCACCGTCAGTCCGATGAACATGGTGGCAATCGCGGAGGCACGCTTGTCCTCGGTGACGAGGCTCGTCGCCACCACCGAGCCGACGCCAAAGAATGTGCCATGGGCAAGAGAGGTGAGGATCCGCGCAGCCATCAACAGCCCGTAATCCGGCGCCAGCGCGCAGGCGGCGTTGCCGAAGGTAAAGATCGCCATCAGAGCAAGCAGCACCGCCTTGCGCGGCATCCGCCGCGTCGCCAGCGTCAGGATCGGCGCGCCCACGAACACGCCGAGCGCATAGCCGGAGATCAGGAGACCTGCCGCGGACACCGAGACCTGCATGTCGGCGGCGACCTGCAGCAAAAGACCCATGATGATGAATTCAGTGGTGCCGATGCCAAAGGCACCGGCGGTCAGCGCAAGGACGGCGGCAGGCATGCGTTGCTCCGGATCAGGACAGGGTTGCTGCAACGCAAATAGCGGAAGAGCGGCAGAAGAATTAGAGTGCCGGCAGTCCAATCATTTGTGACATGAAATCAACATGGCCCGACTCGACACCAATCGTTCCGCCGAGATGGAGGTCTTCGTTCGCGTCGTCGACCTCGGCGGGTTCACCGCCGCGGCAAAGAGCTTTCGCCTGACCCCATCCGGCGTCAGCAAGCTGGTATCCCGCCTGGAAGCCCGGCTCGGCACGCGGCTCGTCAACCGGACGACGCGCAAACTCCAACTGACTGAGGAAGGCCAAGCCTTCTACCAGCGCTCGCTGCGCATCCTCGGCGAGATCGAGGAGGCCGAGCGCGAGGCCGGCTCCGGTGCAGCGCCGCGCGGGCATCTGATGGTGAACAGCAACATCCCCTTTGGCATGCAGCACGTGATGCCGCTGTTGCCGCGCTTCCTCGTCGAGCATCCGGAGATCACGGTCGACATTGTCTTCACCGATACAATCATCGACCTGATGCAGGAGCGCGCCGACGTAGCTATCCGCGTCGGGCCGCTGGGGGCTTCGCGCCTCGTCGCGCGCAAGCTCGGGACCAGCCGCATGGCGGTGGTAGCCGCGCCGTCCTATCTTGCCCGTTTCGGCGAGCCGACGACGCCGGCTGAACTCGCCAGCCATCGCGGCATCGGCTGGACTTTTCCGCGCAGCATTCGCGGCTGGCCATTCCGTCGCGGCGAGCGGATCGAGGAGGTGCTGCCGCCGCCGGCCGCGCGCGCCAGCGACGGCGAAGCGGTCCGCCGGCTCGCGCTCGGCGGCGTTGGCTGCGCACGCCTGGCTCTATTCCACATCGGTCCCGACATCGAGGCCGGGCGCCTGGTCCCGATGCTGCAGAACTACAATCCCGGGGACCGCGAAGACATCCATGCGATCTACGTCGGCCACGCCGGGCCGCTGCCAACGCGCGTGCGCACCTTCATCGATTTCCTCGCAACGCACATCCGGATGGGCGACCCCACCCTAAGGCGCACGGCCGACGGCAAGTGGAAGCTGCACGGCGGATACTAAGTGTATTGAGTGCCCCGCGGGGCATGGACGCCTCTAATTCCCGAACAACCCGCCAAACAACCCGCCCGGCCGCTGCTGCGGCGGAGGCGGTGGGGCCTGCTGCGGCTGCTGCTGGAATTGCGGCTGCTGCGGCGGTCCTGGCGGGCGCGGCGCCGCCTGCTTCGGCGGCGGCGGACGCTTCGCAGCCTGCGGCGGCGCGGCCGACTTGGCCGGATCGGGCTGCGCGCTGACGATGGTCTGGTCAGGGCCTTTGCAGTCGGTGAGCCAGATATCGTAGACCGGGTGCTCGACGCCGTGCAGGCCGGGACTCGCGGCGAACATCCAGCCCGAGAATATCCGCTTCACCTCGCCTTGCAGCGTGATCTCGTCGACCTCGACGAACGCATCGGTGTTGGCAGCTTCCGTCGATGGACGCGTGTAACAGGCGCTGGTCTTCACGCGCAGCGCGCCGAACTGCACGGTCTCGCCGATGTCCTCGTCGAAATTGATGATGCGGCCGGTGATCTTGTCGAGACCGGAGAAGCTCGCCTTCTTGTTGGTGATCTTGGTGGCCGGCGGCTCGGACACGACCTCGTCGCCCGGCTGCAGGGTCGCCGGCGAATTGGGCACGCCCTTGGCCGGGGGCTGGCGCTGACCCGGTGGCGCGTTGGCGACGCCCGGACCTCCGGGCTGCGGCGGCTGAACCGCGACGCCCGGCTGCGTCCCCTGCGGAGGGGCGGTGGTGCCGGGCGGCGGCGCCAGCGGCTGCGACTGGAAGCTTCCAGGTGGCGGCGCACCCTGCCCCGGCGGCGGACGGTTCGGGGTCGGCAGCAGGCGGCCGCGCGGCAGCTCCGGCACTTCCTCGTCGTCGTCGGGGAATTGTTGCTGCTGTTGATTGCCGCGGGGAATCGCGCCCGGCGGCCGCAGCGGAGGATCGGAAAAGATATTGCCGATCTGCGCCTGCGCGGGCGGCGCAAGCGAGGTCGTGGTGGCGGCAATCAGGGCCGCAAGACCGGTCAGGGCAATGGTTCGAAGCATCTCGCGCGGCTTTAACAGGCGAATCGGGCTCGTGACATAGTACAGACTTGTCCGCCGCTCGCGTCCCTCCCGGTTAACACGGTGAATACGGCGGGGAAAGGGCGGTTTGCCCCCATCCGGCCGCAGTGAATCATGGCCCGGAAATGCGGAAACCGTCCCCGGAAGCTCGCCCCATGATCTCGATCATGGCCCGGAAAGGCGGAAACTGTCCCGGTCCTCGCCCCATGATCCCGATCATGGCCCGGAAAGGCGGAAACCAGTCCTCCGATAGCGGCCCCATGATCTAGCCACGCCCCGTTTCCGATGAAATAGTCGCTCCCGTCGCGCGGCCACGCGCGAAAACCACCAAAATCCGGGATAACCGGACGACCCAAAGGAAACCTCAAGCTATGCCCGATCGAATTCGCCTCGATGGCCGGGTTGCCGTCGTGACCGGCGCGGCCGGTGTCATTGGAACCGCGACCATCCGCCTGTTGGCCGAGCGCGGCGCCCGCATCGTCGCCATCGACCGCAAGGAGCAGGATCTTGCGGCCGCCATCAAGGACCTGCCGGCCTCGGCCGAAGCGCTCGCTGTCACCGCCGACGTTACCCGGGAGGAAGAAGTCGCGGAATACGTCCGCGCCAGCGTCGACCGGTTCGGCACGATCGATGTCTTCTACAACAACGCCGGCGTCGAGGGCGATATCAAGCCGATCCCGGAATATTCGCTGGAGAGTTTTCGGCGCGTGCTCGACGTCAACGTGGTCGGCGTCTTTCTCGGCATGAAGCACGTGCTGCCGGTGATGCTGAAGCAGAACAAGGGCAGCATCATCAACACCGCCTCCATCGCCGGCCTGATCGGCTCGCCGATGATCGCCGTCTACAGCGCCAGCAAGCACGCCGTGATCGGTCTCACCAAGAGCGCCGCCTGGGAATGCACCGGCACCGGCGTGCGGGTGAACTGCGTCTGTCCAGGCCTGATCGACAGCCGGATGCTGAGCACGATCCTGCAGGGCCGCAATCCCGGCAATGAGCCGCCGCCGACCGAAAAGATCGTCGACCGGATTCCGGCGCGGCGGCTCGGTCAGGCTACCGAAGTCGCTTCCATCGTTGCGTTCCTGGCTTCGGATGAGGCGAGCTACGTTTCCGGCTCCGCCTATACCGTCGATGGCGGCCGCACCGCCGCCTGACGAACCGTCATTCCGGGGCGCATCGGAGATGCGAACTATGATGTGCAATTGCACATCTGAGAATCTCGAGATCCGGGTTCGGTGCTGCGCACCGCCCCGGAATGACAGCTAACCAAAAAAGGTCATTCCCAACCATGCCCGTCACGCTCGATCCCGATGCCGCCGCCGTCTACAAAGCTTTCCAGGAAGCGGGCCGTCCCGCCTATGAGACGCTGACCGCGCCGGAAGCGCGCGAATATTATCGAAGCGCCCGCGTCGTCAGTAATCCCGAACCGCCCGCGCTCGAATCGACCAAGTCGCTCGCGATTCCCGCGCCGCACGGCACGATTCCGGCACGCATCTACAAGCCGAAGACGCTGCGCACGAGCAACGGCCTTGCGCCGTGCCTGGTATTCTTTCACGGCGGCGGCTGGGTGATCGGCGATCTCGATACCCATGAAGTGGTTTGCCAGAAGCTTGCCCATGAAGGCGAGTTGATCGTGATCTCGGTCGAATACCGGCTGGCGCCGGAGCACAAATTTCCCGCCGCCGCCGACGACGCCATCACGGCGACGAAGTGGGTTGCCGCCAATGCCAGCCAGCTCGGCATCGACGCCGCCCACTTGCTGATCGGCGGCGACAGCGCCGGCGGCAATCTCGCCGCCGTCGTGGCGCTCGCCGCACGCGACAGCGACGGCCCGAAGCTCGCCGGCCAGGTGCTGATTTATCCCGCCACCGATTTTGCGATGACGCATCCTTCGCACAGCGAGCCCGAGACCAGCATCCTGCTGACGCATTCCGTGGTCAGATGGTTCTGCAACCATTATCTGAACGGCGCAGCCGACATCGAGCATTGGAAAGCCTCGCCCGCGCGCGCGAAAACGCTCGCCGGCTTGCCGCCGGCCTATGTGCTGACTGCAGGCGCCGATCCGCTGCGCGACGAGGGCGCCGAATATGCCGCGCGGCTCAAGGAAGCCGGCGTGCCCATGACCTACCGGCATTTCCCGGGCCAATTCCACGGCTTCTTCACCATGGGCAAGCTGCTGCAGCAGGCCAACGTCGCCGTCAGCGAAATCGCCGGCTGGCTGAAAACGCTGAAATAATGCACATTGCGCCGCGCTATCGGTAAACCCTGACTTTCTCCTGCGCACATTTGGGGCCGCTGTGATCGAACCAATTCTCCTATTTGGCATACCCGTCGATTTTCTGCTGTTCGCGCTGACGCTGCTCGGCGTCGCGCTGTTCCATCATCACACGCTGCGCGTTGCGCTGACGGGACTGGCCGCCATCGTGATCTACAAGCTGATCTTCACCGGCTTCAAATACGGTGCGGGTCTCAATGGCCTCGGCCACCACATGGTCCATGAGTGGGTTACGCTCGGCAATCTGTTCCTGCTGCTGATGGGCTTTGCGTTGCTGTCTCGACATTTCGAAGAAAGCCGGATTCCGGACGAGATGCCGGCATTGCTGCCGGACGATTGGAAGGGCGGCGTCGTGCTGCTCGTCCTTGTGTTCGTGCTCTCGAGCTTCCTCGACAACATCGCCGCCGCGCTGATCGGCGGCACCGTCGCGCGGCACGTATTCCGGGGCAAGGTTCACATCGGCTATCTCGCCGCGATTGTCGCGGCCTCCAATGCCGGCGGCGCCGGCAGCGTCGTCGGGGACACCACCACCACTATGATGTGGATCGCCGGCGTCAGTCCGCTCGCCGTTGTCGAAGCCTACATCGCCGCCATCGTCGCGATGTTGATTTTTGCGGTGCCGGCGTCGATCCAGCAGCACCGCTATTCGCCAATTCAGAAAGACGCGCCGAGAGGGCTCAGGATCGATCCGACCCGGGTGTTCATTGTCGCGGTCATCCTCGCCGCAGCGCTGGTGGCAAATGTCACGGCAAACCTGAAATTTCCCGCGCTGCTTGATACGGTTCCGGTTCTGGGCATCGCGGTCTGGGCGGCCATCCTGCTCACGTCAGGATTACGCGCGCCGGATTGGAAGGTGATGCCGGAAACCTTCAAGGGAACCATCTTCCTGCTCGCCCTCGTCACGGCGGCCTCCCTTATGCCGGTCGAGCGGCTGCCGGTGGCGTCATGGCCGACCGCGCTTGGACTGGGCTTCGTCTCCGCGGTGTTCGACAACATTCCCCTCACCGCGCTCGCCCTGAAACAAGGCGGCTATGACTGGGGCTTCCTGGCTTACGCCGTCGGATTCGGCGGTTCGATGATCTGGTTCGGCTCATCGGCCGGCGTCGCCTTGTCGAACATGTATCCGGAGGCGAAGTCCGTCGGCCGCTGGGTTAGCCATGGCTGGCCGGTGGCGGTGGCCTACGTCGCCGGTTTCCTGGTGATGCTCGCTATCCTCGGCTGGCATCCCGACGCGCGGGTTTAGCGCGGTCGAAGGTGATTGCCGGCCTCGTGTCGGCGATCATCCATTGGCCGGCTGGGCTGTACCGACTCAGGCCGCAATGTTATCCAAGTTTCCGACTAGCTCTCGCACGCAACAACTCTGCCGGTGATTCGGCAGCAATCCGCGAGGTGATTGCAATGGCATTTTTCAGGCGCGAGCTCGGCCCGATCGAGCGCTTCGAGGTTGCGCTGAAGGACAAGCTGACGGCGCGGCAGAAGTTGGCCGATCGGTTGAGCGTCGCCGAATCGGAACTTGCAGAAAAGCGTGCCGCTGCCGAACGGCTGGCGGTAGCCGGTGCCGACAATTCCCGGCTCGATCGGGCCGAAGCCAGCATGCGCGCCGTCGAAGACCGCGCCAAGACGTTGCGCGCCGAATTGGTGGAATTTGACGATCAGGTGGCCTCGGCCGAGCGCGCGCTCGCTGATGCCAAGACCCAGCGAGACCGCGACGCGCTGGCTGACGAGATCGAGGCGATGGCTGCGGCGATCGAGCGGGCTGCGCCCGGATTCGAAGCCGGCGCCACAACGCTCGTCGAAGCCGTTACAAAAAGCTCGCTGTCGATCCCCGAAGCCACCCGGTTCTCGGCCAGCGTGGATGCGGTGCGTAGCGAAGTCCGCGCGGCGGCGGACTTGATCTGCTGGGAGCTGCGTTCCGCCGCGGTGCGCACGCGCGCGGGCAACGCCAACCTCGCCAACCCCGCGCCATCCCTGTCGGAGGAGCCGCGATCGGCAGAGACCGAACGGCAATTGATGTACACCCTCCATCCCCTGCGTTGGCGCGAGGACGGCAAGGTGCGCAAAGTTCCCGCCTTTGCGTTGGTCGGGTTGCCCAAGGCGCTGCTGCCGGTAGCGCTGCAGCATCAGCACGTAGACCATCTCAATGCCCGCCGCGTGCAGACGTTGATGCATCTTCACGGCAGCGCAGGAAACGGCGAACCGCAGGACGACGATCCGCAGCTCGTCGATCTGGACACTTTGCTCACCGAGGAAACGCAGAGCGCGCAAGCCGACGTTGCATGAGCCAGCGCTGACGGCCGCCGACCGGCGCTGAACCAACCGCTCCGGCGGACGTTGTCCTGATGCGTTCATGAAGCCGGCTTACGAGGATGCGGTTACGCGTCGTCACGCTCAACGTCTGGAATCGGCAAGGCGATCCGAAACGCATCGATCTGATCAATCTGGAACTGCGCCGGCTGGCTCCCGATCTCGTGTCACTCCAGGAAGTGCTCAAGTCGCCGGACCATTCGCAACTCGACGAGTTGATCCACGACACCGGTCTGCATGGAACGCATCAGGCTGACGTGCTGCGCACCATCCCGCCCCATGCCGATCGTTTTGGCGGAAGCGCCATCGCGACGCGATGGCCGCATCGCGTCGAGGAAGTCCTCGATCTGCGCATGTCGGATGCGAACGATGTCCCCTGGTGTTCGCTGGCAGTAACGGTGCCGCTACCCGGCGAAGGCGATCTTTTGTTCATCGCCGCTGCGACCTCGTGGCGGCTCGCCGCGGAATCGGCCCGGGAACGGCAGGTCGTTGCGCTGACGGATCTCGACGCGCGTCACCGGCAACCGCTTCCCACCATCATCGCCGGCGACTTCAACGCAACGCCTGACGCGGCCAGCATTCGCTACCTTACCGGACTGCAGTCGCTCGGCGGACGAAGCGTCAAGTATCACGACGCCTGGGAAGTCGCAGGCGAAGGTCAGGGTTATACCTGGAGCGTCGACAATCCAAATGCACGGTCGGAGATCGGCAGGATCGTCCGTCAGCCGCGTCATCGGCGCAGGGTCGATTACGTCTTCGTGGGCTCCTGGGACGCCCACCCGAAGGCGAGCTGCGAGATTCAGGCCGCCTCGCTCGCATTCGACCTGGCGGTCGACGGCATCTGGCCCAGCGATCATTTTGGCGTCGTGGCCGATCTGGAAATCAGCGCCGCTCCCTCCGCGTGAGGAGGTTACCTGGCCGTTGCAGCCGGGCCCTGTTTGAAATGGACTCTGGCAGCATCGTCACCACGGTTCCTTCGGGAATCGGGTGGCGGCGACGCCTTCATCCTGCGATCCCGAACGCTCACGAACCAAGCCGTGCCGCTGAACCAAGGCGAGGCGATTGCAGTTGGAGAAGGCCAATGAAATCCGAAAGCGAACTGACGACCCGAAATCCGTTCGGCGTCATGGACGTTCCAAATCCCGGTGATGACGACGTGATGCAGTTCGCCCGCATCACGATGCCGGAAGAATCCGCCACCGACGAGAATGCAAAGCCATGGAGCCCTGGAGATGCGAGCTACCAGCGCGGCACGATCGATGGTGAGTGGTCGAGCCGCTGGAAGGGTGCCGCAGACCCAACGATACCGGGCGACGCTCCCGACAAATGGAAACGAGGCCGGGGCGAAGCAAGAACCGTGGGAGACCGCGTGTACCTGTTGTTCGATTGGAATTCCGGCGCGCGCCGGGGACTGATCGAGGCACGGCGCGAAGGTCCGAGGCGGCTGGTGGGAAGGTATGTCAACCTGAACAACCCGGAGATCACGGTGCCCTGGGTCGGCCTGGCGGTGAGCGATCAGCGAATAGACGGTTACTTTGCGCAAGGCCGGGTAGATTTCCGGAGGTAGCGGCTTCCGTTCTCCTACCCTGCCCGCGCCGCGCGGCGCAGCGACTGCGGGGGCTGGCCGAAGGCGCGGATGAAGGCGCGGCGCATCCGCTCCGGGTCGCGGAAGCCGGTGGTCTGCGCGACGCGCTCGATCGCCTCGCTGGAGGACTGCACGCGTTGCCGTGCCACCTCGATCCGCAGCCGCTCCACCGCCTTTGACGGCGTGGTACCGGTCTCGGCCATGAAGGCGCGGGTGAAATGCCGCGAGCTCATGCCGGCCTGCTCGGCGAGATCCTCGACGGTGAGCGGCGCATCGAGGTTTTCGCGCGCCCAGGCCAGCAGCGGCCCGAAGCGGCCGTTCGGCGCCTTCAATTCCAGGAGCGAGGAAAATTGCGACTGGCCGCCGCTGCGGCGGTGATAGAGCACGAGCTGCTTCGCGGTCTTCTGGGCGATCTCGTCGCCATAGTCCTCCGCGATCATCGCCAGCGACAGATCGATGCCGGCCGATATCCCCGCCGAGGTCCAGACGTCGCCGTCGCGCACGAAGATGCGATCGGGCTCCAGCTTCACCTGCGGATAGGTTTTCAGAAAATGCCGCGTGCGCTGCCAATGCGTGGTGGCGCGGCGGCCGTCGAGCAGGCCGGCTTCTGCGAGGACATAAGCGCCGGAGCAGACGCTGGCGATGCGGATGCCGCGTTTGGCAATCGTGCGCGCGAAGCCGATCGTCTTCTCGCAGGCGGCGGCCTGCCGCACGCCCTCGCCGCCGGCGACGATCAGCGTCGTGATCGCAGATGCCGACTTCAAACCTCTCGCAACGATCTCGACGCCCGACGACGAGCGCACCGGCCCCGGCGTCACCGCCAGAACACGGATCGCAGGCGCCCCCTCGGCAAAGCGCGCCGCGATCTCGAACGCCGATATCGGCCCGGCCGCGTCGAGCAACTGGAAATCCGGAAACACGAGAACGCCGATCATGATGCTTGCCTGTTTTGGGGCTGACCTGTTTTGGCCGATGTCCTGAAATGAGGGAAATATGCCATTTCGGACGCAAGGCGACCATGGCAGGATACCCCTCGTCAAGCCAAATTTTCCGGAGGTCACGATGTCCGCGCCATCTCAACCGTCCATGCCGCTTCAGATCGGTCTCGTGCTGTTTCCGCGCGTCACCCAGCTCGACTTCACCGGTCCCTTGCAGGTGTTCTCCAGCCTGCCCGGCGCCAACGTACATTTGATCTGGAAACGGATTGAGCCGGTGACGAGCGATTCCGTGCTGGTGCTGACGCCGACCACGACCTTTGCCGACTGTCCGCAGCTCGACGTGATCTGCGTGCCGGGCGGGTTCGGCACCGACGATATGATCAACGACGAGGAGATGTTGGCTTTCCTGCGCAAGCAGGCGCCGGGTGCAAAATACATCACCTCGGTTTGCACGGGATCGCTGGTGCTCGGCGCCGCCGGCCTGCTCAAGGGTTTTCGCGCAGCGACGCACTGGACGGCGATGGATTTTCTGAGCGCGTTCGGCGCGATCCCGACCAAAACGCGCGTCTGCGTCGACGGCAACCGCGTCACCGGCGGCGGCGTCACCGCGGGAATCGATTTCGCGCTGACGCTGGTCGCGCTGCTGCACGATCGGAAGACCGCGGAGGCAATCCAGCTCCGGCTCGAATACAACCCGGCGCCGCCGTTCAATTCCGGCTCACCCGACACCGCCCCGCCGGAAGTGCTTGCCTTCATGAAGGATAGGATTGCGCAAGCGCAGATCCGCCGCGGCGAGATGATCGACCGCGCCGCCGCACGGCTGGGGTAGGCTCCCACTCATGTCCCGGACGCAGTGCGGCACGTAAGTGGCGCGCTGCAGAGCCGGGACCCATCTGCGTGTGGTTCCCGGCTCTGCGGTGCATCGTACCGGACGATGCTTCGCATCGCCGGGAGAACGCTGCACCGCGTCCGGGACACGTGACCGCCGTCACAAAGAAAAAGGCCGCCTGGTTTCCCAGACGGCCTTTCCTGTCCTACGGCAGCCACACATTAGCGGGCGATTTCAGAACCTCTGCACCGGGGGCCTATCTCCCGGCCGTGTCCTACTCGGTGGCCGCTGCAAATCGGGACAGTCGCGACTGGAGCCCGACACCGACGCGATGGTTTCCCATCTCCGTAAGATGGCTCCATTGAGCCGCGATAACGCGGATGACGCAAGGCGGCTGCGGCGGATGTCCCCGCTGATCCCGTTATCCACAGGGTCGATGATTGTGGTCTAAGGTGCATGCAACCGCGGTATCACCGCGACGCGCGGGAATGACGGTCGTCTCAGCTTCCCGGCGTCCAGGGCTGATAGTCGCCGGTCGCCTTGGGGCGGCGCCCGCTTGCCAGCGTCGAGCCGGAGGGGCGGTAGGCCGCGGGCGTGCCGGTCAGGTTCGGAACGTGTGGCTTCTCCCACTCGCGCGGCGTGTAGCTCTCTTCGGTCGGCGCGGTATCGACAACGTGATGCAGCCAGCCATGCCATGACGGCGGCACCCGGCTCGCCTCGGCAAGCCCGTTGTAGATCACCCAGCGCCGCTCGAAACCCAGCGTCGGATCGATCTTGCCGCCCTTGGTGCGGTAGTAGCGGTTGCCCTGCTCGTCCTGGCCGACCAATTCGCCGAACCGCCACGTCCACAACTGCGTGCCGAACGTTTGGCCGTTCCACCAAGTGAAAAATTTCAGCAGAAACAGCTTCATGAGGGCTCGGCCGGTTCGAGATATCGTGCCGCTCTGATGCCACCGGCCGGACCGATTGTCCAGACAGAGGCTGATCTGCCCTGCCGGACGTGCGGCTTGCGGCCCGTCAATGGCCGCGGAATCGGCGCAATCCGTTCATCCCGGATACAGTTCCGCGATCCTATAGGCTGAATTCGCGTGCAATCAACGCGCGGGCTCTGGAACGTCCGCCCCTTGAGCGGGTTAGGGCCTATATCCCGCAAATGGAGCCTAAAATGATCAGTCTAAAGGTTTTGAGTACCGCGGCAGCGATGGCGCTTGTCTTGCCGGTGGTCGCGCCAAGCCTCAGCGCCGTTCAGGCGCAGGATAGAGGCGGTGGTGGCGGCGTTCGAGCCGGCGGCGGCGGTGGCGGTGCAGCCATCGGCGGTGGCGGTGCAGCTATCGGTGGCGGCGGCGGTATGAGAGGTGGCGGTGGCATGGCGGCCGCCGGCGGCGGCGCAGCTATTGGTGGAGGCGGCGGCTTTAGAGGTGGCGGCGTGGCGGTCGGTGGCGGCGGCGTTCGAGCCGGCGGCGCTGCGATTGGGGGCGATAGAGTTGTTGCCCCAAGCGCACCTTCTGCCGGATTCCGCCCGAGTCCAGGCGTCGGCGGCCCAGCCGTCGTGGGCGGCGGTGGTCGGGGGAATTATTATGCTGGCGGCCGCTGGCACGGCGGTCATTACTATCGCCATCGTCACGGCTTCTGGCCGGGCTTTGCGATCGGTGCCGGTATCGGGTCGG
This sequence comes from Bradyrhizobium sp. LMTR 3, assembly GCF_001693485.1. Lineage (GTDB taxonomy): Bacteria > Pseudomonadota > Alphaproteobacteria > Rhizobiales > Xanthobacteraceae > Bradyrhizobium. The sequence continues at coordinate 149,447 of NZ_MAXC01000012.1, forward strand.
CCTATGGCTATTACGGCAGCACCTATTACGATGACCCCTATTATTACGACGACACCGTAGTCGCCGCAGCGCCCCCGGCCGGTGATGATGCCGTGGCGTATTGCATGCGAAGGTACAAGTCCTATGACCCGGCGTCAGGAACGTATCTCGGCTATGACGGGCAACGTCATCCCTGCCCGGCGCAATAGCAGGACATCGTGATTTCGAAGGGCGGCGCATTCCGGTGCGCCGCTTTTTCGTTTGAAATTACTCACGAGCGCAGTGCCACCGCGACGCCGCCAAGCGTAAACACCAGTGCCGCGACCTCCCGCACGCCGAGCGGCTCGCGCAACATCGCTGCCGCTGCGAGCACCCCGATGACGGGAACCAGCAAGGTTCCGATCGAGGCCGTCGCCGCCGGCAGCCGCTCCAGCGCGGCGAACCAACACACGTAGCACAGGCAGAACTGGACCAGCGTCATATAGAGCAGCGACGCCCAGCCGACGGATGACAGATCAGCCAGTTGCGGCTGCTCGACCACAAGACCCACGATCGCGATCGGCAGGCAGCCCAGCCCGATCTGCCAGGCGGCCAGCGATAGCGGCGGCATCGCCAGCGGAAAATGCTTGGTCAATACGGTGCCAAGCCCAACGCACACAGCGCCTGCCAGCGCGCAGGCGATGCCCGGCAGCTTCTCAACGCTAGCCTCGATGCCGTTGCCGCCAATCAGCACGGTGATGCCGGCAAGCGCGACCATCAGCGCGACTGCGCGGAGCGGCGACAGCCGCTCGCCGAGGATCGGCCAAGCCAGAAACGCCACCCAGACCGGGATCGATATTCCGAGCACGGCGGCTTCGCTGGCGTTGAGCCACAATAGCGCCAGCCCCATGAACGCGACCCAGCCGCCGATCGTGAGCATCGAGACCAGGAGCAACCGCAGCCACATGAGACGCGGCACGCTCAATTTCTGCCGCCGCGCGATCGCAAACAGCGCCAATGCCGCGGCGCCGACGATGCCGCACAGGCCGCGCGAGGACAATGGCGGCCATTCGGTCAGTAAGTGTTTCATGATCGGAAAGTTGAGGCCCCACCCCACTGACGTAACGGCGAGCAGGATGAGCCCGAATGGCGACAGCCGGGCGGCAGCGGCGCGCCTCGCATGGTTGACTGGCGACATGACGGGATTGGGTCCGGAACCGGCGGTTGAATTTGTTATCGTTCTGATACAGCGAAACGGAATTGCCCTCGGCAACTTTTATGGGCACTCTACCATGCAGACGACCTGTCGACGTTTCGACTTAATCGTCACATGGGACGTGCGACTTGCCGCCCGCCCCGAGGAAGAAGGAATCATCGTGCCGCGCGTTCTCGTGGTCGATGACGACCCGATGGTATGCGTTGCCATCGAGGTTTGTCTGACGCGCAAGGGTTTCGAGGTCACCGTTGCCGACGGTGGTGAAGCGGGAATGCGCGCGCTCGAAACTTCCGATTTCGACGTCATGCTGATCGATGTGTTCATGCCGCATATGCGCGGCTTCGAATCGATCCGGATGTTCCACGAGCGCAAGCCGGACGTACCTGTCATCGCGATGTCGGGCTACGCCTTCGCCAACACCGAACGCGCACCGGATTTCCTTCGGATGACCATCGAGCTCGGCGCGGCATGCTGCCTGCGCAAACCGTTCACGCCGGACGCGTTGTTGACCTCGGTCAATCAAAGCATCACCAAACCGAAAGCTTCCGCGCAGCAGTCGAAATCGTGAAGTAAATGCCCTCGCAGCGTATCATTCTTGGAATTGGCCTCGCTATCCTCCTCATTATCGGCGCTGCGTCGATCGGTCTTGACCTCAAGTCGCGGTCCGACGCCGCCTCGGTCGACCGTGCGCTTGGAATTCTCAGCAAAATCTCGGATATGCGCCCGCTGCTGCGCCGGACGGAAAGCGCGGCGCGCGCCTTTGCGCTATCGGGCGATCAGGAATTCGCCAGGGAATACCGCGAGGCCAGCGACGCGACCCTGCCGGCGCTGGCGGCACTGGTCGAGGCGGTCAAGGATAATCCCACCGAAAAGCGGCTGATCGAGGAAACCAAGGCGCTTGTCGAGCGGCAGATTGCCGTCAATGGCGAGTTGATCAGGCTCAGAACCGCGGGAGATGGCGCCGCTGCCGCGGCGCTCGTCAACCGGGAGGACCGCGCGGCGACGGCCGCAATCACCGGAAACCTCGAGAAAGCGGTCGCGGAAGAGCGCAGGCTGCTTTTTGCCAGACGCGCCGAATCCGAAACCAACGGGACGCTCCTGCTGGCGATCGATCTCGCCGGCGTCCTGCTGATTCTGTTCCTCGCCACTCTTCTGACGGTCTCAACCCGCCGCTCGCGCCGGGAACTGCAGGATTCGCTGAGCGCCACCAAGGCCACCAACGAGGCGCTGGAGGCCGCGGTCGCCGAGCGCACCGAACATCTGGTCGCCGCGCATGAGGAACTCAGGCTTTCGGCCGCCGTCTTGCGCAGCACCTTCCATAGCATGGCGGAGGCCGTGCTCGTCATCGACACCAGGGGCGAGGTTTTGCTCTCGAACCCGGCCGCCGAGAAGATGCTGCGCTACCGGCCGGGCATGACGGTCGAGCACATACGGTCGCTCAGCGCGGTTTTCCATGCCGACGGTGTCACGCTGCTACCTGTCCATGACATGCCCGCCTCGCGTGCGCTGCGCGGCGAAGCGTTCGACGCCAGCGAAATCGTGTTGCGCCCGGTCAGCGGCGATCCGCCGGTTCACCTCGTGATCAGCGGCCGGCCGCTGCGCGATGCCTCGGGTGCCATCAGCGGCGCGGCGCTGGTCTACCACGACATCACGGGGTCGCGCGAAACCGAGCACAAGCTGCAGCAAGCGCAAAAGCTCGACGCCATCGGCAAACTCACCGGCGGGGTCGCGCACGACTTCAACAACATGCTGACCGTGATCACCGGCACCACCGAAACGCTGGTAGCCAACCTTGCGCACGAGCCGGCCTTGCAGAAGACCGCCGAACTGATCGATCAGGCGGCGGAGCGCTGCAGCGAGCTGATCCAGCATCTGCTCGCCTTCGCCCGCCGCCAGCCGTTGCAGCCACGCAATGTCGACATCAACGCGACCGTGCTCGATATCGCAAAACTGCTTCGCCCGACGCTCGGCGAGCAGATCGAGGTCAACTCCATTCTCGAACAGGAAGTGGCGATTGCCCATATCGACGCATCGCAGCTCGCCAACTCGCTGCTCAACATGGCGATCAACGCGCGCGATGCGATGCCGAACGGCGGCAAGTTGCTTTTGGAGACGCGCAACGTCGTGCTCGACGAGGCCTATGCGCAGGCCAACCCTGACGCAAAGCCCGGTCCCTATGTAATGCTCGCGGTCAGCGACACCGGCGCCGGCATGCCGCAGCACGTGCTGGACAAGGTGTTCGAGCCGTTCTTCACCACCAAGGAGGTCGGCAAGGGCTCAGGCCTCGGCTTGAGCATGGTCTACGGCTTCGTCAAGCAGTCCGGCGGGCACATCCGGATCTACAGCGAGGTCGGCCACGGCACCACGATCAAGCTCTATCTGCCCCCTGCCCGCGGCCAGGTCGAGGCCGCGCCGCCGGCGGCAGCGGCGCTGCCGCATGGCAACGAGACCATCATGGTGGTGGAGGACGACGCGCTGGTGCGCAACTTCGTCACCACGCAATTGCAGAGCCTCGGCTACCGCACGGTAGCCGCCGCCAACGGGCCGGCGGCGATGAACCTGATCGAAGGCGGTCAGGCGTTCGATCTCTTGTTCACCGATGTCATCATGCCCGGCGGCATGACCGGACGCGAACTCGCGGACAAGGTGCTGAAGCTCCGGCCCGGCATCAAGGTGCTATATACGTCCGGCTATACCGACAACGCGATCGTGCACCAGGGCCGCCTCGATCCCGGCGTGCTGCTGCTGACCAAGCCGTACCGGCAGTCGCAGTTGGCGAACATGGTGCGGCGCGCGCTGTCGTGGTAAACACGGCGCAAGCCTCTCCTCCTGCGGGCGTCGTTTTCAATGCCAACTTGATGTATGAAAGGGTGAGACTTGGACGAACAGATTCGGGGGAAGAGCCAAGGCTAATGGCCGACGTGATCTACAAGCGCCTCTATTTCGATTGGGGCGGACGCTGCGCCTATTGCGATGTTGCACTCTCCCGGCAAAAGACCGGCGGCAACGTCAAGGCCAGCATCGACCATTTCATCCCGCTCGCAAAGGGAGGTCAGAACGGCAGGAGCAACCGCGTGCTGTCCTGCTATCCCTGCAACCTCGCCAAGGGCGACACCGACCCGCGCGAGACCAATCAATGGCAGCACGTCGAACAGCGCCTCGCCGAGATCGCCGCTTCGCCGCTGATCAGTCACGGGAAGCTCAAACAGCTTATTCCCGAACTGGTGAAGCAGCTTGCCGTAGGGGCGTGATCCGCACCCAGGGCGTCTTCACTGCGCGCCCGATCCTCCCGCCACGATCTTCTCGTTCAGCTTCTGGTCGACGATCTCGACCGTGCGGTCGATCTCGGCGCTGGGCGCGCCGAGCTGGTGCGAGATCAGCTTCACGAGCAGGTCGACGCGCTCGATGAACGGCGCGCCGGCGGCGACCGCGCGGGCCGCCGATGACGGCTTGAGCAGGCTTTCGGCCGCCTTGGCGTACTTCCCGAACGGCACCTGGTCCTGCGGATCGGCGCCCAGACGCCGGGCGATACCGTCGACGTGATCGTAGATCGACTGCGACAGCTTGAGATCGCCGTGCACGGCGTCGCGGATCGACTGCGGATCGCTCGGCGTGATGCAGCGGTAGTTGCCGGTCAGGAGCATCGACCATTTGGCGAGCGGCACGAACAGCGAGTCGAACACTTTCAGCTTCACCGGGACGTCATGGCCGTCCAGCGTCACCGCATCGATGTCCGCTTCCAGCTCGCGAAGCAGCTTGTTGTGTTTGTCGTCGGCAAAGGCCGCCGCCTTGAAGTTGGTGGGAAGGCCGACATGCAGGACGTTTGCCGCCTCTTCCGGCGGGCGGAAGGCCTGCGGATCGGGCGAGCACAGCGTCACCAGGCCGGGCTGGAAGCGTTCCCACACCTGCGCATTGGTATAGGCCTCCTCCAAATCCATGTCCGCCAGCGCCGGGATCCGCTTCAGATAAGGCAGCGGCGGCATGTTCATGATCGACAGACAAGGCAGTTTCGCCTCGGCGATCTTGATCATCAGAACGCGGATCGTGTGGTTGGTGTATTGCGGCTCCTGCATGGCAAGGCCGACCAGGTCATAGCGGGAAAGATCGACCTCGGCGGGCGTCGTCGCGTCCAGCTTGCCCGGCAGATCGCGCGAGAAGATCGCGCGGTGCACCGCCTCGTCGCGCAGTTTGATGCGAACTTCGGTGCCGTCGCGATTGATCAGCTCAGCCGTTTTCTTGCGGCACACCAGGGTCACGTTGTGCCCCGCCATCAAAAGTTTCGTCGCCAGCAAGGAGCCGTACGAGGCCCCAAGGATCAGAATGTTGCGCGCCATACTCTCTCTTTCGCCGATTATGCCAGATACAGATATACCAGAACTATCCCGCCCCGACGGCTAGCGCAAACCGGCAGGCATTTCAATCGGATAGACCGCCGTTACGACCGCGTCGCCAGCACGACGCCGGCGAGCGTGAACACCAGCGCCGCGATCTGGATCAGGCCGAGCGGCTCGCCGAGCGCGATGGCTGACGCCACGACGCCGATCACCGGCACTGCCATGGTGCCGATCGCGGCGACTGAGGCCGGCAGGCGGGCGAGCGCGGCGAACCAGCTCACATAGGCGATGCAGAACTGGATCACGGTCGAATAGATCAGGAGCCACCAGCCGAGCTGTGTCACCTTCTCTACGTGCGTGGTCTCGACGGCGAGACCGATGATGACGATCGGAAAACAGCCGAGCCCGATCTGCCAGGCCGCGGCCGGGATCGGCGGCAGCGGCACCGGCAGCTTCTTCGCCAGCACCGTGCCGAGCGCAAAGCCGAACGCGCCGCCCAGCGCCATCACCATGCCCGGCAGCTTTGCAGCAGTCGCGGAAAAACCGTTGCCGCCCATGATGGCGGCGAGGCCTGCGAACGCCATCACCAGCGCCACCGTGCGCAAAATAGTCGGACGCTCGCCGAGCACTGGCCAGGCCAAGAGCGAGGCCCAGACCGGCATGGTGTAGGCGATCAGCGCGGCTTCGCTGGCCGGCAGCCACAATAGCGCCAGCCCCATCAGCACCATCCAGCCCGTGACGTTGAGCAGGGCGGACAGCATCAGCCGCGGCCACAAATGCCGCTCGACCTTGAGGCTCTGCGAGCGCGCCAGCGCCAGCACCGCCAGGAGCGCCGCGCCGATTACGCCGGTCGAGCCCCGCAGCGTCAGCGGCGGCAACTCGCTCAGCAGGTACTTCGTGACGGGCCAGTTGAACCCCCAGCCCACCGAGGTGATGGCGAGGAACATCAGGCCTGCGGGCGCGATCCGCATCGGCGCGCTGGTCGGTTTTGATTCTGTCATGGAGCCCGGCGGGGACGGAAAAGCGGTGGAATCGGCCTCACCTTGCCGCGTATCCGCTCCTGCGACCACGGGCTCGCGGACATGCCAGCCCTCCCCGCTCCGTAGCGTTACGTGAGTCTTTCGAACGCAATCCCGAAGGGCGAAAAAATACCTGCCCTGTGAACAGCGGGACGAAGCCTGTTTCCACATGCGAGGAACAAATTTTTGGGTTGGGAATCCCTGAGGACTCACCGATACTTGGCAGCATCACAGGCGCGGCACCGACCCCTGTTTTCCCGCACTTTCCACCATATTTAGTATTTGATTCAGGAACTCGTACTAGTCCTTGACGGGCGCAACGGGTTTGGCCTAGCCTTATTGCTGGACGGCGCGAGTTAAGTTCTGGGTCCCGCCGATCACTCCCAAACGGGTTCCGAACGAGCACTCCGTCAGCCGGTTGAGGCACGGATCGAGGGCTCGTCTGCCCAAAATCCGGGGTGATCCGGGGCGCTAAAAATGGGCCGAAACTGGCCCGGCTGACGAGTTGCGGCGTTGAGTTCGAGCATGATCCGGAAGCCGGCTGGGTAGGCGGCATTCCGAACCGATCAGGCTCAAAGCCAAGGGATGGGGTTGGCCTCGCTTAATCGGCGGGACGAGCCCTTGGGGTGGCGAAAGCAGAAACAGGACCGGGTCCACCGGTAGAGCTAGCGGATCTCAGGCCCAAGGTTGTCCTCAACCTTGGTGCCGAAAGTCCGCTCACTGAAACATCCGGCAACCCGCGAAAAGTGGGACCGGCAAAGAATACGGGGCACTAAAATGCGAATTGAGCGGCGCAACACCACTTCCGGCCAGTCACCCTATGCAGGGATTGATTTCAGGCTGACGACATCGGAGATCCGCAACCCCGACGGTTCGGTCGTGTTCCGGCTCGAGAATGTCGAAGTGCCCCAGTTCTGGTCGCAGGTCGCCTCCGACGTGCTGGCCCAAAAGTATTTCCGCAAGGCCGGCGTCGCCGCGCGCCTGAAGAAGGTCGAGGAAGAGACCGTCCCGTCCTGGCTGTGGCGCTCGGTGCCGGACACCGAGGCCCTCGCCCTGCTGCCCGAAAGCGAGCGCTATGTCGGCGAGACCAGCGCAAAACAGGTGTTCGATCGCCTCGCCGGCTGCTGGACCTATTGGGGCTGGAAGGGCGGCTATTTCTCCAGCGATGAAGACGCGCAAGCGTTCTACGACGAGCTGCGCTACCAGCTCGCAAAGCAGATGGTCGCGCCGAACTCGCCGCAATGGTTCAACACCGGGCTGCACTGGGCTTACGGCATCGATGGCCCCGGCCAGGGCCACTATTACGTCGACTGGAAGACCGGCAAGCTGACGAAATCCAAGTCGGCCTACGAGCACCCGCAGCCGCACGCCTGCTTCATCCAGGGCATCGAGGACGACCTCGTCAACGAGGGCGGCATCATGGACCTCTGGGTGCGTGAGGCGCGCCTGTTCAAATACGGCTCCGGCACCGGCTCGAACTTCTCGCGCCTGCGCGGCGAAGGCGAGCGCCTGTCCGGCGGCGGCCGTTCCTCCGGCTTGATGTCTTTCCTCAAGATCGGCGACCGCGCCGCGGGCGCGATCAAGTCGGGCGGCACCACGCGCCGCGCGGCCAAGATGGTCGTGGTCGATGTCGATCACCCCGACATCGAGACCTATATCGACTGGAAGGTGAAGGAGGAGCAGAAGGTCGCGGCGCTGGTCACCGGCTCCAAGATCAACCAGAAGCACCTGAAAGCGGTGCTGAAGGCCTGCGTCAATTGCGAAGGCAGTGGTGACGACTGCTTCGATCCCGAGAAGAACCCTGCCCTCCGCCGCGAGATCAAGCTCGCGCGCCGCGCGCTGGTGCCCGACAACTACATCAAGCGGGTGATCCAATTTGCAAAGCAGGGCTACAAGGACATCGACTTCCCGATCTACGACACCGATTGGGATTCGGAAGCGTACCTGACCGTCTCCGGCCAGAACTCCAACAACTCGGTCTCGCTGAAGGACGATTTCCTCCGCGCCGTCGAAACCGACGGCGAATGGAATCTGATCGGCCGCACCAACAAGAAGATCACCAAGACGCTGAAGGCGCGCGAGCTCTGGGAAAAGATCGGCCACGCCGCCTGGGCCTCGGCCGATCCCGGCCTGCACTTCAACACCACCATGAACGACTGGCACACCTGCAAGGCGTCCGGCGACATCCGCGCGTCGAACCCGTGCTCGGAATACATGTTCCTGGACGACACGGCGTGCAACCTCGCCTCCGCCAACCTGCTGACCTTCTACAGCACCACGACCAAGCGTTTCGACGTCGAGGCCTATGAGCACCTCTGCCGGCTCTGGACCATCGTGCTCGAAATCTCCGTCATGATGGCGCAATTCCCGTCGAAGGCGATCGCCGAACTCTCCTACGAGTTCCGCACGCTGGGCCTCGGCTTTGCCAACATCGGCGGCCTCCTGATGACCATGGGGCTTCCTTACGACTCGAAGGAAGGCCGCTCGCTGTGCGGCGCGCTGACCGCCGTGATGACCGGCATCGCCTACAAGACCTCGGCCGAGATGGCGGCCGAGCTCGGCACCTTCCCCGGCTACAAGAAGAACGCCCAGCACATGCTGCGCGTGATCCGCAACCACCGCCGCGCCGCCCACGGCCACGCTTCGGGCTACGAGGCGCTGTCGGTCAACCCGGTGCCGCTCGACCACGCCTCCTGCCCGCAAGGAGACGTCATCGCCCATGCGACCAAGGCCTGGGACGACGCCCTCGCGCTCGGCGAAGCCAACGGCTTCCGCAACGCGCAGACGACAGTCGTGGCGCCGACCGGCACCATTGGTCTCGTGATGGATTGCGACACCACCGGCATCGAGCCTGATTTCGCGCTGGTGAAATTCAAGAAGCTCGCCGGCGGCGGCTACTGGAAGATCATCAACCAGGCCGTGCCGGAGGCGCTGCGCGCGCTCGGCTACCGCGAAAGCGAGATTGCCGAGATCGAGGCTTACGCCGTCGGCCACGGCTCGCTCTCCAACGCGCCCGGCATCAACGCCACCACGCTGAAGGCCAAGGGCTTCACCGACGAAGCGCTGGCCAAGGTGGAAAAGGCGTTGCCGACCGCCTTCGACATCAAGTTCGCCTTCAACAAGTGGACCTTTGGCGAGGATTTCCTGCGCGACACGCTGAACCTTGCGCCGGAAGCGATTGCAGCCCCCGGCTTCGACCTGCTCGCCGCGCTCGGATTTACAAAACGCGAGATCGAGGCCGCGAACGTGCACATCTGCGGCGCGATGACCGTGGAAGGCGCGCCGCATTTGAAGGCCGAGCACTACCCGGTGTTCGACTGCGCCAACCCCTGCGGCAAGATCGGCAAGCGCTACCTCTCGGTCGAGAGCCACATCCGCATGATGGCGGCCTCGCAGCCGTTCATCTCGGGCGCGATCTCGAAGACCATCAACATGCCGAACGACGCCACCGTCGAGGACTGCAAGGCGGCGTATCTCTTGTCCTGGAAGCTCGCGCTGAAGGCCAACGCGCTCTACCGCGACGGCTCGAAGCTCTCGCAACCCTTGAACTCGCAGCTCATCGCCGACGATGACGACGAGGACGATGCGGTGGAGGCGCTCTACGAGAAGCCGATGGCGGCGCGTGCAGCCCAGGTCTCGGAAAAGATCGTCGAAAAACTGGTCGAGCGCATTGTCGTGATGCGCGAGCGCGAGAAGATGCCGGACCGACGCAAGGGCTACACCCAGAAGGCGGTTGTCGGCGGCCACAAAGTTTATTTGCGCACCGGCGAGTATGACGACGGCCGTCTCGGCGAGATCTTCATCGACATGCACAAGGAAGGCGCAGCACTCCGCTCCTTCATCAACAATTTTGCGATCGCCGTCTCGCTCGGCCTGCAATACGGCGTGCCGCTGGAGGAATATGTCGACGCCTTCACCTTCACCCGCTTCGAGCCGGCGGGCCCCGTGCAGGGCAACGACTCGATCAAGTACGCGACCTCGATCCTCGACTATGTGTTCCGCGAACTCGCGGTCAGCTACATGTCGCGCTTCGATCTCGCCCATGTCGATCCGACCGAGTCGAATTTCGACGCGCTCGGCCGGGGCGTCGAAGAAGGCAAGGAGCCATCCGACGGCGGCCAGCAGGCCACCAAGTATCTGTCCAAGGGCCTGACCCGCTCGCGCACGGATAATCTGGTCGTGATGCGCGGCGGCGATACGGACGCCCGCGGCTCCCACAACGTCACCGCAATCGGCGGCCACGGCCCCACCGCCCGCGTCTCCGACGCGCACGAAGGCGCGGTGGCCTTAAGGCAGGAGTCCCAGCACGACCTGTCGCCGACAGAAAAGCTCGGAGCCCTGCAATGGAGCAAGTCCGGCAGAGCGGCGGTGGCGGTTGCGCCGTCCAAGGCGGAGCGCCGGGCGGAAGCCAAAGCCAAGGGCTACGAGGGCGAGATGTGCAGCGAGTGCGGTAACTTTACCTTGGTGAGGAACGGCACGTGCATGAAGTGCGATACGTGTGGAAGCACGACTGGGTGTAGCTAAACAAAAACTTGCAGACGCCAGCTGCGATAGACAAGCACTGGCGTCTGCCCCAACGTTAGCGGTAGGGCTCAATTGAGCAAGAAGCCTGGCGATGCACCGAATTCACTGACCGATTCGCGAAATGCATCAATCGGCGCGCCGGAGCTTAAAAAGTTCGGCGATCTTCTGCCACTGCTTTCCATAATCTCGTTGGTTTTGGTGTCAGTTTTCAATATCGGCTATTTCTCAAACATAGGCCTTCACTTTCTTGGACTGATAGACCTTACCAACATCGTTTATTCCATTGGCCTTGTGTTTGGCGGATTGATCTTAGTTGCGAACGTTCTTGGCGCTGTAATCGATATTCTTATCAAGCTTGCCCGAGAAGCCAAAGCGATTGGTAATCTCCGTCGAAACTTACGACTTTTCTTCGGAATTTTGGCACTTGCTGCCACAATATTGGTGGGCTTGCCGACTCCCTATAGACCGGATTTCTTTACGGCCGAGGCGTACTTCTCCGTCCTATTTTCGCTTCTGTTCATTTGGGCACTCATTAAGATTCTTCTTCGCTATAAGTCGAGCGGGGACATCAAATTCTCCGAGATAATGCTCGGAATCATTGCACTAGTCTCCGCCGATTTAAGCGCAGGCAAGGCCGTAGCCGAGCAACAAATTTCACAACCTAAGCAGTTGTATACTTTCCTCACTAAATCTGGCGTAGTATACGGGGTAAATCTAATTCGCTCATCATCAAGTGGATTCATTGTAGCGAATGATCACGTCATTTCCTTTTTGTCGAAAGACGAAGTCAAAGCCATACGCTCGGAAAGAAGCGTGACTGACATGAAGAAAAGATAATGCTCTATATGGGGATTTTATGAGCTTTCTCATGAAGGCAAGATTTTCCGGAGGGATGGCGGAAAGTCACCAGCTACCAGCGTATGAAGGAGCCCAAAGCTTATACGGCATTTCGCGATCGGCTCTGATTACTCTCAACTATCTCGCAGAGGGACGCGTTCGAAGAAGAGATTTCTCCCCTCGTGGCTTTCAGATTAACTTGATCGAAAGCCGCCGCGGAAGCTTCGAAGCAATTTTTGAGATCATCACCAATCCTGGCATGATGACTATTGTTGGTAGTCTTGGTGCTTACGCGTCAGCCGAGTTTGTAGAGAAGTTCTTAGCGAGCACGGTACGCCGATCAGTTGGCGAAGCGGCCGATCCAACGATCGAAGAATTAGAGGCGATTGACTCGCTTAACACCGGAGACACAAGCGCACTTGTCGATGCGATTGAGCCGGCAATGAGATCCGCTCACACCGTGATTAATCACGGCGCTGGAGCAATCGAACTTCTAACCCAACGAGCGGAATTAGCGGCGCTCAACGCCGCGACCAAACAATACGTATGGTCTTCAATTCCTGATGATGAAATACATGAAAAGCTTCTTGGCATAGCTAGCTATAATGCGAACTCCCGCGAGGGACGCGCCTTTGACTACGAGCTCGGCAAAACGATACCTTTCAGTATTTCACGAGATGCAGACCGAACAACAGTTGCGGAAATCCTGAAGAGTATAACGTCCTACGCCCTTCGAAGAGAGGGAGATACCCTTCGGTCGAGCGTCGCAGTTCGATACACTCGAGTTTTATCGGCCGATGACAGAGTAAAGAAAATCAAAATCTTGAAGGCGCGACATGAACTCCTTGACTTAAATAATTGAGACTTCGCCGAGGCTCCGAAATGAAATTATTTGTGAGTTGGTCTCAAGACGTTAGCCGCCAAATCGCACAAGAGTTTCGCGAATGGCTACCACTGATAAATCAAACCATAGAGCCCTTTATGTCAGAAGAAGATACTGACAAAGGCGCTCATTGGTCATCCACGATACGCCGCGAATTAGAGCAAAGCGCCTTCGGTATCGTCATCCTAACGGCAGAAAATATTGAATCTACGTGGCTGCACTTTGAGGCTGGCGCCATCGCTAAATCAGTCGAAGAAGGCCGCGTTGTGCCCATCCTGTTTGAACTTAAGCACTCGGACGTGCACCAACCGCTTTCGATGTTTCAATCTGCCCTCTTCGAGAAAGAGGACATCTTTCGAGTTGTAAAGTCGATCAACTTTGCCGCTGGCGCCAGCGCTAGAGACGAACGACAACTAGCTACAGTTTTCGAATCCTTCTGGCCGAGATTGGAGACAGCCATCAAACCAAAACTAGCAAAGCTCCGAAGCACGTTGCCAAGGCACCAGCAGAAGCAACTTGAACGCGATCGTATTCTTGAAGAACTCCTCCTACTGGGAAGGCAGCAAAGCCGCATTCTGTCGAATCCAGCAGGACTCGTTGGTGAGGAGATTTTGGCGCTGTTACTTCGATTAACTCGTGAGCCTGACGGAACGGCAATTCGCCTCGTGCAGAAAGAGAGAGACCTCGTCTTAGCTTTGTGCGGCCGCTGGGGAAAGCTGGAGCACGAGCTAACTGGGTACGTTGATCTTTTGGATGCTCGGGAAAAGCGAAACGCACGTCAGATGATCGGACGCTTTTCAGCTTATGTGAAGGAGCTCCAGGCTGTGCTCACAGGCACCGCAACGACACAGTCCATTATTCAAGCCTTCGGTTCCAGCTCATAAACATTCATAAATCCTACAAGAATGCAGCACCAAGCCTTGGCCAAATCTCGCCAGACTGGGCAATGGCTAGTTCGCAATAGGCAGCGCACTCTCGAAGACTTACACAGAGGTCACATGACGCGCATGGTGGTTGACACCAATTACCTCCAAAGCAAAGCGCTGCAGGATTACTTTGCAGAATCGTTAAACAATATCGCAGTGGTCACTCCGTTCGTCGAGATGGAGATGCTGAAAGGAGACGCGCCAGTCAACATCCTCGAATCCACGTCGATCCTTGCGGCACACTGTAAGCAAGTCGCTCTAACTAAGGATTCGAATAGCGTTGCTCGTCTCAAGGGAGGTGGCAAGGGGATGAAAAAACGCCTGACAGGAGGGGGACGGACTTCAGCATTCCGCAAATGGAGCCGTCACACGCGCGAGCGAGCAAGAGCTGGCGACAAACGGGCAAACGAGCACATCATGCGAAGCGCCACCAATGCGCGCGCACAATTGGCCGACATGCGCCAAGATGCCGAAACTTTCCAAGCAAATCTGGACGAGATAAGAAAGCGTTACACTGACGAAGAACTGGCAGCCTTTCGCAACGGCGCGCCATTTACGCCAACACTTATAGAAAAAATTCGCAACCAAACGATGGAGATGACACAACAGTTTTTTGAAATCCATCCGGATCGACCGACGTGGCCGCCGAAGGACGATGTCTTCTATACATATACATTCCGCTTTGCATTATGTGCGCGTCTTCAGGCATTATACGTTATCGCACGCGGTCCAGCAAAGAACGTCGAGAGACTTCCCAACGATTTTGTCGACGTAAGTGTGGCCGCCTATGCGACATGCTTCGATGGCCTTCTTAGCAACGACACAATGACAAGTGACATCTATGAAAAAGCTCGCTATCTACTCGACAATGAGTTCTTAACAGTCGAACGTCCTTCAATCGCTGCAGCAAGCATAGCGAGTAACCCAGAATTACGGTGACTGCAGTCCAGCACTGTCACCGTAATGCATCTATGCTTTCCTTACGGTTCATCAGTCCCATCACCCACGAACAGACGACGGCGGGTAACCCCCACACAAGTGCCACATAGAACCACTCCTGCCGGAAGATCTTCGCATTCTCTGCCGCCGAGGGGCCCTCGTGCATGAGGCCGTAGTACAGGACGAAGGCGATTCCGAAGCCCGCCAGGCCACAGGCGAGTGAACGCCACCATCTGTCTGACAGTCGGCGGTCCACCCACGCGGTAAACAGCATGGGAAGAATCGAGAACGCGTAGCAGACCATGAACGACGGCAGCCAATACCGCCCATCCTCGAAAATCGGCCCGTCAGTCCGGGCGGCGAGAAACGCGATGCAGTAGAGCCAGGCAAGAAACGGCCCGAGGACGGCAAAAAGCCGAAGCCTTGTCATGCGGTCACCATGGCAGCGATTTCCTTTTCGGACTTGCCGGGATGCTTTCTCGCCAACCCGATAAACCTTTGTCGCTGCGAGGCCTCCTCTCGTTCAGGCTCTGGGTTTCTGCCTTACCGCTGCCTTTGCGCCAGATAGAACCCGAACAGCACCGTGACCAATTCCGCCGCCTGCAACGCGGTCGGGGGCTCGCCGAGCAGGAGCCAGCCGGCGAGGATCGTCAGCGCCGGCACAGTCGCGGGGAACACCGCGGCGCGGGCGACGCCGATGGTCTGAACCGAGAATGCGAACAGATACAGCAAGCGTAGGGCGGATTAGCCGAAGGCGTAATCCGCCGTTCTGCGCGACCGAGTCGGCGGGTTACGCTTGGCTAACCCGCCCTACTCACCATCCACTCACTTCATTCACTTACTTCGCCAGCCCGAGCGATTTCAGCGCCTTGCCGTTGTCTTCGTTGTCCGCCTTCATGAACTCCGCGAAGCCAGCCGAATCCAGATAGATCATGTCGAAGCCGCGCCTGTTCATGAACTCCTTGAACTCCGCGCTGTCCCAGATCTTCTTGATCGCGGTCTCGTACTGCGTGGCAATCTCCTTCGGCAGGCCCTTGGGCGCCGCAAAGCCGCGCCACACGCCCTTGTGCCACTTATGACCCGTCGCCTCCTCGGTGGTCGGCACATCAGGAAAATTCGGCGCGCGCTTGGGTGAGAAGAACACGAGGCTGCGGATACGCCCCGCCTTGATCAGCGCCTCGGCTTCCGGCATCGAGCACGACACGAAATCGATGCCACCGGCCGCGAGATCGGTCAGCGCGGTCGCGGCGCCGGTGGAGGGCACCCAACGGATCGAACCGGGCGAGACGCCGTCGGCCTGCATCAGGCCGGCAAGCGCGACATGCCAGCTTCCGCCCTGCCCCGTACCCGAGGCCACAACCTTGTTCGGGTTCGCCTTGATATGCGCGAACAGCTCCTTGACGTTCTTGTAGGGCGAGTCCGCCTTCACGTGGATCGCGGCGGGGTCCTGGTTGACCAGCGCGATCGGCGTATATTTCTCGAAGGTGAGATCGGTCAGTCCCACCCAGTGCATTAGGTTGATCTCGAGCGTGATGAGACCGAACGTGTAGCCATCAGGCGCGGCGGTGGCGATCGCCTGGTGGCCGACCACGCCCGAGCCGCCCGTGCGGTTCACGACGTTCACCGGCTGCTTGAAATCACGTTCCAGCATGTGGGCGATCTGGCGCGCGACCGCGTCGGTGCCGCCGCCGGCGGCCCACGGCACGATCAGCGTGATCGGCCGCTCCGGGAAGGCTCCTTGCGCGTTTCCGGCACCGAGCAGGCTTGCGGCCGCAAGCGCCGCAAGCGCGAAATTTCTGACATGGCGAAACATTCGCAAACCCTCCCGCTTTGTTTATTATGCGCCGCGTGAGACGCCGCGACGCGCGCTTATGCGCTGTTCGCCATTCGTGCGGTGGAGCGCTGACATGTCAAGGGGACGCGGCGTAGCGGCGTAGGGCTAGCGCAGCCTAATCCGCCATCAACCAGTGCAGTACGCGTAGGGCGGATTAGCCGAAGGCGTAATCCGCCGTTCTCCGCGACTGAGCCGGCGGGTTACGCTTCGCTAACCCGCCCTACTCGCTAAGCCAACGTTTCGCTGATTCAACTTCCTGCCACCGCGCTTTTTCGTCAAGGAACCTTCGCGACACTGTTCGCGGCGCTCCATAGCCAGTTATATCCGGCACCGAGGGCGGCCAAACCGCCGAACGCTAAAGCAGCAAACTTCAATGCTGGGGAAGCCGTGCCGATGATCTTCACAACGTTGCTGACCTTGAGGTCGGCAATCGTTCCGATCCAATCAGTAGAGGTCTCATTTCTTTCTCTGATACGAGAAGCAAGTATCCTTGCAAGGTTCCGCCAGACAATGGCAGGATGCGCCTATTCCCTATGAGCAAATCCACTCTTCCCGAAAATACAAAATAGACCTTGTACGAACGGTTCTTTTCGGAGAACAGTTGCTGACCCGCGACGTACTCCTCAACGTCTGCCACTTCTGAAAATTCGATGGCTACATCAACATTATCCGGCCCTATTAGCCTTTGGTTTTTGAACCCTTCGATCCGTCGCTGTTTTCCCTCTTTGCCCAAGTAATGCGGATGCATCGTCGTCTCCAGCGTGTCTCGGCACGCGCAAATAACATCTAAAAATTCGCATCAGAAAGTAAGGCCATTCTGGCAGATAGTCTCCGCCAATTTGAGACCCATTTGTAGTTGAATTCAAGGTATCTTGTTTGCGCATCGCCGCTTTTCCATGCCGAACCGTAATATCGCCGAGCGCGCATTTGCGCGATCCGTTGGAATTACGGTCCACTTAATCTGCCGATGGCGAGGTGCAGTTTAGTGCGCGGTCGCCGTAATCGTAGCAAGCGTAGGGCGGATTAGCCGAAGGCGTAATCCGCCGTTCTCCGCGACTGAGCCGGCGGGTTACGCTTCGCTAACCCGCCCTACTTGCTGACGACGGAGTCGTCGTTAGGGTCCGGGTGACGATGCTCGCAGGGAAACTATGCGGCGCGGGTTTTGCTTTTTCCCGATCGGGCAGTCTTTGCCTTAGCGGATTTCGTCGCAACAAATCCCGTGTCGAGGGGTGCTGTGGCGGGAGCGTTGCTGCCCGAGCTTTCAAGCGACGTCATGAGAATTTCGCGTTGAGCATTGAGCCAATAGATGTCTGCCTGGCCCTCGGGCTGACCGTCGGCCATCCACAGGTGGTAGGCACGTTCGCGGATGGCCTCTTCCAGATTTGGCATGGGGTTTTCCTTTCATGATGCGCCCAGCCCCGGCAGGCAAAGTCTTGCTCTCGTAAGGTTAACGAAATCTTACCAATTGCTGATCCTCAGGTCGTTGTAAGGCCCGCCGGGATAAGGCCGCCTTCGACGGCGCGCTAACCGACGCCATATTGGGGCAAGCGAAAGCTGAAGAGAGACCAATGACCGTTTTTGTCTACGTGAACACCAGCAAGCAGGTGGGAGATCCCGAGCACATCAAGGTGTTTGCCAATGTGGACGCTGCAGAAAAGTGGTTTGAGAAAAACGATCCTGAAGGCGTAGTCTTTGAGTATGAGGTCTTGGAGTGAACCGCTGCCTTCCAATTACAACTAGCGGAGAGCGAAATGGCTGAGAGAATAGACGTTGAGGTTACCGGCAAATCGCAGTTTGAAGTCGCCCACGACATGGCGAAGTTCATTCTAATTAATATGGAAGGGCGTCAGGTGAAGCGCATAAAGCGGCAAGAGTTCTTGCATTTGGTCGCTGACTGCATCGAGGCCTTGCGCGGCATCAAGGTCAGGGAGATTGTCAGCTAAAAAGTAAGGCACTCCGGCAGGCTCCCGCCTCCACTTGTCCGCACAAGCAATCAAGTTGGTGACACGGTTTGCGAGCGAGGACGCCGCGGAAAAATGGTTCGAGGAGAACGACCCGGAAGGTACGGCCTTCGAGTATGAAGTGCTCGAATGAAAGAGGCCGCCCGCTGAGGCCCTACTGCTGAGGAAGTATCACTGGCCCGACAACTAAGCGGAAGGCCGGAACCCAAGCGGTGTTCCAGCTTTCCATCGTGGCCCCGCAAACCGAGCATTCGAAGCTGCTGACCTGTCTGCCCGAGGCCATGGATTCGGTGCGGTTATAAACCGCGCCGCACCTGCACGACCTATGATGTGATTCAGCCATAGGCCCATTATGCGCTCGGCCGCTTGCGATCGCCACTCTTAAATACCCGGTCTCAGTCCATGTGCCGATCAATCTCAAAGGTGAACTTCACCTGTAGAACCGGGCCGTGGTCGTCACGGACTTCGATTGCCATCTGGTGCCCCGGCCCGTCGCGGTTCTTTCTGACCGCGTCCCGCACCATGTCGGCCAGTGAGCGGGCGGCCTCTTCCTGCACTCGCTCAATGCTGGGAAGTTCCAGCCCTTCCTCGTCAGGAGAGAGATCGTCACCCGCTCTCAAGTCAAAGTAGTACCGTCGCATCGTCACCGGCCTTCGCCCCGAGGGTAGAACCATGAAACTCGGAAGTTGTTCGCGCAACCAGTAGGAACGAAGTCCATTTTTCTGAATTTGAGTCGCGCTTAGTAAGACGCGTACCATGAACACCCCGGATCAAGACATCATCCTGCGGGCCATGGAGGATGTCAGGCGCATCCTCGGGGAATACATCGCACCCGGTCCGCGCGACGCCACGGCAACGGTGCACCGGCTAATAGCCGTTCTCGATCGAGACGATGTCGTCCAGGCTCTCGATCGCATGAAACGGCGCCGGACCATGCGGCTCGTGGAATGAAGCGGCCCCGGCAATACGCAACGCACCGGGGCCGCCGCACCTGGAGATACCCCCGGCTAGGGGCTTGGGGGCATGCAGCCGGGGGACTTACAGAATAGCCGCCGTTGTCGGCGCGGTCTGTACGGCCGCTGACAAAGGCCAGGCCCGCCAGCGTGAACCGGCGGGCCGAAGGTGTCACATCGCCGTGGCACGGATAATGCAATTTGTCCGTTGCTGGGGATTTCAGCGTCCCAGTTCAGGAATAAACGCCGCCGGGCGATCCATTTTGATCCCGGCGGCGTGTTGTTTTGAGACTAGTGGGATTACGGTGACAATGCACTTAATCTGCCGAAGGCGAAGTGCTGTTTAGTGCACTGTCACCGTAATCCGAACGGGTCTTTAATCCCGATCGCAAAAGTCATCATTGGGGCAAGCGCAAGCTGAAGAGAGACCAATGACCGTTTTTGTCTACGTCGACACCAGCAAAGACGTTAACGACCCCGAGCACGTCAAGGTCTTCGCAAGTGCGGACGCCGCGCAAAACTGGTTCGACGAAAACGACCCCTGAAGAAGTGGCCTTTGAGTATGAGGTCTTGGAGTGAATGCCGAAGGAGGCTCTGATGCGCATTCTGGCCTTAGCGATTTTGGCAATCGGGTTAGCCTCATTAGGACCCGCCGCCGCCCAGATGTACGATCCAGCTTTTCCGGTTTGTCTGCGCTTGTATGACCGGACGATCTACTACGAATGCCGCTACACGTCGCTGCCTCAGTGCAACGCATCGGCATCGGGCCGCCCGGCGCAGTGCGTCATCAATCCATATTTCGCGAGCGCGCAAGAGCCCGCGGGTTATCGGCGGCCTCACATTCGTGAGCGCATGCGCGGCATGTGGCGTTAGATTACGGGATTACGGTGACAGTGCTGGACTGCACCTAATCTGCCGAAGGCGAAGTGCTGTTTAGTGCACTGGCACCGTAATCGATGGTCTGGATCGAGAATGCGAACAGATACAGCGCGGCCGGGCCGGCCAGGATGCCCTGTGCCAGCGCCTGCAGCGCGTTTTCGCCAAGGCCCAGCGCCGCCACGCGGGCGAACCCGCCGAACGCAAGCGCAACGGCAGGCCGCTGACTATGGCGCCTCACACCGCTGACTCGTCCTCAAGACGACTCATGATCCGGCGCGCAACCTCGTCCGGATCTCGCTTGAGATCATGAGCGAAGCTTTTCGGCACCTCGGATTCGGAATCCCATTTGTAGGACCAGCCAATGAGTGCCAGGAACGCCGGGACAAGATCGCGCCCCTTTTCGGTCAAGAGGTACATTGGCCGGCCATTTTCCGGATCGATCGTGCGCTCGATGAGTCCGTCAGCCTCGAGTTCGACCAGTCGCGACGCAAGAATGTTGGTCGCAACGCCCTCCTCTGCGGCGAATTCACCGTAGCGTCGCGCCTCCTTGAACGCGAGGTCCCGCAGTATGACCAGCTTCCACCGGTCTCCGATCATCGCCGCGGCGTAGCGGATCGGGCAGCCATGCCAGTTTTCGAGCTTCTTCGCCATAGCCGCAACATAACGGCGTTCGAACGCGCTTGCAATTTGCAAGCTCCAATGCTAAGCGCACAAATCACTTGCAAATAGCAAGTGCGATCGAGAGGGTGAGTACGTCATTGTGAAGGATCCGGGCGGCACCCTCTTCGCGCTTTGGAAGCGGGACTAATCGTCGGTTACTGCGCGAAGTCCAGGAAGGGAGGCGCTTTCGTGCCGATTGTTATCACGCCAATCTTCGTGGCCCTGCTCGTGGTCGCGCAGGTGCCGCTGACCTGGATCGTCGGCATGCGCCGGCTTCAAACCGGAATTCGCTTCTTCGGCGGCGATGACGATGTCTTGCTGCGGCGGATGCGGGCGCATGGCAACTACACCGAAACTGTGCCGATCACGCTGCTCGCAATGGGTTGCGCGGAGTTTCTCGGGATGCCGAGTGCGGCGCTCTGGGCCGGAGGCGCCCTCCTTGTCGCCGGCCGAACCGCTCACGCAGTGGAAATCCTCCGGACAGGATGGGGCATCGGCCGATCTAGCGGCATGATAATGACTTTTCTTGCGATGTTGGGATTTGCTGCTTGGATCCTTTGGCGGTCGTTTGTTGCGGCCTGACTTGTCGCAATAAACGTCGCACGCGCGCACGTATGTCTCTTTCGCGTCCTACTCGTGCTGGCCGATATCTGCGCACGCCGGGAGGGTTGTCGAGGCCAAAACAATTGCACTGTCACCGTAGTCCGGAACGGCCGACCACACCTCACCGCTGCCTTTGCGCCAGATAGAAGCCGAACAGCACCGTGACCAGGCCCGCCGCCTGCAGCGCGGTCGGGGGTTCGCCGAGCAGGAGCCAGCCGGCGAGGATCGTCAGCGCCGGCACGGTCGCAGGGAACACCGCGGCGCGGGCGACACCGATGGTCTGGATCGAGAGTGCGAACAGATACAGCGCGGCGGGGCCGGCCAGGATGCCCTGTGCCAGCGCCTGCAGCGCATTTTCGCCAAGGCCCAGCGCCGCCACGCGGGCGAACCCGCCCAAGGCCGCATAGAGCGGCAGCAGCGCCAGCGACACTACGCTGATGACGGTGGCGGCCGAGAACGCGGAGACGCGCCAATGGCGCAGCAGCGTGCCGAACACGGCGAACATCAATCCGGTCATCACGAACAGCAAATCGCCCAGCACGCCGTCGGCGCCGATATGGCCGATCGACTCGGCGCCGATCACCGCAAGCCCGCCGACGATGACGACCGCCCCCGCTACGCGCGAGGGCGGAACCCGCTCGCGCAAGAACAGCGCGGCGAGCAGCAGGCTTCCGAGCGTCGCGCTGGAAGGCTGGATGACGCTGCCATGGCCGAGCGGCACGAACAGGAAGCCGGTATAGCTGATGAGCGACATCACAGGCCCGCCCAGCACCATCAGCACCAGTCCGCGGCGCCATCCGATGCCGCCGAGATCAGCGATGCCGGCGCGAAGCACGAGCGGCAGGAACACCAGCCCCGACCACACGAAGCGGTGCATCAGCAAGTCCGGCGGCGTGAAGCCGACCTTCAGCCCATGCCGGGTCGCGACAAAGCCAAGCGCCCAGAACAGCGCCGCACCAGCGCCGCACGCGACCCCAAGCAGGGCCGGCTTCGTGTCAGGTTTTTGGGCTGGAGCATCGCCGCCGCTGGTCGGCTGGTTCATGGCGGACGCTTAACTTGGCCCACACCACGGTTCAACCCACACCCATGCAGGGCTGACGGGCGCGCCGCCGCAAGCCGCACCGGATTCCGCTGCGCTCGCTACTTTGCATGGGGTTGTTTTCGCGATTTTGTGTCTGGGCCCTGCGGTGTACTGCGGAAGCGTATCTGCACCGGGTCCGGGAGGCGATATCGTCAGCAAGCAGCCCCGACGAGCAAGCGTAGGGCGGATTAGCCCACCGGGTCCGCGCGAATGCGCGGCCCGATGACAGGCTCCGGCGTAATCCGCCGTTCTCCGCGACTGAGCCGGCGGGTTACGCTTCGCTAACCCGCCCTACTTGATCCATCCCCAAGATCAGCCACAAAATCGATTAAGATGCACGCATCGGAAGGATCGACATGAACGGAAATCGATATTACGGGGTTCGCGTCGAGGGCGCGAAATACGGCGTTGGCTTCGGCTCGGCGCTCGCCATCGCGATCTCCTATGCCAACAACCATTCGATCCTGTGGGCGATCATCCACGGCATCCTGGGCTGGCTCTACGTGATCTATTTCGCGCTGTTCAAGTGATCCGGCTTACGCCAGTTCGCGAGGCGCGGCTTGGCGACAGCGTATTCCGCCACCCCCTGTCCGCGCTCCAATGCTTGCGCTATTGCGCGCACGGGCTCCTTTTGCCCTTGGGACCGAGCATTTTCCCTTGCGTTATCAGGACATGAACCTACGGTGCGCTTCGCCTGGACACGGCCAAAGGACGACAATGGACGACGCGATGAACTGCCCGAAATGCAATTCCGAACATGCCTATCAGGATGGCAGCCTGTGGGTCTGCCCGGAATGCGCCCATGAGTGGAGCGCCGAGGCCGGCACCGCTGCGGAGACCTCGCCTGAGGCGGGCGTGCGCGATGCCCATGGCAACGCGCTCTCGGACGGCGACAGCGTCATCGTCCTCAAGGACCTCAAGGTGAAGGGGTCGTCGTCGGTCGTCAAAGGCGGCACCAAGGTCAGGAACATCCGCCTGACCGAAGGCTCAGACGGCCACAACATCGCCTGCAAGATCGACGGCATCGGCGCGATGAACCTGAAATCGGAGTTCGTGAAGAAGGCGTAAGCTAGTGGGCGCGACCCGTTGGCTCATGCGGGCTACTCGCTGACGCAGGAGGTGAAGAACGCGACTACCATCCGCGATTCATGTGGCGCACCTCGCCGGTTCGCGAGTCGACATAGACCTCCATCCAGCGGCCCGCGCGGTCGCGGCCTTCGATCTCCCACTTATCGCCGAGGAAATTGGTGTGGGACACCGTCATGAGGCCGAGATCGGTCGCAACGTCGAGCGCGACCCGCATCGATATCTGGCCGCCGGAATCGTAGGCCATGGCAGGTGTCGCTGCGCCAAGCGCCAGGGCGGTGACGATTGGAAGAATGACATGTCGCATGAAGCACTCCTGTCGAACGCGTTGAGCTGTTACGCCACTTAGAACGAGCGGCGTAGACACGCGTTCCGCACCGGAGATCATGAAACAGCATGAAACTTCGGCAGTTGGGGCGATTCTGTGGCCGTTCCCACGCAATCACTCCGCAACTTCGTTCTCCATCCGACTCCACTTTGTTCGCAAAGAACGAATCGCATCAGCGCAAATCGGCGCGGATCAATTCCTAACAATTGGTTCGCGGTTCGCAGAGCGGATTAGCAAGCGTAGGGCGGATTAGCGCAGCGTAATCCGCCACCAACACGCCAGACAGTGCAGTACGCGGAATTTATCATCGGCGCGCAATCGCGCGACGCGCTGGCTCTTGCGCCCTGTTGACCTGATCAGCCGCAATTCCAGACCGGCCCGATCGGTGTCCGTGTCCAGCACGGGCCGAAGCTGCCGCCATTGTAGCGGCCGCCGTAGAAGCCGGGACGGCCGAAATAGCGCCAGTTGCCATCATATCCGTAGTAGCTGGGAACCGGGTCAATGTACCAAGGGCGCCGGTCGCGTTGTGCCGACCGCCGCATCGCATTTTTCTGAGCGTAAGGTGGAAGGCTGTTGTTGAGCGGCTGCTGGTAGCCCGGCAGGAAGCCGTAGCCATGCCAGCGCGGAGCCGGCCGCTTATGAACCGGCCCTGCCGGAGCGGCGACGGACCACAGCGACAGGACGAGAGCCATCGATAGAACCATTAGACGCGACATAGGCAAACCATAGACAGTCGGCTGTTGAGGGACGATTCAAATCCAGGTGCAAAGCTCGTATATCAGATTGGCGCAAGCGTCATGCGCCGCCAACGCCAGACGGCGCAATACGCAAAGTTCCGGCCACACTCGACCCGGATCTGTGATCTGGCCCATACGCGGTTCAAACCACCTACCCTACACTTTCGCCCATCGTGCTCGAGTTCCGGGGACGGATATGGACGACGAGTTTTGCAGGGAAAGGGCAAGGACCGTCAGGGCCCTCGCCGAGCAAGCCGACCCGTTGGTCAAGAGGCGGCTGCTGCAACTGGCCTCCCACTACGAGCGCAGGATCACGCGGCCATCCGACATCCGAGGCAACCAGGCGGCGGCAGTGTCCCGGCCGTTTGAGGACGCTTGTGGGCAAGAGGTCGAACAATCGACCGAACGACCGGACCCTGACCCTCAATAGCCTGCCCCTACTTGCTGACGCCGCCAGGACGGCATTCTCTATCGGCGTGCACCGCGCGGTTTGACTACGCCCTTCTTCCACAGCCGAAATCCTCCCTCGAACGCGTTGGTGTTGGCGCCGAGCCGGACCTTGCGCGGCAGCTTGTCGATCTTGTCGGCGTTTCCGCCGCCCAGCATGACGTAATCCGGCTCCAGCGCCGCGAGCAGACGCTTCAAGACGTCATCGACGGCACGTTGCCATTTCTTCCTGCCAAGGCGCTTGAGGGCTGCGGCGCCGACGCATTGCTCGAACGTCTTGCCATTGCGGTACGGCAGGTGAGCCAGCTCCATCGGTTCCAGAATGCCATCCACGATCATCGCGGAGCCAAGACCCGTTCCCAGGCCAAGGAACAGCATCCGGCCGCCCTGGTAGCTGCCGATCGCCTGCATCAGCGCATCGTTGACGACCTTCGTCGGGCGACCGAAAGCCTTTTCGAAATTGAAACCGGCCCACCCGAGACCGAGATTGTGAGGCTCCGACAAGGGCCGGTTGTTGACCACAGGTCCCGGATACCCGACCGCGATGACGTCATAGGACCAGTCCTTCGTCAGCGCCTTGACCCTCCTCACCATCATTTTCGCTGATAGCTCGGGACCGGACGCAAACGCGCGCCTGGTTCGCTCCCTGCTGGTCATGACTTTCACGCGCGAACCACCAATGTCGATCACGAGGACCGTATGTCGCGATACACGCTTGCCCGTTTTCTTCGCCATGAATTCGCGCCCTGCTCGGTCGGATGATCATAACTCCAGCCGATACGCACCTGAAGCAGAGAGACAAGCGGCGTCACAGCTTTGTTCTGCATCCGACTCTATTTTGTTCGCAAGGAACGAATCGGAATCGTGCAAATCAGCGCGAACCGATTCTTAACAACGTGTTTGCTTGGTGTTTTGGCGGAGGGCGGATTAGCCGAAGGCGTAATCCGCCGTTCTCCACGACCGAGTCGGCGGGTTACGCTTCGCTAACCCGCCCTACGCATTACTCAACGTCATACCCCAGCTCCGGCCGCGACGCCCGCATTCTCGCGGCCAGCCTCCTGCTCCCCGTCTCCTCCGCGCGCGCGAGCTGGTCCGCGACCGCCACATGGTCCTCATCGCTCTTGTGCTGATTGAGCTTTGCCTGGCCCTCGATCTTATCGACGACGAGGTCGATGACGCGGATCGAAGCGAGCATCATCTCGCGCTTGGTGGGCTCCATCCGCGCGAGCTCCCAGGGCGGCTTCGGCAGGCGCGCCTCGGCGGCCGCGAGCAGCGCGTCGCCGTGGGCGCGGTTCTCGTTGCGCTCGCGCAACTGCGCGACACCGGAGAGATGCACGGCCTCGTAGAGCCAGGTCGAGACATTGTCGCGCGAGGCATACCAGTCGTTGGAAATATAGGCATCGTCACCGGAGACGATCAGCAGGAAGCGCCTGACGCCGTCGGCGAGTTGAACAAGCGGATTTTTGGCCGTGAGGTGGATCTGGACGATCGCGCCATCCTCGCGCTGCTGGAGCACAAACGGCACATGCGAGGCGCGCGGGCCACGCTCGTCCGCGGCGACGATCACGCCAAATCCGCGCTCGGCCGCGAACGCGAGCGCGCGGCTCTCCTCGATACGAAACTGGGGGCGAAGAATGTGCATGGCCAAGCGCTCGCTGAAGGATGTCGGCTCGAGCGAGGCTAGCCTATTCGGCCTGACATCACCAAGGATGCGGTTGTTCTCCATCCGACTCCAATTTGTTCGCAAAGAACGAATCGGAATCGTGCAAATCAGCGCGAGCCAATTCTTAACAACACGTTCGCTTCGCGCTTGCGCGCGGATGACTTGGAGAACGCGCTCATCACAAAAAAAGCCCGCGAGGACATCGCGGGCTTTTGAAACTCGGGCAAGGCGCTCAGTCGGCGCGAGATCAAGCGCCGATCAAACGTCTGTGCTCAGCGAATGGCGCGACCGGTGGTGTCGGTCTGGCCTTGCGCGGTCGCGATCCTGTTCCGCGGCGTCAGGACGCTGAGCTGAAACGGCGTGGCCGAATTGGCGACCGGCGATGCTTCCCGGACGTTTTCAGCGCCCAGCACCTGAACCTGCACGGCCGAAACCGGCAAGCCCGCCCTTTCATAGGCCGGCAACTCGGCTGCGACAGCGCCAGTTGCAGCCGTCATCGCGAGCAGAGCGGCGGCAGTGATGGACAGCGAAATCTTCTTCACTTCAATTCTCCATAGGTAGCTTGAAACATGGAGCTAATAGTCATTTTGCTGCACTGCAATAGTACATTGTTGCAATGCACACATGCGATGATAGAATGCGGAACCGGCTGTTGGTCGCATGATCGATCAGCCGTATTGGTTCGCTGGAATTCGCCGCATTGCAGGTTGCCGCTCCCCAATTTGTCGTGAGAGCAGCGGGCTACGCGGCATGAGAGGGCGGAGTTCGTGGCTTACCCCCTCTCCCCAACCCTCTCCCGCAAGGGGCCCGCAAGGGGAGAGGAGCCCGGCTAGCGTGCTCACCCAACAGAACCATACGGCTCCTTCTTGGCCTGCACCGTCAGGGACGCAACGCGGATGGGTTCCCTCTCCCCTTGCGGGAGAGGGGTTAGGGAGAGGGGTGCCGCTTGCTCCGTTGCTGATGGAGCTTACGACTCGCGCTGCGCCCTGTGATTTCGCTGGCAGCACTATTGCGCGATAAAGGACGTGGATGGCCGGGCATAGGCGCGCGCAAGCGACGCCGTCCTTTGGACAGCTATGCCAGGCCACGACGAAGTCGTATTCAGCGTTGTATCACGCCGCCTTCGCTTCCTTCTCCGGCGGCGCGGTTTCCATGGCGCGCATGTAGAGATCGAGCAGGCTTTCACGCTCGTCGCGCTCGTCCTGGTCCTGCTTTCGCAGCTTGATGATCTCCTTGAGGATCTTCACGTCAAACCCTTCGCCCTTGGCCTCCGAAAACACTTCCTTCTTCTGCTCGTTCAGCTCCTGCAATTCGCTGTCGATGTTCTCGATCCGCTCAACGAAGGAACGGATCCGGCCGCCGGGAATGGTGACGTCAGACATGGTGACTCCCTTTTGAATAGGATCGTGAAAATGCCCGCAAACAAATAACCAATGTGTTAACCTCGGCAGGTTCCCGCCCCGGCAATTCGGCATTTCCCAGATTTATCCGCATGAACGTGATTTCGATTCAGTCGCAGGTCGCCTTCGGCCATGTCGGCAACAGCGCCGCGGTGTTTCCGATGCAGATGCACGGGATCGACGTGGTGGCGGTGCCGACCACGCTGCTCAGCAACCGGCCGGGCTATCCGACCATCCGCGGCCGCGTGCTCGATGCAGATCTCGTTGCCGATCTCCTGCGCGGGATCGAGGAGCGCGGCGCGGCCGATAGCGCTCACATGATTTTATCGGGCTATCTTGGCTCGGCCGAGAACGCCAACGTGGTTGCGGACTTTGTCGCGCGCGCCAAGGCGAAAAATCCCGCGCTGCGCTATTGCTGCGATCCCGTGCTCGGGGATCGCGACCGCGGCCTGTTCGTTCACGCCGACATCCCGCCGCTGGTGCGCGATCTTCTGTGTCCGCTCGCCGACATCATCACGCCCAATCATTTCGAGTTCGAATGGCTGTGCGGAACGAAAGCCGCGGCGATCGATCAGGTGGTAAAGGCAGCGCGCGCGTTCATGGCGCGCGGGACGGTCGTCGTCACCAGCGCCGAGCTGGCCGATACGCCCGAAGGCGAGATCGAGACGCTGGCCGTCGAGCGCGCAAAGGCGTGGCGCGTGCGCACGCCGAAACTGCCGATCAGCCCGAACGGCACCGGCGATCTCTTTGCCGCGCTGTTGGTCGCCGCCCGCCTCCGCGGCGCCGACACGGCGGAAGCGCTCAGCCACGCGGCGTCGGCCATCTTCGCCGTGCTGGAACGCACCGCGAAGAGCGGAACCGAGGAAATGCGCATCGTCGAGAGCGCCGAACTGCTGACGCATCCGCCGCGCAAATTCAAGTGTATTGCGATTATCCGGTAGCCGCTACTGCACGACGTCGAGTTTGACCTTGGCAACACCTTTCCCCACCATTCCCAGCGCGTCGGCTGCGGAATAGGAGACGTCGACAACGCGCCCCCGAACATAGGGACCGCGGTCGTTGACCCGTACCGTCACCGACTGGCCGCTCGCGACGTTTGTCACGCGCAACTTGGTGCCGAACGGCAATGTCGGATGGGCGGCGGTCATTTCCATCGTGTTGAACTTTTCGCCGCTCGCGGTCTTCGTTCCCTCGGTGTAGAAGCTGGCAACCCCATGCGAGGCCGTCTTGATGCTGCCTGTATCCCTGCGCGACACGGTGTGCTTTCTCACCGCGGCTACGCGCCGCTTCATCATGGATGATGTCGTTCGATCCTGATTGAGCGACGCCTGCCGGCTGGCGCGAAGCTCGGATTTTTGGCTGACGACCGAAGACTGCGCGCAAGCCGCGAGCGATGCCGCTCCCAGCGTGACCATAAGGAGCCGTATGAATTTCCTTGCGCGTGCGGCCGTGATTGATGGCGCTTCAAATCGGGTACGGCCTGCTCTGACGTCGACGCACGAAGTACTGGTGCAGCCAATAAAAGACATGTTGCAATCCCCCGCTCGCGCCCCAGCCCAAGCCGAAAATCAACACGGGGTGATCGCGGGACCGAATCCGGGCGGAAGCGTGGCCGGCCCCGATCAGGCAAGGCTTCCTCAGCGCAATTCGGTTCGGGTGTGGTGATTGGGTCACAGGAATTAGGAGGTCAGCCGCAGAATTGCGGCATCGGCTCAGATCAGCTACCCGACCCAGTCAGCCGAACGGGAGAGAAAACCATGCAAGTCGCAGTCGTCGGTGCCGGAGCGGTCGGATGCTATTATGGGGGACTGCTGCTGAAAGCGGGACATGACGTGACCTTCATCGGCCGGCAGCCGCATGTCGACGCCATCAACGCCCATGGCCTGCTGCTGGATACCAAGAGTTTCAGGGAGCACCTGCCCGCCCGCGCCGCGACCGACACGACCGCCCTCGCCGCGCCAGATCTGGTGCTGGCCTGCGTGAAGTCGGCCGATACCGAAGAGGCGGGCCGGGCGCTCGCCGGACGACTGCGGCCGGATACATCCGTGCTCAGCCTGCAGAACGGCGTCGACAATGCACCGCGCCTCTCTGCCATTATCGGCCACGCCGTCATTCCCGTCGTCGTCTATGTCGGCAGCGAGATGGCCGGCCCCGGCCACGTCAGGCATCACGGCGGCGGCGATCTCGCCATCGGCCCCTCGGCCGCGAGCGCCGCGCTGGCCGAAATGCTTCAGGCCGCCGGCATCGGAATCACGATCGCCGACGACATCGACCGGACGCTGTGGAGCAAGCTGATCATCAACTGCGCCTTCAACGCGCTGTCTGCGGTGGCGGGTATCGCCTACGGGCCGATGCTGGAAGTCGCGGGCACGCGGGATGTCGTCACAAGCGCGGTGCAGGAAGCGATATCCGTCGCCCGCGCCAGCGGTGTTTCGATTCCCGACGACCTCCTCGAGCATATCCAGAACATCCCCGCCATGATGCCGAACCAGATGTCGTCCACCGCCCAGGATCTTGCCCGCGGCAAGCCCAGCGAGATCGACTTCCTCAACGGCCATGTGGTGCGCAAGGGCGCCGAGCTCGGCATAGCGACGCCGACCAATCAGGCGCTGCAGGTGATGGTGAAGCTCGCCGAGCGAGGCAAGGAGATCTCCGGCGAGCGACACAGCAAGTAGCCTGCCTCCAAGGATCGCTCAGCACGTCACAAGGTCGGTGTGTCCGAACCCTTTCGAATAGTCGAGCAAGGAAATCACCGTCGGTGTCAGGCGAAACAGCCGAACCTCAGAGGGCTTCGGCATTGGTAGGCCGATGGCCTTCTGCTCCGGATACCGCGCCATCACGAGGCCGATGGCCTTCTGCTGCTCGGCGGGGTCGGTCACGGCGCGGGCCCGTGCCGCCATAGAAGCACCGGCGATCTCCATCACTTCTGCGGGATCGTCATCGATCGCCAGCGATACCCGATCGTCGCGCGCGATGTTCGCCGCCTTCTGGCTGTCGGAGCCGCAGAGGAAGTAGATGGTGAAACCTTCGTTGGCATAGCCGACGGTCGTCACCTGTGGCCAACCGTCCGGCCGCAAGGTCGCGATCCGCATCGTGCGGTGGGAATCCAATAGCGATTGGATTTTCTGTCTGATTGCGTCGTCCATCGAGCGCCTCCGTATCCGGCTTCCGTGGAAACGATAGCGGCGGCTCGCACGATGATGTTGATGCGCGTCAACCCTCGTTGGGGCGAAGCTTCGTCATTCGCGACGGATCGGCGGATGGCGCTCTCACCCACCCATCACATTCCCCCAGCCGTCGAACACATATTGCCGCCACGCCACCGTGCCGTCGTCGCGCGCGCGGCTGAAGCGGCGGAAGTCGTCGGCCTCATCGCCGATCCAGGTGATGATCTGGTCGCTTGCGCGGTCGTGCAGGACTGCGGGCTCCGATGGGTTGAAGCCCGCCATGGGGTGCATCGTCGGGTGTTCCGTCATGTCGTTCTAACGTTTTCGCAGCGGCGAAGGTTGCGCATCCTTCGCAACCTCCTCCCCGCAACGGCGTTGTCGCAAATCTCTCAAGGAGGCACGCACCATGCGGAACAAGGCGCCAAATTCGCAAAGCACCAAATCGCGCTCGAACGCCCAGATGCAGGCGGCGAATTCAATGCTCAATCCCGGCGATGAAGCAGCTCCCGGAACGCCCGGCACCGGCGACGACATCTGCCCCGAATGTCACGGCAAGGGCCGCATCAACGGCTCTCCCTGCCCCAATTGCGGCGGCGGCGGAACGATCACGCGCGCCATCGGTGGGGCGTGAACGCGCGTATGTCTCGTAGGGCGTATTCAACCGTGCTGCATCATAAGCCCCTCATGGTGAGGAGCGCGAAGCGCGTCTCGAACCATGTGGCCCGTCTGTGGCCTACATCCTTCGAGACGCCGCTACGCGGCTCCTCAGGATGAGGGCTTCGAGCGCCTATGACGCAGTAGAATTCGATCCGCCCTACACATCGTGCCCGCCTACGCGGTTCGCTTCTCGAGGATCTTGCGGAAATCCGTGGCCAGGCTGGCGTAATAGCCGGCCAGCCCCTCGTAGAAGGCCTGCTGCGCCTTGTCCGTGGCCTCCTTGGCCTTTGCTTCGCACTTGCCGGCCCGGCTCTCGTACTTCTCCACCTTGGTCTGAAGTTCAGCCACTACCATCGTCATTACTCCCCGCCACCACACATGATCATGATGCTATGCCGGCAAAAGTCGAAAAGATGGCCGCGTCGGGGAGATTTCGCAGCGTTGCCGTGAGCAAGCGATGGCGACGCGGCCTATCGCGACGGCACCGGCGCCGGCGGACGCATCGACGATCGCGACGCGGCTGACGCTGCCTGCGGCTTCGCCGCGGCGTGCTTTCCGCTATCGATGGATTCCAGATAGGACGTCAGCGCCCAGGCCGAGCTCGCGCCGGTGGAGTAGTGCTTTTGCAAAAACAAATAGAGAGTGAGGTGAAAGCGGCCCTTGGCGAGCCCACGCGGGCTGCGATGGCAGGACGCGCAACCTTCGGCAAACAGTTTCGACGCCGGTTTGCCCTGATCGAGATTCTGCGCGACAGCCGCCGGACCGGAGAGCGCGGCCATCAACACAAGAACAAGCAGGCCGCAGCGCGCTTTCGTTGGCGACATCAATTCTACCCGTGCATGAAGCAAATGGACGAGCTGTCTGCGGCAGCTCAAGAAAGGCGGAAGATGGCAGACAATTCGCAATCTGCTGTCCAGCCGTGGCGAAAAGTGGGTGCGTTTTCGCCAACATTGCGCTCCATTCGGGGCATGCCTCAGTATGGCGGCTTCTTGCGCTCCCGCTGCGCCCTTGCCGCCTCCATCCACCACACGAGATCATCGGCGAAGCGCGGAAACGCGTGCGCCAGCGCCTTGCCGCCCTCGCCGATCGGCTTGCCGTCTTCACTCAGCGTCTGCGCGATCGGCCCAACCGCGACCGAGCTCGAAATCACCACCATGCCCATTTCCGAAAGCGTGCCGTGCCAGGCGAGCGCGGCACGTGCGCCGGAGAAGCGACCGGCCGAATAGCTCGCGATCGCCACCGGCCGCCAGAACCATTCTTCCAGAAAATGGTCGGTGAGATTTTTCAGCCCCGGCTGCATGCCCCAATTATATTCGCCGGTCACCAACACAAAGCCGTCGGCGCTGCGGATCTTTCCCGCAAGTTCTTCGAGCGCCGCGGGCGCATCGCCTTTCGGATATTCCTTGTACATCCGGTCCAGCATCGGCAGGCCGATCGCCTTGGCGTCGATCAATTCGACATCATCGCCGCGCGCGCGAAACCCCTCGACGACGAATTGCGCGAGACGAATGCCCATGCGGTCGGAACGATAGGAGCCGTAAAGGACGAGAATACGGTTGCTCATGAGACCTCACCCCTCAGGACATTGGATGATGATGACACTGGAACCATGCGCGCCATTCTCGTGCAAGGCCTGAGCCATCTCGATGGCCTCGGACCAGCGCTCGTGCTCGTCCTCGGTGCGACCGTGCTGAACAAGATCGTCTTCCTCGCGCTGCTGTCGTCCTATGCCGCAGCCACCCGCAGAAGGTCCAAGCAGTCCACAAAAAAGCGGCCTTGCGGCCGCCTTTTTTGAAATTGCTGGTCCGGCTCTACCAATAGCCGGGCCCGTCATAATAGGCATATGAATCGACGTACGGCGCACCCGCGATTGCAGCCGCCGTTCCGACTGCCACGCCAACCGGTCCGCCGACGTAGCCCGGGCGATAATACACGCGCGGGCCATACACGCGCGGACCGTAGTAATAGCTGTAATCATAACGGCTCGGCGTGCGCACGCCGTATCCGCCGAGCAAGTAGTCGGAGTTCGGGTGGGAGAACCCGATCATGCCGGGCTCTTGGGTGGCTTCCTGCGATAGCGCAGGCGTCGCGAGCCCCATCGCAAGGATGGCGGCCGCGCCGAGCAGTGTCAGTTTCGTCATCGCTCATTCTCCATGTGAACATGAAGAGCGAACGGGCAGGTAAGATGCTTGGTTCCGGGGACGAATTCACAGCGCTGTGAATATCGCGACGATTTGCTGCATGTCCAAAGAGAAAAGGCCGACGGGCGTTACGCCGCCGGCCTCCTCTTGCAACTGCCGGCTCGGGAGGTCCGGTTCCGCTGCGATTCCATGCCTAAAATTTGACCACTACAGTCTTAACAAAATCTTAAGCAACAACCGTGATGTGCCTCACAGAGTGCCAGAACCTTGTCCGGCTAACTTGCGACCAACAATAGAGATCGCCTGCAAGAGGAGGCCCGACATGACCCAGGTCTATTTCCACTGCTCAAACTCCCGGGAAGTCCGGCTCGACCGATCCGGCGAAGCGGTAAGCGACCTCGCCGAGGCGCGCGACCGCGCCGCCTGCATCGTTCGATCGCTCATCATGGGTCGGGACGCGGAAGACTGGCGCGACTGGGTCGTGCATGTCAGCGATGATCTCGACGAAGAGATCTTCGTTCTGCCCTTCGCCTTCGTCCTCGGCAAGCCGCATTGAGGGTGCCATGTTGCTCCGCCGCCTGGATGCGATCATGGCACGGTGGCATCACCTGATCGAGCGCGCCTGCGACCCTTATCGTCCCGAGCGGCACTACATGCGCGGCCCCGGCCCAAAGTGGCACGCCCGGCATCCGCCTAGCGGGGCACGCGCCGCCCTCTAAGCCCCGGCCAACCGCGCACCCAACGCGCTCTGCGCCAATCCTATGATCTCTGCGCCCGGGTTCCAGTCCGCGGAAGCCGTAGCCCCAACCTCTCCACGCTCTTGCCTTGCTTTGGTCAAACCTCGCTGGCCGTGTGGTGGCCAGGGCAGAGGTTTTCCACGCAGCAGAGCATGCTTGCCGCCCCGATCCGGGTGACATTGGACTGAGCAAGGGACCGCCAATGCAATCCACGCCAACACTGAAAGAGGCCGATCCGCACGACGTTTTTGCGATCGAAACGGTGCTGGCCGCGCACGCCCACAAGGCGCCGCCGCTGGCCCACGATCCGGCCACCCCTCCTGTAGCGCCGCAGGTTCATGTCGCGCCGCAAGTTGAAGCTGCGGCAAAGCCGCAAGTCCAAGCCGCGGCCAGGCCGCAGGTTCACGTCGCGCCCGCGATTTCGATCAGCGCGCCAACGGCGCAGGTCGAACCGACATTTCGCGCGACCGACATGCGCGATGTCCAGATGCGCAATGTCCAGGTCGACAACATCAGACCGGGCGAGGAGATCAAGCTGGATGGCCTGAACGCCGCCGGCGCGCGGCCGATGGCCAAGT
This sequence comes from Bradyrhizobium sp. LMTR 3, assembly GCF_001693485.1. Taxonomy (GTDB): domain Bacteria; phylum Pseudomonadota; class Alphaproteobacteria; order Rhizobiales; family Xanthobacteraceae; genus Bradyrhizobium. The sequence goes on from NZ_MAXC01000012.1 coordinate 184,995, forward strand.
GGACGAAGCGCGTGGTGATGGCGCTGTTGGCCCTTGTCGGCGCCATTGCTGCTGCTGCCTGGCAGCATTATGGCGATCAGGCCAAGGCGGTGGCTGCCGAGTGGGCGCCGCCCTTCGTGCTGGCAGCCCTGCCTTCGGCAGCCAAGCCCGCCGTGGCCGAGCAACCGAGCGCGCCGGCCGCTCCCGCCGCCGCAACCGATCAGGCCGCAGCGGAGCCGGCGGCAACGGAGCCGGCGGCAACGGCAGCACCGGCTCAACCCGAACCCACAGCTTCGGCCGCGGCTACTCCCTCCGCGGAATCGGCCCAGTTGCAGTCGATGGCGCAGGATCTCGCCGCTATGGGCCAGCAGGTCGAGGAGCTGAAGGCGACTATCGCGCAGCTCAAGGCAAGCCAGGCACAAATGGCGCGTGAATTTGCCAAGGTTTCCGACAAGGCTGCCGAAATGAAAGCTTCGGAAGCGAGGGCTGCCGAGGTCCGACCCGAACAGAATTTTCGCCCGAGGGTAACAGCCGCGCCGCCGCCGCCCCGATCCGCGAATGCGTCTGTCGCGCCTGTCCGAAAGCCGAAGCCGGCTTACTATCCACCGGCTCAAGCCGCCTATGCCCCGCCGCCAGCCACCGCCCCCGCGCCGCTGCCGCCGGCACCGCCGCAGCAAACCATGGCTGATGACGGCGAGCCGGTGGTCCGTCCGCCGATGCCGCTGCGGTAAGTAGCTGCGTGTCCCGGATGCCGCGCGCTGTGCCGCGCCGTATCCGGGACAAATCCGCTAGCTCTGATGCGGGCCTCGCATCAGCTTCATGGCGTCTTCGATATGACGCCATTCCTTGGCTTCCTCGATGTCGCCACTGCTCTCGCAAGCCTGTGCATTGTGTGCGGCTTGTGCGATCGCGGTGAGGCCGTGCTTTTCCATCATCTGGCGTGCAATCGTGTGGATCTGCATTTCCGACATCATGTTGCTCTCCCGGGGTTGCATCCGTCCTCGCCGCAGCGATTCGAATGTCGCGGCTTCCTCGTCAAAACGGCCGAACCGAAAATCTCGTTCCTCCTGCCGCAGCAGATAATTTTAGGACACGTCCAGGGATCGCGCGGTTCCACCCGAGGCCGCTCTCCTCCGTAATATCCCGCCCCGCAATCTCCCCGAATATCAAGCCGGTCTTCCGCCTGATATTTTTTCGGGGTGAATCGCAATCGTGGGAGTCGGACATGGCACGGATCTATTTCCACTGCTCCAATTCCGAGGGCGTAAGCATCGTTCAGCGTGGCCTTGCCGTCGGAAATCTGGCCGAAGCGCGTGACCACGCCGCCCGCGTCGTGCAGTCGCTGGTTACGGCGCAGTGCCCGGAAGACTGGCGCGACTGGACTCTGCATGCGAGCGACGATCTCAACGTCGAAATCTTCGCCCTGCCGTTTTCGTCCGTGCTCGGCAAGCCGCATTGAGAGGTCGCCATGGTGGCCATGCAACCGCTTCTTCGATACCTGAACCAGGTCGCAGCGCGATGGCAGGTCCTGCTCGACCTTGCCCGCAACCGCTATCGCCCCGAGCTGCACTACATGCGCGGCCCTGGTCCGAAATGGCACGCGAAGCATCACGGCGGCGCTATTTAGGAGTCGCGTAGTTTCGTAGGGTGGGCAAAGCGTAGCGTGCCCACCATTCACGACAGCGATATCCGAGAGAAGGTGGGCACGGCGCAAGAGCGCCTTTGCCCACCCTACAAATCCCTACAAATCCCCCAACTCCGGCGGCTCGAACCAGTTCGTCAGCGACAGCCCGCCATCGATCGCGATCGCCGCGCCCGTGACGTAGGCCGATATCCGGTTCGACAGCACCGCCAGCGCCAGCGGCGCAAGGTCTTCGGCCTGGCCGAGCCGGCCGAGCGGAATGTGTCTTGCGAGCGCGGGATCGGCGACGAAGCCGCCGGCAGCAATCGCGCCCGGCACCAAGGCGTTGACGCGAATGTTGAAGCGGCCGAACGTCTTGGCCAATTCCTTCACCAGCATGGAAAGCCCCGCCTTCGCCGTCGAGTAATGCGGCAGGTTGCGCGGCGTGCCGGCATGCAGCGAGGTCAGCAGCAGGAACGAGCCGGGCGTTTTGTCGGCGATCAGCTTGCGCGCCAGTTCGCGCGAGAGGTGGAATCCGGCGTCCAGATTCACCGCGTGCATCTGCGCCCAAATCTCCGTGGTGACGCCGAGCGCATGATCGGCTTCGCGCCGCGGCGGCGAGGCGCTGTGCACGAAATGCGTCACGCGCCCGACGGCAGACGCGGCGTCAGCCAACAGCGCCTCGCGCGCCGCGGGATCGGCGAGATCACCGACCCAGGGCAGCGCCAGCTCCGGCCGCGGCGACGCGCTGGCTGCCGCCGTGACCGTGTCCCGGTTCACATCGGCAAACACCGTGCGGACGCCCTCGCCCACCAGCGCCTGCGCAATTGCGCGGCCGATCCCGTTACCCGCGCCGGTGACGAGCGCGGCCTCGCGCGCGGGATCGAATGGCGTACTCAATAGGCTCATGTTCGCGTCTCCCATCGAAAGAGGTACATCCAATTCTACGGGCCGACCGCATCTTGCGCTGTATCAATTCGGCGCACTACCTGCACCGCTAGGTTGCTTCCACCTTATTGGGAACCGTCCTAAGCTCCCTTTCATAACCGGCGGGCTCACCGTCATGCAAACCGGCGTTCGAAAAGTCGCCCACGTTCTGGAACGCCTCGGGCTTGCCATGGCAGGCGCGGCGAACGGGTTGTTTGTGGCGGCTCTGGTAGGGACGAGCCACGCTGCACTCACCAATCAGGCGTTCCTGCTGCTGATGATGGTCGGTGGCGCCATCGGCTTTTATCTCGGAATCGATACGCCGCTGCGCTTCACCGCATCGAACGACCGGCCTCCCGATGACGCCTGGATCGACAGAGTGGACACACCGGACCTGCTAAGCTCGATCGGGACCTTCCTCGCGGCGTTCTCGGCGTTCGCCTGCGTCGGCCTAATCGTGCTGCGCCACGATCCGCATTTTGGATGGATTTGGATGATCATGGCCGGATGGGTGGTCGGCGTCGCCATGCAGATCACCGCCGGCACCATCGCCCGCCTGCGCCGCTGATCGGGCAGCCGTCCGACCTCAGCTCTCTTCTTCCAGCGTCAACACCAAACCAGTCAGCGCTGCGCCGATGCCGAACATTAACCCGTAGGTCGTCACCAGCATCACCGTGGTCTGAATAGGTGCGTCGCTCTTGGCGACGAGGTCTCTGACATGGAAGGCATCGATGAGGCCGAGCAACAGGACCAGCGTTAGTCCAAGCGCCACGCCCATCAGAAAATGGGTGAGCAGTGCATTGAAGAGTGACTTTTCCCGACGCATGGAGGTCGTGCCTCCCGGCATGATGCCAAGCCAACGCACGGCCGAAGAAACTGGTTCCATACCGCGAGAATAGAATCCGGCTTGCGCTGCAGCGCGTCGGCGGCCTTCAGGCGTTTGCAAAACGTTAAGCAAGTGGCGGTACGTCCATCAGCATTCCCAAAAAATTCCACAATCCTTTTTAGGAAGAACACATCGTGTTCGACAAAGGAGAATTTCCATGCGGTTAGGGCAAGCGATCTTCTTCGGTTCGGCGGCCGCCCTCCTCACTTTGGCAGCGCCGACGCTCGCCAGGAACTCCAACGCGAATTCCCAACCGGCAAAGACGAGCGAGGCGCCCGCTTCCGCCTCCTGCCATGCCTATCAGCAGGCGGCCGACGGCTCATGGACGCAACTGCCCTGTCAGGAAATGGGTTCAAAGGCGCCGCAGCCGAAATCCGCATCGAAGAACGCGGAAGAGGAAACGCGCTGAGTGCATCACCCTCCACCGGGTCTCGCCTTCGGCGAGCCCGATGACAGGCTCCAGCGGACGATCCAGTATTCCAGAGACGTCAATAATCGAACCGATAGGCCGCAGCGTACTGGATCACCGCATGCGCGGGGATGACGATGGTGTGTGCATCACTATCTCCCCGTCATTGCGAGCGCAGCGAAGCAATCCATTGTCACCTCATGCGCGGAAAGATGGATTGCTTCGCTTCGCTCGCAATGACGGGGATGGAGCCGGGCGTACTCAACACGCCGCCTTCGTGGAAATGATAACTTCGGGCGGCTCATGCCGTTTTGGCAGCCCCACCGAGCCAGTCATCAAAACGCGTCGGCATGATCCGCGCGCCGTCGTCCGGCACCAACGTACGCAACGCGAGTGGCGCGCCGAAATACGGCACGTCCACGCCCGCCACGATCTTGCTGGTATCGCCCTGCTTGCGGAGCCAGCGGCCGACGAAATCCGCAAGCGGCGCCGCTTCGGGACCCGCGACCTCGCATATGCTGTTGGCGGGCTCGCCGAGCGTCACGTCGGCCAGCGCTTCCGCGACCTCGTCGGACAATAACGGCTGCATCAACTGATTGGAAACGTGGACCTCGCCGTCCCTGCGTCCGTAATCCGCGATCGCGCCGACGAATTCGAAGAACTGGGTGGCGCGCAGGATCGTGTAGGCCAGCCCGGAATTGTCGATCAGCCGCTCCTGCGCCAGCTTGGCGCGGAAATACCCGCTGCTCTCGAGCCGGTCGGTACCGACGATCGACAGTGCAATGCAGTGCCGCACACCGGCCCGTTTCGCCGCCGCAATCAGGTTGCGTGTTCCGCTCTCGAAGAAGTGCAACACCGCCTTGTCCTCGAACGAGGGCGAATTCGAGACGTCGACGACAATGTCGGCGCCCACCAGTGCCGGTTGCAGCCCCTCCCCGGTCACGGCGTTGATCCCCCTGCTCGGGGACGCCTGCAGCACCTCGTGACCGCGCGAGGCGAGCAACGGGGCCAATTTCGAACCGATCAGACCTGTACCGCCGATGATGACGATCTTCATTTCCTCGCTCCTCTGTCCCTAAGGCCGCGGCACCACGCGCCATCGTCAAGATCAACTGGAACGGGCCGGCGTGACACGTGCAACCGTAACCCCGGATTAATTTGCACCACCTATACTGGCAGTCCGCACATCCGTTACCAGCGCAAATGGCCTGAAATCCCATGAAAATCGGTACCCTCCTCACCGCTGCCATCGTTTCGCTTTCCGCCGTCGGCGGCGGGCTCGCCGTCTATGTGGCGGTTTCGAAGTATCAGACCATGGACAAGGTCTCGGTCGCGCAGAGCCGGCTGGAGGTGGTGCGCGCGGTCGGCGACATCCCGCGCTACATGAATCCCGAGCGCGGCTTTGCCACCAACATCATGTTCGGACCTCCTACCGTGGATCCGAAACTGCTGGCCGAACTCGACAAATATCGCAAGAACACCGATGGGGCGCGCGACAAGATGAACCGGGTCAAGGCGACCCTGGCGGGCGCGATCGAAGACAGTGCTGCCGTCGGGAGCAGCATCGATGCCCTGAATACCCAGTTCGCGGCACTGCGCGCAGCCATCGACAAGGCCCTCACCGGTCCGCCGGAAGCCCGCCGCGATGCGGCCAGGAAAATCGTCTCCGACAACTCCGTCTTCAACAAGGCTGTCACGACGCTGCTCGACGAGCAGGTGCGCAAGATCGCGCTGCTCGACGGCACGGCCTACCGGCAGGCAAGCTACGCCAATGTCGCCTGGACGCTACGCGACGTCGGCGGTCTCAACTCCAGCCTGCACAAGAATCTCATCGGTGCCAACCGGGTAGCCACTGAAGCCGAGAAGATGGAGATCAGCCGCTCGCAGGGGCGAAACGATCAGATTCTGATGTCGCTGCAGGAATTGCGCGGCAATCCCTCTACGCCGGCCAATGTGGCCGCGGCGCTCGACAAGATGAACGCGGCCTATGTCGATCGCTTCGGCAAAGAGCTGAAGCTCGTCAAGGATGGCGCCATCAGCGGCAAGTACGAACATGATATGGAGACCTACTACGCGGAGACGCAACTCGGTCTTGCGTCCATCATTACGGTCCGCGACGCGTTCTACGACAACGCCGAGCAGGTGCTCGGTGAGGCCTATTCCTCCGCGCGCTTCAGCTTCCTGATCGCGCTGGCCGGCCTGATCGCGGTTGTCGCCGCCAGCGCCACGCTGATAGTGATGGTGCGCCGCCGCGTCTGCATGCCGATCGTCGAGCTCACCGCCACCATGTCGCGGCTGGCCAGCGGCGACGTATCCGGTGAAATCGCCGGCGCCGGCCGCGGCGATGAGATCGGCGCGATGGCATCGGCGGTGCGCGTCTTCAAGGACAACATGATCGAGGCGGAACGTCTTGCCGCCGAGAAGGCCGCCGAGAACGACGGTAAGATGCGTCGCGCCCAGGTGCTCGACGAACTCACCCGCGCGTTCGAAGCCAAGGTCACCGAATTGGTGGGCGGACTTTCGGCCGCCTCGTCCGTCATGGAAGACACCGCGCAGTCGATGTCGTCGACGGCGACCGCCACCAACCGCCAGGCGGCGATCGTCGCCGCCGCTTCCGAGCAGACCTCGGCTAACGTGCAGACGGTTGCCAGCGCCACCGAAGAATTGACCTCCTCGATCTCCGAGATCGGCCGCCAGGTCGCGCAATCGACCGAAATCGCCGCCCGCGCTGTCGATAATGCGCGGCGCACCGGTGAGACCGCCCGCTCGCTCGCCGAGGGCGCGCAGAAGATCGGCGACGTCGTGACGCTGATCCAGAGCATTGCCGCGCAAACCAACCTGCTGGCGCTGAACGCGACCATCGAGGCCGCGCGTGCCGGCGATGCCGGCCGTGGCTTTGCGGTCGTCGCTTCCGAAGTCAAATCGCTGGCCGGCCAGACTGCCAAGGCGACCACCGAAATCTCCGAGCAGATCGCGTCCATTCAGGCGGCGAGCGATCAGACCGTGACGGCGATCCAGAACGTCGCCAACGTGATCGCCGAGATCGACCAGATCGGAACGGCGATTGCCGCCGCGATCGAGGAACAGGGCTCCGCGACCAAGGAAATCTCCCGCAGCGTGCAGGAAGCCGCACGCGGCACCCAGGAGGTCAATTCCAATATCACCGGCGTCCAGAAGGCCGCCGACGATACCGGCGCTGCCGCCAATCAGGTGCTCGGCGCGGCCGAGCAGTTGTCCTCGCAGTCCAAGGATATCGCCGGGCAGGTCAACCGCTTCCTCTCGGAGGTGCGGGCAGCCTAAATTCGCTTGTCAGTCGGCAAAGCCGACATAGCGGACGAAATTGCGGTTGGCTCCGGCGCGATGCAACGCGTGCGTTTCGCGCCTCTCCCATCCGCCGCCGCAAATCGACCAGAAATTGTGTCTAGCCACTGCGCCTCGCATGTGGGGACAAGCCTTGAACAAGAAACTGAAATATGCGGCGGCGGCGATCGCCGTCTTTGGCGCAGCCATTTATCTCAACAACACCAATCATCTCGCCGCCCATCAGGAGGGCAAGCCCGTCCTGCTCGCGCATCGCGGCATTGCCCAGCGCTTCGACGAGCGCGAGCTGAAGAACGACACCTGCACGGCGGCGCGAATGCTGCCGTCAAGCCATCAATATCTGGAGAACACGGTCGACTCGATGCGAGCCAGCCTGGCGGCCGGCGCCGATGTCGTCGAGCTCGACGTTCACCCGACGACCGATGGCGAATTCGCGGTGTTTCACGACTGGACGCTGGATTGCCGCACCGACGGGCGCGGCGTCACGCGCGAACACTCCATGGCCTATTTGAAGAAGCTCGATATCGGCCATGGCTATACAACCGATGGTGGCAAGACCTTTCCGTTTCGCGGCAAGAGCATCGGCCTGATGCCGACACTCACTGAGGTGCTGGCGGCCTTTCCGCGAGAGCGGCTCCTGATCAACGTTAAGGGCCGGGACCCGTCCGAGGGGGAGAAGCTGGCGGCCCTGCTGGACAAGCTTCCCGCCGAACGCCGGGCGAAGATCATGGTCTATGGCGGCGATGAGCCGGTCGGGATCGTGCGCCAGCGCCTTCCGGATGTCCGGACGATCTCGCGCGCCACGATCAAGAGCTGCCTGCTCGGCTACATCGGCTATGGCTGGAGCGGCGTGGTGCCGAAAGCCTGCCACAACGCGATGGTGATGGTGCCGATCAACGTCGCCCCATGGCTGTGGGGCTGGCCCGACCGCTTCCTCAGCCGCATGAAGGCGGCCAACAGCGATGTTTTCGTGCTCGGCCCCTATCGCGGCGGCGAATTCTCGACCGGAATAGATACGCCTGAACAATTTGCGCGGTTGCCGCAAAACTATTCCGGCGGCATCTGGACCAATGAGATCGAGGCCATCGCGCCGCTCGCCGGCAAGCGAAACTAGCCGCTAGCTTCGCAATCCCGGCGCCTCGTGCCCGGTGCGCGCGACATATTCGGTGTAACCGCCGCCAAATTGGTGGATGCCCTCCGGCGTCAGCTCCAGCACGCGGTTGGAGAGCGCCGCGAGGAAATGCCGGTCGTGGGACACGAACAGCATGGTACCCTCGAACTCGGACAGCGCATTGATCAGCATTTCCTTGGTCGCGAGGTCCAGGTGGTTGGTCGGCTCGTCCAGCACGAGGAAATTCGGCGGATCGTAGAGCATTTTTGCCATCACCAGCCGCGCCTTCTCGCCGCCCGAGAGCACGCGGCACTTCTTCTCGACGTCGTCGCCGGAGAAGCCAAAGCAGCCCGCGAGCGCGCGGAGCGAACCTTGTCCCGCCTGCGGAAAGGAATCTTCCAGCCAGTCGAACACCGTGCGTTCGCCGTCGAGCAGGTCCATGGCGTGCTGGGCAAAGTAGCCCATCTTGACGCTGCCGCCGATCGCCACCGTGCCATCGTCGGGTTCGGCGGAGCCCGCCACCAGCTTCAAGAGCGTCGACTTGCCGGCGCCGTTGACGCCCATCACGCACCACCGCTCCCTGCGGCGGATCATGAAATCGAGGCCCTGATAGATGGTGCGGCTGCCATAGCCCTTGTGGACGTTCTTCAGGCTGACGACATCCTCGCCCGAGCGCGGCGCCGGCAGGAATTCGAACGCCACCGTCTGCCGTCGCTTCGGCGGCTCGACGCGCTCGATCTTGTCGAGCTTTTTCACCCGGCTCTGCACTTGAGCTGCGTGAGAGGCGCGTGCCTTGAAGCGCTCGATGAACTTGATCTCCTTCGCCAGCATCGCCTGCTGGCGTTCGAATTGCGCCTGCTGCTGCTTTTCGTTCAGCGCGCGCTGCTGCTCGTAGAATTCGTAATTGCCGGAATATGTCGTGAGCGTCCCGCCATCGATCTCGACGACCTTGTTGATGATACGGTTGATGAACTCGCGGTCATGCGAGGTCATCAACAGCGCGCCCTCGTATCCTTTCAGGAACTGCTCGAGCCAGATCAGGCTCTCGAGGTCGAGATGGTTGCTGGGCTCGTCCAGCAGCATCACGTCAGGCCGCATCAGGAGGATGCGTGCCAACGCGACCCGCATCTTCCAGCCGCCGGAAAGCGCGCCGACGTCGCCCTCCATCATCTCCTGGCTGAAGCCCAAGCCCGACAACGCCTCGCGGGCCCGGCCGTCAAGCGCATAGCCGTCGAGCTCCTCGAAGCGGTGCTGCACCTCGCCGTAGCGCGCGATGATATCTTCCATCTCGTCGGCGCGATCCGGATCGGCCATCGCGGCCTCGAGCTCCCTGAGCTCGTTTGCCACGACGCTGACAGGCCCGGCGCCGTCCATCACCTCGGCCACGGCGCTGCGACCCGACATCTCGCCGACGTCCTGGCTGAAATAGCCGATAGTAATCCCCCGATCGAGCGAGACCTGGCCCTCGTCGGGTAGTTCCTGGCCCGAGATCATCCGGAAAAGCGTGGTCTTGCCCGCGCCGTTCGGGCCGACGAGGCCGATCTTCTCGCCCTTCTGAAGAGCTGCGGAGGCTTCGATGAAGAGGATCTGGTGGCCGACTTGCTTGCTGACGTTGTCGAGACGGATCATTGGGCCCTGAGGGAAGGAAATCGCTGTGGCCGCTGCTTAGGACATCTGGCGTGCTTGTGGAAGCGGTTCCGAATATCCCTCGCCGCAACAAACCACGCTACCTGACGGTGTTCCGAACTGTCGCTGCAACTGCATCCCAGGGGACATATCCGGTGGCCGAATGAATTCGCGTTTGAGGATTAAACCTTTTCAGCGCTGCGAACCGATCCGTACCAGCATCGTTAGCCCGTCATCTCCAATTGAACCGACGGAGAGTTCCCATGAGCGCAACGGGTCTCGAAGTATTCGACAGAACGCTCCAGATTACCAACACGTGGTTGGACGAAGTGATGACAAACCTGCCGCGCGATCGCAAGCTGGCGTGGCATATTCTGGGATCGGTATTGCGAACCATCCGCGACCGGGTTCCGGTCAATCTTGCCGCACATCTCGGCGCGCAGCTTCCACTACTGGTGCGCGGCACCTATTACGACCAGTGGCGGCCGAGTGAAACGCCGAAGGCGTGGCGATCGGCAGATGAGTTTCTCTCCATCGTCTCGGCAGAGCTCAGTTCGCAGAAACCGGTCGATTCCAAAGATGCAGCGCAGGCGGTGTTCCGTGTTCTGAACCATCATGTCGATCCCAATCAGGTCGAGAAGGTGCGCCACGCGCTTCCGGAAGACGTTCAGGCGTTGTGGCCCCGTAACAACCGGGTTTCATCGGCGGCCTGATGCGGCATCTGATCGCGGTTCCGAGCATCGACAAGAACCCTGATGTTCGCCGGGCGTTGTCTTGCAGCACAAAAGCAATCAACGACGGGAGTCAGCAATGACCAGAACTCCGCCCGTGCCGCAGGACAATCAAAGCCACAAGGGTACCGGCGATCCCAAATCCGGCAACGCCCATGAAGTTCGGAAGGGCCGCGGCCACATTGAAAATCCCCGTGAGCAGGGCCAGCCGGGCAATACCGCACAGAACACGACACATCAGGGCTATCAGCAGGATCGCTAGTCAGGAGCGAGCACCATGTCGACCTCAACCAAGACGCCAGCGAGCATTCGCCAGGGCGGCCCGGGTGCTTCCCACGAGAACGCAAAGGCGCCGCTTCACGCCCGCAAGCCACCCGCCGACGATCCGCAGCGCCGGCACAGCCAAGTGTCCGGCGGTGGCGGCGAACATGACACCCACCACACTCACGAGCCGGAACGAAAGGGCGGCGGCACCCATCCCGCATCGAAGGACGCGTCATGAGCACCAAGCATGTGAAACTGAACAGACCGACTAACGTCGATCTTGTTCGCAATCCGCTGATCGGGGGCTCGAAGGGAACGACGATGGCGCAGGTAACGTCCGACGAACTCGACGAGTTCGAGGGCGCCAATACCTTCGAGGGCGATATCGAGAATGACACTAATGCCCAGGGCGGCATCGACAAGGCAGAGGTTCGCAACCGCCGCCGCGGACCGCCGCAAAACGATCGGGACAGCGGTCCACGGAGAATGCCGCTGCAGGGGAAGAAGACGCACGAGCAGCAAATGCGGATTCTTGAACGGAAGCCCGATGTGCCCGACGCGAGACAGATGGAGGGGATCGCGCAGACCCAGCACGCTGGCGGCGCCAAAACGGCGAAACGCGAGGCACGTCAATCGGAATTTCCCGTAAGCCGCGGCGGACTCAACCAGGAAAGCCAGCACAACAAGCACAATCGTCCGGGCCAGTCCGGCCACAAGCCTCAAAAGCCATAGGGATAAGTATCATAGGGATAAGTATCATGACACGTGGAGCACACGGAGACGGCAAGCATCTCGGCCCTGGCGCGAAGGGCAAAGGCGCCGGGACCGGCGCCATGACCGACGTGCAGAACGATCTAATCGGCGACAACGCGGTGCTTTCCAACCGCGACAAGACCGAGCATTCGCGCGATCGTGGTCAGGACAGCAAATGGTCCCAAACCGAGCAGTTGAAAGACCACGCCGCAAACAAGGGCCGCGGATAAGGCAAAAATTTGCCGGCCGCATGGAGATCACAGGTTGATCACGCCAAGTCGCGCGGCATGTGCCACGGCATCGGTGCGGCCGGTGGCATCAAGTTTGTCAAGCAGCGAAGCCACATGGAACTTGGCGGTATGCACGGATATTCCGAGCTGGCGCGCAATGGCTTTGTTGGATGCACCTTCGGCCATCAGAACAAGCACGTCGCGCTCGCGTGGCGTGAGATCGATATCGGACGCGTCGACGGCCATCGGCGCGTCGCGTGATATGAGCGCGACCGTTGCTGCCTCTCCGGGCGCCGCCAGACGAAGCCCGGACACGACGCCGAGCAGAGACGCGAGCCGGTCCGCCAGCACCGGATCGGCGATCTCGATGGCTACCACAATGACCGGTGAGGCCTCCTCGTTCACGCTTCTGCCCTTTCGCCGACCGTAAGCTTGATCTGCACCGGTTGGCCGGCGCGGCGAATCGTGATGTCGATGACCGTTCCGATACTATCCGGCCCAAGCGACCGCATCAGCGAGCGCATGCCGGTCAGCTTCTCGTTGTTCCAGCCGACGATCACGTCGCCTTGAAGGATACCGGCGGCGGCCGAGGGACCTGACTTGTCGACACTCATCACCATCGCTCCGACGCCATCGTCGAGCTTGATCGGCTGCAATCCAACCCCGAGATAGCCCCGCGCAATCCGGCCATGGGTTTCAAGCCTTCCCGCGATCCGGTCGATCGTCGCGCCGGGAATCACGAGAATGCGTCGCACCCCCTGGACTGCCATGCCGATCGCTTCGCCGGAGGCATTGACGGCAAGTCCCCCCTCGTGACTGCTGCGCAGCCGTACGTCGAGCTCGATCCTGGCATCGATCTCACCGCCACGAAGGCTGCGCCAGCGGCTCCCGATCAGCGAGACGACGCCGAGCGCCGTCGTGGGAACGCCATGCTCGGCAGCGACGACGACTATCAGCGAGCCAAGATCCGGAACGACAGGCGAGAACGCGACGGAGGCAGTATCAGGGATGGTCTCACCGCCATCACTCCTGGTATCGAGCCGCAGCAGCGCGACATCGGTGGTGTGATCGCGTCCTGCGATCTTGGCCGACTGCGTCGTTCCGTCGGCAAATTTAACCGAGACTTCGCCTTCGTCGGCCAGCGCTTCATCAGCCGTCACGATCAGGCCGGGTTTCCAGATGAAGCCCGAGGCCCGCGAGCGGTGCGAATGCACCGAGACGATCGCGGACTTTGTCCGGGCGACGACATCGGCAAGGGCGGAGGATAACGACGGAAGGATAGTTGCGGTCGGCTCGGGCATGGCAGAACTCCTGGATCGGTTGAATCCAATCTGGGAGTTCAGATTGCGTTCGGGAACTAGCCTGATGGGCAGGCCGCGGGAGTTTTTAGCCTCGAACGCGAGCGTTCCCGCTTCACGCTATGCCGTGTGTCCGGGATCGATGTACTTTGGCGTCTTCTTCTCCCGTTGAGGTGTCATCCTCGCAGGATCGGGGGCGCCAGGCACGCCGCGCGGTCCGAGCTGCTCTCGCTGAATATCGTCTTCCGACTTCTCGGGCTCGACGCCATTGGGCTCGCGATATCGGGTCATGGCTGAACGGGTCTCTCCCTTCGCACATCAGCTCACGCTGTTAATGCCTCAGCAGAACACCTGTTCCTATTCCTGATCAGACGCACGCCACGGAACCAGCATTGCAGCGCGTTCCCGTGTTACAGCTTCCGAGTGTTGATGCTGCATCAATCAATTTTTCGGGCGTTTGCTGGAAGCTTTCTAAGAGCCTCTCTAAGAACCATTCCATTGGAGGAATCGTAATCCCTCGCGTATGCGTCACCGCGTCGCGCTGCCCGACTTCCTGAAGGGCGCGGCGTGAGTGCTCGCAGGTTGGGGTGAACCTTGAAGTCTTGTGATTTGTTGCGGGTCGCCGCGTTGGCGACCGTATCCGTATTGGCGCTGTGGCCACAGTCGACGTTCGCGCAGTCAAGCTCTTCGTCGCAATCCGGGGCACAGTCGTTGCCCCCCGTCGTCGTAGCCTCGCCGGAGGCTCGCCGTCGCGTCACATCGCCGGAGCGGCGGCAGACAAGGCGTGCAACGCAGGCAGCGCAAACCAACAGACCGCCGCCGCAGCGCGGCGTCGGCTTCGTCGAAAACCCGCGCGGCGCCGTCCAAGGCTATGTCGCCGGCCGCTCGATGGCGGGCACCAAGACCAACACGCCGATCATGGAGACGCCGCAATCGCTGTCAGTCATCGGCAGCGAACAAATTCGCGACCAGAAGCCCGGCAAGTTCGACGAGATATTGCGTTACACTCCGGGCGTCGTCGCCGGAACGTTCGGCGCGGACAACCGCAACGACTGGTTTCTGATCCGCGGCTTCAAGTCGGAGGATGTCGGCTTGTTCCTCGACGGGCTGCAGCTCTTCTACACCTCCTACGCGAGCTGGAAGCTGCAGCCATTCAACCTCGCACGTGTCGAGGTGCTGCGCGGCCCGTCCGCCGTGCTGTATGGCGGCTCCAGCCCGAGCGGCATCGTCAACGCGGTCAGCAAGACGCCCCCAGTGGAGCCGATCCGCTATCTCGAGACCGGCGTCAACAATTTTGGAAATGCCTATCTGGGGTTTGATTTTGGCGGCCCGGTCGCAACCGCACCCGAAAACGGCAAGCTGTTCTACCGTGTGGTCGGTCAGATCCAGAACGGCGGCACCCAGGTCGATTTCACGCCCAACAATAACTACTTCATCGCGCCGTCGCTGACCTGGAAACCCGACGCCGACACCACCTTCACGGTGCTCGCCTCCGCCTCGAAGAATGAGACCCGCAGCCTCAACTTCCTGCCCTATGTTGGCACCGTCACCGCCGCGCCATTCGGCCGGATTCCGACCAGTCTGTTTGCCAGCGATCCTAGCGTCGATACCTTCAAGCGCGAACAGGAGATGCTGGGCTACCAGTTCGAGCGCAACCTCTCCGACGACGTGACCTTCCGGCAGAATGCCCGGTTCGCCCATGTCGACGTTACGCTGTCGACGCTGTTTGGTCTCGGCTATATCAACAACGGGGATGCTTCCACCGCGACCCTCTCGCGAGGCTACTTCCTCACCCATGGCATCGCCAATCAAGCCAATCTCGACAACCAGCTCGAATATCGCTTCAACACCGGCATTCTCCGACACACCGCGCTGTTCGGTCTCGACCTCAAGCACTACCGCATCGACGACTGGCAGGGTTTTGGCGGCGCTCCTTCACTCAATCTGTTGAATCCGGTTTACGGTTACAACGCCCCCTTCAGCGGCAATATCATCGCGGATACGACACTGACCCAGAAGCAGCTCGGCTTTTATGCTCAAGATCAGATCAAGCTTGATCGCTTCACGCTCGTGCTCAGCGGCCGCAACGATTGGGTGGCCACCAACAACGACAACCATATCGGCCCCAGTCAGAGCCGCGAGGACAGCAAATTCAGCGGACGCGCCGGGCTGATCTACAATTTCGATTTCGGCCTTGCGCCCTACGTCTCCTATGCAACCAGCTACAATCCGGTCATTGGCCAAAATGCCGGACAGTTGCTGTTGCCGGAGACCGGTCAACAAACCGAGGTCGGATTCAAATTTCAGCCGAACGGCTTCAATGGTCACTTCGGTTTCGCATGGTTCGACTTGAAGCGTCAGAACGCGCTGACGACCGATCCGACTAACGTATTCCTGCCGACCCAGAACGGCGAGGTCACGTCGCGCGGCTTCGAGCTCGAGGCCGTCGCCAATCCGCTTCCGGGGCTCAAATTGGTCGGCGCGTTTACGACCTACGATCTGTTCGTCAGCAAGGACCTGAATCCGGCGCTGATCGGAAAGGCCCCAACCAACACGCCGCAGACACTGACCTCCGGCTGGGTCGACTATACCTTCCAGGAGGGACCGCTGACCGGTTTCGGCCTCGGCGGCGGCGTGCGCTATATCGGCGGCTCCTTTGCCGACAACATCAATACGATGCCGGTCCCCTCTGTCGTCCTCGGCGACGTCACAGTTCACTACGAATGGCAGAACTGGCGCGCAGCGCTCAACGTCATCAACGTCGCAGACACGGTCTATGTGGCGAACTGTTCGTCGTCGAACGCCTGCTTCTACGGCGATCGGCGCCGGGCGACGGCGAGCCTGTCGTACAAATGGTAGAGCGCTCTGAATCGACTTGAAGGGAGGCAGCCCTGAAAGCCAGGACGGTTCGCATCTGGACGGTGGTCCACACCTGGAGCAGCCTGATATCGACGCTGTTCCTGCTGCTGCTGTGCATCACCGGCCTGCCGCTCATCTTCCATCACGAGATCGATGAGCTGCTCGGCTACGATCCAAAGCCCGAGATCGCACAGCCGGGCGCGATGAAACGGAGCATCGACGAGATCGCCCGCACGGCGCTTGCGAACGATCCCGGTCGCGTCCTGCAATATATCTTGTGGGACAAGGACGAACCGAACACGGTGGTCGCCTTCACCAACAACAAGGTCGACGGCGATCCGGATGCTGCGACGCTCAGGGCCTATGATGCACACACCGCCAAGCCGCTCGGCTCGGTCGGCGGCGGCCCGATGCTGATCTTCCTCAAACTCCACGTCGATATGTTTGCGGGCCAGCCCGGCAAGCTGTTCCTCGGCGCCATGGGATTCCTATTTCTTGTCGCCATCGTCTCCGGCGTCGTGCTGTACTGGCCGTTTACGCGGCGCCTGAGCTTCGGCACCCTCAGGGACAAGTCGCGCCGCATTGCCTGGTTCGACTGGCACAATTTTCTGGGCGCGGTGACCATCGCGTGGGCGCTGGTGGTCGGCGCTACCGGCGTCATCAATACGCTTGCGGAAGTGATGCTGAGCCAGTGGAAGGCCAACGAAATCGCCGACATGGTCAAGCCCTACGCGGGCAAGCCGCCGCCGGTGCATCTGGCCTCGCTCGATACAACGATCGAAAGAGCGCGCACGACAGCGCCGGGCATGAACATCTCCTTCATCGCCTTTCCCGGCACCCCATTCACGAGCTCGCATCATTTCGCGGTGTTCATGCGCGGCGACACGCCGCTGACGTCGCGGCTGCTAAAGCCGGTGCTGCTCGATGGCGAAACCGGAGAAGTCTCCGACACGCGCGATCTTCCGATCTATCTCAAGGCGCTGCTGGTCTCGCAGCCGCTGCACTTCGGTGATTATGGCGGCATGCCGCTGAAGATCATCTGGGCCCTGCTCGACATCATGACCATCGTCGTCATCGTCAGCGGGCTCTATCTGTGGATCGTCAAACGCCGCAAGCATCGCAGCCACGCGATAGCGGGGCAGCCTTCCCCGCAGCCGTCGCGATGACCGCCGCCCGCAAATTGCGATCCAGCGGCAATTGGTGGACCGTATACGGCGGCCCGCTGCTGATCGGCGTGCTGTCGGTCGCTGGGCTAATAAGCGCGCTATTGTCCGAGGGACCCGGCCGCTATTTTTCCTGGCTCGCGCTCGGCGCGCCCGTCGCACTAACCGTGTGGTTTTTCGCGCGGCGCAAGCGTGGCTAAGCGGGCCGCATCAGCTTGAGCGTCGCAGCCAGCCGCAAGCTGCGCTTTCCCGCGAGCGCAATGGCTTCCAATTCAGCCCCCGCTTCGTCGCAGGTGCCGGTAAAGCCGATGCCCACCTCATGGCCGCCGAATACAGGGTTTTCGCCCTTCGCCGGCGTATGCTCCTGGTTCAGTATCTCGCCCTTCCAGCGGCCGTCGGCCGACGCGTAGGACCCGAGGTAATAGAAGAAAGCATCGCCGCCGAGGATGCGGCCGTCCAGCAGCAGCATGACGCCGGACAGACCGGCCTCGATACCGTCGAGCGCGCGGAGCTGGAGGGAATAGAGCCCGTTGACAATGCCGCCCGGTCCGACGGTGCCGACCGGCGGCAGCGCTTCGTCGTCGAGCCGCGTCAACTCGGCCCAGAACAAGGCGCCAGGCCGCGGCGCGGCGCTACCTTCAAAACGAATCTTGTTGCCCTTTAGCTTGCCGCGCACGCTGATGGCGGCGACGTCGGTATCCATCAGCGGCTTGTAGTGGGGATCGTCATTGTGACGCTGGGTGATGACCTCGCCGATAATTTCCCCAGCCGTCTCCTGGTAGGTGCCGAGATGGGCAAAGGCGGAATTGCCGCCCAACAGCTTGCCATTGTGCATGCACATGATGCTGCGGCCGAACGCGTCGTTCACGCCGTACTCGACCTTGTAGAGCCCGTTCAGCAATGAAAATGTCCTGCGCTATCGAATCGTCCGCCGGACTTAGCACCGACACCACGATGGAACCAGCGCGCGTTTTATCGCAGTTTCAATGCCGTTTGAAATACTGCACGGCGCGTTCATGCTTTTCCGCCGCCGCACGCGATTTGAACGTTCCGAGGTTACGGCGCTTGCCGGTTTTCGGATTGATTTTGCGGGAATAGAGCCGGTATTCGCCCGATTGCAGTTTTCGGATCATGGCCAGCACCGCTTTCTTGCGAGCCCCCGTCCGCAATAATGACGCCACGGGTCCCCTTGTTCCGCTCCGGCTATTCGCGTTGTCTGGCCTTGCAATGCCGGGATCGTTCGGCCGGCGTGGAATGAACGGGGGATCACGTGCAACATTTCTTCCTCTATCTCCTTGCGCTCGGCGCTGGCGTCAGCGTCGCGACCCAGCAGGTGCTCAATGGCAGTTTGCGCACCGCGCTGGGCTCGCCGGCCTGGGCGGGGCTGATCAGCTATGCGGGCGGCCTCATCACCATGATCGTCGCGGTGATCGCGCTCGGCGAGCGCGTGCCGTCCTGGAAAACAATGGTCGATGTGCCGTGGTACGCGTGGTCGGGCGGCGTGTTCGGCGCTGCCTTCATCCTGCTGGCGATCCTGTTGTTGCCCTCGCTCGGCGCAGCGACGCTGTTTGCGCTGGTCATTGCCGGCCAGGTGCTCGCTGCAGTGACGCTCGACCATTTCGGCGCGTTCGGGCTGACGCCGCATCCCGTGAGCGCCGCGCGGCTCGCAGGCGCAGTGCTGTTGATCGCCGGTGTCGTATTGATCCGGGATTGAAATTCAGGGCTCGAGCCCGCTCTCGCGCAACGCCGGTGCGACCGCAGGCGACGCAAGAAATCGCAGCAGCCGGTCCGCTTCGGCCGGCTTGTTGCTCGCTACCATACGCCCGGCGGAAAACACCGCGGGCGTTTGCAGTTGGCGTGGAATGGCTCCAACCACCTCGATGCCGCCGACCTGCTTCAACTCGCTGATCTGCTGGACGGCGAGATCGGCCTCGCCGGTCACCAGCTTCTCACCGGTAAAACCCTGCGGGATGATCTGCGCCCTCGCATTGACTTCGGCGGCAATGCCGAGTTGCTCGATCAGTTTTGCGAACAGAATGCCGCTGGCGCCGAGCCGCGAATAGGCCACCGTGCGCGCGCCGAGTAGCGCCGCGCGCAGCGCCGCCTCGGTCGCGATGTCGGGATGGGCCGTCCCTGCCTTCACGGCGATGCCGACAAAGGAGCGGGCCAGGTCCACGCAAGTCTGCGGGACCACCCGCCCCTCGCGCACGACTTCGTCCAGCCCGTCGCGAGTCAGGATGACGACGTCCGCGGCCTCGCTCGCGCGCAGCCGGTCCAACAGCGCCAGTGTGGGCGCGAAATCGGCGTCGATGCGTACGCCGCCGGCAGCCT
The DNA here is from genome assembly GCF_001693485.1 of Bradyrhizobium sp. LMTR 3. Taxonomy (GTDB): domain Bacteria; phylum Pseudomonadota; class Alphaproteobacteria; order Rhizobiales; family Xanthobacteraceae; genus Bradyrhizobium. The sequence continues at coordinate 204,504 of NZ_MAXC01000012.1, forward strand.
GATACTGGCCGGCCAGGCTTTGCACGGCGCCCTTCAACGCCAGCGTCGAGAGCATGCGCACGGTATCAGCCATCGGCCGCTATACCCGGCGCATCAGCTTGAGCACCGCGGTCATGCGAAGGCTGCGCTTGCCGGCGAGCGCGGTCGCCTCCAAGAGCGCGCCTTGTTCGTCGCAGGAGCCGGAAAAGCCGATGCCGACTTCATGGCCGCCGAGGATGGGGTTCTCGCCCATGGCGGGCGTGTGCTCCTGATTGAGGATCTGGCCCTTCCAGCGGCCGTTCTCCGAGGTGTACGTGCCGAGATAGTAGAAGGATGCGTCGCCGCCGAGGATGCGCCCGTCATTGAGCAGCATCACGCCGGTCAGGCCGCCCTCGACGCCGTCGAGCAGGCGTACGTGGATGGAATAGAGGCCGTTGACGATGCCGCCCTCGCCGACGCTGCCGGCGATCGGGATGGCCTCCTGCTCGATCGGCGTCATCACCGACTGGAACGCCACGCCGGGCAACTCCTTCAAGCCCCCTTCGAAGCGGTACAGATTGCCGTCTGCCCTGCCTTTCGCCAGCAGGGTGGCATCGTCGGTGCCGGCCATCGCGCGGTAATTCGGGTCCGGGTTGTGGCGCACGGTCTGGATCACGATGTCGACGCCATCGTCCCGCTTTTCGTAACTGCCGATATGGGCAAAGGCCGAATTGCCGCCCAGCATCTTGCCGCCGCGTGCATACATCACGCTACGGCCGACCGCCGCGCCAAGCTGAAACCTGACTTTGTAAAATCCCTCAAACAATGCCGTCACCCCGGCAAACCCGGCTCATTGTCTAGCGCGGTTCATAACGCAGGGAAACGGCCTTGAACGAACGTATTTGAATCAACTTATCAAGGCGTCGTGTCATCAAAACGCAATGATCCGCCAAGACGGTGCCCTGGCGGATCAGCTTTGCAACCCGGAAAGCCCGGATTGTATCGTCGGTCCCTTAGGCCGCGGCCGCCTTGGCGCCGGTCGGGACTTCCGCGATCGTCTTCAGGATCTGGGACGCGATCTGGTAGGGGTCGCCCTGCGAGTTCGGGCGGCGGTCTTCCAGATAGCCCTTGTAGCCATTGTTAACGAAGGAGTGCGGAACGCGGATCGAGGCGCCGCGGTCAGCCACGCCGTAGCTGAACTTGTTCCAGGGCGCGGTCTCGTGCTTGCCGGTCAGGCGCTTGTCGTTGTCCGGGCCGTAGACGGCAATGTGGTCCATGAGATTCTTCTCAAAGGCAGCCATCAGCTTCTCGAAGTATTCCTTGCCACCGACTTCGCGCATGTACTTGGTCGAGAAGTTGGCGTGCATGCCCGAGCCGTTCCAGTCGGTATCGCCGAGCGGCTTGCAGTGGAATTCGATGTCGATGCCGTAGCTCTCGGTCAGGCGCAGCATCAGGTAGCGAGCCATCCACATCTGGTCGGCAGCGGTCTTGGAGCCCTTGCCGAAGATCTGGAATTCCCACTGGCCCTTCGCCACTTCGGCGTTGATGCCTTCGTGGTTGATGCCGGCGGCGAGGCAGAGGTTGAGATGCTCTTCCACGATCTTGCGGGCGACATCGCCAACGTTCTTGTAGCCAACGCCGGTGTAGTACGGGCCCTGCGGACCCGGATAACCGTCCGAGGGGAAGCCGAGCGGACGGCCGTCCTTGTAGAAGAAATATTCCTGCTCGAAGCCGAACCAGGCGCCTTCATCGTCGAGGATGGTTGCGCGCTTGTTCGAGGAGTGCGGGGTCTTGCCATCGGGCATCATGACTTCGCACATCACCAGCGCGCCGTTTTCCCGCGCAGCATCCGGATAGACGGCGACCGGCTTCAGCACGCAATCGGAGCTGTGGCCTTCGGCCTGCATGGTGGACGAGCCGTCGAAGCCCCACAGCGGAAGTTGTTCGAGCGTCGGGAACTTGTCGAATTCCTTGATCTGCGTTTTGCCGCGCAGACTCGGCGTCGGCGTATAGCCGTCGAGCCAAATATACTCGAGCTTGTACTTGGTCATTGAGCCTCTCTTGAGTTGCTATGAAATGCGGAAAACCGAAACCTTGAATTCTGGATTTTGACGCCCAGCCCCTGGAGGTCTCCGCATACGTGTACCCGGCCACGTCAGGCCACTTCTTTCTAAGCATTTAGCGTGCCAATCGCTGCAGTGCGGCAACGGCCATCCACAGCGCACGGCGGCGGCGGCCTAAAATAGAAGCTGCGACATAGGAGCGCGGCCGGCCCGCAAATCGGGCGGTCTGGGGGTGGCGCAGCGGTCCGAATCCAGCACATTTTTCCGGCATTTTCGCTTCGCCGCCGCTAAGCGCTTAAAGGTGCGGCATCCTTATGAGGTCCCCAGGTCGGACGCCGGCTCACCTAAGCAACCATCCCGTTGGCCCACGCGTTGGTCACGCAAACGCTGCCTCGCAGAATGCACCGCCAAAACTGCCTACGAAATAGACAAAATCTGCCGCTCTCTTGGTCACTTGCACCCGCCCGGGGCACCGACAATATCGCCTTACGTAACCACTAGAGAACGAGTCGGGCGCACCATGGAGGCTCGCGCTTCGACAAAAGGAGACTGCAATGATGAATCCGAGTTTGCATCACGGGTCAGCCACGATCTACCAATTCCCAGCCGGGGGCCGGGCGGCTCTCGGGGGACGTAGCTATGGCGAGACCAAAGCCGTGACCGAGTTTGCGGCCCAGCCGGTCAATCTCGCGGACTGCTGCGATAGCTGGTATCACGCCGCGGCGATCGAGGACGCCAAGACCGAGCGGGATCACTGATGCCTGGGAGGTGTTTGGCAGGGACGCGCCCGGCAAACGAGGCGCGGACGGAGAACTAGAAAAGGGTCGGAACGAAATCGTTTCGGCCCTTTTTCATGCCTGCTCGCACGTCGTGGTCCGCCGTCTGGCGTGCTTGAGCGTGGTGATCCCGGCTTTGGTGATCCGTAAGGTCACGCCCTTCCCCTGATAACGCGCCCCTGACAGCGTCCAACGCTTGGGCAGCGTCACCGCCTTGCCGTCGAGTTGTAGATGGGCACGCTTGTCGTATTGAAAAAATCCAACCGTGAACTGCGAGCCGTCGGCGCAACGATAATTCTGGAATCTGGACTGCGCCGATGCCTGTGAAGGCATGGTTGCAACCGCGCAGAAGCCTAGCGCCGCGCCAAAAATCGTGATGTTCCGCCAATTCATGCTTCGCCCTCTTGCGAGTTCAGTATAGACGAGACGGGGTCGAACGACACCCATCCCTTGTTCTCCGTCCGAACCATTGCTGCATGATGTCAGATTCCCCTGCCCGCCATCTCAATCTTGCCGGCGCCAGCAACTTTCGCGATCTCGGCGGCTATCCCACAAGCGACGGCCGGACCGTACGCTGGCGGCAGATTTTTCGCTCCAACCATCTTGGCCATCTCACCGAAAGCGATGTCTCCGTCCTGCGGGAGCTGGGCGTCCGCAGCGCGTTCGATTTTCGCGGCGCTGAGGAGCGCGTCGCCGCCCTATGCGGCATGCCCGAGATATCAGTTCATTCGCTGCCGGTTGAGCCGACGGTGGTCGCGGCGCTGCGCGCCATCGCGGCCGCCGGCACGCCGCTGTCGAAGGACCACGCCGTCGAGGTGATGCGCGATTCCTATCGCAACTATGTGCAGAAGAATACGCAACACTTCCGGACGCTGTTTGCGCATTTGCTGGAAGATCGCGCGCCGCTGGTGATCCATTGCACCGCCGGCAAGGACCGCACCGGCTTTGCGTGCGCGCTGATCCTGCATACGCTCGGCGTTTCCGAGGACGTCATCTCGGAAGACTATCTCCTGACCAACCGCTTCTACCGACGGGACCCAAATCACAGCAGCGACCTGCCCGAAAACGTCAGCCAAGTGCTCGGCTCGGTGCAGGCCTCGTTTCTCGCCGCCGCCTTCGAGGCCATCGACGCCGACTACGGTGATCTCGAAAGCTATCTCCGCGATGGTCTCGGTCTCGGCAAAGCCGAACGCGCCCATCTCGAAGCGCGCTATCTGCAGCGCTGATTCCTTTACCTCACCCGCTGCATCGACACGACCTGCGCGGACAGCTTGCCACCTCTCGCCCTGACGTTGACCTGCACCTTGTAGTCGTTGCTGGTTTCGCCCTTGGGCGCGTAGAGCATCGCCGTAAAGCGCACGCGGCCGCGCGCATCGAGTGTCACCGGCAGATCTTCATGCACTCGGAATGAATTGCCCTGGCGGTTTCGCGGCGGCAGCCTGGCCGTCATGACAGGCTCGACCAGCGCACGCAGATCGAGCTTGGTCGCCGCCGCACCGTCGATCAGGTAATAGGCAAAGGAATCGCTCTCCCAACGACTGTTCGCGACCTCGACGACGGCTCGGCTGTCCGGCGACCAGGCCGCAATCAGTTCGTAGCGGTTCGCCCGCATTTCACCCGTCTCCCAATAGGTGCCGCCGAGTGCGGTTAGCACCGCGCCATCGGTGACACGGATGAGGACGTTTTCGACGTCGCTGGGAGTATCCTGGCCGGACGGCAGCCCCTGCGCGGTTCGCCAGGCGAAGGCGTAATTCTTCGAGGGCGAGATGGTGTCGGCGAAGACGCGCATCGCGTCCTTCCCCCCGCCGCATACGAGGCTGCCATGTTGATCGGCGACGCAGGCCTGCGCATAGGCGCCAGCCATTGGCTGAACACACAATGCGAGGAGCGCGAGTCGAAATGCCAGATCGCGACGCATGCGCCATCTTATCTGGTAGACGTCCGCCGTAAAGCGAGCCAGAGCGGCTCGGAAGGCGGCGCTTATCGGCTCAGGCCGCCGCTTCCATTTCCAGTTCGGCATCGAGGTCGGCGATGACGTCCTCGAACGCCGAGATCGCCTGCTGGATCGCTGCGATCTGCATCAATTCCCAGCTCGAGACCGGACCGCTGCGATTCTGCAGCGCTACAACCAGGTCGCGCCGCTGCTCCTTAAGCTGAACAAGCGGTAAACCATGATCCGGCAAACCCATGACAAATCCCCCTGCCTTCTTGTTGGAGTCCCGTTGTACCGAATGGATTCTGCAAACGGCTTACAGAACTCCGGCAAATTTTATCGATTAGCCCAATGCCATGGTCTCCCGTAATTCTACGTAGCTCGCCACCTCCGGTCAGACGTGGGCCGCGACAATTTGGGCTGGCGAGACCGACGGTCATGCAGAAATTCGCCGCATTAGGATTGAAAATCTCCTGATAAGGTGCGCTCCCTCATCCGCATGCGGAGGCCCTTCATGGACGGAAAAGTCATTGTCGTGACGGGCGCGCTGGGTGCGCTCGGCCGGGTGGTCGTGGACGAAGCGCTGGCGCAGGGCGCCAGGATTGCAAGCGTCGATCATGCCCCGACGCAAGCTCCGGCCACGGCGGACCTGTTCGAACTCGGCGGCGTCGACCTCACCGATGCCGCGGTAGCCAAGAAAGCCATCAACGCCGCCGCCGCGCATTTCGGCAAGCTCGACGCGCTGATCAACATCGCCGGCGGCTTTGCCTTCGAGACGGTGGCGGAGGGCGATCCGAAGACCTGGCAACGGATGTATGCGCTCAACGTGATGACCGCGCTCAACGCCTCGCGCGCGGCGATCCCGCATCTCGCCGCATCGGGCGCAGGCCGCATCGTCAATATCGGCGCGATGGGCGCGCTGCAGGCAGGCAGTGGCATGGGCGCCTACGCTGCCTCAAAAGCCGGCGTACACCGCCTCACCGAGGCGCTGGCCGCCGAGCTCAAGGGCAAGATCACGGTCAACGCCGTGCTGCCGTCGATCATCGACACCGCGGCCAACCGCGCCAGCATGCCGAACGCCGATTTCACCAAATGGGTGACGCCGAAGGAACTGGCCGACGTGATCCTGTTCCTCGCCAGCGACGCCGCCAGCGCCGTCACCGGCGCGCTGCTGCCGGTGAACGGGAGGGTTTAACCCTCTACCTCCACCAGTTTTCGCAGCACGGCCTTGAATCGGATGCTGCGCTTGCCGGCGAGCGCGGTGGCTTCGCCTTCCGCACCGTCGCGGTCATACGTGCCGGAAAAGCCGATGCCGACTTCATGGCCGCCGAACACAGGCCGTTCGCCCTGGGCCGGGGTATGCTCGCGGTTGACGAGTTCGCCCTTCCATTTGCCGTTCGCCGCCGTGTACGCCCCGACATAGTCGAAGTACGCGTCGCCGCCCCTGATGCGGCCGTCCTGCAGCATCATGACACCGGTGTTGCCGGCATCGATCCCGTCGAGCATACGGATGTGGATGGAATACAGTCCGTTGCCGATCCCGTCAGCGCCGACCGCACCGGGCGGCGGCGCGTCGGTATCATCGATAGGGCTCAGAACGGTCGTGAAATGGATGCCGGGCAAGGCCACGCTGCCGCCCTCAAAATGAAACTCCTCGCCGCGGAGCACGCCCCTGAAATTCATCACGGCATGTTCGACTTCGAACATCGGAACGTATTTGGGATCGTGATAGTGGCGCGACATCGTAACCTCGCAAGAGACAATGCCATCGGCTTCGGTGAAGTGACCGACAAAGGAAGAGCCGGAATCGCCGCCATACAGTCTGCCGCCCGATGTCGCAAACATGACGCCGCTGCCCGTGCCGCGCGCCGTGGTGAAACGGAATTTGTATAGCCCTTGCAACACGCCTACTCGCTGCGGGAGCGGCAAATGCTGTTGGCCCGCGAACGATCGATTCGCAGGTTCCCTCAAATTGCCGCCGGCCTTGTCCCCGCTCCGACAATAGCCGCTCCGGGGCCATCCGATCAAACGCTTAGCCGGAATTCAGCTAAAGTCGGCATGTTGAGTCGCGGCAGCCAGCGCCGCCGGAGCCTGCCTTGGAAACCGCACTTTATCTTCCCGTCAAACGCTTCCTCGAAAAGCTCGGCTTCACCGTCAAAGGCGAGGTCGGCGGCTGCGATCTCGTGGCGCTGAGTGGCGACGATCCGCCGATCGTCGTGATCGGCGAACTCAAGCTTTCCTTCAACCTGGAACTGATCCTGCAGGCAGTCGATCGCGCCGGCGCCGCCGACGAGGTCTGGCTTGCGGCTAAATTATCCGCCCGCGGCAAGGGCCGCGAAAGCGACGCGCGGTATCGCAATCTCTGCCGCCGGCTTGGCTTCGGCATGCTCGCTGTCACCAGTACCGGCGATGTCGAAGTGCTCGTCAAGCCGCCGACATCAGCGCCCCGCCGCGATCCCAAAAAGCGCTCGCGGCTGATCGCGGAGCACCAGAAACGCAAGGGCGATCCCGTCATGGGTGGATCGACGCGCGCGCCGATCATGACGGCGTACCGCCAGCAGGCGCTGGCCTGTGCCTCCGCGCTGTCCGGCGGGCCGCGGCGCGTCAGGGATTTGCGGGCGGAGATTCCCGATGCCGGAAAAATCCTGCTGCACAACGTTTATGGCTGGTTCGATCGCGCCGAGCGCGGCATCTACGTGCTGACTGATGCCGGCCATGCCGCGCTGAAGCGCTGGCCACAGCAGCCGCTGGATCTGGCTGCCGCCGGCAATCCCTCGCCATGATGGCAAGCACGGTGACACCGAACCGTACGGCGCTACCGGACTTGAAAGATTTTAGACGCATGGCTGTATTGCCAAGCGAAATTCATATTGCAATGCAACATTGGGGCACCTAGGTATCTCCGCAATCAAATGCGAGGCCCTTATGAGCGAAGACTGGAACACGAAATACGGCACACGACGCGTCCGGCGGGATCCGCCGACGCTGGAGGAGGCAATCTTCGCCGCGGTGGGGATCACCGACGATCAGCAGCAGCAGGCGGAAATCGCCGCGGCGCTGATGGGCCTGCCCTACGAGGAAGTGCTGGCTGAAGTGAAGAAGACCGGCCGCGCGCTGGCGCGATCGGCCACCCGCGTCATCGCGGGCGAGCAAGGCGCGCAGCGTTCGGTCGTGGTCGAGCGCCGCGTCGTCAGGCGCTTCGGCAACGACAAGCGTACCGGCACCTGAATAGGCAGCAACTCGCCGGTTGATTTGTCATTCTCCGATGTGCAATTGCACATCGTAGGCGTGCGAAGCGCGAGCGCGGAATCCATTGGACCGCAAAGTGTGAGGCGTGATGGATTCCGGGCTCTCGCTTCGCGAGCCCCGGAATGACGAAGACAGTCGTCCGCTATTTGGCCTGAGCTTAAGACGCACCCCACTCCGACGGGGCGGTCCCGGCCATACGAAGCAGCATTCGCCGATAAGCCCGGTTGAAAGCCACCACCGCACGCGTCGTCTTCAGCACGCTCTCGATCCAGGACGTCGCAAGTTCGGCCTGATCATACTTCGTCAGATCGATCGTGCCGGTGGATTCGCCGTGGCGGAATACAAGCTGCGCGCCAAACTTGCTAGCGAGCGCCCGCATCGCCTCGTTCTGCGCGCCGGTGGTGATCCGCAGGCTCTTATAGCCCTTGGCGCGTGCTTCCTTGATCAGCTTGCGGAACAGGATGCTGCCGACGCCGCGACGCCGCACGGACGTTTCGACGCTGAAGGCGATCTCGGGAAGCGAATCCGGTGACTGGTCCGGCGGATGCAGCTCCGCCGCTCCGCGAACCACGCCGTTTTCAAAGAAGGCGATGATCGTCGTGCCGTCATTGGCGCATTTCTCGGCGTAGCGCTCGATGAAGCTGTCGTCCATGAAGCCATGGAAGCGGTCGCGGCGGCTAGTGCGGTCGAGCCGCAGCAGGTGATCGCGCAATAGCGGCAGTTCTTCCTGCTGGCTCAGCGTGCGCACGCTGCTATCGGCAAGCGCAGCCGCAATAACGGTGAGGTACATAGTCCAAAACTCCTCTGAGAAAACCCTCGAGGAGGCGTCGAATCCCTAGACCACCCATATTGTGCGGCGCAGCATCGAATTCAAGACCGGATCGCTCCGTATACTGCCTTAAATAACGGCAGCATTTCCAGCAATTTAGCCGACCTACCAGTAACCAATTGTTAAGGTTCGTCACCCGACGCAAAGTGGGCATGGAGCTTGCTTATTTTTGGATGCGCCAAGCCCAGGCAACGCACCCGGATGGTTCGTGGAGACCCATTGTGGCTGTCGTGCTCGACACCAGATCTTGCCTTCCGGAGCGCCGGCTTGCGGTGTGGCAGGACATCGTGTGCGACACCTTCGTCGGGCTCGACTGCAAATCGGACATGCGCGGCGCGTTTTGGGGCTCGGTGTCGCAATCCAGAATCGGACAGGTTGCGCTCACGCAGGTCGATTCCACGGCACAGCGGGTATTCCGCACGCCGTCGCGAATAGCCCGCGCCAGCGAAGATTTCGTGCTGATGGCGCTGGGCAACAATGGCGTGAACGGCGTGTTCCAGGATGGCCGCGAGGCTGTCGTCTCCGCGGGACAATTCGTCATCTACGACACCACCCGCCCCTACGAGCTGCGCTTCGACGACAGCTTTTCGCAGACGATCTTCCAGATGCCGCGCAAACTGCTGCAACAACGCGTCGGCTCGTTCGATAGTCTGACCGCGACGACGTTTGCAGGCGATCGCCCGCTCGAACGGCTGACATATGATTTCGCGCGCAATGTGAGCAGGACGATCGAGTTGGTTGATCCCGCCGCCGCGACGCGCCTGCTCGACCAGGCGCTCGACCTGCTCGCGATGACGCTCGCCGACCGGCTGCATGCCCGCTTGCCGGACCAGTCGGCCCACCGGTCGGCGCTGCTTTATCGCCTCAAGAACCATATCCTGACGCATCTTTCCGACCCCGAATTATCGCTGCCGCGCGCTGCGGCGGCGATCGGAATCTCGCCGCGTTACGCCAGCGATCTGATGGCCGCCGAACAGTCCTCGTTCCGCAGCTACGTGCAGGCGCAACGGCTGGAGCGCTGCAAGCGAGATCTTGCCGACCCCGCCTACCAGGCCCGGCACATCGGCGAGATCGCCTTCGCCTGGGGCTTCAACGACCTCGCCCATTTCAGCCGCATCTTCAAGCAGCGCTTCGGCATCTCCCCGCGCGAATGGCGCGAGCAGCCCAGTAAATAACGCCAGCCCTCTCCTCTCCGCCCCTCAGCCATCCATGTGCCGGTTACGACAAGTTTTTGTTCCGCCGCGGACAAGCGGCGCGCACGGCCACGGCTATAGGCTCGACGCCAGCGAACGTCGGTTGCCAATGCGAAAGGATTGATGCGATGGGTCTGGTTCATCAGAAATACAAGGTAGCGGTGGTTCAGGCGGCGCCGGTCTTTCTCGATCTCGACGCAACCGTGGACAAGACGATCGCGCTGATCGAGGAAGCTTCCGCGAAAGGCGCGAAGCTGATCGCGTTTCCCGAGACCTTTATTCCCGGCTATCCGTGGCAGATCTGGCTCGGAGCGCCCGCCTGGGCGATCGGCCGCGGTTTCGTGCAGCGCTATTTTGACAACTCGCTCGCCTTCGACAGCTCACAGGCGGAAAAGATCCGCCAAGCCGTGAAGCGCGCCAAGCTGACGGCCGTGCTCGGGCTGTCCGAACGCGACGGCGGAAGCCTTTATATCGCGCAATGGCTGATCGGTCCCGACGGCGAGACCATCGCCAAGCGTCGAAAGCTGCGGCCGACCCATGCCGAACGGACCGTGTTCGGTGAAGGCGACGGCAGCGATCTCGCCGTCCACGACCGCGCCGACGTCGGACGGCTCGGTGCCTTGTGCTGCTGGGAGCATCTGCAGCCGCTCTCGAAATACGCGATGTACGCCCAGAACGAACAGGTCCATGTCGGCGCCTGGCCGAGTTTTTCGCTGTACGATCCGTTCGCGCATGCGCTCGGCCATGAGGTCAACAACGCCGCCAGCAAGGTCTATGCGGTCGAAGGCTCGTGCTTCTTTCTCGGCCCCTGCGCTGTCGTTTCGCAGGCCATGATCGACGAGCTCTGCGACTCTCCCGAAAAACATGCCTTTCTGCATGCCGGCGGCGGTCACGCCGTGATCTACGGGCCGGACGGCAGTTCGCTCGCCGAGAAACTTCCGCCCGACCAGGAAGGCATTCTGTACGCCGACATCGACCTCGGCATGATTGGGGTAGCGAAGAACGCCGCCGATCCGGCCGGGCATTATTCGCGGCCCGACGTCACGCGGCTGCTGCTCAACACCACGCGCGCCAACCGCGTCGAGCATTTCTCGCTTCCCGTCGATGCCGAGGTCATGAGCGAAATCAGGCTGCAGGCCTGACGCACTTCATTTTCCGAGAAGGAGCAGGCCCATGGAATCCGCGATCCCTGCGCATCTGCAAACCGCGCGAACGCGTCACCGCCGCGTCGGCGACGATTATGCGCCGCCCTACCCGTCTTTCGTGGCGCGGCACAAGCCAAGCGTGACGCGGGTGGTGATGGCCTATTTCGGTATCCAATCCCGCGGCGCGCTCCCGGCCGCCGCGGAGCAAGCAATAGTGCGGCTCGCTTCGGATTTCGCAAGCATCGACGGCCCGTCCCATTGGGACCGCGCTAGCTATATCGACGAGGCCGGCTTCACCAATCTCGTCACCGTGGCCTATTGGGACGAGCGGCAAAAATTCGATCGCTGGTTTCCGCCCGTGCGTGAGCGCTGGACCGGCGAGCAACGGACCAGTAACGGGTGCGGGACTTTCATCGAGGCGCTTTACCCGTCCGTGCACGGCTATGAGACGCTGTTCTCTTCGCTCGGAAGGCCCGAAGGCGTCGCCGTTCTCGCCGACGGCATGAGCGGCGAGGTTTTGGAGCACGCCTATTGGGGCGGCATGCGCGACCGCGTCCCGTTGTCCCAAACCAGCGAGATGGCGCCCTCAGGCTCCGCGCGAGCCATTCGCGACGGCGCGCGTATCCGGATCATCCCGCATGACAATATCTGCCTGATCCGGTCGGGCCAGGATTGGGGCGATACCGAAGCCGCAGAGCGCAAGATGTACCTTGACGATGTGGAGCCGGTGCTGCGCGAAGGCATGGATTTCCTCCGCGACCAGGGACGTTCGATCGGCTGCTACTCCAACCGTTACATGACCGTCGTCGGCGCTGGCGGCGCGACAGCCGAAAAGTCCTACGGCATGAGCTGGTGGAAAAGCCTGGCGGCGCTGGAGCGCTGGGCTTAATCGCATCCGACCCATGTCAGGATTTTCGGCGCCGCCATGAAGTATCTGTCGACGCTCGGACCGGCCGCAAAACTGCGGCTCTACCACGAGGTCACCATCGCCCGCGCCGACGAACAGCTTTTCGAATATGCGGATTGTCATCCACAAACCGGAATGCTGAACGCCGTGCAGACGGTGGAGGCGGCCTGAGCTACAGTACCATCTGGGTTTGCGTGACGACCGCAACCAGCCTGCCGTCCTCGGTCTCCAGTCGCGTCTGCCAGACTTGCGTGCGCCGTCCCCGATGCACCGGCGTCGCGGTGGCGATCACCGTAGAGCCTTCCTTGGCGCCGCCGATAAAATTGGTCTTGCTCTCGATCGTGGTGGTGCCCTTGGCATCCTCGGGCAGATTGATGAAGGTCGCGGCCGCGCCGACCGAATCCGCAAGGGCCATGATCGCGCCGCCGTGAATGGTGTTCCGCAGCGTGCAGAGGTCCGGCCGCACCAGCATCCTGGCGGCCACCCGATCCATTCCGGCTTCCGTGAAGGTTACCCCCTTCAGTTCCGCAAACGGCATCTTCATCGACTGGATCTTTTCGAGCGGCGTCATTCGTCCTCCGGCTTTTCTTTGAAGTGGCTTCCTGAACAGGATGGAGGCTGCCGGTAAATCAGGCAATGACCTCCAAGGTAATGGCGGCCGTGACATGGCGCGCGGAATTCGGCATACCGTCGGCATGCGCTACTTCCCGCCCCGCCGGATCGTCTGCCTGACCGAGGAGACCGTGGAAACGCTTTACCTGCTCGGCGAGCAGGACCGCATCGTCGGTGTCTCCGGCTATGCGGTGCGCCCGCCGGGCGTCCGTCGCGAGAAGCCGCGGGTCTCGGCCTTCATATCGGCGGACATTCCAAAGATTCTGGCGCTTGAGCCCGACCTCGTGCTCGCCTTTTCCGATCTGCAGGCAAACATCGTTGCCGACCTCGTGCGCGCGGGCGTCGCCGTCCATGTCTTCAACCAGCGCGACATTGCGGGCATCCTCGCGATGATCCGGATGCTGGGGGCTATGGTCGGTGCGGCGGAGCGCGGAGATCAACTCGCGCGCGGCTTTGAAGAGCGCCTCGCGCGGGTCGCCGCGACGCCCCGGGCCGCACCGAAGCCCAAAGTCTATTTCGAGGAATGGGACGATCCGCTGATCTCCGGCATCGGCTGGGTTTCCGAACTGATCGAGATCTCCGGCGGCGAGGACGCGCTGCCGAAGCTACGGTTTCAGCAGGCGGCCAAGGACCGGATCATTTCGCCTGACACGGTACGTGACGCCGCGCCGGACGTTATCCTCGCGTCCTGGTGCGGCAAGAAAGTCGTGCCTGAGCGTATCCGGCAGCGTCCGGGCTGGGGCGACATCCCGGCGGTGCGCAGCAACCGCATTGTCGAGATCAAGTCGACGATCATCCTGCAGCCGGGCCCGGCGGCGCTGACGGATGGGCTCGATGCGATCGTTAGGGCGTTGTGGGCTTCGTCGAATCCGTAGGGTGGGCGAAGGCGCGTCAGCGCCGTGCCCACCATTCCAGCCCGCGGCGAAAAATGATGGTGGGCACGCTTCGCTTTGCCCACCCTACGGTAGCTGCGTTCGCAGGGACGACATCGAACTTTGTGGCTAAGCTTACACCTTCTCCACCCCGCACCATTCCGCAATGAACAGCGCGGTCGCTTTGGTCGACTTCCGGAGCGAGTCGACCTCGACATATTCGTTGAAGCCGTGCATCGCGGCGCCCTTCGCGCCGAAGCAGAGGCTCGGGATATTGTAGTTCAACCCGTAGAACCGGGTATCGGTCAGCGCGGTGAACGCGCGATCCGGCACCGCGCCGCCATAGACGGCGTCGAACGCTTTTGCGAAAGCGGCTTCCGGCTCAGTCGAGTTCGTCAGTTCATACCCCTCCGACAAAAAGCCCGACCATTCGACCTGCGGCGGGTTGTTGGAGAGGAATCGATGATCGCGCGCCGCCGCCGACACGCAGGCCAAAATCTCCTTCTGGCATTCGGCGATCGACCAGCCCGGCAGAACCGCAATGCGGCAATCGACGTCGCACCAGGCCGGCACGCTGGAAGCCCAGTCGCCGCCCTTGATGATGCCGGGGTTGAAGTTGAGCGGATGCGCGACCGCCTTGAAATGGCGGTCCGCCTTGGCGCGCTCGTTCCAGTCGGCCTCGAGCTTCTGCAGCGCGTGGATCAGATGATACGCCGCCATGATCGCGTTGGCGCCGGCGCCGGCCTCGAACACATGCACCGGGAAGCCGCGCACCTTCAGGCGAAACCAGATCACGCCGACCTGCGAGCGCACCATGGTCTCGCCGGTCGGCTCCGGGATGAAGCAGGCGTCCGCGCGATAGCCGCGCTGCAAAGTCGAGAGCGCGCCGACGCCGGTCGACTCCTCCTCGATCACGGATTGAAAGTGAATACGCGCGGTCGGCTTCAGCCCAGCGGCCTTGATCGCATCCAGCGCATAGAGTGCACCGATCGTGCCTGATTTCATGTCGCAGGCGCCACGGCCGTACATCTTGCCGTCCTTGATGGCGGGCGAGAACGGCGGCGTCTCCCACATGTCGAGGGGTCCTGCCGGCACCACGTCGCAATGGCCCTGCAGGATCAGCGATTTGCCGGCATTGCTCGCGGGACGATAGGTACCCACCACCGTGCGCGCCTTGGAAAAATCATGCTCGATCGGGCCGAAGCCGCGCAGATCCTTCAAATCCTCGACGTCGATATGCCAGTCGTCGACCTCGTAGCCGCGTTGGCGCAGGAGATCGCCGATCATGTCCTGGCACGGTCCTTCGGCGCCCCGGGTCGAGGGGATCGCAACGAAATCCTTCGTCGTCGCCAGTTGGGCATCAAAGCCGGCGTCGACGGCGTCGAGGATTCTTTGTTGCGTATCGGTCGTCATGCGGCAGCTCCAGTGAAGGAATTCGGGGAAGTCGGGAGTGCGCACCCTACCCCGATCTCAGCCGCCGGCGTAATGCGCAAAATGCGCATCCCGCAATGCATCTTCGAGCAGGCGGCCTTCTGAATAGCCGCTCAGCGAGGCCGGTCGCTCGACGCCGTCGAGAAGCCGCGTACAGGGTTCCGGCCGGCCCAGCACCGTGTGCACCGGAATGCGCTCGGCATAAACAGGCAGCTCATAGTCCTCCTCGTCGTCGGCGACACCCTTCGACCTGATCTTGGCGGATGCCTGCTCGATTTCCATCGCGATCACCGATGTCGCCTTGATCTCCTGCGCCGTGCTTTGCCTTAACGTCGCGGTCCGATCAGGGAAGAAGCGGTCGACCATGGCGACGAGCGCGCGCTCCTTTTCGACCGGATCGGTAACAAGATAGGCGGTGCCGAAAGCCATCACGGCGCGGTAATCCGCCGAATGGTTGAAGCCGCAGCGAGCCAGCACCAGGCTGTCGAGATGCGCAACCGTGAGGCAAACCCTCTCGCCCTCGGACTGGTTTCGCAGCATGCGGCTGGCGCTGCTGCCATGCCAGTACAGCCTGCTCCCTTCCCGCCAGAAGAATGTCGGCGTGCAATAGGGCTGGCCGTCGATCACGTAGGAGACGTGGCACAGCATCGAGGCGTCGAGCAGGCTGTGCACTGTGGCGTGGTCGTAGAAGCCGCGATCATGGCGGCGCTTCACCTGATTGCGCGGCGATAACGGATACACATCGGCAGTCACGGCGTCGGTCACGGCAGCTCCTGTTGGATCGGTGGCGGTTCGTTGAGAGTTGTACCGGCCAATTTGGTCTGCGATAGTGCCAATTCCATGCGAAAAATTCCGACCAATTCGCCGCCGGCGCGACGCAAGACCGAGCTCGCGCTCGATCTCTCCGGCCCTCACGTGACGCCGGGTGCCTCGGCCCCGCACCGGCTCTATCAGGCGCTGTGCCACGCCATCACGGGCGGAATTGCAAAGCCCGGCGAGCCGCTGCCGCCGTCGCGCATGCTGGCCAAGCAGACCAGCTTTCGCCGCAACGCCGTCACGTCGGCCTATGAGCGGCTGATCGCGGACGGATTTGCGGTAGCCACCGTCGGCTCCGGCACCTTTGTCGCCGCGCGCATTCCCGCCCGCGTCCATGACACGCGAGGGACGAAGATCGCGATCGAGCCGCCGCAGCAAGGCCCGCTGGCGCTCGGCTGCACGCATATCGATGAAAGAGCGCTGCAGCGCTTCCGGGCGTTTGCCGGCCGGCGCCTGCGCGCGTTCGGCGCCGAGCACCTTCAGTACGGCGACCCCAGGGGCAGCCGCGAACTTCGCGCCGCGATCGCCGATCATTTGCTGTCGGCGCGTGGGCTGCGCTGCGATCCCGACCAGATCATGCTGACGTCGGGAACGCAGCATAGCTTACGGATCGTGCTGGGTGCGATCCTGAAATCCGGCGATCAGATCTGGTGCGAAGACCCCGGTTATCCCGCCGCTCGAAGGGCGATCGAGCATTGCGGCCTGCGCCCCATCTCGGTGCCGGTCGACGCTTCGGGCCTGATCGCGGCCAGGGGCCGGGCCTTCGCTCCTTCGGCTGGCGCGGCCTATGTGACACCGTCGCACCAATTTCCCCTCGGCGTGCAGATGTCGATGCCGCGGCGGCTGGAATTACTCGACTGGGCCAGGGATGCGGATGCCTTCGTCATCGAGGACGACTATGACAGCGAGTTTCGATATGACGGCGCGCCGCTGCTGTCGCTCGCCGGCATCGATCATCTCTCGCGCGTCATCTACATGGGCACGTTTGCAAAGACATTGTTTCCCGGATTGCGCATCGGCTACTGCGCGCTACCCGAACGGCTGGTCGGGCCGGTGACGACAGCCCGTGCCGCGCTCGACCGCTTTCCCGGCACGCTGCTCGAAGGCGCCGTCGCAGACATGCTGAATTCCGGCGCGTTCGCGGCCAACCTGCGCCGGGTGCGCGGGATCTATCGCGAAGCGCGGGACGTGCTGGCTTCGACCCTCTCGTCGACATCGCAGGGAAGGCTCTCGGTGCCGATACCCTCGCAGGGCCTGCATCTGGTCGCGCGGTTCGATCCATCAGCCGATCCCCGCATCGCCGCGCAGGCCAAGGCCGAGGCCGGCGTCGCAGGTTGGCTGCTGGCGGAAACTTATTTCCGCGCACGCCCGCTTCCAGGCTTTGTCCTCGGCTTTGCCGGCCACAAGCTGCCACAACTGATCGCGTCGGCCGAGCGACTCGCGAAGTCATCGCTGGCCGCCTTGCAGGCAAATGGCAAACCGAACAAGGGTGGAACTGGCAAGGTCAAACGGCTGAAGGCCGTGACGTGAACACTCACGCCGGCCGGCACCCTATCAGAATCGCGGCCGCGTCACTAAGCTCGATGCTCAAATCAAATTCACGAACGGAAATACCCAATGCCCGGCCATCGCAACGCCTCGTATCTCGTCATCGGTGCATTCATCGCAGGCGTGCTCGGCTATGCAACGGCGGCCCTCGCTCAGACGGTCTCGCGCGAGCAGGACATTGTCGACCTGCGGCTCGGCCAGCGCGTCCTGGTTGATGATGGATCGTGTCCGACGGGACAAATCAAGGAAGTCCAGGGCTCGCAGATGACGACGTCAGGCGTGCTCCGCACCCGCAAGTGCATTCCGCGGCTGGGAACGAAGAAGCGCTAGCAGCGCCAGCCAGCCTAGAACATGCCTTTGGTGTTGGCGGCCTTCTCGGGAATTTCCGGCACGACGTCCCAGTGCTCG
This sequence comes from Bradyrhizobium sp. LMTR 3, assembly GCF_001693485.1. Taxonomy (GTDB): domain Bacteria; phylum Pseudomonadota; class Alphaproteobacteria; order Rhizobiales; family Xanthobacteraceae; genus Bradyrhizobium. The sequence goes on from NZ_MAXC01000012.1 coordinate 222,244, forward strand.
ACAATCTTGCCGTTCTCCAGCCTGAAAATGTCGACGATGGCGCGGCCGAGCGTGGGGCGCTGCGGAGAAATATTTTGAGGAGCCGCGCTTACTGGTTCGTCGCCGGCTCGAACATGCATTGCAGCGTCGGCTTGGCGATCTTGGTGAAGGTCGGGCCGATCTCGGATCGCTTCGATGCCGGCACCCATGCGGTCTCGATCGTCGGCACACCGGTCTCGCTAATGCCGCGCAGCAGCGCTTCGCGGAGGTCGGGATCTTCCACAGTTGCGGCGGCGTAGTCGTGCAGGCAGCCGCAAACGCGTTCGGGATGCGCCCAGCGTCCGACCATGTGGGGCGCGCAGAGCCGCACGAACTCGCCGCGCGGATCGGGCACCTTGAAGAGCGAACGGAACGAGGTCTGCGGCGGCTGAAACTGGACTTGAGCCTGTGCCGCGCCGCCGAGGAGAAGGGAGGCAAAGATGACAGCAAAACAGATGCGTACGAACATACCGAGCCTTTATCGGTAAAAGAATCCGCTACGCTTAGTTGGCAGCCATGACCATCGGTAGCGGCGCCGGGGCCGCAACCGGCGAGCCGTTATAGGCGAAGGTGCCAACCCCCGGCAGGCCCTGATCCGAAGAACCAGCCATCGAGGAACCAGCCAGAATGACGGCCAGGGCGAGGATGAAGCTGGTGGTCCGCATCTGACTTGTCTCCGGTTATCAGTGGCCGGCGGTTCCCGCCGTCTCGTTGGTCACCTGATAACTGTCGGCTGTTTCCAGACATCTGCGCCAAAAACGAAAAATGGTTTCGTCGCACAGGAGAATTGTTTCGTCGTCCCTGTCGGACGAAACAATAGCGGGAAAAATCCAATGAATTCAGCCGGGACGCTCGTACTTGAGATGCTCAGGCTGAACTCCGCAAGCTGGCCGTTACGGCCACTTTGGCCCCCGTCCAATGGACGAGAACCGCCTCGCTCGCTGGCAGATCGGATGAACCGAGACTTCGATCCGGCCGACTCAGCGAATGCCACGCAACCTTCCGCATGCCTGTGCGTTGTGACCCTTCCTCAACAAAGGACAGCAGTCGTGGGCAATGGCAACAGTGCACCCCCGACCCGCAAACCCGGCCAGCCGGGGGGTGAAAATTTGTCTGGAAGTGACGGCTCCGAACAGCGGATCAATCCTTCCCTGAACACAGAGCGCCGCGGAAAAGCCTCAGAGCATCCTGCGAGCCTTTGTGGCGCGATGTCGCAACAAGGCGGCGAATTTCGCGGCAATGTCTCTGCGCCGCAGAAATTCGTGCATCTGGTCGGCTGCCGCGACCGCAAGGTCGAGCCCGGCCTGGAGGCCCGCCAATATTCCAATCCGCTCAAGCGGTAAGCTTGATGCCCTCATCCCGGATCCGATCTCGGATCCCGGCCGGCATCGGACTTACTGGATGAATTCACCGCATTTCTGAACCGCGGCCTCAGTGGCACCCCAGGGCATGACCGGCACCGAGGAGGTGGAGTTTTTGGGTGAACCTTCGATCAGCTTGTCCGAATAGACCATGTAGACCAGCACATTGCGTTTGGCATCGCAGCCGCGAACAATCTGCATCTTCTTGAAGAACAGCGAGCGGCGCTGCCGGAACATATCGTCGCCCTGCTCCAGTCTGTGCTTGAACTTGATGGGGCCGACCTGGCGGCACGCCAGCGAGATATCCGAGACTTCCTCGGCGAGGCCGAGCCAGCCCTTGAAGCCGCCCTTTTCCGGCACCGTGAAGTGACAGGCGACGCCTTCGACCTCGGGGTCGTCGACCGCGTAGGTCGCGAGCTTGTCGTTGGGGCTCAGCCATTTGAAGACCGTCGAGCGACGGAAGATCAAGTCGGGCTCTTCTGCGGCCGATGCCGGGCCTGCCTGCCACAATGTCAGCGCGAGCACCACCAAGGCCAGACTTCTCCACTTCTTGTCACGCTTAACGATGGCCTTGGATGTCATTGATATCTCCGCTGAAGGGCTCGCCGCCTATGTAGTGCCGGAAAGTGGAACAGGAAGGCTGCAGGATGATTTGGAAGGCCGCACTACCGCCTTATCGATGGCGTCAGATCGAGCAGGCGTGGTTTAACGGAATGTGAGGCTTTTTTGCTACGATCGGGGCGAAAAGCGCTGGAATTAGAAGGCTTACGCTGGTGAACGCTTTTCGCCCTTGCGACAACAAACGAATAAGCAAGACGGTGGATTCGAGTATCCGGATTTGAGGATTATGCGCGTGAGCAGGCATCGAGCGTTCAGTGCGAGGATTGCGGGCGCGACGATTTCAAAACGGCGATTTTGGCAGATTGCGATACTGACCGCCGCCGGCTCCTTTGCCGCCGCTTCCCAAGCGGATGCCGCCGCCATGTTCTACTGGCACGATTCCGACGCCGGCTATTATTACCGGCCGATGGCGCCGACGCAGCCGCGCAAGCCGAAGGTGCGCCGTCCGTCAGCCAAGACCGAGGCGGCCGTCAAGGAAACCAACGCCAAACCGCAGGGGCCGCTGATCATCGCCGTCTCGATCGAGCAGCAGAAGGTCCGCGTCTACGACGCCAATGGGTTGTTTGCCGAAAGCCCGGTGTCGACGGGCACGAAGGATCATCCGACCCCAATGGGCGTATTCAGCGTCATCCAGAAGCACAAGATGCACCGCTCCAACATCTATAGCGGCGCGCCGATGCCTTACATGCAGCGCATTACCTGGTCGGGGATTGCGCTGCATGCCGGCGTGCTGCCGGGCTATCCGGCGTCGCATGGCTGCATTCGTATGCCAACCGCCTTCGCCGTGAAGATGTGGAACTGGACCCGGATGGGCGCGCGCGTCATCATCACGCCCGGCCAGATCACGCCTGCCAGTTTCTCGCACCCACTGCTGGTGGCGCAGAAAGTCGTCCCGCAGCCGCTCATCGCCGACGATCCCACGACCGATGCGCCCGCGGTGAAGGGCGACAAGGGCGCGGACGCGGGCCGCGCGGAGCCAAGCCTCGAACTCCGATCGACCGTCGGCCACGCGGCGCCGTTGCGCGAACAGACCCACACGGCGGATGCCGGCAGCGCTCTGCCGACGAGCGCCGTCGTGACCATGTCCGACGCAACGCCGTCTGCGGCCCAGGTCCAGCCTGCCGGCGATACGTCGAGCGCGGAGGCAAAGGCGGACGCGCCGAAATCCGAGCCAGCTATCTCGGCAGCCGGCGAGCCCACGAAGGCGATTGCTGATACACCGGCTGCGCCGACCGTCGCGCCTGAGATCAAGAAGGATACCGCGCGTCTGCCCGGCGCGGACAAGGCTGCCAGGGTCGAACCGCCCAGGCGTCCCGGCCAGATCGCGGTGTTCGTCAGCCGCAAGGATTCCAAGCTGTACGTCCGCGAGAGCTTCAAGCCGCAGTTCGATTTGCCGGTGACGATTGCGCCGAGCGACCGGCCGCTGGGCACCCATGTGTTCACCGTCGAGGCCGATAAGAACGATCCCAACCTGTTGCGCTGGTCGGTGGTCTCGCTGCCGGTCACGGCCCGCAACGCTGCGCGGATCGATAACACCGCCCCTGCTGCGCGGCGCGGCAGGATACCCGGCGCAGCGCCCGCCGAGGCAAAGCTGCTGCTGACGGCGAACAGTCCGGCCGAGGCACTGGACCGCATCGCCGTCGCTCCCGAGGCGATTGCGCGGATCGCCGAGATGCTGACCACCGGCAGCTCGATCGTGGTGTCCGATCACGGCATCAACACGGGCGGCGAAACCGGCGAAGGCACCGACTTCATCGTCCCGCTGCGCATGGTCCAGCCATAACGGCTTGTTGAGGCGCGAAGGCCCGCGCATTGCGCTATGCTTCGGTCACCAAACCGCAGCCCGAGGCTTTTCATGATGGACCGCAGGAGCGTGATGACCGCGGCGCTGGCCGCGATCGCAGGCATGGCCTCTAGCAGGCAATCCCTGGCGCAGGCCGCCATGAGCCGGATGACGGCTTACGCGTTTTCGTTTCCGGGATTGGCCGGCGGCGACATCAGGCTTTCCGAATTTGCCGGCCGGCCGATCCTGATCGTCAACACCGCTTCGCTCTGTGGCTTCACGCCGCAATATGGCGGCCTGCAGCAATTGTGGACCGAGTTTGGCAGCCGCGGCTTGATGATCATCGGCGTTCCCTCCAATGATTTCGGCGCCCAGGAGCCGGGCGGCGCGACCGAAATCACAGCGACGGCGCAGAGCCACCATGTCACCTTTCCGATCGCCGCGAAGGCGGTCGTCAAGGGACCGAACGCGCATCCGTTCTACAGATGGGCGGCAGAGGCACGACCGAAGGAAGTTCCACGCTGGAACTTCCACAAATACCTGATCGGCCGCGACGGCTATATCGCCGACGTCTTCCCGGAATCCATCGAACCCGTAGATACACGGGTGAAAACCGCGGTCGCACGGGCCTTGGCTGCTTCCTGAATTAACCCCTCGGGGACAAATCCGCTGCGTCGCAACGGTTGCATTGGCGCGCCTGCTCCAACTAGGCTACTGTGCGTCGGGGGATGGAGGCAGACCGGACGACGGCAGCGCCACCGACCGGGTGCGGGATTCTAATTTGGGGAAAACAGGATGCGTATTGGGGCGGGGGTGATCGTTGCAGCGGTTTCGCTGCTGGCATCAAGCGCGGCGTGGTCGCAGGTTCCACCCGCCAAAGGCGTGACCGCGCCTCAGGCAGCAGCGGCACCAATTCCTGCTCCGCCGCCAGCGCCCGTCTCGACCCGTCCGCCTTGCAACAATCCGAACGCGCTTGGCATCGGCCGCACGGTCGAGATCGACACGACTGGCGGACCCGGCTTCGGCTTCGAGCATTTCAAGGAGCTCGACTTCCTTCGCGACAAGGAGGTGGTGCTGACCTTCGACGACGGCCCGTGGCCCGTGAATACGCCTGCGGTCCTGAAGACGCTCGCGGAGGAATGCACCACCGGCATTTTCTTCCCGATCGGCAAGCACGCCACCTACTATCCCGAAATCCTCAGGCAGGTGATGGCGGCGGGCCATTCGATTGGATCGCACACCTGGTCGCATGCCGCCCTCGTCAACAAGAAGCTGAACGAGCAGCAGCGCAAGGATGAAATCGAGAAGGGCTTCAGCGCCGTGAAATGGGCACTCGGCGGCAAGGCGCCGGCGCCGTTCTTCCGCTTCCCCGCGCTGCAGCACCCGCCGGAGATGGTGACCTATCTCGGCGACCGCAACGTCGGGATTTTCTCCTGCGACCTCGATTCCTTCGACTTCAAGGCGAGCAAGGCGCAGACCATCATCGACACCGTGATGCGCAAGGTCGAGAAGAACGGCAAAGGCATCATCCTGATGCACGACTTCCAGAAGCACACCGCGGAAGCCCTGCCCGAGCTTCTGAAGAAACTGAAGGCCGGCGGCTACAAGGTGGTGGCGATGCGCGCCAAGACGCCGGTACAGACCATCGCCCAGTATGACGAAGACATCGTCAAGGATCTGAAGCTGCCGACCGTGAGCTCGCGCCCGGTTTCCAGCGTCGTCCAGACGATCTCGGAATAGTAGCGGCGCGACGCAGGCCCGTGCCGGCGCTACGCATCGAAGGCTATGTCATCGTTTCCGCCGACGGCATGCTGGCGGACGCGCGCAACGTCATGCCGGACGAATTGAAGTTTGAGGGCGACAAGGCGTTTTTCACCGCCGCCCTCGACCGCGCCGACCTGATCCTGCACGGGCGCAATTCCTATGAGGATCAGCCGAACTCGCCGCGGCGCAAGCGGGTCATCCTGACGCGCAACGTCGAGGCGATTGCTCCCGACCCGTCCAATCCGAAAGCTACGCTGTGGAATCCCGCGGGCGCTTCGTTCGAAGCCGCCTGCCATCATGCAGGCGTGGATACCGGCACCGTCGCCATAATCGGCGGCCCCGGCGTGTTCGGCATGTTCATGGACCGCTACGACGTGTTCTGGCTATCGCAAGCGCCGCATGTCCGGCTGCCCGGCGGCGAACCCTGCTTCCCCGGAGTCCCCGCCCGTTCGCCGCAGGAAATCCTCGCCGCGCACGGACTGCGCGCCGGCGAGCCGCAGATGCTCGATGCAGCGCACGAGGTCACCGTCAGGCCATGGCGGCGCGGCGCATAGGGCGTCATCCTTTCGTCCAATGAATCTCGCCGTAAGCCAACCCGTGGCCAGAGATTGCTTGACAGCGTGCAGGCGCGGTTCCAACCTGAAAAGAAAAAAGAAAAACAAACGTCATCATCGGGAGGACCACGACATGTTGAGGCGCGCTTCAACCATGCTTGCAGCGGTGACTCTTGGGTTCGTCACTGCTTTGACCGGGCCGGTTCAGGCCCAAACCACTGAAAAGCCGTTAGTGCTGAAGGGTCAATCGACCCACCCTGCATCCTCGAACTTCCATCTCATCTTCAAGCTTTGGGCCGAGACCGTCGAAAAGATGACGGCCGGACGCCTCAAGATCGAGACGCTGCCGGCCGGAGCGATCGTGCCCCCGTTCGAGGTGTTCGACGCGACGTCCAAGAACGTTCTCGATGTCGGCATGGGCCGTTCGGCTACATCCTCGGCCGCAACACCGCGACGATTCCGATGTCGCATGGTCCGCTGTACGGCATGGACGGCTCGGACTACTGGGCCTGGTACTATGACGGCGGCGGCATGAAGCTGCTCGACGAATTTTATCGCGACGTTCTCAAGCTCAACGTCGTCGGCTTCCCGATCCCGACCGATTATCCGCAGGGAATGGGCTGGTTCAAGAAGGAGATCAACAGCCTCAGCGATCTCAAGGGCCTGAAGTACCGGATCTACGGCATCGGCGCGGAAACCTACGGCAGGCTCGGCGTGTCGGTCGTCACCATTCCCGGCGGCGAAATCGTGCCAGCCATGGAGCGCGGCGTGATCGAGGGCGCCGAATGGATCAACTGCGAGGAAGACAAGAAGCTCGGCCTGCATCAGGTGGCCAAGCACTACTACACGCCGGGCATGCACGAGCCCGTCACCGGCGGCCAGTTGATGATCAACGGTGACGTCTGGAAGAAGCTCACGCCTGACCTGCAGGAGATCATCAAGGTGGCGAGCGTCTATGCCACGACGCAACGTAACTTCGCCTTCAATCGCGAGACGGCGCATGCTTGCCAGGACCTGATCAAGGCGGGCGTTCAGATGCATCGCACGCCCGACGAGATCCTGAAGAACTTCCTCGACGAGTGGGAGAAGATCCAGACCGAGCACGCGTCGAAGAACCCCTTCTACAAGAAGGTGATCGACAGCCAGAAGGCCTACGCCGAGCAGATCGTGCCGTTCAAGCTCTCCTGGTTCCCGCCGTACAATTTCGCCGGCGAGTACTACTGGAAGAACAAGATCTACCTGACCAAGAAGTGATCTCTCTTGCCGCATGAAGCGGAGGTGCTGGTGTCCGTACCGCCGGACGCCAGCACCGTATGAAGAGGAGTGATCATGTCGGCGGACACCAGCAGTGCTTCGGTCTCGGGCAATCCGGGCGGCGAGTTCCCGCGCGCCTTTTATGCGATCATACGGGCGATCGACCGCTTCACCGACGTGACCGGCAGGCTCATTGCTCTAACGATGCTGTTTCTGATGGTGACGATCTCGTACGAGGTCGTCATGCGCTACGGATTCAACGCGCCGACCGTTTGGGTTTATGAGTCGAGCTTCATGGCCAATGGTTCGGCCTTCATGCTCGGAGCCGCATATGCGCTGTTGAAAGGCGCACACGTTCGCACCGACATCTATTGGGAGAATTACTCCGAGCGAAAGAAGGGTGTCGTCGACCTGATCTCCTACTCGTTATTTTTTTATCCGGCCATGATCACATTCATGCTGATCAGCATTGACGACGCCTTGCACTCCTATGACACCGGCGAGCGCTCGCAGGAAAGCGTTTGGCGCGCGATCATGTGGCCGTTCCGGGCCACGATCCCCCTGGCAGCCCTTCTTCTCATGATCCAGGGCGTGTCCGAGGTACTGAAGTGCTGGTACCAGGTCCAGTTCGGGCGCGAGTTCGTGCACAGAGAAAAGATCGAGATATGACGGGACTCGAACTTCTCGGACTTCTCATGCTCCTTGTGATGCTGGGAGCGATCTTCATCGGCCTGCCGATCAGCTTCACGCTGCTGTTCCTGGCGCTGATGTTCGGCTACGTCGGCATGGGCGAGCGGGTCTTCAACCTCGCCTACCTGCAGACCATCGGCCTCATGAAGCAGGACGAACTCGTCGCGGTTCCTATGTTCATTCTGATGGGGTTCATCTGCGATCAGGCCGGACTGATGGAGCGACTGTTCAAAGCGTTCCGCGACCTGTTTGCACCGATCAATGGCGCGCTCTACGTGGTCGTCATCCTCACAGCGACGCTGTTCGGCATCGCCGCCGGAACCGTCGGCGCGACGGTTACGCTCCTCGGCATCATGGCCGGGCCGATGATGATCCGGGCGGGTTATGACGTGCGGATGTCGGCCGGCGCAATTGCGGCCGGCGGCACGCTTGGCATCCTGATCCCGCCGTCGGTGATGCTGGTCGTCATGGCGCCCGTGCTGGATATCTCGATTATCGATCTCTATGCAGCCGCCTTTGGCCCGGGCTTCCTGCTGTCCGCCATGTTCATTGCATACACGTTGATACGCTCTCACTTCAATCCGAAGCTCGGCCCGCCCGTGCCGATCGAGGACCGGCCCGATTCGATGCGGATCGTGCTGTGGGAGTGTGTGGTCGGTCTTGTGCCGGTTACAGTACTGACGATCCTGACCCTCGGCGCCATCCTCGCCGGAATCACAACGGCGGCAGAGGCCGCGGCGTTTGGCGCACTGGGGTCAATCGTCCTCGTCATTGCCTACGGCCGGTTCTCGTGGCGCGGGTTGCTGGATGCCTGCTACGGCACGCTTGCAACGACCAGCATGGTGCTCCTCCTCGCGGTAGCCTCCAACGTGTTCGGTTCGGTCTTCTCATGGCTCGGCACGGCAACCTGGATGACGAATGCCTTGCTGGCCTCGCCGTTGCCGGCCTGGGGCACCATGTCTCTGCTCCTGGGCCTGATCTTCCTGCTCGGCTGGCCATTCGAGTGGCCGGCCATCGTGTTCATCTTCCTGCCGATGCTGGCGCCGGTGGCCAAGGGCCTGGGCTACGACATGGTCTGGTTCGGTTGCCTCGTCGCGGTCGTGCTGCAGACCGCCTTCCTGTCTCCGCCGGTCGCGATGTCAGCCTATTATCTTAAGCAGGTCGTCAAGGAGTGGAACCTGAGATTGATCTACCGCGGCATGGCCGACTTCATGGTCATCCAGTGCGTCTGCGTGGTCCTGGTGCTGGCTTTCCCTGCGATCGCGATGTGGTTCCCGCAGTGGTTGCAGGCGCGCAGGCTGGCCGCACGAACCGCACAGATCGAGTACGTCGCACCGCCGCAGAATGCGGCTGCAGCGCTCGATGGCCCACGCATTGCGATCCGGAATTTCTGACCGCGATTTTAGATGTCCCCGTAGGCCGGCTCGTTCGGCCGCGGACCCTTGCCGTAGCCCGCGATCATGAACAGGGCACCGATGATCGACAGGTTCTTGAGGGCGTCGATCAGCGTCTTGGCATTTTCGGGCGCCGGCTGATTCCAGAAATCGTGGAAGTAGAAGGTCGTGGCGAGCACGAAGAAGATCAAGAGGATCGCGAAGAAGCGCGCGGCGAAATTGACCGCGATCATCAGGCCGGCGAGGATCTCAAAACCGCCGACGCCGACCGCCAGCAATTGCGGCATCGGCATGCCCGCCATGGTTTCGAGCTGCGAGGCATAGGGCACGAGCAGCGCCGGAATCGTCACCTTGGATGCGATGAAGTCTGCCGTCTGCTGTATCGCGAAAAGCTTGGTCGCTCCCGTGTACATGAAGAGCACGGCGAACAGGACTCGCCCGAAGGTAACTAACGCTGGCATGGGATCGGCCTCACTGAATGGCATGCAAAGATAGCAGGCGGCGCGAAACGATTATGGGCATTTCGTCTCCGCTTTTCAAACGCTCAAATCGAAACCATCCGCGCAGCAGGCTGCGCGCGCCCCAACCAGACCTTCCGATAGAAGCAGAACCAAGGCGCTTTCTTGATCATAGCTTTTCAAGCGAAGCATGCCCCCGGCCTGATCCGGGGGCCGGTAGCGACCCGTGTGAAGAAAGCGCGTCAGAACAAAAGGCTGGATCCCGGTTTTGAATCAGTCTGAAGGCGGATCTATCCGAACAGAGTTGGCTGCTGGCGGCCAGCGCGCTCTTGGGCTTCGACGGCGGCGACCGCCGTCATGTTGAGGACGCCGCGCGCCGTCACCCCCGGGGTGAGGATGTGCGCCGGGCGCGCCGGGCCGATCAGGATCGGACCAACGGGAAGCGCATCCGCCAGCGTCTTGATCATCTGGTAGGCGACGTTGGCGGTGTCGAGGTTCGGCATGATCAGGATGTTGGCATCGCCTTCCAGGTTGGAATGCGGCAGCACGAGTTTTCGCGCGGCGGCCGAGAGCGCGGTATCGCCCTGCATCTCGCCGTCGGCCTCGAGCTCCGGATGCTTTTCCTTCAACAGCGTGGTGGCACGGCGCATCTTGCGCGAGGATTCCGTATCATAACTGCCGAAGTCGGAATGTGACACGAAGGCGACGCGTGGCTTCATGTTGAACCGCTGGACATGGGTTGCCGCCAGCGACGCTACCTCCGCCAACTCCTCGGCGCTCGGATTCGGACGCACCTGGGTATCGGCAATGAAATAGGAACCCTTGCTGGTGATCATCATCGCCAGCGCGGAAAAATCGCTGACGCCGGGCAAGAAGCCGATGATCTCGCGAACATGGCGCAGATGGCTCATATAGCGGCCTTCGACGCCGCAGATCATGGCGTCAGCCTCGCCGCGCACCACCGCCAGCGCGGCAATCACGGTGTTGTTGGTGCGAACCACGGTGCGCGCAGCCTCGGGTGTGACGCCGCGCCTTCCAGCCACGTCGATATAGGTCTGCACGTAGGAGCGGTAGCGCGGATCGTCTTCCGGGTTGACGAGGTCAAAATCCTGCCCGGCCTTGATCGAGAGGCCGAACCGCTTGATCCTGGCTTCGACCACGGAAGGCCGCCCGACCAGAATCGGCCGCGCCAGCTTCTCTTCCAGCACGACCTGCGTCGCGCGCAGCACACGCTGGTCCTCGCCCTCGGCATATATCACGCGGACCGGCTGGGTCTTGGCCTTGGCGAACACCGGCTTCATGACGAGGCCGGAGCGGAAGGCGAAGCGTTCCAGCAGCGCGGTATATTCCTCGAAATTCGTGATCGGGCGCGTCGCCACGCCGGATTCCATGGCGGCTCGCGCCACTGCCGGCGCGATGCGCAGGATCAGCCTCGGATCGAACGGGCTCGGGATCAACGAGCCCGGGCCGAAGCCCTGCGTCTCACCACTGTCAAAACCCTGCGCCACCGCATCCGACGGCGGATCGCGCGCGAGCTGCGCGATGGCGTCGACGGCGGCATGTTTCATTTCCTCGTTGATCCCAGTGGCGCCGACGTCGAGCGCCCCGCGGAAGATGAACGGAAAGCACAGGACGTTGTTGACCTGGTTCGGAAAGTCGGAACGCCCGGTGCAGATCATCGCGTCGGGGCGCGCCTTCCGGGCTTCGTCCGGCATGATCTCCGGGGTCGGATTGGCCAGCGCCATGACCAGCGGCTGGTCCGCCATCGACTTTACCATGTCTGATGTCAGCACGTTGGGCGCGGATAAACCTAAGAAAATATCCGCGCCGCCGATCACGTCCGCCAGCACGCGTGCACTCGTTTTTTGCGCATAGACCGCCTTCCAGCGGTCCATCAGCGTGTTGCGCCCCTCATGCACGACGCCGTCGATGTCGCAGACCCAGATGTTCTTGCGCTGTGCGCCCATCGACACCAACAGATTGAGGCACGCGATCGCCGCAGCACCGGCGCCGGAGCAGACGATCTTCACATCGGGCAATTTCTTGCCGTTCAGCAACAACCCGTTGACGATGGCGGCTCCCACAATGATGGCCGTGCCATGCTGGTCGTCGTGAAATACCGGGATCTTCATGCGTTCCTTGAGCTGCGCCTCGATCTCAAAACATTCCGGTCCCTTGATGTCCTCGAGATTGATGCCGCCGAAAGTCGGCTCCAGCGCCGCCACCGTCTCGACCACGCGCTCGATGGTGTCGGCGGCGATCTCGATGTCGAACACGTCGATCCCGGCGAATTTCTTGAACAGGACCGCCTTGCCTTCCATCACGGGCTTGGAAGCCAGGGGACCGATATTGCCGAGCCCCAACACCGCGGTACCGTTGGAGACCACGGCGACCAGATTGGCACGGGAGGTCAGCGACGCCGCTTCAGCCGGATTGTTGGCGATCTCGGTGCAGGCCGCCGCCACTCCCGGCGAATAGGCCAGCGCGAGGTCGCGCTGGTTGGCGAGCGGCTTGGTCGCCTGGATCTCGAGCTTACCGGGCCGCGGCAGCCGATGATACGCCAGCGCCGCAGAACGCAGATCTTCAGAATAGGACGACATGTAGGCTCCCGCGTTTCCGGTCCCGAACTCTTGTCTTATTGATACTTCCAGATCAGGGTCAGTTTTCCGGCAAAATGAGGGGGATGTGAAGCACGGGCGACCACTTGGATGCAACATCCGAGAACGCCGCCGTCAACAGGGGCTCATCGACGAAGCGCGGCAAATCCGGTAGCATATTCGTCTCCCTACCCCATCCCCCTGGCCGACAATGTGGCAAATTTGCCTCCTGCAACGTCGGCGTCCGGAGCACAACTAATGGTAAAGATATTGCTGGGTCTGGTCGCCGCGGTCGTGATCGCGGTGGGCGGCTTCTTCGGCTTCGAGTACTACACCCAGCATCGAATCACGCGCGAGGTCGAGGCCGCGTTCGAGCAGATCAGAGCCAGCGGCGGCAAGGCCAACCACGGCAAGGTCTCGTTCGACCTGAGGAGCCGCACGCTCAGGATAGACGATATTGCCACCGAGTCGGCATCGCAGCCCCCGGTTCGCGTGAAGGTTGCCGGCATCACAGCCTCCGGGCTCGGCCACCCGGATGCGACGCGCTTCTCGGCCGATGCGATCGAGGCGATCGACCTCGAAATCAATGCCAGCGTGCCGGCAGGGGCGGATTGGCAAGTCACCTACAAGGTGCCGCGGATCGCGGCGAAGGATTTTTCCGGTCCGGCAAGCCTGCCGCGGCCACCGGCGTCCTCGTCGACGATAGACCTGTATCGATTGCTTATCGAACAGTTTGGTGCACTCACCGCCTCCTCGATCACGGCACCCAGTGTTGCCGGCACCATGAACTCCGGAAACCCGGCGCTGGGGAAGGGAGAATTCGCCTATTCCAACCTTGCGCTGCGCGACATGAAGGCTGGCAAGATCTCCGCTGTCACTCTCGACCGAATGACATTCACCGCGACCTCGCAACCGAAGAGCAAGCCCGAGAAGGTCACCGGCGACCTGGCCAATCTCGCTGCGCAGGACGTCGATATGGTAGCCGCCGCAGCCATCCTCGACCCACAGCGCGCCAATGACGACCAATACTACCGCGTCTACCGGCAGATTAGCGCCGGCGCCTATACGATCACCTCAGGGCAAGGTCCGGCGGTGCGTATCGAGGGACTGACGGCCGACGACATCGGGGCGCGGCCCTCGCGGCTGCAGTTGGCTGCGCTGCTGGCAACGATACCGTCCGGCACGGCCCAGCCCACGCCGGCGCAGGCGCGCGAAATGATGGAACGGGCCGCCAAAATCTACGAGGGCGTGCGCGTAGGAAACGCCGAGATACGCGGCCTTTCGATGGATATGCCGGAGGGCGGCTTCAAGCTCGCGTCGATGCGCTTCAGTCTGGAGAACGGAAAGACGGGCGAATTCGCAGTCGAGGGTTTTGACGGCCGTTCGCCGCAGGGTCCGATCAAGCTCGCCCGCTTTGCTCTCAAGGGGGTGGATGTCGCCGGCTTGCTGCGCATGACCGCGCAGTTCTCAAATCCGGCGCAACCGCCGCCGCCCGACCAGGCGCTCGGCATGATCGCCCTGCTCGAGGGCGCCGAACTCAAGGGCCTCGCCGCTCCCTACAAGAACACCGGCAAGCCGATCAACGTCGACCTCGTCAGCCTGGATTGGGGGCAGTTCGTCGGACCGATTCCGAGCAAGGCACGGCTGATCGCGAAGATGTCCGGTCCCCTCGACACGACGCATCCCGGCCAGCGAATGCTGATTGCCACGGGCCTCGACAAGTTGGCGCTCGATCTCGATCTCGGCACGGTATGGACCGAAGCATCACGCTCATTCGTGCTGGAACCGGCCACGGTCGAGCTTGGCGGCATGCTGAAAGCGTCGGCACGAATTTCGCTCGCCAACGTGCCGCGCGAGGTTTTCTCGATCAATCCGATTCAGGCAGCCGCCATGGCAACGCAAATCGAGGCCGGCGGAATCGAGCTCACGGTGCGCGATCTCGGTGTCGTTGATCGCGCGATCGCCCATTATGCAAGGACGCAAAACATCAGCCGCGACGCGGCACGGCAGGCGATCGTCAACGACGTCAGGGACAGCGGCGCCAAGACGGCGGCCAGCAATCCCGACACGGAGGCGGTGGTGGATTCGCTGGCGCGCTTCATCGAGACGCCGGGAACAACCCTCACGATCAAGCTTACACCGCTCGGCAAGGTTCCGGCCATGCAGCTCTTCCAGATGCTTCAGACCGATCCGCTGATTGCCTTGTCGCAGTTTCGGCTGGAGGCTGCGACGGCGCTCTGAGCCGTCGCGTGCCTATCCCTTGTCCGGCAAATTCAGCCGGATGTGGAGTTCGCGGAGCTGCTTGGTGGTGACCTCCGATGGCGCGCCCATCAGGAGGTCCACGGCCTGCTGGTTCATCGGGAACAGCGAGATCTCGCGCAGGTTCGTGGTGCCGCACAGCAGCATCACGATGCGATCGACGCCGGCCGCCATGCCGCCATGCGGCGGCGCGCCGTACTGGAATGCGCGATACATGCCGCCGAAACGCTCGACCACGTCCTTCTCGCCATAGCCCGCGATCTCGAACGCCTTCACCATGGCTTCCGGCTTGTGGTTGCGGATGCCGCCGGAGGCGATCTCGTAGCCGTTGCAGGTGATGTCGTACTGGAACGCCTTGATGGTCAGCGGATCCTGCCCGTTGAGCGCGTCCAGTCCACCTTGCGGCATCGAGAACGGGTTGTGCGAGAAGTCGACCTTCTTGTCTTCCTCGTTGTACTCGTACATCGGGAAGTCGACGATCCAGGCGAGCTCGAACCGGTCCTTGTCGATCAGGTTCAATTCCTCGGCCACCTTGGTGCGGGCGAGGCCAGAGAACTTCCAGAATTTTTCCGGATCGCCCGCGACGAAGAACGCGGCGTCGCCCTCCTTCAGGCCGAGCTGGCCGCGGATCGCCGTCGTCCGCTCCGCACCGATGTTGTTGGCGAGCGGACCTGCGCCCTCGCCGCCCTCGCGCCACATGATGTAGCCGAGGCCGGGCTGGCCTTCGCCTTGCGCCCACGAGTTCATGCGGTCGCAGAACGCGCGGCTGCCGCCGCCGGTGCCAGGGATCGCCCAGACCTGGTTCTTCGGGTCTTCCAGCATCCGCGCGAACACCTTGAAGCCGGAGCCGCGGAAGTGCTCGGAGACGTCCTGCATCACAATCGGGTTGCGAAGGTCCGGCTTGTCGGTGCCGTATTTGCGCAGGGCTTCCGCAAACGGAATCCGCGGCCAGCCTTTGGTGACCGGCTTGCCCTTGGCAAACTCCTCGAACACGCCGGTGACAACCGGCTCCATCGCCGCAAACACATCCTCCTGCGTGACGAAGCTCATCTCGACATCGAGCTGATAAAACTCGCCCGGCAGCCGGTCGGCGCGCGGGTCCTCGTCGCGGAAGCACGGCGCAATCTGGAAGTAGCGGTCGAAGCCGCTCATCATCAGGAGCTGCTTGTACTGCTGCGGCGCCTGCGGCAGCGCATAGAACTTGCCCGGATGGATGCGCGACGGCACCAAAAAGTCGCGCGCGCCCTCCGGCGAGGACGCCGTCAGGATCGGGGTCTGGAACTCGAAGAAGCCCTGCTCCTTCATCCGCCGGCGCATGGAATCGACGATCGCGCCGCGGGTCATGATGTTCTGGTGCAGCTTCTCGCGGCGAAGGTCGAGGAAGCGGTACTTGAGCCTGATGTCCTCAGGGTATTCCTGCTCGCCGAACACCGGCAGCGGCAGTTCGCCGGCCGGACCCAGCACCTCGATCTCGCTGACGTAAACCTCGACCCTGCCGGTCGGCAGTTCCGGATTGTCGGTACCTTCGGGACGGCGGCGCACCTTGCCGTCGATCCGGACCACCCATTCCGAGCGGAACTTTTCCACTTCCTTGAACGCCGGCGAGTCCGGGTCGGCGACGCATTGGGTGATGCCGTAATGGTCGCGCAAATCGATGAACAGCACGCCGCCATGGTCGCGGATGCGATGGCACCAGCCGGAAAGACGGGCGATCTGCCCGATGTCGCTCTCACGGAGCGCGCCGCATGTATGTGACCGGTAGCGATGCATGGAAGTCCCAAAAAACAGATGTCGGAGGTCAGAATCGGAGGCCAAAGCCAGTCCGAAGTTGCGGAGGGGGTTTACCCGACGCAGCCGGGGGCGGCAACCAATGGCGGGGCTGTTTTCGGCTCAAAAACGGCCATTTCGGCAGGTCGGCGTCCGGGCCGTTTGCCTATTCCGGGGCTGCGCCTATCTTTAGGTCATGACCATTCATTTCCCGTTCCAGAACACCTATTCGGCGCTGCCGGCGAACTTTTTCGCACGCGTCGCCCCAACCCCGGTCGCCGCCCCCCGGCTGATCAAGCTGAACCGGGCGCTGGCCGTCCAGCTCGGCCTCGATCCCGATGTGCTGGAGAGCCCCGAAGGCGCGGAAATCCTCGCCGGAAAGCGCGTGCCTGAGGGCGCCGATCCGATTGCCATGGCCTATGCCGGCCACCAGTTCGGCCAGTTCGTGCCCCAGCTCGGCGATGGCCGCGCCATCCTGCTCGGCGAGGTCATCGACAAGGACGGCGTGCGCCGCGACATCCAGCTCAAGGGCAGCGGGCCTACGCCATTCTCGCGCCGCGGTGACGGCCGCGCCGCGCTCGGGCCGGTCTTGCGCGAATACATCGTCAGCGAGGCGATGTATGCACTCCGCATCCCCACCACCCGCTCGCTCGCCGCCGTGATCACCGGTGAGGGCGTGATGCGCGAGACCATGCTGCCCGGCGCGGTGCTCACGCGTGTCGCCGCAAGCCATGTCCGTGTCGGCACCTTCCAGTTCTTCGCCGCGCGCGGAGACACTGATGGCGTGCGGGCGCTCGCCGACCATGTCATCGCGCGGCACTATCCCGATGTCGCGAAGGCCGAGCGTCCCTATCATGCGTTGCTCGAAGCCGTCGTCGCCCGCCAGGCCGATCTCGTCGCGCGCTGGCTTCTGGTCGGCTTCATCCATGGCGTCATGAACACCGACA
Organism: Bradyrhizobium sp. LMTR 3; assembly: GCF_001693485.1. Taxonomy (GTDB): domain Bacteria; phylum Pseudomonadota; class Alphaproteobacteria; order Rhizobiales; family Xanthobacteraceae; genus Bradyrhizobium. Next base: position 239,711 of record NZ_MAXC01000012.1, read on the forward strand.
ACACTTCGATCTCCGGCGAGACCATCGACTACGGCCCCTGCGCCTTCATGGACGAATACAATCCCGCGCAGGTGTTCTCCTCGATCGACGAGATGGGCCGCTACGCCTATGCCAACCAGCCGCGCATCGCTTTGTGGAATCTGACGCGGCTCGCCGAATGCCTGCTGCGGCTGTTCTCCGATGAGCAGGACAAGGCGATCGAGCAGGCGCAATTCATCCTCGGCGAATTCGCCGACAAGTTCACCGCCGCCTATCAGGCCGGATTGCGCAGGAAGATCGGCCTGTTCGCCGAACGCGACGGCGACGAAGCCTTGATCCAGGATCTGCTCGACGCCATGGCGAAGAACACCGCCGACTTTACCCTCACCTTCCGCACGCTTGCAGATGCCGCCGGAGATGCCGACGACGACAGCGTTAGGGCCCAGTTCACCGATCCCACCGCCTTCGATGAGTGGGCCGCACGCTGGCGCCAGCGCCTCGCCGACGAACCGCAATCCGCCGCCGAGCGACAAGCCGCGATGCGCGCGGTCAACCCGGCCTTCATCCCGCGCAACCACCGCGTCGAAGCCGTGATCGCAGCGGCCGTCAACAACGACTACGGGCCATTCGAGGAATTGCTGACGGTGCTGTCGAAGCCGTATGAGGATCAGCCCGAGTTTGCGGCCTATGCCGATCCGCCACTGCCGGACCAACGCGTGCTGCGGACGTTCTGCGGGACGTAGATATCTCGCGGAGACGGATTGTAGGATGGGTAGAGCAAAGCGAAACCCATCAATAGCTCGCATGGTGCCGATGGGTTTCGCTTTGCTCTACCCATCCTACGCGCTGCCGTTAACCCAACTCCTTAAGCGCCCGTCCACCATCTGCCGACGTGCTTCCCTGCACAGTTCCATAGATTAAGAAACGGTCAACGTCCGCCCCACAATTCTAATGGATTACTGGGGAGAATTGCCGTGGACGCGTTTGCTTTCGAACTCATGGGACTGGCGATGATTGCGCTCTGCCTCATCGTGCTCGCGATACCGTCGGGTCGGCGCCGGCCGCGGCATGTGCGCTACGAGTGATCGACTTCCAGGCAGCACCGTCATACCGCGAAGGCGGGTATCCAGCACGCCGCGGCCTCTCGATTAATCACCAGCGTCTCTGGGATCCTGGGTCGCCCGGTCAAGCCGGGCGATGACATTCCGGGGTCCGGCCCGCCAAAACGACGCAAAAAAGCCGTGTTCAGGCTCAAATGCAGGGCTCAAATCCTCCGCGACACCCTTGACATATCAGCGTTTTCGGCAGAACGCCTGTCGGACGCGTCATGGATTGTTCATGGATCTGATTACCACCACTTCCGACCTCGCCGCCGCCTGCTCCCGGCTCGCCCAACACAAGGTCATCACTGTCGATACCGAGTTTCTGCGGGAGACGACGTACTACCCCCTGCTCTGCGTCGTGCAGATGGCGAGCGCGGACGAAGCCGTCGTAATCGACACGCTGGCGCCCGGCATCGACCTCAAGCCGTTCTTCGAACTGATGGGGAACGAGGCGGTGCTGAAGGTTTTTCACGCAGCCCGCCAGGACATCGAAATCGTCTGGCACCAGTCCGGCACCATTCCGCATCCGATCTTCGATACGCAGGTCGCGGCGATGGTGCTGGGCTATGGCGACAGCATCGCCTACGACCAGCTCGTCGAGCGCGTCACCGGCCACCGGCCGGACAAGACCCATCGCTTCACCGACTGGTCGCGCCGGCCGCTGACGCCGGAGCAGATGCATTACGCGATCTCCGACGTCACCCATTTGCGCGACGTCTTTGCCGCCCTCGACGCCGATTTGAAGAAGCGCGGCCGCAGCGACTGGGTCAGCGAGGAGATGGAAGTCCTGACCTCGCCGAGGACCTACGATTTCCACCCCGAGCGCGCCTGGGAGCGGCTCAAGAGCAGGGTCCGCAAGCCGAAGGAGCTTGCCGTGCTGATGGAAGTCGCGGCCTGGCGCGAGCAGGAAGCGCAAAGCCGCGACGTGCCGCGCTCACGCGTGCTGAAGGACGATGCAGTCGGCGACATCGCCACCCACGCCCCGACCTCGCTCGAGCGTCTCGCGAGCCTGCGCTCGCTGCCGAAAGGCTTTGACCGCTCCAAATGGGGCAGCGACATCATCGCCGCCGTGCAGCGCGGCCTCGCCCGCGATCACGCTACCTTGCCGAAGATCGAAAAACCGCGCGGCAGTTCGAATGGCGCCGCGACCGTCGAGCTCCTGAAAGTGCTGCTGCGGATGACGTCGGAGCGCCACGCCGTCGCCAGCAAGGTGATCGCGACCGTCGACGATCTCGACCAGATCGCCGCCGACGACCACGCCGACGTCGCCGCCCTGCATGGCTGGCGTCGCGAATTATTCGGCGAAGCCGCGCTGGCGCTGAAGCACGGCAGACTGGCGCTCGCGATCGAAAAAGGCCGGGTCGTCAGAGTGGATCGGACGTAGGTCGTCTCATACCTCTCCCCGCAAGAGCGGGGCGAGGGAGAAGTAGCTACCACTTCAACTCAATCCCGACCGTGCCCTGATGCGACTGCATCGCGGCGCGGAGTTTGGCGTCGTAGTTGACGTAGAGCCGTGCGGTATTGGTCAGGCTCAACGAGGCCGAGGCGCCGGCGTCGGCGCCATACCGGCTCTCGCCGATGCCCTGCAGCGTGAGGCTTTGGGCGCCAAGGCTGACGGTGATGTCGGAGAAATTCTGCACGACATTGTCGACGAACTTGCCGTAGCCCGACAGGTCGAAAATCTTGCCGTCGAAGATCCAGTAATGGCCGATCTCCGCGCCGATCAGCAACCGCGCGCGCTCCACGGTGGCGCCCGTTGCCGCCACGGGATCGAGGCCGCCGATCTCCTGCAGCGATCCGGTCCGGGCGCGGACATATTCGAACGCGGCCTTGGGCACGACGCGGCCCTGGTCGTTGGACCAGTAGTAGCTGATCTCGCTCAACACGCCGTGGAGCCGCGCACTGTATCCGGCGCTCGCAATCCCGAGCCCCGTGTCTCGGCGCGAATTGATGTTGCCGAAGCCGTGCACGACTGCGCTGGCCCAGGTCCACGGCCCGCTGTCGACGGAGGCCGTGAAACCGAGCTGAGTCAGGTCGATGGTGGCCGATTGCAGCGCCAGCGGAATATCGATCGCCGAGCGGCTCTGGTCGACCGAGAACCCGATATTGACGCCCGGCATCACCCGCGCGCCAATGCCGGCCACGCCGCCCCAGGTCTTTCTGCTGTCGCCGACGAAATCGCCGACCGCGCCATTCTTGGTCCAGTTGCCGTAGCCTTCGAACCAGGTCCGGTAGCGCGGCGCTTCCGTGTTCTCGGAGGCGCCGCCGCCGCCCGGATTGGTCCGCTGCAGGCGGTTGAAGCCATTGCTCGACTGGCTGCCCAGCCGTTCCAGGAAATTGCTGCCCAGATTGGTCAGTGCCGCAGCCGATGAGACCGTCGAATTGATCACGGTCGGAGTCGGGCTAGGCGTCGGCGAAGGCGTGGGTGTCGGGGTGGGTGTGGGCGATTGCGCGTGCGCGGCGGACATGGCGGTGATGAGAGCGAACGCAATCGCGGCCAGACACGCAAGCGCGCGCCCGGTTCCGAGTTTCCATGCTCGCGAAGGCCGCCGTGAGCCGCGCATGTAGTCCATTCCAGAGGGCGAAAGCGCCAGCTCGAAAAATGCGCAAATGCCGATAAACCGTAACGATTTGCCCCTAGTTCGCGCAAACGGTCAATCGGCGCGCTGCCGAATACGCGCCATTGTGGTTCGGCTGCCACAGCCCGCGACACCAGGACGATTTGTGGGGAGCGCGCCAGAACCTTGCGAACGCCCAAATTTCGTGTTGCAATCCCAAGCGCAATCGGATTCAGGCCGTTCGACTGTGCGTTTCGCGAGCAGGAAATCTAGCAGCTACCGGGAAGCCCGTTTGTGGCGTGGCACGTGGAAAACGTGGCCGCGTCTTTTTTATATCTAGACCAAACTTGGAGACAGGCGATGCACAAGGGCAACGTCAAGTGGTTCAACCCCACCAAGGGGTATGGGTTCATCAAGCCGGCGGTCGGCGAGAAGGACGTGTTCGTCCACATCTCGGCCGTCGAGCGTGCGGGGCTCACCACTCTCAACGAGAACCAGCACATCGAGTACGACCTTGTCGAAAACCGCGGCAAGACGTCCGCGGAAAACCTCAAGGTTACGTAGACTTCGTCCACGCAAATTGCCCCCGGCCTCGCCGGGGGATTTTGTTTGCACCCTGCCCCGGAATTCAGGCCGCCGCCTCGCAGCCAGCGATCTCGCTGAGTTCCGGATAGAATCGTGCGGTCATCCGGCCGACATACCGCCGCAGGTTGGCATGGCTTGCGGCCGCACGCTGCAAATCCGACTCGAACAGCGGGCAAATCGCACTAACCGCGAAGGCGAACATCGTGGCGTCGATGCCCGCCGGCTCCCTGCCCATGAAAAACGGCTTGTCGCCGAGATAGGCCGCGATCGCGTCGATCGAGCGGATCCCGATCGCGGTGATCTCGTCTTTGGAGTGACGGCCGATTCCCTGGCCGTGCAGCGTCTTGCGCAGGCGGCGGCGGACCATCGAAACGACGACCGGCCGGACCGGCGCCGGCACGCCCCTGAAGAAATTGACCGGGCCTTTGCGGAAATTATCCTCGATCATCCAGCGGAAGTAGACGCTGGCCCAGTAGAGATTGTCCTCCGCCATCTTCTCGAACGCCCAGGAGATGGCGAGCTGTTCTGCGGTGAGGCCCTGATCGAAATCGATGCCGTACTTCTTTTCTAAGTGCCAGCGGATCAGCGTGGAATCGCCGAGCAATTGACCGTCGTCCTCGATGTAGGGAATTTTGCCCTTGGGCGCCTTCGAAAAGCTCATCGGCGCTTTTCTGAACGGCAGTTTCGACATTCGTAGCAAGGTCTCGGCCTTGGTCACGAACGGGCTTGCGTCGGGAAGGCCGAAATTGGGCCCGGAGCCATAGAGCGTGATCATAGCAACCTCGATGGATTTAGCCGAGCGCGGTCGCCGCGCTCGTTCGCGCACCTTACGGATAATATCAGATCGTCCGCGGCGAAATCAGGGTGCCATCGCGGTCGGCCCCGTCGGCGACCTTGCAGATGTCGCCTTCGAGGCGAAGCTTTCCGCTCGCAAGCAAGCGCAGCGCCTCGGGGTAGATGCGATGCTCGATGCCGAGAATGCGCTGCGACAACGTCTCTGCCGTATCGTCGTCGGCCACCGTCACCGCGCCCTGCATCACGATCGGGCCGGCGTCGGTTTCGGGAATCACGAAATGCACGGTCGCGCCCGAGATCTTGACCCCGGCCCGCAACGCCTGCCCGTGCGGATCGAGACCCGGAAAAGATGGCAGCAGCGAGGGATGGATATTGAGCATTTTTCCGTACCAGCGCTGCACGAATTCGGTGGTGAACAGCCGCATGAATCCGCCGAGGCAGATCAGTTCGACTTTCTTTTCATCCAGAGCCCGCTGCAGGACAGCCTCAAAGCCCGCGCGGTCCTTGCCGAACGGCTTGCTCTCGACGACCAGTGTCGGGATGCCGCTCGCGGCTGCCTTCTCCAGTCCAGGCGCATCGGGCCGGTTGGAAATGACGGCGACGATTTCGGCCGGAAAATCCGCAGCCTTAGCCGCATCGATCAGCGCGGCCATGTTCGACCCGCGCCCCGAGATCAGGATGGCGACCCGGCGCTTCATTGCGCGAGATCGAGATGGCCGTTGTAGGCCACGCGATGTTCGCCTGCTACCGGGATCACTTCGCCGAGCAAGGCGACGGTCTCGCCGCTTTCAGTCAGGATCTGCGTCACCTTCTCGACCGCATCCGGCTTGACGATGGCGACCATGCCGATGCCGCAGTTGAAGGTGCGCAGCATTTCGAGTTCGGCGATGCCGCCCTGCTCCGCAAGCCACTTGAACACCGGCAGCACCGGCAGCCGCGCCAGATCGATGCCGACGCCGAGGTGCTTTGGCAGCACGCGTGGGATGTTGTCGGTGAAGCCGCCGCCGGTGATGTGGGCAAGCCCCTTGATCGCGCCGGTTTCGCGGATCGCGCGCAGGCAGGATTTCACATAGAGCCGCGTCGGCGTCAGCAGCGCGCCGCCCAGCGTCATGACCGGCGAGAACGGCGCCGGGGCGTCGAAGGCCACGCGCGATTGCTCGACGATCTTGCGCACCAGCGAGAAGCCGTTGGAATGCACACCGGATGAGGCCAATCCGATCACGGCGTCGCCCACGGCAATGTCCGCGGTCGGCAACAGCGTGCCGCGCTCGGCAGCCCCGACCGCAAAGCCCGCCAGATCGTAGTCGCCATCCTTGTAGAGTCCCGGCATCTCGGCGGTCTCGCCGCCGATCAGGGCGCAGCCGGACTCCCGGCAGCCCTCGGCGACGCCGGCCACGATGGCCGCCGCGGCGTCGGGGTCCAACTTGCCGCAGGCGAAATAGTCGAGGAAGAACAATGGTTCCGCGCCCTGCACGACGAGGTCGTTGACCGACATCGCCACCAGGTCGATGCCGATACCGCCATGCAGGCCGGTCTCGATCGCGATCTTGACCTTGGTGCCAACGCCGTCGGTCGCCGCCACCAGCACCGGGTCCTTGAAACCCGCCGCCTTGAGGTCGAACAAGCCGCCAAAACCGCCGATTTCGGCATCGGCGCCGGCCCGGGCGGTGGCGCGCACCATCGGCTTGATGAGATCGACCAGGCGGTTGCCCGCATCGATATCGACGCCCGAATCCGCGTAAGTCAGCCCGTTTTTGCGGTCGTTCATGCCCAAATTCCAGTATGATGACGGCTGGTTACGAGGAATTCCGCGATCCTGCAATGGCTCGCAAGCGCTTGGCGCATATACTATGTAGATAAGAGCCGGCTGTACCCGCCAGGGGCCGGATTTAGGCCGGGAGCCGGGAAGCGACCGAGTTGAGCATTCCAAATATCATTACGCTGGGGCGCATCATTCTGGTGCCGGTCATCGTCTGGGCGATCGTTTCCAGCCAGATGGAAATCGCGTTTGCGATTTTTGTCATTGCCGGGGTCAGCGACGCCGTCGATGGCTTCCTCGCCAAGCGCTTCAACATGTCGAGCGAACTGGGCGCCCTGCTCGATCCGCTTGCCGACAAGGCACTTCTGGTTTCGATCTTCGTGGCGCTCGGCATCTGGGGTGCGGTGCCGCGCTGGCTCGTCATCCTCGTTGTGTCGCGCGACATCATGATCGTGACGGCCGTGATCGTGTCATGGCTGTTCGACAAGCCGATCCCGATGAAGCCCCTGATGGTATCGAAGCTCAACACGGTGGCGCAGGTGGCGTTCGCGGCGCTGGTGCTGGCGTCACTCGGTTTCAACTTCAAGCCGGCGCCCTATGACGTGATCCTGATGGGTTTTGTTACGGTCTTTACTTTGGTTTCCGTCTCGCTCTATCTCGTCGAATGGGTGCGGCACATGAGCACGATCGAAGCGCGCTAGGTTGTTCGTTGCTTTGACGCGTTTTCTTCACACGAACCGGTGGCGATTTCGCTTGAAAACGCTATGAAGGCCTGAAGATCCGGCCTGGAGATTTGCGTGGTCGTTCGCGTTCAACCTCGTCAGCTTGCCTTTGCGCTGCCGCATGCGGAGAGCCTGACCCGCGACAATTTCCTCGAGGGTCCGGCCAATGAAGCCGCACTCTCGCTGATCGAAAGCTGGCCGGACTGGCCGAACCGCATCATGCTGCTGGCGGGGCCGGAGGGCTCGGGCAAGAGCCATCTCGCCGCGATCTGGGCCGAACAGGCGGGCGCCCGCTCGATCTCGGCCCACTCGCTCAACGCCGCTGCCGTCCCCGGCGCGCTTGCCACAGGCGCACTGGTGGTCGAGGATCTGAGACCGGCCGACTTCGACGAACGCGCCTTGTTTCACCTCCTGAACCTGGCGCGCGAGGACGGGGCCTTCGTCCTGATCACGGGACGCGTTCCACCGGCGGCGTTCGAGATCGAGCTGCGCGATCTCCGGTCGCGGCTGCGCGCCGCCCCCCTCGTGTCGCTATTGCCGCCGGATGACCTGTTGTTTCGTGGCCTGATCGTCAAATTCTGCGCGGACCGCCAATTGAGCATCGACGAGACGGTGGTGAGCTACCTCGCCACCCGAATCGAGCGCTCCTATGCCGCTGCCCGCCAGGCGATCGAGCTCCTGGATACCGAGGCGTTGCGGCTTGGCCGGCCGGTCACCCGGGCGCTGGCCGCGGAACTCTTGCGCAACGCCTGATCGGGCAGTTTCCTGCTGCGTCCTGCCGCCTTGACGCCGGCTCTGCACGGAACATCAATGTCATTGAAACGTCATCGGCGTATCACATGCTGTGGGCCGCATTCCCTTAAAGTCGGCCTTGCCTCTAAAGTCGGCCCTGCCTCGCTCGCGATGGATCAAAGCCTTATGGAATTGGTACAAGCCGTTGAAATAAAAGAAAAAGAGCCGATTGCCGAGGCTCTGCCCACGATCGTCACGAGCCCGGAGCGATTCATCAATCGGGAACTATCCTGGCTGCATTTCAACCGCCGGGTGCTCGAGGAATCGGTCAATCCCGGCCATCCATTGCTGGAACGGGTGCGGTTCCTGTCGATTTCGGCCAATAACCTTGATGAGTTCTTCATGGTTCGCGTCGCCGGCATCAAGGCGCAGGTCCGTGAAGGCATCGCTGAACGCAGCCCCGATGGCCTGACGCCGTCCGAGCAGCTCACTCTCATCAACAAGACGGTTTCGGAACTGGCTTCCGATCAGCAGGCGATCTGGCGCGATCTGCGCACCACCCTGTCGGACGCCGGCATCATGCTGGTCGACGGCCACGACTTCACCAAGGCGGAGCGGGGCTGGCTCGAGGATCACTTCCTCCGCAGCATCTTCCCGCTGCTGACGCCGCTGGCGATCGATCCCGCGCACCCGTTTCCATTCATCCCGAGCCTCGGCTTCACCATCGCGCTGCAACTGTTGCGGACTTCCGACGGCAAGGCGATGAACGCGCTGATCCGCATGCCCGGCAAGATCGACCGCTTCATCCGCATGCCCAAGGACGGCGCGGTGCACCTGATCCCGCTGGAGCAGGCCACCGGCCTGTTCATCGGCCGCCTGTTCCCCGGCTACACCGTCAAGGGCCAGGGCGCTTTCCGCATCATCCGCGACTCCGAACTCGAAATCGAGGAAGAGGCCGAGGATCTGGTCCGCGTGTTCGAGACTGCGCTGAAGCGGCGGCGGCGCGGTTCGGTTATCCGGCTGGAGATAGAGGCCAAGATGCCGGAAGCGTTGCGCACCTTCGTGCAGCAGGCGCTTTCCGCCGCCGACGACGAGGTGTTTCTGGTCGACGGTGTGCTGGCGATGAACGAGCTCTCGCAGCTCACCCGGCTCGACCGGCCCGACCTCGAATTCACGCCGTATGTGCCGCGGCATCCCGAACGGGTGCGCGACCATGCCGGCGACATCTTCGCGGCGATCCGGCAAAAGGACCTGATCGTCCATCACCCCTACGAATCCTTCGACGTCGTCGTGCAGTTCCTGCAGCAAGCCGCCCGCGACCCCGACGTCGTCGCCATCAAGCAGACGCTCTACCGCACCTCGAACAATTCGCCGATCGTGCGTGCCCTTGCCGAAGCCGCGGAGGCCGGCAAGTCCGTGACCGCGCTGATCGAGCTGAAGGCGCGGTTCGACGAAGAAGCCAACATCCGCTGGGCGCGCGATCTCGAACGCGCCGGCGTGCAGGTCGTGTACGGCTTTCTCGAACTGAAGACGCACGCCAAGCTGTCGATGGTGGTGCGGCGCGAGGGCGGCAGCCTGACGACCTATGTGCATACCGGCACCGGCAATTATCATCCGGTCACCGCGCGCATCTATACCGACCTTTCCTATTTCACGTCGGACCCGATCATCGGCCGCGACGCGGCGCGGGTGTTCAACTACATCACCGGCTATGCGGAGCCGAGCGACATCGAGCGGATGGCGGTGTCGCCGCTGACGCTGCGCAAGCGCGTCATCGAACACATCAGAGGCGAGTCCAATCACGCTCGACACGGCAAGCCGGCGGCGATCTGGATGAAGATGAATTCGCTGGTCGATCCCGATGTCATCGACGCGCTGTACGAGGCGTCACAGGCCGGCGTGTCGATCGAACTGGTGGTACGCGGCATCTGCTGCCTGCGGCCGGGTATTCCAGGGCTTTCCGAGAACATCCGGGTCAAGTCGATCATCGGCCGCTTCCTAGAGCACGGCCGAATCTACTGCTTTGGTATGGGGCAAGGCCTGCCCGGCCCGAAGGCGGCTGTGTATATCTCGTCCGCCGACATGATGCCGCGAAACCTCGACCGCCGCGTCGAAGTCCTCTGTCCATTGCAAAATCCCACGGTACATCAGCAGGTTCTCGAACAAATCATGGTCGCGAACCTGAAGGATACCGAGCAGAGCTGGCAGTTGTTGCCGGATGGGTCCTCAACGCGTATGAAGGCCGCGAAAGGCGAAGAGCCGTTCAACCTGCACAACTATTTCATGACGAATCCGAGCCTGTCTGGACGTGGAAAGTCTCTCAAGGAATCTTCGCCGCGCCGCCTCACGCGCCGTACCGAGCGTCAGCAATCGTCATAACGGAGCGCCGCTGTGAAGCGGCAGCGCAAGCGCGCTTCCAGCGTCGCCGTCATCGACATCGGTTCGAACTCGGTTCGTCTCGTCGTCTATGAGACGATGGCGCGCAGCCTCGTCACCATCTTCAACGAAAAGGCGCTGTGTGGGCTTGGCCGCGAGGTGCAGAGCACCGGCCTGTTGGCCGAGGATGCGGTCACCAAGGCGCTGACGGCGCTACGGCGATTTCGCGCGCTGTGCCGCATCCAGCAGGTGGAGCGCGTCTTCGCCATCGCCACCGCCGCCTGCCGCGACGCCAAGAACGGTCCCGACTTCATTGCCAAGGCGGAGCGCATCTGCGGCGCGCCGATTCAGATTCTGTCCGGTCCGCGCGAGGCAAAACTGTCCGCGCTCGGCGTCATCTCCGGCATCCACAATCCCGATGGCATCGTCGGCGATCTCGGCGGCGGCTCGCTCGAACTGATCGATGTGGAGAAAAACCGGGTCCACAGCGGCGTCACGCTGCCGCTGGGAAGCCTGGCGCTGCAGGATCTGTCGGAGAAATCCTTGAAGCGCGCCGAGCGCATCGTTCGCGACGATCTGTCCGGCGTCGCCCAGCTCAAGGCCGGCCACGGCCGCACCTTCTATGCGGTCGGCGGCACCTGGCGCGCGCTGGCGCGTATTCATATCGTCCAGAGCGGCTATCCGCTGCGCGTGATGCATGGCTATTCGTTACCTGCCGCCGACGCGCTCGATTTCGCCCGCCGCCTGCGCCGGCTGGCGGCCGCCAACATGCTCGCGGACATCGAAGTCGTCGCGGATGCCCGGCGCCCGCTCCTGACCTATGCGGCGCTGGTGCTCGAGTACATCATCCGCGTCGGCCGGCCGAAGACGATCGTGTTTTCCACCTTTGGCGTCCGCGAAGGCCTGCTCTACGAAATGCTGCCGCCGCAGGAGCGCGCCAAGGACGGATTCATCTGCGCAGCCCAAACCCTGAATGGATTATTGTCGCGCTCCGCACGCCACGCCGAGGAACTGGTCGCATGGACCGATCGGCTGGTGCGGGTCGTGAAGCTGCGCGAGACCGAGGAGGACCGCCGCCTGCGCCACGCCGCCTGCCTGCTTTCCGATATCGGATGGCGGGTGCACCCCGACCACCGCGGCGAGGAAACGCTGAGCCTGATCACCAACGGCAATTTCGGCTCGATCAGCCATCAGGGCCGCGCCTTTGTCGCGCTGTCGGTGTTCTATCGCTATGCGGGCTTAAGCGAAGAGAACGAGCCGCCGGAGCGCGTCCGCGGGCTGGTGCCGCCGGCGATGGATGAGCGCGCCCGCCTTCTCGGCGCGGCGTTCCGCGTCGCGCACCTGATAACGGCGGCCCGCACCGGCGTGTTACCCGCGACGCATTTCCGCACCAGCGGCCGCAAGCTGATGCTGGTGTTCGAGCATCGCATGGTCGATCTCGTTGCCGACCGCGTCGGCAGCCGCTTCAAACAACTCGCGCGGCTCGTCGGGCGCGCTGGATCGATCGTGCGGAAGTGAGACCGAAAAAGGCGGTGTCCACTGCCGCAGTTTCCACCTCGAGCCCGCCGTCCCGCGAACACATCAATCGGCAAGTACAGCCGAATGAATCGGTTGAAACTAGCGCAACGCGGACGTCAACCTGCGAGCGCATAATCAAGAACGGTTCGCCGGATTTGATGCTGCGTGCAGATATTGAATGCGGCGGATCGATGCACGTACTCTCGAAACTGAGGCAACTCCGGCAATGAATGGCACCATTTGGTGCCGCTGCCCAATGCCCTTAGCTCCTCGTTTGGTTCGAACTCAAACGTGAGACTCAATTGCCAGATATCCTCGTCCTCCGCCTGCTCGCAACAGATAAGTTGCCGTGTCAGATTGAGCGAAAAGTGCTCGCCCGCTCCCCAGTCGTAGGTTCCCCATTGGAATAGAAGCATATCGGCGTCATCATGCTGCTCGAATACGGTGCCGCCTGCCCTACTGTCCCTGTAGAAATCGAAAAGTGCATCACAGCCGTCGACCAGACCAAGCGCGCGCTCACTTAGGCCCCTGCCGCTTAGAACTTTCTCGAATTCCTGAAGCGCATTCCCTGCTTCGAACATGATGCGTGCTCCTTACCATCGACTGCGCAAGATTATAGAGAAGGAGCACTTGTGACACGATCAGCGAGTCACGTCTCATGACGCAAGACCTAAGGAATCTTCCGCTTGCCGGGATTGCCGGGCGTTTGCGCGCTTCCTCGAACAGCCAGATGTGCTCGATACAGCGGGCGGAACAGATATCTTCCTTATGCCTGCGGGCCGCGTGAAGCTAACAGCGGTTATTGGCCTCATTCATTCTTTTATGAGCCACGAGAATGCTGATGGCGCTCGTCGCCCTTCCACAGCTTGCCTTTCGAGCCGCGCGGACACCAACCGGCACGCACAACACCCCGCTACTTCTTTTTTGGTGTCAGCCAGTCTTCGTCTTCCAGGGACGGAGCCTGCTTCTGCTGCTCCAGGATTTTCTTGTACTCCTCGGGGATCACCTGACTGCGCGACGCCTCGTGCAGCGTGTGCGGGAACCAGGTCGCAATGCCGGGGAAGGCGATCATCAGCCCAACGCAGATCACCTGCAGGATCATGAACTGGAACATGCCGGCGTAAATCGTCGCGAGACTCCAGCCCTTGACCACTTGCTTGAGATAGTACGCTGACATGGCGACCGGCGGCGACAGAAAGGCGGTCTGCAGCACCACTGCAACCAGCGCTCCGAACCATATGAGATCGATGCCCATGCCCTTCACGACGGGGTAGAAGATCGGCAGGAACACCAGGATGATGGCTGGCCATTCGAACGGCCAACCGAGCAGGAAAATGAGCACGAGCACGACGATCAGCATGAGGCTTGGCGGCAACTGGAGGCCGAGCATCGTCTCGGTGATCCAGTTCGCCGAGCCGAGGCGAGCGAACACAGCACCGAAAATATTCGACGTGACCGCGAGCAGCAGCACCATGCTCGATGTCGCCATCGTCGAGATCAGCGCACGCTGCAGTCCGCCGAGCGAGAACCTGCCATATGCAATGGACAGGATCAGGGCACCGACGCTGCCGATGCCGGCAGCCTCCGTCGGCGTCGCAAGCCCCCCAATGATCGAGCCAAGCGTCGCCGTGATAAGCCCGAGCAGGGGCAGCGTGCCGATGATCACCTCGCGCGCAATGTGCCACGCCGAGTAGATCCGCTCGTCCATGGGCACCGGCGGCCCGAGTTTGGGGTTCAAGAAGGCGCGGATCATCAGATAGGCGATGTAGGTGCTGGCCAGCAGGAAGCCCGGCCCGAAGGCTGCGGCATAGAGATCGGCGACCGAGACCCCGAGCACCGGCCCCATCACGATCAGCATCACCGACGGGGGAATGAGAATGCCGAGCGTGCCGCCCGCGGTGATGGTGCCCGCTGAAAGCTTGGCGTCGTACCCCGCCTTGTTCATGATCGGCGAGGCCATGATGCCAAGAACGGTGACGGCTGCGCCGACGATGCCCGTCGCCATCGCGAACACGGTCGAGGTCAGGATGACGACGAGGAAGAGCGCGCCGCGCACCGGCGCAAGCAGCATGCGGAACGCCGTAAAAAGACGCTCCATGAGCCCCGCCTGCTCGGTGATGAAGCCCATGAAGATGAACAGCGGCACGGCGGCCAGCAGTTCCTCCTTCATCATGCCGATGGTCTGGAAGTAGCCCAGTTCGAAGACTGTCCCGCCCATCCCCCAGTAGCCGAACGAAAAGGCGAGAAACAGCAATGTGAACGAGATCGGCACGCCGATGAAGATCGCTCCAAGCAGAACCAGAAGCATGATGAGGCCGATGAGCGCTTCTGCGGTCATATCTCGACCTTCTCCTTGTGCTCGAGCTCGACACCGGTGCGCATCATGTAGATGCTCTTGATCAACTCGGACACGCCCTGGATGAGCAGCAGGAAGCAGGCGAGCGGCACGACGAACTTGAACGGCCACAGCACGGGTCGCCATGGCGTCTGGTCCGAGGTCTCGTTGATCTGAAAGGCGTAGTGAAATTCGTTCCAGCTAATCAGCAACAGCATGATCAGGCTCGGGAAGAAGAAGACGATATAGGAGATCGTATCGATCCAGCCCTTCCTGCGGACGGAGAACTTCTCCCAAAAGAAGTCGGTGCGTATATGAGCGCCCTTGTGCAGCGCGTAAGCAGCGCCCAGCATGAACAGCGAGCCGTAGAGCATGTAGGTTGCGTCGTAGGCCCAAATGGTCGGCGCGTTGAACAAATAGCGCGCTGTAACCTCGTAGGCGACGGCGAGAACAAGCGGCACCGACAGCCACGAGATGATCGTGCCGGTCCGGTCGGTGAAGCCGTCGATGACCCGGATTGCAGCCAGCAGCACCGGCGACTGTCTGTCAGTTATCTCAGCCATCCCTCCCCCTACCGCCGACGTCGCTGCGGCGCGCCTTGCGGCGCGACGCAGGCCGGCCGCGCGTGAATGGGGCGGCCGAAACCGGCCGCCCTCGGACCAAGCCCTATTTCTCGACGGGGAAGTAGTAATTCGCCATGAAGGAGTATGGCGGGAAATAGGACCGCTTGTACGGCACCACGGCGCTGGCATAGGCCTTCTGCGAGTCGTGCACCTTCTTGAAGAACGGGTTCTTGGCGCTCTCGGCCGCCGCGATCTCGTCCCACTTCTTGATGAAGGTCAGCAGGATCTCGGTCGGCGTGCGCAGGATCTGTACGCCGTGCTTGTCCTGCATCTCTTTCAGAGCGTCGGCGTTCTGGCGCTGCCACTTGGTCCACCAGACGAGGAATGTCTCGTTGGCAGCCGACTTGATGATCTCCTGCTGCTGAGTGTTGAGCTCCTTCCATACGTCGCCGTTGATCACGATTTCGCCGACGGTCACGTTCTCATGCAAGCCGGGTGAATAGTGATACTTCCAGACGTTGTGGAAGCCGAGCTGCATGTCCTCGATGCCACCGACCCATTCCGCGCAATCGATCACGCCGCGCTGCGCGGAGGGAATGATTTCGCCGCCCGGCATGTTGACCACCGTGAAGCCGAGTGCCTGCCACACTTCGCCGGCCATGCCGGTCTGGCGGCATTTCATGCCCTTCATGTCCTCAACCGTCTGGATCGGCTTCTTGAACCAGCCGAACGCCTGCGGCCCAGCGGGCAGGATGGGGAACACGACAACGTTGAGCTTGAGCTCGTTCTGATAGAACTCGTTGTAAAGATCGAGGCCGCCGCCGTGATAGAACCAGCCCATCACGTCCATGTAGTCCATGCCGAAGGTGCCGCCGGGACCGCCGGTGAACAGAATCGCGGTCTTGTTCTTGCCGGTCCAGTAGCCGGCCCACGCATGCGCTCCGTCGAGCACCTTCTTGTTGGTCGCATCCAGCACCTCGAACGCCGGCACGACTTGGCCGGCGGGCATCGCTTCGATCTTCAGCGTGCCGGCCGATAGTTTGTTCACCCGCTCTGCGAAGTAGGTGAAGTTATCATAGAGCGTAAGCGACGCCGGCCATGTGGCCTGCATCTTCAGCACCTTCGTCTGCGCCATGACGGCAGTGGTGGATCCGACGAACGCCGATGCGATCAGGGCAACGGCGACCAATCCCAGAAACAAGCGTTTCATGAGCAATCTCCTCCCTTGGACAACGTGACCTTGGCGATCGCTTTTCTTTTGTTTCTTGTTAGTGGCCAAGCTTGAAACCACGTCTGCCACCATTGTGCCACCATCGCCTCAGGTTGTCATCTTGGTTTCTGGCCGCAGCGGAGCCGGCATGCTGCGCACGAACTCCAGAAGTGGAAGGCTTGCGCCGCAGCGAAAGGATCGATCTCGCCACGCGAGGCGCCGCCCGCGCTATAGCTGCACTTGCCAGCCGCCTTCCGCGTCGCACATCTGATCTCGGCGCGCACCGGCGCGTTGCCCGCGGCGCATTTCCGCATCAGTGGTCTTCATCTCTCGCCGCATACCATCCACTCTGCCCGCGACTGCAACTTTAAGAATGTGACGAGTCCGCGTAGACATCAGAAACTGTCAAAAGGGCTTTTCAGACAGAGCCTTGGCAGTACAACTCCGGATACCAGGATTAGCGGCTTGGTAACGGCCGGCTGGTATTAACGAAAGAGGCCGTCATCAAGGGGCCGCCAGCCGGAAGGTATCCCCATGCATTCGAAGCGCGAGGCCCTTTCGGGCACGCTCACCGTCAAGACCACCCTCGCCGTGATCGTCGGGGTGCTCGCGGTACTGGTCCTGATCTCCTGCGCCATTACCGGCGCAGATGCCTGGCGCAGCTACACGGCCGCCGTCCGCGTTGCCGAGGTGAATGCAAACGCCGATCACCTGCTCAAGGGATTGGAGAACATTCAGCTTGAACGCGGTCAGACCAATACGGCCCTGCAGGCGCCTGCCCCGGCAAATGCTCAGACCGGCGAAGTGATCCAGAAGCGGCGTTCGCAGGGCGATGCCGTGCTGGCGCCGGCGCTCCGGGAGATTGCCGCCACCGCGACGCCGGAAGGCAAGAAGCTGATTACCGACGTCGAGCAGGCCTATGAACGCGTCAGGCAGCTCCGCCGCAGCGCCGATTCCGCCCTTCAAATTCCGAAGGAGCAGCGCGATGCCGAACTGCTCAAATCCTGGTACCCGGCCGTCTCGGACCTCCTGACCCGGATTCAATCGCTCTGGACCATTGCCTCGCGCGAAATCAGCAGGGAGGACGCCATCGTCGGCGAGCTTACGATGGTCAAGCAGAGCGCCTTCCTGATGCGCGAATATGCCGGCCGCGAACGCGCCGTTCACGCCGGCAACATCTCGGCCGGCCGCGCGCTATCGACCGATCAGCAGCGTGACATCGCCAATTGGCGCGGGCAGGTGCAGTCGAACTGGCAGACGATACGCGATCTAACCTCTGGTGCGGCGTCGCCGCTTGTGTCTGCCGTTGCCGCCGCCGAGCAAAACTTCCTCGGCAATTTCAAGGCTCAAACCGATACGATCTACAAGGCAGGCATCGCGGGCGCCGGCTATCCGATGACGGTCCAGCAATGGTACGACGCGTCGAACCCCGCGCTGGAATCCATCGTCCGGATCAAGGATGCCGCGGTCGAAGTCACCAATGTCCACGCGGCGGCCAAGGCTGCGGCGGCAAGAACCCAGCTCATTCTCGTCGCCCTCGTCACGCTGCTCGGTATCGTTGTCGGCATGGGGTCGATCTGGGTACTGTCCAGGCGCGTGATCCGCCCCTTGACCGCCATGACGGCCGCCATGCAGCGCCTCGCCGGCGGCGATCTGTCGATCGACATTCCTGCGCTGGCGCGGGCTGATGAGGTTGGCGAGATGGCGCGGTCGGTCGCGGTCTTCCGCGACAATGCCGTCAGGGCGAACGCACTGGCTGCCGAACAGCGAGCGGAACAACAGAAGAAAGAGCAACGTCAACAGGTGATGGAGACGCTGACTTCAGGCTTCGACCAGAGCGCCAGCCGCGTGCTCGATGCCGTCGCGACATCGATCGTCGAAATGCGCGCCACCGCCGAAAGAATGGCGGCGGTCGCAACCGAAAATACCAACAAGGCCTCGGCCGTGGCATCGGGCGCGCAGGAAACGTCGAGCAACGTCCAGACGGTGGCCACCGCCACGGAAGAGCTGTCCGCTTCCGTCACCGAGATCAGCCGGCAGGTCAGCCAGTCGGCGGCGATCGCGGCAAAGGCCGTGCAGGAAGCACAGGGCACCAACGCCGAAATTCAGGGCCTCGCGGCGATGGCGCAGCGGATCGGCGACATCGTCAAGCTGATCAACAACATCGCCTCGCAGACCAATCTGCTGGCGCTCAATGCCACCATCGAAGCGGCGCGTGCCGGCGACAGCGGCAGGGGCTTTGCCGTGGTCGCGGCCGAGGTCAAGAGCCTGGCCGAGCAGACGTCAAAAGCCACCGAGGAGATCGCGTCACAGATATCGGCGATCCAGGGAGCCACGCAGAAATCCGTCGTCTCGATCGAGGCGATCGGCAAGACCATCGGCGAAATCAGCGAGATCGCAACAACCATCGCCTCTGCGATCGAGCAACAGGGCGCGGCGACCCAGGAGATCGCGCGCAATGTGCAACAGGCTGCGGCCGGCACCCAGGAAGTGTCCGCCAATGTCGGCGGCGTCACCGAGGGCGCGGCAGCGACTGGCGCAGCGGCAAGCCAGGTCGAGACCGCCGCCGGCAATCTGTCGCGGCAGTCGCAGCAATTGCGCGAGCAGGTCGACGCGTTTCTTGGTCAGGTGCGCGCGGCATAGGCTGGCTAGTTCGGCCGGGCGCTGCCTTCATACATGAAGGTCATCGCCTTCGGTCCAGGCATATAGCCGGTCTCCACCCGATCAATCCTGAAGCCTGAAGCTTCGATCATCGTGCCGATCGGTCGATTGAGGTGACAGCCGCCGCTGATGCATTTCCAGGCCGGCGTCAGCCAGTCCTGCCATCGCCTCACATTCTTGTCCGGCGCCATGCCGTGCTCCACGAACAGGAGCCTGCCGCCAGGGCGAAGCACGCGCCGCATTTCAGTGAGCGCCATGGCGGCATCCGGAATGCTGCACAAGGTCCAGGTCGTCACCACCGTATCGACGCTGCGGTCATCGAGCGGAATGGCCTCCGCCGAAGCTTCGATGAAGTTGACCGGTGTACCCGGATGCAGAGCATCGCGGGCCATTGCGATGAGCTTCGGGGCCGGCTCCAGCGCCAAGAGCTCCCTCACCGGCGGCCGATAGAGGGGCAAGTTGCGGCCCGAACCGATCCCGATCTCGAGCACGCGACCCTCGGCCGCGCCGATCACCCGCTCGCGATATGGCCGAAGCTGCTTGTTTCGCATCGCAAGATCACAAACCCGCGGCAGGATGACGTCGTTGTAGAAGCCCATAGCTCGTCTCCATCAGTTCTGGTCGCGAGTCCATCAGGCCGGCGCGCAACTCCGATGATGGATTTCACGATGCTTGTCAGGATCGTGGTTGGCCAATGAATATGCAACGCAACGCTCGCACTGCTCCAGGGTCGACTGTCGCTCTACTGGTGATGCAATTGTGTAACACGAACTTGCGTCCTACTTTCCGTGGATGGCCGATGCTTGTTGCACACCTCCGCCCCTGAACTTGGACCGGAACCGCGGCAATCCGGCTTATCGCCGGGTTCTTTGGGTGGTCCTTGGCATTAATGCCGCCATGTTCCTCGCCGAAGTCGGCGCAGGCTTGGCGGCGGGCTCGGCTTCGCTCCAGGCCGACGCGCTCGATTTTCTCGGCGACGCGGGAAACTATGCGATCAGCCTCTTTGTGGTTGGGATGGCACTGCGCTATCGCGCGTCAGCAGCGCTCGCCAAGGGCGCCACCATGGGAGCTTTCGGCTTGTGGGTGATTGCCATGGCCATCTGGCACGCCGCACAAGGGACGCTGCCGAGTGCATTCACCATGGGTGCGATCGGCGTCATGGCCCTTGCCGCCAATGTTGCGTCATTCGGACTGTTATGGGCCTATCGCAACGGCGACGCCAACATGCGCTCGGCCTGGATTTGTACGCGTAACGACGTCCTGGGCAATCTCGCGGTACTGCTGGCCGCGCTCGGTGTGTTTGGCACCGGTACCGGTTGGCCGGATGTGATTGTCGCTTCCTGCATGGCCGGACTTGCGCTTCAAGGCGCATTCGTGGTGGTGCGCCAATCCGCTGGAGAATTGAAGGCTCAGCCAACGTAGAAAAGCGGCGTGCAAAGTGTCTGTCGACGGGCGGCAGCTTCGGAAAGATGGTTACAGGTTCACAGCGACGTGAGAGTGCGTCGCGATAAAGCCCCCTGCGTCGTCCAACACCGCGGAGGTACCGAAGAGGAACCTTTTTCCCGGGTGCTCGTTAGACGCGGTTATTTAGCGGAAAGGGCTGGGTCACTCATCTTGCTCGTACTGCGACATTCATCGCATTTGGAGTCCGGTCATGATGGATCAGATGTCCGGCGGAATGATGATAGGCATGGGCCTGATCTGGCTTCTCGTCGTTGTTTTTCTGATTCTTGGGATCGCTGCGGCGGTTAAATATCTTCGCTCCCATTGAGGCTGAAGTGCTGTGAGTTACCCAGCGCGACAGTCGCGGCCCAAACACCGCGCCTGCCAACGTGCATAACGCAATCGTGCCACCCGCTCGGTTACAGCCACGAACGCTTTTGTTCGAAATCGTGACTAAGGAAAGCCGGGGCCGAACGGTGCAACTGTCTATCCAGAGGTTTAGCATCGGCGCTCGACGAACTTCATGATCTCTTCCGGCGCCGAAAAGATCACGGCTGCCCGATCACCCATCATTCCCGCGCCCAAGAGAGCCGGCGCATCCTTCTCCGGCCCATCCTTGCTGGTATCGGTCCTGAAGCGGAGGTTACGCTCCCAGAAGGCGCGTGTTTTGCCGTCGGCTGTGGTGACACGATAGGTGTCGCGGCAATAACTGATGGTTTTAACCTGAATGTCCGGCTCAGGCTTCTTGAGATTTGGATCGGCACCGCTGCCCATCATGCCACCCATCATCCCTCCCATGCCGCCCCTCTGGCCCTGTTGCGCACTTTGGCTCGGCGCTGCGCCGGGTTTGGTGGCTTCTTTCAGGAATGCCAGGAGGTCTGCTCGGGCCGGAGCTTCCTTGATCCCTTCAAAGGTCATCTCGTTGCCCGGAACGAGATGCTTCGGATCGGTCAGCCATTGATCGAGCGTTCGGTCATCCCACGTCAATCCGGACGATTTCAACGCATCGGAAAAGCGCTCGAAGCTTGGCAGCGTACCGGCCTTGCGTCCCCACAGATCGGCAAGGCTCGGTCCCGTCATGTTACGCTCGCGCTCCAGCGAATGGCATGCCGCGCAGACCCTGAAATTACGTTCGCCGCGAGTTGCATTGCCTTGTTGCGCATGGAGAGAAGAGAAGCTGAGAACAGCCATAACGACCGAAGCAGCCGCCAACCTGAAGCTCGGCATCGTGCCGGAGATCGCTGCGTAAG
This sequence comes from Bradyrhizobium sp. LMTR 3, assembly GCF_001693485.1. GTDB lineage: Bacteria > Pseudomonadota > Alphaproteobacteria > Rhizobiales > Xanthobacteraceae > Bradyrhizobium. Next base: position 261,300 of record NZ_MAXC01000012.1, read on the forward strand.
TCATGGTTCACCTCATTCGGCTGGCTCCACAACGCGTGAAACTTTCTTCGATGGCTTTGCAATCGCCGCGACTGACTTGCCGCTTTCGGGATCGCGGGGCAATCCAAAGCCCTTGACGATACCGAATACCGCCGGGATCACGATCAGCGTCAGCAATGTCGAGGAGATCATGCCGCCGATCATCGGCACCGCGATGCGCTGCATGGTCTCCGACCCGGTGCCGGTGCTCCACATGATCGGGAGCAGGCCTGCCATGATGGCCACCACCGTCATAATCTTTGGCCGCACGCGTTCGACCGCGCCCTCCATGATGGCGACATACAGATCGTTGCGCGTCAGCGCCTGGCCCTGAGCCTGACGTAGCTTCGTGATCTCGGCCAGCGCCTGATTGAGATAGATCAGCATGACGACGCCGGTCTCGGCCGCGACGCCGGCGAGTGCGATGAAACCGACCGCGACCGCGACCGAGAGGTTGAAGCCGAGCCACCACATCAGCCACAGCCCGCCAACCAGCGCGAACGGCAGCGACAGCATGACGATCATGGTCTCGGTCACCGAGCGGAAATTGAGATAGAGCAGGAGGAAAATGGTGAGCAGCGTCACCGGTACGACGATCTTGAGCCGCGCGATCGCACGCTCCAGATATTCATATTGGCCGCTCCAAACTACGTAATAGCCGGGCGGAAACTCAATGCTCGCCTGCACCGCGCGTTGCGCCTCGGCGACGTAGCCGCCAAGGTCGCGGTCGCGGATGTCGACATAGATGTAGGTCGCCAGTTGGCCGTTCTCGGTCCGGATCGAGCTTGGCCCGCGCGCTGGCGTAACGCTGGCGACCTCGCCGAGCGGGACCGCCCCGCCGGCCGGCATCGGCACCAGGATGTCGCTTGCGATCGCCTTTGGATTGTCGCGGAGATCGCGTGGGTAGCGCATGTTTACGGAGAAGCGCTGGCGGCCCTCCACGGTCGTGGTCACGGTCTGGCCGCCGAGTGCGGTCGCGATGGTGTCCTGCACGTCCTGCACCATGATGCCGTAGCGCGCCAGCGCCTCGCGGTTCGGCGTGATCTCGAGGTAGTAGCCTCCGAGACCGCGCTCGGCATAGGCCGAGGACGTGCCCGGGACGGCTTTGAGCACCTGTTCGATCTGTTTGGCGAGCGTTTCGATTCCGGCGAGATCGGTGCCCATGACCTTCACGCCGATCGGCGTGCGGATGCCGGTCGAGAGCATGTCGATGCGCGCCTTGATTGGCATGGTCCAGGCATTGGAAACGCCCGGGAACTGCAGCGCCTTGTCCATCTCGGCGATCAGGCCGTCGATCGTCATGCCCTTGCGCCACTGCTCCTTCGGCTTGAGATTGACCACCGTCTCGAACATTTCGGACGGCGCCGGATCGGTCGCGGTCGCCGCCCGTCCAGCCTTGCCGTAGACCGAGGCGACCTCGGGAAACGATCGGATGATCCGGTCCTGCGTCTGCATCAGTTCGGACGCCTTCGTCACCGAGATCCCCGGCAGGGTCGTTGGCATGTAGAGCAGCGTGCCCTCGTTGAGGTTTGGCATGAACTCGGTGCCGAGCTGGCGCGCCGGCCAGATAGAGGCAGCGAGCACGCCAAGCGCAAGCAGGACCACCAGCGTCTTGGCACGCAACACGGTCTTGATCACGGGTCGATAAACCCAGATCAGGAAGCGGTTGATCGGGTTCTTGTGCTCGGGGACGATCTTGCCGCGAACGAAGATCACCATCAGCGCCGGCACCAGCGTGATCGATAGCAATGCTGCCGCCGCCATCGCGAAGGTCTTGGTGAAGGCGAGCGGACTGAACAGCCGGCCTTCCTGCGATTCCAGCGTGAAAATCGGCATGAAGGACACGGTGATGATCAAGAGGCTGAAGAACAGCGCAGGGCCGACCTCGGTGGCCGCCTCGATCAGGATTGCGACGCGTGATTTGCCCGGCTCGGCTCGCTCGAGATGCTTGTGCGCGTTCTCGATCATGACGATCGCTGCGTCGATCATGGCGCCGATTGCGATCGCGATGCCGCCGAGACTCATGATGTTGGAGCCCAAGCCCAGAAGCTTCATCGCGCCGAACGCCATCAGCACGCCGACCGGCAGCATCAGGATCGCGACCAGAGCGCTTCGGACATGCAGCAGGAAGACGATGCACACCAGCGCGACGACGATGCTTTCTTCGACCAGCGTATGCTTCAACGTATCGATCGCAGCATAGATCAGGTCGGAGCGGTCGTAGACCGGCACGATCTCGACCGATTTCGGCAGGCTGGCCCCGATCTCCTTGAACCGCTTCTTGACGTTCTCGATGACATCGAGCGCATTCACGCCGAAGCGCTGCAGCACGATGCCGCTCGCCACCTCGCCCTCGCCGTTGAGCTCGGCGATGCCGCGCCTCTCGTCGGGACCAAGCTCGACGCGCGCAACGTCGCGCAACAGCACCGGCGTTCCGTTGTCGGTCTTCAGCACGATGTTGCCGAGATCATTGATGCTCTTCAGGTACCCCTTCCCGCGGATCACGTACTCGAATTCCGAGAGCTCGACGGTGCGGCCACCCACATCGGCATTGGAGGCGCGGATCGCCTCGCGCATCTTCTGCATGGTGATGCCGCGATCGCGCATCCGCTGCGGGTCGAGTATCACGTTGTACTGCTTGACGAAGCCGCCGACGCTCGCGACCTCGGCCACGCCCTCGGCCTTCGCTAGCGCGAATTTCAAGTTCCAGTCCTGGATGGCCCGGGTGTCCGCGAGATTCAGTTCCTTGGACATCACCGCATATTGGTACACCCATCCCACTCCGGTCGCGTCGGGACCGATGGTCGGCGCGACCCCGGACGGCAATCGCGAAGCGGCGCTGTTGAGAAACTCCAGCACACGCGAGCGCGCCCAGTAGATGTCGGTGCCGTCCTCGAAGATGACGTAGACGAACGACACGCCGAAGAAGGAAAAGCCGCGCACCACCTTCGATTTCGGCACCGTCAACATCGCGGTGGTGAGCGGATAGGTGACCTGGTCCTCGATCACCTGAGGCGCCTGGCCCGGGTACTCCGTGTAGACGATCACCTGGGTGTCGGAGAGGTCGGGAATGGCATCCAGCGGCAGATGGACGAGCGCGTAGATGCCGGCCGCAGCGGCGAAGCCGCTGCCGAATAGCACCAGCAGGAGATTACGAGCCGACCAAGCAATCAAGCGGGCAATCATGGCTGAGCTCCCTCGGCAAACCCTTTGAGTGCCGCCTTCAGGTTGCTTTCCGCATCGATCAGGAAATTGGCCGAGATGACGACGGGCTCGCCGTCTTTCAGCCCGCTGCGGATTTCGACCAGCCCCTCTCCCCGACGGCCGATCTTGACCTCGCGGGGCTCGAATCGGCCCTCGCCCTTGTCGACCAAAACGACCTGGCGCGCCCCCGTATCGAGCACCGAGCTGTCGGGAACGGCCAAAACAGGCTCCGTGCCGCCAATCTCGACGTCTGCGTCCACATACATGTCCGGCAGCAATGCGAGGTCCGAATTTGCGAGTTCGATGCGAACACGGGCTGTCCGTGTCTCGCGGTTGACCTGGGGATAAATGACCGAGATCTTTCCGGAGAAGTCCCGCCCCGGGAAGCTGCGCGCGCGCACGGTTACGCCTTGTCCGATCGCAAGCGAGCCGAGGTCACGCTCGGCTATGTCAATTATCGCCCAGACCACCGACGTATCCGCAACGCGGAAGAGCACGTCGCCCGGTTGAGCTCGCATACCCTGGACGGCGTTGCGTTCCAGCACGATGCCGTCCCGTGGGGCCGACCAGGCGACAGTCACCGGGACCACCCGCGTTCTCTCGACCTCGCTGATTACCGCGTCGGGCACGTCAAGGTTCATCAACCGCTGCCGTGAACCGCGTCCGTAGGATGGTTCGCCCGCCGTAGTCTTGGACGTCAATGTCGTCACATACTCGGCGGCCGCACTGGAAACTGCCGGACTGTAGACCTGCATCAGCGGCTGCCCCTTCTTGACAAAAGTGCCAGTCGTGACGTCGGCAACTGTTTGCAGGTAGGTTTCCGCGCGCATCGCGATGACTGAGACTCGACGCTCGTCGAGCTGGATCGTGCCTGGCGCCCGCACGACCGTCCGGATCGGGCGGGCGGCGGCCGGCTCCGATTTGACGCCGGTGCGCTGAATCTTTCCCGGCGAGACCTTGACCGATCCGTCGTCGCTGTCTTCGCCCTCATAGACGGGGATGTAATCCATCCCCATCGAATCCTTCTTGGGCGTCGGCGAAACGTCCGGCAGCCCCATTGGGTTGCGGTAATACTTGATCTTGCGGTCGGTGGGCGGAGCGGCCGCGCTTTCCTCCGGCGGATCGTCAAAACTGATGTCGGCGCCCCGGAGGACGGCCCGGTAGTCGCGGCCATCGGGCGTCTTCTTCGGTGTCAGCGAGTAGAACGGCTTGCCGTCCGGATCCTGATAGTAGATCGCGGCGCCGGCCGGTTCGCTCGCCTGGGCCATGACGTGGGCATGCTTCGCCTCGCCGCTCGGCCAGAGATAGGGACGCGCGAGAACGCCGGCGATCACGGCAGCGGTGACGGCAGCAGCGAGCGCGATCTGAGCTGACCGGTTCATTTGTCGGCCTGAATGACGAGCTTGTTGTCGACCGTGCCGGTTTCGCCCTGCACTTTTGCGCCGAGCGACAATTGCCAGCGCCCGGCCATGCTGAAATCGGCCTTGAAGCGGTAGGTGCCCGGCTCCGATCCCGGCAGCGGCGTGAGCTCGGTCACCATCTCTTGCATCGCATCCGGCGCCATATCGAGACGCGTCGCGAAGATCACCGCGTCCGGAACGGCCTTGCCGGTGGTCTTGTCGACGAGCTTGACGGCGAAGGTCTTGTCGCGACCGGTCTTCACCGTCGGTTCGACGAGCCTGAACTCGTAGTTTTTGATATCGGCGAGCGCGATGGTCGCGGCGCATGTCAGGACAGCGGCGCTCAGCGCGACCCGCAGGCCGCGCGAAAACTGAATTGCCTTCATCATAGTATCCTCGATCTACTGGTCAGCCGCCATTGGCGGCATGGGCGCGGACGCCGCAAAGCGCCGCGGATTCGGCGTTACGCCGAATGGACCAGGAGCCGGGGAGGTTTTGGCGGGGGCGAATACCCGAGGCTATCCACTTCCGGATCGCTGCCGGGCAGCAGCGTCCGAAGCGTCACGGGCCGGATTTCAGCAATCCCGGCCGGCAGCGGTGCCTGCAACGTCGTCGACACGCACAGCGCCATCAGCGGGCACTGATCGCAATCGACCGGCGCCGACTTCTCCGGGCAGCACGGCATGTCGTCGGACATGACAACCGCGCCATCGGACGTCGCCGTCATGGCCATTGGAGCCACGGCGCTCGTATTCGCCCGCGCCGTGAGCGGGGCGACCACGAGCCCGACGATCACAAAAATCGCCAGCAGCCGGCAAAGGTGGATCGAGTATTTCACGGGTCCAGTTTCGCACATCCCGGCCCATGATGGGAAGCGGAGTTCCATCACGAAACCGCGGGTCTCGTTAACGTATGCCAGCGGACGAAGATCGCATTGCGATGAATCAAGCCCCTGCCCCAATTCATATTGGCCGGCTGCCCAGAACATTTTTCAAGGCCGCGACTTGAGCTAGCAACCGCCCCCCCGGCGGTGGTCTGTCCTCAAGCAAGGAATCCCGCCATGCACGCCCGCGAAATGATTGGTACCCACCCGGCCGTCCAAGGCCAGATCAGCGACGCCCTGATCCGTTGCATCGAGGAATGCTACTCCTGCGCCCAGACCTGCACCTCCTGCGCCGACGCCTGCCTGTCGGAGCGCATGGTTCAGGAGCTGACCCAGTGCATCCGGCTTGACCTGGATTGCGCCGATATCTGCAATATCACCGGCCGCATCATGACTCGCCGAACGGGTTTCGACGACGAAGTGATGCGCCGCATGCTCAGCGTCTGCGCCGCCACCTGCCGGCTTTGCGCGGAGGAATGCCAGCGGCACGCAGCCATGCACGAACATTGCCGTATCTGTGCGGAAAGCTGCCGCCGCTGCATGGAAGCTTGCCAGGAGGTCTCACGCGGCATGGCGCATTAGGGTACAGTCTGGCGGCCTCCTCTGAGGCTCACGAGCCGCTGATGCAACTTGAGTCGACCGTAACCTGTCCGCAATGCCATCACACGGCCATCGAGCGGATGCCGATAGACGCGTGTCAGTTCTTCGATGACTGCAAGGGTTGCGGTGCGAGGCTCAAGCCGCTCCCCGGCGATTGCTGCGTATTCTGCTCATTCGGCTCCGTGGCTTGCCCGCCAGTTCAACAAGGGGGCAAGCCAGGATGCTCTATGTGATTCAGGCGCTCCCACTGACGACCGGCAAGCCGGCGGCTCGCCACTCCGGCAACCCGTCCTCCAGGCGACGGACCTTGAAGCCGCGCGCGCGCAGTGCGGCTACCGCTTCGTAGGACAACACGCAGTAGGGTCCCCGGCAGTAAGCGACGATCTCGTTGGCGGGATCAAGCTCCGCAAGCCGCCTTTCGAGCACGCGCAGGGGAATATTCACGGCGCCCGGCAGATGCCCCAGCGCGAATTCATCCTCGGGACGAACGTCGAGAACCGTAACCGCTCCCACGCGGGATCGCTGCAAAAGCTCTTCGCGCGAGACGGCTTCGAGGGCGTCGCGCTCATTGAAATAACTGCGCACGACCTGCTCGACTTCGGCGACGCTTCGCTCGGCAACGACGCGTAACGCTGCCAGCACGTCGAGAACGCTGTCGTCCGCAAGCTGGTAGTAGACGAATTTGCCGTCACGTCTGCTTGCCACCAGGCCGGCACGACGCATTTGCTGGAGATGTTGCGAGGCGTTGGCGATCGAAAGGCCGGTCTTCTGCGCCAGAACTTCGACGCTGCGCTCCCCCTGCGCGAGTTGCTCCAGCAACTCAAGGCGGTGCGCATGCCCAAGCGTTTTCGCGACGACCGCGAATTGGGCGAACAAAACCTGCTTCGGTCCTTGGCTTGACATCGCTCACGATGAAACTATCATTCAATGGAATAATTGAATGAGATCGGCAGCTTGTCAAGCTGTTCTCAAAGTCGAGCTTTTTCGACGTCGCTGCCGGCCTGAATATGGGAGTTCTCCATGATCCTGCGCCAGTTTTTGCACTCCGATCCCGTCGCCCTCTCCTACCTGGTTGGATGCGGCGGGCGCGCCGCCGCAGCGGTGGTCGACCCGATCGGCGACATCGCCCCCTACCTGCGCGGCGCGCAAGAGACGGGAATGCGCATTCTCTATGTTATCGATACGCATCTTCATGCCGATCACGTCTCCGCCGGACGTGCGCTCGCTGAAGCAGCCGGTGCCCAATACGTGCTGTTTGCCGAAGCGGCGGTGAAATTTCCGTTCCGCGGCGTTCGCGACGGCGAGTTGCTCGAACTAGGCAACGTCTCGATCCAGGTCCTACACACGCCGGGACACACGCCGGAGCACATTTCGCTCGTCGTCACCGACCGACCGCGCGCGAATGAACCATGGTTCGTTCTGACGGGCCATACCCTCATGGTCGGCGACCTCGGCAGAACCGAACTGGCTACCAGCGCTGAGCAAGGCGCGCGCGCTCTGTTCCAAAGCGCGCAAAGGCTCAAATCGCTGCCGGACCATCTGGAGGTGTTGCCCGGCGCCTATTCAGGCTCCGTCTGCGGACGCAGCCTCAGTGGCAAGCCGACGTCCACGATCGGGTTCGAAAAACGCTACAACAACGCGTTCCGGATCGAGGACGAGGACGCCTTCGTGCGTGCCATGATCGCCGACGTTCCGCTGGCGCCGCCGCAGGCGGCACAGATCCGCGCCATCAATTCCGGCATGATGGCAGCGGCGGAGTGAGCGCGACCAGTAACGATCCAGTCCAGTCTCCGGCGGCTGGCATCGCCCTTGGGCTCGGCGCCAACTGGCGTCAATTTGCATTGCTGGTTCTGATCAACGCCTTTGTCGGCGGCATGGTCGGGATCGAACGTACCGTCGTGCCGTTGATCGGCGCGGACGAATTCCATCTTTCTTCCACGACGTTTGTCGTCTCGTTCATTGTCAGCTTCGGTGTCGTCAAGGCTTGCGCCAACCTTGTTTCAGGGCAACTGGCCGATGTCTGGGGCCGCAAGCGCGTGCTGATCCTGGGCTGGATGTTCGGCCTGCCCGTACCCTTCATGATCATGTGGGCGCCGAGCTGGAATTGGGTCATCGCCGCCAATGTGTTGCTCGGCATCAATCAAGGGCTTGCCTGGTCGATGACCGTCATCATGAAGGTCGACCTCGTCGGCCCAAAATCGCGGGGCCTGGCCGTCGGCCTCAACGAGTTTGCCGGCTATCTGGCGGTCGGCTTGACGGCCTTCTTCACCGGCTACATCGCGGCGAACTACGGTCTCCGGCCGGCGCCGATCTACCTGGGTGTCGGCTATGCGGTCTGCGGCGCGCTGCTCTCCATTTTTCTGGTCCGGGATACGCGCGATCACGTTCGACTGGAGATAGGCAACACTGCGCGCCCGAGCCCCACGATCGGCTTCTGGGAAATCTTTACGCTCACCTCGTTGCGCGATCGGAATCTGTTCGCCGCCTCGCAGGCGGGGCTCGTCAACAATCTCAACGACGGCATGAGTTGGGGAATCTTTCCGCTGTTCTTCCAGTCTTTCGGCCTCGGTGTCGAGCGCATCGGCATCCTCAAGGCTGTGTACCCCGCCACCTGGGGCATCCTGCAGGTCGCGACCGGTCCGCTGAGCGATCGATGGGGCCGCAAGGGACTGATCGTCGCCGGCATGTGGGTGCAGGCTGCCGGCCTGTTTCTCACGGCCCTTACCCGTCACTTCGAGTACTGGCTGATCGGCAGCCTCCTGCTCGGGATCGGCACTGCGATGGTGTATCCAAGCCTGATCGCAGCCGTTTCCGATGCCTCGCATCCCACATGGCGCGCCCGCTCGCTTAGCGTTTATCGCTTCTGGCGCGACCTCGGTTATGCGATCGGCGCACTCTCTGCCGGCATCATTGCAGACGTTCTGGGATTCGCATGGGCAATCGGGATCGTCGCGGCGCTGACCTTCCTCTCGGGTGTGGTGGTGGCCGTGTTCATGCGCGAGCGCTCAGTTCCGTAACTCTGACTCATAGAGATCATGAACTCGCAACGGATCTATCTCGATTACAACGCGAGCACGCCGATCGACCCGGCCGTTGCCGCCGCAATGACACCGCTTCTCGAGAATCATTACGGCAATCCATCTAGCGGTCATTGGGCGTCCGGCGAGGCAAAGGCCGCGCTCGAGGCCGCGCGCGGCCAGGTCGCCGCCCTGCTCGGCTGCAATGAAGACGAAATTGTCTTCACGAGTGGGGGCAGCGAGGCGAACAATCTCGCGATAAAGGGCGTGTTCTTTGTCGGCCGCGACAAAGGCGATCACATCATCACCACCCGGATCGAGCACCCGGCGATAACAGAACCGTGCCGGTTTCTCGAACGCCTGGGCGCAAGGGTCACCTATTTGCCCGTCGATAGCGCCGGTCGGATCGACCCCGACGATCTTCGCAAGGCGATCACATCGCGCACGATCCTTGTCAGCATCATGCACGCCAACAACGAGGTCGGCACGCTCCAGCCGATCGAGGATTGTGCGCGCATCGCTCATGAGTGCGGCATCGCCTTTCATACCGACGCCGCCCAATCCGTTGGCAAAGTGCCGACCGACGTAAGCCAACTCGGCGTCGATCTCCTTTCGATCGCCGGCCACAAGGTCTATGCCCCCAAGGGAATTGGCGCCCTGTACGTGCGTCGCGGCCTGTCGATCGAGCCGCTGATCCACGGTGCCGGGCATGAACGCGGCCGGCGAGCCGGCACCGAAAGCGCGCTGCTTGCGGTGGGCCTTGGGAAAGCCTGCGAGCTTGCGCGCAATCTTGCGCCTTTGGATCAGGTGCGCATCCTGCGCGATCATTTCTGGCAACGGTTGCAGCAGCAGTTCGGAAATCGCGTGGCGCTCAATGGGCATCCAGTCCATCGGCTGCCAAACACGCTCAATGCTTCCTTTGTCGGCCGCATCGGCACCGAGATATTGACGCAGTTGGACGGTATCGCGGCCTCGACCGGATCGGCGTGCCACTCCGGCCGGATTGAGCTCTCGCCGGTCCTGCAAGCCATGAGCGTTGCTCCAGAAGTCGGCATGGGGGCGGTCCGGTTCAGCCTGGGGCGAGGGACGACGCGGAGCGAGATCGATACCGTGGTCGAACGTCTGATCGAAATACTCGACCGTGAGGAATGACGAATCCACGGAGCCCGTCATCGCGCGAGGCCTTCATCCAGCGCGTCGACCCACCGAACACCGGCGCTGGTCGTCAGGAACGGCCTGAGCCAACGATAATCTATAACTAGCAGACTATGGTTGTTGCCGAGGGCTTAAACCATTCGACGACATGGCAGGCGGGAATGACGCCAATCTGCACCCTCACCTCCAATGCCGCGGCCAGACCCTCAGGCGCTGCCACATTCCAGCTTGACTAATCAATACCTCGACGGTTATGTATCAATCAATAACCATCGAGCTATCGATTTCGAATGCCCAACGCTCATGATGTGCTGTTCAGAACACTCGCCGACCCGAGCCGCCGGGCGATCTTTGAGCGGCTGTGCCGCGAAGGAGAGCAGACGGTCGGGGCCCTGACCGCCCGGGCCGGGATCTCGCAGCCGGCCGTCTCGAAGCATCTTGGCGTTCTGAAACAGGCGGGGCTGGTGCGCGACCGCCACGAAGGCCGCCAGACGCACTATAGCGCGCAGCTCGGCGCCCTCGCCCCGCTGATCGACTGGACCAGCGAGATGGCCGGGTTCTGGCAGAGGCGGTTCGACGATCTCGAAGACCTGCTCAAACGGATGGACCAATGACCGATCGTGCGACCGAAACGCGTTCCGTCGTTGTCGAACGCGAAATAGCTCATTCGCCGGAAAAGCTGTGGCGTGCGCTGACGCAACCGCACCTGATCGAGGAGTGGCTGATGAAGAACGACTTCAAGCCGGCCGTGGGCCATCGCTTCAATCTTCGCGGCGAATGGGGCGGCGTGCTGGACTGCGAGGTCCTCGCCATCGAGCCGAACAAGACGCTCTCCTACACCTGGAATTTCAAGCACGACGATGCGGCCTACGATCTGCAGAGCGTGGTGACCTTTACGCTCACCCCAACGGGCACGGGCACCAGGCTGCGCATGGAGCAGACAGGCTTCCGGCCCGATCAGAAGCAGGCCTATGGCGGCGCCCACGCCGGATGGAAGCAGTTCTTTGCGAAGCTGGAGGAGGTTCTGGCGCGAACGGACTGAGTCTGCCGCGTCGCGTTCGTTTCAAGGGAGGTTTCATTGAACTGGAATACGTGTATTCGGCAAATCCACCGCTGGCTGTCCATTGCCTTTACGGTGGCCGTGATCATCAACGTCGTTGCCATGGCGCAAGAGAAACAAGCAATCTGGGTCGGCCTTCTGGCGCTGTTCCCGCTCATTCTGTTGCTGCTCACCGGTCTGTACTTGTTCGCGCTGCCCCATGCCGCCAAATGGCGTAGCGTGCGAGGCATCAGCGGATTGGAGTGAACCCAATGGCCGGCAGGACGTCCGCGAAGTCGGCGAAAAAGACTGCAAAGCCCGTCCTTCTCTCAGGCGGCAATCCTCAGATCGCGAAGGGATACGGCGATGCCCCCGTGCAGGCCTACATCGCGGCCATGCCGGGCTGGAAACGCGACGTCGGGCGCCACCTCGACGCGCTGATCGTCCGCACCGTTCCCGGCGTGCACAAGGCGGTCAAATGGAATACGCCTTTTTATGGCGTCGAGGATCAGGGCGGCTGGTTCCTCGCCTTCCATTGCTTCACCAAGTACGTCAAAGTGACTTTCTTCCGCGGCACGTCGCTCCACCCTATCCCGCCCGGCGAGTCCAAGCACAAGGAAGTGCGCTATCTCGACATCTATGAGGACGGCCTTGACGAAGCGCAGCTTGTTGCCTGGGTGAAGCAAGCGAGCCAGTTGCCCGGCGAACGATTGTGAGCAAACGATAATAGCCATGAAGAAAGCAACAACGAAGAAGAGCGGCGCGAGCGAAGGAAAAGGCGGAAGCTCTCCCTCTCAGCACATCGATGGGCGAATCAAGGAGCTGGGCGATTGGCGCGGCGAGATGCTCGCGCAGATCCGAAGCATCATCAAGCAGGCCGATCCCGAAGTGGTCGAGGAGTGGAAGTGGCGCGGCGTTCCGGTGTGGGAGCACGACGGCATCATCTGCACCGGAGAGACCTACAAGGCGGTCGTGAAGATGACCTTTGCCAAGGGCGCCTCGCTGGAGGACCCGTCAGACCTCTTCAACTCCAGCTTGGAGGGCAACACCCGGCGCGCCATCGATTTCCACGAAGGCGACAAGATCGACGAAAAGGCATTGAAGGCGCTCATTCGCGAGGCCGTGGCACTGAACACGTCGAAGCGAGCGGCCGCACGACCCGCCAGCGCTCGGAAGAAATCAAGGAGCGCTTGAGCAAACGGAGGAGCTGGCTATCACCGGGGATGAAGCTGCAGCTCCAGCAATGCGAGCCGTTGCAGGACAATCGGGTCACGCTCTCCGCTGTGAGCGGCGCGCAGGATCGCTTCCGCGATCAACTGAACGTGGTGGGAATGGACGGGCTCTGGGAGCGTAGCGACGGCGGCGTCAAGCGCCTGCTCCATCACCGAGATGACCTCGGGCGGGAACGACGCGTTTGCAAAATCCTTCATGGCCGGCGGCTAAAAGAAAGCGGTCGCCGATGCGCCATGTAAACGGGACTGCATCGGGAGCCGCTCGAGTTCATGTGTCTATCCCTGACACAGATTGCATAATTTTCCCGGGCCTGGATCGTTCCAATGACGCGAACAAAATCGCTGCGTCCGATCGACCCAAGCGCGGCTGGACCAGCGGCTGGACCGCCGCCACCGCACGATCGGACGTTCAGACGGCCGGATCCTGGTGCAGGTAACGGTCGTCAAACTGCGCCAACTCCGCGAGCCTTGTTTCGTCGAGCACGTGCACTTGCCCCCGGCTGACGTCGACGATCCCATCCTCGCGCAGTTGCCTGATGATGCGGTTCGCATGCACTGGCGTGATGCCCAGCGCCTCGCCGATCTGCTCTTGGGTAAGCGGAAATTCGAACGTGGCAGGCGCCGTGCCTCCCCTGATTGCAAGAAGACGCTCGCGAAGTTCGAGCGCGATATGGACAAGCCGGGCCGGCGCCGGCCGCTGTCCGACATTGACGATCCACTCCCGAAATATCGCGGAATCGATCAAGGTATCGCGCCAGAGCGCGTCCGCAACATTCGGTCTCACATGCGTCAGGTCTAGCAGCGAGGCATGACTGATGAACCCTAGCGTCGAGGGGACCAGCGTAGCGAGATCATGATCCATCCTGCGCAGGTGCAAACTCTGAAGGTCGGGTATCTCGCCGGGGATGTGAATCGAGAGAATTTGCCGCTGGCCGGCCTCTGTCGTTTTGGAACGAATACAGAAGCCCTCGATGATCAGGCAGCATTCCGACGGACGTTCGCCGTCAGATACGATGGCTCTTGCGCCTTCCCAGTGGCGAACCGCAATCGGAAGCGAACGGATCGCGGCAATATCAGCCGGATCGAGTTTCGAGACGGTATCGAGCCGCCGCAACAAGCTTGCCAACACCGAAGCCCGATCCACGCGCCTGTCCTGTTCGATTGAATGATCTTCTGCCTCTGAGTGAAACGAAATCTGCCCGATGCCGGTTCCAAACAAAGGTTAAGGATAGGATTGCCGGGACGTGGAAGGGTCGAAGCCAGCAAGGAGATCCGTCCATGAAGAAAAAACGTAATCGCAGCCGCCCAGCCCTTCCGCTTCAGGAGCGCCTCAAGCAAATTGCCCTTCGCGCCCGCGAAAAGGCCGAGAGCTCACCGCCAGGACAGGAGCGTGATCGTTTGATGCGGGCGGCGGTCGCGACCGAGTCGGCAGCGGCCCTCGAACGCTGGCTGACGTCGCCTGGATTGCAGCGCCCGAAATAGCGCTGCGGTCTTCCGGCCTATCTGGATTTGCCGGCACAAACGTGAATGACGTACAGCGGATTTGCGAATTCGTCGGTGACTTCCATCCGCCAGTCCTTGCCCGGACGCAGCCTCCCATCGAGATCCTGGATGATCTGCCCCGCCGTCACGGTCGCCTCCCGCCAGGCGGCTTGCAGATCGGGCAGTTCCTCCCCTTCCTCGTCCAGTTCAGCTCTGTCGTGATACACGTTAAAGAAGTAGCGCGGCATGCGGACTGTTCCTTAATGGCGGGCGGCCTTTCGCTCGATCCGTACGCCTTTGAGCTTCGCGGTCGCTTCTTTTCGGGCTGGCTTCCTCACCGCCATGTCCGTTTTCTGTGTCGGCTGCATGACGCAGTAGTGAAGTCACGACCCTGCTAAATGTTCCTACGCCGGAACGCAGTCGCCGGAGCGCGGCGCATGCTTGCGATTGAGCAAGAACAGCGGCGGGCTGTGCGGCCGTCCGCCTCTCTGCCCGACATGGAACGAATTGAAAAAAGCGGGCTTAATTCCCCGTTCTGCAGTCCGGGAGTTATTGATGCGTACCGCCGGCTCGGGTCCGTCGATTGTGCCACACGGTGACGAGCACGACGTCTATGTCGTCGAGCATGACTCCCGCGAGCACGGCCAGATCTGGGCAGAAGTCAGTTCCGAGGCTTCGGGATTTGAGCCGGTTGTGATAGACCTGCTCACCGGCCAGTACACCAATCCGATCCGGGTGATTGCTTTCAACGTGGCCCAAGGGTGGTGTCGTGACGCTTCGGTGGATGTCGCGCACGAGCTACGGCGACGCTGCGATCTCCAGCTACGCGACATTCCGTTTTTCCTGCAGGATTTTGTCGATCGCCATGAGGGCCGCTATCGGGACGTCCAGTTGCCGCTGCCGATGCGGCTGTACTAGAGCGTTTTCGAGCGAAAGCCTGCCCCGGACTTGATCCGGGGTGGGCACCGGTTCGCGTCAAGAAAACGCGTCAAAATAGGAATCTAGAGCCCGGTTCAGAACCGGGCTCTAGGCCATGGCCCGATCAACGCGGAAGCCGTCGCCGTTCTCCTCACAGCTCCGCACGCTGCGGCACTCCCGCGCTCACTCGGTGGTGATGCCGAGCGCACGAACGAGTTCACCCCGCGCTTGATAGTCGATCCCGATCTGGCGCTTGAAATCATCAGGCGTGCCGCCGACGGCGACCATGCCCTGCTTGTCCAGCCAGGCCCGCATCGTGTCCGTGGCAAGCACCGCATTCACTTCCTTGTTCAAGGTCGTGATGACGGGCGTTGGGGTCGTCTTGGGCAGCATGAACCCGATATAGCTGATGATCTTGAACCCCGCGAAGGTTTCGCTGATGGCCGGAACGTTGGGCAGCAACGCGTAGCGCTTCTCCGACGTGACGCCGAGCAGCTTGATCTTGCCGGCTGCAGCCAGCGGCTCCACCGCCGTGGGTGCGCCGAACAGCAGCGGGATCTGCCCGCCCAGGAGATCATTCACCGACGCCGCCGTTCCCTTGTAGGGAATGTGGGTCATGGTGAAGCCGCCGTATTTCTGCAGCATCTCGCCGGCGAGGCGGTGCGGCGTCGAGCTGCCGGAGGTGCCGAAACTCAAATTCTGAGTCTTCTGCTTGCCCAAAGCAACCAACTCGGCAACCGAATTCGCCGGCAAATTGTTGGCCGCGGCAAGCAGAAGCGGCGACCACGCGACGTTGACGACCGGCTCCATAGCGGTCGAAAGGTCGAAATGGTTGCTGGTGGCGAGGTGCGGATCGATGGTGACCATCGCATCCGTCACCATCAGGATCGTGTATCCGTCAGGCTCGGCGCGTGCCGCCGCCTGCGCCGCGATCATGCCGTTGGCGCCCGTCTTGTTCTCGATGACGATGGATGTTTTGAGGTTCTCGCCGAGTTGCTTGCCGATGGTCCGGGCCAGCGCGTCGGCCTGTCCGCCCGCGGAATAGCCTACCAGGATGGTGATTGACCGCGACGGGTATGGCTGCGCCTTGGCGCTCGGCACCATCGCAACCAGCGCCACCGCAACGACCGCGGCGCCGAGAATGCGCGCCTTCACTCGAAACAGTCTATCGGAAATCATGTTCCGTCTCCTCCCTGACCATTGGCGTTATGAAGGCGGTCGAACCGCTCTTTTCATTGTTCGCTTTTTTCGCTTCTATGCAGGCACGCTCGCAGCCGGGCCCAGTACGCCCATCGAGCGCAGATCGGCAATTTCACGCTCCGAGTATCCGGCCGCTTGCAAAATTTCATCGGCATGCTCACCGACCTGCGGCGGCTGGCGCTCAAGCCCCGGTCTTTCCCGCGCTTCGCCGAACTCCACCGGCAGCGCCGGGATTCCAACCAGCGGTCCACCACCGAATGCCGAAACGGCGGTTGCGAGCAGGCCGCCATTGGCAAGCAGATGCGGATCGGTCGACAATTCGTCGGGCCGCCCTACGCGCGAATAGGCGACCCGCGCCGCCTCGCACTTTTCGAGGATTTCGTTCAGCGGCAGTTTCGTGATCCGCCGCTCCAGTTCGGGCAACATCCACTCGCGCGCCTCGCAACGATTGGCGTTGCCGACGAGCCTCGGATCATCGCGCCAGTCATCGAAGCCGAACGCGTCGCAGAAGCGCTGCCAGTGTCCGTCCGACGTGCAGCCGATGAAGACCTGGCCGCCGTCGGAAGCCGTGAAAACGTCATAGACGCCCCAGGCGTTTTTACGTGCCGGCATCGGTGGCATTGGCCCGCCGGTGACGACGCTGCCAACGACGACCGCGCCGAGCATGAAGGTAGCGCTTTCAAACAGCGAACTCGCAACCTTCTGCCCCACGCCGGTAACGTCGCGCTCGCGAAGCGCGGCCAGCGCGGCGACCACGCCGAACACGCCGCCGAGAATGTCGATGACCGGCGCGCCCGCGCGCAGCGGCCGCCCCGGCGGCCCGGTCATATAGGCAAGCCCGGACTGCATCTGCACCACCTCGTCGAGCGCGCCGCGGTTCTCGTAGGGTCCCTTCAGAAATCCCTTCATCGAGAGGTACACAAGACGCGGGTTGATCCGGCGCAGATCCTCCCAACCGCACTTCAGCCGCTCGATCGTTCCCGGGCCGAAATTTTCCAGCACGACATCGGCGTCCTTCACCAGCCGATGCACGATCGCCTGTCCCTCGAGCCGCTTCAGGTCGATCGCGACCGAGCGCTTGTTGCGGTTGTAGGTCGCGAAAAAGCCGGCCGCGAAACCCGGCAGCCGCCGCGTCGGATCGCCCTCGGCCGGCTCGATCTTCACCACGTCGGCGCCGAGATCGGCAAACAGGACACCCGCGCACGGCCCCATGATGGTGTGACCGAAGTCGAGCACCTTCAGCCCTGCAAGCGGTCTGGAGGAAGTCGTCATGCAGCCGGTCTCCTGAAGGCGGCGAGCGTTCCTGATCGCAGCGCCGCGCTCGGCAGCCGGTGTCCGACGATCCGCTCGGCAAGACGCCCGGCCTCGATCAAAGCTGTGATGTTCAAGCCGGTGGAGATGCCCATCTCCTCGCACAGCAAAGCGAGCTCTTCGGTGGCGATGTTACCCGGCGCACCGGGTTGGCCGGCAAACGGACAGCCGCCGAGCCCCGCCACCGCCGCATCGAAAGCCGTGACTCCGAGCCGCAGGCCCTCATAGGCGCAGGCGATGCCCTGCCCACGCGTATCGTGGAGGTGAAGCGCGATCCGCAAATCGTCCCAGCGGTCGCGAACGGCGCCGATGGCGGCAGCGACCCGCCTCGGCGTGGCCCAGCCCATGGAATCCGCCAGCGCAACGTCGCGCACCTCTACGCCGGCTTCGCGCGCGATGGCGAGCGCGTCCGAAACTGTCGCTACGACCTCTGCCGGTGAGATGTCGCCTGCAAAGTTGCAGCCGAACGCGGCCATGACGATGATCTTGGCGATCGGCACGCCGGCTTCCCGATGCACACGCACGTACTTGCGCATGGCTTCGATCTGTCCGGCGCGGTCCCGGTTGAGATTCCTGATTGCGAACGGCTCGGATGCGCTCAGCGAGATAAACCCGGCAAGGGTCAGCTTCCCCTTGAACGCCAGCGCGCGCTGCAAGCCGCTCTCGTTGAACCACAATGCGGAGTACTCGACGCCTTCACGCGGGGTGAACCCTTCAATCAAGGCCTCGGCGTCGGCCCAACCCGGGACGTGCTTGGGATTGACGAAGGAGGCGATCTGGATCCGGCGAAGCCCGCATGCGGAGAGCGCATCGATCAGCGCGATCTTGTCGGCGGTCGCGATCGGGCCCGGCTCGATCTGAAAGCCTTCGCGCGGCCCCTCCTCGCTGATGACGACGCTATCAGGCAGGTCCATGCGCCAGCGCTCCTCGGGGGTCGTCCTTGTTGATTGCGGGCGAGCTTGCCGTGCGCATCGGTATCTGACAAATATAATATGAAGATCATTATGTTCTAATAATTAGATGACAGGGAGCGGTTCGATGGCGCTCGGATTGCGGCAGCTTCGCTACTTCATCGCCATCGCCGACGCCGGCGTATTGTCGCGGGCTGCGGAGGCACTCAACGTCGCCCAGTCGGCGTTGAGCCATCACGTCGCCGCGCTCGAAACCGATCTGGGCGTGAAGCTGTTGGAACGCAGGCCAC
Organism: Bradyrhizobium sp. LMTR 3; assembly: GCF_001693485.1. Taxonomy (GTDB): domain Bacteria; phylum Pseudomonadota; class Alphaproteobacteria; order Rhizobiales; family Xanthobacteraceae; genus Bradyrhizobium. The sequence continues at coordinate 279,960 of NZ_MAXC01000012.1, forward strand.
GCGGCATCGCGCTGACCGCGGCCGGCCGGCGGCTTTACGAGCACGCCAGCGCCGTGCTGTCGGCGCTCGGCAAGGCGGAAGAGGACGTGCGGACTTTCAATGAGGCCGCGACAGGTCCGGTTTGCCTCGGCCTCAGCCATACCGCGATCTCCATGGTCGCGCTCGACGTGATGAAGGCGGTGCGAAAAAATTCCCCAGGCGTACACCTGACGGTCGTCGAGGCGTTGTCACCGGCGCTGATCGAGCGCGTCTTCTCAGGGACAGTCGATCTCGCACTCGCCTATAATCCGCCCCGGGATGCCCGCCTGGACGTCGAGTGGCTGCAGGAGGAAGATCTCTATCTCGTCGGGCATCCGAGTCTGATCGGAAAATCTTCCAGTCCGATCGCCTTCTCCGCGATCCCGCAACGAAGCGTGGTTGGACTGACGCCGATGCCGACATCGCGCGCCATCATCCAGACCCAGGTTCTCCGCAATCAGATCACGCCGAGCGAAACGCTCGAAGTCGATTCATTGTCGGCATTGCGAATGGCGCTCGAGGCCGGTTTAGGATGCGCGATCCTCTCCCGCGCAACCGTTCTCGCCGATTTGGCGGCGGAGAAATATCACGCACGGCGCATCATCGATCCGCCGCTGACGCGTTCATGCGCGCTGGTTTCGCTCGCTGACCGTCCGCAAACAAAAGCCTTTCTCGAGGTACGCAAGACAATGGTCGAGGTGGTCCGCTCAGCAGTCAACGCAGGGCGATGGCCGGCAAAGGGAAACGGCCGCCGGAGCAAGCGCGCCGCGATCTAGGTTCGGGACACTCTGCAACACGAGGGCCTCTTCCCGCGAAATTATCTGGGCGGCATTCGCTCGAATTTCTGCAACGAGGAATCCATGATGTCCCACGCATGGCCGCGGACGCCGTACGTGACGAGTTGCGGATTGAATTGGCTTGGGTCGTCCAGGCTGGTCGCGTGGACTGCTATCGGTTCCGGGTTGGCAACGAATGTCAGGTAGACCGGCGTTCCACAGGTCGGGCAGAAGGCGTGGACCTTTTCATTCCCGTTGTCGTCCGCCACCCGCCATTCTTTCGCTTCGCCCGTAATTGCCACGTCGGCTCGCCGGGGGAAGACCAGGTAGGATCCATGCCCCGTGCCGCTTCGCTTCTGACAATCGCGGCATTGGCAGTGGCTTTCGACGAGAGGTTCACTGCTCGTTTCGTAACGGATCGCGCCGCACGCACACCCGCCGATAAAGGGCTTGGCCATGGTCATTCTCCCGCTTCTGATTGACACGGCAGGGGATCAGGCCGATTTCGGCTTGGCGAAGACGTCGAGGCCGTGGCCGGTTTCCAGCAAGGATTTCAGGCTGGCGAGAACGACGGGCCAACCTTTCTTGATGCCGTTCGCCATCCCGCTGCCGGCTGCGAGTTCGTCATGTGTGACCGTCAGCCGGACCATGTCCTCGTATTCCTCGGTCTCGAATGTCACCCGGCTGTAGGCGGAAGGATCGGAGGCCTGCGACGCATTCGCCCAGGTGATGACGAGACGGGTCGGCGGCGAGACCTCGACGACCTTGCCGACCAGTTCGACGGTCCGTTGATCATTGGCGCGGATGTGCTCCCATTTCGATCCGGGATTCCAGTCAGAGACGTTCTCGTGGCCCCAGTAGCGCCTTGCGATCTCCGGCTTCGTGATGGCCTCGAACACCTTTTCCGGCGTCGAGCGAATATAGGTCACGTAGACAAAGCTGGTCGTCTCTTTGGTCATTGTCATTCTCCTTCGAGTTCTTTCTTCAGATCGTGCAGCAGGCTGAGCCGCTGTCGTTCGAATTTCCGCACCCACCGCTCGTAGACCTCATGAAGCGGCACGGGGTTGATGAAATGCAGCTTTTCCCTGCCGCGCTTGACCGTGCTCACCAGATTGGCCGCCTCCAGGATTTCGAGGTGCTGCGTGGCGGATTGCCGGGCCATGTCCAGGTTTTCGCAAAGCTGGCCGAGCGTCTGCCCGTTCTTTTCACAGAGAAGATCAAGCAGCTTTCTGCGTGTCGGGTCGCCCAGCGCTTTGAAAACCTTGTCGGCCTGCATCGGTCTCACTCTACGAAGAACATAATATGCAGGTAAATACCTGCATGTCAAGCAAGAGGGCAACGCGTCATCAGGTCATTCGTCACCTTGCTGTGATTAGGGAAGGACGATCAGAACTATTGATCGGCGGACGTGGTGTCCGTGCGTTGACGCGATCGCGCTTCTGCCGCCTGGATCGCCTGCCAGATGCGCGAGGGCGTTGCGGGCATGTCGAGATGGCGCACGCCGAGCGGCGCGAGCGCGTTCATCACGGCATTCATGATGGTGGCGGGTGCTGCGATGGCGCCGGCCTGACCGCTTCCCTTGACGCCGAGCCGGTTGGCACGGCTTGGAAAATCAGGCGTGAGATCGCCCTCGAACGCGGGTAGATCGCCTGCGCGCGGCAGCGCATAATCCATCAGCGAGCCCGATAGAATCTGCCCTGTCTCGGCATCGAACAGCGCGTGCTCGAACAACGCCTGCCCAATGCCTTGCGTCACGCCGCCATGCACCTGCCCCAGCGTCTGGCGGGGATCGAGCAGGCGGCCGTAGTCATCAAAGATGACGTAGCGGTCGAGCCTCACCTCGCCGGTTTCGGGGGCGATCTCGACTTCCGCGACATGGCAGCCGTTGGGAAACGTGTAGCGGTCGCACAGATGGGTCGCCCTATGCGCCAGTCCGGGCGCGACGTCGTCGCCGGCAAGCTGATAGGAGGCGCGCGCCACCTCATCAAGGCTGATCTCTTGCCCGGTCGCAGCAACGCGCAACTGGCCGGCTTCATACTGAACCGCATCCACGCCGACCTGCAGCAGGCGCGCGGCAAGCCGCCGCGCATTCTCGATCAGGCCTTCCGCCGCCATCAACAGCGCGGTGCCGCCCTGGTGCATCGAGCGCGCGCCGCCGTGCCCGCCGCCGGAATCAAGATCGTCCGTATCGCCCTGCCGAAACCGGAAGCGCTCCAGCGGCAAGCTCAGCGCATCGGCCGCGATCCGGGCGTAGGTGGTCTCGTGGCCCTGACCGTTGGAATGCGTGCCGACCTTCAGGTCGATCAGGCCATCCTCACCGAACTGCACTTCCGCCACTTCATTGGGCTGGCCGCGCGCGGTCTCGAGAAAGCAGGCAAGCCCGAGGCCACGCAGCCGGCCCAGCTTGCGTGAATTTTTCTGGCGCGCCTTGAAACCCTCCGCGGCAGTCGCGGCGTGATCGATCGCGTGGGCAAAGCTGCCCTGCTCGACCGAAAGTCCCATCGCGCTGCTGTAAGGGAAGCGACGCATGATGTTCTTGCGCCGCAGCTTCAGTGCATCCATCCCGAGCCGGTGGGCCGCGATATCGATGCAGCGCTCGATCAGATAATTCGCCTCCGGCTTGCCCGCGCCGCGATAGGCATCGACCGGCGTCGTATTGGTGAACACGCCCTTGGTCTCGAATGCGATCAGCGGAATGTCGTAGACGCCGCCCATCGCGCTCGCCATCGCCATGGTCGGCACGGCCGGCGCCACCGTCGAGACATAGGCGCCGAGATTGGCGAAAACTTTCGTGTCGAGCGCCAGGAAACGGCCATCGCGATCGAGCGCCAGGCGGGCCCTAATGACGCTGTCGCGGCCATGCGCGGAGCCGGTAAAGTCCTCGCTGCGATCGCCGATCCACGTGACCGGGCGGCCGAGCCTGCGCGCCGCCCACAGCACCAGCACCCATTCCGGATAGAGCACGTTCTTCATCCCGAAGCCGCCGCCGACATCGGGAATGCTGACGCGAAGTTTTTCTCGACTGACGCGAAAGACACGGTCGGCGAGCAGGTCGCGGATCGCATGCGCGCCGGCGGCCGAGGCGGTCAGGTGCAGCCGGCCGCTCGCGGCATCGAACTGCCCGATCGCACCGCGTGTCTCCAGCGGCGCGGCAACGACGCGGTTGTTGACCAGCTCGCATTCCACGACGTGGGCGGCGGCGCGGATCGCCGCTTCCACCGGACCGGTCTCGCCGCGGTTGAACTGGAACGCGATGTTGCCAGTAGCCTCCGGCCAGATCGACGGGGCATCCGGCAAAATCGCCGCTGCGATCGAGACCACCGGTGGCAGCGGCTCATAGTCGACGACGATAGCCTCGGCGGCATCGCGCGCGGCCTCAGTGGTTTCCGCAACCACGAACGCGACCGGTTCGCCGACATGGCGCACCACGCCGCGCGCCAGCGCGTGATAGGGCGGCACCACGAGCGGCGTGGTCATCGGGATGCTGGTCACCGCGCACGGCAACGGGCCGATATCGTCGGATGCCAATTCGGCCCCCGTGAGCACGGCCGCGACGCCGGGCGTGCTGCGCGCCGCCTCGATGCCGATCGCGGTGATGCGTGCATGCGCGTGCGGCGAGCGAACGACGACGCCATGAAGCGCCTCTCGCGCCACGAGATCGGCGACGTAGCGCCCGCGCCCCTGCACGAAGCGCGCGTCTTCAAGGCGGTCGAGGCTGCGCCCCAATAACGGTTCGGTCATGTGAAGCTGTATGGAATTAGGCGGCGGCAAAGGCAATCGGAAGCCCCCGTCATCACGCAAGGCATCGGCCCGAAACAAATATCTTTAATAAAATCAACTAGTTACTACAGAGCCGTTGCAGGAGAATGCCGGGCGTTCCGGCGCGGTACCGCCTGCTTACGGGCTGCGGGTGCACCGTGCACCCGGCAGCCTTCTGTTCTCATCTGATACAATGACTGTGCCGACCTCGCCATCCAGGCTGCGAGATCGCAGGTCTTGCCACGGGGTCTTGCCTACGCCGTCGCCGAGTGCTCCGCGCCCTGCAGCCTGCGCTTGCGCCAGACCGAGCCCACCAAAAGCACCACGGCGATGCCGATGAGTCCAAGGATCACCTCGCCGCCATGGCCGCCATTGGCGAACTGCGGCGCCATGCCGATCGATTTGAGGACACCATCGAGGCCGACACCGACCGGACCGTTGAAGAATGCGTGCAGAGACGGTTGCAGCGCCGGGTCGGTTGCCATCACCTCGCCCGCGACCCAGCCCAGCAAGCCTGCGCCGGCCCACACCAGCGCGGGAAGACGCGTCAGCAACGCCATGATCAGCGCAGCGCCTGCGACGATCAGGGGAACGCTGATGGCAAGGCCGATGACGAGCAGCGGAATGCTGCCATTGGCGGCCGCGGCGACCGCGATGACGTTGTCGAGGCTCATGACGATGTCGGCGATCGCCACGATCTGCACCGCTGCCCATAGATGCGCAGCCGCATCGACGTCGCCCTCGTCCTCGTGTTCAGGCACCAGAAGCTTTGCCGCGATGAAGAGCAGCGCCAGGCCGCCGACCAGCTTGAGGAACGGCAGCCCCATCAGCGTCACGACGATGCCGGTGAAGATGATGCGCAGCAGCACGGCAACGCCGGCGCCGAGGATCATGCCCCAGAACCGCTGACGCGGCGGCAGCCCGCGGCACGCCATCGCGATGACGAGCGCGTTGTCACCCGACAGCAGGATGTTGATCCACATGATCTTGCCGAGCGCGACCCAGAAGGCGGGTTGCTGCATCTCGGCCTGGAACTGGGTGAAGAACGCCGAGATCGTCGCCGGATCGAAGATTTGCAACAGCCAGTTCACAGCATTCCCCCCTCGGCCTGTTCAGCCGTTTCGCACGGCCATTGGCCGCTATTCAAGTTGTTCAGCCGACGATTTCGTTACCGGAAAAGAACTGCGCGATTTCGATCGCGGCGGTCTCCGGCGCGTCCGAACCATGCACCGAGTTCTCGCCGATCGACTTCGCATGGACCTTGCGGATCGTACCCTCCGCCGCCTTCGACGGATCGGTGGCCCCCATGACGTCGCGGTATTTGGCGATAGCGCCCTCGCCTTCCAGCACCTGCACGACGACCGGGCCGGAGGTCATGAAGTCGACCAGTTCGCCGAAGAACGGACGCGCCTTGTGAACGGCATAGAAGGTTTCCGCCTGTTCGCGGGTCATGCGAATGCGCTTCTGGGCGACGATCCGCAAGCCGGCCTTCTCGATCAACGCGTTGACGGCGCCGGTCAAATTGCGCGCAATCGCGTCCGGCTTGATGATCGAGAAAGTGCGTTCAATCGCCATTGTTTACGTCCTTGCAAAACACGCTGATTTGGAGAGTTGCGGGGGCTTATATCGGCGCCACCTCGCGACGGCAAGCGACCCGGTGACGCGCCTGCCCCCGATTTTGGGCGCCTTTTCGTGCGGCACGTCACCCCGTTGGGGCGAAGATTGCCGCAATTTCAGGAAGGTGAACCCACTCTGTAACCTTCGTCACGCCGCCGTTCAGCTTCGCGGCCGTAGACTTTTCGACGATCGGACACCGGGCGCGCATCCGCGAGGCCCCGGGGCGTTACGGGAGGCGATCTCACCGATGGCGCGCATTTTCGCGCCTGAACCTTGAGGAGACGATCATGTTACGCAAACTCTCGCTCGTTGCAGTGGCCGCGGCGTCGCTGGGCGCGGCTGCGCTGGCGCCGACATCGGCCTCGGCCGGCGGCTGGCGTCACGGCTGGCACCATCATCATCATCACCATCACGGCTGGCATCATCGCCATCACGGCTGGGGCCCGCGCGTCGTCATCGGCGGCCCGGCCTATTTCGGTGGCTATGGCGGCTGTTACGTGCGGCGTCTGGTTCCGACCCCCTGGGGCCCGCGCTGGCGGCTGGTGAACCGCTGCTACTGAGCTGATTGAGCTTCTCCCTGACTGACGCCCCGGCCGCCGCGCCGGGGCTTTTTTTGTGCGGAAGCGAACAGCCAGCCGTGATTCGACCACTTGCACGCGAACGCATGGGGCTCTGCACGGGAAACAAATTTCGCGGTTGTGACTTGATCCTTCATCATTGTTGTCACTCAAGCCTTGCGAACGCCGCGAGGTGGAACTCGCGAAGAGACCGCCGATGGATGGCCGAACCATCAGAGATTTCGAACAACTCGATCATAAGACGTGCGTATCGATCTGCGACGCCATCGGCGAACGGCTTCAGCAAAACTTGCGTCCCGAAACTGAACTTCCACCGCGGCTACGACAACTCGTCGACGAGCTGCGCCGCCGCGACAACGAGCTGCATTGAGGGCCGCTGGGTAGCTGATTTTACCGATAAATGGGTTGCGTTTGACACCGGCTCCGGTGACAACGCCGCATGCTTTCCATCACAGATATTTCGATCCGGATTGCCGGGCGGCTCCTGATCGACGACAGCACGGTGCAGATCGTGCCGGGTGCTCGGGTCGGCTTCGTCGGGCGCAACGGCGTCGGCAAATCGACCCTGTTTCATGCGATCCGGGGCGACCTGCCGACCGAGTCGGGCCGCATTACGCTACCGCCGCGCTGGCGCATCGGCAGCCTGGCGCAGGAGGCGCCGGACGGTCCGGAGAGTCTCATCAATGTCGTACTGAAGGCCGATCTGGAGCGCGATGCGCTGCTCGGTGAGGCCGAAACTGCCACCGATCCGCACCGCATCGCCGAAATCCAGACCCGGCTGGTCGACATCGACGCGCACTCCGCGCCGGCGCGCGCCGCGGCAATCCTGAGCGGCCTCGGATTTTCCGCTGCGGACCAGGCGCGGCCATGCTCGGAATTCTCCGGGGGCTGGCGCATGCGGGTGGCGCTGGCGGCGACGCTGTTCTCGGCGCCGGATTTGCTGCTGCTGGACGAACCGACCAACTATCTCGACCTCGAAGGCACGCTGTGGCTGGAAGACCATCTTGCGAACTATCCACGCACCGTCATCGTCATCAGCCACGACCGTGACCTGCTCGACACCTCGGTCGACCAGATCCTGCACCTCGATCGCGGCAAGCTGACCCTCTACAAGGGGACCTATTCCTCCTTCGAGGAACAGCGCGCCATGCGCGAAATGCTGGACGCCAAGCACGCCAAGCGCCAGGCCGACGAGCGCAAGCGGCTGCAGGCCTTCGTCGATCGCTTCAAGGCGAAAGCCTCGAAAGCCCGACAGGCGCAATCCCGCGTCAAGATGCTGGAACGGATGAAGCCGGTTACCGCGCTGGTAACCCAGGATGTGCGCGAAATCACGTTTCCGACGCCGGAGAAGATGCTGTCGCCGCCGATCATCGCCGTCGACGAAGTCTCTGTCGGCTACGACCCGAAAAAGCCGGTGCTCAACCGCGTCACGCTGCGCATCGACACCGACGACCGCATCGCTCTGCTCGGCTCCAACGGCAACGGCAAGTCGACGCTGGTCAAGCTATTGGCGGGCAAGCTGCAACCCTTCTCCGGCCGAATCACACGGGCGGAAAAGCTCTCGGTCGGCTATTTCGCGCAGCACCAGATCGACGAGCTCAATCTCGATGCCTCGCCCTACGATCATGTCCGCAGGCTGATGCCCGATGCGCCGGAAACCAAGGTGCGCGGCCGCACCGGCGCGATCGGATTTTCCGGAAAGGCCGGCGATACCCTGATCAAGAGCCTTTCGGGCGGCGAGAAGGCGCGGCTGTTGCTCGGGCTCGCCACTTTCTTTGGCCCGAACATGATCATCCTCGACGAGCCGACCAACCACCTCGACATCGACAGCCGCGCGGCGCTGGCTGAAGCGATCAACGATTTCCCCGGCGCCGTCATCATGGTCTCGCACGACCGCTATTTGATCGAAGCTTGTGCCGATCAATTGTGGGTCGTCGCCAATCAGACGGTGACAACCTATGACGGCGACCTCGACGATTACAGGCGAATGGTATTGTCGATCGGCGATAAGCGCGAGCGCGGCAGCGAGCGTATCAAGGAAAGCGCAAAACCCGAGCGCGCCAGGAGCGAAAGGCGAACGCCGCTGAAGCAGCGGATCGTCGAAGCCGAGGCCGAAATCGAGCGGATCAGCGGCATCATCGCCAAGATCGACACTGCGCTTGCCCTGCCGGATCTGTTCACGCGCGATCCCAAGCAGGCCGCCCAGCTCAGCAAGGCGCGCGCCGGCGCCGAAAGCGCGTTGCGCCGCGCCGAGGAAGATTGGCTGGAGGCCAGTTCGGAATTCGACGAAGCGGCGGGATAAAACGGATCGTCTTCGGCGAAATTTACGCCGCCGGCTTCTTCTTCGGCTTGGCGCCCCTCGCCGGCGCCACCGGCTCCGGTGCACGCTCGATCGACGTCAGGCGTCCAGCGGTGAAGGTGTAGATGCCGGCCCGCTGGCCGCGCGAATAGTTGACGACAGCCACGCGGTCGCCGCGCGGGTTGTTGGAAAGGCCGACATTGTCGGGCGTACCGATGCCGCGCACGACGTCGCATTCGGTATGGCCGAGCGCCACCGTTCCCGTCGTCGATGGAGGCGGGCTGCCTGCAGCGCCATTCGCCAGCGCATTGGCGTCGGTGCCCGGCGCTGCCATTCCCGGACAAGCGCCGTCGGCACTGACGAGTTCGTCGGGCGTGACCGGCTTGGTCGGGGTCAGCGGCGGCGTTTCGATCGAGACGTTGCGGATAAAGACGCGTCCTGAGCGCTGAAACCAGTCCGCATCCTTCGACAGCAGGTCCGCCCCACCCGCACAGCCCGCCAGCGCAGGCCCGAGCAGCAACAACGTCAGCAGTGGCTTTCGATCGATTGTTCCGCGTCGCACGCTAAACCCAGGCTCCCACCCCTTACTGTAACCATTTGTCCGACCATCACTTTGCGGCACGACCATGGCTACCCGCAAGGTCCAGCGCAGAAACCGCTGATTATCATTAATTCCTGTGGATCGCTATTGCCGCCGCTGCCACCGGCCCCGCTCGTCGGCCTGCCAGTAAGTGACCTCTAGTCCCCGCGCCTTGCAATCGGCCCAGGCCCCGCGCGCAGCCGTCAGCGCATCGGCATCGTCACCGTTGAAGACCAGCACCACCCGCTCGTAGCTGTCGCAGTCGGCCGGCAACGCCGCGTTGTCGATCAGGAACCTGACATTGGCCCCATTCGGATTGCTCTCCTCGATCGAGAGAATGATGGGCTGGTCCTGGGCATCGCCGGCGCGCCATGTGGCGTGCGGCAGGAACGAATCGTCGCTGTAGGTCCACAAATGCGCATCGAGCGCCTCGGTGCGCTCCGGCGAAGTCGATTGCACGACCACGCGCCAGCCGCGCTCGAGCGATTTTTCCAACAGCGGCGGCAATACGCTTTCGAGCGACATGGCCTGCAAATGGTAGAACAGGACTTCCGTCATCGCCTGCAACCGAACTATTTCGTGGCTTCGTAATATTCCGCGACCAGCCGGTCCAGCAGACGAACGCCGTAGCCGGATCCCCAACTGTGGTTGATGTCGGTCTTCGGCGCGCCCATCGCGGTTCCCGCAACGTCGAGATGCGCCCACGGCGTGTTGTCGACGAATCGCTGCAGGAACTGTGCGGCGGTGATCGAGCCGCCGTGGCGCCCGCCGGTATTCTTCATGTCGGCAAACTGCGAATCGATCAGCTTGTCGTATTCAGGGCCGAGCGGCATGCGCCAGACGCGCTCGCCGGTTTCATTTCCGATCTTGCTCAGCCGTTCCGCCAACTCATCGTTGTTGGAGAACATGCCGGAATACTCGGTTCCGAGCGCGACCATGATCGCGCCGGTGAGCGTTGCGAGATCGACCATGAATTTGGGTTTGAACTTCTTCGCCACGTGCCAGAGCACGTCGGCCAGCACGAGCCGGCCTTCGGCATCAGTGTTGATGATTTCGATGGTCTGCCCCGACATCGAGGTGACGATATCGCCGGGACGCTGGGCGTTGCCGTCGGGCATGTTCTCGACCAGGCCGATGGCGCCGACCGCGTTGACCTTCGCTTTGCGCGCCGCGAGCGCATGCATCAGCCCGACCACGCAGGCCGCGCCTCCCATGTCGCCCTTCATGTCCTCCATGCTGGCGGCGCCCTTGATGGAGATGCCGCCGGTATCGAAGCAGACGCCCTTGCCGACGAAAGCAACGGGCTGATCGCCCTTCTTGCCGCCGTTCCAGCGCATGATCACGGTGCGGCCGGGCTGGGTCGAGCCCTGCGCGACGCCGAGCAAGGCGCCCATGCCGAGCTTCTTCATCGCCTTGACGTCGAGCACCTCGACATCGACACCAAGCTTCTTGAGCTGGCTCGCACGGCGCGCGAATTCCACGGGGTAGAGTACGTTCGGCGGCTCGTTGACGAGTTCGCGCGCAATGATCACGCCGTCGACGACATGGGACGCAGGCCCAAGCGCCTTTCGCGCGGCGGCGACATCGTCAACGGCAATCGAAACGTCGGCGCGCAGCGCGCCGTTCTCGCCGTCCTTCTTCTTGGTCTTGTAACGATCGAACTTATAGGCGCGCAACCGGATGCCCGACGCGATCGCGGCGACCGAATCGGGCTGCATCGCCCCCTCAGGCAGTTCGGCGATCACGGTGACCGCTGTGCTGGCGGTGTTGAGCTTGCCCGCCGTCACCCCGCCGAACTTGAGAAAATCCTTCTCCTTGATATCGGCCGTCTTGCCGACACCGACGACGATCAGGCGCTCTGCCTTGATTCCATCCGGCGCCGGAATGTCGAGCGTCGATCCGCTCTTGCCCTTGAACTGATTGGCCGCCGCCGCCCGCTTGACCGTATCGGCCGCCTTCCCCAGCGCCTTCCGCGTCGCCTCGCCGAACTTCAATGCCTCGTCGCAAAACACCACGAGAACGGCGCGGGGGGCAGCGGAAAAAGCGACAAAGCCGACCTTGACGGCGTCGGTCATAGGTAAATCCTCCAGAATTCAGGGCTGTCTTGCGCGGCCGGAATCGGTCCGCATTATGGAATGTTCTCTTCGGTAATGGCCCAAATCGTTCAGGACCTGATGTTTTTGGCACTATGGCCTGTCTGCCGCGCCGCTGCCAAGCGCCGCAGTGGCTGGAAGGCCACATGAGATGAATTCTTAACCGTATCTGGGGGACGCCACGGCCCGGCCATTTTGTTGACGGATCAAAGGGATGGTAGTGAGAATGTAGATGGCTGACGATTGGCGGCCCGACCAATGGGGAACCCTCAATAGGGATTGGTCGGAAGCTGCCCTTTGGGCGTGCAAGGGTGGGATCGTGCGGTAACGATGGGGTCGATCGACAGGTACATTTTCCGCACGACGCTCGCGTCGTTTGCGCTGGTCCTGGTCAGCCTCACCGGCGTGATCTGGATTACGCAGGCGTTGCGCGGCATCGACCTGATGACCAGCCAAGGCCAGACCATCATCACCTTTCTCGGCATCACCAGCCTGGTGATCCCGGCGCTGATTTTGATCATCGCTCCGATCGCGTTGATGATCGCGATCTCCCACACGCTGAACAAGCTCGCCACCGATTCTGAAATCATCGTGATGAGCGCCGCCGGCTTCTCGCCTTTCCGGCTGTTCCGCCCATTTTTCTATGCCACGTGCGTGGTGGCGCTGATGGTTGCCTTCATCGGCTCCTATCTCGCCCCCGACGGCATGCGCCGGATCAAGCAATGGGATGCCGAAATCACGGCCGACGTGCTGACGAATATCCTGCAGCCCGGCCGCTTCGCCCAGCTCGACCAGAACCTGACGATTCGGATCCGCGAACGCCAGCCGGGCGGCGTGCTCGCCGGCATTTTCGTCGACGACCGCCGCGATCCCAAGGAGCGCGTCACCATCATCGCCGACCACGGCACGGTGCTGAAGAACGAGAACGGCTCCTATCTGGTGCTCGAGGACGGCAATCTCGAACGTTTCGAGACGGGAAAACGCGATCCGGCCTTTGTGGCGTTCGTTCGTTACGCTTTCGACATGTCGAAATTCTCCAATCGCGGCCGCGACGTCGCGCTGGGGATTCGCGAACGCTATCTCTGGGAGCTGATCTCGCCCTCGGAGAACGATCCGGTTTTCAAGCAATTGTCCGGACAGTTTCACGCCGAGCTGCATGACCGTTTCCTGGCGCCGGTCTATCCCTTCGCCTTCGCGGTGCTGACCTTTGCCTTCCTCGGCACGCCGCGCACCACGCGCCAGAGCCGCAATTTTTCGATCGGCGGCTCCATCGTGGCGGTGTTTGGCCTGCGCATGGCGGGATTCGCCTGTTCCGTAATGACGGTGAAGACGCCAAGCATGGCTCTCGTGCAGTATTCGATGCTGTTCGGCGCGATCGGCGTCGGGCTGTGGATGATCATCGGCGGCATCGTGGTGGAGCCGCCGGCCGCGCTGATGGAGGCCATCAACAGGTCGAACGCACGCCTCGCTCGGCTCTTTGGACGGCCCGCCACCGCATGAGCATGATGACCAACACGCTCGGGCGATATTTTGCCGGCCGCTTCCTGATCTCGGCGGTGGGCGTGTTTGCGAGCATTTTCGTGCTGCTCGTGCTGGTCGATTACATCGAAATGGTCCGCAAGACCTCCGGGCTGGTGTCGGCATCGGCGATCACGGTGGCGCAGACGTCGCTGTACCGGGTACCGCAACTGCTCGAAAAGCTGATGCCGTTCTGTGTGCTGATCGGCGCGATGACCTGCTATCTCGCGCTGTCGCGGCGGCTGGAGCTGGTGGTGGCGCGTGCGGCCGGCGTATCCGCCTGGCAGTTCATTTCGCCGGCGCTGGCAAGCTCGATCATCCTCGGCACCCTGGCGACGGTTGCCTACAACCCGATGTCGGCCAACCTGCGCGAACTGTCCAAGCGGATGGAGGCCGAACTGTTCGGCTCGACGCCCGGCGGCGGCATTCAGGATGCATCCGGCTTCTGGCTCAACCAGGTCAACAGCGACGGCCAGTCGATCATCAATGCGGCGCGGAGCGAGCAGCAAGGTGTCCGGCTGACGGGACTGACCGTGTTCCGATTCGATACCGATCTCCAGTTCAAGGAGCGAATCGAGGCGCGCGAAGCCTCCCTCGAAGAGGGCCGCTGGGCCTTCAAATCGGTACGCCGATACTCCTTGGATAAACCTCCGGTTGATCAGGAGAACTATTACCTCTCAACCACCCTCACCCCGGCCCAGGTTCGCAACAGTTTCTCGACCCCGGAAACCGTGTCTTTTTGGCAACTGCCCGGCTATATCCGTTCGTCCGAAAGCTCCGGCTTCGCGACTGCAGGCTACCGATTGCAGTACCATAAGCTCATCGCACAGCCATTTTTGCTGGCTGCAATGGTGATGTTGGCGGCTTCCGTCAGCCTTCGCTTCTTCCGGATGGGCGGCGTGCAAAAGATGGTTTTAAGTGGCGTGGGCGCAGGGTTTCTGCTCTACGTTCTATCGAAAGTTACTGAGGATTTGAGCAAGGCTGAGTTGATGCATCCCATCGCTGCGGCGTGGTTGCCTGTATGTGTGGGCGGCCTCACCGGCTTCTTAGCCTTGCTGTACCAGGAGGACGGGTAGTGGCCGTTGTCGCCGCCCGCCAGTTGAGGTCGCCTGCGTTCAGGCGGCGCACCACCGTGCGCCGCTATCGAGCCCGCTTGGCCGCCGTTGGCGTACCTATGTTTGCCCTGCTCACCGGACTGGTTTTCGGCGGCACAATCGAGCTTGCCCTGACGGCTCCCGCCGCGGCGCAAAGCTTCACCTACAATCCGCGTCCGCCCAAGCCGCCGCCGCGCCCTGTCAACAACGACGGCAGGATGCTCGTGCAAGCCGTCGAGGTAGACTACGACTACAACAACCAGCGCGTGTCGGCGGTCGGCAACGTGCAGATGTTCTACAACGGCACCAGCGTGGAGGCCGACAAGGTCATCTACGACCAGAAGACCAAGCGGCTGCATGCAGAAGGCAACATCCGCCTGACCGATGCGGAAGGCAAAGTCACCTACGCCAACATCATGGATCTGAGCGACGACTACCGTGACGGTTTCGTCGACTCGCTGCGCGTCGATACGGCTGACGATACGCGCATGGCGGCGACGCGCGCCGACCGTTCCGCCGGCAATTACACCGTGTTCGAAAACGGCGTCTATACCGCCTGCGCGCCGTGCAAGGACAATCCGAAGAAGCCGCCGCTGTGGCAGGTCAAGGGTGCGCGCATCATCCACGACCAGACCGACAAGATGCTGTACTTCGAGAACGCACAGCTCGAATTCTTCGGCGTGCCGATGGCGTATCTGCCGTATTTTTCGACGCCCGATCCGACCGTCAAGCGCAAGACGGGCTTCCTGATGCCCGCCTACAGCTCAAACTCGACCTATGGCTACGCCGTCGAGACCCCGTTCTACTGGGCGATCGCGCCGGACTATGACGCGACGTTCAATCCGCGCTTCACGACGCGGCAAGGCGTGCTGTTACAGGGCGAATTCCGCCAGCGGCTGATCAACGGCTCGTACCAGATCCGCGCCTACGGCATCAATCAGCTCGATCCTGGCGCGTTCGCCGGCCTGCCCGGCGATCGTGACTTCCGCGGCGGCGTCGACACCAAGGGCCAGTTCGCCCTCAACGACAAATGGGTCTGGGGTTGGGACGGCGTCCTGCTGTCGGACTACTTCTTCTTCTCGGACTACCGGCTGGCCCAATACAGGGATCCGCTGGGCTCGTTCCTGACCCTGCCGACGGAAGCGATTTCGCAGCTCTATCTGACCGGTGTTGGCAACCGCAGCTTCTTCGACGCGCGCACGATCTATTATCTGAGCTATTCCGGGAACCAGGATCAGGTCCCGGTGATTCATCCGGTCGTTGACTACTCCAATGTCATCAACCACCCGATCTTCGGCGGCGAATTCAGCTACAAGACGAACTTCACCAGCCTCTCGCGTGAAACGGCGACCTTCGATCCGATCACGACATTGGCCAACACCGCCAGCCTGTGCACGACGACGTCCGCCGATCCACTGGCGCGGACGCCGTCGCAATGCCTGATGCGCGGCTTCCCCGGCACTTACACCCGCGTGACGGCCGAGGCGCAATGGCGAAAGTCGTTCACCGATCCCTTCGGTCAGATCTGGACGCCGTTTGCGATCCTGCGCGCCGACGCGATCAATGCCTCGGTTTCGAACCAACCAGGTGTTTCGAATTTCCTTCCTGTCGGCGACACCCAAGCGCTGCGCCCGATGCCGGCGGTCGGCCTCGAATATCGCTACCCCTTCATCAACGTTCAGCCCTGGGGCACCACCACGATCGAGCCGATTGCGCAAATCATTGCGCGTCCGAACGAGACCTTCGCCGGCCGGCTGCCGAACGAAGATGCGCAGAGCATGGTGTTCGACGCCAGCAACCTGTTCGCGATCGACAAGTTCTCCGGCTACGACCGCGTCGAGGGCGGCGGCCGCGCCAATGTCGGCGTGCAGGCGACCACGCAGTTCGATCGCGGCGGCAGCGTCAACGTGCTGTTCGGCCAGTCCTACCAGTTGTTCGGCCTGAATTCGTATGCGGTGCAGGACCCGACCAATACCGGCCTCGAATCCGGCCTGCAGAACACCCGGTCCGACTATGTCGCCCGCGTCAATTACTCGCCGAACCGGACCTATACGTTCAGCGTGCGCTCGCGCATGGATGAGGCGACGCTGAACGTCAATCGCTTCGAAGCCGAAGGACGCGCCTCGTTCGACCGCTGGTCGGTCAGCATGATGTACGGCAACTATGCCGCCCAGCCGGAACTCGGGTATCTGACCCGCCGCGAAGGCCTGCTCGGCAGCGCATCAATCAAACTGGCGTCGAACTGGGTCGTTTCGGGAGCCGCTCGCTGGGATCTTGAAGCCAACAAGCTGAACCAGTACATCATCGGCGCCGGCTATGTGGACGATTGCTTCGTGCTGGCCGCCAACTACGTCACGTCCTATAGCTACTCCGCCGGGACGACGCCGCCGGTGCTCAATCACGCGTTCATGGTGCAGATCGGCCTACGGACCATTGCGAATTCGTCCTCGTCGACCGGCACCAGCGGCCTTCAGTAGCGTGAGGCCCGACCTTGCCGGAGAATACCCAGCGCCGCGCGGTACGAATTGGTTGATACGACTGATATGACCATGACGACCATTAAGCTCCTTCCTTGCCGATTTTGGTCCCTGATCGCCGGCGGCGCCGTTGCGCTTGCCGTTCTGGCCGGCGGCGCTTCACCGCTGCAAGCGCAGTCCGTGGCGGTGATGGTGAACGGTGAACCCATCACCACTCTCGATATAGAGCAGCGCACCAAGCTCAACTTCCTGACCACGCGGAAGCAGATGCCGCGGAAGGAGGTGATCGAGGAACTGATCGACGAAAAGGTGAAGATCAAGGAAGCCAAGCGGTTCGGCGTCGACCCTACGGCGAGCGATATCGACCAGGCCTTTGCCGGGATGAGCCAGCGGATGCGTATCTCGCCCGAACAGTTGACCAAGTCGCTGGAGAGCCAGGGGGTCCGGCCGGAAACGCTGAAGGCCCGCCTCAAGGCCGAGATGGTCTGGGGCAGCCTGGTGCGCGGCCGTTTCAAGGAGAGCCTCCAGGTCGGCGAGAAGGACGTTGCCGACGCCGCCCAGCAAAGCGGCGAAGCGACCCAGGCGGACGCGTTCGAATACAGGCTGCAGCCGATCGTGCTGATCGTGCCGCGCGGCTCGGCGCCAAGCGCGATCGACTTGCGGCGCAAGGAGGCGGAGTCCTTGCGCGAGCGCGTCCAGAGCTGCGAGCAGGCCAACTCTTACTTCAAGTCGATGCAGAATGCCGCGATCCGCGGCATCGTCACCAAGACTTCGGCCGACATTCCCGGCCCACTTCGCGAGCTCCTGGACAAGACGCCGATCGGTCGCCTGACCCCGCCCGAAATCACCAAACAGGGCGTGGAGATGGTGGCGTTGTGCGACCGCAAGCCGACCAAGATCGATACGCCGAAGAAGCGGGAAATCCGGGAAAAGATGTACACGCAGAAGTACGAGGCAAAGTCGAAGGCTTACCTGGCCGACATCCGCAAAGCCGCGATGATCGAATATCGTTGATGCATGGCAAAGCCCCTCGCGCTGACATCCGGCGAGCCTGCGGGCGTCGGCCCCGACATCGCCCTTGAAGCGTGGCGGCGGCGCAGTGAGCTGGACCTCCCGCCGTTCTACCTGCTCGGCGACCGCGCCTTCTTCGCCGAGCGAGCGAAGATCCTGGGATTGCCGATCGACCTCGCCGACGCCGTGCCCGAGGAAGCGAGCACGGCATTTGCAAGAGCCCTGCCCGTGGTCGCAACCGGCGAAATCGCAACCGCGCGCCCCGGACAGCCCGACCAGACCAGCGCGAGCGCGGCGCTTGCCTCGATTCGCCATGCGGTCGACCATGTCAGGTCCGGACGCGCCGGCGCCATCGTCACCAACCCGATCGCCAAGAGCGTGCTCTACCGCGCCGGATTCCGCCATCCCGGCCACACCGAGTTTCTCGCCGAGCTTGCCGCCGATGGCGGCCGCGTGCCGCAGCCGGTGATGATGCTGTGGTCGCCGGCGCTCGCCGTCGTACCCGTGACCATCCATCTTTCGCTGCGCGAGGCGCTGGCAAAGCTTTCGGCCGAGCTGATCGTCACGACGGCCCGGATTGCGGTTGCGGATCTGAAAGCCCATTTCGGCCTTGCCCAGCCACGCCTTGCAATATCGGGCCTCAACCCGCATGCCGGCGAGGACGGCTCGCTCGGCAGCGAAGACATCGACATCGTAGCACCCGCCGTCGAAGCGCTGCGCGCAGAAGGCATCGACGCCAGGGGCCCGCTGCCCGCGGACACCATGTTTCACGCCGCGGCGCGCAAGACCTATGACTGCGCCATCTGCATGTATCACGACCAGGCGCTGATCCCGATCAAGACCATTGCGTTCGATGACGCCGTCAACGTCACGCTCGGATTGCCGTTCATCCGGACGTCGCCGGACCACGGCACCGCTTTCGACATTGCCGGCACCGGCAAGGCCAACCCGTCAAGTCTCGCCGCAGCACTGCGGCTCGCCGCCCGCATGGCGGCGACGAAACCTTCATGAGCGCGATCGACGATCTGCCGCCGCTGCGCGAGGTCATCCGCGAACATTCCCTGTCGGCCCGCAAATCGCTCGGCCAGAATTTTCTGCTCGACCTCAACCTCACCGCCCGGATTGCACGCGCCGCCGGCCCGCTCGAAGGCGCAACGATCATCGAGGTCGGCCCCGGCCCCGGCGGCCTGACGCGCGCGCTGCTGGCGCTCGGCGCCAAACGCGTCATCGCGGTCGAGCGCGACGAGCGTGCGCTGGCTCCACTCGATTACATCTCCAAGCGCTACCCTGGCCGGCTTGAGATCGTGCACACTGACGCACAGCGCTTCGATCCCCGCCCCATGCTGGGCGGCGAGCGGGCAAAAATCGTCGCCAACCTGCCCTACAATATCGCAACCGCGCTTCTCGTGGACTGGCTCTCGATCGAGCCATGGCCGCCCTGGTACGACATGATGGTGCTGATGTTTCAGCGCGAGGTGGCCGAGCGCATCGTCGCCAAGGAGAACGACGAGGCCTACGGCCGGCTCGCGGTGCTCGCCAACTGGCGCTCCGAGACCAAAATCCTGTTCGACATTTCCCCCGCCGCGTTCGTGCCGCAGCCGAAAGTGACCTCCTCGGTGGTGCGGCTGGTGCCGCGTGAGGCACCCGAGCCGTGTGACCGCCGCGCGCTCGAACAGGTGGCAGCCGCCGCCTTCGGCCAGCGCCGGAAAATGCTGCGGCAGAGCCTGAAATCGCTCTCGGTCGATCCGGCCCGGCTGGCCGAGGCCGCGCATATCGACGCGACCAGGCGCGCCGAAACCATTCCAATCTCCGGCTTTGTTGCCATGGCCCGCGAATTGACCGATATACGAAGCATAAAAACCTAAAACGCCCCGAAGAAACTGCTCGAGGAGATGATGCCATGGCGCTGATGCGTCGCCAGTCCCTGGTCAAGTTCGATGCGCCGTTGTGCGAAACCATCGTCGACACGCCGAAGCCGAAAGGCAGCGAAGTCCTCGTCCGCATCGAGCGCTGCGGTCTCTGCCATTCCGACCTGCACATCCAGGACGGCTATGCCGATCTCGGCGGCGGCAAGCGGCTCGACACCACGCGCGGCATGACGCTGCCGTTCACGCTCGGGCACGAGATTGCCGGCATCGTCGATGAAGTCGGTCCCGATGTCTCGACGGATCTGATCGGAAAGAAGCAGGCGGTATTCCCCTGGATCGGCTGCGGCCAGTGCCGCGACTGCGCCAATGGCGACGAAAACCTCTGCGTCAAGCAGCGCTTCCTCGGTGTCTCCATCGATGGTGGCTTTGCCACTCACGTGCTGGTGCCTAACGCCAAATATCTGCTGGATTACGATCCGCTGCCGGTCAACCAGGCGGCGACGCTGATGTGCTCGGGCGTCACCGCCTATGGCGCGCTGAAGCGGCTGGTCGACCGCCCGCGGCAGCGCAACCTTTTGCTGATCGGGCTCGGCGGCGTCGGCATGATGGGGCTTTCATTCGCGCAGGCGATGTTCAAGCAGAACATCACGGTCGCCGACCTCTCTCCTGCCGCGCGCGAGACCGCGCTGCAGAACGGCGCAGCGGTTGCCTACGATCCGGCCGAGCCCGAGGTCATAAGGCGCATCCTGAAAGAAACCGAGGGCGGCTTCGACGGCGTCGTCGATTTTGCCGGCAATGAGAAGTCGATGGCGTTCGCCGTTGCGACGGTCGCACGCGGCGGCAAGATCGTGGTGTCCGGCCTGATGGGCGGCAATTTCAGCCTGCCGATGGTGCAGTGGGTCTACAAGCGCATGACCGTCGAAGGTTTTATGGTCGGCACCCTCGCCGAGGCCAAGGAATTGATGGCCCTCGCCCGCGCCGGCAAGATCAAGCCGACGCCGATGAAGGAGGAGCCGATGGCCGACGTCCAGAAATGGATCGACGAGCTGCGCGCCGGCAAGGTCGTGGGACGTATCGTGCTGAAGAACTGAGGCGGACGACCGTTACGCCGACTTTGGCTTCGACAGTTCTTGAACGGCCCGGTGCGCGACAACGTCCAGTCCGCCCAAGGTGGTGTTTCCCTCCTCTGCACTCTGCATCAGCTTTCGGGCGACGTATTTGCGGCTTTCATGATCGCCGCCGTTGGGAAAGCGGCTGCAGGCTTTTTCCAACGCTACTTCCATGTTTGCAATCGTGCGGTCATCCAATTTAGCCACGACGTCACCTCCCCGGGGTGAACAAAGCCAACCGACATCCCTTGCGAGTACAACGATCATTGAATGATAGCACTTTCGGGAAAAAGCGGGAATAGCGGAAGGCACCTCGCCGAGAGGCGACGTGCCCTCCTTGCAAACTTCCCGGATGGTATGCCTGATGCCTACTTCCCGAGCGCCGCCTGCGGCGTGTTGCGAAAGCTGATTGCCATACGGTTGTAGGCGTTCATCAGGCCGATCGCGATCGTGAGGTCCACGAGCTCGCGCTCCTCGAACACGGCACGGGCGGCCTGATAGGCTTGATCCGGCACGCCGGTATCGGCTACGCGCGTCACCGTCTCGGCCCATGCAAGCGCGGCGCGTTCACGCTCGTCGAAGAGATTGCCGGCTTCCGCCCACGCCTGCACCAGCGCGAGTTTTTCGATCTTCTCTCCCTTCTTGAGCAGGTCGCGCGTGTGCATGTCGAGGCAATAGGCGCAGTTGTTGATCTGGGAAATTCGCAGGTAAACCAGTTCGACCAGCGCAGGAGGAAGTCCGCTCTGCATGACGTAGCCGTAGACGCCGCCCAGTGCTTTGACGCCTGCCGGCGCGATCTGGTTATAGTCGAGACGCTTGCTCATTTTCTTGCTCCTTGATGACTGTTCTTGCTGGGGCGCGCCGAGCGGCCGCTCATCTGCGAACCACCGCCTTCAGCGAGTCGACGAATACCCAGAACGAAGCGGCGAACAGACCGACGTCCTTCAGGAGGAACTGACCCGGCGCGACCGTGATCGCGGGCAGCCCGAGCTCCGGCACCACGACGCCTGGCGTCGAGATCATGAAGCTTATTGTCGTGACGAAGAGTCCGGCCGAGAGAAGGCCGCCTGCTGCAGAAAAGATCGGGCTTGCCAGTCTGAGGACGATCAGCAGCCCGATGCTGAGTTCGACGAAGCCGAGGAAATTGGAGAAGCCGCGGACCGAAAGCAGAGCATAGAACCAGCTCACGAGCGGACTGTTCTCCACCAGCGGCACCAGCCCCTGGGCCTCATAATCGGTGAACTTCATCCCGCCGAACCAGGCGTAGATGATCCCGAGCGACAAATAGAGACCGGCTCGGCTGACCGGCTCTGCGTAGGCGATCAGGCGTTCGGCTTGATCGCGCCAAGGGATGATGGAGCCCGATGCGAGGATCGGCGCCGGGAGCTGGGTGATAATGCGTGACATGGTAATCTCCGTTTTCATGGGTCAAGGTTTGAAATCCGATATCCGGCCGCACGACTTGTCGTGCGGCGGCCGAGCGCTCACGCATTCACGCGCTTGCGCAAATTGTAGCGAGGGGCCGGGATGGCACTCGAAAGCCTGTCCGACATGGCTTGGCGCGCCGTCTCATGACGGTCCCACTCTGCCTTGTCCGGCAGCGATGGAATGGTCACGGTCTCGCCGAGGTCGAGACCGGCCAGCGCGGCATCGACCAAGTCGTCGGCCGACATCACGATCTGCGCCGGAAGCTGATGAACCGGCGTGCCGGCGACGTCCCAGAATTCGGTGGCGGTGGCGCCCGGCAGCACCGCCTGCACGCGGATGCCCTTGTCGGCGAGCTCGTGAACGAGCGAGCGGCTGAATGCGAGCACGAACGCTTTGCTGCCGCCATAGACGCCATTCAGCACCTCCGGCGCGATCGCGACGACCGACGAAATGTTGATGATCGTGCCGTTGCCGCGGGCAACAAATCCCGGCACCGCCGCATAGGTCAGCCGCGTCAGCGCAGTGACGTTCAGGCGGATCATGTCCTCCATCTTGTCGACGTCGGAAGCGAGCAGCGGGGCTGCCGCGCCGACGCCGGCGTTGTTGGCCAGCAAGGAGATATCCGCATTGGCTTTGAGAATATTCTCAACGCGCTGCAAGTCCGCCGGGGACGTGAGATCGGCTTCGACCGTCTCGACGTTCCGGCCGGTCTCGTTGGCGAGCCGGCGCGCCAGCGATGCAAGCCGCTGGTTGTTGCGCGCAACGAGAATGAGGTCGTGGCCGCGCTTCGCCAGTCGATCGGCGTAGATCGCGCCGATGCCACTTGATGCGCCGGTAATAAGGGCAGTGCCTTTGGTCTGGGTCATATCCATCTCCGTTGGTTGGGTGCGTTGCCTCGCGCTGATGGATAGGCCCTTCCGGAATTGATGGGTATCTGGCAAAATCGAGATGTATCCTTCCAAAAAATGGAAGCATCCGATGGACCGTCTCGAAGCCATGTCGATTGTGTTGGCGGTCGCGGAGGCCGGAAGCCTGTCGGCTGCGGCGCGCCGGCATAAAATGCCGCTGGCCACCGTGAGCCGAAAAGTATCCGAGCTCGAAGCGCACCTGCGCACCAAGCTGTTCAACCGCTCGAGCCGCGCGCTCGTCCCGACGGAGGCAGGCCGCTCCTACATCGCCGCGGCAAAAAGGATCATCGCCGACGTGGCCGAAGCCGAACGCGCTGCATCCGGCGAGTACGCGACGCCGCGCGGCGAGCTGAGCGTGTCGGCGCCCTTTGCGTTCGGCCGGCTACACCTGGTGCCGGTGCTGGCGGATTTCGCGGCGATGTTTCCGGAGGTGGACGTTCGCCTCGACCTGCTGGACCGGCCGGTCAACCTTCTGGAGGAGCATGTCGACGTCGCGCTTCGGATCGGAACGCTGGCCGACAGCAGCCTGATCGCGATCCGGATCGGCGAAATCCGCCGCATGCTGTGCGCGAGCCCGGCCTATCTGAAATCGCGCGGGACGCCGAGATCGCTTGACGACCTCTCCAAGCACGACTGCATCAGTTTCGTGCCGTTGCAGTCACCAGCCGAATGGACGTTCAAGAAAGACCAGACCGATTACGTCGTGCCGGTGCGGTCGCGCCTGGTGTTGAACCATCTTGAATCGACGTGCGAAGCCGCGCGCTGCGGCATGGGGATCGCGACGGTGTTCTCCTATCAGGTAGCAGAATCGGTCAAATCCGGAGAGCTTGCGCTGCTGCTGCAGGATTTCGAGCCGCCGCCGATACCGGTCAGCCTAGTCTATCCGCCCAATCGCTTCATGCCGGTCAAGTTGCGCGCCTTCCTGGACTTCGCGCTGCCACGCCTCAAAGCACGCATCGCCGATCTGCCGAAACGCGCCGCGCCGCGAGGCCGAGCCGGGCCTCCACTGTCACCGTAATGCCTAAAAGTCCCGGGCTCTGATTTCCCGGAACGACACCAAACGGCGCTGCGCCTCGTCCCACAACACAAGTCGTACACAGCGGAAGCTCGCAAGGAGCGTTATGTGGCCGACATCGCGCAGTTCCGGGTGGTCACGCAGCACGTGCGGCAGCCGGTAATAGGGAATTCGACTGGAGAGGTGATGCACGTGGTGAATCCCGATGTTGGCTGTAAACCAGCGCAGCAGCGCCGGCAGTTCGTAATGCGAGCTGCCGTACAGAGCGGCTTGATGCAGGTTCCAGCTCTCGTCGCGATCCCATGTCGTGTGCTCGAATTGATGCTGCACGTAGAACAGCCATACGCCGGCCGTGGCGGCCAGCAGCGTAATCGGAAGGTGCACGAGCAGGAACGCCTTGATCCCGATAAACCATGTGAGCGCGGCGACGACGACGGCAATCGCGAGATTGGTTGCCATCGTACTGGCCCAAGGCTGCCAACCATTGCGCATGAGGCCGACCGGAATCCTCTGCTGCAAGAGAAACAGATAGGCCGGTCCGAGCCCGAACATGATCAGCGGGTGGCGATAAAGACGGTATTTCAGACGACCCCACCAAGGAAGCGCCCGGTATTCGCGCACGGTCAGCGTATCGACGTCGCCGATGCCGCGGCGGTCGATGTTGCCGGTGGTGGCATGATGAATCGCATGCGTGCGGCGCCAATAGTCGTAAGGCGTGAGCGTGAGCACACCAATGACGCGGCCGACCCAGTCATTCGCCAGGCGGCCGGCAAAAAAGGTGCCATGACCGCAGTCGTGCTGGATCATGAACAGGCGTAAGAGAAAGCCGGCGGCCGGAAACGCGATAAGCAATGAAGCCCAGGCATAGCCAAGGGAGAACGTGAACCAAGCCGCGGTCCACAGCATCACGAGCGGCAAAGCCGTGATCGCCAACTCGGCCAGGCTCCGCGGCCGACTTGGGGTGCTGTAGTTGCCCAAAATGCGCTTCCAACGCCGTGCGTCGGGGACGTCATCGCTGCGAGTGGGAGGTTGAATGAAGCCAAGGCCCTCTTGCGTGTTAGAGCACTGCACAGTTCTCTTATGCACAGATATCCCCTTCTGACAGTGCACGTAAGATCGAGGCACCGATGGATCGGCACCTACGTCCGTTGATCGATTTTTGGAGAAGGGTCTGAAACGTGCGTGCCTGTCAGCAGCAAGGCAAAGCGAGCCCAGTCGTTCGGCCAAGTGTCGATTACCCCGCATATGGACACAAATTGGGGGAACGTCAAGGACTGCAGCACCGCGTTACCCGTGTCTCATGGGTGCAATCGCGTCAATTTGGTCGTCGGTGACCGCTTCCGGTCTTCCGCCGGAAACGGACACCGTCACGGCCGGTCGGCACGTCTCAAAGATGCCAATTCCGGAAGTGGACTGTGCCTACTCGATCACCTCGCCCGCACGGGCATCGTGAGATGATCAGAACGAGGATCGCCCCCGGGCTTGGGTCCTCGTTGATTGAGCAGGCGCCGCGCTCAGCTTCCACCAATAGGCTGTCGGGCATAAACGCTTCCGCTACTCTGCACAGGACCGGGCCGGCGCCCCACGGCAGGGGCGTCGCCCGACTGCTGTCAGATCGTGACGCGGCTGCCGTCAAAGCGCGTCAAGGAGAAGCCGTCGAAGGATTCGCGGAGGGTAATGCGCTCGTCCCGCAGCATGCCGATCGCCACCTCCTCGCCGATCGCCATTGAGGCCGAAGCGTCGGAACGCCAGTGGATGCCTGCCCAATTCCGTCCGAAACCGAAATTCACCGCGAGCTTGTTCAACTCTCCGCCAACCGTGAGCGGCGGGCCGCTATAGGGCACGAGCCTCGTCGGGTCAGCCGGATCGGGCTGTACCGGGTTGGCGATGACGCGGCTCTCGTCGAAAAACGCCTTCAATATGGTAGCCGTGACGGCACCAACGCTCGTGGCACCGCCGGGATAGGTGGAGTGAGTGGGCGCGGCCTCCGGATAAGTTTGTGACAAAAGATAGGTGCCATACTTGGCTTTACTGCGATCGAGGGCCTCCGATTTCAGGAAGTTATCATGCAACGGGTAGTCGCTCACGCCATTGGCGAGGCGATGATGCGCCAGAGCGCCGTAGGCTTCCGGTCGCACAGCCCGGTGCACAAAATACTTCTGCCAATAGGACGCGCGGACGGAGTTACGGATCCCCGTGGCGAGTAGTGCCTGCACATAGGGCAACCCGAAGGTGGCACCCGCAGGGCTCTGGGTCTTCGATCTCCGATACGGATTCGATGGGTAGGACACGGGCTCTGCCGGTGGATACATCCCGGCGTACCGTTGATCCGCTCCACCGCCGGGGGTTGCAAGGATCAGTGCTGCCGCCCATCCAAGTGCAGGGCCAGCGTGGATATACTCCGCGAGATCTCTTCCTGTCGTTATGTATCGCGGTGTCGCGTCGAACTGCAACCGGCGTTTCGGTGCGGCGCCGTTCTGGATCGCCAGCCACTCCTCGTATTCGGTCAGGAATTCGTTGGCGGGCAACACGGTGCGAATTTGAGCACTGATCCACTGTGCGGCATAGGGCACGTCCCGGAGCAGGAATTGCGAGATCAGCGGGCCGTCCAAAACGCCTGGAGGCGTGACCGAGCGGCCCTTCAAGTCAGTTGGGTCGAAATAAAGCGCATTGGCACGGAACAGCGTACCGGGTGTTACCCGCCCACCAGACTTCGGCCCCCGGAAATCGGCGAGCTTGTTGAGTTCCTCGGTAGCTGCAAGCACGTCGCGATTGGAGGTGTCGTCGCGCAACTCGGTAAGCGGAACATCACGAAGCAGCGATTGCCAATATACCTCGACCGCCTCGCCGCCGCGCTCCGCACTTGCAAGGGCCGGAGCCGTCGGTATCGCAATCTGAGTAGGGTTCATGCCGCTGAGACTGACGGCTTGCGTGCCTACGGGATTGACCAGTTTGCGAGTGCCGCCGAGCGGGATTTTCTCGAAATCTGCGGGATCGCCCGACTGGCAAGCGGCATAGAGCGCCTGCCATGCCGCTTGCTCCACTTCGCCGCGTTTATCGTGCGGCAGGCCCCGTGAATCCGAACCGATCTTGTTGGTGTAGCGCGCCTCATCGCCATTCGTCGGGTGGGGCGCGATGGGAATTTTCTCGTTGTTTCTCGCGCAGGCCTCTCGGACTTCGAAGGCGCGGCGCTTGAACGCCGCGTCGAGCGGTCGCGGGTCCGCGCTCACAGGCTGTGCTGCTGCCGGGGCGATTCCGGGCATGCTCGGCGGAGACGCAAGCACGGCGGCGCCGACTGCGATGCCGACCCCGCCGAGGAGCGAGCGGCGAGTGACCGCGGTGGTCGGCAGGGTCGGCGATGCCAGGTCAGATTCAGTCGAAATGGTGGGCTGGTCAGCCATGGAGATCTCCTCCCTCGCAGGCACCGCTCTAGGGCCCGCGCTTTCAGGATTCACAGGATTCAAATGGGCATCTGGGCGCGCTTACGCGCACCCGCGTTGGAATGCGAATGCTGAAGGACCGGCGAAAAAGGAAGTCGGTGATACGAGTGCAATGCTTGCCGATGGCACGACCGCTGTCCGTTCAGTCCCGCGAGGAATTCGGCATTTCCCGCCTGCGACGACAGCTATTCAAAGAGTACACGATCTCCTGCGTCCTGAAAAGACGTCTGACCTTTGGAAGCTTCCGCTTTGGGGTCATTCGCATCGGTTTGACGATCTGTCAGCCGCTTCCGGTCTACCACTTCTACGGACATTCTCAGAATAGGCGGGCATGTCTCAAAGGTGCCCAGAAGCGGCCATTCGGTCAATTGGCTTCCGTGGCCAATCAGCTTAACTTGGCGAGACTCTGCCAGACTTGAATTATTTCACCGCGATCGCTTCATAGTCAAAATTGCTATGTGCGCCGGAAATGTATGACTTGCCATGTGTTCACAACGCGCCTGATCAAAGGACCGTCAAGGGGAAAGCAAGATGGCAGTCGCCGACCTGGTCCTTCCTGTGTTTGCGATCATCGTCACGGGTTGGCTGGCAGGTTGGCTCGGCTACATTTCGCGGTCGTTGGCCGACGGGCTTGTGCACTTCGCCTATAACGTCGCGATGCCGGCGCTGCTATTCGTCACCATCGCGCAGGAGCCGGCACGCAATCTTCTCGAATGGCGCTTTCTGCTGGCGTTCGGCGGTGGCTCCATTCTGTGCTTCGCGGTGGTCTTTCTGACAGTCCGCGTCCGGTGGGGACGCGACCGCGCCAGCAGCACGCTCTATGGAATGGCAGCGGCGATGACCAATACTGGATTCGTAGCACTGCCAATCCTGCACTCCATCTACGGACAGCCTGCCGTTCTGCCCGCCGCCATCGCAACCTTGTTCGTGGCGGGCGTGATGTTCCCCGCGACGGTTATTCTCCTGGAAAGCGAGGGGCGCGGCGCGCACGCGAGGACGGCAGGTTCGATAATGCTGGTGAAGCAGATCGTGCTCAATCCGATGGTACTATCGACTCTGATCGGTCTTGCGTGGTCGACCACAGGCCTGCCAATGCCGGCCTCACTCGCGGCCTATATGAACATCTTGGCGGCTGCTCTAACGCCGTGCGCGCTCTTCGCCATTGGACTAAGCCTGTCAGTTGAAGCAATACGCTCGAACGTCATGGCATCCGTCGCCCTCGCGGTCGTGAAGCTCGTAATCATGCCGCTGATCGTCTACGGGCTTTGTTTGGCGTCGGGCCTCAATCCGCTCTACACGATCGCCGCCGTCATCTGTGCCGCCGTGCCGACCGCCAAGACGGTGTATATCCTGGCAGGCGAGTACAAGATGGAAGAACCTCTGGTCGCGGCCACAGTCTCGATCACAACGCTGGTGTCGGTAGCGACGCTGATGGGCTGGCTCTACGCCCTCGCGGCACAGGCGGGCTAAAAGCGCCAAGAGGACAAGCGAAATTCGTCAGTTTTTAACGGGAGACGATGCGGGACTACGCTAGACGGAGTTTGGCTGCCAGAGATCATTTCCGCTTTAGGTCCAGTCGGTTTCGAACGGCTGTCATGATCCTCGGCCAAGTTTTCCTCGGCCATGTCGCTGGGTGCAGGCTCCAGCGAACTCAATGCTGCATCGACTTTCTCCAAAAGGCGTTCTAGTTCGGCGCGCTCATTTGGCCCCGGGTCCTCCTGCAACCTGCCCAGCAGTTGTTCCTTTTGAGCGAGAAGTTTCGCAAGTGAAGTCATGGTGTCCTCGTCCGAGTACGGAACCGGAGGGGCGCGTAGAAAATCGGTCAACCGTTCAGAAAGGCGTCAAGTTCCTCCGCTCGCGACCGCAAGCGAGAACCTGGACCGAGTACGACAACAGCAACGAGTTCTGCCGCTATCGCGATGAGCGATCGGCATCGAAACCTGGTCGGTTCACTGCAATATTCTTTCGCGGAACCTAAGATGAGAGCGCCATCAAAA
This sequence comes from Bradyrhizobium sp. LMTR 3, assembly GCF_001693485.1. Classification (GTDB taxonomy): domain Bacteria; phylum Pseudomonadota; class Alphaproteobacteria; order Rhizobiales; family Xanthobacteraceae; genus Bradyrhizobium. The sequence goes on from NZ_MAXC01000012.1 coordinate 309,545, forward strand.
TCTCCGCCGAGCGGAACGAATGCCTTCCGAAGCCTTTGGTTTTGATCGACAAGAGGAGGTATCTATGAAGCTATCTATCTTGGCGATTGCGACACTGCTTACGGTCGGAACCATCGCTACGGCCAACGCTATCGAGTTCGGCGTCGGTCCTGGCGGCGTCTATGTTGGTCCCGGCTATGATCGCCCCTACTACCGTGATTACGGAGATGACTGCCGGATCGTTATCCGCGAACGCACCAACCGCTTTGGTGAACGCGTCAGGATCCGCGAGCGCATCTGCGACTAAACACGCAATCGACGGTTAGCGACGATCAGATCGGGGTCCGGCTGGGACGCTGGACCGATCGGTAGCTCAAGAATTGGTGCGATGTCGCACCTCCCTGCGACACCGTTCCCGCAAAAGAAGGGCCTCAGCGCCGCTGGAGCCCTTCTTGCGTTTCTTGGATGCTGCCAGTCGGGTCAGCATCGCACCCGCTGCGAAAATCTTCGTCATGGCGTTGTGGCAGAACGCAATCGCTGCAAGATGTGGGCGAGCCTTCGACGCCTTTACGAAGCCTTCGGTAGCTATTGGCTGGAAGCTATAAACTAATCAATGCGCTGCGCGTGGACACGCTGCCGCGCCCTTGAATTGTCGTAGCGCGCCTGGTCGCGCGTCGCCGGCGTGACGCAGACCTTGTCGTCCGTCGTTGCTTCGCGCCATACGTAACCTTGCTTGCAAGTCTCGTATCCGTACTGTCCGCGCCCTGCCCGCCGAGCGTCCTGCTGCGCATTGTCGTTCCAGGCCTGCCGGCGGGTTTGTGGCGTGACGCACACGTAATCGCCGCGAGTAGCTTCCCTCCAAACATAACCTTGAGTGCATTTCGCCTGGGCGTAAGCTTGGGGCGTATAGAGAATGATGCCGAACAGTAATGCCGGAAGCGAGAGAGAAAACTGCTTCATCAGACCCTCCATTGACTGGAAATGTCGCGGAAGATCTTCTCTTACACCGGCTAAACTTTAGCGTGTATGAACTGGTTCACACTGGGGCGTAACGCTAACGTGACGGCAGGACTCCACCGTCGTTGGCTCACACAAAACCTCGAGCTATGTGCGCTATTTGGGCCTTAGGAATTACGGCGGCAGTGCCGGACTCATCGTAATGCGGGCAGCTCAACTCGCCTTTCTGTCTTTCGCGCTGAGATCAGGAGTATCATCGGCCGCTCCAGCTCTTCGGCCAGTTCGGGCAAGTGCTCGATCTGTTCGCGCGCCGGGGCGAATTCCTCGACCCGGCGCAACTCGAAGCCCGCATCAATCAGCGTGTTGAGCGTCGTGCCGAGCGTCCGGTGATACTTCAGCACGCCCTTGGCGAACCAGTCCGTGCGGCGCTCGCCCTCGACCGAGTAGCCATTGACGGGCCAGGTCTTGCGGCCGTCTTCATCGGCGATCCACTGCGGATGCGCCGCAGCCATGAAGATCGGATGCTCGATCGTGAAGACCAGATCTGCACCGGGGACCAGCGCCTTGTGGATCATGCGCGCGAGGCGCTCGAAATCCTCGACATAGTGAAAGGTCAGCGCGCTGTAGACGAGGTCGAAAGCCGCTTCGGGCAGTTCCAGTGTCTCGAGATCGGCGAGCCAATATTCGATGGCCGGGTCCGAGGTATCGACCTTGGCGCGTGCGATCATGTTCTGCGACAGATCGAAGCCAAGCACCGAGACCGCGCCCTGCGCGCGCATCCAGCGCGCGGCCCAGCCGAAGCCGCAGCCCAGATCGGCCACGCGCTTGCCAGTTAGCGCGGGCAGCATGGCCTGAACAGCCGGCCATTCAGGCGCACCGTCCAGCCCATGCACCTGGCGAGGCAATTGGCTGTAGCCAGCGAAGAAATCGGGATTGTCGTAGATATTCTGTGCCACGTTTATCTCCATAATGGAGGCAGGTCGGAACAGCTTTCCGTCTCGATACTCTTCCATCGTGATCACTGCTGAGGATCGGTCGACGAAGTTGTAGCGCGAGCCGTCGTCGTTATCGTGCAGTGGCATTACGGCGATAGAAATACGTCGCCAGTGTTTCCCGCGCTCGCGCGATTTTCCCCGCGCCCCCAATCACTGATTTGCCAATCCTGGCAAGAAACTTATTCCACGCCCGCTTAAAATTTTTCGCTTAACGCGACATCCAAATCAATCCTACAACTCCGCCATCCCGTTCCGCTCGAGGGGCGATGGCCAGCGTCACTAACGTTGGGACGGGTTGCGGTGGACGCGGCAGCGTTCGGGCGCGCGATGTGTTCGCAGGGCGGTCTTTCCGTGAGCGAGCACGACCTGCGCAGACGACCGGCGCTTAAACGCCTCAGCGAAAACTTCTTCTGGCAGCATACGGGCCGGTCGAAGCGCTTTTGTCCGGGGAAGCCGTGGACGGCAAAACCGCGCGGTCCTGGCACCCGTTGCTGGTGTCAAGCCGATGGAGATTGTCGGGCCCAACCGGGCGTTCGATCAATCGCCAATCCGTCGGCGACGGAGGCCAGAGGAATTCGGCTCCGGGGAGAACGCGGCATAAGCCGTTAAAACCACCGCGCAGGGAAAGCCGGGTGTTCCGGCGCACCTGCGGTCCACCGTGTGCATTCTTGCGCACGACTGCGGGTGTCATGGGCACCCGGCTTTCCCTGCGCCCTCGTTTCCCGAGGGCTTCGTCGATGCATAACTTCGGGCGCACCCCGCGCCGCGAGATCGCAATGTCATATCCGGCGCCGGCCGCATCTGTCGAAAACAACCATGCGTATCCGAGCACCGGCATAAGACTGCCCCGCCCGCCCCTGTTTGCGGCGCCGTACCGCTTTTCGCAGAACACGCGGACTGATAATCTGGTGTTATTTCATTATAGGATTTTATTGGAGATGCGCGGGGCTTTTGAGGGGAGCTGCAGATATTCGGCGCTGGTGCTCCTGATCGCGCTGCTCTTCGTTACGCCTGCCGCCGCCGAGAAGCGTGTCGCGCTTGTCATCGGCAATTCCGCCTATCAAAACGTGACCCGGCTCGACAATCCGCGCAACGACGCGATGCTGATGGCGGAGACGCTTTCGAGTCTCGGCTTTACCCTGATCGGCGGCCGCGCCCAGCTCGATCTCGACAAGCCGGCGATGGACACCGCCGTGCAGAATTTCGGCCGTCAGGTGCAGGGCGCCGACGTCGCGCTGTTCTACTATGCGGGGCATGGCGTGCAGGTCTCCGGATCGAACTATCTCGTTCCGGTCAGCGCCAATCCGACGCGCGAGGCCGACGTCGATTTCCAGATGGTGGACGTCAACCTCGTGCTGCGCCAGATGCAGGGCTCGGGCACGCGCCTCAACATGGTGATCCTCGATGCCTGCCGAAACAATCCGTTCGGCGCGCGCGGCTTGCGCGCCTCCGACGGCGGTCTCGCGCAGATGCGCGCGCCGGAGGGCACGCTGATCTCCTATGCGACGCAGCCCGGCAATGTTGCGCAGGACGGTACCGATGGCCACAGTCCCTACACCAAGGCGCTGGCCGCGACGATCAAGCAGACCGGGCTCGACATCTTCCAGACTTTCAACCAGGTCGGTCTTGCCGTGAAACGTCAGACCGGCGGATCGCAACAGCCCTGGGTGTCCTCCTCGCCGATCGACGGTAATTTCTATTTCGTGCCCCCTGCCCCGGCACCGCAACAGGTCGCCGTCGCGCCGCAGCCCGAACCACTGGCCTCGACGCTGCGTCGGGATCCAGATCGCATTCCGATCAAGGATCCCGTGCTGCTGCGCGAATTGAGCGACCGTCTGTTCGAGCTCAATTACGATCCGGAGCCGCTCGACAGCAAGAACGGCATGCGGCTGGCGATCAGCAAGTTTCAGGAGAAGGCCAGGATGACGCCGACCGGTGAACCGACCGAAGGCGTGCTGACACGGCTGCGCAAGATGGAAGATTTGAAGCCGTGGGGTTCGATCGTCTACGGACCCGAAAGCGACAAATGGGGCATGTCCTGGAATCATTCTTCGCGGCGAGCGGCGATCGACGACGCGCTCAAGAATTGCGGCGGCAGCAAATGTCCGATCGAGTTGAGCTTCTACGGCTCGCGATGCGGCGCGTTTGCGATCTCGGGAAAGTCCTGGTCACTGGTCCAGCGCGATACCGTTCAGCGCGCCAGGGAGGCCGCGCTTGACGAGTGCGGCAAGGCTGGCAAATCCTGCCGGATTATTGGTGCGGTCTGTGCCGATGGCTCGGGCCGCTGAAATTTGTTGTTCGCGATATTGGAAGCACCTGCTGATGCTAAACGCCGCCCGACGTTTGAACCGGACCGTCCTCCTCGCGATATCGATCACGCTCGCGTTCGGGCATGGCCTTGCGCACGCGCAATCCGGCAGCGCCGGCGGCAGCATCGGCAACGATGAAAAATCGCTGTCCGGCTCACGCGAGCCGCCGCGACCGGCTGAATCCTCGCGACGCAATCCATCCGATACAGACGAGCCGCGCCGCGCCGGACGCAAGAGCGGCGGAGGCGGCGGCAACAATTTTGATGGCGCCTGGGTCGTCCACTCCCGGGGCGTTACCTGTCAGGGTAGCAGCAGCAACGCGGTCATCGTCACCAGCGGCAAGATCATCGGTCAGAACGCCCGAGGCACCATCAGTTCCGAGGGCCGGGTGTACGGCACCTCGAACGGCAACGGCATTACGGTCATCACCACGGGCCGCCTGTCCGGTCGCAGCGGCGGCGGGACGTTCCGGCAATCGGATGGCTGCACCGGGACATGGACGGCGTCGAAGCAATAGCGCGGCTGCTCACCACGGCCGGGAAATATTGGAAGATTTCATTATGAAATACCCGGCTCGACATTCGATCGGAATTGGGCTCCTCTCGCTCGCGATCTCGGCCGTCATAAGCGGCCCGGCCGTGACGCAGTCCGGCAGCGCCGGCGGCAGCATCGGCAATGACGAGAAGTCGCTGTCCGGTTCACGCGAAGCGCCGCGCGAGGTCGAATCTTCCAAGCCGGCGCGTCGCAACAAGCCTGAAGCGGATGAGCCGCGCCGCGCGTCGCGAAAAAGCGGCGGAGGTGGCGGCGGCGACTTCGATGGCTCATGGGTTGCCGTCGCCGTGGGCACGCCTTGCGGTAGCAGCACCGAGAGATTTGTCATCTCCGGCGGCAGGATTTCGGGCGACCTGAGCTCCGGGTCAGTCAGCCCCAATGGCTCTACGAGGAGCGGCGGATCGATCCAAGGTTTGAGTTGGACCAACACCGGCCGTTTTTCAGGCCGCAGCGGCTCCGGTTCATTCGTCCGGTCTGACGGATGCACCGGACGCTGGACAGCTTCTAAACAATAGAGTTTCCCGTCAGCCGAAAGGCCGCTGTTTTCCACCGCTTTTTCATGGCCTTAGCCCGCCACATGTGAGGCGGCGCGCGAGCCGCAATTATACCGCATCCGCTCCGAAATTGCGGCTCATTGCGACCCAAGTCTCTGACCAGATTGGGGGCATCAAGCGTCGAGTAGCGTAGCGTTGCCGGGGATGCAGATGTCGTACCGTTCCGTGAAATTCGTTCCGGCTCTCTTTGCCGGTGTTGTGGCGGGTACAAATCTGGCCACCGTGACGGATCTTCGGGCGCAGTCGGCTGAGCAACAGGTAGCGGAAGCCGGCACGCGAGCGAACCAGGCCGCAGCAGACAACTGCCTGTCCGCGCCGAAGGGGGCCACCCCCTCGGGCAGCCATTGGTATTATCGCATCGACCGCACGACAAAACGTCAATGCTGGTATCTGCGCGAGGAGAACGAGAAGGCCGACGACAAGTTCGCGCGTGCCGCGCCGCCGCAATCGGCGCCGGCGGCGTCTTCGACCGAAGTGCCGCCGCAAACGGAGACGCGCAAGTCGTTCGATGACGCGCGCGCCGAATGGGTTGCCCAGCAAGCCCGCGCCGAGCAAAATCCGCCCGCCAAAGCCGAGCCGCGCACAACTGGCGCCGTGCCCGCGTCCGCCGATCAGAACGGCCCACGCGCAAACATGCCGAACGTGCTGGCACCGGCGCCGCTCGCGACGATGCGGTGGAACGACGCGCCCGCCGCGAGCGCTTCGACCAATCCGACCAATCTCCAAGTCGCTGCCGCCGCCACGCCCGCAGACCAGCCGCCGCAGGCTGACGAAGTGCAGCAGCCGGCAGCAGAACAGGTTGCGCCTCTCGTGGCAGAACCGGCAAAGCCGACCGCATCGCTGCAGAAGCTGCTTTTGGTGATGGCGGCAGCGCTGGCGCTCGCCGGCCTCACGGTCAGCGCGATCGTCAGGATCGGGCGCATGCGGGCGCGCCGCGCCATGCGCCGCAAGCGACGCGCGATGTGGGATGCCGCGCGCACCAAACGTCCCGCGCCGCCGGTATTCCACGATGAAGACGCCCGGCTGCGGCGCACCGCTGCCGTGCAGCATACCCGCGTGCCCAAGGAGCGGCCCCGCGTGCCGCAGGAGCGCGCCCGCGTACCCCAGGAACGAGTACGCATACCGCAAGAACGAGCGCGCATGCCCCAGGAGCGAGTGCGGACACTGCAGGAACGAGCGCGCGTCCCTCAGGAGCGAGAGCGCGATCAGCAGGTTACGGAAATGCTGGCCCGGCTCGCGCGCAGCGCGCAGACGTAACCGAAGCCTACGCGGCAGTTATTTTTCCAACTGGCGCTGCAGCTTGCGAACGAATTCGGTCAGGCCGGTGCGGCGTTCGCGCTTGAGCCGCTCGGCCTTGAGGATCGACTGCACTTCGGCAAAGGCGTCATCGACGTTCTGGTTGACGACGATATAGTCGTATTCCGCCCAGTGACTGAGTTCATGGGTGGCGCGGCTCATGCGACCGCGAATGACCTCATCGGAATCCTGCGCCCGCGTGTGCAGCCGTTTCTCGAGGTCGGCTGCCGAGGGCGGCAGGATGAATACGCTGACGACGTCGGCGCGGGCCTTTTCCCGCAATTGCTGCGTACCCTGCCAGTCGATGTCGAACAGCACGTCCTGCCCGGCCGACAAGGCGGTCTCGACCGGCGCACGCGGCGTGCCATAGCGGTTGTCGAACACGGTCGCCCACTCCAGCAATTCGCCCTGCGCGACCATCGCTTCGAACCTGGGCTTGTCGACGAAGAAATAGTCGCGGCCATCGACTTCGCCCGGCCGCATCGGCCGCGTGGTGGCGGATACCGACATCTTCAAACCCGGCATCCGCTCGATCAGGAGGCGCGACAGCGTGGTCTTGCCCGCGCCCGAGGGCGAGGAGAGCACGAACATCAGCCCGCGCCGTTCAACTCCGTCGAAACCACCACCAGCCGTCATCAGTCACTCCAGATTCTGGACCTGCTCGCGGAATTGCTCGACCACGTTTTTCATCTCGAGCCCGGTCTGGGTCAATTCCAGATCGTTCGATTTGGAGCAGCAGGTGTTGACCTCGCGGTTGAATTCCTGGGCGAGGAAATCGAGCCGCCGCCCGACCGGGCCGCCCTTGCCGATCATCTCGCGGGCCTGCGCGACATGCGAGGCTATGCGGTCGAGCTCTTCGCGAATGTCGGCCTTGGTCGCAATCAGGATCGCTTCCTGATTGAGCCGGTCAGGATCGAAGCGTTCGGACGTCTCCAGCAACGCCGCGATCTGTTCGGCGAGGCGGGCCCTGATCGCCTCCGGCTTGCGGCCGGGCGCGGCCTCGGCCTTTTTCGCCAACCTTTCGATTTCATCCATGCGCTGGATCAGGATTTGCCCGAGCGTCACGCCCTCGCGGCGGCGCATCTCGACGAGATGGCCGAGCGCCTGCTCGAAGGCGGCCGCCGCCGCATCCTTTGCCGCCTTGTCCTCCGCCTCGTCGCTGTCGGGTTCGACCACCTCGATGACACCCTTGATGCCGAGCAGTCCGTCGATGCTGGGCGCCACCGCGTCGATCTTGCCGGCGAGCACGCCTGCGACCTTCACGATCGAGGCGAGCACGTCTTCATTGATGCGCACGGTCGAAACCGCGTTGGCGCGTTTGACGTTGAGGTTGGCGTAAACCGTGCCCCGCGACAGCACCTCGCCGGCGCGTTTCTTGGCAAAGGCCTCCAGTTCGTCCCAACCGGCCGGCAGGCGCAGGCGCAGGTCAAAGCCCTTGGCGTTGACGGACTTCAGTTCCCATTCGAACGTGTAGGGGCCGCTGGCGCCGTGGCTCCGGGCAAAACCGGTCATGCTCGATAGCGCCATCGCGTAACACTTTCCAAAAGACAGGGATTTCGAGACTCGAAATGAATGGCGGGACCATAAGCCGATTTCCGCCAAAGTGGAATTGCGTTCCGGCTGCGGCCTGGAACGCCTTCGCGACCGGCGGGCGTCAGCGCTGAACCACCGGCGGCGTCGTGGTCGATTGCGCGCCCTGGCGGGCCGGCGCGGTTGCAGGTGCCGGAGGGCGGGCGGGCGGCTTTTTAGCCGGCGCTGCCGGCCGCGGCGTCGTCGCGGTTGGATTGGTATCGGCCGGTGCTCCGGCCCCCGTAGGCGGCGGCGCGTCCTCCGATGGTTCGACAGTGTCGTTCTGAATCTGCTTTTCCAACGACCGCAGCTTGACAACGTTCTTCTGGTGCTGGTCGTAGGTCTCGGTAAAGGCGTGCCCACCCGTTCCATCAGCCACGAAGAACAGGTCGCGCGTGCGTGCCGGGTTGGCGGCGGCTTCGAGCGAGGCGCGGCCCGGATTGGCGATCGGCCCGGGCGGCAAACCGTCGATCACATAGGTATTGTAGGGCGACGGCTGCGTAATCTCGGAGCGCTTGATCGGCCGGCCCAGCGTTCCCTTGCCGCCGACCAGGCCATAGATGATCGTCGGATCCGACTGCAGCTTGATCCTTTGCCGCAGGCGATTGGCGAATACCGCCGCCACGCGGCTGCGCTCGTCGGCCCGGCCGGTTTCCTTCTCGATGATCGAGGCCAGCGTGATGAGCTGATCCAGCGACCTGACCGGAACGTCCGGATTGCGGCGCTCCCAGATTTCCGTGAGCACCCGCTTCTGGGTCTGCTGCATGCGCTGGATCACCTGCTCGCGCGTGGTGCCGCGCGGAAACTTGTAGGTTTCGGGCAGCAACGTGCCTTCGCGGGGTATTTCCCGAACCGAGCCGGCGAAGATGTCGTTGTCGAGGAGTCGCGTCACGATCTGTTCGGAGGTCAGACCTTCCGGAATCGTGACGGCATGCTGCACCACCTTGCCTTCGACGATGGTGGCGATGACGTCGCGCAGGCTGGCGCTCTTCTGGAAGGAATATTCGCCGGGCTTGAGGTCGGAGCTCGCCTTCAGCGCAAACACGCCGCCGATGAATACCCAGGGATTGACGTTGATCACGCCTTCACGCAGCAGTGCGTCGGCGATGTCGCGCTTTCCGGCACGCGAGGGAATGTTGACGATCTTGTCTTCCTTCAGCGGACCGGGCGTTTCCAGGATTTGTCTGCCGTAATAGTACACCGCTCCCACCCCGATCATCAGAATGATCAGGATGGTAAAGATGGCATTGCCGACCACCACGAATGGATTGCGGGCGCGATCTGACCGCTTCGGCGGCGGCGGCACCTGCTCGGGCTCCAACGCAGCGCGCGGGCTTCGTGGTGAAATGGGCGGCCTCTCACTCATCGATGCAACCTGAATCCTGTCGGTTCAATCGCGACTCGGCAATCCCTTGCCCAGCCGATAGCATACGCCCGTATGTAGAAGTCATCGCCGAATACGGCAAAACGGTGGAGTCGTTCTAAACACTTGTTAGTCGGCCACGCGCCGAACGATCACGGAGGCGTTGGTCCCCCCGAAACCGAAGGAATTCGACAGCGCGATGTTAATCTCGCGCTTGCGCGCGGTCTGCGGCACCAGATCGATCGCCGTTTGCACCGACGGATTTTCCAAATTGATGGTGGGTGGAGCAATGTTATCGCGAATCGCAAGGATACTGAAAATGGCCTCGATCGCACCGGCAGCGCCGAGCAGATGCCCGGTCGACGACTTGGTCGACGACATCGACACCTTGGAGGCGGCGTTGCCGAGCAGCCGCTCCACCGCGCCGAGTTCGATCTCGTCGCCGATCTGCGTCGAAGTTCCGTGGGCGTTGATGTAGTCGATATCCGATACCGCGATGCCGGCGCGCTTGAGGGCGGCGCTCATGCTGCGGAAGCCGCCATCGCCATCCGGCGACGGCGAGGTGATGTGATAGGCGTCGCCCGACAGGCCATAGCCGATCACTTCGCAATAGATTCGCGCGCCGCGCTTTTTCGCGTGCTCATATTCCTCGAGCACCACGACGCCGGCGCCCTCGCCCATCACGAATCCGTCGCGGTCCTTATCGTAGGGCCGTGAGGCCTTTTGCGGCGCGTCGTTGAAGCCGGTCGAGAGCGCGCGCGCCGCGCAGAATCCAGCCATCCCCAGCCGGCATATCGGCGATTCCGTGCCGCCCGCGACCATCACGTCGGCGTCGCCGAGCGCAATGAGACGGGCACCATCGCCGATCGCATGCGCGCCGGTCGAACAGGCCGTGACCACGGAATGATTGGGGCCCTTGAGGCCGTGCTCGATCGATACATAACCGGAAGCGAGATTGATCAGCCGCCCCGGAATGAAGAACGGCGAAACCCTGCGCGGCCCGCGCTCCTTTAACAGCAGCGACGTCTCGGCGATGCCGGACAGGCCGCCGATCCCCGAACCGATCAGAGTGCCGCTGGAGCATTTGTCTTCTTCGGTCGCCGGATGCCAGTTGGCGTCGTCGAGCGCCTGGCGTGCCGCAGCCATCGCAAAGATGATGAAGTCGTCGACCTTGCGCTGCTCCTTCGGCTCCATCCACTGGTCGGGATTGAAAGTACCATCAGAGCCGTCGCCACGCGGAATCACGCAGGCGATCTGGCTGGCGAGATCGGCGACTTCGAACGTGTCGATCTTCTTGGCGCCACTCTGGCCGTTGAGGATGCGCGCCCACGTTGTGTCAACGCCGCAGCCGAGCGGCGTAACCATGCCCAGCCCCGTGACGACAACCCGCCTCATGTCAAAACTCCAGCCCGAAACCGATGGCCCAAAACAAGAAACCGGGGGACCGTTTGATGACGGCCCGTCCGGCTCTGTCTCTATCCGCCCGGGACGTCAGCTCTTAGCGTTCTTCTCGAGAAACTTCGTCGCGTCGCCGACGGTCAAAATCGTCTCGGCGGCGTCATCGGGGATTTCACAGCCGAACTCTTCTTCAAATGCCATCACAAGCTCGACGGTGTCGAGGCTGTCGGCGCCGAGGTCGTCGATGAAACTTGCGTTGTCGACAACCTTGTCGGGTTCAACACCGAGGTGCTCGACCACAATCTTCTTAACCCGCTCGCCAATCTCACTCATCTTTAACCTCGTGCTTGTTCCATTGGACCCGACCCCAAGACGCTACAGAGACGCTACGAGCTATCGTGGTCGTTAAACTTCCTTCGCTATCGCGCATAGTCTTGATTCGGCCCGGTGGTAGCCGACAAAGCCCCGGCGAACGGCAGGCGTCGCCACGCCAATATACAGGGTTTCAAAATCCTGCAATGGCCTTGTTTGCCCATCCGTCGGGGGTTCGGTTACCATACTTCCCTAGCCTTGACTACAAGCCTCACCCGCCCCGGACAACGGCCTTTGGCCGCATAGATCGGGGCAATAACTCGCTCAAATCATGGCCATTCCACCGTTGACGTGAATCGTCTGGCCGGTGACGTAGGCCGCCTCGTTGGAGGCGAGATAGACGGCTGCCGCCGCGATGTCCTCCGGTGTCCCCAGCCGCGCCGCAGGAACCTTCGCCAGGATGGTCTCGCGCTGCTTGTCGTTGAGCGCATCGGTCATCGGCGTCTTGATGAATCCCGGCGCGATGCAATTGGCGGTCACGTTGCGCTTGGCGTACTCCGCACCGAGCGTCTTGATCAGGCCGATGATTCCGGCCTTCGACGCGGTGTAGTTGGCTTGGCCGGGGTTGCCGGTCACGCCGACGATCGAGGTGATTGCTATGATCCGGCCAAAGCGCTTGCGCATCATCAATTTGGTTGCGGCGCGGGCAAGACGGAAGGTCGCAGTCAGGTTGACGTTGATGACGTCGTCCCAATCCTCGTCACGCAACTGGACAAACAGATTGTCGCGCGTGATGCCCGCATTGGCGATCAGGATATCGACCTGCCCCATCGCGGCTTCCGCCGCTGGCACCAGCGCCTCGACCTCCGCGCTGTCGGAAAGGTTGCACGGCAGCACGTGGACGCGTTCGCCAAGCTTGCCGGCAAACGAATCCAGCACCTCGCGACGCGTGCCGGAGATCGCCACCGTCGCGCCTTGACCATGCAACGCCTGCGCGATCGCACCGCCGATGCCGCCGGTTGCGCCGGTCACCAACGCCGTCCTGCCAGTCAAATCGAACATCAATGTCTCCTTCCGGGAGCTTTTAGGCCGACGCCGCCAATGCGTCCTTTGCGGCGGTAATATCGTTGGGTCCCCCGACCGCCACGCCGACCGCGCCGTCGGCGATCCGCTTGACCAGCCCGCTCAGCACCTTGCCGGCACCGATTTCGAAGAACCGCGTGACGCCATGCGCTGCCATATAGGCCACCGACTCGCGCCAGCGCACGGTGCCGGTGACCTGCTCGATCAGGCGGCGGCGAATCTCGTCGGGATCGGTGATCGGCGCGGCCAGTACGTTCGCCACCAGCGGCGCAGCCGGCGTCTTGATCGTTACACCTGCAAGCGCCTCTGCCATTGCATCGGCGGCAGGCTGCATCAGCTTGCAATGGAATGGCGCGGACACCGGCAGCAGCATTGCACGCTTGGCGCCTTTGGCTTTGGCGATTTCCACGGCGCGGTCGACAGCGGCCTTGTCGCCGGACACCACCACCTGCCCGCCGCCATTGTCGTTAGCCGCCTGACAGACCTGCCCTTGCGCGGCTTCGTTGGCGACGGCCATCGCCGCCTCATAGTCGAGCCCAAGAAGTGCCGCCATCGCGCCAGCGCCGACTGGCACGGCCTTTTGCATTGCAAGACCACGGGTGCGCAGCAGGCGCGCGGTATCGCTGATGCTGAGGCCGCCGGCCGCGGCCAGCGCGGAATATTCGCCAAGCGAATGGCCGGCGACAAAGGCCGCATCCCGTCCGACGGAAAAGCCCGCCTCGGTCTCCAGCACGCGCAGCGTGGCAATCGAAACCGCCATCAGGGCCGGCTGGGCATTTTCAGTGAGCTGGAGGGTTTCGGCCGGGCCGTCCCAGATGATCGCGGTCAGCTTTTCGCCGAGCGCCGAATCAACCTCATCGAACACCGCCCGCGCAGCCGGGAAGGCCTCCGCCAGGGCCTTGCCCATACCGACCGCCTGGGAACCCTGCCCCGGAAATGTAAATGCAGCCGTCATCCGGTGCTCCCTCGTAAGATTGGGGCCGTAAGACACTGACGCGGGCCGGGATGTCAAGCCGCGGTGCGGTATCGCCGGGCCGTTGCCGGGGTCATCAAAGGGCCGGAGCGGGTCAGCGTTCTTGCAGCGCCAGTCGGATACCCAGAGCGCAGTAGAGACCGCCGATTGCCTTCCCCTGCCATTTCAGCACCGCAGGATTGCGGCGGAGGAACGTCCCGAGACCTCCGGCGCCTGCTGCAAAAACCGTCGTACTGACGAACCCCAATAAAACAAAGATGATCCCCAGAATCGTGAGCTGAAGCATGACCGAACCATTTTCGGGCCGTACGAACTGGGGGAGAAACGCGAGGAAGAAAAGCGCCGTCTTCGGGTCTAGCACCTCGGCCAAAATCGCTTGCCGAAATGCCCTTCCTGCTGAAATCGGCAGTGCGCGGGCCGCGAGATTTGCTGGCGTCCTTTCGAGGACGGCACGAATGCCCAGGTAAACGAGATAGGCCGCGCCGAGGTACTTGATGACGCTGAACAGCATGGCCGAAGCGGCAATGATCGCCGAGATACCGACGATCGCCATAAAGGTGTGAATCATGTCGCCGGCCGCGATTCCGGCGCCCGTGGCGATGCCGACCGGGGTGCCTGAAGTCGTTGCCCGCGCAACCGTGAGAAGCGTCGCGGGGCCCGGAATGAACACAAAGCCAAGCACAACCGCGACATACGTAATCAATGTGGTCGGATCGATCATTCGTTGGCTCCGCTTGGTCGCCGACGGAAGCTACACCACCGTCGATCACCGCACTAGAAGCCGCCCGCCGCCTGGTCGCCACCGACTTCGGCGCCGGCCCGCGCGCGGCGTGCGCTGCTTACCAGCTTGCCGGGCCGGTCCTCGTGGTCGGGCTTGGCGGTCGCAAGCCGCAGCACGGCGGCATAGCTCGGCTGCACCTCCATCCGATCCGCGTATCGGCTTTCAGAAAGGATGCGGTGCAAGCGCGGTAGATTATAGCAGGGCACGTAGAACAACAGATGATGCTCGAGATGGTAGTTGACGTAATACGGTGCAATGAACAACCGCTCGAGAAAACCCGCGCGTGTGGTGCGGGTGTTGCGCAAGGGATCGCTCGAATCGGGAACGACGGCGTGTTCGGCGATGTTGCGAATGCGGGTGATGACCATCTGCCAGGTGAGCAGCGGCAATAGCCACAATAGCGGATAGGCCCACCATATGCCGGCGGCGGCGAGGCCGGCAAACAACACCGCGTTGGCAGCAAATTGCGGGCCGAGCTTTTCCCAGAAATGGGCGGCGCGCCGCGCAAGCGGCCATTCCTTTGGGCCAAGCGCATTCAACAATTGCGCCTTGCGCTGCTGATAGCCGGTCTGCCCGGTGATATCGCGGAAGAATTTGCGGCGGTAGCTCATCTTGGTGATCGGGAACGGCGCCGACAAAATCAGATCGGGATCGTCGTCCTGCTGGGTGCGCGCATGATGCTGCAGATGGTAGCGCCGATAGGCTCGGGTCTCGGCGAAGACCGGATAGGCGCAGAACCATTGGCTGAGCGTCAAGTTGATTTTCTCGTCGGCTGACAGACAACCATGGGCGCCGTCATGCATCAGGATCGCAAGCCCGAGCTGGCGTGAGCCGATGATGCCGACCGCCAGCAGAAAGGTCAGCGGATTGGGCCACCACGCTACCAGCGCAATCGATCCCAATATCAGCGCCCACGCATGTGCGATCAGGGCTGCACCCTTCCATGTCACGCGCTGGCGTACAGCGACCAGTTGATCTTCGGTCAGAAAGTCGCGGGCACGCATGCGCAACGCCGTCATGGCGATTTCTCCCCGTCGGATGAATAGGAATCGGAAACTTCGCCGCCGCTGACGAGATGCAGTCGTGCGGTGTCGCCGGCCGGCCTCGTCGTCGCCTGGTCGCCGAGCACGCGTAGCATCTCGGCGGCCATTTCCTCGGACGAGCGGCCCATCGCAAATCCCTCGACCATCACGCCGATGGCGAGTGCCCAGAAGCGCCGCGAGGATGCATCGGGATCGCGCAAGCTGCTCCAGCCGTGCCGCTCGATCTGCTCCGCATAGGCGCGCATGCCCTCGGCATGCAGCCGCTCGATGGTGCGCTCCACCAGCGGCGCGAGATCGGGCCTGCGCCGCGTCAGGGTGAGCGCCTCGGCGAAGAAGGCAACAGAATCGGTTGCGGTGACGGTCTCGACCAGCGCGCGGGTGTAGTCGCGCGGCGTCTGCGCCCGCAGCGCAGCCTGCTCGGTGGCGCGCGCGACGTAGAGCATGTCGCGGCAGGCGGCCTCGACGAACAGCGCCTCCTTGGTGCGGAAGTAATAGGTGATCTGGCTCGGGAAAGCGTCGGCGGCCGCTGCGATATCCGAGATCGAGGTCCCGGCGAGGCCCCGCTCCTTGAACAGCCGGCTCGCGCTGTCGAGCAGCAGCGAGCGCATCCTGCGCCCAGCCGTACGCGTGGCGCGCACGGCGTGCTTGGGATCGCCGGAAATCGGCTCGGCCGCCGTCTCGGTCCGCCTCGGGCCCATCGCTCCCTCCTGCGTTATTTGTATGTCATACAAACAAATACTGCAAGATAGGTATTCACATCCCTTGCGGAGCCTTGGGCTACTGTGCATGGGGTTGTTTTCCAAAAAAACGAGAATGGAACCGTCTTCACCCTCGCCGGGCTGTCTCGGCATCTCCGTC
Source organism: Bradyrhizobium sp. LMTR 3 (assembly GCF_001693485.1). GTDB lineage: Bacteria > Pseudomonadota > Alphaproteobacteria > Rhizobiales > Xanthobacteraceae > Bradyrhizobium. Next base: position 325,567 of record NZ_MAXC01000012.1, read on the forward strand.
CCTTGCCATCCCGGCCAAAATCCTTATAAACCGCGCATCCGTGGATCCCGGCCGGGAGCTGAACGGACGGTCTCAGCAATCTCACCTTTGCAGGCGTTATTGATGTGGCAGGGCCAGTCGGCCCGTCGTCCCGTGCTTCCGCCTTCTGAGCTTATCCCCGAGTCCTTTCCGAAGGCCTCGAAGGGCTTGCCGCCGGGGACCGCGCCAACACTAGGAAAGGACACCCATGCCTCTTTACGAGCATGTTTTTCTCGCGCGTCAGGATGCGAGCACCCAGCAGGTCGAAGAGCTGACCACCCAGATGACGGGCATCGTCGAAGGGCTCGGCGGCAAGGTCACCAAGACCGAGAACTGGGGCGTACGCTCCCTCACCTATCGCATGAACAAGAATCGCAAAGCACATTTCGTGCTGATGAACATCGATGCGCCGTCTGCCGCGGTCACCGAGATCGAGCGGCAGGAGCGGATCTCTGAAGACGTCATCCGCTACCTCACCGTCCGCGTCGAAGAACACGAGGAAGGTCCCTCGGCGATGATGCGCAAGGCCGATCGTGACCGCGAGCGCGACGATCGCGGCGGCGGTTTCCGCGGCGACCGCGAGGGCGGCTTCCGTGGCGATCGTGAAGGCGGTGGCTTCCGCGGCGACCGTGGCCCGCGCCGTCCGCGTGAAGACGAAGCTGCAGCAGCGGTAGAGGAGTAAGAATCATGGCTGAAGCTGGTGCACGCCGTCCGTTTTTCCGTCGCCGCAAGACCTGTCCGTTCACGGGTCCGAATGCGCCGAAGATCGACTACAAGGATTCCAAGCTGTTGATGCGTTACGTCTCCGAGCGCGGCAAGATCGTGCCGAGCCGCATCACCGCCGTCTCCGCCAAGAAGCAGCGTGAGCTCGCCCGCGCCATCAAGCGCTCGCGTTTCCTCGGCCTGCTGCCCTACGTCATTCGCTAATATCTTCGACCGGCGGCGTCCGCGCCGCCGGTCGTTATTTTCACCGGTCGTTATTCTTCATAAGGCTCCGGTCGCCGATGGTTGGTCGAAACAACCTCTGGTCGCCCGTCGAACCCGCAAGTTTTTCTCCCATTCAATGCGCCCGATGCCGCCCGTTCGCATCGTGTACGGCTTTCCGGTACGTCTTTAGTTCTAGTACGTAACTGGTGCGCCCTCCCCCTGATAAATCCCCGCCCGCGGCTCCTTGCACATGAAGGAAGCACACCTCGTTGACAATCGCTGCGGCGGGCACGTACGCTGCCCGACAGCAGGACGGATGCCAAATTCCCGCATGCTACGGGTGTCGAAGTTGCCGCCAATCACGTGCGGACACGAGCCCCAATAAGCGGCGCCAACGAGCGCAACCGCCAAAGGGAGTGCAAACGATGTCCGTCCACATCCGTGGTCTGTGGCCAGTCGTACGCTTGGCCGCTATTTTCACACTGACCGTGGCTGCAGCAGGCGCTGCACAAGCTCAACAGAAAACCGATGTCATCTTCAGCGCCGGTCCGACCGGCGGCAGTTGGACACCAATGGCGGCTGCAGCGTCGCAAGTCGTGAACAAGCGATATCCCGAGCTGAACGTGCAGGTCGAGCCGGGTGCAGCCCTCGTCAACATGGAGAAAATTCGCAACGACAAGGCCGATATCGGCTGGTCCATGACGACCGTCATGGCCGATGCGCAAAAGGGCGAAGGTCAGTTTGCCGGCAAGGCGACTGACAAGGGCCTGTTCGTGGCCAATTTCTATCCCAACGTCTGGCAGTTGGTGGTGCCGGCGAACAGCGACATCAAGAGCGTCAAGGATCTGAAGGGCCACCCGGTGGCGCTGCCGGCACGCGGCAACACCAGCCTGGCGGCCGGCTGGGAGTACCTGCTCAAGGTGAACGGCATGACGCTGAACGACTTGGGCGCGAAGAGCTACGGCCCGGTGTCGTCCAATGCAGAGGCCGTCAAGAACCGGCAGGCGATGGCGGCCGGATGGTTCACCGTGGTGCCGGCATCCTTCGTGCTGGACCTTGGCTCGGCGATGCCGCTGCGGGTGCTTCCGGTTACCGACGAGGAGTTCGCTGCACTGCGCAAGCTCAATTCGGGCTTTGTGCGGTACACCATCAAGGCCGGCACCTACAAGGACCAGGGCGTGACCGACGCTGTTCAAACCTTCCAGTCGCCGACCGTGCTGATTGCATCGTCCAAGACGTCTCCCGAGGTGATCTACAAGATCACCAAGGCCATCGTCGAAGGGCGGGACGAGTTCGGTAACGTCACCAGTGACATGAAGGGCGTGAAGGCGTCCGACATGGCTGAAAGCCTGGGCATGCCGTATCACCCCGGCGCAGAGAAATACTACCGCGAAGCGGGATTGCTCAAGCAGTAGAGGGCGTGCCGTGCGCAAGCTCTCAGGCTATGCGGGGCTGGTCGTCGGCGTGGTTGCGGTCGCAATGTCCGTGTACCACGTTTACGCGCGACTGACGGTCTACGCCCCCGATCAGCAGGCCCTGCTCTACATAACGCTGGCCTTCAGCCTGGTGCTGTCGTTCCTGCTGTGGCCTCGCAGCAAGAACGCAACACTGGGGCGCGTGCCGTGGGAGGATCTCGCTTTGGCGGGTCTTTCGCTTGCCTGCATTGGCTACATGTTCGCGAACTACGACTACATCGTGAACCGTTTTCCCACCGCCGATTCTCTGACCCGAATGGACATGGCGGTAGGAATTACCGCCACCCTGCTGGTTCTGGAGGCGACGCGACGCACAATCGGCGCGTCGCTGCCGATCGTGGCAATCGTCTTCCTGCTCTACGGGTTCGCGGGCCCCTGGCTGTATGGCTGGCTCTACCACAGAGGTCTCAGCCTCGAGCTCACCATCGATCAGACCTATTTCACCACGGAGGGGATTTTCGGGGTGCCGATGACGGTGGCCGCGACCTACGTCATTCTTTTCATCATCTTCGGCACGTTCCTCGAGAAATCCGGGGCAGGTCAGTTCTTCATGAACTTCGCAAACGCGATCGCCGGCGGCGCGCGCGGCGGTCCCGGCAAGGTTTCGGTCGTCTCCTCCAGCCTGTTCGGCACGATCTCCGGCTCCGCGGTAGCCAACGTCATGGTTGACGGCTGGCTGACGATTCCGATGATGAAGAAGACCGGCTTCAAGCCGGAGGCGGCAGCGGCCATCGAGGCGGTCGCCTCCACGGGCGGGCAGATCATGCCGCCGATCATGGGCGCGGCGGCGTTCGTGATGGCCGAGTTTCAGGGCGTCAGCTACACGCAGGTGATGATCGCGGCGGCGATACCCGCGCTCTTCTACTATGGGGCGCTGTTCGCTGCGATCCACTTCAACGCCGTGCGCTCGGGGCTCAAGGGCTTGCCGCGCGAAGAACTGCCCGTCCTGGGCCACATCATGCTGCGCCAGGGGCACCTGTTCCTGCCGGTCATCGTGCTTCTGGCGCTGCTTCTGTTCGGCTTCACGCCGACCTATGGCGCGATCATCGCCACATTCGCGCTGGTCGCCATCTCGTGGCTTCGACCTTCCACGGCGTTGGGTTGGCGCGCGTGCCTTGAGGGCTTGCGTGACGGGGCGGTGCAAACCGTGCCGGTGGCGATGGCCTGTGCGTCCGCCGGTATCGTGATCGGAATCGTGCTGCAAACCGGGCTGGCGCTGCGGTTCACGGCTTTTCTCATCGACTTCACCTACGGCTCTCTGCTGCCTGCACTGCTCATCACGATGGTCGCCGGCGTCATTCTCGGCATGGGCATGCCGACCACCCCCGCCTACATCATGCAGGCGGCGCTGCTCGTGCCCGCGATCATGAAGCTCGGTGTGGAGCCCATGGCGGCGCACATGTTCGCGTTCTACTTCTCCTGCCTGTCGGCCGTGACGCCGCCCGTGGCGCTGGCCGTGTATGCTGCGGCGTCAATCGGCGGGGCTGGCCTGTGGGCCTCGGGCGTGCAGGCGATGAAGTTCGCTGCCGCCGGCTTCATCGTGCCGTTTTTCTTCATCTACAACCCGGCACTGCTGTTCGAGGGCCCATGGCCCGACATCCTTCGCGCGGTGCTGACCGGCACGATTGGCGTGATTGCGCTCGCAGCCAGTCTCGAGGGCTACTTCCTGCGCGTCGCCAACTGGTTCGAGCGGGGGCTTTTCTTCGTGGCCGCAATGTTGCTGATTGACCCCAATGCCATCACCGATGTCATCGGCTTGGGCCTGCTCGCCATCGGCCTGTTGGTGCAGAAGGTACGGACGATACGACCAACGATAGCGCCGGAAACCAGCACGTGACCCGCACACAGCTCGCCGCACTGACGCTTATCGCTGCCGCCCTCCTCGTTGGCACCGTGGCTTTCGGTGTTTTGCGTATCTACGCCTAAGCCAGGCGGGGCGTCACATCACGCCCCTATGGCATAGAACGCCGGGAACTTGTGCTGGCAGCTTCGGCCAAACGCCCTTGATCGGGTGAGGCTCTTGATCTAAAAGGCCGCCAGTCATCATAGCCCCGTTGGGGCCGTGAACGTTTGAGGGCCCAACTGCGCTCGGTACCACGGTACCGATAAGCCCTCGGATCCCTAACTAGTTGGTAAAGGCGGCATTTTTGCTGACCTCTATCTAACCGCTCGAAAGGGGCGGGACAGCTTATGATCGCGATTATCCTCATTGGTCTTGCGGCCGGCTGCGCGTCGGCGCTGATGTTCGTCTCGGTCGTCTCGGGCGCGCCGGTCTCGTTGCTGCTCTCTTTGCTGGCGCCGCTACCGCTGATGGTGACGGCGCTCAGTTGGGGACCACTCAGCGCAACCATCGGCGGCATCGCGGCGGCTTCCGCCTTCGGTGCAATTTTCGGTCTGCGCTTCTGCCTCGCCTTTGCGGTTGCCGTGGCGCTGCCGGCCTGGTGGCTTGGTCATCTCGCGCTGCTGGGACGGCCAACGGCTGCTGCCGAAACCGACAACAGCACGAGTCCTACGGCAGAGAATCTCGAGTGGTATCCGACCGGGCGGATCCTGCTTTGGATCGCCGGCTTTGCCATCCTGTCCTCCTTCGCGTCGTGGCTGGTCTTCGGCAAGGATGCCGATGCCATCGCTGCGGCCCTGCGAAGCGGGCTGACGAAAGTTCTTTCTGACCGTGAAGGGCTATCGCCGGGCGACATCGAGCGCTTGGCTGACGCGCTTGTAACGATCTTTCGCGGCTTGTCGGCAATGCTCGTCGTGACGACGCTTACGCTCAACCTCTGGCTTGCCGCGAAGATTTCAGCGACGTCGGGCCGGCTGCGTCGCCCCTGGCCAGACTTGAAGAGCACAGCGTTGCCGCCGATGACGCTCGTAGCACTGTGCGCGACATTGGCATTTTGTTTTGCCGGTGGAGCGTTTTCGATAGCGGCGCAGATCATGACAGCCGCGCTCTTCATGGCTTACGCGCTGGTCGGCCTTGCCGCCGTTCACACGTTGACGCTGGCGTTGAAGAGCCGCGCAGTTTGGTTGAGTTGCACCTACGGGATCTTGGTGCTGTTGCCATGGACGATCGTTCTGATGATCGCCATCGGCCTTACTGACGCAATTTTCGGATTGCGACAACGTTACCTGCGCGGAAAGCCGCCGCCTTTGCCCGCAGCCTGAAATCTAACCATCCACTAACATCATACCGAACACGCAATAGGAGAACGAAAATGGAAGTCATCTTGCTGGAACGCGTCGTCAAGCTCGGTCAGATGGGCGAAGTCGTCCGCGTCAAGGACGGATTTGCCCGCAATTTTCTGCTCAAGCGCGGCAAGGCGTTGCGCGCCACCGCCGACAACCGTGCCAAGTTCGACGGCATGAAGGCCGAACTCGAGGCCAACAACCTCAAGGCCAAGGGCGAAGCGACCAAAGTCGCGGAGAAGATCAGCGGTCGCAACGTGATCGTGCTGCGCCAGGCGTCGGAATCCGGCCAGTTGTTCGGATCGGTCAGCATTCGCGACATCATCGCCTCCTTCGAGGCCGACGGCGTCACCATCAACCGCAGCCAGGTCCTGCTCGACGCGCCGATCAAGACCATCGGCAAGCACGAGATCAACATCGCCGTGCACCCGGAAGTCGAAATCAGCGTCAGCGTCACCGTCGCGCGTAGCGCCGATGAAGCCGAGCGCATCAACCGCGGCGAAGACATCTCGACCCGTCAGGAAGACCAGGACGCCGCCGCCGAAGCGCTCGCCGCCGCCGGCGAATTCTTCGATCCGGAAGCCCAGCACGAGGAAGCCGCGCCGGCGCCGGCTGCGACCGAGAAGTAAGGCGCTTCGCTCCAAACGTTTTGACGACCTTCAAGCCCGGCCCCAATCAGGCCGGGCTTGGGATTTTAGCGGCCGTCTTCTCGTCGAGCATTGCGATCGAGGCCAGCGCAGTTGCGGTATGCTTCTCGACGCCATCGGTTACGCAAAACACGTCGGCCGCAACCACAGCGACCTGACGTCCGGGCTTGATCACGCGCGCCCGGCAGATCAATCGCTCACCGATCGCCGGCGACAGCAGATTCAATTTGTATTCCGCCGTCAGCGCCGGTTGCCCGCGCGATGTCGCGGCCGCGATCGTGGTGGCGTTGTCGACCAGGAAGGCCGTAACGCCACCATGGAACAGGCCGTGCTGCTGCAGCAGTTCGGGCCGGCGGTCGACCGCGAGCGTGCAGGTGCCACGCGTCAACTCGGACAATTCCGCCCCGACATGGGTCATGAAGCCCTGGCGGCCGACATTGTCGCGAATGTGTGTGGCGATCGGAGCGAAGTCTGGGTCGGCATTCGCATTCATGCAGTTTCTCCGGTTTTCTGGATCGCATCGGGCGCGACCACCGCGCGGATGGCGCAGGCGATCAGGATTTCGGCCTGCTCTCGCGGATCGGTGCGGTCGCGGCCCGACAACCATGCGCGGCAAAAAATCTGCGCCGGTCCGATGATCTGGCTGAAGAAAACCGACGAAGTCATCGGCAGCAATTCGCCGCGCTCAACCAGCGGCGCGCGCCATCGTTCGACGGCTTCCGCAAGCCGCGAATTCTGCGTGCGCTGCGCGCCGCGGATCGCTTCGGTCCATTCGCTGCGGGAAATCTCGAAGAGATATCGCGCCTCGCGCCGGGAATTGACGACCCAGTCCAGATGTGCGCGGATCAGCCGCGCCACGCCTTCCGGCGCGCCGCAGGATTCATCGACCGCCGCTACGATGGCTGCGTGATAACGGGCGAGGATTTCCAGGAACAGCGTACCGGCCAGTTCCTTCTTCGATCCGAAGAAATGGAAGAAGCTGCCGTTGGACGCTCGCGCACGAGTTCTGATGGCGGCCACCGTGGCGCCCTCGAAACCGTCGCGGTCGAACACCGCCAACCCCGCCGCCAGCAGATCGTCCCGTGCCGTGGCCACCTGCGCCGCCTTTCGCTCCATTAGACCGCCACTCTAGAGTGATACTCTAGAAACGGTCAAGCGCGTCACCGGCGGGCATTTGGAAATCTGCGTCCTATCGCGAGATGGGTGGCGCGGGGGGACCGACGGGCCCGGCCGGCGGCGTTGCGGGCGCCGCAGTAGCTGTCACCGGCGGTGACGTCGCGGGTGCTGCCGCCTGGGGGCTCGCGGCCGGCTCAGGGGCAGTTGCGGCGGGAGCTGGCGGCGCAGGCGTCACCGGGTCGGGCCGGGGCGCGGTCGGTTCGCTGTCGGCGCTCTCCTTGGGGGCACTGACCTTGGGGGTCTCGGATCCGCCTTCGCTGGCCGGCTTTTCCGACTCGCCGGCCGGCTTCGCGGCCTCCATGGTGGCCGGCTTGTCGGCCTCACCCTTGGCGGAGTCGGTCCTGTCGGTATCAGGCTTGCCAGGATCCGGCCCGCCAGAATCGGTCTTGGCAGAATCGGTCTTGGCAGGATCGGTCTTGGCAGGATCATGCTTGGCAGAATCAGGCTGCTCGGCTGTTCCGGGCTTCGCAGTTTCGGATTTGGCGGCATCCCGAGACGCATCTTCCTTTGCGGCGTCTTCCTTTGCGGCGTCGCCGCGGGCGGCTTGGTCGGGTTTCGGCGGTTCTTCGGCGGCAGGCCTGGCACGCCTGCCCTGCTTCTGCCTGACGCCCGGTTTGCTGTCGGTAGCGGCCTGCCCATCATCTGCGGGCTTGGCAGCCTCGGGCGCCGTGTGCGGCCGTGCCAGCCGCTTCGCGTCGCGGCCCGGGCGCGCGCCCTCACCTTGCGGCGGTGATCCGTCGGAACCCGGCCGGTCGGAACCCGGCCGGGCAGCCTCCTGGGCCGGTGCGGCAGACGGCTGCCGGCGACCGAATCGGTCGGGCTGATCCGACCTTCCATCCTGCTTGGCGTCCTTCTGCTTGGACTGATCCTTAGCTTGATACCGGGGATCTGCAGCCCCATTGGATATCAAGTAGGAAGAAAGCACCGAGGCCATGTTGGAGCCGGTGGTATAATGCTGGCGCAGAAAGCCCGGCAACGATGAAGCCGTCGTGTTCTTCAACAGGCCACGCGGGCTCCTGTGGCAGGCGCTGCAGGTGCTCGAAAATATCTGGGAAGGGCTCTTGCCGGCGTCGAGATTTTCTACGGCCCATGCCACGTCTGCTGTGAGGCAGCCGATCAGGAGCGTCACCGTCGCTAAACTGAGCGCTCGGCTCAACATTCCCTGTTTCTCCAGACGTGGAATCGCTGCTTGCGACGCACAACGTCGCCGGCGGCGGGGTCACCTTTTAGCCGATTGTGACGCGAATGGAAGCGCGCTTATTGCGCATCTGCGTGACTGTGCGTGACTGTGGCATTTGAGAACATTCGCTTTGACACCAACGCAGTAGCGCTGCGGCATCATCATACTTATGATGTTCCTGGTGCACATGGAACCGTCCGTTCCGAGGTGCATTGATGTAACGGGCTGGTCGTTCCATTGGTGCTTCGATGGATCGTTTGTTGCGTTATTTCCTTAGTCAGTTCATTCGCCGCGGCACGATGAATTTCACATCCGCGACCGGGGCGAGATTTACCTGCGGGGATGGAACCGGCCGCCTGGTGTCGGCGCGGTTCCTGAGTGAGCGGACGCAACTCCGAATTCTCCTCAATCCCGAACTGGCGCTTGGCGAAGCCTATATGGACGGCTCGTTCGTGGTCGAGGACGGCTCGATCGCCGACGTGCTGGAAATCCTGCTCGGCCAGCCCGAAATGTTGCCACGCTGGGCCAAGTTGCAATGGTGGCTGCGCTATTTCAGCAGGCACGCGAGACAGTTCAATTGGCGGGGCCGGGCGAAAAACAATGTCGCCCACCACTATGATCTGGACGGTCGGCTCTATTCCCTCTTCCTCGACGCCGACCGGCAGTATAGCTGCGCGTATTTCGAAGCGCCGGATATGACGCTCGACGACGCCCAGCTCGCCAAAAAGCGTCACCTTGCTGCCAAGCTTCTCGTTGGGCCCGGCGACCGCGTGCTCGACATCGGCTCGGGCTGGGGTGGCCTTGGCCTCTACCTGGCCGAAATGACGGGCGCCCATGTCACCGGAATCACGCTGTCGTCGGAACAATTGCAGGCCTCGAATGCCCGAGCCACCGAGAAGAACCTGACGGGGTCGGCAAAATTCCTGCTGAGCGACTACCGCGATATTGCCGGCCCGTTCGACCGGATCGTGTCCGTCGGGATGTTCGAGCATGTCGGCATCGACTTCTATGAAACCTACTTCCGGCGCTGTGCCGAACTTCTCAGCGACAACGGCATCATGGTGCTGCACTCGATCGGCCGCTCCACGGGGCCTGATGTGACGAGCCCATGGATCACGAAATACATCTTCCCGGGCGGCTATATCCCCGCCCTGTCAGAGGTCATCCCCGCGATCGAGAAAGCCGGCCTTCTGGTCTGCGACATCGAAATCCTGCGGCTGCATTATGCGGAAACGCTACAGGCTTGGCGGGAGCGCTTCATGGCGCGGCGCGAAGAGGCGGTGCGCCTCTATGACGAGCGTTTCGCCCGTATGTGGGAATTTTATCTGGCGGCATCGGAAATGTCGTTCCGGAAGCAGAACCTGATGAATTTCCAGATCCAGCTCACCAGGCGGCAAGGAATTGTGCCGATGACGCGCGATTACATCACCCGGGAAGAAGCAAGGCTGCGCGGGATGGAAATCGGAAAGCAGCCGCGGCTGCAGTTGGCGGGCGAATAGGCCGCAAAGGCGGGCGGAGTCAGTTTCTCAGGCTCGAGGCGAATGGCGTGTTGGCCAATGCCGGCCGGGCGAGCTGGGCTCGCACAGCGGCAAGCAACTGGGCATCACAGGGTTCGTTACGCCGTTCCGGGCGCGAAATCTCTTCCATGGCGTCGATCAGCATCGACAGCCACAAACGCTGGGCGCTTGCCGATCGCCATCCCTGGAGTTGCTGACCCATCGCCTATTCCTTTTGGTCGGTGCAACTGGCAACTCGAAAATCGCCGGCCCGTTCCCGAGTTGGTAACCAATCCATCCTTAGCGAACAAAATCACATCCGATGTGATCTACTTCACAGAGCCGCTCGGCGGTCCGTCGTACATCTCCGGCCATGAGCCGGCAGACCTACCCAGCCCCGTTCGATTCCGACATCAGGATCGACTACGCCTTGATCGCAATCGGCGTAGCTGCCGCCCTGTTCGCGTTCGTTTATCTGATCCTGGTTTGATCAACGCTTAAGATCAGGGCGCGAAACGCCTCCTGCCTTCGAATATGTCGGCCCAAGTCGCGGCAGGGTTCAGACTCCCCTAAGATCCTGCCTGGCATTTTCACAAAAGCCGCTCCGGCGCCGCCGGACGGGCGCCGCTTTTTGGTCCAAATCCGTCAAGGGGCCAGCTCAGGATTCACACATCGCATTGTGTGAATCGGGCATAAGGCCTACTCGGACTTTCGGATCGGCTGCACGTGGCGCTTTATCGCTGCCCCACTTCCGCAAGCGACCTGACAAAACCAAAAACCTAAAGAACATTGCAAACTATGGCTCTGACTGATTCGAACGTCCTCAAGCTCGCCCCGGACGCGGGAACTCCGGCCTACCGGAGCGCGCCGCACAATATCGAGGCAGAACAGAGTTTGCTGGGCGCCATTCTGGTCAACAATGACGCGTTCTACCGGGTTTCCGACTTCCTGGAGCCGAAGCACTTCTTCGAGCCGATCCACCAGACCATTTTCGAGACCGCCGGCAGCCTGATCCGGATGGGCAAGGTCGCAACGCCCGTGACGTTGAAGACCTTCCTGCCGGCCGATACCGATATCGGCGGCATGACGGTTGGTCAGTACCTCGCGCGTCTCGCGGCCGAGGCCACCACGATCATCAACGCGCAGGACTATGGCCGCACGGTCTACGACATGTCACTGCGCCGCGACCTGATCCGGATCGGCGAGGACATGGTCAACGTCGCCTTCGATGCGCCGGTGGATTTTGCCCCGCGCGCGCAGATCGAGGACGCCGAGCGCCAGCTCTATGAGCTCGCCGAATCCGGCCGCTATGACGGCGGCTTCCAGCGCTTCTCGCAGGCGCTGACGACCGCCGTCGATATGGCGGCCAAAGCCTTCCAGCGTGACGGAAGTCTGTCGGGCATCGCCACCGGCTTACGCGACCTCGACACCAAGATGGGCGGGCTGCAGGCGTCCGACTTGATCATCGTCGCCGGCCGCCCCGGCATGGGCAAGACGTCGCTTGCCACCAACATCGCCTACAACATCGCCAAAGCGCACCGCGCCGAGGTTCAAGCCGACGGCACGATGAAGACCGTCAATGGTGGCATCGTCGGCTTCTTCTCCTGCGAAATGTCCGGCGAACAGCTCGCCACCCGTATTCTGGCCGAACAGACCAGCATCGCCTCCAGCATGATCCGACGCGGCGGCATTACCGAGGCCGACTTCGAGAAGATCCGCGATTATTCGATCGAACTGCAGTCGCTGCCGCTCTATGTCGACGAGACCGGCGGTCTGTCGATCTCGCAACTCACGGCCCGTGCGCGCCGGCTGAAGCGGCAGAGGGGCCTCGACCTGATCGTGATCGATTACATCCAGTTGCTGCAGGGCTCGGGCAAGCGCTCGGACAATCGCGTGCAGGAAGTGACAGAAATCACCACGGGCCTCAAGGCGCTCGCCAAGGAACTCAACGTTCCGATCATCGCGTTGTCGCAGCTCTCGCGTCAGGTGGAAAACCGCGACGACAAGCGCCCGCAACTGGCCGACTTGCGTGAATCCGGTTCGATCGAGCAGGACGCCGACGTCGTGATCTTCGTGTACCGCGAGGAGTATTACCTCGCCAACAAGGAGCCGCGGATCGGCACCCCCGAATACGAAAAATGGCAGCTCGATATGTCGCTGGTGCACGGCAAGGCCGAAATCATCATCGGCAAGCAGCGCCACGGCCCCACCGGAACGGTGGAAGTGCAGTTCGAGGGCCAGTTCACCCGGTTCAGCGATCTGGCGCAGGACGGCAACCAGCCGACCGGCGGCTATTAAAGCGCGGCGACGGTTGAACCGCAGCGTTCCGCCGCGTAGAACTGTGGCATGAACGTGGCCCCCGATCCCAAGTCCATGCCGCAAGGCACCCTGCTCTCGCCCGAGGCGAAGCAGGCCGCCGCGCTTGCGGCCGCAACCGGCGTGCTGACGGTCGATCTCGACGCCATTATCGCCAACTGGCGCAAGCTCGAGAAGACGGCGGTGCCGGCCGAATGCGCGGCCGTGGTCAAGGCGGACGGCTATGGCTGCGGCGCCGAACAGGTCGCGCGTGCCCTTGCGGGCGCCGGCTGCAAGACGTTCTTCGTCGCCACCCTCGACGAGGCCCGCGTGGTTCGCGCCGCGGCGCCTGCGGCCGCGATCTACGTGCTCGGCGGCTTCTTCCAGAACACCGGCGACGCCTACGCCAAGTTTGACTGCAAGCCCGTCATCGGCGACCTCAACGAACTCGCCGAATGGGACGTGTTTTGTCGCCGTTCCGGCTGGTCCGGCGGCGCTGCCATTCACATCGACACTGGCATGAACCGGCTCGGCCTCACCGTCACCGAGGCGCAGGGCATCATCCCACGCATCAATGCCGGAGATCACGGCATCACGCTCGTGATGAGCCATCTTGCCTCCGCGGAAATGCTCAACAATCCCGCCAACGCCAGGCAGCTCGCGGCCTTCCGCGAGATCGCGAGCCTGTTCTCCGGCGTCCCGGCGTCGCTCGCGAACTCGTCCGGCATCTTCCTGGGCGCCCAGTTCCAGTTCGATCTGGTGCGGCCGGGCTGCGCCCTCTATGGCATCAACCCGACGCCCGAAGCCGACAACCCGATGCAGCCGGTCGTCGAGCTGAAGGCGCGCATCGTGCAGATCCGCAACGTCGAGCGCGGCGATACCGTCGGCTATGGCGGGACCTGGACGGCGCGGCGTCCAACCAGAATAGCGGTCGTTTCCGCCGGCTATGCCGACGGGTATTTCCGCGCGGCCAGCGCCAATGACGGCACCCGAGGCGCCGAGGTGATAGTCGCCGGCAAGCGCTGCCCGATCGCGGGACGGATTTCGATGGACCTGACGGCGGTCGACGTCACTGATCTCGACAAGAATGCGGTGCGGCGCGGCCACTGGGTGACGCTGATCGGCGAAGGCATCACGGCCGACGAACTTGCCCATCATTTCGGCACCATCGGCTACGAAGTGCTGACCAGCCTCGGCAAGCGCTACGCGCGGGTTTACAAGGGCGGCAATGCCACTGCAGCCCCCCCTGCTTCGCCTCCAGCGGAGCCGGCTGCAGTTCCCACCTAGTTCTTCGTTCCAGGTGTTCCTTCGCGACGCATCTTGTCGAAGCCGTCCATAGCTTTGTCGTCCATAGCTTTCTTACCGGCCCTACCGTTTCTTCCGGCCTGCCAACACTTGCTTGCAGGTGTCGCTGAGTTGGTGTTGCTGCTTGTTCAGACATGCGACGACACGGCCGCCGCCGGGCAGCGTACCGGCGCAATATTTGTCATAGTCCGCCTTGCAGGCGCCGCGCTGCTCAACGGCTTGGGCGGCTGCGGATCCGGAGCATCCGATGGCGAGCACGAGAATGGCGAAGCGTAGTTTCGACATGGAATCTCCAACTGTCGGGCGAAGCACAGTGATGCCAGCCAGCTCTACATGAAGATCGCGACCTTCAACATTAATAATGTCAACCGACGTCTGCCGAACCTGCTGCACTGGCTGCGCGCGGCGAAGCCCGACGTCGTTGCCTTGCAGGAGTTGAAATCGACCGACTCTGAGTTCCCGATTCTGGCAATCGAGAAAGCCGGCTACGGCGCGGTGTGGCGCGGACAAAAAACCTGGAACGGCGTCGCCATCCTGGCGCGGAACACCGAGCCGGTATTGACCCGGACCGCGCTCCCCGGCGAAGGGGATGTCGAGGCCCGCTATATCGAAGCCGCCATTAACGGCATCCTCGTCACCAGCATCTATCTCCCGAACGGCAATCCGCAGCCGGGACCGAAATTCGACTACAAGCTCGACTGGTTCAAGCGACTGCGGTCCCACGCTGGCAAGCTGCTCAAGCAGGACATCCCCGTGGTGTTGGCCGGCGACTACAACGTCGCGCCGACCGAGTTCGATATCTACCCGACAAAGTCCTGGGACAAGGACGCGCTGATCCAGCCGAAGAGCCGCGCGGCGTTCAAGGCGCTGGTGGATCAAGGCTGGACCGATGCGATCCGGACGCTCCATCCGTCTAAGCCGATGTTCACGTTCTGGGACTACAAGCGCAACCGCTGGCCACGCGATGCCGGATTGCGCCTCGATCATCTGCTGCTGAGCCCGTCGATAGCGCCGCGTCTGCTCAAGGCCGGCGTCGATCGAAAGATCCGCGGGGAGGAAGGCGCTAGCGACCATGCGCCGGCGTGGATCGTGTTGAAGTAGCTCCTCGCAAGCCCTACCGCCCGAATTTCCTGCGCGCCGGACGGCGACTGTTCAGCCCTTTCGTGTGTGACCCCACGCCGCGTCCCAGTCTTCGCCCGCAGCATCGATGACGCGGCCGTCAGCCTCGAAGAACTTGTTCGGCACCTGGAAGATTGCGAGCATCAGCCCGCCTTGCGGACACCACGCGACGTGGCGGCTGCCCTCTTCGCGCCAGATGAACTCGCCGGCCTTGCATTCGATGCCCTGCGCCGGACCTTCCTTGTCGACGAGCGAGCCTTCGAGCACGTAGGTCTGCTCGATGTTGACGTGTTCGTGGTCGGGGAGCACCGCACCCGGCGCGAACCGCATCAGCGCGGTCATCAGGCCTGTCTTGCGATCGAACAGCAACGTCTTGGCCTCGCAGCCGGGAAAGCGGGTCTTCTGCCATTCCATGCTGTCCGGGCGAACCAGATGGGAATGCGTGCCTGCAGTCTGCGCATTCGCCGGCGTCGCAGCGTCCATGGCGATCCTCCGTTCTGCTTGTTTTGACGCGATCCTAGCAGCTTTGCCTCTCCCCGCCAGCCGGATATGAAAGAGAGCCCATCAAGGCATTCCAGCTCAAGGGATTTGACGTCCCGATTGAGCTTTACGTCGCCTAGTGTGGGCTGGCGGTTCTGCTGTCATCGCATAGCAGCTTCCCTTCAGCACGATCGGCTCCCTTCCGAGTGATATTTAGGCCTCGTAACCCGAGGCTGCCGGCACCATGATGTCGGCATCAGGGAATCGCGAAAGACTGCAGCGTGGGCTTCCTATTTGTCCTCATTATCGGCCTACTCGCCGGCACCATCTCAGGCATTGTCGGCACGGGCTCGTCGATCATGCTGATGCCGGTACTGGTCTATCAATATGGGCCGAAAGAAGCGGTGCCGATCATGGCGGTTGCGGCCGTGATGGCGAACTTCTCGCGCATTCTCGCCTGGTGGCGCGAGGTCGACTGGCGCGCCTGCATCGCCTATTCGGTTACGGGCATTCCGGCCGCAGCCCTCGGCGCGCGGACGCTGCTCGCGCTGCCCTCGCACGCCGTCGATATCGCGATCGGCATGTTTCTCATCGCAATGGTGCCGGTTCGGCATTGGCTGGCCCGCCATCAGCTCAAAGCGCAGCTCTGGCATCTGGCGGTCGGTGGCGCCGTTATCGGCTTTCTCACCGGCATCGTGGTTTCGACCGGGCCGCTCAGCGTGCCACTGTTTCTGTTTTACGGTCTAAACAAGGGAGCCTTCCTCGCCACCGAAGCCGCAAGCTCGCTCGGGCTTTACCTGAGCAAGTCGGTCACCTTCGAACGCTTCGGCGCGCTGACGCTGGATGTTGCGCTGAAGGGCCTGATTGCGGGCTCTTCCCTCATGCTCGGCGCCTTCATCGCCAAAGGCTTCGTGCTGCGTCTTCAGCCCGACGTATTTCGGCTGTTGATGGACGGCATCATGCTGGCAGCCGGCCTTACCCTGCTATGGACGGCATTTTCGTAAGGATTCGGCGCGCACCGCCTGAACCATTCCCCATCAGCGGCCGACCAAGTGACGCGTCTCACATCCATTCGGCAGGTGACCATAGATCAGTGCCGGGCATGGAATCGCATCACCCACGTCTGGAGAGACTGAAATGCCCAAAGGAAACATCGGCGGAATCATCGGCGCCATCGTCGCCGTCATTGTCGTCGCCATCATCGCCGCGGGAAGCTGGTACACCGTCGATCAAACCGAGCGCGGCGTGAAGCTGCGGTATGGGGCGGTCATCGGCACCGCGCAGCCGGGCCTTGGCTTCAAGGTCCCGCTGATCGACAGCGTCGAAAAGGTCAGCGTCAAGACCTTCACCTATACCTGGGACAAGATGAATTCGTATTCATACGACCAGCAGCCGGCCGACCTCAAGATCAGCGTCACCTTGCGAGCCTCGCCGGACAAGGTGGCCGATCTCTATGCCAAGTTTGGCGGGCTGGACACCGCGGTCAAACAAGTGGTCAGCCCGGCCGTCAATCAGCAGGTCAAAATCGTGTTCGGCCGCTACACGGCCGTGAAAGCGATCCAGGAGCGCGGGCCGCTGAACTCCGCGATCAAGGACGCCATCACCGCTTCGCTGAAGGACGATCCGATGATCACGATCGAAAGCGTCCAGCTCGAAAACATCGAGTTCAGCGCAAACTATCTGCATTCCATCGAGCAGCGCATGCTGGCCGAGGTCGAGGTGCAGAAGCTGCAGCAGAATGCCGAGCGCGAGAAGGTGCAGGCGCAGATTACCGTCACCCAGGCGACCGCCAAGGCCAATGCCGTCCGCGCCGAGGCGCAAGCCGCGGCCGACGCGCTGCGGCTGAATGGCGAAGCCCGCGCCACCAATATCAGGATCACCGGCGAGGCCGAAGCCGCCGCCATCGAAGCCCGCGCCAAGGCGCTCGGCACCAATCCGAACCTCGTCACGCTGGTGCAGGCCGAACGCTGGAACGGCGTGCTACCGACCACGATGGTGCCGGGCTCATCGGTGCCGTTCGTTTCGGTGAAGTGAGCGCCGAATAGTCGGGAGGGCGATACCGCGCGGAAGCGGTATCGCACTTCGCCGTTCCGATCCGGACCGCGCGGCAGGCTGACGTTCAAATTTGCTCGATGGCCTGACTGGCGCAACTATTATCCGCTATGACGCCCATCGATCGGTGGCCGCAGGTTCTCAGACGTGCCACCTTGACCGACCATACCGTGCAGGTTGCGCGGCCTGGTTCTCGATTGGGGAGAATGCGTCTTGAGCATGGTGGCAGAAGCGGCTGATGTCCCCTATCTGGGTGATCAGCGAACCGGACGAACCGCAGCCCGGCAAGACACCCTGAAATTCGCGGAAGCCGCCCTTGTCGAGAGCAAGCGTGAAGGCCTGCTGCTCGCCGTTCGCGCCCGCTGGGTCGCGCTGGCCGTCACTGCCGTTACCCTGCCGATCGTCAATCCGAACTGGGACGTGATCTACTACGTCCTGATGCTCGGCTTCTTTGCCCTGATCGGCTGGGCCCAACTCAAAGTCGGCAAGGTCGGCCGTTCGCCGCTTGAGGTTTTCCTGATCATTTGCGATCTCGCACTGCTGACCTTCCTCAGCGTCGTCCCCAATCCGTGGAGTGACGTTCACTGGCCGATCGGAATGCAATTCCGGTTCGACAGCTTCATCTATTTCTTCATCTTCCTTTCTACCGCCACCCTCGCCTATTCGTGGCGAACGGTTGTCGCGATGGGCGGATGGACCGCTGCCCTGTGGGCCATTGCCGTCGGTTGGGCGTATCTGCAGCCCGAAACCCATGCCGCGCTGTCGGAGCGCGTCCGGGAAGCTGTCGGCGCCGATGTTCGCTTGTTCGAGATCATCGATCCTTCGTCGATCGGTTTCGGCGCCCGTTTTCAGCAAGTGACGGTGTTCATCATCGTGGCCGGGATCCTGGCACTGGCGGTACGCCGTTCGAATGCGCTTCTGATCAGCCACGCCGGCATCGAACGCGAGCGCGCCAACTTGGCGCGTTATTTTTCGCCCAATGTCGTCAATGAATTGTCCGGCAATGACGAGCCGCTCACGCGCGTTCGCACGCAAGACGTCGCAGTGTTGTTCGCCGATATCGTGGGTTTCACCGCCTACGCCGACGGACGAGACCCGAAAGAGGTCATCGACACGCTGCGGCAATTCCATGAACGAATGGAAAGACAAGTGTTCCAGCACGGCGGAACGCTCGACAAATACCTCGGCGATGGCCTGATGGCGACGTTCGGTACGCCGTTCGCCGGCGATTCCGACGCGCTGAACGCCTTGCGTTGTGCGCGGGGAATGATCGCCTCGATCACCGAGCTGAACAAGGAACGGAAGGACCGCAACGAGCCGCCGATCCAGGTCAGCGTCGGATTGCACTATGGTCCAGTCGTGCTGGGAGACATCGGCCTCAACCGGCTCGAATTCGCCGTGATCGGCACCACCGTGAATGCGGCGAGCCGCCTCGAGGCCCTCACCCGCGAATTCGGATGCGCCATCGTCGTCAGCGATGTACTGGTGCGGCAGGCGCGGGCCGAATCGAACCATTCGAGCGCCGACTTCGCATTGCTTGTCGAGCAGCCGGCGCAGATCATTCGTGGTCTCGAGCAACCGGTTGGCATCTGGACGTGTGCCAACGTGGCCTCCTGATGCCCTGAAGGACGCGATGGCACTCATCGCGCCCACCGCTTCTTTTCGTGCTAAGAAGTGCCGCCACTCCTCCGACTCTGCTATTTCCCCCTCATGGCCAAATCCACCCTCTCCTTCGTCTGCCAGAACTGCGGCGCGGCGTATAATCGCTGGCAGGGCAAGTGCGATTCCTGCGGCGAGTGGAACACGCTTGCCGAGGAAGACACGACCGGCGCGACCTCGATGCCGGTTTCGGTCCGCTCGCGGCGCAAGGGCCGGACATTTGCGCTGGAATCGCTGACAGGAAAAAGCAACGACGCCCCTCGCCTGCCCTCCGGCATGACGGAGCTCGATCGCGTCACCGGCGGCGGTTTTGTCCGCGGCTCGGTGCTGTTGGTCGGCGGCGATCCCGGCATCGGAAAATCGACGTTGCTCACGCAGGCTACCAGCATGCTGGCGCGCGCAGGCCACCGCGCGGTCTATATTTCGGGCGAAGAGGCCGTCGCACAGGTGCGGCTGCGCGCCGAGCGGCTGGGTCTGGCGGACGCGCCGGTGCAGCTCGCCGCCGAAACCTCGGTGGAAGATATCGTCTCGACACTGTCGGAAGGTGCGGTGCCGCGGCTGATCGTGATCGATTCGATCCAGACCATGTGGACCGACACGGTGGAGTCGGCGCCGGGAACGGTGACGCAGGTGCGTGCCTCCGCGCAGGCGCTCATTCGTTTCGCCAAGAAAACCGGCGCTGCGATCATTCTGGTCGGGCACGTCACCAAGGACGGCCAAATCGCGGGTCCCCGCGTGGTCGAGCACATGGTCGACGCGGTGCTGTCGTTCGAAGGCGAAGGCTCGCAGCATTTCCGCATTTTGCGCGCGATGAAGAATCGTTTTGGCCCGACCGATGAAATCGGCGTGTTTGAGATGACGGGGCTCGGCCTTCGCGAGGTCTCCAACCCCTCGGAATTGTTCCTCTCTGAACGCGATCTGGGCAGCCCGGGAACCGCGGTTTTCGCCGGGATCGAAGGCACCCGCCCGGTGCTGGTGGAATTGCAGGCGTTGGTGGCGCCGACCACGCTCGGCACCCCCCGGCGGGCCGTGGTGGGCTGGGATCCGAGCCGACTGTCGATGGTGCTGGCGGTGCTGGAGGCCCATTGCGGCGTCAAACTGTCCGGCTACGACGTCTATCTAAACGTGGCTGGCGGCCTGCGAATCCAGGAGCCCGCGGCCGATCTCGCGGCGGCCGCCGCTCTGGTGTCGTCGTTGGTAAATGCGCCGTTACCGACGGACGCGGTCTATTTCGGCGAGATTTCGCTCTCGGGCGCGGTCCGGCCGGTGGCGCAGACCTCGGCCCGATTGAAGGAGGCCGCGAAACTGGGCTTTGGCCGCGCCGTTCTACCCGAATCGGCGCGCGGCGAGGTCGGCGGCGATGGGGGGCTTGCACTGAACAGCATTGGCGGACTAACCAGCCTGGTGGCCGAAATCGCGGCGCGCGGTAGCCCGAGAGGCGACCGCGACACCGGTCGCGAGGGTGCGGCAGAGAAAAATGCCACACCAGCGCGATTCCGTCGTGAAAACAGCTAAAGCGGCGTGACGCGACCGCCCCTCGCCGCTATACAACGCGCGCGAAAGGCGGGCGGGATGGCACGATTTCCGGCCTTGCGGGATACGCCGTCTGCCCCTCACTTGGGGTGACCCTGAGCCGCCGATTCGCTGCCTAAGGACTTACGAGCGGACCTGACCAGCCGATGCCGATAACGATACTCGATCTCGTCCTGCTCGGAGTGATGCTGATTTCGGGGCTGCTCGCCATGGTGCGCGGCTTCATGCGCGAGATCCTGTCGATCGCGGCCTGGGGCGCGGCGGCGCTGGTGACGCTCTACGCCTTCTCGAAGCTGCTGCCGACCGCTAAGGCCTATTTCAACAACGATACGGTCGCAGCCGTCGCGGTCGTGGCCGGCACCTTCATCGGCACCCTGATCGTCGTCTCCGTGATCACGGTGCGGATTTCGGACATGATCCTGGATTCCCGGATCGGCGCACTGGATCGCACGCTCGGCTTCCTGTTCGGGCTCGGCCGCGGGCTGCTGATCGTGGTGGTCGCCTTTCTGTTCTTTAGCTGGCTGGTCCCGGACAAGCAGCGGCCGGACTGGATCACCGGTGCAAAATCCCGCGTGGTGCTGCAGGGAACCGGGGATTGGTTAATGTCGCTCTTGCCTGATGACCCCGAGAACACCATTTTAAAGAGATTCAAGAAGAATAAACCGGAAGACGATCAAACTGACGCCGAGCAGGCAGCCCCTGCATCCGGCGATGGCTACAGCAAACCTGCCCGCGACAGTCTTAAAAAGCTGATCGAAAAACCCGCGGGCCGCTAATTCTGGCCAAATAGAGAGGCGATGGACGCGATGCAAAACCCTTCCGATCCCGCCGGGCAACTCGATCTAAATCCTGGCATCGAGTTGCAGGACGATCTCGAAGGCGACACGCTACGCGAGGAATGCGGCGTGTTCGGCATCTTCGGCCATCCCGAAGCCGCTGCCATCACGGCGCTCGGACTACACGCCCTCCAGCATCGCGGCCAAGAGGCCGCCGGCATCGTCTCCTTCGACGGCAGCCGTTTCCATTCCGAACGCCGCCTCGGCCTCGTCGGCGATACCTTCTCCCGTCGCGAGGTGATCGAGCGCCTGCCCGGCATCGTAGCGGTCGGCCATGTCCGCTATTCCACGACCGGCGCGACCATTCTGCGCAACGTGCAGCCGCTGTTCGCCGAGCTCAATGCCGGCGGTTTCGCGGTCGGCCATAACGGCAATCTCACCAACGGGCTGACGCTGCGCCGCGAGCTGGTGAAGAACGGCGCCATGATGCAGTCGACCACGGACACCGAAGTGATCCTGCACCTGGTCGCACAGTCCAAACGCAGCCGCTTTATCGACCGCTTCATCGAGGCGCTGCGCGCCATCGAAGGCGCCTATTCGCTGGTATCGCTGACCAACAAGAAGCTGGTCGGCGCACGCGATCCGCTCGGTATCCGTCCGCTGGTGCTTGGTGATCTCGACGGCTGTCCGATCCTGACTTCGGAGACCTGCGCGCTCGACATGATCGGCGCGAAATATGTGCGCGACGTCGAGCCCGGCGAAATCGTCGTATTCGACGAAGAGGGCGCCCACAGCCACAAGCCGTTTCCGCCGAAACCGCCGCGGCCCTGCATTTTCGAGTACATCTACTTTTCACGGCCCGATTCGATCGTCGGCGGCCGTTCGGTCTATGAGGTCCGAAAGGCCTTCGGCGCGCAGCTCGCCCGCGAAAGCCATGTCGAAGTCGACGTCGTGGTGCCGGTGCCGGATTCCGGCGTGCCGGCGGCGGTCGGCTACAGCCAGCATTCCGGCGTGCCGTTCGAACTCGGCATCATCCGCAACCACTATGTCGGCCGCACCTTCATCCAGCCGACGCAGAGCGTGCGCGAGCTCGGCGTGCGCATGAAGCACTCGGCCAATCGCGCCGCGATCGAGGGCAAGCGGATCATCCTGATCGACGATTCACTGGTACGCGGCACCACGTCGAAGAAGATCGTGCGCATGATGCGCGATGCCGGTGCGCGCGAGGTGCATTTCCGGCTCGCTTCGCCGCCGATCCTCTATCCCGACTATTACGGCATCGACCTGCCGGACCGCGGCGGACTGCTCGCAGCCACCCATTCGCTGGAAGAAATGCGCGATATCATCGGGGCGGACTCGCTGGCGTTCCTGTCGATCGACGGCCTGTACCGCGCTATGGGCGAACCGGGGCGCGATCCCGCCAATCCGAAATTCTCGGATCACTGCTTCACCGGCGCCTATCCGACGCACCTTACCGACCAGACTCAGGTCGAGCCGCAGCCGCGCCAGCTCTCGCTCCTGGCAGAGGCGAGCTGACAACACCCAACGGTGTCGTCCCTGCGATAGCAGGGACCGATAACCACAGGCCTTCGTTTTTCCGGATGCCATCAGTTATTGACACCTCCTCACCTCATGAGCGCCGCGGCGTATGGGTCCCTGCTTTCGCAGGGACGACGACGATGATCGAGCTACTTCAATGACCAAACCCCTCGCCTCCCGCATTGCGCTCGTGACTGGTGCCTCCCGCGGCATCGGCTATGCCACGGCGCTCGCGCTGGCAAAGGCCGGCGCGCATATCGTCGCCGTCGCGCGTACGCAAGGCGGCCTTGAGGAACTCGACGACGAGATCCGCAAAGATGGCGGCAGCGCCACGCTGGTGCCGCTCAACCTCACCGATTTCGACGGCATCGCGCGGCTCGGCGCGGCGCTGCATGAACGCCGTGGCAAGCTCGACATTCTCGTCGGCAATGCCGGTGTCGCCGGTCCCTCCTCACCGCTCGGGCATATCGAGTTGAAGCCCTGGAACGACGTGATGGCAGTGAACGTCACCGCGAACTTCCAGCTCATCCGCTGCATGGATCCGCTGCTCAAGGCCTCGGACGCCGGCCGCGCCGTGTTCGTCACTTCGGGCGCCGCCAGCAAGGCGAACGCCTATCAGGGCCCCTACGCTGCATCGAAGGCGGCGCTGGATACGCTGGTGCGCTCATGGGCCAACGAGACCGCAAGCACGAAGCTGCGCGTCAACCTGTTCAGCCCCGGCCCGATCCGCACCCGCATGCGCGCCAGCGTCTTTCCCGGCGAAGACCCGATGACGCTGGATACGCCGGAACAGGCCGCGGAATTCATCGTGCCGATGTGCGCGCCGGAATGGACCGAGACCGGCAAGCTCTATGACTACAAGACGCGTACGCTGATGAGTTTTCATCCACCGGCTTAGCGCCAACGGGCCGGTCCCGCGGCAATTCGCCAACCCCGTGCATTGGGTGAAGCTGGCCAATGTTGGGTTGCTATGTCTGCGATCGGACCAACAACCATACCTCAGCGAAAGATGGAACTTCGTTAAGGCGGATCCAGAAGTTCAAGCTGACGTCGGACGCGCGACGATAGGTGCATTGCCCGCGGTTTCGAGAAGGACTATCGCAGGACCGCTGGCAGGTTCCGAAAAGAGAGCCGGCGAACAACATTTCTGGAGGAATACCATGACGACTAGGATTGCGCGGCGCTTCGCCGCTTCCGTGGCGCTTGCCGCACTCGCCCTCGCGACGCCAGCACTGGCCCAGGACAAGACCGTCAAGATCGGCGTGCTGAATGACATGTCGAGCCTCTATGCCGACATTGGCGGCCCGAACTCAGTCGCCGCAGTCAAGATGGCCGTTGAAGATTCCGGCCTGAAGGCCAAGGGCTGGAATATCGAGGTGGTGAGCGGCGACCATCAGAACAAGCCCGACATCGGCGTGAACATCGCGCGGCAGTGGATCGATGCCGATAAGGTCGACGTCATCGCCGATACGCCGAACTCCGGCGTCGCGCTCGCGGTGAGCAATCTCGTGAAGGAAAAGAACTCGGTGTTGCTCAATTCGGGCGCGGCCACCGCCGACCTCACCGGCAAGGCCTGCAATCCCAACACCATCTCCTTCACCTACGACACCTACATGCTCGCCAACGGCACCGGCAAGGCGCTGACCAAGGCCGGCGGCGACACCTGGTTCTTCCTCACCGCCGATTACGCCTTCGGCCACGCGCTGGAGCGCGACACCGGCAACGTGGTCACCCAGACCGGCGGCAAGGTGCTGGGCGCGGTCAGGCATCCGCTTAACACTTCGGACTTCTCGTCCTTCCTGCTGCAAGCGCAGTCCTCGAAGGCCAAGGTCATCGGCCTTGCCAATGCCGGCGGCGACACCACCAACTCGATCAAGCAGGCGGCCGAATTCGGCATCGTCCAGGGCGGCCAGAAACTCGCCGCGCTTCTGCTCTTCATCAACGACGTGCATGCGCTCGGCCTGAAGACGGCGCAGGGCCTCACCTTCACCGAATCCTTCTACTGGGATCTGAACGACAAGACCCGCGAATGGTCGAAACGCTTCCAGAAGCTCTCGCCGAAGGGCTCGATGCCTTCGATGACCGTCGCTGGCCTCTATGCGGAGATCCTGCATTACCTGAAGGCGATGGAAGCGCTGGGCGGCAATCCGCATGACGGCGCCAAGGTCGTCGCCAAGATGAAGGAATTGCCGACCGACGATCCGCTGTTCGGCAAGGGCCCGCTGCGTGCCGACGGCCGCCGTCTCATTCCGGCCTATCTGTTCGAGGTGAAGAAGCCGGAAGAGTCGAAGGGACCGTGGGATTACTACAAGCAGATCGCCACGATCTCGGCGGAAGACGCCGCCAAGCCACTCGAAGCCAGCGAGTGTCCGCTGGTGAAGAAATAAGAATGTAGGGTGGGTTTAAGAATGTAGGGTGGGTTAGCGAAGCGTAACCCACCTCTTTCACGCAAGCGAGCGGTGGGTTACGCCTTCGGCTAACCCACCCTACCTTTCCTACTTTTTCAGCGTCCGCCACGCGATCGCAAGCGCGAACCCCAACAGCGCCGCCGCCAGCAGGAACGGCGCGCCCGGCAATTTCACCGGCGCCTGGTCGCTGATGAAATAGGCAAAGGTCAGCGTGAACAGGAACGGCCCCGCCATCTGGGCGATGCTGTTGACGCTGTTGGTCGCGCCCTGCAACTGGCCCTGCTGATCCGGTGCAACGAGCTGCGTCGTCAGCGCCTGGATCGCCGCGCCGGCCACGCCCCACAGCGCCATGACGGGAATGCCGGTCCAGAACAACGGCCCGGTCGGCGCCACGCCATAGATGAAGAATCCCAGCCCGCCGCAAGCGAGCCCGAGCAACAGCGCCCGGCGCTCGCCGAGGCGCGTGACGATCGGCCCGACGCCCGCACCCTGCACCACCATGGCGCACACGCCCACCAGAGCCAGCGTGAGCCCCACCGTTGTCGTGTCCCAGCCATACCGATAGGTGGCGTAGAGCACGAAGGTGGAAGGCAGCACCACATGCGCGACCTGGCCAAAGAAATTCGCCAGCGACAGGCCCGCGAGAATCCGATTCGAGCGCAACAGATGCAATGCCCCGAGCGGACTGGCGCTCTTCCAGTGGAACGGCGCGCGCCGGTCCTGTGGCAGCGACTCGGGGAGGATCAGCCAGCCGTATAGCGCGTTCGCAAAGCTCAGGCCCGCCGCGACCCAGAACGGCAGACGCGGATCCATGCCGCCGAGCAGGCCGCCGACGGCGGGGCCGAGAATGAATCCGGCGCCAAAGGCCGCGCCGATCTTGCCGAACACCGCGGCGCGCCGTTCCGGCGGCGTCACATCGGCGATATAGGCAAAGGCCGTGGAGATGCTGGCCGAGGTGATGCCTGAGATCACCCGCCCGATAAACAGCCAGGTCAGCGACGGCGCCAGCGCCATCAACACGTAATCCAGCGCCAGCCCGAAATTCGATAGCAACACCACCGGCCGCCGGCCGAAGCGGTCCGAGAGCGCGCCAAGGATCGGCGAGAACAGGAACTGCATCAGCGCCCATGCGGTGCCGAACAGGCCGAAGATCCGCGCCGCCGTCGCGGTGTCGTTGTCGACAAAACTCTCCACGATCTTGGGCAGGATCGGCAGGATCAGGCCGAGCGCGAGCATGTCGAGCAGGATGGTGACGAAGATGAAGGCCGCCGCGCCGCTGCGTACCGGCGGCCTATCGTCGGCAGCAGCGGTGGACGCCTGTTCGCTCATGAGGGCCGCTTGCGCTTGTGCGCGAACGGATTGGCCTTTTCGCGCAGCGTGATTCGGATCGGCGTGCCCGGCAGGTCAAAGGCCTCGCGCAGGCTGTTGGTGAGATAGCGCAAGTAGGATTGCGGCACGGCGTCCGCACGCGAGCAGAACAGCACGAAGCTCGGCGGGCGTCCCTTGGTCTGCGTGATGTAGTTCAGCTTCAGCCGGCGGCCCGACACTGCGGGCGGCGGGTTGGCATCGACTGCCTGCTCGAACCAGCGATTGAGCGCGGCCGTGGGCACGCGCTTGTTCCAGACTGCGTAGGCATCCTGGATTGCGGTCATCAGGCGATCGATGCCCTCGCCCAGCAAGCCGGACACGGCGACGATGGGGACACCTTTCACCTGCGGCAACCAGTGATCGGCATCGCTGCGTAGCGCCGAAATCAGATGCGGCTTGCGCTCCATCAAATCCCATTTGTTGACCGCCAGCACGATCGCCCGCCCCTCGCGCTCGATCAGATCGGCGATGCGCAAATCCTGTTCCTCGAACCGGTTCTGCGCATCCATCATCATCACGACGACTTCGGCAAAGCGCACGGCGCGCAGCGCATCCGCCACCGACAATTTTTCCAGCTTCTCCTCGATCCGCGAGCGCCGCCTTAAGCCCGCGGTATCGAACACGCGAAAGTCGCGCCCCTGCCAGGTGATCTCCACCGAAATGGAATCGCGCGTGGTGCCCGCCTCGGCGCTGGTTAACAGCCGCTCCTCGCCGAGCAGATGATTGATCAGCGTCGACTTGCCGGCATTGGGACGGCCGACGATGGCGACGCGGATCGGACGCTGGGCGAGATCCTCGTCCGATACGATATCGTCGTCGTCGAACTCTTCCCGCTCTTCAGCCGGCTCCGGCATCAGTGCGGCGAGCGCGTCGTAGAGATCGCTCAAGCCCTCGCCATGCTCGGCCGAAATCTGCACGGGATCGCCGAGCCCCAGCGCGTAGGATTCCATCGCGCCGATTTCGCCGTGCTTGCCCTCGCTCTTGTTGGCGACCAGCACCACCGGCTTGTTGGCGCGGCGCGCGAAATCGGCAAAAGCGCGATCGTTCGGCGTCAGGCCCGCACGGGCGTCGATCACGAACATCAGCGCATCGGCCAGGCCGATCGCGGCTTCGGTCTGCTCCTGCATTCGTGCCGTGAGCGAGCCCTTGGCGCCCTCGTCGAGGCCGGCGGTATCGATCACGGTGAATTCGAGATCGCCGAGACGCGCGCTTCCCTCGCGGCGATCGCGGGTGACGCCGGGCTCGTCGTCCACCAGCGCGAGCTTCTGCCCGACCAGCCGGTTGAACAGCGTCGACTTGCCGACGTTGGGTCGGCCGATGATGGCGATCGTAAAGGACATAAATGATCCAAACGCCCGTTTCTGAAGGGCGTGTCAATCGAACGAAAACAACAAATCAGCGCGAGAAACTGCCGCTTGGCATCGGAGCCGGGAAAGCCGATTGTTGTGAGGATTGCACGGGCGCGGCCGATTGATCGGGCGGTGGAGCCGTGGTGCGCTTGCGCACGATCCTGGCCGGCTTGGGCGCCGGCGGCGCAGCGGCGGTGCTGCCCTCTTCCTCGGGCGCGGCGTCGGCGTCCGCAGCGGCGGGTGCGGCAGCCTGCTTGCCCTTGGATTTCGCGCCACGCTTCGATTTCGGTTCTTCCGGCGGAGGAGCCGCAGCGGCAGCCTGCGCGTTCGGGTCATCAACCTGTTGGTTGGCGCCTCTGTAGAGATCCTTCGGCACGCCCTGCTCAAGGCCCGGCACACCGTCGGGGAACACCGGTTTGCGCTCACCGGGCAGCTTCTTCTTGGTATCGAGGAAGTCGAGCAGATCGGACGGATCGAAATTGCCCATGCTGCCACAGCCTGCCAGCGCGCCTGAAAGGGCGATAAGGACGGCGGTTGCGATCAAACGTTGCGGGCGGCGCATAGTGGGTTTCCCAACTCGTTTTGCTGGCGTCAGCTCTTGGCGACCGGCGGCAGCAAGGCCTGTAGCGCTTCGGCGCGCGAGCGCAGGCTCGGCGGTGTTTCGCCGTCATTGGCGATCATATCCAGCCATTGCCGTGTCGCTGCGGCATCATTGGCACGCCAAGCCGATAGCGCCAGCAATTCGCGCGCGGTATGGCGGAACGTGGCACCCGGCGCGGCAGCGGCTTCGAGGCGTTCTTTCATGTTGGGATAGCTGGTGCTTTCCAACAGCAACTGGGCCGCGCGAATCCGCGCGAGATCCTGCTCGGCGACACCGACGCTGCGGTCAGCGGCAATCTCGTCGAACAGCTTTGCCGCGGCCTGCGGATCGCGGTTGGCGACTTCAGCCGCCATACGTAACCGTGCCAGCACGCGGTAGCCAAACGGCGCCTTCGCAACGAGATCGGCGAACGCCGCTTCGGCCTCGGCGTGCTTGTTGGCTTCCGAAAGCTCGACGGCCTTGTCGAACGCCGCCCCCGCCTCGGCAGCCTTCTTGGACTCCAGATATTGGTAGCCGCGCCAGCCGCCCACGGCGGCGATGATTAAAATCAGGCCGGCGATGATCAGAAGCGAATATCGGTCCCACAGCCTTTTGAGCTGCTCGCGACGGACCTCCTCGTCTACTTCATCAAATAATTCAGACACTTAAAGATATCCCATCCCCGGGGAACCGCAGCTTGGGCGGCAGTCTCGCGCGCCCGATCCCGCATGGCCGGGGCGTAGCCTATCGATATGGCGGTGGCAAGGCAAAGCGAGGCGGATCAAAGCGTTAACAACGGCTCGCAACCGCCTCCGAAATCGGCTGGCAATGTTGACATCGCAGTTCAAAGTTTGGCGTAATCCCGGCCGCTTCCATTGTCGATCCGTACCCGATTTTTCAGGTGTTTCATGCCTCGTCACGTGCTGGTTTCGATGCTGCTTGCCATCGGCCAGGTACCCTTGGCCGCAGCCTCTTTGGCCGACGACTTCAAGCCGAAGGCGCCCGAGACGGCCTTCTCGGGCAAGCTGCGCCCCGACATTTTGGGTATCTCGACCGAATCGAACGCCGAATCCGCCCGCGCCATTTTTGATTCACTGTTCAAGGGCCGGACCGACACCAAGACCGACATCCAGCAGCAGAAGTTCGGTGGTGCCAGCTACGTCGCCGCCTTGAATTTCACCCTCCCCGCCGGTTCGAAACAGAACGGCGAGATGCTCTCGACCAGCTTCTCCTCACCCGCGAGCGCCAACCGCGCCTATTTCGTTGCCCGCAACCTGACCTTCGCACCGGACCAGCAGCCGTCGAAGGCGGACATGATCAAGGAGATCATGGGCAAATACGGCGTGCCGACCATCGTCGGCGACCAGCATCTGTACTACATCTATCGCAAGGGCTCGATCATGTCGGTCGGCGGCAAGTACAAGGAAGCAACTGCGATCGAGGCCATCGGCAAGCCGCTCGACCCAAGGGCCGCCGTCAAGCTCAACGGCGACACCGTGCGCGGCAGTTGCGTGGCGGTCGTCAAGCGCGCCCAGACCAAGGCCAAGGAACCGGGCGCCATGCTCACCGAGGCCAAGGGCGCGAACTGCGACGGCGTGTTGAGTGTGCAGCTCGTTCCGGGCACACAGGCCGACCGTGTCGGTATCGCCCAGTTCACCCTGCTGGACGTCAAGCAGCTCGTCAGCGCCGCCGCGATCGACAGTGCCGCGCTCGCCGCCGGGCCAAGCGAGAGCGCGATGCCCAAAGGCAGCGCGCCGAAGCTCTAAGCCGCCGTGAAAGCCTCGCGGAGCTGCCGTTTCATCACCTTGCCGTTGGCGTTGCGCGGCAACGGGTCCGTCCGCAGATCCATGGTTTCCGGCACCTTGTAGTCGGACAGCCGCTCGGCGCACCAGGCGCGCAGCGCCTCGCCGCTGACGGCATTCCGCGTCACGACGACGGCATGCACGCGCTCGCCGAGCACCGGGCACGGTTTTGCGATGATCGCGCTCTCGACCACGTCAGGATGGCCTGAAAGCACCGACTCGACCTCGGCGGAATAGATCTTGAGCCCACCGCGGTTGATCATGTCCTTCTGACGATCGAACACGCGCACGAAATTCTCTTGGTCGATCGAGCCGAGATCGCCGGAATGCCAGAAGCCGGCCGTAAAACTCTCCGCCGTCGCCTTCGGATTGTTCCAGTAGCCTTTGATGACCGACCCGCCGTGAATCCAGATTTCGCCAATCTCGCCGCGCGGCAGTTCGCGGCCTTCGGCATCGACGACGATGATGGTGGCGCCCGGGCACGGCAGCCCGACGCTGTCGATATGGCTCACGACGAATTCTGCAGGCATCATGGTCGACGGCGAGGTGGTCTCGGTCGCCCCGTAGCAATTGGCGAGTCTCAGCCCCGGAATTTTCGCTGCCAACTTCTCGATGGTGGCGATCGGCATCGGCGCACCGCCAAAACCGCCGATCCGCCAGCTCGACAGATCGTAGCTGTCGAAATCCGGCTGCAGCAGGCAGAGATTGTACATCGCCGGCACCATCACGGTGTAGGTGACCCGCTCGCGCGCGGCGAGCTTCAAATATTCCGCCGCCTTGAACTCCGGCATGATGATCAGCGCGCCGGCGCAACGGACCATGGTCATGACGTTGGCGACCACGCCGGTGACATGCCCGAGCGGCACCGCGGCGATCGAGCGATCCGCGGCAGTGAGCTTCATGCACAAGACGAACAACATGGCCGAATGAATGATGGTGCAATGGGCGAGCATCGCGCCCTTTGGTCGCCCCGTGGTGCCCGACGTATAGAGGATCATGGCAGTGTCCTCTTCGCCGACCTCGATTGGTGCGGCCAGCGGCGCGTTTTGCAAGAGCTCCGAAAAGCGCGACAGCCGCGGATCGTCGTCCACCGCGATCCTATGCGTGACTTCAGGAATATCGACCGCATCCGGCACGCGATCGGCGAGCGAGGCCTCGTGGATCAGGAGCTTTGCGCCGCAATCGGTGAGCACATAGGCGATCTCGGGCTTCTGCTGGCGGGTCGAAAGCAGCACCGTCACCAGCCCGGCATGGGCCGCACCCAGCATCGTCAGCACGAATTCGATTCTATTGCCGAGCAGCAGCGCGACGCGGTCACCGCGCTGCAGGCCGAGTTTTTGAAATCCTGCTGCGATTTGCGCCGATCGCTGCGCGACCTCGCGCCATGTCATTCGCGTGGCGCCGCAGACCAGCGCCTCGCCGTCCGGGTTGGTCGCAACCGCTTCGGCCACCATCGCCGGAATGCTCTTGGGCCGTTCACAAAAGACCGAAACAATTCGGTCGCCAAAGCGCGGCTCGAGCCGCATCGCCGGGATAGAGTGCTGCGACCAGTCCATGGATGGCGCGCCCCGTCAGCTCTTCTTCATCTCGTAGACGTGCTCGGGTCCCGGGAAAGCGCGCGAGCGCACGTCGCTGGCGTAACCCTGGATCGCCGTTTCGATCGCGGGGCCGAGATTACCATAGCGGCGCACGAATTTCGGCGTCCGCGGCGACAGACCCAGCATGTCCTCGAGCACCAGTACCTGGCCATCGCAGGCCGCGCTGGCGCCGATGCCGATGGTCGGAATGGCGATGGTCTCCGTGATCTTGCGCGCCAGCGGCTCGGCGACCGCTTCGACCACGACCGAAAACGCACCAGCGTCCGAGATCGCCTGGGCGTCTTTCAGGATCGGATCCCAACTGCCCTCGTCGCGGCCCTGCGCGCGAAACGAGCCGAGCGTGTTGATCGATTGCGGCGTCAGTCCGATGTGGCCCATGACCGGCACGCCGCGCTCGGACAGGAACGCGACGGTTTCCGCCATGCGCACGCCGCCTTCGAGCTTCACCGCGCCGCAGTGGGTTTCCTTCAATATCCGCACCGCGGAATGAAACGCCTGCTCCTTCGAAGCCTCATAGGAGCCGAAGGGCATGTCCACAACGACGAGGGCATGCTTCGAGCCGCGCATCACCGCATGGCCCTGCAGGATCATCATGTCGAGCGTCACCGGCACCGTGGTCTCGAAACCGTGCATGACGTTACCGAGGGAATCGCCGACCAGAATGACGTCGCAGTGGCGATCGACCAGCGCCGCGGTATGCGCATGGTAGGACGTCAGCATCACGATCGGCTCGCCGTGCTTGCGCGCACGGATATCCGGCGCCGTTTTGCGCTTGATGGAAGATTGTACGGACATGTTAGGCTCCAACCACGGGGACGCCGATCACGACCGGATGGAACGCGAAGGCGAGCGCCAGATAGGCGACGAGACCGACCGCGACCGCGATCAAATCGTTGCCGGGACCGCCGACGGGAATCGGCGGGGCCCCGGCGTCGGAACGATATTTCAGCGAAATGCGATCGTACACCGCCCACGCGAGAAACGAGCCGAACAGGATGATCGAGCCGAGATCGCCATTGGCGAGCAGATGTGCCGCCGCCCACAGCTTGATGCCCGTCAGCATCGGGTGTTTCAGTGTCGTATAGATCCGGCCGCGGATGTAGGACGCGACAACCATGATGACCGCGGGCAGCATCAGCGCCGTGGTGATGTGCTTGAGCGCCACTGGCGGGTTCCAGACGTTGTACCATCCCGTCGCGCGATAAAGCGCAAAGCCCCAGATGATCAGCGCCAGACCAGCGAACGAAGCCAGCGCATAGCCGATCTTGTAGCCGCTCTCGCCCGTCGCGGAGATCACCTGCGCGCGCAGCTTGCGCTGCGTGGTGAGCGTGTGGACGCCGAAGAACAGGATCAGGCCCAGGATCAACACCAGCAGTCCCATGACGTGCCTCCCGTTGCGCGGCTGGTTTTCCGGATTATCCGCGTATCATTTTAAGGGCTTGGTGCGCAATGCGCCACGCGGCCGTTACGGCTTCTCCGCCTGCTTGCCTAGATCGCGGTTGTCGACGTAGCGAATCGCGATCGGCCGCCCGGCAAGCGCGCCGCCGAGCCCGGACGTGAACTTGAGCGGCGTGCAACCTGCAAGCGACGCGTTGATCGCTTTCAAGTAGGTAGCGCGGGTGTCGGCCGGAACGCCTGCCGTGGCGTAGGTCACGCGGGGCGTAGCGATGATCTCGCCCGAGCGCTTGAAGCTGAACCGAACCGACATCTGCATGCCCTGGCGCGCGTTGTCGGAAGGCGGCGGCGACCAACAGGAGCGCAACGCCGCAAAGAGCTCGCCGATCGTATCGAGATCATGATCCGGCTTCCGGTATTTCGCGGCCTGATCCTGTGGCGGCACGCTTTCGATCGTGAGTTGCAGATTCTGGCCGTACGGATAATCGATCTCGGGAATACAGGGACCTTCGTTGAACACGCTGCAAAATGACGGCGTGCAGGGCTGGCCGTCGAGCACGCTGCAGGGCGCATGCGAAAAGGGCGTGGCGTCGATCTGGCGCCGCGACTGGGCATCGGCGGCGCTCATCCCGACGAATGTGGTGACCAGGCAAACGATGATGCACCGGAACATGCGGCCTAAGTCCTAAGAGGCGACCCAACTAAGCTGATGCACGGTTCGTCCCGTATCAAGGCGGACGGTGTTCACATCCCTGCGTTCATGGCGGACAGTTCCGCAATCAGGGCCTTCTCGCTGGGCTGGTCGAGCACGCCGGCCGTATAGAGCGAGATGCCGCCATAGAGCGTAATGTAGACCTTCATCACCGCGCGGCGACGCTCGGCCGGGCTCTCGATATCCTGGCAGAATATCCGCATGGCCTGGGCGATGACCTTATGAACCGCGGCCTGCAGCGGCGGATTGTGCTTCATGGTGGCGTGCGGGCGGCTGGTCATCAGGGCATACAGCGCGCGGTTGGCGAGCGCGAAGCGGACATATTTCGCGGTGTAGTCCAGTGGCGTCTCTGCCTTGACGAGGATGGCGGCGAGCCTCGTGTAGGCCTCGGCCGCTACCGCGTCGAGCAGCGCTTCACGGTCAGTGAAATGATTGTACAGCGGGCGATGCGCGACGCCGACGGCCTCCGCGACCTCGCGCAGGCTCAGTTGCTCATGGCCGGCCGCGGCCACCAAACGGGTGGCGGCCTTCAGCGCTTCCGATTTCAGATTGCCATGGCGATAGGTCGCCCGCGGATAAGCCACGGCGTACTGGATCCCCCGCCTTCGCGGGGGACGACAGCGGAGCTTGGCGCAAAAAGCGAGCCCGACTACGCCTTCTTCTTCACGTCCTTGACGTTGGAGAAGGTGATCCCCTCAGCCCGTTCGCGGGTATAGCCCAGGTAAAACTCGTTCTTGGCCATGAACACGGGATCGCCGTCGACGTCATCGGCGATGCCCGAACCGTTGGCCGCGATGAAAGCGTCGAGCTTCTTGCGGTCGTCGGACGAAACCCAGCGGGCGAGCTGGAATTCCGAAACCTCGAATTCCACCGGCAGCGAATATTCCGCATCGAGCCGCGCCTTCAGCACGTCGAGCTGCAGCGGACCGACGACGCCCACCAGCGCCGGCGCGCCGTCGCGGGGCCGGAATACCTGCACCACGCCCTCTTCCGACATCTGCTGCAGCGCCTCTTTCAGCTTCTTGGCCTTCATCGCATCCGTCAGCCGCACGCGGCGGACGATTTCCGGCGCAAAACTCGGCACGCCGACGAAGGTGATCTCCTCGCCTTCCGTCAGCGTATCGCCGATCCGCAAGGTACCGTGGTTCGGAATGCCGACGACGTCGCCGGCAAAGGCCTCATCGGCCACCGAGCGATCCTGCGCGAAGAAGAACTGCGGCGACGACAGCGACATGTTTTTGCCGGTCCGCACCAGCTTCGCTTTCATGCCGCGGCTGAGCTTGCCGGAGCACAGCCGCGCGAACGCGATGCGGTCGCGGTGGTTCGGATCCATATTGGCCTGGATCTTGAACACGAAGGCGCTCATGCGCGGCTCGGCTGCTTCGACCTTGCGCAAATTGCTGTCCTGCGCCCGCGGCGCCGGCGCGAACTTGCCAAGACCTTCCAGCAAGTCGCCGACACCGAAATTGCGCAGCGCGCTGCCGAAATAGACCGGCGTCAAATGGCCCTCGCGAAACGCGTCCAGCTCGAACGGCTTGCAGGCTTCCGACACCAGCGCGAGTTCGTCCTTGATCTCGGCGACGTCGAGATTGGGGTTGCGGCCGGCGAGATCGGCGATGTCGATCTGCTCGGTCGCGCCGGTCTTGGCACCGCCGCCTTCGAGCAGGCGCACGCCGCCGTTGACGACGTCATAGGTGCCGAGGAAGTCGCGGCCGCGGCCGACCGGCCAGGTCATCGGCGTGGTGTCGAGCGCCAGCGTCTTTTCGATCTCGTCCAGCAGTTCGAACGTGTCGCGGCTCTCGCGGTCCATCTTGTTGATGAAGGTGATGATCGGAATGTCGCGCAGCCGGCACACCTCGAACAGCTTTCGCGTCCGCGCCTCGATGCCCTTGGCGGCGTCGATCACCATGACGGCGGAATCGACCGCGGTCAGCGTCCGGTAGGTGTCTTCGGAAAAGTCTTCGTGGCCGGGCGTGTCCAGGAGGTTGAAGACGAGGTCCTGGAATTCGAACGTCATCACCGAGGTTACGACCGAGATGCCGCGCTCGCGCTCGATCTTCATCCAGTCGGAACGGGTATTGCGCCGCTCGCCCTTGGCCTTGACCTGGCCCGCCAGGTTGATGGCGCCGCCGAACAGCAGCAGCTTTTCTGTCAGCGTGGTCTTGCCGGCGTCCGGATGGGAGATGATCGCAAACGTGCGCCGACGCGCCACTTCATCTGAGAGCGGCGAGCGGGACGGCGATTCGGCTGTAACGGCAATGTCGGACATGAGGCTCGAGCGTTTGGCAGGGAAAACCGGGCTGATCAAGCCTCATTTGGTGGTTGCGAGGGCTCCTGGCCAGTCCCATATCGGCAGCGGAAGGACGGCCTTCCAATTTTGCAGCTCATCCGCGGGGACGACCCTGCCGGGGTTCGGAGGGTTGTCATGGCTTGGATCGTGTTGTTCGTCGCCGGTCTTATGGAAGTGGGCTGGGCGATCGGCCTCAAATATACCGAGGGTTTCACACGGCTTACTCCATCCGTCCTGACGCTTGCCTGCATGGCAGGCAGTATCCTCCTGCTTGGCCTTGCCTTGAAAGCGCTGCCGATCGGAACCGCCTACGCCGTATGGACCGGCATCGGTGCGGTCGGAACGGCAATCCTTGGTATCGCGCTGTTCGGCGAGCCAGCGACCGCGGCTCGCCTCGCCTGCATCGGACTGATCGTGGCTGGTATTATCGGGCTCAAGCTGGTCACCTGATCAGCGCAGCAACAGCACCGCCCAATAGGTCAGCGCCGCCACGAATGCTGAAGCCGGAATGGTGATCACCCAGGCGTAGACGATCGAGCTCGCCACGTTCCAGCGCACCGCCGAGACCCGCCGCGCCGCGCCAACGCCGACAATGGAGCCGGTAATGGTGTGGGTTGTGGATACGGGAACCCCGAGATAGGTCGCCATGAACAGGGTCGCAGCTCCACCGGTTTCGGCGCAAAAGCCCTGCATCGGCGTCAATTTCGTGATCCGCAATCCCATGGTGCGGACGATCCGCCAGCCCCCCATCAACGTGCCGAGTCCCATCGCCGCCTGGCAGGAAATCACGACCCAGAACGGGATGGCGAAATCCGCCCCGAGATGGCCTTGCGAATACAAAAGTACCGCGATGATGCCCATGGTCTTTTGCGCGTCATTGCCGCCATGGCCGAGCGAATAGAGCGACGCCGAGACGAATTGCAGAATGCGGAAGGCGCGATCGACCGCAAACGGCGTCGAGCGCACCGACAGCCAGGACACGATCGCGACCAGCACCAGCGCCAACAGGAATCCAACCAGCGGCGACAACACGATCGCCAAGAGCGTCTTGGACAGCCCGCTCCAGACCGCGGCCGAAATCCCGGCCTTCGCCATGCCGGCGCCGACCAGTCCGCCGATCAACGCGTGCGAACTCGACGATGGAATGCCGAGCCCCCAGGTAATCAGGTTCCAGACGATCGCGCCGACCAGCGCGGCGAAGATGACGGTAGCGTCCACGACGTCGGGTTCGATAATCCCCTTGCCGATGGTATTGGCGACGTGCAGGCCAAAGACGAGGAAGGCAATGAAATTGAAGAACGCCGCCCACGCCACCGCATAATGCGGCCGCAGCACGCGGGTCGATACGATCGTGGCGATCGAATTGGCGGCGTCGTGCAGGCCGTTGAGGAAATCGAACAACAGCGCGACGCCAATTAAGAAGACCAGAATTGGAAAAGCCAGGGTGGCGTCCACTGAATTGACCCTGCCCTATACCTGTTCGATGACGATCGAGTTGATCTCGTTGGCGACGTCGTCGAAGCGGTCGGACACCTTTTCGAGATGCTTGTAAATCTCGGCGCCGACGACGAAATCCATCGAATTGCCGTTGCGGTGCTTGAGAAACAGCTCCTTCAACCCGATGTCGTGGAGATCGTCGATACGGCCCTCCAGCTTTCCGATTTCCTCGGTAATGGCGGTCAGCATTGCGACGTTACTCCCGATCGACTTCATCAGGGGAAGCGCACGGCTGACCAGATTGGCGCACTCGACCAACAGCGTAGCTATTTCGCGCATCGGAGGCTCGAACGTTCGGACCTCGAACAGCACCACCGCCTTCGCGGTCTGCTGCATCTGGTCGATCGCGTCGTCCATCGACGTGATCAGATTCTTGATGTCGCCCCGGTCGAACGGGGTAATGAAGGTGCGGCGGACCGCGGTCAGGACCTCGCGGGTGATGCCGTCGGCGTCGTGTTCGAACTGATTGACTCGCTGGCAGAATACCGGCGTCTCCTCGCCGCCGCGCATCATGTCCTGCAACGCCAGCGCGCCCTGCACGACCGTCTGGGCGTGGCGGGCAAATAAATCAAAAAACCGCTCCTCCTTGGGCAAAAAGGCACGAAACCAGCGCAGCATGAGCA
Source organism: Bradyrhizobium sp. LMTR 3 (assembly GCF_001693485.1). Taxonomy (GTDB): domain Bacteria; phylum Pseudomonadota; class Alphaproteobacteria; order Rhizobiales; family Xanthobacteraceae; genus Bradyrhizobium. The sequence continues at coordinate 364,049 of NZ_MAXC01000012.1, forward strand.
TTTTTCCGTCGTTCAGAAACAGCCGCGGAGCGAGCTGTCACAAAACTGTCATAGACCATTCGAGGGAAAAGCGCTCGACGTCGGGTCCCGGGAACCGGGTCATCCACCACTTTGTCGTGCGTTCCCCGGACGCAGCGCGGCGTGCAACGCTGCGCTGCTGAGCCGGGGTCCATCCCCGCCGCGGAAAGATGGGTCCCGGCACTGCGGAGCAGCGTTGCACGCTGCACCGCGTCCGAGACGCGAGATTTTAGAGGGATCGGCGGAAATAATGCGCGATCTCGCCGATGATGCCCCGGCGGAACGTCAACACGCAGGCCACGAAGATGACGCCCTGGATCACCGTCACCCATTGGCCGAAACCGGCCAGATATTGCTGCATGGCGATGATAACGAAGGCCCCGACGACCGGACCGAACACCGTGCCGAGGCCGCCGACCAGCGTCATCAGCACGATTTCACCCGACATCGTCCAGTGCACATCGGTGAGCGAAGCGTTCTGCGCCACGAACACCTTCAGCGAGCCGGCAAAGCCCGCAATCGTTCCGGAGAGGATGAAAGCGAGCAGCTTGTACTGGTCAGTCTTGTAGCCCAGCGAGATCGCGCGCTGTTCGTTCTCCCGGATCGACTTCAGCACTTCGCCGAACGGCGAGTTGATGGTGCGGTAGATCAGGAGGAAGCCGCCGAGGAACCCGGCGAGCACCACGTAGTAAAGCACCGTAGGCTTGGAGAGATTGAATATTCCAAACAGGTAGCCCTGCGGAATGCCCTGGATGCCGTCCTCGCCATGCGTGAACGGCGCCTGCAGATAGATGAAATACAGGAGCTGCGAGAGTGCCAGCGTGATCATCGAAAAGTAGATGCCCTGGCGGCGGATCGAGATGAAGCCGGTGACGACGGAAAGCGCGGCGGCGCCGGCGACGCCGACCAGAATTCCGATTTCCGGCGTTACACCCCAGACCTTGAGCGCATGCGCCGAGCAGTAGCCCGCGGTCCCCAGAAACATGGCGTGGCCGAACGACAGCAGGCCGCCATAGCCGATCAGGAGGTTGAAAGCGCAAGCAAGCAGCGCGAAGCACAGCGCCTGCATCACGAAGAACGGATAGATGCCCGTCAGGGGTACGAGTCCCAGCAGCACCGCCATCCCAGCGAACACGATCATTTCGTCGCGCATCGCTTGCGGCGTTACCGGCAGTGTGTCGTCAGTCAATGCGCTCATGTCAGGCAGCCCGTCCAGTCAGTCCCGTTGGCTTCACCAGCAACACCAGCACCATCAGGACGAACACCACGGTGTTGGAAGCTTCGGGATAAAAATACTTCGTCAGTCCCTCGATCACGCCGAGCGCAAATCCGGTGATGATCGATCCCATGATCGATCCCATGCCGCCAATCACCACCACCGCGAACACGACGATGATCAGGTCCGCGCCCATCAACGGCCGCACCTGGTTGATCGGCGCGGACAATACGCCGGCCAGCGCCGCCAAGCCGACGCCGAGGCCGTAGGTCAGCGTGATCATCCTGGGCACGTTGATGCCGAACGCGCGCACCAGGGTCGGGTTTTCAGTCGCCGCGCGCAGATTGGCGCCGAGCCGGGTCTTCTCGATCAGGAACCAGGTCGCAAGGCACACCACGAGCGAGAAGACGACGACCCAGCCGCGGTAGATCGGCAGGAACATGAATCCGAGGTTCATGCCGCCCTGTAATCCGCGGAACCCACCGACCTCCGGATAATCAGGAATCGCGTACGGCAGGCCGGACGAGCCGAAGTAATTCTGGAACACGCCCTGCACGATCAGCGCGATGCCGAACGTCAACAACAGCCCGTAGAGGTGGTCGAGACCCGCCAACCATTGCAGCATGGTCCGTTCGAGGATCATGCCGAAGATGCCGACGACAATCGGTGCGATGATCAGGGCCCACCAGTATCCAATCCCAGTGAGATGCAGCAGAAAATACGCGCAGAACGCGCCCATCATGTAGAGCGCGCCATGGGCGAAATTGATGATGTTGAGCATGCCGAAGATCACGGCGAGCCCGAGACTGAGCAGCGCGTAAAACGATCCGTTGATCAATCCCACCAAAAGCTGGGCGTAGAGAGCTTGCATCGGTTTCGCACTCAATCTCGTTATGATGCGGGGTAGCTTGGGCTGCGAGAGAAGGCCCGCCGGCATGACGCCGACGGGCCATCGTTGTTACTTCTTTACCAGCGGACAGGCGCTTTCCGACAGCGGCCGGAAGGCCTGCTCGCCCGGAGTGGTGCCGATCAGCTTGTAATAGTCCCACGGCCCCTTGGATTCGGAGGGCTTCTTGACCTCGAACAGGTAGGCCGGATGAAGCTTGCGCCCGTCGGCACGAATTGTACCCTTGCCAAACAGCGGATCATCGGTGGGCGTTTCCTTCATTTTCGCCACCACCTTGACGCCGTCGTGCGGATTGCCGCCCATTGCATCGATCGTCTTGAAATAGTGGATCAGGCCCGAATACACGCCTGCCTGCACCATCGACGGCATCGCCTTGTTCTTCATGCGCTCGGAGAAACGCTTCGAAAACGCGCGGGTGCCGTCATTCAGATCCCAGTAGAAGGTTTCCGTGAAGTTCAGGCCCTGAGCCACCTTGAGGCCCAGCGAATGAACGTCATTGATGAACAGCAGCAGTCCCGCGAGTTTCTGGCCGCCCGAGACGATGCCGAACTCCGCAGCCTGCTTGATGGTATTGGTGGTGTCGCCGCCGGCGTTTGCCATGCCGATGATCTTGGCTTTGGACGCCTGTGCCTGAAGCAGGAACGAGGAGAAGTCCGACGAATTCAGGGGGTGCCTGACGGTGCCGATAACCTTGCCGCCCGACTTAACGACGACCGCGGAAGTGTCGCGTTCCAGCGCGTGGCCAAACGCGTAGTCCGCAGTCAGGAAGTACCAGGTATCGCCACCGGCCTTCACCAGCGCCTGGCCTGTAGAGTTGGCGAGCATGTAGGTATCGTAAACCCAATGAATCGTGTTCGGCGAACACTGCGTATTGGTGAGATCCGACGTCGCCGCGCCGGTATTGATCATGATGGCGTTCTTTTCCTTCACCAGATTGTTGACCGCCAGCGCCACGCCGGAGTTCAGCACGTCCACGAAGATATCGACCTTGTCGACGTCGATCCATTGACGGGCGACGGTGGTGCCGATGTCGGGCTTGTTCTGGTGGTCGGCGGAGACGATGTCGATCTTCCAGCCCTTGGCCGCAAGACCGGAATCCTCCACTGCCATCTGGGCGGCGACCGTCGAGCCGGCGCCGCCGAGGTCGGAGTAAAGTCCGGAATTGTCGGTGAGCACGCCGATCTTGACGGTCTTGTCCTGCGCCACGGCGCTGCCTGCGGCAAGTGCCAGGGCGGTGCCGAGGAAGAGCGCTGAAATCCGATGTTTCATAGTATCTCCATTATTCCAGAGTGCAGCAAAGTACCGATTAAACGCCGAGATAAGTGTGGAGCTTGTCCATATTGGCCGACAACTCCGAATTCGCAAAACCGTCGATAACCTTACCGTGCTCGACGATGTAGTAGCGGTCGGCCACCGTGGAGGCGAAGCGGAAATTCTGTTCGACGAGCAGGATGGTAAAGCCTTCCGACTTCAGCCGCGCGATGGTGTGACCGATCTGCTGGATGATGACGGGCGCCAGGCCTTCGGTCGGCTCGTCCAGCATCAGAAACCGCGCGCCGGTGCGCAGGATTCTTGCGATTGCGAGCATTTGTTGCTCGCCGCCTGAGAGCTTGGTGCCCTGGCTGTTGAGGCGCTCCTTCAGGTTCGGAAACAATTCGAATATCTGGTCGAGCGACAGCCCGCCACTGCGCACGATCGGCGGCAGCAGCAGGTTTTCGCGCACGTCGAGGCTTGCGAAAATGCCCCGCTCCTCGGGACAGAATGCGATACCCAGGCGCGCGATCCTGTCGGACGAGGCGCGCGTGATGTCCTGACCGTTAAAACGGATCGAACCGGTACGCTTGCCGATAATTCCCATCACCGACTTCAGCGTCGTGGTCTTGCCGGCGCCGTTGCGGCCGAGCAGCGTGACCACCTCGCCGGCCTTCACATTGAAGTTGATGCCGTGAAGGATGTGGGATTCGCCGTACCAGGCTTGCAGGTCGGAAACGGAAAGAATCTCCGCGCCCGCCGGCTTGGCGGCGGCTTCGGCCATTTTCAACTCAGGCATGACCGGCCCCCAGATAGGCTTCCTTGACGCGCTCGTCCTTGGACAATTCGGCGTAGTTGCCTTGCGCCAGCACCTGGCCGCGCGTCAGCACCGTGATGATGTCGGACAGGTTGGCAACCACGGAGAGATTATGCTCGACCATCAGGATGGTGTGCCTCGCCGAGATGCGCTTGATCAGCGCCGCGATCTTGTCGATGTCTTCATGACCCATGCCCGCCATCGGCTCGTCGAGCAGCATCATTTCCGGGTCGAGCGCCAGTGTCGTCGCAATCTCCAGCGCGCGCTTGCGTCCATAGGGCATCTCGACCGCCGGTGTGTTGGCGAATTCGCTCAAGCCCACGTCGTTCAGCAGGTCGAGGGCGCGGCCGTTGAATCGGTCAAGCACGCGCTTGGAGCGCCAGAAATCGAACGAGCTTCCATGCTGGCGCTGGAGCGCGACACGAACGTTTTCCAGCGCCGTCAGGTGCGGAAACACCGCCGAAATCTGGAACGAACGCACCAACCCGAGGCGGGCCACATCGGCCGGCGCCATCGCGGTGATGTCCTGCCCCTTGTACCGGATCTGCCCTGCAGACGGCTTCAGAAACTTGGTCAACAAGTTGAAGCACGTCGTCTTGCCGGCGCCATTCGGCCCGATCAACGCATGAATGCTGCCGCGCCGTACCTTGAGGGCGACATCGCGAACGGCGAAGAAACCCGCGAATTCCTTGGTCAATCCGTGGGTTTCGAGAATGAACTCATCAGCCAAACAAATTTCCCCCTTAGCCGTCTCCGCGAGTTCGCCCGCGCGCGGCCAATTTTTTCCCTGTTCGGGCAGGCTCTCCTGGACGTCATGGAAACCGTCCCGAGCCCGCCGCCTCCGGCCGGAATATGCCGTCAACGCGATGGATTAGGCAAGGCGGAATGCTGCCACGGCCGACCGCGCGCTTGCGGTTCCGGATGCGCCATAAGTCGAATGGTGCGCCGGCTCGGCTCGGCCGGGCCACAAGCCACGCTCGACCGTAACCCTCGCGCCGGCAAGCCATCATTAACGGTGTTTTGCTGCAATCGGGCGCGCTTTCACACAATATTTTCCCCTCGGGACGCATCATCTAGCGATTTAGATCGCGTAGGAATTGCCGCCTTGAAATTTGAAAGCGCCGGACCGTCGGTCATCAAATCTATCAAGCAGCGTGACCTGCTGAACACCTGGCTGCGGCTATACGCCCGCGACCAATCGATACCGCGCACGGCGGAATACCAGCCGGCGCGGATCGAGGACGAACTTCCCGACCTGGTCCTCTACACCGTCGATGCCAGCACCCGGCCGCCGCGCCTGACCATCCAGAGCGACGGCACGCGGATGTCGACGGCTTATGGAAATACCGGCAAAGGCCGCTATCTCGACGAGTATCTCGGCGCAAGGCTCGCTCCGATCGTGATGCCCGTCTATCATGAATGCATCGCGCGCCGCCTGCCGGCCTATACCATCGCCAATATCGACGATATCTACGGGCGAATCGTCGCCTATGAGCGGCTGTTGCTGCCGTTCTCGGACGACGGCAGCGTCACCCATATCATCGCTTCGCTGAAAACCATCAGCGAGGATGGCGGCTTCGAGATCAAGAATCTGATGCGCGGAAACGACCAACTGCCGGTGCCGAAGCTTCGCACCATCATCGACCGCGATCTCTTCCATCGCGCGCCCGGCCGCATTCCATCCGGCGATGAACTCGAATTCGACTAGGCCTTCCGCCCGCGCGGCTTCGACGCGACCTCGCTCGCATAGATTTCCGGCTTGAACCCGACCAGCAATTTGCCACCGAGATCGAGCACCGGCCGCTTGATCATCGAGGGCTGCGCCAGCATCAGCGCCAACGCCTTGCGCTCGTTCAGGCCTTCCTTGTCGCCGTCGGGCAGCTTCTTGAACGTCGTACCGGCGCGGTTGAGCAGCGTTTCCCAGCCAACATCGTCGGACCATTGCTTGAGCTTGTCCTTGCCGATTCCGGCAAGCTTGTAGTCGTGAAAGTCGTAGGCCATGCCGTGGTCGTCGAGCCAGGCGCGCGCCTTTTTCATCGTGTCGCAGTTCTTGATGCCGTAGATGGTGATGGGCATTGTCGTTGCATTCCGAAATGTCGTTATTGGTCCTGCCGGACCGGATTAGAGTAAAGCAGATCGGCCGAATCTATCATAGATTGATACATCATTCCGCGCCCGGACCAGCCGATGGAATTCACCGTATTGTTTCTGGCCATAGTCGTCGTGATGCTGGTCGCCTGGCGCGGTCGGCGTCCGCTGGCGCTCGGCCTGTTCGGGGCCCTGTTGATCGCGTGCATCGCCACCTATCTGCATCACGCGACCGATACGCTGAAATTGTCGTTCTGAGGGACGCATGACCCAGGCCCGTGCCATTACGCTGAATGCACTCAGCCTCTACGCGGTGGCGCTGGTGCTGGCGGCGGCCTATGCGGCGCAGTTCATTCTTCATGAGCTGCCCTGCCCGCTCTGCCTGCTGCAGCGCATTCTGTTCGCGGCTCTCGCCGTCGGCCCGATCCTCAATATCCGCTTCGGCCCCCGTCCCAGCCATTATGCGATGTCGCTGCTGGCGGCGGTGGCAGGCGCTGTCGCGTCGACCCGGCAGGTGCTGCTGCATATCCTGCCCGGCGACGCCGGCTATGGTTCCGCGTTGCTCGGCTATCACTATTATACCTGGGCGCTGATCGGCTTCGTTACGGCGATCGTCCTGCTTGCAGCGATCCTGCTGTTCGACCGCCAGTTCGAGGAAGACCGCTCCGTTCTGCCGGCCACCGGCGGCGCCTTCGCGCAAACCGCGGTGTGGCTCGTGATCGCGCTCACGGCGGCCAATGTGGTGACCACGCTGCTCGAATGCGGCTTCGGCGCCTGCGCCGATAACCCGGTGGTGTACGAACTGCTCAAGCGCGCCGCTTAAGGCCGCTTGGGTATGTCCAGCCCGCGCTGCACCGCCGGCCGGGCGAGCCCGCGTTCCAGCCATGCCGGCACCTGCTTCAGCGCATCGAACGCGACGAGATCGCGCGCACCGTAGAAGCCGATCAGGTTGCGCACCCAGCCGAGCATGGAAATGTCGGCGATGGTATATTCGTCGTCCATGATCCATTGCCGCCCGGCGAGCCGCGTTTCCACCACATCGAGCAGGCGCTTCGACTCGGCGACATAATGCTCGAGCGGCCGCTTGTCGGCAAAGTCCTTGCCGGCGAATTTGTGGAAGAAGCCGACCTGCCCGAACATCGGCCCGATCCCGCCCATCTGGAAGTGCAGCCACTGGATGGTCTGGTATCGTCGCGCCGGATCGGCCGGCAGAAGCTTGCCGGTCTTCTCGGCGAGATATTGCAGGATCGCGCCGGACTCGAACAACGGCAGCGGTCTGCCGCCGGGACCATCCGGATCGAGGATGGCCGGTATCTTTCCGTTGGGATTCAGCGACAGGAATTCCGGCGTCTTCTGGTCATCCTTGTTGAAGTCGACCAGATGGACCTCGTAGGGCAAGTCAATCTCTTCGAGCACGATCGAAACCTTCACGCCGTTTGGAGTCGGCAGCGAATAGAGCTGAAGGCGGTCGGGATGTTTGGCGGGCCAGCGTTTGGTGATCGGGAAGGCGGAAAGATCGGACATCAAAACTCGTTTTGCATGGTTGTTGCTGCGTGGCTAATGTACGGCTGATGCCGCATATAACAAGGGTTCGCGCCGTTCATGACCGATCAACCGTCTCCGGCGAAGCTCGGCCTGACTGATGAGGAGCTTGCGGCTCACCCGACCCTGTTCGCGGCCGATGCGCTGAAGGATCAGGTCGTCGTCGTAACGGGCGGCGCCGGCGGCATCGGGCGGGCGATCGCTTGGCTGTTTGCGCGGCTGGGCGCGCATGTTGCCGTGGTCGGGCGCGACGGCGGCAAGCTCGACGCGCTCGTCACCCAATTGACGGGCCGAGGCCTCAAGGCATCCGCGCATGTCGCCGACATCAGGGAGCCCGACGCGGTCAATGCCCTGTTCGACACGATCTGGGCCGCGCGAGGCCGCCTCGACTGCCTCATCAACAGCGCCGGAGGACAATTTCCCCAAGCCGCGATCGATTTTTCCGTGAAGGGCTGGAATGCCGTCATCAACACCAATCTGAACGGCACCTGGTACATGATGCAGGCCGCCGCGCAACGCTGGCGCGACCACAAGCATCCTGGCAGCATCGTCAACATCGTGGTTGTGACGACGCATGGCCTCTACGGCATCGCGCACACGATCGCTGCACGGAGCGGCGTCATCGGGCTCTCGCGCGCCGTCGCGGTCGAATGGGCACCGCTGAACATTCGGGTCAATTGCGTGGCGCCCGGCGCGATCGAAACCGAAGGCTGGAACGTGTATTCGCCGGAGGCCCGCGCTGCCTACCCGCGCTCGAACCCGATGATGCGCACAGGCTCGCCCTGGGACGTCGCCGAAGCCACTGTCTTTCTCGCTGGTCCTTCGGCCAAATTCGTCACCGGCGAAACGCTGACCGTGGACGGCGGCGGTCAGCTCTGGGGCGAAACCTGGACCACCGGCAAGCCGGCGTATTTCGGCGGCGAGGACAAGTGACACGCTGAAAGCCGGATTCTCATGACACGCTATCGCCTCGCCATCTTCGACTTTGACGGCACGCTTGCCGACACGATCGACTGGTTTCGTGCCTCCTTTCAGGACGTGGTCGCGCGTTTCAATCTCAAACCGGTCACCCCGGGGGAGCTGGAAGGAATGCGCGGGCTGTCCGCGCGGGAAATCATGGCCCGGCTTGGCGTGTCCACGTGGCAGCTTCCGGCCATTGTGAACGACATGCGAAAGCGCAAGCTTGCGGCGGCGAACGAGACATCGCTGTTTGCCGGCATCCCGGAGATGCTCGCCGACCTTCAGCGCCTTGGCGTCAAGACCGCGATCGTCAGCTCCGACAGCGAAGCATCCGTCCGGCAGGTGCTCGGCCCCACCACGAGCCTGATCAGCCGCTTTGACTGTGGCGCCGCAGTGTTCGGAAAGCACCGGAAGTTTCGACGGGTCGCGCGACGGCTGGAGGCAAGCCCCGCGGAAACGATCTGCATCGGCGACGAGATCCGCGACATCGAAGCCGCCAAGGCGGCCGGCATGGATTCGGGCGCGGTGGCGTGGGGCTATGCCATCCCCGCCGCGCTGCAAGCGGCTGGACCAACGCATTTGTTCAACTCGATCGGGGAGATGACGCAGACGCTTGCGGCGACGAAATAGCGCCGCTGGGAACCTCCGCTGTTTCTCGCTGCCAGTGGCCATCATCGGCACAGGCACCATCGCGCGAGATGCTGATGGCCCCTCTGGCTGTGCACGAGCACGAACTCCGTTACGGTCCAGGCAACCGGTTCGATCGGATACTCATCCACGCTGCGCGCGTCATACAGCAACGTTACATGCGGCGTGAAATTCGTGCTGGCGAGCCGCCTTAATCCTCTGCGCGCCATCGCGACACCAAGCATTTGCCGAAACGACTGCAGCCGGCGCAATCCCTTCGCGCCAATCAGGACAAACGGACGATTGCCCGTTCGCCCGCGAAAGCTTGCTGTACGATCAAACGAGACCTCGAACGGTTCGGTCCGCAATTCCGTGGCCGCCTCGCACGCGGCGCAAAGCTGGCGTTCCGGCAACCCACCCAGCGAAAATAGCGAAACGTGCAGCCGGTCTGGCGCCATGAGCTTGCCATCGAATTTATGAGCGCGTTTGAGGACGCCTGCCACACGGTGGATCCGTTCCGCCGTACTCGCGTCGGGAACGACTGCGAGAAATAATCGGGCACTACCAGTGCTTGCAAACTTGTCCATGGTAGACTAGACTAGAACAGACCATGAACACGCCCCCCTTAGCAAGGGTGTCGAGCGAAAAATCGTTGTATTGTAAAACACGCTACAAATGATTACTGTTTCCTTCCTCCGGAGATTCCCTGATGGCGCGCGCTGTAAAACGGAAAGACTATCCACTGTCGATGCGACTGCCCGAAACGGACATCGCGATTATCGATCGTGCGGCTACGTTGCGCGGCCGTTCGCGCACCGATTTCGTGCGCGAAGCAGCGGTCCGCGCTGCTGAGGATATTTTGATGGAAACTGCGCCCATTCGGATGAGTCCGGCGGGTTTCAGGGCTTTTGTCGAAGTTCTTTCGCAACCTGCGCGCCCCGTACCTGAAATGGTCGAACTCTTGCAACGCAAGGCTCCGTGGGAATCCAGGAATACAAAAGCCGAGAAATAGAAGGTGGTCATTTCGGCTCCCGAACCGATTGCCGCCGATCACGATGCCTCCGAGTTTTCCTGTGGCAAGCCGTCGCTGGATCGATGGTTGAAAACACGCGCGCTCTCCAATCAAGAGAAGGGTTTCACGGCCGTCATGGTCGTGCATGAAGCCAATCGAGTCGTCGGCTATTACGGCCTTGCGCCGACGGCGGTCCTTCCCGCTACGCTGCCACGATCGATCCGCACCGGTCAGCCGCCCGACCCCGTTCCTTGCCTGTTGCTGGGACAGCTTGCGGCAGATCAAAATTACGCGAGCAAAGGAATTGGTACCGGGTTGCTTAAGCATGCGCTGCAACGTTGCGTAACAGCGGCCAGCCTGATTGGCGGCCGAGCGCTCATCGTCAATGCAGTCGACATCGAGGCCGCGGATTTCTGGAAGCGGCGCGGTTTTGTTCCCTCAAAGGATCATCCGCTGATCCTGGTCAGGTCGATCGCCGACATAGCAGCGTCGATCCGGTCTGCGGATTGACCGCCGGAAATTCATCATCGGCATTCACGTAGCACCCCCTTCTCATAACGCTTTACAGCACGCACCCATGATGCGCCGAGGAAACCAGCCGGATGTACTTGTCGTGCACCGATCCCGGTCGCACCGCGGCCAACGAGGCCGGCGCGCGCCAGTCGGCCATGCGGCGGGCGATCTCTTCCGCTGACACTTCGAGATTCACGGTGCGGGCGCCTGGGTCGATGACAATGGTGTCGCCGTCGCGCACCGCAGCGATCGGACCGCCGCGCGCAGCTTCCGGCGAGACGTGGCCGATCAGTATGCCGTGCGAGACGCCGGAAAAGCGGCCGTCGGTGATCAGCGCGACGTCCTCACCGAGACCCTGTCCCTGCAACTGAATGGTCAGCATTACCATTTCCGGCATACCGGGACCGCCCACCGGGCCGACATTGCGCACGACGATGACGTTGCCCGGCACGATCTCGCCGGCGCGGATCGCAGCCATCGTATCGGCCTCGGACTCGAATACGCGCGCGGTGCCGCGAAACTGCTCCTTCTCGAGGGTCTTGCCCGATAATTTGAGCAGGCAGCTCTCCGGTGCGAGATTGCCCTTCAAGACGCTGATGTGATTGTTCGCCGGCGCGATCGGTTTCGACACCGGAGAAACGATCTCCTGCGGCGGCATTTGCTCCAGCGTCGGAACATCGGTGAGATTTTCTGCCAGCGTCTTGCCGGTCACCGTCATGACGTCGCCATGCAAAAGGCCCGCGCGCAGCAGTTCCTTCATGACGACAGGCACGCCGCCGATCGCATGCAGGCTGCCCATCGCGAACGGGCCGTGCGGCTGCAAATTGGCGAGCAGCGGGACGCGCTCGCCGACTTGCTGGATGCGCTCGATCGTGATCGGCACCTGGGCCTCGCGCGCGACCGCGAGCAGATGCAGGTACATGTTGGTCGAGCCGCCCATCGCATAGACGGTCGTGATCGCATTTTCGAAGGCGCGCGCGGTCATGATGTCGCGTGGCCGGATGCCCGCCTGCATCAGCCGGTACAGCGCGTCGACCGAGGCGCGGGCCTGCGCGCGGACATCGGCGTGAATATCGCTGCCGGCATTATAGTCAGCGGGATGCGAGGCGCCGCGCGGCAGCATCATGCCCATTGATTCCGCGATCGTGCTCATGGTGTTGGCCGTAAACATCGCGCCACAGGTGCCGCTGCCCGGCATCACGTTGCGCTCGACTTCCAGCAGTTCCTCGCCGGAGAGGCGGCCGGACTCCTTGGCGGCGCGCGCCTCGGCGTAATCCATGATCGTCAGATTGCTACCTTTGTTCGCCCATGCGCCGAACGAAACGCGGCCCGGCGTGCTGGTGCCGGGATAGAGCACGAGGCCGAAAGCATTGGTGCGCGCCAGCGGCATCAGCGCGGCGGCTCCCGTCTTGTCGCAGCCGGAGATCACGATCATCGCATCGCCGTGGTGCGCGTAATGACCGATCTCAAAACAGTCGGCGACGACATCGCGTGAGGCGAGGCTATAGCCCGCCGTCGGCGTGCCCTGCGTCAACGCATCCGACACCGCCGGCGCGCCGACGACCAGCCCCTGCCCGCCGCGCTCGGCAAGAATTTCCACCAGGAGATCGGTGATGGCGCGAACGCGGTTGTTGCAGCGATGGGCGTTGGTCCAGGCGCTGGCGATGGTCACCACCGCACTGGTCTGCGCGGCACGGTCCGGATCAAATCCGGCGGCGCGCAGTTCGACACGCGATCGCTTCCAATAGGTGCTGCTGTCCTGCGTTGTCATCGGGCGCTCCAGGTCTTCTGATTGACTGCACGAACGTTGGCGTCCGGCCTGATGGACACTGAAACGAATTCAGCCCGTCTTGCCGTCGTCAAAACTGACGATCACAGCAGCGTTGGCGATGATGATGGAGTCGCTTCCGCTCTCGGCGGGAATTTCCAGCCCGCCAGTGACCGCCGTCACGTTCACCGTCCCGTACGGCAGCTCCTTGGCCACCGCTGCCGTATCCACCCCGCTCGGGTCCGGCACGGCAATCGTGACGTCGACGAACATATCGTTGGCGGTCTTTCCCAGCATCCGGAAGAAGCCGAGGCTGGAGTGGCGGATGGCGTCCGAGACGGCGCGCTTGGCGGCCTTGGTCGCATCGCGTCCGTGAACGTCGACGCCCATGCCCATTTCGGTGATACAGCGAACGCGTGCCATCGGGTTTCCTCTTGTCGTTTGTCGCGTGGTCGTTTTCGGCCAAGCCCCTTTCTCAATCCTCGCTTACGGCCACGACGTCAAGCCGCGGCGCAGAAGTGTACGACGGACGTGCGTATGCATCTCGCGGCGTGATTTCGCCCGAGATATGCGGAAATCTCGGCGCCCGGAAAATCAGAGGGCGCAGGGAATGCCGGGTGCTTTGCTGCACCCGCGGTCTCGTGTGCAAATGCACTTAGGAAGTGCGCACACGAGCATACAGGTACAGCCGGAGCAGCCCGGCATTCCCTGCGCGATGGTTTGACGGCTTATGCCGAGCTCTCCCTGGAGACGAATTCCTTTTGCCTCCATCACCGACGAATTAGCGGTTCATCGAACCCGGTCGGGTTTCGAAGAACCTCCGCCGGCTTGACACCAGCCACGGGTGCCAGGACCACACGGTTTTGCCGTACGCAGCTTCCTCTGCCAGAGATTTCAACCAGCCAAGTGCTTGCCAGCCGAAATTCTGGCGGAGGCGTTTAAGCGCCGTACGTCTGCGCGCTGTCGATCGCTCACGGGTAACCGCCCTGCGATCACATCCACGCGCCCGACGCTGCCGCGTCCACCGCAACCCGCCCCAACGTCAGTGACGATGGCCAACGCCCCTCTTCTTCGGGACGGGATGGCCGGAGTTTTACCGGTGATTTGGGTCTGGCGCGAAGCGGAATATTTTTGATTCCAGGGCTTGACGTGATTTCTGAAAAACAGAAGTGATTTGCCCCTCGGATGTCACCCCTAATTCGTGCAGGAACCGATATCGGCCAAAATCGTTTTCGGTCGGGGTCCAATTCGAGGATCAGTCTTGCAAGGCGACTCTGAAATTCTGTTCTGGCGCCGAACGGACGTCGTCGGCCTGGAGCGATTGAGGCTCCATGTTTCCGCTGACGCGGTCTTGGCAGAATCGACTGTGATCTGCGTGGAGGACGGCGGCTTTCGCCTCGACCACCGATGGAGACTGACGTCTGACTGGCGAGCTCAATCGCTGGACGTAGACCGATGGGGCCCGGCCGGCCATACTCACCTCACCCTTGAGCGGACGGATGGCGGGTGGTGCGTTAACGGCCAACAACGTCCCGATCTCGACGGTGCGGAAGAGCCCGACCTTTCGGTCACCCCCTTCTGCAACACCTTCCCTATCCGCCGGACACCTGCCGGCGCCGGACAGAGCCGCACACTCGACACCTGCTTCGTTGACGGAGCGGCTATGACGGTACAGCGCTCCCGTCAACGATACGACCGTCTCGGTCCGGATCGGGTGCGTTACGTGGATCTCGGGGTCTCGGCAGGCTTTGAGGCGGACCTCGAGGTAGATAATCGGGGTCTGGTGCTTCGCTATCAGCACCTTTTCGAACGCGTGACACCTGTCTGACGAAGGCGTCAGCCTACCGAAAAACACCACATCCTGCCGAGCTGATCAATCAGCGAAGCGCCATCACGAGCCCGAGCAGGCCTCCATTTTGCGCGCGGCTTCACGGCCGGTCCGCTCAAGAACCTCCTTCGGATCGCCTGGCTGGACGAGGTGGATACGCGTGCCGCTCTCGCCTGCGCCCAGACCGGGTTTCAAGATCTGCTGACCATCATAATGCCCGCCATTCTGGGTGCGGTACGCGATCGGCTGGTCGCTGAAGAGTCCCGTGATGCGACACTTATAGGCCTCGGCGACGGCGGGCCATTCGGCCTCGGTCAACCTGTCACTCTGATAGACGGCGAAGGGTGGCAGGACCTGGATGCCCGGGTAGAACATCATACCATGCTGGATCGGCCACAGCAGGTCGTCAAGCCGCCCATTCACGCCGCGCTCGCCATAGTGCGGCGCGCGTCCACCGATCGTGACTGACAGCATCGCGCGGCGCCCGCTTAAAGTACCTTCGCCGTACCGGTCACCCCATCTTTCGCCGCCATGGACACCGACGCCATACGCAAAACCGTAGGCGAAGACGCGGTCGACCCAACCCTTCAAGATGGCCGGCATGCCGAACCACCACATTGGAAAACTCAGCACAACGGCGTCGGCCCACAGAAGCTTCTGCTGCTCGGCTTCAACATCGGGTGACTGGGTACCAGTCGTGAACGCATGATGCGACTCCGCGACGTAGCTGAGGCGACCCGGTTGCGCCTGCTCGAGGAAATCCCCGCGATCGGCGACCGCCTTCCAGTTGGCCGCATAGAGATCGGAGACCTGCACCGCATGCCCCTGTGCGGCGAGAGTTTCAACCGCTAGATCCTTCAAGGCGCTGGTGAGTGATTTCGGTTCCGGATGGGCATGAACGATAAGGACGTTGCTCAAAGACGTTGCTCCTGTTGAGGCTAGAAACGCGCTTGTGGCGCGATAGGCTCAACATGGTGGGCAAAATCACGAAGGCGAACGATCAAACCCCGGAAACGTCATATGTTCAGCAATGCTGAACTCAGGCGCGCTCGACCTCCTTCATCATCATCCAGGCCATGTCCGTCAACGCTTGCGGCGACAAGCGCGTGGCTGGCCCACTGAGCCCGATGCTCGCACGAACCTCACCACCCTCGCGCCAGGGAATAGCGACGCAATGTAGGCCCGGCTGGTAATTCTCGAGATCGAGCGCGAAGCCCCGCGTGGCGACCGTTTTGATCTCGGACAGAATATGCGGACCGAGCGCGTCGGCACGGCTGGCGAGGACGCGCTTACCAAGCCCGGGCATGAAGGCGAGGAACACGAGCCCGACCGCCGATCCTTCCAGCGGCTCGCGTACGCCGATAGGACATGCGCCTGCCTTCAATGCGTGGGAGGATTCTATCGCATCGAGGTAATAGACTTCATCTCCGCTCGGCACGGCCAGATAGACCATCTCGCCCGTGCGCTTTGCCACCGATTCGAGCACTGGGCGCAGTCGGCCGCGAAGCGCACCATCGTCTCCGGCAATCCGCGCCAGATTGAGAATGCGGCCGCCAAGATGATAGCGCGAATCCCCGACGCGGCGGTGCACGTAACCAAGCTCGTCCAACGTCTTAAGAAGGTTGTGCGCGGTCGTCTTGCCGAGCTTCGCCTGCTCGGCAATATACTGCAGTCGCGCGGCACCGCCTTCCTCTGCGATAATCTCGAGGATTGCGGCCGCGCGCTCGATGGATTGAATTAGCCTGACTTCCGACATCACGCATTCGTTAGTGACAGATATGGTCCGCTAACATCGGCGTGGTGCACCCGGACGACAAGTCCATCCATGTTGATTATTTGCGGCTGGGCAGCAGCTCAACGCGGCCCATCTTGGCGAATTTCGTGGCCGCCGGATCGAGATCACTGTCAATGGAATGTTAGAGGCCGCAGGAATTTCGCGCACCTGATGACGTCGCGCTGCCCGCTTCATCGGCGCGAAATCAGCTTCAGCCAGGGCGCTGAATGGAAGGCGCTCATCAGCAAGTACATCGGTACCATGCCGCCCACCGGCGATGCGTTTGCAGCCGAGCAAAGCGGATCCAGCGGACCACCGCCAACCACGGCGGTAAGCAGCGCCATGATTGCGAAGGTCGGCGCGGCGGCAAGCGATAGCCATCTGGCTATGCCGGCCGCGGCGCCGTCTTGGTCACAGCTCGCAGCGCCTCTCTGGTTGCTGTGAGAGGCCTCGCTCATCCCTTCGTGCCTGCGCTCTGCTTGCGGAACGCGGCCTCTCCGGCGTCCGACACCTCGACCCACCTCTTGTCGGGCGCTGCGCCTTCGATGTAGCTGTCGTGCCAATTCCACCATTTGTAGGTCGGAGTCTGAGGATATCCTTCGGGCGAGTCCTCCCAGACCTCCTGGCGGCCGAGCGGTGTGATGTCGAGGTAATTCCAGGTGCCTCCCATCTGCTCATCGCCGCGGTTGTTGATGAAGTAGGTGCGGTAGATCTTGTTGCCGTCGCGGAAGAACACGTTGGTGCCGTGCCATTCGCCGACGTCGAAGTCGGCGTCGAAACTGTCGGTGATGGTGTACCAGGGGATCATCTCCCATTCCATTCGCTTCTTCAGCCGCGCGATGTCCGGCTGCGGCGCGCGCGAGGCGAACACGAGCGTCGTATCGCGGGCGTTGAGATGGGCGACATGGGCGACCTGGTCGGCCACCATCGAACAGCCGCGGCAGGCATGGTCGGGCCAGCCGAACACGCCGGGCTCGAAGAAGGCGCGGTAGAGGATCAACTGATGACGGCCTTCGAACAAGTCGCGCAAGCTCGCCTGGCCGTTGGGCCCCTCGAACCTGTACTCCTTCTCCACGGCCAGCCACGGCATCCGCCGGCGCTCGGCGGCGAGCGCGTCACGGGCGCGGGTCGTGGCCTTTTCCTTCACGAGCAATTGCTGGCGGGCCGCTTCCCATTCCTGTGCCGAAACGGTGTGAATCTGCATGGCTAACCTCCTGTTTGTTGGGACGTCTGTTACTTGAGCTTCGACTTGCAGCGTCAGGCCGGCAGACGCGCGTCGTATTCCTTCATGAGGCCGCTCCAGCCATCCCAGAACGGCGCCGGCTCCTCTCCGCTCGCACGGGCGACCAGAACATCGAGATGCATGTGCCAACCGGCCATGTGCTTGAGCAGCGTGGCGCGGTCGGGGAAGCGCCGATGGATGACCGTGAGCAGCACGCCCTTGCCTTTGGGCTCCAGTTCGAACGTGACGTCACCGGTACTGTTCCAGGTGATCGACAATTTTCGGGGTGGATCGAATTCGGTAATCCGGCTCTGCATGCGATGCTCGCCGCCGAAGCCGGCCGGGCGCTCGCCCGGCGGGTCCGTCAATTCGTCGTTGCGCCAGACGAGCTCGAAGGGCGCGCCGACCTTCGTATCCATGTCGCCTGCCGCCATCCATTTGCGGCGCAACTCACTGTCGGTGAGATAGGCCCAGATACGCTCGATCGGGCCGGGCAGCAGCCGCTGGATTTTCAGCGTCGTGGGCTCGGGCAGGCTGCCGTACGCGTCGGGCTTTGTCGTTGAATTCATCGCTCTACTCCGTCGCCGACTTTGATTTGGATTTTGCTTTCGCCCGGTCTTCTTCGCGCAGCAGAGCTTCCAGCCTGTCGAGGTTTGCGGTCCAGAAACGTTCGTAACGCTTCAGCCATGCATCGGCTTCCGCGAGCCGCGCCGCCTCGAGGCGGCAGAGATGGGAGCGGCCGCGGATCGTGCGTTTGACGAGACCAGCGTTCTCCAGCACCCGCACGTGTTTCGAGGCGCCGGCGAAGCTCATGTGAAACGGCGTCGCCAGTTCCCCGATCGTCAGCTCCCGTTCTGCCAAACGACCAAGCATCGACCGCCGCGTTGGATCCGCGAGGGCGTGAAAAACGGCGTCGAGATGGGCACCACGTTCAACCATGTAGTTTAACATAGTCGCGCGACGCTAATTGTCAACCAATCGGTTTAACGTTTTCGTGATGAAGTTTGGGCCTAGCCGTCCGGCACGGTGTACACGGCGCAGGGCGACGCAATGCCGCGCAGCGCATGCGTTCCCAGCGGGATCAGTTTTGTGGTGGTTTCGGCGGCGAGTGCGCTTGATATCAGCACCGTTCGGCCGAGCGGCCGACAAAGCCCTTCCAGCCGGCTCACCAGATTGACCGCGGGACCGATCGCCGTGAAATCCAGCCGGTCGGCCGCGCCGACATTGCCCCACAGAATTTCGCCGAGATGCAATGCCACGCCGAACGACAGCGGCGGCAGCCCCTGCTCTCTCCGTGCGTCGCCGAGATGCGCCATTCCGGCCTGCGCGGAAGCTGTGGCCCGGAGCGCAGCGTCGCAGGCATCGCGGGGAGATGGACCGGTAACCGGAAAGATCGCCAGCACGCCGTCGCCGATGAATTTCAGCACCTCGCCGCCAAAGGCATGGACAGCGCCGGCAATGCAATCGAACCAGGCGCCGAGCGCGGCAATCACCGCCGCGGGGGGCTCGGCCTCGGATAGTGCCGTGAAGCCGCGGAGATCGGCAAACAGCAGCGCGGCCCGGATCGTCTCGCCGACCTCGCGCCGCAGCGGCCCCGCCAGCACGCGCGCGGCGCTCCGTTTGCCGAGATAGGCTTCGAGCGCAGCGGTCACGGTCGCGCGCGCCGAAAGCGCGGCAAGCGGCGCCGCAGCGAAGCGGGCGGCATCGCGCAGGCGATCAGACTCCGATTGCGTGAACGGCCGCGGTCCAATCCAGCCAAGCATCGGCTCGTCCGATGCCGTGCTCACTTTATCTTCATGCACCGCTCCGCCCGCGAGCCCGGCCAACCAGCTCCGGCCGGCGTCGCCGGACAAATTCCCCGCCGCGCCGAATCCCGCCGGAGCGAACCCTACGGCCTCGATCACTGCCCCATTCCCGGCGCGCCATAACCAGGTCCGGCGGGCGACGATCGGATGCGGCACGGCGAGCGTCAACGCACCGCCGGCGAGCGGCACGCCGTCCTCGATCAGGCGCGTGCCGAGTTCGGCCAGGAACCGGTCGGCGCCCGGCGAAGCGCTGGCTGCATCGACCAGCCATGTCAGCGTCGGACTAAGTTGCATGGATCGATCATGCGGCAGCGACGTTGCATTGTCACCCACGGCACTTACCTTATGCACTCGCCTTAGGCACTCGCTGGTTGCATCAGCGTGTCCTGCCAACGACCCACGAGGTTTTCGATGACTGAATCGTTTGTGCTCCAGCGCGAGACCCACATCGCCGCACCCCGCGCCAGCGTGTTCGCCTTCCTGACGGACCCTGAGAAGATCGTGCAATGGATGGGCAGCGAGGCCGTGACGGAGATGCATCCGGGCGGCATGTACCTCCTGAAAGGGGTCGGCAGCTCCACGGCGCGCGGCGCGTTCCGCGAGGTCGTGCCGGTTCACCGCCTCGCCTACAGCTTTGGCTGGGAAGGCAACGAGGAAGTGCCGCCGGGATCGAGCCTGATCGAGATCGATCTGATCGAACGGGACGGTGGCACGCTGTTGCGCATGACCCATAGCGGCCTGCCCACCGAGTCAACCCGCGACGCCCATTCCAAGGGTTGGGCGCATTATCTCGACAGGTTGACCAAAGTAGCCGCCGGCCAGGACCCCGGACCGGACCGGGGACCGAGTGGCACACGCAACGTGTAAGGACGATGTCGGCGAAGGCGTGCATCGCTGGACGATCAGTCCTGTTTCTTCAACACCGTCACGTGGAGACGGCGCCGGATTTCCATCCCCTGCCGCCGGTAGAGCGCGATGGCCGAGTGATTGTTGGTGAAGACGTGCAGGAACGGAATTTCGCCACGCGATACAATCTGGCGCGAGATGGCGGATAGCAGCATCTGTCCGTAGCCGCGGCCGCGATGGGACGGATGCACGCAGACGGCGGTGATCTCGGTGTATTGAGCCGGCTTCATCCGCTCGCCGGCCATCGCGACAAGCTCGCCATCGACGCGGATGCCGAGAAAGGTGCCGAGCACATGGGTCCGCGCGCTGAACGGGCCCGGCTTGGTCAGCGCGGTCAGCTCGATCATCGCGGGAACGTCGTCGACACCGAGCGTGACGATATCGACGCCATTGGCTGGTGTTTCAACCGGCGTTCCAATCATCTGTTCGCCGGTGTCCGCCAGCGCGATCTTGAATTCGGCAGGCGGGTTCACGGGATCCGGCGTGAACAGCACGGCGATGTCCTGCGGCGACATCAGCCCGGCGAGCACAGCAAAGCTTTCAGGCGACATGTCCGCCATCGCTGCGAAGGGCGTGATCTCGGTCGGATAGCGCCGCGCGCGGGCATCGCCTTCGGCCAATGCCTGCTGCGTGGTCGTGAGCGCAGTCCAGATCGGATAATCGAGGGGGTGGCTGGAGCTGTCGTGAACGGACATCAGACTACCTTCGTTCTCACTCAATGGCACGACAACTTTAGCGGTAATCACTGAAGTCGGCCACCTTGCCGCCCTCCCGGACCTCGGCGGTGTAGCGCCAGATGTCCGGGCGCGAGCCGTCGATATCCGTAAAGCCATAGTGACGGGCGAGTTCGCCGGAGCTGACCGATTTCTGATTCCACCTGCCGCGATCGGGATCGGCGGCGAGCGCAGCCACGGCGCGGCCGACATAACGCGGCGATTCCGACAGCGCGAAATCGGGCGGCGCCTGATGTCTGCCGCCTCCCCGCTCCGCCAGCGCCTCGCGCCAGGTCGCTTCGGTGACGCCGAAATTCTCCAGCATCATCTCGGAGCGCAGCCATCCAGGCGTGATCGCAACCGTCGTGGCCCCGTGCGGCGCGAGTTCATGACCTTGCGAGTAGGCGAGACGGTTCACGCTCTGCTTGACGAGGTCGTAGAACACCGAGATCCGATAGTGCTGCGCATTGTAGTCGGCGGTGCCGTCGGTGACTTCGACGAGCAGGCCGCCTGCTTTCGCGATCAGCAGCGGCAGCAGATAATGCGATGTCACCAGATGCGTCTCGATGCCGAGCCGCAGAATCCGCAATCCCTTTTGCAGGTCGAGCTTCCAGATCGGCGTATTCCATTCGGCGGGCCCGCCCTTCAGCCGTTCGGCGCCCCAGATGTCGTTCACCAGCACGTCGATGTGGCCATGCTCGGCGCGGATACGCTCGGCCAACGCCGCGACCTGCAAAGGTTCGAGGTGATCAACGGCGATAGCGACGCCTTTGCCGCCGAGGCTGGTCACGAGCTCGGCCGTCTCCTCGATCGTCTCCGGCCGGTCATAATCGGATCGGGTTGGAGCATCGGCGCGAGCGCTGCTGCGCCCCGTGCAGATCACCGTGGCACCTGCCTCTCCCAGCGCGGCGGCAATGCCGCGGCCGGCGCCGCGCGTCGCGCCCGCCACCACGGCGATACGTCCGGCAAGCACGCCTTCATGTGAGACCATGCTCATCCTCCCCTCACCTTCACGCGCCGATGCAGTCCGATTGCATCGAAGCGCCTGCGCGCATCACTCCGCTTTCTCTGCCGTCGCCCTGATCAGATTGTCACGGAGCGTGACGACGTTTTCCTGCAGCCGCGCGAACTCGTCGGGCTTCAGTCCGGTAGAGGCCACGAGATTCATGTGCATGCCCTTCTCGCGCAGCCGGCGGCCGGCCTCGGTCAGGCTGATGCGCACCTGCCGCTCGTCCGAGGGATCGCGCTGGCGGCGCAGATAGGCCATCTGCTCCAGCTTTTTCAGGATCGGCGTCAGCGTGTTGGATTCCAGGAACATCTTCTCGCCAAGCTCACTCACGGTCTGGCCATCTTGCTCCCACAACGCCACGATCGCGATCCATTGCGGGTAGGTCAGGCCGAGTTCGTCGAGGCCCTTTTTGTAGGCCCGCCCGAAGGCAAGGTTGGCCGAATAGATCGCAAAACAGAGGAAATCGCCAAGCCGCCGCTCGCCTGCGGCCGGCTTCGGCTTCTGGCTGGCCTTTGAATTATCTCTCGAATTGCCCCTGGAACCGGTCCGGGGCCCGTCGCTCAGTTTCATGGAAGTCGTCCTTTCCGACACGAACATGTGAAGTCTCGCACCCATATATATCGCATCCGATTAAATCGGAAGGATTGACATTACAGGCCTGAGGCGCGCTTTATACATCGCATACGATCTTATCGTACACGATATTTAAACACGGTGCGAGGGAAACATTCCCGCCACCACAACATCAAGGAGAGAACCATGTCAGACCTCAAGGAACGCACCAGCACCACTTCCCCCGAGACCAAGGCCGCTTCGGCGGTTGACCTGAAGCTCGAAGTCATCGTCATCCCGGTTTCCGACGTTGAACGCGCCAAGCAGTTTTATGCAAACCTCGGCTGGAGGCTCGACGCCGATTTCGCCGGCCCTGACGACTACCGCGTGATCCAGTTCACGCCGCCCGGCTCCAACGCCTCGGTCATCTTCGGCAAGAACGTCACCCCTGCCGCGCCCGGCTCCGCGCAGGGCCTCTATCTGATCGTCTCGGACATCGAGGCCGCCCGCAACGAGTTGCTCGGCCGCGGTGTTGCGATCAGTGAAGCGTTTCACGCCGGCGGCAACGTGCATGTCGGCTCGGATGAGCCCTATCTGTTCGGGCGGGTCCGGCTGAGCGGCCCGGATCCGGAACGCGGCAGCTACCGCTCCTATGCCTCGTTCAGCGATCCCGACGGCAATGGCTGGCTGCTGCAGGAAGTCACCACGCGATTGCCCGGGCGCGTCGACGCTAACGCGACGGCCTTCAATTCGTCGGCTGATCTCGCGAGCGCACTGCGCCGTGCGGCCGCTGCCCATGGCGAGTACGAGAAGCGCAACGGCGGCCAGCACGATGAGAACTGGCCGGACTGGTACGCCGAATACATCGTCCGCGAGCAGAGTGGCCAGCAGCAGGCGGCATGAGCTGGCGTCGCGATCGTTGCACGCAAGTTCGATGAATTTCCAAATCAAGGAGATCAACATGACCAGGATGAAGAACTTTCAAATCGCGGCAATGGCAGCGCTTGTCGCCGGGGCCGTTCTGGCGCCGTTCAGTGCGCAGGCGCAGCAGAACGGAGTTACCCGAACCGATCTGCAGCGGCACGATCTCAGCGCGCCGGGGCGCGAGGCCATTCAGGTCCGCGTCGATCTCGCCCCCGGTGTGGCGTTCGGCAAACACGCCCATCCCGGCGAAGAGGTGATCTATGTCCTCGAAGGCCAGCTCGAATATCAGATCGAGGACAAGCCGCCGGTCACGCTGAAGGCCGGCGACGTGCTCTTCATTCCAGCCGGAACGGTGCATTCGGCCAGGAATCCCGGCAGCGTCAAAGGCAGTGAACTCGCTACTTACATCGTCGAGAAGGGCAAGCCCCTCCTCACATTGGTGAAGTGACCGTAGCAGCCTGCACCTACGAGGAGAGCCCGACATGATCGAGATTGCGTTGGCATTTGCGGCAGGCCTCCTGACGGCGGCGGCCCCCTGCATCCTGCCACTGCTTCCGGTCTTGCTGGGCGCCTCCATCGGCCGGGAGGACCGCTGGCGACCGCTCTTTCTCGCGGCCGGATTCATTATCGCCTTCTCCGGTTTCGCGATCTTGTTCGGCTCCTTCTCGACCGTGCTTGGCTTATCGCACGACACGCTGCGGACCGTCTCCGTCGTCCTGCTCGGCAGCTTCGGCGTATTGCTGTTGTGGCCGCAGCCATACGAGCGGCTCATGACGAGGTTTCACGGCCTGCTCTCGTTCGCCGACAACATCGTCGCGCGCGCCGGATCAGGGAATGCAGGGGGTCTCGTTGTTGGACTGGCGCTCGGCGTGCTCTGGACGCCGTGCGCCGGGCCGGTGCTCGGCTCCATTCTCACGCTGATCGCAACATCTGAAAACCTGACACGCGCTGCGCTGCTGCTTGTCATCTACGCTGTCGGAGCCGGCATTCCGATCCTCCTGATCGCCTACGGCGGACAATACGCGACCACGCAAGTGCGTAGGCTTGCGCCCTACACTGTCGCCTTGCAGCGAACATTTGGCGCGGCGGTGCTCCTCGTCGCGCTGGCCTTCTACACGCAATACGACAGCATCGTCGCCGTCTGGTTTTCGGTGCTCTATCCGAATCTTCAACTGGGATTATGACAATGCGCAAGCTTCTCAGCCTGACTGTCCTCGCTTTCGTTGCCGTTCTTGCCATCGCGCAATTTGGCCCCTCCGCGCTGCTCAGCAACGAAACCACGCGGCAGGACTCCCGGCCCGCGCCGGAGTTTTCCGGGATTTCCGCCTGGCTGAATTCGCCGCCGCTGACGGTGGAGAGCCTCCGCGGCAAGGTCGTGCTGGTTCAGTTCTGGACCTACTCCTGCATCAACTGCCTTCGCACGTTGCCCGACGTCACCAAATGGCATGAGCAATACAAGCACAAAGGCCTTGTCGTGGTCGGCGTGCACACGCCCGAATTCGCCTTCGAGAAGGAGCGTGCGAATGTCGAGACCGCCATCAAGCGCCTGGGCATTCATTATCCTGTGGCGCAAGACAATCAGTATCGCACTTGGCGCGCCTTCGGAAATCAGTACTGGCCAGCCGCGTATCTGATCGACAGGTCCGGAACGATTGTCGCGACGCAGTTCGGCGAGGGCGGCTATCAGCAAATCGAAAACGCCATCGCGCGCCTTGTCGGCGAAGCCATGCCCACCGCGCAAATAACGGATCCGGATTTGAGCGCTGTCGCAACGCCCGAGTTGTATCTCGGTTCTGAGAAGAACGATGGCGCCATCGTCGAGACGCAAGAAGCGGCGCGCGGCGAACGGGCCTACGCGCTGCCGGACAACGTGCCGCCGAACCGGTTCGCCCTCTCCGGCGTCTGGAACGTGACGGGCGATCGCGCCACCTCCTCGGCAGACGGCGACGAAATCCTGCTTCGCTTCAACGCGCCCAAAGTCAATCTGGTCGCTGGCAGTGCGTCGCCGCAGACATTGTCCGTGACTGTCGACGGGACGCCCCAGCCGCCAGTCACCATCGATGGAAGCAGGCTTTATCCCCTCTACAGCGGCACCGGCGGCGAGCACGTGTTGCGCCTGAAAGCGCCCAAGGCTGGCCTGAGCGCGTACACCTTTACGTTCGGCTGAACGTGATCGAGCGGCCCTAGTGGAGTGAGCGCAGTGTGCGTGGAGCTACCACGCATCGTCATTCCGGGGCGATGTGAAGCATCGAGCCCGGAATCCATTTCACCACTGAGCATGCGGTCCTATGGATTCCGGGTTCTCGCTTCGCGAGCCCCGGAATGACAGACGACTTGACCTGCTGCGCCTTCATGCAATATAAATAGTTACATGAAGCGAGACAGTAGACTTTCAGGCGTACTCCACGTGCTGCTGCACATGGCCGAGCGGAAGGAACCGGTGACTTCCGAAGCGCTCGCACGGGCCATGGACACCAATCCCGTTGTGATCCGGCGGATCATGTCCGGCCTGCGCGATCAGGGCTACGTGCGATCGGAGAAAGGACACGGCGGCGGATGGACCCTCGCCCGCGACCTCGCGACGATATCGCTGCGGGATGTCTATCAGGCGCTCGGCCAGCCTTCGCTGTTCGCCATCGGGAACAGAACGGAAGCACCCCGCTGTCTTGTCGAGCAGGCCGTGAATGCCGCGCTGGACCGGACGTTCGACGAGGCGG
Source organism: Bradyrhizobium sp. LMTR 3 (assembly GCF_001693485.1). Classification (GTDB taxonomy): domain Bacteria; phylum Pseudomonadota; class Alphaproteobacteria; order Rhizobiales; family Xanthobacteraceae; genus Bradyrhizobium. The sequence goes on from NZ_MAXC01000012.1 coordinate 390,218, forward strand.
AGGCGCTGTTGCTTTCGCGCCTGAGTGCCGTGACGCTTGCAATGTTGAGCGCCGATTTTCAGAAGCGCCTGGGCGACCGGCGCAACCGTCATCGTCTGGAGACCGCCCATGCATCATGACGCGGCCGCCAACGCCTTGTTGGCCCACTTCTCTGATCCCGAGGCGGTCGCGCGCTATGCGCATGGACCGCCGCGCTTCGTACCCGGCTTTGCGGACCTTCACCGCATGACCCGCATCCTGCTGGCCGAGCAGGCTGCGCAAGACGCACGGGTCCTGGTGCTCGGCGCGGGTGGCGGCCTGGAATTGAAGGCATTGGCGGAGGCAGAGCCGCGCTGGCAATTCGTTGGCGTCGATCCCGCCTCCGAGATGCTGAAGCTGGCCGAGCAGTCGCTGGGGCCACTCAATGCGCGCGTGCAGTTGCAGCAGGGCTATATCGACGATGCGCCCGATGGACCGTTCGATGCCGCCGCCTGTCTACTCACGCTGCATTTCCTCGATGTCGACGAACGGCGGCGGACGGCCTGGGAAATCCACCGCCGCCTGAGGCCCGGAGCGCCGTTTGTGGCCGCCCATTCCAGTTTTCCGCAGCAGGACAGCGAGCGGACGCGATGGCTATCGCGCTATGCCGCCTATGCGATCGCCTCCGGCGCCGATCCGAACCAGGCCAACACGGCGCGTGCGGCGGTCGAGGCGCGCTTGCCCGTGCTCGGTCCAGAGCAGGATGCGCAGATTCTGCGTGAGGCCGGGTTCCGGGATGTGGAGTTGTTCTACGCCGCCTTTACCTGGCGCGGCTGGATTGCGTATGCGTGAAACTTGGTAGTCAGGCGTCCTGATTCAGTTGTCCAGCAACAAATCATGACCATCCGTCCGATTGTCAGATATCCCGACCCTCGCCTTGCGCTCCCGGCGCAGCCGGTGACCGTGTTTGACGACGCGCTGCGCGACCTGGTGAGAGACCTGCTCGAGACGATGCACGCTGCGCCCGGCATCGGCATCACCGCACCGCATATAGGCGTCTTCCTGCGGGTCGTGGTGCTTGACCTCGACCCCATCAATGGCGCGCGCACCTATATCAATCCCGAGATCATCTGGGCCTCGCCCGAAATGATCATGCATCAGGAAGGCAGCGTCTCGATGCCCGGAGTTAACGACGAAATTCGGCGTCATGCGCGCGTTCGGATCAGCTATCACGACGTCGACGGCAATTCACACACCGAAGAATCCGATGGGCTCCGCGCCGTCTGTCACCAGCACGAGATCGATCAGCTCAATGGCCTGTTCTGGATCCAGCGACTGTCCCGCCTGAAGCGCGAGCGGTTGATCAAGCGTTTCGAGAAGCTCTCCCGGGGTTGAGAAGAAACGCCGTCATTCCGGGGCGATGCGAAGCATCGAACTCTGATGTGCAATTGCACATCAGGGTTCTCGCTTCGCGAGTCCCGGAATGACAGGGAGTTTACGCCGGGACCGGCACGGGCCGCGCCACCATCATCGGCCTGAACGTCATCATGATCAGGAATGCGCCGAGTCCCATGATCCACGAGCCGATATAGAGCCAGGCGTAGCTGGCAAACGTGTCGTAGATCAAACCGCCGGCCAAGGGTCCCGTCGCCATGCCGAGGCTGCCGGCCATCGCGGTGCCGCCGATCACGGTGCCCATCATCCGCAGTGGAAAGTTTTCGCGCACGAGCACGGCATAGAGCGGCATGGTGCCGGCATAGAGGAAGCCGAACAGCGCGGCGACCGCGTAGAACGCAGCGAGATCGCGCACGAAGACATAACCGAGTGCGCCGAACGCCTGCGCCAGCAAGCCAAAGACGAGCACGCGCTTGGCGCCAAAGCGATCGCCGAGCAGGCCAAAGGCGATACGGCCGCCCATCCCCGCCAGACCCTCGATGCTGTAGATGGTGACGGCGGCGATCATCGGGATGCCGCAACTGATGGCGTAGCTCACGGTATGGATGATCGGGCCTGAATGCGTGGCGCAGCAGAAGAAATTCGTCAGCAGCAGGATGATGAATTGCGGCGAGCGCAGCGCCTGCGCCAGCGTCATCTCCGGTTCTGCCGGGGCGCTGGATGGCGCGGACGCCCCGCTCTCGAGCGCCGGCGCGCGGCGCACCAGCAGCGAAACCGGGATCATGATCGCGGCAACGACGAGCGCCACGATCTGCATCGAGGTGCGCCAGTCATGGTTCGAGACCAACCAGGCGGCGAGCGGCGACATCGTCATTGGCGCCATGCCCATGCCGGCGGAGACCAGCGACACCGCAAGGCTGCGATGGGTATCGAACCAGCCGGTCACGCAAGCCATCATCGGCGCGAAGATCGCAGCCGTCGCGGCGCCGACCATCAGCCCGAAGACGAATTGAAACACGACCAGCGAGGTCGCAAGGCTCGCCAGCCCCAGGCTTGCCGCGAGCACGACCGAACCGGTCAGCACCACCGGCAGCGGCCCAAGCCGGTCGGACAAGTTGCCCCAGATCATGCTGGTGAAGGCCATCGCGAGAAAGCCGATCGTCATCGCGCTGGATACGCCGGTCACCGACCAGCCGGTATCCCGCGCGATCGGTTGCAAAAACACCGGCAGCGAAAACATTCCCCCGATCGCGACACAGCCAAGCAGGCCCCCGGCCGCGACAATCACCCAGCGATAGTGAAAATTGGTCATTCCTGATCTCCTGACAGCCTCTTCGGCTGGAAGACGAACGGAATGGGCCGGAGCCGACAGGCCGAGGGCCGCCGCAGCTCACTTTTTTGCGAGCGAGGCGGATTCGTTCTGCTGATACATCTGGGCTTCCATATCTTACCGCTTGCCAGCGAGTGCCCTGCGGAACACGACGGACATTTGGTGTGACGGGGCTACGCCCAAGCTCAAAACGTCCGGAGAAGGCACCGTGCGAGCTACGAGCAACCGCCTAACCGTTATTGGAGCCCCGACAAGCGCCGGGGCATATGCCCCTGGGCAGGAAAAAGCACCCGAAGCATTTCGACGCCATGGATTGATTCCCGCCCTGGAGCGGGTCGGATGGCAAGTTCGTGACATGGGCAACATTCCCTATTTTCGTTGGCGTCCGGACCCCGGCAATCCGAATTCGATGAACCTGGGAGCCGTGCGTGAAGCCGCGAGAGCCCTCTCCCAGCGCGTCGCGCGCGCTATGGCGGATAGCGAGGCGGCGCTCGTCCTTGGCGGCGACTGCACCATCGAATTAGGGGTCGTTGCCGGCACGCTGATCGACGATGCTTCGGTTGGATTGATCTATATCGATGGTGACGCAGATCTCAACGTGCCAGAAACCGCCGAAGGCTCACTCGACTGGACTGGCATCGCCCACATGCTTGACCTGCCCGGCGCGCTTCCTGATCTGAGCGGTCTCGCATCGCGACGGCCAATGCTTCGTCCCTCCGAGGTGCTGCTATTCGGCGCTCATGAGATCACAGCGCCCGAGTCAAGAACGATCGCCATCAATGACATTGGACACATTGTTCTGGCGGAGATCAAAGCAGACCCGGTGGCTGCAGCCGAACAAGCAAGGACCTGGGGGCGCCGCTTTGATCGTCTGCTCGTTCATATCGACATCGATGTGCTTGCCTTCACATCGTTTCCGATTGCCGAGAACGTCCGCTACGGCGCGCGCGGCACCGGTCTCGAATTGGAGGAGCTTGGCAAGATACTTGGCATCCTCCTGGCAGCACCGAACTGGCGTGCACTTACCATAGCCGAGTTGAATCCAGATCACGCACCTGATGAGACCGCCGCATTTGGCAGCCTCATTGCTATGCTGACGCAGGCGCTCGCGCCCGTTGCAGCCGCCGATAGGTAGGAACTACGCGATCGGAGTATGTGCCAGGCCGCAAATTACGAGTTGGCCGTGTATCCCGTGCCCCAAACTTCTCAGCGGTGAGCATTTCGCAAGGTCAATCCACCATTGCTGGTCGGGAAGAAATTGCCGTGGAAGCCAAAAGGGATTTGATGGGGGCATTCCGCCCGAGCGATCTCGGCCATGCGAGTTGCATCGAGAACGAGGAGAAACGACCTGTCGTTCAGCCCGTCCAGAACGACCGAAAGCAACACACCCTCAGCTTCGTTGCCAGCATCCGGCGCGGCGACGAACACGGGCTCTCCCGGATAGCATCCAGGTTCCGCCCACACAGTGCACTCGCCCGTCTCCACGTCGATCCGGACAAGGCTGTCGAGAAAATTCCCCGGCTGTCGATTCCCCGTGCCCCAGACCACACGGTAGGACTCTCCAGCGACCCTGCCATAGTCGATCCGCGGCAGTTCGATCGCGGTGGTGGTGATCTGATGCTTCTGCGCGGCGCAATTTGCGGTGCCGAGCGGAACGACATAACGCGAGAGGGAGCCCACCGCGTCGACCGGCTTGCCGGCGCGCAGACGCGAGAGGTAGAGCTGATCGATGATACCGGCGTCGGGGTAAGTGACGAGGTCAAGCACGAGTTCGCCGCCTCGCTCGTAGGCATTGACATGATGAAAGGCGAAAGCCGCTTCGGCTTCCGCGGTGGCGATCCGTCGGCCAGTATCCTTCTCGACGACCTGGAAGCGCAGCCCGCGCTCCGGTTGCCAGCGATAATTCTTGATGAACGGCTCGCCGCTCAGGAGCAACCGCAAAGGGCTGACCACCAGCGGAAACTCCGCCAGGACGAGATAACGCTTGGTCATCGCGAAACTATGCATGTACGCGGGCCGATCCACCGGTAAATCGGCGATCGTGGTTTCAGCGCCGTCCTCATCCGCCACGCGAAACAGCCGGTACCGACTTCGCCGGCCGAATTCCACCACATAGCTGAACTGGCAGCGGCGGGTTGCATCATGGTGCGGATGAGCAACCGAAATCTGGCCGCCGAGCTGCTTGCCGTATTCGTAATGTCCCAATGTTTGGAGAGTTTCGGAATCGAACCGCACCGGCAGGGTCGTTTCCGTGAGCGCCACCAACGACCCACCAAGAGCGTTGACGCTGACATTGCAATTGTCGGTCGGCTTATCGAAAAATCTGGAGAGCACTCTGCCGAACAGCGTCCGACAGGGGTCGCTCGCGAACTCGCCACGGCTCAAGCGGCCGGATCGCCGCTGCTCCCGATAGTTCGCCGAACGGATGAACCGGTTCGCATAGGAGACCCTGCCGTCGACGAAGGCAAACCGGTGCAGCATGGCGAGCCCGTCGAACCAGTGGTTCACGGTTTGCTTACCGAGGTCGAATTTGGCCGGCGCCGTGCGGAGCAACGCGCCCGACAGCCATATCGGTACGGTGCCGACGACGGGAAGGCTCTCGACCGCAACCTCGCGGTCGAGATCGGCAAAGCCTTTGGCAAACATGGCGGTCATGGCGTTATCCGGGTCTACCGGCTAACGCACCGGCGCGCGATTTGGTCCCGCGCTCGACCAATTGCTGCCGAGAAAGAATTAGAGCTGCGGCGAGTCTATTCGAGGCAAACGATACTACTGGCGGCGAAAGATCATCCCGCCGTGATGGAGGGTATCCTTGTCGACGAACCTGCCGTCAGCGGTAAAACCGGTGTCATCCCAATAATCGATGTGATCGCCCTTGATCTCGTAGCGCCCTTGATAGGCGCTCTTGCGCGTGCCGCGGGCTTCGTCGTAGCGGCCGTTCGGAAGAAGCTCATGCCGAATGTGGCCGCCATCGGTCACCCACATGCCAACATAGGGATGCTGTATCATTGCTTTCTCCATGGACTGCTGTTCGGATTTGCTGGCTGGTGCGGCCTCGCCGGAAGCGACAGCCACCGATAGTCCGAGGACACAAAGGGATCCCACGATCAGCGCACGACAGGTCATCTCGTTTTCCTCCAAATGATCGGCTGGCGTCTTACTGCTGAGGTACGGGAATACGCCGCAGGACATCTTCGTATGGAGCGAGGTCGAGATAGGCCGTCACATCAGTTGCCTTTCCGTCGTGCATGCGGAAGATCCAGGCATAGCTGTTGCTGTAGCCCCTGCCGTCGCGGGCGACCCCGCTCCCCTCCCAGTGAGCGATCACATGATCGCCATCGGCAAAGATCCGCACGGCTGTTGGGCGGACGGGCCTGGACAATCTCGCCGCGAATGGGCGAACAGCTCGCTCCAGAAAGGCCTCACGTCCCTTGAACTCCCCGGCGCCTGGACTCGATCCTTTGATCCTCCAGATGACATTCTCGGCGAGCACGTCCTTGAAGAAGGACGTTCCGCCCGCCGCCCAGCGATGAAAGGCTTCGGTGACCACTCGCTTGTTATCATCTTCCGCCGTGCTCGTCTGACCACAGGGGGCAGCCGTGGTCAGGCTGGAAGCGGTGAACATTGCGGCGCACAGGCACCATGCGAGTGCGCGAGTTGCCAGGGCTCTCATGAATTTCTCCTTTGCTGCTGCAGTTCCTTCTCTCAATTCCGCAGGGCGACGGACGCGCCGCCGAAGATGAGCTGCTGAACCATGGGACGGCCCACGAAGCGGATGGGAAAGATCGGGTCGGCCGCACTCGCCTGATTGAGCCGATCGAGATGCGCAGGCGACAGTACGACCCCGAGCGCACCGAGATTGTCCTCTGCTTGGGCAACTGTGCGCGCACCCATGACAGGCGACGTGACGGCAGGGTTCGCAAGCGTCCAGGCGATCGCCACCTGCGAGGCGCTCGCGCCGACTTCCTCGGCCACGGCACGGACCACATCGGCAATTTCGATGGACCGCTCATTGAGGTGGCCGGACGACGCAATGACGCCCTTGCGCGTCGGCGAGATGCTTGTGTCGCGCGAGTCCGCAATATCCGAACGCGCGTACTTGCCGGTCAACACGCCACCGCCGAGCGGCGACCAGGGCAGCACGCCCATGCCGAGCGCTTCTGCCATCGGAATGAGTTCATGCTCGACCGTGCGCTCGACCAGGCTGTATTCGATCTGCAGCGCCACGAAAGGTGACCAGCCGCGGAGATCGGCGATCGTCTGCATCTGGGAGACACGCCAGGCCGGCGTATTGCAGATGCCGATGTAGTGGATCTTGCCTGATCGCACCAGATCGTCGAGCCCGCGCATCACCTCATCGCACTGTGTGGTCATGTCCCAGCCGTGCAGGTAGAACAGGTCAATGCGGTCGGTGTTGAGCTGCCGCAGGCTCTGCTCCACCGAGCGCAGCATATTGAGCCGGTGGTTGCCTCCCGAGTTCGGGTTGCCCGGTTCGCGCGCCATGGTGAATTTGGTCGCGAGCACGATACGGTCGCGCTTGTCCTTGATGAACTCGCCGACGATGCGCTCGGAGGCACCGTCAGTGTAGTTCACGGCGGTATCGACGAAGTTGCCACCGCGATCGGCGTAAAGATCGAAGATCCGACGCGCCTCGCCCGCATCGGCGCCCCAGCCCCAGTCCGGACCAAAGGTCATCGAGCCGAGCGCGATTGGGGATACCCGCAATCCGGACCGTCCGAGCAAACGGTAATGATCGAGAGACGTCATCGTCGGTGCCTCCAACTTCTGTCGAGACGCACATACGACGAGGCCATCGGTGAAACAATTTGCTCAATCATGACCGGCTTGGTAAGATTCGCTAACCAATGATGGCAGACCTGAACCTCGTTTCGATTTTCCTGGTGGTCGCTGAAGCGAAAAGCTTCCGCGGCGCTGCCGAGCGGCTGGGCGTGACGCGCTCGGCGGTGAGCCAGGCAATCAGGCGAATGGAAGACCGGATGGGCGTGGCGCTCGTGCAGCGGACGACGCGCAGCGTCAGCCTCACCGAGGCCGGCGTGCGACTCCACCAGCGCGTCGCGCCAGCCATTGCGGAAATCGACCTCGCCCTCGACACCGCGCGAGACCGCGACGCCAAGCCGACAGGACAGCTACGGCTCGCGGTATCTTCGATCGCCGAGCGCTTCATCTGCGGGCCGCTGCTTGCGAGTTTTACGCACGCTTATCCAGCCGTGCAGATCGACATCACCGTCACCGACGAGGAGTTCGATATCGTCGCCGAGGGCTACGATGCTGGCGTTCGCCTTGGCGAAGTGATCGAGCAGGACATGATCGCCGTGCCGGTTTCGGGCGACCAGCGCCAGATGGTCGTCGCCGCACCGTCGTATCTGGCGCGCTTTGGCGCGCCCACGCACCCGACCGAGCTTTCGCGGCACTGTTGCATCGGCTGGCGTCCGGCGCCTCACGTGGCGCCCTATCGTTGGGAGTTCGAAGAAGACGGCCGCGAGTTCGACGTCGCCGTCAATCCCAGGATCACGACGAATGACATGTGGGTCATGGTACGGACCGCTTGCGCCGGCGGCGGCCTGACGTTCGGCATGGAGGAGACGTTCAGGCCCTATATCAAGCGCGGCGAGCTGGTGCCGCTGCTGGAGCAGTATTGCCCGCCCTTTCAGGGCTTCTTCCTCTATTTCGCGGACCGAAGAAATCTGCCGCCAAAGCTGCGCGCGCTGATCGACCACGTTCGATATCGCCCTTGACTAGGTCTCATCTGAGGCATATTCTTGTCTCACCTGATTTAGAGGTTCCCGTGAGCCATCAAGCCGCGATCCTGGCCGGCCTGCTCGGCGTCAAGCCGAAGAACACAGAGACGACGCTTACCCTCGCCCGTTCCGTGGAGAAGGGCCTGCCGGTATCGGCGTTGGATAAATTCGCCGGCCGCGTATCCCCGCAGGACGTCCGTCACTTCACCTATCGCGTGGTGCCGAAGCCGACGCTGGAACGGCGCCGCAAGGAAAAGCAGCATCTCACGACCGAAGAGAGCGACCGGCTCGCGCGCGTCGCAAAAGTGTTCGCCTTCGGCCTCGAAGTGTTTCGCGACGAGGCCAAGGTGCGCGATTTTCTCAACCGGCCGCACCCTATGCTTGAAGACAAGACCCCGCTCGAACTGGCGTTGGCAACCGGCCCCGGGGCGGACGCCGTCGTCAACCTGCTGGGGCGTACAGCCTATGGCGGCGGCGTCTAGGCGTGCCGAAGAGCGATCGTGTCCTGACATGTTATCGCATCGGGGACCCGGACGGCGCCTACCCCGTGTACGATGCCGAGGGATCGCGCCTCTACCCGGGCCGGTGGAATACGCGTACCAGCCCGATGATCTACGCATCCGAGCACTATTCCACCGCCATGCTCGAGAAGCTGGTGCATGCCAATCTGGTGACGCCCGCCAACCAGCACTTCATCGAGATCACGATACCAAACGGCGTCTCGTATGAAGTCTTCCAAGCTGCGGCGCATCCCGGCTGGGACTCGCGAAACGAGACCATCTGCAAGGGCTTCGGCCAGAAATGGTGCGAGGAGAAGCGTTCGGCGCTCCTGATCGTCCCCTCAATCCCGGCGCGGCGGGAGCGCAACTTTCTGATCAACCCGGCTCATCTGGAAGCCAAGGACATCACGCACACCCTGCCCGAACCGGTGTGGTGGGATGAGCGGCTTTATGGGCGGTAGCTACCTCTGCTCCTTCGCCCTACGGGCTGTCGTTTCGTCAATGGAACGATACAACCTGCGCCCCAGTTAACCAGCTCCACGTCGCAGAACGATGAAGCTGTTCCAGCCTGGGAGATCGCGATGGCCATCCACTTCAATCATACGATCCTTTCGACCCACGACAGCAAGGCATCGGCAACCTTCCTGGCCGAGATGCTCGGTCTCCCAGCCCCACGGAAGTGGGGGCCGTTCTATATGGTCACCACTGAAAACGGCGCCAACCTCGACTACATGGATGTCGACGGCGACATTGCTCCGCAGCACTATGCATTTCTGACCAGCGAAAGCGAGTTTGACGAGATCCTCGGCCGCGTCCGGGAACGGCAGCTTCCCTACTGGGCCGACCCTGGACAAACGCAACCGGGCAAGATCAACCACCATGACGGCGGGCGTGGCGTCTACTTCAAGGAGAAGAACGGGCACCTTCTTGAAGTTATAACCCGCGAGTACGGTAGCGGCGGCTGGAATCCCTGACGGCGCGGGCTGCCTACGCTCTACCTGCGCGCCAAGCGCTTCTCATCACGCCAGACTTCGAGACCGAAATCATCCGGTCGCGCATTCATGCCATCAATCCATCAGCGCGACCTTGCGGCTGGCGACGCCCGGGCATCCACGCCACCGGCGAAGCGAGCGTTCCCCGCATTAAGATTACGCCTTAACCAATAATTAATTATGGCTTTGCCGGCACGAAAGGCTCAGCTTAGCGTTTTGGCAATGCTGCTCAGTAACCTACGATGGGTGAGTGCCATGACCTACAGAACGACGTTGATCGCGTCTCTCAGTGCAGTCGCGCTTGTCCTTGCCGCGGGCGAGGCATTGGCCGATCCGGGCGTGGCGCGGGGCGCAGGCGTTGCGCCGTCGCGTCCGGGCGTAGCGCCGGCGCGTCCGGCTTTCCCCGCATTCCGATCGATGCATCATCACCACCATCGCGGCGGCGGCTTCTTTCCGGGCGTCGGCGGCGTGTTCTATGGTTTGCCGACCGAGGTCGAGCAACCGGTCGTCGTCGAGGCCCCGCCGCTCAAACAGTCCGACGATCTCCGCTTCACCTGCGTCTATGACATTCCCTGGGACTACGTGCATCGCTGTCCGCAGTTCAATACGCCGCGATACTAGTGCTGAGAGTTCGTAAGGTCCGATAGCGACGCACACTCGACCGTCATTCCCGCCAACGGGTCGCGCGAATGCGCGCCCGATGACAGGCTCCGGCGGGGATCCAGTACGCCGCGGCTTCTCGGTTCAATTATTGACTCCTCTGGAATGCTGGGTCCCCGGTCCCAGTGCGCAATTGCGCACAAGGCCGGGCGATGACAAGTGAGTATGGGTCCACGATCTCGCGACATGAACTGTCCGAGGTTTGCATCTGCATAGCGCCGCCGGCCGCGAGATGGATTGCGTCACTGAGCTTCTTGCAATGACAGTTCCACGGACCTGGGCTCATCATGCGTGTCGCGCATCTCTCGACAATTGTCCTCATGCCGGCATGAGCTACGGCGCCACCACCCTAAACCAGTCCCGCGTAGCCTGCTTGATGCGCTGCAATTTCTCCGCCGAGATCATGCTCATGGCAAATAGTGTTGCGCAGATGGACAAAAGCAGCCGGGCTTCTTGCAATAAAGCTTTGTCACGGATTACGTCGTCGAAGTTGCCTTTCCAGTTTTCTTCGATGACGTACGCGCCGTGTTGCGGGGGTGCTAGCTTAATCGGTGACCAGCGCTTCCGACACTGCGTTCGCCGGCGCACCCCGGTCGGTCCAATCCGGCGGCAGCCCAATCCTCTCTCCGACCATACCAATCAGTCCCGGCGATCGCCCGAATGTTTCACAAATCGCCTCTTTCGGCGCGCCACCGAGAGAGGCCTTCAGACTGCCGACGGATGGCGGCGCCGAGACCTTCCCGAACGGACTCTCGGCGGTAACAAGCAATTTCCCGAAATCGTCTCCGAAAGCGCCGGCAAGATCATAGGCATCCCCGTCGCTCGATACGCGCGGAGCGCTGGTGAAGGAATTCGCTCCGCGCGCCCAGATCATGGCAGCCTTTTGGTTGCCACTGCGATCACGGGCCTCGGCCTCTACGGACAGGCTCCCAAGTCCGATCGGAAGCCGCGGCACAGGGATAGGCACACCGGGAGCAACGACAGACGGTACAATGCTCGCGACCTTGGAGACGCCGGCTGCCGTCGCATCGGTCGGCGTAATGTGGGTAATGACCGCCCGGACACTCAAGTCCGCCGCCTCTGTCGGTGCTACAATTCGGAAGCGCTCGCTCAACGCAAAACACATCGCTCTGTTTACCGCATTCTTGATCAGGCTGCGCTGCTGGTCCGAGAACGGCTGGCTTGCCGCGGCTACCGTGAACGCGGCTGGCTCGATACGCGCGGTCTTCGCGGCGAGAACATCAGCCTTGCTGACCCGAACCTGCGACTTGGTCAGAAGACCATCGGACGGCGTCAGATTGTCGTAAGAGACGAACGACCCGGACCGCTCCAGCGGTGCGGTCGCGCAACCAGCAGCCATCAAGCTCAACGTCACTACCACAGACCATCTCACGGCGAGGGAACAAGACCGATCGCCGCCTCTTGGACCATGCGCCGGGAACGCGCGACCGGAACGGGAGAAGGCGCGGCGACGGGCGCCGATGCCAGGATTGGCTGCCAAGTCGCATTCCAACGCGTCAGCGTCGTCCCGTTGCCGTCGAAGGCCAGGTCGAGGAAAGCCAAAGTGAGTTCCGCCGTCGCAGCCTTCACTTTCGGATTTAGAGCCGGACCACCTGTGAACGAGCGATCGGTAAAGATGCTGTGCGAGCCGCCCTCAAACACGGCAAGCAGCTTGCGCGGTGTGGCAAGGGCGTTGAAGACGGCTAATCGATCGGCAGCGGGCGAGTGGTATCCGGGGATTTGGATGACGTCGTTGGTCGCAGTCACGTGCAGGTTCGGAACCGCGATCTTGCTCAGCACCGAGGCAAGATCGGACTCGCCGTAGAACGGCGGTGCAGAGATCACGATCGCCGCCGCAAAGCGCGCGTCGCGGGCCTCGACCCACTGCCCTTCACGCATCACGCGGGCGCCAACCGCAAGAAGGGCCGTGTTCGCGCCATATGAATGTCCGGCCGCTACGATACGCCGACGGTCGATCTGAGCGCCGTAGGGGCTCGACAGCACAGAGTCCAGGGCGAAGCGCAGATCCCAGGCCCGCGCCAGCGCCTCGCTCTCATGAGCCGCTTGCTGCAAACGGTCCACGACGGTGAGAGGATTGCCCACCCAGAGCGACGAATCGCTACCCGCATGCTGAACATGCAAACTCGCAATGCCACGGGCAGCCCAATATCGCCCCAGATAGCTGTAGCCCCGGCGGGAGCCACCCATGCCATGGGAGAACACGATGAGCGGTACGCGCGACCCCGGCGCGACACTCGTGGGCCAATGCAGGCGCGCCGGAACGGCCCGCGAACGCGCGGGATCGACCCAGTCGAAGTCAATGAAAGCGGGCGTGGCGGACTGCGCTCGCGCTGGATTTACGGGAGCGGCGGCTGTGACTGCAACGGCGAGCAGCATGGCACCGAGGCGCCGTCGCGTCATGTTGCCCGCCACGACTGCGTCGACCCGGCTACCGGCGAGAGCGGATTGAACATGCCACGAGGGAGTATCGCCGCCCACCCTGCTCTCCATGAACACACCTTGAACAAAATTCGCACTGGGTGTAATCTTTTATTGCACTGAGTGCAATTTTGCAAGAGAATAGATTCGTGCCAGAACAGGCCATGGAAGACTCGTCTCCGAAGGAGGAAGGCCTGCGCGAACGGAAGCGGCGCGAAACGCTGCATCGCATCGCCGAGCAAGGCCTGAAACTGTTTCTGACCCAAGGCTACGAGGCCACCACGCTCGACGCGATCGCGGAGGCAGCGGGGATCTCGCGGCGGACGTTCTTCTACTACTTCAAGTCCAAGGAAGAGATTCTGCTGGCGTGGCAGGACGGCGGTTTCACCGAGACACTGCGAGCCGCCGTGCTGGAGCAATCGACCAAACAGTCACCACTCAACGCCGTAAAGAATGCCTTATTGGAGCTGACGGTCCGCTTTCAGGCCGACTACAAGCAAACCAAGGTGATCGAACACCTGATGTGCGCGAACGAGTCGCTTCGCATACGACACCAGGCGAGATATGTAGAGAAAGAACAAGCGGTATTCGACGCGCTCTGCCAGATGTGGCCGCAGCCCAAGCGGCAACCTGCGCTCCGCATCGTCGCCATGATCTCGGTCGGAGCACTACGTCTTGCGATCGATAACTGGAACCGCGACCAGGGGAAGCGACCTATCGCCATTTACCTGAGAGAGGCTTTTGCCGGCTTGAAATCGGAGATTGGAAAGGGCGTTGTCCTCGACTGACGGCCGATCCTGCGAAATGCGTCAGCGGGAACCAGTGTGGCCTAATGCTCGAACCAGCACTCTGCTCTTCCCGGAGAAGGGCTCTTTTGCCTCCGTCGCCCCGAGACGCTTCGCTTCCAAAGGACTTAGCGCCAGCACCGCGGCGCCCGAACCGCACGACTTCGCCGTACGCTCCCTGCGCGTACGTCAAGCGCGCATTCAGCGTCCACGGCATCTCGCCGCACGTTCGTGACGATCGCGAAACGCCCCTCATCTCGCCGTGAGCTGGACAGGTTTGGAGTGATTTGCCCGTCGTGCCAGTTTGTCCCAGGGGCGCTGCGGATTTGTAGCCTGCATGAGCATAGTGATATGCGGGGATAGTGGTCCCGAGTGTCGCGGATACTGTCATCGGGGCGCGCATTCCTCCGCGAACTTTCACTTCCGCTCGGGGGCGCGTGCGCGCCCCCGCACCAACATGAACGTCAACGCGCGTCGGCATACCGGTCAGATGACCTGGCCACCGGAGACTTCGATCCGCTGGGCGTTGATCCAGCGATTGTCCTCGCTCAGCAGGCCCGCGATCATCGGACCGATGTCATCGGGTTGGCCGACACGGCCGAGAGCGGTCATGCCCGCGAAGGTCTTGTTGAGATCCGGCGTATCGCGGACGGCGCCGCCGAGGAAGTCGGTCTCGATCGCGCCCGGTGCCACCGTGTTGACCGCGATGCCGCGACTGCCGAGCTCCTTTGCCATGTAAACGCTGAGCACTTCCACCGCACCTTTCGCCGCCGCATAGGCGGAGAAGCCGGGGAAGGACACGCGGGTCAGGCCGGTGGAAAGATTCACGATGCGGCCGCCATCGGCGATCAGCGGCAGCAGCGCCTGGGTGAGGAAGAACACGCCCTTGAAGTGAACGTTGACCAGCTTGTCGAACTGCGCCTCGGTCGTCTCGGTGATCGACGCCATGTCGCCATGGCCGGCATTGTTCACGAGATGATCGAATGTGTCGCGCTGCCAGGTCTTCCGAAGCATCGTCCGCAGTCGATCGGCGAACGAGGCGAAAGTAGAGACATCGCTGACGTCGAGCTGGAGGGCAACCGCCTTGCGGCCGATCGCTACGATCTCGGCGACGACGGCTTCGGCATCCTGCTGCCGGCTTTGATAGGTGATGATGACGTCGCTGCCCTTGCGGGCGATGTTGAGCGCCGTGTTCCGGCCGAGCCCGCGGCTTGCACCGGTAATGAGGGCGATCTTGGTCATGGTCATGCTCCTGTTGGGTGAGTGACCACGCCGATATGGCGCACGTGAACCCGCCTTGATTGCCTGAACCTCGGCGATCTTTGCCTAATCCTCCAGATCGAATTTACGCATCGATCTGAGCGCGATAGGATCGCCGCATGACCGACACTCTCCTCAAGGCTGTTTGCCGCTATGCGGAGGCCAATGCCGATCCGGCCGGGGTTGCCCGGACTCCCATTCCCGGGCTGACGGCCATTCGCGCGACTGCACCCAGCGGCCTCGACTACGCGATCTCGCGACCGCTCGCCTGTCTCGTGCTGCAGGGAACCAAGCACGTGACGATGGGCAATCGGGCCTTCACGTTCCGCGCTGGTGACTCTTTGCTGATCACGGCTGACGTGCCGACGGTGAGCCAGGTCAAGCGAGCGAGCATCGCCTCGCCCTACTGCTCGCTCGTGCTGGACCTGGACCCGGCGGTGATCGCAGACCTCGCCGTGGAGATGAAAGCGGCGCCGGCCGCCGATGGCGCGCCCGTGCGCTGCGAGCCGACCGATGCCGAGGTCACCGACGCGGCCCTTCGGCTGATGCGCCTGATTGAGCGCCCGGCATCCGTGCCGGTGCTGCGCGCACAATTGGTGCGTGAGATGCACTACTGGCTCCTGGCCGGACGGCACGGCGAGGCGATCCGGCGTCTCGGCTGGCCGGACGGTCGCATTGGGCGAGTGGCGCGCGCGGTCGCAGTGCTTCGGGCCAAGTTCGCTCAGCCATTACGGGTCGAGCAACTGGCGGCTGTTTCCGGGATGAGCCCGTCGTCCTTCCATCAGCATTTCCGGGCAGTGACGTCGCTTTCGCCACTGCAGTTCCAGAAACAATTGCGCCTGATCGAGGCGCGACGCCTGATGTTGTCCGAAGGGATGGCCGCAACCAGCGCAGCCTTTGCGGTCGGCTACGAGAGCGTGTCGCAGTTCACCCGGGAATACGGCCGCCTTTTCGGCTTGCCGCCGGGCCGGGAGACCAAGGCAGCCAGAGGGAATGTCGAGGCGGCTTGATTCACCCGACGCGCCGTTCACCAGTTGGGCACGATGAGAACACCAAGCCGGTTATTACTTCCTTGCCACAACGAACGGCCGCGCGTCCTTGCCACGTGAGGCATGGCGGGCGCGCTCGATGATTTCAAATCCCGCCGCCGAAATCTCGTGCTCCAGATCCTCCGCTGACAGGTACGCCACATAGGGCGCCTTGCCGACGAGCTGCATCAAGGGCAGCGCGATGCGCAGCAGCGGATTCATCTCCTTCAGACACGGCGTCTTGGAAATGAAGAGCCCGCCGGGCCGCAGCAGCCGATGAACGGCTCGGAGCGCCGCTTCGCGCTCCGCCACCAGATGCAGAACGTTGAAGCCGAAAGCGATATCGAAACTCCCATCCGGCCACGGCGCCGCCTCGGGCCGCACCACTTCGAACGTGGCGTTGCTGCAGCCTTCGGCCTTCGCCTTCTCGCGCGCGATCGCGATCATTTCGCCCGACAAGTCGGTCGCCACGATGCGCCCGACCGATGGCGCAAGTCTCAGCGCCGTCGTTCCCGTTCCGCATCCGAACTCGAATGCCGTCTCGTTCCCCTTAAGGTAATGGCGGGTCCGCTCGAGCGTGCGCTCATAGCCCGCCACATCGGCGATCGGGTCGGCGGCATATTTGCGTGCACCGCGATCCCAGAATTGCGCGTCATTTGCAACACGAAACATGGCGTCCCTCCTGCGCGGCCGCTTCTAGCATATGTGCGGGAAATGGAAACGCTAACGGCGGCGCAGGCCCGTGGGGTTGGTATCACCCGCCGTTCACCAGTTCGTCACAATGAGACAATGCGGCGGATTACCCCTTCCTCCTTCGCTCTTCGAGCTACGGCGGACAAGTTAGCTAATCCACCCTGCGAGCTTCAGTTGCCGCAGAGCTTCTCGCGCGTCCTACAGCGTTCTCATGAACCCCGTTGCCGCGAAGCCCCCAGAGGATCAGCGCAAAGGATATGATTCCCGTTGGGGCGGCTGGGTACATGACGAGTTGGATCAGCATCTCCTGAGCGTCGCTGCCACGAGCGCCGGCCGCCGCGATCGGAATGATCGAACCACCGGCTCCCAGGAGAGCCGCGATCACGAAACCGGCGATCGTTGCAAGCGCGGAATAGACGAGAAACCAGAATGCCAGCCGTGACGGCATCGATGTGAGTTTCAGCTTCGGCCAGACCAGACCCACGGCCACAAGCAACACTCCGGTGAATCCGCTGAGCGTGTGAACCGAACGGCCGAGATTGGGTGCGGCGAAATACGGCACCGCAAATCCCTGGAAGCTCGTGAAGAGGAACAGGGCCACGCCGATCTGAATCAGCCGGTGACCCTGGACGGCCAGTGCTGTCGCGCTCATGCGTTGCTCCTTTTCGGCTGTCACCGTGATGTCTAGCGCATTCGGCTATCGCACTCCCCCTCCGCGACGAGGAGCAGATAGGGCTGGAGCGCCGATATCGAAAGATGGATCCCTGCGGGTCGGGCGTAATGCGACGAATGCATGAAGCGCGTCTTGATCACGGGCATGTCTGGAACCGGAAAATCCTCGGTGATCCCGGCCAGCCAGGCCGTCCTTCGCCGGGAACGGCGCGCCTGCGCCGTCGTTGACCGATGTTGCCGAAGAGATGACCTATCGTCTGCGCGTGCGCGGTCCGATGCCGGCGACGCAAGGCTCGCCCGTCGGCGAGCGCATCTACTGGGAGATGAGCGAGGGCACACTGGAAGGTCCGCGTATCAAGGCGCGTATCGCGATGCCGGGTGGTGACTGGTACCGGCCGGGCGCGGATGGCTTTGGCCGGCCCGATGTCCGCGTCCAATTCATCACAGATGACGACGCGGTTATTCTGCTGCACTACACCGGCCTCGTGCAGATGAATGACGCTTTCACCAAGGCCGCCGAGGCGGCCAGCGCCACGCGCTTTGAAGATCACTACATGCGGATGGTGATGCGCTTCGATGCCGGCGCACCGAAATACGCCTGGCTCAACCAGCATCTATTTTTGGCCGAAGGCCGTCTCACCGGAAGAGACCAGATCGAGTACCGCATTTACCGCGTCACCTGATTGCTGCGCGCCCGAGCACCTCGAATACGGTGGATTATGCTTCCCCCTTCGCTCTTCGAGCTACGGCGGACAAGTCGGCCAACTAACTATTCCGCCCTTCGCTGCCTCCTTGACCTTCGTCATCATTGGATATACATTTTTAATGTGTATATCCATCGATGGAGAGACCAGCATGCAGGTCGCCAAATGGGGAAACAGCCTGGCGGTTCGCCTTCCCGCCGCCGTGGTTGAAGCGCTTGGGCTCAAGGAAGGCGATGAAATCGAAATCCACGTGACTGCCGAGCGAGAGTTTGGCGTGGCGCGCAAGCCAAGGCGCGACGAACTATTGAAACGCCTTCGCGCCTTCCGCGGCCGCCTCCCTGCCGATTTCAAATTCGACAGAGACGAGGCGAATGCCCGCTAGTTTTTTCGACACCAATGTCCTTGTCTACATCGCGTCCGGCGATGCCGCCAAAGCCGATCGGGCGGAGGCCGCCATTGCCGATGGCGGCTCGATCAGCGTGCAGGTTCTCAACGAACTTACCAACGTTGCGCGCCGCAAGATGCGGATGTCCTGGGACGAGACGCACGCGTTCCTGAACATGTTGCGCGGCCTGCTGACGGTTCATCCCCTCACCGTTGAGACCCACGAAACGGGACTCCGCCTCGCCGAGCGATACGGCCTTTCAATCTATGACGCGATGATAGCCGCTTCGGCGCTTCACGCTGGTTGCGACACACTCTGGTCCGAGGATTTGCAGCACGGGATGGCGTTCGATGAAGGCTTGCGTATCGTCAATCCGTTTCGCGGGGCATAGCGCGGCGGCGCAGCGCGTTGCGCTACCCTCAGCGCTGCTGATCGTCATCGTCGTGGTGACGGCATCCAGATTTTGAATAAGTCAGCCGCCGGCCATCAAATCCTTCGCCAGCGCCATGTAAGCCGGCAGCGTCACGGGGTCGTTGGCGGCGTTGCCGGCGGCGGGATGCGAGGCATAGCGAGCGATCACCATCTCGGCCTTCGGATCGATATAGATGCCCTGCCCGTGAACGCCGCGCGCCATGAAGGCGCCGTGCGCATTATGCGTCACCCACCACTGGTTCCGGTACGAGGCGCCGGGCAATGTTGTGTAGCCGGCCGGCTTGAATTTTTCGGGATCGCCGCCGCGCGCGATGTCTTCGACCACTTGAGACGGCACGATCTGGCGACCATTGAAGCGGCCGTGATTGCGGATCGTCTCGCCAAAGCGGGCGAGATCGCGCAGCGTCGTCGAAAGCCCGCCGCCGCCGCTTTCGGTGCCGATGCGGTCGACGTGATAATGCGCGTCCTCTTCCGCACCCGTCGGAATCCAGATGCGCTCCGAGAGCAGATCGGACAGCGTCATCCCGCTCGCCCGCCGGCAAATAAAGGCCAGCACGTCTGAATTGACGGTCTTGTAAGCGAAGGCCTTGCCGTGCTCGCCCCGCTTGCGCTGCGCACAGAGGAAATCGAAAATATTGGTCGCGCCCTCGTAGCCCGGCTCGATCGGCGCCATGCCGTTCGCCCGCCGCAGCCCAAACACACCTGAATTCTTGTCGGTATAGACCTCGGTGTACTCCAGGCCGGTGGTCATATCCATCGCCTCGTGCACGCGCGCATCACCGAACGCGCTGGCCTTAAGCTCCGGCACATAATCCGTGACCGGCGCCTGCGGATCGATCTTGCCCTCCGCCACCAGAATGCCCGCGAGCGTGCCGGTGAACGATTTGGTGACCGACATCGCGATGTGCGGCTTGTGCGGCTTCAGCGCGCCGAAATAGCGCTCGTAGGTCAATTTGCCCCGGTGCAGCACGGCGATGCCGTCGGCATAGGTCTCCTCGAGCATGCGCGCAAACGTCATGGGACGCCCGTCCATCGTGACCGAAGCCGACGCGCCGATATCGTGCTCCTCGCGCGGCAGCACCGACGCGGGCCCTGCCCCGCGCCAGACGTTTACGGTCGGCACCAGTTGGCGGATGTTGCTCCAGGCCCAGCGGAGTTCGGGAAAGCTGCGGAACGAGCCGCTATGGAAGGTAATGGTCTTGTCCGGCGACGGGGGAAAGCCTTGCATCCAGCCGAGTGTTTGCGGATCGGTCTCGGCGGCGGTTGCAGGCTGTTGGCTGGCGGCGATCGCGACAGGCATCGAGGCTTCCTCTCAGGAGGTGATCCCGATGTCGTACCATGCGGTCACCCACCGCACACCCCGCGTTTGCGCCGGGGTGACCGTCGTTGCAAGCGGTTGCGGAGCAGCACGTGGAGCGGGGGTAGCGATTAGCGCAACCCGCCGATCTCGCCCGACAACACGGTAGATTACGCTTTCGGCTAATCCACGCCACTCGCCCACTCGAAGGTCCGCGCATCAATGCGCGTATCGCGATGCCAGGCGGTGACTGGTACCGGCCGGGCGCGGAAGATGCCAGCATCGCGCAGCTCGTCATCAAATCTGCCCATCGCCTCCATGGCCTCGGCCGTGGGTACAAAGCCTTTCTCGCTGTCTTCGGTCGCCTTGGCGCGATCTGATCGACTCTGATCAGTAGCCGATGACGCTGAACTACGCGCATCGTCGGCTGAAATACCGTTCGCGCGGAAACGTCACCAGCAAGGCGAGCAAGCCGGACGACCGAACGCTCAACGCGACTTAGTCGTCTTGCGTTGACGTTTCAATTTAGTCCGCGAGTCGTAAGCTTCCGCTGAAGCGTTCTTAATTGATGCAAGAAGATTCGGGAGAGCATGCAAAGTGGTGATAAAGAATTGTGTTCCCATATGCCTGCAAACCCGTCCACCTCCTTGTGCAAAGTCTTGCGCAAGCCGCATGGGATCGGAGTAAAACTTGAACTTCTTACCGACGGCCGCGAGTTGCCGCTTTATTGACTCGGCCGCTTTGATCCGATCTTCGGCGCCGCTTTCGAAGATCGAACGAACGTGATCCTCGAAATCGGGACCATAGTCAGAGAATAGGATCGCAGTATCAATAGGCGCTGAAATATCGTCCAGCGTTGACGCCGACCTAATTGTTTCTATTTTCACATCTCGATTGACCAATCGAAGCGGTGCGTTAGTCACAAGTATTTTGACGAAGAAAATTGCCAGTCTGTCATCAGGATGAGACGACAAGACGATGTCAAACACTTGCCGCAGGCGCGCCGGAGCAGCATATCTTAGCTGCTGGATTCCGTGCCGGATGTCCTCTTCGACCGCGCCATTACCAAAAATCTCTATACCTTTATAAACGAAGTCTAGACGCCGCTCCATTTCGACGAACGCGTTAGCGGGCAGCTCAAACGGAGCTAAGGCGTCGAAACTGGCTACCGTCCCTCCTAATGTCGCGGTTGAAAAATCCTCATTTGGCTCTTCGAATAGGAGTAGCGTTTTTTCAGGAGACCGGTACTTGCACTCGACGAGCGCGTAAAGGCCGAATGCCACATCGTTTTCCGTTGGCCCGTACCAATTTGCCGCGATATCAACGGACCATTCCTTAACTCCAGCCACATCTCTGCGGAGAAAGCAGAAGTCGGCATCGACAGCCATATCCGCACTCGACATTAATGCGGCAACTTCGTACTCCAGCGGCACGCCAGATTTCAGCAGGTGATCTTTCCAGCCCTTTCTCGGTCCCGCTGTGGCACCGTCCATTGGAATTTCCCCTACTCCCACTCAATCGTCCCCGGCGGCTTTGACGTCACGTCGTACACCACGCGGTTCACCCCCTTCACCTCGTTGATGATGCGCGTAGCCGTGGCGCCGAGGAAGCTCATGTCGAAGGGATAGAAGTCCGCGGTCATGCCGTCGGTGGAGGTCACGGCGCGCAGGCCCACGACGTATTCGTAGGTGCGGCCGTCGCCCATCACGCCGACCGTCTTTACCGGCAGCAGCACGGCAAAGGCCTGCCAGATCTTGTCGTAGAGGCCGGCTTTGCGGATCTGGTCGATGTAGACGGCGTCGGCGTTGCGGAGGATGTCGAGCTTTTCTTTCGTGATGTCGCCGGGGCAGCGGATCGCGAGGCCCGGGCCGGGGAACGGGTGGCGGCCGACGAAGATTTCGGGCAGGCCGAGCTCGCGGCCGAGCACGCGGACTTCGTCCTTGAACAGTTCGCGCAAGGGCTCGACCAGCTTCATGTTCATGCGATCCGGCAGGCCGCCGACATTGTGGTGCGACTTGATGGTCACCGAAGGGCCGCCGGTGAAGGAGACGCTTTCGATCACGTCGGGATAGAGCGTGCCCTGCGCCAGAAATTCGGCGCCACCGATTTTCTTGGCCTCCTGCTCGAACACGTCGATGAACAGGCGGCCGATCGTCTTGCGCTTCGCTTCGGGATCACTGACGCCTTTGAGCTCGCCGAGGAAAAGCTTTGACGCATCAACATGCACCAGCGGGATGTTGTAGTGATGGCGGAACAGGTCGACCACCGTCTCCGCTTCGTTGAGCCGCAGCAGGCCGTGGTCGACAAACACGCAGGTGAGCTGGTCGCCGATCGCTTCATGGATCAGCACCGCGGCGACCGCGGAATCGACGCCGCCGGACAGGCCGCAGATCACCCTGCCCTTGCCGACCTGGGCGCGGATTTTTTCGATCGCCTCCTCGCGGAAGGCGCGCATGGTCCAGTCGCCGGTGAAGCCTGCGACCTTGCGGACGAAATTGCGCAGCAGTTTGGCGCCATCAGGCGTATGCACCACTTCGGGGTGGAACATCAGGCCGTAATATTTGCGCTTCTCGTCCTGGATCACTGCGAACGGCGCGTTCGGCGAGACGGCGGCCACCGTAAAGCCCGGCGGCATTTTGGTGATGCGGTCGCCATGGCTCATCCACACCGGGTGGCGTTCGCCCATCGACCAGGTGTCGTCGAACAGTTTGCTCGCCGTCTTCACCTCGACATCGGCGCGGCCGAATTCGCGGTGGTGGCCGCCCTCGACCTCGCCGCCGAGCTGGGCGGCGAGCGTCATCTGGCCGTAGCAGATGCCGAGCACGGGGACGCCGGAATCGAAGATTGCTTGCGGCGCGCGCGGCGAGCCTTCTTCGTGCACCGACTCCGGCCCGCCGGAGAGGATCACCGCCTTCGGCTTCATCTCCTTGAAGGCTAATTCGGCCTTCTGGAACGGCACGATTTCGGAATAGACGCCCTCCTCGCGCACCCGGCGGGCGATCAGTTGCGTCACCTGACTGCCGAAGTCGACAATCAGAATCTTGTCATGCGCCGAGGCCACCGAGGGCGTCGACTCGCGGGCTTTCTGTGCTGCTGTCATGGACAGGAATTACGCGACGAGGCGCGGCCTCGCAACCGCGGCAAAGGGCTGACCCACATTCTTTCTCGGGCATGGACAGATCGATATTAGGTAAGTATTATTGACCTAATTTGCGCCGATTACCGGGGCGCGCAACTAACGCGCTGTCGTTCCGGGGCGCGCAAAGCGCGAACTCAGGTGCGCAATTGCGCACCTGAGAACCTCGAGATTCCGGGTTCGATGCTTTCGCATCGCCCCGGAATGACGGGGACCTCCTCACGCCTTCTTCAGCACCGACACAAAAAATCCATCCGTGCCCGTCCTTCGCGGCGTCATCAACCAGCCCTCCGGCGAGCGCAGCGCAGCCTTCGCAAAATCCTCCGCTTTGTCCCACAGCACGCTCGCCGTCTCGTTCAATGGCTGAATCGAAAACTCGGGATGATGTGCCACGAAGGCGCGGACTTGTTCGCCGTTTTCGCTTGGCAGCACCGAACAGGTGACATAGGCGATGCGGCCGCCGGGCTTGACCAGGCGGCTTGCGCGATCAAGCACTTCGGCCTGGTCCTTCAAGCGAACCTCCAGCGCGCCGGGGCGCATCCGCCATTTGGCGTCGGGGTTGCGGCGCCAGGTGCCGGTGCCGGTGCAGGGCGCGTCGATCAGCACGAGATCGGCGGATGCCTTGATGTCGGCCAATGGATCAGTGTCGCCCTTCGGCGCGCGAATTTCGGCGTTGTGGACGCCGGCGCGTGAGAGCCGCTCGTAGATCGGGGCGAGCTGGCGCTTGTCGCGGTCGGTCGCGATCAATCGCCCCTTGCCTTGCATCATCGCCGCCAGCGCCAGCGTCTTGCCGCCGGCGCCGGCGCAGAGATCGATCACCTGCTCGCCGGGCTTTGCAGCGGTGAACATCGCCGCAAGCTGCGAGCCCTCGTCCTGCACTTCGATCGCGCCCTTGATGAAATCCTCTTCCGCATGAATGCCGGGATTGCGGGCGTCAGCGCCGAGTTCGATGCGCAAGCCCATCGGCGACCACGGCGTCGGTTGCGCGCCGAGATAGCCGAGCGACGCCAGCACTTTTTCGCGCTTGGCTTTGAGCGTATTGACGCGCAGATCGAGCGGCGCGCGGCTTGCCATTGCAGTTGCCTCCGCCACGCGATCGTCGCCGAACACAGCGGCCAGATGCGCATCCAGCCATTCCGGATAGTCGCCGGCGATGTGCGGCGGCGCGTCGTCGAGGGTCCGCGAGGTGAGCGCTGATCGCTCGGCCCCGGTCAGCGGCTCCGGCGCAAAACGCCCGCCGTCGCAGAGAGCCGATATCGCCTCGACATCGAGCTTTCGCTCGAGCTTCAGCATGCCGAGCACGCGCGCCCGCGGCGTGTCGGCGTCCATCAGCCAGGCGCTCGATGCCCGCCGCCGCAGCACGTCCCAGATCAGGCCGGAAATCGCTGCGCGATCGCCCGAGCCGGCATAACGATGCGCGGTGCCCCACTCCTTCAGCGCCTTTGCCGCCGGAACGCGTTGCGCGTCGATGGTGTCGATCAGTTCGATGGCAGCGGAAAGGCGGGCAGCGGGGGTCATTCAGGGCTTTCTAGATCAGAAGCAGAAGCTTCAGCGCGAAATAGATCCACATCACGAGCAGCACCAGCGCGCCGGCAAACCACGCCAGGCTGCGCTGCTGGATGTTGTTCGAGGTGACGAAAATGCCGGCATGGGCAAATCGTGTCACCACGAACACCCAGGACATCAGCACGATGAAGAGGTCGGCCCGGCGCAGCGGCAGCGCCAGCGCGATCAGGAGGTAGAACAGCAGGGGTACTTCGAACTGATTGGAGAAGCAATTGCCGATCTGGGCGACGCGGGCCGGATATTTCGGCTGTCCGAGCGCGATGTCCTTCAGGCTGGTTTCGCGGGCCTTCACCGCCTTGGTGCGGGCCGTCACCATCCAGAACATCAGCAAGAATGTGAGCCCGATCAGAACAAAGACCGGCAGCAAAACCATTTGAACCGACATGAGAATCTCCCCCGAAGCCTGCCTGAGGTCCTAAAGCAATAACGAGACGCCCCTCACCTGACAAATGCATTAACCTGGCTCGCTTGAACCACAAGGAGAACCCAGACGACCAACTAGCGAGAATTCCGATGGTTCTGGTCTCGAACCGGCCTTGGAAAGCACCCGCGAGCAGGCGATGAACATCACCTCCCCGATCCTGACCGGCGCCGGCCGCGCCGCCGAGCTGCCCGGCGATTCCGTGACCTCCCTGCTTCGGGCGGTCGGATTCAGCGACGGCCCCGACGGCGGCCTTGGCATCGTCATGTCGGCCCTGGCCGGCATCGCCGCGGCGCTGGCGGTCGCGATCATGCTCTCGGTCTATTTCCACGGTGGCCACCGCAGTCGCCACGATCTGCTCAAACACGGGCTTGCCGCTTCCGCAGTGCTGGTCCTGCTCGCCTTCGCGATCTCCGACATCAGGCACGCGGCGCAGGCCTATCTCGGCCTCAATCCGGCAAAGCCCTCGGTGGAATTTGAGATCCTCCTGCCGAAGGCGACGTTGACGACCACCGCGGACATCCAGATCGAGCTCCTCACCGACCGGAACCAGAAGCTGGCGAAGGTCCAGGAGGCGCTGGCCTCCGCGCCCGACGGCCGCAGCATCTTGCGCGGGACTGTGACGCTCGATTACCGCACCACCGAGCGCATGATGGTGCTGAACCTGCCCGGCCGGGCCCAAAGCACGTTCCGCCTGCGGCTGCCGCCAAGCCCCTCGCATTCGGAGCAGTTCGGGCCGTGGCATCTGGCCGACGGCATCGTCCCCGCCAATGGCGGCACGGTGACATCGGAGATTCATGACGCCTTCGCGATCCGATACCGCGTGCTCTGACGCCACTGAGATATAAAGATGGCGGACCGCCGGGCACATTTGCTTTGACGCCAACAACCAGCGCTCTACTGTATCCCTGACGGTCGCCGAAAGAGAGCAGCCGCGGGAGGAGTGCAACTTTGCGATTTCGCGACCAGGACATTGTCTTCGCCACCGGGGCCAAAGGGCAGAATTTCGACATTCTCACCGCCAATCCGCTCAACTACTTCCACGTCATCAGCAATTCGGCCGAGCTGCCCAGACTTGTGATCGACGGCAAGCTGTTCCTGCCGGCCTCGGATACTCGCAAACGCAACGGAAAGCTTCCACTGGTGATGGTGGTGCCAGGCAGCCTCGGCGTTGCGGCCTCGCACCTGGCGCATGCCGAAACGGTGGTTGGTGACGGCTTTGCGGCGTTTGTTCTCGACAGTTTCGGCGCGCGTGACGTGACCTCGACGGTCGCCAACCAGACCCAGTTCTCATTCGCCGCCAGCGCCTATGACGTGTTGGCGGCCTGGATGGTGCTGTCAGCCCATCCGGAGATCGACGCATCGCGGATCGGCGCGCAGGGCCACAGCCGCGGCGGCTCGGCCGTGCTGACGGCTGCGACGCGTCGCTTTGCCGATGCGGTGGTCGGCGCCGGCGCCGGTTTTCGAAGCGTGCTCGCCGCTTATCCCTGGAGCGGTCATCAGTTCCTCGATCCGTCCGTCGACGAAACCGAAATCCGCGTCATCATGGGCGATGCCGATGAATGGTGCTCGCCGATGCAGGTGCAGGGCCATTGCCAGGCCATCCGCCTCTCCGGCGGCAAGGCGACGATGCGGCTGATCGGCGGCGCGCAGCACAGTTTTGACCGCGGCACCGCCATCGAGAACGTCGCTGACGCGTCCGTCTCCCCCGCCGCGCCGACGGCCTATATCGCCAATGACGGCGCCTTCATCCATCCGCTTCAGGGCGTCGCGGAGAGCAAGCTCACCGACCGCGACCTGATGATCTACGCGCTAAAGGCCGGCTATGGCCGCAAGGGCGCAAGAATCGGAAGCCGCGACGGCGATGCCGAATTGTTTCGCGAGGACATGCTGGCGTTCTGGCGACGGACGTTGGGGTGAGGATCGTTGCCATCCCGAAAACTGTCGTCACCCGGTGACCCAGTATTCCAGAGACGCCAGTGTCTGAATCGATAGGCCGCGGCGTACTGGGTACCCCGCCTTCGCGGGGTATGACGAGTGAGTATGGGGCGAGAGTTCGGATGCGTCATCCTTTCGACGTCAGGCCCCGCTATGATCGCACGAAAAGGAATAGTGCATGTCCGAATTTCGCCTGACGCAAATTTCCGATACCCACCTCGCCCGCCGACTGCACGAACTCACCGACAACTTTCACCGCGTCAGCGAGCATATCGACGCGACGCGGCCGGACCTCGTCGTCAACACTGGCGATCTGGCCTTCGATGCGCCGACCAGCCGGGACGATCTGATATTTGCCAGGGAATTGCACAACGCGCTGCCGGTGCCGTGCAGGTACTTGCCGGGCAATCACGATGTCGGCGACAACCCGACGGAAGTCGCCCCTGCGCCGAAGGATCTGGCGACAGAGAACGAACGGCAGAACTATCTTTCCGTGATCGGCGAAGACCGCTGGCGCTTCGATGCGGCCGGCTGGTGTTTCATCGGATTGAACTCGCTGATCATGAACACCGGGATCGAGAGCGAGGCCGAGCAGTTCGGCTGGCTGGCGTCAGAGCTCAGTCGCGTGAACGGCAAGCCGGTCGCGCTGTTCCTGCACAAGCCGCTGTTTCTGAACGCACCTGATGACCCCGAAACATCAGACACGGCCATCCGCTATGTGCCGCAGCCGCGGCGCAGAAATTTGATCGAAATGTTTTCGAAGGTCGATCTGCGGCTCGTTGCCTCAGGCCACGTCCACCAGCGTCGCGACTTTACCTTTGGCCACACCCGCCACATCTGGGCGCCGTCGACAGGCTTCATCCTTCCCGAACGAATTCAGCTGGTCATCGGCATAAAGGAAGTCGGGCTGGTGGAGTATCGTTTCCAGCCCGACGCCCTTGAAGTCCGGCACGTCAAGGCGCCGGGACAAACCGATGTTGATCTGGATTCACTGATTGGCAGGAAATCCTAGAGCACCTCAGTATTCCCGCTCAACGTAGCCGTAGTAGGAACCGCCATCGGTCCACGGTGCTGTAGCAAAGGCACCTACGCGTGGAACCGGCTGAAACCGGTTACCGTAATAGTAGCCTGGTCCGGGCGTTACGTAGCCTCCCGTGGTGTAGGAGGAGTTCGGATAGTTAAACCCGATCATGCCGGGTTCCTGATAAACCGCTTGAGCCATCGCAGGAGTGGCCAGCATCGTGGCGGCAACCAGGCCGAGCGATAGTTTCTTGAAGATCGTCATTTGGCTTCTCCATCAGATGTCAGGGCCAACGACGCGTTCGGAAGGACGTTCCTCCATCAGCCTCAAGTGAGCGTGAGGTGAGTTCCCCGCAACCCGGGGGCGAGCCTCAAACTTTGTCGGGTCCGACGCGCACGAGCTGCTTACCGAAATTGGCGCCCTTCAGAAGGCCCATGAACGCAGTCGGCGCGCTCTCGAGGCCTTCGGTGACGAACTCCTTGTGCTTGACCTTGCCCTCGCGCACCCACCCCGACATGTCACGCAGGAAGTCGCCGTGGCGCGCAGCGAAATCGCTGACGATGAAACCGCGGATGGTCAGGCGCTTGGTCAATACCGCGCGCATCAGGGACGGCGCCCATTTCGGCGCCACCGCCTGCGTGTCGTTGTAATGCGCGATCAGCCCACAGACGGGAACGCGCGCAAACGCATTGAGCAGCGGGAACACCGCTTCGAACACCGCGCCGCCGACGTTTTCGAAATAGACGTCGATGCCATCAGGGCAGGCAAACTTCAGCTTCGCGGCGAGATCGGTTTCGTGGTGATCGAGACAATCGTCGAAGCCGAGTTCGTTCTTGACATAGGCGCATTTGTCCTTGCCGCCGGCAATGCCGACCGCGCGGGCGCCCTTGATCTTTGCGATCTGACCGACCGCCGAGCCGACCGCGCCGGAAGCGGCCGCGACGACGACGGTTTCGCCCGCCTGCGGCTTGCCGATGTCGAGCAGGCCCGTATACGCCGTCATGCCGGGCATGCCGAGCACGCCGACCGCGGTCGAGATCGGCGCGATTTTCGGATCGATTTTTGCAAGACCCTTGCCGTCGGAGATCGCATGCGTCTGCCAACCGGCGCGCGACAGCACGATGTCGCCCTTGGCGAAGCCGGGATTGTTCGAGGCGATCACTTCGCTGACAGTGCCTGCTTCCATCACGCCGCCGATCGGCACCGGCTGGGCATAGGACGGCCCGTCGCTCATGCGCCCACGCATGTAGGGATCGAGTGACAGCCAGATGGTGCGAAGGAGCACCTCGCCGGCGCCCGGCGTGAGGACGGGGCAATCCTCGAGGCGGAAGTCGGAGGGTTTTGGTTCGCCGACGGGGCGCGAGGCGAGAACGATGCGTTTGCCTGATGCGGACATGGATGTTCCTCCGGTTTTTGTTCTTCGTCATTGCGAGCGTAGCGAAGCAATCCATAGCTCCGCAAGCGGCGAAATGGATTGCTTCGCTGCGCTCGCAATGACGGTGGAGGGAGAATGACGTCTCACCAACGCCGTCATTCCGGGGCGCGAAGCGAACCCGGAATCTCGAGATTCCGGGTTTGATGCTTCGCATCGCCCCGGAATGACGGAGAATGCCTTACGCCCCGCCCGGATAATTCGGGCTCTCCCGCGTGATCGTCACGTCGTGGACGTGGCTTTCGCGCAGGCCCGCGCCGGTGATCCGGACGAATTGAGCCTTGGCGTGGAATTCGGCGAGGTCGCGTGCGCCGACATAGCCCATCGCGGCGCGTAAGCCGCCGGCGAGCTGGTGCATGACGTTGGCGACCGGGCCTTTGTAGGGCACCTGGCCCTCGATGCCTTCAGGTACCAGTTTCAGCGTGTCCTTGATGTCCTGCTGGAAGTAGCGGTCGGCGGAGCCGCGCGCCATCGCGCCGACCGACCCCATGCCGCGATAGGCCTTGTAGGAGCGGCCCTGCCACAGAAACACTTCGCCGGGCGTCTCGTCGGTGCCTGCGAGCAACGAGCCGACCATGGCGATGTCGGCACCCGCGGCGAGCGCTTTGGCCAGATCGCCGGAATATTTGATCCCGCCATCGGCAATCACGGGCACGTCGGCCTTCTTCGCCGCTTCCACCGCATCCATGATCGCGGTGAGCTGCGGCACGCCGACGCCGGCGACGATGCGCGTGGTGCAGATCGAGCCCGGGCCGATGCCGACCTTGATCGCGTCGGCACCCGCATCGATCAGCGCCTGCGCGCCCTCTTTCGTTGCGATGTTGCCGGCAATCACCTGCACCGCGTTGGAAAGCCGCTTGATGCGGTTGACCGCGTCGAGCACCCGCGAGGAATGGCCGTGTGCGGTATCGACCACGATGAGGTCGACGCCGGCATCGATCAGCCGCTCGGTGCGCTCAAAGCCGCCCTCGCCGACCGTGGTCGCGGCGGCGGCACGCAAGCGGCCATGCTCGTCCTTGCAGGCAAGCGGATGCGCAACCGCCTTCTCCATGTCCTTGACGGTGATCAGCCCGACGCAGCGGTACTGGTCGTCGACAACGAGCAATTTCTCGATGCGGTGCGTGTGCAGCATCCGCTTCGCCTCGTCCTGGCTGACGTCTTCGCGAACCGTGACGAGGTTCTCATGCGTCATCAGCTCCGAGACTTTTTGTTTGGGATTGGTCGCAAAGCGAACGTCGCGGTTGGTAAGAATGCCGATCAGCTTGCCGGGCGAATTCTTGCCGGCGCCGGTGACGACGGGAATGCCGGAAAAGCCGTGGTCCTTCATCAGCGCCAGCGCGTCCGACAGCATCGCATCGGGACCGATGGTCAGCGGATTGACCACCATTCCGGATTCGTACTTCTTGACCTGCCGCACCTGGGCGGCCTGCCCCTCGGGATCGAAGTTGCGGTGGATGACGCCGACGCCGCCGGATTGCGCCATCGCGATCGCCATGCGCGCTTCGGTGACCGTGTCCATCGCCGACGCGATAATCGGAATGTTCAGCGGAATCGCGCGGGTCACGTGGGAGCGGATATCGGCCTCCGAGGGCAAGATATCCGAGAGACCGGGCTTCAGAAGCACATCGTCGAACGTGAAGGCTTCACGGATACCCTGAAGTCCCTGCGCCATTGCCAACTCCTTTCGGCGGCTCGCCGCCGCGATCAGTTCTATGGATGAACGCCGCCTTCGGCGATGCTACCGGCATCGCCGTCGAATCGAAGCCCATCGGTGGGGTTGACGGTGGTCGATAGCATGGCAGCACGCCGAATCAAAGCGTTTGACGGCGATGCACAAACTTTTCGGGAAACGCCGCAATCCCAAGGGCTTAGGGGAAGAGTTTACGGGAAGGCCTTACGGCCGATAGCCCGGCGGCGGCCCGTGCTGGCGGATCGCCTCCACCACCTCGCGGTGCCGGCGGTCCTCCCGCTTCATGTGAACCGCGATCAGCGCATGCGCCGACGGCACCAGGAGCAGGACGTGGAAGATCAACCCGAAAACCAGGCAAAACACGATCAGGACCAGGTTGAAGATCGCCGAAAACGGCTGCCCGTTCAGGAGCAGCCCGAGCGGCGGCAGCAGCGCAGCGAGAACGTAGATCATCACGACCTCCAGCGGCTGGCGCGGTGCATACCAGCGTCACGCAGGATTTAGGTGGTTTGCCCGGTTTCGCAATGGCTTGTGTGACGGCGGGATGGTACAGCGCCCTCGCCTGCCTCTCTCCAGTCCCCCCGATCCCGATGGATAAGCAACGCCTGATCCCGCTGATCGTCGCCACCGCGCTGTTCATGGAGAACATGGACTCGACGGTGATTGCAACCTCGCTGCCGGCGATCGCGGCTGACATCGGCACCAGCCCGCTGACGCTGAAGCTGGCGATCACGTCCTATTTGCTCTCGCTCGCGGTGTTCATTCCGGCCAGCGGCTGGACCGCCGATCGCTTCGGTGCGCGCATGGTGTTCTCGATTGCCATCGGGGTGTTCATGATCGGGTCGATCGGGTGCGCGCTGTCGCAGAACATCACCCATTTCGTCATCGCCCGCATTCTGCAGGGCATGGGCGGGGCGATGATGACGCCGGTCGGGCGGCTGGTGCTGTTGCGCTCGATCGACAAGAGCGCGCTGGTCAACGCGATGACGTGGGTAACGGTGCCGGCGCTGGTCGGGCCGGTGATCGGCCCCCCGCTCGGCGGCTTCATCACCACCTACTTCTCCTGGCACTGGATTTTTCTGATCAACGTCCCGATCGGGCTGCTCGGCATCTTCATGGCGATGAAGTACATCGACCCGATCAAGAGCGAGGATCCCGAGCGCTTCGATCTCTATGGGCTGGTGCTGGCCGGGATTGGGCTAGCCGGCATCGCCTTCGGTCTCTCGGTCGCGGGTCTCAATCTGTTGCCCTGGCCGATTATCGCAGGCCTCGTCGCGGTCGGCACCATCTCGATGACGCTCTATGTCATGCACGCGAAACGAACCGGCTCGCCGGTGCTGGATTTCTCGCTGCTGCGGCTGTCCACCATGCGCGCCAGCATCATCGGCGGCTTCCTGTTCCGGCTCGGCATCGGCGCGCTGCCGTTCCTGCTGCCGCTATTGATGCAGGAAGGTTTTGGGCTGACGCCGTTCCAGTCCGGCCTGGTGACGTTTGCCTCGGCCGTCGGCGCCATGGGAATGAAGACACTGGCCGCACGCATCATCCGCGCCTTCGGCTTCCGCTACATGATGACGGTCAACGCCGTCATCAGCGCAGTCTTTCTGGCGGCCTGCGCATTGTTCACGGTGACGACGCCGCTATTGCTGATCTTCATCATCCTGGTGGTCGGCGGCTTCTTCCGCTCGCTGCAGTTCACCGCGATCAACACCGTCGCCTATGCCGAGGTCGAGCCGGCGCAGATGAGCCGCGCCACCACGCTCGTCAGCGTCAATCAGCAATTGGCGATATCGGCAGGCGTCGCCGTCGGCGCGTTCTCGGTGGAATCGACCATGCTGTACCAGCATGTCACGGAACTGAGTGCCGGCGTATTCCCGCCCGCTTTCCTCGTGGTTGCGATCATCTCGGCGGCGTCGGCATACTTCTTCTGGCAGATGCCCGACGACGCCGGCCACGAGATTTCAGGGCGCAAGGTCGTCGAGATCTCCAGCCGCAAGGGTGCGGAAAAAGCAGCGACCAAGAAGGCCGCCAGCGAAGGCACTGAGGACGCGCGGGATCAGCGGCTAGGGTAACACGCGGCGCACTTTCACGCCCAAATGCCGGATCTTCCCGATTCCGCGCCGAACTTCCTGCACCCGTCGAGCCGTTGAGGCCCAGCAATCCGGTCAACGACCTCTCAATGACCCCTTGGCCGTTGGCCGGTCGCTCCCCGCGTCGGAGTGCGCTGCCGCACTTTGTCCGCGTTGTCAGAGAGGGAAGCTTCGGCGCCAAGCGGCGGCGCTTTCATGTCTTCCGTCAGGACGATGCGATCGATCCTACGGCGCATGAGTTGGTAGCACTCGCATGTGGCCGCTTCGAGCCGCGGCCGGTCAATCTCGATCGAGCCCCGCCGATTGGATCGGATTCCACCCGAGGCGCGCAGCTTGCATACGACATGCGTCACCGTCGGGCGCCGCACACCGAGCAATTCCGAAAGCGTCTGTTGCGTCAGCGGCAGGATGTCGCCGGCGGCACGATCGCGGATTTGCAGCAACCATCTTGCCAAGCGCGCCGTCACCGAGTGCAGCGCATTGCAGGCTGCGACGTGCTGGAATTGGGCCATTAGCGCCCTGGTGTGGATTTGAACCGTTCCCCTCAAGGCGTTGCTGCGTTCGAGCGCCGCCTGAAACTGTGCCGGCGAAATCTGCAGCGCGGTCCCCGCCACCCGCACCACCGCCGTCATCGGAGAGCGGGAAGGTCCCAGCGTCGTCAGGACGCCCACGGCTCCTTCATTGCCAACGACGGCGGTCGCGACGGTTTGTCCGCTCGGCATATCCATCACGAAAGCGATCAGGCCGCTAAGCGGGAAATAAATCCGTTCTATTGGATCGCCCGACCGCACCAGCACGGCGTCACGTTCGAGGGTAACCAGTCGGAAATGACGCACAAGCAAATCGAGGTCTGCCGGCGGCAACGCAGCTAACAATCGATTGCCAACTCTGGCCCTCTGCTCCATCACGGGAATACTCCTTCCCAGACGGAGGCGCGGCTCGCTTGCAGAAAATTCCCGGCGGCGTTGGGGCTGCATGCGACAAACAGACCGCGCCTGAGTACTGAAATACTGAGTATTGAAATACGCCGCTACGGGAGAAAGTTCCAGGGATTCGACGCGTGATCCGGCCCAGGAATCCGGCCCGAGGCTGCAACCGCTGGAGACGCTGTCCAGTCCTTGCGCCGTCCAGGTTGTGCTTGGCAGGCTAGTTGCGGTGCCCTCGAAACCCCATCGCCAGCACGTAGCGCTCCGAGGAGTCCTGCCGGCTCGAGGCCGGCTTGACGTGACGCACGCTGGAAAAGTCGCGCTTCAATTGGCCAACGAGTTCGGCATCGGCGCCGCTTTGAAAGACCTTTGCCAGGAACGTCCCGCCGGGATTGAGCACCTCGGCGGCAAAGGCCGCGGCCGTCTCGACGAGGCCGATGATGCGGAGCTGGTCGGTCTTGCGGTGGCCGGTGGTGTTGGCCGCCATGTCGGACATCACAACATCGGCGCGCCCGCCCATCATTGCGATCAGCTTTTCGGGTGCGTCCTCGGCCAGAAAGTCGAGCTGCGCGAAATCTACGCCGGGAATTTCCGGCATTTCCAGCAGATCGATCGCGACCACTTTGCCCTTGCCATTGATCGCGCCGACGCGCTTGGCCGCGATCTGGCTCCAGCCACCGGGGGCAGCGCCGAGATCGACCACGGCGTTGCCGGGCTTGAGAAACCGATATTTGTCGTCGATTTCGATCAGCTTGTACGCCGCCCGCGAGCGATAGCCCTCCCGCTTGGCCTTCGCCACGTAGGGATCGTTGAGCTGCCGCTCCAGCCAGAGCTTTGACGACAACTTGCGCTTGCCCGCGCTCTTGACCGTGACGTGCAGCCGTCCGGTGGTGTCTTTCGCCATATCGATACTTGTCTTGAAAATGCCAGCCCGGACCCGGAGCCTGGAATCAGTAGCACGGAAGTGGATGCGCATTGAAGCGCCAGCCCCTATTTGACCATCGCGATTTCCAGGGACTCGACAGCCTGAGCAATAGAGGTGCTGTCAGCATAGGTTACCATGTGTCCAGCACCCCGGATGAGATGCAGGTCGGAACGACCCAGCACCTCATGTAGACGGCTAGCCTGCTCGGGCTCGATAATCTGGTCCGCCGTTCCATGGAAGATATGGACCGGGCACCGAATGCTCGGATAACGAGACTGGAACCGCGCTGCTTCCAGAATGAGGAACGCGCTTTCCTCAGCGGCCGCCCTTAGCTGCTTTGGCCTGAGCGTCAGGGACGCGGGAAAGCCATGCTTGAAGTTTTCCGGGACAGAGCGGGGCGCAAAGAGCTTGCGAATGAGGGCCGGCAAAATGGCCCATGAGATAAGCGGTGCGACCGTGTAGCGGAGCAGATCCCCAAACACCGGTACCGCTGGACCTGCCACCATCCAGAAGTCCCACCGAGGTGTTGGGAAGTAATATCCGGAAGCAAGCACAAGACCTCGGATCGGGTACTCCTTTTGAAATCCGATCGCAGCAGCGACTAGCGCACCCCAGGAGTGGCCGAGCACGACGGGATCGCGCACGCCGAGCTGAT
Source organism: Bradyrhizobium sp. LMTR 3 (assembly GCF_001693485.1). GTDB lineage: Bacteria > Pseudomonadota > Alphaproteobacteria > Rhizobiales > Xanthobacteraceae > Bradyrhizobium. Next base: position 426,304 of record NZ_MAXC01000012.1, read on the forward strand.
CAAGGGCTTTTACGAACAGCGCCGCCTGGGTCGTTGCTGTCCAGATCCGCGCACGCGGCCGCTGGCTGTATCCGAAGCCCGGCCGATCAAAGCATATGACCCGGCTGCGGCTGGCCAGACGATCCACAAGTCCGCTGATGATGAAATCCTGAATCATCGCGCCGTTGCCATGGAACAGCACGACGCACCGAGCTGTCGGGTCACCCCGTTCGAGGTAATGCAGCCGCACTCCATCGCACTCCATGAAGCGGCCGATCGGCGGGTTCTTTCGTTCGGTCAAGAACGAGAACACTATATTCCCAATCACCAGAACAAGAAGGACACCCCAAACGGCTAAGATAACTTCGGCAGTGGACATCGCTGAGCCTCATGCCGTGCGTAGCGATATGAATTGCGGCGGGTGAAGAGCCAGTCTGCGGCATAACCGCGACATGTTGCAGACGTTCCTAAGCAGTCGTTGCGACCTAAACGAGAAGGGCGGAAAAAATCGGAAGGCGTGGAACGGTCTCACAACGATTGCGTTGCTCGGGTCGGAGCTGGGGGAGTCATCAACCTGCAATCAGCGGAGAAGTCAGATGGCAAACCCACGCCAAGAGGAAAAGTCTACCCAAGGCATGGAAGACGCAGCACGCCGCGCCGGCGAGAGGACTGCTGAACAGGCCAGCCGGTTCGGACAAGCTGCAGCCGAGCAGACGACGCGCGCCGGACAAGCGGCGGCCGAAGCCGGCGAACAAGTGGCCCGGGCCAGTGCCACCCTATTCCAGCAAAATGCCGAGACCCTGCAGAACACCTGGCGCTTCGGCCTGGATATGGCGACGACCGTGATGGGGCGGTCGACGGAGCAACTCGGTCGCACGCTCGGCCTGTCAGGAGACGGAGTGCAACAGGCAACCGAACGATCGGCCCGCAACGCGCAAACCATCCTTTACACCGGCACAACGGCTGCCAAAGTGATGGGTGGCATTTCGCAAGAATACCTGCAGTTGGTTCGGCATCAGGTCGAGACGAGCATGGACCGCATGAATGAACTGTGGGCCTGCCGAACCCCTCAGGAGGTCGCAGCCGTTCAGACGGACCTAGTACGTGAGACCGTGGGATCTGTTCTGGAGAGCAGCCGTCGGATCGCCGACATGTCGCTCAAATTGGCCGACGATGCCGGAAAGCAGATTAAGCAGAATATGGAAGAGATACGGCGTGCCGCCTAGATTTACTGCGTAAGCCCCTCATGGTGAGGAGCGCCAACGGGTCCGCGCATAGCGCGGCCCGATGACAGGCTCCGCGCGTCTCCGGACGATGCTTCGCATCGCCGGGAGAACCATGAGGCCCCCATCTGTGGCGTACATCCTTCGAGACGCCCGCTTCTCGCGGGCTTCTCAGGATGAGGGTTTGAACAGGCTATACGCTGTAGAAATAGCGCGGCCTTCCGGCTCAGCTTTCAGGCAAGAGCGGTTGGCTTTTCAGCCGCTCTTCCCTTGATCGGGCATAGCCCAGGACCCCACACATCAGCACGGCCGCAGCGCGCCGTCCTCGCGCATCATCTCCACCAGCATGCCCTCGCGCAGGCCCCGGTCGGCGACGCGGAGCCGAGGCAATGGGAACGCATCGCGGATCGCGTCGAGAATGGCGCAGCCGGCCAGCACCAGGTCGGCGCGCTCGACGCTGATGCAATTATTGTTGGCCCGCTCCTGATAGCTCATGCCGAGCAGCCGCTGGATCACCGCCGTGACGTCGGGTCCGTTCATCCAGATGCCATCGATGCGCCGGCGGTCGTAGCGCGCCAGATTGAGATGGATGCCGGCAAGCGTCGTCACGGTGCCCGAGGTACCCAGCATATGCATGTCGCGCAGATCGTTGCCGTGCTCGGCCGCAAACGGCGCCACATAATGCGCGACTTCGCGCACCATCCGGGCATAGGATTCCGCCGTGACGTCACGTCCGCCGAAATGCTCGGCCAGCGTGACGACGCCGAGCGGGACCGACATCCACGCCTTGATGCGCGGCACGGCGTTCTGCTCTTCCGGATCGCGCTCGATCCGCACCAGCTCGGTGGAGCCGCCGCCGATGTCGAACAGGATCGCGCCCCGCCCTTTGGCGTCGAGCAGCGGCGAGCAGCCGATCACGGCCAGGGTTGCTTCGGTCTCGCGATCGATCACCTCGAGCCGGATGCCGGTCTCGCTCGCGACGCGGGCACGAAAGCTGTCGGCATTGGCGGCGGCTCGGCAGGCTTCGGTTGCGATCAGCCGCAGGCGCTTGGCCTTGCGGTAGCGGATCTTGTCGCTGCAGATGCTGAGCGCTGCGATGGCGCGCTCGATCGCCGCTTCGCTGATGGAACCGGTTGCGGAAATGCCCTCGCCAAGCCGGATGATCCGTGAAAACGAATCCACCACGCGAAAACCGTCGCCGGCCGGGCTGGCGATCAAGAGCCGGCAATTGTTGGTGCCAAGGTCCAGAGCGGCGTAGACACCGTTTGCCGTGGCCGCCGCAACCGCCCCTGACGGGCTGGCGCGGGCCTCAAGGGCTTCGCGCAGCCGCGTATCGTGGTTCATCAAAACTGTCTTTCCGCAGGCCCCGTCGGGCCGCCGAAGAAAAATTACCGTTCACGGAAACTTTAGCAGCGCCAAGGGGCTACGCAACAACCCATCACATAGGACTATGCCCAATCAGGCGTTGTCGTGCATGACGCGGTGCGTTATCTGAGCGGGAACTCGCGGAACCAAAATCCAACAAGAAATCCAAGAGAATCCCAAGCATTTCAGGTGTTTTCGATGCAAGATCACACGTCGGCCTCCTCTTTGGACAACGCTATCGCACTGCAAAAATACGGGGTGGGGCAGCCGGTGCGCCGCAAGGAAGACGACACGCTGGTGCGCGGCAGGGGCAAATACACCGACGACTTCACCCTGCCCGGCCAGGCCTATTGCTGGATGGTGCGCTCCAGCCATGCCCACGGAATCATCAGGGGGATCGGGACGGCCGCCGCCAAGGCGATGCCGGGGGTGCTCGGCGTCTGGACCGGCAAGGACCTCGAGGCCGCCGGCTACGGCCCCTTCACCTGCGGCCTGCCGTTGAAGAGCCGGGATGGCTCGCCGCTGTTGCAGACCAACCGTCCCGCGCTGGCGACCGACAAGGTGCGCTTCGTCGGCGACCCCGTGGCCTTCGTGGTCGCCGAAACGCTGGCGCAGGCGCGCGATGCGGCGGAGGCCATAGAGCTCGACATCGAGCCGCTGCCCGCCGTGACCGATGCGGCGGAAGCCGCAAAGCCCGGCGCGCCGCAGCTTTACGATCACATCCCGAACAACGTCGCGCTCGATTATCACTATGGCGATGCTGCCAAGATCGACGCCGCGTTCGCTGCCGCCGCCCATGTAACCAGGCTCGACATCGTCAACACCCGCGTGGCCGTGGTGTCGATGGAGCCGCGCGTGGCGCTGGCAGCCTACGACAAGGCGGCCGAACGCTTCACGCTGCAGGTGCCGACGCAAGGCGTCTCCGGCAACAAGGTGACGCTGGCAAAAATCCTCAACGTGCCGAACGACAAGGTCCGTATCCTCACCGCCAATGTCGGCGGCTCCTTCGGCATGAAGAACGTGAGCTATCCCGAATACACCTGCATCCTGCATGCGGCGAAGGCGCTGGGCCGTCCGGTAAAATGGACCGACGAGCGCTCGACCAGCTTTCTCTCAGACAGCCACGGCCGCGCGCAGCTCATCCACGCCGAACTGGCGCTCGATACCGACGGCAAGTTTCTCGCGGTGCGGATCTCGGGCTACGGCAATCTCGGCGCCTATATCACGGGCGTCGCGCCGGGGCCGCTGTCGCTCAACACCGGCAAGAACCTCGCCAGCGTCTACCGCACGCCGCTGCTTGGCGTCGACATCAAGACGGTTTTGACCAACACCACGCTGATGGGCGCCTATCGCGGCGCCGGCCGGCCCGAGGCGAACTACTACATGGAGCGGCTGATCGACCGCGCCGCCGACGAGATGGGCATCAACCGGCTGACGCTGCGCAAGCGCAACTTCATCAAGCCGTCGCAACTGCCGTTCGCGGCGGCTTCTGGCGTCACCTATGACAGCGGCGATTTCGCAGGCGTCTTCAACAAGGCGCTGGAGATTTCCGACCACGCCAATTTTGCCAGGCGCAAGAAGGAGAGCAAGAAGAACGGCAAGCTGCGCGGCATCGCCGTTGGGTCGTATCTGGAAGTCACCGCGCCGCCGAGCGGCGAACTCGGCAAGATCACCTTCGAGCCGGATGGTTCGGTGAAGCTGACCACCGGCACGCTCGATTACGGCCAGGGCCACGCCACGCCGTTCGCCCAGGTGCTGTCGGCACAGCTCGGCGTCCCCTTCGAGAAGATCACGATCGAGCAGAACGACAGCGATCTCGTCCGCTTCGGCAACGGCACCGGCGGCTCGCGCTCGATCACGGCGACCGGCCAGGCGATCGTGGAAGCCTCCGCGCTCGTGATCGCAAAAGGCAAGCAGGCGGCCGCGCATCTGATGGAAGCGTCCGAAGGCGACATCGAATTCGCTGGTGGCCGCTTCACCATTGCCGGCACCGACCGCTCGATCGGCATCATGGATTTGTCGAAGCGCCTGCGCGAGGGCAAGATGCCCGAAGGCGTGCCGCTGTCGCTCGACGTCGACCATGCCACCAAGGACACCCCGTCCACCTTCCCCAACGGCTGTCATGTCGCGGAAGTGGAAATCGATCCCGAAACCGGCGTCGTGCAAATCATGCGCTATTTCGCCGTCAATGATTTCGGCACCGTGGTCAATCCAATGATCGTCGCCGGCCAGTTGCATGGCGGCGTCGCGCAGGGTATCGGCCAGGCGCTGATGGAGCAGGTCAGCTACGATGCCAGCGGCCAGCCTATCACGGGCTCATTCATGGATTACGCGCTGCCCAGGGCCGAAGACATTCCGCCGATGGAGATCGGCGACCACCCCTCACCGGCGAAATCCAATCCGCTGGGCACCAAGGGCTGCGGCGAAGCCGGCTGCGCCGGCAGCCTCGTCTGCATCGTCAACGCGGTGGTCGACGCGCTGTCGGATTACGGCATCACCCATATCGACATGCCGCTGACGCCGGAACGGGTGTGGCGGGCGATTCAGGATGCGAAGGCGAAGGCGGCGGCGTAGGGCCCGCACTGCCCATCACATCTACAACTGTCATCGCCCGCGAAGGCGGGCGATCCAGTAGAGACGCTCGTTGTAGAGCCGAGAAGCCGCCGCGTACTGGATTCCCCGCTTTCGCGGGGAATGACGGGTGAGAGCGGGCGCGGCCGCCTTACCCCTACGCCGCCGCCTGCTCGCGCGGCTGGTAGATCGCGATGTGGTGGCAATGCGCCAGCGGCGTGTTGCCGTTGCCGACGACCAGCGCGTCGAGCTCGACGAAACGGTGGCCCTTCTTGTCGTAATTGCCGACCACCTTCGCACGCGCGGTGATGACATCGCCGGCCTTTGCCGCTGAAAGCAGTTGCATGCGGCTGCCGACGTGAATCCACGGACCCAGGATGGCATTGTCGACCAGCACCCGATTCATCACCCGCTGCAGCAGGCCGGGATGGCCGAGGCCGTCCTTCGCATAGATCGGATCGGCTTCCCTTATATCGGCCAGATATCCCGTAGCCGCCTCACCTGCCCACTCGCGCGGGGTGGTGCCGAGCCATTTGCCGACTTCATAGGACGCAGCGTTGACCGGCTTGCGCTCCGCGACAACAGCAACTTCCTGGTAGTCTGCGATCGAAACAGCCGGTGCGGAGACCGGCAACGACGCGGTGCCGGCGGCGCAAAGTTGGCCACGGCTCTGCACCTCGATCGACAGCACGCCGTTGCTTTCTTCCGCCGTCAGCTCCGCGAATTCGCCGTCATAGACCGGCTTGACGAAACGCGCCTCGATCAATCCGCGTTGCAGAAATGCGCGGCCCCATTTCGTCACCGGCTGATGCATCATGTAGGCCATCACGTCGACGCCAGGGACCAGCCCACCCGAAAATCCGAACCGCTTCGCCACGGTGTCGTCATGCATCTTGTTTTCGGATTGTTTGGCGGTGTTGTAGGCCTGGACGCGATACGGCTCGATGGGCATGCCGGTTTCCTGTTGTTTTTGGTTGTTTTTCGCCGGTTATGGTACGCGAAGAATGTGCCGAGGCAAGCCTGTTCCCACCCCTGTTTCCCTCGCATTCCCGCATCGAATAGGTTACCACGCGCGGGCAAGAGAACCGCTGTCGAACCGATATGCCTGACGTGAACCAGACCCGCATCTATGTCGATGCCGACGCCTGCCCGGTGAAGGACGAGATCTATCGCGTCGCGATCCGCCACGGCCTGCCGGTCAGCGTTGTTGCGGGAAATTTCATCCGCGTGCCGCAGGATCCGCTGATCGAGCGCATCGCCGCCGGTTCCGGCATGGATGCCGCCGACGACTGGATCGCGGAGCGCGCCAGCCGCGGCGACATCGTCATCACATCGGATATCCCGCTGGCCAGCCGCTGCGTGAAGGCCGGCGCCGAGGTGATCGCGCCGAACGGCAGGCCGTTTACTGAAGCATCGATCGGCATGACGCTCGCGGTGCGCAATCTGATGACCGATCTCCGCTCGTCCGGCGAAGTGACCGGCGGTCCAAAGTCCTTTGCACCGCGCGACCGCTCGACGTTTTTGTCTGCGCTCGACCAGACCATCCGCCGCATCCAGCGCCAGCGGGCGCAGCAGCCTGCGCCAAACCAAGGTTGAACGATGGCGCCGCCGCTGATCCAGTTGAAAGATATAGGGCTGACGTTTGGCGGCACGCCGCTGCTATCAGGCGTGGAATTGTCGGTGTCGTCGGGCGAGCGCGTCTGCCTGATCGGGCGCAACGGCTCCGGCAAATCGACGCTGCTGAAAATCGCCGCCGGCCTGGTCGAGCCCGACAGCGGCAGCCGCTTCGTGCAGCCCGGCGCCACCATCCGCTATCTGCCGCAGGAGCCTGATTTCGGCGACCACAAGACGACGCTGGCCTATGTCGAGGCAGGCCTCGGCCCCGGCGACGATCACTACCAGGCGCGCTATCTGGTCGAACAGCTCGGGCTCTCCGGCGACGAAGACCCCGCGCATATCTCGGGCGGCGAAGCCCGCCGCGCGGCGCTGGCGCGGGTGCTGGCGCCCTCGCCGGATATCCTGCTGCTGGACGAACCGACCAACCACCTCGACCTTCCCACCATCGAATGGCTGGAAGGCGAGCTGGCGAGCCGAAAATGCGCGCTGGTCCTCATCAGTCACGATCGCCGATTCCTTTCCAACCTGTCGCGCTCGACCGCCTGGCTCGACCGCGGCCAGATCCGGCAGATCGACCGCGGCTTCTCCGCATTCGAAGCCTGGCGCGACGAGGTGCTGGCGGAAGAAGAGCGCGAGCAGCACAAGCTCGACCGCAAGATCGTCAACGAGGAACACTGGCTGCGCTATGGCGTCTCCGGCCGCCGCAAGCGCAACGTCAAGCGGCTCGGCAATCTGCATGCGCTGCGCGACCAGCGGCGCAATTATCGCGGTGCTGCCGGCAATGCCAACCTCGCGGCCGCCGAAGCTGAAAAATCTGGCCGGCTGGTCATCGAGGCGAAGAACATCGCCAAGGCCTATGGCGACCGCAAGATCGTCGATGGCTTCTCAATTCGGGTCCAGCGCGGTGACCGCATCGGCATCGTCGGCCCGAATGGCGCCGGCAAGACCACTCTGGTTCATCTTTTGATCGGCAACGATCCGTCCGATAGCGGCACGATCCGGCTCGGTGCCAATCTCGAAATGGCGACGCTGGACCAGCACCGCGAAAGCCTCGATCCGAAATCGACGCTGGCGGAAGCGCTGACCGGCGGCCGCGGCGACCACGTCATGGTCGGCGGCAAGCCGAAACACGTGGTCAGCTACATGAAGGACTTTCTCTTCGCGCAAGAACAGATGCGCACGCCGCTGGAGGTGCTTTCCGGCGGCGAGCGCGGCCGGCTGATGCTGGCGCGGGCGCTGGCAAAGCCGTCGAACCTCTTGGTACTGGACGAGCCGACCAATGACCTCGATCTCGAAACGCTCGATGTGCTCGAAGAGATGCTTGGCGATTACGAGGGTACCGTGATCCTGATCAGCCACGACCGCGATTTCCTCGATCGCGTGGTAACGTCGGTGATCGTGCCTGAAGGCAATGGCCGCTGGATCGAGTATGCCGGCGGGTACACCGACATGCTGGCTCAGCGCGGCGAGGATTTGTCGCGGGAATCTGTCAATGGACCGGCGCCGATTGAGGAAAAGAAGGAGACCAGAGCTACGGCGCCTTCCGTCACCCCAAAACGTCGGCTGAACTTCAACGAGAAGCACGCGCTGGAGACGCTACCGAAAACGATCGCGAAATTGCAGGCCGACATCGCAAAGCAGCAGAAGCTGCTTGACGATCCGGACCTCTACGCCAAGGATCGTAAAAAGTTCGACGCGGCGTCATCGGCGATTGCAAAAGCGCAGGAAGAGCTTTCGGCCGCCGAAGACCGGTGGCTGGAGCTGGAAGTTTTGCGGGAAGAGATAGAACAAGCGTAATTCGTAGGATGGGTGGAGCGCAGCGATACCCATCATGATGCATCGACGGGATTTGATGGGTTTCGCGGAGTTTATCATCGGGCCGGCCGGAGGCCGGACCCGGTGGCTCCACCGATCCCACGGGTTCATACGGACTCCAACAGAGAGAAGAGCATGACAACGCCCCTCGCCGCAAAAATCGCCCGTGAATACGGCACGCCCTGCGCGGTCATCGACATGGACCGCGTCGAGCGCAACATCGCCCGCATCCAGGTGGCCTGCGATACCGCCGGCGTCGCCAACCGGCCGCATATCAAGACCCACAAGAGCCCGCTGCTCGCACAGATGCAGGTCGCGGCCGGCGCGAAGGGCATCACCTGCCAGAAGCTCGGCGAGGCCGAGGTGATGGCCGAAGCCGGCATCGACGACATCCTGATCAGCTACAATCTGATCGGCGAGGAGAAGATGGCCCGGCTCGCGGCGCTGCAGGCCAAGGCCAACATGACGGTCGCTGCCGACAATTCGACCGTGATCGCTGGCCTGCCGCAAGCCACCGCAGCTTCGGGCCGACCGCTGTCGGTCGTGGTCGAGTGCGATACGGGGCGCAAGCGCGCCGGCGTCGAAACGCCCGGCGAGGCGATTGCGCTGGCGCGCGAGATTGCGGGCTCGAAGGGGCTGCAATTTGCGGGCTTCATGCTGTACCCGACCGAGACCGGCTGGGCCGAGGCGCAGCAGTTTTTCGACGAGGCACTGGCGGGCGTCCGCGCGCACGGGCTCGATGCGACGATGGTTTCGACCGGCGGCTCGCCCAATCTGAAAAATCTCGGCAAGCTGAAGGGCGCGACCGAGCATCGGCCCGGCACCTATATCTACAACGACCGCATGCAGGTCGCGGCCGGCGTCGCCGAATGGGATGACTGCGCGCTGAACATCTATTCCACCGTCGTGAGCCGCGCCGGACCCGACCGCGGCATTCTGGACGCCGGCTCCAAGACGCTGACATCGGATCCCGGCGGCAGCCTCGACGGCTACGGGCTGATCCTGGAGCACCCGGAAGCCAAGATCGCGCGCTTCGCGGAAGAGCACGGCTTTCTCGACCTGGCCCGCAGCAACACGCGGCCGAATATCGGCGACGTCGTCCGGATCGTGCCCAACCATGTCTGCGTCGTCGTCAACATGATGGACGAAGTGGTGATGGTGCGCGGCGATGAGATCATCGGCACGCTGCCGGTCGCAGCAAGGGGGAAGTTGCGGTGAATTCGTAGGGTGGGCAAAGCGCAGCGTGCCCACCATTACGAGCGACGCAAGAAGTGGTGGGCACGCTTCCGCCTTCGCTCATGGAGCTACGGCGGACGTGGTCGCTTTGCCCACCCTACGATTCCGACAGCCACTTAAGCGCGCCCCGCCCCGCGGCCACGCCGGTCGCGAACGACGCTTGCAGCAGGTAACCTCCCGTCGGCGCTTCCCAATCGAGCATCTCGCCGGCGGCGAACACGCCGGGCAAGCGCTTGAGCATGAATTCACCGTCGAGTTCGTCGAACGATATCCCTCCCGCCGTCGAGATCGCGCGCGCGATCGGGGCTGTGCCGGTGAGTTCGAGCGGGACGGCGTTGATGAGGTGAGCGAGATCGGCCGACGACATCGACGCCAGCGAAGCGCCGGATGCCTTGGCGGCCTCCTGCAGCAAGCCGATCGAAACAGGCGACAAACCCACGGCCTTGCGCAGGAAGTTGGACAGGGATTGCTTGCCCTTTGGTTCCGACAGCCGCGCGATCAGCTCTCGTTGCTCGAGATCAGGCCGCAGCGCGATGTGCAGGGCTGCCTGCCCTGAAATCATAATGGCCTCGCGCAGCTCAGCCGAAAGCGCATAGATCGCGCCGCCCTCGATGCCGGTGCGCGTGACGACGGCCTCGCCGCGCTGGGTATGTGCTCCAAACCTCAACGCCACACCCTTGAGCGGTTGACCCTCAAAACGGTCGCGAAAAATCTCCGACCAGGCGACGGTGAAGCCGGAATTGGAGGGCCGGAGCGGAGAAATCTTCACACCCAGAGCGGCGAGCGTTTCTGTCCACGTGCCATCCGATCCAAGCCGCGGCCAGCTTGCGCCGCCGAGCGCCAGCACGGTTGCGCGCGGCTCGACGACGAGCGATCCATCAGGCGTTTCAAAGCGCAGGCGGCCCTGCTCATCCCAGCCGACCCAGCGATGGCGTAGCGCCAATTTGACGCCCATCGAGTCCAGCCGCCGCAACCATGCCCGCAGCAATGGAGAGGCCTTGAAGGCTTTCGGAAACACCCGGCCACTGGAGCCGACAAAAGTCTCCTGCCCCAGTGTCTCGCTCCAGTCGCGCAACGCCTGCGGCGGAAACGCTTCGATGGCGGCTTTCAGGTGCGGCATCGCCTCACGATAGCGGGCAAGGAATTGCGGCAACGGCTCGCTGTGCGTGAGGTTGAGCCCGCCTCGCCCGGCCATCAGGAATTTGCGCCCCGCCGACGGCATTGCGTCATAGACGGTGACGCCGGCGCCGCCTTGCGCGAGCACTTCGGCGGCCATCAGCCCGGCGGGGCCGGCGCCGATGATCGCTGCGTTTTTGGAAGGCGATGACATGGCGAGAGTGTAGGTCGAATTGAGGGTGCGTAGGGTGGGCAAAGCGACCACGTCCGCCGTAGCTCCATGAGCGAAGGCGGAAGCGTGCCCACCATTATTCACGTCGCCGAGGCATGGTGGGCACGGCGCCATGCGCGTTTGCCCACCCTACGAGTCCGTGCGCTAAAGCTTAATCCCCGCCCTCGCCGCGGCCTGGGCGACATACTTCTGCGTCTGCTCGAATGCGCCCTGCAGCGCCTTCGCCTTCGATACGTCGTCGATTTCAGCGAAATGCGCCGCGATGGCGTCGGGCGTCCAGTCGGACTGGGCTAAGTTGATACCCTCGGTCTCGATGATCTTGATCACCGCAAACGAACCCGCGCCCGCGCCCATGATGGTGCGGGTCGGCGCGTCCTCGCTCAAGAGATATTCCACCGCGGGCGTGATCGCTTCGGGTTTCATCAGCGCCAGCGCCTGCGGCGGCAGCAGTTCTTCCGTCATTCGGGTGGCCGCGGTCGGCGAGATCGTGTTGACGCGGATGTTGTTCTTGCGGCCCTCTTCGGCCAGCACGTTCATCAGGCCGACCATGCCGGCTTTCGCCGCGCCGTAATTGGCCTGGCCGAAATTGCCGAACAGGCCCGACGACGAGGTGGTCAGCACGATGCGGCCGTAGTTGCGCTCGCGCATGCCTTCCCACACTGCCTTGCAGCAATAGAAGGTGCCGACGAGATGAACATCGAGCACCTTGGCAAAGTCAGCGACATCCATTTTTCCAAACGACTTGTCGCGCAAAATGCCGGCATTGGCGCACAGCAGATCGACGCTGCCCCACTCTTTCGTAGCCCGTTCGACCATCGCCGTGACTTGTCCGAACTTGGAGACATCGGCGCCGTCGGCCATCGCCGTGCCGCCGGCTTTACGGATTTCCTCGACCACGGCTTCGGCCGGCGTCAGCGAACCGCCGGTGCCGTCCCGCGCGCCGCCGAAATCGTTGACCACTACCTTGGCGCCGCGGCTCGCCAGCCCCAGCGCATGCGCCCGTCCCAGACCATTGCCCGCGCCCGTGACGATTGCGACGCGTCCGTCAAACCTGATTGCCATGCGTTACGATTCCTGATGTGTCGATCCAAGGCCGTTTTCTTCACCTTCTCCCCTTGTGGGAGAAGGTGGCGCGGACGAAGTCCGTGCCGGATGAGGGGTCTGTCTCCGCGGAGAGAACCCCTCACCCGTCTTCGCTTCGCGAAGCCACCCTCTCCCACAAGGGGAGAGGGTACAGCGGCCCCGCGGAGATTGACAATTCTTGATCAGCGATGGATTGCCGGGTCAACTGGTTTGAAGACGCGCTTCGCGCTTTTGCCCGGCAATGACAGCGGCGATCAGTTGAAATAGATCAGCCCGATCCAATCGGCGACCAACGCCGGCTTGTCCTCGCCCTCGATCTCGACCGTGACATTGGTGCGTGACTGCAGCTCTTTGGGCTTGCGCAGCTTGGCTTCAACAAGCGTGAAGCGGCCGCGGACACGCGAGCCGGCGCGGACCGGCGAGAGGAAACGTAGCTTGTCGAAACCGTAGTTCACGCCCATCGCCGTGCCTTCGATGACCGGCATCACCTCATAGGACATGATGCTCATCAAGGACATGGTGAGAAAGCCGTGCGCGATGGTATTGCCGAACGCGGTTTCCTTTTTCGCCCGTTCCGGGTCGACATGAATGAACTGATGGTCCTCGATCACGTCGGCATAGAGGTTGATCCGGCTCTGGTCGATCAGGTGCCACGACGACACGCCGATCTCCTTGCCGACCATGGCCTGATAGGCCTCAAACGAGACCGGCGGCTTCTTCCAGACTTCATTCATTGATTAGCTCCTAGTGCCCCGTTTCCGAAGTTCGTAAACCATCGCGGCACCCCTGATACGAACTTCGGAAACAAGAGGGGCACTAGCAAATATTATTACTCAAGTGCCGCTCATCGATTTGAAGTTCCTGAGATGGACTCGCGGCACCAGTGCAGGAACTTCAAATCGGCGGCACTAGGTCCCGGCGGTCCGCACTTTCTGCAGCTCCGGAAACTCTTCTTCGCGGAACTCGGCGCCGCGCAACGCATCACTGCGATTATTCTCATGTTCGAGCCGGCGCAACTGCGCGCGGCGGATCTTGCCGGAAATCGTCTTCGGCAGTTCGGTCACCAGCTCGATCTTCCTGATGCGTTTGAACGGCGCCAGCCGGGTGTGCAGATGCCTAAAGATCGACAACGCGGTCTCAGGCGAGCGTTCCACGCCCGAAACCAGCAGCACATAGGCCTTCGGGATCGCGAGCCGGATCGGATCGGGGCTTGGGACAACCGCCGCTTCAGCTACCCATTCATGCTCCAGCAGCACGCTCTCCAGCTCGAATGGGCTGATGCGGTAGTCGGATGACTTGAAGACGTCGTCGGAACGGCCGACAAAGGTGAGATAGCCCTCGTCGTCGGCAAACACCACGTCGCCTGAGCGGTAGAGATCGCCGTCCGCGCCGCTCAGTTTGCCGTCCCCGCCCTGATAGCCCTGCATCAGGCCCGCCGGGCGGTCGGCGCCGAGCACCAGCGTCACCTCGCCCTCTTTGGTGACATGGCCGTCATTGTCAGTGATTCGCACCCGGTAGCCCGGCAACGAACGGCCCATCGAGCCGACCTTCACCTTCTGGCCCGGCGAGTTACCGGCGAGCGCCGCGGTCTCGGTCTGGCCATAGCCGTCGCGGATGGTGAGACCCCACGCCGCCTTCACCTGGTCGATCACTTCGGGATTGAGCGGCTCGCCGGCGCCGCAGACCTCGCGCAGGCTTACCTTGAAATCCGCGAGCTTCTCCTGAATGAACAGCCGCCACACCGTCGGCGGCGCGCACAGCGTGGTGACGCCGCAGCGGCCGATCGTGGTGAGCAGGGCTTTGGCGTCGAAGCGCGGCTGGTTGACCACGAACACGGCGGCTCCCGCATTCCACGGCGCGAAGAAGCAACTCCAGGCATGCTTGGCCCAGCCGGGTGAAGAGATGTTCAGGTGCACGTCGCCCGGCTGCAGCCCGAGCCAGAACATGGTCGAGAGGTGGCCTACCGGATAGCTGCGCTGGCTGTGCCGCACCAGTTTTGGTTTGGCCGTGGTGCCCGAGGTGAAATAAAGCAGCATCGGGTCGTCGGCGTTGGTGGGGCCCTCGGGCGTAAACGCTTCGGAAGCGCCCGCCGCCTGTTCGAACGAAAGCCAGCCGTCGTGCTTCGAGGTCGCGCCGACCACGATGCGCACCAGACTGTCGCTGCCGAGGCCGGCAAACTTCGCAACTTGGTCCTGCGAGGCGATCACCACCCTCGCCTTGCCGCGATCGAGCCGGTCGCGCAGCTCATCGGGGGTAAGCAGCGTGGTGGCGGGGATCACGACGACGCCGAGCTTCATCGCGGCCAGCATGGTCTCCCACAGCGGCACGACATTGCCGAGCAACAGCAGCAGATGATCGCCCCGCTTCAGGCCCTGCGCGCGCAGGAAGTTTGCGACCTGGTTGGAGCGGCGCGACAATGTCGCGAAGGAAAGCTTTGTTTCCTTGTCGCCGGGATCGACGATCCAGAGCGCGGCGCGGTCCCGACTTTCAGGATTTTGCGCGAGTTCCGCGTCGAACCAGTCGAGCGCCCAGTTGAATGGAACAGGGGCCGGCCAGCGAAATCCCTTCACTGCCGCATCGTAATCGGTGCGGTGCTTGAGCAGAAAGGCGCGCGCTTCCTGAAAGGTCGTCATCAGGTCTCCGTTATTTCGCAGCGAGGCTCCGAACGTGCTGGATAATCCCGGAAAAATCCACCCCGCCATGGCCGGCGGCATCAAAAGCCTTGTAGATCTCCTGCGCGTGCTTGCCGAGCGGCGTCGCCGCGCCCGCGGCCTTGGCCGCATCCTGCGCCAGCGTCAGGTCCTTCACCATCAGGGCCGACGCGAAGCCCGGCTTGTAACCGTTGTTCGCCGGCGAAGTCGGCACCGGCCCCGGCACCGGGCAATAGGACGTCAGCGCCCAGCATTGCCCCGATGAGGTCGAGGCGACATCGAACAGCGCCTGATGCGACAGCCCAAGCTTTTCGGCGAGCGCAAAGGCCTCGCCGACCCCGATCATGGAAATCCCCAAGATCATGTTGTTGCAGATCTTGGCCGCCTGCCCCGCGCCGGCGCCGCCGCAATGGACGATCTTCTTGCCCATGTTCTCCAAGACGGGTTTTGCCGCCGCAAACGCCTTTTCCTCGCCGCCACACATGAAAGTCAGCGTCGCGCCCTTGGCGCCGCCGGTGCCGCCGGATACCGGCGCATCCACCGAAAGCATGCCGTGCTTGGCCGCCAGCGCGTGCGCCTGCTTGGCGCTTTCGACGTCGATGGTCGAGCAATCGACGATCAGCGTGCCCTTGGTCATCACTGGGACGACTTCGTTCCAGACCGTCAGCACATGCCTGCCCGCCGGCAGCATGGTGATGACCACATCAGCGCCCTTGACGGCAGCGACCGAACTCTCGGCGATCCCTGCGCCGTCCGCCTTGGCCTGATCGCGCGAGGCTTCGACCAGATCGAACGCGGTCACCTTGCGGCCGGCCTTGACCAGATTGGCCGCCATCGGGCCGCCCATATTGCCGAGGCCAATGAATGCGATATTTGCCATCTCGAATCCTCCGCTAAACTTTCTTGTTCTGATCAGGGAAACTTCAGTTCGTCAGCGCCGATCTCGGCGAAATAAGGCGCGACCATTTCCGGCGTCACGTCCTCGATTCTCGGCGGCGACCATTTCGGATTGCGGTCCTTGTCGATTACGGCCGCGCGCACGCCCTCGCGAAAATCGTCGCTCGCGAATACTTCCAGCGCGGCGCGATATTCCCGCACCAGGCATTCCTCCAGCGAGCGCGCGCTGCGCGCCAGCCGCAGCAGCTTCAGCGTCACCACCATGCCGCGCGGCGACTTTTCGTTCAGCGTCTTTAACGTCGCCTGCGCAAAGTCAGAACCATCGCGCTGCAGCGCCGCGATGATGTCTTCCATTCGCTCGTGCGAGAACAATGCATCGATCTTTGCCTGCTGCGCGGCGACCGGACCGGCCGTCTCGCCGGTCGAGAAGCCCTCGATCAGCTTCCTGATGTCAGCCGATGTCGCGCCGGATTGAACCTTCGTCAAGGCCTCGCGCAAGGCCGGCAGTTTTGATGACGGCACCACCGCATCGGCAAATCTTGCATGGATGGCATCCGGACCGTTCATGGTCTGCCCGGTCAATCCAAAATAGGTGCCGATCTCGCCCGGCGAATGCGACAACAGCCAGGTGCCGCCGACGTCAGGGAAGAAGCCGAGGCCGACCTCAGGCATCGCGAGCTTCGTCTTCTCGGTGACGACGCGATGGCTCGAGTGCGCCGACAGCCCGACGCCGCCGCCCATCACGATGCCATCCATGAAGGCGACATAGGGTTTTGGGAACTTCTTGATGCGGGCGTTGAGGATGTATTCGTCCCGCCACAGGATCTTGCCGAGATCGCCTCTAACCTTGGAGCTTTCCCAGAGCGCACGGATGTCGCCGCCGGCGCACAGCCCGCGCTCGCCGGCGCCTTCAAGTACGATCACGGCAACATCGGGATCCGCCTCGAAGACATCAAGCGCCTTGTCGATGTCGTGAAACATCTCCAGCGTCACGGCATTGATGGCCTTCGGCCGGTTCAATCGGAGGATGCCGACTGAGCCTTCCTTGCGCGCGATCAGGTCACCGTCTGCAATGGCCGTATCCGTCATCGCGCGCCCTCGATCAGCTTGCGCGACACGATCAGCCGCATGATTTCGTTGGTGCCTTCCAGGATCTGGTGCACGCGCAGATCGCGCACGATCTTCTCGATGCCGTATTCGCTCAAGTAGCCGTAGCCGCCATGCAGTTGCAGCGCCTGGTTGGCAACCTCGAAGCCGACATCGGTGCCGAACCGCTTGGCCATCGCGCACAGCATGGTGGCGTCCGCATCCTTGCGGTCGAGCGCAGCGGCCGCGCGCCAGACAAAGGTCCGCGCCGCTTCCAGCTCGGTCGCCATGTCGGCGAGGCGGAACTGCAGCGCCTGGAATTCATCGAGGCGTTTGCCGAAGGCCTTTCGCTCCTTCATGTAGGCGAGCGACTTGTCGAGCGCGCTCTGCGCGCCGCCGAGCGAGCACGCCGCGATGTTGAGGCGGCCGCCGTCGAGCCCGGCCATCGCGATCTTGAAGCCGATGCCCTCCTCGCCCAGCCGGTTCTCGACCGACACGCGGGCGTTCTCAAACATCACAGCGCGCGTGGGCTGCGCGTTCCAGCCCATCTTGCGCTCGTTGGCGCCGAACGAGACGCCGGGCGTATCAGCCGGAATCACAAGCGTCGAGATGCCGCCGGGCCCATCGCCGCCGGTCCGCACCATCACGACATAGAGGTCGCCGCCACCGGCGCCGGAGATGAACTGCTTCTGGCCGTTGAGCACGTAGTGATCGCCATCGCGCACCGCGCGGGTGCGCAGCGCCGCGGCGTCCGAGCCGGATCCCGGCTCGGTCAGGCAATAGCTTGCCAAGAGCTCCATGGTGCAGAGCTTTGGCAACCACTTTTGCCGCTGGCTGTCATTGCCATAGGCATCGATCATCCACGACGCCATGTTGTGGATCGAGATGAAGGCCGACACCGTCGGGCAGCCGGTCGCCAACGCCTCGAAGATCAGGGCGGCGTCGAAACGGGTCATGGCGGAGCCGCCGACATCATCCTTGATGTAGATGCCGCCGATGCCGAGGCTCGCGGCCTCGCGCATCACATCAACAGGAAAATGCTTTTCTTCGTCCCAGCGCAGCGCATGCGGCGCGATCTTCTCCGCGGCGAATTCGCGCGCCATGTCGCGAACCGCCACCTGGTCCTCGTTGAGAGCGAACTGCATCCCGCTGTCCAGCAATGAATGCTACTTCATCAACGGAATCGAGAACTCCGCGCCCTCCTTGACGCCGGACGGCCAGCGCGAGGTCACCGTCTTGGTCTTGGTGTAGAAGCGGATCGAGTCCGGACCGTGCTGGTTGAGGTCGCCGAAGCCCGACTTCTTCCAGCCGCCGAAGGTGTAGTAGGCGATCGGCACCGGGATCGGCACGTTGATGCCGACCATGCCGACATTGACCTTGGCGGCAAAGTCACGCGCCGCATCGCCATCGCGGGTGAAGATCGCAACGCCGTTGCCGTAGTCATGTTCGGACGGCAGTGCGAGGGCTTCCTTGTAGTCGTGGGCGCGCACCACCGAGAGCACCGGGCCAAAAATCTCTTCCTTGTAGATCCGCATGTCCTTGGTGACGTTGTCGAACAGCGAGCCGCCGAGATAAAAGCCCTTTTCATAGCCCTGCATCTTGAAGCCGCGGCCGTCGACCGCGAGCGTGGCGCCTTCCTTGATGCCGATATCGATGTAGTTCTTCACCTTCTCGACCGCCTCGCGCGTCACCAGCGGGCCGTAATCGGCCGACGGATCGACCGAGGTGCCGATCTTGAGCGACTCCACGCGCGGGATCAGCTTTTCCATCAGGCGGTCGGCGGTGGTCTTGCCGACGGGAACGGCGACGGAGACCGCCATGCAGCGCTCGCCGGCCGAGCCGTAGCCGGCCCCAATCAGCGCGTCGACGGTCTGGTCCATGTCGGCGTCGGGCATCACGATGGCGTGGTTCTTGGCGCCGCCAAAACACTGGCAGCGCTTGCCGGTCTGGGCGGCGCGCTCATAGATGTATTGCGCGATCGGCGTCGAGCCGACGAAGCCGATGGCCTTGATATCGGGGTCGTCGAGAATGGCGTCGACGGCTTCCTTGTCGCCGTTGACGACGTTGAGGATGCCGGGCGGCAGCCCCGCTTCCATCATCAGCTCGGCCAGCCGCATCGGCACGCCGGGATCGCGCTCCGAGGGCTTCAGGATAAAGGCGTTGCCGCAGGCGATCGCGGGCGCAAACTTCCACATCGGGATCATCGCCGGGAAATTGAACGGCGTGATGCCGGCGACGACGCCAAGCGGCTGCCGCAGCGAGTAGATGTCGATGCCGGGACCGGCGCCTTCGGTGTATTCACCCTTCAGCAAATGCGGAATGCCGCAGGCGAATTCCGCCACTTCGAGGCCGCGCTGGATGTCGCCCTTGGCGTCGGGAACGGTCTTGCCGTGCTCGCGCGCCAGGAGTTCGGCGAGCTTGTCATAGTCACGCTGCACCAGTTCGACGAACTTCATCATCACCCGCGCGCGGCGCTGCGGATTGGTGTTGGCCCATTCGGGCTGGGCAAGCGCGGCGTTTTCGACGGCCGCGCGGACTTCTGCTCTTGAGGCCAGCGCCACCTTGGCCTGGACGTCGCCGGTCATCGGCTCAAACACGTCGGCCGTCCGGCCGGACGTTCCCTTGACCTCTTTGCCGCCGATAAAGTGTCCGATTGAGCGCATGAATGATCTCCCTAAGGTCCCGTCTGGGATCGCTTTCGAGCCCCTTTTTGACCTGCATTTCTTGGGATACAAGTCCGATATATTGCACCATAGATGTGCGGAAATGCTGGATCAAGGCACCAAGACGATCGACTGGGATGACTTCCGTTTCGTGCTGGCGATCGTGCGCGGCGGCTCGGTTTCCGCTGCCGCCAAGCAGCTATCGGTCGACCATGCCACCGTGATCCGCCGTGTCGACCGGCTGGAACGGCATCTCTCCGCAAAACTGTTCAACCGCCGCAAGACCGGCTACCTCCTGACCGAAGCCGGCCAGCGCGTCGCCGACAGTGCCGAAGCGATGGAATCCACCATCGTCGCCAACCAGGAGGCGGTCGGCGGATCGCGCGCCCAGCTCACCGGCACGGTCCGGATCGGCGCCCCCGACGGGTTCGGCAGCCATTTCCTGGCGGCGCGGCTTCTGAAATTCACCGAGCGGTATCCCGATCTCGACCTGCAGCTCGTCGCCACCGCGCGCCTGTTCAGCCTGTCGAAGCGTGAGGCCGACATCGCGATCAGCCTCTCCATGCCCAAGGAGGGCCGGATCGTCGGGCGCAAGCTGCTCGACTACAGCCTCGGGCTCTATGCCGCGCCGGCCTATCTCGACCGGACACCGAAAATCGTATCACGCGGCGACCTGCCAGGGCATCGCTTCGTCGGCTATATCGAGGAACTGCTGTTCACGCCCGAGCTGGATTACCTGCCCCAGGTTTCGCCGAAGATCTCGGCCAAATTCCGCAGCGCCAACCTGATCGCGCAGCTCAACGCCACCATTGCCGGCTTTGGCATTGCGGTGCTGCCGCATTTCATGGCGAAGGCGCATCCCGAACTGCGCCCAGTGCTACCCGACGAGGTCAGGATCTCGCGCACGTTCTGGATGCTGATGCACGCCGACAGCAAGGACCTGGCGCGGATCAGGGCGGTGGCCGACTACATCCACGAGACGGTGGAAAGCGAGCGCGCGCTGTTTGGCGGGCGGTGAGCTGGAGGGTGGGCAAAGCGCAGCGTGCCCACCCTCTTTCCGCGCTTTGGCTGGAATGGTGGGCACTCTGCGCTTTGCCCACCCTACGATTCTCCGCTCAATTCACCTTCGCCCGCGTCTTCTTCGCGGCCGGCTTCGCCTCGGCGCGCGTCAGCGCCGCCTCGCGGCCGGCGAGGAGAATTTCGTCGGACAGCTCGCCGCTGCCTGCCACGCGTGACATCACCAGCGTACCCATCATCGTCGCCAGCGTGCCCATCGCTTGCCTGCGGGCCGCCTTGCGCGGCACATCCGGAATCTGATCGGCCATCACATCGATCAATTGCTCCAGCTTGGCGGCAAAGGCCTTGCGCGTCTTCGCGCTTTCCCTGGCGATCTCGGCACCTAACGTCGTAACAGCGCAACCGCGGCCGGGATCGTCGCGATGCACCGTCGAGACGTAGGAATCGATGATCGTCGACAGCCGCTTCTCGGGCGGCGTTTCAGCGGCGATTTTTCGCCAGTGCTCGACCGAGCGGTCCATCGCATAGGCAAAAGCCTCGATGACCAGCGCCTCGCGGGAATCGAAATGCGCATAGAAGCCGCCATGGGTCAGGCCCGCTTCCTTCATCAGGTCGGCGACGCCGATGCCATGCGCACCCTTTTCGCGAAGCCGCACCGAGGCTTTCTTCACGATCCGTGCGTGGGTTTCCTGCTTGTGCTCTTTCGAATAACGCATCAACGCATCCCATTAAATGTCCCTGGTCATATAATAGCAGTTGTGCGCGGGAAAAGCTGCACCTAATTCGCCTTTTCAACGCCGATCATCGTGAACGTTCCGGTCGCGTGCACTGCAAGATTGCCCGCACGGTCACGGACGAAGCCTTCGGCATAGCTGGTCTGGCGGCCGACCTTTATCACTTTGCCTTCCGCCGAGATCGCGCCCGACCGCACCGACAACGGCCGCAGATAGGTCAGCTTGAGGTCCAGCGTGACCGAGGTCTGCCCCACCGGCTGCATGGTGGTGATGGCACAACCCATGGCAGTATCCAGCAGCGCCGCGGCCGTCGCGCCGTGGAGCAGTCCGATGGTGTTCTCCAGGCTTTCATCCGGATCCAGTTCCATCACGATTCGGCCGGGCTCGGCGATGCGCATCTCGAAACCGATCAGCCGCGCCATCGGCGGCGGTGGCAGGATGCCGTCGCGGATCGCGCACATGGTCTCGAGCCCGGACATCCCGACGGCGGCCTTCGCGACAGCTCCCGGCGCCTGCCATTCCACTACCCGATGCCTGCGCATATCGAACGAAAACAGATCGACGGTCTCGGTCACAGTCATGTCGTCTCCTTTAGATGACGATCATAATTCTATATCGATGCGAGCTGTCGAGCAATGCCCCTCGCCCGCCCTTGACAAGCCGGCGCAATGTCCCGGAAGTGATAGCAACGACCAGAACAAGCCCGGAAAAACAGAATGGAAATGCTCAATCCTCATTGCGGCATCGACCGCGACGACAGAGGCGTCGTTCGCCTCGCGATCTGCAATGCGGGCGCTCTCAACATCCTCTCCTCCGCCGTCACCGAGGGCGTGCGCGAGGGGTTCGAGAGGCTCGCTGGCGACCAAACCATTCGCGCGGTCATCCTCGCCGGCCAGAGCGAGAAGAGCATGATCGGCGGCGCCGATATCAAGGAGATGGCACGCCTCGACCAGAAGTCGGCGGAAGCCTTCATCACGCGGTTGCGCGACCTCTGTGAGGCCGTACGCCACTTTCCAGCGCCGGTGATTGCGCGGCTTCCGGGCTGGTGCCTCGGTGGTGGACTGGAAGTCGCCGCCGCCTGCGATTTCCGGATTGCGGCCCACGATGCCAAATTCGGCATGCCGGAAGTGCGCGTCGGCATCCCCTCGGTGATCCACGCTGCGCTGCTGCCGCGGCTGATCGGCTGGGGCCGCGCCCGCTGGCTGGTCATGACGGCGGAAAATATCGACGCGCCCACCGCGCTGGCCTGGGGCCTGGTCGACGTGGTCGCGAAGGAAGGCAGGCTCGATGCCGCGGTCGAGCATACGGTGACGGCGCTGCTCGAATGCGGGCCCGAAGCGCTGCGTTCGCAGAAGGAGCTGCTGCGGCAATGGGAGGAGCTGCCGTTGACCGAATCCGTCAACTTGAGCGTCGGCGTATTCGGAAAGTCTTTTCTGACCGGCGAGCCGCAGCGGCTGATGCAGGGATTTCTCGACCGCAAGAAGTAGACGGAGGGACGCATGAGGCCTGCCGGCGAGTACGTATAATACTATATTCATAATTCAATATAGCCCCACACGGATCGCTGCTGACGTCGTCGTGTCCTGAAATGAGGGAAGTACGACATTCAAGTCAGACGACCATCACGTCAGAATACTGCAAACCTTCCCACCCGAATCCTCCGAGGCCCAATGATCTCGAACTGGCTGTCAGCCGCCCTCGCCCGCCGCAATATTCATTACGGCTGGGTGATGGTCGCCGTGACCTTCCTCACCGCGCTGATCTCGGCCGGCACGGTCGGCGCGCCCGGCATCTTCATCGTGCCGTTGCAGAAGGAATTCGGCTGGACGACGGCGGAGATTTCTTCCGCGCTCTCGATCCGCTTCATCCTGTTCGGGCTGATGGCGCCCTTTGCCGCGGCGCTCATGAACCGCTACGGGCTGCGCAATGTCACGCTGCTGGCGCTGCTGATCGTCGTCTCCGGCCTGGTGGCGTCGCTGGCGATGACACAGGTCTGGCAGCTCATGCTGCTATGGGGCGTGGTGATCGGGCTCGGCACCGGCATGACGGCGCTGGTGCTGGGCGCCACGATCGCTGCACGCTGGTTCGTGGCACGCCGCGGTCTCGTCGTCGGCATCCTGACCGCGAGCGTCGCCACCGGACAGCTCGCCTTCCTGCCGCTGCTGGCAAGCCTGACCGAAGCTTACGGCTGGCGGATCGCGCTGGGACTGGTGTGCGTGATGCTCGGCGTTGCCGCTTTCGCCGTGCTGATGATCATGCGCGACCGCCCGAGCGATGTGGGTTTAAGGCCATTTGGCGACGAAGGCACCGAACCGCTGCCGGCGCCTCTCCCAAACAACACCCCGATCATGGCGGCGGCGCTCGGCACGCTGCGCGATGCTTCGAAGTCGGGCGTGTTCTGGATCCTGTTCGCCACCTTCTTCATCTGCGGGGCCTCCACCAACGGTCTGGTCCAGGTTCACCTGATTCCGATGTGCCTCGATTTCGGCATTCCGCAAGTGCAGGCGGCGAGCCTGCTGGCTGCGATGGGCATATTCGATTTCGTCGGCACCATCGCTTCCGGCTGGCTGTCGGACCGTTACGACAATCGCTGGCTGCTGTTCTGGTACTACGGGCTGCGCGGCCTGTCGCTGCTGTTCCTGCCGTTCTCCGATTTCACGCTCTACGGCCTTTCGCTGTTTGCGATGTTCTACGGGCTCGACTGGATCGCAACCGTGCCGCCGACGGTGCGGCTCACCACCCAGCGGTTCGGCCCCGAACGCGCCAATTTGGTGTTCGGCTGGATTTTTGCCGGTCATCAACTCGGAGCCGGCGTCGCCGCTTTCGGCGCCGGCCTGTCGCGGACGGTGCTGCAGACCTATCTGCCGGCGTTCTTTGTCGCCGGTGCGCTCTGCGTGGTGGCGGCGTTGATTGTGCTGGCGATCTCGCGGCCGAAGCCTGTGACGGCGTAACGCGACCGTAGGGTGGGCAAAGGCGCTTGCGCCGTGCCCACCATCTCTCCGCATCGTCGCCATCTATGGTGGGCACGCTTCGCTTTGCCCACCCTACAAGCTCACGGCCGCGTCGACATGTTGCTCGGCGGGCCGACGGTGCGGACCGGTTCGGCGAGTCGCGCGAACTCGCATAGCAGCGAACGCGTCTTGCGCGGGTCGATCACCTCCTCGACCCAGAATTTCTCGGCGGAGCGGAACGGCGAGCGCAGCTTGTTGAGGCGATCCTCGATCTCTTTCAGCTTCGCGGCCGGATCATCCGACCCGTCGATATCGGCGCGGTAGGCAGCCTCGATGCCGCCTTCGAGCGGCAGCGAGCCCCAATAGGCCGACGGCCAGGCATAGCGCATCGAATAGCGGTTGGCCGGCTGGTGCACGACGCCGGCGACGCCGAACGCGTTGCGCACGATGATGGTGCACCAGGGCACGGTCGACTGGTTGACCGCCGCCATCGCCCGCACGCCGTGGCGGATGGTCGCCGACTTCTCGGCCTCGAGCCCGATCATGAAGCCGGGGCAATCCATCAGATAGACGACCGGCAGATGGAAGGTCTCGGCGAAATCGACCCAGCGCACCACCTTCTGGCAGGCTTCCGCCGTCCACGACCCACCATAGTGAAAGGGATCACTCGCCAGCAGCAGCACCGCGCGGCCCTCGAACCGGGCAAGGCCCGTGATGATCGGCCGGCCGAAATTAGCGTTCACTTCGAAGAACGAATCCTTGTCGACGACGGCGTCGATGATCGGGCGCATCTTGTAGACTTGGCGGCGATTGCGCGGCACCGCCTTCAACAGCAATTCTTCCGCGCGTTCGGGATCGTCGCTACAGGCCGTGGTCGGCGGCAGGTCATATACCGAGGACGGCAGATAGGACAGAAAACGCCTGGCGCGTTCGAACGCCTCTTCCTCGGTATCGACGGCATCATCGACGCCGCCGGCGCGGGTCTGGATCTCGGCGCCGCCAAGCTCCTGCTTCGTCAGGTCCTGGCCGAGGCGTTTTACGACCGGCGGGCCTGCGACGAACATCGCGGAATTTCGGGTCATGACGGAATAGTGGCTGGCGGCAAGCCGCGCCGCGCCAAGGCCCGCGACCGAACCGAGCCCGAGCGCGACCACGGGCACCCGCGCCATGTTCGCCGTCGTGAACCAGTACCAACGCGTGCCGCCGACCCCGCCCGGCAGATTCGCAGCGCCGCGCGTCTCGATCGTCTTTACCGATCCGCCGCCGCCCGAGCCTTCGATGACGCGGATGATCGGCAGGCGAAAATCGTGTGCCATCTCCTCGGCCATCAGTGGCTTGGCCGAGATCGAGGCATCGGCCGAGCCGCCGCGCACGGTGAAATCGTCGCCGACCACGACCACGGTGCGGCCGTCAACCCTGCCGCGGCCGAACACGCAGTTTGCCGGCGTCAGGTGCTTGAGTTCGCTGTTTTCGTCGTATTCGGCGATGCCGGAAATCGCGCCGATCTCGTGGAAGGAATTCTGGTCGATCAGTTTGTCGATGCGCTCACGAACCGTGAGCCGGCCCTGGTCATGCTGGCGCTTGACCTTGTCAACGCCTCCCATCTCGCGCGCGAACGCTTCGCGCCGAGCGAGCTCGTCGAGCTCCGGCTTCCAGTTCATTCGTATCCTCCGTCTTGATGATCTTGTTGTTATTATGGGCCGGCGCCGGAAGCGGCTTTCTTTCGATCCGGTTGGCGAAGATGTCGCCCTCGGCGCCTTCCAGCAGGCCGCCGATCGCAACGCTGAGTTCGAGCATCTGCGGCGCCACTTCCTGGTGCAACCGCTTCTCGTCGAACATCGCGGCGAGAAGGCCGATCGTCACGACGACAAAGGTTTGATATTGCGGCGACCACACCGGCACCGCGCAGCCGTTGATATGCGGGCTCCAGGTGCCGCAGCCCACGACATAGCCGTGTTCGCGCAAATGGCGGCGGTTATCCTCGATGCGCGCCTTCAACAGCGCCGCGTCTGCCGGGATCTCGCGCTCCATTTCGGCGATCAGGGCGTCGCCGACGTCGGTGTCGAGCGCTGCGGTGTAGGCAAAGCCGGCCGCGGTGCTCGTCATCGAGATGCGGCTGCCGGTGCCTTCGTGCAGGCCGAGCGCGTTCGCCGCGCGCGCGAATTCGAGATAGACGAGGTGATAGCGATCGGGGATCACGAAGCCGACGGTGCCCGGCAATTGATCGGCGACGTCCTGCAGACGCAGCCTGATCAGATTGCGAAGCTGCAACCCCTTCATCATCGAGGTGCTCATCGCCACCGCGCTTGGACCGATGCGGTATTTCTGGTCGCGCGGCAGATAGACGAGCTGGCCCATCCGCGTCAGCGTGTGGGTGAGCCGCGATACCGTCGACCGCGGCAGACCACAGCGGCTGGAAATTTCCAGATTGCCTAGTCTCGCTTCATGACCTTCGAAGCAGCGCAAGACGTCGAACGCCCGCGACACCACCTGGATCACATCACCCTCGCCCGCCAGATCGCTGGCGAGCATTCCTTGTTTGCTAAGCCTTTCCGAGCGTCTTCCCATTGTTATGGCTCCATGGCCTAATTCCGCCCTGCGGAACAAAATTCCACTTGCAGAACAAACTACCTCAGGCAATCTGCGGCGACAACAAAAAGCCGTTCACGAGGACAGCCTGTCCGTCAGACGGTCCCGGGAGAACGGAAATGCCAGAGATCAAGATTGTCACCGAAGTCGCCGGACGCGTGTGCGCGCTTCCCGTCGCAACTGGTGGCAATGTCGGCGACGGCGACGAGATCGCTTTCGTCGAAGCCATGAAGATGGAAATTCCGGTCACGTCGACGACGGCCGGAAAGATCAAGGCCATCCTGGTCAAACTCGACGACGTTATCGCCGAAGGACAGGTTGTCGCGATCATCGAAGCTTAACCGGATCACGGCATAAACTTTTTTGGAACGAGTTCCGCGACAATCTGTCCAGCTCTGGTATTGACGTGTACGCACGTAACGTTGCCATCGCCAGCCGCGATATGACATGATCGACGCTAACGAGAGAATTTTCGCATAGCGAAACAATCTGAGGGGAAAATATGACTTACCGCTTTAAGGCGCTCGCGCCACTCGCCCTTGCAGGCATCTCATGGCTGACCTTGCCGGCGGCTTCTGCGGAAGACGTCAAGCTGCCGCCGACGATGGTGGTCACCGCCTATGACACCGGCACGGCAGGCTTCAACATCGCCGTCGGCGTCGGCAAGATGATGAAGGACAAATACGGCACCGATGTTCGCGTGCTGCCGGCCGGCAACGACGTGGCGCGACTGGCGCCGCTGCGCGCCAAGCGCGCGGCCATGTCCGCGATGGGTTCCGGCACCTATTTCGCCCAGGAAGGCGTGTTCGAATTCGGTACCAAGGAATGGGGTCCGCAGCCGCTGCAACTCGTGCTGTCCACGGTCGATTGCAACGCCGCCACGCTCGGCGTCGCCAAGGATTCCGGTGTGACCGAGATCAAGCAACTCAAGGGCAAGCGCGTGGGCTTTGTGGTCGGTTCGCCGGCGCTGAATCAGAACGCGCTCGCCATCCTGGCTTTCGGCGACCTCAAGCAAAGCGACGTCAAGGTCGTCGAGTTTTCGAGCTACGGCGCGATGTGGAAGGGTATGATCAACAACGACGTCGACGCTGCTTTCGCCACCACCATCACCGGTCCGGCGAAGGAACTCGAGACATCACCGCGCGGCATCATCTGGCCGCCCTTGCCCCACAACGACAAGGCCGGCTGGGAGCGCGTGAAAAAGGTCGGCTCGTTCTTCTTCCCGCACGTCGCGACCTGCGGCGCCGGCATCACCAAGGACAAGCCGATCGAGCTCGGCAACTATCCCTACCCGATTTTCATGGCATACGGGACGCTGCCCGCCGACGAGGTCTATGCCATCACCAAGGCGATGATCACGGGCTACGACGCCTACAAGGATTCCGCGCCGGGCGCGGCCGGTCTTGCGGCCGACCGCCAGACCAAGAACTGGGTAGTTCCGGTGCATCCGGGCGCCGCCAGGGCGCTAAAGGAAGCCGGCCAATGGACCGACGCGCAGGAAGCCTACAACAAGGAATTGCTGAAGCGCCAGCAAGTGCTGGCCGCCGCATGGACGGACTACGGCAAGTCCAGCCCGCCATCGGATGACAAGGCGTTTCTCGAAGGCTGGATGAAGGCGCGGGCCGCGGCGCTGGCAAAGGCGAACATGCCCAACGGCTTTGAATAGCGCTGCCTCACTCGCCTCGGGGTCTAAGGCGAATACCGTCTAGGGGGAATGATGTCACCTGCTGCGAGTGATAGCGTAGCCGCGCCTGCAAAACGAATTGAGTTCGACGACCCGCATGCCAACATGCAGGAAGCCGAAGTCACGCGGGTGCGGACATTGCGCGGGGCGTGGCGCTGGGCGCTGGTGGTTGCAACGGCAGTAACCATCCTGCTGTGCATCAACCAGCAATTCTCCCTGCGCTTCTTCCTCGGCTACACCCAGCTCAACACCGAGTATTTCTATCTCCTGATCGCGCTGATGCTGCCGTTCACGTTCCTGATCTTTCCGGGAACCGGGAGCGCGCCGCTCGATCGAATTCCCTGGTATGACATCCTGCTTTTTGTCGCCACTTTCGCCTGCGCAATCCTTCTGATGCGCAGCGTCCGCAAGGCGGCGGAAGCCGGCTGGGAATTCGGCGGCGCGCCGACCGACGTCATCGTTGCGGGCGTCATCATGTGGGTCGTGCTGATGGAGGCGTTGCGGCGCACGGGCGGCTGGAGCCTGCTGCTGAGCGTGCTGCCGTTTACGGTCTATCCCCTGTTCGCCGATGCGACGTGGCTTGGGCCGTTTCGCGGCACCCAATCGACGCTGGAACAGGCGACGTCCTATCACGTGCTTTCGGGCGAAAGCCTCCTCGGTATTCCGATCCAGGCCTTTGCCGATACCGTGATCGGCTTTCTGGTGTTCGGCACGGCCCTGATGATGACGGGCGCCGGGAAATTCTTCATCAACCTGTCGTTTGCGATGTGCGGCACCTTCCGCGGCGGCGCCGCCAAGGTCTGCATCTTTGCCAGCGGCCTGCTCGGCATGATGTCGGGCTCGATCATCTCCAACGTGCTGACCGCCGGCACCATGACCATTCCCGTCATGAAGAAGAGCGGCTTCCGCGCCTCCTATGCCGCTGCAATCGAGGCGTGCGCCTCGACCGGTGCGGTACTGGCGCCGCCGGTGATGGGCGCGACCGCGTTCGTCATCGCGCAGTTCCTCAACGTGAGCTACGCGGACGTCGCGCTCGCTGCGATCGTTCCGGCGGCCCTCTACTATATCGGCCTGTTCATGCAGGTGGATTCCTATGCCGCCCGCCACGGATTGAAGGGCATACCGCGCGCCGAGCTGCCGAAGGTATGGGACACGATCAAGGACGGCTGGTACTACGTTTTCGTCATCGTGCTGCTGATCGTGATGCTGCTCTACTTCAAGCGTGAGAGCCACGCGCCGTTCTACGCCACTGCGCTGCTTTTGGTGCTGAACCAGCTCTTCTCCAAGGATACCCGCTGGACGCCGACGACAATCACTAAGTTCCTGGAGATCAACGGACGTACCTTTGTCGAGC
Source organism: Bradyrhizobium sp. LMTR 3 (assembly GCF_001693485.1). Classification (GTDB taxonomy): domain Bacteria; phylum Pseudomonadota; class Alphaproteobacteria; order Rhizobiales; family Xanthobacteraceae; genus Bradyrhizobium. The sequence continues at coordinate 456,167 of NZ_MAXC01000012.1, forward strand.
TGGTCGGCATTCTCGCCGGCTGCGGGCTCCTGATCGGCGCATTCTCGATGACCGGCGTGGTGTCGAGCCTTGCCAACGATCTGTTGCGGATCGCCGGCGACAACGCGCTCCTGCTGCTTGGCATGTGCGCCATCACCAGCCTCATTCTCGGGCTCGGGCTGACCACAACGGCCTGCTATATCTTCCTTGCCATCCTGGTGGCTCCTGCGCTGGAGAAGCTCGGCCTCAACCGTATCGCCGTGCACATGTTCATCTTTTACTGGGGCATGCTGTCGTCGATCACGCCACCGGTCGCCATTGCGTCCTTTGCCGCAGCCGGCATTGCCGGATCGCCAGCGATGAAGACGGGGTGGGAATCGATGTGGGTGGGCAGCATCATCTATTTCATTCCGTTCTTCTTCGTATTGAACCCGGCGCTCGTGCTGCAGGGAGCAAATCCCTATCTCGAATGCCTGGGACTGATGGGGCTTGTCGCGTTCGGCACGCTGTTCATCTGCGGCGGCATCCAGGGCTATCAGGCCTTTGTCGGCGATCTCAGAGCCGCCGGCGCGCTGGAGTGGCCGCTGCGGGTGCTGTTCGTAATTGGCGGCTTCGTGGTAGCGACGCCGGGCGGCGGAATCCTGCCGCTGTCGCAGATGCAGGTGACCCTGCTCGGTCTCGCCATTCTCATTCCTGCGGCGCTGGTCGCGCTGCTGCTGGTGCGCCGCCAGGCGCTGGCGCCGTCGAACCGGTTGCACGCACCCTGATTGCGTTGCACAACAAGAGGCGATGAAACAGTCGCCGCTTCCGTTCACGACCGGTCCCACAGCCTGGACCGGTTCGATACCGCCTTTGCTGCGGTTCCTGAAAGCCTGCCACGCCGAATTCACCTCAGAGGCGGGTGGCGCGGTCGCCGACTACATCCCTGAGCTCGGCAAAGCCGATCCTGCCCATTTCGGCATCAGCCTCGCCACCCTCGACGGCCATGTCTACGAAGTCGGCGACACGCAGGTCCCCTTCACCATTCAGTCGATGTCAAAGCCCTTCGTCTTCGCGCTGGCGCTCGACACGCTGGGGGCGGCACGGGTCGAGAGCGTCATCGGCGTCGAGCCGTCGGGCGATCCCTTCAACTCGATCCGCCTCAACGCCGAGAACCGTCCCTTCAACCCGATGGTCAATGCCGGCGCGATCTCCTGCTCCGGCCTGATCCACGAGGCCAAGGGCGACGCGGCATTCGAATACATCAGGCAGGCGCTGGGCCGGTTTGCCGGGCGCGAGCTCGACGTCGACGATGCCGTCTATGCTTCCGAAAGCGCGACCGGCGATCGCAACCGGGCGATCGGCTACCTCCTGCGCACCAACGCGGTGATCAAGGAGAACGTGGCCGCCGTGCTGGAGGTCTATTTCCGGCAATGCGCCATCCTGGTGACGGCGCGTGATATCGCGGTAATGGCGGCGACGCTCGCCAACCGCGGCATCAATCCCGTGACGGGCGAGCAGGTGATGACGCCCTATGCCATCTCGCGCACGCTTTCGGTGATGACGAGCTCCGGCATGTACGATTATGCGGGAGAGTGGATCTACCGGATCGGCATCCCCGCCAAGAGCGGGGTTGGCGGCGGCATCCTCGCGGCGCTCCCGGCGCGGCTCGGGCTCGGCAGCTATTCGCCAAAACTCGACAAGCACGGCAACAGCGTGCGCGGCATCAAGGTCTGCGAGGCGCTATCGTCACATTACGATCTTCACATGCTCAACCGCAGCGACGATGCGCGGACCAGCATCATCGCCGATTACGACATCGGCAACAGCCCCTCGCGGCGCGTGCGGCGCGCGCAGGAGCAGAACATCCTTGCCGCGCACCACCAGGAGGTTCGCGTGATCGAGCTGGTCGGAACGCTGTCGTTTTCAAACGTCGACTACGTCTCGCGCCAGCTTGCGGCCAGGCCACGCCCGCAACTGGTCATCTTCGACCTGCGCCGTGTCACCGCCATGACCCGCGCCGGCGCCCGCCTGCTCGCCGAGGAATTCCGCGAGCTCGCCGCGCACCACGTCACGGTGGTTCTGTCCGGCATCAGGCGCTCGTCGCCGGACTGGAAAGCGATCGCGGAATGGACCGAAGGTCTCACCAATATCCGCAACTATTATCTGCTCGACGCCGCCATCGAATGGGCGGAAGACCAGCTCGTCTATCGCTACGGCGGCGCCATCGACTTCTTCGAGGCGACCGAACTCTCCGAGCAATCGCTGCTAACCGGATTGACGGAGGAGGAATTGACCGGTCTCGCTGCGCACGCGTCAATCCGGACCTATCAAACCGGCGAGAAGATCATCTCCGCCGGCGATCCCGCCGCATCGCTGTTCTTCTTGCGGAGCGGCGCAGTCCACGTCACCCTGCCCGACGGAGTGAGGCTGGCGACGTTGACGGCAGGCATGCCCTTTGGCGAAATGGCGCTGCTGGAGCCGCAGCGTTCCGCCGACGTGCTGGCCGACATGGCCGCGACCGCGTATGAAGTTTCACTCAGTGATTTCGAGCGCTTCCGGAAACAGCATCCGCGCGCCGGCGAGCGCATCATGCGCAATCTTGCGCAATTGCTGGCCGATCGGCTGATCCTCGCCAACGCCAAGCTGGATTTGTTGACGGCGGGATAGACTGGATTGGGTAGAGGTTCACGGGCCGCATGGTTCGAGACGCCCGGCGCTGCCGGGCTCCTCACCATGAGGATCATGGATTCGTATCCGGATTCGACACTGCGAGACCTCATCCTGAGGAGCATTGCAACGCGATGCGTCTCGAAGGATGAAGCCCGGCACGCAGCCTATTCTACGCCCCCGCCTTGCCTCGCCCGTTCTTTTCCGCGGCGCGGCGCAGCGCCTCCGCCAGGGCACCGCCCTGCTCCTGCGGCTTGCGCGGTGACGACGACGTCATCGACGCCTTGGAATACTCGCGCATCTTGCTGTCCGACAGCTTGGGGCCCTTGTCGCCGATTTCGTCGTCGAGCCGCAGGGTCAGCGCGATGCGCTTGCGGGCGACCTCGACTTCCAGCACCTTGACCTTGACGATGTCGCCGGGCTTCACCACCTCGCGCGGGTCCTTGATGAAGTTCTTCGACATCGCCGAGATGTGCACCAGGCCGTCCTGGTGCACGCCGATGTCGACGAAAGCGCCGAACGCCGCCACGTTCGTCACCGTGCCTTCCAGGATCATGCCGCGCTTGAGATCCTTGATCTCCTCGACGCCTTCCTTGAATACCGCGGCCTTGAACGCCGGGCGCGGGTCACGGCCGGGCTTTTCCAGTTCGCGCAGGATGTCGGTCACCGTCGGCAGACCAAAGGTTTCGTCGACAAAGGCCTGCGGCTTCAACTGGCGCACGACATCGGCATTGCCGATCAGCGCCTTGATGTCGCTCTTGGTCGCGGCGAGAATCCGGCGCACGACCGGATAGGCTTCGGGATGCACGCCGGAGGAATCCAGCGGGTCTTCGCCATTGTTGATGCGCAGGAAGCCGGCGCATTGCTCGAACGCCTTGGGCCCGAGCCGCGGCACTTCCTTGAGCTCCTTGCGCGATTTGAACGGGCCGTTGGCGTCGCGATGCTGCACGATGCTTTGCGCGAGCCCCGCACCGATGCCCGACACCCGCGCCAGCAGCGGCGCGGAAGCGGTATTGGCATCGACGCCGACGGCGTTGACGCAGTCTTCGACCACGGCATCGAGCGAACGCGCCAGCTTGGCCTCGCCGAGGTCGTGCTGGTATTGGCCGACGCCGATTGCCTTCGGATCGATCTTGACGAGTTCGGCGAGCGGGTCCTGCAGACGCCGCGCGATCGACACCGCGCCGCGCAAGGTGACGTCGAGCTCCGGCAGCTCTTCCGATGCAAAGGCCGAGGCGGAGTAGACCGATGCGCCGGCCTCCGACACCACGATCTTCGACATCTTGAGATCCGGCAGCAGCTTGACGAGCTCGGTCGCCAACTTGTCGGTCTCGCGCGAGGCGGTGCCGTTGCCGATCGCGATCAGCTCGACGCGGTGCGCGACCGCGAGTTTTCCGAGCGTCGCCAGTGCCGCATCCCATTGCCGCTGCGGCTCGTGCGGATAGATCGTCGTGGTCGCCACCACCTTGCCCGTCGCATCGACGATCGCGGTCTTGACGCCGGAGCGGTAGCCGGGATCGAGCCCCATGGTGACGCGGGCGCCGGCCGGCGCTGCCAGCAGCAGGTCGCGCAGGTTCGAGGCAAAGACCCGCACGCCCTCGGTCTCGGCGGCCGTCCACAACCGCATCCGCAGGTCGATGTTGAGATGCACCTGGATCTTGGTGCGCCACGCCCAGCGCGCGGTCTCCACCAGCCAGCGGTCGCCCGGGCGCTTCTGATCGGCGATGCCGAAGCGCTGCATGATCTTCAGTTCATAGGCGCTGGGGACGCCGGCCTCGGGCACATTGGCCTCGGGCTGCATCTGCAGCTCCAGAATCTCTTCCTTTTCGCCCCGGAACAACGCGAGAATACGGTGTGAAGGCAGCTTGTGCAGCGACTGGTTGAAATCGAAATAGTCCTTGAACTTCTCGCCTTCGAGCTTCTTGCCCTTGCGCACCGTGGAGATCATCAGCGCGCTGGTCCACATCTCCTCGCGCAGCCGTCCGATCAGGTCGGCGTCTTCGGCGAATCGCTCCACCAGAATGGCGCGGGCGCCTTCGAGGGCGGCTGCGACGTCCGCCACCTGCTTTTCGGCGTCGACAAAGCTGGCAGCGACGACCTGCGGATCGTTCTGCGGCTGGGTCAGCAACAGCTCGGACAACGGCTCGAGCCCAGCTTCCTTGGCAATCTCGGCCTTGGTGCGGCGCTTCGGCTTGAACGGCAGGTAGATGTCTTCCAGGCGGCCCTTGGTGTCGGCCGCCATAATCTGGGCTTCCAGCGCGGCGTCGAGCTTGCCCTGCTCGCGGATCGAATCAAGGATCGCCACCCGCCGCGCTTCGAGCTCGCGCAAATAAGTCAGGCGCTCTTCGAGGGTGCGCAACTGTGCGTCATCGAGCCCGCCGGTGATTTCCTTGCGGTAGCGCGCCACGAACGGCACCGTGGCGCCGCCGTCCAGCAGTTCGACCGTCGCCGCGATCTGCTCCTCGCGGACACCAAGCTCTTGCGCGATCTGTCGATTGATATTTGCCACGCGACCTCTTTCCAAAGCCGATTGCGGCGGGAGGACCGGCCGCGGGGACGCAGCTTATGGACCATCTCGGATTGATTTGCCAACCCGCCGCACGAAAGAAATTGATCTGTGGATCGGGCCCATCGGTCAACGCCAGGCACGCGAGATTCGCAAAAGAAGCACAACGAGATAAGGGTGGATTGATGGCCCTGTTATGTGTAAACGGGCGCTCCCTCCCGGAGCTCCCATGTCGATTTGCGGCCTTGATTTCGGAACGTCGAACACGACGCTCGGCACCATGGAAGGCCGGGCGCCGCTTCTGGTCGCGCTGGAAGCGGCGCACAGCACGATTCCCAGCGCAATCTTCTATCAGGCGGATGGCGGCGTTCTGATCGGCCGCAGGGCCATGGAAGCCTATGTCGAAGGCACGGCCGGCCGCCTTATGCGCAGCCTCAAATCGGTGCTTGGCACCTCGCTGATCGAGGAAACCACCCGGCTGGGCCGAGCGCGGGTCAGCTTCCGCGACGTGATTGCCTATTACCTCGGCGCGGTCAAACGACGTGCGGAACAGGCTACAGGCCGCCAACTGCGCCATGTCGTCCATGGCCGTCCCGTGCATTTCGTTGATAATGCGCCAGACGCCGACCGCAAGGCGGAGCAAACCTTGCGATCGATTGCGCAGGGGATCGGTTTCGAGGAGGTCACGTTTCAGTTCGAGCCGATTGCTGCGGCGCTGGACTATGAGCGGCAAATCACTTCCGAGGAACTGGCATTGATCGCCGATATCGGCGGCGGCACATCCGACTTCTCGATCGTGCGGCTCGGTCCCGAACGCCACGGCCAGGCCGATCGTACAGCCGATATTCTCGCCAATGATGGCGTCCGCATCGGTGGCACCGATTTCGACCGTCAGCTCAGTCTCGGCGTGGTCATGCCGCTGTTCGGATTCCGCAGCGCCATGAAGCGCGCCGGGCTCGACGTGCCCTCGAGCTATTTTCACGACCTCGCCACCTGGTCGAACATCAACCGCATGTATGAGCCGCGCGTGATGGCCGATATCCGCCAGGTGCGGCAGCAGGCGGCCGAGCCGGAACTTCTCGACCGGCTGATCCGCGTGGTCCACGAGCAGCGCGGCCATACGCTGGCAATGGAAGTCGAAGACGCCAAGATCGCCCTGTCCGAGAAGCGGCGGGCGGACATTCCGCTGGAGTGGATTGTCCCCGGTCTCAGCGCCAACATCGGCCGTCCCGATCTCGTGAGCCATACAAGGCAGTTGGCCGATCGTATCGCGACACGTATCAGGAACTGCCTCGTTCAGGCAGGATTGGCCGCTGAAGATATCGACTCCGTGTTCCTGACCGGCGGCTCGGTAAAACTCGCCCACGTCCACAAGGCGATCACCCAGGCCGTGCCGTCGGCCCGCATCGTCGAAGGCGACATCTTTGGCGCCGTCGGCAAGGGGCTGACGCTGGAGGCGCTAAGGCGATACGGCCCTGTGAATTGAGACCAGCGGTTGATGGAACAACCGCCGCTCACCCCACCACTTCCGTCACCGGCTGCATGTCGATGGCAAAGGTTTCCAGAAACTTCGACGTCATGATGTAGAAGCCGACCGAAAGCTGCAGTTCGACCAATGCAGCCGGCGTCAGCTTGGTGGCAATCGCGTTGAAAGTTGCGTCCGTCGGCTTGTGACGCCGGACGATCTCGTCGGTGAAGGCGAGCGCGGCGCGCTGCACGTCGTTGAAGCAGGTCGCCGCCTCCCAGTTTTCCAGCGCGTCGTTCTGCTCGTCGGTCACGCCGACGTTCTTCCCAATTCGCTTATGGGCGACGATCTCGTAAGGCGCCTCGCACAGGATGCCGGTGCGGGTGATGGCGAGCTCGCGCACGATCGGGTCCAGTTCGCCCTTGTGCCTGATGGCCCCGCCCAGCCGGCAGTATTGTTCGAGGTAGCTCGGCGAGTGCGCCATCATCCGGAAGATGTTCGCATTGCGGTTTTTGCCGAGCAGTTCGCGGGTGCGATCGTTGTGCTTGGCAGGATCGCTGTATTCGATGCGGGCCATTCGTCACCTTGGGCTTTGGATTTTCTGATTTGCTGACAGAGAGATCATGCACTGCAGCAGGGAGCCGATCAACCGTCGAAACGTTGCGGTAGCAGGTTGGGCCTACGCTCAAGCCGTCAAACACGCTCCAAAAAACTCCCCTTCTCGTGCACAAACCGGCTGCGAGCGAGCCAAATTGCCGCCTCAATGCTGGTCGATTCTCGGGACTGTCGATATTCGCTGAGTGGGGACTCAAAAGAGCGAATACTCGTCGCGGGGTGTTCCGAGTAAAACCAAACTGAGCTCATCAGGCCTTCACGGGCAAGGATGACTCATGCCCAAGTCTAGGGAGTTCGGCATGAAGGAAGCCACCAGGAAGGCGGCCTCGGAAGCGCTTGCGCAGATGCTGGCGGTAACAGCGATGCTCGTCATCGCCAGCGTTGTGTTCTACTGGCACTGAATGTTGACGCGTCGAAGCACTCAGATTTTTAACCCGTTCCGCGTAATTCTGGGTTGCTTCGTTGCGTGAGCATTGCGCCTGACACTCACCTCGTTTTCTCGAAATACGGGACCAGCCTTCCCGCAAACGGCCGATAGCTTGCAGTAACGGAATCGCCGATGGCGAGATCATTGGCACCGTGGGCCATCATGCGAAAGCCCTCGGCCGCATCGACCAGCACGATATTGTAGGGAACGTGGGCGCGGGTTTCCGGCGTCGCGGCGCGGCAGACCAGCGACGTCGCATAGACCATCGCTCTCCCGCTGGCGCGCTTCTCGACCGGATCAGGTGCGCCACAGGCGGCGCAGAAGCTGCGGTGGAAATACTGCGCCTTCCCGCAGGCGCCGCAGGATTGATAGACAATGGCTTCAGTGCCCTTGGTCCAGTCGGCGAGTTTTTCGCTCATCGCACCCGCTCCAGGAACATGCTGACGTGTGACGACAGCACGCCGCCATCGCCATGCAACAGCGCGATCGAGGCATCGCGGACCTGCCGGGGGCCGGCACGTCCGGTCATCTGCAGATGCGTCTCGACGAGATGCGCCATCGCGCCACCGACGCCGCAATGGCCGTAGCTCAGTAGCCCGCCATGGGTGTTGAGCGGCATGGCGCCGTTGCGGCCAAAATGCCCTGCCCGCACCCGCGCGGCCGCCTCGCCGCGCCGGGCAAGGCCGAGATCTTCCAGCAGCATCGCCAGCGTGATGGTGAAGCTGTCATAGACCGCGGCATAACGCACGTCCGAGGTCGAAAGACCGGATGCGGCCTTGGCCTTGGCGACAGCGATTTCGGCACCGAGTTCGCTTAAGCGCGGCGCAGCCGTGACGTGCTGATGGGTATGCGCCTGCGCGCAGCCGCGCACGCGAATGCCGGTCGAGCCGGTGCGCTCGCGGCTAATGACGAACGCCGCGCCGCCATCCGACACCGGGCAGCAATCCAGCAGCTTCAGCGGCATCGCCACCGGCTTCGAGGCCATCACGTCGGCGACGGTGATTGGTTCGTGGAACTGCGCACCGGGATGGGTCAGGGCGTGGGCGCGCATCAGAACCGCGAACTCGGCGAGATCTTCCTCGGTGACGCCGTATTCGTGCATGTAGCGCGAGGCGACGAGGCCGTAATAGGCGGGGATGGTCGGCCCCAGCGGCACCTCGTAATCGGGGTGGCCGACCTGCGCCAGCGCCTGGATCGAGGCATCGCGGCTCTGGCCGGTGAGACGGTTTTCGCCGCCGACCACAAGCATATGCCTTGCGACACCGGCGTCGACCAGATGATGCGCCAGCATGGTCATCGCAAGCCCGGTAGCGCCACCGACCTGCACGGCATGTGCGTAGGACGGCTGGATTCCAAAATGCTCGGCGAACACGGTTGCGAGCATGATGTGCGGCGAGACCGTCGAATAACCGCAAAGAATGCCGTCGATCTCGGACCGCTTCAGCCCGGCGTCGGCGATGGCAAGCTCGGCCGCCTTGCTCATGAGATCGAGCGAGGATGAGCCTTCGTGCTTGCCATAGGAGGTCAGTCCGACGCCGGTGATGAAGCTCATGGTTCTGCTGCCTCCCCCACGGTCATTCCGGGGCGCGTCGAAGACGCGAACCCGGAGTCTCGAGATTCCGGGTTCGTCGCTTCGCGCCGCCCCGGAATGACGTTGTGGAGAGGCCTCCTTCCCATCCTCAATACGACTTCGGCAGCCCCAGCACCTTCTCGGCAATAAAACTGAGAATGAGCTGCGGGCTGATCGGTGCGATGCGCGGGATCAGCGACTCCCGCAAATAGCGCTCGACGTGATATTCCTTGGCGTAACCGAAACCGCCGTGCGTCATCACCGCCTGCTCGCAGGCGTGGAAGCCGGCTTCGGCGGCGAGATATTTCGCGGCGTTGGCGGCCGGTCCGCACTGCATGCCCTGGTCGTATTGCCAGCCGGCCGAGAGCACCATCAGCCACGCGGCCTCCAGCTCCATCCAATTCTTCGCCAAGGGGTGCTGGATGCCCTGGTTCATGCCGATCGGACGGTTGAACACGACACGGTTCTTCGCATAGGCCGCGGCCCGCGACAGCGCGACTTGGCCGAGGCCCACCGCTTCCGCCGCGATCAGGATGCGCTCGGGGTTCATGCCGTGCAGGATGTATTCGAAGCCACGGCCCTCTTCGCCGAGGCGGTCCTCGACCGGAATTTCAAAATTCTCGAAGAACAGTTCATTGGAATCGACAGGCTTGCGGCCCATCTTCTCGATCTCGTGGACGGTGACGCGCTGCTTGTCGAAGTCCGTGTAGAAGAGGCTCAGACCATGGGTCGGGTTCTTCACCTCTTCCAACGGCGTGGTGCGCGCCAGCAGCAGGATCTTGTTGGCGACTTGTGCCGTTGAAATCCAGACCTTCTGGCCATTGACGACATATTTGTCGCCCTTCCGCACCGCCCGGGTTTTCAACTGCGTGGTGTTGAGGCCGGTATTGGGCTCGGTCACCGCGAAGCAGGATTTGTCGCGGCCGTCGATGATCGGCGGCAGCATGCGCGTGCATTGCTCCTTGGTGCCGAACACGACGACGGGATTGAGCCCGAACACGTTCATGTGCACGGCGGATGCACCCGACATCCCGGCCCCGGATTCCGCAATCGTCCGCATCATGATCGCGGCGTCAGTGATGCCTAACCCCGACCCGCCATATTCCTCAGGGATGCAGATGCCGAGCCAGCCGGCGTCCGCCAGCGCGCGGTGGAAGTCGGCGGGGTAGCCGCCCTCCTTGTCCTTCTTCAGCCAATAGGCATCGTCGAAGCGCGAACAGATTTTGCCGACCGCGTCGCGGATCGATTCCTGGTTGGCGGATAGCGCGAAATCCATGTGTCCGTCCTATGTGTTTGGCACGGCCTTGGTGATACCCTCGCGCACCAAAGCGGCAATTTCGTCCGCCGAGAACCCCGCTTCGCTGAGAATTTCGGCGCTGTGCTCGCTGAGGCGCGGCGCCAGCCGCTTCGCTTCGACCGGCGTTTCGGAAAATCGCGCCGATGGCCTCATGTTGCGGATGCGGCCCTCGGTCGGATGAACGACGACCGGGAAGAAATCGGTCGCGACGATGTGGGGATCGCCGAGCAGGCTCTCGAGATCATGCATCGGCATGACCGGCACGTCGGCCTTCTCCAGGATCGCCGACCATTCGGCGGTGGTTTTGGTCTCGAGGATGCGCGCCAGCTCGGCATAGACAGCGTCGATATTGGCGGCGCGGCCGGCGAAGGTCGCAAATTTCGGATGGACGCGAAGGTCGTCGCGCCCGGTGGCATCGAAGAAGTTCTGCCACTGCTTGTCGTTGTAGACGATGACGCAGATATAGCCGTCGGAGGTCTTGTAGGGCCGCCGGTCCGGCGACAGGTGCCGGGCATAGCCGCCCTTGTCGAGCGGCGGCTCATAGGTGAGCCCACCCATGTGGTCGCCCATCACGAAACCGGCCATGGTTTCGAACATCGGAATGTCGACGCGCTGGCCGCGCCCGGTCCGGTTACGATCGACGAGACTGGCGCAGATCGCGCCCACCGCGGTGAGCCCGACGATACGGTCGACGAGCGCATTGGGCACATAACGCGGCACGCCGTCCGCGGTCTGCGCCATCAGCGCCGGCAGTGCAGTCGCGCCCTGGATCAGGTCGTCATAAGCGGGTTTTGCTGCATAGGGCCCATCCTGGCCGAAGCCGAATACGCCGGCGTAGATCAGGCGCGGATTGATTTTCGCGACCACGTCGTAGCCGAGGTTCAGCCGCGCCATTGCCTGCGGGCGCACATTGTAAACCAGCACGTCGGCGGATTTGATCAGCCGTAGCACGGCGTCCCGCCCCGCCGGCTTCTTCAAATCGAGGCAGATCGAGCGCTTGCTGCGGTTGGTGTTGAGGAACACCGGCCCCATGCCGGGATGACGGGTCGGCCCGATCTGCCGCGTCACGTCACCATCGAGCGATTCCACCTTGATGACGTCAGCGCCGTAATCGCCGAGCATCTGGGTGGCATAGGGCCCCATCAGCACGGTCGTCATGTCGATGACCTTGATGCCCGCCAATGGTCCCATGGATCAGCCTGCTCCCGAATTGTCGTTCCGGCCAAGTAACGGCAGCGGATTGGGAAGATCAAGCGCGCCCGGCGTATGGACGTATGCACGGGACACCAACAATGGATGTCGTCCCTGCGAACGCAGGACCCATACGCCGTGTAGGCGGTGATTGCGGGAAGCTTTAGTTACTTTCGCCCTAACAGGGTGCCTCCAGCCTCACATTGTGGTTATGGGTCCCTGCGTTCGCAGGGACGACGAGAGTAGTGCTGGTTGGAGGTTACTTTTTCGACCTGGCGTCGCGTTCCCGGGTCAGCCGTTCCAACTCTTCATTCTGCTGACTGAGCCGGTCGGCAATGCGCGCTTCGTTCCGTTCGCCGGAAGCGGCGGCAGCCTGTTCGATCAACTGGCGGATGTTGTCTTCCAGAATTCTGATCCGGTTGTTCAGTTCCGCCTCTGACATCGAACTTTCGTTGCTCATGATGCACGCTCCGGAAAACTGTAGGGTGGGCAAAGCGAAGCGTGCCCACCAGTCTCATCTCTCGGACTCACGAACCAATGGTGGGCACGGCGCAGGCGCGCCTTTGCCCACCCTACGATAGCACGTTCGCGCCTACTTCGCGGGCTCCAGCACGGAGACGTAGTTCGCCACCGCCGCGCCGCCCATATTGAAGATGCCGGCAAGTTTTGGATTGTTGAGCTGCATTCCCTCGGGCGCCTGGCCGACGAGCTGCATTGCGCTCATCACGTGCATGGAGACACCGGTGGCGCCGATCGGGTGGCCCTTGGCCTTCAGGCCGCCGGACGGATTGACCGGCAGCTTGCCGTCCTTCTGGGTCCAGCCCTCTTTGATGGCGCGGGCGCCCTGCCCGCGCGGCGTCAGGCCCATCGCTTCATATTCGATCAGTTCGGCGACGGTGAAGCAGTCATGGGTCTCAACAAAGGAGAGATCGGAGAGCTGTACGCCGGCCTGTGCCAGCGCGCGCTGCCAAGCCACCGTGCAGCCTTCGAACTGCAGGATATCGCGCTTGGACATCGGCAGGAAATCCTGCGCATGCGCGGTGGCGCGGAAATTCACCGCCTTGCCCATCGTCTTGGCGGTTTCGGAATCCGTCAGCACCAGCGCTGCCGCGCCGTCCGACACCAGTGAGCAGTCGGTGCGCTTCAGGGGGCCGGCGACATAGGGATTCTTCTCGCTCTCGGCGCGGCAGAACTCGAAGCCATAATCCTTGCGCATCTGCGCATAGGGGTTGGCGACGCCGTTCTTGTGGTTCTTGGCCGCGATCATCGCCAGCGCGTCCGACTGGTCGCCGTATTTCTGGAAATAGCTTTGCGCGATCTTGCCGAACACGCCGGCAAAGCCGCCGACGGTTTCGCCATCCTCGGGCAGATAGGACGCCTTCAGGAGGTAACGTCCGATATCGGCCGATGGCGTTCGCGTCATCTGCTCGACACCGACCACCAGCACGATCCTGGCGGCGCCCGAGGCGATCGCCCGGATACCCTGGTGCACCGCCGCCGAGCCGGTGGCGCAGGCATTTTCGACCCGCGTAGCCGGCTTGAAGCGCAGTTTCGGGTCGGCCTGCAGCACCAGCGAGGCGGTAAAATCCTGCGGCGAGAAGCCGGCATTGAAATGCCCGAGCACAATCTCGTCGACGTCTTCGGCCGATAGGCCGGCGTCGGCAAGCGCATCGGTCGCAACCTTGACCACGAGGCTCTCGACGGTTTCCGCGTCGAACTTGCCGAATGGCGTGTGCGCCCATCCGACGATGCTGGTTGTCATGGTCGTTCTCCCTATTTCGGTTCTGAAGGCTTATGTAGCCTATCGGGGAACAGACTTCACGCCGGTTTCAGCGATTTCATGGTCCGCGCGCACATGGCGGTTATGCCGACCCAGTTCCCGGACCGGATATCCGCCGCCGGACAAAGCCAGGAACCGCCCACCGCCACGACATTCGGCTCAGCCAGCCAAGAGGCTGCATTGACCTCCCCGATGCCGCCAGTCGGGCAAACCCTGACATTCGGAAACGGCCCCGCCAGCGCCCGAAGTGCCTTCATACCGCCGGACTGCTCCGCTGGGAAGAATTTCACGATATCGAAGCCGGCCGCCAGCGCCTGCATCAGCTCGGAAGCGGTCGCGATCCCCGGGGCAAATGGCAGGTCGCTTGCGGCGGCGGCTTTCAACAGCTCCGGCGTCGCGCCCGGGCTGATACCGAATTTGGCCCCGAGCGCGCGCGCCCGCGCCAAGTCGTCCGCGTTCAGGATCGTGCCGATACCAACGATGGCTTCCGGCACTTCTGCAATCATGGCCTTGGCGGCGTCCGCGGCGACCGGCGTCCGCAGGGTGACTTCCAGCACGCGCACCCCGCCTGCCACCAGCGCGCGCGCCAACGGCACCGCATCTTCCAGCCGCTCGATGGTGAGCACCGGGACCACCGTCGCGGACTTGAAGATCGTGGCGAGCTGTTCCTGCCTTGTGGCTGCGGTCATGGAGGTGCCTTGCGAGAGATAGCGGGAATGAGGTCGGGCGGCATCGCCGCACGCGGGATGATGGCCCCGGGATGGCATACCACAACGCCGGCGAGGCGGTGTCCCGTCCGCGCAGCTTCGATCGGGTCGGCGCCGGCAAGGCGTGCGGCAACATAGGCGGCGGCAAAACTGTCCCCGGCCGCCGTGGTATCGACGACGGACGCTTTCAAGGGCTCCGCCTGGACCGAGTGAAGCGCGCCCTGAAGACGTAGAATGCTTGCCGGCTCCGAAAGCTTCAACACCACCTCCGTGCCCGGAATCCGCGCCAGCAAGGCTACATTGCTTTCGCCGGGATAGAGCGGCAGCAGGTCCTCGGTGGACGCCAGCACGATATCGGCCGCGGCAAGGGCCTCCTGGAAAACGGCGCGCGCAACATCGAGATCGGGCCAGCCGCGGGCCCGGAAATTGGTATCGAACGCGAAACGCGCCCCGGCCTCGCGCGCACCCTTGAGCGCTGCGAACAGCCGTGCCCGTCCCTCGCCGCCGTAAAGCGAGAGCGTGATCGCGGAGAGATAGACGACGTCATAGCCGGCCAGCGAACTCAGGAGCTCCGGCGTTTGCGGCAAATCCATCAGGCTGCGCGCGGCGGCGCTGTCGCGCCAGTGAAAGAACCGGCGCTCGCCCTTGTCGTCGGTCTCGATCATGTAGAGACCCGGCAGTTTGCCGGGCAGCCGCGCCACGCGCGCCGTCCCGACACCCTCCGCGGCCCAGCCTGCTATCATCTCATCGCTAAGGCTATCGTCGCCGAGCGCGGTGATGTAGTCGGCACTGGCGCCGAGGCGCGCGAGATAGACGGCGGTATTGAGCGTATCGCCGCCATAGCCGCGAGAATACAGGCCAGCCTCAGCCCCTTGCTGAGTCCCTTGGGCCTGCTTCAGCTCGATCATACACTCGCCGATGCAGGCTACCTTGCTCATGACCGCATACGCATGAACGGGCGAGAAATCAACTCAGGCCGCGAACTTGCCGCCGAGTTCATCCTCGATATGGATTCGGATGATGTCGTCAAACGTCTTCTCGGCAGTGGTAAAGCCCAGCTTGAGTGCGCGGTCGGTAGAAAAATCGCGCGGCCAGCCAGAGACGATACCGATGATGGTCGGATCGGGCACCCGCTTGATGCGCGCGGTGACGTTCTTGCCGGCAACGCGGTCGAGCGCCGCGATTTGTTCGCCGACCGTCACCGACATACCGGGCATACTGAGGTTACGCCGCGGCCCCATCGCGTCGAGATCCATGGTGCCGGCGTGGACCAGAAAGCCCACCGCCGATTTCGGCGAGGCGTGCCAGTGCCGCACGTCTTCGGAGACCGGCAACACGGCCTCCTCGCCGGCGAGCGGCTCGCGAATGATGTTGGAGAAGAAGCCGGAGGCCGCCTTGTTCGGCTTGCCCGGCCGCACGCAGATCGTCGGCAGGCGGATCGAGATGCCGTCGAGCAGGCCCTTGCGGGTGTAATCGTTGATCAGGAGTTCGCAGATCGACTTCTGCGTGCCATAGCTCGTCAGCGGGGTATGGAAGAATTCATCGCCGATCTTTTCCGGGAACGGCGCGCCGAACACTGCGATCGAGGACGTGAATACCAGCCGCGGCTTGTAGCCGCCGCCGGCGTGGCGGATGGCATCGATCAGGTATCGCGTGCCGTCGAGATTGATCCGGTAGCCCTTGTCGAATTCGGCCTCGGCCTCGCCGGAAACGATCGCGGCGAGGTGAAAGATCACGTCCGGTCGGCGCGCGATCAGCGGCTCCGCTGCGCCGGGATCGGCAAAATCGGAAGCCACGACTTCAATCGGGATCGACGCGTTGGGCTTGGTGGGCGCCACCACGTCCTGCAGCGTCATTCGAGTGATGTCGTGCTTGCCGAGGCGACCGTCGCGCAGCAGCCGTTCGGTCAGCTTGCGGCCCACCATGCCGGCGGCGCCGAGAATCAGAATGTGCAAGACCCGTCTCCTTTTGAACCCTGTTATCTACACGGGCCTCCAGCGCCTATTCTTTCACGGCTCCCGTCATGGCCGACACATAGTGCTCGACGAAGAAGGCGTAAAGGATGACCAGCGGCAAGGAGCCCGCCAGCGCACCCGCCATCAGTGAGCCCCAGCGATAGATGTCGCCATCGACGAATTCGTTGACGATTGCGACCGGCACCGTCTTGTTGGAGGTCGATTGCAGGAACGTCAGCGCATAGATGAACTCGTTCCAGCACAGCGTGAAGCAGAAGATGAACGCCGAGATCAGTCCCGGAATCGCCAGCGGCAGCACGATCTTGATCAGGATCTGCCAACGGCTGGCACCATCGATCAGCGCGCATTCCTCCAGCTCGAACGGGATGGTTTTGAAGTAGCCCATCAGCAGCCAGGTCGAGAACGGAATCAGGATGGTCGGATAGGTCAGGATCAACGCCATCGGCGAGTCGAACAGGCCGTACTGGAATACGACGGTCGCCAGCGGAATGAACAGGATCGACGGCGGCACCAGATAGGCCAGGAAGATCAGGCCGCCGACCATATTGGCGCCCTTGTAGCGTAACCGGACGATGGCATAGGCCGCGAGCACGCTGGCGATGATCGACAGGATGGTGGCGCAGACCGCGACATACATCGTGTTCCAGAGCCACATTGGATAGTGGCTTTCGAACAGGAGCTTGTAAAAGTGCTTGAAGGTCGGATTCCAGGTCCAGAACGGGTTGTACTTGTCGAGATCGAGCAACTGCTCGTCCGGCTTGATCGCCGTCAGGCCCATCCAGTAGAACGGGAACAGCAGCACGATGACGATGATCGACAGCGGCAGATAGAGCGTCACCAGCCGGCGCGGCACCGACTGCAGATAGCTCATGCCCTCGCTGTGATCGTCCTTCGCGATCGTTGGCGCCGAGCTATGCAGGACGGCCTTGAGATCGATCCGTGAGGTGGGGAGATCAGTCATTGTTTTCCCCTTGCTGCCACTTGCGGCGCTGCAGGCCGAACCAAGACACCATGATGGCGGCGAGGAGGAACGGGATCATCGCGCTCGAGATCGCCGCGCCCTCGCCCAACTGACCCGCGATGATCGCGCGCTGATACGACAGGGTCGCCATCAGATGCGTGGCATTGACCGGACCGCCCCGCGTCATTGCCCAGATCAACTGGAAGTCGGTGAAGGTGAACAGCACCGAGAACGTCATCACGACGGCGATGATCGGCGTCAACAGCGGATAGGTGATGAAGCGGAACATCTGCCAGCGCGACGCGCCATCGAGCGTCGCGGCCTCATAGAGCGACGGCTGCACGGTCTGCAGGCCGGCGAGCAGCGTGATCGCGACGAAGGGTACGCCGCGCCAGATATTGGCGAAGATCACGCAAATGCGGGCCCAGGTCGTGTCGCCAAGGAAATTGATGTTCTCGGTGATCAGGCCCATCTGCTTCAACGACCACGAGATGATCGAGAATTGTGAATCGAATATCCACCAGAATGCCAGCGCCGACAGCACCGTCGGCACGATGAAGGGGATCAGCACCAGCGCGCGCAACATCGCCTTGAACGGCATGTTCTCGTTCAACAGCAGCGCCAGATAGAGCCCTATTCCGAATTTGATGGCGCTCGCGATAAACGTGTAGAGAAGCGTGTTGAATACCGAAAGCCAGAAGATCGCGTCATCCCACAGCCATTCGTAGTTCTCGGACCCGACAAAATGCCCTACCCGGCCGATACGGGTATCCGTGAATGAGAGCCAGATACCGAGGCCAAGCGGATAGGCCAGAAAGAAGATCAGGAACGCCAGCGCCGGCACCATGAACCAGAAGCCCAGCCAGTTACGGTTGTGCTTGAGCTGGTCCCACGCGCTGGCCTCGCGGATCTCCGTCTTGGCGCGTCGTGGCGCGATTGCGATGTCAGCCATGCCTGATGTCCCGATTACTGCTTCTTGCTGCGCGTGACTTGCCGAAAAGCCGCCCCCCGCTCTTCCGGATCACGCCTGTATTGACGGAGCGGACGGCGGCAGCCGCCGTCCGCTCCGGTTCATCAGCGATAGATGCGCTTCAATTGCCGTTCGGCTTCCGCGATCGCCGTCTTGGCATCCTTGGCGCCGGTTGCGTAATTGGCGAACATGTCGACCACAAGGAAGTCGGCGATCGCAGTCGCCGCCTTCTCGCCGGGCGTACCGATGCCGGACGCAGGCAGCGCGCGCTTGCTGGCCTGGCTGAACACCTGGTTCTTCGGATCCGCCGTCCAGACCGGCGAGTTGTCGTAGGCATTGAGCGTGTGGGTGAGATACCCGCGCGCGCCCGAAAGCCACTTGTCGTAGTTTTCCTTCTCCAGCATGAAGGCGACGAAAGCCTTCGCGGCGTTCGGATATTTGGTGAACTTGAACGCGAGGATCGGAACGCAAAGCTGCAGTTCGGTCGGCTTGCCGATGGGACCGACCGGCCACAGCGCATGATAGGTGTCTTCCGTGAGTTCCTTTTTGCTCGCATCGTCCTTTGCCGCGACATAGATCGAGATGCCGTTGGCGGTGCAATGCAGTTCGCCGGCCAGGAACGCCTTGTTGTTAGACGAATCGTTCCAGGACGCGACGCCGGGGATGAAGGTTTCGGACAGCGCCTTGCAGTATTCGAGCGCCTTCACCGTCTCGGGCGAGTTGATGATGACCTTGTTGTCCTTGTCGACGGTGTAGGCGCCGTGACCCCAGAGGATCCAGTGCAGCCAGGCATTGGCGTCGCCCGAGGCGTGGCCGAGCGGGAAACCAGCCGGCGTGTTGTTCTTCTTCAACGCCTTGCACATCTCGAGGAATCCCGGGAAGTCCTTCGGGAATTCCTTGAAACCAGCCTTTTCCATCGACGATTTGCGGTAGGTCATGTAGCCGCCGATGGTCGCGACGGGAATGCCAAGCCAGTTGTTGCCCTGCTTGCAGGTCACCGCCGCCGCATCGGTCCAGCCGCCATATTTCTTGCCGAGATAATCGGCAACGTCGTTCAACTGCAGCACCTGCGCCGGGAACAGTTGCGGCAGCGTGTGCAGGCCCCAGGCGAGGTCGAGGCCCGAGCCGGTATTGGCGGCAACGGACGCCTTCGGCTGCACGTCCTCGAACGACTCCGAGAATACGTTCATTTCAGTGCCGGTCGCGGTCTTGAACGCGGCGACCATCGCGTTGAACGCATCGTCCTCCGCCGGCACGAAGCGCTTCCAGCGCATCACAGTGAGCTTGGCGCCCTGCTCCGCCTTCCACGGCGAGGCCTGCGCCCAAGCCTTAGCGAAATCGAGCAGTGCGGGTCCGGTCAGCGCGCCGGCGGCCGCCAGCGCGGTGCCACCCTGCAGCAGAGAGCGGCGGGTAAAGTCTTGCATAGTCCATCCTCCCTTTGAGTATTTTTTGGTTATTGCTCAGCCACTTCTAGTTATCGCTCAGCCATTCAGTCGCTTGCCGGTCGTCTCGTCGAACAGGTGCACGAGCGCCGGATCCGGCTTGAGCCGGACCTTGTCGCCCGGACTGAATTGATGCCGCTCGCGGAACACGGCGACCACCTGCTCTCCGCCGAGCTTGGCGAAGACCTGGGTTTCCGAACCGGTCGGCTCGACCACGACGATCTCGGCTTCGGCGCCGTCATCGGCGATGGTGAAATGCTCAGGCCGCACGCCGTAAACCGCCGGCTGGCCTTCGGAGTTGGCGGGCGCCGTCTTCAGCGGCAGCTTGACACCGTTCGGGCCTTCGAAACCGGCGACGCCGTTCGACTTGACCTTGCCTTTAAGGAAATTCATCGCCGGCGAGCCGATGAAGCCCGCGACGAACTGGTTCGCCGGGGTGTCGTAGAGTTCGAGCGGGGTGCCCATCTGCTCGACGATGCCGTCATGCATCACCACGATCTTGTCAGCCATCGTCATGGCCTCGATCTGGTCGTGGGTAACGTAGACCGTCGTGGTCTTGAGCCGCTGGTGCAGTTCCTTGATCTCGGTGCGCATCGCAACGCGCAGTTTGGCGTCGAGGTTGGACAAGGGCTCGTCGAACAGGAACACTTGCGGGTCGCGCACGATGGCGCGGCCCATGGCGACGCGCTGGCGCTGGCCGCCCGACAATTGCCGGGGATAGCGGTCGAGCAGCGGGGTCAGCGCCAGGATTTCCGCGGCGCGCTTGACGCCAGTCGAGATTTCCTCAGGTCTGGCGCCGCGCAGCTTGAGCGAAAAGCCCATATTATCGGAGACCGTCATGTGCGGATAGAGCGCGTAGTTCTGAAACACCATGGCAATGTCGCGCTCTTTGGGCTGGACATTGTTGACCACGCGATCGCCGATCGAAATCGTACCGGAGGTGATGTTTTCGAGGCCCGCGAGCATCCGCAGCAAGGTCGACTTGCCGCAGCCGGAGGGGCCGACGAGCACGACGAACTCGCCATCCTCGATCGGAATCGACACGCCGTGCAAAACTTCAAAGTTTCCGAACGACTTGCGCACGTCGCGAATCTGTACCGACGACATCGAACTCTCTCCCCTCAATTTCTGCTTTGTGGCGCCATAGATGGGCGACGACGCCATGCTGTCTTTTCGACTCTAATGCCGGAAGTCGAATTCAACGGTCATTATCATCCGCAGTTTGGCGGCTTTTAGCAATCCGATGGTAGCGCTGTCAATAATTGTTCAAACGTCTAATTTGTTGTGATATGAGCGCAAGATGGGACGAAAACAGACAAAGTCTGGCAAAATCCGCCTCACCGAGGTCGCCAAGCTCGCTGGCGTCAGCCCAATCACGGCATCACGTTTTTTCAGGAACCCCGAAGCGCTGTCGCTTAGCAAGCGGGAACGCGTCGACAGCGCCGTGAAGGAACTGGGTTACGTACCCAATCTCGCTGCGCGGGCGCTGGCCTCGCACCGTACCGAAGTCATCGGCGTCGTCATTCCTTCTCTCACCAACAACGTGTTCGCCGATGTGTTGCGCGGCATCTACGATTCCTCCGAAGGTAGCCGCTACACCATTCAACTTGCCAATACGCGCTACAGCATCCTGCAGGAGGAAAAGCTGCTGCGCCTGTTTCGGGCGCAGAAGCCTGCGGGATTGATCGTCACCGGCATCAACCAAACCGCGGAATCTCGCACGATCCTGGAGTCGATGAATTGCCCGGTCACGCAGATCATGGAGATCGGCGACAGTCCTGTCGACATGATGGTCGGCTTTTCGCACTACGATGCAGCTTCTGCGGCGATTTCGCATATCCTCGAGCAGGGACGCCGCCGCATCGGATTTCTCGGTGCGCGAATGGATCCCCGCGTGCAGCGGCGGTTCGAAGGGTATCGTGATGCCATGAAAGCGGCCTCGCTGTTCGACCCGAACCTCATCGTCACCACTTCCGTACCCACGACCATCACGCTTGGCGGAACGCTGTTCGCCGACCTCCTTGCCCAGACGCCCGATATCGACGCGGTCTTCTGCGTCAATGACGACCTCGCGCTCGGCGTTCTCTTCGAATGCCAGCGTCGGCAGATATCGATTCCCGGTGACTTGGCCATTGTCGGCTTCAACGACCTGGAATTCACCGCCGCCGCGGTCCCCTCGATCACCAGTGTGCGAACCAATCGCTATGAAATGGGCCGGCACGCCATCACCATGGTGATCGACGCGATCGAGGGCCGTCGCCCCCAGACGCCGGTGCTCGACCTCGGCTTTCAGTTGGTGGTCCGTGAAAGCTCAATGCGGCAAAGCACCGTAATGGCCGGGTCTGTGGGCATAGATTGAACGTGGATAGAAAATGGTAGCGCTATCTTTTGGCCCGAACTAAGATCGGGTTGCTCGGCAGGACACGGGCCAAGCGCGTTGCAGCGGATGAAATTTTCAGCATGGTGCAATCGCCGCCGTGAATTTAGCCGCCCACGAGCTTGCAGTGCGGGAGGAACCAATGAAAAAGAACGACAAGACTGTCACCAATGGCAAGGGCCGAAGACTACGTTCCCTCGAGTGGTTCGATAATCCGCACAATCCGGGAATGACGGCGCTCTATCTCGAGCGCTACCTCAATTACGGCCTGACCCGGGAGGAATTGCAATCGGGTAAGCCGATCATCGGCATCGCCCAGACCGGCAATGACCTCTCCCCGTGCAATCGCCACCATCTCGACCTGGCGCATCGGGTACGCGAAGGCATTCGCGCGGCCGGCGGCATTGCGATGGAATTCCCAACGCATCCGATCCAGGAGACCGGCAAGCGGCCGACGGCAGCACTCGACCGCAACCTTGCCTATCTAGGCCTGGTCGAAGTCCTGTTCGGCTATCCGCTCGATGGCGTGGTGCTGACCACCGGCTGCGACAAGACCACGCCGGCCTGCCTGATGGCGGCGGCGACCGTCAATCTGCCCGCGATCGTGCTGTCGGGCGGTCCGATGCTGAACGGCTGGCACAACGGCGAGCGCACCGGCTCGGGCACCATCGTCTGGAAAGCGCGCGAGATGCTGGCCGCCGGCGAGATCGACTACAACGGCTTCATCGAACTCGTGGCGTCCTCGACCCCGTCGGTCGGCCATTGCAACACCATGGGCACCGCCTCGACCATGAACTCGCTCGCCGAAGCGCTCGGCATGTCACTGCCCGGCTGCGCGGCAATCCCCGCCCCGCACCGCGAGCGCGGCCAGATCGCCTATGAGACGGGAAAACGGATCGTCGAAATGGTCTGGGAGGATCTCAAGCCCTCCGACATCCTGACCCGCAAGGCGTTCGAGAACTGCATCGTGGTGAATTCGGCGATCGGCGGCTCGACCAACGCGCCGATCCACATCAACGCGCTGGCGCGGCATATCGGCGTCGAGCTCTCGATCGACGACTGGCAGAAACATGGCCACGACATCCCGCTCCTGGTGAACATGCAGCCGGCCGGCTTCTATCTCGGCGAGGAATACCATCGCGCCGGCGGCGTGCCGGCGGTGGTGCGCGAATTGATGGCGCACAAGCGCGTCCACGAAGACGCCGTCACGGTCAACGGCCGCACCATCGGCGACAACTGCCGCGAGGCGCCAAAGCCCGACGGCGACGTGATCTGGAGCTACGACAAGCCGCTGGTGAAAGATGCGGGCTTCCTGGTGCTGCGCGGCAACCTGTTCGATTCCGCAATCATGAAGACCAGCGTGATTTCGAAGGAATTCCGCGACCGCTATTTGATCAATCCGAAAGACCCGAATGCGTTCGAGGGCCGCGCCATCGTGTTCGAGGGACCGGAGGACTATCACCACCGGATCGACGATCCCTCGCTCAAAATCGACGAGCACTGCGTGCTGTTCATCCGCGGCGCCGGGCCGATCGGCTATCCCGGCGGCGCCGAGGTCGTCAACATGCAGCCGCCGGCGGCGCTGATCAAACGCGGCATTCTTTCGCTGCCCTGCATCGGCGACGGAAGGCAGTCCGGCACCTCGGGTTCGCCCTCGATCCTCAACGCCTCACCCGAGGCCGCCGCCGATGGCGGACTGGCGATCTTGCGGACCGGCGACAAGGTTCGCATCGACCTCAACACGGGCGACGCCAACATCCTGATCTCGAGCGATGAATTGAAGAAGCGCCGCGCCGAGTTAAAGGACAAGGGCGGCTTCCCCTACCCGGCCCACCAGACGCCGTGGCAGGAGCTCTACCGCTCGACCGTCGGACAGCAGGCCACCGGCGCCTGCATGGAGCTCGCCACGCGCTATCAGAATATTGCCGGCACGGTCGGCGTGGCGCGGGACAATCATTAGTTAGCAAGGTCGTCATTGCCGGGCTTGACCCGGCAATCCATCCTTTTGCGAAGAAGATGGATACGCGGGTCAAGCCCGCGTATGACGTCGAGAAACAATCATCAATCGCTCAGGGAAGAAAGCATGTCAGACCGCCTGAAGGGCAAGCGCGCATTCGTCACCGCGGCGGCCGTTGGAATCGGCCGCGCCTGCGCGGCGGCTTTTGCGCGTGAAGGGGCGACGGTGTTCGCCACCGACATCGACGAGGCCAAGCTCGCCGCGCTCAAGAGCGAAGGCATCGCCGAAGTGGCAAGGCTCGACGTCCGCGACAGCGTGGCCGTCGCCGCCATGGCCAAGCGCGCCGGCACGACCGACATCCTGCTCAACGCCGCAGGCTTCGTGCATCACGGCACCGTGCTGGATTGCTCCGACGAGGACTGGGACTTTTCGTTCGACCTCAACGTCAAGTCGATGCACCGCACGATCCGCGCATTCCTGCCGGGCATGTTGGAAAACGGCCGTGGCGCGATCGTGAACATCTCTTCTGCCGCCGGAGTGTTCAAGGCCGCGCCGAACCGCTACGTCTATGGTGCGACCAAGGCTGCCGTTGCGGCGCTGACGCGCTCGGTCGCCACCGACTTCGTCGCCAAAGGCATCAGGTGCAACTGCATCTGCCCCGGCACGATCGAGACGCCCTCGATGCTGGAGCGTGCGGCGGCAGCAGGCCCAAACGGGCGCGAGATGTTCATCGCGCGGCAGCCGATGGGGCGGCTCGGCACCGCCGAGGAAATCGCGTCGCTCGCCGTTTATCTCGCCAGCGACGAAAGCGCGTTCACCACCGGCGTCGCGCACGTCATCGACGGCGGCTGGACGTTGTAAACGCAATCCTCATCCTGAGGAGCCCGCGAGAAGCGGGCGTCTCGAAGGATGTAGGCCACAGACGGGGCCTCATGGTTCGAGACGCGCAAGAGCGCTCCTCACCATGAGGAACATCGAGGGAAAGGATCACCTTCATGAACAAGATCGATCTGAACGGCCGTTGCGCCGTCGTCACCGGCGGGGCGCAGGGTTTTGGCCGCGCGATCACCGAGCGCTTCGTCGCATCGGGTGCGAAGGTCGCGATCTGGGATTTTGACCTGCCGCTCGCGGAAAGAACCGCGAAGGAAATCGGCCCGGCGGTATCCGCCTTCAAGGTCGATGTCTCCGACCTCGCCGCAGTCGAGAAGACCCGCGATGAAACGCTGAAGGCGCTCGGCAGGATCGACATCCTCGTCAACAATGCCGGCATCGCCGGCATCAACAAGACGGTCTGGGAGACCGACCTCGAGGAATGGCGCAAGGTCCTGCGCATCAATCTCGACGGCCCCTTCATCTGCTGCAAGGCGGTGGTGCCTGCGATGCTGCAGCAAAAGTACGGCCGCATCGTCAACATCGCCTCGATCGCCGGCAAGGAAGGCAATCCCAACGCGGCGCATTATTCGGCCTCGAAGGCCGGCCTGATCGCGCTGACCAAGTCGCTCGGCAAGGAGCTCGCGCAGCACGACATCCTCGTCAACGCGGTGACGCCGGCGGCGGCGAAAACCGCGATCTTCGACCAGCTCACGCAGCAACACATCGATTTCATGCTGTCGAAGATTCCGAAGGGACGGTTTGTGCTGGTGGAAGAACTCGCGGCGATGGTGGCGTGGCTGGCGTCGGAAGATTGCGCGTTCTCGACGGGCGCGGTGTTCGATATCTCGGGCGGCCGCGCGACGTACTAGTCAATAGGCACTCGGGACAATCGCGTTGCCGGTGCAGGAGACCGGCCCGAAGTCGTAGCGATCCAGATGCCAGCGAACACCGCGAGGATGCCGGCAACAAGATTCCAGCGGAGCGGTTCGTCCAGCAACGCGGCGCCAACGAGCGAGGCGGTGATCGGATTGACGGTGACCGAGATCGCGACGCGGGTCGGCGTTGTGCGCGCCAGCGCGAACGCCCAAAGATAAAACGTCAGCGCGCTGCCGAAGGCACCGAGATATATGGCAGCCAGCCATTGCGGGACCTCGAACGCTGCGACGGGCTCAAAACTGCCGCGCCAGTATGAGATCAGGACAAGACACGCAGCCCCGACGCCCATGGATACGGTCGTGAAGGGAATTGGCCCGGAGCGAGCAATGAACGGCTTGGACCAGATGCTGTAGAGCGCCATGCACAGGGCCGCGGCGACCATCAGCAAATCGCCGCGCCAGGCCCCCGGCGGCGCGGAAGCAAGGTTGGACAGAAGCGCCAGGGCGACCCCAAGCGTTGCGATCACGACGCCGATCGATTTGCGTACCGTAAGGGCCTCGCTGTCGAGCGCCGCTCCCACCACCATCGTCAGCAACGGAAGCGTCGACAAGGCAAGAGCGCCCCGCGCCGCTGTCGTGAAAATCAGAGACGCATTGAACAAGATCGGGAACAGGGCGAAGTACAGCACACCCAACCCGGCAACGCTCAACCAGTCGGGACGCCGCGGCCACTGCGCGCCTGGCAGAAAGGCCACCGGCAACAACAACAGAAAGCCGATGCCGAACCGAAACGAACCGATCGCCAGCGGATCAACCGCATTCACCAGATAGCGCGTTGCCCCGATCGAAGTCCCGCCCAGCCCGCTCGATAGGACTGCCGCCAACACGCCCCATGTCTCGCTCATACACTTTCCCCCCTTCCAGCTTGCGTGCAAGGTAGGGAGGGTTTAGTAATCAAGAAATGGAATTTGCATGATAGAGGAAATAACGTTCGGTTATGAGCGCACCCGTCCTCGATCCGGATCTCTTGAAGGCCTTCGTGGCGGTGGCCGACAGCCGCTCGTTCACGCGCGCGGCTACCCAACTTAATCGGACCCAATCCGCGGTTAGCATGCAGATCAAGCGCCTGGAGGAACGCCTCGGCGTCGAACTGTTCAATCGCACCAAAGCCAATGTCGATTTGAGTTCCGCAGGCGAAGGGTTGCTCGGATACGCAAGGCGCATCCTGACGCTAAACGACGAGGCTGTCGGCAAGCTGCGGGAACGCAAGATCGAAGGCGTTGTGCGCCTGGGCGTAATGGACGACTACGGAACCTTGATCGTTCCGCCCGTGCTGGCGAGCTTTGCCGCCTGTTACCCACTGGTCCATGTCGAGATGGAGATAGGGCTCACCTCTTCCATGCCCGCGCGCCTCGGCAAAGCCTATGACCTCGTCATTGCGATGCACCCGGAGGGGCATGGCGAGGGTGAATTCCTGCGCCGCGAACAGGCTGCCTGGGCCACCGGTGCGTTTCACCCCGTTGAGCAGCAGAATCCGTTGCCGCTTGCGCTTTATCCGCAGGGCTGCCTGTTCCGAAAATGGGCAATTGAGGCACTGGATGCCGCCAAGCGGCCCTGGCGGTTGGCTTTCGTCAGCCACAGCCTTGCGGCCGTCGAGTCGGTTGCGGCGCAGGGGCTTGCGGTGACGATCGTAAAGGCAGGTACATTTCCGCCGAAGCTGCGTCCCTTGTCAGAGCGCGACGGCATGCCGCGACTGCCGGCCGCGGACATTTGCCTGCATCGCACCGCGAATCTATCACGGGCGGGCGCGCTGCTCGCGGATCACTTGCGCTCGACCATCTCAAACCATCTTGATGAAGTTTCGGTGCGGCGTGCAACGCGCGACGCCATTCCGATCGCCTTCAACTGAGCGGTATCTCGTGAACATTTCATTGTATGCCATCTCCGTCTGGGTGCTCCCGCTCCTGATCGCGATCACCTTCCATGAGGCCGCCCACGCCTTCGTGGCATACCGCCTCGGGGACAACACCGCCTGGCAGCTCGGCCGCGTCAGCTTCAACCCCTTCAAGCATATCGATCCCTTTGGCACCGTCATTCTCCCCGGCGTTCTGCTGCTGTCGCATTCGCCGTTCGTGTTTGGTTATGCCAAGCCGGTCCCGGTGAATTTCCGGAACCTGAACCATCCCCGGCTCGACATGGTCTGGGTGGCGCTGGCCGGCCCCGCCACCAACATCGCCTTGGCGCTTGTCACGGCTTTGGCCTTCCACGCCCTGCCTCTGGTGCCGGCGGAAGCCGCCAAATGGACGGCGGACAACCTCAAAAACGCCTTCCTGATCAATATCGTGCTGGCGATTTTCAACATGATGCCGATCCCGCCGCTGGACGGTGGCCGGGTCGCCGTCGGACTCTTGCCGCGGGTGCTGGCTTACCCGCTGTCGCGGCTGGAACCGTATGGGATGCTGATTTTGATCGGCCTTCTGATCCTGCTTCCTATCATCGGCGCGCAGCTCGGCCTAAATCTTGATGTTATTTCGGCGATACTGCGGACACTGACCGGTTATGTGATCAACGCGCTTCTCTTCATCACCGGCAACGCTTAAGTTAGAATAATTCAGGGAAGAACCGACCGGGGCCATGGCGACAAAAGCTGCCGACATGTTGATCGCACGACGCGCCGACACCCGCGCGAGGGCAGATTTTGCAACATGGAAAATGCTGGCCAAGCTCAACGGCTTCACCGCCCTGCCCGCTGAAGCGCAAAACTTTCTTGAAGGCTACAGGCAGTTGCTCCTTGCGAGGATGACCGAGGCGGACGCTTCCGAGGCCACCATCCAGCTCATGTACAAGAGCTACTATGCGGAGATGGGCGGCTCCGGAACGCCACCCGAGATTCCTTCGCGCGCGAGCGAGCCGGCCACTGATAGCGGCAACGTCACCGCGTTTCGCCGCCCGCCCGCCCGGCCGAAACAGGCTGTCTCGGGACCGGCGGCAAAACCGCGGCTGCCGGTGGCACTGATTTTCATCTGCCTCGCCATCGTCTACGTCAGCATCCGCTACTTCTGGCGCTGAGCTTCCAACGAAATGATTGCGTCGGCCGCGCTGGATTGACGCGGCGATCATGGCGCCGAATGTCCCTGTCCCGTTTGGAGAGAGGCCGCGGCCTTCACGGCCACGCCGCGTAGGACGGACCGCTGCGTGCGTGCTCCAGTCGGATCTGCCGGCGATAG
Source organism: Bradyrhizobium sp. LMTR 3 (assembly GCF_001693485.1). Classification (GTDB taxonomy): domain Bacteria; phylum Pseudomonadota; class Alphaproteobacteria; order Rhizobiales; family Xanthobacteraceae; genus Bradyrhizobium. The sequence continues at coordinate 485,011 of NZ_MAXC01000012.1, forward strand.
CTGCCCGGTGAGGCGCCGCAATACTTGCGGAAGAAGCGATTGAAATAGGCGGGATCGCGGAAGCCCAAGCCATATCCGATCTGCTCGACCGGAAGATCGAGCTGCTGCAGACGCGTGCAGGCTTCGCGCACCAGGCGCTCGTGGACGATCGCGCGCGGGCCGCAGTTTTTCTCCCGCTGGCAATGGGCGTGCAGCTTGTCGGACGTGACGCCGAGCGCGTCCGCATAGCGCGCCACCGGCCAGCCGTCGCGGTAATGCAGTTCGACCATTTGCAGGAAATTGCCGACCAACGCAGGACCGCCACGCGCTGCAACCTCGTGACGCTCATCATGCGAGGCGCTGAGCCGGCAGAGTTGCAGACACAGCAACAGCAGATGTGAGGCGATCAGCGTCGCGCCGCCAAAGCCGGGCGCGCGCAACTCCGCCACGATCGCGCGGCAGGATTCGGCGATCGTGTCGAGATGCGGAGGAAGCGTCTCGCCGGCAACCAGCGCAACGCGCTCGGTGGTTCTGCGCAGATGCAGCGCCTCGGCACTGCCCGCGATAATCTTGATCAGGAAGGCATCGTCTACCGACAACAGGAAGCCACGCGCGCCGGGACCAACGTGCAGCGCTGCGTCGGTGCTGCCAGGCAGCCAGAGCAGCGCCGGCGCTTCGAGCGCGACACCGGTTCCGTGCCACGAAGCCCGGCCGCGGTCCGATTGCAGCAACAAGAGATGCGCCCGGCGCTCCGCCTTCTGGCGGATAACCCACGATCGAACCGCCAGGGCGGCCGAAAAAGCCTCCGCACGTACCGCCAGCGCGACGCCGACCGGCAGTCCGTTCAGCCCTGGTGATGCCGACATGCCCAAATCTCTTAAGTAATTCGCTCCTGAGACAATCCGCCGCCAGTGAAGCGGAAGATTTGCCAGAAAAGTACAATCTTTCCCCGGCTTCGTCCAATTCCAAGCTTCCGGTAACCTCCCCTAACGTCAGGGCGATCACGAGCGCCAGTTCAATGGCGCCGGTCGACGCACCCTGGGAGGATAAGATGACGACATTCCTGACACGGCGCACCGCCCTGCTGGCGGCCGCCACCTGCGCCGCTACGCTCGGCCTGACCGCCATCGCCGAGGCGCAAACCTCGATCAAGATCGGCTACGCGATTTCGCGCACCGGCCCCAACACCGGAGGCGCCGCGGTTACCACCATTCCCAACTACGAATTGTGGGTGAAGGAGGTAAATGCCGCCGGTGGCATCAAGCTCGGCGACAAGCGCGTCCCGATCGAGGTCGTGCAGTATGATGACCGCTCCAATGCCGAAGAGGCGGTGCGCGCGCTCGAGCGGCTGATCAACCAGGACAAGGTCGATTTCATCCTGCCGCCTTGGGGCACCGGCCTCAATTTGGCGGTTGGTCCGACGCTCAATCGCGAAGGCTATCCGCACCTCGCCGCCACAGCCGTGACCGATCGCGCGCCCGAACTCGCCAAGCGCTGGCCCAACAGTTTCTGGCTGCTCGGCACCAGCGCGGACGCCGCAAAAACGCTGGTCGAATTGCTGAACAAATTGCGCGACGAAAAGAAGATCGGCGACACCGTGGCGATGGTCAGCATTGCCGACGGATTCGGGATCGATCTGTCGTCGGCGGCACGGCCGGCACTCACCAACGCGAAGTTCAAGCTCGCCTACGACAAGAGCTATCCGATCGGCACGCAGGATCTGGCGCCGATCGTGAACGAGATCAAGGCGCTCAACCCGGATGTCTTCATTGCCTTCAGCTATCCGCCGGATACGTTGGCGCTGACCGAGCAATCGCGGATCGCAGGCCTCAATCCGAAGGTTTTCTATACCGGGGTCGGCACCGCCTTCCCGCTCTATCGGCAAAAATTCGGCAAGAACACCGAAGGCGTAATGGGCATCGGCGGCTGGAGCGGCGACAGTCCGGCGATCAAGGACTATCTCGCCCGCCACAAGGCAGCCGCCGCCAACGGGGCGGAGCCGGACCGCTGGGCGAGCGCGGTCACTTATGCCAGCCTGCAGATGCTGCAACAGGCGATCGAGCGCGTCGGCAAGATCGACCGCGCCGCCGTGATCAAGGATCTGCAGACCGGCACGTTCGACACCGTGATCGGCAAGGTCAAGCTCGAGAACAACATGCCCACGCGGTACTGGTGGGTCGGCCAGTGGCAGGGCGGCGAGTTCTATGGCATCGCACCGGCGAAGAACGAAGGCGCGCGCACCGCGATCGTCCCGAAGCCGGCGTGGGTGGCGCCGTAACGTCAAGATAAAGACGCGGCCAGCACGCCAATGACCAACGCCATTCTGACCGGCCTGATGCTGGGCGGCATGTATGCGCTCATCGCCATGGGGCTCACGCTCCAGTACGGCGTTGCGCGCATCATGAACCTCTCCTACGGCGAGTTCCTGATCGCCGCCGCCTTTGCATCGCACTGGCTGTTCACGGGCTGGGCGATCAGTCCGTTTGTCGGACTGGCGCTGGTCGTCCCGCTCGCCTTCGTGCTGAACTTTGCAATCTACAAACTGCTGCTGACGCCGTTGGTGCGACGCGCGCCCAACCGAGACGCGCTCGAGGTCGATAGCATTCTCGCAACCTTCGGTCTCACCTTCATCATTCAGGGCTCGATGCTCGCGTTGTTCGGCGGCGCCTATTACAGCTATTCGTTCCTCGCCTTCCCGGTGCAGTTTCTCGGCGAGACGGTCGCTGCCAACCGCCTTGCCGCGCTCGGCATCACCATCCTGCTCGGTCTGGCGCTGTATGCCGCGCTGACGCGGACCCGCGCCGGCACGGCGGTACGCGCCGTCGCCGTCGATCCTTTCGCCGCCCAGCTTGTCGCCATCAATGTGCCGCAGGCCTCGGCCCTGACATTTGCATTGGGTGGGGCGCTGGTCGCCGCCGCCGGAGTCTTGGTCAGCACCTTTCTCACCTTCAGCGCGTCATCCGGCGTCGTCTTCACGATGAAGGCCTTGATCGTCGTCGTGATGGGCGGCGTCGGCAACATGCTGGGCTGCCTGGTCGCAGGCCTGGCGCTTGGTCTCAGCGAGGCGCTGGTTGCCTCCTATGTCGATCCCGGGCTCACGCTTGCAGTCAATTTCGCACTGTTTCTCGCCGTGCTGCTGGTGAAGCCCGCCGGCCTGTTTGGCAGGGCGACGCGATGACCGCGCGTGTCGCCGGCTTCGGTGCCGCAGCGCTCACAGCGCTTGCGCTGCTGGCGCTCGTTCCGCGCCTCGGCAATGCCTACTACCTCGCGCTCGCCATCAGCCTTTTGCAATATACCGTGCTGGCGACGGCCTGGGGCATGTTCTCTGGGCCCACCCGCTACGTCTCATTGGCAACCACCGCCTTTTTCGGTGTCGGCGCCTATACCGTTGCCGTGCTCGGCGAGATATTGCCATGGCCGCTCGTGCTGCTCATCGCAGCGGCGCTCGGCGCCATTGTGGCTGGCATCGTTGGGCTCTCGACGCTGCGCTTGAGCGGCGTCTACTTCGTCATCTTCACCTTTGGATTGACCGAACTGATCCGCCAACTCGTGGTCTGGTTCGAGGTCAACAAGTCGCGCGTGCTCGGGCGCTACGTCTTCGTCGACATCACACAAGCCGATATTTACTGGCAATTGCTGGCGCTCACGGCCGCCGTATTCCTGCTGGGCTGGCTGATCGCGCGCTCGCGCCTCGGCTTTGCGCTGCGGGTGATCGGCGAAGACGAGACCGTCGCCAAACATTGCGGGATCAACACCACCTTTGCCAAGGTCGCCCTGTTCACGATCAGCGCCACGGTCATGACGCTGGTCGGCGCCATCATGGCGCCGCGCTGGACCTATATCGAACCGTCGATCGCCTTCAATTCGATGATCTCGTTTCAGGTGTTGATCATGGCGCTGCTCGGCGGCGCGCACCGGCTGTGGGGGCCGGTACTTGGCGCCGTGCCGCTAACGCTCCTGTTCGAACTGCTGAGTGCGCGGTTTCCGAACACGTTCACGATCATCCTCGGCTGCATCTTCCTGCTGATCGTCTACATGCTGCCGCGGGGCGTCGCGGGATTGTTGGAAAAGCTATCGACGACGGCGGGCGGCAAAACCAGGCAACGGGCAACCGCATGAGCCAGGGCAGCGGAACACCCGTGCTGACGATCAACGGGTTGCGGCGCGCGTTCGGCGGGCTCGTCGCGGTCAACGACCTCAGCTTCGCGGTCGCCCAGGGCGAAATCATGGGCCTGCTCGGCCCCAACGGGTCGGGCAAGACGACGGCGCTCAATCTGATCTCGGGCGTGCTGCGCCCCGATGCCGGCACCATCCGCCTGATGGGCCAGAACATCGCGGGCCTTGCGTCGTACCGGATCGCGCGGCTCGGCCTTGCCCGGACGTTCCAGCTCGTCCGCGTGCTCGACGGCATGGATTGCCGCGAGAACATCAAGGCGGGATTGGCGTTTCAGCGGCCTCACTTGTCCGCGGCCGACGCCGAGGTTCGGATCGGCGCCCTGCTCGACCGCGTCGGTCTTGCTGGGCACGACCGGCGCCCGGCAGCCGACCTGACCTATATCGACCGCAAGCGCCTGGAACTCGCACGCGCCCTCGCGGCAAAGCCGCGACTGCTGCTGCTCGACGAATGGCTCGCCGGACTTAATCCATCCGAGCTTGCGATCGGCATCGACCTGATCCGGTCATTGCGGGCTGACGGCATCACCATCGTGCTGGTCGAGCATGTGATGAGTGCGGTTCGCGCGCTGTGCGACCGCTGCATCGTCATGAGCAGCGGCCGCAAGATCGCCGAAGGCGCGACCGCGGACGTGCTGAGCGATGCGGCCGTCGTGAAGGCCTATCTTGGCGGGGTAGCCGCCGATGCTTGAGGTCAAAAATCTCAGCCTCGCTTATGGCCTGCATCGCGCGCTCGACGGCGTCGCCCTCAACGTCGGCCGCCGTGAGATCGTAACGATCCTGGGCGCCAATGGCGCCGGCAAGACTTCGCTCCTGAAAGCCATCGCAGGCGTCGTGCGTACGCTTCCCGGCAAGCAGGTTCGGCTCGGCGGCCGCGATATCTCCGCGCTTGCCGCCCACGACATCGTCGAAAGCGGGCTAGCGCTGGTTCCGGAAGGCCGCGGCATCTTTGGCGACCTCACGGTGAAGGAAAATCTCCTGCTCGGCGCCAATCCGAAGCGCGCCCGCGAGGGCGAAGCGGCGCGGCGCGAGCAGGTGCTTGCGCTGTTTCCGCGCCTGCGCGAACGCGCCGCCCAGATCGCGCGCACCATGAGCGGCGGCGAACAGCAGATGCTCGCCATCGGCCGCGCGCTGATGTCCAATCCGGATATCCTGCTCCTCGACGAGCCGTCGCTCGGGCTCTCGCCCGCCATGGTTCAGGAGTTGTTCGCCACCTTGCTGCGGGTGCGCGAGGCCGGCGTCGGGCTTCTGCTCGTCGAACAGAACGCGCAGGAGAGCCTGCGGATCGCCGATCGCGGCTATGTGCTCGAAAACGGCGTCATCGTCGGACACGGCACCGCCGATCAACTGAAGTCCGATCCCGCCGTCCAGCGCGCCTATCTCGGCGGCGTGCCGCCGGCCACCGCATCATCATCGTAAAGCCTTGAGGAGAGAAAGCCATGTATGAAATTTCGCTGCTGCTCGACAGCAAGGATGTCCCGGCGTCGAACGGCGCGACCTTCGATCGTCTCAACCCGGTCACCGGCGATCTCGCAAGCCGCGCCGCGGCAGCCCAGATCGCGGATGCGAAGCGCGCGGCCGACACCGCAGCCGCTGCCTTCCCCGCATGGTCCGCTACCGGTCCGAACGCGAGGCGCGCGATCCTGTTGAAGGCTGCCGATCTTCTGGCGTCGAAGGCACCCCAGTTCATCGAACTGATGGCGGCGGAGACCGGCGCGACGGCCGGTTGGGCCGGCTTCAATGTTCACTTAGCCGCCGGCATGCTGCGCGAAGCGGCGGCCATCACGACACAGATTTCGGGCGAAGTGATCCCCTCCGACAAGCCCGGCTGTATCGCGATGGCGGTACGCCAACCCGCCGGCGTGGTGCTGAGCATGGCGCCATGGAACGCGCCGGTCATTCTCGGCGTTCGCGCCATCGCGCTGCCGCTCGCCTGCGGCAACACCGTGGTGCTGAAAGCCTCCGAAATCTGCCCGGGCACCCACCGGCTGATCGCCGAATGCCTGCGCGACGCCGGCCTGCCGCCGGGCGTCCTCAACGTCATCACCAACGCGCCGGAAGATGCCCCTGCGCTGATCGAAATGCTGATCGGCCATCCAGCCGTGCGGCGCGTCAATTTCACCGGCTCGACACGCGTCGGCCGCATCATCGCGCAGGTGGCAGCCAAATATCTCAAGCCGGCCCTGCTCGAACTCGGCGGCAAGGCGCCGATGATCGTGCTCGATGATGCCGACATCGACGCTGCCGTTGCCGCAGCAGCGTTCGGTGCCTTCATGAACCAGGGCCAGATCTGCATGTCGACCGAGCGCCTCGTCGTCGACGAGAAGATTGCCGATGCCTTCGTAACGAAGCTCGCGGCGAAAGCCGGATCGCTTGTCGCCGGTGATCCGCGCAGGGGTAACGCGCCGCTGGGATCGCTGATCGGCACCGATGCCGCGGCCCGCATCCAGGCCTTGATCAACGACGCCGTCAGCAAAGGCGCCAAGGTGGTCGCAGGCGGGCGCAGCGAGGGCACGCTGATGTCGGCGACGGTGATCGACGGCGTCAACTCGTCGATGCGGATTTACGGCGAGGAGTCGTTCGGTCCGGTGGTCTGCGTCGTGCGCGTCAACGGCGCCGATGAAGCCGTCCGCGTCGCCAATGACACTGAATACGGGTTATCGGCAGCGGTATTCGGACGCGACATCGCGCGCGCGTTCGAGGTCGCCAAGCGCATCGATTCCGGCATCTGTCACGTCAACGGGCCCACCGTGCACGACGAGGCGCAGATGCCGTTCGGCGGCGTCAAGGCGTCGGGCTATGGCCGCTTCGGCGGCAAGGCCGGCATCGCCGAATTCACCGAATTGCGCTGGATCACGATCGAGACCGGGCCGCAGCATTATCCGATCTAGATCTGCTGCGTCACAAGACCCTCATGGTGAGGAGCGCCAACGGGTCGCGCGAATGCGCGCCCGATGACAGGCTCCGCGCGTCTCGAACCATGAGGCCCCGTCTGTGGCCTACATTATTCGAGACGCCCGCTTCTCGCGGGCTCCTCTGGATGAGGGTTTGAACGGCATAACGGAGCGGGCGTCAGCTCTTGTTCTTGACGCGGAAGATCACCGGCAGCGTGAATGTCAGGCCTTCGTCGGCGACGACAGGCGGCGGCATCGGCACCGGATCGGAGCGGCGCACCATCGCCAGCGCCGCCTCGTCGAAGGCCGGATCGCCCGACCCCTTTTCGATATCGGTCGAGAGCACGCGGCCCATGCGGTCGAGCGTGAAGCGAATCTGGATCTCGGCGGATTTTTGCTGCCGTTCCTTCGGGTAGCGTTTGTGCTTGTCGAGATGCGCGACCAGCTCCTTTTGCCAGGTCGCGCGCACGCGACGTGCGCTCTCGCCGGTGCCGATCACCGGTGCGATGGAACGCTGCCCTTCCGGAATGGCCTCTGAGCTCGGCGTCGCGGTCGCCTCGGAGGCAACCGACTCGGTGGACGCCTGCGTCTGCACCGCCGCGATCTTCGGGTCGTCCTCTTCCGGCTTCTTCGCCTCGTTCTCCGTCACCACCCGGTCGGCCTCTTCGGGCTCCGTCGGCTTGTCCTGCGGCAGCTCGGTTTCCTTGACCTCGGCCTTCTGCTCGGCGAGCTGCGGCGACGCCGCGGAAGCATCGGTATCCGGACCCGGCGGCAGATCGGTCACCTCGCGGTGAACGGAGGCCATTTCGAGCCCGATCTCGATTGCCGACGCGCCGAGGGCGTCATCGGCTTCTTCGGTCTGCAAATGCGCGATCGCCAGCGCCGCGCCGCCAATGTGGAGCGCAAGCGCAATCACCGCGGCAGAAATCCAGAGCCGCCGCGAAGGCTTTTGCTCGTCGAGGCCGGTCAAGGCTTTGCCGGCGCCGCTTGCGCCGCTGCTGCTTCGGGAACGCCTTCGAGCGCCACCAGCTTGAGCTTGGAATAGCCGCCGGCGCGCAGGATTTCGAGCACGTCCATCAATTCGCCATAGGGCACGGCGCGGTCAGCGCGCAGGAAGACGTGGCGCTCCTTGCTGCTGTCCGGCATCGCATCGAGCGAGCGCACCAGGTCGACGCGCTTGACCATGTTCTCGCCGATCGCCACCGAGAGATCCGGCTTGATGCTGACATAGGTCGGCTTGTCCGGCTTCTTCTGCGGGGTTGCGGTCGAAGTCGGCAAATCGATCGGCAGGTCGACGGTCGACAGGGGCGCCGCAACCATGAAGATGATCAGGAGAACCAGAACGACGTCGATGAACGGCGTGACGTTGATCTCGTGCGATTCCGCGAAATCGCTGTCGTCATCGAGGTCGTGTTCTGCGATTGACGCGCCCATCGCCTACTCCGCCGCCGCTCGGGCATGCGAGCCGCCGTGTGAACTAACGTGGGTACGGTCGAGATCGCGCGACAGCAGCCGTCCCGCGGCGCCCGATGCACGGCTGACCAGTTCCATGTAACCCTTGGTGACGCGCGCGAAGTGATTGTAGATGATGACGGCCGGGATCGCGGCGACGAGGCCGATCGCGGTCGCGAGCAGCGCTTCGGCGATGCCGGGCGCCACCACGGCGAGGTTCGTGGTCTGCGATTTCGAAATGCCGATGAAGCTGTTCATGATGCCCCAGACCGTGCCGAACAGCCCGACGAAGGGCGACGTCGCGCCGATGGTCGCGAGCACGCCCATACCGAGCCGGATCCGACGCGCCTCGGCGCGCACGATTTCCGAAAAGCTCGACGCGGCGCGCTCCTTGATGCCGGCGTCGCTGGAAATGCCTGCCGACAGACGCGCCTCGCGCATCGCTGCCGCGAGCAAGGACGACAGCACGCTCCCCTTGGAACCCAGCGCGAATTGCGCTTCCGCCAATGACCTCGCGTCGGAGATCTTGGCAAGCGCCCGGCGCACTTTGCGCTGAGCGACGGCGAGCTCGATCATCTTGGCGATGAAGATGGTCCAGGTCACTAGCGAAGCAAAGGCGAGACCGATCATGACCGCCTTGACCACCACGTCGGCCGACATGAACATCGACCAGGGCGACAATTCGCGAAGTTCGGCGGCAGCCGACTTCAGCGATTTGCTCTCGCGTTCCGCAGGCGTCGCGGCTGAATCCGAAGGGGCGGCCGGCGCAGCCGCTGGCTGGGGCGACGTGGCCGGGACCTGCGATACGGCGGGCGCCTGCTGGGCCGCAGATGCGGACGGCGCCGCAGGAAGCGTGCCCTGCTGGGCCGACGACGTCGCCGCCAGCGACAGCATCGCCAGCGCCGACATCACCGCAAATAGCATAACGCGAAAAAGAGACATGTTGTTCATACTTCGGCCCAGTAGCGGATCAGGTTGTAATAGATACCGGTCAATTTGACCGTTTCGGGGTCGTCTCGCCCAGGCCGCTCCACCAGGGCCTGGATCGAGGTGTCGAGATCGAAGATCAGGCTGCGGGCGCGTAGACATCCCGTACCATGCTCTGGAGCCTGAAAAAAGATGCCACACGCGCACCCAGTGCGACCGGCGTGACCAGATGCAACTGGACGCAGGACTAAGGCACGAGGGCGCAGGCCACGAGCTTGATCTGGTGGGAACCGTGGAGGTCCGCGACCACCAGCTCGCCGCCGTCGCATTCATCCGGCTCCGATAGGACGTGCCGCTGACTCAGCTCGCAGCAACCGACCGGCGGCAGGACAAATCCTGCACCGTAGGTACCGAGCGAAACTTTCGGGGTCAACGCGGTTGGGACGAGACGTCGCTTGAATCCATCCAGATCAAAACGATTCTAATTTTGCTCCAAAGTCGTTCGACAGTCGGTGATGCGAATGAGCTTCGAGCCACGCCGTCGTCATGCCGGTCCTCACGCGTGCGCTGCCGCAACCTTTCCAATTGTTTAGGATTCTCAAGCGCTCGTGCATGTACGCCCCGAGGGCGCCGAGACAATATCTGTCTCCGCAGGGAACCGTTCTGGGTGCCATTGCCTGTTTTCCGAAACAAGTAGGTCGGCATGTCGAGATCACGCACCATCATTTGGGTATTGCTGGTCACAGCGATTGCCGGGCTGGGCTATTTGGGCTGGCAGCGATTCCACGGCGAGGAACACCCGGCGCAGGCTGACGTCGGGAAGCGCACGCCGGCCCGCACCGCCGTCCCCGTCAAGACTGCCCCGGTCGAGAAGGCCGATTTTCCGGTCTATTTGACCGGGCTTGGCACCGTGCAAGGTTTCAACACCGTCGTAGTGCGCAGCCGCGTCGACGGCCAGATCAACAGGATCGCCTTTCAGGAGGGCCAGTTCGTCAAGGAGGGCGATACCCTGGTCGAGATCGATCCGCGGCCGTTCCAGGCCGCGCTCGATCAGGCCAAGGCCAAGAAGGCGCAGGACGCAGCCAATCTCGCCAATGCCAGTCTCGATCTGCAGCGCTCTACCAGGCTCGGGGAATTCGCGACCCGGCAACAGACCGACACGCAGCGCTCGACCGTCGCGCAACTGACGGCGCAGGTTGAGGCCGACACGGCCGCGATCTCCAACGCCCAAACCCAGCTTGATTACGCTACCGTCAAGGCACCGATTTCCGGTATCGCCGGGCTGCGCCAGGTCGATGTCGGCAATATCGTCAATGCCGCAACCCAGACCGGCATCGTCACCATTGCCCAGATCGAGCCGATCGCGGTGATCTTTACCGCGCCGGAAGACCAGTTGCCGGATATCAAGGCAGCGCTGGCCACCGCTCCTCCTCGGACCATCGCGCTCTCCACCGACGGAAAGCGGGTGCTGTCCACCGGCACGCTCTCGCTGATCAACAACCAGGTCGACACGTCGAGCGGGACGATCAGGCTCAAGGCGGTATTCGACAACAAGGATCACGCACTGTGGCCCGGCCAGTCGGTTTCGACGCGGCTGCTCGTTGCGACGCTGAAAAACGCCACCGTGATTCCGGATGACGCTGTTCAGCATGGCGCCGATGGTCTCTACGCCTACGCGGTCAACCAGGACAACAAGGCCGAGCTTCGCAAGATCAAGGTGACGCGCTCAGTCGACGGCCGCTCGGTGGTCGATGAGGGACTTTCGCTCGGCGAGCAGGTGATCACGGCAGGCCAATTCAAGGTTCAGCCGGGCTCGCTCGTGACCACGGCGGTCGCCAGCTCCGATCCGGCCCAAGCCAAGGTTGCCCAGGAATGAGCGGCGGAATCTCCGCGCCCTTCATTCGCTACCCGATCGGCACCTCGCTGATGATGGCCGGCATCATGTTCATCGGCCTCGTCGCCTACCCGCTGTTGCCCGTCGCCCCCCTGCCGCAAGTCGACTTCCCGACCATCCAGGTGACCGCCAACCTGCCGGGCGGCAGCCCGGAAACCATGGCCTCGTCGGTGGCGCAGCCGCTTGAGCGCCAGTTCGCGCAGATTCCGGGCGTCGCGCAGATGACGTCGACGAGCTATCTCGGCACGACCGCAGTCAACATCCAGTTCGATCTCAACCGCTCGATCGACGCGGCCGCCAACGACGTGCAGGCCGCGATCAATGCGGCCAGCGGCCAGTTGCCGAAAAACCTCCCCTCGCCGCCGATCTACCGCAAGGTCAACCCGGCGGATTCGCCGATCCTGATCATGGCGGCGACTTCGGACACGCTGCCGCTCACGACAGTCAGCGACTCCGTGGACGCCCAGCTCGCGCAGCAGATCAGCCAGATCTCAGGCGTCGCCCAGGTCATCATCGGCGGCCAGCAGAAGCCGGCGATCCGCATTCAGATCGACCCGGGGAAACTCGTCGCCAAGGGCCTGTCACTGGAGGACGTGCGCAGCCAGATCGCGATCACGACCGTTGACAGCCCCAAGGGTAATATCGACGGCGAGCGGCGTGCTTACACCATTTACGCCAATGATCAGCTAACGGATTCCAAGGACTGGAACGACGTCATTATCGCCTATCGCAATGGCGGTCCGTTGCGGATCCGCGATATCGGCCAGGCCGTCACCGGCCCGGAGGACGCCAAGCAGGCGGGCTGGGCCAACGGCAAGCGCGGCGTATTCCTGGTGATATTCAAGCAGCCCGGCGCCAACGTCATCGAGACCGTCGACCAGATCAAGGGGACGCTGCCCCGGCTGCTCGCTGCGCTCCCACCGGCTATCAAGGTCGAGGTGATGAGTGATCGCACCACGACGATCCGCGCCGCGGTCGAGGACGTGCAATTCACCATGCTGCTCACGATCGCGCTGGTCGTGATGGTGATCTTCATCTTCCTGCGCAATTTCTGGGCGACGGTGATCCCGGCGGTGACGGTGCCGTTGGCGCTGCTTGGCGCCTGCGCGCTGATGTGGCTGTGCGGCTATTCGCTCGACAATCTCTCGCTGATGGCGCTGACCATCGCCGTCGGTTTCGTGGTCGACGACGCCATCGTGATGCTGGAAAATATCACGCGCTATGTCGAGAAAGGCGAGAAGCCGATGGCCGCCGCCTTCAAGGGCGCCAGAGAGATCGGCTTCACCATCGTATCTATCAGCATCTCGCTGATCGCGGTGCTCATCCCGCTCTTGCTGATGGGCGGCATCATCGGCCGGTTGTTCCGCGAATTCGCGGTTGTGCTCGCAATGACCATCTTCGTGTCAATGGTCGTGTCGCTGTCGCTGACGCCTATGATGGCCTCGCGCTTCCTGCGCGCGCATGGCGAAGTCAGGCACGGCCGGCTCTACCAGTGGAGCGAGCGCGGCTTCGACGCAATGCTGCGCTTCTATGAACGCGGCCTCGACCTTGCGCTGCGCTGGAAGTTCGCGACCCTGATGGTCTTCTTCGCAACGCTGGGATTGTCGGTCTACCTGTTCGTCATCATTCCCAAGGGATTCTTCCCGCAGCAGGACAACGGCCTGATCACGGCCACCTCTGAGGCCGGTCAGGATATTTCCTTTGCCGAGATGAAGCGGCGTCAGGAGGAACTTGGAAAGATCGTGCAGGCCGATCCCGATGTAGCCACGGTCGCCATGGTGATCGGCGGCAGCGGCCGGGCCGGCAATAACGGCAATCTCTACATCACGCTGAAGCCGCGCGACGAGCGCAAGGCATCCGCGCAGCAAATCATCGCGCGCCTGCGTCCGCAGCTCGAGAAAGTCGACGGCGCCCGTCTCTATATGCAGGCAGCGCAGGACGTTCGGCTCGGCGGCCGGCCGACGCGAACCCAGTTCGAGTTCACGCTGCAGGACGCGAACTTGGCCGAGCTGAACGAATGGGCGCCGAAGATTTTGGCGAAGATGCAGACGCTGCCGGAACTGCGCGACGTCGCCACCGACCAGCAGACCAACGGCACCACGCTGGAGCTTAAGATCAACCGCGACACCGCCGCGCGCTACGGCATCCAGCCGCAACTGATCGACGACACGCTCTATGACGCGTTCGGCCAGCGCCAGGTGACCCAGTATTTTACCCAGCTCAACACCTACAAGGTGGTGCTCGAAGTGCTGCCGGAATTGCAGGGCAGCCTCGACACGCTGAACAAGATCTACGTAAAGTCACCCGCGACCGGCGACCAGGTGCCACTGTCGACGTTTGCGACCTGGACCAGCGTGCCGGTGCGGCCGCTGTCGATCAGCCATCAGGGCCAATTCCCGGCAACCACGATCAGCTTCAATCTCGCGCAGGGCGTGGCACTGGGCCAGGCGACCGACGCGATTCAAAAAGCGATGGTCGAGCTTGGCGCGCCGACGACGCTCAATTCGAGCTTCCAGGGCACGGCGCAGGCATTCCAGCAATCGCTCGGCACGGTGCCGCTGTTGATCCTCGCAGCGCTCGTGGTGGTGTACCTGATCCTCGGCATTCTGTACGAAAGCTACATCCACCCGATCACGATCCTGTCCACGCTGCCGTCCGCCGGCGTCGGTGCGCTCGCCATCCTGATGCTGTTCGGATTCGATTTCAGCCTGATTGCCCTGATCGGGATCGTGCTTCTGATCGGCATCGTGAAGAAGAACGGCATCATGATGGTCGACTTCGCGATCACGGCCGAACGTGACGAGCAGCTCGAGCCCGAAGCCGCGATCCGGAAGGCGGCGCTATTGCGATTCCGCCCCATCATGATGACGACGATGGCGGCGATGCTCGGCGGGGTGCCGCTAATGCTCGGTACCGGCACGGGATCGGAAATTCGTCAGCCGCTCGGTTATGCCATGGTCGGCGGCCTGCTCGTCAGCCAGGCGCTGACGCTGTTCACGACGCCGATCGTCTATCTCTATCTCGACCGGCTTTCGAACGCGTTTGCCCGCTGGAGCCGTTCGACCGGTTCGCACCATGATGAGCATCCGGACGCACACGGCTCGGTCAAGCAGGCGGCCGAATGACTTGACTTTGCCCGGCAACCGACACTACCGAAGGTAGTTTCATTCGGAGCCGTTCAGTGAAAATTTCAATCAAATTGGCGGTTGTTGCCGCAGCACTACTCGGCATGTGCGGCCATGGCCAAGCCCAGGCGGTCAAGACCAAGAATACTGCGCCCACGGCGCAGGCAACGCCAGCTCCCTCCGCCGGCCCGGCCGAGGGCGCCAATACGTCCGCGCCTCCCGGATGGGTTGCGCGGTGCAGCAGCGCCGGCCGCGGCGCGCCACTCGAATGCGCGATCGAGCAAAGCGCCGTCCTGACCAAGACCGGTCAGTTGATCGTGCTGATCAGTATCCGCGTATCGGCCGAAACCCGCGCACCGGTCGGTATCGTGCAATTGCCGCTCGGGCTCAACCTGCCAGCCGGAGCCAAGCTCCAGGTCGACGATGGCATGACGTCCGACCTGCAGGTTCAGACCTGCGAGGCACGCGGCTGTTACGCCAACGCCCAGATTTCGCCTGACATGCTGGCCGCGTTGAAATCCGGCAAGCAGTTGAAGGTCTCGTTCCAGAATATGGCCAAGGAAACAATCACGATTCCCATGCCGCTGGCGGATTTCGCCGCGGCGTATGAGAAGATCAAGTAAGGCAGGCAGGTTTCGTCGGTTGCGAAGAGCAGCGTGACGCCGTCGCCGCACACAAGGTGTCATTCCCCGCGCAGGCGGGGAATCCAGTACGCCGCGGCTTATCGTTTCAATTATTAGCGTCTCTGGGATACTGGATCGCCCGCATGCGCGGGCGATGACAACTTAGGATTGGCGGCTACTGCCGCGCCATCTCCGCCGCACCTACGCCCTGGCCATCCAGCTTCTGGTCGGCATGCATGTCGACGGTCACCTTCAGCAACCGCCCGGTGAATTCGAACGGCGCCTCGTAGTGCGAGACCGGGCTGGAGCGGTCGCGGCCGATGTCGAGGCCGGACCACGAGATGAAATTGTTGAAGGCAAGCTGGGTCTGGATCGAGCCTGCGGCCTCACCGTCGATCAGCAGCGTATAGGCGGTCACGCCGGTGCGGGAGCCCTTGGCCGGCGGCTCCTTGCGCACCAGACGCTCGACATGCACGCCGAGCCGGTGCGCGCCTGACGGCACCTTGCGATCGGAGGTCACGATCTCATGGCCGCCGCCGATATTGAGATCGTGCACCAGCAGGCCGTCCTTGATGTAAAGGCTGTAGCCCGAGGTCGCATCGCCATGGGCGATCAGCACGCCCTCGGCGCCTTCATCGCCGATTTCCACATGGGCTTCGATGGTGTAGCTGCGGCTTCGGACATCGGGCGCGACGTCGGTCGGCACGTGTCCCATGCCGGCGTGGAACGTGAACTTGTTGCGCGCGCCGTGGAAACGCGCCGCGTTCTCCGCAAAGCGCGGGCCGAAGCGGTCGTCGAGCGGCAGCACGTTGTGCTTTTCGGCCTCGCTCCACCACAGCTTGATCATCGCCTCAAGCCGCTCAGGATGCTCGGCTGCTAGATCGTCCGTTTCCGAAAAATCCTGCGCAAGGTGGAACAGCTCCCATTTGTCATTCTCGAACGGCGTGCCCGAGGGATGGAAGGAGACCGCCTTCCAGCCGTCATGCCAGAGGCCGCGATGCCCGAACATTTCAAAATACTGCGGCGAGGATTTTGATGGCGCCGACGCATCGGCAATTGAACGTACAAAGCTCTCGCCTTCGAGCGGCATCTGGGGAACGCCGTTAACTTCCGAAGGCGTCTTGATGCCGATCAGGTCGAGCAGGGTCGGCGTCAGGTCGCAGGCGTGAACGAATTGATGGCGCACCTCGCCTTTCGCTGCAATCCTCTTCGGCCAGCTCACGATGAAGGGATCGCGGATGCCGCCGCCATGGGTGTTCTGCTTGTAGCGGCGCAGCGGCGTGTTCGACGCCATCGCCCAGCCATGCGGAAAATTGCTGTGCGAGTCGGGTCCGCCGATATCGTCGATCCGCCGCAGTTTTTCCGCCATCGGCTCGGGGCGGAAGTTGTACGGCCCCATTGCGTTGACGAAGCCCCACGGCCCGCCCTCCTGGCTGGCGCCATTGTCCGACAAGACCAGGATCAGCGTCTCGCCGCGGATGCCGGCCTTGTCGAGAAAGCCGATCAGCCGGGCCAGATGCTGGTCGGCGTGATCGAGCATGCCGGCGAAGGCCGCCTGCAGGCGCGTGAACACACGCTTTTCGTCGGCGCTATGCTCGTCCCATGCCTTCACGCCGTCGTTGCGCGCGGGCAATCGGGTTTCCCGCGGCACGATTCCCATCGCCTTCTGCCGCGCGATCCTCTGCTCGCGCTCGACATCCCAGCCATGAGCGAACATCGGGTCGTAGCTCTTGATGATATCGATGGGCGCCTGATGCGGCGCGTGGCAGGCGCCAAGCGCCACCCAGGTAAGCCACGGCACATCAGGCCGGTCGGCGGTGTGGTCGGCGATGAAGCGGATCGACTGCTCGATCAGATCGGACGTCAGGTGATAGCCGTCCGCATAGATGCCGGGTGGATCGATATGGGTATTGTCGGATACGAGCTCCGGCGCAAACTGATCGGTCTCGGCATCAAGGAAGCCGTAGAACCGATCGAAACCGCGCCCCAACGGCCAGCCGTCAAATGGCCCGGTCGCGCCGCTTTCGGTCAAAGGCGTGACGTGCCATTTGCCGACCATGTAATTGCGATAGCCATGCGGCCGCAGCATTTCCGCCAGCGTCCCCGCCTCGCGCGCGATCTTGCCGCGATAGCCGGGATAGCCGCTATCGAAATTGGCGAGACAGCCGACGCCGACCGAATGATGGTTGCGGCCGGTCAGTAGCGCCGCACGCGTCGTCGAACACATCGCCGTGGTGTGGAAGCCTGAATAGCGCAGGCCTTCGGCGGCAAGCTTGTCGATGGTCGGCGTGCGGATCGCAGAGCCGTAGCAGCCGAAATCGGAAAAGCCGACATCGTCGAACAGCACCACCAGAATGTTCGGCGCGCCTTCCGGCGGCTTGGCCGCCTGCGGCCACCAGGGTTTTGAGCCGGCCACTGTCTTGCCGATCGTGCCGCCGAACGGTTTTGCGCCACCTGCCGCCATGCTTTTCCTCCCGGTCTTTGGATGCGACCGCGGTTGATCCGCCGTTCGCCCGGCTCACGGCAACGCGCCAGCCGGAGCATTGCCAAAAACTATAATCCGAATTATCATTATGGTTACTTCGAGCGGAGACGCAAGTTCCAGATGCAGCCATCGGCCGAACTCGACCTTCCCGGCGTCACCCCGTCGCGGCAGAAACGCAGCCGCGAGACCACGGCCGCCCTGCTCCAGGCAGGTGCCGAGATGCTGCGCACCCACAGCCTCGCGGAATTGTCGATCGAAGCACTGTGCCGCCAAGTCGGCGCCACCGTCGGCGCGTTCTACAGCCGGTTCGAAAGCAAGGACGCCTATTTCAATGCGCTGATGGCGCTTACCGCGCGCGATGGCGAAAGCAGGCTGTCGCGGATGAAGGAGGACAAGAGGCTGGCCGATGCCGATCTTGCCGATCTCAGCCGCCTCCTCGTGCGCGGAACGATCGGCTGGATACGCAAGCACGAAGGCGTGCTGCGTGCCGCACTCCAGCACGACGACACACGGCCGGACCGCTGGTCGACCTTCAAGGGACTGGCGCGCGCCAACGTGGCGGACGCCACGCCAATCCTGCTTGGCGCGATGGGCCGGGGCAACAAGGCGGCGAAGACACGCGCCATCGCCTTCGGCTTTCAGGTCGTGCTGGGAACGCTGGTCAACGCCATCCTCAACGACCCCGGCCCACTGTCCATTCACGACCGGGAAATGGAGCAGCGGCTCGGCAGTTGCCTGCTGCTGTTGCTGCAGGCGGAGATGACGGCGCCGACGGATCGCAGTCCGCGCGGGCGCAAAAAGCCGGCTCGTCGTTCGCAGCGGTAACGCGCGGACCGCGGCAAGCGCTGCCCCGCCCCCCTGCAATTCGTTCGAAAATGCCCCTCCTTCCGCGCTTGCCAAGGCCCGGATCGAGCGAGTAGAACGACGCACCAGCGAAAGCGGCGATTTGCAAAATCCCGCTCCAGCCGATTGCCCGGACATCCATGTAAGACATTGATGTCATTGAGCAATTCTTGGGGAATGGTGTAACGGTAGCACAACAGACTCTGACTCTGTTTGTCTTGGTTCGAATCCAGGTTCCCCAGCCAGACTCGGCAATCCCACCAACGATTTGATCCGAACGAGCTTTGGCCGCCGACGATGAACCGTCGAGTTGATCTTGGACCGGATCGCCGATTCGATGCTCGACGAAGCGGATGAGCCAGTCCTGCCCCCACCGTGTCGAAGAACGATCGGATGTCGGGCGTCCAAATATGAAGTTCACCGGTGTTCAATGGCGACCACGAGCGCGTCATTGCGCACGCGCTCGACTCCCATCTCGCCGGTTATAGGACCCTCAACGGCCCGTCGTGCATGCGACTGTTCCGGTCGGATAAGCCCCCCGCGGAAGTTGAGAGACCACAGAAAGCCGATGGGGGTCGCAACTGTGCACCTTAGGGAGATCGTGCATTTCCAAGGGTTTGGAATAGCGTTTGTCGCCACCAATCGCTTTCGATCTGATCGAGCACGGCAAGATCGAGCATGGGCCGCAATGTGCTGCCTTTCGGCAGCACGATCGCATAGCTCTCGCTGCTGAAGCTGGTGTCTACAATACGAACCGAGGCTGAGAAGTCTTTCCGAGCGACCCAGGTCAGAAGCGGCTTGTCATGGACGAAGGCATCGATCGAGCCGCGGCTCAATGCAGATAGGCCGCTTTGAAGGTCTGGAAACGCTCGAAAGGAAAGCTGCTGACGAGTGAGGTAGTCGGTCGTCGCAGAGTTGGCGACGGCGCCGACGCGCACGGATCGCAGGTCGCTGAAACCGTGAACCGCGCCTTCGAGCCCTCGGCGCGTGAGTGTGGAGGTGATGCCTGCCGTGAACACGGCTATGGCGATAACGGAAGCGATCATCCACCCGGTTGCGACGATCCGCCCTGGAAGCGTTGCTGGTGCATTCTGGGCAGCGCCCGCCTGTGTCATGGCAATGGTCGACCACCAAAAGCTGGAGCCGAGCCCCTTGGCTCCCCCGCCGAAATGTTCCGTTTTCCGGCGTTCCAGCAGCCAAATAAGGAAGCCGACCGCCATCGCAAAACAAAGCAGTACCGTGACAGCCTGGAAGAATCCGAAGGAAAGAAGCGCCCTCCCGATCGACACCCAAGCACTTTCATGGATCGGCACCGCAATCCCGAGTCCGGTGTTGTAGAAGGGTTGGGTAAAATCGACGCTGCGTGCGCGCCCGGCGGTCACAGTTACCGCTGCGACACCGGCGTCGAGGGTGCCCTTCGCAACTTCATCCAGCAGGTCCTGCACGTTCTGGGTCTCGACCAAGCGAAAGCGTAGATCCGCTCCAGCAGCGATCTTTCTCCAGAGTTCGATGCTGATACCGCTCCAGTTCCCGTCCGGCTGCTTCATCGCGAAGGGCGGCGCTTCCTTGGTCGCCACTACCAGCTCTCTGTCAGGGATTGTGCCTTGGGCTCGAACCACGCCGCAGCCGAGTGCAAGCACGGCCAGCAACAGAAGGCATAGCAGGACCGGCCGAAGTGACGAGATCGCTGGTTCGCCTTGAGAGGCCCGATGTCGCTGCTCAAAACGTCCAACGGATTCTTGAGCGATATCCAGCGACGCGCCGCGGTGCGAAACTGCAGCAGGTTCCTCGAACGAACTCATAGCGGGCCTCAATTATCGAGATCGACCGACGAAAGCATTGCTATTTGGCGGCATTTCGTCTGACGGGCGCCGACCAGCTAGCCCGGTGTGGAACTTTCGAGAAAGGGGTGACGCATTGAAAATCGGCTTCAACTTTCGCTTAGCCCGCCCCTTCGCCTTGGCGCCCTTCCCCGCGATCACCTGCTGGCATCTACCATGCGCAACAATGCTGGAAGTGCGCGATGACCCAGATGCGCCGGCTGCAGCTCTCGCCGCGTGAATGCGACAGCTTAGCGAAACGGGAGGCCTCCGGGACTCTACATAGGGGCTCGCCCCTAAGGCATGGAGCGAAATTGCCGAGTTTGTTTGTTGTGTTTACCGTTAGGCCGTCCATCGCTCAGGAGATGGCCCATGCGCACCAACTCGTTACTGACGGTAGGTCGTCCGCTCCCCTCAGGCATGCGGTCCAGTAATCTCTGGAGTTTGGTCATGGCAGTTTGCCGCGATGCTAACGCCAATCCTCCGCGTCCTGCTTCCGGCCATGAGCATGAGAAAGCAATGCCATGGCTTCGCGGCGAAACGCCATTTGCCTGCGAGTTCTGCGGTGATCTCGTTACACTTGAGAAGGCGAAGCTGCGGGACGATATCAGAGGCCCCGATAAGGCTTGGAACGGCTTGCTCAAACTTCAAGAAGTAAGCGAAGTCGCACATCCTCCTGAGTGACGGGAGCAGATTCCCGATCTCGAACCGCTCTGCTCGACGGCGCGCTCTCGCGGTTCCCGTCGGTGCGTAGGTGCATAAAGCTTTTTCCGAGTCTGGCTGGGACTCCAGCTTCCCCAGCTAGCCGCGCTCTCATCACCCGCCCGCCACCACCGGCAACTCCGCGATCATGCGAATGCCCGGTCGTTTCCGCCAATGAATTTGTGACGGCTCAACCGCCAGCTTCAGCCGCGGCCAGCGCGTGAACAGCGCCTGCAGCGCGCACATTCCTTCGATCCGCGCAAGCTGGTGGCCGAGGCAGAAATGAATTCCCGTCCCGAACGCGAGATGCCGGTTCGGCCGCCGCTCGAGATCGAGGCGTTCGGGACCCTCGTTCGCCTGCGGGTCGAGATTGGCCGCGACGATCATCGCCATCACCCGATCACCCTTCTTCAATTTCACGCCGTCCAGATCGACGTCATGGCGCACATAGCGCGGCTTTGAGAACTGCACCGGCGAGACGAAGCGCAAAAATTCTTCCACCGCAAGGCCAGCGCGGCTCCAGTCCGCCGCCATCCAATCGCGCCGCGCAGGATCTTTCAGCAATTCGAACACCGATCCGCTGATCAGATGGGTGGTGGTCTCGGAGCCCGCCCCCAGCAAGAGAAACACCATCGAGACCATTTCGTCCGGCGTGATGCGCCCGCCTTCCTTCTCGACCCGCACAAGCTCGGCAATCAATCCTTCGCCGCCCTGTTCCCGGGCGACCTGCAGACGCACTTTCAGATAGCGCCGCATCTTCATCATTCCGCCGATCAACCGCAGAAAGCCGAACGCGTTGGTGAGATTCGCGATTGAATTGGCCCAGGCGATGAATTTCGGCCGGTCGGCCGACGGCAGACCGAGCAGTTCGCAGATCACCGCAAGCGGCAACATCCGCGCATAACGCTGCACCAGATCGGCGGGGCTGCCCGCCGCAAACAAGTCATCGGCGAGGCGATCGGCGATGGCGCGGATGTGTGGTTCCATGTCCATCACGGCTCGGCGACGGAACGCCTCGTCGACGATGTCGCGCAGCCGCGTGTGATCCGGCTCGTCCATCGTCAGCATGTTGTTGGCGAGCGTCCCGATTAGCGTCGGCATCCACCAGGGCAAGCCGACGAGCGAGCCTCCCTCCTTGCGTAGCGTGAAGGTCGCGCTGTCCTTCAGCACGCGCGCCGCCGCCTCATAGGTTGTGGTGACCCAGAGCCGGCCTAGAATGGGAAACTTCGTCGCGACGACAGGTCCGGATGACCGCAACAGGGCCACGCCTTTCCGGGGATCACGAAGAAAAGCCTCGCTGGAGAAATCCACAAGTTCTGCCATCGACCGCTCACGACGTCATTTGCACGTTCGCATCAAGATGGTGCGTAACATCGCGGCCGCAAGGCCGGTCATCTTTCCCACTTTTGACGTCCGCTGACCGAGGGCGGGCAAAACGTCGCCTCACACCGGCGGCGTGCCGTGGGTGTGAAACGACTCGATCGTCTTCAGCCCCCAGGCCTGCCCCTTCTTGCGCTCCTCTTCGGTCCAGACAATCGGCTTCCAGTCGGGCGCGAGAATGAGCCGGGCCCCCGCATTGGCGACTTCGACGCGGTTGCCGCCGGGCTCGTAGACGTAGAGGAAGAAGGTCTGCTGGATCGCATGCTTGTGCGGACCGGTCTCGATGTGGACGCCGTTCTCCAAAAAAATATCGGCAGCGCGCAGAATTTCCTCCCGGCTGTCGAGCGCGTAGGTGACGTGATGGAAGCGTCCGGCCTTGCCATAGTGATCGCGGGTATAGGCGAAGTCGTAGCTCTTGTTCGACATCGTCATCCACATTGCCGCTTCCGTGCCGTCGTTCAGCACGATCTGCTCGGTGGTGCGCAAGCCCAGATAGTTTTCGAAGAAGAGCCGGTTCGCCTTGATGTCGACGGCCAGGCAATTGAGGTGATCGAGCCGGCGGACATTGACGCCACGCGCCGGAAAGCGCTGCGCCTGGTTCTTCAACGCCGGCTGGAGCTCGGGCGGCGCCTGATACCATTCGGTTTCGTAGTAGAGCTCGACGATATGACCATCAGGGTCGCGACAGCGGAACGTCGGCCCCTGCCCCATATCGCCATCGATCCAGCCGATGTCGAATCCCGAGCCTTTCAGCGCGGCGACGCGACGCTCCAGCGCCTGCGGGCTACGCGCGCGCAACGCCATGTGCTCCATGCCCGATGTTTTCGAGGCCGTCAGTTTCAGCGAATAGCGCTCGTAGTCGTCCCAGCCCCGCAGATAGACCGACTCGCCCTTCCGGCCGCTGACGGTCATGCCCATGACGTCGACGAAGAATTTCAGGCTCTCGTCCGGTTTCGGCGTCAGCAGCTCCATATGGCCGAGATGGGCGAGATCGAAGATCGGCTCGGGGGTCATTGCTTGCTCCAGTGTGACCACATTCAAGGAGGTCATACCCCGCGAAGGCGGGGTATCCAGTACGCCGAGGCTCTTCGGTCAACCCGACCTTCTCGGCGTACTGGATCATCCGCCTTCGCGGATGATGACGGCTGTGCGGGGACTACCAAAGTGCCCGCGTTACATCGTCGAACAACTCCTCCACCGCATACGCGCGCGGAATAAGCTTTTGCTGCGCGGAGTAATCGATAATCAATTGCAGCGAACGTTGCATTTCGTCCCGGCTGAAGCGCGGCGCTGCCGGCGAGACCGCGGCGGACTCGGCAAGCAGCCGATGCACCTCCCGTACAGCATCCGGATGTTCGTCCGACAATCTCCGGCTCACCACCACCATATGGTTGATCGGCACCACCCCGTGCTTCCCAAACCAAGCCTTCTCTTCAGCAGCAGCATCGGCAAACAGCGACTTCAAATCCGGATGATCCGATTTCTCGCCGAGCACCGCATCGAGTTCGCCGTCGATCAGCATCTGGACAATCTGCTTGCCCGCAGGCGCCCGCCTGGTCGTATCGACGAATTCGGCGACATGGGCGTCCTCGAACGTCACCCACTCGATCGAGTCGAGATCGACGCCATAGTCATTGGCAAGGATGCCGCGCAGCCATGCGCCGGTGGTCGTCGTGAAGGAGCGGATGCCGACCCGCTTGCCGTTGAGGTCGCGCGGCCCGAGCTTTCCCGCCTTCGCATTGTAAAGCGCATACCCGTGCTGAAACCGCGCCAGCACAACATCCGGCAGCAGCACCATCGGCTTGCCGAAGGATTTTGCCATCAAATAGGTGACGATCGCCATCTCCGAGACGTCGAACGCCCCCTCGCGGACCATCGGCTTGAAGCCTTTGTTGGTCGGCGAATACTGCGCGAAATCGAACGCGACCAGGTCCGACCCGATCGATCCGTTCTTCAGCGCGGTCGTGCCGGGATGGTCGCCGAGCAAGGTGCGCAGGCGCATCGCCACCTCAGTCCTCCTCCAGCTCGTCGACATAGACGAGCCCAGCCTTCGCCAGCGGCTCGCGCATACTGTACATGTCGAGCCCGAGCACACCCGCGGCGAGTTGCTGGCGCTTGCCCTCTTCGTCGGCGACGCGCTTCTCGCCCTTGAGGACGACATCGGCGGCGTCCTTGCGTCCGATCACCACGACGCCATCGTCATCGGCAACCACCACATCGCCCGGCTTCACATTGATGCCGGCGCACACCACCGGCACATTGACCGCACCGAGCGTCGCCTTCACCGTCCCCTTGGCCGAGATCGCCTTCGACCACACCGGAAAACCCATTTCGCGAAGCGATTTGGCGTCGCGAACGCCGGCATCGATGACGAGGCCTCTTACGCCGCGCGCTATCAGCGAGGTCGCGAGCAGATCGCCGAACATGCCGTCGGTATTGTCAGCCGTGCAGCCGACCACCAGAATATCGCCGGGCCGGCACTGCTCCACCGCGACATGGATCATCCAATTGTCGCCGGGCTGCGCCAGCACAGTCACGGCGGTGCCTGCCGTCTCGGCTCCGCTCCACACCGGGCGCAGATAGGGCTTCATCAAGCCGAAACGGCCATAAGCCTCGTGCGCGGTGGCGACACCGAGCGCACCCAACCGCTTCACGAGCTCGGGCTCTGTGCGCTTGATATTGCGGACGACGACCGTCTTCATGCCAATTCCTCTATCGCCATCGGGAACAGCCGCTGATAGGCCTCGCCATAGGTCATTGGCTTGCCGGTGTTGCGGCCACCCTGCACGCCTCGCTGCAGCGCGACCCGCTCGTAATAGGCCCACAGGTGCTTCTGGGCCGCGAGAATTTCGAACGTCTTGCGCTTGATATCCCAGACCTCGTCGATGTTGAGGATCACCTGCGGCTTGAAATTGCACATCTCCGGCTGATGCGGCTCGAACAGGAACACCGGCGGCGCCGAATAGGTGTATTTGGCGCCAGGCTTGTGACCCATCGCCTGCGCGACCACGCGGGTTTCCTGCGCGAAGTGCGCCGCGTTCGGATGATCGAAATTATAGGGATCCTCCAGCGCATGGGTCAGCACGAAGGACGGATTGAGCTCGCGGTAGATATCGACCATGCGGTCGAAATGCTTGTCCGTCAGCCGCAGCGGATAATCTCCCGCGTCGAAGAACTCGATTTCCGCGCCCAGCATCTCCGCCGCGCGCTGCGCCTCGTCGCGCCTTCCGGCCTTCACCTTGTCCATCGTCGCGCCGGACTCTTTCCAGGCGAACTGGCTTTCGCCACGCTCGCCGAACGAGAGGCACGCGATCTTGATGCGGTAGCCCTTCTTGGCGTGCAGCGCGATCGCGCCGCCCGCGCGCCAGACGAAATCGCCGGGATGCGCCGTAACCACAAGGCCCGTTTTTCCAGCATTGCTCATGATCGGGATTTCCTCCTTCGATTGTTGCACGTTGCCGGCCGCACCCGGCAGCATGGCTACTGTCTGGCAATTCCTGCCCGCTCGATCACGTCAGCCCATTTGTCGATGTCGGCCTTCAGCCGTTCCTGGATTTCCTCGGGCGAGCTGGCCTTGGCCTCGATGCCGAGATCGAGCGCGCGCTTCTTCAAGTCGGCCATCTCGAGCACTTCACGCAGCGCGGCGTTGAGCGTCCTGATCACCTCCGGCGGCGTGCCCTTTGGCGCAAAGATAGCGTTCCAGGACCGGGCCTCGAAATCCCCGCCGCCGGCTTCCTTCACCGTCGGCACGTCGGGCAGGAACGTGGTGCGCACAGGCCCCGAAGACGACACGGCGATCGCCGCCTTGTCGACAATATGTGATCGCACCGCGCTGTAATTTTCGATCGCCATCTGGATATCGCCACGCAACAGCGCGATCAGCACTTCGGGCGAACTGCGAAACGGTACGATCGTAACATCGACGCCGGCGGTCGATTTGAACAATTGCGCGGCGAGGTTCTGGGTCGATCCGACATTGATGGTGCCGACATTGAGCGTGCCGGGTTTTTGCTTCGCTGCCTTGATGAAGTCAGCCAGCGTCGGATACGGCGAACCAGCCTGGGTGACGAAGATGAAGTCGAAATAACCCATGCTCGAAACCGGCACGAAATCGGTCAACGGGTTGAACGTCAGGTTCTTGAACAGCGACACGGAAATCGCGGTGCCGTTGCTGAACAGCGCCAGCGTATGGCCGTCCGCGGGCGCGGACAGCACAGCGCGCGCCGCGTTGATACCCCCGGCGCCCGGCATGTTCTCGATGACGAAGCGCTGGCCGAGCTTTTCGCCGAGTCTTTCGGTAACGAGCCGCGCCGTGACGTCGGCGACGCCGCCCGCGCCGAACGGCAGGATCAGCCGCACCGGTCGGTTCGGATAGCTTTGCGCGCGGGCGATTTGCGGCAGCAACAGCGCTGCCGCCGCCAGCGCGGCCATGCCGGCGAACAACGCGCGGCGCCGGCTCAAGCTGTACTGGATTCGTTTGTTCGCCATCGCACGCGCTCCCTTCAAAACTCGAACAGCCGCGCCGGATTATCGACCAGAATCTTCTGCTGCAATTCCGGTTCCGGTGCAAACAGCGGAATGAGATCGACCAGATCGCCATCGTTGGGCATCACCTTCACGTTGGGATGCGGCCAGTCGGTTCCCCAGATCACGCGGTCCGGCGCCGTCTCGACGATGCGGCGCGCGAACGGCACCGCGTCGTGGAACGGCGGTCCGCCGGAGGACACCCGCTCGCAACCGCACACCTTCACCCAGCATTTCTCGTCACGCTTCATCAGATCGATCAGCGTCCGGAACGGAAGCTGGTCGAGACCGTCGGATGCCTTGACGCGCCCCATGTGATCGATGGTGTAACGCACCGGCAATTTTGCCAGCATCTCGGCGTATTCGGGCAAGTCGATCGCGTCGAAATGCAGGTCGATGTGCCAGCCGAGCGGCGCGACCATCGCGACGATACGATGGAACGCCGCCATGTCGGGCACCCCGCCGAGATGACGGACGAAGTTGAAGCGGCAGCCGCGGAAACCGCCCTCATGCAATTCGCGCAAGCCCCGCTCGGTGATGGTGTCGTCGATATTGGCGACGGCGCGAAACGTCCCGTTGCTGACGGCAATGGCATCGAGCGCCACGCGGTTGTCGGTGCCGTGCACGCTGGCATTGACGATGACGGCGCGACCGATTCCTAGCTTCGTGTGCAGCGTCCGGAAATCCTCGAGCGGCGCATCGGGCGGCGTATAGGGCCGGCCGGGCGCGTAAGGATATTTGTCGCCGGGGCCGAAGATATGGGTGTGTGCGTCACACGCCAGCGCCGGAAGCTTGAATTTCGGCGTTCGCGTGTTGGGATCGGGTCCGGGAATTGTGGGCTTGTTCATGGTGCCTTCTGCAGTGCTCGGTTCGGGCGGGTACCTAGTCGGGTGGATTTTCTTTCCGCTTTCGAGCGATACCTATCGCGTACGGTTGCATTGGCTTGGTCCGGCGTGACGCGCCGTCGATGTGATTGATGTCGGACGCCTGCAACGAGGCGACCGTCGCCGAGACGATTTGCTCGATCGCTTCCGCCATGTCGGTGCCGTCGGCTTCACCGCGGGATAGCCGCGTCACCCGCTCCGGATTGACGAGGGTGTAATAGAGCGCGCCGAGCAGGAACTGCGACCGCCAGACGATCGTCGTGCGCGGCAGATGCGGCAGGCTTTCCGCGATGGCATCGATGAATGCGTTGGTGGTGTCGTCGAAGATTTCCGCGATGATGCGGCCCACCACCGCGTTGCCTTCGGCCGACATCACCGCGCGCAGCCGCGTGAATCGCGCCCCGCCGCCGGCAAGGTCGCTGCTCGATGAAAACGCCGGCTGCACATAGGCGCGCACGATCGCTTCCAGCCGGTCCTGAATGTCGCGCACGCGCCTTGCAGCCACCAGCAGTTCGATGCGGCGCTTGTTCATCGGGCCGCAATGCCGCTTGTAAATTTCGAGCAGCAGCCCGTCCTTGCTCTTGAAGTGATAGGTGATGCTGCCGGGATTGGCTCCCGCCTCCAGCGCAATGTCGCGGATCGACACCGCATTGAAGCCGCGCGTCGAGAACAACAGCTCGGCCGCGCTCAGGATGGCTTCCCGCATGTTGGGGTTTCGCGTCATGGCATTTGCTTTCCGTTCTCGAGTTTTGTACATCTGTACAAAATATCAGGTCTAGTCAACAAACATCCTGGCAGCGCCCAGCCGCCATGACGCGTCGCACGGTGCTCAAAGCGGCTGACATCAAGGTGCAGTGAGACGCCCGCGCCGGCCGGCGGGGTCAGATCATCGCGCATTCGCCGGCGCGTGCACGTGCCAGAGATCGGCGCGCCAGTGCAGCACGATCGCCAGCATCAGCGCCAGACCGGCCGCCGCGTAGACGGTGCCGGTCGCTGCAAATCCGATCTCGTCGATCAGGCTGCCGGCGGCCAACAGACCGATCGGCAGGCCGTAGATCACCATCATGCGCACGCCCATCACCCGGCCGCGGAAATTCTCGCTCGCGGTCCGCATCAGAATGACGGCGATCGAGATCATGGCGAGGCTTTGCGAAAAGCCTGCCACCACCAGGCACACGATCGCGGTCGGCACGGTCTGCATCTGCACGAAGATCAGCAAGGTCGCGTACCAGACGACGGTCGCGCCGATCATCAGCCGCGCCACCCGGATATCGCGGATCAGGCTCAACACGATCGAACCGGCCAGCGAGCCGATCGCAAAACTCGCCGACAGATAGCCGAGCCCGGTCTGGTTGGTGCCGTAGATCGCCTTGGCGATATAGGGCAGTAGGCCGTTGGAAAGTGGATAGGCCGTGAGGTTGGCCAGAAATGCCACCCAGAGCGCGGCCTGCATCCGCGGCGTGGTCCAGACATAGGCGACCCCTTCCTTGAGATCGCGCAGCGGCGAGCGCTGCGACGCCTCGCTGGAAGCCTCGCCCGCGAGTTGCGGCTTTGCCGGCGCCACGATGCACAGCGTCAGCGCGGTTGCGGTAAGGTAGAGGCAGACGATCGCCACATAGGCCGGGCCCATGCCGAGCGAGGCAAACAAGCCGGCGCCGCTCAGCGCGCCGGCGATGCGCGCGGTATCCATCGTGGTGCGCGAGATGCTGATCGCCCCGATCAACTGGCCATGCGGCATGATGGTCGCAACCAACGCGCCGCGCACGCCAAGATCCGATGGGCGGACGATGCCCATCACGGCCGCGATGATAAAAACGAAAATCGGCGCGAGGTGGCCGGACAGCGCCAACGTCATCAGCACGGCGGCCAGCATCGCGTAGGTCGCGCGCATCACGCCTAACAGATCGCGGTGACCGATGCGGTCGCCGACGACGCCGAACATCGGCGCTACCAGCGTACCGACGTAGCCGAGTGAGGCGAACAGGGTAAGCAGCAGGACCGATCCGGTCTCGACCAGCACATACCAGCCGAGAATGAGCAGCTCCATCTCGAACGCCCACGAGGTGAGCAGATCAGCCGGCCATTGAAAACGGTAGTTCCTGACGCGGAATGGTGCGAGCGCGGAAGATCGCGCAGGCTCGCTCAAGATGCGTTGTCGCGATTCATCGCGGTCCACCCTGCTCTGTTTCTTGTTTTTTCCTTCTCCGTCGATAGCAAGCCGTGCCCGGCGTTTCAAGCAGCCGACATCGCCTTACCCCTATGCGTCACCAACAGTCGTCTCACCTCGGCGGCCGATATCGCGGGGCTGAACAAATAGCCCTGCATCTCGGTGCAGCCGAGGATGTACAGCAAGTTCCTTTGTTGTTCGGTTTCGACACCCTCCGCCGTCGTCATCATGTCGCTGGCGGCTGCGATATTCACCACGGCCTGGACGATCGACGAGGACGCGCCGGGGCCTGCGATGTCCCTGATGAAGGAGCGATCGATCTTGATCTTGTCGAACGGAAAGCGCTGCAGGTAGCTGAGCGAGGAGTAGCCGGTGCCGAAATCGTCCAGCGCGATCCGGACACCCAGCTTGCGCAACTGATGCAGCATGTCGAGCGCGGCCTCGTCGTCGCGAATGAGAACGGCCTCGGTGATTTCGAGCTCCAGCCTGCTCGCGGGAAGGCCGCAGGCGGCCAGCGCCGCGGCCACGTTCAGCGCCAGCGATTGGCTCCTGAACTGCACCGGCGACACGTTGACCGCGACGCGGACATGGTCCGGCCAGGTAACGGCCTCGGCACAGGCGGCATTGAGCACCCACAGGCCGAGCTGATTGATCAGGCCGCTGTCTTCCGCGATCGGGATGAATTCCGCCGGCGAGATCATGCCGCGTTCGGGGTGCCGCCACCGCAACAGCGCCTCGCAGGATGAGATCTTGCCGTCCTCGATATTGACCACCGGTTGGTAATAGGTCTCGAGGCTGCCGTCGCTGATCGCCCGGCGCAGCTCGAGCTCCAGGCTTCGCCGCGTTTTGGCGCGCTGATCCATGCCGGCCTCGAAGAAGCGGTAGGTTCGCCGTCCGTCGCCCTTGGCGCCGTAGAGCGCTAGGTCCGCACTCCTCAACAACTGGTCGAGGTCCACCCCGTCGCTGGGAGCAAGCGCTATTCCGATGCTGGCATCGGTGGTGATCAGGTGTCCCATGCATTCAAAGGGCTGCCTGATCGCCGAATGGATTTCATCAACGAGCCGAGTAGTTTCCGAGCGATCCTTGATGGGCATTTGAATGACGGCAAACTCATCGCCGCCGAGTCGGGCCGCCACGTCGGTTTCCCTCAAGCAACCGCGCAGGCGATCGGCAACGCCTTTGAGCAGTTCATCGCCGATCGGATGGCCGAGCGCGTCGTTGACACTCTTGAACTCGTCGATATCGATATAGAGCACCGCCAATTGCTCGCCCGGCCGCATCACCGTGAGTGAATGTTCCAGCCGCTCGCGGAGCAGGATCCGGTTCGGCAGGTCTGTCAGACCGTCGTAGTGCGCCAGATGCGCGATCTTCTCTTCCGCACGCTTGCGCTCGGTGATGTCTTCGATCGTAGCGACCCACCCGCCGCCCTTCAGCGGCCGGTTGATGATCTCGATCGCCCGGCCGCCCGGCGCTTCCGTAAGTTGGCGCGTGGCCTTGCCGAGCGACACTTTCTGAATGATCGCGTCGCAGAATGCATCGACGTCGCCATCGAAGGATCCGGTTTCCTTCCGGTGGGCGATCAGCCGCTGCATGGTGCAGCCGGGCTTCGCCACGTCGGGCGACAATCCGAACATGTCGAGATAGGGCTGGTTGCAAGTGATGATCCGCGCGGATGCATCATACAGAACAAGACCTTGCGGGATGTTGTTCACGGCGATCGAGAGCTGGCGCCGCTCGGCCACCAGCCGCCGATCAGTCAATCGTTCGCGCCGCAGCAAGTGTCCGGCGACTGCGGCCAGAGCGGCGACGAGCGCCAGCAGGACGCGTTCGCGAATGCTCCATGTCGAGACGGCAAATTGCGCGAGTACGGCCGCCGCGAGCAGGACAGCGCAGACAGCAAGCAGCGTAAATAGCCCGGCCTTATCGGCGGGACCGCCAGGCAATTTCTGGTCGCTTTCGATGCTCACCCGAGATGCTTCTCCGCGCGAAATCGCCAATCCGCAGGCGGTTGGCGATCGGTCATGCAGACGCAAGCCGGAATCCAGTTTTCCCGCCCAGCGATATTGGTACGAAGGACAAATGGAAGGCGCGTTACAACTTGCGGTTAGCAATCGGTTACGTCGATACACGGGCTGGCTCCAATCACCATCGCCACCAACAGGCTATCGAGAGGTGACCTTGGCTGGTTCTCTCCTTCGAAATGGTAAACGAGAGATTAATTCGTAGCAGAGCGCGCGCGACCCAGCAAATGCGAGAAAGCCCCGATTTTCCAAGCCTAACTCGCAATCGGAGCGTGGGATCGGACTCCGCTGCAAAAACGAATTCTGACCGGGATGCCGCTGATTTAGCTGATACGGAACCTCGCCGGCTTAACCGTTTCGCTAGTCGGGGCCGTCCATAATGCAGGCCAGACCCCAATTCATGAGATCCAGGTTCAACACCGTGACATCCTTCGGACGTGTGATTTCCGTGCGCGGCTCCCTCGCCCGGGTCGGACTTCTGGCGACAGGCCAGATGCCCCTTTCCGAAGTGCGCGCCACCGTCGGCCGCTTCATCAGTATTCGCTGTGCGACATCCACCACCATCATCGCCATGATTACCGAGGTTTCGTGCGAGAATCAGCCAAGCTCTGATGAGTACATGGCGACCGCATCGGTCGACCTGCTCGGCGAAATTTTCGGCGGCGACCGCCCGAAATTCCAACGCGGCGTCACCAATTATCCGACGATCGGCGACGCCGTCGACCTCGTCACGGCCCAGGACCTTCGCACCGTCTATGCGCCGAGCGGGTCGGACCAGATCAATGTCGGCACCCTGCAGCAGGACCGCTCGGTGATCGCCTATGTCGACGTCGAGGAAATGCTCTCCAAGCACTTCGCGGTTCTCGGCTCCACCGGCGTCGGTAAATCGACCAGCGTGTCGCTGCTGCTCAACGAGATTCTGAAGGCGCGGCCGAACCTGCGGGTTTTCCTGCTCGACGTGCACAACGAATATGGCCGCTGCTTCGGCGACCGCGCGGTCGTAATGAATCCGCGCAATTTGAAACTGCCGTTCTGGCTGTTCAATTTCGAAGAGATCGTCGACGTGCTGTTCGGCGGCCGCCCGGGCGTGCCGGAAGAACTCGACGTCCTCGCCGAAGTCATTCCGATGGCGAAGGGCATCTATACCCAGTACCAAAACTCCGACCGGCTCGGGCTCAAGCGCATGGAGCCCAAGTCGGTCGGCTACACCGTCGATACGCCGGTGCCGTATCGCCTTGTCGACCTGATCTCGCTGATCGACGAGCGGATGGGCAAGCTGGAGAACCGCTCCTCGCGCATCATCTATCACAAGCTGATCTCGCGCATCGAGACCGTGCGCAACGATCCGCGCTACGCCTTCATGTTCGACAACGCCAATGTCGGCGGCGACACTATGGCGGAAGTCATCAGCCATCTGTTCCGGCTGCCTGCCAACGGCCGGCCGATGACCATCATGCAGCTCGCCGGCTTCCCCGCCGAAGTCGTGGATTCCGTGGTGTCGGTACTGTGCCGCATGGCGTTCGATTTCGGCCTGTGGAGCGATGGCGTGTCGCCGCTGCTGTTCGTCTGCGAAGAGGCGCACCGTTACGCCTCGGCCGACCGCAACATCGGCTTCGGGCCGACGCGCAAGGCGGTGTCGCGCATCGCCAAGGAGGGGCGCAAATACGGCGTCTATCTCGGCCTCGTCACCCAGCGTCCGGCCGAACTCGACGCCACCATCATTTCCCAGTGCAACACGCTGTTTGCGATGCGCCTTGCCAACGACCGCGACCAGGCGCTCTTGCGCTCGGCGGTCTCGGACGCCGCCGCCAACCTGTTGTCGTTCGTGCCCTCGCTCGGCACCCGCGAAGTCCTGGCCTTCGGCGAAGGCGTGGCGCTGCCGACGCGGCTGCGCTTCAAGGAGGTTCCGGTGCATCAATTGCCGCGCAGCGAAGCCACGATCGCCACCGCGCCGTCGGTTTCCGCCGGCCACGACATGCATTTCGTCTCGGCCGTGCTGGATCGCTGGCGCGGCGCCACCTCGCACCGCGACGTGCCGAACGATCCCTCGATCAGCGACCGCCCCGCCGCCCGCGTCATGACGCCGGTCGAAGCGCCGATGCTGCAGCCCTCGATGGGGCTCGATCCCGACCGGTTCTCGCTGCTGAAAAAGCCGCTGCGCTGAGGCATGTCAGTTTTCGCGATTGCTCCGCGGGGGATGGTGTCCACTTCACCCGAAAACGCTAGAGCCATTTCTCCGTTTCGATGGAATCGAAACGGGGGCTCTAGATTTTTGATTTGACGCGTTTTCTTCACGCGAACCGGTTTCCACTTCGCTCGAAAACGCTCTATATGGTTCCGGCAACGCCGCATCGCGCGGCCTTTAGCCGGAACCCTTTCATGTCCAAGCCTGCCGCCAAACGATTTCAGCCGCCCGCCATCGACAAGCTGCCGGAGGATATCCGCACGCGAATTCTCGCGGTGCAGGAGAAGTCCGGCTTCGTGCCGAACGTGTTCCTGACGCTGGCCTACCGGCCCGACGAGTTTCGTGCCTTCTTTGCCTATCACGACGCGTTGATGGAGAAGGACAGCGGGCTGACCAAGGCCGAGCGCGAGATGATCGTGGTGGCGACGTCGGCCGCCAACCAGTGCCATTACTGCGTGATCGCCCACGGCGCGATCCTGCGCATCCGGGCGAAAAACCCCGTGATCGCCGACCAGATCGCGGTCAACTACCGCAAGGCCGACATCACGCCGCGGCAGCGCGCCATGCTCGACTTCGCCATGAAGGTGAGCCGGGCGGCGAACGAAGTCTCCGAGGCCGATTTTGCCGAGGTCGCCAGCCACGGCTTTTCCGAGGACGACATCTGGGACATCGCGGCCATTTCGGCCTTCTTCGCGCTGTCGAACCGGCTCGCCAACGTCACTGCGATGCGCCCCAACGACGAGTTCTACATGATGGGGCGGCTGCCGAAACAGGACTGAGCCTGGCGTCGTTACGGTTCCATCAGACGTTGCGGAGATGGATGGCTGTCCTGCGGCTGGCAAGATTTCATGTTGGAAACGCTGCCGCCGTGCTAAAAAGGCGGCAGGACTTTTCGTCGGACGAACGCAGTGAAAACCGAGCGGCCCATTATCACGGACGACGAGCACGTCGTGCTCAAGTTCCGGCCGCGTACCTCGGCCCACCCGCCGGGCGGGCGGGAAGAGCCCAGCCAGGCCACTCGTCAAGTCAAGGGGCCGCAAACCGCGAACGATCTGTCCCGCTACGAACGGTCGCGCGACGAGGGCGACGACTTCCGTCACCGCATGCTCGCCAACATCGCAGCGCTCGCCTTCACCGTGGCCTTGACCGCGATCGGCATCTGGCTTGCCGTGAGCATCGCCGATCTCCGCAAGACCCAGGATTGCGTCCTGATGGGCCGCCGCGACTGCGCAAGGATTTCAGTGGCGCCGCAGGGGTAGGCTCCTGTTTCGATGTTCAAGCAACAAAAGCTGTCATACCCCGCGAATGCGGGGTATCCAGTACGCTGCGGCTTCTCGGTTCTATCATCGACGTCTCTGGAATACTTGGTCACCCGCCTTCGCGGGTGACGACAACTGAATGTGCGTTAGCGTTCTCGCGACACGATGCGCCCGAGCTTTTGCAAATCGTTCGCCCCCCACAAGTGAGAGGGCGCAGGGAATGCCGGGTGCTTTGCTGCACCCGCGGTCTCGTGTGCAAATGCACTTAGGAAGTGCGCACACGAGCATACAGGTACAGCCGGAGCAGCCCGGCATTCCCTGCGCGATGGTTTGACGGCTTATGCCGCGCTCTCCCTGGAGACGAATTCCTCTTGCCTCCATCGCCGGCGGATTGAAGGTTCATCGAAACCCGGTCGGGTTTCGCAAACCTCCGCCGGCTTGACGCCAGCCACGGGCGCCAGGACCACACGGTTTTGCCGTACGCAGCTTCCTCTGCCAGAGACTTCGACCAGCCAAGTGCTTGCCAGCCGAAGACCTAACGGAGGCGTTTAAGCGCCGTACGTCCTGCGCGCTGTATTCGCTCACGACAAAGCCGCCCTGCGATCACATCCACGCGCCCGACGCTGCCGCGTCCACCGCAACCCGTCCCAACGTTCGTGACGATGGCCAACGCCCCTCTTCTTCGGGACGGGATGGCCGGAGTTGTAAGCGTGATTTGGGTTTGCCGCGAAGCGTTTTATTTTTGCGCGCGCGACTGGACAGGGGAAATCAGCTTGAAATTGTTACTGAAATTCGCGCAATCGCGCAGCGCCCTTTGACCCTGATCGATCACTATCCGTCAGGCGCGTCGAGCCGCGCGAAAATTAAGATGCGCGGTCGACGCAAATTGCCGTTACGTTAGGTGGGCAGAAAAACAGAAAAAAACGAGGGAGGCTATGGTGAGACTTTCGATTGCGACCGCAGGCTTTGTTCTCGCAATGCTCCTTTCCATTCCGGCGCTGGCACAGACGAGGGCTCTGGTGACTGACGAGATGATGGTCAAGACTTCAGATCCCGGCATCGAGATCTACGTCCGTAACAAGCGGCCGGCCGACATGACCTCGTTCCACCCGGAGCAGACCGTGCTTTACGTGCACGGCGCGACCTATCCTTCGGAGACGGCGTTTGATCTCAAGCTGGATGGCCTGTCCTGGATGGAATACATCGCCGCGCGCGGTTACGACGTGTGGCTGCTCGATCTGCGCGGCTACGGCAAGTCGACGCGTCCTCCCGAGATGGCCGACAAGCCCGACGCCAATCCGCCCATCGTGACCGGCCAGACCGCGGTCAAGGACATCGGCACCGCCGTCGATTTCGTCCTGCAGCGCCGCAACATTCCGCGCCTTAACCTGCTCGGCTGGTCGTGGGGCACGACGCTGATGGCGACCTACACCACGCAGAACGCTTCGAAGGTCGAACGTCTCGTGCTCTATGCGCCGTCCTGGATCCGGCAGACGCCCTCGCTCGTTCAGACCGGCTCGGGCAAGCTCGGCGCGTACCGAATGGTGAATCGCGATCAGGCGAAGGAGCGCTGGTACACCGGCGTGCCCGAGGACAAGAAGGCCAGCCTCATTCCCGCCGGCTGGTTCGACGCCTGGGCCGACGCGACATTCGCCACCGATCCGGTCGGCGCGGCGATGAATCCGCCGGTCGTTCGCGCCCCCAACGGCGTCGTACAGGACGGCGCCGAATTCTTCGGTGCCGGCAAACCCTACTACGATCCCGCCAAGATCACGGTGCCGACGTTACTGGTCGGCGCTGAATGGGACCGCGACACGCCGCCCTACATGGCGCAGACCCTGTTTCCGCTTCTGGTGAACTCCCCGGGCAAACGCTACGTGGCGCTGGCTGAAGGAACGCACTCCATCATCATGGAGCGCAATCGCCTCAAACTGTTCGAGGCAGTGCAGGCATTTCTGGATGAAGCGAAGCGGTCGTGACGGTGGGTAGCCCGCATGAGCGCATGCGATATGCGGGACCGCTAGACCGGGATATCGCTGCGCTCATCCGGGCTGCGCGTGCTAGCCGCGCGGTCCCCATAGAATGACGGCGGCGCCGATCAAACATATGGAAGCGCCCGCGACGTCCCAGCGATCCGGACGCACGCTCTCGACCGTCCAGAGCCAGAAAAGCGACGCGGCAATGTAGGTGCCGCCATAGGCGGCGTAGGCGCGTCCCGCCGCCTCCGTTTGGACGAGCGTCAACAGATACGCAAAAACGATGAGGGAGAAGACGCCGGGAAACAGCCACCAGATGGGCTTGCCGAGGCGCAACCAGCCCCAGAACGCAAAGCAGCCAGCGATTTCCGCGACAGCGGCACCAACGTAAACGATAGTACTCTTCATAGGCCGAACTTCTCACGGCATCCGCTGCCACTCAAGGCAGCGGATCAGATCACCGCGGAGTCAGACCCGCAGCATTCGAATAAGTGGCTTTTCAAGTAGTGGCCATAGCACTGCGACTGCCAGTAACGCAGTCGCTGCCCCCATCATGACGAGCGTTGATGTGGCTGGCTTGCGAGCCGTGCGCCGCGTCTGCCACGCGATCCAGCCCCATGCGCCGACGACCGACAGGATGGCAAGGACGGTGACCCACACATGCATGCCGACAAACCACGCTAGCAAAGGCCCGGCACTAGCGAGAACCGTTACCGGGAGCGCAAACGGCAAGACGCAGCATACACCACAAGCGACAGCGCCAGTCGAAAGCGTCACGGCGGTGACGCCTGCGGCTTTCGAACCCGGTGGCTCCTTGGCAGAGGTTTTTGCGGCGGATGCCGACGTGGCGCATGCGCATGACGACGGTGCGGGCGCGTTTGCCACAAACTGCTCGAACAAAGTGTCTGCGGCCTCGCGGTCCATTTCGGGCGCTGTGACCGTGACGCGGATTTCGCTTCCCGTCTCGCAAAGCTCAAACGCAAGGAATGCGCAGCAGGCCCGCTCATTGCGGACCATCTCATGCACACGCTCGCGCGCTTCCGGCGTGTAACTCAATTCCAATACGAGATCGCGGCGCTCGTATTTTCGGAGCGCGTCCTTGTTCAAGGCGGCAATCCAGGCAAGCCGGTCTTTGAACTCCCCGGACGCAAGCGTGCAGGCTATGGGCCGGGCTTCGACCATCGTCATCGGCAATCTCCTTGTGCGGTTGATCGGAGCTTGCCGGGACCCTACATCCTCAAGTAACTTGAGGTTCAAGCAGAAAGAAGCGACGGAAAATCAGATAGATGAGCAATCTCAAGATTGGCGCCCTCGCCCGACAGACCGGCACGAATGCGCCGACGATCCGGTATTACGAGGAAATCGGCCTGCTTCGTTCAGCGGGTCGTCAGGCGGGCAACCAGCGCGTCTACAGCGCTGCCGATGTGAAGAGCCTGACGTTCATCCGGCGCTGTCGCGAGTTTGGGTTCTCCATCGATCAGGTGCGTTCTCTCGTGGCACTGGTGCAAGACCCTGCCAGCTCCTGCATGCATGCGCGCGACCTTGCACAGGAGCATCTGGTCGCCGTGCGTGCAAAGCTTACGGAGTTGAAGGCATTGGAGCGCAGTATCGCGGCTTTCGTGGCCAACTGCGATGCATCCTGCGCAGGCGGCGCGGGACCCGACTGCGTGATTCTCGAAGATCTGTCGAAGGGGCGCGCGCAAACGCGCGCCACTTCAGGAGGCCGGTGCTCGAAGACCAGCGCGTGTTCTTAGAGCGCAACGCAGAGCGGGCCTGCGCCCCGACATCACGGCACCGCAGAAAGAGGGCTGAGTTACAGCAAGTAGCCCGCATGAGCGCATGCGATATGCGGGACCGCTGGCCGCGGATTTCGCGGAGCCGGTCATCACTGCGCGAGCGCAATTGCGCTCGTCGCGTGGCGCGCGTTCGCGCGACCCGTTGGCTCCGTCCGGGCTACGCTCGCTACGAGGGCGTTTGCCGGGTCCGTTCGTTGACGATAGCCGTCGCCGTTCGTAGCGCCTGCTCATAGCTCTTCAACTGGGCGTGCGAATACGCCTGCATGGACCGCAGTTCGTCCGGCGTCTTGTTCTTCAACTGGGCGAAGCTAGGCGATAGCGACATTTCGCTGTCCGCTGCCGACCCCTTTTCGCGAAGCGCGAGCACGATCCGTTGCAACGCGAGCCGGTTGCGCTGCGCTCCCTTCTCTGCGTGTGCGACGTAGTGCTGCAGCCTGTCGGTCGACATGTCGCGAGCGCCCTCCTCGTCGCCTTCGATCAGCCGAAGAAGTTGCTCGTCGACGATGTCGGTGCAGAGGTCGATACATTCGTCGCAGATGAACACGGCAGGCCCGGCTACCAGCTTGCTCACCTCGTCCTGGCTCTTTCCGCAGAACGAGCAATAGAGCAGTTTGGCTTGTGATGCCGGATTCCGCAGCCTGCCCGGCCAGCCGGACGGTGGCCGGGCTGCATCGATCTTGGCCGACAGGATATTCCAATTGTCGTAGCCGAACGCCTTCGCAATCAGCTCCAAGGACTCGCTGTGCGTGGTTTGCACAGCCTTGGCAGTCAAGGCATCGCGCAGGGAACGCGCCATGGCTTTCGCATCGCGGAAATCGCGCATGAGAGCACCCGTATCGGCGAACGGAGGAGATCGGTGCCTGCCTTGCCGACCCGCTCGCCAATAGCGAGGGCCGAGATATCAGATACGTTCACCATCCCAGATGGGCGCAGGCGGCCGGTGTATCAACCGGTCATTATTTTGGCTCGGCCGCGGTCATTGTCAACCCGACGATGAAGG
Organism: Bradyrhizobium sp. LMTR 3; assembly: GCF_001693485.1. Lineage (GTDB taxonomy): Bacteria > Pseudomonadota > Alphaproteobacteria > Rhizobiales > Xanthobacteraceae > Bradyrhizobium. Next base: position 525,120 of record NZ_MAXC01000012.1, read on the forward strand.
CGCCTCATCGTCCTTCATCGGCCCGTACTGTCTCTCTTCACCCCAACCGCGCCTCGCGCAACGGCGCGCGGCTCAGTTCGTTGCCGGCGGTAATCGCTTTGCGCAGCAGCCGCATCAACTCCGCGCCCTCCTTTTCGGTGAGGCCGCGCAGCATGGTGTGCTGGGCCGCCTCGACGGCCGGCGTGATGGCGCGCAGCGTGCGCTTTCCCGCTTCCGTGATTTGCAATTCGCGGGCGCGGCGATCGCGGGGGCTCGCGTGACGCACCAGCAAACCCTTCTGCACCAGGCGGTCGACCACGCCGGTGATGGTGGTGCGGTCATAGGCGATGAGGCCAGCCAACGTCACCTGATCGATCCCCGGGTTCATCTTGATGGCTGCCAACGCAGCGTACTGAACGGGCGTAAGGTCGAAGCCCGCCTCCTCGACCTCTGCCAGGAACACGGCCACCGCGATCTGCTGGAAGCGGCGCGCCAGATGGCCGGGCATCTCATTATTGTCTCTCACCAAATTCTCCAAGGCAAACTCAAAGGCGGGTCCTGGAATTGACAAGCATACTGATAATCAGCATGCTGAGCAATATCGTCCGTGCGCTTTGGTCGCGGAATCCGCCGGCAGTCAAGTGAACGACGCCATAGATGAAGGGTAATCCGATCGGTCAAAATCAATCCGGGTCGGCCGAGGACGGGAGGAGCAGGTCTGATGCAGTTTCACCTGAATGGATTCGAGCCGGGCGACCCCGAAATCGCCGACCCCGTCGAGCGGGTTGCCCCCTCCGGCATGTCCGGACTGGTTCCGGCGGAAGTCGATGTCCTGATCGTCGGCTGCGGACCGGCGGGTTTGACGCTGGCGGCGCAGCTTTCGGCGTTTGCCGACATCAAGACCTGCATCGTCGAGCAGAAGCCGAGCCGTCTCTTGCGCGGCCAGGCCGACGGCGTCGCCTGCCGCACCATGGAGATGTTTCACGCCTTCGGTTTCGGCGAGCGCGTGCTGAAGGAAGCCTGCTGGATCACCGAAACGACATTCTGGAAGCCGGACGATCGCAAGCCCGAAAACATCGTGCGCAGCGGCCGGGTTCAGGACGTCGAGGACGGGCTGTCGGAGATGCCGCACCTCATCCTGAACCAGGCGCGCGTGCATGATTGCTACCTCGATGTCATGCGCAAATCGCCGGCGAAGCTCGAGCCCTATTATTCACGGCGATTGCTGGATCTTTCGATCGCGCCGGCGGCGCAGTTCGAAGATCACGCCGTGACCGTGCGCCTCGAACGGCTCGATGCCGGGCACGAGGGCGAGGTCGAGACCATCAAAGCGCGCTATGTCGTCGGCTGCGACGGCGCGCGCAGCACGGTGCGCAAATCGATCGGGCGCGAGCTGCGCGGCGATTCCGCCAACCACGCCTGGGGCGTGATGGACGTCCTTGCCGTCACCAACTTTCCCGACATCCGCTTCAAGGTGCTGATCCAGTCGGCTCGCGATGGCAGCATCATCGTGATCCCGCGCGAAGGCGGCTATCTGGTCCGGCTCTATGTCGAACTCGCCAATCTCGACGCTGGCGAGCGGGTCGCCAGCCGCAACATCACGCCGGATGATCTGATCGCGAAGGCGCGGCGGATTCTCAATCCGCATACGCTCGATGTGAAGGAGATCGCCTGGTGGTCGGTTTACGAGATTGGCCAGCGGCTGACCGACAAGTTCGACGACGTGCCGGCGGAAGAGACCGCAACGCGCCTGCCCCGCGTCTTCATTGCCGGCGATGCCTGCCACACCCACAGCCCCAAGGCCGGCCAGGGCATGAACGTCTCGATGCAGGACGCCTTCAATCTCGGCTGGAAGCTCGCCGCCGTGCTGCGAAGGCGCAGCGCGCCGCATCTCTTGCACAGCTATTCGGCGGAACGGCAGGCGGTAGCGAAAGAGTTGATCGACTTCGACCGCGAATGGGCCCAGATCCTTGCGTCCGCCAAGGGTAACAACAAGGGCGCGGATGCGGCGAAAACCCAGGATTATTTCGTGCGTCACGGCCGCTATACCGCGGGCACGGCGACGCACTACCGCCCGTCGGTCCTTACGGCCGAACCGGATCATCAGTATCTTGCCAAGGGCTTCGAGATCGGCACGCGCTTTCACTCCGCGCCGGTCGTTCGCCTCTCGGACGCCAAGCCGGTTCACCTCGGCCACATCACGAAGGCGGATGGACGTTTCCGGCTCTTCATCTTTGCCGGCGCGGGCGATCCCGCGGCCGCCGTCTCCCCTGTTCGCTCGCTGTGCGATTTCCTGAGCGAAAACCCCAAATCTCCCGTCAGGAGGCACACGCCTGCGGGCGCAGATATCGACTCCGTGATCGATGTCCGCGCCATATTCCAGCAGGCCCACACCGAACTCGCCATCGATGCGATGCCGCCGCTCCTCCTCCCGCGCAAAGGACGCTACGGGCTCATCGACTACGAAAAAATGTTCTGCCCCGATCTCAAGGGCGGTCACGACATCTTTGCGATGCGCGGCATCGATCGGGACGGCGGCTGCATGGTCGTGGTGCGCCCGGACCAGTACGTCGCGCACGTGCTCCCGCTCGATGGCCATGCGGCGCTTGCGGCGTATTTTGATGGGTTCATGCTAAGGGCGGGGTAAGCGCGTAACCCGCATGAGCCAACGGGTCGCTCGAATGCGCGCTCCCCCGGAACCAAACGGCCGTCCCTGCCCATAAATCGGTCGGCGATCCCCTCGCCTCCCTCCATTGAACTCAGCGCCCCGCTCCGATATACGGGCACTCGACTCCGGCCGAGGGAATGGGCCTTCCGGGGCCGTGCACCCGCCTCCTCCAAGCCGTTCCGGATTTTCTCCAGTATATCAAAGGCTTAATGATGTCTTCCACATTCGATCAGATCGCCAACATTATCGCGGAGACCTGCGACATCCCGCGCGACACGATCAAGCCGGAGAGCCACGCCATCGACGATCTGGGCATCGACAGCCTGGACTTCCTGGACATCGCCTTTGCCATCGACAAGGCGTTCGGGATCAAGATGCCGCTCGAAAAATGGACCCAGGAGGTCAACGACGGCAAGGCCACGACCGAGCAGTATTTCGTGCTGCAAAATCTCGCCGATCGCATCGACGAGCTGGTCGCCGCCAAGAACGCAGCGCCGGGCGCCTAATCGCCCCGCCATGCAACTTGATTACTTCCAACTCATCGACCGCATCGTCGATCTGAACCTCGACGAGAAGAAGATCACGGTCGAGGCGCAGGTTCCGACGACGCATACGATCTTCGAGGGGCATTTTCCCGGCTTTCCGATCATGCCCGGCGTCCTGCTGACCGAAGCGATGGCACAGAGCTCCGGATGGCTGATACTTGGCGTCCTGAAGTTCGAGCGCATGCCGTTCCTCGCCATCGTGAAGGAAGCCAAGATGCGGGGTTACGTCAGTCCCGGTCAGTTGCTGACGATCGAGGCGAAGCTCGAGCACGAAGGCTCCGGCTTTGCCGTCACGAAGGCAAAAATACGCGTCGGCAAGGAGTTGAGGTGCAGCGCTGAACTCACCTTCGGCCTTGCCCCCTTCCCCGACCCGGCCTTGCGCGTGCACATGGACGCCATGGCCAACAAGATCGGCTTCCCACTGCAGGCGATAACGCATGACTGAGCAGAAGTCTCCGGCCAAGGAAGTCTGGATCACCGGCATCGGTATCGTCTCCTCGCTCGGCGAGGGGCTCGACGCGCATTGGGATGCGCTCAACGCCGGTAAGATCAACGTCGACGACAAGCGGTTCGCACCCTACATCGTGCATCCGCTGGCGCCTGTTACCTTCGACGCGCAGATCCCGAAAAAGGGCGACCAGCGCCAGATGGAGGCGTGGCAGCGCATCGGCACCTATGCCGCAGGACTGGCGCTGGATTCAGCGGGCGTCAAAGGCAACAAGGAAATCCTCGGCCGGATGGACATGATCGTGGCCGCCGGCGGCGGCGAGCGCGACATCGCGGTCGACGCGGCAATCCTGTGCGCCGACGCCAAGGGCAATTCCAGCCCCGGCTTTCTCAACGAACGGCTGATGAACGATCTGCGGCCGACGCTGTTTCTGGCCCAGCTCTCCAATCTGCTTGCCGGTAATATCGCCATTGTCCACGGCGTCTGCGGCACGTCGCGCACCTTCATGGGCGAGGAAGCAGCCTCCATCGACGCGGCACGGATTGCGCTGGCGCGGATCGAAGCCGGCCAAAGCGACATCGCGCTGGTCGGCGCGGCCCATAATGGCGAACGGTCCGATCTTTTGGTCCTCTACGAATTCGGCGACTTCAACCTGACCGAAAAGTTTTCGCCGGTGTGGCAACGCGAGGATAGAAGCGGGTTCGCGCTCGGCTCCGCCGGCTGTTTCCTGGTGCTGGAAGCCCGCGAGCACGCCGAAGCCCGCGGCGCCAAGCCTTACGCCAAACTGACCAAGGTCGTTGCCGACCTCGCGCAGCGCAAGCAGCCGGGCGCGGTGACCAAATCGCTGGAGGCGCTGTGGCCGAAGCTCGGCGTCGGCGACAGCGGCACCCTGATCACGGGGGCAACCGGCGTCGAGCCGGTGACGTCGGACGAAAAGGCGTTTTTGCGCCAGCATCCCGGCTTTGCGGTGCGCGCCACCGGCACGATCTTCGGTCACACGCTGGAGACGCAGTTTCCGCTGGGGCTGGCGCTTGCCGCACTCTCGATCTCCCGTGGCGCGCTGTTCCCGCCCAACGACCCGACCGGGCTCGAGGTTGAAAAGGCAGGCAGCCCGGACCAGATTGTCGTGGTGGGGGCCGGTCACTGGCAGGGCGAGGGCATGGCCCTGGTCGAGGCCATCAAGTAGAGCGTGGCCGAAAGACGACTTTCGGCAGCGCCAGAGCAAGCAATGAGCGCGAGCGTACTTTCAGTTACGGCGCAACATCGGGGGAACCATGTCAGCACCACGCGATAAACTCGGCAGGCCGATCGTCGTCGTCACCGGCATGGGCGTGGTGACGTCGCTCGGCGCCGGCAAGCAGGACAATTGGGCAAAGCTGACCGCGGGTGAATCCGGCATCCGCACCGTGACGCGCTTTCCGATCGACGGCCTGAAAACGACCATGGCCGGCACCGTGGATTTCGTCACCGTCGATCCGTTCTCGTCGACCGGCCTTTCCGAACGTCTCGCTGAGATGGCGACCGGGGAAGCGCTCGAACAGGCGGCGATCGGAGCCAAGGCCGACTTTCCCGGACCGCTGTTTCTGGCAGTTGCGCCGGTCGAGGTCGAATGGCCGCAGCGGCTCGAGCTCGGACGCGCGGTCGGCAGGACCGAATTCGGCTACGAGGATATGCTGCGCGTCAGCGGCGGCGGCCGGTTCACAGCCTACCATCGCCGCTTCATGTTCGGTTCGATCGCGAGCCACCTCGCCGAAACGTTCGGCACCAAGGGCTCACCGATCTCGCTGTCGACTGCCTGCGCCTCCGGCGCGACCGCGATCCAGCTCGGCGTCGAGGCGATTCGCCGCGGCGAAGCCGATGCCGCGCTGTGCGTCGGCACCGACGGGTCGGTGAACCCGGAAGCGATGGTGCGATTCTCGCTGTTGTCGGCGCTATCGACGCAGAACGATCCGCCGCAAGCCGCCTCGAGGCCGTTCTCCAAGAACCGCGACGGATTCGTGATGGCGGAAGGCGCCGGCGCGATGGTGCTGGAGAGCTATGAATCCGCGATCGCGCGCGGCGCCAAAATTCTCGGCGTGGTGGCCGGCTGCGGTGAGCTCACCGACTCGTTCCACCGCACCCGCTCCAGCCCGGACGGCAAGCCGATCATCGGCTGCATGCGCAAGACACTGGCCGATGCCGGCCTCGAGCCGGAGCAGATCGACCACATCAACGCGCACGGCACCGCGACGCCGGAAAACGACAAGATGGAATACAACACGACCGCGGTCGTGTTCGGCGAGCATCTGCCGAAGATTCCGGTGTCCTCGAACAAGTCGATGGTCGGGCATACGATTTCCGCGGCCGGCGCGGTGGAAGCCGTGTTCTCGCTGCTGACGCTGGAGCATCAGCGGATACCGCCGACCATCAATTACGAGATTCCGGATCCGGCCATCCTGTTCGACGTGGTCGGCAACAAGGCGCGCGACGCCAAGGTCACCGCCGTGATGTCGAACTCGTTCGGTTTCGGCGGGCAAAACGCCTCGCTGATCCTGACGCGCGAACCGGTGTAGCGAGCTGGCCGTTTCCTAAAAGATGAACCGCCTGCTCCTACGCACCAGGGCGCGCCTGCGCGACGCCGCCAAGCCGGTGGCCGAAGCCGCCGTCGGCGCGCTGACGATCGCGCTGTTGCGCACCACGCGCTATTTCGATCCGGACAAGACCGCCGATTTCCTCGGCCGGGTCACCCGCTTCATCGGCCGCAGGCTGCGCGAGGACCGCATCGGGCGCGAGAATCTCAAGGCCGCCTTTCCCGAGAAATCGGCCGAAGAGATCGAAACCATTTTGGCCGGCGTGTGGGACAATCTCGGCCGCATCGGCGCCGAGTTCGCCCATCTCGACCACATCTGGGATTACGACCTCGATCATCCGGAGAAGCCGAGCCGCATCGAGTTCCCCCCGCGGACCAAGGAAATCTTCGATTCCTTGCGCGACGACGGGAGGCCTGCGATCATCTTCGCGAGCCATCTCGGCAATTGGGAAATCCCAGCGCTCGGCGCCGTCGCGCACGGGCTCGATTGCGCCATCCTGTTCCGCCGGCCGAACATCGAGGCCGCCGACCGCGCCATCGAACGGATCCGCGCCGTCAAGATGGGCACGCTGGTGCCGGCCGGCCGCGAGGCACCGCTCAAGCTCGCCGAGGCGCTGCAAAGGGGCCAGCACGTCGCGATGCTGGTCGATCAGTACCTGGGCAACGGCGTCGAGGTGACGTTCTTCGGCCGCAAGACCAAGGCCAACCCGACGCTGGCGCGGCTGTTGCGGCAGGTCGAATGCCCCGTGCATGGCGTGCGCATCATCCGCCTGCCTAACCACCGCTTCCGCGCCGAACTTTCCGAAGAGGTCAAGCCGGTGCGCGACGCCGCAGGCCAAATCGACATCCAGGGCACGATGCAGGCGGTGACATCCGTGGTTGAAGGCTGGGTGCGGGAATATCCGGACCAGTGGCTGTGGCTGCACAGACGGTGGCGGTAGCGGCGCAATCGTCCTTCCCCGTCATTGCGAGCCAACGGGTCGCGCGAATGCGCGCCCGATGACAGGCTCCGCGAAGCAATCCATCCTTCCACTCGCGGAGGTATGGATTGCTTCGTCGCTTCGCTCCTCGCAATGACGAGGAGCAACGATCTCTCACCTCCCGGTTGGGGCCTATCCGCCGAACAGGCCGAGGCTCCACGCCTTCATCGCAACCGTCGATGCCAGGACGACAATAATCTGCAGCAGCGTGCGCGTTGAGAAGAAGGTGAGGATGTTGGTCATGTGATGCTCCCGGCGAGGAGCTATAGATTCCGCTTCGGGTTTCGGCAATAGAAGTTTGTGGGCCGGATGAACGGAACGATGTTCGGGACTTTGCGGACAGGCCCTCCACGTCATTGCGAGCGCAGCGAAGCAATCCATGTTCCACTTGCGGCGCTATGGATTGCTTCGCTGCGCTCGCAATGACGGATGGGGCACCGGAGTGCCGCATCACCTCCCCGTCTTCACCCTGGTCCACAGCCGGTTGATCACGCGCTGCGTGGCGGGCTCGCGGGCCTGGATGACGAACAGTTTTTTTTGCGTCGCTTCGTCCGGATAGATGTTGCGGTCGTTCAAAATCTTCGGATCGATCAGCTTCTGGCTCGCCAGATTGCCGTTGGCGTAGGACAGGAAGTTGGAATTCTTGGCCGCCACATCCGGGCGGTAGAGATAGTTGATGAGCTCATAGGCCTCCGCGACGTTCTTGGCGTCTGCGGGGATCGCGAGATTGTCGAAGAACATCTGCGCGCCCTCTTTCGGAATGGTGTAGCCGATCTCGACGCCGTTCTTGGCTTCCGCCGCGCGGCTGCGCGCCTGCATGATGTCGCCCGACCAGCCGACGACGAAGCAGATCTCTCCGGATGCGACCGCCCCGAGATATTCCGAGGAGTGAAACTTGCGGACGTTGGGCCTGATCTGGCTGACGAGATCGGCGGCCTTTTCCAGATCGGCCTGTTTGGTGGAGTTCGGATCGATGCCGAGATAACTCAGCGCCGCCGGCAGAATGTCGTCGGCGGAATCAAGCATATGGATGCCGCAGTCTTTGAATTTTGCGAGGTTCTCCGGCTTGAAGACGATATCCCAACTGTCGATCTTGGCGTCGGGCCCGAGAATCCTCGCGGCCGTCTTGACGTTGTAGCCGATGCCCGTGGTGCCCCACATGTAATTGGCGGCGTAATTGTTGCCGGGATCATAGGTCGCAAGCTGGCTGGTCACCACCGGCCAGGCATTGGCGAGATTGGGCAACTTCGACTTGTCGAGCTTGAGGAAGACTTTTGCGGTGATCTGGCGCTGCAGGAAATAGCCGGTCGGCACCACGACATCGTAGCCGGACTTTCCCGCCAGGAGGCGCGTTTCCAGCGTCTCGTTGGCGTCGAACGTGTCGTAGACCACTTTGATGCCGGTTTCCTTGGTGAAATCCTCCAGCACCCCCGGCGCCATGTAGTTCGACCAATTGTAGAAGTTCACCGTGCGCTCCTGCGCCCATGCGGGCGAGAGCGACAGCGCCAGAGTAATTGCGCCGATCAGGCAAAGCGGGCCTCGGATTGGAGCGCGCATCCTCTACCTCTTGCGGCGGCCGTGCACCGCGTCCGACAGTCGTTCCAGCGCGGTATCCAGCGTTTCGTCCTTCTTGGAAAAACAGAACCGCACCACCGACGTCACCGCATCCTGTTCATAGAAAGCCGACACCGGGATCGCGGCGACCTTGTAGTCGCTCACAATGCGCTTGCAGAACTCGACGTCGGTCTCATTCAAGCCCAGCGGCGACAGGTCGACGGTGAGAAAATACGTGCCTTGCGATTTCAGCACGGGAAAGCCGATGCTCTCCAGCCCCTTTGTCAGGCGGTCCCTGCTCCGCGCCAGCTCCTTGCGCATGTCGTAAAAATATTCGTCTGATTTGCCGAGGCCATAGGCCACCGCCGCCTGCAGGTTCGGCGCGGTGGTGAAGGTCAGGAACTGGTGCACTTTGGCCGCCACCCGCAACAGCGGCGGCGCGGCGCAGACGAAGCCGACCTTCCATCCCGTCAGCGAAAAGATCTTGCCGGCGCTGCCGACCTTGATGGTGCGGTCGCGCATGCCCGGGATCGTGATCAGCGGGATATGCTCGCGGCCGTCGAAGATGACGTGCTCCCAGACCTCGTCGCAGATCGCGATGGTGTCGAACTTCTGGCAGTACCGCGCCAGCAGTTCGAGGTCTTCGCGGGGATAGACGACGGCCGCCGGATTGAGCGGGTTGTTGAACAGCACCGCCTTGGTCTTGGGATTGAAGACGCTCGCCAGCATCTCTTCCGTCAGCCGCCAGCCCGGAGGCTCGAGCCGCAGCAGGCGCGGAATACCGCCGGCCTGGCGGATGATCGGCAAATAGCTGTCATAGACCGGCTGGAACACGACGACCTCATCGCCGGGTTCGACCACGGCGAGAATGGACGCGGTCAGCGCCTCGGTGCCGCCCGAGGTCACCATCACTTCGGTCATCGGATCGAGCGAGAGCTTGTGCCAGCGGCCGTAATGAGCCGCGATGGCCTGCCGGAGTTCCGGAATGCCCATCATCGACGGGTACTGGTTGTAGCCGTTCACCGTGGCGTCGGCCGCCGCGCGGCGGATGTCCTCCGGCCCGGGATCGTCGGGAAAGCCCTGGCCGAGATTGATGGCGTTGTTGTCGCGCGCCGCCTGCGACATCGCCTCGAAGACGGTGACGGGAAGGTCGGCAAAGACCTTGTTCATGGATGTCATGGGCAGATCAGCCGCCGGTTTTGGTCGGCAATCCCGCAGCCTTCCAGCCGATGATGCCCCCTGCCAGATGCTTGTCGTAAGGCAGCCCTGCCGCCTGCGCCGCGAGCGAAGCCGTCACCGAGCGCTTGCCCGAGCGGCAGGCGAAAACCACCTGCTTTCCCTGCGGTTCCGGAATGGCCGCCGGATCGAAGCTCTGGAGCGGAACGACCACCCCATCCGGATAGGCCTCCACCGCCACCTCATTGGGCTCGCGGACATCGACCAGAAGATAGCGTCCCTCCGCCATCCCCTTGGAAACGTCTTCCGGCGTCAAATCGTGCACCTGATGGTCCGCCACGCAATATCCTCCTGACAACCCGCCGCGCGGGCTCCGACAGGCCCGGCCAAGCGGGCGCCAAAGTCGCCCCTCGCGCGGTGAAAATCAAGCGCCGCGAACGGTTTAAAGCGCCGTTCGAACCTCCAGCCTCAGCTTCGCCGGAGGCGGCTATAGAAGCTGCTTCGCAATGGGCCAAGCCCCATTCGGCGATTGAGGACCATTCGCCAGGTAACCTCGACGAAGGTAGAATGCCATCGCGTTCGAACTGGCTTCGGCCCGCACCGCCCGAATGCCTCGCTCGCACATCAGCCGCTCGCACACCCCCAATAACCCCGCGCCAACACCCCGGCAGGCAAAATCCGGGTCGGTATAGAGTCCCTCCAGCCACTCGCCGCGAAAGGCCCCCCACCCGGCCGCCCTGCCATCGAGTTCGGCAACCCATACGTCCAGCTCACGCAGCTTTTGCTCCATTCCGGCGCGCGTGAGCTTCGCCGCCCACGCCTGCGCCTCGGCGGCCGTCATCGTTGGAAGCGCGAGCTCAATGATCGATCGCCGCCGAATGTCGTACAGACGGTTCGCGTCCTTGCGCATCGCTCGACGGTAAACGGCCCCCATCGTCATCTGCCTCGCGTCAAACGACCTGCCGAAGCTCGCCAACCAGCTCAGCGCTACATTCGATCAACGGAGGGCGAGCGGCCGCAGCGTCGTGCCGGCCACGGTACCGCGGATGGCGTTTGTGGTCAGGATGTAGGCGAACTCGTAGACACGATCGGCGGCAAGCCGCTCGAGGTTGTTGAACTCCAGGATGTGGACGCCCTGCTGGACCAGCAGATAGACGTGGACCGGGATGAAGCTGCCGCCGACGGCCTGAGAGTCGGCCGGCTTCGGCGGCCCATATTCGAGCCCGGACGTATCGGAACCGAGCATAAGCGCGCCCTTCTCCTCGACGAGCCACTTCGCGGCTGTCAGGCCGATGCCTGCCGAGTCGTGCTGGCCGATCTTGGCGTGGTCGCGGCCGTTCTCGCCCCAATAGCGCGCGGTTCCCGTGCGCAGCAGAACGACCGTGCCCGGGGTGACGTCGACGTTCTGCGCCTTCAACGCGCCCTCGATGTCCGCGACAGTGATTTCATAAGAAGACGGAAGGGCCTCCACGTTCTTGAAGCCCGCAACGTCGACCAAGACGCCCCGCGCGACGATCGGCGGGATCGTCGTGACGTCCGCCTTGCGAACGCCGAAGTCGCCGCCCCACTCGTCGGACGTGAAACCGTTGTAAAACTCGTTCTTCGGTCCATGCGTGACGTGGCCGAGCCCATCAATCTGGGTCGCCACGTTGTCGTTCATGAAGATAGCGTTGCTATGCCAGGCGGTGATGCCCGTATTGCCGCCCTCCGGCGTGGTAAACGCCAGATCCTTCTGGCTCCTCACGCCCGCGGGCGAGCGGAAGCTCATGATTTCTCCCGGGCTGTGGCCGGGCCATTTGTACGAATTGCGGTCGTACGGAAGGCCGAGATCGTAGACCTTGCCCTGTGTCACGAGCTTCAAGGCGGCCAAACGTGACGCATCGGTCATCTCGTTGAGGTTTCCGACCTCGTCCTGAGGCCCCCAGACCCAGCCCCAGCCTTTTCCTTTCGACCACTTCTTCATGCCACCGTCCTGCGCATAGCCGCCGCCGGCGGCGAATGCGAGAACGGTCACGGCGAGCAGGAATCGCAAAACTACCTTCATGGAATCCTCCCTGGAACGACATGGATAGCTTAGCTTGGACAGTCTAGGCCTGAGCTGACCGTGCGATCAACGTGATTGTCGGCCGGCGCCGCCACCCGCCGCTCGTGGTAGCCAGGCAGACATCCCTTAGAGATTGCAGAAAGGTCGCGATTTGCGAGCACGCGCCATCCGCTAACTCAGTTTGCCCTTTTGAGCATCGGGCGATGGATGTGTGGCCTTTGCCGAATTGCGCGCCTTCATCCGGTCAGCCAGCATCCGAAGCTCATCCGCAAGAACGGTCCCTTTCGGAACCGGATAGTCATGGGAAATGCGATCATTCATATGAACGCGGAAGAGCACTTCTCCCGCAGTCTCAACGATCTCCACTCTTTCAATGCTGGGAAGGGCCATGCTGTCTGCGGCCGGACTTCCAATCGCCTCCTCTAACGAGGTCCTCAACGCACCGATAAGGTCTGCCGTCTCTATTGTGCTTAGAGCGATTCGTGCTCACCGCGCTCATCGGTGAACCCGATAATCACCCGTCCATCCCATGAATCCGTATAGGTTAGTTTCATAATCCTGGCTCTCATTAGGGCCAGAACCTTACTACGATACATGCTTCTGCCAATAATCCGCGAAGTCAGCGGTCATGAACGTTGCCGTTCCCGACCGCGCTCTCGCCAAAGCCGCCGCGTTATCGACTGATTGCGCTCGCTCATTTTGCAACGCTCGAACCCACCGGACATCGACGACCGAGGTCGGCAACCGGCACACCTGCGGGTCTCCGGAACTTTGGCGTGATTCCGGGAGTTATCAATGGCGGTATTGCGCGATTTCGCTTTCGGCTCAACACACATATGCCGTCTGTTGTCGCAAACGGCGGCAACGCAGGAGGCTGTCATGAGTATCAAGCGAATCCTGGTTCCACTTCCCGGCTCAGCCAGTCACACCGGTCAAATTGAAACGGCCCTGTCTGCCGCGAAGGCGTTGGGAGCTCACGTCCAGGCGCTGTTCATCAGTGAGCCGCCGGACACGCGTAGCGGTGTCACGCGTGGCGGCCTGAGTGTCACCGAAATGGGACGAACGGTGACCGCCGCATCGGTAAACTGGTACGCCGAGGAACGGGAGCGAACTGCGCGCGATGCGCGTGAGGTTTTCGCGCGGGCCTGCGCGGTAGTCGGCATCCCGATGCTATCGGCGAACGACGAGCCCGGCGGCCCGCTCGCAGCATCCTGGCGCGAAGCCGAGGGATCGTATGTGGAAATCGCGGTGCAACGGGCCGCTGCCTTCGACCTAATGGTCGCCGCAAGCGCCACCGTGATGGAATCGCTCAGGGCCATTGCCGAGCAATCGCTGCTGCAGACCCGTCGCCCCGTGCTGTTGGCGCCGGCTCGCCTGCATAGTGATCTGACCGACAGCGTGATGATCGCCTGGGACGAGAGCCCGGAATGCTGGCATGCGGTCTCGGCTGCCATACCGTTCATGCAACTCGCCAAATCTGTGCGGGTGATAAGCGTTGATCGGGACGCCAGCAATCGCCAAGCCTCGCAGGCGGAGGTGCTTGCCTATTTGCGCTGTCATGGCATCGCTGCGACCGCGCAGGTGGTTGCACCGGAATTGCGCTCGGTGGGCGATACGCTGCTCGCGGCGGGGACAGAGTATGAAGCCGGTCTGCTGGTCATGGGCGCCTTTTCCCATAGCCGCCTGCGCGAGATGCTTCTGGGCGGGGCCACGCGCCACATCCTTAAGAACGCTTCGGCACGCCCCGTTCTCCTGGCACATTAGCCCTCGTCCAGAGCGCAATCCCAACTCAGGTTGGCCGCCGACGCCAACGCGATGGCGGGCTTGCTCGCTCGCCGAAGGCGGGTTGGGGGCCGTACGATTGAAGCACCGACGCTGCAGACCGAGGCGGTTAAGTTCTGGGAAAACATTAATTTCGGCCCGGCATCGCAGGCGGCGGCGCGCGAGTTCGCCATGAAGCAGGAGATGCCGCTCGCCGAATGTGCCCGACTGTTCGCGCTGCTAAACATGAGTCTGGCGAACGCCTACATCGTCAATTGGGACGCGAAGTACACCTACAATGTCTGGCGCCCGGTCACCGCGATCCGCAACGGCGACGAGGACGGCAACGATGCCACTGAGCGAGATGCCGGCTGGACCTCATTCAACCCGACCCCGATGAATCCCGAATACCCCTCGCAGGCGACGATCAACGCGACGATCGCGTCGGCAGTTCTGGAATCGGTGTTTAGTCCCGTGAAGGCCATTCCTTTCACGGCAACTGATGTGCGGGATACGAAGCGGACGCGGCAGTTCGCCAGCTTGGCCGATATGGCCGAGGAGCAGAAGAATGTCCGCGTCTGGGGCGGCGTGCACTATAGATTCGCGATCCGCGCCAGTGAGGACGTGGGCCGAAAACTCGCGGCCTACATGATCGAGAATACGCTCAAGCGGGCGCGTTGAGTTCTTGAGTTGATCGCGCGCGAAGCCCCGGATGCGAATCCAGGGTTCTCGCCCGATTCCCATAGAAGTTATCTCTTCGTCCTATCGGAAAGATGCAGAGTGATCGTTTCTGTTATGCGGTCGGCCGCGGTGCCGGACGGAAGGAAGCCGATGTATTTTCCGGCTTCATCGACTAAGTACACGAACGAAGAATGGTCGATGACGTAGTCCGGGCTGTCAGGCGGGTATTTGGCGTAATAGACCTTGAAGGCGAGCGCCACGCGCCGAATCTGCTCCGCACTGCCAGTCAAGCCGATCAGCCGCGGGTGGAATAGTGGCACGTAACCGGCGAGGTGCGCAGCGGTGTCGCGCTCGGGATCAAGTGTGATGAAGATCGGCTGTACCGCTTCCGCTCCGGCGCCTAATCCATCAATCGCCAGACCGATCTGCTGCAGATCGGTTGGACACACGTCCGGGCAATAGCTGTAACCGAAGTAGATCAGCAGAAGTTTGCCGCGAAAATCCTCGTCGGTACGAGGTTTGCCGGTATGGTCGATCAAAGCGAACGGCCCGCCGATCGGGCCGCGGTTCCACATCAGGTCGTCCATCAGCCGAGCAGCCGACGTTCCCTCGGACGATTGCGCCCGCGACGACCATCCTCGGCCGGCCAGCAGGAGACCGGCCGTAAGGCCGAGAAGGCGCCGCCGGGTCGCAATCACGCGCCAAAATTGAGCCGCGCCGCCGCCGAGGCCAGCAGCAGCTTGTCCGGCATGATCTTGCGCACGGAATCGACGAACGTTAGGCCGCTACAGTGCATCGGCACCACCACGTCCGGCTCGAATGTCTTGAGTTCGTTGACGACCTGATCCGTATAGTCCGGCGTCGCGGGCCCTAGATGGAAACCCCCGATCAGGGCGTGCAGCTTATTGATGCCGGATACCTCCTGCGCCTGCCGGACGGTGTTGAGAATGCCGACGTGGCCGCACGAGGTGATGACGACAAGGCCGCGGTCCTTCACGTTGAAGCAGGTCGCGTGCTCGTGAGTATGCTCGTCCGGGACGACCTTGCCCTGCAGTTCCGCCGCGGTGAAATGGGTGTACTGGGTGGCATCGCAGCCCAGCCCGTCCTTGATCCCGTACTCCACCATGGTGTTGGGCAAGACCTTCTCGATGCCGGAACGCCTGATCTGCCCGGTGGTGAAGGCGTGGCCGGCGATCACGGTCGGGCGCTCGCACAGAACCGTCGCGACCTTCTGGGCCGCCAGAGCGCGCCGGTCCAGCGTGCCGTAGTCTGTTAATTGGCCCGGCGCGCTGGCCAGGCGATGGCAGAAATTGTCCTCGCCGCCGGCGTAGAGCTTCACGTCCGCCGGCAGTGCGCCACGGTACTTATCGAGGAATCCCATCAGGCCGCCGAAATGATCGAAATGGCCGTGGCTGAGGATCAAGGCGTCGACCTTCTTCACGTCGACTCCCATGAGGCCCATGTTGGTGATAAGCACGTCAGGCGTGTAGCCGTAATCGAGCATCAGGGTGCGGAGCTCGTTGCCGCGCTGGGATTCGAGCCAGAGCGACAGGCCCCATTGCGTATGAATCACGTTGGGAAACCCGGTCCAAAGGGGGGTCGGCTGCACACTCACGCCGTTGACTGTGCCGGGGCGCAGGAAAAGATCGTGGGTGGAGTCGACGAGCACCCTGATTGACAGCTTATCGACCATCGGCACTTCGATCGGTGCCGCCGAAGCGAACTCGACGCATGTGAAGCTGCCGCTCACCGCGAGGGCCGCGGAGCCTGCGAGGAAGTCACGCCGTCCCAATATGCGGGTCATGTTGGCCTCCGTATCGTTTCGAGGCCCCACTGGCGTGCAATATAGCAATCTTCTCGACTGCCCGGAAGTCAGGCCCTGCGGCTGCGGACGCCAGGCGCAAACTTTGCGAACGTCACGCGATGTTTCACCTGAGTGCATGCGCACCATACTTGTCTCATTTGCGGTTGAACCTTCGCGGAGTTCCCGTGACCCACGTCAAGGGGCTTTGAGAACCGCCGGAGGTTCTGATGACGAAGCATCGAACGATTACTGGGTTCGTGGCTGTCGCTCTGCTCGCTGTTGCCGCAACCGCCGCCACCATGAGGTCGCACTTACCTTGGACCGGCGGCACCGTTGTCTCCGCCGGCACGACTACGAAAGGCCTCGCGGTTGAAGCGAATGAGCTCCCGACTGCGAGTTTTGACGAGCGCTGGTCCGCAATGTCTGCTTCGACAGCAGACACGGCTGAGCGCCGGCTCGACGTTCGCTAAGTGGCGCCGCGATCGGGCGACTTGGCGAAACTTGTAATGGACTCCTGGTCGTTGGGCGACGTTTTCGCGTGACAGGGCGCGGATGCGGCTCGCGCGCACGACAAGATGATTATGGAGGTACATTCACACCAAATTGGCAGTCGTTCGGAAATCTCACTTTCGAAGGAGGCAACGATGAACGTTCTGAAATCTGCAATCGTCGGCCTGGCCTTAATCTCAGCCAATACACCGGTTCGCGCGGACGTCATCACCGACTGGAACAACACCGCAATGAGCGTGATGAAGGCGGCCAATGTGGGCGGTAATCCGTGGACGCGCAGCATGGCCCTGGTAAACGTGTCCATGTCTGACGCGGTCAACTCGGTGCAGAACCGATATTTGCGTTACATACCGGAGCTTCCAATTGACCCGAACGCCTCGGCCGAAGCCGCGGCAGCGGCGGCGGCCCACGAAATTCTCATGCGACAGTATCCCGGCCAGAAGGAGCGGATTGATGCAGCCTTCGCGGAGACGATGAAAACCATTCCGGACAACCCCGCGCGGGTTGCCGGTATTTCTTTAGGCGAGAAAGTTGCGGCCGCCGTTTTCGCCGAACGTCAGAGCGACGCGACAAACACGCCCGACACATACCGCCCGCACACCACGGCTGGCATATGGGTGCCGACCACGCTGCCGCTCTTCCCTCAATACGCAACGGCCAAGCCGTGGGGCATGGAGAGCGCGAGTCAGTTCCGCCCGGCTCCGCCCCCGGCCCTCAACAGCGCGCTTTACGCGCGCGATTACAACGAAACCAAGGAAATCGGGGGAGTCAAAAGCACGAAGCGAACCGACGCGCAGTCCGACGCCGTGCGTTTCTGGACACAGGCCAACCTTGGGTCCGCATGGTTCCAGGCTACCCGGCAGGCTTCCGCTCGTCATGGCCTCCCGGTGGCAGAAAGCGCGCGAGTGTTCGCACTGATGTCCATGGCTTTCGCCAATTGCTTCGTCGTCGATTGGGACGCCAAATTCCAATACAATTTCTGGCGGCCGATCACCGCGATCCGTAACGGCGACCAGGACGGCAACGATGCGACTGAACGCGACGCAAGCTGGCTGCCTCTGAACACCACGCCGATGCATCCGGAATACCCGTCGCAGGCGGCGATCAACGCGGGTGCGGTGCAAGGCGTTCTTGAAACAGTTTTCGGCAGCGGGACGGAGAACTTCACCGTGACCGATACTTCCGACGCGCGCCTTTCGCGCCAATTCGCCAGCTTTGCGCAGATGGCCCAGGAGCACAAAGAGGTGCGCATCTGGGGTGGCATTCATTTCCGCAATTCGCTGGAGGTCGGCGAAGCGATGGGTCGCAAGATCGCCGACCATCTCGTGGCAAACTACTACGTGAAGCCGACGCGGTAGGCTCGTGTTCGGCATCATGCCGATGTAAGCGATTTATCGGCTCTCGCCCCGGACTGTGACCTATTTTCAACCGGTGCGGGAGCTTCGCCTTGATTTCTGCACTTTTTGAGCAAACAAATTGCGTCCAGGTGACTTTTGGAGGACACGCGATGATGGGGCGTGGGCTCGCGTTGTTACTAGTGGGGTTACTCGGCGGCTGCATGCAAGCGACGCTTGCGCCGTCATCAAATGCCAGTTTGACCCCAAGGGACCGGCAGTTACTTGGCCACGCGCGTTATGCGCAGGCGAGCATTCCGGAAACATATCGCCGACATATCGTCGACTACACGCGCAAAGAACAGCCGGGCACGATCCTGGTCGATAGCAACGCGCGTTATCTCTATTACGTGCTGCCGGGAGGCAAGGCGATCCGTTACGGCGTGACGGTGGGAGAGGAAGCGCTGGCCTGGGCCGGCGTCGCAACCGTTGGCCGCATGGCTGAATGGCCGGATTGGATCCCGACGGCAGAGATCCAGGCTCGATTAGGCCCCTACCCGAAGCGCGTTGCCGGAGGTCCGGACAATCCGCTGGGCGCGCGGGCGATCTATCTTTACGAGGGCAACAAGGACACGCTGTACCGCATCCACGGCACCAACCAGCCGGAATATATCGGTCAGGCCATCTCGTCCGGCTGCATCCGCATGACCAACGAGGACGTCATCGATCTCGTGAATCGGGTGAAGCTCGGCGCGATCGTGGTCGTCCTCCCGCCGGGTCGGAGTGCGTAGCGAGTTGCGCGGCGTGAGGCGCCATTGCGCCGTTCGCAGTTTTTCGTTCCACCCACGCCGCGCGCGAAACCAGCGTCATTGACTCGCGCGAAGCATCTGCAGCTTGGCAATGCGGTCGTCGGCGCGTCGGAGCCGCCGACAAAGCTCGCGGTTGATATTCTGCATAACCATCACATACGCGTGTATGTCGGTTTTGTAGCACGTGTAGAGTTTTTTGGCTGTGAGCTCGTACAGCACGGTTGGGCTCTCCGCGACGACGGTGGCTGATCGGTTCTGCATTTCGATAAGCGTCATTTCGCCGAAGAAATCACCGGACTCGAGGCCCGCTATGCGAATGACGCGTCCGGCATCCGCCCGCTTGCTCACCACGAGTTGGCCGGAGTGAACAATGAACATGGAGCGCCCCGGTTCTCCTTCCGCTACGACAGTGGCACCGGCGTTGAAGCGGCGCTCGACCAACATCGAGACCAGGAGATCGAGGCCTGCATCTGAAAGGCCACCGAAGAAAGGTGTGGCGAGCAAGAACGCTTTCAGATCGGGGGAGCTGACAGCCATCGACAAAATGTACTCCCGCTCCTAGCGCATGACGATTTTTGGTTAGATCGATTCGGCCGCAGACGCGCTTCACCTCTCCCGCTTGCGGGGGAGGTCGGCGCGAAGCGCCGGGTGGGGGCTCTCTCCACTCGGGCAGTATCGCCCGCGGAGACACCCCACCCCAGCCCTCCCCCGCAAGCGGGAGAGGGAGCGCACCCCCTGCCTTGCGGGTACCGACCGATTCCTAACTTGGTGTCGAATCTTCAATCGGCCGCATAGAACGCCTCCCGGACGGCATTCGAAATTGGACCGGAGCCAATAATCGCCGTCTGGGTCATGACTATGCCGATGACGCGGTTTGTCGGATCGATCCAAAACTGCGTGCCATAGATGCCGCCCCATCCATAGCTACCGGCCGGAAGACGGCTCTTGGCTGCGGCGGGATCAGTCAGGATCCCAAAGCCCAGCGTGAAGCCCCAACCCGGCCCGCGAATCGTCGGCATGTTGCCGGTCGCATTCTGCGTCATCTGCCGGACCGTCTCGGCACGGAGCACCCGCACGCCGTCAAGCTCGCCCTCGTTCTGCAGCATCTGCAAGAACCGCACGTAGTCACCGATAGTGGCACTCATGCCGGCGCCGCCGGAATTGTACGCAGTCGGAGAGAAGGCGCGGTTCGGGTCGAGGCGGGCAGTGCCCTTGGTGGGTGGGAACGGCACTGCCTCAGGTCCCATTACGGGAACGTAGCCTGTGCCGAGTGCGCCCGTGACCTGCGCGGGTCGCGTCACCTGCACGAAGCGTGAGCGAACGGTCTCAGGTGCGTTGAACACAAAGCTCTCGATGCGCAAGGGCTTTGCAATGCGCTCGGTGACAAAAGATTCCAGACTGGTTCCTGTCACCTTCTCGATGACGGCGCCGAGCACGTCCGTCGCAAGCGAGTATTCCCAGCCGGTACCAGGCTGATAGCCAAGCGGAACAGAGGCGAGACGCTGCATTGCTTCAGCGGTGGTTACTTCGGGCTGATCCAGCCCGTCGGTCACGCGCGCGTCGCGATATGCATCCACAAGCCGAGCATTATTGATGAAGTTATAGGAGAGCCCGGCGGTATGGGTGAGCAGTTCGCGGATTGTCGGGGGCCTGTTGGCCGGCCCCTCGGCGCCGTCGGGCCCTCGCACCCGCAACTTGGCGAACTCGGGCAGGAACTGGCTGACCGGATCATCCAGGCCAATCTTGCCCTGCTCGACAAGGATCATCGCCGCCACAGAGGTGACGGCCTTCGTCATTGAGGCAACTCGGAACATGTCGTTTGCGCCGATCGGCGCGGTACTCCCGACCTCGCGAACGCCGACGCTGCGGCTGTAGACCGGGCGGCCGTCCTGGAGGATCAGCGCCACGATACCCGGCGTGCTGCGGCCTTCGACCAATCCCCGAAGGACTTCATCGAGCTTGGCGTTGCGCGCCTCGGGCGAAAAAGCCAGCACCGCAGGGGTGGGGCTGAGCGCGAAAGCTATTACTGCGGCCCCAAGCAGTCGGATGACAAGACGACGTGAGATCATGATATCCCTCCCGTAGACCTGTTCTGACGCGCCATTCTGCAGCTACTTCAGATGGGAAGCAATGTCTCGGAGGTCGCCTATTGGCGCCCTAACAGACATCAGAGACATTCGTGGGGCCCCCACTTTCCCCAGATCCTTGCTCGACAGGGGGCAAACCTCATAAATCATCGAGGTCATGAGCCATGTTGCGAGCACGGCTGCATGAGCAAAGACGCGCCTCACGGCACTTGGGTTGCGGAAGCGCGTCTGTGTGTAGGGCCTCTTACGTACCGGGCGTTTTGACGACCAGCTTTATGTTCAAGAGGTTGACGCCCTTGAACGGGTTCGGCGCGCTTTCGATAGTGCCCGTGCCCGTAGCGTTCGCATAGGCACCCGTTCCCGAGAGGATCGTATATTCGCCAGTTGACCGGCCGTCTTTGACCGAGCCGGTGTAACGCGCCGTGATCGAGCCATCCTCGAACGCGTAGGTGCTGTAGCCGTAGAAGGATCCCGAGCCTTTGAGCAAGTCTGAGGAATTGACGAACTCTTTCACCCCGATACGGCCATCCTTGAAGATGGCGACGCCGAACAGTCTGCCGGACGCGACTGACTGGCCTTCGATGTTTGCTGCCTCTGTTACCTTGTAGTCGATCGGCTTAGTGACGAGCTTGAACTCTAGCACCTGCTCTCCGGCTAGAGCGGTCGGCGCCGCAGTGACCAGAGCCACGCCAGAAAGGAAAACGGCGAGAGACTTGCGCATATGCTCCTCCTGCGTTTGCTGGGATTAAAATGCGGTATGCTTGCCATGCCTCGCCGGCGGCTGAAGTTTTGGAGATCGTCCAGCATGCAGGCTCGGACACAACTATGGGTCTTAGCGACGGAAGAAAGGTTCAGCGTTTGATCTTCGTGATCTTCACCAGCCGGAGGCAGGGCAATTCCATGTCGAAGCCGCCCTTCACTATCGTCCAGAATCCCGGTGAACCGACCTTGAACCGCCGGGTAGCTCGGCCTCGATGTTCCAAAGCGGACATCCAGCGATCGCAAGTCCGAAGGGCGAGCCGACATTAATGCTAGGGCTCATTCACGCGTCGAAGATCAAGCGAGTTCCCGTTTATGAGCGTAAGAGCTTTGTCGGCATAGCAGCGCGCGCGTAACTGAAGCTGAAGTATAATCGATAGCCATTGCACCCTCCCGTTCCGCCAACAACGAGGCTATACACAGAAGGCGCAGGACCCATTTGACGCATTTCGTTTCGGAGGGTCGGGCGTCTCAACTCAAATACAATTCTATCAACTACAGCTTCGGCAAGAAAGCTGCTTGCCCGAGCTTTGACGAGTTCAGTGGTGGGCGTTGCCGCCACCCTTTGCGGACTACGGCTCTCCAAAAATGTTGGTCAGGGGTGCTGCCGTGTTCTCTGTCTCGGGGCTGTGCGGCATGCATCCGGCACTGTCGGCGTTTGCTCCATCGCGGCCTTTCCGAGCATAGCGCAGGAACGTCTGCCGTGGCCGTGAACCGATCTCACTTTGCTTCCCGCAACCTGCAACGTCACGCGGCCGGATTGGACCGGATCTGCCGGGCTTGAACGCTCTCGTCTTGTTCCAGCGGCAGCGAAAATTGAAACACGGCGCCCCGAGGTTCGTTCGCGCTCGCCCACATCCGTCCCCCGTGAGCCTCGACCATCGACCGGCAGATCGCGAGGCCCATGCCCATGCCCTTGGGCTTCGTCGTATAGAAGGCCTCGAATACGCGCTCGACATCCGCCGGGTTCAGGCCCGGGCCAGAATCGCTGATAGTGACGAGTACGCCGCCCGCGGCCTCCCTCTCGCTGTTGATCCGCAGTGCGCCTGCCCGCTCGTCGACGCCCTCCATGGCTTCAATGGCATTGAGGATCAGGTTCAGAATCACCTGCTGCAGTTGGGTGCGATCGCCTTTCACCATCGGCAAGCCCGGCGCGAGGTCGGTCTGCAGCAAGATGCCATGCTTGAGCATTTCGCTCCGGGTCAGCACGACCATTTCGAGGATGGCTTCATTGAGGTCGAACCGATCGTTCCGCGGCGGCACCTTGTTGATGAGGGCCCGGATCCCGTCGATGACGTTGCCGGCGCGCTTGCCGTCCTCGACGATACGACGAAGGGATTCCCGAACCTCGCCGAGATTGGGCGGTTGAGCGCTGAGCCAGCGCAGGGCGGCCCCGGCATTGGTAACCGTCGCCGCGATCGGCTGGTTGACCTCATGGGCAATCGAGGCCGTCAATTGACCCATCGTGGTGACGCGATTGGCATGCGCGAGCTCCGCCTGCACGGCGCGCAAGGCTTCTTCGGCTCGCCTACGTTCGGTGATGTGCCGCCCGACGCCGCGGTAACCGACGAAGCGCCCCGTCTTGTCGAACACCGGCAGCCCGGAGACGGACACGTAACGCTTGCTGCCGTCGGGAGCAGCTCGCGCGAGCTCAAAATCGCGGAATGGCAGGTGGGCATCGAGCGTCTCCCGGTGCTTGCGCCACGCTTCCTCATCAGGCTCCAGGTAAGGCACTTCCCAACGTGTCTTGCCGATCTCCGATCCCGGCGCTGGCGCGTCGGCAAGGCTCTCCGCGAACTCCTGGTGAGTGAAGCGATGTTGCGCATCAGTCTCCCAATACACGTCGAAGGAGAACTGCACGAGGGTGCGAAAGCGCTCCTCGCTCTGCCGCAGCGCCTCATCCGCCCGCTTGCGCTCGGTCAGATCGAGGACAAAACTGACGCCTTGATTTGGGCTTTGTTCGAACATCACTCCGCCGAGCAGCACCGGCACGCGGCTGCCGTCTTTCCGGAAGTACTCTTTCTCAGATGGTTGGACGGTCCCCATCCTTCGCAGCTCTTCCGCGGCGCGTGCGTCGCGGTCGCGCCATTCCGCCGGTGTCAGGTCCGTCCAGTTCAGCCGACCCGAGGCAAGATCCTCCCGGTCGTAGCCCAACATTTGGAGAAACGCGTCATTGGCCTCGAGAATGCGACCTTCGAGATCCCAAATGACGATGCCGACGATGTTAGCGTCGACCAGGCGCCGGATCTTCTTGTCGCGCGCCAGGAGATCGCCATGGAGCGCGATGTTCTCCGCGATCGCCATACGCCGCCTTATTGCTTCGAGGCGTGCAAGCGCCAACCCCACCACTGCCAGTGCTGCGACAACGACGATGGCGGTCGCGATCAGCCAGGCCTTGCGTCGTTCGAGTGCATCGGCGCGCTTCTCCTGATCCACGAGCAGGAAACGCTCGTGGTCCACCATCTGGTCGATTTGCGATCTTATCTCGTCCAGGCTGCGGATCATCGCCAGCGCCGCCTGCCCGGAGGTGCTGGCCGTCTTGACGATGTCATCGATCTCACGCAGCTTTGCTGTAACTGTCAGCGCCAGATGTCCGGCACGATGGTTCTGCAATGGATCGTTCGCGACCAGAGCCTGGAGCGCCTGCGCGTCTCGTCGTACGCTTTCGTCGGAGACGCCGTAAGCCTTGAGATATGAGGGGTCGAGCGTCAGCAGATACCCGCGTCTTTGGGCCTCCACCTCGGCGATGCCCCCCCGCAGCCGATCCAGAGTCTCCAGCACCTGGCGGCTGCGCTCGTGCGCAAAATCTGCCGCTTGTCGATCCTGACGATATTGGATGGCGAGAAGCCCGGCCGCGGCAACCACAGGCAGCAGCACCGCGACCACGAGAGTCAGCGGACGAGCAAAGCGCCGAGAGGACTGGCTCAGAGGGACTGACATGACCTGGGCCTTAGGTGCTCGCGAGAGCGGCTGTTTTGTGATGCCGACGCAAAGTATTGCGAGTATAATGGAGACACAGCCAGACCCGTGCAGATGAAGTGGGAACCGGCATGCTCGGCCGCATAGATTACACCGGCTCAGGCAGCCCGTCAGTTCTCTCGCAAGGGCCAGAACGTCACGGGACGCCCGCTCGCATCTTGTGAAGGACTGCCCTCAGGCAGGAGCGATGCTCATGGCTCCGGGTGAAAAGTCGCCACACGGTCGAGGACCGGCTAACCGGCGCGGCTTCGTCAAGGGATTGGGCGCCGCGGGGGTGGCCTTGCCGGCCCTCGCCATGCTGCCGCGGTGGGGTGTCGCAGAGGATGTCGCCGCGAGCTATGCCAACGCTGCGATAAATTGGAAACAGTTCGCGGGGGAGACGATCACGCTCGCGGGCGCGATCCATCCCTGGTCGAACGCGATCACTCCGCTTTTGTGGGATTTCACCAAGCTCACCGGTATCAGTGTCGTTACCGATTTCCGATTGGAGACCGCGTACCTGGGTGCACTGGCGATCCAGCTCAACCGCGGCGGCAGCACACCTGACGTCTTCATGTTCACGGCCTATGGCCAGGGCATCTCGGCAGGATGGCTCGAGCCGCTGAACGCATACTATTCCGATAAGTCGCTGACCGATCTCGGCTGGTATGACGAGGCTGACCTTCTCGAGACAGCCCGCACATTTCCGGTGTGGCGGAACGGCGAACGCTACGGCTGCCCGATCACTTCCGAGGCGGTGACCTTGTTCATCAACGGCGATGCGCTGGCAGCCAAGAATCTGTCTGTTCCCCGGACTTTCGATGAGCTGCTCGCCGCCGCCAACGCAATCAAGACCAGTGAAATGTCCGGGATCGCCATGCGGGCGCAGGCCGGCGGCAATTCGTCCCCGCCAGCCATGAGCTTCGTGTTCTCCTACGGAGGCGACATGGTCAAGGACAACAAGGCCGCTTTCGCGAGCCCCGAGGCCATCGCGGCCATCGAGATGTACGGTCAACTGCTCCGTCAAGCCGGATCTCGCGGTGTGAGCGGCTACGAATGGTACCACGTGCTGGACGACTTCCTTCAGCGCAAGACGGCGATAGCGATCGACAGCAGCAATTTCGCTACCGACATCTCCAATCCAGCAAAAAGCGTCGTTGCGAGGCAGGCGTTGTTTGCCGCCTTTCCACATGTCGCCGGTCGCCCGTCCGTGCCCTTCATGTCGCACTGGCAGGCGTGCATCAATTCCAGATCACGACACAAGCGGGCGGCTTTTTTGTTTCTACTGTGGGCGACAAGCAAGCCGACTTCGCTGCGAACCGCCGCAGCAGGGCTGGCGACGACACGCGTGTCGGCCTGGTCGGGCGAGGACTTCAAGAAGGCATTCGGCGCCCAAGCCGCGGAGGCCGCGCTGACCAACTTGCAGAATGCCGATGTCGACCGCGCCAAGGCGATCCTTTTCCATTCGCTCTCGAGACCCATCCTGGACGCGTTCATGATCGGCGTGAATGAAGTGGTCTCGGGTGCACGACCGGCAAAGATTGCGATGACCAACGCCGCCGAGAAGGCCAATGCGACAATCCGCGGATAGCGGAGCCGCCGGCGCTTACGTGCGTGGCGACCGCGTGAGACTTCAGCGCAACGTTGCCACTGCCGACGGCGCTCCACAAAAAAACAACAATCCAGTCAACCAGTTCCGTCGGTCCATGCGATCGAGACCCTTGGCCCGATCAAGCGTTGTCAACAGAACGCTGCAAAGGTCGCGACGACAACGCTGCACGACGCGCAATTACTTCGGTGTTTGCAGCACAACCCCGTAGCGCTTGTAGATTCGATCGATTGTGCCGTCGGCCCGGAACCGCTCGATCGCCGCGTCGATGGCTTCGCGCAGATTGTCATCGGGGCGGACCATGCCAACTGCGACATCCCAGTTCAGGTTCGCCTCGCCCTCGTCGCGATCCAAGATACGGAGCGCCTTGTCCGGATGCGTCAGATTGAAATAGCTCGCCACCGTCGGCGTGACTGCCGCCGCGTCGATCTCATGGTTGGCGACGGCCTCAAGGACATCGACCTCAAACCCGAAGGTCGATGTCGGTACCCGCCGCTGACTGATGATCATTGCTGCGAAGGATCCGACTAGGACCCCGACCTTCGTGTGCGCGTCGAGGCTCTTGAACGACGTGAGCTTGCTGGCCTGCGGCACGGCCAGGACAACACCAGTGCGATAGTAGGGTTTTGAAATCCTCAAGTTGGTCTCGCCTTGCGCCTCGCGATCGGCAATCACATCCAGAAGAATGTCACAGCCGGCGCTGCGCATCTGGTACCGGGTGATAATCCAGTCGAGCGTCAGCGAGACGCCGAGCTCGCGTGCCAGCGCCTGTCCCAATTCGACCTGAAACCCTGGCGGATCGCCGGCCTTGCTCGCGAATGGAAGCGAGTTGGGATGAGCACATAATCCGAGTGCGCCGGTCGAGCGGATCATGTCGAGCGATCGTGCCTGCACCGGACCGATCAACGTCGGGCCGATCAACGCCATGGCTGCAACGGCCGAGAGCGGGAAAATTGTCTTCATTCCGTGTCCCCGTGTGAATGGATCGGGTCTCGGCGGTTCAGCCCTCGCGCGGCTTCAAGGCCCGGATGTATTTGATCATCTGTTCGATCTGCGCGTCGGTGAAAGCCTCACCGAATCCAGGCATCGCGCCTTCCTTGCCGTTCTTTATGCGGTCACGCAAAAAATCGTCGTCCCGCGGTGAATTCATCAACTGCGGCCCCCTGCCGGCAGCTCGGCCGCCACTAGAGTGACAAAACCCGCAGGTCCCTGCGAACAACTGCACGACATCCAACGTCCCGTTGTCGGGCGCGGGAGTGGCAGACTGCGCTTGAACCGGCCCGGCATATGCCAGCGACGCGCCCAGCATCGCCGAAAGCAGCGCGATCTTCTTCGATTGCAATTTCAAGACGTCGAGCTCCATTTCCCTGAAACTACCCAGCCGCTTCAGCGCACGGGGAGCAGGCTTGCGCCCGCCCCCGGCATATCGTTTGCGATAGCCTATTTGAGGCTGAAGACGATGAGCGCGCCGTCGTCGCGCGGCATGCTCTTGTAGATGCCGCCGAAGTTTGGCGCATATTCGTCCGCCAACATGCCGCCGAAGCCCGCGGTCACGGCAATGTATTGCTTGCCGCCGACAGAGTAGCTGACGATGCCACCCTGATGGCCGGTGCCATTGTTGTGATTCCACAGTTCGGTCCCTGTTTCGGCATCGTAGGCGTGAATGATGCCGCGCGAATCAGGCACGAACACGAGATTGCCTGCGGTCGATAGCACACTCCCAAGCGGCGGCTCGGGGTAGCGAACCTCCCATTTCTTCACCCCGGTCACGGGGTCGCGCGCGTCGAGATGACCATAGATCTCGCCGCCCGGAGGAGGCGCCATCTTGAAATCAGCGCCGATGTTAAGCTGGGCCTGTGGAGTGGTCACCGGTGTCGTCTTCTGGATGTCGAGCGTCATGCACCATTCCTGGCCGATCTTGTAGTAGAGGCCCGTTTTCGGACTGTACGATCCGGCATTCCAACTGATGCCGCCACCAATGAATGGGCACAGCGGCGGGTCGGTGACCTTCCCCGCAGGGAAGTCGCGACGTCCGATCAGCGCGCCCGTCTTGGGATCGATGTCCTTGACGAAATTGATGTTCTGAACGAGCCGCCAGACGTTCTTCACGGCGAGATTGCGGTCATAAACAAAGATGAAGCCGCCCTTGTTCGGATGGACAATGAGCTTCTGGCCGTCACGCTCGAGCATCACGAACTCGCCGACGGAGCTGTCAAAGTCCCAGGCGTCGTGCGGCAGTTCCTGATGGTAGAATTTCAATTTGCCGGTATCGATATCGAGACCGATCACTGAGCTCGTGTAGAGATTGTCGCCGGGACGCGCGCCTTGCGTCTTGTAGTCCGCGCCCGACCAATCGTAGAGCGGCGCCGGGTTGGCAGTGCCCCACAGAATCGTGTTGGTCTCGGAATCGTAGGTGCCGGGCATCCAGCCGCCGCCTCCGCCGGTGCGCCAGGAGTCACCACCCCAGGTCTTCATGGCTTCCTCGGTGCCGGCAACCGTCAGGAACTCCCATTTCTTTTTCCCCGTGGCGGCTTCGATGGCGAAGATCGGGCCGCGGCCGGGCCATTCACCGCCCTGCGCGCCGATGATCACCAAGCCCTTGGCATAGAGGGGCGCACCGGTGAAGCCGACAGTCAGCTTCTGGGAATCGATCAGCTTGGTGTCCCACGCCACCCTTCCGGTCTTCGCGTCCAGCGCGATGAGCCGACCGTCCACTGTGCCGACGTAGACTTTGCCTTCTCCAAGGGCGACACCGCGATTGTAGGGCGAGTGCGTCTGCCGCTTGACCAACGCCTCGTCCAATTCCGGGAAGTAGTTCCAGACCAGCTCGCCGGTGGCGCCGTTCAGCGCGAAGGTTCGGCTGTAGGAGCCGGTGTAGTAAAGCACGCCATCGGCCACGAGCGGCATCGACTGTACGCCTCGGGTGGATCTTCCCGGAAAATGCATCCAGGCGACACCCAAGTTTCCGACGTTGCCGGTGTTGATTTGAGCGAGCGGGCTGTAGTGGTGCGACTTGTACGACCCGTGATAGGTCAGCCAGTCATTCTGGCCGGCGGCCTCGATCCGCGCGGTATCAACCGTTTGCGCGAAGGCTGACGATGCGGCAAGCGTCGCACCGATCGCAACTGCAACGGGTAGAGAAAAACAACCTAGATGCTTCTTCATCCGCACTTCCTCCCCTTGGTCTTGTTGTTGCGCTGGTCACTGCACCGCCCGGCCCGCCGCACTTGATCGTCTCCCGAGGCGATCGTTTTGTGCCGCGTGCCGGACAATTCCGATTTCCGCTTTCATGAGACGCCCCATCCCCGCTCGGCCTCCATCCCAAGCGCAAGCCAACCGTTTCCCGGCCACGGGGGCTCGCATCTCAGCAGCCGCTTCCTTGAACAACTGTCCGACACGATCGTGTTCCCTTTGCGGGCGACGTTGATGCTGACAGCGACATTGCCGATACCGCAATTGATGCATCGCACCATCGGCTGTCGGCCTACCCTCCGCGCGCGTGGAGCATTCGCAGCACCACGTCCAATTCCTTCCCGGCCTACACGGGCTTTGCTGCAGTCTAGCGTAGTTTCACGGAATCCGCATCGATTTCGGTATTGTAAACCCCTGATCGAACGCCTGCCGGGACCATTTCGCTCAAATGATCAGCGCAATCCTGGCCTACATTCGGGGGCTTGATGGGCTAGAGCGCTTTACGCGTCTTGGAAACCGCGATATCGGCTCGCCCGATACGCGGCAAGCCTCGCGCTGCTGATGCTCTGGAACGCACCGGCGGATGCCCGCTCGCTGGAAACCGTTATCGAGCGCGGCACGTTGACGCTCTGCGCCAGCCCCAACGCGCTGCCGTTTGCAAGCAAGTCCGGAGCGGTCCCAGGATTTCAGATCGAACTCGGCGAGAAAATTGCTCAGCAACTCGGTGTCAAGCCGACGCGGGAGTGGGTGGTCAGTGTGATCCAGTATCGCCGCGCCGATTGCGACCTCGTGCTCGACGTCATCGCCCGCCAGGACACGCCGCCCGCGGGCTGTGCGCGGGTTTCGCGTCCCTACCATCGCAGCGGCGTCGTGCTCGCGGTACGCAGCGACGGCAGCATCGCGCGGATCTATGCTCGCTATGGCATCGAGCTGCGGGCTCCGCAGTGAGGCGCGGTATGATTGGTGTATTGTTATGGGACGTTCAGCGCGCACCACGGACATGGGCCGTTGCTTGCATGTTCCGCACCGAGATGACGCGTTTCACGGTAAACTGAGACCCGCCACAGGGCCTTTGTGCTAGTCTGGCAACGGCAGGTTCTGCGTGTGTGCGGTCCAGAAGCATGCCAAGGGAACCAAAAAGGCAATGCATCTTTACCGAGCGTGGTTGGCCGGTTGCGCTGGCCGTCATGGTGGGAATGTTGCTCGGCCTGGCCGGCCCCACCTCCGCACAGTTCTTTAATTTCGGCGGATATGAGCAGCGGCCGCAACCGCAACGCGGTGGCGGCTGGTTTGGTAACGAACAACGCGGCGGCGGCTGGTTTGGCAACGACACGTTTGCGCCGCACCAGCAGCAGTACGCGCCGCAGCCTCGTTGGAATGGGCGGCAAGCGCCTCCGGCGCCGCGCGAGGATTTTTCAAAGGCGCCGCCGCCCGAAAAACGCAACAGTGTATCGGAGCGCCACATTCTTGTGCTCGGTGACGCCATGGCGGACTGGCTCGCCTATGGACTTGAGAACCACTATGCCGATCAGCCTGAGATGGGTGTGATCCGCAAACACAAGACGGTTTCCGGCCTGATCAAGTATCAGCCGAAGGGTGATCCAGCCGATTGGGCCGCCGCTGCCAAAGGCATCCTCGCCACCGAAAAAGCGGACGCCATTGTCGTCTTGCTCGGGCTTGATGATCGCGTCGCAATCCGCGAGCCGGCGGTCGATAAACCCGACCATAAGGCTGGGGACAAGAAGGACGCCAAGGCCAAACCTGATGGCAAGGTTTCGGGCGCAAAACCCGGTGCGAAGCCCGATGGCGCAACCAAGGCGCCGGATCCCGAATTGCCGCCGGACGATGCCGCCGATAACAGTGGCGCGCGCGCGGTCACTGGAGCGGAGAAGAGCGCGCACTCGCCGAACGACATCCATGAGTTTCGCGAGAAACGCTGGGTCGAACTCTACATGGAAAAGATCGAGGGGATGATCGGCGTCCTCAAGTCCAAGGGTGTGCCTGTGCTGTGGGTGGGTCTGCCGGTGGTACGTGGCGCCAAGTCGACCGCCGACACGGCGTTTCTGAATACGCTCTATCGCGATGCGGCCGGCAAGGCCGGCATCACCTATGTCGATGTCTGGGACGGATTTGTCGATGAAGCCGGCCGCTATTTGCAGCACGGCCCCGATTTCGAAGGGCAGACCCGCCGGCTGCGCTCTTCCGATGGCGTGTACTTCACCAAGGCCGGCGCGCTTAAGCTCGCGCATTATGCCGAGCGCGAAATCAACCGCCTGTTGGCTGCGCGTTCCGCGCCGATTGTGCTGCCGACCGAACCGGCAACGCCCGACGCCAGCGCGCGGCCGGATGAGCCGGCGCCGCGTCCGCTGGCCGGGCCGATCGTTCCCTTGACGGCCTCCTCTGTCGGCACGGATCAATTGCTCGGCGGTCCGGGGCCACGGCGGGTGATGATGGATGCGCAAGCGGCGCGGGTCTTGATCACAGGTGAGCCCTTGTCGGCCCCTGCCGGTCGCGCCGACGATTTTGCCTGGCCGCGACGCGAAATTGGACGCGAAGGGACCAAGGGTGAGACGCCAGTGGCATCAACATCGCTCGATGCCAACGCACGGGCGCCGGCGGCATCGCCAAAGCCGAAAAAACAGCGCCGCTAAGCCAATCGCTTTTGACTGACTTCCAGGAAATGGCCGAAAGCCTGTTTCAGTGCATAGCTATGCGCGGCATCGGAAACCCGGATGTGGCTCAATGACAACACTGACGTGAAATCACGCGAATGGATGCCGAAATCGCTCTCTCCGACTTGTATCCGCCCTCATTGGATTGCGACCCTTTGCGTGTCGAATTCGGTAGGTGGGGTACGATATGTTTTCCATCGGCTGTGCCAGGACTTCGTTCGTCGACATCAACGCAAGCCTCATTCGCATTAGCGCGCCTTCGGGTTCGGTCTCTGGGCGAGCATGAAGCCCCGCGCGTTCATTCGTGTTCTCGGCGGTATCGCTTCGCGATTTTGGCGCCGCGGCCGCATCATCATTGCCGCAATGGCCGCAATGATGCTTCTGCCGATCGAGGTCAGCGACGCGGGCTGGCTGTCGGATGTCTTCAAAGGCTCGTCAAAGCAAGCCAATGCGCCAAAACAAGGCAAGCCGTCGAAGCATGTCACTTCGCGCAAGCGAACCGCCTTGGCGAAGCCAGCCGCCTCGCCAAAGCGCCGCACCGTGAAGCTTGCCGCCCTGGGGCCGGTCGCCTTGCCCTCTGCAGCTTTCAAACCGGTCGCCCCCCTGTGCGATCCCTCCAAGTTCCGGATCGTTCTGGATGTGGGACACACCGCCGAATCGGAAGGCGCGATCAGCGCCCGCAACGTCTCTGAGTTTGTCTTCAATCTGCGCCTTGCGAAGCGGATCGAGGAGAAGTTGAAGGCCGAGGGCTTTACTGAAACCAGGTTACTCGTGACCGAGGGCAAGGCGAGGCGCAGCCTCTTCAAACGCGTTGCCGCCGCCAACGATCTGCGCGCAGATCTCTTGCTGTCGATCCACCACGACTCCGTGCCCAACAAATTCCTCGAGGACTGGGAGTTCGAGGGAAAGAAAAGCCATTTCAGCGACCGCTTCAGCGGATATTCCGTCTTCGTCTCCCGCAGCAACCCGGACTTCAAGGCGAGTTTCGCCTTCGCCGAACTGATCGCCAAGGAAATGAAGGCCCAGGGCCTCGACTATGCCAGGCAATATTCCCAGCCCATCATGGGCCGGTACCAGCGCGAGCTGCTGAACAAGGAGACCGGCGTCTATCGGTACGATGAGCTCGTCGTGCTGAGAAAAACCCGGATGGCTGCCGTCCTGCTGGAAGCGGGCTCGATCATCAACCGGGACGAAGAGCTCAACATGAGTTCGCCTGAGCGGCGGAACATCATCAGCAGCGGTGTCACGGCGGCGGTGAAGCAATTTTGCGAGCCCCGATGGGCCATGCTCGGTCCACTCTGACGACTCGGTAGCGTCCCATCTGAACCCCGCCTGCCGGCTTCAACCCTTTGACTGCTTCTTGATTTCGTCGAACTTGGAAAGCGCTCGTTCAAATTTTTCGTTGAACAGCCACATCGCATCGAGAATTTCGCGGTAGGTCGCGGATGTTTTGGCCCGGTCAGCCTGTCCGAAGGTGAAAACGCTGTTGTTTCGCAGGTATGCCATGATCTTCGGGTCGGAAATTCTATAGTCGACCAGGTTGCGCGACCCGAGTGCGGACCTGGTCGGGCTCGGGATAATCTGGATGAGTTCAAACAGCTTCATTTGATCGATCGGATCCGGCAGTTTTTTCACGATCGCCGGTACTTGCGGGAAAATATCCGCGTGTGCGTTCATGAGGCCATCCCGCACGGCGGTCCAGTGGTTGTACCGATGGTCCTGATTGCCGGCCCGTGCCTCTTCCTTGTCGTCGCGGGCGTTCAGTGCGGGATCAAAGGCTGCGATCGACTTCTTTATCGCGGCCCATTTCCTTCGCCCGTTTTGATCTTCGGGTACGCCTGTTTGCAAGCTGCCCTTATACTTGTTCGAGCGCGCATTCCCGATGTTCTGATTGCCATTTGTCTCGGCAAAGAACAGGCCCAGGCTGATACGGCCTGCTGCTTCGGCATTGGCCGCATCAAGGCCCCTGGCTCGCGCAATGGCCGTGCCCAGATCGACAACGTCCTTGAATGGAGTATCCGAGTTTTGCGCGTTGGCGGGCGGCGCTTGCATCAGGTCGAAAAGTCTCCTGTACTCGTCGAGCAGCGGCTCGTTGTCGGCGCTAAAATACGCCGGAGGGATTCCGTATTTGTTGGGCCTGCCTATCCTGGACGGAAGAGCGTCGGTGAGATCCTTGTACGCGCTCATCATGTTGTTGCGTGCAAGGTAGAGTGCTTGTCCTGGCAAGTTCGGTAGTCGCTGGTTCGAATTGATCTGCGCGCGCCGCTGGCCCAGGATCGACTCGAAGTTGCTCCGTGCATTGTTGTATGTATTGAGCGCATCCGACTGTTTTTTTGTGAGTGCGGCCGGCTCGCCCATTGCAGGCGACATGAAGCCGAGATTGCCGATGGCGGCCGCCACGAGCGGCGCGACCGTGCTGACGACAGTATTGGTGGCAACGGAACCCGGCACAGCGAAGAAGATTCCGAGAGCAAAGGCTGCCGCGGGCGCAGCAGTATGGCTTTTTATCCGCATGGCCTAAGCGAGCCAGCGCTTGCGTCGCTTGTAGTGCTTCACATCGCGGAATGATTTGCGCTTGTCCCCCGCGATGCCAAGATAGAATTCCTTGACATCCTCATTTGCGGCGAGCGCCCGCGCCTCGCCGTCCATCACTACCCGCCCATTTTCGAGGATGTATCCGTGTCTGGCGTATTTGAGCGCCATATTGGTGTTCTGCTCGGCGAGCAGGAACGTAACATTTTCCCGGACATTGAGATCCTTGACGATCTCGAAGATCTCTTCGACGATCTGCGGAGCGAGGCCCATCGATGGCTCGTCGAGCAGGATCATCTTCGGGCGCGACATCAGCGCACGGCCGATTGCGCACATCTGCTGTTCGCCACCCGACGTATAGCCCGCGGTGGAACCGCGCCGCTCCCTGAGACGGGGAAAATAGGCATAGACCCGCTCGAGATCCTCCGCGATCGCAGACTTGCCGTCCACGCGCGTGAATGCGCCGGTCAGGAGATTTTCCTCGACAGTGAGGTGGGCGAAGCAGCGCCGCCCCTCCATCACCTGAATGCAGCCGCGCCGCACCAGATCGTTTGGTGACAGCGACTGTACTTCGACACCGTCAAACAGGATTGACCCCTTGGTGACCTCGCCGCGCTCTGAATGTAGCAGATTGGAAATCGCCTTCAGAGTCGTTGTCTTGCCTGCACCATTGGCGCCGAGAAGCGCGACGATTCCGCCCCGCGGCACATCCAGCGATACGCCCTTCAATACCAGGATGACGTGATCGTACACGACCTCGATATTGTTGACCGACAGGAACGGCGCCGCCGCTTCTATCGTCGTGGCGGCCTTGGGAATTGACACCTGCTCCCTCCAAACTGTTACAGCTTCCGGAATACCCGGAAGGAAGCGAACGCTCCTTCCGGATCTCCGAGATGTTTTCAGCTCTCTTTCGAACAGTCGCGAGGCTGAATCTTCTTGTCCGCGGCATACTTCGCGGAAACCTCTTCAACGAGCGGTTCGGTCTCGGATTGGTTGGCCGTGTACCAGTCGGATATGACCTTCCAGCCCTTGCCGTCCCACTGTTGCACGCGCCCGTCCCGCGCACCCTCGTGATCGGAGCAGGAAATCTTGATCGGCTTCAACATGCCCTCGAAACCGAGCTCCTTGAGACGCGCGTCCGGGAGGCTGAGGTTCTCAAGACCCCAACGGACCTGCTCGCCCGTCAGCGGCTTCTTGCCGAACTTTTCCTGCGCCTTGCGGATCGCTTCCACCCCGAGCATGGCGTTCACCATGCCGCGGTTGTAGAGAACCTCGCCGACCTTGCCGGGCTCCGACGCGCCCTTGCCCTTTGCATAGACGTGCTTCTCGATGTCGGCATGCACGGGGAATTTGCCCGCACCATGCTGAAGCATCAGCGCCTTGTAGCCGACGGCTTGATCGCCTGCGGGCTGCACATCCGGCTCTGCGCCCGACCACCAAACGCCGATCATCTTGTCGCGCGGATAGGCAACGGCCGCAGCTTCCTTGACTGCCGTCCCGTTCATGACGCCCCAGCCCCAGACCAGGACATAGTCCGGCCGGTTCTGGCGGATCGATAGCCATTGCGACTTCTGTTCGACACCGGGATGCGTAACCGGGATCGGCGTGAACTCAAAGGCGTACTTCTTGGCCAGCACCTGCAGCATCGGGATCGGCTCCTTGCCGTATGGGCTGTCGTGATAGAGCAGCGAAATCTTCTTGCCCTTCAGCTTGTCGAAGCCGCCCACCTCCTTGGCGACGTGCTGGATCGCGATATCGGCCGCGGACCAGTACGTGCCGAGCAGCGGGAAATTGTAGGCGAACACGGCGCCGTTCTTGGAATCGGCGCGGCCATAGCCCATGGTGATAATCGGGATCTTGTCAGTCGTGGTCTTCTCGGTGAGGGCGAATGTAATGCCGGTCGACAGCGGATTGACGAAGGCCGCGCCGGTAGGGCCCTTCCCCTTGAGGCGTTCGTAACATTCAACGCCCTTGTCGGTGGCGTAGCCGGTTTCGCATTCCTCGACCAAGAGCTTGACGCCGTTGATGCCGCCGTCGCGCTCGTTGACAAGGTTGTAATAGTCGGCCACGCCGTTTGCGTACGGCACGCCATTCACGGCGTACGCGCCCGTTCGGTAGGATAGTATCGGGATGAACTGCTCGCTCTGCGCTGCAGCAGGAGAGGCAAACGCCCCGCCTGAAAGTATCGCTGCAGCAAGTAATAGTTTGTTGCGTACCATTATAACTCTCCTCCTCGTTCAGCCCGTTTTTTCTGTACCGGGTCTTGTTATCGCGGGCTTTCTTGCCTCCTATTGCCAACGACCGCCGCTCCGCATTGCGATCTTCGGCTTGCTTCGCCCTGCCCGCCCCTTCAGTAGGGAAACGGCCAAAGTCTGAGCTTCTCCTTGCCAATCGATATGAGCCGGGCAAACCCATGTGGCTCCTTGATGAGAAGATAGCAGATCAACGAGCCAAAGATGATGAATTCCAGATGAGTAATCGTCTCTGTCGACAGCGGCACACCGAGCTGGGTTGGAAGTAGGTTCAGCATGATGGGCAGGATCAGGATAAAGGCCGCACCGATGAATGACCCCATGATCGAACCCAACCCGCCGATGATCACCATGAACAGAAGCTGCAGCGAACGCTCGATCGAGAAGGCGAGCGGCTCCCACGAGCCCAGATAGACGAACGCCCAAAGGGCGCCCGCCACGCCGATGATAAATGAAGAGACCGCGAAAGCCGTGAGCTTCGCGTAGAGTGGCCGGATACCGATGAGCTCCGCGGCTATGTCCATGTCGCGGATCGCCATCCATTGCCTGCCGAGATTGCCGCGAACGAGGTTCTTCGCCAGAACCGCGAACACCGTTACGAAGATCAGGCACAGCATATAGCGCTCGATCGGCGTGCCTACGTTCAGGCCGAAGAAATCCAGTGTCGGTGCACTGACCGACCCCGACGGCGCATAATTGGTGAACCACGACACCCGCAGGAACACCCAGTCAAAGAAGAACTGCGCTGCGAGTGTTGCTACCGCCAGATAGAGGCCCTTGATCCGCAGACTGGGAATGCCGAAGAGGATGCCGACAACCGCCGCCGCGAGCCCGCCGAGCAAAATAGATAGCAGTACGGGCAACGGCGGGATCGAAATCGCGAAGTCAAGCCAGGCGAGCGGAATATGAACGCCGGTCCCCAACTTGTAGGCGGAGTAGGCGCCGATGGCCATGAACGCGCCGCTGCCGAGCGAGATCTGGCCGCAATAGCCGACGAGGATGTTTACGCCGATAGCGGCCAGCGCGAGAATAAGGAAGGGCAGCAGAATGGCGCGAAGCAGATAGTCGCTGCCGAACGGCCAAATGTCGAAGTCGGCCAGCAGCGGCACGCCAATGAAGGCGATACCAAGCAAGATCGCGAGCGCCATACGGTCCTGGCGGATCGGGAAGATCGCCATATCCTCCGCGTAGGTCGTCTTGAATTGGCCAGCCTCACGATAAAGCACAACTAACTCCTCGTCTCAGATACGCTCGATGATCCGCTCCCCGAACAGCCCCTGCGGCCGCACCAGCAGCACGGCCAGCGCCAGCACATAGGCGAACCAATA
Organism: Bradyrhizobium sp. LMTR 3; assembly: GCF_001693485.1. Classification (GTDB taxonomy): domain Bacteria; phylum Pseudomonadota; class Alphaproteobacteria; order Rhizobiales; family Xanthobacteraceae; genus Bradyrhizobium. The sequence continues at coordinate 563,374 of NZ_MAXC01000012.1, forward strand.
TTCGATACCGCCACCAATATGAGACCCCAGGAACACCTCGGCGAGCTTCTCGCCCGCACCCACAATGAGCCCGCCGACGATGGCCCCTGGGACCGAGGTAAGGCCCCCAATGATCAGAACCGGCAGGGCCTTCAGCGCGAGAAACGTGATGGAGAACTGCACGCCCAGTTTGGTACCCCACACGGTCGCTGCAACCAGCGCAACGAGACCGGCGGCAAGCCAGACCACGAACCAGATCCAGCTAATTGGAATCCCGACCGACTGCGCGGCCATGTGGTCGTCGGCAACCGCCCTGAGCGCGCGACCGGTCTTGGTACGCTGGAAGAAGATCGCGAGGCCCGCGACCAGAATGCCGGCGATTACGCCGCCCCAGACATCCAGCTTGTTGACCAGAATTCCACCGGGAAAGACATTTTCAAACAGGAACCAGGCGTCCGTCGGAAACAGCCGCAAAGGATAAGCATCGGAACCGAAGATCATCTGCGCCGCACCCTCGAGGACGAATGTCACGCCGATGGTGGACATGAACAATGTGAGGCCATCCTGATTGACGAGAGGTCCGATCACGAACCGCTCGATCAGCCAGGCCGTTATCGCCATGATTACCGCGGCAAAGCCGATGCCGAGGACGATCGCAGCCCAAAGCGGGAAGCCGCTAGCCACGAGGAGATCGAGCGAACGAACCAGCGCCAGCCCCGCGAGCAACACCATTGCGCCTTGCGCAAAATTAAAGACGCCGGATGCCTTGAAGATCAACACGAAGCCGAGCGCGACCAGCGAATACAGGACGCCGGACATCAATCCGCCGATCAGCACCTCGAGAAATTGACCCAATGCGATCACAGCATGCTCCCTAGTGCGCGACGCCGAGATAGGCCTCGATGACTGCCTGATTGTTCTTGACCTCATCCGGCGTGCCGTCGGCGATCTTCACGCCATGATCGAGCACCACCACGCGATGGGAGAGATCCATCACCACCGCCATGTCGTGCTCGATCAGCGCGATGGTCGTGCCGTAATGATCGTTCACGTCGATGATGAACCGCGACATGTCCTTCTTCTCTTCGAGGTTCATGCCTGCCATCGGCTCGTCAAGCAGAAGGAGATCGGGCTCCATCGCTAGCGCGCGGCCGAGTTCGACGCGTTTCTGCAGGCCGTATGGCAAGCGCGCGACCGGCACCTTGCGGATCGCCTCAATCTCCAGAAAATCGATGATCTCCTCGACCCGGTGCCGATGCTCGATCTCCTCCGCCAGCGCGGGGCCGTAGCGCAGCATCTGCCACAGAAGGCCCCGCCGCATCTTCAATGTGCGGCCAGCCATGATATTGTCGAGCGCGCTCATTCCCTTGAACAGGGCGACGTTTTGAAAGGTGCGCGCAATGCCGCCACGGGACGCCTCGAACGGCTGCATCTGGGCGCGGGTTCGTCCCTTGAAGGTGATGGCACCGCGATTGGGATGATAGAAGCCGTTGATGACGTTGAGCATCGAAGTCTTTCCGGCGCCATTCGGTCCGATGATGGCGCGAATTTCACCTTTCCTGATGTCAAGGGAAACATCCCTCAGCGCTTTCACGCCGCCAAACGCCAGCGATACCCCCTCGACCTGAAGCAGGACTTCGCTCGTGTCCGGCATCCTCATGCGGCCCTCCCCAAGGGTTCCGTCGCGCCAACTGCCGGCACGTCGCGGATCTTTACCCGCGCCGCGATCACGCCTTTGCGGCCATCCTCGAAAGTGACCTCGGTGGAGATGTCGGCTTCATGCGAACCGTCGTAAAGCGCTGCGACCAATGGCGCATAACGCTCGGCGATAAATCCGCGGCGAACTTTCTGCGTGCGTGTCAATTCGCCATCGTCTGCGTCTAGCTCCTTATGCAGAATCAGAAAGCGGCGAATCTGTGCGCCAGCCATCACCTTTTCCTCCGCAAGGGAGCGGTTCACTTCTTCAACGCTCTTTACCACCAGGTCGTAGACCAGCGGATGCCCCGCCAGTTCCTGATAGGAGCCGTAGGCAATGTTGTTGCGTTCGGCCCAGCTCCCCACCGCAGTCAGGTCGATATTGAGAATGGCGCAAACGAACTCCCTGGAATCGCCGAAGGCGACCGCTTCCTTGATGCTTGGAAAGAACTTCAACTTGTTCTCGAGATACTTCGGCGCAAATATCGTTCCGTCGGCCAGCCGGCCCACATCCTTTGCGCGATCGATGATCTTCAGATGTCCCGTCTTCTCGTCGAAGAAGCCGGCATCACCGGTCTTGACGTAACCGTCAGGCGTCAGGGTCTCCGCAGTTTTCGTCTGATCCTTGAAGTATCGGACAAACATGCCGGGAGAACGGAATTGCACCTCGCCTGATTCCGCAATGCGAATGTCGACGTTCGGCGCCGCCGGTCCAACAGTATCGGAGTAGATCTCCCCGTCAGGCTGGCACGTGACGTAGAGGAATGCTTCAGTCTGACCGTAGAGCTGCTTCAGATTCAGGCCGATCGAGCGGTAAAACGCGAAAAGATCCGGACCAATAGCTTCACCTGCAGTATAGGCAACGCGCACGCGAGACAGGCCGAGGACGTTTTTAAGGGGCTCGTAGAGTATCAAGCGTCCGAGCGCATAGAGTAGCCGGCCTGACACCGGCACCGGCTTTCCGGTCAAAATCGATTCGCCATGCCGTCGCGCAATGCGGAGGAAGTAGTCGAACATGCGCCGCTTGATATGCGCAGCATCCTCCATGCGGATCGTCACCCGAGTCAGCATGTTTTCGAAAACGCGCGGCGGGGCGAAATAGAAGGTTGGTCCGATCTCGCGCAAATCCTGCTCGATCGTCTCACCGCTCTCGGGGCACGCCATGCAGAAACCGGCGGCAAGGCCCTGCGCATAGTTGAGGTAATGATCTCCCACCCAGGCGAGCGGCAGGTAAGCAAGCGCCACGTCGTTCTCGGTCAACCTGTCGAACCTGACAGTATCCGTTACAGCGTCGATGCACCCTCGCGCCGACAGCATGACGCCCTTCGACGCGCCGGTTGTTCCCGAGGTATAGAGGATGATCGAGATGTCAGAACCTTCACCCTGACGGATGATTTCATCGATCTGCTCGCCAAGCGCAGCGTTGCCCACAAGCGCGGCTCGGCCGTCTTCGATGACATCTTGGATTGCGACCAACCGGCTGTGATCGTAGTCGCGGAGTCCTCGCGGTTCGTCATAAACAATCTTGCGGAGATGCGGCACCCGGTCGGATACGGACAAAACCTTGTCGACCTGCTCCTGATCTTGCGCTGCAACAAGCTTCACGTCGGCGTGGGCAAGGACGTAGGCAACCTCGTCAGCCACCGCATCCGAATAGACCGGAACCGGAATCGCACGCAGCGCCTGCGCTGCCATTATGGTCCAATAGAGCTTCGGCCGGTTGGAGCCGACGATGGCGATCGTATCGCCTGGCTGCAATCCAATCCGCTGCAAACCCGCGGCATAAGCACGTACGATCCCGGCGACCTCGGTCCAAGTCCATGTCTGCCAGATGCCAAGATCCTTATGGCGAAACGCCGGACGGTTGCCAAATTTCGCGGCGTTTCGCAGTAGCAATTTGGGGAACGTGTCAAACGATCCGCCATCGGCCATGTCGGTCTCCACCCAAAAACCGGCACGTTGGTTCGCGCCTGCTTATGGTGATCTGCGCCCTTCAGGCAGCAGCCATGCGAGTTCCGCATGCTCCCCTTGAGAATACAATTGATCGAAAGTCCTACAAGCCCGGTTTGGCAGTCCCGGATGCGGCCAATTGTGTCGGCGCATGTTGCGACGCAATCATCCGATGCCGGGTTGTGGGGGCACAACGGACGGGATGTGGCTATTGGAGCCAAAAAGCAGATATCGCACGAAGCGTTTGGTTTTCATCCGAAACCAAAATTGCCTCTGTCGATCTACGCCCTTCACTGCAGCCGCGCCTCGACCGCGCCCGCGGAGCTCGTCCACTCCGCCGGCGCGACCGCTCGACACTACGCAGCGCGAACGTAGCCGTAGCGCAGGTTCGACGGCGCCTTGGCCGCCTGCGTGTACTCGTTCTTGAGCGAAGCGAGGCGGTCCTCGGAATAGGCCGGCATCCTGGTGTTGTCGGCCGCTCTCAGCTTGATCTTGTAGAACCTTGTGGCGTTGCCCCCGAAGATCAGTTGCTTGGTGGCGCTATTGGCGTCGCCGAGCGGCGCAAAGCCGTGTTTCTTCCGCATGTCCTCCGGGATTTCGAGCCGGCGCATCGCCTCGATCTGCCACTGCGGTGAGCCGTACCAGACCGAGTCGGTGCCCCACATCACGTGGTCTACCCCCATACCCTTGATCAACGTGCCGACCAACGCGGCGCAGAATTTCGGATGCGCCACCGCCGAGTTGGCAAAGCACGTGCCGAGCTCGGCATAGACATTGGTGACGCCGAACTTCTGCGGGATTTCCGCAAGATCCGTGGCCCACTGGATGCGGCCGGTCTGCTCGAACTCGGCCCACGCCTTGTCGGGCAGTTCGGTGAACGGCCGTAGCGCCGAGTGATAGATCACGAAGTTCATCTGCGGCCAATCCTTGGCAGCCTTTCCGATGTCCCACGCGGTTGCATATTCCCACACGCCGGCGAACGACTTCTCGTAATCGGGCGGCAGCAGCCCCTTGTGAATGCACAGCGTGTTGATGCCGGATTTTACGGCTTTCTCGTAAAACGGATACATCACCTGCTCGTCGTCGAGCCGCCATGGGAACTTGGAGGGCGCCAGCGGATCGCCGATCGTGTAGGACTTCCAGGAATCCGGCTTGTAGACCTCGATCGCCTTGTCGACCTCCTCCATCCAGCCGGGCTGCTTTGGGGTGATGACGCTGTGCGCCAAGAGGCGCCGCGATCCGGCGAAGTCGTTGATGAGTTCGCGTGCCTTGACGATCTGCTCATTGGAAAGAAGCCACCAGCTCGGATCGTCGAACGGCGCGCCGCTCAACAGCGCCATGTTGGTGTCGCTGTCGTAGTAGATCTCTTTCACATAGTTCTGGAACTTGTAGCGGGCGAGCGAGGACACGCCCTCCTCCTTCATCTTCGGATTCCAGTGCTGGCTGGCAAAGTCCGCCAGCCCCAACAGCTCCTTGTGATCGAAGTCATCACGCACGAAGTGGGTCTGAACGTCGAAAATGAACTGGTCGGCGAGGCCTTGCGCGCGCGCCCGCATCAATTCGGGCTCTCGCGCCTCCGCAGGCGCGACCTGGAAAACATTGCCGTAGACGTCGTTCATGGCGAGGAATGCCGCCGCCATGCCGCAGCTCGTGTGCAGGAACTGCCGGCGGCTCAAGCCGAGGTGCTTGCCGTTCGCGTCGGCGAGCTCGTTGATCCGTGCCTCGACCTTCTTTTGCACAGCGCTCTGCGGGGGCGGCAGATACTCGCCGTTGGAAACAATCTGCGTGGGAATCGGCGTTGCCGCCGATGCCGCCTCCGCGCCCGCGACAAGACGCTGCTCTCGCTCGCTAAGCCAGGTGCTCATTGTTCTTCTCCCTGTTTGTTGGGCTACGACGGCGCTGGTCGGTGCGTGCATCAGCTTCGCGCGTTTGGCCGCTCCCGATCAGTCAGGCGGACGAAATAGGCATACCTCCGTTCAACCATGCATGAGGCCATCACACTCGCCTCACGCCGAGGCCGTGTCTCTTCATCAAGTCATTCTGTGAGGGTACAGACACACTTGAAAACTACTTGCGGTAGTGGCGCATCTTCGCGGAATTCAATGCTCAAATTTTCAATGGCGCAAGTAAAGTTATCCGGCAGTCATGCTGTCCCAAAGCACCCATTGCGACTGGCAGGTTCGCCCGAGCGAGCGCAAGCCGCGCGTTGCAAACGAAGCATCGTCCTTCGCGGACGGATGGAGGGACCCTGCCCGCGCCAACTGCCCGGACCTAGATTCGATCACGCAGGCCTTTGACGCCTTCACCCTCGGCGCAATGCTCGCAACAAAAGAACGTGCCGGACTTCTCCAATCCATGCCCGACGATGCGGATGCCGCAATGATCGCAGGTCGGCGCGAGCGCATGAATGGCGCACTCGAAACTATCGAAGGTATGCGCCTTGCCGTTCATTGTGACCTGAAAGGACTTGTCATAGTCATTGCCGCAGGTTTCACATGTAGCCATGATATCCGCCTTCGCTTATGACGCGGTCGCCCCCCTCGCATTGATTGAATTAAATAACGGTATCTCCAAGGGTTGGTTCCTCATCCTGAGCGCAACATCGACCATCCCGACGTCCGTTGACGCGGCGCAATCGAGGAATCTCATCCTCCGGAGTTCGACAGCATCTTCTGGAGTATTGTCTCGACCGAGTGCGGCGATATCCCAAGCTCCGCAAATCCAGGCATATCCGGCGATGACACCGTATCGATTTCCATCAGCTCCACTTGATTGCGCGTGAGCAGTGGAATCCGGAACGTTTCGGAGGCCCATGCCAGTGCATGCCAGGCGACAAACGGGATTGGAAGCAGTCGAGGCGCAAGTCCGGCTTGCTGCGCCACGGCTCTCAGCAGCTCCTCGTAAGAGTAGACGCGAGGCCCGCCGAACTCGAATATCCCCGGCGTCTCGGCGCGCTGCATGATCCGGCCAATCGCATCCGCAACATCATCCACATAGGCCGGCTGCAATCTGGTCACGCCGCGGCCGAACATCGGATAGACGGGAAGCTGGCGGAGCAGCTTGAGGATGACGACGAGAAACGCGTCGTCCGGTCCGAACATCACCGCCGGACGGATGAACGTTGCCTCGGCGAACGCGGCCCGCACCACCTGCTCGCCCTCGCCGCGCTTTCGGATGTAGCGTGATGGTGAGGCGGCATCGGACCCGATTCCTGAAATATGGACGAGTCTTTTGACTCCAGCCCCGTGCGCTTGAACTGCTACCCGCCGGGCGGCCTCGACATGAACGGAATGAAAGGTCTCTGATCCGTGCTCGACGTAGAGACTGACCGCATTCACAACGCCGTAAGCGCCGGCAAGCGCATCCGCGACCGACCGCTCATCGTGAATGTTGGCCTCTACGGATTGAAGTTGCGGATCATCAGCATCAGGCAAAGTGTAGCCGTGGTCCGGATGCCTTGACGCGATCCGAACCGGAAATCCGCGTGAGCGCAGTTGTCGAACGATGCGGCGGCCCAGAAAGCCGGTTCCGCCGAACACGGTGACGATCTGATCGTTTGTTGCCACCATGGCCCATTCGCCAACTCATGTCGCAACCTCCCCATTATAACGGCTTCGAACCCTGCGGCGAGGAATAACTGCCAGTCAGCGAGCATACGGCATGCACGCGGCGTGCCGTGTCTTACCACGACGGCCAGCCCGGTTGCACCTGTTGATAGTACTGCCCGCCGCGCCGGCGCGTAGTGCCAGGTTGGGGGTTCGAATTGGGCGTGAAAAAGGGGAAGAAGCCGTCGGCACCCCAGTCGTTGCCGCTTGCAATGACATCGGGCGTCGGCTGGCGCGTAATGAAGCCGCCCTGCGGCTGGTTGCTCAGCACCGCGACGAACTCGGTGCGATAGTTGGTCTCGCGGCTCAGCGGCTCGTCCGAGACGATGATCGAGGATCGCGGCAATGCGGTCGGCGCGATGCGATCGAGCACATCCTGCGGGATGGAGATGCGGTCGAGCGCGCTTTTGGCGTCATCGGCGTTGTCGATCGTGACTGCGGTCCAGCGCAGGCCCTTGTCGCTATGCGCCACCGCCGTGAAAACATGCGTGCCGATCCGCTTCTCGGGATTGCGGATCATGACCGGAACCTCGATGGACGCATCGAACACCTCGCCGCCCCCGTCCGGCGCCGGCTTATGCGTGTTGCGCCGCACGTAAAGTTTCTGCGTCGCGCGGCTGACGTAGACCGAGACCGGCTCGAGCGCGAGCTTCGCCTCGCTCGCCGCCTTGGCGGCGTCGGCCTTCCTGGTCGCGGCCGCCTTGGCGGCGTCCTTGGCCTCGGCGGCGGTGGGCTTCGACTTCGCATCGGCCTGGGCGGTATCGAGCCGCGTCCCCAGGTCCGCGGCCTTGGCGGCGGCCTTTTGCTTGAGGTCCTCGGCTCGCGCCCTGGCCTCGTCCGTCTTTGCGGCGCCGAGCGCCTTGTCGGCTAACGCGAGCTCGGCGTCGGCGCGCTTCTTGAGCCCTTCCAGCTTGCGCAGCGACGCCGTGAGCGATGCCGCCTCGCGCGCCGCTGTCACCGCGGCTTTCTTCGCCTCGTCGGCCGTCCTGGCGGCCTCAGCGGCCTCGCGGACGAGCGTCTCGGCACGCACTGGCGCGGCTGCGACGGCCTTCGCGTTTGGCCCGAACAGCGCGGGGTGAGAAAACTCGACCGGAGCCGCGTCGTTCGGCGAGATGATCACCCGCATTCCGATCCGCGTCTGGTCGAACAGCTTTTCCGCAAAGCCGTAGGGCATCCGCACGCAGCCATGCGAAGCCGCATACCCGGGCAGCGGCCCGCCGTGCAGCGCGATACCGTTCCAGGTGATGCGCTGCATGTTCGGCATCTCGGCATCGTCATACATGTTCGAGCGATGGTCTTTGTTCTTCTCGACGACGGTGAAGACGCCGGCCGGCGTCTCGCGTCCCGTGGTGCCGGTCGACACCGGCGCGCGCAGGATCCAGCCGTCGGCGTCGTAGAGAGTGACCTGCTGGGTCTTGATCGACACGATCGCCATGATCGGCTCGCCTACATCGCGCGGCGCCGTCTCCTCGATGGGTGCCGCGGGGCGCGCCTGTCTCGCCGCGGCGTCGGCGGTCAACGCCGTCAATGCTGCCATCGCCACGAGCGCCGCAATGGCGGGAGGTCCCCAGCGCCGCATCGCCACTGTGTATTGCGCCGTCGCAAATCGAGTTACCATGCCACGCCCCGGTTGAAATGCCTGTCAGCGCTTACATCGATGAAGTGTCGGATTTTGGACTAACTAACCGCCGCCGCCATCCACGCCGCCAATTCGGTCCTAAAGGACGATCGGCACATTCCGGTGGCAAATCTCTCATATACGACAGCCCGCGCAGGAGGAAGCAGGAGGAAGGCTGGCTTGCGGCTGAAATTGGCTCCAAACGGATTTCCCCCGCGCACGTCGTGCCACCGCAACAGACCAGGCAGCCGCTTAGGATACTCCGGAGCGCCTCGAGGGCACCGGTGGTTTCAACCCGAATTTGGATTTGGCGGTGCGCCGCACACGCTACCGGACCATCCTTGTCGCATCATTGTTTGCGAAGTCCTGGCGTCTTGCTATGATCGAAAAAAACAATCAACAGCGATAGGGAGAAGCGTCATGAGGACCGTGCTCCGTATTTTGGCGGCGACAGCAGCGTTGGCCGCGATGGCCATGCCGGCCGCGGCTCAGAACTATCCTGAGCGCCCGATCAAGATGATCGTGCCGTGGGCGGCAGGCGGCGATACGGACAACATCTTCCGTCCATTTGCGCCGCTTCTACAGAAGCACATCGGTCAGCCAATCGTGATCGCCAACGTCACGGGCGCCTCCGGCACCGTCGGGGCGCGCGAAGCCAAGGGCTCGCCGCCGGACGGCTATACGCTTTATGCGGTGCACGACTACATTCATCTTGTGCACTATGCCGGCGTCACGGACGTCAAATACAGCGACTTCGAGCCGATCTGCCTGCTCTCTGCGACGCCATCGGTCCTGACGGCGAGCCCCAAGACGCCATGGAAGAGCTGGGCCGAGCTTGCCGAGGACGCCAAGAAGCGTCCGGGCCAGATCACCGTAGGGGCAACCCTCGGATCGACCAGCCACATCTTCCCGGCGCTCGTCGAAAAAGCGGCGGGCGTCAAGTTCAAGTACGTATCCTACGAAGGCCTTGCGCCGCGCATGAATGCCATTCTCGGCGGTCATGTCGATTTGACCGATGCCAACCTGACGCAGAAAGGCAAGGTCGATGCAGGTCAGCTCAAGTTTCTTGCCATTGCTGCCGAGAAGCGCGATCCCGAAGCCCCTGACGTGCCGACGCTGAAGGAGCTCGGCATGGATATCGTCTACGCGGTTTTGCGCGGCCTGGTGGTACCAAAGGGCACGCCGGCCGCGGTGCGCGCCAAGCTGGACGAGGCCTGCGGAAAAGCCGCCAAGGAGGCGGAGTTCGCGGACGCAATGAAGAAGCAAGGCACGCGCGTCTCTCATCTCAGCGCCGCCGAATACGGTCCATTCCTCGACAAGCTCGACCAAGAGAGCAAGGTGATCATGACCGATCTCGGTCTCGCCAAGAAATGAGACTTGGCCGCGATAGCCTCGCCGGATTGATCTTCCTCGCGGTCAGTCTGACCCTGCTTGTGCAATCGTTTGGACTGCCGCAGCTACCGCTGGTGCCGGTCGGTCCCGGCTTCTATCCGCGCATCGTCCTGATCTTCATGGCCGTGACCAGCGCTGCGCTGATCGTGCAGGACCTGCTCGCGCGGCGCGCTGAGCCGGCCGACGTCCCTGCGCCGGCGCAGCCGCAACGGGCCTATGGCCTGGTCGCGCTCTCCTTCGTCATTGTCGCGCTCTACTTGGTATTTCTGCCTTTGCTTGGCTATCGCATCGCCACCGTCCTGTTCGTCGCCGCGCTGCAAGCGACGCTCGAGAGGCCTACGACCTGGCGGCAATGGGCGGTCCTCGCGGCAATAGCGATTGGCACGTCGGCGGTGACGTACCTGGTCTTCGAGCGGTATCTCACGGTGCTGCTTCCTCGCGGTAGCTGGACAGACTGGTAGGCCATGTTCGAACTTCTGGGACATGGGCTGCTGACGGTGCTGCAGTGGAATTATCTCGTACCGCTGTTCGCCGGCACGCTCGTTGGCGTGATCGGCGGCGCGCTGCCGGGCGTCACCATCACGATGACGATTATCGTCATCCTGCCGTTCACCTATGGTCTCGATCCCTTGCAGGGGCTAGCCGCGATGACCGGCGTCTATGTCGGCGGCTCCGCCGGCGGCCTGGTCACCGCGTGTCTGCTCGGAATTCCGGGCACGCCCTCGGCGATCGCCACGACCTTCGACGGCTTTCCGATGGCGCGGGCTGGCGCGCCGGGCCGGGCGATCTGGCTCGGCGTGTGGTCGTCGTTATTCGGCGGGCTGCTCGGCGGGCTGTTCCTGATCCTGGTGACCGGACCGCTCGCGGCCATCGCACTTCAGTTCGGACCGTGGGAGTATTTCTCGCTGTTCGTGCTGGCCATGGCGATGGTGGCGGGCCTGGCCGAGTCCTCATTCATCAAGGGGCTGCTGTCGACCGCCATTGGCCTCCTGATCACCGTCATCGGCACGGACCCGATCGGCAGCGTGCCGCGCTTCACCTTCGGGTCCGAGTTCATCAGCGGCGGCTTCCCGTTCCTGCCGGTGCTGATCGGGATCTTTGCGTTCGCGCAGATCATGTCCGATATCGAGAAGCTAGCAGTGCCAAAGACGCCCGAGTCCGTTCTGGCCGCGCAGCCGAGTCTTGGAGTTTCCCTTGGGGTTTCCCACCTCAAGGTGATCGGCGAAATCCTCGGCCGTCCGTTCCTGCTCTTGTGGTCGACGATCGTCGGCATCCTGATCGGCGTGCTGCCGGCGATCGGCGGCAGCGCCGCCAATATGCTGGCCTACGACCAGGCGAAGAAGTTCTCGCGCCACCCCGAGCGGTTCGGCACGGGCATCCCCGAGGGCATCATCGCCTCTGAGTCCTCCAACAATGCCAATGTCGGCGGCTCGCTGGTGACCATCATGGCGTTCGGCATCCCGGGCGACGCCGTGACCGCCGTCATGCTGGGCGCCATGACGATCCATGGCATCCAGTCGGGGCCGCTGTTCGTCACCCAGCAACCCGCCCTCGCCTACGGCATTTACGCCGCATACATTCTGGCGCACCTGCTGATGGTGCTGATCGTGGCCGCGGGCGCGCTATTCATGCTTCAAATCACCCGGGTGAGGCTCGCGGTGCTTGCACCGGTGGTGCTGGTGCTTTGCGTGATCGGTGCTTACGCGCTCAACAACACGATGCAGAGCGTGTATGTCCTGCTCATCTTTGGTGTGTTCGGCTATGCGCTGGTGAGGTGCGGATTTCCGCTGGCGCCGCTGATCCTCGGCCTCATCCTCGGCGATCAGATCGAGATCAACCTCATCCGGGCGATCATGACGGACGACAACCCGCTACTGTTCTTCACGCGGCCGATTTCCGGCGCGTTATTGCTCTGTGCGGCGCTATCGGTCGGCCTCGCTATCTGGCAGCACATGCGTCATCAGGCGCGAACCGCGCGTGAGGGAGCGCCCGAGTTCTGACGCCGGGTCCGATCTTGCGCTTCATGCAGCCCCGCTACCAACTACGTGGCTTAGATTGCGTCTATATTGAAGAGGGCTAACTCTCATTTCCGAGCGAAACATGAATATGAATGCTGACGCCGAGGAATAGCCAAGGCGTAGTGCTATCTCCGTGATCGGAAGGTCGCTGCCCAACATTTCGATCGCCTTGAAAAGGCGCAGACGCTGACGCCAGGTGCGCAAGCTCATGCCGACTTCGCTCTCAAAGCGCCGGGTCAGCGTTCGCGGCGACATCCCGATCTCAAGCCCCCACTTGTCACTGTGACGAGGATTGGCAGGATCGGCATAGAGGCTCTCACAAAGTGCAAGCAAGGCCGGGTGGGTAGGCCATGGCAGGGCTCCCGAGATGGGCGTTGCCCGTCGCAACTGCTCGAGGATGAGTGCGGTAACGCGGTCGGCGTAGTGACGATCTTCTTGTTTGAGCGATGCGGCCTCTATGATGAGTGCCCGCAGAAGCGTGGATACATGAATGACCGCCGTCCCGGAGGTCATTCCTTGGCTTGCGTCATCGGCTACCCAGAGGCTTCGGAACTCCGCTCCCATGAGGGAGCCGACCGAGTGTTTGGTACCGGTCGGCAGCCAGACGGCCTGTTCTGGGGAAATGACGAGACTCCTTCCGTCAGCGTTGACGGTGAGCGCGCCGGAAATCGCGTAGACGAGTTGATTCCAGGTGTGGCTGTGCTCGGCAAAGTAGCTTCTCGCAGGAAGCGACTGGACCCGGACGATCATAGGCTCGGGTGATCCAAGACCTCGCGGGCTATCGAGTGGCTTCCAGCCGACGTTCTTGCGCGATCTGTGACGTTTCATCGATATAAATTGGCATTTTGTAGAGGGAAACACCAGTGCTTTGTTCTTAGGCTGAGGGGAGTGAAAGCAGCGCGGCTGCTGGCGGGCCCCAAGCGTGCAAGTGCCGCCGTTCAGTCCAGCGCACTACGCAGGCGGTACCGAGACCAAGGGAGGGAAAGCGCAATGAGCGTAAGCCGACGAAGAATCCTGGCATCGGGGGCGGCTATCGCAATCGGCGGCTTGTCCACCAATTCCCGCGAGGCCCGAGCCGGCACCGTTCCGCCGGACGTTCCCGAATGGATGCATGAACAGGGTAGGCCGATTCTGTCGCCGGCCTATGGACTGCCGTCGAAATTCGAGAAGGATGTCGTGCGCCGCATTCGGGAGCCTCGCGCCACCGACACCGAGGCCTTTAGCGTTACGCCGTTGCAGGACCTGCACGGCATCATCACGCCGAGTGGCCTCGTCTTCGAACGTCATCACGCCGGCGTGCCCGAAATCGCACCTGATCAGCATCGCTTGCTTGTCCACGGCCTGGTGGATCGGCCGCTGATCTTAACGATGGACGATCTCCTTCGGTTTCCTGCGGTCACCCGTATTCACTTCCTGGAGTGCTCCGGCAACAGTTCCACCGAATGGAGAAAGTCCGGCTACCATTCTGTCCAGCGCACGCACGGGCTGTTGTCCTGTTGCGAATGGACCGGGGTGCCGCTCTCGACGATCTTGGGAGAGGTCGGACTGAAGTCGGATGCCAGATGGATCCTGGCCGAAGGCGCCGATGCTGCCGCCATGACGCGCAGTGTGCCGATCGAAAAAGCGCTCGACGATGCGATGATCGTCTATGCCCAAAACGGAGAGATGCTCCGGCCGGAGCAAGGCTATCCCGTCCGGCTGTTCCTTCCGGGCTTCGAGGGAAATATGTCGGTGAAATGGCTGCGTCGCCTGAAGATCGGCGATCGTCCATGGCATACGCGAGAAGAGACCGCGCGTTACACCAACCTGCTTGCGAACGGCAAGGCGTATCAATTCGCATTCGAGATGGACGTAAAGTCGGTGGTGACCTTCCCGAATGCCGATCGCAGCTTCAAGGCCCCGGGGTTCTACGAAATCTCTGGAATCGCCTGGTCGGGACGCGGCCACGTCACGCGTGTCGACGTTTCTGTTGACGGCGGTGCCACATGGCGGCGGGCCACACTCCAGGAGCCGGTCCTCGACAAATGTCTGACCCGTTTCCGACTGCCATTCAACTGGCAGGGTCAGCCTCTGGAGATCCAGAGCAGAGCTTACGACGACAAGGGCTGGATGCAGCCCACCCGTTCGAGCCTGATTGCCGCGCGGGGAACAAATCCCCGGTACCACTTCAATGCAATTCAAGGCTGGAAGGTTGCTGCTGATGGAGTCGTCACCAATGCGAGCACTTAGCGCCTCCATTGTTGCCCTGCTCTTCGTCGCCAGTTCTGCGCTCGCGCAGCAAGCGCGGCTTGACCTTGGAACGCCGGCTACTCCGGAACGTATCCGCGGGTGGGACATCGACGTGCGGCCGGACGGCGCGGGATTGCCGCCAGGCAAGGGTACCGTCGAGCAAGGCGAGAAGATTTATGCCGAGCAATGCGCCGCATGTCATGGCGACAAGGGACAGAATCCAGCGAAAGGTTTCGACCGGCTAGTGGGCGGCAAAGGTACGCTTGCCACGCCAAAGCCCGTTCAGACGGTTGGCAGTTATTGGCCCTATGCAACAACGATCTTCGACTACGTCAATCGAGCCATGCCATTCACGGCGCCGAACTCGTTGACGGCGGACGAAGTCTATTCGGTGGTGGCTTACCTGCTGTACGTCAACGACATCGTACCGCGGCAAGCGATCATGGACGCGCAGGAATTGCAGAAGGTGAAGATGCCCAACGCTGACGGCTTCATTGCCGATGGGCGACCCGACACCGAGGGCTTGAAATGCAAGGCGGATTGCAAATAGCCGAATCTACGCCGATGCCGAGCTCGATCGCGGGGCATCTCATTGACTGGCGGAGCAGTCGCAGCATGAACTTCAATTTTCCCGCGCTCAACCATGAGGCGGCGACAGCCGTTCGCCGAGAGCGCAGCAATGTCGTAAGGCTTGCTGTCGCTCAGGCGCTCGCGGGCGCCAATTCTACGGTCGTCTACGCAACCGGGGCTGTTGTTGGCGACATGCTGGCGCCCAGCAGGACGCTGGCGACGCTGCCGGTTTCCGTTTTTGTCGTCGGCATGGCCCTCTGCACACTACCGGCGGGTGCCGTCGCCGAACGGTATGGCCGGCGTGCAACATTCCTGCTCGGTGCGGGCAGCGGCATCCTCGCGGGCTTGATCGCGTTTCTTGCGGTCCTCCGGGCGTCGTTCCCGCTATTCTGCATGTCGACTTTCTTCGGGGGCGCCTACGCCGCAGTGGTGCTCTCCTTCCGTTTTGCTGCTGCCGATTGCGCAGCGCCGGAACGGCGGCCCCGTGCTCTTTCCGCCGTGATGGCCGGCGGTGTATTCGCTGGTGTGATTGGTCCACAGCTTGTGACGCACACCATGAACCTGTGGGAGCCCTACCTCTTCGCGGCGACGTTTATTGGCCAAGCGACGCTTGCGGCTTTCTCCGCAGTCATCCTGGCGGGCGTTCAGCTTCCTCGGCCAACTGCAACTGAGCGAGGCGCTGGAAGGCCGCTCGCTGTGATCGCCTACCAACCGCGTTTCATCCTGGCAGTGATCTGTGGGGTAGTTTCCTACCTGCTCATGAATTTCATCATGACGGCAGCCCCGCTGGCGATGAAGTTCTGCGGGTTGTCCCAGGAGTCAGCCAATCTTGGTCTGCAGTGGCACGTCATCGCGATGTACGCCCCCAGCTTTTGGACAGGACGCCTTATCACGCGGTTCGGTTCATCCGCTGTCGTCGCCGTCGGGCTGGCGCTCATCGCTGCCTCATCGTCGGTGGGTCTGCTCGGCATCGACGTCGCGCATTTCTGGGCGACGCTGATCTTGCTCGGGATCGGTTGGAATTTCGGCTTCATCGGTGCTTCGGCCATGGTTCTCGAATGCCATCGTCCCGAGGAAAAGGCGCGAGTCCAGTCGCTCAACGACTTCGTCGTCTTTGGCACGATGACGGTCGGTTCATTCCTCTCCGGCGGGCTGCTGTCGTCCTTCGGCTGGTCGACTGTCTTGGCTCTCTCGTTCGTACCACTACTGATCGCGTTGTTGGCGCTAATTGGGTTTTCGTATCGAGGCAACATACAGCCAACCTGACCAGCACGGCGCTTGCCGCCTTGCCGATACAAAGTGTTCAAGCCAGCCGGCTTGCGCAAGAAACGCTTCGAGGAGATGCGACATGAACGAAGCAGACGCCCCAGTGCAATATATGGAGCGAACGCGCCACTATTACCGTGCTCTCGGATACGCCAACGACTATGTCTGGGCGACCTTTGACGAAGTCCCCTTCACCCTGCCTGCCAAGCCACTTTCGGACCTGCGCATCGCACTGATTACCACGGCCAGTCCGCTGGATTTTGATGGGGTGAAGCGCGTGTGGTCAGGCGTCGTTTCGCCGCCGCCGGAGAAGCTGTTTACCGACAATGTTGCGTGGGACAAGGAGTCGACCCACACCAATGATCGGGGCAGCTTTTTGCCGATAGAAACCGCTTTCGAATTAGTCGCCGATGGAATCATCGCCGGACTGACCCCGCGCTTTCACGGTGTGCCGACGGAATACAGCCAGCGAAAAACGAAGACCACGGATGCGCCTGAAATCCTGGCGCGCGTTCGACAAGATGGAGCGGATGCTGCAATCCTTTGCCCCCTTTGCCCCGTTTGTCACCAGACCATGAGCCTCGTGGCTCGTCATCTCGAAGCGAATGGAATTCCAACCGTCATTATCGGTTCGGCGCTGGACGTTGTCGAGCATTGCGGCGTTCCACGGTTCTACTTCACGGATTTTCCGCTGGGCAATCCGTGCGGGCATCCGT
Source organism: Bradyrhizobium sp. LMTR 3 (assembly GCF_001693485.1). Classification (GTDB taxonomy): domain Bacteria; phylum Pseudomonadota; class Alphaproteobacteria; order Rhizobiales; family Xanthobacteraceae; genus Bradyrhizobium. The sequence continues at coordinate 580,412 of NZ_MAXC01000012.1, forward strand.
GGCGACCCGACATGCAGCGCGAGATCGTGCGCCAGGCGCTCGCCCTTTTTGAGACATCGAAGGCGCCGCGAACAACTGTCAAGGCGCCATTTGCCTGGAACGAAGGAGGGACCGTCTGGCGGGCTCGATACGGTCGGGTCAACCCAGCAGATCGAGAGCGATTGCTCAAACTAGGCGATGAGCGGCGCCGTAAGCAGGCGCAATCCAAGCAGGCGGCTGCCGATAGGGAAACATCCGAATGACTGCGAACCCGATGAGAAATCTCGCGAACGCTCTTGAAGACCGATACGGGAACAAGTTGAGCACAAGCTCCAGCAATGCCCGCGACGCCTATATCGTCGGTGTTGACAAGCTGTTATCGGCCGGCTGCGGCATTGACCAGGCTTTCCGTGAGGCGATAGCGGCCGATGAAAACTTTGCCCTTGCGCACATTGCGCTTGCGCGGAGCTTGCAGGTTCTCGGTCGGGGCCACGAAGCAAAAGATCCGCTGGAACGCGCGTTGGCGCTCGCCCAAGCTACGACAGCGCGCGAGCAAAGTCATATTGCGATCTTTGCCAAGATCCTGGGCGGTCGGGGCGCTGAAGCTGTTTCGATGATAACCGAACACGTCAAGGACTGGCCCCGCGACGCCATGGTGCTGGCGCCGGCCACCGGTGTTTTCGGTCTGATTGGCTTCTCCGGTAGGTCCGGGCGCGAGGTGGAGCAGCTAGCACTGCTGGAGCCGCTGGCCACGCACTATGACGATGACTGGTGGTTTCGAACAGTGCTCGCGTTTGCCGAAATCGAGCTGCATAAGCTCGAGAGTGGTTTTAGGAATATCGAAGCCGCACTTCGCGGTTTTCCTCGCAATGCACACGCTGCGCATATCAAGGCCCATCTGTTCTACGAGAAGGGGCAGCGCGAAGAAGGGCTCGCCTATCTCGACCAATGGAATGCCGCCTACCCGCGAGAGGGACAACTGCATTGCCATATAAGCTGGCATCTTGCCCTCTGGTCGTTGGAAACCGGCAGGCGCGATCAGGCATGGAAGATCTATCGCGAAGCGCTGCATCCGGGCGGTTCGTGGGGCCCGCAGATAAATGTCCTCACCGACTGCGCTTCGTTCCTTGCACGGGCCGAGATGGCAGGTGAGCCGCGATCTCTGGAATTGTGGAGAGAAATCAGCCAGTATGCGGCGAAGTGGTTTCCCAATTCAGGGATCGTCTTTGCCGATATGCACAGTGCACTTGCCTTTGCAATGGCTGGCGATGCGGAGGCACTTGCGAGGATCATCGAGAACCCAAAGGGACCCGCTGCGGACACACTGGTACCTATCGCGCGCGGCTTCGACGGTTTGGCGAGGGGCGACTGGACACGGGTCGTCGATGAACTAAAGCCCGTTTTGCAGGCCCATGAAAGAGTCGGAGGTAGCCGCGCGCAGCGCGACCTCCTGGAATATTCCGTGACCTGCGCCTTGCTGCGCAGTGGTCGCGCCGACGAAGCGCGGCGCCTGATCGCTTCACGACGACCTCAGAATGCGGCGAGCGGACTTCCGCTCGCCGGAATCTAAAGCGGTCCCGCTGCAGCTTTCCTGCGAGAACTGCTGGAGCAGCGAGAAATTGAAGGGAGGCGGGTCGTTAGACCGGTTCATGAATTCGAACCTGTGTTCGCTAGTCGCGAGCAACGGTGAAAGAGCCGAAGTAGTGAAGCGCCAAGTTTTGGATGGTGCTACCATGAGGGAGAGCAGCGATGCGCATTAACGATGACCTATCAAAGCCAGTTTTCGTTCATGCCGCGAAAGTGGACTGGGCAGCCAGTCCGTCGGCCGGCGTTGATCGGCGCATGCTATTCCGCATCGGCGGTGAAGTCGCGCGCGCTACATCGATTGTACGTTATGCTCCCGGCAGCGTCTTCCCGCGTCATACGCACAGCGGTGGAGAAGAAATTGTCGTCCTGGAAGGTACCTTTCAGGACGAGCATGGCGATTACCCCGCGGGCACCTATTTTCGTAATCCTCCGGGCACCTCGCATGTCCCCGCCTCGAAGGATGGCTGCACCATTTTCGTCAGGCTGTGGCAGTTCCGTGATGGGGACCAGATTCAGATCGTGCGTCGACCAGGTCAGGGAGAACAGGTCGAGCCGCGCTCTGGCGCAATGAGAGCAACCGTTCTGTTCGAGGATGGCCACGAGGAGGTGCGTCTTGAGGACTGGGAGCCAGGTGAAACCATCAGGGTTGCGAACACGCGCGGGTTGGAGTTTTTCGTTCTATCGGGGGGACTAACAATCGGGGGCGAAGCGCTGGAGCCGCAGAGCTGGGGCCGCCTGCCCGCCGGCGTCGACCTGAACGCGAGAGTTGGTTCGCAAGGTGCGAAAATCTGGATGAAAGAGGCGCCGCTGCTGCATCCGGATGTCTGTCAGCTACCCGGCAAACCAGTAGCCTAACCGGGAACAACAAAAAAAGAAAAGCTCCTCGAACCCGAATTGAGCTCTTCGCCACCGCTTCCGCGGGCGCACTATTCATGCTTCAGATCACCCGCGTGAGGCTCGCGGTGCTTGCGCTGGTACTTTGCGTGATCGGTGCTTACGCGCTCAACAACACCATGCAGAGCGAATGTCCCGCTGATCTTCGGCGTGTTCGGCTATGCGCTGGTGAGGTGCGGATTTCCGCTGGCGCCGCTGATCCTCGGCCTCATCCTCGGCGATCAGATCGAGATCAACCTTATTCGGGCGATCATGACGGACGACAAAGACCCGCCGCTGTTCTTCACGCGGCCGATTTCCGGCGCGTTATTGCTCTGTGCGGCGCTATCGGTCGGCCTCGCTATCTGGCAGCACATGCGTCATCAGGCGCGAACCGCGCGTGAGGGAGCGCCCGAGTTCTGACGCCGAGAATCCGGCATTTCCCAAGGGCGTCCAAATCGCCACTCTGGTAGGCGACCAGACGAAGGCTGGAGACACCATCATCTTACGCATGAACTTTCCCGCAAACTTCCAAATGCCCCCGCACACTCACCCCTATTCCGAGGTCGTAACGATAATCAGTGGTGCTATCGAAACGAGCCAAGGTGAAAAGTTCGAGAAAAAAGCCAAATACTGAAGCCGGGCGCATTGTGGGCGTAACCGGCAAACACGCGCATTGCGCATGGACCGGCAACGAAGAAGCAGTTCTCCAAGTGCAATTCACCGGCCCGGGTATTGACTACGTCAACCCGGCTGACGATCCGCGCAAGAATTAGCTGTCCGCCCAGCTTAAGCTGGCGGGATTTGCTTAACTGAGCCCCGACGCGGTAATTGAATAAGGATACGAGCTGCTGCGGTGCATGAGTCCTTTTCTGGACCCTTAACAAACGTCGCGCTTGGCAGCGTCCACTTTTCGCCGGGGCCACTGTATTACATTGGGCGAGAAGTCTGGCGATCGGCGCCTCCGTCGACAGATGTGCCTTCGCAAGGCTCTTCCATGTGCTATTCTCATTGTACACGCCATAGGTCTACCATGACAGGTATTGCAGAGTGGCTAGCATCGATCGGTTTGAGCGGGTACACGGAGCGATTCCGCGAAAACGCCATCGACCTCTCGGTCGTTCGATATCTCACGGAGCAGGATCTAAAGGACCTGGGCGTCCTGCTGGGGCATCGCCGCAAGATGCTGCGCGCGATCGCAGAACTTCAGGGAGAGGTTCCGCGAATACCTCGAACGGGCACCAAGCCGGCGTCGGCGGACAACGCCGCGCGGCGTCAACTTACAGTCATGTTTTGCGATTTGGTCGGCTCGTCGGCACTTTCGGCTCGCCTTGATCTGGAAGACTTGCGGGCCGTAATGGGCGCCTATCACCGCTGCATCGCAGAGGTTGTCGCCCAGAATGACGGTGTTATCGCGCGGTACATGGGAGATGGCGTGCTCGCCTATTTCGGCTATCCTCAGGCGCACGAGGATGATGCCGAACAGGCGACACGCGCCGGGCTGGCACTGGTCGATGCCGTAGCCAAGCTCCGGACAGATCCCGCGACCGAGCTACAGGTTCGCGTTGGCATCGCTACCGGCATGGTGGTCGTGGGCGATTTGACCGGCGAAGGCTCGGCTCAAGAGCAGACGGTCATTGGCGAGACGCCGAACTTGGCTGCGCGCCTGCAGCAGTTCGCCAATCCCGGTACCGTGCTGATTTCCGAGAGTACGCATCGGCTCACTGATGGGCATTTCGAATACCGCAATCTCGGCCCTGTCGCGCTCAAAGGATGGGCGGAGCCAATACCAGCCTGGCAGGTCCTGGGAACGACCGAAGTCGAAAGCCGTTTCGAGGCACAGCACAAAACCCGATTGGCGCCGCCAATTGGGCGTGACGAGGAAATCGAGATGCTGTTGCGTCGCTGGCAGCACGCCAAGCGTGGCGAAGGTTGCGCGGTGATGCTCACCGGAGAGCCCGGTATCGGCAAGTCGCACATTGCTTTAGCGCTTGACGAGCGGCTCCACGCCGAACCGCACATTACAGTGCGCCAGTTCTGCTCGGCGCACCACACTAACAGTGCGCTGTATCCATTCATCCGCCAGCTCGAACGGGCTGCCCGGTTCGAGCGGAGTGACCCGCCGGCAGAGAAGTTCGCCAAGCTTGAAGCGCTGCTCGCGCGGTCCGGCGCTGATGCCGACCGCGTAGTGCTACCTTTGGCCAACCTTCTGTCGGTACCACCCAGTGACCGTTACCGCATGCCAGAGCTGAGCCCGCAGAAGCGCAAGGAGATGACATTGGCGGCGTTCTTGGCTCAACTCAATGGCTTGGCGGCGCGACAGCCCGTGTTTCTCATTGTTGAGGATGTCCATTGGGCGGATCCGACGTCGCTGGAGCTTCTCACGATGACCTTGGAACAGGTACCGCGGCTTCGAGTGCTGCTGCTCATCACCGCGAGGCCCGAGTTCGCGCCGCCCTGGCCAGGTCATGCGCATGTGACGACGATCTCGCTCACGCGGCTGAACCGACGCAACGGGGCGGCGTTAATCGAGCGCGTCACCGCCGGCAAGACGCTCCCGGAAGAGGTAATGGACCAGATCCTCGCCCGCACCGATGGCGTGCCCCTGTTCGTGGAGGAACTGACCAAGACGGTGCTCGAAACCGGGCTGTTACATGAGCAGGACGATCACTACGTCCTTAACCGTCCTCTGCCCTCGATGGCGATTCCGACGACATTGCACGCATCGCTGATGGCGAGGCTCGATCGATTGGCTCCGGTGAGGGAGGTGGCTCAGATCGGCGCTGTGGTGGGTCGCGAGTTCTCCTACGAACTGCTGAGCGCCGTAGCTGGGTTGCCAAAAGAGAGACTTGAGGAGGCGCTTGACCAGTTGGTTCGGTCGGAGTTGATATTCTGCCGGGGCGAGATACCCCAGGCGGTCTATACTTTCAAGCACGCGCTTGTGCGGGACGCCGCCTACTCGGGACTCCTGAAGAGCCGACGCGCAGCGCTGCACGCCACGATCGCGGACGCCTTCGAGCAACGGTTCCCGGAAATTGTGGAGGCTCAGCCCGAAACTCTCGCGCACCATCTGACGGAGGCCGGGCTGTTCCAAAAGGCGGTGGCATATTGGCTGCAGGCGGGCAAGAAGGCCGCCATGCGCTCGGCGAACCTTGAGGCCATCGTACACTTGCAACGAGGTATCGAGGCGTCGGGCTATCTGCCTGACAGCGCGCGAAAGGACAGGTTGGAACTTGACTTCCAATTCGCTCTCGGGCCCTGCCTGATCGCTACGCAAGGGCCAGCCTCGAACAAGGCGATGGCAACCTTTGCCCGCGCGCGTGAGCTGTGCGAGCGCCTTGGAAACCCTCCCGAGAAACTCCAGGTGATGTTCTGGTTGACCACCGCGAGCGTAATGCGCGGTGAGTTGCCGGTGGCCGAGGAAACGATCGCGGTCCTGCTCCAACTCGCCGAAGCGCGCGACGATCGACCGGCGTTGCTCAACGCGATGCGCGGGCAGGCGATGATCCGCCTTTTCATGGGACACCTCACCGGTGCCCATGAAGTGATCGAACGCGCCTACGAAGCGTTCGAGGCGAGCAGCGAGGAGGACAGGCTGGCGGCGCGTGCGGCCGGCCAGGATGCCGGCGTGGCCGATCTGGCGCTGATGTCGTGGGCTCTCTGGCTGCTTGGCCACGCCGATACGGCAATTATGCGAATGGACGCTGCCACTCAGCGCGCCGACGCCATCAGTCATCCGCACTCGCAAGCATATGCTTGTTACTATGCATGCATTCTTCATGCCCTTCGTGGCGAATTCCTGACTGCGCAACGTCATGCCGAACGCTGTATCGCCCTGTCGGAGGAGCATGGATTCCGGCAATGGCGCTTGGCGCGCGCCATTCGGGGCATATGCGTGGCGTCGCTCGATCCTTCCAGCGCACTCGGGGAGATCCGTGCCGCATTGGACGAATATCGTAGCGCAGGTTATCAGCTGGCCATCACCGCGCTCTACGTGCTTTTGTGTCCGCCATTGTTGATTGGTCACGACTACGAGGCCGCGCTGAAATTGATCGAGCACGGCCTCGCCACAACCGGCCGCAACAGTGAACGAATCTTGGAGGCCGAATTGTATCGGCTGAAGGCACGGGTGCTGGTCGTCCGCGGCGGACCAGGCGGCGAAGCCGAAGCGCAGGCACTGCTCGACCAGGCATTAAACACGGCAAGAAGCCAACACGCCAAGACGCTTGAACTTCGAGCCGCAACGGACCGTGCCGCGCTGTGGATCGATCAGGGCAGACGCGAGGAAGCGCTCAATTTCCTCGCGCCGATCTATGCCTCGTTCACCGAGGGTTTTGACACTCAGGATCTAAAGCAGGCAAAGGCTTTGCTCGACCGGTTGAGGTGACTTGGACTTTAGTTGTCGAAACTGAACTCGAACTCGGGCTCGCCAAGTTGGTCAAAGAGCTACTTTGCCTTGGCGTTACACAGCCGCTCGCTTTCGATATTCATGATACTTATCTTGCACCGCTCGCCACCCCGCCCCGTCTTTCTCCGGATCCTCGTTTATAAAATATGGCTTGTTGTGCGGCTTTTGCTTTATCTCCCTGCCATACACTGCAATCGCTTGGTCCGCAGCGGCTTTCCCCAGCTTTCGCCCGTTATCCAGATTGCTGTGATTCCAGTTGAAATTGATGTGCCCCGGCACGTGAATCTCGACGACTGTGCCGTTCCATTCTTTCCCTGTTCCCGGATTGTCATACCGGACATGGTATTTGAACAGCTTGACGTCATCTTCGCCAACTGTCGCTGCAAACAATTGGCAAAGATTTGCCAAGGCATCATGAAGATTTTCCGGTTTTCGGATTTGCTTCGAATCGACGATCCTGCTCACCCATATTTCGTCTAGATTGGGGTGCTCCTCGAGTAAGCTCCAGAAGTTGACGGTGTCGACCAAAGCTCCTTCGCAGTATGTAACTCCGTCGATCTCTACGGTTCCCTCGACGAAGGGAAGGGCCGAACACGCACATAGAGAGCGTGCATCGATAGACCCCTTGTACTCTTTAGTGTTTTTCATTTCACAATTGGAAAACAACGCGAGCTTCTGTTCGTCGAGATTCCACGCGTTGTGAAAGATAGCTGGCTTTCCCTGCTTTTCCAGCTCCGCGAAATTTATGCTCTTCATAAACTCGCTGTCAGGATAGTTGATCCTGGACAGGCCGTTGACATTGGACAGGTACATCATCGATGTGAGATAACGGACGAAGGGATTGGTCGCCATTGCCTGGTTGAGAATCCATCTATTGAAGTCTCCTTCATCCAGTCTTTTAAACTTTTTCTTTTTACCGGGCATCTGATTGGACACGAGCTCCATGGAGTCCTGGAAGACATCCATCATCTTGTACGGGTCCCATAGGAAGTCTTTATAATTGTCGGGGTCGGTGACGAAGCTATTCAGAGCCTGTATGTTGCTTCGCCAATCCGGTCCGAAGACGGTGTTTATGGGAAAGCGCTTATAGCTTTCGTCATCTCGAAAAACGCCGTTCTTGAAGAATTGATAAGTCTTTTCGACCTTATCTTCGTTGTCACCCCACTGATTGTAAACGATCCCAACCCAGGCGCCGATGCAGGATAATGCCCACACATCAAACGTTATATCGTTGGCGACAAGAGCTTCCAGAACCCCGATGTGCAGCCCTGCTGCCGGCCCACCACCGCCAAGCGCAATTGCTCTCTTCACCATTGGCTCCTCCATCTAATCTGTTGCGTGGTTCAATTTGAACATTCTCCGATCGAGTTTTGAATTACGCGAAGAGTTGTCGCTCGCACTGCGGTGTACGGCGCTATGGCGGGAACAACAGGCGCACCGCAGCTTCTGGCTCCTTGCGACGCATCGCGAGCACGCCATAGACTCGGAAGCGGTACTGATCCTGCGCGGTCGTTTCGATGAAGCGTAGCGTTGGTTCTACAGCAACGACCCGGTCTGCGGGATCGCCCCCGACCGAAACAAGCACTCCTTCTTCCGCATCAAGCGCCGGGGAACGTCGAATGGGCGAGGCCAAAAGAGGCTCGATCTGGTCCTTTGGAAGTACCAGCGTGGGTGCGTTCGGTGTGAGGGCGGCGATGAAAGCATCGCGTCCGAGAATCAGGTGATATGGACCCATGTGCCCGGCCGCTTCCAGGATGACAATCGCTTCGGCTACGGCCGAAACGATGAGGTGTCCGTAATCGGATACGCCCCCCGTAGCATTCACTACCTGATGCGACTGACGGCGCGGGCCGTAGGCGACATTGCGAGCACTACCAGCCAAGCCATCGTAGTCCGCGCGGTCCTGCCCGCGTTGAATATCAGCGTGCCTCGGCAGGGCGCGACCATCTGGGCGATAGGCGTTAGCAACGAATGCAAGGCCGCGAAGAAGTACCTCATCCTCGATGCGAGCAAAGTCGCTCGCGGCCCGGCGAGCCAGTGAAAGTGCGCGCGTGAGCTCGGGTTGCTGAACCTGCTGCTTATCCAAGAGGAACCGGACCGAGATCTCGGGTAACGGGATCGTTGTCACGTCATCGATGGTGCGCGTCAGGGCGTCGATCCGATCAACGGCGACTGTCTTGTCGTTTGCACCGACTTTCGTCGTCGGAATCATTCGTTCCACGACCCGAACGCGTTTTACTTCCGATGCGACTGCCGCGTCGATGGTCCCCCACTGCTGCTGTGTCCAATCAACTCCCAATCGTTGAGCGTCACCCATGTGTGCTCCTTCCTGGTCCATCCAGGGCTATGGCTTTCAATTCTGGCCCTTCGCTTCTCCTACTTCTGATCAGACAATTTCGCGCGCTCTTCCTGGAGCTTCGTTTTCGCTGCTTCTTCATCGTTACAGGAATGCACGATCGTCCAGGTCCGGGGGACCCATCGCTCCCTGAAGGCCCTTTCGTCGGCTTCAAGCTCGTTCTTCGGCTCAGTATCTGGCGGTTTGCTGCCGTAAAAAATCTGGAGCTGACCTCTGTCCGTGCTCACAACGTGATATTTGAGGTTTGGCATGATACTCGCTCCTACTCAGACGTAACGTTGACCTACAGCTCCAGGTAGCGCGGAACCTCGAAATGCTTTCGAGGATCCTTGCTCCGTCGATCAGGACGGCGGATGCTGTCCGCGTGATCAGCTCGATACGTTGATAGTTCTGCGACCTAAGCCTGTTCAGGGACATCGTTGGGTCTTCCTGCTTGGTCGGGAATGTACGGGTCCCAGAGGAAGCCTTTATAGTTGTCGCGGTCGGTGACGAAGTTATTCAGAGCCTTTATGTGGCTTGCGTCAATCCGGTTCGAAGACGGTGTTTATCGGAAAGCGCGCATAGTTCGTCCTCCCGAAAAACTCCATTCTTGAAGAATTGATAGGTCAGTTCGGCCCTGTCTTTGTTTTCAACGTCATCGCCGAATTGATTGTAAACAATGCCAACCCGGGCGCCGATGCAGGACAATCCCCACACATCAAACGTTATCTTCGGCTTTATGTCGGCAGCGGCAATAGCTTCGAGAACCCCGATGTGCAGGCCGGCTGCGGGACCACCGCCGCCGAGCGTAATCGCTCTCTTCACCATAGGTTCCTCCATCTAATTTATCGTGCGGCTTATTCTCCGATCAAGTTTCTGAATTGCGTGAAGAGAAGGAGATTAATCGTTTTTGGGATCATTGGAAAGCGCGGTGGACGTCGATGTTCGACGCTTCTCGGACCTGCTGATCGCACTAGCGCATCCGCTAAGAGCCCGGGCTTGCATATCGTGCGCGGTTACGTTTGGCCCTCTTGTGCATTTGTGAACCAGTTCATGTTAGATATTAATCGCTGACGATAGTATGGAGTAGCCATTCGTGACTTCCGCTTTTGGCCGGCCCAAAGCGGACCTACGGCCCTGAGCGATGTCCGTTGCTGGGTGACAAGGTGAGGTAATCGGTCGCCGCGTGAAATCGTCTTTGACCCGCGTCAAACACTATGTCCGGCATGAATCCGAAATGAGCTTCAACGCCCACCATCGGCCGACGATCATGACCTATGGGTTCTCGCCCTAGATCGTGACCTGCGTTCCGACTTCGACGACACGTCCGGTCGGGATCTGGAAATAGTCGGTGGCGTCGTTGGCGGCGCGGCTGAGGCGGATGAACAGCAAATCCTGCCAGCGCGGCATGCCGGAATGCGCGGCGGGTTTCAGCGCGCGGCGGGACAGGAAGAACGACGTCGACATGATGTCGAACTGCCAGCCGAGCTTGCGGGCGATCGCCAGCGTCTTCGGCACGTTGGGCGATTCCATGAAGCCGAACCGCAGCGTCACCCGGGAGAAGGTCTCGCTGAGCTGCTCCATCCGCACCCGCTCGGCATCGTCGATCCGCGGCGTCGGCGCGGTCTCGATGGTGAGGATGACGTTCTTCTCATGCAGAACCTTGTAGTGCTTCAGGCTGTGCATCAGCGCCGTCGGCGCGCATTCGGGGTCGGAAGTCAGGAACACGGCCGTGCCCGGGACCCGCTGTGGCGGACGCTTCTCCAGCATCGCTACCAGCTCGGCCAGCGGGAATTCCAGCTTGCGCGATTTCTCGAACAACAGCCGGCTGCCGCGGCGCCACGTGTACATCAGGAGCATCACGATGCCGCCGAGCGCGAGCGGCACCCAGCCGCCCTCGAGCACCTTCAACAGATTGGCGGCAAGGAAGATGACGTCGAGAAACAGGAACGGGGCGATCAGGGCCGCGGCCGCGATCGGCGACCATTTCCAGACCCGCCAAACCACGACAAAACCCATCATGGCCGTCACCACCATGGTGCCGGTCACGGAGATTCCGTAAGCCGAGGCCAACCCGCTCGACGAGCGGAACAGGACCACCAGCAAAATCACCGCAACGAACAGCAGCAGGTTGATGCGCGGGATGTAGATCTGGCCGGAATGTGCTTCCGAGGTATGACGAATTTCGAACCGCGGCAGCAGCCCGAGCTGGATCGCCGTGCGCGTCAGCGAATAGGCGCCGGTGATGACGGCCTGGCTCGCAATCACGGTCGCGGCCGTCGCGAGCGCCACCATCGGGATCAGCGCCCAGTCCGGAAACATCAGGAAGAATGGGTTTTCGATCGCCTTGGGGTCTGCGATCAACAGCGCGCCCTGCCCCAGATAATTGATCGCCAGCGACGGCAGCACGATGAAGAGCCAGGCGGTCTGGATCGGCCGCTTGCCGAAATGGCCTAGATCGGCATAGAGCGCCTCCGCGCCGGTGACGGCAAGAAACACCGCGCCGAGCGTGATGAAACCGATCATGCCGTGATGGAGCATGAAAGAAACGGCGTAGAGCGGATTGAGTGCCTGCAGCACTTCGGGATGCCGCATGACCTGCGGCACGGCTGCGACCGCGATGACGGCGAACCAGACGCACATCACCGGTCCGAAGAACGCGGCGACGCGCGCGGTGCCGCGGGATTGCACGGCGAACAGCGCCACCAGAATGATGACCGTCAGCGGCACGACATAGTGTTCGAAGGTGACGGTGACGAGCTTGATGCCTTCGATGGCCGACAACACCGACAGCGCCGGCGTAAGAACCGCGTCGCCGTAAAACAGCGCGCCGGAGATGATGCCGAGCAGCACGATCGCCGCCCCGCCCTTGCCGACTGCGCGCTGCGCCAGCGCCATCAGTGCCAGCGTTCCGCCCTCGCCATTGTTGTCGGCACGCAAGAGGATGACGACATATTTCAGCGTCACCACCACGATCAGCGCCCACAGGATCAGCGAGAGCACGCCGAGCACGGCCAGTGGCGTGACACCGGCCGCAGTCTCGCTGGCGGCGACCACCGCTTCGCGCAGCGCGTACAAGGGGCTGGTGCCGATGTCGCCATAGACGACGCCGATGCTGCCGAGCATCAGCGCCTTGAAGGTGGCGGTGGAATGCGCTTCGCCATGACCGTTGGCCGCGGGCGTTTCCGCCGCGGGGATCGCAAACTGGACTGACATGAGATGGGGGCCTCGGTTCCTTACCGCACTGCACAAGTGCAGAAGCGCAGCCCTATACTCCCGGGACGAATTGACAGGTTAGCCGGAATCCGGGCCTCCGGTATGCGCCTTCCGCATAGATGGCGGCAAAGGCTGCAGCCAATTCTCCATCTGAAATCAGATAGTTACTTGGGTACCCACCTCCACGACCCGCCCGGTCGGGATCTGGAAGTAGTCGGTGGCGTCGTTCGCCGACCGGCTCATCGCGATGAACATATGATCCTGCCAGAGCGGCATGCCCGACTGCGCCGAGGGCTTTAGCGACCGCCGCGACACGAAGAACGAGGTCGCCATGATGTCGAACTGCCAGCCGAGCTTGCGCGCGATCACCAGCGCCTTCGGCACGTTCGGGGATTCCATGAAGCCGAACCGCAGCCGCACCTTGGAAAACTTCTCGCTGATGGTTTCCATCTTGACCCGCTCGGATGGGTCGACGCGCGGCGTCTGTGCAGTTTCGATGGTCAGGATCACATTGTGTTCGTGCAGCACCTTGTTGTGCTTGAGGTTGTGCATCAGCGCGGTCGGCACGAAACTGGGATCGGAAGTCAGGAATACCGCCGTGCCCTTGACGATATGGGGCGGCCGCTTTTCCAGGCTCTTGATCAGGTCCGCCAGAGGCACCTCAATGCGCCGCGTCTTGGCGACCAGGATCGTGGCGCCTCGACGCCAGGTCCAGATCATCACCGCCACCGCAACGCCGAACAGCAGCGGCACCCATGCGCCCTCGAACAGCTTCAGGAGGTTTGCGGCAAAGAAACTCATGTCGACGACGACGAAAGGCACGATCACCGCCGCCGCCGTCGCCGCGCGCCAGTTCCACAACTTCCAGATCACGACGAATCCCATGATGCCGTCGACCACCATGGTGGTAGAGACGGCGATGCCATAGGCCGACGCAAGACCGCTCGAGGTGCGGAACAACAGCACCAGCAACACGACCCCGATCAGCAGCATCCGGTTGACGCGCGGCAGATAGATCTGGCCGGCATGAGCTTCGGAGGTGTAACGGACCTCGAAGCGCGGCAAGAGGCCGAGTTGCACCGCCTGGCGGATCAAGGAAAAGGCGCCCGTGATCACCGCCTGGCTCGCGATCACGGTCGCTGCAGTCGCCAATATCACGAGAGGTATGAGCAGGACCTCCGGGACCATCCGGTAGAACGAGTTCGTGATCGCCGATGGATCCGACAACACGAGCGCGCCCTGGCCGAAATAATTGATCAGGAGCGCCGGCAATACAAAACCGAGCCATGCGGTCTGGATCGGCTTGCGTCCGAAATGGCCGAGGTCCGCATAGAGCGCCTCGCCGCCCGTCACTGCCAGAAACACCAGGCCCATCGTCACCAGTCCGACGACGCCGTGGGAAAGCATGAACTGGATCGCATACCAGGGATTGATCGCGTAGAGCACCGTGGGATCGTCGCTGATGTGGACAAGGCCCATCACCGCCAGCGTAACGAACCAGACCATCGTGATCGGCCCAAAGAGCGAGGCGACGCGCGCGGTGCCGCTGCTCTGCACCGAGAACAGCACGACCAGAATGAAGATCGTCAGCGGCACCACGTAATGTTCGAGCGCGGGCGTGACGAGCTTAAGACCTTCGACCGCCGACAATACCGAGATCGCGGGCGTGATCATGGAATCGCCGATGAACATCGAAGCGCCGACCACGCCAAGCGCCAGCAACGGCCAGCTTCGGCGGCCCAGCGCCCGTTGACCCAGCGCCATCAGGGACAGCGTACCGCCCTCGCCGTTGTTGTCGGCGCGCAACAGCAGCAGCACGTATTTGGCGGTGACGACGATGAGCAGCGACCACAGGATCAGCGAGAGCACGCCGAGCACGATGATGCGCGATACCGGCTGGCCTTCCGCGGCGTGCGAGGCGGCCTCGCGGAACGCATACAGCGGCGAAGTGCCGATATCGCCGAACACCACGCCGATACTGCCCAGCGTCAGGGCCCAAAAGCCGGAGGTGGCATGCCCATCATGGGCTGCTTCGGTAGATGTGACGCTGACAGTCATGATGGAGAAGGAACGTTCTCGTCGTTGATTTGATCCGGGCGGCTATCGGCGCTTCCGCGTTGCCTGTCAATCATCGCGCGACCATAGCACCACGCGCGATGCGAGACTGGCGCAAAGTAGCCACAGCACCGCGCTGGTATTATGGTAGTTTCGCGGTGCTACGGCTTCAGGTTGGGCGGAAGCGGTGGATTTTCGCGCATCAACGTGATGGTAACGCGACGGTTTGCCGGCAGCGTCGGATCGTCGGGAAACAGCGGCTGGCTGTCGGCCTTGCCGCCGACCGCGTAGATGTGGGATGCGGGCAGCCCTTCGCGTTCGAGGATCTGGCGCACGGCGTTGGCGCGGTCCGCCGACAGATCGAAGGCGCCATATTCGCCGCGTGACGGCAGGAAGCCGGCAGAGGTGTGGCCGACAATGTTGAGCCGCAGCGGTGTCGCCTTCAGCGGCACCGCCAGTTTCTGGATCAGCCGGCGGGTGCGGTCGTAGGGCACCTTGGAGCCGTCGGCGAACATCGAGCGGCCATCCTGGTCGACGATTTCCAGATTGAGCCCCTCTTTGGTTTCCTCGAACATGATGTTCTTGGACATTTCGGTCAGTTCCGGCATGTCCTGCAGCGCCTGGCGCAACGAAGCTGCGGCGAGCGCGAACTCGCGATCGACTTTCAAGCGGGCGCCGTTTTCGCGCTGACGATCCTTGTCGTCGGGCGTCGGGGTATTGGAGGCATCCTCGGGCGGAATATGCTCGACATTCTTCAGCTTCGGCCGCGTCGGCAGGCCGTCGGATTCGACGATTCCCGAATGCCGCGACTCGGTCTGCACGCCAAATGCCTCGCGCATCGAGCCGGCTACGATCTTGAGCTTTTGCTGGTCCTGGCTGGAGAACGCAACCAGCATCACGAAGAACGACAGCAACAACGCCATCAGATCGGCGAACGTCACGAACCAGCCGTGACCGCCATGCGCCTCTTCGCGTTTTTTCTTGGCCATGCTTTATGTCCGCGCCTTGATGCTATCAGCCGATCAGGCCGGAACCAGTTCGCCTTCCTCGTGGCGGTGCTTTTCGGGCAGATAGGCCAACAACATTTCACGCACCAATGCCGGGCTCTTGGAATCGCGGATCATCAGGATGCCGTCGATGATCAGCGTGCGGTTGGTTTCCTCGTCGATCAGCTTGCCATGCAGCTTGTCGGCGATCGGCAGGCAGATCAGGTTCGCCACCAGCGCACCGTAAAGCGTTGCCAGCAAGGCCACCGCCATGAAGGGACCGAGCTTCGAGGGATCCGACATGTTCGAGAACATCTGCACCATGCCGAGCAGCGTGCCGATCATGCCGAATGCCGGCGCGCAGTCGCCGATGGCCCGATAGATCTTCGAGCCCTCGTTCAGATGCATCAGAAAATTGTCGCGATCGCGCTCCATGTTGTCGCGGATGAATTCCAGGTCGTAGCCGTCGGCGACATAGCGGATGCCCTTGGCGAGAAACGGCTCGTCGGTCTCGACCTTTTCCAATCCGACCGGACCCTGCTTGCGTGCAATTTCCGCAATGCGCGCCAGTTCGTCGACCAGGTCGCGCGCCGAGAGCCGGCTCATGGTGAAGGCGAATTTCGCGCCGAGCGGCATGCCGTGCAGGATTGCGCTGAGCGGAAACCGAATAAGGGTTGCGGCGAACGAACCGCCGAAGATGATGATGACGGCATGGATGTCGTAAAACATCCGGAAATCACCGCCCATCAAGATCAGCGTCGACAGGACAATAATGCCGACGATCAGGCCAACGAGCGTGGTGATATCCATTCTGAACTCCAACGCATACGCGAACTACCGGCCATCCTGACCGGTCGCGCGCTCCATTCGGAGCTGGCGCAGAGGAACCCTACGACCGCGCAATTAAAGAGCCGTAAAGGTTAAACTCGAACAGGGATCGTAAAAATGCGGGGCGGCGGGCGGCACAATCTCAAGGATTTGCTAACCATGCCGACTCGGGCTCACTGCGCCTGGATGCCGATGCCGGCTGACTTGATGATCGGCCACCATTTTTCGATCTCGGCCTTCTGGAAGGCGGCCAGTCCTTCCGGCGTCTGCTGCGCGCGCGGCGCGACGTCGAGGCCGAGTTCGGTGAAACGCTTCTGGATCGCAGGGTCGGCCAGCGCCTCTGTTGTCGCCGCATTGAGCTTGGCGATGATCTCCTTCGGCGTGCCCTTCGGCGCCCAGAAGCCGAACCAGCCGGACATGTAGAGACCGGGCACGCCGCTCTCGTCCGCAGTCGGAATGTCCGGCATCGAGGCCGAGCGCGTCGGCGAAAGGTTGGCGAGCGCCTTGATCTTGCCGGCGCGGATTTGCGGCAGCGCCACCGCGCCCTGCACCACCAAGAGATCGACCGTGCCCGAGACGAGGTCGGTCATGGCAGGCCCGGCGCCGCGATAGGGAATGAACTGCACCTTCTGCTTGGTCAGCCTCTCGAACAAAACGCCGGTGACGTTCGCCGCCGCATTCTGGTTGACGAAATTGATCTTGCCGGGGTTTTCCTTCATCCACGCCACGAGTTCGGCGAGCGTATTTGCCGGCAGGTCTTTCTTGGCGACCATGAGCTGCGGATTGTTCGAGACGAGCGCGATCGGCTCAAAATCCTTTTCGAGATCGTAGTCGAGCTTGTAGATGATGCTGCCGACGTGGGTGTCCCACTGGCCGATGTCGAAGGTGTAACCGTCAGGCGCAGCGCGGGCGACGCGGCCGACGCCAATGCTGCCGCCGGCGCCGCCGACATTTTCGATCACGACCGACTGCCCGAGCGTTGCCCGCATCCGCTCGCCCATGATCCGCGCGGCAGTATCGGTCGATCCGCCCGGCGGGAACGGCACGATCAGCGTGATCGGCCGCGAGGGATAGGTTTGCGCCTGCACGGCTGCGACACCGAGAAGCAACGATAATGACAGCGCCGCCCAGAACCGTCTCATAGCGCTCCCCCTCGCCTAGTTGTTAGAACTCCGGCTTGGTTCTACCGCGTCATAGCCGCTCGAAGCCCTCATCCTGAGGAGCCGCGTAGCGGCGTCTCGAAGGATGTAGGGCCACAGACGGGCCACATGGTTCGAGACGCGCGGAGCCTGTCATCGGGCCGCGCTACGCGCGGACCCGTTGGCGCTCCTCACCATGAAGGGCTTATGACGCAGCACGATCAGTGAATCTCCGCCGAGCGCTTCAGCGCCTCTTTCAGTTTCTCCAGCGTGAAGTCCGGGCTGCGCGCGATCTCCAGGATCGGCGTCTCGCGCCGGCCGCAGAGTTCGGCGGCCTCCGGAATCTTTGCCGCGATGTCGATGGGGATCACGATGGCGCCGTGCTGGTCGGCGTGGATCAGATCGTCCGAATGCACCGTCATGCCGGCGACGCGCACCTCGCCACCCCAATGTTCGGCATGGACCCAGGCATGCGACGGTCCGATCGAACCGGCCAAGGCCTGGAAGCCCGGCGCCCATTGCGGGATGTCGCGAATCGAGCCGTCGGTGATGACGCCGAGGCAGCCGAGCGCCTTGTGCACGTTGCTCTGCACCTCGCCCCAGAACGCGCCATAGCCGACATCGGCGCCGTCGATATCCTGGATCACGGTGATGCGCGGGCCGAAGCCGGTGCCGACATATTCGTAATAGGCGATGCGGCGCTTCGCCTGCTCGTCGGCGGGAAGCGTGGATTTGAGCACCGAGCGGATCGTCACCGTGCGGGCGTAGCCGACCATCGGCGGCAGGTCGGGGAACGGACAGACCAGCGGCTTGGTGGTGTAGCCGATCAGGCGGCGCTCCGGCGCCACGATCTCCATCGCATTGCAGATCGTCGGGGTGTCGTAGCGCGCCAGCGCCTCGAGGACGGAAGCAGGCAGCGGGGCGGTAACGGCTTTGTTCACAGCGTTCTCTCCTGATTTTTCGGCCCGGCTCTTTGAGGCCGCACTTCGCTAAGCCCTATAGCCGAGATTGGGTGAGAACCCAATCGGCAGCGGCTCATGGCAGCCATATCGGAGAGTGGCGAGGACGCTCAGTTCAGCCGCGCCGGCCGTTCGTCCTCGGTGTCGCTGGGGGTCGGCGAGAATGTCGCCGGAGATGACGGCGTGGCTTCAGCCGTCGGAGCCGGCTGTGCGGCAAGGGCGGCGTTGCGCTCGTGGTTGCGATAGGATTTCCAGCCCCAGGGCAGGCTTACGAGGTAGAGCACCGAGCCGATCGACAGGATGTGCCAGGGGTAGCCGATCAGAAGCGCGACGAAGAACACCACAGAGACAAAGACCGGCAGCACCATTTCCGGCGGCACGCGCATCTTCACCGTCTTGCCGGAAAATACCGGCAGCCGCGACACCATCAGGAACGCGATCAGCAACGTATAGGCCGCGGTCAGCATTGCCGGCGGCTTGGGGACGCCGAGAAACGCCAGATAGAACGGCAGCATCGCAAGGATCGCGCCGGCCGGCGCCGGCACGCCGGTGAAATAGTTCGCCGCAAAGGCAGGCTTGTTCGGATCGTCGATGCTGGCGTTGAAGCGTGCAAGCCGCAGGCCGCCTGCGATCGCAAACACCATCGCCGCGATCCAGCCGCCGTTGTTCAACTCCTGGAGCTGCCAGAAATACAGCATCAGGCCGGGCGCGACGCCGAAATTGACGAAATCCGCCAGGCTGTCGAGCTCGGCGCCGAATTTCGACTGGCCCTTGATCATGCGCGCCACGCGCCCGTCGACCCCGTCAAGCACCGCCGCGAATACGATCGCCGCGACGGCGAGCTCCATCCGCCCTTCGATCGACAGGCGGATCGCTGTCAGCCCGGCGCAGATCGCGAGCAAGGTGATGACGTTGGGCACCAGCATCCGCACCGGGATCGGGCGAAACCGGCGGCGGCGCAGTTCAGGGTATTTGGGGTCCGGGATCAGCATGCCAGCCACTATATAGCAAGCGCCGGCCCGGTTTGCCATCGGCAGCCGCTTGGCCATTTAGGCGCCGAAGTGGTTAATCGGCGCGAAAAGTCCGGCCCTGCTCGGTCGAGCCGAAATCGGCCAAAATCGTCTCGCCGGCAATCGCCGTCTGGCCTTCCGAAACCAGCGATCTCGTGCCTTCGGGCAGATAGACGTCCAGACGCGAGCCGAAACGGATCAGGCCGAACCGCTCGCCAGCGCCGATCGACTGGCCTTCGCGCACGAATGAGACAATCCGCCGCGCCACCAATCCGGCGATCTGGACCACGCCGATCCGGCCGTTCGTGGTCGAGATCACCAGCGAGTTGCGCTCATTGTCTTCGCTGGCCTTGTCGAGCTCGGCATTGATAAAGGTGCCGGGCCGGTAGGCGATACGGTCAATCCGGCCGGTCACCGGGCTGCGGTTCACGTGGCAGTTGAACACGCTCATGAAGATCGAAATGCGCGGCAGGGGCCGGTCGCCGAGGCCGAGTTCGGCCGGCGGCAGCACCTGAGCAACCATCGAGACGCGTCCATCGGCCGGCGACACCACGATGCCGTCGCGCACCGGCGTCACGCGGACGGGATCACGGAAGAACAGCGCGCACCAGACGGTCACGATGGTGCCGATCCAGCCCAGCGGCGTCCAGAGCCAGAACAGGATCAGGCTCGCCAGCGCAAAGCCGCCGATGAACGGATAACCCTCCGGGTGGATCGGTGGGATCTGCGCGCGGATGGAATTCGCAATCGACATTAGGGCTCGCTGTTATCTGGCCGACTTCGCTGCCTTGGAAGTAGCGCCGTATTTGGATTATTCCGCGGCAGTTGCCAAGGGATCTTTGGATTTGGGCTGATCGCCGGCCGGCTCATTGAGCGGATCATCGACCGGCGGCGGGGCGCGGTTCGGCGCTTCGTTGCCGTCGTCGATCTGCGCGAGCTTCTCCCGCGCCGCCTCGGCTTCGCGCTGCCTATTCCACATGCTGGCATAAAGCCCGCCGGCAGCCAAAAGCCTGACATGGGTGCCGCGCTCGGCGATGCGCCCTTGATCCAGCACGATAATTTCATCGGCGCCGACGATCGTCGACAGCCGATGGGCAATCACCAGCGAAGTGCGGCCGCGTGAGACGCGCTCCAGCGCTTCCTGGATTTCGTGCTCGGTGTGGCTATCGAGCGCGGAAGTGGCCTCATCGAGGACAAGGATCGGCGGCGCCTTCAAGACCGTGCGCGCGATGGCCACGCGCTGCTTTTCGCCGCCCGACAGTTTCAGGCCGCGTTCGCCGACCTGGGTTTCGTAGCCCTTGGGCGAGTTGCGAATGAAGCTGTCGATCTGCGCCAGTTGCGCCGCCTCTTCCACCTCGGCATCGCCGGCGTCCCAGCGGCCGTAGCGGATGTTGTAGCGGATGGTGTCGTTGAACAGCACAGTATCCTGCGGCACCATGCCGATGGAGGCGCGCAGGCTCGCCTGCGTGACGTTCCTGATGTCCTGCCCATCGATCAGGATTTTGCCGCTGGAGACGTCGTAGAGGCGGAACAGCAGCCGCGAAATCGTCGACTTGCCGGCGCCTGAGGGACCGACGATCGCGACCGTCTTGCCGGCGGAGACCTCGAAGCTCAAGCCTTTGAGGATCGGCCGCTCCGGATCATAGGCAAAGCGCACGTCCTCGAAACGCACATTGCCGGCGCTGACCACGAGCGGCGCGGCGCCCTCGACATCCTTGATCTCCGGATTGCGCGACAACACGTTGAACATCTTCTCGATGTCGATGATCGCCTGCTTGATCTCGCGATAGACCATGCCCATGAAGTTCAGCGGCTGGTAGAGCTGGATCATCATGGCGTTGACCATGACGAAATCGCCGACCGTGTTGGTGCCGTTGCGCACGCCCAGCGCGCACATCAGCATCGTCGCGGTGAGGCCGATGGTGAAGATGACCGCCTGGCCGGTGTTGAGCACCGCCAGCGAGGTATAGGTCTTGACGCTGTTATGCTCGTAGCGCTCCATCGAACGGTCGTAGCGTTCGGCCTCACGCTGCTCCGCGCTGAAATATTTCACCGTCTCATAATTGAGCAGCGAGTCGATCGCCTTGGTATTCGCTTCGGTGTCGGAGTCGTTCATCTTGCGGCGGATTTCGATCCGCCATTCGGTCGCGATGTAGGTGTAGTACATGTAGATCACGACCGTGATAGCGGTGACCAGCACATAGCGCCAGTCGAACTGCCACAGCAGCACCGCCATCAGAAGCGAGACCTCGACGATGGTCGGGATGAGCTGCAGGATCACCATCCGCACGATCACCTCGATGCCGGTGCGGCCGCGCTCCAGGACGCGCGTCAGGCCGCCCGTTTTGCGCTCCAGATGAAAGCGCAGCGACAATTCGTGCATGTGAACGAAGGTGATGTAGGCGAGTTTGCGCACCGCATGCATGGCGACGCGGGCGAAGATGCCGTCGCGAAACTGCGTCAGCACCGCCATCAGCACGCGCACCGCGCCGTAGCTTGCGGTCATCAGCAGTGGCGAGGCGATCAGCCACAGCATCCAGTTCGAGGCTTCGACCGGTGCCGTGCCCATGCCGTTGAGCGCATCGATCGCCCATTTGAAGGTGAATGGCACCGTCAGCGTCGCGAGCTTCGCGAGCAAGAGCAGCACCATCGACCAGACCACGCGCATTTTCAGGTCGGCGCGGTCGCCGGGCCAGATATAGGGCCACAGGTGAACCAGCGTCCCGATCAGGGTCGCCTTTTCGGGAGCGTTGTCGGCCGGCAGTTGGGCGATATCCGTGTGCGAATCAGAATCAGCCATCGCTGTCGCGCCCAACGCAAGATGGCGCACCGGCCGCCGTCAGATGGTTTCTGATGATCTGCATATGTGCGTCATATAAAGCGTTTAACTCTCCCGTACAGCCTTGAAAGATAAATCTTTCCCCCGTTTGGTTTGATTTCGGGCCTATTTCTGCTGCATGACCGAAGTCAACCGGACTTGAGCTTTACTGGGTGCAGTGCCACATGATGATCATGGATCAAATCAAAACTGTCTGCGTCTATTGCGGCTCCGGCCCTGGTTCCAATCCCCGTTTTGTCGAAGCTGCCCAAGCCCTGGGAAAAACTTTTGCCGAGAACAGTATCCGCCTCGTCTATGGCGGCGGATCGGTCGGGCTGATGGGCGAGATCGCCAAGTCCACCCTCGATCATGGCGGCCTCGTCACCGGCATCATCCCGGATTTTTTGAAATCGCGTGAACTTGCGCTGTCGCGTGTCCAGGAGATGATCGTCACGCCCGACATGCACGAGCGCAAACGGCTGATGTTCGAACGCTCGGATGCCTTCGTGGCGCTGCCCGGTGGCATCGGCACTCTGGAGGAACTGGTCGAGCAGATGACCTGGCAGCAACTCGGCCGCCACTCCAAGCCGGTGCTGCTCGCCAACATCGACGGCTTCTGGGAACCGCTGCTCTCGCTGCTCGCGCATATGCGCGCGACCGAATTTATCCGCCCGGCGTTCCCAATTGACGTGCTGACAGCCGACCGCGTGGAAGACATCCTGCCGCGCCTGAGTGCCCACGCCGCCCGTACGCCGGCGGCGACAAAGGAGCTTGCGCCGGAAGTGGCGCGGAGGCTTTAGGCCTCCTCGGCTCACTCGGTCGGAAACGTTACCGCTTCGATGCGGTTGCCATCGGGGTCGATGACAAAGGCGGCGTAATATTTGACGCGATCATGCGGCCGAATTCCCGGCGCGCCGTCGGAACGGCCGCCCGACTTCAGCGCTTCTGCGTGAAACGCATCGACATCGGCAGTTGTTTTCGCGCGAAGGCAGATATGCGTGCCGCTCTCGGGCGGCAGGGGCGCCATGCCGGCGCGCAGGTTGATCCAGAATTCGGGGTAAGTCTTGCCGAAGCCGATGGTTGCGGGACGGGTGACGAGGCGTAAGAGGCCGAGGGCTGCGAGGGTTGCTTCATAGAAGCGTGCGGAGCGTTCGAGTTGGCTGACGCCGACGGAGATGTGATCGATCATCGAATGGTCCCCACTCTCTCCCCCCGTCGCGGATCCTGTAGCCCGGATGAGCGAAGCGACATCCGGGAATCGTTCAGGCACCGGCCCCGGATGTCGCTTCGCTCATCCGGGCTACATTCTTTTTCACCTCACGCCGGCGCGCCTGATTTCACCAGCTTGTAGATCACCGAATCCATCAGCGCCTGGAACGAAGCGTCGATGATATTGGGCGAGACGCCGATGGTGGTCCAGCTATCGCCGTTCTCATCCTCGCTCTCGATCAGCACCCGCGTCACCGCTTCCGTGCCGCCATTGAGGATACGCACGCGATAATCGATCAGCTTCAGGCCCTCGATGTACTTCTGGTACTTGCCGAGGTCCTTGCGCAGCGCCACGTCGAGCGCGTTGACGGGGCCGTTGCCTTCGGCGGCCGAAATCAAATGCTCGCCGGCGACATCGACCTTCACCACCGCGAGCGCCACTGTGACGCGCTGGCCGTTGGCGTTGTAGCGCTGCTCGACATTGACGTCGAACTGCTCGACCTTGAAATACTCGGGCACCCGGCCGAGCGTGCGCCGCGCCAGCAGATCGAACGAAGCGTCGGCGGACTCATAGGCATAGCCCGCCGCTTCCCGCTCCTTCAGTTCATCGACCAGGCGCGCCAGCTTCGGATCGCTCTTGTCATAGGCGATGCCGGCGCGGTCGAGTTCGGCCATGACGTTCGAGCGGCCGGCCTGGTCGGACACCAGCACCTTGCGATGGTTGCCGACCAACTCGGGCAACACGTGCTCGTAACTGTGCGGATCCTTCATCATCGCAGAAGCATGAATGCCGGCCTTGGTCACGAAGGCGCTTTCGCCGACATATGCCGCGTGGCGGTTCGGCGCGCGGTTGAGCATGTCGTCGAGCGTCCGCGACACCTTCATCAGCGTCGCCATCTTCTCGTCCGTGACGCCGATTTCCAACGCGTCGGAGAACTCGTTCTTCAGCCGCAGCGTCGGAATCAGCGAACAAAGATTGGCGTTGCCGCAGCGTTCGCCGAGCCCGTTCAGCGTGCCCTGGATCTGCCGCGCACCCGCGCGCACCGCGGCCAGTGAATTGGCGACCGCCTGCTCGGTGTCGTTATGGGCGTGGATGCCGACATGACTGCCCGGGATGTGCTTGGTAACAGCGCCGACGATGGTTTCGATCTCATGCGGCATGGTGCCGCCATTGGTGTCGCACAGCACGACCCAGCGCGCGCCGGAATCATAGGCGGCCTTGGCGCAGGCGAGCGCGAAATCGGAATTCTCCTTGTAGCCGTCGAAGAAGTGTTCACAGTCGACCATCACCTCGCGCCCGGCAGCCTTCGCAGCAGCGACGCTGTCGCAGATCGAGGCGAGGTTTTCCTCGTTGGTGGTCTCGAGCGCCACCCGCACCTGATAGGCGCTGGACTTTGCGACGAAGCAGATCGCATCGGCCTTGGCCTCGATCAGTGCCGCCAGCCCCGGATCGTTCGAAGCGGAACGGCCGGGACGGCGCGTCATGCCGAACGCGGTGAACTTGGAATGTTGGAGTTTTGGCTTTTCGGCGAAGAATTCGGTGTCGGTCGGGTTGGCGCCGGGATAGCCGCCTTCAACGTAGTCGATGCCGAGTTCATCGAGCATCTGCGCGATGATCTGCTTGTCATGCAGCGTGAAATCGACGCCGTTGGTCTGCGCACCGTCGCGCAGCGTGGTGTCGAACAGATAGAGGCGTTCGCGGCTCATGTCGGCGCTCCCGGCGCGGCGCTTGTCGCCAGCGCCTTCTGCATCGTGGTGTTGGCGAGCCATTCGCCGTTGAGCGAAACCGTGTTGCGCTGCTTGGAGGTATAGCCGCGCTTTCTGAATAACGGCTCTGCTGTATCGCTGGCATCGACCGTCACGCTTTTCGCGCCCCGCGCGCCCGCCAGCTTTTCCAGCGCATCGACCAGCATCGAGGCCACGCCCTGCCCGGCTACGCTCGGATGCACGTAGAGCATATCGATATGGTCAGCGCCCTTCAGCGAGGCGAAGCCGACCGGCGCGTTCTGGATAGTCGCGATCAGCGTCAACTGCCCGGCAAGTTTCTTGCCGAACGCGGCTTCGTCGTCGGCTGCCTGCGCCCAGGCTTCCTGCTGCGCCTCGCTATAGTCGTCGCCGGTTAGCCCCTCGATGGCGGCAACGAAGATCGCCGCCAGCATCGGAACATCCGCCGGCAGAAACGGCCGCAAGCCAGGTTTTGGCAATGCCTGTCCCATCGCGTCACAGCACTCCGAACAGTCGCAGGGCCAGCACGACCGCAGCAACGATCAGCGCCCACTTGATGAAGATGTAATAGCGCCAGTGTTTTGGAAACGGAGTATCGGGCTTGTCCATCACGCGATCTCCCAAGTGGTGATCGGGTTGCCATTGGCATCCTTGCCATCCTTCAGAACAACGCCCATGGCTGCAAGCTCGTCGCGGATACGATCGGATTCTCCGAAATCTTTTCGAGCTCGGGCAGCCGCCCGCTTCGATAAGAGCGCGTTAATCCGGTCGAGTGACCTCTTCTTGGGTGGCCGTCGCAGCGTGTGAATTCTTACTTCAGGATCAATTCTTGCCAGTTCTCGCCGCAAGTCATCCCAATCATTAGACGACAAATTTGTTGCTAATAGCCGTTCGATTTTTCTGCCCATATGGGCAAGACCTAATGCATCCTTGAAGCTGAGCTTCCAGTTATCCGACCGTGCACCGCCATGACGCTCAGTCTCAGACAAAAACTTCGTGAGCACTCTGTCGAAATTTGTCTCAGCGCGATTAAACGATCGCAAGTCTCTGAGAACGTATCCATCCAATCCGAGAATTTCTAATGCCGTAACGAACCAGGGATGAACTTTCGAATCGAACAGCGCATTAGACATGGCTTCCAATATCGAAATGGCCTCAGGAGTGTTCAGATCATCGAGAAGAGCATGAACAAACTCCGTCGGAACAATCTCGCGCGACGGCTCATCACCTAGAGCCCCTCGGATATACCAAGCTCTAGATCGCCATTTATCGAGCGTTTTTTCCGCGTCCACCAGCGAGCCAACCGTCCAATCGATCGGTGAACGGTAATGTCTCTTCAGCATTGCTAGGCGGAGGACCTCGCCCGACCATCTGCGTCCTCCAAATTTGTCCGACTTTAACAGCTCCCTGATCGTGATGAAGTTGCCGAGACTCTTCGACATCTTCTCGCCTTCGACCTGCAAGAAGCCATTGTGCATCCAGACATTGGCCATGCGATCGGCGTGAAACGCGCAGCAACTCTGCGCGAGTTCGTTCTCATGGTGTGGGAACACCAGGTCGATGCCGCCGCCGTGGATGTCGAACCGCTCGCCGAGATGCTTCCACGCCATCGCGGAGCACTCGATATGCCAACCGGGGCGGCCCGGCACAGCAATGCCCGATGGCGACGGCCACGAGGGTTCGCCCGGTTTGGCCGGCTTCCACAGCACGAAGTCGGTATTGTCGCGCTTATAGGGCGCAACGTCGACGCGGGCGCCGGCGATCATCTCGTCGAGCGAGCGATTGGCAAGTGCGCCATAGCGCGGCAACACTGCATTCGCTGCGTTCATCGCCTGCGGCGAGAACAGCACATGGTCCTCGGCAACATAGGCAAAGCCGCCAGCGACCAGCTTTTCGATGATTGCGCGCATCTCGGCGATATGCTCAGTCGCGCGCGGCTCGACCGTCGGCCGCAAACTGCCCAACCCGTCGACGTCGTCGTGAAACTGCTTTTCCGTCACTTCGGTGACCTTGCGGATCGCCTCGTTCAGCCGCAGGCCTGGAAAATCGCGCGCGGCGCGGTCGTTAATCTTGTCGTCGACGTCGGTGATGTTGCGGACATATGTGACGTGCGCCTCGCCATAGAGATGGCGCAGCAGACGGAACAGGACATCGAACACGATGACCGGGCGCGCGTTGCCGATATGGGCGAAGTCATAGACTGTCGGTCCGCAGACATACATGCGGACGTTCTTCGGATCGAGCGGCACGAACGGCCGCTTCTCCTTCGTCAAAGTATCGTACAGACGCAATTCCATGGCGTACCCATCCCTTGCGGCCGGGCGTCCAGTAATCTCATTTTTGAGAAAAGACGGCCTCAGCCAGCGAATCGCTAGCTAATAATCTCGCGGCAAATGGCGCAGATGGCGAGGAGACCGTTCATGGTTCCACCATTGCGGTATCCCAGGCACGCCGTCAAGGCCTTGCTTGTGCCCGATTTGGGGGCGATCAGGCCGCCGAACCCCGCCATTCGCAGCCGCCCTCGGCCTCATGGTTAATCATTATTAACACTTTGGGCCTATTTCTGAGGGCGGTCTCCTTCGCCGCCGGTGCCATCCATGCGACTTTCCTCCGCACTCATTGCCTGTGCCTTCCTGCTCGCCGCCTCGGCCGCTGCCGCCGACAGCCGCGTCTTCATCGTGGCCAACCAGGCCGATGGTTACGGCGTGGACGAGTGCCTCGCCAGGGGCGACAAATGTGGCGCCCACGCCGCCCGCTCCTATTGTCAGTCACGGGAATTTGCACAGGCCGTCACCTATCGTCGCGTCGAGCCCGACGAAATCACCGGCGCGGTTCCGATTGGCGGCGCCAACAAGTGCTCAGGCCCGGCGTGCGGCGAATACGTCGCCATTACCTGCCAGCGCTAGAGAGACCTAATCCTGCGATTTCAAGCGCCGGTTTGCCACACCCGCGCCCCGGAAACGACGTGACGCTGCCCCGAGAAGCAGCTATTGGATGCGGCCTTGGCCGCAGAACGCCGCCTTGGCCGCGTCATCAGGCTTTTTGAGCCGCGCGGATCAGCTCTCAATGGCCGGATATGCTGGAAATTCGCAACGCTTCCCTCTCCCTTCGAATTTTGACCTGCGCCATCCTGCTCGGCATCGCCGCCCCGAGCGCACCCGCTCTGGCGCAGACGAACGACGACGCCATGGCGCAGATGAACCAGGACGCCCCGACCCAACAGGGCGCGCAGGCCAATCCGATCTGCATCCGGCTCGAAGGACAATTGGCGACGATCGACCGCGGCGCGGGCACCGGCGACCCCGCCAAGGATGAACAGATCCGCCGCTACCAGGAAGCCGAGTCCAAGCAGCAGGCCGAGTTCGACCGGGTCACGCTGCAAGCCAAGCGCATGGGCTGCGACAGCTCGGGCTTCTTCTCGCTGTTCAGCGGCCGCTCCGCCCAGTGCGGCCCGGTGAACAACCAGATTCAGCAGATGCGCGCCAATCTCGACCAGATCACCACCAGCCTGGAGCGGCTGCGCAGCGGCGGCATCGGCGGCGCTGACCGCGAAAACCAGCGCCGCTCGGTGCTGGTGGCGCTCGCGCAGAACAATTGCGGCCCGCAATATGCCGCTGCCGCGCGCGGCCCTGGCAACTTCATCGACAGCCTGTTCGGCAACAACAACAACACGCTGCCGCCGCCGAGCGCCGATCTCGGCGCGCCATCCGGCACCTACCGCACCGTCTGCGTCCGCACCTGCGACGGCGCCTATTTCCCGGTCTCGTTTGCCACCGTGCAAGCCCGCTTCCAGGACGATGAGAGGACCTGCAAGGCGCTGTGCCCGGCGGCGGAGGCGAACCTGTTCGCCTATCGCAATCCCGGCGAAGACATCAACCAGGCGGTCTCGATCAACGGCCAGCCCTATTCATCGCTGCCCAACGCATTCAAATTCCGCACCGAGTTCAACGCATCCTGCTCCTGCAAGCCTGCAGGCCAGACCTGGTCCGAAGCGCTGAAGTCCGTCGACGACAGGGCGGCGGTCGAACAGCAGGGCGACATCATCGTCACCGAGGAAAGTGCGAGGCGGATGCAGCAGCGCGGGCAGTCGAAAGGCGCGCCGCCGCCCAAGAAGGGTGCCGCGCCAGCAGGCACCACTGCCGCCGCGCCTGCACCGGCGACGGCCCCGGCCGATACGAGCGCGCCGACCAACGACAAGGACAAGCCGATCCGCACCGTCGGCCCGACCTTCATCCCGCCGAAGCAGTAGGCGCCAAACGCCCTACCCTTCGAACGCATCCGCCGAGGCGCGGCCGGCGCGGGCGACCAGTTTCTCGTCGGGCGCAGGCAGCGCCTTGCCGTTGTCGCGGAAGCGGTTGGTAATGGGATAGCGGCGATCGCGGCCAAAGTTCTTTTCCGTCACCTTGACGCCGGGCGCGGCCTGCCGCCGCTTGTATTCGGCGATGTTGAGCAGGCGATCGATCCGCGTCACCATCTCAGCCGGGAAACCGGCCGCGATGATCGTGGCCAACGGCTCCTCGCGCTCGACCAGACGCTCCAGTATGCCGTCCAGCATCTCGTAGGGCGGCAGTGAATCCTGGTCGGTCTGGTTCTCGCGCAGCTCCGCCGTCGGCGGGCGCGTGATGATGTTGACCGGAATCACCTCGCCCGACGGTCCGAGCGCGCCGTCCGGCTTCCACTCGTTGCGGAGACTCGATAGCCGGAACACTTCGGTCTTGTAGATGTCCTTGATCGGATTGAAGCCGCCGTTCATGTCGCCATAGAGCGTGGCGTAACCGACCGACATTTCCGACTTGTTGCCGGTCGTCACCACCATCGCGCCGGTCTTGTTGGAAATCGCCATCAAGAGCGTGCCGCGGGTGCGCGCCTGCAAATTTTCCTCGGTGATGTCGCGCGGCAGGCCGGCGAACGGGCCCGACAGGATTTTCTCGAAGCCGTTCACCGCATCGGCAATCGGCAGCACCTCGTAGCGGATGCCGAGTGCCTTGGCGAGTTTCGCGGCATCGTCGAGCGACACCTGCGCGGTGAAGCGGAACGGCAGCATCACGCCGCGGACCTGATCGGCGCCGAGCGCATCGACGGCGATCGCCGCGCACAGCGCGGAATCGATGCCGCCGGAGATGCCGAGCAAGACGCCCGGAAAGCCGTTCTTGCGGACGTAATCGCGCAGGCCCAGCACGCAGGCGGCGTAATCGCCCTTGTCGCCCTCGAGCAGCGGCACTACGGGGCCCGAGCAGCGCCAGCCGTCGGCGCCCTTGGTCCAACGCAGCGTAGTGATGCTTTCTTCGAACGCGGGCAGTTGCGCCGCCACCGAGAGGTCGGCGTTGAGCGCGAACGACGCGCCGTCGAACACCAGTTCGTCCTGCCCGCCGATCTGGTTGAGATAGACCAGCGGCAGCCCGCTCTCGGTGACACGGGCGACCGCGATCGACAGCCGGAGGTCGTTCTTGTCGCGCGCGTAGGGCGAGCCGTTCGGCACGACAAGGATTTCCGCGCCGGTCTCGGCGAGGCATTCGACGACGTTCTCGTATTCCTCGGACTCTTCGAGCCAGATGTCCTCGCAGATGGGAACGCCGACGCGGATGTCGCGGACCGTCACCGGCCCGGCGGCAGGACCGCGCGCGAACAGGCGCTTTTCGTCGAACACGCCGTAGTTCGGCAGGTTCGCCTTGAAGCGCAACGCGGCGATGCGGCCCTGATCGAGCAGCGCGCAGGCGTTATAAAGCTTGCCGTCCTCGACCCAGGGCGTGCCGATCAAAACAGCGGGCCCGCCGCCCGCAGTCTCGCGCGCCAGCTCTTCGACCGCTGCGCGGCAGGCGGCCTGGAAGGCTGGCTTCAGCACCAGATCTTCCGGCGGATAGCCGCAGATGAACAATTCGGGCAGCAGCAGGAGGTCGGCGCCATCGACCGCGGCCTTGTCGCGCGCCGCGCGGGCCTTGGCGACGTTGCCTGGCACGTCGCCGACCGTCGGGTTCAACTGCGCCAGCGTGATCGTAAAGGTGTCGGTCATGGGAGCGATGGTGCCTTGCACAAGAGCAAACTGCAATTGCTGCCTTTAGATCGCGCCCATGCGTTCCGCGAGGGCGAACAGCCAGAACAGGCCGGCCATCAACAGCGCCACGCCGACCGCCGCCGACCCCATGTCCTTGACCTGGCCGATCTTCAAATCGTGATCGGTGGTCAGGCGGTCGGCGAGCTTTTCGATCGCGGTGTTGAGCAGCTCGACCACCAGGACAAAGGCCACGGCCGCGACCAGTTCCACGCGGCGCATCGTGGTCGTGCCGATCAGCCAGGCCAGCGGCACCGACAGCACCAGTGCGAATATTTCCTCGCGGACGGCCTGCTCCGAGCGGATCGCAAAAGCGAGGCCGTTACGCGTGTTGATCGTGGCCCGCCAGAGTCGCAGCAAATCAAAGTCCCGCTGCGGCCGGCATCGGCTGAGCTTTCCCGGCGCGTTCCTGCTTCAGCAGTTCGGCAATCAGGAAAGCCATATCGATCGACTGTTCGGCGTTGAGGCGGGGATCGCAGACCGTGTGGTAGCGGTCGTTGAGGTCCTCGTCGGTGATGGCGCGCGCGCCGCCGATGCATTCGGTGACGTCCTGTCCGGTCATCTCCAGATGCACGCCGCCGGCATGGGTGCCTTCGGCGGCATGGATCGCGAAGAACGACTTCACCTCCGACAGCACCCGGTCGAACGGCCGGGTCTTGTAGCCTGACGTCGAGGTAATGGTGTTGCCATGCATCGGATCGCAAGACCAGACCACAACCCGCCCTTCCCGCTGCACGGCGCGGATCAGCGGCGCGAGATGATCGCCGACCTTGTCGGAGCCGAAGCGGTTGATCAGCGTCAGCCGTCCCGGCTCGTTGTCGGGATTGAGGATGTCGATCAGCTTGAGCAACTCATCCGGCTTCAGCGAGGGGCCGCATTTCAGGCCGATCGGGTTCTTGATGCCGCGGAAATATTCGACATGGCCGTGGTCGAGCTGGCGGGTGCGGTCGCCAATCCAGATCATGTGGCCTGACGTCGCGTACCAGTCGCCGGTGGTGGAATCCACCCGCGTCATCGCCTGCTCGTAGCCGAGCAGCAGCGCCTCGTGGCTGGTGTAGAAATCGGTGGCGCGCAGTTCGGGATGGCTTTCGAGGTCCAGCCCACAGGCGCGCATGAAATTGAGCGCGTCGGAAATTCGATCCGCCAGCTCCTTGTACCGGCGTGACTGCGGGGAATCCTTGAGGAAGCCCAGCATCCACTGGTGCACGCTGCCGAGATTGGCAAAGCCGCCGGTCGCGAATGCACGGAGCAGGTTCAGCGTCGCCGCCGACTGCCGGTACGCCATCAACTGGCGCTGCGGATCGGGGATGCGCGCTTCCGGGGTGAAGGCGATGTCGTTGATGATGTCGCCGCGGTAGCTCGGCAGCTCGACGCCGCCAACCTTTTCCGTGTTCGACGAGCGCGGCTTTGCGAACTGCCCGGCAATGCGGCCGACCTTCACCACCGGCAGCGCGCCGGCATAGGTCAGGACCACAGCCATCTGCAGCAGCACGCGGAAGAAGTCGCGGATGTTGTTGGCGCCGTGCTCGGCAAAGCTCTCGGCGCAATCGCCGCCCTGCAGCAGGAAGGCCTCGCCGGCCGCGACGCGGGCGAGCGCCTTCTTCAGGTTACGGGCCTCGCCGGCGAACACCAGCGGCGGAAACGTAGCAAGCTGCGCCTCGACGTCGGCCAATGCCTTGGCATCGGGATAATCGGGGACCTGCAGCACCGGCTTGGTGCGCCAGCTATCGGGCGTCCACCGCTCGGACATGACGTTAACTCCTGAGCAAAAACCGCAACTTATCCGCCTTCGTTAAAACTTCGGCGCGAAGGCCGGGTTATACACAGGCCGCGGGCCGACCGCCAGTTAGATTTCCGGTAGTCCTGACAAGCTCTTGCGGCGAAATCCGAATTCGCATTTGTTATGGCCGCTCGCAAAGCTGGCAGGAGAACACGGTGGCCGAGCCGGGGCTGGACGACATATTTTGCGACGACATCACGTTGCCCGCGACCGATGGATATCCCCTTGCCGCGACGCTGTTTCTGCCCCGCGGGGCCAAACGCCATGCGGTCCTGGTCAATTCGGCGACCGCCGTTCCCCGCAAGCTCTACCGCGGTTTTGCCAGTTACCTCGCCCACCGCGGCTGCGCGGTTCTGACCTACGACTATCGCGGCACCGGCGACTCCAGGCCGCAGGCACTGACCGGCTCCATCAGGCCGAAATCGCTGGTCGGCTTCAAGGCCTCGATGTCGGACTGGGCAGCCCAGGACATCACCGCGGCGGTCGCCTGGATGCGGGAGCGTTACAAGGCGCTGCCCTGCGCCTATGTCGGGCATTCGTTCGGCGGCCAGGCGCTCGGCCTGTTGCCGAACAATTCGGAGATTTCGCGTGCACTCCTGATCGCCGCACAAGCCGGCTACTGGAAACTGATGACGGCGCCGGAGCGCTACCGCGTCTATGCCCTGCTCAATTTTGTCGGCGCCCCGTTGACCCGCGCGCTCGGCTACATGCCCGGCAAGGCCGGTCTCGGCATGGATCTGCCGAAGGATGCATTTTTGCAATGGGTCGGCTGGGTGATGAGCCCGCGCTATCTGTTCGACGATGCCAGGCTCGAAGCCGTGCAGAATTTCCCGAAATACCAAGGCGCGTTGCGTGCACTCTGCATGTCCGACGATCCCTGGGCAACGCCGCCGGCGGTCGAATTGTTGTGTTCGGGATTTACCTCGACCGCGCCTGAGGTCATTACGGTGAGACCTGCGGATACCGGCGTGAGCAAGATCGGGCATATGGGATTTTTCCGGCCCGAGCATCGCGACACGCTGTGGAGCGGGGCCGCGGAATGGATCCAGGCGGAGGTCCGCGCGTAACTTGCGATCAGCCCTCGCATCGGGGACATTGGCCGTCCGCGGCCTCGCCAAGCTGACGCGCGAACTCGCTCCTGACAGCTTCCACCGGCCAATGGGTGCCATCGCTCCTGACAATTTTTCTTGCGCGCTCGAAAGCATGACTCTCGGCGGCGTCATCGCCGACGCGAACAATCACATCCCAGTGGAAAGGGCACGCTGCCGTGGCGCGCGTGGTCTCCAACGCGTAGCGCACCGTTGCTGTCAGATCGTCGGCATCGACCTTCACGGGCATGAATAGTCCCTTCTCTGCGCGAGGCTGACCATCGGGCAGTGAGACCACGCATATGGTTCGCCTGACGGTCCGCGTTCACCTCACAACGGCGGCCGCGTCACCGTCGTCGCCGGGCAAGACGTATTCGACCGCCAGCAGCCCGCCTTCAACGATGAGAAACGCAACCGCGCCGCCCAGCCAGCCGAAGTACGCAATTGCAAAGCCCAACAGGAGCAAGGCACATACGACATCCGCCAGGATCTTGCCGCTCCGCTCGATCGCGTCCTGTCCTCTGGAAAAGTAAGCCATGGCCTCTCCGTCCACGCGCCACCAACCACGAATGCAACGTGGCACAAAGGCGGGAGTTCCGTTCACCCTCGGCCGGCGACCCTCGGTCGCTACTTTACGTATGCCCGGCGAGGCCGGACGTTCCCAGCCGGCAGTTGAAACCAGTTCCCATTTTCCGAATTAGCCTTCTCATTGAGGCGAGAGGCCACTCATGGAAGGAATTCGCGACGCCGCACATCTGTGCATCGATATGCAGAACATCTTCGCAAGGGGCGGCGTGTGGGAAACGCCATGGATGGAAAAGGTATTGCCGGTGATCTCGGAGATCGCCGCACGATATCAGGAGCGGACGGTATTCACGCGCTTCATCACACCCGAGCGGCCAGAAGACCGTCGCGGCCAGTGGCGCGTCTACTTCACCAAATGGCAGCGCGCGACGCGCGGCGATCTCACGCCGGGCGCGCTCGACATCGTGCCGGCGCTAGCGCGATATTCACCGCCGGCTTTGGTCGTCGACAAGCCCGCCTATTCGGCGTTCTTCGGATCGCGGCTCGGTCATCTGCTGGTCGAGCGGCATGTCGGCACAGTGGTGGTGTCAGGCGCGGAGACCGATGTCTGCGTGCTTGCCACGGTGCTCGGCGCGGTCGATCTCGGCTTTCGCGTCGTCATCGTGCAGGATGCGCTGTGCAGTTCCTCGGACACTGGCCATGATGCGCTCATGACCATGTACCGGACGCGGTTCAACGAGCAGATCGAGCTGGTCAGTGCCGCGGAACTGTTCGAGATGTGGCGTCCGGACTAGATGCCCCGGCCACGCCCCGGAACCGGCGCTCCGGCTCCAACGTTGAGACGGGAGCCATCGTCGCGCGAAAGGATCGATCCATGGCGGCGCCGGACGTTCGCAAGGAAATGCCGCCCGTCAAATTGCCGCGCGAGGAATTCGAAAGGCGCTATCGCCGCCGCTTCGTCGATCCGGTCTTCCAGCCGCTGCAGCGCGAGCTCGACGCCGTGGTCGCGGCGGCATGGGACGCCTATAGTCATTCCCGCAAAGCCCCGCTGACGCGCAA
Source organism: Bradyrhizobium sp. LMTR 3 (assembly GCF_001693485.1). Taxonomy (GTDB): domain Bacteria; phylum Pseudomonadota; class Alphaproteobacteria; order Rhizobiales; family Xanthobacteraceae; genus Bradyrhizobium. Next base: position 616,040 of record NZ_MAXC01000012.1, read on the forward strand.
GGCGGGCGCGGGCTTTGCCGATCCCGAGTACGAAATCGCGGTGGACTGGCTCGCCGCACGCGAGGCCATTCTCGAAGCGCAGCGGCGCCACGACGATGCCGCGGCGCAGCCGCGCATCCTCGTCATCAACGGCTCGGCGCGGAGCGAGCATACCTGCCCCGGCGAGACATCCAAGACCTGGCGGCTGGTCAAGCTCGCCGAGCCGGTGCTGGTCGAAATGGGATTTGCGGTCGACATTCTGGATCTGTCGCGGCTGACGTCGGAATATGGCCGGCAGATTCATCCCTGCAAATCCTGTGTCGCCACCGCGATGCCGCTCTGCCACTGGCCCTGCAGTTGCTATCCGAACTATTCGCTCGGCCAGACCGACGACTGGATGAACGATATCTATCCGCTCTGGGTGGCCGCGCACGGCATCCTGATCGTGGCGCCGGTGAACTGGTATCACGCGTCGACGCCGCTGAAGGCAATGATGGATCGCCTGGTCTGCGCCGATGGCGGCAATCCCGATCCGACCTCGACGCACGGCAAGCATGCTGACCAGGCCAAGGCGCTCGAACTGAAGGGATGGCCCTATCCGCGGCATCTCGCCGGCCGGCACTTCGGGCTTGTGATTCACGGCGACAGCGGAGGTGCGGAGACGCTGCGCCGCTCGCTGTCGGACTGGCTGACCGACATGGCGCTGATCTCGGCCGGCCGCACCGCCGAAGCCGAGGGCTATATCGGCTATATGGAGCCCTACGCCACGTCGCACCAGGCCCTGGACAAGGACCGCGAATTCCAGGACGAGGTGCGCAACGCGGCACGCGCGCTGGGGAATGCAGTGAAGCTGGCGCGGGCGGGGAAGCTGGAGAATCCGGCGAAGGGTCTTGTCGAGCCTGACCCGAAATGACGGCGCAGCTTCGTAGGGTGGGTTAGCGAAGCGTAATCCACCACTTCCCCAACGGCGGATTACGCTATCGCTAATCCGCCTTACTTACTTCCCGTAACTATAAAACCCCTGCCCGGTCTTGCGGCCGAGATGACCGGCGGCGACCATTTCCTTCAAGAGCGACGCGGGGCGGTATTTCGGGTCGTTGAAGCCTTGGTAGAACACCTCCATCACCGACAGCATGGTGTCGAGTCCGATCATGTCGGCGAGCGCCAGCGGGCCGATCGGATGGTTGCAGCCGAGCTTCATGCCGGCATCGAGGTCCTCGGCCGTGGCAATACCTTCCTGAAGCGCAAAGATCGCCTCGTTGATCATCGGGCACAGGATGCGGTTGACAGCAAAGCCCGGGCTGTTCTTCGCCGTGATCGCCACCTTGCCGATCCGCTTTGCAAAGGCTTCCGCCTTGGCATGGGTATCGTCGGAGGTTTGCAAACCCCGGATCAATTCCAACAGCGCCATCAGCGGCACCGGATTGAAGAAGTGCATGCCGATGAAGCGGTCCGGCCGGTCGGTTGCCGCCGCGAGTTTCGTGATCGAGATCGAGGACGTGTTGGTGGCGAGCAGCGCCTGCGGTCGCAGTTTTGGGCAAAGGTCCTTCAGGATTTTCACCTTCAGGTCCTCATTCTCGGTCGCCGCCTCGATAACGAGATCGCAGGTAGAAAACTTCGCCGTGTCCGTGGTCGTCGTGATGCGCGCCAGCGCCGCCTGCCGGTCGGTGTCGGTCATCTTCTGCTTGTTGACGAGGCGCTCAAGGCTGTTGGCGACGACCGACATCCCGCGCGTGAGGGCGGCATCGGAGATATCGGTCATGACCACCGGAAGGCCCGCCGCCGCGCACACCTGCGCGATCCCGTTGCCCATCGTGCCTGCGCCTACGATTCCGATCTGCTCAATCATTATTCGCCTACCTCTGTTCTTGAATGCTGGGTTAGTCGTTATCAGAATGCGGCGGGCGTCGGTAGTCCGAGCCCGTAGGATGGGTGGAGCCAACGGGTCGCGCGAGTGCGCCCGATGACAGGCTCTGCGATACCCATCATTCGCGTTGCGCAGCAGATGATGGGTTTCGCAAGGGCTCAACCCATCCTACGATTCTGCCTACTCCGCCGCCTGCCGCACATACCGTGCCGTCGGCGTCCGCATGGTCACCAATTCCTCGGCCGCCGTCGGATGCAGCGCGATCGTCGCGTCGAAATCGGCCTTGGTGGCTTTCATCTTCACGGCGATGGCGACCGCCTGGACGATCTCGGCCGCGGTGTCGCCGACGATGTGACAGCCGAGCACGCGATCCGTGGTGCCGTCGACCACGAGTTTCATCAGCACGCGGGTATCGCGGCCGGACATCGTCGCCTTGATGGGGCGGAAATCGGCCTTGTAGATGTCGACATGGCTCACTTGCGCGCGCGCCTGCGCTTCGGTCAGGCCCACGGTGCCGACCTCGGGCTGCGAGAACACCGCCGTCGGAATGGTGGCGTGATCGACTGCTACCTGCCGCTTGCCGAACACGGTGTCGGCGAAGGCATGGCCCTCGCGGATTGCGACCGGCGTCAGATTGAGGCGATGGGTGACGTCGCCGATCGCATAGATGTTGTCGACCGAGGTCTTCGACCACTCGTCGACCGCGATGCCGCCATTGGCTGGGTTGATGGCGACGCCGGCCTTCTCGAGCCCGAGATTGGCGACGTTCGGGTGGCGGCCGATCGCGAACATCACCTTCTCCGAGGCGATGCTCGAACCGCTGGATAGATGCGTGGTGTATTCGTTGCCGTGCTTGTCCACTTTATCGATGGTGCAGCCGGTGATGATCGTAATCCCCTGCTTCTCCATCTCGGCGCGCACGTGCTTGCGGACGTCCTCGTCGAAACCGCGCAGAATGTTGTCGCCGCGATAGATCACGGTCACGTCGGAGCCGAAGCCGGCAAAGATGCCGGCGAATTCCAGCGCGATATAGCCGCCGCCCTGGATCACGATGCGCTTCGGCAATTCGGTGAGGTGAAACGCCTCGTTGGAGGAAATCACGTGCTCGATTCCGGGGATCTCCCGGCCGTGATTAGGCGCGCCGCCGGTCGCGATCAGGATGTATTTTGCGGTGACCGTTTCGCCGGTCAACAGGCGCAGCGTGTGGGCGTCTTCCAGCACGGCGCGCGTCTTGACGATGCTCGCGCCTGATTTCTCGACATTGGCGGCGTAGATGCCTTCGAGGCGCGCGATCTCCTTGTCCTTGTTGGCGACCAGCGTCGGCCAATCGAAGGAGGGTTCGGGAATGGTCCACCCAAAACCTTTTGCGTCCTCTATCTCGTGGCGGACGTGCGAGCCGAGCACGAACAGCTTTTTCGGCACGCAGCCGCGGATCACGCAGGTGCCGCCCATCCGGTATTCCTCGGCAACCATGACCTTTGCGCCATGGTTGGCTGCGATGCGGGCGGCGCGAACGCCGCCCGAACCACCACCGATGACGAACAGATCGACATCGAACTCAGCCATCTCAACCCCGCCCGAAGTCGTCCGTTTGCTCTATTATAATTTGACGTTTTCTTCATTCGAACCGGAAGTCCACCCTCGGATCAAGTCCGAGGGCATGCTTCGCTTGAAGATCAGATATCCTTGCCGCGCTTCTTCATCTCGGCGCGGAACTGGCCGTTGATGGTTTCGGCAAATTGCTGCGCCCACTGGTTCATGTAGGACATGCTGAACTGAATGGCGCGGGGCTCGTTCGCGAGCAGCTTCTGGCCGAGCGGCGACTTGTAGAAGGTCACGAGGTCCTTCAACTCCTGCTCGGTGAACTCATTGGCATAGACCTGCGCCATGCCTTCGCCGATCTCCTTTTCGCGGCCAGCGAGATTCTTGGCCACGATCACGGCGACCTCGTTGAGATCCTTCTGATAGTTCAGATTGCTCTGCATCAGCACGTTCTTGGTCTGCTCGACGAGATTGGGAACGGCATTGGCGTACATCGCCGCCGCGTTCTTCATCGCCAGGATTTCCTTGGCGGCGGCAATCGCCGCCGGTGAGCCGGGCTTGAGTGGCACGGTCGCAGGTGCTGCCGGCGCGTTCTTCTGCTGCGCGCCGGCCGGCGCGCCGGTCAGGGCTAGGCCCACCGCAAGGCCGGCCGCCGACAAAATCCGTGAAAGCCTCTTCATTCCATTCTCCTCGATTACCGGCGTTACCGCCGCTCAACTACGCGAATTCCCTGGGCACCTGCCAGGACGGCGGTGCTGGCCAGGCCAATGAACAACCCGTGTTCGACGACACCCGGGATCAGGCTCAACAGGCCCGCCAGACGCGGCGCATCGGCGATACGCCCGAGATGGGCATCGACAATCCAGTGGCCGCCATCGGTGACAAAAACGTGGCCGTCCTTGCCCCTGCGGAGCCCCATTTGCCCGGAAACTCCGCTTTGAGCAAATGCCGCGGCCATGGCCCGCTGGGTGGCAGCCAGCCCGAACGGAACCACCTCTACAGGTAGGGGAAAGCGGCCGAGAACATCGACCCATTTGGTATCGTCGGCAATCACGATCATGCGATCGGACGCCGCCGCCACGATCTTCTCCCGGAGCAGCGCCCCACCGCCGCCCTTGATCAGGTTGAGGGCGGGATCGACCTCGTCGGCGCCATCAATAGTGAGGTCGAGCCGGTCGACTTCATCGAGCGTGGTGAGCGGAATTTTGCAGGCCTCGGCCTGGGCGCGGGTCGCTTCCGAGGTCGGCACGCCGATCACCTTCATCCCGCCGGCAACCCTTTCGCCGAGCAGTTCGACAAAATGCCTGGCGGTCGAGCCGGTGCCGAGCCCGAGCTTCATGCCATCCTGCACATGCTCCAGCGCCCGTGCCGCCGCTTGCCGTTTAAGTCCATCCATATCCACGCTGACGATGCTCCCAGAATCCGCCGATCCGCGGGCGCATGTCTAGCGTCGTTTTGGCCTTGGGAACAGCGCCTTGGCCCGTCTAAATTGCCTGAATCAGGTTGCCCACTGTGTCTAGGCAGCACTTGCATGATGCTTGGCCTGCGGATAGCGAATTCCGGATGAGCCTTCCCCGCACTGTAGTCTTCGACCTCGACGGCACGCTGGTCGACACCGCGCCGGACCTGATCGCCGCGCTCAATTTCGTGCTCGATCGCGAAGGATTGCCCCCGGTACCGCTGCGTGCCGCACGCAACATGATCGGCGCGGGCGCCCGCAAGCTGATCGAACGTGGGCTGGAGCTGGAAGGCCGTGCGATAAGCACTGACGACATCGACCGACTCACCAGGGATTTTGTCGATTATTACGGCGCCCATATCGCCGTTGAATCGCGGCCCTTCGAGGGGCTGGAGGCCGCCCTCGACGATCTCGAGGCGCAGGGCTGTCGTTTTGCGGTCTGCACCAACAAGCTGGAATGGCTGTCGAAGCGGCTGCTCGACGAACTGGGCTTGAGCGGACGGTTCGCCGCGATCTGCGGCGCCGACACGTTCGGCGTCTCTAAGCCCGACCCCGTGATCCTGCAGCAGACCGTGGCGCGCGCCGGCGGGGATATTGGCGCGACCATCATGGTGGGCGACGCGGGACCTGACGTCGGCGTCGCCAGGCGGGCCGGCGTTCCCGTGATCGGGGTCGAATTCGGCTACACCGACGTTCCGATCGCCCAGCTTAAGCCCGACCGGCTGATCGGGCACATGCGCGAATTACCGGCCGCCGTGGACGGACTCAGCAGCCGCTTTACGGATTTAACTGTTTGATTTTACAGTTATTATTTGATCGCCATAGGCCCCTCACTCCGCGCCGCGGCCCCCTTTGAGAGGTTGCGATTGTAGGCGCCTTACAAGGTGCCTAGATTATGCTAGCGAACCACACGCGGCCCCATTAGAGGCAGTTTGAATGAGCGGCTCCCCGTCACCCGATCAACTGATACGTCCGATGGTCGATCCCTTCGGCCGGACCATCCGGTATCTGCGCGTTTCCGTGACCGATCGCTGCGACCTGCGCTGTTTCTACTGCATGTCCGAGGACATGACATTCCTGCCGAAGAAGGACCTCCTGACGCTGGAGGAACTCGACCGGCTGTGCTCGGCCTTCATTGCCAAGGGCGTGCGCAAGATCCGCCTCACCGGTGGCGAGCCACTGGTCCGGCGCAACATGATGTCGCTGGTTCGCTCGCTGTCGCGGCATCTTGGAAGTAACGCGCTCGATGAGCTGACGCTGACCACCAACGGTTCACAACTGGCGCGCTTTGCGACCGAACTGCGCGACTGTGGCGTCCGCCGCGTCAACGTCTCGCTCGACACGCTCGATGCCGCAAGGTTCCGCGCCATCACGCGCTGGGGCGATCTCGACAAGGTTTTGGCCGGCATCGAGGCCGCGCGGGATGCAGGGCTTGCGGTCAAGATCAATGCGGTGGCGCTGAAGAACGTGAACGAGGAAGAGATCCCCTCGCTGATGGAATGGGCGCACGGCAAGGGCATGGCGTTGACGCTGATCGAAGTCATGCCAATGGGCGACATCGGCGAAGGGCGGATCGACCAGTATGTGCCGCTGTCGCTGCTCCGTGCCCGCCTCGCGCAGCACTACACGCTGACCGATCTCGACGACGACACCGGCGGCCCCGCCCGCTACGTCCGCGTCACTGAGACCGGCGGCAAACTCGGCTTCATCACGCCGATGACGCATAATTTCTGCGAGTCCTGCAACCGCGTACGGATCACCTGCACCGGTACGTTGCACACCTGCCTCGGCCATGAGGATGCCTCCGATCTGCGCAAGCCGTTGCGGGCCTCCGCCGACGACGACCTGCTTTCGGCGGCGATTGATCGCGCCATCGGGCTGAAGCCGAAGGGGCACGACTTCATCATCGACCGCCGGCATAATCGCCCGAGCGTCTCGCGCCACATGAGCGTGACCGGCGGCTAGTTACCGCAGCCCCATATCGTCCGACGCATTTTCCGATTGACGCTGTTGCAGCGCGCTGGAATGGTGCGGCTGCTTCACGCCAGCATGGCTGGACAGGCCACCGCACCTAAACGGAGCGGCAAAGACGGCGGAAGCGCAAAAAGGGGGAGGACGATCGATGCAATCGATCGCGACATCGGCGATGGCGTCGTGGCCACCGCCCGGGCAGGTATGATGCGGCCGTTGTTAGTGCTCAGTGCCGGCATCGATCTGCTCAACGAAAAGATCGGCAATCTCTGCAACTTTCTGGTCCTCGCAGCGTGCACGGTCAGCGCCGGCAATGCGATGATCCGCTACGCGTTCGGCTATAGCTCCAACGGCTGGCTCGAACTGCAGTGGTACATGTTCGCCATCTTCGTGATGTTCGGCGCCTCCTACACCTTCAAGCGCAACGAGCATGTTCGCGTCGAAATCTTCTATTTGATGCTCTCTGAACGCGGCCAGCTCTGGCTCGACCTGATCGGAACGCTGTGCTTCCTGATCCCGGCCTGCCTGCTGCTGACCTGGCTGTCCTGGCCGTTCTTCCTGCAGGCCTATGCCGTCGGCGAGGAATCCAGCAATGCCGGAGGCCTGTTGCGCTGGCCGATCAAGCTCGTCGTGCCCGCAGGGTTCGTGATGCTCGCACTGCAGGGCGTCTCCGAGGTCATCAAGCGCATCGCCGCGCTGCAGAATCTCGTGACCATCGACGCCAGGTACGAAAGACCAGTGCAATGATCACGCTGGAAATGATGCCGCCGCTGATGTTCGGCGGACTTATTCTGGCGATGCTGATCGGCTTTCCCGTCGCATTCACGCTGGCGGCGGTCGGATTCTCGTTCGGCTTTCTCGCGATCCATCTCGGCTTTTTCGACTTCAGCTTCATGCAAGCGATTCCGGGCCGCATCTTCGGCAGCGTGCTGGCCAACGAATTGCTGCTGGCGATCCCTTTCTTCACCTTCATGGGCGCCGTCCTCGAACGATGCGGCCTGGCCGAAGACATGCTGGATTCGATGGGCCAGTTGTTCGGCCCGGTACGCGGCGGACTAGGCTACTCCGTCATCATCGTCGGCTTCATTCTCGGCGCGATTACCGGCACGGTGGCGGCTCAGGTCATCGCCATGGCACTGATCTCGATGCCGGTGATGATCCGCTATGGCTACAACATGCGCTACATCACCGGCGTGCTGGCGGCCTCGGGTACCATCACCCAGTTGGTGCCACCGTCGCTGGTGCTGATCGTATTGGCCGACCAGCTCGGCAAGTCGGTCGGCGACATGTATCTCGGCGCCTGGGGGCCGTCGCTATTCCAGATCGCGCTGTTCGCCGGCTACACGTTTCTCCTCGGCATCATCAAACCGGACCACGTGCCGCCGGTGCCGAAATCGGCGTTGACGCTGACCGGCTGGCCGTTGTGGCGAAAATGCTTGATGGGAATCATCCCCTCGGCGGTGCTGATCTTCGTCGTGCTCGGCACCATGATGCTGGGCCTGGCGACGCCGACCGAAGCCGGCGCGATGGGCGCCGTTGGCGCCGTCGTGCTTGCCGCAATACATCACAAGGAGTTCAGCGCAGCCGGCAACAGGATTCTGCTGATCGGCATCGTCGCCGCAGGTGTCGGAACGATTCTCGGAATCCTCTACACGGGCAGCTTTCTCTTCAAGATCGCCTTCGCAATCACCTATCTCGCCGTGATCTGGATTTGTCTGGAAGCCGTGCGGATTCCCGACCTCCGCGAGCTTATCCGGCAAGGCTATCAGACGACGATGCGGATCACCTCGATGGTGGTGTTCATCCTGATCGGGTCGACCTGCTTTTCCGTGGTGTTCCTCGGCGTCTCCGGCGGCGTCTGGCTGGAGCACATGCTGACCTCGGTACCGGGCGGGGTCTGGGGCTTCCTGATCTTCATCAACCTGTTCATCTTCTTCCTGGCGTTCTTCCTCGACTTCTTCGAGATCGCCTTCATCATCCTGCCGATGGTTGCGCCGATTGCGCAAAAGGTCTTGGCACCGGTGGTCGGCGCGGATGCGGCTTTGATCTGGTTCGGCGTGATGCTGTGCGTCAACATGCAGACGTCGTTCCTGCATCCGCCGTTCGGCTTTGCGCTGTTTTACCTGCGTGGCGTGGCGCCCAAGGAGGTCAAGAGTTCCGACATCTATTGGGGGGCGATCCCCTGGATCGGCCTGCAGGTCATCATGGTCGTGCTGGTGATCGCTTTCCCCTGGACCGTTACCGCGTTGCTGGACAAGCCGGTGAGCGCGGAGGATCTCAGCAAGATCAGAATTGAGGTTCCGCAGATCGAATTGCCGCCGCTGGATCTAGGTCCGCTCAAGCAACAGTAGAAACTGCTCCGGCAAACAATGACTCGTTGACGAGCGGCCCGTCGCCCGGGCCAAGGCGCAATGGTATTCCGCAGACGAAATATTCCCCTTCAATATCAACAAACTTCCGATTGACGGCGGCAGCGAGCGCTGGTTTGGTGCATCGGCTTCATGCTAGCTCGGCAGGATAAGCCGGCTGCGCCCAACAGCGCGGTCAAGACGGCAGAGGCGTCAGTCTGGGAGGGTCATCGTTGCAATCGCTCTTGAAATTGAGCCGGGGAATCGACGCGTTCACGCGGTGGACGGGCAAACGCCTGGCGTGGCTCATTCTGATAGCCGTGCTCATCTCGGCCACCAACGCGATCGTGCGCAAGACTTTCGACGTGTCGTCGAATTCCTGGCTGGAGCTGCAGTGGGTGCTGTTCGGCGTTGTCTTTCTGCTGTGCTCGCCGTGGACGATGCTCGACAACGAGCACATCCGCATCGATATCGTAAACAACCTGTTTTCCAAGAGATGGCGGGATATCGTCGACATCATCGGCCACGTATTTTTCCTGATGCCACTCTGCATCGTGATGATCATCACCGGCGGTCCGTTCTTCATGCGCTCGGTTGAAATCAACGAACAGTCCGGCAATGCCGGTGGTCTGCCGCAATGGCCGGCCAAATCGCTGATCATCATCGGGTTCGTGTTCCTGTTCGCTCAGGGCGTTTCCGAACTGATCAAGCGAATCGCCGTGATGCGCGGCCTGATTCCGGATCCACACGCATCGCAGATGCATGCTCTCGAAGCCGAGGTCGAACACCTCGTCGAGGCGATCGAAAAACGCTGATCGTCGGCGCGATCTCAGGGGGACTAGATGACTGCTTTTCTCATCGCCAACATGGCGCCGATCATGTTCGCGTCGCTGGTGATCATCCTGCTGCTGGGCTATCCGGCGGCATTTTCGCTCGGCGCGGTTGGACTGATCTTTGCCTTTGTCGGCATCGAGCTTGGCGAGTTCCGCCCCGACTTCCTGCAAGCGCTGCCTGAGCGCGTCTACGGCGTGATGAACAACGACACGCTGCTCGCCATTCCGTTCTTCACGTTCATGGGACTGGTGCTCGAACGGTCGGGCATGGCCGAGGACCTGCTCGATACTATCGGACAATTGTTCGGCACGATCCGCGGCGGCCTCGCCTATGCCGTCATTTTCGTCGGCGCGTTGCTCGCGGCGACCACAGGTGTCGTTGCCGCTTCCGTCATCTCGATGGGCCTCATCTCGCTGCCGATCATGTTGCGCTATGGCTACGACCGAAGGATGGCGACCGGCGTCATCGCCGCTTCCGGTACCCTGGCGCAGATCATTCCTCCCTCTCTCGTCCTGATCGTGATGGCCGACCAGCTCGGCAAGTCGGTCGGCGACATGTACGAGGGCGCGTTCGTTCCGGGAATGGTGCTTGCTGCTCTGTATGCCGGCTACGCGTTCCTGGTAAGCATGATCTTTCCCAAGGCCGCTCCGGGTCTGCCAGCGGAGGCGGTCGGTTTTCGCGAGCCTGATGGCAGCCGCGGACTTTGGTCGCTCGGCGTCCTCTTCATCGCCAGTTGCGTGTTCGGCTGGTTCATGATGCGGTCTTCGGAAGCGCGAGGCGCCGATTACGTCGTGCTCAGCATGTTCTATGGCATCCTGTTCGCCTTCTTCGTGGCTGTGGTGAACTGGTTGATCCACAAGGTCTCCGGCTTCCGCTTTCTCTCTGCGATGGCGCAGCAAACCACGTTCGTGATGGTACCGCCGCTGTTCCTGATCTTCCTGGTGCTCGGCACCATCTTCATCGGTGTCGCCACGCCGACCGAAGGCGGCGCGATGGGCGCGGCCGGTGCACTCATTCTCGGTGCCGCCAAGCGCCGGCTGACGTGGGATCTGATCCGGCAAGCGACGGAATCGACGGCCAAGCTGTCGGCCTTCGTGATCTTCATCCTGATCGGCGCACGCGTGTTCTCGCTGACGTTCTACGGCGTGAACGGCCACATCTGGGTCGAGCATCTCTTGACCTCCCTGCCCGGCGGCCAGATCGGCTTCCTCCTTTTCGTCAACGCCCTCGTCTTCGTCCTTGCCTTCTTCCTCGACTTCTTCGAACTGGCCTTCATCATCATTCCGCTGCTCGGACCCGCGGCGGAAAAGCTCGGCATCGACCTGATCTGGTTCGGCGTCATTCTCGGCGTCAACATGCAGACGTCGTTCATGCACCCGCCGTTCGGATTCGCCCTGTTCTATCTGCGCTCGGTGGCGCCGAAGGAATCCTACATCGACCGCGTCACCGGCAAGCGCATGGACCCGGTGACGACCGGCCAGATCTATTGGGGCGCGGTGCCGTTCGTCGTCATCCAGGTCATCATGGTGGTGTTGGTCATCATGTTCCCGGGGATGGTGATGCACTACAAGGGCGCGGCGTCGACGATCGATCCGAACTCGATCAAGATCGAGGTGCCACAGATCGAATTGCCGCCGCTCGATTTCGGGCAGCCCAAACAGTAGCGCCCCGGCTCACATCGTCCGCTTCCCAAATAAAAACCCCGGAGCTTTCGCTCCGGGGTTTTTGCTTGCTTTTGGCAGGTTCGACGAGATCAGCCCTGCGAGTGACGCGCCATGAAGCCGTCGTATCCGAGTTCGGCCACCTGGAACCATGAATAGCCGTTGTTCGAGAACGACGTCAGCGATTCATACACCTTCTTGAAATCGGCGTTGCTGGCCGCGACTTCGCTGTGCAATTCCTTCGCCGCCTTGTAGCAGGCTTCCATCACCGGCGCCGGGAACGGGCGCAGCTTGGCGCCGGCTGCGATCAGCTTGCGCAACGCGGGCGGATTGGCCTGATCGTATTTCGCCATCATCCAGTTGTTGGCGTAGTGGCCGGCCTGCTCGAGAACCGACTGGTAGTATTTCGGCAAGGCGTTCCACTTGTCGAGATTGACGAAGGCCAGCAGCATCGGGCCGCCTTCCCACCAGCCGGGATAATAGTAGTTGGGGGCAACCTTCGCGAAGCCGAGCTTTTCGTCGTCGTAGGGGCCGACCCACTCCGCGGCATCAATGGTGCCCTTTTCGAGCGCCGGGTAAATGTCGCCACCGGCGATCTGCTGCGGGACGACGCCAAGCTTCTGCAACGCACGGCCGGCAAAGCCGCCGATGCGCAACTTCAGCCCCTTCAGGTCGTCGGGCGTCTTGATCTCCTTGCGGTACCAACCGCCCATCTGCGCGCCGGTATTGCCGGCGAGCAGCGAGGTCACGTTGTACTTCTTGTAGAATTCGTTGAGCAGATCCCTGCCGCCGCCAAGCATGTACCAAGCCTGGTTGAGACGCATGTTCGGCCCGAACGGCACCGCAGAGCCGAAGGTGAAGGTCGGATCCTTGCCGAAATAGTAGTATGATGCGGTATGGCCGATTTCGACGGTGCCGTTCTGCACGGCGTCGAGAACCTGCAGGCCGGGGACGATTTCACCGCCGGCAAATGTCTGGATCTGGAACTTGTTGTCGGTGGCTTCACCGACCATCTTGGCCATCAATTCGGCACCGCCATAGAGCGTGTCCAAGGACTTCGGCCAGCTCGTCGGCATGCGCCACTTGATTTCGGGCAAGCCCTGCGCAATCGCGGGCGCTGCGATCGTTGCAGCACCTGCCGCACCCAAGCCGGTTACTTTGAGAAAATCTCTTCGCTTCATATTCCATCCCTTTTGGTTGTGCCGATCAGCCTTCGTGTCGAGGCTTGGAATCAAGCATGGAACATCCGGCCGCCAATTTCCATAAGCAATTGGATGGAAACGCGAAAAAGCCCGACCTTCCTAACGAAGGCCGGGCTTCCTCGTAAGCTTTTGGGATAGGTATCCGGCTCCGATCAGCCGCGCGTGCGCGAACGGATCATGAAACTGTCATAGGTATATTCGGCGACCTGCCACCACAGATACTGGTCGGAGCGATAGGCCTGCATCGCGTCGATTGCCTTCTTGAAGTCCGCATTCTTGCCGGAGATTTCGCCCCACAATTCGTTGGTCGACTTCAGGCAAGCTTCCAGCACTTCGTTGGTGAACGGACGAAGCTGCGTGCCGCTGGCGACGAGGCGCTTCAGTGCCGCGGGGTTCAGCATGTCGTAGCGCTGGTTCATCCAGGCGTTGGTGTTCGCCGCCGCGTTGGTGAGAATGGCCTGATAGCTCTTCGGCAGTTCGTTCCATTTTTCCAGATTGGCAAAGGCGTGCACCGTCGGGCCGCCTTCCCAGAAGCCGGGGTAGTAGTAGTACTTCGCGACCTTCTGGAAGCCGAGCTTCTCGTCGTCGTACGGACCGACCCACTCCGCGGCATCGATGGTGCCCTTTTCAAGCGCCGGGTAGATATCGCCACCGGCGATCTGCTGCGGCACCACACCAACCTTCTGCAGGACCTGGCCGGCGATACCGCCGATACGCATCTTGAGGCCGGACAGATCGGCAACGGTCTTGATCTCCTTGCGGAACCAGCCGCCCATCTGCGTGCCGGTATTGCCGCAGGGAAAGCCGATCACGCCGGACTTCTTGAAGAACTCGTTGGCGAGGTCGTTACCGCCGCCTTGCGCCAGCCAAGAGTTCTGCTGGCGCGCATTGAGACCGAACGGCACGGCCGAAAAGATCGCGAAGGTCGGATCCTTGCCGACGTAGTAGTACGAGACGGTATGACACATCTCGACGGTGTTCTTGGAGGTCGCGTCGAGTGCCTGCAGACCCGGAACCAGCTCGCCGGCCTGGAAGACCTGGATCTGGAATTTGTTGTCGGTCATTTCGGCGACCTGCTTCGCCAAGTGCTCGGCACCGCCATAGATGGTGTCGAGCGACTTCGGGAAGCTCGACGTCAGGCGCCATTTGATCTCAGGCGATGATTGCGCGATCGCCGGCGAGGCAACGGCTGTCGCGGCAGCACCGGCCGCTGAAACCTTCAAAAAATCACGACGCTTCATTCAAGCTCTCCTTCGGGTCGTTCCCCAAATTTCCTCGAGCGTTCCTCCGGCGGGACGAATTCCATGGCATCCGGGGCGCTCTGGCGGGGGCGCTTTAACACGGAAGTTCGCGCCAGAAAACGCGACAAAGGCATGACTGCACTGATTAAACGAAAGTCGTATGGGCGCGGACAAGCAACCTCAGGCCGCGGCAATCGCGCCCTGAAGCCCGTCGCGAACCTTGGTTCCGATGGCTCGGTAGATCGCGGCATGAGGGCCATCAGGCTCGCTGGCCACCACCGGATTACCTTCATCCGACGTGGTCCGGATCGACATGTGCAGCGGGATCTCGCCCAGGAATGGGACACCCAGCCGCTCCGCCTCATGGCGCGCGCCGCCATGGCCGAAAATGTCCGAGCGCGTGCCGCACTCAGGACACTGGAAATAGCTCATGTTCTCGACAATGCCGAGCACCGGCACGTTGACCTTCTTGAACATCGCAAGACCCCGCCGCGCGTCGATCAGGGAGAGGTCCTGCGGGGTTGAGATAATCACCGCTCCCTTCAGCGGCACGTTCTGCGCCAGGGTCAATTGCGCGTCCCCCGTACCGGGCGGCATGTCGACGACGAGAATATCGAGCGTGCCCCACGCCACGTCACGCAGCATCTGGGTGATCGCCGACATCACCATCGGCCCGCGCCAGATCATCGCGGTGTCTTCCTCGACCAGGAAGCCGATCGACATGATCGAAAGCCCGAAACGCTTGATCGGAATCATCTTGCGGCCGTCGTCGAGCTGCGGCTTTTCGCTGATGCCGGTGAGCCGCGGCACCGAGGGGCCGTAAATATCGGCATCGAGCAGCCCGACGCGCAGGCCGAGGTCGCGCAGGCCAAGCGCCAGATTGAGCGCGGTGGTCGACTTGCCGACACCGCCCTTGCCCGAGGCTACTGCGATGACGGCGGCAACGCCAGGAATCTCCGCCTGCTTCGACATCGGCGAGGCCGCGCCCTGCGGTGGGCGGTGGGCGGAAGCTGGTTGCACGCCATGCGCATGCCGATGCGCCGCGGGCGCGGCCTGCGGAGCACCGGGCTTGCGCTCGGCCGTCAGCGCGATCATCGCCGTGCTGACACCGGAGATCGCGCGCACTGCAGCTTCGGCTTGCGCGCGCACGCTTTCCCAGGCTCTAGCCTCGGCGGCGTCGACATTGATGGAGAAGAACACCTTGCCGTCGGTGACCGAGATCGCCGACAGCACGTTGGCATTGGTCAGTGGCACGCCGCGCGGCGAGGCCACCCGGCTAAGGGCATCGAGAACTTGTTGCTGTGTTACGCTCACTCGCGCATCTCCTGAAGCCCTTGCAGTTCCGAGCGAGAACCGGGCCCTACTCGCTTGTTTTGACGCGCATTCTTGATGCGAACCCGACCCGCTCCGGACCAAGTCCGAAAGCGAGGCCTCGTTCCAAGATGCTATGCCAGTCTGATGCGACCCATAGAGCGGTTCAGCGCAAAAGGCTATCTCGCTCCTACGTCATCCCGCCGCTCCGCAGGGGCGGCAGCCGCCTGCTCCTTCGCCGCCTCGTAGTTCAGCTCGATCATGACGCCATTGGGGTCCTTGACGAAGATCTGCCAGAGGTCACCGCCCGGAACCTGCCGGGAGTCGTACGCCATGCCCTTCTGCTCCAGCCGCCGCTTCATGCCGTCAAAGCCATAGCTGGCGAACGCGACATGGTGGACAACGCCGGAATCGGGCTTTTGCGGCTCGTCGGTCTTGGAAATATCGACGAGATGCACCACCGCCTTGCCCTCGCTGTACATCCACGCCCCGGGAAATGCGAAGTTCGGCCGGGCGCCCTTTTCCAGGCCCAGAATGTCCTCATAGAACCGGACCGTATCGGCAAGGTTGCGGGTCCGGATGTTGAAATGGTCGAGCACGCCCACGCTGACGCCCATGCGATGTCACTCCCTTTTTTGTGAGATTCTTGAGGAACCTATCCTAGCACGAATCCGGCCCCGCCCACCAACGAAGGCGTTGCCCTCCCCTGCGCAGCGGTTATGGTGCGGCTCCTCCAAAAACACCGTCCGGCCGGCCCAACGTCGCCGGCGAAAACTCCAAGGTAACACACATGGCTAAAGTCGCTTTTCTCGGTCTCGGCGTAATGGGCTTCCCCATGGCAGGACATCTGGCGAAAAAAGGCGGCCACGAGGTGACCGTGTACAACCGGACCGGGGCCAAGGCGAAGGAGTGGGCGGACAAGTTCGGCGGGCGCACCGCGCCGACGCCGAAGGCCGCGGCCGAAGGTCAGGATTTCGTGATGTGCTGCGTCGGCAACGACAATGACCTGCGCGCGGTCACGATCGGGACTGATGGCGCCTTCGCCGGCATGAAGAAGGGCGCGGTATTCGTCGACCACACTACCGCCTCCGCCGAAGTCGCCCGCGAGCTCGATGCTGCTGCCGTCAAGGCCGGCTTCAAGTTCATCGATGCGCCGGTGTCCGGCGGCCAGGCGGGTGCGGAAAACGGCGTGTTGACGGTGATGTGCGGCGGCAAGGAAGACGCCTATGCCGCTGCCGAGCCGATCATTTCCGGCGCTTACGCAAGGATGTGCAAACTGCTCGGGCCCGCCGGCGCCGGACAGCTCACCAAAATGGTCAACCAGATCTGCATCGCAGGTCTCGTCCAGGGCCTGTCGGAAGGCATTCACTTCGCCAAGAAGTCCGGGCTCGACGTCGCGGCCGTGATCGAGACCATCTCCAAGGGCGCGGCGCAGTCCTGGCAGATGGAGAACCGCTACAAGACCATGAATGACGGCAAGTTCGACTTCGGCTTCGCCGTCGAATGGATGCGCAAGGACCTCTCGATCTGCATCAGTGAGGCCCGCCACAACGGCGCCAACCTGCCGGTGACCGCCCTCGTCGATCAGTTCTACGCCGAGGTCGAGAAGATGGGCGGCAAGCGCTGGGACACGTCGAGCCTTTTGGCCCGGCTCGAGCGGTGAGTTAAAGAAACAGGTTAAGACAAAGCGCAAAGCCCCCGCTTCTTATCCAGTCAGAAGCGGGGGTTCCGTCTGCCCAAGAGGTTAATTTTAACTTCCTGTTTACGAGAATTTTTAGCTCTTTAAGTCATCGCTTAATGATTTAGCGGCACAGATAGACAATGCAAAAGCCCGCGCAGTTCGCGGGCAGGATTTGTGTTGTTCAATGAGTAAGCCCGCAGAGAAGCCCGAGGTTGTCCAGCTTCCGGCAGAAGCGCCGGTCGCATCAGCGGTCAACACCCGGCGCGTGGCGGCGCAGCGGGTGCGCGAGGCGCGGGATCGGTTAACGTCGACCAGCGGGACCCGCCCCGCCTTCGATACCGAATTGCTCCGACAATACGCCCAGACCCGGGTCTCGGCTTCCTTCGTCGTCATGCTGCTGGTGGTTTCGACCGGCGTGCTGTTCGGCCTCTGGAAGTATGCCGTGCCGGCCGCGGTATGGACAGCCGGCATGCTCTGCATCCATGCCACCATCATTCGCAACTGCAAGCGCTTCCTCAGCGAGCAGCCTACGCTCGCCGCCACGCGCAAATGGCAAACCCGCTTCGTGCTGCTCGACCTGCTCTACGGCCTGAGCTGGACGGCGATCCTGCTCGACCCAGCCGGCCTCGACGTCGTCTCGAACACGATGATGATGTTCCTGATGCTGCTGGTGATCGCGGTGTCAAGCATGCTGGCCGCGACGCTGCCCATTGCGGCGGTGGCGGCAACCGCGCCGGTGACGGCTGCGATCGCGCTCAATTTCGTGATGGGCGGAACCTTCGACAACTACGCGCTCGCGCTGCTGGCAGTCGCCGCCGAAAGCTATTTTGCGCTGCTTGCCCACCAGCTTCATTCGACGACGCTGGAGACGATCGAAGCGCGCGCCGAAAAGGACGCGCTGATCGGCGAGCTCGAACAGGCCAAGGCGATCTCCGACGAAGCGCGGCACCGCGCCGAATCCGCCAACGTCGCCAAGTCGCGCTTTCTGGCGCAGATGAGCCACGAGCTGCGCACGCCGCTCAACGCGATCCTCGGATTCTCCGAGGTGATGAAGAGCGAGATTTTCGGCGCCCACGCCGTGCCGGTCTACAAGGAATACTCCGCCGACATTCACAATTCGGGCGTCCATCTGCTCAACCTCATCAACGAGATTCTCGATCTGTCGCGGATCGAGGCCGGCCGCTACGAACTCAACGAGGAAGCGGTGTCGCTGGTGCACGTCGTCGCCGACTGCCACCACCTGTTGAAGCTGCGCGCGACCAGCCGCGGCATCACCATTCACGAGGTGTTCGAGCAGGGCATGCCCAGGATTTGGGGCGACGAGCGCGCCACGCGCCAGGTCGTGCTCAATCTCATATCCAACTCGATCAAGTTCACCCCGCCGGGCGGCGATATCTGGCTCAAGGTCGGCTGGACCGCGTCCGGCGGCCAATATCTCAGCGTCAAGGATACCGGCTCCGGCATTGCCGAGGACGAGATCCCGATCGTGCTGGCGTCGTTCGGCCAAGGCTCCAACTCGATCAAATCGGCCGAACAGGGCGCGGGCCTGGGCTTGCCGATCGCCAAAAGCCTGATCGACATGCATGGCGGCACCTTCACGCTGAAATCGAAATTGCGCATCGGCACCGAAGTCATCGTCACCTTCCCGCCGGAGCGCGTGATGAGCGCGCTGGCGCCGATGGCCGAGGACGCCCCGCCCCTGCAGCCGGACCCGGCGGTCACCGCGGCGGTCGAGGACAAGCGGCGGCCGCGTCACAAGCCGATCATGAGTGCCGGCACGGGGTTGTAGTTGCAAGCGCTTGCGCAAAGGTAGCAAACCACTTCACTATCCAGGAATGAGCAAAGAAACGCCGTGTATCGCAGTCTGCATAATGGATCCCAAAACCAAACTCTGCTTCGGCTGCGGACGAACGTTGCCGGAGATCGCGCGCTGGCACCGCATGGAAACGGCGGAGCGATTGGCCGTGATGGAAGGGCTTGCGACGCGCATGATGGATGCGGGCCTGGTTCCGATGCCGCCGCGCACCGAACGCTGCTGATCGCCGGAGGAAACGGCGGAGGCGCTCAGTGATCCGCATCATGCTCGTTCTGGCGATGCTCGCCGCCACCGCCGGCGCCGTCGTCGCCTATGGCGATCCGAACCAGATCGCGCGCGCCAGCAACTCGGTATCGAAAATGCTGTGGCAACGCAGGCTGGAGCCGGCGCCCGCCGTGGAGATCGCACGCGGCAAGGCCGGCGAATTCGCGCTGCACGCCAAGATCAACGGCGTCAAGGCGCCGATGGTGATCGACACCGGCGCGACGTCGGTGGTGCTGACCTGGGAGACGGCAAAGGCGATCGGCCTGCCGATCGAGATGCTCGAATACAACGTCGAACTCGAAACCGCCGGCGGCCATACCAAGGCGGCGCGGCTGACGCTCGATCGCCTCGCGGTCGGCGGCCTCGTCGAGAAATCGGTCCCGGCGCTGGTGGTGCCGCGCGGGCTGATGAAGACCAATCTGCTCGGCATGAGCTTTCTGGATCGGCTGGAAAGCTGGGGCGTGCAAGCTGACAAGTTGAAGCTGCACGGCTATCCCGAGGTGACGGCTAGCTCGAAGCGCGATCGCAGGGCGGCGAAATAGCGCCGGACACTTATAAATTGATCATATCCGCCTTACTGCCCAAGCGCGGCGCAAAAGCAAACATGTCGATATCGACGCGATGGGCCAATAGGCGACATCCCGGCAAGGAAACGGTTTTGAGCGGATGTAAACTAGTTCACATACCGAAAAGCGCTAACGCAGTATTCTTTGATCCGTATCGCTACCGCAGCCGTTTTGAAAGCGGCCCGATGTCCAACTCGATCGTTCGAGAACTCAGATTGCAGTGAGACCCCAACGTTTGTTTTTGAATAACAGGTTTGCCGTGCTGCAAACCACTCCGCGCGGACAATACTGAAGGAACTGTCGGATTGCATTGGCGGGCGCAATAACGTGCGCCAAGTAGGTCGCCATGGACCGAACTGTTGGCAAGGAAAGCGGTTACCAGGCCGTCCAAAGTGGCGGTACTCTCCTTATTGCGATGCTCTGCATCGTCCTCTTCGCGAGCGAAGCCAGTGCTCAATGTACGGCGCGAGACGTCCTGCAGAAGCGCTTGACGCTCAAGCCAACTCCTTCGGCTAATGCTCCGCCTATTCTGATCAAATCCGCCTTCGCTGTTCCGGTGTGGAGAACGATCACAGTAGGGACGTTTGCAAATTCGTTTGCCCTCATTAACGCGTTGGATGCAGCAGGCTGTGGCATCGGAGGCCTGGCTGAGGAAGTTCTCGCTCGACCGGCCTTCACCGTCGGCACGACGAAAACAAGCGTGGAGCTTTTTGCGGTGTCGGCGGCCGAACTCGGCTTTCAGACCGATACTGCGCCGCTGGCAGACATTTATGCGCGCGCTCAACAATTGGGTTTCGGACTTGCGGCAGCGGAGGTCGCTCCGCAACTAAGGCTCCAATATTTTGACCAACCGATGGGTGAGTTTGTCATTGGAATGAAGCCGATCAAAACGTGGAAGGGCGAGCCTGTCATTCTAACCGTGGCTAACGGCGGAGCGGGATTAGTCCTCATCGGCCGGGATGGTAGCGCCGACGCAGAAATACCCGTGGCGTCCCGCTTTTTGTTCGTGCGGTCCAATGAAGCTGCGTTAGCGAAGGCGGGCCTTGGGGCTCGATGAGGCCGCAACGCGCGGTCACCACCTAGTCGGCTTTCGACCTCACCATGCGTCAGGCTTTCGACTTCGCCGCCTTGCGCGCCTTGTTGACTTCCTCGATTTCGGGCTCGATCGAATTCAGGCTCTCGTAGATTTCTGCGAGCACCGTCTTCAGGTCCGAAACGTTCTTCGACGGAAAATTGCGGACCGCCACTTCCTCGAAATGGACGGCGATCGGAATCAATTCCTCCACCAGCGTCCGCCCCTTCGGCGTGAGGTTGATCGCGACCGTGCGCGCGTTGTCCTTCAGCCGCGTGCGCGTCACCAAGCCTCGCCGCTTCATCTCCCCGATCAGGCGCGACAGTGTCGATATCTCGATCGTCGTCATGCCGGCGAGATCGCCGAGGCGCTGATCGCCCTTCTCCCAGAGCGCGGCCATCACGCGGTACATCGGTAGCGTCACGCCATAGCCCGCGATGCGCCGGGAAAACAGATCGCCCATCCGCACACCGACGCGGTTGAGCATGTAGGGCAAGGAATTCGTCAGCCGGTACAAGATCTTGCATCCTGCTTTGGTGCAACTTTTGCATCCCTCCAATAGCCGGGCGCCGATCATTTTTCAAGGCAATTGTTGCAATTGAAAATTTCCGATTGACTTGTCATTTGCAAATGCAATTATTGTTCACGAAAATTAAGCCGCCGATCAAGAGCGGATTGTTCAGTGGAGGAAACCATGTCGCTGGATTCGGCATCCGACGAATTGCGTGAAACGTTCAAGCGCGCGCTGCGGCGATTTCCCGCGGCGGTGTCGGTGATCACGTCTGCCGACCAGAACCGCCGCCACGGAATGACGGCGACCGCGGTGACGTCGCTGTCGCTTGACCCTCCCTCGCTGATCGTCTGCGTCAACCAACAAACGCTGCTGCACGACATCATGCTGCTGGCGCGCCGCTTCTGCGTGAACGTGCTGCGCCGCGACCAGATCTCCCTTTCATCGGCTTTCAGCGGCGCGGTCCCCGCCGAGGAGCGGTTCGGGCTCGGCCAATGGATGACCTCGGCCGAGGGCGTCACCTACCTCGCCGACGCGCAGATCAACATCTTCTGCAAGAAGGCCGCCGCCGTCCCCTACGGCACGCATACGATTTTCATCGGCGAAGCTGAGACCGTGAACGTGCGCGATCCGATCGAGCCGCTGATCTACCAGGACGCGACCTACTGCTTCTCGGTGCCCCACGACAGCCAGGCTGCGTGATCCGCCGAGCCGCCGCCTTTCAGCCCATCGAAGATACGGAGCAAACCAATGGTATCAATCGC
This sequence comes from Bradyrhizobium sp. LMTR 3, assembly GCF_001693485.1. Lineage (GTDB taxonomy): Bacteria > Pseudomonadota > Alphaproteobacteria > Rhizobiales > Xanthobacteraceae > Bradyrhizobium. The sequence goes on from NZ_MAXC01000012.1 coordinate 638,129, forward strand.
CCAGTTGAAGGATGTATCTGCGCCGCCGGCCGCTCGCCCCGGCATTAGCGAGTTGCGGAGCCGCGTGGCGCAGATCGCGCCGCAGATCAAGGCACGCGCCCACACCACAGAAAAGGCGGGCCGCGTGCCGGAAGAGAACATCACGGCGCTGCGCAACATCGGCTATTTCGACATCGTCAAGCCGGCGATGTTCGGCGGCTACGAGCACGATTTCGACGTGCTGGTCGAACTGAACATCGAACTTGCGAAAAGCTGCGCCTCGACGGCGTGGGTCGGCGGCCTGCTCGCAGCCCATCAATGGCTGATCGCGGGATTTCCGGAAGCCGCGCAGCGCGACGTCTGGGATGATAATCTGGATGCGCTGGCCTGTGGCTCCTATGCGCCGGCCGCCAGGGCGATCGAGGTCGACGGCGGCTATCGCCTCAGCGGACGCTGGTCGTTTGCGAGCGGCTGTGACAACGCGCAATGGTCGTTGTGCGCGGCGCTGTTGCCGTCGAAGGCGGAAGCTGGCCAGTTTGCGCCGGCCTTCCTGCTGGTTCCGGCCTCCGACTACGTCATCGACGATACCTGGAATGTCGTCGGCCTCAGCGGCACCGGCAGCAAGACGCTCGTATTGTCAGACGTGTTCGTGCCGGCGCACCGCCTGCTGTCGTTCGCCGACACCACATCAGGCAAGACGCCGGGCGCAGCGCTGTATGCAGCCAACCCCACCTTCTCAATCCCGATGCTGTCGAACATTCCATCCTGCCTGGCGTCTACGGCAGTCGGCGCCGCTGCCGGCGCGCTGGAAGACTATCTTGCCGTTACCTCGAGGCGCATCACGCGCGGCGCGGTGGCCGGTCACAACAACCGCATGGCGGATTTCCCCACCATCCAGTTACGCGTTGCCGAAGCGAGCGCTTCGGTCGATGCGGCGCGTGAAGTTCTGCTGCGCGATCTCAGGGACCGTGCGGCGACGATCCGCGACGGCAGGCCGGTCTCGGTCGAGGACCGCATCGTCAGCCGCCGCGGCCAGGCCTTTTCGGTTGCGCTGGCCATCCGCGCCAGCGAAGCGCTGAACGCTTCGACCGGCGGGCTCGGCCTCGATCTTTCCAATCCGGTGCAGCGCGCCTGGCGCGATGCCAATGCCGTCGGCCGCCACATCAGCATGAACTGGGACGCCGTCGGCACCATGTACGGCCAGCTCGCGCTCGGGCTGACGCCCCAAGGTCAATACTAAGGGACAATACTAACCAACATCAGACATCAGCGAGGACGACATGCAGGGCAAGATCGCGCTTGAGGAACATTTCGCCATTCCGGACACGCTGATGGACTCAGCGGGTTTCGTTCCGGACTCTTATTGGCCGGAACTGAAGGACCGCCTGCTCGATATCCAGGACAAGCGGCTGGCGCAGATGGACCGCCACGGCGTCGAGATGATGATCCTGTCGTTGAACGCACCGGCGGTTCAGGCGATTCCCGACATTATCCGCGCCAACGAGATTGCGATCCGCGCCAACGATTTTCTCGCCGAACAGGTCGCCAAGCGCCCGTCCCGCTTTCAGGCCTTCGCCGCGCTGCCGATGCAGGATCCCGATCTCGCTATCGCCGAACTCGAGCGCTGTATCAAGACGCTCGGCTTCCGCGGTGCGCTGGTCAACGGCTTCTCGCAAATCGGCGACGGCAAGCGGCCGGTCTATTACGACCTGCCGCAATACTGGCCGTTCTGGGCGGCGGTGGAGCAGACTGGCCTGCCCTTCTATCTGCACCCGCGCAATCCGCTGCCGCAAGACTGCGCGATCTATGAAGGGCATCCGTGGCTGATGGGCCCGACCTGGGCGTTCGGACAGGAGACCGCCGTTCATGCACTGCGGCTGATGGGATCGGGATTGTTCGATGCCTATCCAAAACTGAAGATCATCCTCGGCCATATGGGTGAAGGCCTACCCTACAGCATGTGGCGCGTCGATCATCGCAACGGCTGGGTCAAGGCACCGCCGAAACACAAGGCGAAAAAGAAGATCTGCGACTACTTCAACGCCAACTTTTTCCTGACCACGTCGGGCAATTTCCGCACTCAAACGCTGATCGATTCCATTCTCGAGATCGGGGCCGATCGCATCCTGTTCTCGGTCGACTGGCCGTTCGAGAACGTGGACCACGCCTCCGACTGGTTCAACAGCGCCAGCATCAGTGAGAACGATCGCCTGAAGATCGGCCGGCGCAACGCCATCGACCTGTTCAAGCTCGATCTCGGCGACTTGGCCGTCGCCGGGCACGGCATCCATCAAGCCGCGGAATAAGCGGCCTCAAACGACATAATCACCATCTGGGAGGGATACGGTCATGGCCGCGCAGGCAATCGATCTTCACGAAGAGCTCGCCGAAGCAAAGGTAGGAAAATTTCACTGGCGCCTCGGCGCCATCATGGGACTGCTAACGCTGTTTGACGGATATGACACGTTCAACCCGGCTTACGTCATTCACTACGTCGCAAAGCCCTGGGGGCTGCAGGCCGGCCAGGCGGGACTGTTGATTTCCAGCGGCCTGGTTGGATTCCTGCTCGGGGCCGCCATCCACGGCATCATTGCCGACCGGCTCGGCCGCCGTGGCACCCTGCTCGGCGGCTTGTGGATCACCAGTATCTTCACGCTGCTCACCGCGACCTCGGCGGACTCGTTCCTCTCCTTCTGCATCCTGCGGCTTCTGACCGGCATCGGCCTCGGCGTGCTGCTGCCGCTCGCGACCACCTACATCAACGAGCTGGCGCCGCGGCGTGTGGCGAACACGTTTGCGCTGTGGGGCGTCGCGCTTGGCTGGGCGCTCGGCGGCACCCTCGCCGGTGTCGCCGGCGTGTTCGCGACGCCGCTATTCGGCTGGACGTCGCTGTACTGGATCGGCTCGCTGTCGTTCCTGCTGCTTCCCTTCATGCACTTGATGCTTCCGGAATCGCCAAAGTTTCTTGCACTTCAGGGCCGTACCGATGAAATCCGCGACATGCTGACAAAGCTCCGGCCCGAGCGCGCCGGCATTTACGTCTCGGCCGAAATCGCCGTCGGGCAGACCGAGAAGCCGGTCAATTCGGTGGCGGCGCTGCTGCAATCCAAATATCGCCGGACGACGTTCGCGATCTGGGCGTCGGCCTTCCTCAGCCTGTTCTGCATTTTCGGCCTGTCGGGATGGATTCCGACCGTGATGATGCAGCGTGGCGAAACCTTTGCTGCTAGCTTCGGCTTCGGCGCGCTGATGCAGATCATGTCGTTCGTCGGCGCTCTCGTGCTTGGGCATCTCGTCGACAAATCCGGCAGCAGCCGTGGGCTGATCGCGACCTGGTGGGCGATTGGCGGCCTCGCCGTCCTCTCGCTCGTGGTGATGAACGACCACATCGTCAACATCACATCGGTCGCCGCCGCCGGCTTCTTCATCATCGGCGCACAGTTCGTGCTGAACAATTTCACCGCGGCTTCCTATGAGACGGGCGTGCGCGCCACCGCAGTCGGAATGGAACTCGGGGTCGCCCGCGTCGGCGCCATCCTCGGGCCGTTCGTCGCCGGCACGCTGCAGCAATATTATCAGAGCCCGACGCCGATGTTCCTGTCGATCGGCGTCTCCGCGATTGCCGCCGGGATGATTATCCTGCTGGCCCGCCGGCCCGTGAGCGCACCATCTGGTAGCCTTGAAGAGGCTGCCGGCTTGCGCAAGGTTGCACAGCCCGCCTCTTGAGCCGGAAGTCCGGCTCCGGGGGCGGCCTTATCCCGGAGCCGGACATTCGTCCGCAAGGAGCAATCATGCAAGACTTCACCTACCAGAGCGCGCCGATGCGGGTGGTGTTCGGCACCGGCACACTGCGTCAATTGCCCGATGAATTGTCCCGCCTCGGCGTTACCCGCGCCATCGTGCTGGCGACCCCGCGGCAGAAAGATCTGGTCGCCGGCATCCGGGAGATGATCGGCGAACGCTTCGCCGGCGTCTTCACCGGAGCGGTCATGCATACGCCCGTCGAGGTGACGGAACGGGCGATGGAAGTCGTGCGCGAGAGCCAGGCCGATGGCGTCGTCGCGATCGGCGGCGGTTCGACCACCGGCCTCGGCAAGGCGATCGCCTTGCGCACCGATCTGCCGCAGATCGTGCTGCCGACCAGTTACGCCGGCTCGGAGATGACGCCGGTGGTCGGTCAGACCAGCGGCGGGATCAAGACCACGCAATCGAGCCCGAAGATCCTCCCCGAGATCGTGATCTATGACGTCGACCTCACCATGACGATGCCGGCAAAACTATCGGCGACATCGGGCGTCAACGCCATTGCGCACGCGGTCGAGGCGCTCTACGCGCGGGATCGCAACCCCATCATATCGCTGATGGCGCAGGAAGGCATCGGCACGCTGGCGCGGGCGCTGCCGAAAATCTGCGCTGAGCCAAGCGACAGGGTCGCGCGCACGGACGCGCTCTACGGCGCCTGGCTCTGCGGCGTCTGCCTCGGCGCGGTCGGCATGGCGCTGCATCACAAGCTCTGCCATACGCTGGGCGGGCTGTTCAATCTGCCGCATGCCGAGACCCACACCGTCATTCTCCCGCACGCCCTCGCCTACAATGCGCCGGCCGCACCTGAGGCGATGACACGCATCGCCACAGCGCTCGGCGTGAGCGACCCGGCGCTCGGCCTCCACGATCTGGCGCGAAAGCTTGCCGCGCCGCTGTCGCTGCGCGAGATCGGCATGCCCGAGAGCGGCATCGACCAGGCCGCCGACCTCGCCGTGAAGAATCCGTACTGGAATCCGCGCCCGATCGAGCGAGACGCGATCCGCGAATTGATCACGCGCGCCTGGCGCGGAGACGCTCCACAAACCGCCTGAAGCGGATTCCGAAACGCGCCGCGCCGCCTAGGCTTTATGCCGCGACCGGCTCCGCCGCGCGATCCTCGACCAGTGCGATCGCGTCCCGTAACACTTCGACGCCTGCGCCCGGCCTGACGCCCTTCCCCGCAAGATGGCGGCGAAAGGCGCGCGCGCCGGGCACGCCGTGAAACGCGCCAACGAAGTGTCGCGCCATCGCATGCAGCTTTGCTCCTCGCGCCAACTGGTCTTCGATGTAGGGCAACATCGCTTCGAAGACGTCTTTCATCGTCGCGTGAGGTGCCACCTCGCCGAATAATTCCGGATCGACATCGAGTAGGCGCCACGGCTCCTGATAGGCCGCCCGGCCCAGCATCACGCCGTCGACATGGTCGAGATGCCCCTTGGCCTCGGCAATACTGCCGATGCCGCCATTGATGATAATCGGCACATCCGGCAGCACGGCCTTGAGCCGGTAAACCCTGTCGTAATCGAGCGGCGGGATGTCGCGGTTTTCCTTTGGCGACAATCCGTTGAGCCAGGCCTTGCGGGCATGGACGATCAGCGCGTCCGCGCCGGCCGCAACCACGCCGCGCGCCAGCACGTCGAGTGCCATTTCCGGGTCCTGATCGTCGATGCCGATCCGGCATTTGACTGTGACCGGAATCTTGACCGCGCGCTTCATGGCGGCCACGCCCTCGGCGACCAGCGCCGGCTCCGCCATCAGGCAGGCGCCGAAGCGGCCATCCTTCACGCGGTCGGACGGACAGCCGACGTTGAGATTGATTTCGTCGTAGCCAAAATCCTCGCCGATCCTCGCGGCGGTAGCGAGATCATCCGGAACGGAACCACCGAGCTGCAGCGCCACCGGATGCTCGCTCGGATCGAAGCCGAGCAGCCGCCTCCGGTCGCCATGAATAACGGCGCCGGTCGTCAGCATCTCCGTGTAAAGCCGCGCGCGCCGGCTCATCAGACGGTGGAACACGCGGCAGTGCCGGTCGGTCCAATCCATCATCGGAGCCACAGAAAAGCGATAGTCTTGCAATTTCAATGATTTATCCTATCATCTCAACAGGATGAAACACGAACATGTGCACTCAAACTAGCCGAAATTGCACACGTTTGTACCCGTTTTGACCTCTCGGTGCACACGTAGCGCACACGAATTAGGGAGTGCACACGGCCATGGCCAGCTTCACTCAGTTGCCCTCCGGGAACTGGCGCGTCCAGGTCCGTCGCAAGAACCGCTATGTGTCAGAGACCTTCCGCCGTCGCAAGGACGGTGAAGATTGGGCGCTCGACATAGAGCGCAACATCGACCGCCGCGGATCACCGAAACCAAAGGCTGCTGCGCAGGCTCGTACATTCGGCGACATCATCGATCTTCATGTCCAAGATATGCACGAAGTCGGCCGTCCTCCCCGCCGCTCTAAGGCAGCTGTCTTGGAGGCGCTGAAAGAAGCTTTGGGAGGAGTGAAACTCTCCCAGCTCAATCGTGAGCGACTGATCGAATTCGGTCGAAAGCGGGCTAAGCAAGGTGCCGGGCCGGCCACGCTCGCGATCGACTTCTCATTCATCAGAACCGTTGCCACACATGCTGCCGCTGTGCACGGCATTGAGGTCTCGGCTGAAGAGGTTCGACTAGCGCGCTTTGCAATGAAGCATTTGAGTCTTGTCGGCAATTCGGAGGAGCGAGACCGGCGGCCAACTCAAGATGAGCTCGATGAGCTCATCGAATACTTTGAAACCAATCGTCGGCAATTCATCCCGATGGGCCGCATCGTTCGGTACGCTGTTGCGACAACTATGCGGCAGGAAGAGATTTGCCGTCCCGACTGGCCCGATGTCGATATGCAAAAGAGGCTCCTAATCATTCGCGACCGCAAGGATCCTCGGGCCAAGGATGGCAACGATCAGAAAGTCCCCCTGCTCAATCTCACCGGGTACGATGCATGGGAGATCCTGCTCCAACAGCGCATTATTACTAGAGGTTGGGGACGCGTCTTTCCGTATAACCACCGTTCAGTGAGCGCGGCATTCACGCGGGCCTGCGATGAGTTGAAGATCGAGGATCTGCATTTTCACGATCTGCGGCACGAAGGCACCAGCCGCCTTTTTGAAGCTGGACTGACAATCGAAAAAGTCGCGCTAGTTACTGGCCACAAGGATTGGCGGACGCTGCGGCGCTACACGAAATTAAAGCCTGAGGAACTCCACAAGCTTCAAGCAGCACCGCAGCCGACACTGGAAGAATTCATACGGACGCTGAGTTCCAGCGAGCGAGCGATCGAAAGCACTCGTTGAAGTTGGACTGTTTTTCGCTTCGTTTGTCTAGAATCGAGTCCAGCTTCCCCAGGGGAAACCCAGGGTGCAGAACTAACTCAAAGTCGAGGAAACCTTCACTGGCAATCCCGAGCCAAAGCCGTCTCCCGAGGGGAAGGTGTAGAGACTAGACGGGCAGCACCTAACGCGAATCGCCCAGGTGAAGGGATAGTCCAGACCACGAACGCCGGATGGGCGGCGGCGAAAGCCGAAGTGGTAAGAAAATCCGTGGGGCCGCAAGGCCTGTGCCGGTTCGAGTCCGGCCGCCCGCACCAATCCTCCACAGGTGTATCAGCCCGTTCACTAGTCATAGCGGTTGCACTGCCCTACAGTGGAACCATGCAAACCGTTCATAACCCTGACCGCTATATGACGGACCTCCGACAGATAATGTCGCAGGGACGAAAGAGAATTGGACTTTTTATTGGCGCTGGCGCTCCGACCTCAGTCAGAGTCGACAGCGACGGAAAAGTTGTCCAACAAGGCGGCGGTCCTCTCATCCCCGATGTCGCAGGCCTGACGAGTTATGTGGTCGGAGGGCTTGAAGCTGCAGATCGCTCCGTGCTCGAAAGCATAAAGAGCAAGCTCGGCGCAAATCCAAACATTGAGGCTCTCCTAACCCAAGTGCGACGGCTCGCTGTAGCTATTGGGGCGGAGAAGATTCATGGGCTTGACGGCGCCGGATATGACGCGCTTGGACAAAGAATAACCGTGCTCGATCTATCCGGAGTACCCAGCGGCGTGCTTGAGCAGCTGATCGGAGCGATACTGATGATCGTTTACGATTCGTTGTTCTGGAGCCGAGAGAAGACCGAGGGCGGGATCGATATGCCCCTACTGATTGTGATGGAAGAGGCGCACCGCTATCTCGCCACCGGCAAATCCAATCTCGCCTCACTCACGGTGCAGAAGATCGCCAAGGAGGGCCGAAAGTACGGTGTCGGCGCAATGGTCATCAGTCAGCGCCCGTCAGAGGTCGACGAAACGATTTTGTCGCAATGTGGCACATTCTTCGCACTGCGGCTCGCGAACCCCGTTGACCGGTCTCGTATTCAAGGCACTCTCCCCGATGGATTAGTTAGTCTGCTCGACGTTCTGCCGGTGCTTCGAACTGGTGAGGCCATTGTGACCGGTGACCTATCCAAGCTCCTTCGAGGCCAGTTGAAGCTGGTTTCGGTGGAAATCCACCTGATTCCATCGGCGTGCGCGCTTGACGCATCGCCTTGCAACATCGAGCGCACAACCTGTAGTTCGATGTCGCCCGGTACGGGTCGATTCCATTGAAAAAGGCAGCAGTATTTCGATGTAATGGCGGCGGCTCCAATGCGGCCGAACGGCTTCGCCGGCATTTAAGCCGACTTGAGGGCTTGTATCGAAATCAGTTTGGCAATCTAACGGTGGCTGCGAGGCCCGACGACTTCCGCATCGCCGCCATCAAAAAAGCAGCAGCTTCGGCTAGGCAGCTTCCTGAAGCTGTCACCGAAGACCCCCTCCCAATTCTTGCGGCTTAGAACAAACGATTTGTCTGATTTGCTTACCGGCCTGCGAGCCGACTCCGTCTCGCACGTGGCCTCGCTGTGCGGTCCATTTCAATTGCGGACGCTATTCAGGCCCCAAAACCGAGAAATCTCCGTCGCAGCACATATGCTGGTTGAAACCACGTAATCGCCCGGTTGCCCGCAATCTGCAGGACCATTGGTCTGTATTGGGAACGCATGGCCGAGACCTTTGACCGTCACGGCTTCAACCTCGATAGCGCCCGAATTGTCCGCGTATAGCTGGCGTGTAATAGGTCCATTTGTCTCAGTGCGGATTGGTGTTGCTGATGCGTGGTGTATGGCTGTCCACTGCTCGACCAGCTGCTGTTCGTTGAGCGGAACGACAGTTGTGTCGGCGTCTCCCTGCCAGATCGAAATCCGCGGCGCGCGTCTCTCCAGCTGCTGCCCTTCGCCGAAGCGGCGTCGCCATTCTTCAGGCAAAAGGTCGATGCCGGGGTTCATGCACTGCAATGCAACGCTGCCGTTGTCGGCGCATCCGTAGGGTACACCAGCCACGGTCGCCCCGCCGGCGAAGAGTTCCGGATAGGAAGCAAGCATGGCAACAGCCATAGCCCCACCGGCGGAGAGTCCGACAATGTATACTCGCGATCGATCGACGGAATATCGTTCAATCATCGCCACAATCATCTGCCGGATCGAAAGCGCCTCGCCACTGTCTCGCTTGTTGTCTACCGGCTTGAACCAATTGAAGCAGCCAAGTGGATTGTTGACCCCGTACCATCCTTGGAACCAATCGCCGAATCCTGGGATGTAAGAGATGTAGTAAAGGAATGACGGAAGACCTTTCTGTTCGGGAAGCAGCAAAAAAACTTTCGTTCTATCGGCAAGAGCCAACCAGCCGGCATCACTTGCGAACGTGGTCGCTTTCTGCTTGCAGCCATGCAATACAACGATCAGCGGAGCTGCAGGATTTATGCTCTCGGGCACATAGCTGAACATCCGCAGATTGCCTGGGTTTGAACCGAATTCCTTCTCCTCTCGTGGCTCAGCGGCCCCTGCATGAGTGATGCACCCCACTGTGATCAAAGTAGCGAAGAGAGCAAAGCATAGGGCAGCCTTCAAAGCATCCCTGCGGATCGGTATTGCCAAAGCACGAGTTCTTGGTGCCATAGCAGCCGCCCACCACAGCGCGATGCCTCGGCAGACACCTACTCGTTGGCCATGGTCCTGGCTTTTCAGCGCGCGCCGTGCGCCGACCAATGGACTGGGGACGACAGTTCGATCGTGCATCTGATGCTCCCGAGCAAGCAAAAATGGACCTACCGTTGGCGTTCGGGGGTAAGCTAGTTCACATTCGCAGATTATTTTTTTGTAGCTGCCAATCTACGAGCCACGAGCTTCGCCGGCTTGGCGCGCGGACTTCGTCGAGATTGTCGAAAAGATTGGCGTCACGGATACAAGAGCGGCTGATAGGGATGTCCGGATTTGAGACCGGCGATCCGATCCTTTTGCTAAATGGCCTGGCCCACGATCCGGAGCTGCCCTGCATCAAGCCGGAACATTCTTCCGCATCGAGCACGAGCCTAGTAGCCTGGATCATCCCTTTTGATGAGCGATCGAATAATCATTCATCAAGGATGGCCAAGCATTTCTCAATGCATTGCGTCGATCTACCGGCGATTCGAAGCTTGCAGTGAGGATCAATCAGTCGTCCGCGCTCTCCTGACGGTTGCCTGCGATCGTGCCTTCGATCAAACTCCCGCCTGGAGAAAGTGTCGGAATCGACGATCGCGCGCTTCGTTCGCGGGCTTCACCCGGGTAGAGCGAGTGCAGCTATCAAGCTGATGAGAAACAAGGAAGTTTATCTGGTGCGAACTCGAACTACCGTAGTCGAGGGTTCTCTCGCATTTCAAATGCGCAGGCTCGCCGCGGCGCGTGCAGGGGAATCGGGACTTCAAATTCTCACCCTGCCGCAGCTCGGTGCGAGACTTGCTGGCGGCTTCGCTAGCCCGCTGACCCTCGAGGACCTAGAGCCGGCGATACAATCGGCTTTGGATCAGGGCGGGTTCGATGATCTCGAATCGGTGCGACAGCTGCCCGGAATGGCTCGGGCGCTGGCACGAACGCTTCGGAAGCTATGGGAAGCCGATCTCGATATTTCCGACGGCACCCATGCGCAGAGTTACCGCGCACGGGAACTGAACCTCGTCGCGGAGCGGTTGAGGCTGATCTTGCCGAAGGCCATGCTCAACCCGCGCGAGTTGCGCAATTCCGCGCTGGAGCGGATCGCGCATTCGTCGCGCTTGCTCGGTCCCGTCCGCATCGAGGGACTGTCCTACGTCGCACCGGTCTGGCGGCGGCTGATCCAGCGGCTTTCCGAGGTCGTTCCAGTCGAGTGGTGCGTTCCACCGGGGGCGGAAACCGGCTGGTTTTCCGGCACCGTGAACGTGGCCGAGCCAACAGAGCAGCGAGGCGCGCCCGCCGTCATCTCATGTGCTGACCCTCATCACGAGGTCGTCGAGAGCCTGCGCTGGGCGCGCGAACTCGTCGCCTCGGGGGCGGCTAAGCCGCACGAAATCGCCATCGCCGCCGCTAGTCCCGCGGCCTGGGACGATCACTTCCTTGCTCTGTCGCCACAAGCTGCCCTCCGGATCCACTTCTCGCATGGCATACCTGCACTATCGACCCGAGACGGACAGCGCTGCGCGGCGCTCGCCGACGTGCTGATGCACGGAATGAGCCAGCGGCGCGTCCGGCGGCTCTTCTCGTTGTGCCGGGACCGGCTCGGACTTTTCGGTGACTCGCCGGACCGATGGCCGAAGGCGTTGCCCCGGGGTGCAACGTTGCCCCGGTTGGAGGACTGGAAGCGCGCACTCGAGGCGGCCAGGCTGCGCGATCCTTCACTTGGCTCGCCGGAGGATATCCTTTCGCTGCTGGAAATCCTGGCGAAGGGAGCGATGGCCTCGACCGAGGCGGCGGCGGCTCTGCTACGCGGCCGCTCCTTGCGGATCTGGAGTTCGGCGACGCGCTGCGCGCCTGTCGACGCGATCGAGCTCTCGCTGCGGAACGTTCGCCTCGCGTCCGAGAGCGATGCGGCGGACTCGATCGCCTGGTGCTCCGCGCGCGATCTCGCCGCCGCGCCCCGCCGATTCGTCAGGCTGCTTGGACTGACCAACCGAGGGTGGCCCCGCCGGGCGACTACCGATCCCGTCTTGCCGGGTCATATCGTCCCGGCGAGCGAGCTGGACCCCGATCCCGCCCCACGCGCCGACCGCAGGCACTTCGAGATTATTCTGGATGCCGCCGTCGGTGGCGCGGTTCTGTCCAGGAGCCGCCGGGGAGCCCAGGGCAGCCGGATCGGAAGAAGCCCGTTGCTACGGGACCTGCCGGAAATCGCCCTATCACGCGCCCGCACTCCAGCACACGCGTTCTGCGAGGCGGACAGGTTGATGGCTCGTCCGGGGGAAGCCAGTGAGGTGCCGCTGATCAGATCGGCGGGACGCTGCTGGCATAACTGGCACGTGGACGAGCTCACCGAGCACGACGGACGCTTTGCGCCGGGCCACCCAGCGATTCGGCGCGCCATCGAACGCGTGCAATCGGCGACCTCGTTGCAGAGACTGCTGCGCGATCCATTGGGCTTCGCGTGGCGATATGCACTCGATTTCGACGCGCCTCGCGAACGCGCCCAGCCGCTGACCATCGCTCCCGACGAGCTCGGCAAGCTGGTCCACGAGCTGCTCCGGCGCGCCGTAGATTCCCTCGAGCCCGATCCCGGATACGCCAGGGCTTCCGAAGCGGATATCGAAGCCGCGCTCAAGCATGCGGCCACTCACGTGCACGAGTCGTGGCCGCTTGAGCGTCCCGTGCCTCCGAAACTGCTGTGGACCAACACGGTCGACTACGCGTCCGCGATGGCGCTCACCGGACTACTGCACAGGGACATCCGCGAGGCGAGCACGCGCAGTTGGACCGAGGTGCCTTTCGGGCAGTCCGACGATTTCCGGGCCGACAGGGAGCTTCCCTGGGATCCGACGAGACCCGTTCCAATGCCCGGCACGCCGATCCGGTTGCGCGGCACGATCGACCGCCTCGATCTGCGAAGTAATCCCGCGGCGGCCCGCGTCACCGACTACAAGAGCGGCGGCCCGCCGACGAACGCGTCTCGCCTGGTGATCGGAGGTGGCGCCGAGCTACAGCGCTGCCTTTATGCTCTCGCGTGCCGCCAGCTTCTCGAGGATGAGCCGGTGGTGGTGGCACGCCTGCTGTATCTATCGGGAGAGCCGCTCGCGGTGAAGCTGAACGATCTCGACGGCGCGCTCGAACAGATCGCTGCTTTCGTGAACGAGGCCATTGCCATGCTGAATGGCGGCATCGCGGTGCCGGGACGACTGTCGTTCGACAGGTCGAACGATCTCCGCTTGGCGCTTCCGGCCTCGCCCGGTTACGAACGGCGCAAGCGAAGCGCATTCGGCAAGGCTGCCGCGAACCTGTCTCCTTTCTGGAGCCATCCGTGACGGAAGAGACAGACGATCGGGACCGGCTTCGCGCTCTAGCCGAACTGAACTCGACGTTGATCGTCGAGGCCGCGGCGGGCACCGGTAAGACTTCGCTGCTCGCCGGCCGCGTGGTGATGCTTCTTGCCGAAGGCGAGGATCCCGCCTCGATCGCCGCCATCACCTTTACCGAGCTCGCCGCGGGCGAATTGCGCCAGCGCGTCGCGCAGTACCTTGAGTCTTTGCTGTCCGGAAAGGTTCCGGAGGAGATGAAGCTTTGTCTGCCGGCCGCTCTCGGTCCAGAGCGACGTGACGCGCTCGGCACCGCGGCCGAGCGTCTGCACCAACTCACCTGCTCGACGATCCACGGTTTCTGTAACGACCTGCTGAGTGCCTATGCCGTGGAGGCCGGCATCGATCCCGGCGCAGAAGTCATGGACCGCGACCAAGCCGACTTCGTCTTCGGCGCCATCTTCGAGCAGTGGTGGCGCGATCGTCTGGACGCGCCGACGCGCGACGACGATCCGGTCAGCCTGATCGCGCGGAAGGATCCCACCGGCGCGGAGAAGCTTCTACGGGAATTCGCCAACTTCCGCCGCCGTTACCGCACTGCCCGGCCGCGCGGCCCAGATCTCGATGCCGACGCGGCGATCGAGCTCGCGGAGTGCGTCCGAGAGTTCAGGCGCTGGGCGGTCAGCGTCGGCACACCACGGGAAGCCGAAACGGAGATCGAGAACCTCGAGCGTCTCGCCGCGCATTTCGGCGCCCTTTCCGCCTCTCCCGGGTTCGAGGCTTTGTGGGACTTGGCCCATCCCGCTCGGCTCCCGATCATGAGGAAAAACTCCTTCGATCTTCAGGAATACCGGCGGCGTTCCGTGTGGAAGCGCTTCGGGGGCGCCGAAAAGGGCGATCACCTCGCCGCTCGAGCGGAGGAGCATTACGGGCGCTGTCGCGAGGCATATGGCGCGCTGATGGGGCGCATCGCCACTTCGCTGGTGAGCACGTTTTCGGCCGAACTCGACAGATTGCTCGCAGAGTACGAATCATTCAAGCGGCGCGCAGCCGCCCTGGACTTCGACGATCTGCTCTTCACCTGCCGCGACGTGCTGCGGCGCCACCCGCAGGTCCGCGCCGCCGCCGGCGAAAGGTTTTCGCGCATCCTGGTGGACGAATTCCAGGATACCGATCCGATTCAGGCGGAGATCATGTTCCTGCTTTGCGCCAAGGATGCGGACGGCGCCGCCTGGCACGAGCGGCGCCTCGAGCCCGGCCATCTCTTCGTGGTCGGCGATCCGAAGCAGGCGATCTACCGATTTCGCGGCGCCGATCTCGCGACCTACCTACTTGTACGGCGGGCGATAGAAGCGCAATTCCCGGGCAACATTCTCCGCATCACCGCGAACTTCCGCTCCCGCCGCCAGATACTGGATCACGTCAACCGGTGCTTCGAGCTGCCGCTGGTTGCGCAGGAAGCCGGCTACGTCGCGCTTCGCGGCACCCGATCCGATGCGAACCACGGACTGCCGTGCGTCTCCAAGGTAACCGTCGAACTTCCACCGAACACCTGGCTGGACAGCAGCAGGGACGAGGAAGCCCGCGTCGTCGCCGAAATTTGCTCACGGCTGATCGGAAACGTCGAATTCGCGCTCAACGACGGAAAGCGCCGGACCCTCGCGCCCGGAGACATCGCCCTATTGGCACCCGTTTCGACCGATCTGTGGCGCTACGAGCGGGCTCTCGAAGAGGCCGGCCTGCCGTTCGCCTCCCAAGCCGGCAGGAATCTCTTTCGGCGCCAGGAAGCGCAGGATCTGGTCGCTCTGGTGCGTGCGCTCGCCGATCCCCGCGACACCATAGCACTGGGCGCCTTGCTGCGAGGTCCGCTGGTCGGATTAACTGAGCAGCAGCTGCTCGACATCGCGGCACAGCTGCGCGGGCCCGATGGCGTGGCCGGATCTGGCAAGCTGTCCTTGAACGTCGATCCTGCAGCGGTTCCGAATGAGATCGCTCGAGAAGTTCTCAACACGCTGCGCGACCTCCGCCGGCGGCTGCGGACCACAGCCCCGGCCCTCCTCCTCGCTGAAGCGGTCGAGCGGCTGCGGATCCGCGCGATCGTCGTTGCGCGAAGCGTCGATCAGGCCGCGCGAGCGCTCGCGAACGTCGACGGGATTCTTGAGCGGGCCCGAAGCTACAGCGTGCGGGGATTCGCGCGGTTCGCGGAGGACCTCGAAATAGATTGGTCGAGCGGCATCGGTTCGACCGAGGGATTGGTCGAGTCCGATGGTCGCTCGATCGAAATCGTGACGGTTCACAGCTCGAAAGGACTCGAATGGCCGGTCGTGATCCCGATCAATCGAGCCTCGATGCCGCGCCGGAGTGAACCGTTCGTCTACCGCCGAAGCGATGACAGCCTGCATTGGGCACTGGGCGCCATTACGCCGCCTTCTCTTGAAGGCGCTTTGCGGGCCGAGAATCGGGAAAGACGCGACGAGAGTCTGAGGCTGCTGTATGTCGCATGCACCCGCGCGATGGAGCTACTGATCGTCCCCGACTTCACCTGGAGCGACGATTCCTCCTGGGCGAGACTGCTCGACCTCAAGCTAGCCGATACCCCCGAACTGGACCTGAGCGGCGTGCCGCGCCGCCCCTTCGACGCGCCGGAAGCGACCGAGAACACGCAGACGGCCGATGTTTTCGCGGCGCAACAAGCACGGATCCAGGACGCCTTTCAGCCGGTCAAGTGGGTCCGGCCGAGCGACGCCGATCCAGAGATCGTACAAATCCAATTCTCACCATCGCTCACCGAGGAGCCGCTCCAAGCTTCAGTCGAGGTCGACGGCAGTCGCGCGCGAGGTATTCTCCTGCATAAGCTGATGGAGGAATTCCTGACGCACGAACTCGCCCCCGTCGGTGACGACGTGCGCGCGAGGGCCGCCGTCCTCACCGATCAGCTGTTCTCGTCGCTTGCATCTCCACACGGTTTGCCTGATCCGGACGAACTGGCTGCCACGGCACTTCGTACGCTTGCCTTGCCGGAGCTGCAGCCGTTCCGGGACAGCCTCATCGCAGAAGTACCGATCTACGGCGAGGTACCGCGTGCCGACGCGCTCGTCTCGGGACGCGCAGACGCGATTGCGCTGAGCGAGGACGGAGGTAAGATTGTATTCGACTGGAAGAGTGACGTCAGTCCCAACGAGCAGGCGCGTGCCGACTACCGGCGGCAATTAAGTCTGTATCTTCAGGTCTTGGAGGCCGAGCGAGGCGCCGTCGTTTACATGACCTCCGGCCAGGTTGACTGGGTCACGCCTCCATGACCCCGTGAGGAATTCGTTTCGAGGATTTGTTCGCCCGCTCTTGAGGTGACCACACCCGAAGAAGTTGCGCAGGATGAGGCCCACGGGCCCTTGAGAGAATACGCGAGGGCGCGAAATCTGCGCCTTTGTCGACGTTCAAGGCGCATACTGCTCTATCAATCTCGAACACGGCGACACCGTGCTGCGCAATCCGGCCCAGCAATCCAACCATGACGCCTCGCGAAGAGGCTATTCGCATTGTGGGCCAATTGGCCGAACGGCCGTCCCTTCCGCGGGCTCAAAGGTAGAGAGGAGTGGTTTGCCCGGCCTCGGAGCCTTTTGCCCCGCGCGACCGACCAGTTCCATAGTTTTCCGAACTGCTCCAAAGGTATGTCGGCTACGCTGGGAGTGGCCCGGCTCCGGTCTATCCAGAGATGCAGGATGACGTGATGGTTCGGGCACAGCCATTCGTGCTCGTGATCGGGCGCCTCGAATCCAAGCTCAAACTGTTCGTTCAGAGGTACCACATGGTGAGCCTGCGTGATCGGCTCGAACCCGCTGCAAACGAAGCATTTCTTGCGTGGCCCCGGATCGAACGCCAATCGCGGCAGCGACCCAGGCTCGCTTCTGCACGGCTCGCGTCGCGGTCACCTTCCGCTGAACGGCGCCCATGTCCGCAGCCAGCATGGCGCGCTGCGATGGAAGTCTGCCAGGCTCTCGAAACCCAATCCTCAAAGATCTCATCTTTCCGGATGGAAATATGCTCGAAACCCTGCTCTTGAGCCCTTGGATGAAAGCGGCTCGGTCTAACCGCTGCACAACGTTCATTCTCTGCTTACTGTCAAAGGTATCCCTCGCAAGTCTTGGATTACGCATCACTCCCAACCGGCAGCCTTACCCCAATAAGATTGCGGGCGCCGTCGGGCCTATGAGCCAAGAAATAGCCGAAAGTGTCTGGAGGCGCTTCTCCGCCGTTCGCACGAACCGCATTCGTGATTATCTCGCGTATTTCCTGCACTTTCCGCGCAATGTCGGTGTCGACCACTTCATGAGCGATCAGACGTGCGCACTTGCCGTCTGCAAGGTCAAACGCGCCAAGCTCACTGCTAGTATTAGAGTGCTCGACGCCCATTCCTGCAGCGGTGATACACAAGCTGACCACCGTGGTGAAGCCGACAGCGGCCGAGCTAACAACTCGAACATTCGTCCAAGCGTTTTTGGGTCGCTGCTCTTTAGCCAGAACGAACTCCGAAGCTGGAAAATAAATGCTGAATGCGACGATTACTCCTGGCAGTGCGGGGGGCGGCTTGTCCCAGATTTCCCACGCTCGATTTTGGTCGCCCTTGACGAGCCTTGGACTCGAGCGAATAGCTTCCTGAGTAAACCCCATGCGCCATCTTCCGCTCGCATGCAAGCTGACCTTGGTGTCTTTGAACGCGTCTCTGCAGGCGAGGTAAAGTTCGCATCTCTTTTCCGTCCAAACCCGCCAAGAGTGAGAAGTCAACCCGTCTGGATTACCGACTGCGAATCGCACAGGTGCGTTCTTGCGGCCCGCCGTACTATTCGACATGTGTCATTTCATCGCCTGATTCCCTGGGCAGTGACCCCGAATCGCACCGGCAAGTAGGGTATCATCGTCATTGGTCCGTCTGCATCGCAAACGCGATCTTGCAGTTGCCATTGAAAATCACAGTCTCCTGTCGAGATCGCCCGGTCCATCATCGAAGGCACCACGCAGTACCCGGATAATCACCCTGGGTTTGGTTGCAAGCAGGGCTTTTGCCGGCTCACGGCCAGTATCCACCCTCATCGTCTTCATCGATCACATCTGGGTATTCCTAGCCTGCGTATGCGAGGCGAAAATTGACACAGGTTTCGCCGAAGCCACCTTCGTATTCGGCTTGTTCGGAGAAGACCCCCGT
This sequence comes from Bradyrhizobium sp. LMTR 3, assembly GCF_001693485.1. Taxonomy (GTDB): domain Bacteria; phylum Pseudomonadota; class Alphaproteobacteria; order Rhizobiales; family Xanthobacteraceae; genus Bradyrhizobium. Next base: position 656,472 of record NZ_MAXC01000012.1, read on the forward strand.
AAACGGTCCGCCAGAACCTTCGCTGCGCCGGCCACAGATGTTCCAGGACGCGCTGCGTGAGGCGTCTAGCATCGAGCCAACGATCGCGTCGCAGAGGTCGTTGACGTTGAGGATCTTCGTCATTTGAGGTTCTCGCGCCGCCTGCGGCACGGTAACCTGAGTAAGCGTTGGGCCAGTTGTGCAAGGGGCGCCGGGTTGTGCTAGCAATGCGCGCAACCGGGAGAAATCATATGGTATCGGGTCGATTGCAGACTAGCCTGGCTGATCGCACCAAAGCTCTTTGCGCCAACATTGTTCTGTTCTACATAGGACTCTACGTTGCGTCTGGCAATGTATTACCGACAGGTGGCCTCGAGAGCGTTTGGTTTCTTAGCGGACTGGCACTGTGGTTTCTGGCATTGCTGTCTGCACCGTGGTTCGTACCTCCTAAGGATGCGCTGTCGAACTCGATCGGGGCCATGGCTATTCTAGTTACGGCCGATCTTGCCGCCGTGGGCGGCCTTAAGCCCCATCTCGAAGCCCTCAGATGGGTTGGCGTCTTCTACTGCACTTTGGTCATGATTGGCGCGGTCGCTGCGCTTTTTGCGCACGACAAAAACAAGCGCTCGCCTATAGGACGATTTTCCTTCAGGACAACTGATACGTTCGGTCAGGGAGAGCTCCTCTACACTCCTCCGGCGTTGATCAGCATCGTGGGCGCTTATCAGAACAGCCCGATTGCCGTCGCTTGGCTAGCGATTCTTTGGACCCTGGTCATTATCGGACGGCCTGCAGAGAGGATCCTCGCAGCCTGGAAGAGCTGGCGAGAAGAAACAGACCGTATCGTCAAGTCGCCGGCTGTGGGCATGATCGAGCGCATCGATCATCCAGGAATCGTGCGCGTGAGATTGGCTCGCCGTGCCTCATGGAAGCCAAATCATCTTTACACAGCTGCAATGTCCGATGGCGATCAGCACTATGTGCTGGCCCTGTTCAGCCAGGTTCAAGGCCTCGAAGTGATGGCGACGGGTCTCTGCGTCGCACAGCTTCAAGAAAAACTTAGCCTAGACGAGGGCGAGGTTATTTATTCGCATTCGTCTGAAAAGACAGCACAGTTCATAGAGACTCTGAGTGGCACTCCCGGAGCAGAGTTGGTTGGCTTCACGGTCGAAAACTCCAATATCGGCGTGTTGCGCTTCGAGGTGTCAGCAGCCTCTCCCCTTGGTGAGGGCGAGGTCGTGTTTGTGAGGTTGAACGGGCGTGACGTTTTCTATCAGATTCTAGATGCGCAAACGGCCGAAGAAAGTTTCGACCAGAACCCACGCGGCACCCACATTGTGAATGCCGTGCAACTCGGCTGCTATTCACTAGAGGGCGGATTCACGAAATATGGCTGGCTCTCTACCATGAACGCACCAGTGTTCTGGGCAAAGGCACGGACTTTTCCTGCGCCAACGCTTCAGCCCGGCGAATTTGTGGTGGGCACAGTTCCGTCAACCAACATTGGTGTGACCGCGAAGCTCGACGACCTCGTTCAATTCCACACCGCCGTGCTTGGAATGACCGGCACCGGCAAGACGGAATTGGCGCTAGATATCGTGCGAGAGGCGGTGAAGAACGATTTCAAGGTGTTCTGTGTTGATTTCACGGGCGAGTACAAGGTTCGACTCGCTACAGTGAATCCGATTGTACCCTCGCCTACCCAACAGCAAATCAACGACCTGGATCAGAAACTCTTTGCGGTTGAGACTGGTAGCTACGGGGCTCCGCAAGAGAAGGCGGCGCTGAAGGCCTGCCTGACCCAGATTAGGGGCTCCGTCGAGACGCAGATCAACTCCTTTCTGACAGGCGCAGAAAAGCTGGCGATACTCGAACTGACGGAGATATCAAATACCAAGGCGACGCTGCGGATTACAGAGCAGTACCTGTCAACCATCATGGCTTGGGCGCGAAAGCATCGGCAGGCGCGCAAAATCCTTATTGTTCTGGAGGAAGCACATACGATTATCCCGGAATCCTTCAGCTCAGGCTTCGATAACGAGACGCAATGGGTCGTCAGCCGGATTGGGCAGATCGCTTTGCAGGGCCGCAAATATGGTGTTGGCCTGCTCGTGATCAGCCAACGGACTGCGCTGGTCAGTAAGACGATTCTCTCCCAGTGCAACACATTCTTGACGCACAGCCTAATCGATCAGACGAGCCTTACTTTCTTGGAAAGCGTCTACAGCGGCCAGCATGTGCGCACGATCCCTAACCTTGGCCGCTTTCAATTTATGGCCGCCGGCAAAGCGATCGGCTCGGAACACCCCGTGCTACTCGGGCGACCGTTTGATCAGGCAAAGAAAGACGCTAGCGACGCTTTACGCCAAACCTTACAGAGTGGAGCTTCTCTTAAGAAATCCTCCGTAGAAGGATTGGACGAGGCACTCCAAGAAGGCGACTTTGATTGAACTCAGCTGTACCCCCCTTCGTCCTTAGCCCAATTGGAGATGAGCGCGACGGCGGCTAGACGCTGGAGCATGATAGGGAGACTTAGCGCTTTGTAACGCCATCGAAAGCATTCGCCTCGAATGCTATAAACGAGGTGCAGGGCACGACAACTTTGTGATATTCCGCGACTCCGATAAAATCTGTCGAGTGAAGAAACAAAAAGCATTTCGGATTGCGCGGGTCATCAGTATCCTCGTCTGCAAAAATAGGCCTACTGTCGCGAGTTAATGCAATAAGCTCACTCTTACCTGGTTCGACTACGCGAGCCGAATCTACGCCAGAAACTCTGAGGCCGTAGTTGCGCTTTTGGTTCATGTGCAAGTAACTGCTGCCGATCGAGCCGGGGCGCACCCCAGTATTGGAGGCCAAGACCGATATCACTCGGTCGTTGGCCGCCTGAAAGCTGAAGATAAGGTTCGAGTTCTTCGACGTGATCGAGTCACGGACAACCGGTACAGCCGCCGTTAGCACGGTTATCAACGCAACCAGGAGCGAAAGGATGGTACTGCTAAAACCTAGGCGCTGGCGGGCCCAGCTTTGCTCTGCTTGGCAATGAATGCATTTGACTGCCTTTTCGTTGATCGGCTCCGCGCAAACTTTGCAGCGCTTCATCCCTTCCGGAAGAGGCCCAACGTGCGCCTCGGCCATCTACTTCCCCCCAACGCCGTCTTAATCGGCAAGCTCCCGCTTCCTTTATCACGAATATCCCGTTAGGTGTAGGTGGGGCTGAACCGTCGCTTCCTCGCCGCTGCCGATAATTTGGGTGCCGAGAGTCTCGCTTCGTCGGGTTTTGATGCCGTGGTCGATGTGGCGCGGTCGTCCAGGACGAGCGACTCTGCACTGTTTGATCTCGCTGGACTAGGCTCATGGAGCGCTTATGTGCGCCCGCATTAGCCCGTCCGTCGCGAGATCAAGCTGGTCGACCTGCCAGCCTTGGCATGATGTCCTGAAGTCCAACCACTCGGAGCCTATCAGAAACCGCCACACACCTTACTCGTTCCGCAACAGCATCCAAGCCTCCACGCCGAGCCCTTTTGCAATGCGGGCAATGTTGTCAATCGACACATTGCGCTCCGAACGCTCGACTGCGCTTAGGTAGGTACGGTTGATCCCGCACTCGTGCGCGAGAGCCTCTTGGCTCAGGCCACGCACAGCGCGTAGCCGGCGCATATTTTTCGCCAAGATATCGCGTAGAGGTCCTTTGTGCGTCCGTTTCACCGCGCCTATGGTGCGGATTGACGCTTTTAAGACGACCGCTTTTAAGTTACATAATGCATCAAGATGGAGTATTATTTCCCTCAGAAACGGCATCCCCTGCGATCAGATGAAGCACGGCACAAATACAGTGGAAGCGTTTTTGGAGCTGACCGGTGAGGAGTTCGGCGCTACCGGTCCAAGCTCCTATCGTGCTGGATATCGCTGCCTTGAAACAGGTGAGATTATTTGCGTGATAGAAATCCCTGCATCAATTGCTGAGCCGGCAATCTTCGCGCAGTCAGATCTGGCGACTATGACGACGCCTGATGGGCGCATAGTAACGACGATAACGAGTGTCGAAGACAGGGATTTGAACGAACGCCAACGGATTATTGCTGAGCCTATTGATGCATTTATCGCACGATCGCTCAGTTCAGAGAATCTTCGTATGGAAGAAGCGACGGTCGCGGACTTGGAAATATTGTTGAAGCGACTCAATCATTCGGCCGACCTCGTCAGCAAAACAATTGGCGAAATGGCAAATAATTTCAAAGGCAGCTCCTAAGATAACAATTGAAGTGTTCCCTTTCGTTGAGGCCCTTATGCGATCCCGACGAGCGCCAGACTAACATGCATAGGCGGGCCTGATTTCCCGCCTAACCGTGCGGGCTCTCAACCTAAATCGTGCCCTTTACGGGTGCGGCGATCCGCAAGGATGCGAGGAACGGCGTCCGCCGTATCCTTTGCGCCGCCAGCCCGATTGGCGCGCCGGAATTTTGCGTCTCCATCAAGAAATGCCTCAAGCATAAACGGTATCAGCTCCGCCACCTCCTCCCGGCTGCCGTACGTCTCAACATAAAAGTCTGCATATTCGCGCAGGCGCTTAGCAAGGCGCGGCGCCAACACAACATTCATCTTCACCTGTGTCCGATCAGGCAGTTTCGCAAGCTTCATCCCTCACCTGCCTTTCGCTACTGTCTTAACGTCCTGGTATGGCCTCATCACCAGATCCTTTGAAACAATCACCCGGAGCGGCCAACCCGGCCGCACCGTGATCGTCGGCTGTACGTCGAGCTCGCGCCCCACCAGGCGCTGGCCGGCACGATTGGTCGTTTGCTGCGTGCTTTCCCGTAGCGCCTTGACGAGATCGCTCTCGTCGTTGCCGATCGAAAGCTGGGTCCCCACCCCGATCAACGTCGCCAACGCCACGCCCTTGAGCACCTGCCAGGTATGGAAATCCACCTGATCCTCAAGCCCGGCGTAACCCGCGACATCCGTGGCCGGAAGGTTTTCGATCACGATCGAGTTTCCGTTCGGCAGGATGAGCCGTGTCCACACAACTAGCGCCCGCTTCTGGCCGAAGGCAACGATGCTATCGTATTTTCCAACGAGCCGCGTTCCCTGCGGGATCAACAGGTGCTCGCCCGTGACCGTGTCGTAGACGTTCTCGGTAACCTGACCGATCGTGGTGCCGGGCAGGTCCGAATTCAGTCCGGTGACAAGGCTGGCCGGAATGATCGACCCCGCCATCACTGCATACTTGGAAGGTGCCGCGGTAAGCCCGTGAGGATTCGCGGTATCGGTGTCAGCCTTCGCACCCACGAACGCGAGCTTTCGCGCCTGCGACGGGGGGATGATCTCGCTGGAGCGGTCGACCATCATTCGCGCTCCCTGTGCCAGCTCTGCAGCCGACGGTCCCTGATCGGCCGCCGGCAGTCGGAATGAGAGCGGCTGGCTGGCTTCCACCTCGGCAGTGCTCGCCTGTTTTCGCTTGTCTTGCTTCTCCGACAGCCGGAAGAACAATCCGGACTCCTTGGCTTGCTGCGCGATGCGCGCCTGGCGGATGCGCTCGGCTCTTTCGGCGTCCTCCTCCGGATTGGTGTGGAAGCCTGGATCCGATGACGCGGTGCCGGTCTTCTTTTCGTTCTCGGCGAAGGCTCGGCCAATGTCGCCTGGCGAAGGCGGCCCCAGGCGGGGCGTTGCTGGGGGTAGATCCTCATAAGACCTTGGCAGCTTGTTCAGACCCTCGGCTGTTTGCTTGCGGTCGGTGTTGTAGAGCTCTGACCGATCGGCTTGTCTGAACGTTAGCGGTCGAAGCGCAATAATCGTTGCCCCCGCAATGAACAGTGCCGCGAGGGCGCAGCCGATCATGAGGGCGCGCCTGTTGAGACGCCGAATTGGCCGCGGCCGTGCCCGCAACTCCAGCGGTTCCGGCGGATCCTGATCTGGTGCACGCGTCATGAGGCGCTCCCAGAGCCAATGGCCTGCGACACCGGCCGCGCGTCGATGCGAATGATCCGGACGGTGCGTTGTGGGTTTTCGCCGAGGCGGAGTTCGGCGGCGCCAAACATCCGATCGACGATATAGTACGTGCCACGAACGCGGTAGTTTACTAGATTTGGACGACCGTCGGCGCCTGCCACAAACAAGGGCGGTGCTTCACCTTGGGACAGGCCCGACGGCATCTGGATAAAGACCTTGCGGCCATCATCGAAGGCGCGTAGCGGCCGCCACGGAGGATCATCGCCTTCAATGCGATAACGGAAATTCAAGCTGTCGAGCCGCACCCCGCGGTCGGCCACTCGTTCCTCGTTAGCCGTAGCGACGGCATTTTGCTTGTGAAGCGCAACCAGCTTGTCCGTCGGGTAGGTCCAGGAGATCGAGGCCATGTAGGTCTGCTTGGTCGAGACAAGCTCCAGGTGGTAGGTGCGCCGATCCGTCAAGACTACGAGGTTGGTCTGGATGTCCGGCAACGTTGGTTTGACCAGGATGTGCACCCGCCGGGAGCTACCCTGCCCGCTCGCGGTATCTCCAACGACCCAACGGACCGTATCTCCCGTCGAGACGTCAATCAGTTCCTCACCTGCTTGAAGCGCGATGGTTGCAACCTTCTCTGGGCTTGCATAGAGCCGGTAGAGAGCTCCCTCCGTCCATGGATAGACTTGAATCGCATTGATGTAGCCGGCGCGCGTCGGCTCCATCCGCGCCGCCTTGTTGGCCTTCGCGATCGCCAGCTCTGGTGGGAGCTTTTCTTCCTTTGCGCCTTTCGGATAAGGCTTCAATTGGCCGGGTAGCGGCAAAATCTTTGGCGTTTCGACGATCTGGACCGGCTTGGGCGGGTCTACCTCCGGAAGCGCCTGCTCAAACGTCATATCGTCATAGGGTGCTTCGAGATTGAGCTTGGTGGCGCATCCTGCGAGCCCAAGCGACAATGCAAGGACACTGGCAGACGCGAGCTTGGTGAGGGCAGCAAAATTCATTTGGCGTCTCCAATGAGGTCGCGCGACCAGTTGAGGGAATGGACGTAGAGCCCGAGGGGATTCTTGCGCAGCGTCTCGGCGTCTCCCGGCGGCTTGAGAACCGTGGTGACAAGCCCGGTGAAACGCTCGGTCTTGGCGATCGAGCCGTTCTCGTAGGCGTTTTCCTTCCAGCGGATCTCAAAACTGTCGCCGGACGCACGCACCACCGAGGTGACTTCGGCGGTGACCGTTTTGGAGCCGATCTTCGCGAACGGATCGGTTTCACGCGCGTATTCGTTCAAGGCCAGCGCACCGCGATCAGTGACGAAATCGTAAGCGCGCAGCCAGTTAGTTCGAACGATGATGGGATCGATCGACAAGGAGCGGACGTTTTCGATGAACCGCGCCAGAAAGTGCGCGATCTGCGCATCTGAAGGCTGATAGGCTTCGAGCGCAGGCCCGACGGCGCGTACCTCGCCAAGCCGGTCGACTTCGACCACGTAAGGAACGACGCCCGAGCGGCCGATCACGACGAAAAGCGTCAATCCAAGCAGGCCGGACAAGGCGGTCGCTGACAGCGCCGTAACTCGCCAGTTGCTCGCCTGAACCCGCGCGGAGCCTAAGCGCTCGTCCCAGACCTGGGCTGCCTTCTGATAGGGCGTCACGGGTTCTGGCGTTTCACCATATCGAACGGACACGCGTTGAAAGGCATGACCAGCCATGTGTCAGTCCTCCCCAAGCTTCGGACCGGACGAGTGCCCACCCTTGTCACCCTCTTTCAGGGTATGGGCGATAACCCGCGCAGCTTCACTTGCTCGCTGCCGTCCTGCTGCTGCGGGCTTGGCGGAGCCCCCCGATTCCGTTCCACTCGCCGCACGACCACCGCCTGGGCTCGAGAGTTGATCGATGGCGGAACCGCGCGTCGTGCCACCGGACGTCGATGCAGCTCCTGCCAGCGACGCCGCCGAACGAACCGCCGTTCCTGATCCACTTGCTACTGCTCGGAGCCCGCCCATCGCCGCTGTCCCTCCCCCAATTGCAACGGCGGCTGCGCCCGCCACAGTTCCGGCGGCAGCACCAGCACCCAGCTGAGGCGCCCCCGAAACAAGACCAGCAGCAATGCCCGGACAAAAGATTCCAAGTCCAAACAGAGAAAGCGCCGCAAGCAGAAGGCTCATGGCCGACGCAATGTCGATTGGCCGAGTCAACGTGCTCGCCAGCTGACCAAAGATGGTCGAACCGATGCCGATGATGATTGCCAGCACCATTACCTTCACGCCGGAGGCGACGACGTTGCCGAGCGTCTTCTCGGCCAGAAACGCGGTTTTGCCCCAGAGCGCGAATGGCACCAGGATGAAGCTCGCAAGCGTGGTCAGCTTGAACTCGATCAGCGTAACGAAGAGCTGGACCGAGAGCACAAAGAACGCGAGCACGATCACGATCCAGCAAAACAGAAGGATCAGGATCGTCGGCAGATTGGTCAGCACATCGAAGCCAGAGAACTGGCTCGTCTCCTCCAGAAGCGGATGCGCTGCGGTAAATCCGGCGGAAGCGACGAACCCCGGTCGGGTCAGGTCCGCGGCACTGAGGGTGCCGCCAGCCGCCTTCAGGCCAATACTCGAGAACGAGCCGAAGATGATATCGGCGAGGCTCTTGAAGTTTACGATGATGAAGGCGAACGCGCCAACATAGAGCACCTTCTTCGCAAGCGTCACCAGCATCTGATCGTCGGCTCGCACGCTCCAGGCGAGCCCGGCAAGCGTGAGATCGATAACGACGAGCGTCGAACTTAAGAAGGAGACTTCGCCGGACAGAAGGCCAAAGCCTGAGTCAATGTACCTCGAGAAGGTCTCGGTGAAGCGGTCGATGACGGAGAGATCAGCCATGATGCCCTCTCCTACTTGCGGCCGGCGTAGGCGTGGCCATCGCCGATGAAGCGGATGAAGCGCTCGCGGGCGGCCGCAACGGCAGCCTGCTGCTCCGCCGCTCTTAACGTGTCTGCGCGTGCCTGGGTTGCGAGCAGCGCCTGCGTCTGCAGCGACTGCTTGACCTGCAGGGCGAGCAGTTCGTTACCCGACTGTTGGGCCTGCAGCGAGCCAACCGCGCCCGACGAGTTCGCCATCAAGGTACGAAGCGTTTGGCCGTCTTGGTCCAGGGTGCTGACGATGGCCGACTGGACGGTCAGCGTCTGCTTCAGCCCCTCGTAGCTGTTGTTCCAGCGCGCGGTCGCGTCCTGCACCATCTTGTCGGATGAGGTGGCCGCCCCGTACTGGTGAGGATAGAACCGCGCAAAACCCTGCTGCGTCCTCTGAACGTCAAATGAGATTCCCTTCGCTTGCGCTATGAGGCTGTTCATCTGACTTATGGTCGACGTGAGCTCGCCGACGACACTAGTCGGGAGGCGTGTTAAGTGTTTGGCCTGGTTGAGAAGCGACTGGGCCTGATTTTCGAGGCTTCTGACCTGGTTATTGATTTGCTCAAGCGCTCGTGCGGCCGTCAGCAGGTTCTGGCTGTAATTCGATGGATCGAAGACGATGACCTGCGCGCCAAGGCGTCGCGAGCCGTTCACGGCGATGATGAGAGATAGAACAATGGTTACCGATGCTCCTAAGGTTGTGCGAGAGCATAGGCAGCAGATGCCTTTGAGCATGAGGGTACTCCGAGGTTGAGGTTGAACTCAGGCCTTGTGGGCCTGTTCGAAGGTGCTAATCAGGTTCGCGGCCCAGTGCAGATTTCGTTCAGCGAGATAGCGCTCGGCAAAATGATGAGGGCCCGACCGGGCCAAGACCGCTTCGATGCTGCGCTGGTCTTCCGCCGAGGATGCTCCGACGAGCGCAAGCGCGACCGGCCCGAGGCCGAGCTCGAACAAGCGGTCGCCTGCGCGAGACTGCAGGTAATAGTCACGCTTGGGAAAGGCTTCGGCGATCAATCTCACCTGGGTATCGTTCAAGCCGAAGCGCCGATAGGTTTCGGTTTGCGTCGGCTCGAGGGCGCGAGGATTCGGCAGGAATATTCGCGTCGGGCAGGACTCGATGATGGCGGGCGCTATCTCGCTGTCGGCGATATCGGCAAGCGATTGGGTCGCGAAGATCACCGCGACGTTCTTCTTGCGCAGCGTCTTCAGCCATTCGCGTATCCGGCTGGCAAACAACGGATCGTCCAGAAAGACCCAGGCTTCATCGAGCACGAGCAAGGTCGGCCGGCCATCAAAGCGCGCTTCCAAAGTGTGGAAGAGATAGGTGAGAACGGGCGCGACCAAGCTGGGCAACGCCATCAGTTCCTCCATTTCGAAGGTCAGAACGTCGGCGCTCGAGAGACGGTCGGCGTCCGCATCAAGGAAACGGCCGTAAGGTCCTTCGAGTGTATAAGGCTGCAGCGCCTGGCGAAGGGAATCGCGGGCAAGCAGCGCCACGAGCCCGGTCATCGTGCGCTGGGAAACAGGTGCCGTGCCGAGGCTCTTGAGCGCCGACCAGACGGTTTCTTTCACTTCGGGCGTCACGGTAACGCGATCGTGGGCAAGCACACCGCAGAGCCAATCCAGCGCCCAAAGCCGCGCCCCCTCCTCCGCGACATCCTTGAGCGGCTGAAATGCGATGCCGCCCTTGGCGCCGAGTTCGTACCAGGCCCCGGACAGAGCAAGCGTAGTGGCGCGGGCGGAGCGCCCCTTGTCGAACGTGATCAGCTGGGCATCCGGGTAGCGGCGGAACTGCAGGGCGAGCATCGATAGCAGCACCGACTTGCCCGCGCCCGTTGGCCCCACGACGATGGTGTGTCCGACATCTCCGGCATGGAGCGAGAGACGGAACGGGGTCGCGCCCTTGGTTTTGGCGATCAGAAGCGGCGGACCGTCGAGGTGTTCACAGCGTTCCGACCCTGCCCACACGGCCGACAGCGGACACATATGGGCGAGGTTGAGTGTGTGAACGATGGGCTGGCGAATATTCGCGTAAGCCTGTCCCGGCAGCCCGCCAAGCCACGCTTCTACCGCATTGACGCTTTCCCGGATCGTGGTGAAGCCGCGGCTATTGATCACCCGTTCGACGAGACGGATCTTGTCGTCGGCAGCGCGTGCGTCCTCATCTGCAACTGTGACAGTTGTCGTGATGTAGCCGAACGCCACTAGATCATCGCCAAGTTCGGTGAGCGCGGCGTCCGCATCGACTGCCTTGTTGCTGGCGTCGGTATCAACGAGCGCCGCTTGCTCGTTGAACATGACCTCCTTGACGATTGCGGCCATCGATTTTCGCTTGGCGAACCATTGGCGGCGATATCGCGACAGCGTCGCATTTGCCTGCGTGCGGTCGAGTGCCAGGAATCGCGTTGCCCAGCGATAGGCAATCCCAAGCCGGTTCAATTCGTCAAGCAAGCCCGGATAGGTCACCGACGGGAAGCCGAGCACGGTCAGCGCACGCAGATGGTTGCGGCCGATTGCCGGCGACAATCCACCGGTCAACGGCTCGTCGCTCAGAAAACAATCGAGATAGGCCGGGATTTCGGGAACGGCAACCGGATGGCGCTTGGTGGAAACACAGCTGTGCAGGTAGGTCAGCGTCTCCTCGTCGCCAAGCGGCCAGATCTCCGGCAGGACGGAAGACAGAAGATCAATCGCCCGGTCGGTTTCCTGCACAAAGCGCTCAAGGTGGTCCCAATAGCTGTGCTCGCGCGACGGCTGAGATCGATCATCCTCTACACCGGTCTCAGAAACATCGTCGTTTTGCGTCCCCTCCTCTTGCCGGCCTATATCAGCACGCTGCTGACACCGTCCCGCAGCCTGCTTCTCCCGCGGACGCTCCAGAAACAATCCCTCTAGCCGCGACACGCGTTCAGCCGGTGGCAGAAACATCAAGGTAAGGTGCAGCACACTTTCAAAATGCTGCCCGCGCGGACGTGAGGGGTCGTCCCACGACGCATCAGAGGTGCTCTCAAAGGCCGCCCGCCGCTCCTCGTCGACCAGCCAGGACACCGCGTCGGGAAACTGTGAGCGCGGATATTCAGAGGCCTCGATCCGCGTGGCGTCGAAAAACAGCGCCCAGCCTGAGCCAAAGCGCTTCAGAACGTTATTGACCCGCGAGACCACGCTCATGAGTTCGGCCTCGGTCGCGCTGTCGAGATCGGGTCCCCGGTAGCGGATGGTACGCTGGAAGCTGCCGTCTTTGTTCAGAACGACGCCCGGGGCGACGAGGCACGCCCAAGGCAGCCAATCGGCCAGGCGATAGGCATGGCCGCGGAATTCTCTCAAGTTCAGCATGCAAGCCAGCCCTTATGTTTGGTGTGGCGGACGGCGACCTCGACAAAGGCGGGATCGCGCTTGGCAAGCCAGACGGCTATGCCGTGACCGACGATCCAAAGCATGAGACCTGCGAGCCAAAGCCGCAAGCCGAGCGCCAGCACAGCCGACACTGTGCCGATCAGAATGGCGGCGGCGCGCGGCGCACCACCGATCAGGATGGGTTCGGTCAACGAGCGGTGGAGCACAAGTTCGAAACCATCCGGACGCATCAGATCAGCGCTCCGCCGCCGAACGAGAAGAACGAAAGGAAGAAGGAGCTCGCTGCAAAGGCTATCGAGAGGCCGAACACGACCTGGACCATCTTGCGGAACCCGCTGGAGGTGTCGCCGAAGGCAAGCGAAATGCCGGTCACCGTGATGATGATGACGGCGACGATCTTGGCGACCGGCCCCTGCACGGATTCCAGGATACGCTGCAGCGGAGCTTCCCACGGCATGCCCGAGCCGGCCGCGTGCGCCGCCGACGCCGTCAAAAGCACACAGCCGGCTGCCGCTCCGAACCCAATAAGGAGGCGTTTGTGAACTCGGAGAAAGAAGAAACACGACCTTGAACGCAGCAAAACATGCATATCGAACTCTCCGTGAGGTCAGGGACGATGGGAGGTAGTGGGAAGGCCGGGCGGGGTTTCCAGATGGTAGTCGCCAGCGGGATCGAGGCCCTTGAGTTCGGCGACCGCCTCGATCCGCCGCGCGGGCCCTCGCCCCTTGATGAAGACGATGAGATCGATCGCCTCGGCGATAAGCCGGCGCGGCACTGTGGTAACGGCTTCCTGGACCAGTTGCTCGATCCGGTAGAGGGCCGCGCGTGCCGAATTGGCGTGAACCGTGGCGATCCCGCCGGGATGGCCTGTGTTCCAGGCCTTCAGCAGGTCGAGCGCTTCGGCTCCTCTCACCTCACCGACAATGATGCGGTCAGGACGCAAGCGGAGCGTAGAACGCACGAGATCGGCAAGGCTTGCCACACCCGGCTTGGTCCGGAGCGTCACGGCATCCTTGGCCTCGCAGCGGAGCTCGCGGGTGTCCTCGATGATAACGATGCGTTCATTAAGGCCGGCGATCTCCGCCAGAAGCGCATTGGCAAGCGTCGTCTTGCCCGATCCCGTGCCGCCGGCAACCAGAATGCTTCGGCCTTCTGTAACCGCGGCGGTGAGCACCTTGGCCATCACGGGTGAAGCAATCTGCGCCTTGACGTAGTCAGAGAGACGGAAGGTGGTCGTTGCAGGTTTGCGGATAGCAAAGCACGGCGCGAGCGAGACCGGCGGCAGAACGCCTTCAAACCGCTCACCGGTTTCGGGCAGCTCGGCCGAGATGATCGGGAATGCCCCGCTTGCCTCGGCGCGTACATGGCTTGCGACCAGGCGGATGATCCGCTCAGACTCCTGTGGCGTCAGCACCACGCCGGTGTCCGCGCGCCCGGACCCATGCCGGTCGAGCCAGAGCCTGCCGTCCGGATTGACCATCACCTCGACGACGTCGGCCTCTTCCAGGGCCAGCGCGATGGCCGGGCCCATCGCGGTCCGCAACATTCCGCGGCGCCGCTCGCGGGTTTCGGGCGAGAGAAGATCAGACATGGCCGACCTCCTCCCGCCCTGCCGGAGACAGCCCCGGCTGCTCGCCCGTCGCATGCTGCGAGCGGGATCCCGTTGAGGAGCCTTCCTTGCCGGCGCCGAGCGGCGCTCCCTCCTCGAGGTGCCGCATGAAGAGGTCCGGATTTGAAGTTGAGACCTGCTCCATGACATCGGCAACCAGCCGGCCGCCCGACGCGACGCGCTTGCCGACCTGGACGACGAACATTTCGAACCGCTCACGTCCAAGCGCGCGTGCGGCATCCTGATCACCCGAAGGCAGAGGCGGCGTGATCGTCAGGTAGTAGCGGACAAACAGAGCAATGGTTTCGGCCATGATCGAGAGATCACGTTCCGACCGATCGAGCTGCCGGCTCATACGGTCGAGCCGGCGGATCAACGCGGCATCGCCGCTAGCGTCGCGCTCCGGATTCAGGAAGCGATCGAGCGCCGCTTCGATGATCGCCGATTTGTTGGTTCCGGGTCGCTTGGCAGCTAACTCAAGCCGCTCTGCCACGCTGTCAGAAACATAGGCCGAGAGTTTGGGTTTCATTCGAGAATTCCCGTCAGAACGCAGGAAGGAGATCGTCGTCGTCGCGGGTCACGGCGTGGGCGCTGCGGATGGTGCTTGAGGCGTTGGCCACTCGCTGCATCTGGTTGCGATCGGCGGCGACGTCTGCGTCATCATCGAGCAGGCGCTCCTCGGCGAACCTCGCTGTTTCGACATGAGGTTTTGTGTCTTCGAACAGCGGCAGCTGCTGCTTGAGGCCGCCCTCCTCGGCTCCTGACTGCATGAGGTCGCGGTACGGGAGGGTCGCCAACCGAAGATCGACAGTGCGGATCTGGCTGGCCCAGTCGTTTGGACGTGCCGCCGGACGGTCGCGATACTCGTCCGTGGCGAGCTGTGGCGGCGAACGCAGGCGCCCTACAAAATTTGCATCCTCGTAGTGCCTGAGCTTATTGGCCCGAACCGGTGCAAGGCCGGAGACCAGCACGATGGCCTGGTCGGGCGGCAACTGCATCACCTCGCCCGGAGTGAGCAGCGGCCGAGCTGTCTCCTGGCGGCTGACCATCACGTGGCCGAGCCAGGGCGCGAGCCGGTGACCGGCATAGTTCCGCTGTGCCCTTAATTCGGTCGCGGTACCCAGCGCGTCGGAAATGCGCTTTGCGGTGCGTTCGTCGTTTGCCGCAAACGCGATGCGGACGTGGCAATTGTCCAGGATCGCGTTGTTCTCGCCATAGGCCTTGGCGATCTGATTGAGCGACTGGGCGATCAAATAAGCGCGGATGCCGTAGCCGGCCATAAAAGCGAGCGCGCTTTCAAAGAAATCAAGCCGGCCGAGCGCCGGGAATTCGTCCAGCATCAACAAAAGCTGGCGCTGCTTGGCCTCACCCGCCTTCGTGTTCAAGGATTCGGTCAAGCGGCGGCCGATCTGGTTGAGGATTAGCCGGATCAAGGGCTTGGTGCGGCTGATGTCCGAGGGCGGTACGACCAGGTAAAGCGTGACCGGCTGTTCGGCGCCGACGAGATCGGCGATGCGCCAATCGCAGCTTTCGGTGTTCCGGCTGACGACGGGGTCGCGATAGAGCCCCAGGAAGCTCACGGCCGTCGACAGCACGCCGGAGCGCTCGTTCTCGGACTTGTTGAGAAGCTCGCGCGCGGTCGCGGCGACCACGGGATGGACCTTTGGTTCAGCCTCGGTTCCGAGATGGTTTGTGGCCATCATGATCCGCAGCGTCTTCTCAAAGGACTGCGCGGGATCGGCCAGGATCTCGGTCACTCGGGTGAGCGTCTTCTGCTCTTCCGCATAAAGAACATGAAGGATGACGCCGACCAACAGGGAATGGCTGGTCTTTTCCCAATGGGTGCGGCGTTCCAGGGCTCCTTCCGGGTCGACCAGGATGTCGGCGATGTTCTGGACATCGCGCACTTCCGCAGCGCCTTTTCGGACCTCAAGCAACGGATTATAGCGGGCACTTCTCGCGTCGGTCGGATTGAACAACAGGCAATGCGAGAAACTTGTTCGCCAGCCAGAGGTTAGCTCCCAATTCTCACCTTTGATGTCATGCACCACCGCGGACGAAGTCCAGGACAATAGCGTCGGCAGCACAAGTCCAACGCCTTTGCCGGAGCGTGTCGGGGCAAAGCACATGACGTGCTCCGCTCCATCATGACGCAAGTAGTTGCTTGCAAGCCGCCCAAGAAACACGCCTTTTGGCGCGAACAGGCCGGCTTCCTTGATCTCCTTTGGCGTCGCCCAGCGTGCCGAGCCATAAGTCGTTACGAGCTGATTTTGCCGCGCCCGCCACACCGAATTGAGTACGGCAAACAGTGCGCCCACGACACCGCCGGCCCCAGCAATGACACCACCTGTTTCAAAGATCTCGGGTGCATAGGCCTCGTAGGCGTACCACCACTCGAACAATCGCCAGGGCAGATAGACGGGATGATCTGCAATCAAAAACCAGGGCGCGCCAAGCCGCGCCTGAAAGCCGAGGGCCGCCGCGGTCCATTGCGTCGCTGTCCACGTTGACGCGATGACAATGCCGAAGACGACAGTGATCTGACCGACGTAGATTTTTGCCGGAAACATTTTCCGCCCCACTCACTCTCGCAACGAGTGCGGCGAGATGAAAAGCGGGAGTGCGCCGAGCATTCAACCGGAATAAAAATCGACTGGGACAACGAAATCCGCCCCGATCAAACTGATCGATGAGAGATCGTCGGTACGCCAATTTCAGCGTAGTTGAGGAAGCGCCTCAATAGAAGGTGAACGGCATGATCAAATTGGATCAATTGTTCAGCCCGGCTCTGATTGCTCCGCGCGCACGCCTATCCCGAAGTGAGAGAACGAATCGAACGAACCCGGTTTGAGCATTCGTCTTCGACTGGTCGCATCGCCTGATTGCGCCGAAGAGCGCGCGTTCCACTCGTTTTTGCGAAACGAGTTTAGCTGGGCGCGAACGAACGCCCCGCTTAGCCATTCAGTCGCGGACACTTGCGGTCGCTCTGCCGTTAGGGTGCGGGCAAAATAGTCCGCCAAAGGAAGTCAGGCGACACTGGCCGAATTGGAGAACGTCGGAGAAAGCCTCAGTCTATTGACCTACCATGATACCGTAGTTTCTACGATGCGGAGATTAGCCAGGCTATTCTCCGCATATTTTGCAGGAAATCCCTTGTGAATGCGAAGAAACCCCGCCATATTCTCCGCAAGGAGTGCGGAGAATGTCCGAATATATTCACCAACTGCCTGATTGGCCTAACTTTTCCTGGAATACTGAGATCCTTGCGAAGCAGCTCGCGGCCGTACGCCTGCGCCAGGGACAGCTCATAGGCCGGATGCAGGCACTGGGCTTCCCGCAGCAGGAAGAGGCCGTCCTGACTACCCTGACCGAGGAAGTCCTCAAGTCCAGCGAAATCGAGGGAGAAAAACTCGACAAGGATGCGGTGCGCTCATCGCTCGCGCGGCGGCTCGGCGTGGACGCGGGCGCCTTACCGTCGGCGGATCGCAACGTCGAAGGCATGGTCGAGATGATGCTCGACGCCACTCAGAAGTTCAAAGCCGAGCTCACGGCAGAGAGGCTCTTCGGCTGGCATGCGTCGCTCTTTCCGACAGGCCGCAGCAACATGAAGAAGATCGCTGTGGGAGCCTGGCGCGACGCTTCGGCAGGACCGATGCAGGTCGTCTCCGGCGACTACGGACGTGAGCGCGTGCATTACGAGGCACCGGCCGCCGAAAGGCTAGATGCTGAAATGGCCGCGTTTCTCGATTGGTACAACGCCGAAGAGAAGATCGATCCGATCATCAAGGCCGCAATCGCACATCTTTGGTTCGTGACAATCCACCCCTTCGAGGATGGCAATGGACGTATCGCGCGCGCCATCGCCGACATGTCGCTTGCCCGGTCAGAAGGAATTCCGCAGCGCTTCTACAGCATGTCGGCCCAGATACGCGCAGAACGAAAGACCTACTACGATATGCTGGAGAGCACCCAGAAGGGCGACCTCAACATCACGCCGTGGCTTGAGTGGTTCTTGGATTGTCTCGACCGCGCCTTCAGTGGGGCTGAAACCATTCTCGCAGCTGTGCTTGAGAAGGCGGACTTCTGGAAACGGCACACCTCTGCCAGCATCAATGATCGACAGCGCGATATGTTGAATCGTCTGCTTGACGGTTTCGAGGGAAAGATAACCTCGAGCAGGTGGGCAACGATCGAAAAATGCTCGCCCGATACAGCGTTGCGCGACATCCAGGGCCTTGTTGATCAGGGTATCCTGACCAAAGATCAGGGGGGCGGAAGAAGCACGAGCTACTCCCTCGCCTCGGCTTGACGGCCCCTACCCGCGATACACTGCACGCAACGGGCGATCGTCAACGCACCCGACGCTTCCGCCGCCACAGGCGACGGTCGCAGCCGCCGACAAGGATACCTTCAGCAACGAGGCTGCTGCCGAACGCAGACATACCCACAGGCAATTCTGCATCAAGCGTGCATTAATATAGCCAAACAACCTGAAAGCGTGCAGTATCAGAACGTTTAGAATCTGAACGCATCCGCAAGGGCGAGCCAGATTGCGACGCCCGATGCTGCGTTGAGACCAGATCCTTTTTTATCAGGACGCCGCTTTGAGCCGGGAACGCAATGGCCAAGATCGTTATTCTGTTCGCGCTGACGCTTGCACTTAATCTCGCACTCAAGTTTTTCGTTGCACCGCGATATGGCAAGGATGTTGCGGCGCGCTTTCTCGAGCATCTGAAGTACATACCCTCGCAGAACGAAGCGCTCAGCCAGGCTTCCCTCGCACGCTGGCTCGCTGATAAAACGCAATCAGGCGCGATCCGCGGCTACGTCTTTCCGGTGCTGTTCCCGCTCGACTTTCTTTTCCTGATTTGCCTCGGGCTCTTCCTTGGATTTGCGTCGGTGCCGCTGGCGGAGCGATTGGAATTCCTGTCGAGCCTGCCAGTCTGGATCTGGTGGATGCTTCCGATCTGCTACATGGCCTTCGATATTGCGGAAGACATCGTCATTGCAGCCATCTTCAAATCGTTCGTTCCACTTACGGCAGACTCATTCCGGCTGCTGAGCAGCCTCACCGCGATCAAGATTGCATCTGTAAAGGCTGCGATCGCCCAAGTCATCCTCCTCGGCGCGCTGAATTTGCTCTCGTATTTCATCCCTTTCGGCAGGCCGATCTGAGCGAGACACGGCGACTATCGATTGCAACCAGTTCTACTGGAGAACAGCAATGGCCAAAAAGATCATTTTGCTTTCGGATGGCACGGGGAACTCCGCAGGCAAGGTTTGGCGCACAAATGTATGGCGGGTATTCCAGGCGCTCGAGCTCAAAGGCTCCAATCAGATCGCAATCTATGACGACGGCGTCGGAACGTCGTCGTTCAAGCCGCTCGCCATTCTGGGTGGCGCGTTCGGCTACGGTCTAAAGCGCAATGTGCTCAATCTCTATAAATTCCTGTGCCGCAACTACGAGCCTGGTGACAAGATCTATGCCTTCGGGTTTAGCCGTGGCGCCTTCACGATCCGAATCCTGGTTGGCCTTGTGCTGAACCAAGGGCTCGTCAAATTTGCCAACGAGGCCGAGCTCGACAAGAAGGCACGGGCCGCCTATCGCGCCTACCGACACGACAAATACCCCGCCTGGAATCTGCAATATCCCTTCCGGCTCGCGCGCTTCTGGCTCGACAAGCTGTTCTATACGTCCTGTGAGCGCTCGGTCGACAGTATCGAATTCGTCGGCGTATGGGACACCGTTGCGGCCTATGGCTTGCCGATCGACGAGATGACGCGAGGCGTCAGCGAGTGGATCTGGCCACTGGAGTTGCCAAACCAGGAGTTCAACAAGAAAATCGTCAAAGCCCGGCACGCGCTAGCAATCGACGACGAACGCGCAACCTTCCATCCAGTCTTATGGAATGAGGATGAGACCAACACGCAGCCGAGCGGTGCCAGCCGGTCGACCAGCGGCGAACAATTGCTGCAGGTATGGTTTGCAGGTGTGCACTCGAATGTCGGCGGCGGATACCCGGACGACTCCCTCGCCAACGTCTCCCTTGCCTGGATGATGGCGGAAGCGAAAGAAGCCGGCCTCTCCTTCAAGGATATGCCAGACAATGAGCCAGACGCGTTGCTGAGCACGGATTCGGCAAAGGACAAGGACGGACGGCTCTATGACTCAAGAAGCGGGCTTGGCGGCTATTACCGATATAGTCCCCGAAAAATCGCCGACTTCTATGACGCGATGCCGGTCACTCTCGACGATGACAAAAAGCCTCACCCGAGGCGTCCGCCCAAGATCCACGACGCGGTGTTCGGCCGGATAAGGATGGGTGCGCATTTTTATGCGCCGGTCGGATTTCCAAAGGACTACGAGGTCGTGAAGTCAACAGACGCCGCGGTAACTTACTCACCGACGGGGCCAGCGATCTCCAATGTAAGTTCCACCATCGAGCCCAACACAAAAGCGATCGCGGAGGGCGAGCAGGCGAAGAAGCGACACGAGGCCCAGGAAGCGATCTGGGACATCGTCTGGCGGAAGCGCGCGATTTACTTCCTGACCGTTTTCGTGACCGGCTATCTCCTGCTCTATCCGCTCCTGAGGGACAGCTATGCCTTTCAGGAGCTTCGGACCCCACTTCGGATGGTCTCCGATACCATTCGACTGTTTGGCACAGTCCTTCCAGGACTGGCGTCTCGGTGGATCGATGCCTATGCCCGGGATCCAGCATGGTTCCTGATCTGGGCAGGTCTCGTTGCCTTCCTGATCTGGATTGGCGTTCGGCTCGGCCAATCGATCAGTGATCGAATGCGGCTGCTATGGAGCGAGTATCTTCCAGCGACGAACAAGCCTGCCGAGCCGAAAGCTCCGTTGGTTGCCTCACCGCTCCAGAGCATCCTGTTCGTCGCCGCCATCCTTTATGTACTTTTCTACCCGCAGTTTGGCAGCGTGCCTGGATTTGGCTGGCTGGTGCTGCCCCCGACATGGAATGAAATTCTGCTTGCCTATACGGCGGAGCCGGTCCGCAGTGTTCTGATTGCGTTTCTAGTTTTTTACTTCCTGCCAGAGTTTGCGATTAGGAAACTCAGACAATTCTGGATCTATCAAGCCATCCTGCACGGCTTCAAATTTTACTTCGCGCCGGCAGCTTCGGCACTCGGCATGCTGTATTTGGCGCTCGCGTTCGGAAGCCACTACCTGTTTTCGATCCGGGACTCATTCGGGACTTTTTGCACGGAAACTGCAGGCCTTGATGCCAACCGTAACGGGTTCAAAAATGTCGGCGGCAAGCAGCAGGCCGAATTCATCTTCGATACTTCTGATGACGCCGCCAACAAACCGAACAATCTTTGTGTGTCCACTGGCGTCTTTCTGGAAACCGGCGTTCGGTATCGCGTCGTCTTCAAACGCCTCCCCGACCCTGAGACCAATCCGCCTTCGGGCAAGTGGACGTTCTTTGGCGAAGAGTCCTACATGGGCGGTCAGCCGGTGTCCCACTTGTCCGGGTGGAAGTCCGTGATCATGACTGTCTTGTTCCCATTTCGCAGGAGCTTTGACCGTCCGTGGGGCAACATCGTTCTTCGGATCGGCTCGAGGGGCAATGAGGAGGATTTTCTCGACCGCGCTCCGCCAAGGCAGAGCGACAGTTTGCTCCCGGACGAAAAGGATTTTGCCGTCTCGGACAAGTCCGAGACGCTCGCCGAAGGGCTGACGCCCAAGCGCGACGGCGAATTGTTCGTCTATCTGAACAAGCCCGTGGTCGGATTGTGGGGTTACGAGACCTGGCTCAGCGACCGAATCGGGACGACCGGTCGCGCCAAGATACTGATCGAACGATAGCGGAGGAGATGCCAAACCGGAGCCGTACGAAGTAGCGTCACCGTCCAAGGCCGCGCTTCAGGCCGATTGACCAGGATATTCCCTCCCTACCAACGCTTCCTGTCACAATTTGTCCCCGCGCGCGCTCGAGAACTGGGCGCCAGGGCACCAGAGCGAAGTCTCGGGACCGCTCGATCAGGGCATAGCGCCCGCTGTTGAGCGTCAGCATACGCCGGTAGACGCCCGTGAGCCGGTCTCCTGCTTGGACCTCGACGTGCTCGAGGCCGTTTCGCGCCGCAATGTCCGCTGCGGTCCTGGCAAGTTCGCGGGCCTCAAGTGTCCGCAGCAGACCTCTGGCATACCGCAGCTGCCCACCCTCCTCGCGCGCAAGGCCCTGCTCGATCAGCCATTGCCTCCTCGCCCGCAGAGCCGTCTCGACCTCTGCACCCATTCCGCTTGGCCCGAGAGTTTCCGGCGTTTTGACAAGAAGCTGGCGATCGAGCCATGTCGCCCCCAGCGCGGACGGCAGATCTTCAAGCCTTTGCCATGATAGTATCGCGACCCGCACCGGATTGCGCGACCGCTTCAGCTCCTCGTATCGAACCGCCTGATCGAGATAGTCCTTCCCGACATTCCAGCTACCGTCGGCACGACGGGTCACTATCCCTTGCCGCCGCACCGCCTCCAGACGCCGAACGTGGGATCCGACATATTCGTTTGACGCTTGCGGATCGAACTGGCGGTGCAGTCGGTCGCTATAGGTGCCATGATTGGCCGCGGCGATCTTTGCGATGGTCCGGTCGATCTCGCGTGGCTCAGCAGTTCGCGATTTGAGTTCGACGATCGCGTTCCGGACCAGTGGCTCTTCGTTCGGACTGATAGCGCCGATGTCGGCATAATGTGTGCGCCCATCTAATCCATCAATCACCACATACCGGCGCTCCGTCAGTTCGTCCGCAAACCCTTCCCCCACGACCCGTCCGACCAAGCGCTGGCCACTCCGTTCCGTATCGAAGATCGCATAGCTGCCGACAGCTCGTGCAACTCCAGCCACTGCAAGCTCGCGATGCATGGTCTTGATGACGTCGCCACGCTCGCCCATACGCCGGAGCTTCGTTTTCAGTTCGTTATCGATGCGCCAACGGCCAGGGCTCTCCTCCACAGCCAGTCCCAACCGTTCGAGTGTTCGAAGCCGCCCCATCCGCGCGGATTGCCAGACGGGATCTTTCGTGGGCTGCGCGCTAAGCTGAAAAAGCTCCTCCCGCGCTTCATGAAGGATTGCCCTATCAAGGCGCGTCAAGCGCTCGGCCGCGACCTCATGCTGGAGCTTGCGCGCGGTCTCGATTTCGGTCTCTGGACCAAGCTCCCGGGTGATGAGGCCCGCAGCCCGCGCACGAAAGCCGTGGGCGATGTAGTCGCGGGCGATCACGAGGTCATGTCCTGTGTCATCCTTGCCACGCAAGACGATATGGCTGTGCGGATGGCCCGTGTTGAAATGGTCGGCCGCTACCCAGTCGAGCTTGGTGCCGAGGTCCTGCTCCATCTGACGCATCAGATCGCGGATGAAGGGCTTCAGGTCGGAGAGCTCCGCGCTGTCCTCCGGTGCCACGATGAACCGGAACTGGTGACGATCCCCGGCACTTCGTTCCGTGAAGGCCTTGCCGTCTGCGCGGTCATTGGTCGCGTCGTAGAGCTCGCCTGGCTCAAAGTCCCGCGTGACGCCGTCGCGTTGCACATAGCGCAAATGTGCCCGGACGGCCCCTGTGTCGCCTGCCTTGATGCGCACGATGCGTGCCTTGATCACGACGCGACGAAGGCCCTTGCCTCTCCCTCGCCCGGCCAGCACCGCACCTTGCCCGTATCCGCGGCCGATCCGGCCGCCCGAGAAGTCCGACGCGCGACGCGAACTGGCGCCGGTCTTCTCCGCCGCTTGGCGGACACGGCGGAGATAGCTGGTTGCCCTTCTGGCCTTGCGGTTGCCGATCCGGCCAAGCTTAACTTCGAATTCATCGTCGTCGACGCCGTGCATGACGCGAGGTCCCCTTCAGGAAGACCGCGGATATGTTAAGCCGGCGCGCGGCTGCCAAGACGCAGACGCAATCAACGAACGACGGCATTGCCTTAAGCCGCAATTGGCGACATCGCGCCCGGCGATGTCGCCAATTCTTGGATGTGCAGACAAGGACCTAAGCACGGTGAAGCGACAGTGCTTTTATCTTGCCCTCCCGCTTCGCTGGTTCACCCGTTGATCTCGATGGAAGAGCTTGCTTCACCGCAGATTCGCGATCTGCCCGAACGAAGGCTCAGCGGCATACCAGAGAAAGGTGCGCGCCCTTTTCTGACACGTACATCGCTGTCATGGAAATTCAAATATCCGGATTCCAGGTCCAGATCGGATGCGCCACGCCCAGGATGTCGCAGCGCAGCACCGGGCCGAAGTATCGCGAGTCGAACGAATGAGGGTGCGGCTGCAGCAGGAAAAATTCTCCTTCACTAAGCCGCAAGCAGCCTTCCCAGGTTGGCAGGGGCCGTCCCCGTCGATCGTTCTGAAGCACCTCTACAATGACCCTTCCATTGACCAAAACCGATTCGACCGGTGCTTTGGCGCGGCACACTTCATCGCCGCCCGCCGCAGCCACCTGCTTCAAAAGGGGTACCGGGCCCGGCAAAACGCCATGTGCGATGATCAAAAGCTCAATAGCCGGCGGCGGTCTGAACAGCGCCAGTTCACCGTGCACGGGCAGCCGTTGCTCCAGATAGTAGAAGCCGAGTGGCGCGCTGCCCGAGGCATTGTAGATCAAAAACGGCATCCCGTTCGCGAAGGAAATCAGCACTGCGATGATGCTGGCGCACATTGCCGAGAGCACGGCCAGTTGGCGCCAGGGTCTTGCACGATCAATCAGCATCGGAGGTTGACCTCCGCTTATTGGCTTGCGAATATTCGATGAGGTCTTCGATGTGGTAGCGGACATAGCGTCCGTGCTTGCGGTAGGCGGGCCCTCTGCCGTTCACTCGCATTTTTTCAAGGGTATTCTTGGTGAGGCGCAGCCAGGCGGCAGCCTCTACCGTGTTGAGAAACGGCTTATCGGACCCTTTGTCGTCACTGTTCGTCATTTCCGAGGCTCCTTCTCACCTACCTCGTCAAGCACGAGGCGTGAGAAGAAGCGTCGTCACATTAGTAACCTGATTGGGAGTGGCGAATGCGGCAGGGTCTGTTTCGCCATCCTGCGAAAGCAAGTCTCGTCAAGCAGCCGCGACAAGAAGCGGCTAGCTCAGGAGATCGCGATAGCCGCCCTTCATCAATTCGGTTCCCTTGGCAACAAGCCGTCGCGTGCGATCTTTCAAGAATTGACTATGCCCGTACCATTCCTCCGCAACTTTTTTCTCCCCGAAAATCGTGATTGCGATCTGGCGGTAGGTCTTGCCCTCCAGGCTTTCATCGAGCGCGATCAGGGCGTGATGCATACGTTCGTCGCTTGCGAATGGCGGCGTTTGTATTGTCCTCTGGCCAGGCTCGGTGAAACGCTTCAAGCGCTTCAGAAGCTCGATTTGCGTGGAGAGGTCGCCGAGGCCATGGAGCTCGAAGACCGGCGCAAATGGCGCAGTTAGGGCAGGAAGACCGCGGATTTCGAGGGGGACATGAACGCCCGCTCCCTTCACCAACACCAACGGGACCTTGTCGACACCGATGACCGCCGTTCGATTGAACTTGAAGTCCGCAAGCGTGGACGGCGGCGTATTTTCGTTGCCATTTCGCATTTGGGCGTTGAGGCGGATCACCCGCTTCAGGGCATCGACGTGCCAGAACACCGGTGCCTGCCGGGCGCATAGCGCGGGGTCGGCAAAGGCATAAAGTCCCCATCGTTCGGCGCGAGGAAAGCGTCGCCGCAGCCGCAACAGCCACATCCCATCACTAAGTCTGATGTACGGCAGACGTCGAGGAACGGAGCCTCGCCACTCGGCGATATAGTCTTTGTTCCGGCGCAAGAACTCCCACGCCCAGTCGCACGCGTCGTAGCCCGCCGGATCAAGGCGAGCGACGCCATCGCGCGTAGGGCGGTGCGAAGACATGACGGGATGGTTCAGGGGTTGCCCCAAGCTAGAAAGGACTTCGGATTGCTGATCGTTTCGGCCAAATGGGGCAACAGAACGGCCCAGCGGGTACTTCGGGCGCCGATTGCATCAGTCCGCCAGTGTCCAGATCATGCCCGCGCAAGTTTCTGCTGGTGTTCTTTGCGGATAGCCCAAGACCGGATCACATAAGGACAACCGGCGGTGGTTGCGAGAACCTTCTCTTGCCCCGTGCTGACCCCACGGCAGACACTCGAACGCGGTAGCCTCACGAACAAGACGTCTCAATGTCAATCTTGCATATTCTGTGGTACGCTTTCTCGTGTGCGGGCCGATTCCGGTCTGCGCAGTAAGCGATCTCATTTGAGATTTAACGGAGGGGCATATGGCCAAGAAAGCGAAGAAGGCGAAGAAGACCACCGTGAAAAAGGCCAAAAAGAAGAAGATGAAGAAGTAAGTCTTCAACGACCTTCTGCTCGTTCCGAGCAAGATGTCTGCTGCGGCAACGTTTGCAATAGTTGACCTCGCTTTGGTCTGAATGGATCGATCAATGGTTGGGCCGGGCCGCATGGCGCCATGGGCACTGTGCAGTCCGGCCCTAGGATTCTTACAGCCTTTCTGGCAGCTCTGCTCTAAGTTGGCCGACGCCTCTAATGCATTCCATTCATCACCGTCACGACATTCGATAGCAGGACGCCGGTCGAGGTGAACGCGGCAAGGCTGACAATCATTTGCGCCAGGCAAGTGCGCTTAAGCGTCACCGCTTGTGGATCGGGAAACAACATGAACGGACTCGCCATCGTCAGCTCCGTGAAGCGGTGAACGCGTTTGTAGTGGCCGAGAAAT
Source organism: Bradyrhizobium sp. LMTR 3 (assembly GCF_001693485.1). GTDB lineage: Bacteria > Pseudomonadota > Alphaproteobacteria > Rhizobiales > Xanthobacteraceae > Bradyrhizobium. The sequence goes on from NZ_MAXC01000012.1 coordinate 682,982, forward strand.
AGGGTGAGTCGCGCCGATCGCGATGCAGTATATTTGTTGCCCATAAGCTTGACTCTTCACCGACTCGGCTGCGGCAAACTCGGGGGAACGAATTGAGATGTCGCGCCGAATCGGTTGGCCTAAGTTCAGGTAAACAAAAGATTAACGGCTTCCGTCGCGCGGCTAAAAGGGCCCCGCCCGAGTGGGTCGGGCGGGGCTTCGGTGTAGAGAACTTAGTCGCCGTTCTTCCGCGGCCGCGACCAGAGCAGGGTATGACCTTCGTCTTCATCCTCGAACAGGTTCGCGTAGATCGGCGCGTTGAACGAAGGATCATCGAGCTTGAGCGAAAGGTAGTCGCGGCCCTCCTCTGACCGCTTCGACCAGGCTGCCCCGATCTCGGCCCGGCCGACATAGACGCGGTGGCTGGGCGCGTTCTCGTTGGTGCGGTTGGGCTCGGCGACGATGCGGACGCCCTTCGCTTGCACGCTCAGCGTGACGATCTCGCCCTGAAAATCGTTGCCGACCTTCTTAAAGGAACCGATGTTAGCCATGTCACTTCTCCTTGAGTTTTCGAGCCCGCGACCACCGCGGCCTCGATGGTGATCGAGAGGCCGAATGACGATCGGCGACGCACCCGCTCGCGGGCCGGAGCGTGGCGGAGGACGCTAGCCGGAAGACTTTCTTGGCTCGCGAGGAATGGGCGTCAGCCCAAGGGAAGAAAGTCTGAACGGCGGCGTTGCGGCTCAGACGATCGAGGCGGAGCCGGTCTTCGGCCAGATCAAGCCATCAAGAGGCAAGGTTCGTCCGTGCGCTGAACAGCCTTAAGGAGACGGGGCGGCGGACGTCGGCCGTCCTGTACAAGAGGTCGAGAGGTTCAGGCAAGAAAGGAAACAACGTGCGGGAAAAGTCGGGCGTCGGCCGCCCCGAAACAGCCGTTAGAGAACGCCCGCCCCGACACTAACAGAGTTGCCGATGATTGGCATAATGGCCGTGTAGTGCTCTGAGGAGACCACCCCTCCCTGCGATGCCGATCATTGGCGATCTCGACGCGCCTAATGATTGAGGAGAACCCTGGGCGCCGAGCCGAAGGGCTATAGCCGTGCTAGCCGCGAGAACTGGTTGACGTTGGTTCGCCCTGCCCTGACTGACTGCAGCGGGCCAAGCTCGGCCAAGACGGTCATGCGCGCCCGCCCCCGTGTCACCGATGAAGATCGAGCCGATGCAGCCAAAGATCTCGTGCCAGAGCGGGGATGGCACCCCAACATACAATATCCGAGATATCACATAATAACGCAACGGCGGCCGAAATGGCAAAGACTGCCGCGATGGCTACGCGCAAGACAAATGACCGCGCGATGGCAAAGGTGATCTGACCGAGGAGGAGCATCATCGCGGCGGGAGCGATGCCGACGAGCAACGCGCCGATGGCGCCCGCGCTATGAAATACCATCACGCCGGCAGTGAACCTAACCAGGAATGAAAGGGAGTCTACAGCGAGAGCAAAGATCTGAGCAGAATAGACCGATGCGAAGGTATTGAGGAAGTTCGAGAGCAATTCGCGCCTTCCACGATCACCTGGACGCGAGGTTACTCAAGCCGGAACTAGTTAGAAGTGCGGCTCACTGTCTAACCACCTTCGAGGTGGCGAATGTGCTCGGGGGCGCGATTGCGTCGGTTACGACGCTTACCCTGTTCAGGGAGATTTCGAAATCGGCATCGACGGCGCTCACGCGCCGCCCCCAAACTTCCAGACCGGGATGCCGAGTCGTTTCGCCTTGTCGGCAAGATTGCTCTGGATGCCAGTGCCGGGGAAGACCATGACGCCGATCGGCAAGATCTCCAGCATCGCGTCATTGCGCTTGAACGGTGCTGCCTTGGCGTGCTTGGTCCAGTCAGGCTTGAAAGCAATCTGAGGCACCTTGCGATTGGTCGCCCATTTGGCGGCGATCAGTTCGGCGCCTTTCGGCGAGCCGCCATGCAGCAGCACCATGTCTGGATGCTTGGCGTGGACCTTGTCAAGTCGTTCCCAGATCAGATGATGGTCGTTGAAGTCGAGCCCACCGGTTAGGGCAATTTTGGGGCCCGCCGGCAGCAACACTTCGGTCTCCGCCCGGTGTTTGGCGGCGAGAAAATCCCTGGAGTCGATCATCGCCCCAGTAAGCTTGCGGTGATTGACCAGCGATCCAGAGCGAGGACGCCATGGCGAGCCGGTATGGATCTGGAAGCGCTCGATGGACTGATCGCGGAAGAACTCCATGCAATTGCGACGTTCGACCAGCGTGATGCCTTCAGCCGTGAGCCGCTCGAGCTCGACCGATCTGATTTCCGAGCCGTCCTGCTCACGCTGGCTCTTCCGCTGCGCTTGCTCGTTGTCGTCGAGGTCGCGCTCAATGCGCTCTGTTGCACGGTGGAACAGGTTGACCGTCGACCAGAGCAGGTCTTCGAGATCCGGCTCGAGCCGAGTGTCGCTTAGGGTTGCTACGATGGCGTCGAAGACATCGACGACAGCACCCACAATCATGTTGCTTTCGGGAAGCGGCCTCGGGTCTGGCTCGTCGTTGAAGGGACGGTAGCCAAAGAGCTGAAGTTCGCTAATGACGTGATCAATCGGCGATGAGCCGTGCGTTGGTTCGAAATCGAGGTCGTTGCGATCGGATGTCATGGTCGAGGTCCTTTGCCCGGATCGGCCGCGCCCATCGCGGCCTTCGTGGCGATCACTCAGGCGGCGGGCGGAACGGACCAGAACCCGAAGCAAAGCGAAGGGCCGCAGCGACAGCGGAGGATGGCGAAGTCCGGCTATTTTGTTTCGCGATGCAAAGGCGCGTGGCCGGGGCCCCGCGAAGCTTTCTTCGTGGGGTGAGCACCGCCGGCGGAAAATAGCCGGGCGCAGCCATTGCCGGTCCGCTCCGGTTGCTGTCCGATCGCCCTCTAGAAGGCCAGGGCGCGGCCTCTCCTCGGCACCATGGACCTCCCATCGACCTGCCGTGACGACGGCGCCAGCAACGCCGGCTTTAACGCTCCTCCGCCATCACCAAGAAGCGGGTAACGTCCTGCGGCGCGAGCTGAATGCGCATGGCCGCTCGAAGCTCGTGGATGCCGAACGTGCGGAGATCCTCATTAAAATCTCCCAACCGAGGAGACAAGGCGATCGCCACGATACCAGCAGCCTCCGAGCGCTGCCTGAGGGCGGCCGTCGCTGCGTCTCCCGCCGCATCCGCATCCCGGACGATGTAGAGGCGACGCAGCGTCGGCGGGAGCAGCATGGCAGCGAGATGATTGGCGGATAGTGCGGCGGCCATTGGCAACGTAGGCAGTGCGTTGCGCAGCGACAGGATGGTTTCGATCCCTTCACCCGCAACAAGCACATCATTCGCCGTACCGAAACGAACTGCGTTGCCGAGCAGATTGCCCATTGCCCTTCGTGGTGTGTCGATCGGCGCCTTGCCGAGCCGGATTGGGTCAAAACCCTCGGGATTGAGCCAGGTCCGATGCGCGCCTCTTATCCGACCATCGAGATCGGTGACGCGGGCAATCATTGCAGGCCAAATCTCGATCCGCGCGTCCTCATCCAGCCGATAATAGCAGCGTGGGTGGAAACGCAGGCTCGCTCCGTGGTGCGGCTCTACAATGCCGCGTCCGCGCAAATATGCCTCCACGAGGGTCCCCTCGATCGGCCGAGATATCGCGAACAGCCGCCGCGCCGCTTCAGCCGACCCTGCCTTCACTGTTGCGCGGACGGGCTTCGTTGGGAGCTCCGGGTGCGCCCGAGGCAGCTTAAGGAAGCGCGTTGCCTCGTCCAAGACATCGCGGAATTCTATGAGGCCGCAGGTTTCGCGGATGATGTCGAGGAGATCACCATGTTCGCCCGTGGCGGCGTCGGTCCATTTGCCCGCAGGTCCCTTCGGAGATTTCTGTAACCGCACGAACATCGAGCGACCTGGCGTGTTGCGGACGTCGCCGACCAGCCAGTAGCGCCCCACGCGCCGGCCATTGGAGAGATAATGGCGGCACACCGCCTCGGCCTCGCGCGCGAGGCGGTGTGCCAGTTCGGAAGCATCGAACAGCATCAGGCGGCCTCGCAGTGGGCAGGCTCTTCCACCGGGCTCAAGGCGAGATCAGGCAAGAACGCGAGCAGATAATCCGCGACTTTGCTGGCCTGCGAAGCGGCGCGGACGATTGCGCGATTGTCATCGCGGAGAACCTCAAGCCACGAACCAATGTAGTCCGCATGCCGCACGGTCGGCACGATGCCGAGCGAAGCACAGCAGAATGCAGCGGATATCTCCGCGATGATTTCCTCGAAGGCGTATTTCTTGGTGCCGTAACTTCCGGATAGATCCCGGTTGAGCCGAGAGGAATGTCCGCTGGCATGAGCCAACTCGTGCAGAGCCGTGCGGTGCCAATTGATCGGCTCAAAGTAGGCAGCCGGAAATGGCACCTGAACGTAGTCCTCAGAAGGACAATAGAAAGCTCGGTTACCGCCGATTCGAAGATCGATGCCGCTGGCACTAATCAGCGCTTCGACTTGCGGCTCGATCATGTGAGGTGACGGGAGAGGCGCCATAGTCGACACCTCGGCTGGCAGCCCGTCACATTGGTCGGTATTGAAGACCGTAAAACGTTTCAGAAAGGGAATCGCTTGGGCTTCGTCGGCCGCCTCGATCGCCCGCTTCCTCTCCTCTGCGGGCACGAAGCGGTCAGCATAGACGACAGTCGTTCCTCGCTCTCCTTTGCGGACGTGGCCACCCAGCGACAATGCCTGCCGGAAGGTGAGCCAGCTCTGGCCGGAGAAGCCCCGCTCGACCACAGCGCCCCAGAGGATCAGGATGTTAATGCCGCTATATCGCCGATGTGTTGCTGCATTGTAAGGCATGGCAATCGGCGCCTTCGCCGCGGCCGTTCCCCACGGCTGGACCCAGGGCACACACCCCGCCTCTAGTTCGGCAATGATTCTATTTGTGATCTCGTCATAAAAATTGGTTCGGCCGGGGCTGCTCTGCGAAACTTGATTGTGCCTGGACATCGCGGTTCTCCGCGACGGGCACCGCGAGCCTCTCTCGCGGCTATAAACCCGTCACGGCAATCAAGGCCGCCACTCTTTGCTCTGGAGATCTCCTCGTCTCGGCCATCTCGGTTGGTCTCGACAGTGAATGCGATCCAGAGTCCCATCCTTCTCAAAGCCCAGGTCGTGGCCAGACGGTATTTTGCTGGCTCCCAGGTGACCATGCTGGTGCTGCCGCTTACCGCGATCACTTTGCTAGGCGTGGGGCCCGTGCAGACCGGCTGCTGCTGGCTTGCGGTCGGGCACCGTACCTGGTGGCGGGCCCGTTCGCCGGGGTTACCGTGGACCGCATCCCGCACCGGTGGATCCTGTTGATCGCCAACTTGGCGGCAACGCTGGCCACGATTCCGCTGCTGGTGGGCCTCGGACAATCGGAATGGTCCAGCTGTGTACGGCGACGGCGCTGGTCGGGGTGGCGGCGGTGATCGCCGAGGTGGCCTATCTGGCGTGCGTACCAATGCTGATGGACCGGACTCGGCTGGTCCAGGCGCAGAGTTTGTTGGAGCTCCGCAGGCGAGCGCATTGGCAGCGGGTCCGTTCCTGGCCGCCTGGTTGGTGAGCGCGTTCTCCGCGCCGACTGCGATCCTGGCCGACTGTGCCTCGTTCCTGCTCGCACTGCGTTGCTGACGCTCGTGCCGATGGCAGCCGCGCGCTCAGCGGCCGGGTCGACCCAGCTACTCGGCTAAATGGCTGAAGGGCTAACCACTGTGTTCGCGCACCCCGATTCTGTGTTGGCCACTGGCACCTTCATCTTTTGAATACCACGCATATTCGGCGGTCTTCCTGCTGCACCTGACGAAAGATCTGGATTTGAGGGCGGGACTGTCGGCATGGTGCTCGGCATCGGTGCACTCGGCGGCGGCGTCGGCGGTCACCGCACCGTCAGCGGGACGCGCGATCGGCCTCAGGCCGGTGCTCATGGTCGCGCTCCAGCGCTGGAGGCATGAGCTTGGCTGCGCTTCTCACCCGGCCATGGTGGACCGGCCGCGGTGACGTGCGTGGCTCTGTGTCAGTTCCTGCTGTCGTTGGCCACGGGATTTACAACGTGCAGCAGGTCGCCATTCGATATGGGCTGGCCACGCACCGGCTGCAGGGCCGGGTGAACGCGAGCATCCGGAGCGTGGTGTGGGGCTGGCGCCACTGGCTCGCTGTTCGGCGGCACGGCGGGTGCCGCATTGGGCTCTTCGTGCCACGTTGCTGGCCAGCAGCGTGCTGGCGCGGCGTCGGTGCTGTGGATCTGGCGGTCGCCGCTGCGCCACACCCACGGTTTGCGTCTCTGACCAGCAGACAGGAGCGCTTATGGAGATCAAAACACTGGACGAGCTTGGCCTTCACACGGGCCGCTGACTGTGTGGCGGATCAACGTGCCCGATCGTGACCTCGGCGCCCGATCTGCGGGCGACGGCCTCAGTTGCTTCCACTTCGCGAGAGTCTTGTGGCCCTCGCCTCCGTTCAGACGCTCCCGGGGCAACAAAGATGCCGGAGAGTAATCTAGCTGCCCATTGTCGATTATCCCGAAGACGATGAGTCTAAGCCCCGATCATCTACCGACCGCGCCGCATGTCCCGCGACGAGAGCGGCCCGCTACATCGACGTGGGGCACGAGCAAGTTCGATGAGATGGTCGCTGATGGCCGCAAGCCACGCTCTAAGCGCGCGTTAACGGTCGTGTGATTTGGACCGCTTACGGCTTAACACGACAGTCTCTGATCTGTCTGAGAACAAAGGCGCCGCCATTTCGTGGGGATGCCGCCGCTGTTCGTGAGGACACAGAACTATCATCAGGAGGGACGACGAAACAGGCTATGTTGGCCTCGCCCTCGCCTCCGAAAACAAGGAGCCTAAAGAGCTGAAGGGCTTCGGCGACTTCGTCACTTTCGAGTCGGTAGCGATCGGTCTCGGCGGCGCTTTAGTTCCCAATTAGGCTGAATCGGTGCTGCCGCTTGCGTTTTAAGCAGCCGGCCCCACCGTACTTGCACGTCGCCAGGATAGATAGGACGGCAGATCCTCAGTGCGGACGAATGGACTTTAGCAGTTCGCACTGATCAGTTCGACTTTACTTCAGCAACTCCGATTCGTTTGAGACCCGCTCCTTCGAATCCCGAAGAGGGACGAATGTGATGCATCAAGTTGTAGACGCGGGCGGCGATTATGTCGGCGAACTGAACCGACGCCAGCTGTGCAAGCGGGCCACCGCCACGCGAGACTCCGATCCGTACCCTGCTTCGCAGAAGGCGCAATGATGACGCGCAGAACAACCTGAGAGCTCCGCTCCAAAATCGACTGCCGCTCAATGGCTTGGACAGCTCTTCACGGACGACCACCGGGGACCAAGCCATAGGGGCCGACACTTGTGCGGCTCGGAGGTAGTCCCTGCCGCACGCGCACCAAAAAACCTTTTTCGATGAGCACCTAAGCTGGCGGAAGCGATACCTCTTCTCGAGTCATCGTCTGCGCATCGTAAATTCTGATCTGAAGCATTGGAAAGCGCTTCTTCAGATCTTCTGCCCCTGTCTTTGCTCCGACCTTGGTCATAAATTCGGCTTTCAATCGACCATCCACTTCGAGCGCGTCGCCTGACGTGGGCAGTTTGTGGGCGGCAGCAACCATTTCGTGTCTCGTCTCGCATTGTGATTGTGGAGGAGAATAGCCTAGCGTGAGTCGCTCAAATCGCGCCAGCGGCAGAATCAGTCTGTGTGAATCGTCGCGAAGCGGTATTTATGAGCAAATTGGCCTTCCGACTTTCAGTAGTCCGGGGAATCCCCTTATTTCTTCGTAGAGACAAGAACGAATGGATGCCGCACCTTCAATTCGCGGCCTTGCCATAGGAATTGCACACCGTGGATACTGATGATGCACACCGCGGATATCGAACATGGCCGCCGACGATGGGAAAGCGTTGCAGCCAGCGATGGAGCGGTCGGGCCCACACTAAAAGCGCCAAGGTCACGAAGCTTGCCGCAACGAACACGAGTAAGAGCTCACGAGGCCGAATTTGCGGAGGGACCTGGATGGCTATTTCGTCGAAGTCGCCGCGCTGGCCCGCCGGATCAGCAGCGCCCGGCTGTGGTGGTAGCCGACTAATTCAAGCGGACCTTCAATTATCGATGCACGGCAGACAGAGTTCCTATAGATCGCGCCATCCGTGAATCCCGGTCCGGGAGCTGAACTTCAGTTTTACTTTTGAGGTCATTATCGCATTTCGAAGTGCGAACCGTTCATGTCCGGAAGGCGATATGGACGCACGCAGCAACGACGATCGGCAAAGATGGATAGGAGAGAAATTGAGGTCTGCTCGGGTTTGGCTTCCACAGAAAGGACATACCAAACACGAAGGCCTATTGGCTGGAGGCTCACGATCACCGCGACTTTGGCCCTGCCCGCCTATTCTACGGTCACCGATTTCGCGAGATTGCGTGGCTGATCGACGTCCGCTCCCATTGCGACAGCGGTATAGTAGGCCAAGAGCTGCACCGCAATGGCATAGATCATGGGTGTAAAGGTTGCAGTCATGTCTGGCAGCACAATGGTCACGAGCGAATCCACCGTCGCTTCCGAAGCCCCTGTCGCATCGGTCATCAGGATGATGTTGCCGCCACGAGCGGCGACTTCCTGCATGTTTGAGATGGTTTTTTCGAAAACCCGGTCGTAAGGAGCGATCACCACCACTGGCATGCTCTCGTCGACCAGCGCAATCGGGCCGTGCTTGAGCTCGCCGGCGGCATAGCCTTCGGCGTGGATATAGGAGACTTCCTTCAGCTTGAGCGCGCCCTCCAGCGCCAGCGGGAACGACGTGCCGCGGCCGAGATAGAGAACAGCGCGCGATTTGGCGATATCGCGCGCGAGCTTCTCGATCTGCGGTTCGATCGCGAACGCCTCAGCGATCAGCCGCGGAACTTCGATCAGCTCATCTACGAGCTTCAATTCATCGATTTCCGACAATTCTCCGCGCCCTTTGCCTGCGGCGATGGCAAGGGCGGCCATCACCATCAGCTGACAGGTGAAAGCTTTGGTCGAGGCGACGCCGATTTCTGGGCCAGCCAGTGTCGGCAGCACGATTTCGCTCTCGCGCGCAATCGTCGACGTCGGTACGTTGACCACGGAAACCGTGTGCAGACCCTGCGCTTTGGCGTAGCGCAACGCGGCCAGCGTGTCGGCGGTCTCGCCGGACTGCGAGATGACGATCGCGAGATCCCCTTTGCGCAAAGGCGCGTCGCGGTAGCGGAGTTCAGAGGCGACATCGATCTCGACCGGTATACGCGCCAGCCGCTCGAACCAATACTTGGCGACGTGCCCCGCATAGCTTGCGGTACCGCAAGCCGTGATCGAGATGCGCCTAATGTCATTGAAGTCGAATGGCAGTTCGAACGGCAGCGCGATGCGCTTGGCGGCCATATCAACATAACGCGCCAGCGTCTGCCCGACCACTTCCGGCTGTTCGTGAATTTCCTTGGCCATGAAGTGGCGATAATTCGCTTTGTCTACCAGGAGCGATGACGCGCCGGGCTTCAGCATTTCCCGGTGGGCGATGGCGCCTTCCGAGTCATAGATGACGCAGATCGTACGGGTAAGCACGGCCCAGTCGCCGTCTTCAAGATAGGTGATTTTATCGGTGAAGGGCGCGAGCGCGATAGCATCCGATCCCAAATACATTTCGCCGTCGCCATGCCCGATCGCGAGCGGCGAACCCCTGCGCGCGCCGATCATGAGGTCGTTATGACCTTTGAACAGGAATGCCAGCGCGAACGTGCCGCGCAGCCGCGGCAGCAACACTTTTACTGCGTCCTGCGGCGAGCGGCCATTCATTAGATGGGATTCGACGAGATGCGCCACCACCTCAGTATCGGTCTCGGAGGCGAAGTTAGCGCCATTCTGCTCTAGCTCAGCGCGCAGCTCGCGGAAATTCTCGATGATCCCGTTATGGACGACGGCGACATTATCCGTCATATGCGGATGGGCATTGCGCTCAGTCGGCTTGCCATGGGTGGCCCAGCGCGTATGACCGATACCGGCATGACCCGACAGCAGATCGCCGCGTAGCCGCGCCTCGAGTTTCTTCAGCTTGCCCTGGGCGCGCCGGCGTTCGAGATGGTCGCCTTCAAGCGTCGCGACGCCTGCGGAGTCGTAGCCACGATATTCCAGTCGTTTGAGTGACTCGACCAGCTGCCCCGCGACCGGACCACGCCCCAAGATGCCGACAATCCCGCACATGCTGATCAATGCCCTCCAGCTTCAAGGAAATCATCTTCAAAATCGCAGAAACTTCTTAACCAAATTCACTCGTCTGAACGTATTCAATACTCATTGCGGATGGCGACGTCGTTGACGGTTCAACTCTGGAATTCGCTGTCAGAGCAATTGGTCTCGCCGCGTGCACACGCGTGAGCTAGGTCTTAGAAGTTTCAACCATCATCGGTTCGCCCAACCCCAGCGCGGCTTTGGCGACCACGATCGAATACCAATACGAAGCGGTAGCCAGCGCAGCAAACGAGCTGAGAGTTTCGAGGTGAGCCAAGTACTCAGGCGCGAGTCCATGGTCCCGTGCAACACCGAGCCATGGCGCAAACAGACTCTTCGTCCGGTAGCGAAGATAGCAATCGTAGTCGCAATAGAGCTGCTGGGTGGAGATATCTCGCTGGTAGCGTGACACCAGGGATCGACGACACTCGATGCAGATCGACGGACCGCGTGGCGTCCTGCGATAGAACTTCATAATCGTCCGTCAGCTCGTCTTACTTTCTTGCGCCGAGAGCCATTCAGGACGCTCCGGCTGATTCTCGACGAGACTAAAACTATTGCGACTGATGGCTCAATCGTACGTAGGTAAACCTTCGATATTGAAACGGTTTTGAAAGCTATACGAAAGTTTGTAATGCGCCCCTCCTCCGTTAGCACTGATGTCAGCGGTCCAGCTTGCGCGATCGCGGTTAGCCGAAAAAGTCTGGCATAGCAGCCCTCGCGCACTTTGCCGTGCCGCCTAGGCACGCGAGATCTGTTCCGTAGTTAAACGCAAGGTTGTTCATGGGGTGTCAGTACCTCGAGACAGAGATTTTTATGATTGGCTTGGCATTTCCAAGACGGGTGGCTGCTCAGGAGGGACCGGCACTTCGATGCTGCGCATCGAGCCGGGCTGCGTCTAAATAAGGCCCGCATGCTGAGAGTCAACACTGCCGCGAAGTGCCGTTGCTTTGATCTGAAGATACTTGCCGGAGCGCCGCCGAGCAATTGACGTGAGCCGTTTGTGAAAAAGGGCCATGCGACGTCGTCCTCGACAGTACACTCGAATTCGTATTGGTGATCGAGTTGATTGAACTCAATGACGGGCGCGCTGGGCTTCTATTGAGTCGTTAAGGCGACGCTTCAGGCTAGTCTGAAGGAGTGCGGCCTCAAATTGCATCCCACCAAAACAAGCAGGCGACAGCATCTGTGCGTTGCTAATACGCTTTGCAAGCGTTCGGGAAGAAAAAATGCGTCTGCCAGACCGCTCGTACCGTTCGTGATTCGGAGGAGTCGGATGATCACGCTGGTTCGACGGAATTGGAGTCCCAAAGAATTGTTCAATGCTCTGACGCCGGTGATGTTCACCGCCGAGCCATCAGTTCTGCGCGCACGTTGGAACAAGCTGTGGCCAGAACTATATACTGAACATGACGCGAGGTATCTGAAAAAGGAGTTGTCCATCCGCAACGTGATCGCTACCGAGGAGGCTGCGGCATTCTTTGATGCCTGGGCCACGGACGAGGAGCGTCACGCCGATGGCTTTATCCAGATTATGGAGCTCGTCGCTGATGGATCCGAAAAGGATCTTTGGGAAAGATTGGACGCTCGATCACACAATTTTTGTGCAATCAATGAATACCTGAAAGACGAATTCTCTGTGATGGTTATGATAGCCTTTGATGAAATGTGCACCTGCCACGCCTATGCTGCGGATAAGGGTTTCTACGCAGGACTTGGGAGCGATAGATTCGTTCGTTGGCTAAGGGAAGTGACGGTCGACGAGGCAGTTCACTCGATGAACGCGGTTAACGTTATCCGCGCCCGATACTCCGATCGCATCGGCGAAGTCGGCACAATCCTCGACGGCCTCACCAGCAGTGTCGCCGATGAGTCAAACTACTGCGGGACCTTCGTTCTGGATTACTTCGGCGAGAAGTACACGAAGGAGATGCTAGCCAACTGCCGCGCTGCAATCCTGAGAAATGTTGCCAAGCCGCTGACGGCTGCAGAGCGAGACGGACTCAGTCGGCCAAGTTGAACTCAACGCCTTCGCACCGCCGCGGAGTGATACCGCAGGCGTCCAGCTTGCTCCTTCGGGTCGTACATGTACGCGCAACGGAACAACGAACGCGCCCATGCGATTGAAACTGCGACTTTCCTTTAAGGATCGTGGACGAGGCCGGTCCCCTTGTCGCCTCTGGAGTCAACCGCGCGAATTGATGTCTCGCGATCGCAGCAGCAGCCGATCATGCAAGGCGCGTGAGCTCGAGTATACCTCGGCGCCGCATGCTGGAGATGCGACGCGGGGTCCCCTGCCCTGCAGCCGAGCCAGGCAATCTTGACTTTCGTAGCTGGCAGCGAAGCTCCTCTTTATGCCGAGGATCGCCCCTCATCGAAGCGTTGAGGCAGGCCTTTATCAAGCGCGGTTTGAGTGAGCGCGCCGCCAAACAATGTAAATTCTTTTTCAGTTCGGGCGTTGGCTCGGTGCAAACAACAAGCTCGGGATTGCTGGTCCGGATTTCCGACAAGTCGCTGGACAAAGATGCCGTGGCGTCCGACAGAAGTGGGAAGCGGCGCGTCCTTGCGGCACTACCTTGTGTCTGCCTGCGTGTACTAGCGACGGACCACCGGCGGATGTTCGCGACCTGCCCACTTCACCCTGCTTCAAAATGAACGCCTTTTTAGTGTCCGAGAATTTTGAGGCCTTCTTCGTCTCCCACTTCTCCCAGCCGAGGCGATTCGGCAGCGCAAAACGCTAATCAAAAGCGCTGCAGTTTGCCGGCCTCAGCCCACCGAGTTTGATGACCTACCGATTCTTGGAGGAGATTGCGGGGCTCAGGTCAGTTAGAAGCTCCTCGAGACTGATATCCATTGCTATGGGCCTCTTCTATGAGGCTGGCAGGACGAGCCTATGCCAAGCGATAACCACTTTGCAGACGGAAGGACATTGTCAGCCTTGCTGGATCGGACTTTGCTGGCTCTGTGTAATCACAGTAATCCTTTTCACTTGGCTGCGATAGCCGTCGCCGCCCTATTCTCGGCGCTTGAGCTTACCCTACCTCGCCACCGACACGCGACAGCTGACGCGCATCCATCTCCACATAAGCGATCCGCAGTTTGCGAAACTAATTGTTGCGACTTCCAAGAGGCCCTTCGTGAGCACCGATAGATGCGCCAAGCTCCGACCCCGTCGGAGCGGATCGACCTTTTCCAAAAGAAGATCCGAGCTGAAGGGACGCCGGCAGCGGCCCACGGGCCGAGAAGCGAGTGAGCGAGTGATAGTGATCTCGTCACATGTATCCGGGCTGCTATGCAGTTCACTTGCCGGACTTCTCGCCTACGGAAAGGCTAGTCAGACCGTTGTCGACATAGCGCGCGAGGTTCTGCCATCGTAAGCACAGCCCGGCTCCTGCTAGGATCAACGACACGGATCGGTTCCGTCATTCCAAGCATCTTACGCGTAACTAAAGGAGATCGGGTTCTCTGGCGTGCAGAATCTCCCAAGCGTCGGTCTGATGACAGAATTTTCCGTTGCCATGCTGTCCGAGTGCCAACCCGGAAGATGCCCGCTTCATCCTCGATGCCTCCCCCGGGGCGCCAAGGATTTTACGAAGCAAGCAGCATGGAGCGATTGCCTATCGAGGAGGCGATCAAGTCCCAGACGGTCGCCTTTGAGGCGATTCGCCGCCAAACAACCTGACTGCAGAATGGAGAGGAATACTATGTCGGTTTTCAGAAGTGGAGAACAGGCATCACATTGGTGCGAACTCACCGGCTTCGAGTTTGTCGAGCTCGCTGGGCAGCGCCGGCCGATAGCGATCAATGCCAAAAAACAGCGCCTACTCGTCACACGGGGATCTTGCCGGCTGACGAGCGCGGAGGGGGCGCAAGTGCTCTGTGAAGGTCAGTTCTGTGACCTCGATGAGACTAACGGTCCCTTTAGTGCAGACGCTGGCGATGGGGCGGCGCAGGTCCTCATCTTTTCCGGCAGGTGGGGCACCGAGTTGGGCGGTTGCGGCATTTTCAAGTTAGCTCCGAGCACTCCAATAGCGGCAAAGGGCGACCCGGTTAACTACCCCAAGTCGACCAATTTCGATTCTCACTATCATGACTGTGACGAATACTGGGTCATCTTGGAAGGGGCAGGCACGGTTGTGGTCGGATCGCGCAGCTTCGAAGTTGAGCCGGGTGATTGCGTTGCCATTGGCATGGGCCACCACCACGATCTTGCTCACCTTCGGGCCGACGTAAAGGGAGCGTATTTCGAGACAACACTCGAAGGCAAGAAGCGGTTGGGGCACCTTTGGGAGCACAAGCACGGACCTGCTGACATTCGCGCCGAGCGGGTGTGATTCGGCTCAAGTCCCACCCGTTGAAGGAACATTCATGACCTATAACGTCCTGCATGTTGGAGCTGGCGGGTTTGGAGCGCGCTGGTGCGATACGTTCCTGCCGCCAAACGTGACAGACGGGACGATCGAGGTGGTGGGCCTGGTCGATATCGATACCAAAGCCCTGGAACAGGGCCGCAGGCATCTCGGTTTGAAGGCGGAGCAGTGCTTCACCTCGGCACAAGAGGCTTTCCGGGCGGTAAAGGCCGACTTCTGTACTATCGTGATCCCGCCTGCTCTGCACGAGCTCATCGTCGATCTCGCCCTTGCTCAAGGAATGCATATCCTGTCAGAGAAACCGATTGCTGACACAATGGAGGCTTCTGTGCGGATCGCTGACAAAGTGAAAGCAGCCGGCCGCAAGATGGGAGTAACCATGAGCCACCGGTTTGATCAGGATAAATCGACACTGAGAAAGCTTGTCAGTGCAGACACTCTCGGTCGGGTCAATACGGTATCGTGCCGGTTCGCTGGCGATTACCGCATTTACGACTCGTGGAGTCGTTTTCGCCACGAAATGGTCCATCCTATGCTCATCGAGGGCGCGGTGCATCACCTCGATATCCTGGCCGATCTGGCGGGGGCACCCTGCACGTCAATTTTTGCCCGTTCTTGGAAGCCGGAATGGGCGGAATACAAGGGCGATACGGACGTCATAGTGTCCATGGAATTCGCCAACGGCGCGCATGGAGTATACGAAGGGTCCTCCGCACAATCGACGGGGCTCAACGACTGGACGTTTGAATATTTTCGGGTGGAAACGGCATCCGGGACGGCTATCCTCGATCATCGCGAGGTCGAGGTGTTCCATCGGGATCCGAAGCGGATCTATCAAAGGAGCCGGCAAGGGAAAGGGCAGCATGTGTCGCTGCTCGCTGGTAAGAAGTGGGGGAATTCACTGTTGATCGAGCAATTCTGCCATTGGCTCGACGGCGGCCCGGCGATGGCTACCAACGTCGAGGACAACCTACAGTCGGTGGCGATGGTGTTCTCCGCCATCGAAAGTGCGCGGCTCGGCCAGCCTCTCAAAGTACAGGAATTCCTGCACTCCTTTCGAGAAGGGCTTCAATTGCACCACAATTAGCGCGTGAAGGCTGCAACGGGCCAACCGGGCTCCCTTGTCACGAGCCGGGCCACGTGGCCAAGCGTGCCGGCACTATCTCCCATAGGCACGGAGGGCCTCATCGGCGAACTACTCAATGATGGCGGCCGCGAGCACCGTTTCAGCGTTAGACTCTGCTAGAGACTTGCCCCCTGTTCTAGGATCATGACGGAGGCAATTTCTGCTCCGCGCGAACGAAGGAGATCTGCGGTCTTGCGCGTAGCCTTGGAGCGATCATAAGCCGACATCTTGCGCCACGTCTCTAAGCACTTGCTCGAAGCTTCGGGCGCACGATCAAAATCGGTTCGTAGGCGTACCGGGTTTCGCCGATGGCTTGTCCGCTGGCCGGATTGAGAATTTTCTCCGACTTGCCCGAAGACCCTCGTTCATTCCCGGCAATGAACATTTTTACTTTCGGGTACATCAGTTCTCCTTGCCTGAATAAAATTTATGCCGGACTTTCCCCCTTCCCCACCAGAGGGCCGATGCATTTCCGCGGCATTGATAACGAGAGCGCCACTCGGAAGAAGACTCAAATCAAATCCCAACTTGAACGGAAGCCAGTGCATTCTTGCAACTAAGCGGAGCGACAAAGACGAGGTTTGACGGATCGGCGGACAATCAGCTGGCACACGCAGCCGGTCGAGCCGGCACCAACTACTCCTTCGACTTCTTCTTCCGAATCGTTCCTCTCCCGTCTTCTTCTCGATCCCTGCCCGGTCAGCCTTTCGCCGGCGGGTTGAAGCGAGGCTCACGCTTTTCGATGAAGGCTGCGACACCCTCGCGCAGGTTGTCGCCGCGGTAGAGAGCCCCGAAGGCATCGGCCTCGGCCGTGTCGATGAGCGTCGGGGGCAGCGCCGCGCGTAGTGTTCGCTTGGCAAGTCGCAAACTGTTATGGGGCCGTGCCAGAAGCTGCGCGACGACATCGTAGACCCGCTGGTCGAGCCTCTCGTCGTCGACTACCTCCGTAACGAGGCCGATAGCGAGTGCCTTGTCGGCAGGGATAGGCTCGCCCGACAGCACGAGTTGACGCGCGTGCACAGGTCCGACTTCCTGCATCAGACGCTTGATGCCGCCCGCCACGGGGAGACCGCCGACCTTGATCTCCGGGAAGCCGAACTGGGCATTGCGAGAGGCGATCCTGAGATCGCAGGCAAGCATGATCTCGCCCCCACCGCCCAGCACGAAGCCCCGTAGCTTCGCCACGATCACCTGCGGCAGCCCCGCCAGGTGATCGAGGAGATATTGCTCGAAGCGGATCTTGGCGACGCCGCCGAGCTCGTCCTCAGGGAACTCGCGCAGATCGGAGCCGACCGAGAAGGAGCGCGGCAGCGCCGATTCGACGACGACAACATGGATGTCGTCGCGGCTCTCGAGCGCTTTCACGTGCTCGAAGAATACCCGGCGCAGTGCAACGCTAAGAACATTCAGCGGCGGATGTTCGAGGATGATCCGCGCCACCCCACCATCTGTCTCGAGCCTCACATTCTCGACCATCTTTCAATCCATTCTTCGTACGGTTACGGGCGGGCGGTCCCCGGGGGTGGCGTGTTCAGCGCCCGCACGCCGGTCGGCAAAGCGACTCGTTATTGCGAAGCCAGGCTTCAGCGGACATCGCTCGACGTCTTCAGCAGCGCAATGTTGCCCGTCCGCGGCTTGAGACGCATGATGCGCTTCAGTGCCGCCTTCCCGTGTTCGCTGCTGTAGGTGGCCACGGCCAGCGCCAGCACGACCCCGATGATGATGCGCTGCCAATAGGGGTTGATGCCAAGCAGGTTGAAGGCATTCGACATCATGGCGATGATCATCGCGCCGCAGAACGTGCCCAGCACCGTGCCGGCGCCGCCAGCGAGCGACATGCCGCCGATCGCCGCTGCGGCGATGGCGTCGAGCTCCCAGCCTACGCCCGTGCGCACCGCCTCGCCTGACTGCATGCGCGCCGCAAGGATCAGGCCCGCGAAGGCGGCCAGAAATCCGCTTACCGCGTAGGTGATGATGCGGATGCGATCAAGGTTGACGCCGGAGAGTCGGGCAGCCTCCTCGTTGCCGCCAACCTGATAGATCTGCCGGCCGGTGCGCGTATAGTTGAGGACAAGGCCGGCAAGCAGGCTGGCACCGACGAACAGCACCATCGGCACAGGCAGGCCGAAGATCATGCCGTCCGAAAGCTCAAAGTAGACGCTGGGCAGCGTGCCGAAGATCGGACGGGAGTGCGAATAGGCCATTGCCAGGCCGCGCACGATCGCCATGGTGCTGAGCGTCACGATGATTGGCTGGAATCTAAACTTGGTGACGAGCACGCCGTTGCAGATTCCGACCGCGATACCGGCTAGCAGTGCGACGTGGATGCCGACGATCGGCGGAAGCGTCGAGGACAGCCCGGTGAGCAGCACGGACGATAGGGCCACCGTCGAGCCGACAGAAAGATCGATGCCGCGCGCCAAGATGACGAAGGACATGCCAAGCGCCACGAATCCCGCGATCGACGCCTGGCGAACGATGTTGAGGAGGTTGCCTGGCGCGATGAAGCCCGCACTAAACCAGGTGAAGATGAGGCCGAGCAGCATCAGGACGAAGATGATCGGATTTCGACGAAAGATGTTGATGACTGCCGTACCCATGGCTCACTCCACGGTGATCTCGCGGGACAGGCCCAGCTCGGTAATGTTGAAGTTGCTTTCTAAGTCGAGATCGAAGGTGTACTTGCCGGCTTTCTTTGCGTTGAAGATCGCCTTCACTTCCAGCGGCTGGTCAATGCTGGGATAGCTCCAGGCGCGCTTGCCCCAGTACTCGGTCGTCGATCGCGGCACCGGTGTGATCGAGACGACATTAAAACCCTTATAAAGGCCGAGCGTCGTCATAAGCGAGAAATCCGGCGTCTTGCCCTTGACGGGCTTCACCACGACGCGAATCTCCATATCCTCGCCGACGTTGGCGCGCTGGGGTACGACGAAGTCGGCATCGGCGATCGCGAAGGGGAAGTCGGCCGGCAGCTCCGCCGCGCCCCCACCGCTGCCCGCCTGTACCTGCTCGAGGTAGATGCTGCCCTCGCGCACGGCGCTGCTGTCCGGGTACTGTTTCTTAAGCGACGCGAACACTTCCTGGAATTTCTCATTGTCACCCGCATCCCGGTAGAGGCCGGACATCTTCTCGAGAACCGTGTAGCGGTACTTCTTGAAATTTGGGTCGTCGCCGAACTCGGCGATTAGCTCCGTATAGTGCTCCAGCGCGTCCTGCGGGCGGCCTAAGCCGATGCTCGAGTTCGCGATGCCGATGCGCGACAGGATGGCGTATTCCGACGCCGGGAAGCGCTCGATGACCTGCTTGTAGAGCGTGATGGCGCGAGCATAGACGCGCGTCAGCTCGAGGTTGTTGGCTTCGGTGTACGGCCCCTTCGCCAGGTCGACCGTAAAAAGGTCCGGCGCCGTGTAGTATAGCCCTGCGTTGACGCCGCCGAGCATGATGACGGGCGTCAGCACCCAGGCCAGCACGCGACGTCCGCTGTTGGAAGCCGGCTTGTGGTAGAGGGGGACATCAATTGACTGTGTCATGACTTCTCTCCGTTGACCGCGCTGCTTGTGCGGAACGTCGAGCGGAAGACGGCGAGCTCGTCGCTGATCATCTGCATACCGACGGCGATCAGGATGATGCTGCCCTTGGCGACCTGCTGCCATTCGGGCTCGACGCCGATCAGGTTGAACAAGTTGGAGACGATACTGATCATCAGCGCGCCGATGACCGCGCCCCAGACCGAGCCCTTACCACCCATGAGCGACGTGCCGCCGATCACCACGGCCGCGATCGCGTCCAGCTCCCAGAACACGCCAGCTTGGCCGGGCTCGCCGGAGCCCATGCGGGAGGTGAGCACCAACCCCGCGACGCCTGCCAGCAGGGCCGAGTAGATATAGGCCGCGACTTTGACACGATTGACGGGCACCCCGGAGAGCCGCGCCGCCGTCTCGTTTGCGCCGATGGCGTAGATCTGGCGACCGATCACGCGCCATTTCAGCAGGTACCAGGTGATGATGGCGATGGCGCCGAAAAGCAACGCGGGCACCGGCACGCCCATCATCCACCCGCGGGATAGATAGAGGAACTCCTCGGAATAATTGGCGTAGACCGGCTGACCTTTGGTGAACACTAGGCCGGCGCCGCGGACGATCGTCATCGTGACGAGCGTTGCCACGAAGGGCTGCAGGCCGGCAAGGGTCACCAGCCAGCCGTTGCTGAGGCCGACCAGCACGGCAAGCAGCAGCGGCAGGCCGATGAAGGTGAGTACGGAGGCATTGCCGACCCATGCGCTCGCGGCGACCGCGCCGCTCAGCGCGACGATCGAGCCGACTGACAGGTCGATGCCGCCCGAGAGGATGACAACGTTCATCCCGATGGCGACGATGCCGATCAACGAGGCCGCTCGGACGACGTTGAGTAGGTTCTCGCTGGTCCAGAAGTGGGGCGAAACCAGGCCGGCAGCGACTAAAACGACGATCAGAACGACGAGATTGCTGTTCAGCAGCATCCGCTTGGCATCAGCAATCATGACCGAACTGCCTCTAGTCTTGAGTCATTGTGATTCGGTGTGTGGCCGGCCGTCTTACCCATGATGCTCAGCATGATGGCGTTGAGATCGAAGTCGGCACGCTCGAAGGTCCGGATGATACGGCCGAGATGCATGCAAGCGATGGTGTCGCAGACGCGCAGCAACTCGTTGATCGCCGACGAAATGACGATGACCGAGGCTCCCTTTTCGGTGAGCTGCCAGATCAGATCGAAGATCGACTCCTTGGCGCCGATGTCGATACCGCGGGTCGGCTCATCGAGCAGGTAGATGTCGGCGCTGGCGCCGACGAGCTTGGCCAGCACCACCTTCTGCTGGTTGCCGCCGCTCAGGTTTCCGACCAGCTGGTCGAGGCTTGCCATCTTGACATTGAGCTGACGGCTCAGCTCGCCGGCACGGCGGCGCTCCGCACCGAGTCGCAGGCCGAGCATACCGGCGTACTGACCGAGCGAGGGCAGCGTGATGTTTTGGCCGATCGGCAGGGAGAGGATCAGGCCCTCGCTCTTACGATCCTCGGGCGCCAGGCCAACCCCTGCATCAAGCGCGGCGCGCGGCGAGGCGAACATGCCGACCTTGCCCTTGATCTGCATCTCGCCGCTGTCGACACGATCGGCACCGAAGATCGCGCGCACCAACTCGGTGCGGCCCGCCCCCATGAGTCCTGCAATGCCCAGTATCTCGCCGCGGCGCAGGCGCAAGTTGATACCCTGGAGGTCCGGCGATCGACGCAGATCCTTGATGGACAGCACGACCTCGTTCTCGCGGACCGCGCTGGACGAACGCTGCTGCACCTCGCTGATCGCGTGGCCGAGCATCATGGTGACAAGCTTATCCTCGGTTAGGCTCGTGATCATCGCTTGGCCGACATAGGAGCCGTCGCGCAGTACCACGGCCCGGTCGCAGATCTCGAAGATCTCGTGCAGGTGGTGGGTGATAAAGATGATCGCTATGCCTTCTGACTTGAGCTCGCGGACGATGCGGAAGAGATTGTCAACCTCCTCCTTAGCGAGCGATGCGGTCGGCTCGTCCATGATGATGAGGCGCGAACGGTGGATCAGCGACTTGGCGATCTCGATGAGCTGGAGCTCGGCGACGCTGAGTTCCTTCGCAGTAGTGTCAACCGACGCAGGGAAGCCGAGGCGGGCAAGGATGCGCTGAGCTTCTCGCCGCATGCCGTCCCAGTCGAGCAGGCCGAAGCGGCCGCGACGCAAGTCGCTCAGGAAGACGTTCTCGAGCACGGTCAGCGCGGGCGCGATCATCAACTCCTGATAGATCGTCGAAATCCCGCGCGATCGCGCCTCCTGAGGCGTCGACAGCCGCACCGGTTCGCCGTCAATCCGGAGCTCGCCCCCGCTCGGCTCCACGGCACCGGACAGGATCTTCATCAGGGTCGACTTGCCAGCGCCGTTCTCGCCAACCACGGCGAGAGTCTCGCCAGGATGGACGTCGAGGTCGACGCCGCGCAGCGCCTTCACGCCGCGATAGGATTTCGTGATGCCCCTGGCCTGGATGAATACAGGCTTGGGCACGTTTCGTTCACGGGGGCGATCAATTGACGCAACTGTCATTGAGGATGCCTCACTCGGCGATGGGAGCAATGCCACCAAACGACCACTCGGGCTAGCAGGCGGACGAACCAAGCACTGCGCGCCGCGTGAATAGCCCATGTCTATTGAAGTAACGAGCCCGGCGGAGATGAGACCGTGGGGCGTAACCCACGATCTGGCCACTCTCGGCGACTCTTAGCGGACGTACTGGAGGTCCGCCTTGTAATACTCGTCGACATTTTCCCGCGTGATGACTGGCGTCTCGGTGATGATGCGCTTCGGCACGGGCTCACCCTTCAGCACGCGGATGGCCATATCGACTCCGATGGAACCACCGGTCGCATAGATCGCGGTGGCCTGCAGCCATCCTTCCTTGATCGCTTGAAAGGCTTCACGTTGGCCGTCCACGCCGATCAGAAAGACCTCGCCTGGCTTGAAGCCGGCCTCCTTGAGCACGTTGATCGCGCCAAGAATCATGGGATCGTTGTGAGCATAGATAGCCCGGAACTGACCACGGTAGCGCGTGAGCCAATCTTCGACGATGGGAATGGCCGGCGCCAGATCGTAATTGGCGGGCTGTCCGTCGAGACGCTTGATGCCCTTGTTGCCGGTGAGGACAGACGTGAAGCCCTCATGGCGCTGGATCGTGGGCGTAGCGCCCGGGACGCCCTCAAGCTCCAGATAATTCCAAGTCTCGCCAAGCTTGCCTTTGGCGTACTTGCCGAGCTCTTCGCCGATATGAAGATTGTTGCCGCCAATGAAGACATTGTAGTCGTCTCCGACCACCTCGCGATCGAGGACGATAAGCGGAATGTCTGCTTTCTTTATCGCCTGGACGGCAGGCGCCAATGCCCGCGCCTCGCGTGGGCTCATCATTATCAGATTGACCTTGCGCGAGATCAGATCCTCGATATCCGCGATTTGTTTCTCGTTGGTCCCCTTCCCGTCCGTGAAGATGAACTCCTTGATGAGCTCAGGGTACTTTTTGGCCCGCGCCTCCGCGCTGGTCACCATGAAGGCACGCCAAGGATGTCCCATCGTGTCTTGCGAGAAGCCGATGGTCCACGGGGGTGGGCCGAACGGGTTCTGCCGCACATTCGCGGCGGCGGCGCTGCCCGTCATCGCGAGCGCTGCGGCGCCCATGAATAGACTGAACTGACGTCTGTTCATCTCCAACATCCTCCCTGGGGCCTGACCGGCCGTTTTCAAAAGAGATCTTCCAGCGGCCGCTGAGGCCGAACCGGAAGCCCGCTCTCTCGCCGGCAGCCTCCCCGCTGACCAGCTGCCCCATGATGGTTAGCTCTGCCCCGCTGTCAAGCGCATTTTAGTAAAATACCGCCATAAAACTCGATCTATCAGTTCTCAGCCCCTGAAATGATCGCGATATAGGTCCTTTCATCACCTAAAATTCGCCCATCGCCACACTGGGTGCAGAAAACTAGCTTGAATGCTTTTACTAAAAATGCCAGCATTTTACGTCATTTCATTAGCGCGCTGGGCGCGCGGGCGCCCGGCGCGCGCATCTCGGAGGACCGAAATGTATGACTACGTGATCGTTGGGGCCGGCTCGGCCGGGTGCGTTCTCGCCTACCGCTTGACAGCTGATCCGGCGATCAAGGTCCTTCTGCTCGAGGCGGGGGGCCCCGATCGGGATCCGATGATCCACATTCCCGGCGGCTTCGCTAAGCTGCAGAAGCCGAGCGTGAACTGGTGCTTCTCCACTGTCCCGCAGAAGCACCTCGACAACCGCCGTCTGTGGTTCCCGTTGGGCAAAACCCTCGGCGGATCGAGTTCAATTAACGGCATGATCTACATCCGCGGTCAGAAGGAGGACTACGATTCTTGGGCCCAGGATGGCAATTCCGGCTGGTCGTATGAGAACGTGCTGCCTTACTTCAAGCGAGCGGAGAGCAACCAGAAGTTCGCGGATCGCTACCACGGGAGCGATGGGCCGCTTCGCGTCAGCGACCAGCGCTCGCCTAATCCGCTGGCATGGGCCTATGTGCGCGCCGCCCAACAGGCCGGGCACCCGTTTAATCCGGACTTCAATGGCGACACGCAGCTCGGCACCAACCTCTATCAGGTGACCCAGTATGATGGGCGTCGGGCGAGCACCGCCGTCTGCTATCTTCGGCCGGCGATGAGGCGGCCCAACCTCACCGTCCTCACGCACGCGATGACGCGCAGGCTAATTGTCGAACGCAATCGGGTCGTGGGCGTAGAGTACAGCCGCCGCGGGAGGGCTCAAACCGCGTACTGCGGCCGCGAGGTACTGCTCAGCGCTGGCGCGATCGGTTCGCCGAAGATTTTGCTGCTTTCCGGGATCGGGCCCGCGGACGAACTGAAGGCGCTTGGCATCACGCCATTGCACGACCTGCCGGGAGTGGGCCGCAACTACCAGGACCACCTCAATTCGTACTTGGTCTGCGATCTCAAGGAGCCGATTTCTTATGACAGGCAGCATGAGTTCCCGCGCAACATCAAGCATGGCATCCAGTACTTCCTCTATCGGACCGGCGCGCCGACTTCGCCCGTCGCAGAGGCCGGTTGCTTCATCAGCGTCGACGGCGGACGCGCTGACATACAGACCCATGTGCTGCCCGCCTATGTGGTCAACGCGGCGCGGACCCGCCTGGAAGGGCATGGGCTCACGATCAACTCCTGCGCCATGCGGCCGAAGAGCCGCGGCACGGTGAAGCTCGCCTCGGCCAATCCGGAGGACGCTCCCCTGATCGACCCGAACTACCTTGACCACGAGTACGACCGCCGGATATCGCTGGAGAGCATTCGCCGCATCCGGGAGATCCTCGCACAGCCTGCGATCGCTAGATACATCAAGCGAGAACGTTTTCCGGGGACAGGAAAAAATTCCGACGAAGAGATCATCTCGTATGTTAGACAATATGCTTCCGTCGACTATCATCCCTCCGGCACGTGCCGGATGGGCACGGGATTGGACGCTGTGGTCGATCCAGAACTGCGCGTACACGGGATGGCCGGGATTCGCGTGATCGACAATTCGATCATGCCGTATCTGAACAGCGGCAACACTAACGCCCCTGCGATTATGATAGGCGAGAAGGGCGCAGCCTTGGTCCGCGGGGAGCAAATGCTGCACGGTGCCGCATAACATGGATGTGCCGCAGCATCGGTCCACGGACATCACTGCCGGCGCCGAGGCGAAGTCGATGGTCAATTCCGAGATCCCTGGCAAGAGAGCGACGATCCACGACGTTGCAAGGGCGGCGAACGTCTCGCCGGCCACGGTGTCGCTCGTCGTGCACGATAAGGGACAGCTCTCCAAGCCGACCCGCGAGCGGGTGATGGAGGCGATCGACGCGGTCGGCTACGAGCCGCGGCGCATCGAGGGTCGCCCGCGTCGGAGGCGGCAGAGCATGTACTGCTTGGTCGTCGACGACATTCGCAACCCATATTTTCACGAGCTCTATAAGGGCATTACAGACGCCTTGGATCCGGCCGAGGCGATCGTCACTATCGCTTCCACGGAGGACCAGATCGAGCGGCAGACGCTCGTGCTCGACAACCTGGCACAGTCGTCCGTGGATGGCGTTATCGTCGTTCCCGCGTCGGGGGCGCAGCCCGAAGACCTGGAGAAGCTCGCCAACACCGACATCCCCCATCTTCTGGTTGTGCGCAACATCGGTCACGGTGCCTTGGACTATATAGGCGGCAATCCGATGCTCGGCACGGTAATGGCAGCCGAGCACTTGATCGCGCTAGGGCACCGCCGAATTGCTTTCGTGGGCGGCTACGTCAACAACTTCGCTTTCCACGAGCGCTACGTCGGCTTCATCTCAACGATGATGAAGCACAACATTCCCGTCGAAGACGGCTTCATAGTCAATGGCGGGAGCACCAAGGCATTCGGACGCGAGGCCGCAAGCCGACTCCTGAACGGGCCGGACCGGCCGACCGCCTTCCTCGGCTACAACGACTTGGTCGCGATCGGCATCATGAACGCGATTTCCGACATGGGCCTTATGGTTGGCAAGGACATCGCCGTGGTCGGCTACGACGATATCCCCGAGGCGGCCGACCAGCCGGTAGCTCTGACAACAATCGCGACGCCGGCGTACCAACTCGGCAAGATCGTGGCCAATAGCCTCAGCCGGATGAGCATGGAGGCCGGCCGCTCTCCAATCAACATCACCTTTCCGCCGACGCTAGTGAAGAGGGAGAGCTGCGGGGCGACCCGATATTGGAAGGACGGAAACGATCGCTAGGCATCCCGATCACCTCTGCCTAGAGCATCCAGACAGCTTTCTTAGGGAAAGGCGAGAAGATGACAGTTGAGCCGCACCCTTTCGGTGGCTGAACGAGCCGCCGCGCTGGAGGGTGACGCCAAGGCGCTGTGCCTTTCGACGGCCAGCAAGACGGATTCTGTCAGACGACCTTCTACGGCTTGCGGCGCGACGACGGCCTGCCTTTCTGACGCCGTTGAGGGTGACTTCACCCCCGGCATTTACGAAGCGGTCTACGACGCTAAGCTGATGTTGCGGATCGATCTGACGACCTCGATCAGCGTCGAGTTTACAGACGGTATGATGCATTTCAAGCGCCGTCGTGACCCGCGGCATCTCCGACTGGTCGCTCACGCCGCTGCCGCAGATGAAGAGCGACGATTCGCTGAAGGTCAGGTTGATGCGGCATGACGATGCTGTGCGTATCGACGCGGCGAGGGTGATCGCAGCCGACCAGCTGGGCGGCAACATGTCGGTGACCGCCTCGGTTCGGCGAACACGTCGGCCACGCCGCCATGGCATTGCAAGGGTCAACCGCCCGACCGCAGAGATCTTTATGACACATGCAGCGTCCTGCGGAGTTACCGCAGGCAAGCGCGACGAAGCTCCGCGCTCAGCGGCAGCGCCTGCAGCGCGCGGCCAAGCGGCTGCTGCTCGTGTGGGGGCGGCCCTCCCCCTTCCCCGCCAAAGCCGAGGCGGTCGCTCAGGAGCCGCTGCGCCGCGGCAGGCCGCCTCCTCGCCGCGACCGACTCCTCAACCTCGTCGAGGCGAAAGACGTGATGCGCCGATCTTTCAGCTGGCGCGGCAGCCTAGGCAATCTCGATAGCGAGGATCGCAGGCCGATGGGCAACTTGCAGAGCGAAGCCATTCACAAAGTCGAAGACCTCGGGCGCCAAGGGCTAGATAGCCGCAGCTCAACTTGACGGCTGCGCTCAGTACAGAGAACAACTCCAGCTTGTGCGGGGCGAGGCGGCGCTGCGGGCTGCTAGGGAGATCGACCTTGGCGCCCTCATCTCGTCGCGTAGTAGGGGGTGCGCTTGCCGAGGCGCGCGACGACGGCCTTGACGTTGGTGAACTCGTCAAACCCGTGCTGGCCCATCTCGCGGCCGAAGCCGGACGCCTTGTAGCCACCGAATGGCGTCTGCGGTCCGTTATCAATTGTGGTGTTGATCCACACTGTACCGCTGCGCAGGCGCGGCGCGACCATATGTGCGGTGTCGAAGTTCTTGGTCCAGATCGTGTTGGCTAGGCCGTAGTTGGTGTCGTTGGCGAGCGCGACCGCCTCCTCCAGCGTCTTGAAGCGGCTGATCGATAGGATTGGCCCGAAGATCTCCTCGCGGAAGATCGTCATGCTCGGTAAGACGTAGTCGAACACGGTCGGCTGCACGAACAGGCCGCCGCCGGAACGGTCTGCCTCGCCGCCGGCGAGCAGCTTTGCACCCTCGGCTTTGCCTTTGTCGAAGTAGGAGCAGACTTTGTTGAAGTGGTTTTCGCTGATCATCGCGCCCACTTCCGAGTCGTCGGCGTGGACGTCGCCTACTTTCATCGCCTTCGCGCGGGCGGCAAGCCGCTCGACGAACATGTCGGCGATCGTCTCGTCGACGAGCAGGCGAGCCGCCGAGCAGCAGCATTCGCCCTGGTTGAAGAAGATACCGAACAACGAACCGTCGATCGCGTCGTCGAGATCAGCGTCGGCAAAGACGATGTTGGCCGACTTGCCGCCCAGCTCCACCGAGACGCGCTTTAGCGTTTCGGCCGAATTGGTGACGATGCGACGGCCGACCGCCGTCGAGCCGGTGAACGAGACGAAGTCGACTTCGGGGCTCTTCACCAGAATCTCACCGACCGGATCACCATAGCCGGTGACGACCGAGAGCACGCCCTCAGGAATGCCGGCCTGACGGCCGAGGCGGGCGAGCTCGAGCGCGGTGCCGGAGGTGAACTCGGACGGCTTCACCACCACGGTGCAGCCGGCAGCGAGCGCATAGGGCACCTTCTGAGCAAAGATGATTGCTGGGAAATTCCACGGGATGATCATGCCCACGACGCCGATGGGCTCACGATGCACCCATGCCGTCTTGTCCGGGCCGAGATTCGTGAAGGTCTCGCCGTGCACCTGCATGGCGAGACCGGCAGCGAACTGGAACAGGTCGACCACGCCGTCGAGGTCGCCGCGCGCCGTGCGGATCGGCTTGCCGACCTCGTCAACCTCGATACGCGCGAGCCGCTCTTTGTCCTCCTCCACTAGGTTGGCCCAGCGGCGGA
The DNA here is from genome assembly GCF_001693485.1 of Bradyrhizobium sp. LMTR 3. Classification (GTDB taxonomy): domain Bacteria; phylum Pseudomonadota; class Alphaproteobacteria; order Rhizobiales; family Xanthobacteraceae; genus Bradyrhizobium. The sequence continues at coordinate 711,367 of NZ_MAXC01000012.1, forward strand.
TGACAGCGGCGCGCTCGGCGCCGGACATGCGCGGCCAAGGCCCCTGGTCGAAAGCGTTGCGGGCAACGCGGATCGCAGCCTCGCAATCGGCGGCCGTGCCGCGGGCGAAGCGAGACACCAACCGTCCCGAGGCCGGCGACGCGCGCTCGATCGTCTCGGCGCCACCGCTTTCATAACCATGCACGTCAAGCCGGTAGGTACGGACGGTGGAAACATAGTTCATCGTAATTTCCTTCCCCTGAAGCAGTCTCGGCGGCCCGCTCAGCCCGCCTAAACAAACTTCGGTTGCGAGACGGGGGGACGATTGCCACTGATGAAATCGGAGGCGCGCTCGCCGATCATGATGCTGGGGGCGTTGGTGTTGCCGGAGACCAGCCGCGGCATGATCGAAGAGTCGGCAACGCGCAGGCCGTCCACGCCACGCACGCGGAGCTGCGGGTCGACCACGGCCATATCGTCCTGGCCCATCTTGCAGGTGCCGACCGGGTGGTAGCCGGATCGCGCGATCTTGCGAACAAAGGCCAGGTACTCGGCTCGCGTGCGCACCTTTGAGCCGGGCATGAACTCATTGACAATGTAGCGCGCCATTGCCGGCTGCGACATGATCTCCTGTCCGACCTTGACGCAATCGATCGTGCGCTCGACGTCGTAGGGATCGCCAAGAAAGTTCGGGTCGATCGATGGGGCGACACGGGGGTCGGCACTTTTCAGCGTCACCGCCCCGCGAGCGCGCGGATGCATGAAGTATCCGTTTAGCGTGCAGCCGTTGCCAGTCACTGTCTCGGCCGTGTCGTTGACTTCCTCCACGCCTGTGCCAGGGAGAAAATGGTATTGCAGGTCCGGCGCTTCCAGCGTCTTATCGGTCCAGCAGAAGGCGCCACCCTCCACGATGGTGGCAGCCACTGGCCCATTGCGAAATAGGATGTACTGGATGCCTGGCATGATCTTGCGGGTGGTCTTCTTATAGGCGTCGTATGATTCGACGTCCTTGACGTTGTACATCATGAAGACGTCAAGATGGTCGTGCAGGTTTTGGCCGACGCCGGGCAAGTCGACGAGCGTACGAATGCCGTGGCTCTGCAGGTGGGCTGACGGGCCGATGCCGGACAGCATCAGCAGCTTGGGCGAGCCGATCGCACCGGCCGTCACCACGATCTCGCGCGAGGCTCGCTGTATTGTGGTCCGGCCGTTGTCGAGGATCTCGACGCCGACGGCCCGCCCCTTCTCGATCAGGATGCGGCTGACCATTACGCTCGTGCGCACGGTCAGGTTCTTCCGCTTCATCGCCGACCTAAGATAGGCTACCGCGGCACTGCAGCGGCGGCCCTCGTAGTTTGTCGTCTGGTAAAGACCCGTACCGGCCTGGGCCGCGCCGTTGAAATCGGGATTGAATGGTACGCCGTACTCCTGGCAGGCCTGCACGAAAGCCTTGCTCAGCTTGTGTGGGTGCAGCTGGTCGACGACGCTGAGAGGGCCCTCAGTGCCATGATACGGACTGGAGAATTTCTCGTTTCTCTCCGAGCGCCTGAAGTAGGGAAGGACGTCCTTATAGCCCCAGCCGGTGCAGCCCATGTCGACCCAGTTATTGAAATCCTCCGCATTGCCTCGGATATAAACCTGCGCGTTGATCGAGGAGCCGCCGCCGAGCACCCGAGCCTGCGGATAGAGAGGAGTGATCCCGTCTTGATGCACCTGAGGCGCGAGTTGGTAGCGCCAGGTGAGAGATCCCTTGGTTGTCTTATAGAAGCCGACAGGCATGTGGATGTAAGGATTCCAGTCGCGCGGCCCCGCCTCCAGCAGCAGGACACGGGAATCCGGATCTTCTGAAAGGCGAGCGGCCAAGGCAGAACCCGCCGAACCACCGCCGACGATGATGATGTCGTGCACAATCCCCTCCCTCAGCCGGCCGGGGTATGCGCCAGCGCTAACCCTAGGCCGCGGCGAAAGTATTGGCAGGCAGCGTGCTGCGTTAGGACGTTTCTCCGGATTGCATGTACTTTTTTACGTGAGATCAGCACCTGAATAGATGTGTCGATCTATTCGCTGTGAAGCAAATCCCTTCTGACCGGCACGCATGCTTCAGCGAGCCCTCATGCGCGCGACTGCTGAAAAGTCCAAATATTCGCACGAACTGTCCTAACCCTGGCACGGGATCACTTCTAGGATTGGAAACGTAAGCTCATACGTTCGCGGCGGCCGAAGCTTGCTTCCAGATTCGCGGATGGCGATGCCTATCAGATGCCAGCTAGAATGCTCAAATCCAATATCATGGCCAAGCTATGTAAGATCGACTGTTGCTCGATGGGCGATGCCGCCGATGTCGTAAAGGGCGTGACAGCGCATGAGTCCAGGCGCATTCGCCAGCGTCGTTGCCGATTTTACGGGCGCCCTCAACGATGAATATGCCAGAACCACAAGCTTCAAAAAGCGGATCGCGCAGGCGGCACTCCAAGGCACATGCAAAATATGGCACATGATCATTTCGCCCGAACTTCTCATGTGATGAACCAACTCTGGTGAGTGGTGAAATCTGACAACGACTGCGCGGATCCGGGACGGGGTTTCTATGCTCGAAGGCATCAAGATTTTGAGTTTCACGCATTTTCTGCAGGGTCCCGCGGCCGTGCAGATGCTGGCTGATGCCGGGGCTGACGTGATCAAGATCGAGCCGCCGGGGGGTGCGTTTGAGCGCGGCTGGTCCGGCTTAGATGCTTTCAAGGAAGGTGTCAGCATCTTCTTTCTGCTCGGCAACCGTAATCAGCGCAGCATCTCGCTAGACCTTCGCAGCGACAAGGCGAGACAGATCGTGCTACGCATGGTGCGCGAAGCCGACGTGCTGCTTGAAAACTACCGTCCGGGCGTCCTGGAGCGGCTTGGCTTTGGTTATGAAGACATGAAAGCCGTCAACCCCCGCCTCGTCTATTGTTCCTGCTCGGGCTATGGATCGTCCGGCCCCTACTCGAAGCGGCCGGGCCAGGACATGTTGCTGCAGGCTATGAGCGGCATGACGATGCTTTCGGGCGGGGCTGATGCGCCCCCGACTCCGGTCGGCTCTGCAATTGTTGATCAGCACGCCGCCGCGCTTGCAGCGTTCGGCGTAGTTTCGGCGCTGCTCTCGCGTCAGCGCACCGGGCGCGGCGCGCTCGTGGAGAGCAACCTCCTCAATGCGGCCCTGGATCTGCAGATTGAGCCGTTTACCTATTACCTTAACAAGGGCCGGCTCTGGGCGCGCACGGACCCGCCGCTGGGCAGCCGCTTCCACCCCGCTCCGTACGGGATTTATCGCACCGCAAATGGCTGGATCGCGATTTCGCTGACTCCGACATCACAGATGGCGGCGGCGCTCGACTGTCCGCAGCTGGCAGATTTCAATGACCCTAAGGATCCGATGCGTCGGCGGGACGAAATCCATCACATTGTCTATGAGCGCGTGCAGACCCGTACGACGGCGGAGTGGATGGCGATCTTCGATGCCCACAACATCTGGTACGCGCCGGTGAATGACTATGAGGAGGTCGAAGCCGATCCGCAGGTCGCATATAACAAGATGATCATGATGGTCGATCACCCTGAAGCGGGCGAGGTGCGGCTCTTAGCGCATCCGGTCCGCTACGACGGCGAGGCGCCATCGCTACGGCGATTGCCGCCTCGACAAGGCGAACATACCAGGGAAATCCTGGCCGAGCTTGGCTATGCAGCGGACGAAATCCACGCATTGTCTGATGCCGGAATAGCCATCGCCAAGAAGGCCGCGTCGTGAGCATCACAACAAAGCCGGCATCCTGGCAACTACCGAGCTTCAGCAAGTTCGATATTGGCCGAACGCATACAGTGACGCGCACCTTCACCGGAACGGAAGTGGACGCATTCGGCTATCTCTCCGGAGACCTCAACCCCCTGCACATGGATGACGAGTTCGCCGCGCGTTGCCCATTCGGCAGACGGGTAGTGCATGGCCTGCTCACCGCGGCGGTGGTTTCGCGCGCGCACACCGAGCTGACCGGACCTGGTTTTGTCTTTGTCGGACAGGAGCTGCGGTTTTTGAAGCCAGTCTTTATCGATGACAAGATCACGGCGGAGGTCACTATCGTTGGCAAGAAGGAAGCCAAGCGGATTTTGATCGTGGACACGATGGTCCGCAAACAGACGGGCGAGGCCGTCCTTAGCGGACTTTCGGCTTACAAGTATCTGCGTTTCAGATAGGGCCTTCGTTGCACTGCAGCAGAAATTCACGAGACGACGGATTCGCTGAAGACGGAGCTGGCATATTGCCGCCATTGAGGCTATAAAATGGCTGAAATCGTTTTCAGACTTCAACGGTAACCTACAGTTGTAGCTGCAAAGCCGATGGAAAACGTAGAAGGACCAATTCGAGCGAGGCTGGGCCAACGACCGGCGACAACCGGCTCCTTTTTTTCACGAGGCCAGTCAGCGCACCGCCACCCTTGTTGTTCACCGCCGGTCGTGAAGATCGAGCACTACGATTACGGCTCCGAGATCAAGTCGCTCAACGTCCATTTAGCACCAGTAGAGAAGCTGAAATCGACGCTGCCCTACCCGCATCGGCACGACTTCTATCAAATCGTCTGGGTAACACGCGGAACCGGCTGCCACATCATCGACTCCGTCAAATACGAGGTCCGGCAGAACAGCCTATTCTTCATGGCGCCAGGGCAAATCCACGATTTCACGCTCTCGGAAGACACGCTCGGACACACTATCAGCTTCAGCCCGGAATTCTTCGCTTTCAGAGTCCACAACCGGCATTCGCTCATCGACATTCCGATCTACAGTCTCGAAAATCTCAACAACGCGCTTTATCTGGACGATATGCAGGCCGAGAGTTTCCGCCAGATCATGGACGCCATAATCGAAGAATACACGGCGGAGAAGACCGGGCATGAGGATGTGATCTGGTCTTATTTGCGGATCTTCCTCATGAAGATGTCACGGATAGCCGTACCTCCCGCCATCGCCGACCTGTCGTCCCGAAACCTGCTCCTATCACGCCGTTTTAAGAGCGCGCTGGAGAAGAACTTCGGCAACATCAACGAGACGGCGGAATATGCCAAGCTTCTCAAGGTCACCGAGCGTGCACTCAACGAAGCCACTCGGCAAGCCCTTGGTTTAACCGCGGCTCAGCTCATTCGCGAGCGGATCATGCTGGAGGCCAAGCGGCTGCTGCTGCACACCGACATCGGCGTGGCTGAGATCGCAGATCGTCTCGGCTTCGAGGATCCTGCGTACTTCAGCCGCTGTTTCAAGAAGCACACCACCCGCTCGCCAATCGAATTCCGCCAAAGCCTCGCTACACTGAACTTTTGATCCATCGCCGAATAAACAAAGCGAAACTGGCAGTCCTCAACCCATCGGGGGCTCGTCGCGAAGATCTCACCCACCTGTTTTCTCTCGGAAAGAAGCATGCCGGACACCACCACAAATTCGATCGAACTCACTGGCGCGCAGCGGCGACTGTTCACCGAGGTCCTGAACGTTATGGCCCGCAAAGTGGCGGAAGACGAGCCGACATTGGGCGTCGAATTTCCGCATGTTACAGCACCGGACGGCTCCTGGATTAAGCTGCCGGCTTCGCTGTCGGCGGGCTATAGCGGCGACGCCTGGAGCCACGGCAACTGGCTGTGCGGCTTCTGGGTTGGCCTGTTGTTGACCTGTTATCTGCATACCAACGAGAAGAAATACCTGATCTGGGCGCGCGAACGCATGCGGCTCGTGGCTCAGCGCGCGGACGACCCCAACACGCATGACATCGGCTTCATCTTTGACAGCAGCGCGATTCCCGCATATGCGATCACGGGCGATCGCTGGTATGCGGATATCGCCATGACGGCGGCCGACAAGCTGCGCGCACGGATCATCACCACGCGCAGCGGCGCATATCTCGCCTCCTGGGGGCCCTTGGACGACCCGCGCGGGCAATGCAGTTCGGCCATTGACACCATGGCCAATCTCTCGCTGTTGTATTGGGCAACCAATTACAGCGGCGATCGCAGCTATCGCCTGGCCGCCGAAGCGCACGCCGACATGACCGCAAAGGCCTTCATTCGTCCCGATCATTCCACCTACCATGCGGTGGAGTACGACGTAGTGAGCGGCGCGCGGAAGCGCGGCTATACGTTCCAGGGAGCGGGCGACGAATCCGCCTGGACCCGCGGTCAGGGCTGGGCCATCTACGGCTTCGTCAACTCCGCGCGAGAGACCGGGCAGCGCCGATATCTAGACCTCGCCGAACAGCTTGCAAACTATTATATGAAGCGGCTCGCTGGACGTCAGGTCCCGCCGTGGGACTTCGATGCGACGGAGGCCGATGCCGACATTAAGGACACGGCGGCAGCGGCCGTGATTTCATCCGCCTTACTCGAGCTGGGGCGGTTGCATCCCGATGGCGCCGCTGCTTCGGCGTGGACTGAGAAGGGATTGGCGATGCTGGAAGCGCTGTGCAGCGATGAGTTCGCGCGAGAACCGTTGCATCGCGGCTTGTTAAAGAATTCCTGCTACTCGAAGCCGCACAATGAGGGTGTACGCAGCGCGACCATGTTCGGCGACTTCTTCTTCACCGAGGCCCTGTGCCGCGTCATGCTGCCCGGTAAGTTCCGACCGCTGACGGCGGTGCCGACACTCGCGTGAGATGAACTGGCCTTTCGCGAGCTGATCTGCCCAGCACGCGCCACTTCCAGGAATATCCAAACCCGCTCCCAATCAATCGACTACACTTTCTGAACGATCGCAACATTCAGCCGTCGTTGCACACGCGCTTTATTACAGCCGCACGGCTTGAGCTCGGCCGCCAGCTGGCCTCTCCAGCTGGACCTCAAACCGCTGCGCTCTAGCCTAGCTTGGTCACCAGCATGCGATAGAAGCCATTGGTAAAGTGAAGCCGGCTTTGACTCTGTCCAAAACGACCATACTTTCAAAGCGCTTTATGTCTGGGTTTTCGTCTACCAAAAACCGAGTAAACTGCTCGTACTCTTCCATATTATTTGCTGTTACTAGGAGAACGAAGTCAGTCTGACCGGTAACGTAGAAGCCGCTCATCACCTCTGGCATTTTGCGGATTGTCTGCTTAAAGCGATCGACGATATCGGTCCGATCGCGCTCAAACGAAACGAGAACCAACAGGCTCACGTTCCGTCCGATTGCTTTTGGCGAGACGATTGAAACGTCTCCTTCTATGACGCGTTGTGATCGCAGGCGCTTCAGTCGACGCTGAACTCCGGATGCAGACAAACCCACCTTCGCACCGAGCTCTTCACTGGTCAGGCGATTGTTGCGCTGTACGAGGTCAAGAAGACGAGCATCAATTCTATCGAGTTGCATGGCTGCGCCACGTTCAGAAGATCGAAATTCCGGAAACCTGATGAGCAGTTCGCGATCGGTCGAGGCAGCAGAGTAGACGGCGGGAGCGCACACATCATGCGCTCCCGGTAGCGGATCAGCTTGCAAATTCCCCAGCCCAAGTTTTCATCAACGGTCGAGCCGAAATCCAGTGCTCGCATGCCGCGTCTCGGCGTCAGCGTCCCCAGTGCAATGCCAGAGGATTTGCTTCCCGCGCAAGCTCGATTAGCCTGGCTCTTGTATCCGGATGGATCTGCTCGAGCGGATGGCGCACCGCCTCGCATTTGATGACCTTGCCTTCCGCCATCACGCTCTTGGCGGCACGCAAGCCGCATTGCCGGTTCTCGAAGTTGATCAACGGCAGGACGCGCGCGTAGGCGACCGCGGCATCTGAGCGACGTCCCGCCTTGTGATTGTCGATGACATCGCGCAACAGATCCGGAAGCAGCGCGCTCGGCATGGTACCGGTGGCACCGGCGTCGAGATCGGCCATCATGGTAATGGCCTCCTCCCCGTCAAATGGACCGACAATGGACTCGCCAGCTGCTTGGATCAGCGAGCGGAGTTTTGCCGCGGCAAAGGGCACTTCGACCTTGAAATAGCTGACGAGCGGCACCGCACGCGCTAGACGCGCCAGAAAAGGCACCGTCAGCGTCACGCCGCTTAGCGGCGCATCCTGAACCATGATCGGAATCTTCGCAGCCTCGGCAACACGGCTGAAATGCTGCAACATGCCCGCTTCATCCGTCCCCAGGCCCACGCCGTGGTACGGCGGCATCAGCATCAACAGGCTCGCGCCGCGCTCGGTCGCATAGCGCGCCCGCTCCTCCGCGATCCGGGTGCTGAAATGGCTGCATGTCACCATCACCGGCTTGCGGCCAGCGACGTGCGACAGGCAGAGATCGACCAGCGTATCGCGCTCCTCGTCCGACAACAGGAACTGCTCGGAATAGTTGGCCAGAATGCAAATGCCGTCGACGCCCTGGTCGATCATGCAGTCCAGTAGACGCTTCTGTCCTTCGAGGTCGAGGCCACCCTCCTCCGTGAACGGGGTGGGAGCGACCGGAAACAGGCCGCTATAGACCGGAGAGTCTAGACTTGTCATAACATGCTTCCACGTATCGCGAGAGGTGACTTCGATCGATATGTTTAGATCTTTTCCGCCTCGATCAAACCATCCAGAACGTTCAGCGCTTCCAGCAAATAGTAGGAGCCGAAGATCGTCTCAGCATTGGTCGCCGAATCCCGTAAACGAGCGTCGCGCCGCTTATTGAAGCAGGCGCCGACCAGCATGCCTTGCGAGCGGGTCTCCCCTGCCCCGACGGGCGTAAGGTAGCCGTTGATCAGAGCGAGCGCGATGCGCTCGCCTGCATCCTGATATTTCGCGCGGAGATCGGCGGACGGCGCAAGCCGCCCCAGCTTGAGCAGCGCCGAGCAGACGATCGCAGTAGCCGCCGTATCGGTCTCTGTATTGGGGATTGCCGGATCATCGAAATCCCAGAACGCCACCAGGCCGGGGGGGACGTGCGACAGCCACCAGTCGGCGCCCGCGATCAGCTGCTCCATCCAGCGCTTTTCCTGCGGACGATGGGCAAGCGCGACCGCGGCATAGACGAGACCCCAAGCCTGGGCCCGCGCCCAAACGCTGCTCTCGCTAAAGCCCTTGTGGGTAAAATGGCGGACGACCTTGCCGTTCGCTGGATTGAGCTCGCTCGACTGCACGATCGAACCGTCAGGCCGCATGTGAATATCCAGCACCCGCGTGGTATGTCGCGCGGCGACGTCAGCGAACGATGCTTCCCCCGTCTTCTCTGCCGCCCAGAACAGGAGAGGAACCGCTTGCAAGGAATCGATGCTGCTGAAGGAGTTGCCTACGTCCTCCGACTCCTCGGCGTCACCACCAAGCGGAATGAGATCGAGCCTCGGGTCATATTGACCCTTCAGCGATTGGGCAGCATCCAGCGCCAATGTCGCGGCATCCTTGTCTGCACACAGGATGTCGCCAAGTGCAACGCCGTAGTAGAACCCAAAGCCCTTGAACGCAGTTTGCAGATGCGCCCGCGGCTCTAGCCGGCTGCTCCACAGTCGGGCAGCATCCAGGTATCTGGAGCTCCCCGTGCGTCGCGCAAACAACCACAACATGCCCGGCCACGCGCCGCCGGTCCAGTCGCCGTCGACAGTCGTCGTCCATTTTCCCGTCGCGGCCTCGGCCCAGTGCGGGAACTCCGATTGCAGGCTCTCGAGCGTCTGATCGACTCGGCAGCGCATCCGTTCGATTGCCTGTTCCCATCGCGGTTTGGCTGTGCTCACCATTTCCTCCAGTTGCCTTCTCCGGCCACCTCTTCTCTCTACATAAATGTGCGATCGCCTTCGGTATCGCCTAGAACGTAGGCCGCTTCGTCGCGTTGCGCGTCCATTTGAGGTGATGCTTGCCTACGGCGACGAGTTCGCCATGCTGGTTGGTGACGTCCACATTGGCAAGCGTGCGGCGGCGCTCCTGGTCGATTTCGCTGATGGTATAGGTCACTGTCACCGTATCGTTGATGTAGACGGGCTTCAGAAACCGCACGCCATCGTAGCCGAGCGATACGGGCGTCGTATCGATGCCCTTTCGCAGGCTTTCTTCAATCATTCGGGTCGAGGCCGTTGAAATGAATCCGACCATCAGCGCGCCATGGGCAATGCGCTTGCCGTAAATCGAATGGCTCATGAATTCGTCGTCGACGTGATTTTGCGAAAGATCACCGGTCAGACCCGCAAAGAGATAGATATCGGACTCTCCGACCGTCTTCGAAAATCGAACGCTATCGCCGACGTTCGCCTGCATCACAGTCATTGTTCTTGCCTTTCCGCTGTTCGATATTCAAAGTGCATGACGCGTACAGACGACTATCTAATCGCCATTTCCGTTTTATCGTCGAAGAATTGCAGCGCCTTGGCATCCACCCACATCTGCACGCTGGCATGAGGGCTGACCTCCGTCTCGGGCGAAATACGCGATGCCATTATCGTGCTGTCCGCAACGTTGAGAGCGATCACCTGTTCCGAACCAAGTTGCTCGGTGACGGTGACGACGCCGCTGAAGGATGAGCCCGCATTGTCTGAAGGAATTCCAAACCGTATATGCTCGGGCCGGATACCTAGAGTCACCGTCTTGGCGCCATGCTTGCGCAGGACCGCCGCCTGTTCGAGCGGCAACTCGACCTTGAAATCCTTCGCCTGCGCCGACATGACGCCGAGTTCTTCGACAAGCTCGACTTTCATAAAGTTCATTGCAGGCGCCCCGATGAAGCTCGCGACGAACCGGTTGGCCGGTCGATTGTATATCTGCAGCGGCGTGCCGATCTGCTGAATCCAGCCTTCCTTCATGACCACAACCCGGTCACCAAGCGTCATCGCCTCAACCTGATCATGGGTGACATAGACCGATGTGGTAGGCACGCGCTCGCGCAGCGCCTTGATCTCGATCCGCATCTGCGCACGCAGCTTGGCATCGAGGTTCGAGAGGGGTTCGTCGAACAGGAAGACTTGTGGCCGCCGTACGATACACCGTCCAAGAGCCACACGCTGCTGCTGGCCGCCGGAGAGTTGAAACGGCTTGCGTGCCATGAGCGGCTCCAGACCGAGCATTTGCGTCGCGCGGGTGACTTCGCTCGTAATTTCCGTTTCCGGGACTTTCCGGTTTCGCAGCCCGAATGCCAGATTGTCGAACACCGTCATGTGCTGATAGAGCGCATAGTTCTGAAATACCATCGCGATGTCACGATCCTTTGGCGGCAGATCATTGACGACTTTGTCTCCGATCCGGATCGTCCCGGCGCTGATGTTCTCGAGACCGGCGATCATGCGAAGCGTCGTCGACTTGCCACATCCAGATGGACCGACTAGCACCACGAATTCACCGGCTGCGATATTGAGGTTTACCTCGTGCACAACCTTAAATGTGCCGTACTTTTTTACGACGTCCTGTAGAGTGACCTCTGCCATGAACCTTCCTCTTGAGTCGCGCCGGTTACATGCGCAGCCCGCGAATGACGTATTTCTGACCAAAGATGGTCACCAGCAGCGCTGGCATCATCGCAAGCACGGCTGTCGCGCTCATCAAATTCCATTCCGTTCCGGTCTCGGTGACGAATTGCGCCATAGTCGACGTGATCAGGGGCGTACGCTTGCCTGATAGGATCAGGGCGAACAAAAACTCATTCCACGTCGAGAGCCAGCAAAGGATCGCAAGCGCAGCTATCCCCGGCATCGCGGCAGGAAGCGCGACTCGGTAGAACGCCCCCCATCGGGTGCAGCCGTCGATCAGGGCCGCATATTCCATCGACGGGTTGATGCCATCGAAAAAACCCTTCATCAGCCATGAGAAGAAGCAGACGTGCACCGCGATGTGCGGCAGTAACAGACCGATATACGTGTCGTAGATCCCAAGGCGGGTATTGACCAGATAAAGCGGCAGAACCCAAGAGATGTAGGGAACGGTACGGAAGATGTAGATGGTGGCGAACCAGCTGCGCTGGATCCAGCCGCCGAAGCGCGACAGCATGTAACCGCTGCCGACCGTGATGCCCAGCGACAGGATGGTGGCCAACGTCGAAAGCACGAAGCTGTTCCACATCGCTTCCACCACCTGCGACTGATGCAGCACCTCGACGAAGTTGTTGAACGTGAAATTTGTGCCGCGCCAGATGTAGAATACGCCAGACGCGGGACGGATCGATGTCACACCAAGTATCGCAATCGGCCCGACGAACACAACGAAGATCACGGCGATGCTGATCGCGAAGATAGCACGCCGCAGCGCATGAAGGGCGAGCGCAATCATCGCGACACCTCCATGCTACGGTTAACGAGCCTATAGAGGCCAACCCCAACAAACAGCATGATGAGCGCGCCGATCCCGGCAGCGGCCGCGGCGCGACCGATGTCCAAATCCACGAAAGCCAGTACATAGGCGTAGACGCTGAACACTTCCGTTGATCGGGCAGGCCCGCCGCCAGTCAGAATCCAGACCTGGTCGAAAGTGCGGAACGCGTCAATTGCGCGGATCAGGACACAGACGATGATCACTGGACGCAGCATTGGGAGCGTAACGCGCCTGAAGATGCACCACGGCGTTGCGGCATCGATCCGCGCGGCCTCGAAGGGTTCGGGCGGCAGTCCCTGCATGGCGGCCAGCAGGATGATGGTGAACCACGGTGTCCAGATCCATATGTCTGTCATGATGACCAGCGCAAAGCTCGGCCAGCGATCGGAGAGCCAGGCGACATCGGGAAGGCCCAGGCATGAGAGGAAAATCGTAATTACACCAAACTGATCGTTGAAAGACCACCTCATCATGGTCGCGGTGATAACAGGCGCAATCGTCAGCGGCAGTAAGATGATGGTCCGCATAATTGCCCGGCCAAAGAACGGACGATTGAGCAATGATGCCAGTGCTAAGCCGAGTGCAACGGATACGCCGACCGAGAGAATCATCAGGACAAACGTATTGGGTAGAACCATCTTCAAGAATACAGGGTCGGTGAAGACGGCGATGTACTGCTTTGGGCCGACCCAGGTCCTTTGCGGGTTAACAAGCGACCATTCGCGGAAGCTTGCATTCATTCCGATCAAGATCGGAATGATCTCGAAACAAACGAGAACGATGCCAGCCGGCGCGATGAGAAAAAGCATGAAGCGCTCTTTCTCATCGACTCCAAATTTCGTGGAACGAGCGGTCATCAATCGTTGGCCGTAGCGCCGGCATGAATGGCATCGGAGCCGGCCTTAAGGGTGGCAGCAATATCCTCACGCTTGCCCTTCATCGCGCGGATCAGGGTGTCCGAATAGACCTTGTGCACAGTGGCCCAGTTGCGGAAATAGTAGGCAGCATGGACATGATCAGGCTTGAACAGGATCGTGTGGAGCCTGCGCCAGGTCGCGTCGTTCTTTTCGAGTGTGCGCCAGACGTCGGTGTTCGGCGGCGGGCCTCCGGTCTGATTCCACTGCTCGATCTGACCGTCGGGATCGCCGAGCATGGCGCCAAGCAGCTTTTTGGCCGCCGTCTTGCGATCATTCGGAAGAGTCTTTGGGATTGACCAGCCCCACACGTCTATCCAGGTGTGGACGCCATTGCTCATGGGGCCGACCGGAAATGGCGCAATGCCGACCTTTCCTGCGATCGATGACCTCTCGGCGTTATTGAAGGTGCCGAGGAAAGTAGTATCGGCCACAGTAAAGGCGGCGTCACCGGCCTGGAAGATCGCATTTGCCTCATCGCGCGAATAGGTCGTCATGCCGGGCGGGCTTATCTTCTTGCTGTTGAGAGCATCCCACCAAAACTCCGCGGTCTGCACCTGGCACGGAGAGTAGATCATTGGCTTCCAACCGTTTGCCGCAAGCTTCTTGTTGTCGCGCTCATAGGCGGGTGCATAGACGTCGCAACTGTTGTTCCAAAGCGTCCACCAGAAGCTGAAGAAAGTGTTGGTGTAACTCATGCCGCCGACATAACCCCACTTCACCTTCTTTTCGGACTGCAGGGTCTGACTGATCTTGACGAGATCGTCCCATGTCTTAGGCAATTTCGCCTCGGAAATGAGATCGGTGCGATAAAACAGAATGCCGGCCGTCGTCGTCATCGATACCGCCGTCGTCTTTCCGTCGGCAGTGTGGAACGGCTCAAGCTGCCCCACCTCGACCTTGCGCGCATTGGGAACATCCTCAAGCGGTTCAAGATACTGGGCGAGATCCTGTCCCCAGTCGTCATTGTTCCAGATGATGTCGCATTGGTCATTGGCCCCGGAGGTCAACATCTGGGTGATCTTCGGCAAATAGACGGTGTAGGACGTCACCGTTTTATTCAGCTTAACGCGTTGATTGGCCGCCCATTTCTCTAGGATCGCGACGTTTGCGACTTGCACCGGATGGTTGATGTAACAGATGCTCAGCGCTGTTTCTGCTTGTGCCGATGTCGAAGAGCAAACGGCACAAAAGCCGCCGCCGACAAGAAGCGCGCGCGCAAGCTTATTCTCTAGTCCCATGGCATTCCTCCTCTTCGGCAAAGCGCGCTTCTACAGAAGCTTATGTTCTCGTTCGGTTGAGAGATGCCACAGAATCAACGGCAGCTTCTCTCCTAGAGATCCTTCAATTGCCGAGCGCCTAGCCGAGCTCCTTCAGGATTTCTTCCGTCTGCGCCCCGAATGTTCTGCGGCGGCAAACTACTTCCGGCACCTGGCCGTCGTAACACACGGGGCGGCTGACGACGCTAATCAGCGCCTTGTCGCTTTTGACGCCGATTAAGCGGAAGTATCGGCGAACGGAGCGGGAGAGCGTTAGGACGCATTTCCGAATTTCTTGTACTTTCTTACGTGCAATCTGGATGGTGCGGCGACCCATTCGCTGCGACGCACACTCACTTCTGCGCTGACAAGTGCGCGGGTTCTACGAGCCGCTGCGCACGAATGCCGAAAAGTACAAGTACTCGCATACTGTGCTAATGCAGGCACAGCATCTTCTACTGGTTTGGAAGAATAAGCCCACACGTGCCGGGCAGCCGAAGCTTGCGTCCGGGTTCGCGGATTATCGAGGCCACGAGAAAGGAGCGGCAGCTCGAAAGATCAAATCCATCATCATGGCTAGGCCACCAACATGATTTATATGCATTGGTTGGCGATTTCTGTGGCCTCCATTTCAACCACGGATATGTCAGACCACGCGTTTCAAGATGCGGATCATTCAGGTTGGCTTTCTGTCCATCGCGATCGGATACATGGCAGCAAATGCACCGAGCCCGCTCAGTGTCGGACCGATATGACGCCATTTTCGTGCTCCGGTCTATCGCCGCGACACCATCATGCAAAGCTGTTGTACCGCCGTTTAGTTCTGATGATCGCGGGTCCTCGAAATCCCCGAACGACACCATGCGAGCAGTACGTGCGACAGCTACCAGTCGCGCCCGCGGTCACCTGCTGCATCCAGCGGGTTTCCTGCTCACGATGAGCTAGCGCGATGGGGGACATAGAGGAGACAAGGGCCTGCGCGCCCTCAAACGTTGCTGTAGCTAAAGCACTTTTGGATCAAGAGATGTCACAGAGCCGACGGCACCCCTGTCGTAGAGATCCTTCAATTGCCGAGCATCGTAGCCGAGCTCCTTCAGGATTTCTTCCGTCTGCGCCCCGAGCTTCTGCGGCGGCAAACGTACCTCTGGCACCTCGCCGTCGTAACAAATGGGATGGCTGACGAGGGTAATCGGAGCCCCCGTCGCCCCTTTCACGACCTGGAAGCTCTTGTTGTGAATGACCTGCGGGTCGACGACGACATCTGAATAGTCATTGATGCGCGCGTGCCAGATTCCGCGAGCCTCAAGCAGCGCAAGGCACTCCGATGTCGTGCGTTTGGCGATGTTGGCCGCAATTGCTGCCGATGCCTGGTCGCGCCGCCGATAAGCTTCCGTGTCGGGAACGCGCTGATCGGCGGGAAGCGAAAACACATCCGCCAGCACGTCGAGCGATCCGAGGGAGATCGCGATGTGTCCGTCACGGGTGGCATAGATGCCGTAAGGTGCGCCGTAATACCATCCTGCGATCGGACCCGGCTGGCGCACATCGTCCGGTCTCTGCCCGTTGAGATAGCAGGTGAAGGACTCCATCTGCAGGTCGAGGGCTGCTGACAACAGACTGACATCGACCCGACACCCCTGCCCCGTGCGCGCTTTCCTCACCAATGCGGCCAGGATGCCAGCCGCAAAAAGAACCGCCCCGTGATGATCAACTGCCGAAACACCTACGGCGCGCGGGCCGTGCTCGCGGCTTCCGGTGATGGTTGCAAGCCCCGCCAACGCTTGAATCAAGAGGTCCTGGCCGGGTCGATTGACGTACGGCCCGTCTGCGCCATATCCGGACGCTGCGGCATAGATGATATCTGGCTTGATGCTCCTGGCGTCCTCATAGCCAAGCCCCAGCTTGTTGAGCACGCCAGGCCGGAAATTCTCGGTGAGGACATCCGACGTTGCGATCAGTTTTTTCGCAACAGCAACCGCGTCCGGCTTCTTGAGATCGAGCGTTAGACTACGCTTGTTGCGATTGCCGGTCAGGAGCAGCATCGATTGACCATCTACCTGCTTGTCCGCCCCGCCCCATTTCCGCTGGAAGGCGCCGTCCGGCGGCTCCACAGCGATCACGTCGGCGCCGAGATCGGCCAGAAATTGCACACCCATCGGGCCCATCAGGAAGTGGTTGAAGCTGAGGACGCGAATGCCCTTGAGAAGATCGACCATACGTTCTTTTTGGCTCTCTCTAACTATCTCACGAAATGTCGGCGACATCCCGCGCTTCTGAAATCGTTTTCAGGATTATTGGTCCCACCGCCCAGCGGAGTCAAGCGCGTTAAGCGCCGCACTTTCGGAATATGGCCGCCGGCGCGCTCTGCTTGATGTGGCTTAGGCGCGCGCATACTGTTCAACGGAACCACCGATCTCGTTCACAGTGCGCTTGAGATAGCGGCCCTCCCGGTGGTTTAACTCGAATGGTGTTAACAGCCCGTTTTGGGACAATCCGAGCAGATCAGATGGACAAGAAGTCGATCGCCGACCCCAAAGGCCGGTCCCGGCCCAGGGTGAAGATCGAGGACGTCGCTAGAGAGGCGAACGTCTCGCCGGCGACGGTGTCGCGCGTTCTAAATCATCCAGGAATTGTCAGGCCCGAACTGCGTGATAAAGTGATGCGCTTCATCACCGATCTCTCCTATACGCCCGATAGCGCGGCCCGGGCACTGAAATCGGGACGCATGCGGACGATCGGCGCGATCGTTCCCACGCTAGGCCTTGGCATCTTTGCCGAAAGCGTGGAGGCCCTGCAGAACCGGCTAAGCGAAAGCGGCTACACGTTATTCATCGCCAATTCACAATATGATCAACGCCGCGAGTTGCAGGAGATGCAGAGCCTCATCGAGCGTGGCATCGACGGCATTGTGCTGGTGGGGGGCTCGCACGGTCGGGAGCTGAGAACTCTGGTCGAGCAAACTGGCGTCCCCGTCATTACGACTTACGTCTCCAAGGCGGGCGGCGGCATTCCTGCTATTGGCATCGACAACGAACGCGCCACTCGCGAAATGACCGAATTTCTTCTCGGCCTGGGACACGTTCGTTTCGGTGCAATTGCCAACATTCTACCATCGAATGACCGTTCGCGCGCCCGACTTGATGGCATCCAGCGCGCTCTCTCTGAAGCCGGTATCCGACTCCAGCCGACTCAGGTCATCAGGGCCGACCACTCGCTGGCGCAAGGACGAAAGGCACTTCGTCAACTGCTCACTGACCATCCCGGCACGACCGCCGTGATCTGCACCACCGACACGCTGGCTATCGGCGCCATGACGGAAGCCCGCAAGATGGGCTTGAGCGTGCCGCGGGCGGTTTCGATTACCGGTTTTGACGATGTGGAGCTGGCGGCACAGGTGGATCCGCCGCTAACGACGATCAGTATTCCCGCTGCTGAAATCGGTCGGGGCGCAGCCGACTATCTCATCAGTGCGATCGCAGGAAGACCCGTCCCCAAGAGCGTCTTGTTGCCGTACCGGCTGGTAGTGCGGTCGTCCACCGCGTCACCACCGAAAGCCGACCGCCTTCCGAAGCGCCCCCGATGAGGAGTGGCAAGCTGGCTAGGCTGCAGGACGGCTGTTCGCGAAAACGATTTCGGTGTAAATGGCGCTGATCCGTAACCTGCAAAGGTGCTACGTTGAACGCCAACTCCGACCTCATTCTTTGGACGTCTCCTCTGCAGCACGTCGTGCTCTTAACGCTGAATAGGGCATCCAAACGAAACGCGCTGAACAATGATCTGATCGCGGAACTCGCGGCCGCTCTTCGCAAGGCTGCGCTGGATGATCAGGTGCGCTGCGTCGTACTTCGTGGCAGCGATGCGTTCTTTTCTGCCGGCGCCGATATCAAGGAAATGCGGCAACGAGGGTTCGAAGCCATCGACAATTCCGCGCGACGTTCTGCTTGGCGGGATATCGCCAATTTCCCCAAGCCATTTATTGCCGCGGTCGAGGGCATTTGCTTTGGCGGTGGTCACGAGCTCGCGCTTCTGGCTGACATCGTGATCGCCGGTGAAGGCGCTAGCTTCGGGCAGCCGGAGATCAACATCGGGATATTGCCGGGAGACGGAGCAACCCAGCGATTGACCCGAGTGGCCGGCAAATCGCTCGCGATGCTCATGATCCTGACCGGAGAACCCATCTCTGCGCGCGCAGCCCATCAGGCTGGGCTTGTTGCTGAGGTCACGGCAGAGGGCAAGGCACAGAGCCGCGCCCTCGAGCTTGCCGAAACTATCGCGCACAAGCCGCCCCGTTCCACGGAACTGGCTAAAGCGGCTGTACTCGCCGCCTACCAAACCGCGCTTGACGCCGGTCTAGAATTTGAACGACAAGCCATCAGGCACGCATTCACGACGTCCGACCAGCAAGAGGGAATGAACGCGTTTTTTGAGAAGCGGTCGCCTAGCTATCGGGGAATTTAGAATGGGTCAACTGAAGAGGACGGCGGAAGGTGATCAGAGCTCTGCGCCGGCAAAGCGTTCAATCTACCGCGGCCGGATACTTGGCTTGCCAACCGGCGGAAACTACTTCCATCAACTCGTCGAACTTCCGGCGAGTGTCCTTGTACTCCTCGGGCCGGGCGAATGAGCGCGCAAGGACATCCCACTTCGCTCGGCCAGCTGCTTGACCGACCAGTTCAGAATGACGCCCAGCGGCCGCAATTGACGTCCCGATGCGCCTCGACGGGCCGTTGTGGCGGCCACAAAGTTTGTCGTGATGCACATTGATGCAAATGAACCGTTCCCGAAGGCCACCGCCAGATTCTGAGCGGCACGGACGTGCACTTGTACCAGCGAAAAGCGCCCTCTGGCTGTTGCAGCCGATGTTCGGCGGTGTAAGCCGGCCAGTTTCGACCGAGACCGCATACTCAATGAGCTGCATCGCGGTCCCTTTTTGTGGAACAGAGCCATCTCCTCTTTTTATAACTGGTGTTCTTCGGCTGACGCGGGCTTCTTTCACAGACAGACGCTTACGAAGGTGGTGTCAGTGAGCCGGGTGAGATATCGCGCCGTAGCGCCGCGCCGATACGGACGTTCAGTTCGTGACGCTTATTTGCCTAAAACGTGTCGCGCCTCAGCCAACGTGTCCTAGTTCCAACAGCTCGGATCGCGGCCGCTTGAGCAAAATGCTCTTATTTCCAGCCGTAGCAATCTGCCGGTCTGCCGCGTGAGCCGTACCATTTAAGACACTGGCACGGGCCTTGCTAAAAGGGAGCAGAACGGCGCGCTTCGCGCCGCGCCGGCGGAATACATCTGCCTTAGTGTCGGATTCAGGACGCGGTGTCTTGGTTGAACAGGACACACGCGGTGTCGAATGACGGCGATAAGAATGGTCGTCATTGAAGGATAAATAGCATGTCCGGTGTTGCTGGTGCTGTTCTCTTGCCTTCAAGCCATTCACAAAAGACGGTTTATGATCGGCTCAAGCACATGCTTCCGAAACTTGCACTTCGTGGACAGGCGGGGTTCGGTCTTGCAGCCTTCATGCACGAAAAACGCGTTCAATATACAAAGTCGTCTCAGCCGCCACGCGAACTAACAACGATCGGCTATAATGAACAGTATGCGAATTTAAGGCCTCGCGTCGCGATTGCACACGTTCGTAGCCCGTCTAGCAGGGAACATGACGAGAGCGACTTTCAGCCTGTTCACAACAACAAAGCCGGTTGCCGCCATTTGGCGATTTCTCTAGACGGGGCTTTGGTCAATGCTGATGAACTTAAGAAAGAACTGTTCGCCCAAGGGCATAGCCTTGCCGGCGAAACGGATGCCGAGCTCCTGCTCAAGCTGATTGAGCACATTTGTCAAAGTGATTATTGGCGGCATGGTCTGCCGGTGAATCATCAAAGACTGTTTCGGAAGATCGATAACTCTATCGATGGCGCCGTTAGCGCACTCTTGTTGGATGGTGAAGGAAATCTCATTGCTTTCCGTAACCGACATGGTTTGCGACCTTTGGAATTCATGCAAACCGACGACGGCTTTTTGCTTTTTGCTTCGGAAAACTGCGCCTTTTCCGGACTACAAGGCAAAGCAGGCGAAATTTTACCAGGCCACATCAAGTGCGTGAACGGAAAAACGGGAGTATGCCTTGATCACTCGGTGTGCGATGCTCGACATAACACCAGGCTATGTGCCTACGAAACGCTTTACCTAGGAAGCCCCAACACGTCGAAACGACAATCTCATCTCGAAACCCGTTACAATATCGGAGTGGCTCTTGGTAAACTTATTGCGCCGCGACTGGCAGCAGAAGTGGGGTCCGCTCCTATTATCGTTTCTTCCATGCCACGAACGGGAGGGCCGTATGCTGATGGTCTGTTTGCATCACTGGCCGAATACGGTGCCACCATCCGACGTCACGAAGTCGTCGCAACACAATTTTCTCAAAGGACGCTTGTAGGTATCGCTGAAGAGCGCAGATCTCTTATAGCCAAAAAATACTGTGTCGCAGAGAAGGACGTTGCTGACAGCTCCATACTCATGGTCGATGAAGCCCTCATTCGCGGCGATACAAGTCGGGCCGTCACGAATATGCTGCTTTCCGCCGGGGCCAAGGCTGTGCATTGGGCAATCGGCTCACCGCCTATAGTGGCGCCAAATTACTACGGCATTGGTATCGACACGATCGACGAGCTGGCGTTCTGGCAAGTATGGAGAACTCTGTCACCCGAGCAGCGGAAGCAAAGCCTGCGTTTTCATAACATCGAACAGCAAATGCTCAGGATCATCGAAAGCAAAATCGCCGCATGCATCAATGCTGCGGGCATCACTTATCTGCCCTTCCAAGTTCTCGTATCCGCGCTACCGCAAGGGCATGATGGCATCGACTTGTCGCCGTTTACGTTCGAGATGCCAACGCCAGCGGGGCAAGAACGCGCGAACAAGAATTTGAAGAAGCTGATTTCCGACCTTCCCCTCCCGGAATCAGCATTTGCCTGAGGTCACATCATGAAACCTAATCTAGTATTCGATTGGAACGGCACGCTGCTCGACGATACAGATGCGTTGCTGAAAACGATGAATATCATTCTAGGCCGATTTGGTCGCGCTGATATCGATATCCAAACATTTCGGGAAAAGTTCGAGCTCCCGCTTTCAGTCCTTTACCGCAATCTCGGAATGTCGGAAGGTGAAGTCGCGATCGTGGATAGCGACGGCAGCGCTATTTTTCACGACACTTACGAACCGCTGGCGAGCAAGGCCGATCTGCGCGAAGGCGCCCGCCGCATTTTGGAAACGGCACGTCAACAGGCGGTCTCAACCATTATTGTCAGCAACCACATAGTTGACCCTCTTCGCTCCCAAATTCGCAGGCTTGGCATCGACGATTGCGTCAAGGAGGTTCTAGCCTTCGAAAGCCGCGCCACTCAATTCAAAAGTATGAGCAAAGGCGAACGGCTTAGGCTGCATATGCAAGCAAACAATCTGCAGCCAGATTCAACCTTCATCATCGGTGACATGCCCATTGAGACGCATATTGCACGCGAGCTGGGGCTCATCAGCATATCCATTACGGGTGGGTTTGTTTCCGAGTCGCGCTTGCAGAGCGCGCAGCCGGATTACATCATTCATGATCATCATGAGCTGCTACCAATTTTGCAAAGGCACGGCTTTCTTCGTAACGCATAATCATGAGTGAAACTCCGCCTACAACCGACCCGTATGGCCGCGGGGAACAAAGACTCTGGCGCAGATGCCAGCTGAACTGAAGTCGATGCCCTTGGTTATGCTCCTCATGGTCGAATTTCGTCGCCAGCAGTTGGACCATTGGCAGCCCTGCCCTCGGGCTTGCTCCGCTCGTCGGGCAATTGCGACGCAAGTCGTTCTTGAGGTGGCGCTGCCGATGCGTCTATTGTGGCGAGCAATCTCACTCGCAATGCGGCTAGAATACTGCCCGTCCTTGGGGCAGTTTGAGGACGTCCGCCACCGTTGTCGGCTCGGCCCCGGCTGGATTGTGGACTGAGAAAATTAGCGAGTCCCGCCTCGTGTCGCCCGATACCATTCCTAGGCATGTTGGAAACTCGTCCGTGAAGAGCCTCCCAAGCGATTGAGCGGGAGTCGATTTTTGGGGCGGAGCGAGGTTTGAGATTGCAAGCTTTTCGGGTCTGAGGGCCTGAAAGCTTGCAATTTCATTTCCATGATTTTGTCGAATCGCGCGTCGTGATTCCATCGTCACAAATTGAGCCAGTGGCTCTTTGCGAACAACAAGCCAGCAATTGCTGCTCGGCTTGACGACAAGTCGCTTGACCAAGATGTCGAGACGCTCAAAGGCGGCGGCGAACAGCAGATCGTCACGGCAGTGACTAATCTAGCGACCATCCCACTCGGCGGCCGGCATTGGGCCAGCTAACGTCTACCCTTATCGTCCGCCTGAAGCCAGTCCGCATCGCCCAGCAGCGGAACGGTTATGATTGCGGCGTCTGTGTCGTGGACGGATCAATCCAGCGCGCGCACAACACCTCATCGGAGAGCTTGTAAGTGTGCTTGAGGATGGCCAGACCCGCCATCAGCCGGGTCGGCAGCTGCGGCCGGCCCGACTTGTCCTCGTAGACCGCGCCGTACCGTTCCTCGAGGAATGACCAGTCGATCGCGCGAGCTGGTTAGATGATTGGCGCAAAGACGGTGGCCAGACCTGCTGTACCTCGACAATTTCGTGGCGGATCGGCAGGCACTCCAACGGCGATTGCGGCCTGATCCAAACTTCGGCTGATGAGGCTGGCTGGAACGGCTCTCGCTAACACCTGGCTGCGGGGTCCCAGGCGAGACCCCGCGCTGCCTAGGCTCCACACACCGACGATTATGCAACTAATTAGACGCAGCTCGGGCGACTCGGCGCCGGGGTATTTTAGGGCCAAATGGAGGCGCTGTCCCTACCGCCCGCGCTGCTAGCTCAGCATAATACCTAATCGTTGATTCTACCATCGTCCGAGCCCATCAGCACGCTGCCGGGGCTAAAAAAGGGGCCCTGAAGATCGAGCCCTCGGCCGCTCTCGCGATGCCCTGACCACCAAGGTCCACATGGCCGTTCGAGGCTTAGGATGCCCTGTGCGGTTCACACGGGCTGCGGGTTGGAAGGTGATGCACCACAAGCCGCAGCCTTGATAGAGGGTTGTCCGCGGGAGTCGTCATGCCTAACACGGCCTATGACGCGGACCACCTACGCCAAACCATCGCGCCAAGGGTGCGCTGGCTATCATTCCCAACAACCCGTCGAGGGCGCTCAAATATCCACTCGACAACCATCTTTACGCTCAGCCACATCTTGTGGAATGCTGCTTCAGCAAGCTCAAGCAGTTCCGGCGCGTAGCAACCCGCTTCGAAGAAACCGCCCGAAACTATTGCGCCGTCGTCACTCTCGCAGCCATCATGCTATCGATGCGATGAGTGTCCACACGACCTAGCGGATGCCGCAGTTGACCGTGCTCTACGCCTACACGCGTGGCTCGTGCTGTGCCTACCCGAAGATCGGATTGGGATACATGCTTCCGCATGGCGGGCTGAATTGGGGCTGATCTACCGGGATCTGCTGACTTTAGAGGAGCAGGCGATCAAAAAGAGACCCCGCGTTGTGTGGACGATCTTTCGGTTGCTTAGAGGCCCAGACTGAATGCCGCAGTTGCCGGCGCGCCGCTCGACAAGCGCCCTCGCCGCCCGCTCCGCTGCGTGCGCAGAGCGAAATGACCGCCATCAAGGCTGTCAAAAGTGCGCTCCGACGAGAAAAAGCGAAAGCCGCGCTCTTCGCGGACGACGATGCCCACGGTTTGATTAGATACTTTGATGACGTCGGCTTGGGACATGAGTACTCAATCGCCGGACTTCGGCGCTCCTGTCTAATTGTCGACTGTTTCGATTTGTCAGTACGATCCGGTCACCGCCGGGGCGTAGCGATGGGGCATGCGGCTTCACATGTCGCGCATCAAACTCCCGTCGTTCGTTCTCATTGCGGTGTCCCTGGGAAGCACACCGGCTGATAGTGGAATATCTGGCGGAACGGGCGTGCCCTCAATGAAATGGGTAACCAAAGTTGGAGCATTTGAGCGACGCCGCGTTCGCCGCAGATTGTAAAAGAAAATTATTGCGAAGCAATCAGGTGACCTACCGGCAGGAACGCGATCGCCGCGGCGATCAACACAAAGCTTAAGGCTCGACATCGACCACGGATCACGGGCAGCATGATGCCGTTGCCGCGTGCGAACAGGCGGGGCATGGAGCCCCGTATCGACCAGGTGTGCGAACCGTTGTGGTTGGTCCTCACGGCAAGCGCTTGCGGATTGGACTCTCGTTCTTTTCTTTCATCGGCTCAAGAGTTCAGGCAAGGACGGCAAATTTCGGCAAATTCTAGCGATTGCCGATGATTGCGCGGGCCCTCAGTAGATCGACCACGGCTTCCGCCAGTTGCTCGGGCGTCCGCCCCATGGTCCTGAGATGAATTTCGGGTCTTATCGGAGTTTCGTAGGGCGCATCGATGCCGGTGAAATTCTTGAGCTTGCCCGACTTCACCTTGGAATAAAGACGCTTGGGATCGCGTCGCGCGCATTCTTCGATCGGCGTGTCGACAAATACTTCGATGAACTCCTCCTTAGCAACCAGGCTGCGCACCATGTCTCGCTCGGCCCGGTAGGGTGAGATGAACGAACAGATCACGATCAAACCGCTGTCGGCCATCAACTTGGCGACTTCCCCGACACGCCGAATATTTTCGACGCGGTCGGCCTCGGTGAAGCCGAGGTCCCGGTTTAATCCGTGCCGTACGTTGTCGCCGTCCAGCAGCATGGTGTGGCGAGACATTGCGAACAGCTTTTGATCGACAATGTTGACAATCGTCGACTTGCCGGCGCCGGACAGGCCGGTGAACCAGATGATGCAAGGCTTCTGATCCTTCAGCGCGGCGCGCTCGCTCTTACCCACTGAAAGCGGTTGCCAAGCGATATTGGTAGCCCGCCGCAGCGGAAACGCGATCATGCCGGCGCCGACCGTGCGGTTGGTGTAACGGTCGATGACGATGAATGATCCGGTCTTGCGATTGACCCCGTAAGGATCGAAAGCCGCGGGCAGTGCGGTCGCGACATTGCAGAAACCGATCTCGTTGAGGCCAAGCGTCCTAGCCGCAAGGTGCTCTCGTGTGTTGACGTCGATCCGATACTTGACTGCGGTAATACTGGCCGCTGCAGTTTGCGTTCCAATGCGCAGGATGTAATTGCGTCCAGCGACGAGCGGATCCTTGTCCATCCAGATCAGATGAGCGGCGAACTGGTCGGCGACCTCCGGCTGCTCGGTCGGACGCGCCACAAGGTCGCCACGGCTGATATCGATCTCGTCTTCGACGGCAATGGTGACGGCATCGCCAGCCTCAGCACGGGGGAGATCACCGTCCTGGGTCACGATGCGCTTGACGCGCGTAGTCCGTCCAGACGCTGCGACAATGATCTCATCTCCTGCCGAGATGCTTCCGGAAGCCACCGTCCCGGCATAGCCGCGGAAGTCCAGGTTGGGCCGATTCACCCACTGGACCGGAAAGCGGAAAGCCTGACCCGCGGCGTCGGACTGGATATCGATGCTCTCCAAATAATCAAGCAGGCAAGGCCCCTGGTACCACTGGGTGTTGCCGGAGCGGTTGATGACGTTGTCGCCGTAGCGGGCGGAAATCGGGATTGCAACATTCGAGGTGAAGCCAAGACCGGCAGCGAAGGCCACATAGTCGCCGACGATCCGGTCAAAAACCTCCTTCTTGTAGCTAACGAGGTCGATCTTGTTCACTGCCAGCACGACATGGCGAATACCGAGCAGCGAACAGATGAAGGAGTGACGCTTGGTCTGGACCAGCACGCCCTTGCGGGCATCGATCAGGATGATGGCGAGCTGGGCGTTTGAGGCGCCGGTGGCCATGTTGCGGGTGTACTGCTCGTGGCCGGGCGTGTCGGCCACCATGAACGAGCGGCGCAGGGTGGTAAAGAAGCGGTAGGCCACATCGATCGTGATGCCTTGCTCCCGCTCGGCTTCAAGCCCGTCGACGACCAGCGCTAAATCGATGTCATTGCCGGTGGTGCCATGCTTGGCGCTATCGCGTGCCAGCGCCGTCAGCTGATCCTCGTAAATCATCTTGCTGTCATGCAGCAGCCGGCCGATCAGGGTCGACTTTCCGTCGTCTACCGAACCGCAGGTGATAAATCGCAGCTGGTCCTTCGTTCCGGCCTGGACAAGCTTGGTTGTCGCTTTGGACGGCATCAGAAGTAACCTTCCCGCTTCTTTCTCTCCATCGAAGCGGCTTCATCGCCATCAATCAAGCGTCCCTGGCGCTCAGATACCGTCGCAGTCTCCATTTCCGCGACGATATCCTCGATCGTGGTCGCGTCGGAGTCGATAGCACCACTCAAGGGATAGCATCCCAACGTGCGGAAACGGATCATCCGCATCTCCGGTTTCTCGTTCGACTGAAGCGGCAATCGCTTGTCGTCGACCATGATCGTTGCGCCGTTTCGCCGGACCACGGGTCTTTGCTTCGCGAAGTAGAGCGGGACGACCGGGATTCTCTCGAGCATGATGTATTCCCAGATGTCGACCTCAGTCCAATTGGACATTGCGAACACACGCATAGTTTCGCCCTGGTTGATTCGGGTGTTGAAGAGGTTCCAGAGCTCCGGTCGCTGGTTGCGCGGGTCCCACACGTGTCCGGCCGAACGGAAGGAGAAGATCCGTTCCTTCGCGCGGCTCTTTTCCTCATCACGTCGTGCTCCGCCAAACGCAGCATCGAACTGATAGAAATCGAGTGCTTGCTTCAGGGCGTCGGTCTTCATCACCTGCGTATGAAGAGCTGAGCCCGAATCGATCGGATTAATCCCGCACTCGATGCCGTCCTTGTTCACGTGGACGATCAGGTCGACGCCGAGGCGCTTGACCGTCTCATCCCGGAAAGTGATCATCTCGCGGAACTTCCAGGTCGTGTCGACGTGAAGCAGAGGAAAGGGCAACTTCGCGGGATAGAATGCCTTGATGGCAATGTGCAGCATGACACTCGAATCTTTGCCGATCGAATAGAGCATGACCGGCCGCTTGAACTCGGCGACCACGTCACGCATGATTTCGATCGATTCAGCTTCGAGGCGACGCAGATGTTTCGGCAGCATATGGCCTTCTTAGATGCAGATCTGTTCGTTAGCTGCCGTTTGACGCAGCGCGTCCGCCCCAAGCGACAAAGTCACCGTTGCGGAAGTCGGGCTTACCATAGCGTATGTTCTGTCCACAACCCTGCCGCCGGCCGCGAGCAGGACCGCATGCCCGGCAGCCGTATCCCACTCCATCGTTGGTGCTAGTCGGGGGTAGACATCCGCCTCGCCGTCCGCAATTAAACAAGGGTATATTCGGGAATGCCCCTGACGAATTCCATGATTCCGTCGCGAGGATCGACGAGCACGGCGCTCGCTTGCGATAAGCTTCGAGCCGCATGTTTCTTGTGACGACCGACAATTCGGGAAGCGTTCGCGCAAGACACGAACGGATGATCTGGTCGGCTTCAAGGTCCGCGACTGTCACTGGCGAACCATCGTCCTTGTGTTGAACGGAGGCGCGGGACGTTCATGATCGCATCGCCGGCGCGCACCGCGATGAGGCCAAAAAGCCGCGCAAGCCTGTCGAGCTCCATCCAAAGAAGGTTTTCCTCCTTATCGGACCAGGTGGGGCCCTAGCTCTACATGCCGTCATCGCGCCAGCCCTTTCCTAGCCGCTCGAAATTGACCATTTGCAAATGTTAGCAGACGGCGCGCCTCGTACAATTTTGATATGGGTAGTAGGAAGGCGGCAAAATCGCGAGCAATGTTGCAGCAGTACGTTTTCAAGATGTTTGCTGTATCCTACCCTATTGCTAGTGGACTGACGAAGGCCCGTTCATAGTATAGCTCGGGTCGATGCGAAACGTTTGGTAGCGTTGAATAGTTTGGAAGCCATCTACGTCCTTGGCCCTTTGGTGTGTCCTGGTGGGCTTGCGGGGCGGCGCTAAATGTTTGGCGCTCATTCGGCGGCTGCAGGTTCACGAGAACGGGGTGCCCCGGCTTTAGGGGTCCGATGGCAATCCAGATCACGATAGAAGCTTCTGAACCTTTTGCGTCAAAAGCGGATCATGCAAACATACCGCCCATTCCAGCAGCATCTGGCGCACCGTGGTCGCCAAGATGCCATGAAGCGCCATCCGATCCAACGCAAGTGATCGATCCGCATCGACACGCGTCGCGATAAGGTCCGACAGGAGGCGTACGTCATATCCACGCTCGGCGGCCTGCAGCGCGGCAATGAAGACATCCTCTTCGAGCCAACCTCCTCCAAAGAAAATGATACCGGTTTCGCGTGAAGCCAGATTGTCCGTAAACCGCCGATCGTGCCAAATGGAAAGAGCGTCCACGTCCAGCTGCGCCATCGAGTGCACGAGTTGCTGACCCTTTATCCCGAACGGCTGGCATTCGCCGATGAGGGTCGACGCGACGCCGAACATCTCCATGCCTGTCTGCAGCAATGAGAAACTGACATGCCGCGGGGCAAGTCCGGCCGAAGCCGGCGTCTCGCCGCGCGTCATATTGATCAAAACCACCCGACTATGTCGTGGGTCTGCGAGCATTTACGTATCAAATTACTTTTGCTGGATGCTGCTCGCGGGGCATCAGGCGGCCGCGTCAACAAGATCCGCTGGCACAAGCACGGGGCCGTTGACGTCGGCTTGTTCGTACATCCTGTGAAGCGTTTGTTCTGACATGTCGAGAAAGCCGGCGACCGCTATGGTCGATCCGACCTGCTGCGGAGCAGCGATCCGTCTCAATGGCCAGCCCGCTCGCCGGAGAATGCGCTCCATACGTGTATCAGTGACTGTCACGATGCTGTCTGCGCGCGCGCCGCGTGCTGCCTCCATCATGGCGGCAAAAAGGATAAACGTCGCGCGGTTGAGACTATTGGCCGCCTGCTCCGCAACAAGACTGGTGTCGACGCAAAAGCGTGAGCTTTCGAGAATTCTTTCGGCATGCGGCGCTGGCGTCCCGCCGAGCAGAACGGGAAAGGTATCGGCCAACATGGTTGGTCCGGTCGTCGGAAGCAGACGAACCGAACCAACCGGCTCTCCGGCGTCTGCCACCAGAATGAGGTAAGTCGGTCCGAGAGTGTCATACACATCGAGCTCGAATTCACCCGAGACCGACACTGACCAGTCGAGCCTATCCTTGAAGACACGGCGCCGCAGCCGGTACATCGCCGCGAGCAACTCCAGATGACGACCAAATTGAGAGGTGTGAAGTGCGATGGCATGCATAGCGACCTCCTGAAATTATCGGGAGGCCTCAAAACCAGAAAGAGAGTTGCTAATCGCCTGTCAAATTTTACAGGTACCTCTTGTTCAGTTTGATTACGTTAGACCATTTTGGACAGAACACAATACAACATGCCCGGCGCGACGAGCGCCAGGTCTGTTGTGCATCTCGCGAAATGGGAGTGTGTGGATGATTAGGACAACAAACCGCGCCGCAGCGCCTCGGCGACGCATTGAGCAATTGATGCTGCACCTAGTTTGCTGCGTGCGTTATCAAGATGAAACACGACAGTTCGCGGTGCAATCTGGACCAGCACCGCGATATCGGCGACAGTTTTTCCGCGCGCGATCCATGCAAGGCACTGGCGCTCGCGCTGACTGAGCTCACTTGCGACGAGTTTACTGGCAGAGAGTACGTCAAGTCTGGCGGCGACATAACAATGAAAGTGCAACCCGACGAGTTGTATGAGATCCTTCCCGTCGGCCACGAGCCGCTCGGGGTGAAGATCGCGGTCGCCCGTCGCCAGCGTAAATGCAGCCATTCGGCCAAATCCACCCCTGATTGGCACAGTTATGCCTGACCTAATTCCGAAAGTCGTCGCTTCATCGAAGAACCGGCGCTGCTCGCGATTTCCGGCCACGGCTGACGCCTCGCCTCCCCAGCTGAACAGCGCGTGCTCGGCACGCGCGCGGCGCACCACGGGATCGAGCTGCTGATATCCGAGTTGGAAGTACCGGCTGGTCCAGGATTTGGGATAGGACGAGATCAACATGGGCGTCTCGCCGGTCAGGCGCAGGTAGGCAAATCGCTGGAAGCCAAGCCTCTGTGTCAGCCGCATTGCGACGCGCTCGAATTCATCCTCGCTGGTTGCGGTTTGGATGGCATCAATAAATTCCTGGAAGATGCATTCGACCGGGCTCATTCCGGCTCTACCATTTGAACATAATCACGTGCTTCCTAATGACCCCACCGCCGCCGTTGGCGAAGAAGCTGCTCGGCCTAGCAGGTCGCACGAGCTTCCGCCAGAACAGCCAGGCGCTCGAGACCGGGTGGCCGAGGTGGAGGCGAACGTAAAGGCCCTGCCCGCGGATGTACCGGCATTATTTTATGCAACCCATTCAACAGGATTTCGAGCGAACTCGGAAAAGCCGTGCGAATTGTGAGCCCCGCTAACAGCCTAAATTGCCATCTAATCGTTATTTCTAACTGACAACCTGCAACGCAGCCTTACAACAGCTGGAGAATCTCTTACAATCAACCTTGTTGTGGTTTTCGTCGAAAAACTTTCAATCGCGCGAGATAACCGCGTTTTTTCGTCATCTGGAAGGTATCATTTATTGAGATCAATGTTAGAGAATCTAACACCTAAGCATGCGCAAAATTCCACCTTTTACCGCTCTTCGTGCCTTTGAGGCGGTGTCACGACATGAAAGCGTCACGCAAGCTGCCGCTGAACTGAATGTCAGCCACAGCGCTGTCAGCCAACAGCTGCGGCTGCTAGAAGGATATTTCTCTTGCAAATTGGTGCGGAAGGCTGGCAACCGCATTGAATTGACGCCTGCAGCACGTTCTTACGCTCATGATGTACGCAAGAGCCTCGATCTGTTGGCCGTTGCTTCGGAGGACTTTGCCAGCTCCGGCTCCGCACACTGCATCCGCATCAACGCGACGCCATCGTTTGCGATGCGATGGCTGATCCCCCGTATCGCAGCCTTTCAGCGACTGAATCCGCGTATCGAAATCCGGCTTGAAACCTCTAACACCGATGAGTTCGAGTCGAGCGTCGACCAGAGCGATCTTGTCATCCGGTGCTATCCTATGAAAAAGGCCGGATTAGCTTGCCGTCATCTTCTGCATGACGAAGCCGTGGCGGTCGTCTCGCCAGGGCTGCTGTCCGAATTGAAAGTACGCCATGCGAAGGATTTGACGCGGTGCCCACTGCTGCACATGAAAAGCCGTATCTCGGCTTGGCCGGACTGGTTCCGTAAGGCTGGTATAGATGTCAGTCAGACGCCGCGTGGCCAAGTCTTTGACTACTTTTTCCTCTGCATAGAGGCAGCAATCAATGGCTATGGTATTGCTCTTGTGCCGGAGGCTCTCGTTTCGCTCGACGTTGCAGAACGGCGCCTTGGAATTCTTTTTCCTCAATCACGCATTATTGGCGCTGGGTTCTACGGCCTATTCAACCCCTCAGCGCGCAAAGCCAAAAGTGTTGAGCAGTTTACCACATGGCTGACGCAAGAAGACTAGCTCCACTTGAAGACGTTGGCTGAAGAGTTGAGTGGCCCTGCCAGCAATAGCAACTTCGCAGCAACCGGGAACGTCAGGCTGAAGAGCGCCCCACACCAACCGTGGATCTCGGCGGCGCCGCTTTCGTCCACATCTTGCAGAGCTTCTAGAGCGGCCGCTCGCTCCCGGCACCACTGCCTCGTAGAGGTACAGGGATAATAAACCAGAACCATGCTCCGAGCTGAACTGCAAGGTTGACTGCAAAGGCTATCTGGTAAGCAATTTCCGGGTAGTGGCCCTGCTGAGGTGTCCAATACTGAATCAAGAAACCCACCAGATACTGGACCAGAAAGGCGCAACCGATGTGAAAGACGTTGAGCGCCGCGGTGGCACGTCCAGCAAGCTCTTTTGGGAAAAACTCGCCCAAAATCGCGTAGCTAAGGACGGTCGCCGCCCCGCAGGCAGCGACAATCATCCACGGAACAGATGATGGCAAAGGTACTCGCAGGATCACTGCCAATTGGGCTACGAAGAACAGAAGTGCGACCAAGCCCAAGAGCGGTCGAGGGCTTATCCCGTGTCGACGAAGCTTTTGAGCCGCAACGCCTAGAACCAGGGCGCCCGCACTCGATGCGATTGCCATGACAAAGAGATTGCGAAGCAATTCCGATCGGTCCAGGCCCTCGACATCGGCGAACCACTGGGTAGCCCACAGCCCCTGTAAAGCCCAGGCCGTACCAATGCAGGTTGCAGAGAGCGGCGCCAAACGCCAGAAGCGAGGGTCTGAATAAATCATTCGTAGTCCAATGGTAGTCCCCTTCGCGGCGAATGAGCACGTGCCCTTTGGCACGAGAAGGAAAATTGCGAGGGCGCATCCAACCGATGCAATGGCTAAGAGCTCAAACAATCCCCGCCAGCCGATCGACACGAGCAGGTATTCGGCCGGCAATGTTGCCGTCACGGCGCCAAAGGACCCTAGCATGATCATCAAGCCATTGAGCAGAGGCACCTGCTCGGCGGGAAACCAGAGAACGACGGCTTTCAATCCGGCCGTCAATGCTGCAGAAGCGCCAAAGCCGATTAACGCTCGGCCGAGAAGAAGAAGCCAAAAGTTGTCGGAGACGGCAAATAGCGCTGCCCCGGCGGCTGCGGCCATCAGCACGACACTCTGGATTTTTCGTGGACCGTATCGGTCCACTAACACCCCAATAGGAATCTGGGCGGCCGCGAAGGTCAGGAAGTAGATGGACGTCAGGAGACCGAGGTCGTCGGCACCCAGTCCAAACTCATAGGTTAATGGTGCAGCTATGGTCGCGTTTATGGTGCGAAAGAGAAAAGAAAGATAGTAAGCTGCGACGAAGGGTAAGAAGACGCGCAAAACTAAAAGCCAATCTGTGGAGAAGGCTCGTGACAGCTGCGGCCCCGTAGCACGCCATGGCGCCAGAAACGGCCGCCATATCGCGCCAGCCATTGTTTGTTCTGCTCTTGTATCGAGTTCGCGATCGAAGGCTGCGCCTCGAGCAACAGGCGGAGATTGTGGTTTGTTGCCGGCGACAGGCGCCGCAACGCCGTTTGGTTCCTGGTGTGTGGAGCGGGCCGACCCTTCTTGCCTCACCGGTTGTGTTGCAAAATGCGCCGGATCAGTCGAATTCACCCGCTCAATTGTTTCCTTGATGAGCGACGTTCCTAGATGAACCCGCCTTGTCACCTGTGCAGCAAATTCGTCGAAGCGCGCGAGTCCCAGGGTACAGGCGGCAGGTTGGTCGGCGGCTGCAAGCGGAGGCGTGACGGCGAGAAGAAATCGAGCCTGAAGCGCAACAGTCTCACTCACAATCCGCAACTCTTGATGAAGCTGTTCGAGGTTCTGGTTGATGGCGTTCAGCCGGCGATCAACCGAGGGATCATCGACGTCATGATCTGGCCCGAAGAAATCAGCGAGGGCAGCCTCAATGATCTCCGATTTGGTGGCCCCGGGACGTTGCGCTGCGACTGCGAGCCGCGCGGCGACGGGCTCGGAAAGGTAGATAGCGATCCATGACTTCATGGAAGCGCTCCGTCGAAATTCAATCGAGCGGCCGTTGAATTCTCATATCCCGAGACGGGCTGTTTCCGCCGGTCGATATGACCCCAGCTTCCTCGCTCGACGGCGCTGAAGAACGCTTCAATCTGCGCGTTGAAGGCTGCAGGTTCTTCGAGATTGATGGCATGGCCCGTATTGGGGCACACCCAAATGCCGGCGGCGGGAATTGTGGATTTGAGCATCAGGCCGGTTTCTAAACATGGCTTGTCTTCGTCACCCACGGTGAGCAGCACCGGCACCGTCATCCGTGAAAATTCATCGCGGAAGTTGTGCAAGGACGGTCGCACGGCTTGGCACTGGAGCAAGGTATTGGCCATACCCTGCGCCGAATGCTGCTTGAGCCGGTTTACAAACTCCTGCCAGCCCTTCGGATCCTTGTGTTTCAGTTGAATTCGCGTGAAGTGGCGTGCCATTTTCTCTGCCATGGCATCCATACCTCGCGCCGCCAATGCGCGCGCGAGAACAGACGTGTTCTTCAACCACCTTTCACGATCCGAGGCTGGAGATCCCGCCCCTGCTCCGGCTGCGACAATCGCGCTGCTCTTTTCGCGGTATCGCAACCCAAACAGCAGAGCAGCATAGGCGCCCATGCTAGATCCAACTATGTGGGCGCGCCCGATCGAGAGATCGCGCATGACGATGCCGATGTCCTCTACGGCGACCTGCCAGCCGTATATGGCGGGATCATCAGGAACGTCGCTCGGTGGATATCCACGCGCGTTATAGGCAATGCACCTATAGCCACGCGAAAAATAACGGATCTGCGCTTCCCAGCTGTGCAGGTCGGATTCGAATTCATGAACGAAAATGATTGGATAGCCCCGCCCACATTCCTCGAAATACAGCCTTATTCCACCTGAATCGATATAAGGCATCGCCACCCCTTTTCTTGGCGAGCGGCAAGACATTGCCGCGCATCGGGTGGCGTTGTGGATGAGCAGGGATAAGAATGGAGGTGTCGATTACCGGCGAATCGGATTTCGACACACTTCTCTTGTCTGGCGCGCGAGCGTGCCGCCGACCCCACGGACTACGAAGCCTTCCAGCGAGACATCCTGCAACAGATCGCCGAGGCGACCTCGCTATCCTACGAGCAGCTCGAGCCCAGACTGATCGCGCCGGCACCGGTGCCGACCTGACAGGAATGGTATCGCGGCGTGCAAATGCTGATCGATCAGGCTCCCGACGGCATCGTCAGTGGCCTGTCTCGTTGTCCCACATGACCCATCGACGTACGTGTTCGCCTTTGGTGTTGAACTCGACGTTTTTCCATTGCCTGCCAGCAGAGGAGTAGGTTCTGAACGGATTATCATAGATCGCGTTGGAGTAGCCGATCGGAACGCCCCGCTCGTAAATGACCACTCGCTTGACATGGACAGGAAGCCATAAGCAGGCGAAGAACGAGCCGGGCGTCGCCGTCGGCAAAATTAGATAGATCGGAGCGATATCGTCGCGGTTGGGGACTTCTTCGACGTAGCTAACCTTGAAATAGTATGCCAGCGAAAAATAGGAGCCCGTCGCCAGGGCGACGGCAAGCGCAATCTTAAACTTCCTCATTTGCGATCCGGGGGGAACGCATATCGGCGATGTAGACAGCCACCACGCCGATTGCGAACAGGAAACGTCGCGCAAAACCCGCGGTGCGTCCGATCGCTGCCGATTGCACCAAGCCGCGACATAGTCGCAGCCCGGCGCATGGTTGCCAGAACCCCAGATCAGTCCGCATAGCGCCAATGCGAGCAACGCCAATGCGGCTACCGATACGATCGATCGCCGACGCGCGCGCTCGGAAGGTAATTGTCCATCATTGGAAGTTGCCCCAGCAGAGTCATTTCGCCCCGATTGATCCCGGAGAAGCCGGCTTGGGACGCCGAGGGGACAGGGCGGGGACAAATCGTCTCTACCCCGATGTTCCCGCTGATCTGCGGCGAATGACGGCGGGCTCGCGCCGAAATTCACAGGCGGAACGGGGACAAACGCGAATGTCCCGCTAAAATTCTCGGGGGACCGCGACCAGCGCGGCCTCGATGGCGATCTCTGAGCGCCGCAACGACCGACCCGCAGCCTCTGGCCCGCAGCGTCAGCGGAGGATGGCAGGCTGAGCGATCTTGTTGCCTCGCGAGGAATGCCGCCGCTTGGCGGCAGGGCGCGAACGAGCCATTGCGGGTAAGGGCCGGCGAACGCGGTGAGCGCTTTGTGGCGCGTGATCCGTCAGCAGGAGGCCGATATGGACGTGGGCGCAAACAGCAGCAGCTTACAGGAACTCATCACTGCCATGATGACAACACCACTCTGCAACAGAAGCTCAAGGCGGGGCGGCCTTTTGTATTCCAATTGAGCCTCCGCCCGAGGATTGACCATCGGTGCGAAGCGCTCGGGCCCGCGCTACAATTGAGAGGCGTCGACCTCCTCGTCCGGGAAGTTCTCGCGTCCAGCTCCAGCCGGTTCTTCGCCTCTTCTCTCATGTGATTAGCACGTAGTCTTCGAACGTGCTCGAGGAGCTGACATGCGTCTCGATCAGCTGCCGCAGCTCGTGCCTGATCTGGTATTTGCTGACGGTCATTTGCCTTGCCTATCATTGCTGGATTCGAGATTCAACTTGTCGAACTGGCGCGTCGAAACGTTTGATGAAGGTGCAGAACTGCAATCAACATTGCGGTTGGAGCCAAGAACATTCAGCGCAAGGACAAGCGTAGCAGAAATCCCAGCCGCGATCAGGGCGTACTCAATTGAGCTCGCCCCAACCTTGTCCTGCCAAAAACGTAGAAGAGGAGATGACTTCATTGCAATGCCATTTTCCCGGTTGGACCGCTAGCGCATTCCGTTCGACCGCTCCCGCCAGTCATTCGCTTGGGCTGCGTGCGGTCCATCCAAAAATGATGCCCGATGCTCGCTCATCTGAGTTTGAGAAATAGTTCAAGATTGGCCCTGTTAGAAGCTGACCAATGCCGCACAACACAGACAACGCGACAACCACAGCGTAGAGATATGCCGCAAGTTGAGACCAGAATTCACCGTCACGATTGAACATTAGCCCTCATATACAGACCGCGCCTCCGACTAAAATTAAGAGCCCGTCCCCACGGAACTGGAGTGGCTGGTCCCCTGCCTCCCAAAGCCTGGAAGCCACGCTGCTGGGAAACAGAGCGCACTTCGGCATCGCTCAGAGACTCACAAGCCTTCCGATTTTCCGCTCCTGGCGCTCTTTACGACGGTTGAAAGATAATTTCAGAAAGCTGCACAACCTGCCGTTTGAGAAACGCAACCAGCTGTGTGAGACGAAGAATCTCTTGCTTGCAGCGCTCCAGCTCGCGCTGTTCGTCTGTCATTTCAGATGCTTCATGGCGATTCCTACTTGCCCGTCATGATGGATGTAGACCCCCTGGCCTAGCAGAGCTCAAATTATTTCGTTCGGCGAACTCCTTTTCGAACACGAATTGCGCCGGCTCGCCGTGATTGCCTTCGATAAACCCCTTCGCCACCAATAGCTCGCGGGCATCGCGCACCAGGGCGGGGCTGCCACATATCATGACGCGGTCATGCTGCGGGTCGAGTTCCGGCAGCTCGATGTCTGAAAACAGCTTGCCTGACACGATCAGGTCGGTGATCCGTCCACGGTTGCAGAAGCGATCGCGCGTCACGGTTGGATGATAGATCAACTGGTAGCGCGCAAAGTCGCCGACCAGCTCGTCGCTCGGCAGTTTTCCCGTGATCATCTCGCCATAGGCGAGATCCGCGATACGGCGGCAGCCATGCAGCAGCACGACATTCTTGAATCGCAGATAGGTTGCAGGATCCTTGATCACGCTTAGGAACGGCGCAAGCCCGGTGCCGGTACCGATCAGATAGAGATTGCGCCCGTACTCGAGATTATCGATGACCAGCGTCCCCCTAGCCTTGCGGCTGACGATGATCTCGTCACCCTCCTTCAGTTGCTGCAGACGCGAGGTTAAGGGACCACCCGGCACTTTGATCGAGAAGAATTCCAGCCGTTCCTCGTAATGGGCGCTGGCCAGGTTGCACGCACGCAGCAGCGGCTTCTCGTCGATCTTGAGCCCGATCTTGGTGAATTCGCCGCTACGGAAGCGGAACGACGGATCCCGCGTGGTGGTGAAGCTGACGAGATTGTCGGTCCAGTGATGGACGCTCAGCACGCGTTCCTGGTTGAAATTGCTCATCTCACACTCCCGCGAAACTACCCGCGGGTCCGCGCGAGTACGAAGTGTCTGCACGGGTTTTCCAAATAATACTGCGAGCACCAGCTGAGGCTCTCGATGCACTATCGTCGGACCGATAGGTTCACACCCTCAACTGCTTTGGCTTTCAAGATCGGCCTGTGCCCCCGCCTGCAGCAATCAACCCGGCCGCTGACCATTCACAACATCTCAAATCGCTTGACTCGTTTAGCCCGCCGGGCATCTGCGTTGCTAAGATAATGAGTTTTTCCTCCAGGTTCACGCCGGGCAGGTTGGCTGGCTTTGCCAGCCCACATCCTGCCAAGTGGGCGTGCCATCGCAGAACGCAATGGCAAATTTGGGCACACCTTTGCTCCGACAAACACAGTACGTAACGAACGAAGAATCCCGTTTCTCACCTGAGTGTGTCGTCTCGGCTTCAGATTCCTTAGAACCTTGTGCTCTGTTGCAAAGCTGCTGGAACCGACCCCAACGAAGATCGACGCTTCGCCGAGGTAACACCCGCCGAACATGCGCTCTGCGAGCGCCTGTCGTTGGTGTGGGTCTGACTGTAACAATATTGTAATGTTGATTTATGCAATGACCCGCGTGATTACGCCTAAATCCTGCATTGGGGGGTCGCCTTCGATGGATTTCACGGCATAGCGATCCCACCTGCTCCCGAACGGTCCCGATCAGTGGACAGCAGGCGGCGTGACGCCACGTGCTCGGTCCGATGCAGAACGCCGCATGCTTCAGCCTCCACTCGAGCCAAGGAGGGAATCGGAAACAAAGGAGTGCATGAGCGCGGACTCCAAAGTCTGCATCGAGCGGCAGTTCGGCAGAATAGAACGCCCCTAGCTGCGGCGCCTCTTTGAGCCAAAGGTGATGTTGCGCTCCCTGAATTCGCACTACAGCATAACAACATCGGATGCGTTTCTGATGCTGCCGATGCAAGGTCAGCAAGCGGTAGCGCCGCGGCGTTGATTTGCGAGGCAGACGCGCTCCGCATGACTGGCACTAGCCTCGCACCTCGGGTGCCCCAAGAGCAACTTGCCTAGATGCCGGCAGTGACCGCTGATATATTGGTGGCCTTGAGAGGCGATCTGAGAACCCGACAATTGATCTTCGCGATCGGCTGGCCGAAGCGCTGGGTATCCGGAAGCGAGATATGGGGGAAGTGAAATGCGAGATGCGGCAGCGCCGGCACCTCGATGCGCGGCACGGCCTCGACGACGTCGTCACGCGTCAGTTGCACCTCGATGTGCACCACGGCATCCAGCCCGCCAGCGGCCAGGGGCGAAGAAAAGCCGCCTGAAAAAAAACCGCCTTCGCGCGGGCCCGAAATACCGGTTCATCGGAATTTACCTCTCCAAGCAGTCCGGCCGGGTTCAGCTCCAGATCGAACTCGGTGTTGACGCCGGCAACTCCGGTGATCCCCAGAAAATGGGCAACAACGCCATTCTGGTTCATTCCGTCAGCCTTCAC
This sequence comes from Bradyrhizobium sp. LMTR 3, assembly GCF_001693485.1. Taxonomy (GTDB): domain Bacteria; phylum Pseudomonadota; class Alphaproteobacteria; order Rhizobiales; family Xanthobacteraceae; genus Bradyrhizobium. The sequence goes on from NZ_MAXC01000012.1 coordinate 751,055, forward strand.
GCGAAGGCTGCGGAGCTGGTCGTGCAGCTTGTTGAGCTCGATTGCAGCGAGACGCTTTGCTTCTCCGCCTGCCTGCTCGACCGCCTCTTCCCAGGTGAAGGCGACGGGCGCATGCCATGGCCTGCGTATTCTGCCAGGTAATGAGGCTCTTAAGTCGCGTCGTTCGCTCGCTTTTCGATATCGGCACACCGCCGCATTAGGTCATTAAATGCTTCGGGCTCATCGAGCAAAAGCCCGTCTTCGACCATGTGATTGTAGTCCTGCTCCAACACGGTTCGCGTTTGTCCTTCGGGAACGCGCTTCAAGACGCCCCCGACTGCCTTGTGATAGTCAATTACGGCTCCTGCACGGTCCTTTTCCGAGAAGAACCATGTCTTGTGCTCTGCCACCGTTGCGGCAAGCTTTCGGTCTTTGAAAGCCGCATTGGCGATCCCTGCCTCGTCCAATCTTACAATGTCGTACCAGTGGCGAGCAAAACGCTCGCCTCGTAGTTTGCCTTGGACGCAAAAAACATGGATCGCAGTTGCCTTCTCCCAGAAGATGCGCTCCGCTTTCATGGTTTTCGGCTTGGCAATTGGAAATTCGAGAGCTTCAAGATAATGGGCGGCGTCGCAAACCACGTCATGAAGCTCGCTCGGCTCGCCCGTGGACCTTGCGCCGAATTCAAGCATGACGCTGGGGCTCACATAGCCATTGCCTGTCTCCAAGGGATCGTATCTTACGAAGATTTTGTCGCCGCCGGCTTCCGCCCTTGCACCCAGCTTGTCGTTTTCGAGGCATTGACTGACAACGGAAAGCGCCTTTTCTTTCACCCAAACTGGAAGACGCTCGCGAACCTGGTCACTCCACTTCTTGCCTGACTGCGGCTCTGAGGGACGGGATTGCTCTCGCTTGTTTTCACAAGATCTGGAGCTATCGCCCGAATGTCGTAGGTAAGGTCGACGTCTTCCGAGAAGCGGCGGATTGCGCCGTATGCCTTCGAAAGGGATGTTCCGCCTTTGAAAACGAGGTGCTCTCCCAGCGGTGAGGAAAAGAGTGCGTTCAAGCACCAAACAACCCAGACATCTTTCTCAAGAAGATGTGCCGGTCCGACTTCAAGCAAGGACCTGATTGTCCGTCGATTCGAGGGCTGGCCTTCGGCTGCTATGAGGTCACCCGCCGCGACGAGATCGTGGCACAATGCGCGCTCGCTTCCGATACGGACGGGCTCTAACGCTAAGATTACGCATATGACAACGCTTCTGATTCATCCAGTTGTGTGTACTTTCCCCACGATGACGACGCTCTCTATGGCGTCCTAAAGCAGGACATGGGCGCGCGCGGTCAGCGGCTCCCGATCGTTCTGTTCGAAGGACTGCGGTCTCACATAATACGGCTTTGAAGATGAAGGAGAGTGTTCCGCCGACTTGCGATTCGTCAGGCCGCTGAGAGGCTCACGTCCGTTCCGATTTTCCGGTCATCGGCGCCTTCTACGATGTTGTGTAGGACAGCGTCAGAAAGCTGCACAACCAGCTGTTTGAGATACGCAATTTCTTGCTTGCACCGCTCCAGCTCTCGCTATTCGTCTGTCTTACCAATACTTCATTGCGGATTCCCATCGGCATGATTCATGTTGAACGTTTGTCCGACCATGTGAGCGCGGATGACGAATTCGACGCGCTCTCACGCAGACACCAATGGCAAACTGAGGGCTTTGCGCCGGCAAGTACCGTACGAAACGAACGAATGATCTCGCTCCTCACCCTAGCGCATTGCCCCGACAGATCGGATCGGTTCGTACAAAGCCCCCTATCACTCGCTTTGAATTTTAGGCTCTGCGCAGCAGCCCCTGCTGGTTAGTCCGAAGCGGCAGTATGCGGCTTTGCCGATTTCGCGTTAGCAAAATGGTTACCGTCAAGTGCAACAGCCGGGCCCTCGAGCGGCAGCGTTAGCACTTCGAACGGAGGCGCAGTGTTAGTTCATCCGAGGCAACGACGATCAGGCTCAAGGAAGTCGACCGAAGCGAACCTTGGTTGAGCCCAAACTAGTTGACGCCTCCGGTACGGTATCCTGCTCACCAAGATCCCAATACAAGCCGGCCATAATCCCAAGCGCTTCACGCACCAGCTCGATCGGCAGGTGCTCGTCGCTGGCATGCTGTCGGCATCCAGGATGCGCGTGAGGCACCCACAGCGTTGGTAAACTCAGAACACTGGCAAAAATATCGTTGGGGAGCGATCCGCCGAGATTGGGCAGAATGGCCGGCACCTTTTCCGTCGTTCGGATGATCGAAGCTTCGGCCCACCGCACCCAAGGATTTTCAGGATCCAAGCGGGTGGCTAGAAACAAGCCGTCGTCGGGACTTGGCGCCACCTCAACCGCGTCGAGGCCGTGTCGGGCCAGATGCCGCCGAAGCGCTGGCAAAATATCTTCATGATCGACGCCGACAACGAAGCGGAGCTGACAGCGGGCCCAGGCACTCGGAGGAATGGCGCTGACCGGTGCTTCCGGATTTCCCGACTTCATGGCGAGAACATCGAACGAGCACCAGCCGTACACCTGCTCTGCTGGGCTCAGTCCCGGTTCGCCCCAACCCGGATCGATCTCAGGTCCTCCAAGTCCCCCGTCAATGACACAATCAGCAAGCACCCGCCGTAGGGACTGAGGCAACTCACTCGGAATCCATTCTGGAATCAGAATGCGGCCGGTCGGAGAGACGATCGTCGCCAACGCATGTGCAAACTGGATTGCGGGATCAGAAAGCAAACCACCCCAATTGCCCGAATGGTGTGCGCTCGCACGCGCCTTGATGTAAATGTCGAACGTGAGACATCCGCGCGAACCCAGGAATATGGTGGGCCGATGCTCAGACAACCGCGGTCCGTCGGACGCAACGAGAAGGTCAGCAGACAGTAGCTCCTTGTGCGTCGTACATAGTTCGCGGAGGCCGGGCGAGTCGATCTCTTCTTCCATCTCTATGAGGTACTTTACGTTGAAACCTAGCCGACCTCTCGTCTCAAGAACGGCGCGAAGACCGGCGATATTGATGGCATGCTGACCCTTATTGTCCGCGACACCACGCCCATACCAGCGTTCATCGGCCTCAACGAGAAGCCACGGTGAAATCCCCTTGCTCCAGCAATCGTCGTGACCCCAAACCACATCACCATGGCCATATCCCAGCACCGTCAGCAATTTTCGACCTTCTATGCGCTCGGCGTACAGGAAATGAGCGTTCCCAACGGTCAAAAGCCGGCAGTCACAGCCGAAATCTTCAAAGATGCGCCGGAGCTCGTCGAGATACTTGATGATCTGCAGTTTTCGCTCGGGGTTCTGACTCTCGGAAGGAATGGCTAAGAGGCGCGACAGCACGGCCTTGAAGCATCCTGAATCGAGATGGTCTCTCGCGCGCGCGATCGCGGCGTTCCGAGTCATTTCGAGTAGCTCCTGCTACACCATGCGGGACGGTCAGAGGTCAACGCGCGGCTGGAAATACGCGAGTATGCGCAGCCTCAAGCGCAACGCGGACCCGCTGACCGGATTGGAATAATGGCCGCCCTGGATGAACCGGAGTCCGCGCCGTCAGCCTAAGCCCTCCCACTTGCACCAGAACGCTCTGGTTCGTGCCCGTGTACGCGGATTCCAGCACCGTCGCTGTCGCAGCGTCGTCAGCCTCTAATCGAATAAATTCGGGACGAACCGCGAGCAGACCGCGATCCTCCTGAGAGAGCACCTGATCCTTCCGCAGGTCGAGTAGCAGCCCAAGGTCAGGCGCACTCACCCCAACATTCTGACCGGATCGACGTATCACCGCCGGCAAGAAGTTCATCTCGCCGATGAAATCGGCGACAAAGGCCGTAGCCGGCTCCTCGTACAGATCCCGAGGCGATCCGAACTGCTGCAGACGACCACGCTCCAGCACGGCGACGCGATCGGCCATGGACAGGGCCTCTTCCTGATCGTGAGTGACGAAGATTATCGTGCTCCCTACCTCTTTATGGATGAGCTTGATCTCCATCTGGAGCTGTTGTCGGAGCTTTCGATCCAGAGCCCCGAGTGGCTCGTCCATCAACAGAAGGGGTGGACGGAACACCAGTGCGCGGGCTAGCGCGACACGTTGCTGCTGCCCTCCCGAAAGCTGGCTTGGAAGCCGCGCACCGTAACCGTCAAGCGCAACCAGCTTCAACGCTTTCGTGACTTCACGCTCGGCATCGCGACCGCTCATGCCCCGTCTGCGAAGAGGATACGCAATGTTCTCGGCAACTGTCATTTGCGGGAAAAGTGCATAATTCTGGAACACTATTCCGAAACCACGACGATGCCCGGGAACATCGTTGATCCGGACACCATCGAGCTTGATATCTCCAGAACTAGGAGCCTCAAAGCCGGCAAGCATCATGAGTAGCGTGGACTTGCCCGATCCACTGGATCCGAGCAGTGCGACGAACTCGCCAGGCTGTATCGAGAGCGAAACGTTGTCGACGGCTTTCACCGAGCCAAACGTCTTGGTGATCGCGTCGACTGACACTGCACCGCGCTTACCCTCGGTCGATAGAGGCGTTGTAGCCGAATGTTCGGCGGTCATGGCTGCAATGATCGTCATTTTTTGTCCGTTTCGAAGATCTGACGTGGCGTTTTAGTCAGTCGTTCACCGCCGCTCTTGGTCACCACAACGGAATCACTCATCGCAAGACCTGCGGCCGAGGTATACATGTGGAAGACCATTCCCTCCTCAATCACCCAATCCGAGCGCGGTGTGAAACAGCGATGTAGATCGCTCGTGTGCTGGGAGACGAGTGGCGTCACTCCGAGCGTATAGCCCGTAATATTGTCGTAGGTACTACGCAGACCGGCCGCAACCATACCCTCCCGCACAATGTGATCGACATCAGCGGCGAGCGCCCCGGGACGAAGTGCAGCGATTTGCTGGTCCTGTAGTGAAATCAGCTTCTCCGCAGCGACCTTCTGCTCATCTGTCGCGCGTCCCACGATGACAGAGCGCATGATGCGTACCGTATAGAAGCGCAGGCGTGGCAAGAGCTCAATGTGAACGATGTCGCCGTCGACCAGAGGTCGCTCCTCCAGAAATCCGTGTAGAGAGTCCCAGCCGGACCCGACATTCAACGGGCCGACGAAGCCATCGTCAAACCCGAGCTTGTAGTACGCGCTCGCGGCCACTGCGGCGACGTCACGCTGGCTTTTTCCACACCCGACCTCCCTCACCGTCGCTTGGAGAGCGGCGTCCAGGAGGGTACCCGCACGCCTCATATGGGCAATCTCCTCGGAGGACTTACGCCCCCTGAGACTCCATGCGGAGCGTTCGAGATCGCGGAAGTCGGAGTCGGGCAGAAGCTCGCGAAGGCTCTGGTAGCGCCGAACAGTGAACGAATTCGACTGGAATTCGACACCGATATTCTCGTGAGCGATCTTTCTGTCGCGCAACGCATCCACTAAGGCGACCAGCGGATCGTCCCAGTCGCCAAAGCCGACGATATCTTCCATCCAGCTCCGCTGACGGGCCGGCGGCATATCGAGCTTGCGAACCAAAAGGAACGGCTCTCCCGAGACCGGAACGACGCATGCGCGCCAAAGGTTCTCAGAGACGGTGTACCCCGACAACCAAGCCATCATCTCCGGTTCGTCGAGAATCACACAATCGAGGCCACGATCGGCCATCAGCTCCTGCACTGAGAACAATCGCCGCCTGTACTCACCGATAGAAAAGGTGAGATCGCGATTCATGCACATTCCTCCGACAAGCCTTTGGATCCCCAGAAAGGTCCGACGCTAGCAAACCGTATGGTTCGATATCCATCCGATGCATTCATCAAGGAAAGCATGATCAGTTCTCTCAGCTCAGTTTGCGAGCGCGCCGGCCTGGTCACCCCCGCGGGCTCTTCCAAAGCGACGTGGCACGTCCAAACCACACGATGGTCAAGTTCGACCTCCGCCTTGCGTCCGGCGACCTTCAATTGCCGCTCCGACAAAGAGACGCAGGAGATAAAGAATAGCCAGCACGGCCAAGAACAAGACCGCGATCACTGCGATTTGCGGACTGATCTCCAGACGGATGTTGTCCCACATCCGCATAGGCAACGGCGTAGCGGATGGCCCGCTTAGAAAAAGGCCAAACACCACGTCATCGAAGCCCACAATGAAGGCGAATATCGCCGCGCTCGCGAGCGTCGGAAACAACAGAGGCAGGGTCACGGTGCGCAGGGTCGTCAAGGGGCTCGCACCAAGGCTTGACGCCGCTCGCTCAAGCGTACGATCAAATCGCTTCAGTCCGGCTATCATGACAACCACGGCATATGGCGCTCCGATCATTGTGTAGCTGAGGGCGAATGCTATCGGAGAGCCGATCAGCGGAGAGCCCGCGAGCGCAAAGAATAGCGACACGGCCATGACCACATGTGGAACGATCAGCGGCGAGATCAGAAGAAGGTAGATCGGAAGCCGTCCCAGGAAGCGATGACGGACCAATGCGAACGCCGCCGGAACGCCAACAACAACGCTCAAGAGCGCCGACAGGCCGGCCCAGCGCAAGCTAAAGCTCAGCGCATCCAGCCACTGGGTGTTATTGAACAACCGGGAGAACCACCGTAGCGAATAGGCTGGAGGCGGAAACGTCAGATAGGGGGCATCACTGAACGCCAGCGGAATGACCACCGCGAACGGAAGAACGAGCAGCAGAAGCGCAAATCCGGCGCAGCCGTAGAGCAATGGCTTCCGAATGCTCGAGAGCAATTCATGTAGATGCAAGGAGGCACCATGCGACAGCGTTGAGATGCGCTCTACGAGAGGTCGGCTCACGGCAAACCCGAAAGCAAGCGCGCTCGATACATTGATGTCATCCGATCGCGGACGATCATCTAGCTCTTCTGCAATCCGGCGCCGGAATACGAGAAAGATGACGATCACGGCCAGCAGCAGCAGCGAGGATTGAGCAGCCGCCTCGTTAAAATTCCCGAGAATCAGGACCCTCAGGCTAATACCCTGCGCGATGAGGTAGTCGTCCGGACCTCCCAAAAGCTCCGGCGTAATATAGAAGCCCAGGCAGGAGAGGAAAACGAGCGTACATCCGCTGACCAGCCCCGGCATCGATGCCGGAAGCGTAACGCGGAGGAATGCATCGGTCGGCGGACTTCCCAGGCTCTGCGCGGCCTTGGTCAAATTCGGATTGACTCGTGTCAGCGCCGCATACAAGGGAAATACCATTAGCGGAAGCTGGACCTGGACCATTCCGATATAGACTCCGACGGAATTGAACACCATCTGAAGCGGCTCGGAAACGATGCCCAGCCCGAGAAGCATTCTGTTTATCGGCCCACTCGGGCTGAGCAGCACGATCCACGCGTAGGTGCGGATGAGAACGCTGGTGAGGTAGGGGAGCGTGACGAGGAAGAGCAAGAGCGTCGCCACTCCTCGCGAACATCGAGAGATCGTGTAGGCCAGCGGATATGCGATGACTAGGCAAATGATGGTCACGGTCAAGGCGAGCGTGAGGGTCCTCAGAACGATCCAGAAGAATGAGGACGAGCTCGCGATTTCGACATAGCTCTTGAGGGACCAAACCCCATCCGATTGCAGACTCTTGAGCACGAGCTGCGTCAGCGGCATCAGATAACCGAACGTGAACAATACCACGATCGGAAGGAGCAGTAGGACGGGAGCGAGTCTATCCCGCCCAATGGGCCACCTCCGGGTTGGTGATATCGTCATACTCGGATTGGACATCGCGATTTACCGCGCACCTGCGAGCCATCGCTCCCACTGAGCGACGGCAATTTCGTTGTTCGCACGCCCGCCAGCACCTGGCGCGTTCCAAAACTCATAGTCCTGAACGAACTGTTGTTTGCGCGCATCTGGCGACGTGGGCAGAAGCTTGGCCCGTTCCGGCGGGATAAATTCGAAGGCCCGCGAATTCGGAGGCGCATACAGGATATGCTGAACGAACTTGGCCTGGCTTTCGGCGCGAGCCGAGAAGGCGAGGAACTTGAAGGCATTATCGGCGTTCTTCGCTCCTTTCAACACGACCCAGCTATCGTATTGCAGCATGCCTTGATTCCAGGTGTAACCAATCTTCGCGCCCTGCTCGTTGGCGGCGGAAAGCCGGCCGTTCCAGGCACTGCCGGCTGTGATCAACTTGTCGATAATAAGTTGAGGTGCTTCGGCGCCCGTATTCCACCATTTCACGATGTTGGGTTTGATACGCGCGAGGCTCTTGAACGCGCGATCCCAGTCCAAAGGATAGAGCTTCGATGGCTCAACGCCGTCCGCCAACAGCGCTGCCTCGAACGTACCGCCGTCCGAGGCCCACGTACCTGCCATCAGAGAACGGCGCCCTGGAAACTTCTGAACATCCCATACGTCCGCCCAAGAGTTCGGCGCGTTGGACGTAAATTTCGACGAGTCGTACGCGATCAATAGCGAATAGACGATCGCCGGCACGGTGAACTTGCCGACTTTGATGGGGCTAAACGCATCGAGGTCGGCCTTGTCGAAATAGCCATAATCGATAGGAACCAACAGATTGTCTCGCTCGAAAGTCGGCGCCTTACCACCTGGCAAGATCATCACGTCATAGCGAGGCGCTCCCGCAAGAACGCTCGCGCGCGCAGCTCCCGTATCGGTGCGAGGTTGCGCGATCACTTTGATGCCGGTCTCGCGCTCGAAAGGCTCGAAGTAGGCTATCCGCTTTGCCTCACCCCAGGATCCGCCGCCGTCGTAGACGACAACTTGACCGGTGCCCTTCGGAATTTGAGCGATCGCCGGAGCGGGAAACAGCGAGCGGGTCGCCGCAAGGCCTCCGACCAACGCGGTGCCCTGAAGAAGTCTGCGCCTTACGATGTCGACCATGGCTGTCCTCCCTTGCCCTGCTGACGATACTTGCTCGGGCACTTCTCGTGCATATAATGTGACGTGCTGGTGGCGGAATTCGCCATTTTTGCTCTTTACGTGCCGGATAATTGCAATTTTGAGGGATCTCTAGGTGGCTATCACGCGCGCAGATCTCGATCGTCTCGATCTCAAGTTGCTGATGTTGCTTCAGGAGAATAATCAGCAGACCTCCGAAGAGCTTGCGGAGCGTGTAGGCCTGTCGCCAACTTCTTGCCTACGTCGACTACGGCGGCTGCGGGAGAGCGGCGCAATTATGTCCGATGTTTCGATCGTATCCCCGTCAGTCGCCGGAAAACGGGTGACGTCGATCGTCATGGTTGCTCTCGAACAGGAGCATCTCGCTCTTCTCGACACCTTCAAGAGCCGAATGAGCGCTTATCCTGAAGTTACGCAATGTTATTATGTGACTGGGTCAGCCGATTTCATATTGGTCGTCAATACGGGTTCGATGGAAGAGTATGGGGCTTTCACTGAAAGGGCGTTTTTTCCCGATAAGAATATAAAATCGTTCACTACGTTCGTTGCGATGCAGACGGTCAAGTTTACTACACGCATTAATCTCGACGTCTCCTGACTGCAGACGCAAGCGTTTCGTGCCGCCGACTAACGGCTTCCGCTCCAGGCTGAGAGATCGGTGGGGCCTTCGGTCGCGAACAACAGAACTTTCGAGGACCGGTCGAGCCCAAGCCTATCTCGATCCTCGTCCGCCGCTCTGATGAGACCGGCCAGTCCCGCCGCTCCCGACTCGCCGACCCGAAGACGGGCGTCGTCGGATACACTCCCATTGAGTAGACGGACCGCATCGGCGGCTTGCTCGTCTGTGATCGTGAGGAAGCCTGTGGCCAAGGAATCGATAATGGGCCAGACGAGCAATGACGGGCTCTGGCACTCGAGCATGGCCATGTTCGTAGACGGCCCCGGCGGAAGACGTACCGGCCTCTCTGCGCGAGCGCTCTCGTAAAGACATGCCGACCGCTCTGGCTCCACGATCCACAGATGGGTGTCGGGTCCGAGTAGACCTCGCGCCCAGCCATGCCCGAACACGCTTGCCGCAAGACCTCCGACGCCAGCTTGAACCAGAACATGAGTAAACGGCGTTGGTTGTCCCGTAGTCGCCGCAATGATTTCGTCGATCAAGATTGAATAACCCTGGACCACAAACGTGCAGGCGGTGTCGTCCTCTCCGGGGCCAACTGTATCCGGGACAGCAATCCAACCATCCTGAGAAGCAGCTCTGGCTGCCGCCTCGACGGAATCGTGATAATCTCCGGCAACACGGACGATCGCACCGCCGAGCCGCGAGATATGAGCGGCTCTCTCCTCGCTCACGCCTTCGTGGAGATACACGACGGCCCGTGCTCCGATAAGTCTCGCTCCAGCCGACACGGAACGGCCATGATTGCCGTCCGAAGCGCAGGAAAATGTGAGCCCTGAAAGCATGGTGCGTACGTCAAGCTCTAGCAGCTCCGCCGGCAGAATCCTGCGCCCCGTCCGTCTCCCGACGTACCTCATGGCGAGCTTCAGCACGGCGTAGGCTCCGCCGAGTCCCTTGAAACTGCCGATATCAAGCCGCTGTGTCTCGTCCTTGATCCAGATTTCGCCGAGGCCTAGCCGCTCGGCTGTGCGCGGCAGCGAAATTAGGCGGGTAGGAGCATAGCGCGGACAGGCTCGAAGCAGGCGGAGTGGCTCATCCCCTGCGTTTCGGTCGCACCACCAAGGAATCCGGTTTAAGCCGCGCGACGCACGCAGTAGGACCGGTCGAAGATGGCTGGATGGGTCCGTCGATGCGGCCTTGACAGGTTTCAGGGGCGGTCCCAATTCGTCCTCCCGGCAAATAATTACCGTTGTATGGGATCATACTCTGCCGACAGCCGATGGCGATTACCGCAAACGTTGAGCCATTCCATGGCAGAATTGGGCGTTGTTCACTCCAAAACGACTGGTTTGGGCCTCAAGCTCCAGTTACGATTCAAAGGAATTGCTGATGATCGAAGAGCATCGTGTGCTCAACCGGGCTCGAGCAAGCCATTAAAGAAAGTGATCTCTGGTGCAGCAGTCGACGAGCCATACAGGGTTCGAGGATCTTTCCGATTCCGACTTCGATCGCTTGCGAAGTGATACACCCGGCGTCGCAAATCGAATTCACCTCAACAATGCAGGCGCTGCATTGATGCCGAAGCCGGTTGTCGGGGGCATGATCGAGTACCTGCAGCGCGAAGCCGAAATTGGCGGATATGAGGCAAGCGCCGAAAACAGCACGCGCCTCGACGGCGTGTACAACAGCATCGCCCGGCTCGTTGGGTCGAAGCGGGAGGAGATCGCGCTGGCCGAGAACGCCACCCTGGCATGGCAGCGCGCCTTTTACTCGCTACGCTTCCGCCCGGGTGACCGGATTCTCACGACCTCCGCAGAATTTGCGGCAAACTATGTCGCTTTTTTGCAGGTTGCACGTCGAAGCGGAGCACAGGTCGAGATAATACCCGACGACGCAAATCATGTTCTCGACCCGGAAGCGCTCGAACGCATGATTGATGCTCGCGTACGACTGATCGCCATCACATGGGTGCCCACCAACGGTGGTCTCGTGAATCCGGCCGAGGCCGTCGGACGGATCGCTCGCGCATATCGGATTCCGTACTTGCTGGACGCTTGCCAAGCGGCCGGACAGATGCCGATCGATGTCTCTGTACTTGGCTGCGACATGCTCACCGCAACAGGCCGAAAGTTCCTGCGCGGTCCACGAGGGACAGGCTTCCTGTACGTACGTCACGATTTCCTGAAAGACATCGAACCGGCGATGATCGATCTGTTCGGAGCACCATGGGTTGGACCGCAGAGGTATGAACTCAGATCCGACGCTCGACGATTCGAAACATGGGAGGCGAATTATGCGTCGCGGCTCGGGCTTGGAATAGCAGTCGACTACGCACTTTCAATCGGCATCGACAAGATCGAACGACGTTGTCGTCTACTTGCTGATGAGTTGCGCACCTTGCTCCGCGCAGTTCCTGGATTGTCAATCCATGACCTTGGGGAACGTCGCGCCTCAATCGTGTCGTTCACTCTTGACAACGTGGGTGCACGTGAGGTCATGCGTCGTCTTGCCATAGAACAAATCAATGTGTCGGTCTCCCCACCAACAAGTACACCATTAGATGCGACGCGGAGAAAACTTCCGGAAATCGTTCGTGCTTCGCCGCATTACTATAATACAATAGAGGAGGTCCACATCTTCGCGTCAGCGGTCCGCCGAATAGCAGCATGTCCTTAGCACCATAGAGTGGGATGAGTTTAGGCTGAATTGACTTGGGATTTCCGTGTACGTAGCCTGAGGCCCTCACGTCACGGCTCGCATCCCCGTGCCGAAAGACGCACTAGGTCTTCCTCTGTTCCACCGGACAGGAACACCTACTTTCGCTGGGCAAGCGGCTGCTTTGCAGCGCGCAGAAGCTTTAAAGCTGACAAGCACATTCGACCGTTTTCAATTCAGTCATGCACCCGCATGCTCGTCACCGCACCCCCTTCAACGCCGCCGCGCCGGCAGCCTGAGAGGAGACGCACAACAGTTTTCCGGTAGGTGACAACACCAGCTTTCTCGAAACCAAGTCCGGTACAGAAGCGAGACCCCGGCGAGCGGACAACGCAAAAAGGATTGACTGATCGAAGGCCCGTTACAGCAAGGAGCGCAAAGCAAAGCTGCCACCGAATGAAGGCGCGACTTGGACGAAGATGGTGGGCACGGCTTGAAGACGCGCCTTTGCCCCAGCCTGCAGTCTCCTTCAGAGAAACAAGAAATCGCTCGCGTGGAGCTGATCCACGGTCGTATTCTTGATCTCAATCGTGTTGTTAGCGTCTAAGGTGATCACGACGCTCGTGCCAACCTCGGCCATATGCGATTGCAGCGCGCTGAAGTCGGCAAATACCGTCTTGTCGATCTGAATAATGTCCTGGACACCATCGGTATTCTGAAAGTCAGCGACCGTGTCCTTGCCGAAGCCGGCGGCAAAAACGAACGTATCATTGCCGGACCCGCCAGCCAGGTAATCGTTTCCGCCGCCACCGATCAGCCGGTCGTTGCCGCTGCCGCCATACAGGAACTCGCTGCCGGTACCGCCCTGCAGGCTGTCGTTGCCATCGTCTCCGAACATCTGGGTTGCCGCAGGGCCGCCTTTCAGCTGATCGTCGCCGGCATTGCCGTGCATCGTATCCAGTCCGCCGCTGCCAGAGAGATAATCGTTTCCATCACCGCCATTCATGACATTGGCGGCCCAACTGCCATAAAGCTGGTCTTTGCCGGCGCCACCGTCGAGCAGGGCACCAGTGTCACCGGTGCCAGCCTTGATGATGTCGTTGCCGTCATCGCCATAAAGTTGATCCGTCGCCGTGGTGATGCCGGAGCCGCTGTTGATCGTGTCGGCGTCCGCTCCGCCGTGAATCACATCCGCGCCCGGACCACCGTTGATGGTGTCGTTGCCCGCACCGCCCTGGATCATGTCCGTCCCGGCGCCGCCGTTGATCGCATCCTTGCCGGCTCCTCCGTCAAGGCTGTCATCGTCCGTCGATGACCCGAAGAACAGGTCCTGCCGAGCGGTCATGTCATAGTGGATGGATTTGTTCTGATAGAGATTCCACGTTCCCGGCGAGCTCGGATTGACGGCGTCGGTGACGGCAAGATGCTCACCGTTGACGGTAATGTCCTTGATGTAGAGGTTGCGGTCACCATTGGCGTTGGCGACATCGTTGACGAAAGCAAGATCGAGACTGGAGACTGTCGCCGGGTTGGCGAAGGTGAATGTAAAGGTCTGGAAGCCCGATGCATCGGTGGCGCTTCGGAACTCGACGGTATTGCCGATCTGCTGCCCATTGATCAGAAGCTGCATCTTGGCGCCGACGCCGTCGACGACGGAGCCATAGCCCGTCACGGTGATAGTGGTCTCCGCGAGTTTCGGAATGATATCGGGGCCGCCGGTAATGCTGTCGTCGCCGCCGCCCGACTTGATCGTGTCGTTGCCGACCCCACCCGACAGCACGTCATTGCCGCCGCCCACATCCATCAGATCGGCAGAGGGAGAACCAGTCAGATTCTGGCCGGGCGGCTGGTGCTGTCCTCCGTACCATTCAGTAATCAATTCCTGCGCAGGCTTGCCTTGGGGCGAGTAGCCGATCGGCGAGTATTTGTTGTTCGTGTCCCAGTTCCAGATCGACGCGCCCCTGAACCAGCTTCCGCCTTCCGATCCCCACACCTGAAAGAAGGCATTGAAGGCGTCATACTGCTCCTGGACGTCCTGCGTCGTGCCTTCGGCCCAGCCGCCCGGGCTGATATTGGTTCCGTCGACGCTGCGATAGCCGGTTTCGGTGAAGAACACCTGCTTGTCATACTGCAGGGCAAGCGAGTGGAAGAAATCGACCGGCGACATGTGGTTCATCACCTTCGCCCAGTAGTCGTCCGTAGACATGCTGTTCCACGCATTGACCATCTCCTCGACGGTCGGCTCGGTCGTCGTCGTCAGCGGCGGATAGGCGTTGATGCCGATGACATCGACCTTGTCCCAAAAGCTGACATTGATGGCTTCGTCGGTTGCGGCTGCATAGGTGATCTCGCCGTGGAACACAGCGCGTATGGAATCGATGAGGTCGACCCAGTAGCTTCGATATTGCGGGCCGGAGAGCTTGCCGAGTTCATTGCCGATCACAAGCATGCTGACGTCTGCTTGTTCGGCGAGCTCCGCCATGTGAACCATTTGCTCTTTATAGGAAAGGAAAAAGGCGGCGGGATCGCTCGGATTAAGTACGTACGCAAGACCGCCATCTAGGGCGGAGACCATGGGCTTCAGCGTGACTGAAAGGCCGAGCGCCTGGGCATTTGCCATGGCCTGAAGAATATTAGCATCGCTCTCGGTCTTGGCGGGATGGGCGAAGACATCGTTCGATGTCCTGGTTTGCATAAAAAGTCGGGGGGCGAGCTCAATCGAATTTGCATTCGTTCCCGCAATCGCCTTCATAGCGGCGAGCGCGGAACTGGTGACGAATGCACCATTATAGTTTGAGAGGAACCCAAACCCTTGAACAGGAAACACGCCCGCCATCGTATAGCTCCTCTTTCTTTTTTCGCAGTTTCTCTTGCTGCCTGGTGGCTAGGTTGCTTGCGCAGAGGCACCGGTCTGCGTGTTCAGCGTACTCAACGCAGCAGAGCATTCCACTCGCGCGCAGCGATGCAGCACGCCGCAGATACGCGTTCAACGTGGGCGTGTTGTGACAGAATTAAGTTGATCTTGCGATTGCTGCCGTGCGTCGTTTCAATGTTAAGTGGATTCAACTAACACTCGAAACGGGCTTACTCAAAAATCTACCCCTTCACGCCACACCAATGTTTATGCCCCCGGCGCAGCGGCTAGCGCGTCCGACGGGGGTTATCCATATTGAGCTAAACGGGAGTTGACCCACTTCGTTCGGTCGATAACGACCGGCAAATCAATTAGACTGGTTTCGAAATCCTGAACTCGCAGGCTAGGAGCACGCGCGATTACCCGAACGCAATCTGGTTGTTTGGATTCCTATTAACGGGACATTAATTTGCGACCGATATAGCGCAAACTGCCATGCCGTACGATGCTTTCGAGGAATAGCTGCGATCAGTCGGTCATTTTTGCGCGAAAGATGCGAAACTGAGCGAGATTCTCCGCCAAGCGACGCAAGAAAATCGTTATGCGGTCATTCGTTCCTGGAGCTCTGGTTCAGAGGCCCATGGGGCGTTTCCTCCCTGACTTGGCCGTGTGTAAAGTTCGCGCGGTCTTTTTTTGCATTCAGCAAATGCGCGGCGTTCATACATGTAAAGCGTAAGAGAGCTAGCAAGGGGCGGCCAAACGAATTGATCGTTCGCCGTCGGCTGAACTGCAATGCGGTCAGGCAAAGTACTTCGTGCTGAGCCGCTTCGGTGGCCGCGCAGCGTGCTCCTCCGCGTTTGGGCGCGCAGCCAGCCTCCCCGCTGGCGCCAAAGCACTCGAAGTGGCCACACTCGAGTAGATCTCCCGGCCCGACAAAAATATGAAACGTGGGAAGTCGTCAGCGTTCGGTATGCGTCGGGGAATTCCTCTCGTGCCCTCTCCAGCGGCATAGGTTGTCGATACGATTGAAAAGCGCGCCCAGTCGGGGCTTCCATCCGCCGACATGACGCTGGGGCTGGACATGCGCCCTGCGATCGCATCTGAGGCGTGCCGCGGTAGAAATACCTAGCCATGTCCCACTCCTATGCCGTTTCGCCGATTGAGATGGGTTTGACCTCGCGATTGTATTGCCGACACCCAAAACAGTCGGGCTCGTGAAACAGGGTTATGCTTGGCCTGCATAGTAACGAGATATCGATATTGAATAATGCAACGCGTCCGGCGTCGGCGAATAAATTCTGCGGTCCCGCGCTTTTTTCGACCGATTTCACCACACCGAATTGTCCACTTTTGCTCGCGGCAACCCAGCCCCCCGGTTTTCGATTGCAGTGACGCCAAGGTGATCCGGAAGTTCGCCGAGTGCCCGAACGATCTGAGCGCGCTGTGGGTTCGCGCGGACAGCATTGTCCGTATTCTTAATCTGCGCTAGGGGAAACGAACCAAGGATGAACTGCTGACATATGATGCCTCAGGATATGCCTAGTCTAGCAAGAGCGGTCGACAGTGGCTGTGCTGAGAGTCAGGAGGTGGTCCGGCGATTCATGTGGGAAATAAGATCGATCAATTTATGTCTGGAGGAACTTCGCCAATTCCGGGCCGATGTACTTGGCATTACTGGGCCACAGTGGATGATCTTGATGGCCTTGACGGAGTTGGACAGAGAAAACGGTGTTCCGGTCAACGTGGTATCGAAATTTATGCACGTCGACCCTTCATTCGTCACGACCCAATCAAAGCTGCTGGAGAAGAAGGGCTTCCTGCGGCGTAGGACCTCCACAAGCGATGCCCGGGTCGTCCAGATGTCACTGACGGACAAGACTTACAAGCATCTCGCTAGCGTCGCTGCACAACAGGAAGTCCTCGATGATTTTGTTTTTGGTGATTTCGGTCTTCACGAACTGAGTGAGTTCGCTAATAGGCTCACTGCACTCAGGCATCGTCTAGAGAAAGCTCGCTTGAAAGTCGCTCTGGAGTCCTAAGGACCAAAACGCATAATCCTTATGGCGTATTTGAACGAATTCCGACCTCGGCCTGCCGGATAGCTCGCGTCGCCTCGACATCGACCATGAGCGCGGAATCTCGGCATTCGAGCATCGCGAGCGCGAGTTTCTCAAACGGGATCGCGACGAGCGGATAAGACAGCTACTGCGCAGCATGCCAAAGAGCGAGAAGCGTCAATAGCACGGCCGTAATCAATAGTCAGAGACAAGCGCTAAATTTTACCAACTATCCCGTGATGGGACATCAAAAGGTAACTTTAGGCCGTCCTACAGCGCCCTTTTTGTTGGACCTCGATTAATGACCTGCCTAAGCAGATCGACTCCTAGGGAAGCTTGACCTGGAGGCCCGCGGCACGTCCTGATCGCGAACCTCAATTGCCATCCGAGCCCTTTGGGGCTGTCGCTCGGGCTGGCTCGGCTTCTTGTATCTGCACATCGAACCAGCCAAGGTCCCTTAGCTCGCGCGCTTTCTTTTCGGCTCCGTCCCGACTATCTCGCTTCAATACAATGCAGCTTGCACCATCGCGGGCAAAGATCAAATAGGCCATTCTTCAGTTCATATTTGGTCTGAGTCCGAGCGAAAAGAGGTTGCAGGCATTTTCGCGCTGCGACCTTCGGGCTTAAACAATCCATTATAAAAACGCTCGATCCGCCTGCCCGATATTTCGGATACTGATCTCCGCAATAAGGACTGTGGAGTCATATTTTGCTGTTCCTAATGAGGAACAGAACGGTTGTTGCAGCACCGAGACACAATTAATGCAGAGCCCGTTTAGTGGCGTTCGGAAATGGTCATCGATCAGATGACATTTAACAAGATCATTCCAGCAACCGTACCGATGCGCGCGAGGTCGGCCCAATGGTGACGCCCTTCGTGCGGCCGATCGCCAGATGCCGACCGTTGCGACGATATTGTAGGGTACTGCAGTTGCGTAGCCGACACAACGGCTACACTACGATCGCCCATGATCAGTGCCAGGAAGAAAATTGACGTGAGCACGTTGACCGCAATTCCGCCGGCCACCGCTCAATTCCAGAACGCCTGCCGCAGCGGCAAGTCCCCTTTCCAAAGGCGACGCAGGACGTGCATGTGGACCAATCCGGTATGGGACTGCCTCGAAGCCGAAAACGGCATGACGGTGTATCTGCGCATGTTAATGCGACCGGGCAGACAACACTGCCGCCGGCAGCGCGTCTGCAAGATGCACTGAGCGCCTGGGCGATTTTGCTAACCGCCTGCTCTTTTGCTGAGGGACTCAGAAAGGGCATACGCGCCTGAAAGAAGCTTGTAACAGCCACATGCCTTTTGCTCGAGACCCTTGCGTTCATGGATCTGCAAGACGCCACGCATCTTGCGAATTAACCTTTGTTCTTCGAATCGGATTAGCGTCTCGGTTACACCAGCGCGGCGCAACCCCAACGCGAGCGAAAGGTAGTCATGCGTAATTGGAAGCACGTGAGTGCTCAGAGCATCACTCGCCAAACAGAGCCAGCTCGCGAGCCGCTGTTCGCGATCGTGCCGAACCCCGCACAATCCCGTCTGAGCGCAATGCAAGGTCAGCGCTTGAACGTACCGAAAAAGATGTTCTCGGATTTCAGGACGCTCCTTCGTCACCCGACGCAAATCCTCGACACGGATCCTGTGCGCACTTCCGGGAAAGAGCACAACAGATTGGTGCGTCGAGATATGCCCTACCACTAAGAGCGAAGCGCCGACGGCACCCCAATGTCCTATCACCGCCGATTCAAGGATGCTTTCCGCCGCGACAATTCTCAGCGAGACGAGGCCCGACTCGATAAAATAGACGTAATCAAGATGCTTTTTCGGCTCCTGCAGGATCATGCGTTCTTTCAGCACGATCGGCTCAAGGAGCTCGCCTATTGCCGCGAGGTCTTGCAGAGAAAGACTGGCGAGGATCGCATTTTTCACAAAGGAGCGCGTACGAGGACGCATCTTAACAGGCCGGTCGAGCATCCGCTGTTTGCCGGACACCTTCGTGAGCGCTGCATCTCTTGAGCCGCCAAGCGCTTGGCGGACGGTGGACACATGGTCGGTCATAATGCGGCCCCCTCTCCCGACATGCGACGGTCACCTCGCTGACACGTAACGAAAAATTGATTGGGACTGTAAGGAAACTTTCATCCTGATTAATGCAATGAGCCTGGCGTTGAAGCTCAAATCCCGCGTTCGGGCGCCCTTCCTCGACGGATTCAATACCTTCCCCTGTCGAACTGCTTCTCAAGTGCGGTGTCCGCCAGGGCGCCTCAGCCCGCCAACGCGAGCGTTGCGCGGAGCCACCCGCTGATAGATTCCACGAGCGGTTGGCTTTTCTGTTGCCGAACGAGACGGCGCCTCGGGGCTACAGCAACGGATGTCCTTCTCGAGGACATAGAACTCGGCGATGTGCTTGAGCGCCTCGCCCCCAATGGGCCGAAGGACCAGGAGTGGCAAGTTCGCACAAGTTACGCCGCGCGCCGATCGGCAGAATTGAGAGCAAAGGCTGAGGTCGATGAAACAGCGTCGGCCAGCATGATCAAATTGAAGATTGAGTCCGACCATCATTGGTGAAGCGCACGCCACCATCAACTCGTCGTTGGGCCGATGCCCTTCGTCCTCTAAGCTGGGTGACACCTGCCCGTCAGTTCGTCGTCAGCTTGCCTGAGTATCATTCACAGCGGGACGTAAGCAGCCGGAACTCACTGCGACGAAACGTACCCCGAAGGGACCCGCGAATCGTCATGTAGACTCGAATCAGTGGCTTATCCACACACGCTACCTGAGGTGACGAGCTGAGTCAGTCGGTGGACAGCGACAGCTTTACCCGCCGTTATCAACCGTATTCTATGGCGGTAGCTCCAGACCGATCGCGTAAAAACCGAATAACTAGCGATTTCATAGTGCACTCCTTCCATCCAGACGACGATGATCGGAACAAATGTGGAGAGTGAGCTTCCTATGGCTCCGTAATGAAACAGGACGGCCGAGATCGACATCTCGCAAACTCCGCCGGTAACAAATGGCTCGTCCGTTGAAGCTTGTTGGCCTGGCTGTATTGGCAGTGGCGACTTCCCGTGTGCTGTTACACGCAACCCAACGCGTTCCAGCCGCTTGAATTCACCAAAAAAGGCGCCAAAACGCGGAAATTAACCGTAGATGCGCAGCTCATTGCATTAATCAGGATCTAGACATTCGTTAAATTCAGCAATCCTCGCGAAGCGCTCAGCGAGCTGCTTCGCCAAGAACGTGCACATCAGATTTGGCATCGCTGCACCTCACCTGCGGGCATGGTGGAAGCGGCGAAGACGCATGGTGAAACGGTGAAGACAATGTAGGGAGGCTATCTACGGAATGCCCGGTTAGAGGCGAACATCGCAAAGCTTCCATTTTGGCTCGATTGAGAGCCTATGATCTGTGGTGGCCCCGAGATAGCGCGCGAGGCTTGCATCTACGATGCTACCTCGGTGACATGGATTCCACTGTCGGCCTGATCTTCCGGTCACCCCCAAACACACCTGAAAATTCGCGATGAAGCCACGGTGCGCGGCTTCGCCAAAGGATGACGCTGTTGACAAGTTTTCAAGGGTTGGTTGTTCCACACTGTGCCACATCTATGAGCAGTTCGATTGATGATAGCTTAAGTGAGATGAGATCAGTGCGGAACGACATTTGGCGTTGTCGTAAGTTGCTTCAAAACGAGTTGCCTGATGAGCAGCGAAAAATCATCGAGCAACGCCTGGTTGAACAGTGTTCTGCTTTCGATCAGCTGTTGGCGACCACATTTCCCTTCACGTTGAGGCTCAGGTCAACTTCAGTGCCTGTGCCGCTCAACACCTAACCAAACTTAACCAGCATGAGCTCCTATCCTCCCTATCCTTCGGCTCCCCTGCGATCCAGCCCACTGAGTTGATCAATGGAAGTGAAATGGTGGCAAATGCGATGCAAGATACTAGGCAGGGTGTTGATTCCTATCATTGCATCGAGGTGATGGCCCCCGGGGCGCCGGCGGCGACGACGATGGATAGGCGAGGAGAAGGCCCGCATCGTGGAGCAACGTTTTCAGAAGGGTGTGAACATTGTGCGCGGTCTTTGGCGCAATCGCGTTGCCTGCGGAAGGCCGCGATCGGCCGCCAGCTTGAGCAAATCCGTCAGCAAGTCAGAGCGGAGAGGCCGCAATCTCCGGATGCAAAACAAAAAGCAGAGCCAGCTTGAAATTTCAGCATAGGCGCTTCTTTAAAGCGGACGATCTTTGCCGAAGGTGGGAGCAGCAGGTGATCGCAGTAACGCCTCATACCATTCACACCTCGACGTTAAGGTTCAATGCCCGATCTTACTCCGGCAGGATGATCGGCTCCTGGCAGAGCAGAGTCATCACCCAGCGGCCAGGACGGTGCGATCGCCCACGCGGTCATTTGTTGAAATCATCGCATGCATTTGGGATATTTTGGACGATTTTCGGGATGAAATTCACCTCAAGCCCGGGGAGCCGATTATGCGATACGATCGGATAGACGCCCGCATCCTCGAGATCGTGCAAAAGAATAACCGCCTAACGTCCGAGGTGATCGGCGCAATGGCAGGGCTTTCTGCTACCGCGTGTCAACGCCGACTGAAGAGGCTCCGTTCGGAAGGCATTATAGAGGCCGATGTTTCAATCGTTTCGCCGAAAGCGGTGGGCAGACCCATTCAAATGCTGGTGCTGGTGACCCTGGAGCGAGAGCGTTCAGATATAATCGATAGATTCAAGAAGGCCATCAGATCGTCAGTTGAGGTCGTCAACGGCTTCTACGTCACCGGCGACGCGGACTTTGTCCTGTACGTCACCGCGCCCACCATGGAAGATTATGAGGAGTTCACCCGGCGATTCTTTTATGTGAACCCGGACATCAAGAGCTTCAAAACAATGGTCGTATTGGATCGCGTAAAGGCGGGCTTTGCTGTTCCAGTTGAGACACCATCCGAGAATTGACTACACGCTGATGCAGGCGTTTCACCCCGCGGGTCGACGCGTTCGCGCTTTTCGTCACTTAACGGACAGAGAACCGCCGATGAATTCGCTCGGCTTTTCCATATTGATGAAGAAGGCTTTGAAACGCTTCCGTTCTCCCTTTCGGTACGACAGCAAGCGATAGGTGTCTCACGCAGCACAATGCTGACGGCCGATTGCCCGCTTCGAACCAGCCTGAGCATCAGAACTGAAATACATGCTGCCGATACAACTCGCCAAGGGTAACTCCGCCGTCGAGCCGGGCACGCCGAATGGCAGCACCCCTCCTCTAATCGATCGGCGCGTTTGCTTCCGGACGGAAGCGTGCGCAGGCCAAGGCGAATCGCGACTCGGCAAACCGTCGCCCACCAATTGATCATCTCTGGCCTGGCTGTTGCTTGAAGCTCGCCTGCGTCGCTCTCACGAGATCGATGTTGCGCATCCCGCAGTTGCATAGGGGTTCGACGTTGGCCCTAATGGCCATCGCTATTGCGACGGTGGGCATCATCGCTCGAAACCCGGATAACGGCAGCTAGTTGTGACCTGCCAGGCGATACTTGGTTTCCTGATTGAGAACCCACATGATTGACCGGCATCTCAGGTCGCATTCGATCAGAAAGGGCTCGTTGGAGGACCTTGTCTAGTGGGATCAGGGGAACCAGGCGCTACGGAGTCACACATATCAAGCTTCTTATCGGAATCAACGCCCGGCCTCACTTGCTTATTAGAACAGAAGACTATTCTTCAATTGCAAGGCAAACTCGATAAGGTCTCCTGTGGCCTTCCGGCATTTTAGGAGCCGAGATTGCATCACGCGCCTCGAAATCGCACGGCTAGTGCTAGAATTCCTCCGACAAATGGGCGATAGATTCCTTTTATGGTTCGACTGCCAAAACTAGTAGGCTTTTCTGGGTTCACAATTACGGCCTCGAAGACCCCGCACTGGTCATTCGTTCTGACACTGACATCTTGAAAATCCAAAAATTCGCCAGTTGCCGGCGCATATGATTTGTATACGGCTTCCTTTATTGCGAACAACAATTTCGGGCCGAAGCGACTGCTGGACCACTCCTTGCCCTCGATTTCCTCGCAGGTGCATACGAACGGCAAAAGGTCCGGTTCGAGCGGTTGTTGATCTTCAATGTCCAATCCCAGAGCGAGCACATTCTTGGAAATTCCGACAACAGCTCCGCAATCAAATGAAGAGTGTGAAATGCTCCCGACGACTCCCGAAGGCCAAAGAGGAGCCCGATCTACTCTCGACAAAATCGGAACAGGAGCGAAACCCAATTTACGCAGTGCCTCATGAGCGTGATGCCGTCCCCAGGCGAACTCACGCCGACGACGAAGCGATACGTTCCCCAACATGACGTCTTCAGCCGGAAATGGGAGGGGAAACGGGTCATACATTGATCCGCCAGAAAAGCTGATGTCGTGTGCCAAAGCTGCGCCGATAGCAGCCCCTAACGTCGTGAGCGTTTTCATAGATTGGGCGAACCTTTGTTCTGGAAACGTGTGAAGCTGCAAATCTGCACTTGCTTTACGATAGCTAACCTGAGACCGCAGGCCACTCAAGGCCCGCAGCGTCACAGACGAAATCATGCTCTGCGACGCTCGATATTTCTGACGGAAGAATCGGACCGATCGAGCGTGCATCGGACGAGCTCTGCGCTGACGCGACCCGCTTTCGCGATCAACAGCCCTCGCGCCACACCTGGCTGGCCAAATTGCATCACATTATCGGGGCTGTCGCAGAGTGCTCAGAGTGGACGGGTACGGCTTTGAACAAACGGTGAGGCAGAGATCGGAGGCGGGTTGGTACTCTGCTTGTGGACCTCGAGCAGAATTATGTGGTCTATGTGTAATCTAACGTGTGGGGCCGACCCACGAGGGCGACTTTGTGCTGCGCGCACGTGCAACGAGCTCCATTCCGTTCGCTCACTGCATTTGATCCGTGCCGCGACCGATGAACTCGAGCACCGACTGCGCCTTGTGTATCTCACGTGCGATGCAATTGAAGATCCGGGTCGCAGATTCAAGTGTAACGACAAGTCCAACCCTCTCGCATGATAGCTCAAAATGGTGCGCAACCTGTTCGTTGGTGGGCGCAATGCCACTTTGCAGCGAGCTCATGGCTAATGATGCGAGCATGTGCTCGACCACGTCTTTTTCGGCCTGAGTCAAGAAATGCTTCCTTCTGAATGTTGGCTCGCCTGTTATCGACGTTGTGGTCGCCGTCGAAGGTCCGGCCAAAGCCGCTCCGCTTCCGCGCCTGTGTTGCCACGAGGGCCACATCATGCGGGCTCACGAAACTTGGCGCGAGACAGCTTCCGTCGACTTGCAGGATCTACTTCTGGGGCTGCGGTAAGCAGAGCAAGGCTCAAAGACGACCTTGAGCATACGATCTCGAAGGTTCGAGACATTTGCCAGATCCGCGACCTCACCGATTGGGCGCTTCGCCGTGACACGAACTCGAAAACGGTGGCGTCGACTTCTGCACGCATGGCGGTCCGCAATCACACGAACATGCTGTGACATGCCGGTGCAACAGCCGCGGTGAGCAGTAGACTGAGGTTCCCCAACGTTCCCCACGAAAGGAGGAGATAGCGCAAGGCATCACAGAGGCTAAGCTCCTTCGCAGTGGGTACCGCACTTAAGAATTCGGCGCGCTCGCCACGTGTTACAAAGATCGGCTGCGCGTGCGCGCCCCTAAGAAGACCGAAACGTGCCACCCGGCTCAGCCAGTGCGGCCTACGCCTCACCCACATGGGCCTCACGGGAGGCCGGCCGCCCCAACGACTTGCACGGACTGATCTAAGTCCCATGTCGCACCACGACCGAGCCCTCTTACGACCCCTCTTGGATCTGTAGATCCTCGAACTTCACTCCGATCTGTTTCGACCTGCCATCACGCGAAGTGACTCAGCCTCTCGAAGCGCACACTGACTGAAAGCGTCACGAGGATGCTCGCGAAGACACGAATCTCTCAATGCTAACGTCGCGTGGCACTCAAACTTGAGTTGCTAATGATGGGCTTTGGTCAACATTTTTCAAGCCTACGACCTGACGCAACGTGAGATTCAAGCTCTTTTGTCGGGCTTGCGGCCCTTCGGGATTTGGGTACCCGATGTGCGGTCTCCATCTTTCCGCATGCAGGCCCATCGTCAGTCACTTGCTGTTGCAGCCAGCAGCCATGCCGCAACGATCAGGCTGATCGACGACCTGTCCGACCTGGATTGACGAGACGCGGCGAGATCTGGACCGTCGCTTGCGGCAAGAATTATGCAGGTAAGCCGCGCCCACTCGTCATCGTGCTGGACGACAGTTTCAATGTGACCGACTCAATCACCACTTGCGCCTTCACCAGCTATCCGACGGATGGCCGTTGTTCCGGCTCATCATCGAGCCAAATGGGTGCAACGGCTGCTCGCGACATCCTGACTGATGGTAACCAAATCACAACCGTTCCTAACGCCAAAGTCGGCAGGCGTGTTGGTGGTCCAATCGACGAGATATCGTACGGCTCAATCAGCGATGATCGTGTTCCTCGCATGGCCGTATCACCTAGCAACAGAAAGCGAAGTTGTAGCCGCTGCCAAAACCGCCATCGCAAAGCGTAGCCCAGAATGTATGCCGCTGTTGCCGGCGACTTCTGCTATCCCCGCACTGTCGTGAAGAAACAAGCGCGATCTCCGACAAAAGAGTTCGCGGCCTCCCAGGCGAAATCAGCGACACCAAGGCGATGAAGAACTCCCGCCGGCGAACAGGACTTAACGCACTTCAAAGCGATTCACCGACACTTATTTCAGGTTGTCTAAAATTGGGCGGGAGAAATAATACTGTCCTCATATTGAAGGACAGCACCATGTTCTGCTATCTTTTCAAGAGAGCCTTGTTATCGAAGAGCTGATCGCAGGCAGTGAGGAGCCGGAACCGTGGCGTCCATCTCTCGATCACGTCTGTTCATCCTCTTCGTCGTAATCCTGCTCGCCGACCCGAACTGCAAGTAAGTACGATCAGCGTCCGGCCATATTGATCGAGGCCGACTATGTCTTCGGCGGCCTTGTGCACGCACTCAAAGCTTATTCTACAGGCTCGTGTTCCTAAGCAAGACATCACCCTCGACTCCATGGGGATACTGCGTCACGACTTCGAACGATGGTAGCAAGTCAAGAATGGCTTGCAGGGACTGCTGCCCTTCATAGAGCTCCTGGTCGCTGTATTCAGTGTAGATGAAGCGCGTGTTGCTCAAGCTATGTCTGCCGCCAGCGATCACATCGGATTCGGCTCCCTGCACGTCCATCCAAATGAAATCGATGCGCTTTAATTTCGCCTCACTGCACCAGTCATCCAAGCGTCGAGTTTCAACTGAGATGGGATGATCAAACCGAACCCAGTCATATTCCACGAGATGATTCTTGGGCCGGCGTATTGAGCCAGAGAGATCCCAGTCCTTCGCATCTCCACTTCCATTGCTTGGATGGAAATCGATCCTGCCATTTCTGTCACTGATCGCGATCTCAAATAGCTTCACTTTGTCGAGGTACCGATCCATGTTTTTCTTGAAGCGAGCAGCCGCTCGGGGATCTGGCTCAAAGCAGTAGAGCTGAGCCTGCGGGCAGAGCTCGACAAACTTTCGCGTATCGGTTCCGTCGTTGCAGCCGATGTCCAAGATAACGGGATCCGGCTTTTGAAGAAGAGAGACAATCTGCTGATGTACTGTTAAGGAAGATGTGGGTTCCATGGAAATATGCAGTCTCTTAGAGAAGGCCTGCCGAAGCCTAGCAGCAGTCCTGTCGAGAACTTTTGGAGCGCTCGGCAGCTGCCTACTTACAGGGCCTCGCGGAGGTCCGTTGAACTTTGTCTTTGAATTCTCGATTACACGCACGCCCCTCCTGCGCAATGTATATCAATGTATATATAGTGCATGTGCCGGCGTGACGATAAGCGGATGGATATGTGCACCTCTCGATCAACTCGTGCCTTTTTAGAATGCGATCGCGCACCACAGCACAAGGCAAAAGGTGGGCTCCAGCACTAATTGCACGGTCGATGCTGACTCTGCGGCCTACCGCCTGATTTGAATCGACTTTCAGTTAGACTTCGCAAATGACGGCCCTCCCTTGCGCGTAACCGGAGAGAGAATGACGGCCCTGGACTCAACGCGGCGCGTGGCGCTGATCACCGGCGTCACCGGCCAGGACGGCGCGTATCTTGCCGAATATCTGCTCGGGCTCGGCTATACCGTCCACGGCGTCAAGCGGCGGTCGTCCTCGTTCAACACCGCGCGGATCGATCACCTCTACCAGGACCCGCATTCCAACAACGTGCCGTTCCTGCTGCACTACGGCGACATGACCGACTCGACCAACCTGATCCGGCTGATGCAGCAGATCAGGCCGACCGAGATCTATAACCTCGCCGCCCAGAGCCATGTCGGCGTCAGCTTCGAGAGCCCCGAATATACCGCCAATGCGGATGCCATCGGCGTGCTGCGGCTGCTGGAAGCGATCCGCATCCTCGGGATGGAAAAGGAGACGCGGTTCTACCAGGCCTCGACTTCAGAACTGTACGGCCTGGTGCAGGAGGTGCCGCAGAAGGAGACCACGCCGTTCTACCCACGCTCGCCCTATGGCGTTGCGAAACTGTACGGCTACTGGATCACGGTGAACTACCGCGAGGCCTACGGCATGTTCGCCTCGAACGGCATCCTGTTCAACCATGAGAGCCCGATCCGCGGCGAGACCTTTGTTACCCGCAAGATCACCCGTGGCGTCGCCCGCATCGAGGTCGGCCTCGACGAGGCGCTCTATCTCGGCAATCTCGAAGCCAAGCGCGACTGGGGCCATGCGCGGGATTATGTTGAGGGCATGCACATGATCCTGCAGGCCGACAAGCCCGACGATTTCGTGCTCGCCACCGGCGAGACGCGCTCGGTGCGCGAACTGATCGAAGTCGCCTTTGCCGAAGTCGGCCGCAGCATCGAATGGCGCGGCAAGGGCGTCGAGGAGACCGGCGTCGACAAGAAGTCCGGCAAGACCGTGGTCAGGATCGATCCGGAGTATTTCCGGCCCACGGAGGTCGACCTTCTGATCGGCGACGCCAGCAAGGCCCGGGAGAAGCTCGGCTGGAAGCCGAAGACCTCCTTTGCCCAGTTGGTCAAGGAGATGGTCGCGAGCGACCTCGCAGACGCACGGCGGGAGGCGGCAGGTGGCAAGCATACCGTTTGAGCTGAAAGGCAAGACGGTCTACGTCGCCGGACATCGCGGCATGGTCGGTTCCGCGCTGGTGCGCCGGCTGGGGCGTGAAGACGTCGAAGTGTTGACGACTGCCCGCAATGAAGTCGATCTGCGGGATCAGGCGGCGGTCAACAAATGGTTCTCCGCCAGGCGTCCGCAGGTGGTGTTTCTCGCCGCCGCCAAGGTCGGCGGCATCGTCGCCAACAACACGCTGCGCGCCGAATTCCTTTACGATAATCTGGCGATCGCGACGAATGTGATCCACGCGGCGCATGTCCATGGCGCCGAGAAGCTGATGTTCCTCGGTTCGTCCTGCATCTATCCCAAGCTGGCGCCGCAGCCACTGCGCGAGGATTCCATGCTGACCGGCCCGCTGGAGCCGACCAACGAACCCTATGCGATTGCAAAGATCGCCGGCATCAAGATGGTGGAGGCCTATCGCAACCAGTATGGCGCCGACTTCATCAATGTCATGCCGACCAATCTCTACGGCCGCGGCGACAATTATCATCCCGAATACAGCCATGTCGTCGCGGCGCTGATCCGCCGCTTCCATGAGGCGAAGCAATCCGGCGCCAGCGAGGTCGCGGTGTGGGGCACCGGCACGCCGCGGCGCGAATTCCTCTATGTCGACGATCTCGCGGATGCCTGCATCCATTTGATGAAGACCTATTCGGATGACGAACTGGTCAATATCGGCACCGGCGAGGACATCACGATCGCCGAACTCGCCCGCGTCGTGGCGGCAACCGTCGGCTACGCCGGCGCGATCAGTTTTGACACCTCGCGCCCGGACGGCACGCCGCGCAAGCTGCTCGACGTCAGCCGGTTGGCCAAGCTCGGTTGGCGTGCCACGACGCGGCTCGAAGACGGCATCCGGCTTGCCTATCAGGCGTTCCTCAGCGAGCACGCCGTAAACGCTTAAGCCCGCGCCGCGGGAGGCCGGCGAGGCCGCATTGCCGCGGCAACGTTTCGCGATCCTTTCGCCGAAAACCGGTACCCATTTTTCCAGATCATCCTTTAGGATGCTCGCGTGGTGCGCCCGCCGCGCGAGCGAGCCGGTCAACGCGTAGAGAATATTGCTCCACAGCTTGGCGGCTCCAGCGGTTAAAGCGGTTGTAAATCGTTGTGTACGGCCAGTAGTCTAGCGGACAGTCTCGCCAGCGTGCGCCCAATCGCAGCATGTGAAGAATCCCGCTGATCACGCGCCGGTCATCCATGCGGTGCGCCCCGCGCCGCCCGCGTGGCAACAGCGGTTCGATCCGCTTCCACTCCAACTCGCTCAGGCAGTACAGTTGCTTCGCCCCCTTCGCTTGGAAGCTTGAATCACAAATCAGCCCAGACCGGAATATTTATTGAGTACAGACCCTAGTGGCGGTGAGATTACCCGGCGGGGGAGCTCGCCCTCCATAGGCTCTCCGGAGCGATGACGTGCCCTCTATTCGGCAGCGCCAGGCGGATCGTCGACGCGCACCGCCCTCGTAAGGGCCAAAGATCGAAATTTAGGCGCGTTCCTACGCCCTCGCGTTACGTCGCGGGGCGCGCTTCGTTCGGCAAGCCTGCCGTTGCGGCGACAACGCGGTCACCGGGGCCTTGCTCGAAGTGGCTTCGACCAGCTCGGGTTTCTCCGGCTCTTCCGCTTGCGGATGTTCTAGCGCCTCCAGAATCGCTCGACGGTCGTCCATGATGCGCTACTCTTCAGCTTGGCGGACGTCCAAATGCTGACTGAAGGTGTCGAGATCTGGCGCGAGAGCAGTCAGACGCTTCATGCGTGCGACCCAATCCGATCCGCTCGTGTAGAAGATCTCGAGATATTGCTTTATGACCCGGATCGTGGCGTGCCCCTCGGCTGCCGGCTAATATTTTCAGTACGGATAATTGAAAACTCACGCGCCGCTCAGCATGAGATGAGCGTGCACATTAGCCCTTCCTGACCTGCGGCGCGCGACCTATGTGCCATCAACGTCGAAGAGTAAGCTTAACCTCACCCCCGCGACGCAGTTCTGCAAAAATGTTCAAGAGAATCCTGGGGGGCGCGTAGCGGCCTCGGGATCCGGGTTCTTTTCGGGCTCGTCCTCGGCATCGCTTTTCAGATTCCGTAGCATGTCGCGGCAATAGCCGGCGACGTAGTCCGAGATTTGCTGGTAGACCGGAGACTTCTTAAGCGCGTTCAACTCTTCGACGACGGAGGGCAGTGCATCGAGGACAGCCTGAGACAATTCGCCGACGCGGCGCCTCACCTGCGCGCCGGAAAGCTGGTTTTCCTCCGCCATCCGATCCCAATGTCGGGCGTAGATGCAGTGACCGGGGTTCTTGCCGGCGATCTTCATCGCCAGGTTTCGCGTGACGTCCGGATAGATGTCGCCGTTCATGACGTCGTAGAGCGGCGCCATGGAGACGGCGCCGCTCGGCTGCAGCAGCAGCGAATAGTTCTTCGAATGCGCATCGAAGTTTCCACAGAGAACGTTGAAGACAAAGAAATCGACGAAACGGGCGGCGTTGAAGGCGCCTGCCTGCGTGTTCCGCAGAACGTCAAAGCAGTCTTTCAGGGTCGGTCCACGCAGCTTGGTCGCCGGATTGGATTCGTATTTGGTCGACGGGATGTGCCCCGTGGCCTGGCAGAAATCCTCCTGATGGATTCTGCGGAGGCTTCGCCCGTGGGGCTCGCGGTCGTAGCGCTTCACCAGCAGGTAGTCGAAATCCTCCGCCTTTCCGATCGTACATTCGGCGACGGGTAGCTTCACCTTGGCCGCCAAGCGAAGACAGAAGGCCTCGTTCTCGACGGCGTTGCTGAAGTGCTTGTTGGCCGGCTTGAGGATATGCGTCGTCGGCGCGCCATTGAGCGCGAGGCCGACGCCGCCGTCCGGATACCGGACTACAGGAAGCTTGTCCTGCGCGCCGGCCAAAGACATGTGGATGCCCTCCTCGCCGACGAGAAGCGGCTTCTCCGGAAGGCGCCGAATGGCGGCGGCGAGCTCCGCTTCGGTGAGCCGCTTATAACGCGGCGTTCGCTTCGGTCGCTGGTCGGCGGGCCGGTAGACTTCGAGTGCGCCCGGAAGATCCTCTCCCAACTCCTCAAGGAGCGCGAACACGTTCGCCTCCGGAATCTTGAGGATGGTGCCCACCGTCCTCAGCGTCCGGCCTTCTGGCAGTAGGTTCAAAAACCATCGGTACACGACGTCCGGCTCGTGAACGCGCTGAGCGAGCGGCATGCGGATCGAGACGGCGAACGCCTGAGGATCCTTCACCCACGCTACATCGTAGACGAACTCGATGTCCTGAATTTGCTCCGAGCGCCGGCGCAGCAGCCCGACGAGCTTGTCGCCGCACCAGACTTCCAGGGTCTCGCCGGTGCCGCCCACTTTCGGCGTGCTCGTCATGACGGCGTAAAGTTATCAGGGTCGAAGGTTTCGGATTCCTCGCTGGCCGACCGAACCGCCGGCACAGGGCTCATTTCCGCCGCCAACCGGATGCCGAGCGCGTGCAGCAGGCGGAGGACCAGACCGACCTGGCTTGTCTCCTTGCCATTCTCGACGTCGACGATGAACCGGACGCCGACGTTCGCTGCCAAGGCGAGGTCCTGCTGCCGAAGACCTAAGGAGGTCCGCCGGTTCCGGATCGTCTCGCCGAGTTCTGAGGTGGTCGAGATGGTCATGTCATTTTTCCCGAGCGGGAATATTAGCCCCGAAAGGCACTCTAGCAGGCCTGAATTTACCGATCGGGAAAACTACGGCCCAAATGAGGTTCCGCACATCGAAATTTTCCCGAGCGGGAACGGCTGCGACACGACCCAATTACCGCTCGGGAAATCTGATCCAAGTCCAATCGGCGCTAACTTGAGAACCGCCACAATCCTGGGAGTGATCGCGCTTCGCGCGCGCTAATCTTGATCGCAGTTCCGCGGCAATCATGCCTCACACAGCGGCGTGGTGCGGGCCAGCACACAAGCTTTTTCGGACCGTGAGCGAGGGGTGGCCGATTTCCTCGGTGGCTGCCGGCCACCAACCCACCCGCCCATTCGGGCAGATCCGATCGTGGTGCTATCAGTCGGCATTGGTCGACTTGGCGAAGGACTCGCGTGAAGCCATCGGAATGGCGCCTCCGCGGGTCGGGTCCGCAAAAGTGCCACCCGCCGCGGCGTAGTCCTTACCTGTACAACGCTCGAGCACGATGCCCATCGCCTCGACATTCGGGATGTCCGACTCGCTCAGCTCGGGCATCGATGGCTTGCGGGCAAGTGCCGCCTCTACGTAGGGAGCCAGCTCCTCTTCTTTACGTCGGACGCGCTCGTCTTCCCGTTCTTTCAGAGCAGGCATGACCTCTTTGGCGAACAGCTCGAGTGCCTCACAGATATGCTCGTGCTTATTCATGCCGCACTGCTGGATAAAGATCATCTGGTCGATACCGACATCAGCATACCCCATGAGATGCTCGCGAACGCTCCTCGGCTGTCCGATGCTGCCTGAGCCTGGCGTCTGCTTCATCTCGTCCTTGATCGATTGGAAGCGCCGCCACAAATTCGTGCGCCCAGGACGGTGTTCGCCATATACCGCATAATGCGCGATCGAATAGCCGAAGAACTTGAAACCATCGAGTCCTCGACGCATAGCTTCTTGGGCGTTCTCATGAACCATCATACCGTTGAGAGCGGCGATATTGGCGTTTACCGAATGCCCAATGGGCACGCACTCATCGGACTTGATGATCTGATAGTACTCGTCGCGCCAAACTTTCGCTTGCGACGCCTCCACAAATCCAAAAACCAGCGCCCCTACCCCATGACGCGCGGCACGCAAAATACTTTCGCGCCGTGAACACGCCATCCAGATCGGTGGGTGTGGCTTCTGGACCGGCTTTGGCACGATGTTACGGGTCGGCATTGTGAAGAATTGCCCGTCGTACCCGGGATACGGCCGCATAGTCATCATATTGGCGGTCTGCTCGACGCCTTCCCGCCACATAGCATTTTTCTGCTCGGGCTCGATCCCAAAGCCATGCATCTCGATCAGCGACGCGGATTCTCCGGTCCCCCACTCAGCGCGTCCCCCAGAGATCAGATCGAGCGTGGCCAGGCGCTCCGCCACCCGCGCCGGATGGTTGTAATTCGGGGAGGACAGGCAAATGCCGTGACCAATGCGAATAGTCTTTGTACGCTGGGAGACGGCCCCCAGAAATACCTCGGGTGCGGATGAGTGGGAGTATTCCTCGAGGAAATGATGCTCAACCTCCCACATGTAATCGAATCCGAGCCGATCGGCCAGTTCGATCTGCTCCAGCGCATCACTGAACAATTTTCGCTCGCTGCCGTCCTCCCAAGGCTGCGGCAACTGGTGTTCATAAAACAGTCCAAACTTCATCCGCTTTCTCCTGGTGCACGACGGTCATAAACCCGCTTCAAATTTTCTGGCCACGGCGCAGCACCACGCTGTGGAAGTTGGCTGGGCACCTGTACTCCGTTCTCTTCGTTGAAAAATCTTGCGCGCCGATCGGAGCTCTCTGTCTCACCTCGACCCGCCCTGCTGGAACGGCTTGCCGCGCCCTACGAAGGCAGTGCGCAGCGCCTCATACGCGACCATTCCGGACAAGGCGGAATGAAAGGCAGGCTCGCCAGCGCGCCCCGAAACCGAAGCCCCACTTGGATGCGCCTCTCGGCCGACGATCAGACGCGATAGGAAGACTGCCGCTGCTGGCCGAATGACAGCGGCACCACGAAGGACGTGACTTCAATTTCGTGACCGCACTCAAAAGTGCAGCAGTTATGGCATTGATTTGGATCAACTGAGCAAGTCCCTCATCTAAACTCCCGGGCCGGTGCCTGCGACATCGTCATTGTCATAACGGATTCTTCACCGTCGCCGAGCAATCGGCGTGCCACAAGACCTTCTGTGCGAGGCTGCTCGAAGAGGAAAACGATGTGCTTCGCCGACGGACTACTACCTGCTCATTATCGGACTCTGAAAATTGACGTCTTCAACCGGACACGGCTCTCGCAGAAGGGTGTGCTTGCCCAGCGGCAATACCCTTTCGGCTCCCCAGTGGCGGATGTCCTTGGCGGTGTGCAACCTCGTTGCTGATCTTTCGCAGGCGCTGCTCGAGCTCCTAGGCGCTCGCTTGATCCAGCGTATCTCTGCTTCCTTGCTGCGACTCTTTTGTAGGAATCGTGATTGAAATATTGGCCTTCTAGCTCTAGCGATATCTCCTATCGCACGGTGGCACACCGCCTCTTCAGGCCATGTACTGAAACCGTTCACCAGGTTCGCCAGGTCCTGCTGGGTATAAATCAGAGAGCCGGACGGCCCGGCTAAGGCTCGCGATAGCGAATGCGGCTTGGCGAGAGGCCACCTCCTCCGGCCATTTGCTGAAACCGTTTACCAGGTTCGCCAAGTGAGGGTGAGTGAACTGAGAGAGCTGAGGTACACGAAGGACCTCCCCCGCGATCGCGACTGTGGCTTGGCGACAAGCCGCCTCCTCCCGCCGCTTGCTGAAGCCGTTCGCCAAATTCGCCAGTCCCTGCTGAGTTAAATCAGAGAACCGTCGGCTCGGCGAAGGACCTCGCCCGCGATCGCAACTGTGCCCTGGCGAGAGGCCGCCTCACCTGGCCACTTGCTGAAACCGTTCACCAGGTTCGCCAGTCCCTGATGAATATAACCAGAGAACCGGCCGGGACAGCGAAGGACCTCATCCGCGATGGCGACTGTGGCTTGCCGAGGGCTCCTCCGGCCATTTACTGAAGCCGTTCACCAGGTTCGCCAGGTCCTGCTGATTAAAATGAGAGAGCTGATCGCCCGCGGCGAAGGACCTCACCCGCAATCGCCACTGTGGCTTGGCGACAGGCAGCCGCTTCTCGCCACTTGCTGAAACCGTTCACCAGCTTCGCCAAGTCCCGCTGATTGAAATGAGAGAGCCGGTCGCCGCGGCGAAGGACCTCACCCGTAATCGCGAATATGCTTGCGAGAGACAGCCTCTTTTGGCCACTTGCTGAAACCGTGCACCAGGTTCGCCAGTCCCCGCGGGGTAAACTCAGAGAGCTGGGCATGGCGGTCTGCACGGCGAAACACCTCACCCGCGACTGCGATCGCGGCTTGGCGAGAGGCCGTCTCTTCTGGCCACTTGCTGAAACCGTTCACCAGCAATCCTAGACTTTGGCTGTTCAACTCCTGAAGCGCCCGGCTTTCATCGTGACAACATTCGGCGATTCTGATCGTTGCACTACGGCAATCCGCCACTCTTGCGTGTCGACCAAATGATGATGCGAACAACGAAAGGGCTCTGAGCCCGACTTCCTTAATCAGAGCGTAATCAAGCCGCGATATACATGCAGCTATGCGCTCGCACGCTTGGGTACCTGCCTGACCTCCGGCCTGCCGGCTCACCGCGTTGCATGTCGTAGCGTACCCCAACGATTTCCCGGCGCGGATGTCTTCTTCGAAGCATGCCACAAATCGAAACTGGAAATCCGCGGCGGCCTTTTGCAGAAAGGTTGCGTGGTCCACCATCCGCAGCTGCTTGTCGTGCTTCAGCACTGCAGCCGAGAATTCACCGATGCGGCGAGTGCGATCAATCTCGCTTAGCGCTTCACTAAGTTTCATCAAAACGTACACAACGTCATTACGAGATCGCACCAGGGGTGCTCTGCGCGGCTACACCGTCGCAGCGCCGCTTTCTCCGGGCCGCAACCCCGGCCGGACAACGATTGTCCTCTGCAGTGGAAGCGCGTGTTCGCGAGCTTCTGATAAGTTGATCGCGGCGCTGGCGGCGTGCACCTGCGCAATTGCAACTTATATCACCAAGCATTCAGCATCGTAATCATCCGACACTCCCCAGGCCACATTGCGACTTTGCTCTCTTTCAGTGTTATTCCAATAACCGGCGAAAGTGCTTCCCATCCTGGCACAAGCTGCACCTGAATAATCGGTCATCATCCGCAAGCGAGAAGGTCGACTTCGCAAGCCATGCCGTTCGAATTGATTTTTCCAATGAGCCATAGACGCCTGCGTGGTTAGCCTTGGTCATCTCCAAGACTACAACCTGACGCTACGTCAGATTCAAGCTATTTGATGCTTATCTATATAACGGGGACGTACTGCTGATGGTGGTCGCGGTGATCTCATTCTCGCAGTCGGCTTTTTCCGCGAACGACTTGTTCGGAATGTTCGCAAACCTGACGTGGAACACCGATCACAGCGACTTATCTTCCCTACTCAAGCGTCACTGATTGCCTGGCATCAAAAAATCCCCACCGATCGCGTCGGTGACTCGTCAAAGATTCCACTATCCCTTGTTTCTGCCATGTTCGCATCCAAAGCAGAGATTTGCTGATTGCACACGTCGCGGTCGGCGGTAGCGACTGCTTGAGGGGAATTCCATGACAAAGCCGGTTGTGATTGTGGTTGGTGCGGACAAAGGTGGCGTTGGCAAGACGACCGTATCCCGAACGCTTCTGGATTATTTCAATACGAATAACGTGCAGACACGCGCATTCGATACGGAGTCCCCGCGAGGAACGTTGAAGCGCTTCCACCCCGAGATCACCGAGATCGTCGACATGACCACGACTGCGGATCAGATGAAGATCTTCGACACACTGAACTCAGGGCTATCCGTCACCGTGATCGACGCCCGCGCAGGCTTGCTGTCCCCGGCGCTGGCATCCCTGCGCGACATCGGTTTTTTGGATGCCGCGAGGTCCGGCCAGATCACCTTTGCCGTATTCCATATCTTGGGATCCTCCATCGCTTCTCTGGATGAGATCGCTGAGACCGCCGGTTTCATGACTGGTGCAAAGTATTTTCTGGTGAAGAACTTCATCAACGACACTCAATTCTTCCAGTGGGACCAGTCGACCTACAACTCCTATTTCCACCGAATCAAGAACGCGACCGAGCTGACGATCCCGAAGCTCAACGAGATGGCCTATGAGCAGGTCGAAGTTGCTTCCGTTCCGTTCGTGAACTTTGTAGCCAACAAAGGTCGGAACGAGGATGCCGCTAACCACTCGTTCGTGCTGCGCGGCTACGTTCGGCACTGGCTCGCGAATGTCTGGCGCGAATATGATCGCATTAACTTGACCGACTTGGCCGGCGCCAAGTCAGTAACCCGCGCTGGTGAAAAATAAGTCGATCGTTCGGCGATTGAACGGGCTGAGCCACGTATGAAATTCGCTTAATATTACTGCCAATGTTAGCTACGCCCGTTTACATCATCTGCTCGCCTAGCCCGCAGGTCGGTAAGACGCTCGTCTCTCGCCTCATGAGCGAGTTCTTGCTGCTGAAGAACGGCACTGCGCTCTCCTTCGACATCAACCTGAAGGAGCCGTCACTGGTCGATTACCTCCCTGACATCACTGAGACGGCGGATGTGATCGACACATACGGCAAGATGCAGCTGATGGACCGGCTTATCCTGCACGATCGGGTGGCCAAGGTAATCGATCTCGGCTTCCATGCCTTTGATGAATTCTTCAAGATGTGCGAGGAGATCGGATTCATCAGGGAGGCGCTCCGCTGCCGTGTTGCCCCCGTCGTTCTATTCGTGGCCGGCACCGACCGCATCTCCTCGCGCAGCTATGAGATGCTGCGGTGGCGGATTCCGCCAGGAGCGCTAATCACCGTCCACAATGAATTCATGCTGCGCGGCGAGTTACCTGAAGCCATGGATGGCGCGCGTGTACTCCGCTTTTCGGCGCTACCGGCATTTCTAAAGACCTACGTCGACCGACTGAGCTTTTCATTCACAGGATATCTGCGCAACGAGAAGGATTCGTCCAGCGAGTTGCATCAGTGGATCTGGCGCAACTACGTCATGTTCCGCGATCTCGAATCAAGGGCGATGCTACAGCCGTCGTCTTGAGTCGGGTTCCGCATGTGGAGAATTCCCGCGATACAAGTGTTCTTCAATTTGGTCGTATCGCTCGCAGACATAACGTCCGAGCGGTTGGCGATGCCGTTTGCCCGCTTCGTTTCGGGAGGGTCTCGTGCGTGGCTTCGGCCAAAAATCACGTGGCGAGTACGCAGCAGCTTCTGGAGAAAATCAACGCGGTCGCCGTTGGAACATTATAAACTTCTGAGACTCGTCAGCTTCTCAACAGGTAACTCTCCTAGCATGAGAACGTCGATATCTAGACGGCGACGTCATCCGTCATAAAGGAAATGAACACCAGATTGCTTGATCTCGGAAATCGGAGGGGCGTGGCGGCGGTCTCGGTTGCTACAAATGATTGTTGATTGTCGGTTGGCTTCAGGCTTCGACAGTCGGAATCTCGGCCGAAGGCTTCACCGCTTCCACTCAATCAGCCTACCGTGCGCCAGATACGAGCTTTGCTGTGGGATGTGAGGTGCCATGGAGCGAACGAATAACAATTTTAACCTGTTTGATTTTGATGTGGAAGGATTCGCACGAGCGTACTATCAACAGTCGCGTGCGGGGCAGCAATCGGGCAATACGAGCGAGCAAGCTAGCTTTGAGCAGCAGATGGGCGAGTTGCAACTCAATTCGCCTGATGAGAGCTCCGCAACCTCCAGTTCTCCTGATGAAAGTCCAAAGAAGGGCGGTGGAGGAATCCGGCGCACTGACCTCGGCGGTTCGATGAGGATGCCGCCACACTCCCCGCTGATTGACAACTCGTTCAGCAGCACGCGCCACAGCGTAGACATCCCCCGAACTCACTTTCGAGATTCGGCTCAATTACCGTCGCAGTCCAGTTTGCGGGATGATCTGTTCAGCAGTGCGCGCTACACTTTGCCACCTGAGGAGCAGCCCGCGATTCAGACGAAGAATAGCAAGAGTCGCGGACTGTGGTCGCGTATCAAGTCAGGTGTCGGAAAGGCGTTTGGGACTAGTCGCAGCGAAGAGCCGTCGGGCTCCACGGCTCAGCAAGGGGATTTTTCAACGAAGTTTCGCGTAGACTACGCCAAGCAGCCCGGCCGAACACGCGGGGTCCCTCAGGAGGACGAGGAGCTGTTTGAGGACTTCAAAAGCAGAGCCAAGCTCACCCGGGACGACGGCACCGGCAAAGCACTGGGCGACGGCACTGTCAAAAATGCGATAGCCGATCTGCGAAATTTCAGCGCCTGGCTTAGCGGGAACGGGAGGCCATCAATCGCAGACCGTATTGGCAACCCGGAGTTAGAAGCTGGGTTGGATCGCGATGTAGAGGCCTACGCGAGGGATTCCAAGAAGGATCCTAAGCTTACGAGGAGGCGCACCAACGCGGCCTTGAAAAAGCTCCGCGACGTCGGCGCCGGAAACGCCTTGTCCGCCGATATCCGCCGCCTGGCTCCTTATGCGACAGACGCGACGCTCATCGACCTGTTGGCCAAGGCAGAAAAGGCGACAGCCAGGGTTGAGCCGGAGACGGTTGATAGACGGGCGCGCCGTCTTTACAGGCTGAGTGATTGGCTGAAAACGCGGGAAAAAGGCGCCATGGCTGGCCGACTGAACGACGATGGGCTGGCCCAAGATGTTAAGGAGTATAGGAACCAAACCGAGGACACCAAAATTGACGCCGATTTGCTCAGGCTTCGGCGCTACCAGC
The DNA here is from genome assembly GCF_001693485.1 of Bradyrhizobium sp. LMTR 3. Lineage (GTDB taxonomy): Bacteria > Pseudomonadota > Alphaproteobacteria > Rhizobiales > Xanthobacteraceae > Bradyrhizobium. Next base: position 790,856 of record NZ_MAXC01000012.1, read on the forward strand.
AAGTCCTCGAGGCGAACAGAGCGCTGGGGCTGGTTCCTGCTGAGAGCGCGCCTCCGTTCGCCGCGGAAGGCGCTCGGCAGTCCGGGTCACCGCAGGAGCTTCCCACAACGCCAGCTACCCCGAGCGAGGGAGCTTGGGATTGGTTCAGGAATCAGATGCAAGAACCCGCGCCGTCCTCATTCACGCCGCACCATGATCCGCAGTCGAGCTCACTTCGGGAGCTTCCGGCAACACCAGCCACCCCGAGCGCGGGAGCTTGGGACTGGTTTAGGGAGCAAATGCAAGAACCTGCGTCATCCCCGTTCACACCGCGCCGCGGCCCGCAGCTGAGCTCACTTCAGGAGCTTCCGGCGACGCCAGCCACCCCGAGCGCGGGCGCTTGGAATTGGTTTAGAGAGCAGATGCAAGAACCCGCGTCATCGTCATCTGCGAGGCGTCCCTCGTCAGACGTCTATGGCGGTCTTGAGCCGCTGGTTAATTTGAATCCGCCCACACCGTATGAATTGCGTGACGACGCTCACTCTGTGCCGGCGCCTGACCTCGCCACACCACCGTCGTTCGTTGGACCATCAGGGGGCCCTCAGGAGCTACTCGATATCGGATCTATCGTTGGCGAAGGCTGGCGCCACGGCTCTCAATCGGCCTCGGACGTCCTGATCGATGTACTGAGTAACATCAATCTCATGCCGAACCAGTTCGGCCCAAGCCAGTTCGCGATCAACGGTGAGCATTATTCGGCCACTTTTGGGCCGGGAGGGCGCAGAGATGTTCGTCTCATCCATCATCCTCGCGCGAGGCCGATGAATGAAGCTGGGCCATCGCGTCAGCCAATAGCGGATCTTGGCTTCCTTATCCGCGGGGGATGGCAGCACCGGGAACGCTGGCTTCCGCCTTACCTTGTCCGTGCACTAGAGGGGGAGCACCTCATGCCGCAAGCCGGGCGCCCGACTTATATCAACATCCGCGGCGTGCCTTACAGGGCCGAGTTGCTGGAAACCGACGACGGCTCACGCGTTCGTATTTATCCCGAAGCTGGTTGAAGAAGCGCTTGGGCTGTAACCACGGGGCGGCACCGGGGAAGTTTTACCAGCGAGCAAGCGGCATAGGCTTGCTCGCACCAGACGCACCTAGGGGAAATGCCCTGCGCAAGGACGCATGAGCGTTTGGATAAAGGAAATGGCGAAGGCGAAATTCAACTTACTTATTGCCAGGTCCGCGCGGTCCTCGAGCGGCTGATCGATGTGCTGGCAGACCTTGGACTCACCCGCCGCCACGACTACCAAAGTCCGGCTTTGCGTCAACCTGATTGAGCGCCTGCGCCGCAAGTGAGCTCGACACCCTCGAAAGACGTCTCGCCTAGGAAATGAGCCTTGCGTATGGTCCGTAATGCAGGTGAGTAGATTGCGAGACTCTATCGCCGACGGTTTGTCGATCGCCTCGGGCCCATGATGGAAATGGTCTCGGTTTCAGCTCGTGCCCTGCCCTCTCGCTCGAGGGCAAATTCAGCAACTAGGTGAGTGGCATCGCCAGTCCCGGCAGCGTCGACGGGAGCCATAGGGACAAACGCGGCCTTTCACTCTGACCCGCCGATCCCTGGGCTGGGACGCGCGCGACTGCGATGCGCGAGCTGGGCCGTGATTGTGCCCGCAGGTCAGATAATGTCGACATCTCCAGCCCATGTCCGCGAAAAAATCATTTGGCGGTGGTCTGGCTCGTCTGGTCGCACCCACCTTCCTCTGAGCGGCGACCGAATGGATTGCTTGGCGGCCTGCGTTCCAGCCGCAGCTTGGAGCCACCTTCCTAGGCTTTTGCGGTGACCGCGCGTGCTGCGGACAACGATCAGCTTTTTGGGCTGTATCGCGACGTGGTTGTTGCCAAGTTCACCGCCCGGAGTGACTGGCGCATCCGCGATCTCGTCGATCGACCTAACCCAGTTTCACTCCCACCTCGTTGTCGCGCCAATCGTTCGCGACAGCCCTCGTCAGAAACTCCTTCGGATGATTTTGATGATTTCGTAGCGCCTTGGCCCGCTCGAGTTCTTTGATAAGCGGCTTGCCTTGATGGCTGGTTCTGGCATCCGCAGCTTTCAAATCATCCCGGATCCTGAATCAGCTCGAACGGGTCTAGGGACCGAACCACGATCCTCGACAATTTCCACCAATGACGAGCGCACCGCAAATTGCGAGGCATGAAGAACTATGCCGGGCACCGATTGAGTCAACGTTCGGACAGCTAATGGTGAGCTGTCAGGAAACCGCGTCCCTTGCTTACCTTAGGGCAAAGTGGTGATGCGGCTCTCACCGATGCGAACGCTTGTCAATTGAGTCGGTGCAGGATGACGTCACCGCGATATAAGACGGCAACACGTCGGAGGAGAGTATGAAATCGACCGTAGGCGGAATTTGCCGCTTACGTTACGAGGTCCATCGATCGGCTGAGCGTTGCTCTGACTTATTGTCCGAGCATTTGATGGAGCTTAGGCGCGTGCGAGCTTGTTGTAGATTAGGCACAACACGACCATTGCGTACCTACTGCGGTCGGTGCTCCGTCCAGTTAACGATGAACTGTGATTATCATCGTCAGTGAAAGCGCATCTGGATCGCGCAACACTTGCTGCTTTGAGGCGTCACGGCCCACTTTTTTCGAAATTTTATAGCGCCGATGCGTAAAAACGGCCTACGAGTCTTACGATAGTCCCGCAACGAGCCCTCGGAGCTCCAATCGTAGGCAGCGTCAGATTGTAATGTTTCCGACAAGGTCACGACAATACTTCCTGGCAGATAGCTAGGATTGCCAATTGTCTCAAACCCGTAAGGTCGAGCCGCTCGGCTTCGGCAGCCCTCCCCGAGCAGACCAATAGCCCGCCAGCGGCGTGCGTCGATGGACCCTACAGAGGCCGCCCGAACGCACTCCGCATCACTGATGCGCATGGGTTCCGAACCATATCAAATTCCACCGTCAGGCGAGCTTGGCTGCTCGCTCCAGAGATAGGGATTGATGGAGCAGGAAGCTTGCTTCTCGACTTATTGCCCAGCTCGGAGCGAATTGAACTGAATTCGCGTGTGCAGGTTGTTGCTGACGTTGTAAGCATCACGAAGGTAATTCAGTTTTCATCTCGCAAATTGCCCGCTTAGAGTGATCAACCGTACTGAACCTGTCGCCCATCATGACAGGCGTCGGTCTTCCGTCCATATCAGAACGAATCGTGAGTCTCGGCGCGAGCGAAGGCCCTCTGGTTCCCTTGAGATGCTTTGGGTTCCCGTAAGATGTTTTGCGTATTGCGGTGCTTTTTTATTCAGTTTTCCCATGGTCGCTGCCTCAGCAGGCCTGCGAGTTCTTAAATTTCATGCAACGAGCTCTCGAAGGGCTTGAATCGCACGTAGCGTCAGATTGTAGGTTTTCCGACACTCGCCGCGACAATGCGTCGCCCCCAACACTTCCTGACAGGTAGCAAGAATTGCGAATGTCTCCAACTCGTAGGGCCACGCCGCTCGATTCGTCACGCTCCTCGATCAGTCCACCCGAAGGCAACATAGCCCACGCGCCGAACGGGGTACGCGCGCCAGCCCAGTTGAGGCTGCAACAGGACGAGGAGCTCGAGAGCAGTACTCGCTGCCTTCGCGTCCCCGTGGCCGGACGGAAGCTGAGTCCAAGTTCGATATGCGCCGCCGTTCGTCACGAGAGGTGGAATGCAGGCGGCGGAAGCACGCAGACCACATGTCTGATAACGCCGCTGCGGGGACGGGCTCGCCATTCTTCGGTGCTTCTAGGGGCGCATTGGTTGTTTCATCCGACGTTAGCGGCATCTAAGCATCGGCCGTCGCGATCTGTCCTCACGCGTCCAAGGTTGCATTTGTTATGACCAAGCGACCTCACAAGTCGAAGGCATAGCAAGACTCACCGCAGACTCAGGGCAACATGGAGAGCTTCCAAATGGATGCCAATCCAGCCATTCTCTCTTGTGCTTTGGTTGCAATTGCGCGTGCTGACGATGTTATCGCCAAGCCGATGACCGGAAGCACTGCCGCGATTAACTCAATTTCGCTCGGCTTCATGGTCGACGGTGATCTGCTTGGTAGTTTTGGCATGAAGAGGCAATGAAATGCGAACGCTGCTGGTTGATCAAGATGCGGAAGTTGCGCGCGCTGTGCAAGGAGCGCTCTCGAATTGTGGTTTCGCCGTTGATGTGGTGGGCACTCTGGATGAAGCGGCGACCGCTCTGGACTACGCCAAGTACGACATTCTCCTGCTCGAGTTGGCTCTACCGGATGGAAACGGTTTGGACTGGCTGAAGCGGTTGAGACGCGACGGACATTTTATGCCTGCCATGGTGATGAGCAGCCGCGATGATCTCGGTAGGCGGATCGCCATTTTCAATGGTGGTGCAGACGATTTTCTGCCCAAGCCCGTGTCTACTGATGAACTCATCGCTCGGATGCGAGCCATTCTGAGGCGATCAACGCGAATGACAGCCCCCGTCGTTGTGTTTGGTAATCTAAAATTCGATCCGATCGCCCGGCAAGTTTCAGTTGGTGGTCGGCCGCTAAAGATTGCACGCCGAGAAGTGTGCATTCTTGAGCTTCTGCTCAGCCGCGCAGGCCGCGCCGTGCCACGCGCGTCGCTGGAGGATAGCCTCTATGCGTTTGACAACGAGGTCTCTACCAATGCGCTTGAAGTCGCAATCTATCGCTTGCGCGGTCATTTGAATCAGTCTGGTGCGACGCTACGGATCACGACGGTACGCGGCATCGGCTATATCCTTGAATTGAATAGCGCGGCATCGGCCGCATAGTCGATCGAACTTGAAAGCAAAGATTACCTTGAAGATCGCTCTCGATAATGAGGGTGGCAGCGATCGACGCTCGATCGTCGCTAGCGCCCTGTGGTCTGCCGTTTGTCCTTCTCTTTCCAACCTCCTGTGCGCGGTCGCTTTGCTATCACCACTAGCTGCCGCAGCTCAGACGACGCGGGACGCTAGAGGAGGCCCGCCGCGCGCGGCTCCTAGCAGCATCAACGGGACGCTGGACCTTTCCTCCTCGCTCGGCAAGACAATTCATCTGCCCGGGCCGGCGGCGAGCATCTTTGTTGCCGACCCGACGATCGCGGATTATCAAGCGCCATCGAATACGACCATCTTCGTCTTTGGCAAGAAGTCCGGACGGACCAGCCTGTTCGCTTTGAACGACAATGGGGAAGCTCTCGCCGAGTTGCGTGTTGTCGTCACGCAGCCGATCGAAGATCTGCGTGCCATGTTGAAGGCCCAGGTCGGCGACTATCCGATCCAAGTCAGCTATACCCCCCGCGGCGCGATCCTTAACGGTACGGCTCCCAATGCCGATATCGTCGCCACTGCCGTGAGGGTCACAGAGCAGTTTCTCGGTCCGGGTGCGCTGGTCGTCAATAAAATTCAGGTCGCCGGCTCGTTACAGGTCAATCTGAGCGTACGCGTAGCGGAGGTCTCACGCAGCGCCATGAAGGAGCTCGGCATCAACCTCTCCGCTTTGGGCCAGAATGGCACTTTTTTCTTTAGCAGCGGCAAGGGTGCTGGTTCCGGCACGGCTAGCGGCGGCGGTAAGGCAGGTATCGGCTTCAGCGCCGGTAATATCAACATCGGCGCTGTTCTCGACGCTCTCGCCAGCGAGCACCTCGCAACCGTGCTGGCTGAACCGAATCTCACCGCAATGTCCGGTGAGTCCGCGAGCTTCCTTGCGGGCGGCGAATTTCCAATTCCGGTCATGCAGGACAACCGACAGGTTTCGGTCCAATTTCGTCACTTTGGAGTGAGCCTCGACTTCGTCCCGACCGTTCTTAACAACAATCAAATCAATGTCCGCGTCAAACCTGAGGTCAGCGAGATTTCGAAAGAAGGTGAGGTCAAAGTGAACGGTATGGCCGTGCCTGCCCTCTCTACGAGGCGTGCGGAGACCGTTATCGAGCTTGGGAGCGGACAAAGCTTTGCAATAGGCGGGCTAATCAGGCGTCACTTCAGCACGGATATCAGTACTTTTCCTTGGTTAGGCGATGTGCCCATTCTCGGTGCGCTGTTTCGTTCTTCGTCCTTTCAAAAGCAGGAGACGGAGCTCGTGATTATTGTCACGCCGTACATCGTGCGGCCAGCATCGAACCCGAACCGGATGAGCGCCCCCGCCGACCGCATCGGACCGCCCTCAGATATGGGGCGCACCTTGACGAACACGCTGGCAAGCCCGCCGCGAGGCCGCGACGCTCCGCGCACCAGTGTACCAGGCGCGACAGGCGGCGCCGGCTTTATTATCGAATGAGGATCCTCGAATGACTTTACGAGCCCTGCCCCATCTGTTCGTTCTGATGGCGAGCCTAGGCGGCTGCACAAGCACTGCTCCGATCAACAGTGGGCCGGCTGAACAAGCAACTATGGTGCAGCAGCAGAACAGTGTCTTGGTGCTGCAGAGCCTTCGTGGCCTCGAGCGGTATCGGCTGAGGGATTTCATTGCCGGCGCCAGTCGCGGTCGGCTTGATGCGCTCCATCTCGATATCACCGGCTCGCCCCGGCTCGCCGCGCAGGTCGCCAGCGAGGCCCGCGCAATGGGCGTCGCGCCTTACAACGTCCGGCTGTTCGGCCCTCGCATCGACCGGCCTGTCGGCTTCGCGGTGCGGGTCGAGGCCATTGTCTATGAAGCACGTCCTCCCGTCTGTCCGTCCCTTTCGATCATTGGTCCCTCGGTCAACGATAATTCGTTCGACCAGACGCTAGGCTGCTCAATCCGCAACAATCTGGCAATCATGGTCAACGATCCGGGCGACCTGCTGGACAATAGAGCTGTCATGGCAACAAAAGGCGATCGTGCCGCCATGCCTGTTGCCACATATGGGTCCATGGGGCGGCGCAACAAGAGCGACTTGGAAGATGGAATTGGCAACAGGTCCTCGCCAGAAGCCGGGTCAACGGCAACCAGGGATATACAGTCGCCTCGATAGTGCGCGCCGGATGGCGCAATCATTGCTGCCATAAGCAATGTCTAGACCAGCCCGGCGGAATAGAGTGCTCTCGCAACCCCTTCAAAGCACTTCCCAGGAACGGCGTTGCCCAGCATGGCATTCCGCATGAGCTGACGCGCCAGGGCCGGGTCCTGAACAATGCTGAGGCGCAGCGACTGCGCCTCAGCAAGCAGTCGTGAGGCAAGTCCGCCCTCACCACGGCAAACCACGATCGGTACGCCGGTCTCGCCACGAATGTAGCGAAGTCCAATCAAGATCGCTTGTCCTGTCACTATCAATGTAGCGCGATTCACGCCAAGCGGAGGCTCGTTCGCCGTCTCCTGACGAAGGCGACGGTGTTCTCGTTTGACCTGCGGATTGCCCTGCTGTTCTTTGGACTCGCGCTTGGCCTCGGTCTCCGTCATGCGCATGTCCTGCAAAAACAACCAGCGCTGGATAAGAAGATCGGCCAATCCGGCGACCAGAAACGCCCCGGCAGCAATTTCAGTAAGCAATTTGATCTCAGTAAACACGAAGCTGAGACACCCCCTGCCGCAGGTTGGCAAGTATACTAGTGCCTTCCAACTTGCGACAACCATGAGCAGCAAGCTTGCGCCGAGAACACACAGCTTAAGAAGCGATTTCGAGAGTTCAATGAGCGACCTCTTAGACGCAATCCGCTTGAGCCCCTTCATGGGATCCAATTTCTCGAATTTCGGCTTTAAGGACTCGAAAGAGACGTTTAATCCACCATTGGCCAGGATTCCCGCTAGAATGCCAGCGGCAAGACCGGCCCCGAGGAATGGACCAACGGCCGCAAGAAACAGTTCGAGCAAGCCGCCCAGCGCCTGCTGGACCGCGCTCGTGAACGGCTGACCCTGCAGTTTGTCGATTAGCCGTACCGTTTCGTGCCACTTGGCCTCAATGACGCCCGCTCTTAACCAGAGGCAGCCGAAACCGGCGCAAACACTGACTGCGCTGACCAAATCGGTGCTGCGCGGACCCTGCCCTTTCTTGCGCGCATCTTTTAGCTTCTTAGGAGTGGGAGGGAGCTTCTTTTCTTCGCTCGATCCACTCATTTAAGGAGGTTCTTGAACAACTCGAGCACGGTGTTGGACTGACTGATTTCCGATCCCATATATTCGACGAGGAAGGTGGCGTAACTTACCATGATTATTCCATACGCCAGATTCTTCATGGTGGGAGAGACATCGTTCAGTTTGAGTTGCGGCGCAAACCGCCCGAGTATCATGACCGACACATCGAGTAGCAGCAGGAATGCCAACACCGGGCCAGAGACCAGTAGCGCCGTATACATGATGTGACCGAGAAGCCCCAGAAATGCCATCGCGCCTTGCACGGTCAAGCTAGGCATCAGCCGATACACGGGCCAGATCAAATAGCTGCCATAAAGGCCCCTAATCATATTCTCCAATCCCCCGGCTAGAACGAAAATCGCAATCGCAGTGGTACCGAGTAAAACCGCCGTCGCCGAAGCCTGGCCACGCGTGGCTGGATCATCGGAAGCAACAGGGTTCGTAATCCCCCGTTGGGTATCGATGATCTCACCCACTGCCTGGATGCTCCATAGCGGAATACTGAGCAAAAAGCCGATGAGCAGGCCGACGAACACCTCCTTCAAACCGAGCAGCGTGACACTGATCAGTCGTGAGCCCTGATCCAACGACTGCAAGCCGTGCCTGATCTGCAACAGGCATGGCAGTCCCATCGCAAAGGTCACGCAGCCGCGGATCAGCCCGCTAATGCGCGGCAGCGTAAATACGGGAAGGACCAACATAATGCCAAGGGCGCGGGCTGCCGCGAGCCCGGCTGCAAGCACGAGTTCGATCGCCTCCTGGATCAGAGTTTGCGTTTCAGTGAGTGAGGGGACGTTCATCTAACGTCGACTAAAACTTGCTGTGAGTGCGGGAAAGTCGGTAAATACCTGCTCTGCTTCCTTGATCAGCGCGGCGCTGAGCACTGGAGAGAACAAAGCGATCACCGCGACAACGACCAGAAGCTTCACAGTCAGTGGCAAGGTTTGATCCTGAAGCTGCGTTGCCGCTTGGATGATGCCGACGACCAAGCCGACAACGACCGCCGCGATAAGCGTAGGCAGAACCCAGATCATGAAGAGCACAAGTGACCGGCTCATATGAGTCAGAATGCTCGCCTCATCCATGCTCAGCCTCCCGGTGTTGTGTAGCTGAGCACCAGCCCGTGCATGAGCCGCGACCAGCCGTCGATTGAGACGAATAGGAACAGCTTAAAAGGCACGGATATCACCGTTGGCGAAACCATCGACATACCCATGGCCATCAAGATGGTCGTTACAATCAGATCGATGGTGATAAAGGGCAGATAGAGAAGAAAACCAATTTCGAATCCACGCTTGAGTTCCGAAATTAGGAAAGATGGCACCAGAATGACCAGGTCATCGGCGCTCACGTTGCCGCGCATGTCGTCGGGCCAGACCTGTTCGGTTGAAGCCAAGAAGAAACGGCGCTGCTCGTCAGCGGTGAACTTCTTCAGATGCCCGCGCAGCGGCTCCTGCGCCTCCTTTGCGGCGCTCAGCCAATCGTCGACCGTTTGGTAGCGGAGTTGTGGCGCAGAAAGGCGATTATAGGTCTGTTGAATCACTGGCGCGCTAATGAAAACTGTCAGGATCAGCGCCGCCCCGTATAGAACAAGGTTCGGTGGGATAGATTGAGTCCCGAGCGCGTTGCGAACGAGGAAGAGCACGACGGACACTTTTATGAACGCTGTGCTTGTTACGACTAGGAACGCCAGCAGGCCAAGGCCGGCTGTGAGCGCAAGAAGACCAAGAATTCCCGGTTGAATGTCAGTCATTGACGGCCAACCTGCCCCGCAACCTGACGCCGAGCTCCCCGCCGATGCTTACGATGTCCCCGCGGCCTATGCGGCGGCCGTTAGCAAGGATATCAACCGGTCCGTCGAGCGGCCGGCCAAGTTCGAACACATGTCCCTCGCTGATATCCCTCAAGGCTCCGAGTGCGACAGTCCAGCGGCCGCATTCGAAAACAAGAGTAATCTCGATGTTGTCGAGATCACCTTCAGAGGGCGGCCGGGGTTTTTCGGATTGGGTCATCATATGTGCACACTCCAAGGGATGTGGTTGGAGGCGGAATGCCCCTCGTACGATCAAGCGATCCTCTGCAACGTGTGCCGGAGCCCATAAGGTTCCCGTGTTGAGGATGGCTTGGCCACGGGCAAAGGGTATTACGTCCGGCAATAGAGCGTCTCCTGCATTTGCTTTCCGTAGCAACGCGACTGTCGTACGGAGCGAGCCGATCTCTCCCTTAACGATGACAGGCAATTCTGAGGGAAGCTGGCGATCCTCTCGCGGCAGCTGCCTGAGCAGTCCGCCTAACGCCCGAAACGTGGGTGGAACTGAACCATCGAGAGAAGAGAACAGGAACAGGCGCGCTTTGCCCTTGAATGGGCCGTAGGTGATTTCGAGCTCCAGATAAGGACCTCGAGCCGTCGCTTCGCTCAAACAGATCAGCTGCAACTTCTGTTGCGTCAGACCCTCTAGTTGATTGAGCAACGGATCCAGTGCAAATTCGACGAGGAGCGAACGAGTGGGCTCGGCAGGTAGGCCAAGCCCACTTTGCACCGTCGCGATCAGCCCTTCTACAATCGGACGGGCCAAGGATAAGATGATTGTTTCATGTCCGACGGCCCAAACGCAGTCGAGCATCGATACCGCACACGGCACCGCCTCCCAGACAAGCCGTTCCATCCGCACGGATAGCGGCTTATCACTTAGACGGCTTTGCAGAGGCTTGCGGGCAGCAGCGATCTCGTTGAGCCAGGAGACGACCGCAGGGGACAGGGTTAGCGCCGGCTTAACTCCCGATTGTTCGCCTGGAGCCGTATTCGCAGACCCGTCGGCGAGACGAGGCGCTCTCGCTAGCATAAGAGAAGAAGCCATCAGATTTAGCCGCTAGCCGTGCGGGTACGCGAACCACTCCGATATCGAAGCAAAACCTCGTCATCGGCCTCTATCTCGGCTTCCGCTTCCGAATGGGCATCACTCGCGCGCTGAACGTCGCCTTCAATTTGCTGCCATTTGTGACTCGCTGCCGAGCACTTGGTCAAAATGGTCCGCGCCTCGAAGACCGCCGTGTCGGCCCGCTCTTGAGCGGCGCGCGCTTCCTCAAGTCTTCGGCGTGCTCCTGCGGTCTCAGCTTTAAGCCGTCCAATGACGATGTGACAGTGACGATCGAGCTCTTCGACAGATAGCGAATCAAAAGATACCAGTTCTCGGTAAAGCTCCGCTTCGCGCGCCACTTGGTTTTTCTCGGCTGTTGCAAGATCCCGGACAGCTTGTTCCACCGCTTGGACCGCAGTGCGGCGCTTGGCCTCCATGTTGGACACCTCACGAAGGGCGCTCCGCTGTCTCATATCCTTCAGTAGCCGCAATTTCGAGGCATGGACACGATTCACGCGGTCAGACGTGACATCCATGTAACCGTCTCCTCAAAGCTTGACGCCTCGTCTCCGCCCTGACGCAGGAACTTCCGCAACTCTTCGATCGAATTAATTGCCCGGTCTGTCAGGGGATCACTGCCTTGCTTATGTTCGCCAACCTTCACCAAGAACTCGGCCTCCGCGTAGCGGGAGAGTAGATCTCGGAAGAAGGAAGCCGCCTTGCGATGCGACACGGAGACGACCGCATTCATCACGCGGCTGCGGCTTGACAATACGTCAATAGCGGGAAAATGCTCGCGCGCAGCCAAAAGGCGTGAGAGAACAACGTGGCCATCAAGAATGCCTCGTGATTCTTCGGCGATTGGATCTCCCGAGCCGTCGCCTTCGACAAGCACAGTATAGAAGGCCGTGATTGAGCCGCGCTCGCCCATGCCGGCACGTTCCAACAGGCCAGGGAGCATCGCAAAAACCGACGGCGGAAAGCCGCGCCGCGTCGGAGGCTCTCCTGCGGCAAGGCCGATTTCGCGCATGGCGCGGCTAAAGCGCGTCAATGAGTCCATCATCAGGACGACGCGAAGTCCTTCATCACGAAAATATTCAGCGAGTGCCGTCGCCATGTGAGCGCATTGCGCTCGTTCCATTGCCGAGCGGTCGGAGGTCTCAACGACCACGACGGTGCGGCGAAGCGCTGCCTCACCAAGGTGCTGCTCGATGAATTCCCGCACTTCGCGACCGCGCTCACCGATCAACGCGACTATGGTGGCGTCGGCAGCCGCGCCTTTTACAATCTGCGACAGGAGCGTCGACTTACCGCACCCTGGGTCTCCGTAGATGCCGATCCGCTGCCCCTCGCCACAAGTCAGAAGCCCATCCAAGACACGGACGCCAAGTGGGAATGGTCGCTCGATACCGCGCCTTGTCATTGGGTTGGGCGCCTTACCGCGCAGCGGACGAGTTTGAGCGGCGGTGATTGGACCCTTTCCGTCGATCGGACGGCCGAAGCTGTCGATCACCCGGCCAAGCAAATCGGGGCCGACCGGAACTTCATGCATTCGTCCGGTCGCGACTACTTCTGCTCGGCTGGATAAGCCCGCCATGTCACCAATGGGAGTAAGCAATACCCCATCTTGCAATAGGCCGACCACCTCGGCCTCGAGCGACCATCCGGTGCGAGGATCCTGCAACAGGCAAAGCTCCCCTATACGCGCCTCCGGCAACACGGCATGGAGCAAGGTGCCGACTGCCCGTGTGATCCGCCCTCGTACAGCACGCGTGTCGATATGCTTTGCTGTAGATTTCAGAGACGATAGCGCGGCGTGCAGATTCCTCTCTCCCGCCGCATGGGTTGCTGATGTGGTCACGGTCCGTCTTCCTTTGAAGGCAAACCCAGGCCAAGACGTAGAGCTCGGAGCTGCGCGGCAACTCCAATGTCCACATTGCCAAATTCGCTCCACAACACGCACTGCTCTGTCGTTAGAGCCGGATCCGGATCAACCCGCACTTTCGGCCGGCCCTCCTGTCCATCGCACGTAGCGAACTCGCGCGCCAGCGCATCGGCTTTAAGAGGAGAGACATGAAGGCAAATTTCCGCGCTACCATATTTTTGCTCGATCGCGTGACGAACGGTTCTCACCAACATCTCGCCTGGATCAAACGCGCCCAGCAGATCGCTCACGATCTCCATGACGAGCTGCGGCAACTCCTGCTCCAGAATGGCTTTTCGCTGCGCAAGTGCGGAAGTAGCCTGCGCGATCAGCCGAGACATTTCCTCGGCGCCGCTCTTGAAGCCGTCCTCACGGCCGCGCGCCCGCTCCCGCCTATAAGCTGTCCGTCCCCAGCCGCGAACGCGCTGCAGATGCCGCTCGGCAGCCGCGCGGGCTTCTACGGCATCGCACCAGATTCCGATCTCGGCAGACGGTATCAGAGGCCCGAGCGGACGTACCTCGGGGGCCACCGGCAGCGCTGGGTCATCAGCTGTCATGCCGTGGCGTCTCCCTCGACAAATGGGCTATCACCAAGGAAAGCAATGGGCCCGCGGCATTGCGGTGTTCGGCCGCTGGATTCTCCGCAGCAGTGCCCATGGGCAAGCGTAATAGCACGCGCGTGCGATCAAGTGCCGAGGCTTCGTTGAGCCAAGCACCTAAGCAGGCATGGCCATCGTGCTCAATCTGTTGCGAAAGTTGCTCCGGATCAGCGGTAGTGCTGATTGCGACCGCGCTGGCCAAGTTACGGATACCGAAAGCGTGCGCTTCTGCCCCGATACGGCCGAGCAGAATCGCGAGATGCTGCTTTGAGACGAGCTTTAGGAGCGAGCGAGCATGCCAGATACTGCCGGCAAGCAAAGCAGCCCTACTCGGATCATGGCCGAGCAGAAGATCATCTCCCCAGTGACGGCCGTTGGATTCCATTTCATTACCAAGCAGCGTTTCAGCAAGTCTTACCTGCAGCCTCGAGCTCTTCTGTAGCCGCACCAAAGTCGAAGCCGACAGCCGGCCGTCAAGGCGTGCAGCAAATCGGGTCAGATGGGTAGAAGCAGCAAGCTCGCGCAGGCCCTTAGATAGCGATTCGGACCACGTATCAGAACCGGCAGATGGCAGCGGCATGGGCATTTGCTCACTCCTATGCCTTGTCGGAAGCGATCTTTTTACTGGGAGGCAGGATAGCCGGCGTGTTCGAATGGATGCCAAATCTGGATCGCGCGCGCGACGGCTGGGCGCGCTGACGCATAAGAGAGCCCAGGAATATGTAGCACAGAAGGCCAACGGCAGCGCCACCTCCCCCGATAGCGGCCGCAAGCAGCGGGTCTGAAATAGATTTGGTCGACTGAGCGGACGCAGCTGGCCGGGCCGGCAGTTCAAGCGGAGCCCGCTCAACCGGCACAAAGACCACCGCCACCTTGTCATAGGATAGGCCCTCGATGCTGTTGGCGACCAGCATCTTGATCTGCGGTAGCAGAACCGAGAGCTTTGCATTGGAGTTATGTCGAACGAACACCGACGCTGAGGACGGCATCGTGTCCTGGCGCAATAGATCATTCTTCGGCAAAACAACGTGGACACGCGCGGATATGACGCCGTCGATATCGCTAATCGTGCGCGACAATTCTTCGCTCAGGGCATAAACGTAGCGGGCGCGCTCCTCGATCGGCGAGGCAACCAGGCCCGATCCTTTGAACACCTCGCCGAGGTTCTTGAAAGGGTGGCGTGGCAACCCTTCGAGATTTAGTAGCTCAATCGAATAGGCTAGCTGCTTCTCCTCGACCTGGATCGTGCTGGTCCCGTCCTTGGCAGTAACACGGACCGCATCGACGCCCTTGCTAAGCAGGAGCGCAAGCATCTCATTGGCCTCGCGTTCCTGCACTTTGGTATAGAGATCGGCCTTACAGCCAATCAAGGGGAGGAGAAGCGATAGCACGGCAAAAACACGCAACCGCCGACCGGATAGGCGGGCATGGCCGTTTTGTCCATCGATGAAACCAGACGTCAACGAACTCAGCCCGCCGATAGCAATTTGTTCAAAGATGAGCTGACCGCGCTGGTGCTCTTGGACACAAGCGAAACCTCGACGACACCCTTGTAAACGTCCCGCAGACCCGCAACCATCGCGTCGAAGTCGAGCACCACTTCCGGCTTGCCTGCAGGGGTCGCCCCAACTAGCTGCGACCGCGAAAGCGGCTGAGCGGCCGGCCCAGGTTGAACGGCCTTCGAAATGGCCGCCACACCGCCGCTCGTTACAGAAGGAACGGGGTTGCCCCGATACATCGAAGAGAGAGCCTGGAGCACACGCTCGCCGGGCGAGCTCGCCTGCACTGTTGCACGCTGAACCTCTGACACCGCAGGAACGGATGCTGCCCTATCTGTGACTGAGGAGACAGCGTCTGATGTCGACGCGACATGCAGAAGAGTCTGCTGAAACTGGCTCTGCTGGCCGATGGCTGCCGGCTGGCAGAGCCCGGATAGACCGTCGGCAGGGTTCAGAGAGATCGGCGTAGCGCCTAGCATGATCGAAGGTGTCATTGGTTTGGCGGCGATGAGAGTCGCCGTTGTTAAGAATTGATGGTCAATACCGTAAAGAGGCGAGCTGACCGCAAGCTGACGAACACGCGAGCCATAAGGCCATTTTAAAGATCACGTTTGGCTTCCAATTTAGGTGAAGCCTTAATACTTGTTCTCAGGCCGAAGGGACTTTGGAATGCTAAGCCGACGCACGATCCTGAACATTTTGAACCGAGTTGCGGGCGCAGGAGTTTTCCTTTGCACCGGGGTACTCACGGCATTTGGGGCTCCGCTCTTGCTTCCTTCGGCACCTTATAGCTACACGGTTCTGGATCAGGACCTGTCTGCCGCACTGCTGGAATTCGGTAACAACCTCAATATCAGAGTAAACGTAAGCGCCGAGGTGAAGGGTCGGATTCGCGGGCGCATGCCAGATCTGCCACCACGCGAGTTCCTCGATCGTTTGACCAATCTCTACAATCTTCAATGGTACTACGATGGGCTCGTGCTGTATGTATCTGCTGCAAATGAGGCGCAAAGTCGTCTGCTTGTGTTGAAGCCGATCAGCTTCGATGCGTTCAAGGCGGCCCTCGATGCACTCAACATCTCCGACGAGCGCTATCTTGTGAGACCGGCACCAGGAGATGGCCTCGTCCTGGTTTCTGGTCCACCACGTTTCATCGCGCTCTTGGACCAGACGCTCAACGGCCTTGTGGCCGAACGACAGGCGCGGCCACGCTCTCTCACCGCCGAGAAGCCGCTTGGGCACCAGCGTCTGCGGAGAAAAATGTTACGGATTTCCAGTTTGTAGGCTCCGTATTGTCTGTATCTGAGAGCGAATCAACGGCTTTGCCACTTCTGCGGCCTAAACGTTCCTGAACAAAGATCCGGTCGTCGCAGCATTTCGAGGCAATATCGATCAGCTGCTCGATGCCGTGAAACTGCCGAGAGTACCTCGTTCGAGAGCTAGGGCGCTGGCGGAGTTCATGTCTAGTACCGTCCGGGCGTTCCCTATTCGCTAGCAGGTCAGGCCCCAATCCCGTGCGACTTGCTCAGAGCTAGAAGCATCCGCAGAAGATGCCTCCACGCCCGGCGAGATCATCCCGGAATGGTGGCGAAATCATCTCGGAATTCGCAGGCCGCAGCGCGTCGGTACACGCGCGCGAGATCGTCGGAATTCGCAGTTTCGTTGCCATGGGATGTTGGGCGCATCGAAAACGAAGAACTCGGGGACTCCCAGCCCAAGCGCGTTCTTCAGTCACTTTGAGGGTGATAGATGAGATAAACGACGTGGCCGGATCCCAAGATCGCGTTACTTTGCCTGCTCCTCAACTCAGCCGTGTAGAGTTCACCGTGTATGGTGAACTGCATGCGCCGGTTCTGCGGGGTCGGAAGTAGGTTCCACGTGTTCAGTATGTACATCATGCCGCTGTGCGAGACCTCTCGGCCCTGGCCTTGATTGTCCCAGCGGCTGTGGTTCCAATCGTCGCCGAGAAAAGGTCCGATATCCGGTAACTCCGCTCGGCGGCGATAGGCCCCTGATGATCCGGGAGACGACGAGCCGGCGCCCCGCACCGGCTGAGCATGGTCACGCAACTCGGACCGTGTGATTGGATTGAGATCAACCAGTGATTCAACACTGACATAAATGTCTGAGGGAGCGCTGGCCGACGACGATGACGCAGGCTCGTGGAGCGGCTGACGGGATCTCCGGACTTCACTCATCTGGCTAGCGCGCGGATGATGGATGAGTTGAACGTCGCTGCGTCCTCCCGGTCCCAACGTGGCCGAGTAAAGCTGACTCTCGATGGTGAACTGTGTTGGGCCGAACTGATTCGGCAAGAGACCGATGTTACCGAGTATGTCGATCAGGGCGTCCGAGGCAGGTTGGGAACGGTGGCGCCAGTTGTCGACCATATGTCCGATTTCCGGTAGCTCTTGAGTGGGCAATGATGGCCCGATGAACGACGGTGGTCTGGCGATACCACGCGCCGGCGCAGAGTGCGCATAGTCACGCAACTCAGACACTGTGGGCGCATTCGGATCAGGCACTGGCTCAAGGCCGCCGTAGATGTTTGACGGCGCAGCCCTGGCAGACGACCATGGCTCGGGTTGTTGCACCTGTTCCCTAAGCCAGTCCCAATAGCTGGGCCGCGAGCCACGGTACGGCGTGGACGACGTCGGAGTGGGTTCTTGCATCTGCTCTCTGAACCAATCCCAAGCTCCCGTGCTCGGGGTAGCCGGCGTTGCCGGAAGCTCCTGATACGAGCTGGGCTGCAGGCCACGGTTTGGTGTGGGCGATGGAGTGGGTTCTTGCATCACTTCCCTAAACCAATCCCACGCTCCCGCGCTCGGGGTGGCTGGCGTTGCCGGAAGCTCCTGATACGAGCTGGGCTGCAGGCCACGGTCTGGTGCGGACCATGATGGAGCTGGTTCTTGCATCACTTCCCTAAACCAATCCCACGCTCCCGCGCTCGGGGTGGCGGGCGTTGCCGGAAGCTCCTGATACGAGCTGGGCTGCAGGCCACGGTCTGGTGCGGACGATGATGGAGCTGGTTCTTGCATCACTTCCCTAAGCCAATCCCACGCTCCCTCGCTCGGGGTAGCGGGCGTTGCCGGAAGCTCCTGAAACGAGCTCGGCTGCGGAGCGCCTTGCCCGGCGAGCGAGCCCGCTTGTTCCGGTGGACCCAACCCCAGCGCTTGGTTCGCCTCGACAGCTTGTTGATATTGCCGGAGCCTTGGCAACGCCGTCCTGAGAAGATTGCGCAAGCGAACGTCATCGCCCGCAAACTCGTCGGCCTCGGCACGTAAAGCCTCTAGATTCTCAACTCGACTGGCGATTGAGGGCTTCTGTGTCGCCTGAAGCCAGGCGCTGAACTGGCGGAGTGCCCACAGGTTCACGCCGATTTTCGGGGCCACCTCGTTGAATCCGAGAAAAAGCGTCTCGTCATCCGCGCTGGGGGAAACTTCCGGAGACGGGAACGGCTGCGGCGCGTTGGCGCGTTGGCGGTAGTTCTGAAGAAGATTCCACGCGCGTGGAAACTCTCTAAGATACGAGCCCTTCGCAGAGTTAATATAGCGGTCTCGCTCCTTGGGGCCAGCCTGAGTAATGCTCACCCCGCGCTCGTTGAGCCACCTACCGAAGCTGTTAAGAGCCCGACGGTACTCCTGCATGGTTACCGCCGCAAAGCCGCGCTTAACGCCTTCGTCACACGCAGCGTTGATGAGCGCCTCGTCCTCGGGGACGAGAGCCTCGACCCGCCGGCCGCCCCGCGGCAACGTCATCACCGACGCTCCGACTGCGGTGACGGGAGCCTCAACCGGCCGGCCGCCTCGCGTCAACGTTGTCACCGGCGCTCCGACTGCGAATTGCTCGAGCCTTGTCAACGCTGCCTCGATACGAGCGCCCAAGCGAACATCATTGGCCGCAAACTCGTTCCCCTCGGCACGCAATGCCTGAAGATTCTCTAGTTGGCTGCTGATTGGTGGCTTCTGCTTCGCCTGAAGCCAGGCGCTGAAGTTGCCCAGTACCTCTAGATCCCTTCGGATCGTGCGATCGCTTGGTCCGCTTTTCTTGGCTTCCTCGCGGATCGTGCCATCGCTGGCTCGGCTTTTCTTTGATGCCTTGCGGAATCTAGAAAAAAGCTCCTCGTCCTGGCCATCGTTCTCGCGGCTTCGCTTGGACGGTACTTCAGTCGAACGGCCGAAGGGAGTATGGGGTATGTCTACGCTTTGGCGCGTGCTGCTGAATGAGTGGCCCTGAATGGGCGGCACCTGCATCGAACCGCCGACATCAGTGCGCCGAATCGCTTCACCTTCGTCTGCGGTTTGCCCATCAGGCGAACCCGCTTCTGCGGAGCTCTCATAAAACGCACTGTGTTGCAGCTCGCTCAGCTGCTGCTCAAACCTCGCTTGCTGGCTCGTATTGCCCGGTTCTTGCTCCTGCTGCTGCAGCGGGGCGTTGTACGCCTGAAACTCACCAGGGCTGAATGGGTTGATGTTGTTGCGGTCCACTCTAATCGTCCTTGAGAATGCCGATTGTGCGCAAATCCGCCAGCTCAGCTCGGACGTGTGCACGGTTCAAGGCAGGGAGGTTTCAACAGCAAATCTCGTTGTCCAATCGAAAACAGCAACAACAAGAAATTGGCGCAGCTGCAAGCCGCGATCCTCCGATTACATCGAGCCCATCCGACTACACGGAGAACCGCGCGCAGCCACGTTCATTGCATTTGCGCTCGCTAGGCGGCCTCGCCCTCGAGAATCCGGTTCTCATTTTAGGATGGTTAGCTTTCTAGAAGCTGACGAGTTCTCAGGATGATTCAATTGTGTGGTTCTGCTTCGTCTGCACTGAAGAGCGGTGACAGCGAAAGGCATAACGGTTTACCCGCGACGAGCCAATCCTACTCGACGATGGGCTAATGCGCGATTATCTCGCGTGGCGACATATCTATGACGGGAGCTCGCTTCACCGATCAAGCTCCGTCACCAATGGGCGCACCAAGGAGGTGTCACGTCCTTGGACGCACCATCGGCGCATCTTTAGCGCGCCGATGCTGATGGCGGCTTTGGGCAAAACTGGCTGGTATCACTCGGTCCGAACCATCCCAGGCGAGCACATCTGCCGACAGATGGACCTGTATTGCTCCGATATATTGCAGAGAGAGAGTGTCTGGAAGACGCGCTCGCCCACCGGACTCGCCTGTATTATTGCAATGGTGAACTTCCGATACTGGCAGAATCAATGCCGATCTATCTACGACTGAGGAGGCAGCGTCTTGAATCGAAGCCACGCCAGCTGAACAAAAGTCTACTGAAACTGGCTCTGCTGTCCGATGGCTGCCGGCTGGCAGAGCCCGGATAGACCGTCGGCAGGGTTCAGAGAGATCGGCGTAGCGCCTAGCATGATCGAAGGTGTCATTGGTTTGGCGCCGATGAGACACGCCGTTGTTAAGAATGATGATCCATACCGTAACGAGGCGAGCTGACCGCAAGCTGACGAACGCGCGAGCCATAAGGCTATTTAAAGATCACGTTTGGCTTCCAATTTAGGCGAACTCTTAATAGTTGTTCTCAGGCCGAAGGGACTTTGGGAATGCTAAGCCGACGCACGATCCTGAACATTTTGAACCGAGTTGCGGGCGCAGGAGTTTTCCTTTGCACCGGGGTACTCACGGCATTTGGGGCTCCGCTCTCGCTGCCTTCGGCACCTTATAGCTACACGGTTCTGGATCAGGACCTGTCTGCCGCACTGCTGGAATTCGGTAACAACCTCAATATCAGAATAAACGTAAGCGCCGAGGTGAAGGGTCGGATTCGCGGGCGCATGCCAGATCTGCCAGCACGCGAGTTCCTCGATCGTTTGACCAATCTCTACAATCTTCAATGGTACTACGATGGGCTCGTGCTGTATGTATCTGCTGCAAATGAGGCGCAAAGTCGTCTGCTTGTGTTGAAGCCGATCAGCTTCGATGCGTTCAAAGCGACGCTCGATGCACTCAACATCTCCGACGAGCGCTATCTTGTGAGACCGGCACCAGGAGATGGCCTCGTCCTGGTTTCTGGTCCACCACGTTTCATCGCGCTCTTGGACCAGACGCTCAACGGCCTTGTAGCGGAGGCGCAGACGCGGCCGCACGCTGCCGTCGAAAAGCAGCCGCGGGAATCGGTCCTGAAGTTATTTCGTGGCTCCTCAACCACGGTCGTTCGCGATGGACGACCGGAAGCTCCCTATTCTTCCGACGCGCCGCGTCAGGACAGCATCGTGCGCGAGCCTGCGCCAGGCCAGAGATGAATTAGAATGCGCGGCAGCTTTCGGCGGAGGTCAATGCCGTCTCCATTGGCTCATTGCGAATCCTTTTGACGCTCGTCAGCTTCTCGAAAGCTCACTCTCTTAGCATGAGAGAGCGGATGTCTCGACGGCGATGCCGCCTATCCATCGTAATGGAGATGCACGTCGGGCACCCGATGCTCTGCCGGTAGCTCGGAGGCTGCACTCCACACGAGCCTTCGAAACGGTTCTCTGGAGGTCGCAATGCAAATGGCCTTCGTCGAACTAGGGCTCGAGCCAAACTTTCAAAGGAGGAACAGGATGGATTTCAACTCAATCAGCCCAACGAACACGAGCCCGCAGCCCGATTCACCATCACCGGCCGCGGGCCCAGCGAGCTTTGAGCACCAGCTGCGCGAGTTCGAAGATAGTGCTCCGCCACCTGCTGCGGGGTCTCCCGTGCAGCAGGGCGAAGCCTACTCGCCATATCTGGACGCCGGGCATCCCTATTCGCAATATTTGGAGTCGGGGCATCCCTATTCATCACTGTTGGATTGGGACGATGATCTATATGCGCCGGCTGCGCCCTCCCCGGGGCCACTGGTGGCCGCCAGAGAAAGCTCTCCGCAGCCCGGCTCGCAGCAGCCGATTGCCCAAGCCATCGCGGAACTCCCAGAGTTTGATCCTGATCTGATTTGGCAGAATGTGGAAGCCGGGCCATCGCAAGCTGGACCGTCTCAGGCCGGGCCTTCGCAAGCCGGGCCCTCCTCGTCCGCCGGGGCTGCGCTGTTGGAACTCACAAATTTCATTCCCGGAAACGAGCGTCTCATAGCCGACCACTGGGTCTTCTTTCCCCATACGGCTTCGGATGCCCAGATCAACATACTAAGGAGGGCCGGCCTCTTGCCTAGCAATACCTCCCGGACCACAACTTTCACTATGCTGGGTATGCCCCACACAGCCGAATTTCGACAAGAGGGGGTTGTTCGTATCAAACCGTCGCTGGACGCAGGCCTTTGGCCTAGACAATCGCACGGCGACGCGCCCACCGGGTAGGCATTCCATAGCCTCGCGGCGGGGACATACTCGCGCCGCCAGCAGACCTTCGCGGCGTCGCCGACGGCAGGTGCACTTGGCGACGTCCTTTCTGGCCGGCGTCGACTATCTTGGCCATCTTGGCCTCCCGCCAAGATGAGTGTACTCAATCCATTAGTTATGCGCCCTTTCAGAGAATTGGTCAGGCATTGGCGGCTCAACGGAATACCAAGAGTCCACACGACCTAGCCGCAGGATCCGTGCCCACGTCACTGTATCGTCGTCTCAGCCGTGCGAAGCTTAGAGCGATGAGCGAGCATCTTCGGTCTAACTTGTATGGGCCTGCAGGAACGTGCCTCATCATTCCATGCTGTGCTTTTCCCTCGAACCTCAGATGGCGGCTCGAATTTAACCGACCATGCCGGCGTGAGCAGTTGCTCGATGCGCGGAGTTTGGCGCCGACACGACCATTGTCGAAATGAGTGACCTCGTTTGGCGCACGGCAAGAATTCGTTGCTTTGACGACATCGCCGCGACCCAACCCAACCGTGCCTTGAAACAGGCCAGCGTGTGGCCGTGCGGGCCAACGCAGGGCCCGATGACGAAGACGTCGAGAACTGCTTTGAGTTTTGCGCTCACGACAATGCCGGAAACGGCAAGACAGGGTTGTACCGTCCGAGGCAGCGCCCCCGGTATCCAATGCGAGCCAAAAAACGCAGTGCTCTCTCTGCCAGTTTTGGCCGATCTGACCTCCAGCCAGGAACACAGGGGTATCGACGACTCACCGTAAATCGACCGACATAAGGATCACTAAACGATCACCGGCCGTCGCCGCCTCCGACGTGCCTGCCGATATATCCTCTCGTCCGGCTCCACAGTGCTGGTCGGATCTTTACTGCCGGCCCGAGATCCGTCGCATTGACGGCACCGCTTGCCACGACCGCAACTGTCGCGGCCGCCAAAAAGAAGCTCAAGTCGCATGTCACCTCGCGAGCACAAAGTTAATTGGGTGTTGCCGGCGTTGCGGCTGATGGCGCGGCGCCTGGCTGTACTGCCTCTGGCGGCGGCGTAGTGGCCGATGGCGCGGTGGTCGACCGGGCTGCGGCCAGTGGGGAGCGGCCGACGATGACGGTGAGCAGACTCTGGCCCCACAGCCGCTGCGCTGCCTTCCCGGCATCCTCCAGCGTCACCGCATCGACGAGCGCGCTATGCTTCTCGATATAATCGATCGGCAGCTTGTCGAGCTGATACTGCAGCAGCGCCCGCGCAAGGTTTGACGAGGTATCGAGCGCCAGCATCTGCGAGCCCTTCAGGTACGACTTGGCGTCATCGAGTTCCTGCTGGGTCGGGCCTTCCTCGGCCATGCGGCGGACCTGCTTCTCGACCTCCTCGACCGTCTCGCTGGCGCGATCGGCCCGGGTGCCGGTATTGCCGACAAACACGGCGGAATGATCCATCCACAAGAGCGTCTCATGGACGGAATAGGCTAGCCCGCGCTTCTCGCGGACTTCGCGGAATAGCCGCGACGACAGCCCGCTGCCACCGAGAATTTGGTTGACGACATAGGCGGCCATGAAATCCGGCTCGTTGCGGCGGACGCCAGCACCGCCGAAGGTCACCACCGTTTGCGGCACGTCGAGCGGAATGAAGACGCACTGCGGCGCCTTTGCCGCGACCACATCGGCTACCTCTGTCAACTCCGCCTTGGCCGGCAGGCAACCAAACGTCTTGTCGAGCAGTCTGCCAAGCGTCTCTGGATCGACGTCACCCACCACCGCGATCTTGAGCGTGTCCTTGGCGATCACGCGGCGGACATAGTCCTTCAAATCGGCGACGTCGATTTTCGGCACGCTCTCGACGGTGCCTCCGGCCTGGCGGGCATATGGATGATCGTCGAAAGCGACTTCGAGGAATTTGCGATTGGCGAGCATTGAAGGATCGGTGGAGTCACGCCGAAGGTTCGCGAGCACCGCGGCACGGATCCGTTCTACATCGGGCGCATCGAAATGCGGCGAGGTCAGCGCCATCCGCAGCAAATCGAAAGCCTCGTCCTTGTTGTCCTTAAGCGTGCGCAAAGAGCCGCGGAACTGATCGCGCCTCGAGGTAAAGCTCAGCTCAATGGCGCGGCGGTCGAGCCGCTCGTGAAAGGTCTCGAAGTCGAGATCGCCGGCCCCTTCATCGAGCAGGCTGGCAACCATGTGGCCGACGCCGGGCTTATCTGTGGGGTCCTGGGTCGCTCCGCCGGCGAAGGCATATTCCATCGCGATCAGCGGAACGGTGGCGTCCTGCACGAACCAGGCTTCGATACCGCCGGGCGAGACCAGGCGCTGAATCCTGGTCACAGCAAGCGATGGTGCAGAGCCGAGCGTGGCTATCGCGAGCGAGGCCCCACCGAGGACGGCACGGCGTGTGAAGGAATAGGTCACGATCGCTTCTCCTCGCGTTTGGACGCAGAATCCTTGATCAGATAGCCCGTTACCGAACGTTTCTTGTCGAGCCATTGCTGCGCGGCCTTGCGCACCTGCTCGGCCGTGACGGCGCGAATGCGGTCAGGCCAACTTCGGATATCCTCAACTCTGAGCCCCGTCGTGAGCCCGCGGCCATACAGGATCGCAAGCATTACCTGATCGTCCTGAGCGTAGATCGCTTGCGCAATCAGCTTGGTCTTGACGCGCTCGAGATCCTCGGCGCGCGCGAGATTTTGCGC
Organism: Bradyrhizobium sp. LMTR 3; assembly: GCF_001693485.1. Taxonomy (GTDB): domain Bacteria; phylum Pseudomonadota; class Alphaproteobacteria; order Rhizobiales; family Xanthobacteraceae; genus Bradyrhizobium. The sequence continues at coordinate 815,772 of NZ_MAXC01000012.1, forward strand.
GAGTTCGGCGATCACCTCGTCGATCGCGTTCTCGATCTCGGCGAAGTGGACGCCGGGTTTCGGCGTGGCTGAAATCACGAATTGCGAGGGATCGAGCAAGGTGCCCTGGTAGCTCGCGCCAGTGCTGATGGCGAGCTGCTTGTCGATCACCAGCACACGGTAGAGATAGGAATTGGTGCCGCCGCCCATCACTTGCGCGAGCACGTTGAGCGCAGGGCTCTCGCCGGCGGCCGCTGTGGAAACCGATGGCACGAGATAATAGCGACGCCAGGTGGGCTGCTCGACGCGGGGATCGGAGAGCGTCACGGTGCGGGGTGCCTCGGGCGTCGGCTCCTGTGGCCGCACGCGCTTCGCGGGGATCGCGGGTTGCGCAGGAATGTCGCCAAAATTCTTTTCCACCATCGGGCGGATTTCCTTTGGATCGACATCGCCGGCGATGATCAGGATCGCGTTGTTCGGCGCGTAGAAGCGCTTGTAGAAGGCGAGTGCGTCCTCGCGGTCGAGCTTTTCGATCTCCTGCCGCCAGCCGATAATGGGGCGGCCGTAGGGGTGGTTGAGGTAAAGCGCCGCCATCATCTGCTCGGTGAGCCGCGCATCGGGATCGTTGGCGACGCGCATGTTGAATTCTTCGAGCACAACATCGCGTTCGGACAGCACGTTCTCATCTTGGAGAACGAGACCGGTCATGCGGTCGGCCTCAAATTCCATCATCTTACCGAGCTGCTCGCGCGGCACGCGTTGGTAATAGCTGGTGTAGTCCATCCCGGTGAAGGCGTTCTGGTTGCCGCCGACGCGCAGCACGGTCTGGGCGAATTCGCCGGGCGGATGCTTGGCTGTGCCCTTGAACATCAGGTGTTCGAAGAAATGCGCAAGCCCCGATTTGCCCGGCGCCTCGTCGGCGGAGCCGACCTTATACCATATCATCTGCGTGACGACCGGCGTACGATGATCGGGGATCACCACCACCTGCAGGCCGTTCTGAAGCGTGAAGGTTGCTGGTCGTTCCGAGGTGATTGTGGTCTGGGCAAGCACGCTCCTGTTTTCAGGACCGTTCCGGAGGCTAGGATTGCTGCTATTGTCCTTTTTGTATTCGACTTTGTTTTCGACCGCCAGCGCGGTGCGCGCCATTAAGGCCATAGCAACAGGGGCCGTGCCTAGCACCTTGGTTGTCACGGAACTCCAATTCTTCATGCCATCGCCTTTGGTCGCATCGAGATCCACATTCTGCAGCGGACGATCCCGACAAAGCAGGGGCGCCGCACGCCGTTGGCAAACAAGGGAGCAAAAGCCGGGCCAATCGCCTGATGCTTCCGCGCACAGGCCGCCGCGCAGGCAGCTGGACGAAAACGAAGCGCTTCGCCTGCTTTCTCTCCGAAATCTAAAGCCGCATTTGTTTGGTATCTGCCAACATGTTGCGAACGCGACGTTGCACACGAAAACCCACGACAACTCGCCGCCTCGCGTTCGTCTAAATCCCGCGACGCCACATGCGGCAGGCCTGATCTCGCGCCAGAGGCACTGCTCCACCGTTTCCCGGCCGCAGCTGGCGCCCGCCCAAAAAACATCCAAAAGCCTGTCGCGGCGCCGCGCGCTTTGACGCTACGAGCTTTGGTCCTAGCGGATTCGCGACAAGAAGATCATGTGGAAGGTTTCAGACCCGGCGAATTGATGCACCGCTTGTCCTGGTCCTCGCACCGCACCTTGAGTTCAATCAGCTCGCCCTCCAGCATCGGCCGCTGCGCCGTTCAAGTGCTACTTCAGCGACCTGCGAATCAGGTGCTCGCATCCATCGAGGATTTCACGTTCAGCCTCCTCTGCATCACAAACCTATTGGCTGTCCCCGGCAATGATGACGAGCGTGCCTTCATTCTTTGCTCGACCGTGCTCCACGGGTTCACGCAGCGTGTCGGCCTCCATCGTCTTCTTCCCCACAACTTACGTAGGTGCTTGAGCGCCTCAGCCAAGTCGGACGCCCCCTCCTGGCCACGCCGAGAGCTGCCGTCCGGAAGGAGCTCCTCTAATGAAAAGGATTTCCGCCGTGCTAGCGTCCGCCGAGACCGTCTTGCCCCACCTCAAAACTCTTCTCTGGCCAGCACTAGCTCTTCTTTGGCAGACCCCGACGCGCACCTGACGGAAGCTAGATGCGGTCTCCAAGGCTCATCATGAAACACACTGAGCCTCGTCAGCTTCTCGAAAGCTAATGTTGCTAGGATGAGAGAGCGAGTTATCTACAGGCGGTGTTACGAACATGAACGCAGGTGCACCCGATATCGGAGCAACGGGAAGCAATAACGGCGCGACTTTTGATGGAACCGAGGGGCCCGAAGAGGCCAACTCACAAGCCGCGCAACAACGCAAAGCTTTCGAAACGGCTCTTGGCATGATGGCAATGCGAATCGTCAGCGATGCGCAGGCCGATCTAGACTCTGCCATGGACGACACAGAGGAGGATGTTTGAATCGGCCCCGCCAACGAGCGGCGAACGGTTTATCCAAACAACGGTGGGAGAGAGGAAGGAGAGGAGCTTCTCCGCAGCTGGAGGATGCGCACCTCAATGGTGCCTGGTCGTTCAGATCGGTTGCGGCAAGGTCGGCGTGACAGTCCTTAGGGTTCTTGTCGCTCCGGGCACTCCGGTCATCCATATCTCGGTAGCCCAAGACGTCTGGTTCACATATCGAACGGACGCGCCTCGCGTCAGGCAATCGCGCATTTACAAACTTGCACGTCATAAGGTGTCTTATACGGGTGAGAGATCGAACAGGATCTTCATCTCCTCGCGCGCTGCATGGGGGCTGAAACGCGCCTAACGACTCGGCGCGTCGCTCTTGGCTGTAAACTCGATAAAATCGCGCATTCCTGCCGCGTGGTGTTCGCCGCCATGACGCACCCGGCCGCCGAGGCGTGTCCCTCTTGTCAATCAATCGACCTTACAATGGAACTACTGGCAGAAGCTGTGCAACGTCGATTTTAGGTTGGACCAGCTCTCGCCGGACGAGACGTCCCCACTCCTCCAGTCATGCCTTCGTTGCAGAATGTACCGGCAGAGATATGACAGCCAGATCATCGAAAACGTGAAAGCGCGCATGAAACATGGGTACCCCAAGCGAGGCGCCTGCCCGCTCGCGCTGAGGAGCATGGGAAAGCGGGCGACAGCGCCCGCTCCCTTTTTGAAGTGCTCAGATCTGCCTCACCCGGCGGCCTGCTCGTTGGCGTCAATGCTCGCCTGGTTGACCTGCCATCCGGATCTATCGACCCACCCTTGACCTTGCTCATATATCGTCTGCGCACCATCCGACGTCAGCTGATCGAGGGTTTGGCCAGCATTGGACTGCGTCACCTTCAGATTGTTGGCACCATCCTTGTCGTCACCGAGGCCCTCGACAACCATAGCGTTGTCGCCATTCGTGATGGTGAGCTTGGACGAAATGGTCTTTCCTTTGCCGTAGTCGACCGTATCCACGGTGATCTTCGTGCCATCATCGAGTTGCAGGGTCATGCCTTTCTTGAAATCAAAGTCGTCCTTGCCGTCTCCATTAGCGTCGACATGAGGATCGCCATGAATCTTCGAAACATGGCCGGTTTCGTTGTTGCGAACGGTCCAGGTGCCGTCCTTCTCGTCGGCGGTGATTGTATACTTATCGCCAAGGTGAATCGTTGCCTTGCCGTCATGGACTTCATGCGTCCACACCGGATTAGTTTTCGGTGGCGGGCTCTGGTTAAGCGCAACTGGGGTCATCGACACAGGCGGGGGAGGAGGAGCGAAAACTGGAGTATAGTAGTAGTACGATGGAGTAGCCAGCGGCTGAGGAGTGTACTGGGACTGAGAGCCGGCGCCTGGGGCGCGCCCCTCTTCACCAGCATCGATACTCGCCTGGTCCACCTCGCGCCCGGCGCCGTCGACCCACCCCTGACCTTGCTCATGGATCGTTTGTGAACCATCTGATGTGAGCGCATCGAGAGTGAGCCCAACGTTTGACTGCGTCACCTTAAGATTGTTGGCACCATCCTTGTCGTCACCGAGCCCCTCAACAACCATGGCGTTGCTGCCATTCGTGATGGTGAGCTTCGACGAGATGCTCTTACCGTTACCAAAGTCGGCCGTATCGACGGTGATCTTCGTGCCATCGTCGAGCTGCAGGGTCATGCCTTTCTTGAAATCAAAGTCGTCCTTGCCGTCTCCATTAGCATCGACATGAGGATCGCCGTGGATCTTCGTGACATGACCGGTCTCGTTGTTGCGCACAGTCCAGGTGCCGTCCTTCTCGTCCGCCGTAATTGTATACTTATCGCCGAGCTGGATCGTGGCTTTGCCATCACGGACCTCATGCGTCCACACCGGATCAATTGCGGACGACGGGCTTTGGGTCTGGGCGACCGACGCGAACTGGGGAGGCGGCGGCGGGGCGAGAAGGGTTGGAGCAACGTAGGCTGGACTGAGTACGGCGGGAGCGACAATCACGGGACTATTTACCGGCAGGTACTGGTCGGCCCCCACCGGGACGCCGGCAGCGCCGGCGTACTGCCCCAATGCGACGTTGAACATTGGAACGGCGGGCACGCCTTCAGGCACGAGCCCTACCGCCGGATTGAAACCGCCCACCACGGGAAGATACGGCATTTTCATTCACTCCTATTGCATTGAAGGAAGCGACAGACTGCGAGGACCACCCGCACAATCAACTTGGCACGTTGCGCCGAGGCCCTTCAAAACCAATCCCAGGTCACAGCCAGCAGCAGGCGCTCTCGCGCTTCTTGTTGCAGGTGACAACAGCCTTGATCGGCGGACCACTTCTCCCCCTTACCCCTCGGGAATCGGGATGCTCACGTCGAGCGTATCCAAGTCGCAGGAAGTGTATCCGGAGTACCTGTCGAAAAGCTGACGATAGGATAATCGCCACCAGCACATCAGCTTTCGTATCACCTGAATGTTAAAAGCATGTGATCGCGACGAACCGCTCCTCATTGGGCGTCGTAACAACGACATCTTTGGACGCGCGGCCGGCGAGCGACCACGTTCTCTGAAGGACACCGGTCGAGCCTCTCGCGTGAGTGCTCGAGACGGTCTTCAAGTGCCGTGGCCGGCCATATTCGGAACAGACACCTGTTCGAAATTAGTTTTGCTCATTGTTGCGAGGCCTAGCACTTGCACACGTCGCCTTTTATCCGCCTGATTGCTCGCTGGAAAATGGGCGCTACACCGTCCGCTTGCGTACTTTTGACTGACAAGTATCGACGCACCCCGCGGCCGGCGATATCTCGAGGACTTGTGGACGGCGTTACGACGCACCAGGCGATCCAGCCTGCAGTCATCTGCTCGGAGGCATGCTCGTTGAGGCCGACACCTGGCACAGCTCCACTGTCGCGGCGCGCTCCAGCACTACTCGGAGCACTTGACCTTTGAGATGCAAAACCTGCGGTGTCGCGTGCGCGCCAACGTCGGCCAAAATGAACCGAGAGTACCGACACATTGTTCGGCGAGAGAAAAATCGGGCCACCTCGACTCATTCCGCGGACTTTGTGAGACTCGTCAGCTTCTCGAAAGGTAATCCTCCTAGGATGAGAGTGCTGATCTCTAGGCGATGAGTCGTCGATTGAGCTTAGTAGAGATGAACACAGGAGAATGCGATGATTGGAGAAATGGTCGGAAGCGCGGCTGGTGGATGGCTCGGTGGACCGTCGGGAGCGGCGATTGGTTCCGCTGTCGGTGGGGTACTCGACCAAGCTTTCGAGAAGGTTATCCACAAATTGGAGCCTGAGAAGGCTGATGCTGACAAGGTCGCCAAGGACAATGGCCCTGCCGCAGGAGGCGCCCCCCAGTGCAACTACGGCAACGGCGAATTGACTCTCTTGAATGGCGCACCAGGCGCGCATGTAATGATTTCATTTCCTGCCGTCGTCACGCCAGCTGGTTAGGCGTGAGGCAGGTCATCAGTAGCAGTCACTTCGAAACAGAAAGGTGAGTCGATATGGTTTCTCCAGTTGGCGGTTCCCCCGCTGCGTCTGAAGTTGCGACGAATCAGCAAACCGGTGCTACCGGGGCTGGCGATTTCGCGGCGCAGCTCGCCGAGCTCGAGCGTGTCAGCAAGCAAGCTCAGGCCAACAGCATCGTGATGCGCAGAATTACGACCGAGCTCTCGTCCGAAAAGAAGGTTGCCGACGAGCGCGTGAGTTAGCGCTGCAAGAGGGGCTCGCGGCCGCTCTTTTCGCGTGCTGGATGCTCTACAGCCTGACGAATTCGGAACCAGCCGTACGGCAACGCCGTACGGCTTCTCGTTGCTCAGGAGACTCTCCGTGAATGAACCCGCCTCCGTTCATTTCGAAGTGCTATCAGGGCTCTATTCCGGGGTGACCGGTGAAGCGCCCGTCGGAACGAGCCTTATCGGAAGTGGCCTCGATGCCGATATCGTCTTCGTCGAACAGGGGCTCGAGCCCAATCACTTCCGTCTCACGCCCCTGCACGATTCGATGGAGATCGAGGCCCTAGCAGCCGGAGTCAGCATAGAAGGAAACGGAGATATTGCCGTAGGCGAACGGGTTGTTATTTCTCTTCCTGCCGTCATTCATGCGGGCATGATGTCCATTCGCTGCACACAGGATTCGGGACAAGGATCAATCGGCCTGTGGCGTGTCTCGATAATAGCAGCCGCCTTGGTCTTGCTGAGCTCCGTCGGGATCGCCACTCTTGCAATCAGCTTCCTCTTTGACGGCAGTGCCGGTGCACTGAGCCCCGATGCGCCCCCTGTTGCCGCACTTCCACCCAAGCTGACGCTCAATGGTCCTGATGATCGCCCCCTCCATGCGGCCGCCGAACAGCTGCAAGAGGAGGTTAACAAAGCGGGACTTCTCAACATCAAAATCGGTCCTGGGCCAGGCGTGGTCAGCGCCGAGGGCACAGTGACACCTGCGACAGTCAGTAAATGGCAGGAGGTTCAGCAATGGTTCGATCAGTATACAAACGGGTCGCTGACACTCGTAAATGGAGTGACCGTGAAGGAGGATAAGCCGCCTTCCTCAATTGCTGTCCAGGCGGTGTGGCGCGGAGCCCACCCCTATCTTCTTATTGGTGGGCAAAAGTACTTCGTGGGCGCGCTGTTGAATGATGGATGGACGGTTGATCGAATCGAGGCGGGACGCGTACTGCTCAGCCGGAATGGACGGCTTGCTGCTCTCCCCTATTAGAGCTCCACCGCCGAGGAAAGGAGATCGTCATGACCAAGTTGCTCCAGCATCCTGTCGGACTTGGCACCTCTTCGCAAAGGCTCAACACCCACGACCATGAGCCAGCGAACAAGCCGGCCGTCCTTCAAGTCCATAATTTAGAGATCCATGGCACCGATGGCGATGGCGAGAAGAGGCACGGGTCGGTTTGGCCCGATACCGAGGCGCCGGATCTGCCAATCGAGGCCGCGCTTGACGTCAACGATATCGATGCCGTCTCGCGTGTCAGTCTCAACGAGAGGCGCGTACGGATAGCTGAGCTCGATCCCCGTGCAGCACTCGCTTCACTTTATGGCCGCAATCTCGCAACTGGCCTGCTCTCCTTCGTGACACCACGCCTGCGTGATCCGGACGTGCTGCGAGCAGAAAAGCATAGTGTTCTTCTGGAGCGCTTGGCCGATAGGCTACGGGCCGGACCGGAGGATTCGGCGCGTGAAGGGACCGACGCCCTGCAGCAGGAGCTCCGCCGGCTCATCCTGCTCCGGCAGAACCAGAACAGCTTGATTGGGAGCTAGCATGATCGACTCGGGCGGAGCGCAGCTCGCCGGTCCACCGCCGCCGGCCGATGCTTCCAAAACCGGCGATGTCTTGCCAATCTCCGGGCAGGAGCGCGATTTGGTCTGCGCAATATCCTTCGTCCACCTTGCGTGTGGACAGAGCGCACGAGCTCTCGCTCTGTTGCGGCTCATTGCCCATGACGACTCGCAAGACGTCGACCTGCTTCGCATTCTTACCTATGCTCTCATTTCGGAGGGCTTTGGCGATGAAGCACTTGCGGTGCTTGATAGATTAGACACGCTTGATGACGAGCCCTCCTCGCGTCTGCCTTTGACGCTTCTCCGCAGTCACGCGCTACGACGGGCCGGCCGTATGGACGAGGCGCGGGCAGTCTTCCAAGACTATGTGTCCTTGCGTGGCAGAACAGCCCCAACGCAACAACAATAAGAAGCGTCTCCATGGCACACCTTCTTCGTAAGCTTATCGTGCGCGCGCCATTCCACCCGGATTTCATGGTCGCGTTCATGCTGCTTCTGGCAATCGCAATGATGATCATGCCGATGCCGATCGTCGTGGTCGACATGCTGATCGGCTTCAATCTGGGCTTTGCCGTATTGCTGCTGATGGTTGCTCTGTATCTCAGTACGCCACTGGATTTCTCGTCCCTGCCCGGCGTCATCCTGATCTCTACCGTCTTTCGTCTGGCGCTGACCATCGCGACGACGCGGCTGATTCTCGCTGAAGGAGACGCCGGCAGCATCATTCACACCTTCGGTGAGTTCGTGATATCAGGGAACATCGCGGTCGGCATTGTTATATTTCTGATCGTGACCATGGTGCAGTTCATGGTTCTCGCGAAGGGAGCCGAGCGCGTTGCTGAAGTCTCGGCACGATTCACGCTCGACGCTCTGCCTGGCAAGCAGATGGCTATCGACGCGGAGCTACGCAACGGTCATATCGATCAGCACGAGGCACGCAGCCGGCGAGCTTCACTGGAGCGAGAAAGCCAACTTCACGGTGCAATGGATGGCGCCATGAAGTTCGTGAAAGGGGATGCCATTGCCGGCCTCATAGTAATCTGCATCAACATGCTGGGAGGAATCAGCATCGGACTGCTCTCCAAGGGCATGTCCGTCGATGAGGCGTTGCATCAATATACGCTGCTCACCATCGGCGATGCGTTGATTTCTCAGATTCCGGCGCTCCTGCTGTCCGTTACGGCCGCAACCATCGTCACACGTGTAAATGGTCCTTCCAAGCTCAAGCTTGGTGCCGATATCATCAACCAACTCACGGCCAGTACCCAGGCATTGCGGCTAGCGGCCGGCGTCTTACTTCTCATGGGGCTGATACCTGGTTTCCCCTTGCCCCCGTTTCTCATGTTAGCCGCACTTTTTGCCGGGGCAAGCTATGTCAAAGGCGGCGTGCAAGGCGCGAATACGGGCTCCAAGACGGGCGCCAACGCTAGTGCTCCGACCTCAACTCCAGCGCAGGCTCAAAGGCAAACCATACCTGCGGAGGCGCTCCCGGTCGCGGTTTTCTTTGCACCTAACCTGGTAAACGCGATTGATAGAGAGGAAGTTGAGCAGCACATCGCTCGCATTTCGGCACTGGTCTCAGCCGATCTTGGTATCACGATTCCCCGCATTCCAGTCCAGGTCGATCAACGTTTGGCCCAATCCGAGTTCAGACTAGATGTGGAAGGGGTACCGGTTGAACGGGATCGAGTCGATCCGACGCAGCTCGCGCTCACCGATGACCGAGCGAACATCGAATTGAGTGGCATCCCGTATCGGCAAGATCCAGACACCGGCCGGATCTGGATCGAACAGAGCCATGCACCAGCTCTCAAAGCGGCCGGGATCGGGCATCACCGTCCGAGCGAAATCATCGCCCTGCGCGTCAGTTCCGTACTGACGCGATATGCGCAGCGCTTGGTAGGCATTCAAGAGACGCGACAATTGCTTGCCCGGATGGAGCAGGAATATGCCGACCTGGTGAAGGAAGTGCTTCGCACGACTCCAGTTCCCCGGATCGCCGATGTCCTGCGTCGCCTGCTCGACGAGGGCATCCCGATTCGTAACACCCGGCTGGTCTTGGAAGCGTTCGCCGAATGGAGCGAACGCGAGCAAAACGCCGTCCTGCTCACCGAATATGTTCGCTCCGGCCTAAGACGGCAAATCTGCTTTCGCCATGCCAACGCTCACCGTGTTCTGCCAGCCTTTATCGTCGAACGTGAAACTGAGGATGTGATTCGCAGTGCGGTTCGAGAGACTACCGTCGGGCCATACCTCGCGCTGGAGGACCGGCATAGCGAGATGTTGCTGTCGCAACTGCGCCAGATTCATTCAGGCATGCCACCAGGTCAGAGCCAGCCCGTCATCCTGAGTTCGCTGGATATCCGGCGCTTCGTCCGCGGCTTTCTCACCCGCAACGGGATCGATCTTCCTGTTCTGTCTTATCAGGATCTCGCCTCCGATTTCACGGTCCAGCCGGTGGGTTCGCTCAAGCTTACAGGTCCCAAGGAAAGAGCTCCGACAGTAGAGCAACGCAACCGGCTTGCTACAAACGGCTAACAGAGTGCAGCATCCGGTCATGAGATGGATAGCATGAATTCACCTACAACAACATTCGCTGCACGATTATATGCGTTCCATCCGCCCTCGGGCTTAACTCTCCTTGCTTTATTCGCCACCCTTGCGCTTGGTGGTTGCGCCAGCTTGGATCACCAAGCTATCTCCGTCCAAGAGACGCCGCGGCCAGAGTTGCTGGGCGCCAAGGACATCGATCCTGCTATGCGCGAGCGCATTGGACACGCCCTTCTCCGAGTTTCCGGCGAAGAGAGTTTGCGCGAGGCTCTGAAGCAAAAGCCGGACAATGTCGATGCGGCAATCTCGCTTACGCAGGCACTTCTGGCACAGAAACGCGCAGGCGAAGCACTTGAGGTAGTCGACAAGATCTTGCTTACAGTTCCTGGTGATTTGCGTGCCATGAACGCAAAAGGGGTGGTCCTCGACGCCGAGGGGCGCCATGATGAGGCGCAAGCGCTATATCGCGAGGCTCTCGCAGCGGCGCCAGGCAATCAGATGTTGCGCAACAATCTCGGCCTATCGCTCGCACTTGCTGGAAATGCCGATACCGGACATGCCAGCCTACAACCGCTTTCGCACGAGCCGCGTGCGCTGGCGCGTTCGCAATAGCGTGGCGTTGGCGTAGAACGCCGGATCGTACACGCTTAACATGCGGCGTCAGCTCGTCGTCAGCTAGGCTGACTATCAACTTCGCCGTGCCCGACGAGCCTGAACTGAGTGCAAGAACACTTCACCGATAGGAAACCCAATCACCATGTATGGCCGAATCAACAGCTACCCCGGTGCTTCTGACGCTGATGAAATGAGATATTCCGGCACCAATCAGGCCCAATCTGATGCAGACAGCCAACGCTTTGCGGACATGTTTGCTGGTATGCACATGGCGGCGCCGAGCGCTAGTTCGTCTTCGGCAGCACCCTCGTACTCCCTCGCTCGCCGACCTCCTGTGGATGAGATCACAAAGTCTTCATTCGAGGAACACGTGAAGGACTTTTATGGCGATGAAATCGAGGATATCGCCGCGAAGCCACATATATACTCGCGTCCCATATCCTCGAAGGCCGAACGCACAGCACAAGTTGCTTATGACCACGGCAGGAAATCTGGTTCGGAAAATGCACGCTATTTCAGCTATCAGTTAGGCAACAAGAGTGTTGGACTTCTGCGAACGGAAGGCGGAGCTAGCATGAGTGATGTGTTCAAAGAGGAAAAGGCACGCGCGCGCTGGCGGGAACAGTTTCCGGGACGGACCGAACTCACATCCACTGTAGATTTTCGGGTTACTCATCCCCTCGTCGAGAACGCAGGCGATATTCTGTTGGAACATCAGCTTCGACTCGACGGCGAACGGCCTTTGCTCCTCTCTCATTCTGTCAATGACGAAGCGAAGGCCCGCGCACGGGCGTTGGGTTTTGTTGAGGTGAGTGACTCGATGATGGTGCTTGACCCTACCAAGCATCCTAACAAATGGACGAAGAATGATGATGGTGAATGGCAGCGGAAAAACAAGCCTCCATTGTATCTTAAAGCTACCGACAGTAGCGGCATTGATACCAGAGCGGCCCAGCGTACTCCAAATACCACGCCCGATTGGGACGACGATGACTTCATGTAGACTGGCCTGAAGAAGATAGATCACGCGAAAATGCCCGCAGTTTGGCCGATCAGCAAGCTGTGTAAAGGCGGGTCTGCGGGCCCCGCCTCGGCAGCTGCGGCCTTAGAAAGCCTGCTGCCCGGCCGCTGTTAGCTATCATGGGATCGATAACAATGTCCGGCTGATGCAAGACATGACTACAATTCAACCTTCACAGGCGCCTCTTACAGAATACGTCTGACATTCCCCCTCGGCCGATGGCCTATCTTTGGCATTTCTCCAGCGTCCGCACGACCACCGCTTCGATGCGAGAAACGTCAATCGTGCGCGGCGCGCCGGAACGCGGCTCGTCGTGCAGCCCGGCCCCGCGCCGCTTCACAGAAGGACGCTGCCATTTGCCTACGGTCTGCGTGTCCAGGTCCAATTTGGCCGCCATTTCCTCGTTCTAACCGCCCTCCGCGCAGGTCAGCACGATCCGGGATCTCAGAGCCAGCGCTAGCGCGTTCTTTCGCCGCATTGTCACCGACTTCAGTTCGGCACGCTCATCATCGCTTTGTATCAAGGACGCAAGTGGCTGGACCGCGATCAGACCTCCGTCGCTGTTGCCAGCCCTCACCTTTGGCACAGCAACGCGAAGCTACGATGCGCACTTGTGGCTCGGGATACTAGCAACATGGCATCTTGCATGGAATTGGAAGCCACGGTGATTCGGATTTTCTTTGTGCGTCCGGGGGAATGCCCTTCGTCAGCTAATTGTCAGCCAGGCCGTCTACCTAGATAGGCTGCGCATCCTCGCCTGCATCGGAGGTTTGAAAATGACGGGCATCGACCGAGCTGGCAAATCGCACGTTGGGGCTGATGGCGCCGACAGCACGTTGAGGAGTTCGCGCTCGGAGTCAATTCTTGCCCCTGGGGAAGGCAGCCAACGGTTCGATTCCGTCGTGGAGCGGATGCGCTCTGGGCCGCAAGATAGAAGCGCGCCGGTAGCCAGCCAGCCGCGCAGTATGGCAGTTCCCATTTCCTCGACAGGCGCCGAGATCGAGTCCACAAAGCGACAAATGGACCGCCTGCTTGAGGAACTTGACGCTTCCCGCAAGGCGGCCATGCAAGCGCAGAACTCGTCGGAGGCGCAAGAGCTGATCGATCAGCTCGTCGAGGCAAGCTCAAAAGTTCTGGAATACCGCGCGAGCCTGCCCCCGCATGTAGCGCGTAGCATTCTGTCCGACGATCAGGCTCGCCGACTCCGGGACGAGGCGCTCGATGCGGCGGACCAATGCAACATACTGGCCAAACGGACTATCTCCGCCTTGGAGGAGAGCCGGAAGAGTGCGGCCGACGTGCTCGACTGGATCCTCAAATCCAATGCTTCCCCCGACCAGCTGCGCCGAACGGTTTTAAGTGTGGCGAACCGCTATGAGACGTGCATGGAGTGGTGGGGAAAGAAGTCATTGCGCTCGGAACGGATGCAGTCGGTCTGCGCCGCCACCGCCGCTTTACCAAGTACAACGGCCGAGATGCAGCAGGCCCAAGAGGATGCACTGCGGCTGCACACCGGCTGGGCACTGTATACGAAGTGCATGCATCTGCAATCGCGGGTCGCTCTCGCGCAGGTCATGATTGAGCCGCTGGCGAGCACGTTCGAACCAGCCGTGAGGAACATCCTCATGGGTGAGAAGGGGGGGCGCGTCTGCTGGGAACCTTCATCGAGGATTTTTTTCCGGCATTCCTCTCGACGTACGGCGCTGTTCTAAAAAGCGGAGGACGCGCGCTCGACGCAGAGCCCCGCGCCGTTCTGGAAGGCGTCATGGAGCGCCTTTCGGAATTTGCGTTGGCGTTGCACGACGTCATTGGAAAGCTAAGCGCTCTCGGAACAGGTGCCGACCTCCCATTGGAACTGTTGGGCCAGATCGTGGAAGGCGCGTGGGTCACGGCGCATGATGTGATGCGCCTCTTGTCACTGCAGCCGAAGACCCCAGCCATTATTACACCGCCGGCCGACGCTGGGGCTGCGATACCGGCCAACAGTACCGGCAGGGCTGTAGTGGCTGAGGGTACAACATCGCGCAGGAAGCGCAAAGGCAAGCGCACGCCGGTCGAGGGCGCCGGGAGTTCGGCGGCCGGGAGGATGCAGCCACAGGTCGCTATGGCCGACAAGGCCACAGCGCCAGCAGCCAAAGTTCTCGTGCTCTCGGATTTAGGTACAAAGAAGCTGGTGAGCGCGGAGGAGGCGCAAAGGGCGTCATCGTCGGCGGCGGCACAGTTAGCTATCTGGCAGGCCCCGCCGTCGATTGAGGCACTGACGCCACTACTCAAGCGCTTGGACGAACTTTTGCAATTCGATCTGGCTGGACAGCAAAGGGCCATCTCGCAAGCACGCCAGATGAAACCCGAGGACGCCGACCACGTCGTAGACACCGTGGTTGAGCGCCTGCGGATGCAGGCCGCCGAGATGCAGGCCTGTGTGGCCGCGTTGGAGGAGCCTCGTCGAAGCGGCCTACTCACGCCTGCGCAAGTGCCCGAAGTGCACGACAAAATAGTCCGGCTCAACACGATGTTGTCCCAGGCGCAGGGGCTGGCCAAGGCTGCGAACGAGCGAAAGGCCACGACTATCATTGATTGCATGAAGACCTACGCCTTTCCGTCGCAGAAGTACCTTGAATACTTGCGGGCGGCCGAGGAGTTGGCGCCTGCGGATCCACCGCGCCCATTAAAGGGCGAGCCAGGGACGCTGTTTGAGTTCAAGCTGCAACCCAAGGCGCTGATCAATGGTGCAATGCCGAGTCCGATGTGGGTGCACATCCACACGAACCGGCCGGTACTTGCGCGGCAATTGGCCACGCTAGATGACGCCGAGTTCGCCGCTTGCCACGTCAAGTCCAATGAACAGCGCGGCTACAATCGGCAGTGGCAGAACGCCAGGGCTGCAACCGGTCACGAGAACGTCGTGGTCCACCGCGGCAAGCTTACGCCTGCGTTCTGCAAGTCCTTGTTGAGCACCGTGCTTAGCGGCCACCCACCCTATCCGCTTGCCGAGGCGGAGCACCGGTCGACGCAGGCCGCTCGACACGGGATGTAGTTGGGGTGTCACGCAGTAGAGTGCCGATTGTGGTGACACCATCAGCCAGACCTCCGCAATCCGGAGCCAACGCGCCGTGATCAGGTCATGGGCCATCAGCAACCGGTAGACTGAACCCTTCTGCTTCGGTTTATAGCGCTCGTAAGCATGCGGCAATCAGCGCACTGGTATCGTGCAGTAACTCTTCTTGGCCATTCCGGTTTAGCCGCCATGCCAAAAGCCGCCTTTCCATTACAGCAAGGTCGTAACATTCATATTTAAGAGACCGGCGACATCACGAAGTGTGAAGTATCAATCGTGATAGCCCTGGAATAAGCTGGGTAAACGTGGGACCGAGCTGACTCAGCGCCAGGTGGTGATGCTTGGGGCCGCCTTCGAACGGTTCTTTCTGTGCGTCAAGCTGGGTGTGTAGATCTTCTGGAAATCAGCGCGCTTGCTGTCATAGAAGGCCAGGGTCGTGCGATCGAGCGTCAGCAGCGGCCGCAGCACGGCTTCCCGGCTGACCCCACAGCGCTGGGCCAACGCTTCGAGCTAGCTACGCCGTTCGCAACATTGGCGAGAGCGGCGGCGAAGAGCCATGTTGTATCTCACCAATGACCTTGAAGCCGTGGCGTTGATAAAAGGGAATGTGCTCGGGATTCGAACTTTCGAGGTACGCGGTAATGCCCTCCTCATCACATCGTTGAAGAGCGTATTTCATTAGCAATGTGCCAAGCCCTTGTCCGGCCCAGTTGGGATCGGTGGCAATGAGAGGCAGATACCAATGTGGTTCGGGCGGATGATGCTCGGCCATTCCCCGCCGCAGGTGTGCCATATCCTCGGTAATCCCCGGGCTCAGGGATTGCGCCATGATTTCGTCCAGCGCCGCCTCATCTTGTTGCACGCCGGGAGGGAGCCATAGGGCCGCGGCGCGAATTCCTCCCGTGACGTACGCTGTGCCATGCTCGAATGCTCGTCCGCCACAGGCGTTGATGAACTGAGGCATGCTCTGAATATATCGCCTTGCGTCAGGCCAACTCCACCGCATCAACGGATCGGCGACAAAGCCGAGCACAATTGTCCAGACGGTGCTTGTGCGATTGTTTGCATTCGCACATGTGATGTCCGACTCCGCTGGCATATGTGATTTCCGAGTCTCAATCTAGTCGTCAGAGTTACAAGGGTAGGACAAATGGCTCTGAACGAGAGCACAGAAGGATACGCCGACAGAGGCTTTCGTCGAATGCATCGGGCGTCCAGGTAGCAAATGTCGCACGTTGAGGTTCGCAGATGACCAACGATCTTTCAAACTATCTTATAACGTATCACGTCGTCTCCCATTGAGCTGTTCTGGTAGAGTCCGACATACAAAACACGTGCCAACAGCGAAAGCCGCATATGTATTGCCCTCAGTCGGATGGTGCCGTTGTTCGAAGCGGACGGCGCGCCTCATCTTCTCGCGCCAAGCAACCTCGGCAAGCTCTCCAGGGCCGCCGCGATGCCGACCCCATGATCTCCGTCGTAATTCGGTTCATTCATCCAATGGATGAAGTCGACGTATTAACTTGCCGGATTTCCTTTTCGTCTCTGAACTTTCGGACTGCGTCGAGAAAGAAACACAACCCAAGGAATCGATAAAGTTGTGTAATTCTAGGTGCGGCCAATGCTTGCTTGGCCCAGATATCGGTCGGCCGCTGGCGTGGGTGTGATAGATCTACTGAAGTTGAGATGTGCGTCGACGGTGCCGAAAGGAAACTCGTCTCGATAGTTGTCGTTAAATGGACGGGTGTCCTTGAAGCATCGCGATGACAGCCCAGACGCCTACCCCGCGAATGCACGTGTCAAACCAGTTGGTGCAAAGAAGAGTTTGAGAGCTCGTAATTCAACGACTTGCGAGAGCGTTATTCGTCGCTTCACATTTGACAACAAATGCGCGCAAGAACTACGAGATGCACACCTAGCTCAGCTATAGAGCGTCACTCTCCAAGGTGGAGGCCATCCGTTAGAATCGCGTCGGGTGCGCCACGCTTTGATTGGTCCCGAAACAACGGGCACTCGCCTACCAAACCGATGCGATTTGAAAAATCTGACGCCGTGCAGACGAGGCGTAGTTTTCGATCAGCGTGGTCCTGCTGCACCTCGGGCATTCAACGGATTCGTCACGTCTGCGATCGGGAAGCCGGGCAGATGCCCGGCTTCCAGGAAGAGTATCAACTCGGCCTCATAGGGCGTAGGATCGATGTCCCGCGCCTTTAGCCACTCCGGCTTGTAATAGGTCTGCCGATAGCGCTCGCCGGAGTCGCAGATCAGCGTCACCAGCGATCCCGCTTGGCCGGCGCTGCACATCTCCGAAGCCAGCCGGCACAGTGCAAAGAAGTTGGTTCCGGTAGAGCCGCCGACCGGCCGGCGCAGGCGACGCGACAGCACGTTCATAGCCGCGATCGTCGCAACATCCGGGATCTTCATCATGCGGTCGACCACGGTCGGAACGAAGGATGGCTCACAGCGCGGCCGGCCGACGCCTTCGATTAGCGAGGGACGCTCGCAAGTTCGCGAGCGGTCCTGATAGCGGAAGCAGTCGAAGAAGGCGGAATGCTCGACATCGGCAATGCAGAGCTGCGTTGGAAACTGACGATACCGCAAATAACGCCCGATGGTCGCCGAGGTGCCGCCAGTGCCGGCGCCCATCACGATCCAGTCCGGCACAGGGCGCGGCTCGCCCTTCAACTGGGTGAAGATCGACTCGACGATGTTGTTGTTGCCGCGCCAATCCGTCGCCCGCTCCGCGAAAGTGAACTGGTCCATGTAATGCCCGTTGAGACGGGTGGCGAGCGCCGCTGCCTCGGAATAGAGCGCGCGGCCGTCGTCGATCAGATGGCACTTGCCGCCATAATGCTCGATCGCAGCGATCTTCTCGGCCGACGTCGTCCGCGGCATCACGGCATAGAAGGGTACGCCGATCATCTGCGCGAAATAGGCCTCTGACACCGCCGTGGACCCCGACGAGGCCTCGACAACTGGCGTGCCCTCGTGAATCTGTCCGTTGCAGAGCGCGTAGAGGAACAGCGAGCGAGCAAGTCGGTGTTTCAGGCTGCCGGTCGGATGCGTCGACTCGTCTTTCAAATAGATGTCAATGCCGGCGAGAGCCGGCACGATCAGCCGAATTAGGTGAGTATCGGCAGTGCGGCACTGGTCGGCCTCGATCGCAGCCACGGCCTCGTCCACCCAGCCACGCCGATAGCTCGGCAAGCTGGAGTTATTGTGACGGAGAGACGTGCGCCCGATCGACATAGCGTCTAGCATGAAATAATTCGTTTTGCACATCAAGTCGTATTGCCGCGGTCGCTCTGATGCCCGACGCCCAACTTCCGAGCGGCATGGAGGGCTCCAGACTGCCACGAAGCTGCATCGACAGTTCGCATAGATTTCCGGGTCCATCGAGGCACGACACGTGACGACGCATCGCATCTTCGCTCGTCTTTCTGATCACCTTCAGGTCTTGTCATGGGGCACCCGGCTCGTGTCGCCAGTCGAACGTCAGAATTCTGACGAATTGACTTAATCACCTCGCCTTCTTCCAAAAAGTTATGCCACACCTAATTCTGGCCGGCACCAGCCGAAACGCTGCACGACTCTGCGGTTGACTGACGCGATCATCGGAGGAGCCGCCGCTGGCCTGCATCAAGCAGTGGCATCGGCTCGATCCCGTTCGCCGCGAGCAGTGTTCGAGTGCGTCCAGCTCTGCGTCTGACGTCAGCTTCGAGGCATTCGATGTCCGGCGAGGATCTTCGCCGGACCAACGTCGTGGACGCCTTTTCAGCATGTGCTGCTACGTCAAGGCGGCCGGCTCATCATGCGCTTAACGGCAACGCGGTCTTCCGGACCATTATCGGACTGGATATGTTCCATCAAAACAATAGATTTCACCAATTTTGCCGCAATCCCCATAGTCAGACGCCGGCTAACTCAAGCATCATCAGGAAAATGCGTGTGAAACGACTTGTTGGTTTCAACACAGTTGCTGGAAGATGGGCAAGCACGAACGGATGATTGCCCAGCTGCGTCCTGATGTGCGCCGTACTGGAGTGGGACTGAAGAGGTGCTCATGAGGTCTGCGAAAGCTGGACTGGAGGCTCTTCAATGGTCGGTAGACCCACGGAGGCGGAGCTTTCGCGCAGTTCTTCGAGGCTGGTCTCGTTTGACAGCATCGGCACGGGCACCCGATCTTGCATTCTCAGTAGGTAAGCGACTCATGAGTTCCGACAGCAGGCATCAATCGCTAGAGCGGGAACTAGCCGCCGACGATCCGTGGAGGCTCGACGGTAATCCATTCGAACGCGAGCGTCACTCGCAACTCCTCCGGCTATCGCTGTCGCAAGGCGTGATTTCACACGCGCTCGAGGTCGGGTGCGCGGCCGGCGCTTTTACGGAAATGCTAGCACCTCATTGCAAACGGCTCACAGTCATCGACGTTATGCCGCAAGCGATTGGTCGAGCTCGCCTGCGGACGAAAAGGTGATCGCACATAACCTGGATGGCTTCGGATGTTCAGCAGGTTTCGACCGCCGAGCGGTTTGATTTGATAGTACTGGCCGAAGTCCTCTACTACCTTGGAGGCGTGGCTGAAATGCGTGCGACAATCCGCAAGTTGGTGCAGATGCTGACGCCAGATGGACAGCTGGTTTTTGGGTCAGCCCGAGATACCAACTGCAGGCGTTGGGGCCATGCTGCTGGAGCTGAGACTTGCATCCTCATGTTGAAGGAATCGTTGATCGAAGTCGAGCGAGTGAGCTGCCAAGGTCGTCGGCTAACGAAGACTGCTTGATCTCCTGCTTTCGGAAGCCGAATTGATGCCGGCTCAACAGGATGTCAGAAAGAATGTGTAAGCAGGTTTCTGTGAGTTTACCTTACCGAGAAGACTCACATGACGACCGACACGACGTTTACACCTAAACTACTGGATCAACTGCCTGCTAACTATGAAAGGCCTAAGGACCTCACAGGTGCGGACGGGCTTTTCAAGCAGCTGAAGAAGGCGCTGATTGAGGCGCTTGGTGCGGAGCTGAGCGATCATCTTGGCTAGGGACCCGGGACCGGCAGCGGCAACGGGAAATCGGCCAAGAGCAAGAAGACGATGTCGTCATGTTCAGCGCTCCACGTTCAAAACTTCTTCCGAGTTATAAGTCGCCCGGGCGTCAGTGATGCAGGTCCTTCCCGACCGACTGAGAAGTGAGGTGCCGTGCAAGCAGCAGTACTTCAACTACCTTTTCTTATAGGCTTACTCCGGTTGGTCTTAAGGCTCTTGAGCCGATTCATTCGCGAGGAACGACGCCAAAATTGATCCAGTTTTCCAGCCAATGTGGCGGCGACGTCCAGGTTGAAGGCGTCTTGTCATACTTCATCACCAAGAACTTCAGCGCGGGCATTGCCCAGATCAACTCACTGGGGCGTGGCGGTCGCCGCTGCCGCGCAGCTGTGCCGAGGGGCCTCGGCCATCGCCTGCTTGCCACGCGCAATACCGCGATACATGCCCGTGCCACGCCGCTCGATCTCCGCATACGGTATTTCTCTGCCAGTTAGCTGCGCACGCGCTTCGGGATTGGGAAAGTAGATATATCGCATCTGGTAGCCGTCCAGCGGCACGCCCTGGCCTGACCATGAGCCGCCAGTCTTGGTGAAATGAGCCGCGCGTCTTGCCGGTCACTTGCGTCATCTTGTGCGTGATCGAGCAGTTGGACAATCGCAGCAAGCTCTTGTTCAACTTGATCCCGGTCAGCACGAAGGCAGCCGCGCGACAGATCGTCCGGTCGCCGCACTGGCACCCATCGGCGAACGAGATCACCCACTCGATGTGCGGATAATGCCTTGATCATCCGCAGTGCGATCGAGAGCGCGCGGCTTCCGCTTGCGCGGCAATGCTTCCAAGAACACCAGCCGGTTCAACTCGAGAAATCCACTCCATGGCGTATCGCGCACCCAGCCCTTGGATGTGGCTTTTATCCATCGACGGGCCAAATGTCATCGCGCCTTCGAGCCGGCCCGCGGATAAAGACGCCGAGCGCGAGGAATAAACTGTTGACCGTCTTGCTGTAATGCAACCGCGTGATCAGCGACGCGTCGGCATCCTTCTTTGCGATCGGCGCGACGCGGATTTCTTTATCGTGTGACATGGTCAGTCACTGAGTTCGTCGCGCATGGTTCGAGACTCCGGCTCGGGAGTCACGGCAGTGCCATCAACCTACAACGGTCCGTCGCGGTGGCGCCAATGCTCCGAATTCACTTCCGCTTTATGCATAACGGATATTGCCGCCGTTGTGCTGGCTCGACCCGGTCGAGAATGACCTAAGGCGGACGCCTCAACTGCGCGACACGACTTCCATTGCGCCATGGAGGCAAGCCTCGAAGCAATCTGCTGGCGGCGCGTTTCTTGCGCAAACACGGCGGCCGATGCCATTGAGCGTTTATCTGTCCAGTGCGGGCATCAAGCCTACCTAAACGGCTCGCCAGGCGCGACGTTTTCTCGTAATCCATACACCTTACAAGCACATTTCACGCGCTCTTGATGCAGACGTTGTAACCGCACAGGCTAGGAAAAATATGTGTGAAAACTGCTCCCCGAATCCACCTCACCTGCTCGCGCCGTCTCGGCGTTCCCTAATGTTGTTCGCTGCTTCGGCGGTTGGCGTGCTGCTTGGCGACAGGATTGCTGACGCGAAGGAGGCGAAAGCACCACCCAAGCCCGACAACGTGCTCTTGCCGGACGCTTCACTGAAGCGGCTCATGGAAGGCAATGCACGCTATGTCCAGGGCGCATCGCGGTGCCACGGTTTCAAGCACGAACGCGAAGTCTTAATCGGTGGGCAAAATCCACATGCCGCGATCCTGAGCTGTGCCGATTCGCGTATTGCACCCGAATTTGCATTCGACAGCGGACTCGGCGATCTGTTCGTCTGCCGCGTTGCAGGCAATTTCGCCAACGATGACACGGTCGCGAGCATGGAATATGCCGCTGCGGTACTAAATACGCCGCTGATCCTGGTGCTCGGCCACGACCGCTGCGGCGCCGTCGATGCTACCATCCAGTCGCTGAAAGACGACAAGCCGCCGCCGGGGCACATCCCGTCCCTCATCGCCGCACTTGCGCCCGCGGTCAAGGCGTCATCGCAGCAAAGCGGGGATGCACTCGCCAACGCGACCCGGCAAAACGTGGTGGACAACGTCAACAAGCTGAAATCGGCAACCCCGATTCTGAACGCGGCAGTTGAGCAAAACAAGCTGAAGGTTGTCGGCGGTCTTTATCGGCTCGATACCGGCAGCGTCGAGCTGCTGAGCTGACACTCCCAGCAACGGGCCGTTTCTCGCGCGGCCGCGGGCGACCACAACCCTGCGATGCGGCGCGCGAGATAGCCACGAGCAAAAGATTTTTGGCTCTTTGTAGTCCTGAACACGTTTCGGGGCCGCAAAGCCTCAGTTGCGGCTTTTCGTACTCAGCCAACCTGCTGTATCGCCTGTTGGCCCCTCGCGTCATTTCGCTGCGCTGCGGTATTCAGCCGCCTATGATCGTCCAAATCGAAAATCCGCACTCCCACGTCGTACAGCGGGTATTTTCCTTGATGGATGAACAGGGGAATAACGGCGCTATCACTGCTCGGATCAGGCACCTGCAACGCCATATACGCGAAGCTGTTGCCACCTGTTATCGTGTTCGCGCTCTCCGCAGGCGGGCAATCTCCTCATTTTTTGAGCCAGCGTGGCGTTGAAGTTTGACTGCCGCCACGATAACCAAAAGCTGCCGAAAGCAAGGACGACCGCACCTGAAAGCACCAGGATGGCGGGAGCAAATTGCCATAGAAATCGCCCGATTGTCATGCCGCCCCCTAGCGGTTGCCTTCCTTCACCAGCAGTTTCGTCTCACGCTGTCCCCCAGCGTCCGAGCTATCGGCCTTCGCGACAACGATTCGCAAGCGGCCTTTCCAGTGAAGCTATGCAAAAACGAATCGTAGGGATTCTAAGACAGCCCTCATCTTCGCGTGAAGGTCCCGTTACAAATTGATTTGGGACTGGGCTGCGACCATGGCTGAGGGCAAGTTCATCTCCTAGCTACGCGTTTCCACGGATAAGCAGGGCAGGAGCGGCTTGGGCATAGAGGCCCAGCGCGAGGCGATGGTGCGTTATCTCAACGGCGGCCAGTGGGCCCTTTCGGCCGAGTACGTGGAAACCGAGAGCGGCAGGCGCTCCGACCGCCCCAAGCTCGCGGCGGCCCTCTCACATGCCAAGGCAATCGGTGCCAAGCTGGTCTTTGCGAAGCTTGACCGGCTCACCCGCAAGGTGGACCTGCTTCGGTCGCTGGTGGCAACAGTGGAGCGAACTGGCTGTCCTGCAGCGACACTCGTCAGCTGATCGACAGGTAGGCCTGCTAAGGGCAGAACGCTTCCATGTTGACGACTTATCTGGTCAACGAAATGGCAGAAGCTCGCAGCAGTATCGATCCATTTGCCGCGGTTGGGCTCGTGTGAACCTGTACCGACTCGAGTCGGGCGGGAGCCGCAGCGCGCGTGCACCGGCTGTCGAATGATCATTGCGCTGCGCAACCACCTGCTTCGCGGGGGGTATTCTTGTTCTGACAATGGAGAAATTGATGAACACGGGACAGGCACAGTGGAGTGCAGGTTCTTCCTCAGCCCCTTCTGAAGAGGGGGAGCAGGAAACTTATTTCAGCGGCTTCAGCCGAGCCATGGCGGATTGGGTCGAAGCCTTGACAGGGTATCGGACCCCAGCCTCCGCGCGCGCGCAGATCCTGGACAACTGGGTTGCCGAAGAGGGTCAGGGCGAAGCCGAGAATCGGCGACAGGGGCGCACACGAATCAGGGATTCGGACAACGCAGGCTCGCACTCGCTGGACTTGTCCTCCCTCTCGCTAACCGCTTTGCCCGCCGCCCTGCCGCCAAGATTGCTGGAACTGAGCGCTAGGCACAACGAGCTAAGCAGCCTACCAGCTACGTTCCCACCCGGTCTCCAGCATCTTCTCATTAGCCATAACCGCTTGACCAGTTTGCCGGACGCTCTTCCGGCGACCCTCTCTCTGCTGGAGGTTGCCGACAACAGCTTGACCAGTCTGCCGGCCAACCTTCCGGCTGGGCTTGAGATCCTAAACGCAAACGACAACCGACTAAGGAGCCTCCCCGACTCTCTCCCGAGCAGGCTCACCTCGCTCGCGATTAGCGGCAATCAGCTCACCGAGCTCCCCGAGTCCCTCCCGTCTGGGATCACTGAACTCGATGTCAGCAGCAATCAATTGACCAACCTCCCCCAACTCCTTCCGAGCGCGCTCCAATCGCTCGATCTCAGCAGTAATCGGCTGACCAGCCTGCCTGAGGGACTTTTTATATCGAGTTTTGACTACCCGCATTTGGAGAACGTTGAGCTTGCGGATAACCCACTGCCGGAGGAGGCCCGCGTTAACCTGGCGGGCGTCGTAGCGTCACCGCAGGAGCTGTCTCTGTATGAGGCTGCCGCGCACTGGCTCGGGGACGATCCGGCTTCACTAGCCCAATGGCAGCACTTTGCGGATGAGCCAGGCGCCCAGGACTACGCGCGGTTCCTAGAGAGGCTCCGGGGCACCGTGAACTATGGCAATGACGAGTTTCGGCAGGCGGTGGCTGATGATCTGCGGCAGGCGGCGACCAATCCAAGATTGCGCGAGCAATTTTTCACACAGGCTTCCGAGGCCAACGCGAGCTGCGAGGATCGTGTTACTTTGCACTGGAACGGCATGCAGACCGCGCGCTTTAACGCTGATGTCGAGGACGGGGTGTATGACGATCGGCTTGACGAACTGATCCAGCGCGGCCGTCTTGCGTTCCGCTTGGAGGCACTGGACCGGATCGCGCGCGACAGGGTCCGCGTCAACCCGCGCCTAGACGACGTCGAAGTTTACCTGGCCTATCAACATCGGCTGCGCGAGCCGCTCGAGCTAAGTCACGTCGCCCCTGACATGCGCTTCCTGACGGTCTCTCACGTAACCCCGGAAGATGCTGCGCGGGCGCTGGACCTGGTTCGGGAGCAGGAAGCGAACCAATTCGCCGACTATATGGCAAGCCGCTGGCAACCCTGGGAGACGGTGCTGAGGCGCATCGCTCCGGACGAATATGCAGCGATGCAAGACCGGCTCGTCGAAGCCATGGGCGAGGAGTTTCAAACCCGCTTGAATCAGAGACTGGCCGAGCATGGTCTGCTAGGCGATTCGGATGCCGAGCGGGTGCTCGGAGCCCAAGTCCGAAACGAAATCGCTGGCGAGATCAAACGCGAGGTCATGCACCGGCTGCTCACAGACCGTGGCCTCGAACTATGAGATTTCCCAAGTCTACCCGCAGGGACATAGTTCATTGCTCTGTGGCGCTAGCTAAAGATCAATCGTGCAATTGACATGATCTTCGAACTGCCGCTGACGATTGCCGCTTGGCGCTCGACCTTCGTCAGCGGATCAAGCAACGCTGGCCGGGCCATAGAGAGCCTTCGGCCCGCTCAAGAGCGATGGGCAGGAGTCGAGTGGGCAGAAATGGTGATCGAAGGGCACGCGGCGGGAGCAATATACGCGGCTCAAGAGACTCGCAGCATTAGGCTCGCAGGCTTGGCACGGTCCAGTTGGGACTGCCGAGTTTTGCTCGTGACGCGATGTGGCCAGGCCTGAGCAAGGGAGTTGCTGTTCGACATGGGCTCGGAAGTATACGCAGCAAGCGAGCCCGCTTCCCGCCGAACGACCGGCTAGTCGCGCTTACTCGAGGCCCAGGCCTCGATCAGAGTGCCATCGACCGAGAAGTGATCGCTCGACAGAAGCTTCTTAACCTTGGGCTGCGCCAGCACCACCGGCAGAACTTTGCCGCGATGTCGCCCTCCAGCAGCCGGTCGGTCATTGAACGGCCCCACTCTAGAAGATTGTCATCCCCTTATTCGGTTGGGCGCAGAAAAACATCACTCTCATAGCTTGCCGGCCCAATGGTGGCGGTGTAGTTCACGCCCTGAAGGGTGAGATTTGTCCCCGGTTGAGACGCGCCTGGCAGCACGTTTTGCAAGCGCAGTCCCTCCTTAAGGTCTTCGGGCACCCACTGTGCGTCGTGCTGCCACTCCAGGGGAAGATATAAAGATAGACTCGGCAGCGGACCCGGGTGGTAAGACGACTGATCTGCCCGGCCGGAGGTATATGCCTCGAAGTTTTTATCCCAGAATGGCGGGTCGACTGACTGACACTTTGGGCTGGCAAATAGGCCGGCTTCAGCGCCCACGGGGAACGCTCGTTGTACTCCATCGTCGATTGGCGACTGCGTCAGCGCCCGCGAGGCAGCCACACGCTAGGTCATTGCCGTATGCCGGATTGATCTTGATGGTACTCAGTGTTGAGGCACACTGCGATGAGTATACTCTCTGCTTTGAGAGGCGCTGCCCTCCTCAGGCGCGCCTTATTGATGCAGTGCAACGACATCGGCTGACCTACTCGCCGGTCCAGAGGACCGAACCCGTTTCCCCGTTCTTGCAAGTTGAAACTATAACAGGAGCGCATCTCATTTGGCGCGGTCTGCTGTTTTCAGGCGGTCGACTACCGCGGGTCCTACTCGATCGTATCTCCTGAGGCCGCGGGTCGCGTTTGTGTGCGCCACCCAACCACTTCTTGGTGCGGTCCGACATGCTTCTCATTTTTCGCTCGAAAGCGATCTGGTTCACCTTCCACAATAGACGTTGCGATTTGCACCGACCGAGCCCGCCGCCTCAGATGAAGCAAAAGCAGCACGCCGCCAAAAAGGCTCGTCATTATGACGGCCGTCATCAAAACGCATGCCACACCGCACAATGCGGCTATATCCAAGGCCGATCGCAACCAGAACGGCACCCAATCCAGACGTGCCGTGTCCTCCGTAGGGCCAGACATGTTCGCTATAACCCGCTGCTCTTCTCGATGCGTAATAAGGCTAATCGTTCACCGCCTAATGACGGATCGGCACCCTAAGGATGCGAGCTGACGCCAAGCTGACGAGCATCCCCACGCCAACGATATCGTTTGGCGCGAGTTCCAGCCCTTGTTGATCAGCCGAAGAGATCTGAAAACTCCCCGAACAAATATCAACAAACATCTTAGACGTATTGAAGAGAGTTGTTCGTCTATCGCAGTTCGTCGTTTCTACTGGAATAGATGCGGCGGCGCCCCTGTTGGGACCCTCAAATCATTGTAGTAGTACGGGTCTCATGATAGCCCCCCAATCTGTGCAAGCAACATTGCCGTTTCAGATGGACCAAGCCCGACGACGCCTACGAAGCTAGCCGGTGGCATTGGAATGTCCTGACGAGTGGGCTTCCAGAGATGCAGGCAATACCGGCTGTTATTCACGTATTGCGAATGAGGCGGATGCAGCTGCATCACGCACTCCTCTTCATCCCAAAACAGGTCTTTGACGAAGCACATCTCTTCCCAGTTCGGACAACGTCGTGCCGTCGAGACGGAGACATGCTCCCACCCTGGGCGAACAAGTCCGACTATCCTGAGCTTGCAGCCACAAGGCCCCTGAACAAAAAAGAGGCCGCAAGGACCTGATCCCGGCGCGCTGGCGAATTGGCCATATCGTACGCGTCCAGCCTCGAGCTTTTCTAGAACTTGTGCTCTCACCTCCCCTCCTTTGCCTCGCTTGATTTCGAACAAACTGCTGAGCAAACCGTAGTGTAGATCATCTCTCTTCTTCCGCTTCCAATGCCGGCAAGCACATGCAACCGGGCGCGCGCGTTTTTCCTTGAACCGGTAAAGCACCTCCACCGAGAGGCCGTTATAAACTTTCGCCATCTCCTTCACCTTTGCTGAGACGAACGCGTGCGCTTCATCACGGATTTAGTCACAATGGTGCTTTTCAGCTTGTTTTACCTCACCACATCCCCATTCCTCCCGAAGCTTGTCGTAAACCTGCGGCCGCGGCTCGCCTCGCGACGCGTCAGGGACCTTTGACGACCGCAAACGCACCCGGCTGCTCTTCAGTACAGTCATCGCCGCCCGAGGGAATGAGCCCCGTTGAATGCCTGAATCACAAGGTGGCCATTTCGGAGCTTGATCCCGCGGTCGAATTCAGGAAGGTTGCGATCCTGGCATTACCATTTGGAACGGCGGCCCCGCGCGGCGAATGCCGCTAATCGGACAATCATAAGGCCGATTTTTTTCGAGACGGCCGTTTCTCTCTTTGCGCAGGGTGCCAGGTGAACCTGGTGAACGATCTCGGCAAGTCGCCGGACGAGCCAGGCTTCTCACAAGCCTCAGTCGCAATCGCTCATGATGTCCTTCGAGCCGACGAGCTCTCTGGTTACACTTACCAAGGCTAAACAGCTGGTGAAAGGATTCAGCGAGCGGCCGCGCCAACGCACAGTCGGGTCGGCTGTAACATGTAACGGCAACTGACGGCCACCCCTTACGCTTCCGCAGAATGCTCACCTCAGACACTTTATCGACGAACAGACCAATGTTCAAATTGCCCTTTGTACAGTTCTGATTGCCAGTCGTGGCGAGATCGCAGTACACATCATTGAAACGCTGCGCAAGCTTGGCTTCGCGCTGCGATCACTCGCGCAGTCTTGCAACATACTCTAGGACTGCTGCAACGATACTGAATTGAGAGCGATCGAAGCAGCCCTTGACTGAGCGGTCCACTGAACAAAAATGTGCAGGCAGAGCGTCGTGAAATGTCGTCCCAGCGAGCAAACTAAGATCAGCAATTGAGGGCAAGACATTTCGCTATCCGTGAAGATGACGTCTGGATGAGGCGCGGTAAGCGGAGCTGCGAGTAACTGACCCCTCCTCAGCTTGACTACGAAAGTGTCCAGACAATTGGTGGTATTGATCCACGAACAGCGCGATCTGGTTTGCATCACGTGCGCGTGTTTTCATCGATCTAGACCCAGACTTGTTTCATCCTTGCTCCTTCCCTAGCGCGCCAGCTTCGTTGAAGCCGCACATCGCATAGGCGGCAGCGACATTCGGCTTGGCCCGTTGCTGGGAGCACACCTCAATTGATCGTCCAGCGAAGCGCCCCGCAAGAATCGCACACCCCATCGATGACGCGTTCATATCTCGGAGAGTTTCCAATGACGCAAAAAGCACTCAGAGCAGCTGACTAGGGCTCCAAAGAAGCTGCTCTGCTGCCAAATTCGGGAACCACCGCCGCTTCAATTTATTCCGCTCGCGCGCCGCATCGGGAGCACACCCGCCGCGTGGCGGGCGCTCCCGTTGCAGCGCCTCATTCGCCCCGGTGCATGCCGCTATGAGAAATGGGCCACTTTTAGGTCAAACCGCACGCGTCGGGACGTCTGCTAGCCAGTCCCCGGGCCTAAGTTGAGCCGTTCGAAGTACCAAGAAGGATCGTCCCCTGACGAATCCGTTTCGATGTATTCTTCGCCCGAATATTCTTCGACACTTCCTTCGTTTTCGTCATCGCTACTCTCAGCTTTGGAGAGATATAGCTGAGGTTTGTCCACCCGCTGCCATTTTCCCTGCTCGTTCAGCGTCCACTTGTCGGGATGCTGCCTAGGGTCAAGCACATATTCGTTGTCATCTTCCTTGTCACCCACGTAAACAAAGCCCATCTGCTCTAGACGGGGCTTCACCTCATCGGTGGCAGGACGCGACATGACCAACGCTCGCTTGCCGTCGAGCCGAAGTTGATGTTCCAGCAGAACATCGCCTGCGTTCTCAACGAGCGGATGAGTAACCCGGAGACCGACAACGGACGACACGTGTTTTCGCCCAGGAAAGTGCCGCTCCCACGCCTCCCCTGCCATGCGACGTCGACCTTCGGTTTTTAGAAGGCCGACACTCTTGTCACCCAATTGATAGCTAAAATATCGCGCCTGGTCCGAGTCCTGTACGGTGGATGCGGCTCTGGCGACCATCGCTGCTTGCCCAGCCTTTTCGGAAACGAAATCCGAGTATTCTAGCGGGTTATCGGCTATGTGCTTGATGTCCTTACCGTAAAAATTTCTCAGTTCTTCCATGAATGACTTCCTGTCAATCTCATCGATGGGAGGTTCGGAAACGAGTGAGTACCGCCGTGTCGCCCCCGACGACGAACCAGCCGCCGCGTCGGCAAGCGTTTCCGTAAACCTTCGGCCATCTGCTGATGGCTCCGATTCATCGGCCTGGCTCGCGCTTGGAAATTCGCTGGAAGAACCAGTGATTCTGCTATACATGCGGCTCGCTCCCTATCGCAAAAGTTGCACCTACTGGCCTACTCGAAGACCTGTAGACATGATAGGCGCGCGAGCTGACAATAAGCTGACGCACATACGGGGTGCATCATCCTAGCCCGGTGCTCACGTTTTGCACGGCGAGGGGCGGCTGGCTTTTCCAGCAACGCTTAGCGATTCGCGGGAGATTCTAGCCGCCTACTTGGCGATTTCTGCATAGTCCAGGAGTTGTAGGCGCGGCGTCCAAGCGCCTTCGTGATCGGCAACTATCCGACTACTCTTACGGCGTAGTTGCTGGGCGCTTGGACCAATGCGGCGCTCGCTCTTGCCGATCGCGTCGAGACCCGGCTGATCCAAGCCTCGCCCGGCCGGCGCGCAACATCACCGGTATTGGATGTTGCGACAAACGCGACCAAACAGCGGAACGGTACACGGACGAAGCAGGATTCGGCAAATGACAATGTCCGTTGTTAAGCTGAAAGGCAGGAGGTCTATGTCGCCGCCAGCGCCGGATAATCGGCAGTGGCGCAGCCGACGTCGGGTCACTCAAGGGGACACGGCCGTTCTCTCCTGCGAAGAGAGATCAGGGCTGATCAACTGTTCATCGGATGCACTGTATCAATAATCCGCTCGCTCTTGTACGCCATCATGCGCGCGAGCGCTTCTTCTGCCGGGCAGATCCTTCCGTAAGAGGGCGCGCAGATAACGCCTGCGTCAGGCTGTCGTCAGCTTGGCTGACTATCAAGCCCGCAGGTTCTGGCCAGCCTGAACTCAGTGCGAAACACTAATCCGATAAGAGCGCAGAAGTCATGTATAGCCGAATCAGCGGCTCGTCCAATGTTCAATACGCTCCCCTTGGCGAGGGTGACGAAACGAGACCGTCAGCAACTAGCGCCGAGAAAACTGATGCGGACAGCCAAAGACCCGCGGACATGTTCGCAGAAATGCACTTAGCCGCGCCGGATTCTACCAATGGCTCATCTTCAGCAGAAACGCCGTTATATTCCCTCGCTCCCAGACCTCCAGTGGTGAAGATCGACAAGCCTTTATTTAGGAGAGAAGCGAAGCGCTTTTACGACGATGAAATCAAGCACATAGCGGCCAATCCACAAGAGTACTCGGATTTCATATCCGAAAAAGCCAAGCGCACCGCTCAGGTCGCCGAGAAATACGGCTGCACTAAAGATACCGTGCGCGCGCGATACTTCAGCTATCAATTAGGAAAGCAGAGTGTCGGGCTTCTAAGAACGGAAGGCGGATTCAGCATGACTGAGTTCGAAGGCGAAAAGTGGCGCGAACAGTTTCCTGAGCGAACCGAAATCACATCCGTTGTAGATCTTCAGATTACTCACCCGCTTGTCGAGAACGCAGGTGATATTTTGTTGGAGTATCAACTTCGACTTGACGGCGAACGACCGCTGCTCAATTGGCGTGCTGCCAATCAAGGGTCAAAAGCCCGTGCAGCGAAGATGGGATTCGTCGCGGTTGACGAGAACAATATGGTACTTGATCCTACCCAGTACCCCGACATTTGGATAAAGAACACTGCCGGTGAATGGCAGCGTAAAAACAACCCTCCACTATATCTCTCCAAAGCTGCGGGCGGTGAGAGCAGTAATATCGGGAGTGCAGCAAGTCCCGCCACGTACTCGTACGAGGATGACTTTATGTAGATCGAATGGGATCTTGTAGAGTCGCGACGGAGAAGACCGGATCTGACCGTGTCTTGTTTCCTGTGCAGCAATCCTCTTCAGGCTGGATCGCGTATGTGAACGGCTCCCGTGGCACAAGAGCCTTCATTGGCGACTATCAATCGTCTCGGCTGGTTCTTGGACGCTTAGCGCAATTCGGCGCTCCTCAGCTCGTCCGGACGCCTTAAGCTTGGCGCGATGCACCACGCCGCCCAACCAATGCGGTGACAATCGCCGTGACGGCATCAAATCGATTCTGCCGGCGGATTGTTTGGGAGGCCGACTTACGCCCAAGCCTTGCTAGCGCAGAAAGTTGTTAAGCTTTCGGTCTGCTTCTGGCGAGCACATCGTACTCACGCCGATGTCGTTGGTCCCGAACTTGTGCTGACCAGGAGGAACCGGCTTCGTTACGGCACCGACTTTGCGGATGTAGCAAAGTGATCATCGCTAGGACGCGGTGAACATTCTGTGAGCATTGGCCCACTGCGCGGGGCGGTTGGGCCTCACTTTTCGCATTCATGCTGATTTGGGTGTGAAGATTCGGCGTCCACTTCGACTAAGCATGGAGAAGAAGATGTTTCAACGATTGCTAAAGGCGCGCAGCGTTGTCTATTTCAAGGCCCGATCGACTAGTCGTGATGCCGAAACTGATCGTGCCCGTGCTACGTCCATTTTTCGTTCGATAGAGGACGCGCTGCAAGGCGCAATGGCCGAGCAAGCTGACCTAAAATCGAGTGTCGATGAAGCTTTGGCGCGGTCGGCAGTAACGTTGGGCAATGATTCCGATGAATATCTTACGCGCGATCCGGAAGATAACCATTATCAGAATTTGCTTGGTAGTGAAATAGCGGAAGGGGAAAGGCGGTTAAACGAGCTAGAAGTCACTATCAGGCATATCCAGTTTTTGAAGACCGCACTCGTCACGCGCTTTCCGGACTTCGGCTTCGGAGACAACACTCCTCATGCGAAAGATATCGGATAATAGTGGCTCAACAGGAACGTGGCCAGTTTCCTAGATTGGCGCTTTCCCCTGATCACTTGAGGTTGCATTGGGACCGGCGCAGGCTCGTTGATAAAGGGTGGGCCCGCCGCAGGGGAACCGGTGCGCCGAGGCTAGTTGGCGCCGCAGTGCGCAAGAGGGCCCGATAAGCGACAACTAGCGGCCATCGGTCGTCTGTACCGATCACGGGTTCGATAGCGGATCGGCGGCGAAGCTCGCGTTCGATGACTCCGAAGACCCTGTGCTTCTGGCCGAGATGAAGAGGCGTCGTGGGTTGGCCGTCGTGTGGCCGCGATAGCCCTTAATCACATAGGCGCGCTCGACTGTGCCGCCGGTGAGTTTCTCGGTGCCTCAATGGCATCACCGCGCGTGTGGAATACGGGTCGTAGGCCGAGCGATCGCACCCCCTTGGTCGGACAGCCCGTAGATGCTTGGGCAGCAGCAGTCCGATCAGGGAGCGGCTTGCGATGTCGGCTGGGCCTCGTCGAAGTAGAGCGGCGCGACCTCGCCATCAATCCAGTCCCAGTCGATCTTGCCTCGAGCTGCACCAACTCGTGCTTCAGGTTGATGATCTGATCCAGCCCGGCGCGAACCAGATCGCCCTCACCAGTCGTCTTTGGCTTATTCGGTTGCATCGCCCCTCCCCTGCATCACGGAATCACGACCATCGATTCGAGGGAATCTGGACAATAAATTTTACGAGCTTCCGAGGCCTCAAATCGCAAAAGTTTGCAATTCCGCCTTCGCCTCCGATCACGGCTTTAGGGATTCTTCACGAGCGACTAAGAAGTTCGAGCGGATAGCTTCACGGCACATTTCCGCTCCCTTGGTGAGCTGTTTTGGGCCATCGGCCAAGATAGTTTCGGCGACCCGCGGGATCGAGGTTGAGGGCGCGCTCTTCGATGAATTGAATTAGCGGCACGTAATTAACCACTATTGAGAGCATGCTCTCCCGTTGGCTGGCTGCGATGCCAACGTAATCCCATATCTCGAGTTCACACTTGCCCCTTCAGCGATCAGCCGTGCTGCAGATGCATCCCAACTGCTCACCTTGCTGAGGGAAATACTTTCAGCGCCCGTGACGACGTTAGCCGGTGCTAGAGGGCCGATTGAACCCCAATGCGAAAGCATTGTTGCTGCCTTGGCCGGCGTCATTTGCCCTCCATCTTGTCGTCCCAATCGTGTTCGGTTGCGGACGTTGATGTGGAGAATCCGACTACTGCAGCGAAATCATTCCACAGATTCTGCTTCGCGCGCGTGGTTTTTCTTCTTCAAGCGACGCGCAGAGCCACTCCGGCGTGTGGCCCGCCGATTGCTGAGATGAGGATTGCCGCAGTTAAAGGGCGGCGCGCTGGTCACCGACCTAGGAATTCACAATGAGACTTGTTCGATTGATCTTGATCAATGCGGCGTTGACGCTAGTCGTAACTGTACGACCGGCAGACATTGATGTGGCCGTCGCCCGCCAACTTAACGCACCGACCAAAGAAATAGCCTTGAGCATCAAGCGGACGGCTGCTTTGACTAAGGCAGCTGTGAGCTCGGGCGCGAATGGACAACCTACAACGACATCACGCAACGTGCGCAGCGTTGAAGAGCAGCGCTGACCGCGAAGCAGCGCTGGGGTTCATCGATCTCCAAAAGGCCTGAGGCTCACGTGATCATGGAACATTATGATTAGGTGCTCGAAGGGCCAGACCTGGACCGCATGTCGGCTGGAATCTGGCGGTATGACAAGGCTGACGATCAGCCTCACCAGCTCACACGCCCGTGATCCTGTCGGCATCGGGATCGCGACGTTCGCTTGACGTGGCGATCTTTGATTTGCTGGTGCCTAGTCGACTAACGCAGCGCAAGCATGGGATACGGATGACGCACTGGAGCAAACCAAAACCGCGCGTGATTGAAGGCGGCAAGGCCGATCGCGCATTGCATGCTGATACTTCACAGCCGCGGATGGTTTGGAACCCCTGGCGGCTTGCTGCGCTCCTCCTCAACGCGCTCCTGTGGGTCGGTATCTGCTGGCTCATCTACGCGTTCTCATGAGCGAGACGGCGCGCCAACGCGCCAAATTAGCGCCACAGGGATGGACGCGTTGCAAGCGCAATCTGGCATACACACCTGTGGTCATCGACTGACCTTTCTCAGCGGGTCGCGGCCTCAAGAATATTGAAGGCATATACGGACGCACGCCGGGTGGATTTATCGGTCACCAACGCAAGACGCCGCAATACGCTTCGCCATTGCGCCCCACGGACCCGAGGCGCGCAAGTCGATCTGCGTCAGGTCCAACTCGGGCAAGCAGTGTTCGAACCGGATGTACTCCCAGCCGGCGCGACCGTGGCCGGCGCCATTCGCCGATCCAGCAACGAGGTCCAGATGGTCGTCCTTGCGCCGGCTCAGGGCGGTGTCGCTCCTGCTCTCTCCATCCGTCGCATCGGGCGACGGCGTTGCGTCGGATCGGAGCGACGGCAGCGCGCGGACGCCGCCGCCTCCCGCGCGTTCAGGCCGGCGTACGCTGGCCTCCCCCCGCAGCGTCGCTGCGGTAGCGGCTGGTCGAGGTTTGGTAGTAATGCGCGCGGAGGGCCGCCATGGCCTCGATCAACGGTCCCCACGGCGCGGGAAAGCGTTCTTCCGCCATCACCCGGTGCAGCATGCGCGTATGGCCGGCCAGCTCGTCGTTGAGGAAGTCTATCACAGGCATAGCCGGATAGCGCTGCTGCAGCAGGATCGCCGCGTTGTCGGCCTCGCCGGCCGACCTGTCCTTGTCGCGTCCATGCAGATCATTCTGCAGGCGCCCTATCGCAGAGATGAGCCGCAGGACCTGGCGAAAGGTCGGACGCGCGCGTAAGGTCGCCATGTCCAGCCCCCACAGCAACGACAGGCAACAGAACACGTTCGCGTAGGCGATCGAATCGATGCCGTTGTGCAGGTACTCGGCGTAGGACCAGCGTTCCGCCCCTGCCGCCTGCGCGTGTCCGGCGCGCAGCGCTGCGCAGTAGCACCGGGTATCATCGAGAAGCTGAGCATAGTCGCGACGATCGTAGGCGAGCGCGGCCAGCGAAGCGCGCAGCACAGCGCAGC
Source organism: Bradyrhizobium sp. LMTR 3 (assembly GCF_001693485.1). Taxonomy (GTDB): domain Bacteria; phylum Pseudomonadota; class Alphaproteobacteria; order Rhizobiales; family Xanthobacteraceae; genus Bradyrhizobium. The sequence continues at coordinate 851,713 of NZ_MAXC01000012.1, forward strand.
CCTCGAATCCGGGGAGCGCGCACGGCACGCCCTGCCCCAGCGCATGCTCTACCGCGGCGAGCTGCTCCGGCGCGATCAGGCCAAGGTCGTTGCAATCGTCGAGCCAGAACAGCAGCGCCAGTTCGCGATAGAACGCCACGATCAGCGTTTCGTCCTGCGGATCGCGGCCCGTGCGGGCGCTGGTGTCGCGCAGGCTCGGGTGGATGCGCTGCAGGATGTACTGGCCGCCCCTGACCGCTTCCTCGGCATGCTCGTCGGCGAACCCGGTCAGGGAACGCCCCCACTCCAGCACCTGCTGCAGCGCGCGTTCGGTCTGGATCATGGCGCCGCTCCTGCTCCCTCGGCCGGGACGCGCCGCCCCCAACGAAGTGCCAGCCACAACCCGGCGAGTTCGGCCACGCGCACGACCCTGGTGGGGCAATACAGTTCCTTGCCGATCCACAGCGGCGTCTGCGGCAATGCATGCGCCGCATGGCAGGCGAGCATCCACTCCAGCGCACGCGCCACCGCCTGCGCGATGCGCCGGCGCCCAGTCGGCTCTTCCCTCCCGTCCATCACGTGCAACGCGAACAGCGCATAGGCGGTTTCCTCGAATGTGGACGCGCGACCGGCGCCCCAGCCTCCGTTGTCGCGCTGCGCCTGCAGCAGCGCCGCCAGCGCGCGCTCGTCGCGCCACTGGGGCTTGCCTTGCGCCAGCGCAGCGACCGCATGCGCGGTGGGATACAGCCACGAAACGTGCCATTTTTCGTTGTCCCATAGACCGTGCGGGTTGCGATTGGCCTCGACGTAGGCGCTGGTGCCGGCGGCGGGCTTTCCCAACAGTCGCAACGCATGCAGGGCATGAATGTTGGTCGACACCGAGGCATTGCGCTCGCCGGGGAAGGTGACGAACTTCTCGCCGATTTCGAAATGGCGCAACGCATCGACCGCCCCGTCGCGGCCTGCAAGGCGCAGGACGCACAACGCAACGGCGGTGTCGTCCGCATCGGCCGCGAAGTGCAAGGCCGGGCCCAGACCGCGCACGCTCAGGCGGGCGTCGAGCTGCGCGACGATCACGCGCACCGCCTCGGCGAGCGCGGGATGCGCGAACAGCCCGGCCAGATGCAGGGTGTACAGCGACCAGCATGGCTCGAACACATTGATCGGCCAGACGTTGGGAACGACACCTTCGATGCCGCTGCGCGTCGCCCGCGATGCCGCCTGCAGATACGCGTCGGCGCGCCCGACCTGCGGCGTGCTCCCCTGTATCACGGCGTGCGCACGCCACGCGGCGGTGGCCGCCGGACTGATGCCGATACTGCCGACGTCATCCGGGCATGCGGTGGTCGGCGACGTCCCCCAGGCTTCCCAGGAGTGCAGCAACGGATGGCCGCTCGGCAACGTCGCCACCGCCGACAGCTTGACCAGGCACGCTTGCCGCAACGGCAACAGCGCCGGGTGGCGCGGAAACGCTACGCCGCCCAGCAAGGATGCGGCCTCGCCGCAAAACTGCGGCAGGATCAGCTCCGCGCCGATCGGCGCGTCTTCCGGCACCGCATGCGCGTAGGGATCGGGCTGGCGCTGGAGGAACCGGGTTGCAGCCTGGACTGCGTCAGCAGCGCCGGGAAGAGAATCGGCACGCTGCAATGCCAGCAACGCCGCCCACGTGGGCGCATGGCGGAACAGTGGGAAGTCCGCGCTTCCCCATCCGCCATCGGCCTGTTGCTTCGCGATGAGCCATGCGTATGCGTCCTGCCGACCGGTGACGTTGCCGTGAAACTGCAGAGCTCGCGCCGTGTCGTAGACGGACGGACCGACGCTACCGCCATCGCTCATCTCGCTCAGCAGGTGGCGCAATTCGGAAAGGATCTGTTCGGACAGCGCGTTCACGCAGGATGTTCCTTCTGCAGATGGTTGACGAGAACCAGGATCGGGCAGACGCCGCGCACGTCGCCGCAGGCCCGTCGCGGCCCCGCGCATGGGCAGCACCGGACGGCCGCCTGCTCCGGCGCGGCGACGCGGCCCGATGCTGCGCCGGTCCGCCGCATAGGCTTGCGCGCAGTGCGCCGCGTGCGCCGCGGCCGTGCTGGGCAACCGCTGCGATCGGCGGTGCGGACTCGGACACAGTGCAGCATGCACCGCTGCCGCCTGCCGATCGCAGCGGCACAGGGGCGACCCCATGCGGACGGGCTCGCTCATGCGCATGGCGCATGCTTGAACAGATACGCGTTGGCCCGCTGCAGCATCTGCGCCAACCTTTCCACACGGGGCCCCAGCGGGGCGATGGCCTCCCAGGCGTCGCGCAACAGATCCAGCGCGAACTGGCGTGCTGCCTGCAGTCCCATGATCGACGCGCAGGTCGGCTTCTGCGCCGCCGCGTCCTTGCCGGAGGTCTTTCCCAGCGTCGCGGTATCCGCTGTCACGTCGAGAATGTCGTCGATCACCTGCAACGCCAGGCCGAAACAGGCGCTGTAGCGATCGAGCGCACAGTACAGCGCAGCGTGCGCGGCATCCTCCGCGATGACGCATAGCGCGCCCATGCGAACGGACGCGCGCACTAGCGCTCCGCTCTTCATCCGGTGCATCGCCACGATCCTGTCCAGCTCGACGTACTTTCCAACCAGCGACAGATCCATGGCCTGCCCGCCTGCGGCACCCTCGGCGGACACCGCCTGCGCCAGTTCGCGCACGAGCGCGATACGGTTGTCGCCCGGCGCATCCAGGCTCGCCAGGGTCAGGAAGGCGTGCGCCTGCAGCGCATCTCCGACCAGGATCGCAGTAGCTTCGCCGAACTTGACGTGCACGGTCGGAAGGCCGCGGCGAAGCACGTCGTCGTCCATCGCGGGCAGATCGTCGTGGACCAGGGTACAAGCGTGCATCATCTCGATGGCGGCGCCGACGTCGTCGAGCATGTGCGCCGGCGTGTCGGTCAGTGCGCCGGCAGCCAGACAGAGCAAGGCGCGGGTGCGCTTCCCGCCATGCAAGGTGGCGTAGCGCATCGCCGCCATCAGCTCGGTCTCACCGTCATGTTCGGCGCAGAGAAGACGCGCCAGCACCTGTTCGACCCGCTTTGCGCCGTCCTGCATCCAGATCTCGGGCAGCAGCCCGCCGGATGCGCCGCGCGCCTGCGCGCCCAATCCGCCGAGCGCGGAATCACTAGTTCTGTCGCCCTGTGGCGTGGAACCGGTCTGGATGTTGTTCACGTCCTTGTCCCTCACAAGCAAGCCGCCGAGGTGTTGTCAGCGTCGCACCCCTGCGCGCGCGCCGAGTGCAGAAGTGCCGCGCGTCACCGGCGCTGCTGCCTCGCCACAGGGACACGCAATGCCAGCTCATGAGAATCCGATGCGGATAGTCATGGACGGATGTGCGGTCGGGTAATAGCGCCGGCCTTTTTCGACGCCGCTCAGCAACCGAGGCCGCACCCCGGCCTCGTGCATGGTCAGCGCCAAGGCGATGCAGAACTGCACCAGTTCCAGCCATGCCAGGTGGTAGCCGATGCAGACGTGTGGGCCGGTACCGAACTGCAGCATGTCCAGCGGCCGGATCGGCTCGGTGCGTTGCAGCCACCGCGCCAGCCGAAACTGATCAGGCGCCTCGTGCAGCAGCGCCGAGGTCGAGAAATGCAGCAGCGGGATGCACAGATCGGTGCCCGCGGGAATGCGCCGTTGGCCGAGTCGCAATTCACGCAGTGCGCGACGCACCAGGAGCGGCGTCGCCGGATGCACGCGCAGCGTCTCGCGGAACAGCGCCTCGGCGACCGGACACTGCGCCAGATCCGCGTGCCGGGTCGGCACCGCGCCCACGCGTTGCGCCTCCTCGACCAGGGCGTCCCACAGCCCAGGCTGCCGCGCCAGCTCGATCACCATCCAGGCCATCGTCGAGGCGGTGGTGTCGTGACCACCAAGCAGCAGCAAGCGGATATTGGCGACCAGGACGTCATCGGAAAGCGCATCGTCGCTGCGATCGAAGGCGCTCACCATGTCGTTGATCAACCCGGTGCGCGAGGCATGTTCGCGCGCGGCGCGGACGAACCCGCGCAACCGCGCATCGATCCAGTCGCGGGCGGCGCGGCCGCGCCGCAACGGCAGTCCGGGCAGGTCGACAGGGGGCGCGACGATCAACTGCAGCAGTTGCCGGTACTTGCGATGCCATCCCGGCAGGTCCTGCGCGGGGATTCCCACGAGACTGAAGATGAGCTTGAGCATCAGGTCGCCGGTTTCGCGCAGGATGGTTACGTCGCCGCGGTCGCGCCACGCCTGCACGCGCGCCCGGATGATGGGCGCGAACAGCTCGCCGATGCCGGCCTGGGTCAGCCCCTTGGGCAGGAGCGCCGCCTGGATTGCATCGCGCGCCTGCCGGTGCGCGATGCCGTCCTGGGCGACCAACGTTCCGCCAAACAATTCGGGCGCGATCTCTTCGATCAGCGCCGAGGACACGTCCTTGTGCCGGAGCAGTGCGAGAGCATCCGGATCCAGACTGGTCATCAAGTGTCCGGCAGGGCCGAAATCCAGCCAGAAGTGGCTGCCCAGCGTCCGTTCCGCGCGCCGCAGCAGGCGCGGCAGGTCGCAGACGACGGCGGGAAGATGCCCGACCAAGGGGAAAGCGCCGGGCACGACCGGGATGTCGTGCCGCAGCCGATGCCGACGGTTCAGCGGGTTGAGCAGCATGTCCATCAGCAGCGCGGCGACGCGTCCGCTTCGGCGGTCTCGCCGGAAGGCCGCGCGGCGCGGCTGTTGCCACCGTCGGCGTACGTCGGCACATGCGCCAGCATGCCGCCGTCGATGCACACGACCTGGCCGGTGATGAACGCAGCATCGTCGGAGAGCAGGAACGCCACCAGCGCGGCGACGTCGTCGGGGCGGCCGACGCGCGGCAGGAGCTGGTGCCGGCGCAGATGCCGTTGCGTGCACTCGTCCAGCTTGGCGAGGAGACGATCGGTCATGATGAGACCCGGCGCAACCGCGTTGCAGCGGATCTGCGCATGACCGTACTGGGTGGCGAGCGAGGCGGACAGCATGTTCATCGCCGCCTTCGATGCGGCGTAGGATGTCTGCGCGGTGTCACCGCTGAGCCCCTGGCACGACGACATGTTGACGATCGCGCCACCGCCGCGGGCGATCATCCGTGGGATGGCCTGCCGGCAGCAGAGCAGCGTGCCGCGCAGATTTGTCGCCATTGTCTGATCCCAGACCGCCAGGTCCAGGTCGAGGATCGCGCGGTCGCGCGGAGTCAGATGCATGGCGCTCGCGTTGTTCACCAGCAGGTCGACCCCACCGAAGTGCCGCTCCGCCGTTTCGAACAGCACTGCCACCGCCTGCGCATCGGCGATGTCCATGGCCAGGGTCAGCGCGTGGCCCGCTTCGGCCGCGATCTGCGCGGTGCAGGCGATGGCCGCCGAGCCATCAATGTCGGCGACCACCACTCTGCCTCCCTCGCGCGCGATAGCGAGGGCGCATGCCTTGCCGATGCCGGCGCCGGCGCCGGTCACCACGGCCACCTTGCCTTCAAACCGTCCCATCGTGTCCTCCTGGATTGCGTTGGTCTTTCGCGGCATGCCGCTCGGCCTCCGCCGGAGAAGGCGCAGGGTCGGCGCTGGCGTGCTCGTCATTGCCAGCGTCGCTTTCGATGACCCGAATGGCGGCGACCGGGCACTGGCTCGCCGCGAGCCTCACGGCGGCGTGCAGCGCCTGCGGGACCGTCGCCACGCACACTTCGGCCACGCCGTCCGGTTCGCGCTGGCAAAAGGTGCCTGGCAGCGTGAGCACGCACTGCCCGCTGGTTCCGCACAGATCCTGGTCGACCACGACGCGCATCTCAGCTCCCCTGCGCATGCAGCCGCACCGGCAGCGCGCGGAACGTCCGAAGGAACGCGGAGGGCTCCCGGATCGGCTGATCGGCCAATGCCAGCGTGGGGAAGCGGGCCTGGATCCGCGGCAGGCTCTCGGCCAATTGCACCCGGGCCAGTTGCGCACCGAGGCAGAAGTGAATGCCGTGGCCGAAGCTCAGCATGATCTTCCCGTCGGTCGACATGCCTGGACTGGTGCCGTAGAACCGCGCGGGATCGAAGCGATCGGGATCGTCGAAGGCGTCCGGGTCGCGATTGCCGGACGCGATCAGCACGCGCACGTCCGCGTTCTTCGGGATCACCACGCCGCCCAGTTCGATGTCGCGCTGGGCGATACGCGGAATGGAGCTGAACATCGCGGGCGCGTCGCAGCGCAGGACTTCTTCGACGAATGCCTTCACCCCCACGGCGTCTCCCTGCAGCCAGTGCCGCTGTTCGGGATACGCCAGCATCGCCAGGACCGCATGGTCGATGGTCGCAGCAGTGGTGGCGAAGCCGCCCAGCAGCATGCCCCACAACATGCTGATCAACTCCGCATCCGACAGCGTGTCGGCATCATCGTCATGTGCGCCGACCAGCATCGACACGATGTCGTGCCGGGGATCGGTGCGCTTGCGCTGTATGAGGCCGCCGAAGTAGGCCTTCACTCTGGCACTGGCCGCGTCCGCCGCGGCGAGCTGGGGATCGCTGGCGTGCGGGCTCAGGCCTTCCAGAATGGCGCCGATGCCGGCGGCGAGCCCGAACATGTCGTCATGGGGCATGCCAAACAGTTCGGCGAAGACCAGCATGGGCAAGGCCAGCGCGAATTCCCGATGCAGGTCCACGGCCTCCCCGCGCTCCAGCGCGGGCGCCATGCCGTCCAGGCGCGCGGCGACGATGCGCGCGATGCTCGGCCGCAGGTTGTCGATCTGGCGCATGGTGAAATCGCGCGAGATCAGCCGGCGCAGACGCGTATGCGTCGGTGGGTCCTTCATCGCTAGCGTGGAGGCCAGCAGATTGAGCGACAGGCTGGTCGCCGCACGCGGGAAATAGCGCGCCAGTTCGCCCGGCGCCGGTCCCCGAAACGCATCGCCCGTGGCCTTGAGCGCCCAGTAGATGTCGGCGTGGCGGCTCAACAGAATGAGGCCCGACGCCGCGCGATGCACCGGATCGCACTCGCGCAACCACCGCATGAACGGATACGGGTCGTGGATGCACGCTGGCGACGCCAGTTCGGCGAAGGCGTCCCGGCATGCTGCCGTGGCTTCTTGCACGTCCATCTTGGTTACCTGTTGGCTGGCTGATCTGACCGGCGCGCGCCAGGCGCGCCGGCAAATTGCGGAAAAGATCGCGATCCGCGGCGGAGTCCGCGCATCACCAGAGCACCGGAAACTTCTCGAACCCGCCAGTGATGATCTCCTTGCGCAACTTCAGTTCTTCGGGCGCCACGGCCAGGCGCAGCGCGGGAAAGCGCTGGAAGATCGAACCGAACACCGCCTTGAGTTCTAACCTGGCCAGCGCCGCGCCGATGCACGAGTGCGGCCCGTAGGAGAACGCCAGGTGCTGCTTTTCTTCGCGTCCGATGTCGAAGATTTCCGGGTCGTCGAAATGGCGCGGATCGAACGACGTCGCCGGCAGGCCGACCAGCACCTTACTCTCCGCGGGAATATGCACGCCCGCGATGGTCACGTCGGTCCTCGGATAGCGCATGATGCCGTCCCAGCCCGCGCCCGGAGGGTACATGCGCAGGATTTCCTCCACCGTCTTGTCCACCAGGGATGGATCGCCGACCAGGCGTTCGCGCTGTTGCGGATGGCGGAACATGGCCAGCAGGCCGAATTCGATCTGCGCGACGGTGCTCTCGTGCCCCGCCACCAGCATGCCCGCCGCCAGGCCGATCGCCTCTTCCTCGGTCGCCTTGCCCTGGTCGACCGCCGCGAGCAGATCCGTCAGCAGGTTGTCGCCCGGATCCTGGCGCTTGTCCCGCATCTTGCCGCGAATGTAGGCGCGCAGTTCTTTCCAGGCCAGGCGCGACGCGCTGCGCGGGCCGCTTTCATGCTGATGCGTCATCACCTCGTCGGACAACCCGGCGAAAAAGGCGTGATCCTCGTAGAGCACGCCCATCAGCGAGCTGATGACCATGGCCGGAAGCGGAAAGGACAGGTGGCGCCGCAGGTCGGCGGGCTGGGGCTGGGCCGCCAGCGTCTCGAACAACTGCGCGGCGATCGCCTCGACCTGATGCGCGAGCAGCTTCACCCTGCGATTGCTGAAGGCCGGCGCCACGATCGTGCGTAACCGGGCATGCTCGCCCCCCTCGTGCGAGACTAGCCACCCCGGCGAACCGAGAATCACCGAATCCGGGGTAAATGCCGCCGGCGGCATTCCCGCGGGCCGGAACGCCGCGTCGGACAGCACCGCCTTGGCCTCGTCATAGCCTGTCACCCACCAGCCTTCGTGCCCGGAGGGGAAGCGCACGCGGTGGATCGGACCGTTACCGCGTAGAGCCAACATCTCGGGCGAGGGCTCGATGTGATCGACGCGCCACATCGGCAGCGTCGGCAAGGGTTGTTCGGACATGGTGGCACTTCACTCTCTAAGCGACGGAAGGGCGGAAGGTGACCGGCAGGGGCTGCGGGCAGCGGCTTCACGTACGCTTGCGTTCACTTCTGTTCGTCGATGATGATCGGCGGGGAAGGCGGCCAGACCCTAGGGCCTCAATTTGGCTTTAGCCATCTACCGAATCTTGTAGTAGCCCCCTTAAGCTCAAAGCGAAAAAATGCATGCTTGCCCTTGAAATAGCATCGCGATGACGACCAAGAGCGAACGCAAAGCTCACGCGCCTGTACGTTGGAGGCGCCAGCTCCGGCATTTCTCTATCGTCGTACACTGGGCGCGTTAATCGCCCCTTCTTCACACAGTCGAAATCCTCCCCTCGAACGCGTTGGTGTTGGCGCCGAGGCGCACGTTGCGCGGCAGCTTGTCAGCGAGCGGGCGCTAGATCATGTCATGACCGCGCGTTGCCAGCCGGCGCGCTTGAGCGCAGCGTTCTCCGTCGTTGTATCGGTCATCGCACAAGCGGCTGCATCCGACTTAACACCGGAGAATTCGGTCGAGCGTCGATCTCCTATGCTGCAACAGCACCGGCCCGACGCACACTGCCGGGTATAAGGTGCGTGGGGCCGGTTGGGGCATGGCGCGGCACTTGGCCGTCCAACCCAGACAAACCCGTGCAAATGATATGCCACACGAAATGGTGCCGATGATCGGCGTCGATTCGCCGGTGTCGAGCGCACGGATTTTCAATTGCGGCAGGACGCGCCTACGTATGGGCGATTTTCCTCCGGCGTCGTTTGCGTTACGCCATCAAGGTTGGATCTAAATTAGTGGCCGGACGATCGCCGGATCCGATGTCGGCGAGACTTCGTTGGCAGTATGGCCAGAGGGGCGCGGGTATCCGAACGGATTAGAATTATTGCGTCACAAATCATGACGACGCATGACCTTCCATTCCGATTGCGCAGCAGGGACATCTACGTAACGTCTAAGCAAATGAGCTCGCGACGCACCGCCGGATGCTAGCGAACGAGTTTGCATGTGACGCTCCGTTTTGAGCGGGAGCGCCGCGGGTCAGCTAGTCATTGCATGAGCCGCGCGAAGCGCGGGGTCAAGAAGTCAACGCTGCCGTCGCGCCATTGATATTCCGCCGAGCTTGTTTCGGTAGACCGAGCTCAACTTCCTTGAACTATCAAGTATTTTGCTCGTCCTCCTACTGCATCAGTTTCGCCGCCCGTCCATTCCGGACCATTTCTTCGGGCGGCAGCGGTCCCCTGACGGGCGACCACACAAAGTGCGCGGCAAGAACGCCCGTTGCTTGAAGGCTCGTTCGAAGCTGTTCCGCTCGCGTTTATATGAGAGTCCTAACCTGCACGCTCTCGCTCATATCGGCCTCCTTTGCATTTGCGCATTGTTGCCGTTCCTCGTTTCGACGCTGCCACCCCTGGACCAAACAGTACACAGGATGCCGCAAAGGGTGACGCCATTTCGCAAACCTTACGTACGAGCTTGTGAGGTTGGATTAGCCTTCGCAACGACTTGCAAGCGGTTGCGACACGTGTAGTTGTTGCGAAGCGCACATGCCCGATGTCTGAAATCCGCCAAGCTGTTTGCGGACGCGACATCGGAGTTGCCGCATGCCTCGCGTGCGGTGTTGTTGAAGGAGAAGAGCGTATGAAGTTTAGTCGCAGATGCCTGTCGATCCTGTTTTCCTTGCTTTCGGCTGTGAGCGTGAGCACGATCGCCAAGGCCGATGAGCCCTCGCCGAAATACGCCGAGGTGCTCAGTGCCCTGCAGGCCGGCAAGAATGTGAAGCTCATATTGGACCTAAGCCGCTGTACCACGCTCGATGGCGGCAAGCCTGGGCCAGCGACGCAGGCCGGGCTGCTTATTAGTGCCTTCAGGGTGACCGCCCAGAACGGCATCAGCTTTGCCAATGCGCATCAAACCGTGGATAGCTCGGGACAGCCAGTGACGGAATACATTCGCCACAGCCTCAGCCGCGAAGGCAAGCTTACGGTGCGGGCCTCCAAGCTGATCGTCGGGGCGACCGAAGTAGTGAATCAGGGCGAATTCGTGTGCGAACTGCCGGACGGCGCAAAGTTCGTTTCTTTCCTCCCCTGACCTTTCGAGTGCGTTTTATCGAGCCATAACACCGTAACCGAAATCGTGACGACGGCCAGGTCACTTCTGGCCGTCTTTCGTAGCCGGTGGCCACGCGGCGAAGTTGCTTAGCGTTTGCTGAAGCAGCATCCGATGAGATGGTGCTGACCTACCAGACTGTTGAAGAACTCGGCCGCGTTCGCAAGGGACGCCTGAATGGTCACTATTGTGTATGAAGAACTGGCCGACCGCCTGCCCATAATGCCGACCATAGCTGATCCGCGGCCGCGAGCGGGGTCATTCTCGTCGTCTCCTTACCATGAGAATTCCGAGCAGGCCGAACCCTCTCGCGAGGCGTAGCGGAAGTCGAGAAGGCGCTCCAGCGCACCGAAGGCTATGGCGATTTCAGCATCGGACTTACCCTCGAAGGTGAGATGCGCCTCCTAGAACAAGATGGAGGAAATCGCTGCCCTCGTTCGCCATCGATTGCGGAACTGCGGCCGCTAGTGTTCTCTCCAACATGCGGCGACATTTCATCGACCACAGTTCGCTAATGAAATCTCCTGCATCTTGGCTTTGACCGCGCCGAGGGTGATCGCTCGGCGGCTAGGATCGGCATCGTCTCGCCCATTGCCGGATAGATGCGGCGATCTCGGCGATTTGCTCGGCCGAATGCCGGCGCGAATTCCGTTTCGTGCGGCCGTACTCGCTTAAAAGGGCCATGTTTCTACAGCCGGCTTACTCGCCGGTGCGTCCATGTAGCCCCTGTAAGTTCGTTTATGGGCGGGGAAAGCCCTATTTTTCTAGGAGCAAAGCGCAACCCGCCGTCAAATCTGGGCGAATCGGGGGAGCGTACCCTCCCGGGCGCCTCCCCGTCGCTAGGCCGCAACGACGACACCGCGCGAATCAGCGTCGGCGTGATTTCAAGACCAATCTTCTGCGCGCGTCCTCAAAGAGTGATGCACGGCATTCATGCCTTGTCGGTGCTCGTCGCCGACTCCTGCAAAGGCGCACATCGAGTACGCCATGGGAAAGCTCTTCGAAAAAGCGGCTTCCCGCTGCGCAACGTCCTGCCGGACAACTAGCGGCGGCGATTGTCAGCCTTGGGACCAATGTCAGCAACTTGACGCTACACACACTTACGAAGTGCCGTCAAAAACCTGCAATTCAATTCGGCACGCCGCTTGCTTCATTCGCGGCATCCTCACAACAGCAGTGCGGTGATCTTCAGGAGCGGACTCGCCGCAGTTTTCAATCGAGGACCTTGAGCACCATGAACAAGCCTACCATGCCTCAGTCGGTTACGGCCGCACCGCAAACCGAGGCGCTCGGTGTTTTCTTCGAACAGGCCTTCGAACGGCAAATCCGACTGAGCCCGATGAGAGAGGCCGCCCTGCTGGGGCGCAAAGATCGCCAGCATCTATGGGACGAGATCGACGAACCAGCACGGGACCAAGCGGTTCGCGAGACTCGGCAGGACCTTGATCGACTGCGCGCGGACTTCGATCCGCAGACGTTGCCGGACGCGGCCAAGCTGAGCTATCGGCTGTTCGAGAGCAACTGCGTGACAGCGTTAGAAGCGGACGAGTTCCGGCATTACAACTACCCGCTAAACCAAATGGGTGGCTGGCAATCGTCCATTCCGGCCTTTCTGCTCAATCATCATCCCATCGACGCTGTCGAAGATGCGGAGGCCTACATCTCTCGCCTCGAGGGCATCCGCAGGTTGGTCGCACAAATCATTGATGGTGTCGAGCTGCGTTCTCGCAAGGGGATTTTCGCTCCAAGATTTGTTTATGACAAGGTCATCCGGGATTGTCGCAATCTTCTGAGCGGCGTGCCCTTTCATGCTTCAGGAAAGGACTCGACGTGGCTTGCGGACTTCCGCACCAAGCTCGAGGCGCTGCCAATATGTTACGCGAAGAAGCCCAAGCTTATTGAAGCGGCCATCCAAGCGATGATCAGGTTCGTCCAGCCGGCTTACGTCGATTTGATTGCGGCGGCGGGCCGGCTCGAAGCCTCGTCCAGCACGGACGACGGCGCCTGGAAGAACCCCGACGGACTTGAGTTCTACGCGCAGGCGCTCAGGCACATAACCACGACGGAGCTGTCGGCCGCACAAATCCACGAGTACGGGCTGGAGGAGGTCGCCCGGATCCACGGAGAGATGGAAAAGATAAAGAACTCGCTTGGCTTTGGCGGCGAACTCGCCGCTTTTTTCCAGCACATCAAGACAAACCCCAAGTTTGTCTATCCCGATACCGAGGAGGGACGGAGCACGTACCTCCGCGAAACGTCCCGCGTTATGGATGCGATGTACCGCAACCTCGGCAATTCTTTTGGCAGGCTTCCGAAGGCTCCTTTGGTTGTCAGGCGTGTCGAGCCCTTCCGTGAGAACTCTGGGGCCCTCGCCTTCTATCAGCGAACAACGGCTGACGGCAGCCAGCCCGGCGTCTACTATGTTAACCTGTCCAGAATGGAGATCCTGAAGACGTTCCAGCTCGAAGCTCTCGCCTACCACGAGGGCGTGCCGGGTCATCACATGCAGATTGCGATCGCGAGAGAACTGACCGGAGTTCCCGCGTTCCAGAAGTTCGGCTCGTACACCGCCTATGCGGAAGGGTGGGCGTTATATGCTGAGTCGCTTGCCAAGGACATGGGTGCGTATCGCGATCCCATGTCCGATTTCGGACGGCTCGCGGCGGAGCTGTGGCGCGCCGCGCGGCTTGTGGTGGATACCGGCATCCACACCAGTCGCTGGACGCGCCAACAAGCGATCAACTACCTACGCAAGGTAACGCCCAATCCGTTGTCCGAAATCATAAGTGAGGTGGAACGCTATATCGTCTTACCGGGCCAGGCTACTGCGTACAAGGTGGGCATGCAGCAACTGCTCGCGTTGAGGAGCAAGGCAAGCTCTCAGCTGGGCCGGGCATTCGACGCGCGCGAGTTCCACGACATCGTCCTAGGCAGCGGTCCACTTCCCTTCGGACTCCTCAGCGAGCTCGTCGATCGCTGGATTGCAAGCAAAGGCCCCGACGCAACTCCTCGCGGCTAACGTGCGATGCGCGCAGATACAACGCCAGACGCTCTGATCCTGCTTCTGTCGCGTCATCTGGGCCGGACGAGAAACGAGGAGCCATCTTCCGGGTGGATTATGCAGCGACGGTCCAAATGAATCTGGTCCCAGAGGATCGAGCGGGCCGCCCGCAAAAAGGGGGAAATGGGTAGAAATTTCGATCTCCTGCCCCAGACATCTGAAAACGGAACTGTCCACCCGTAACTTGGCCGCGGCCGAGGAAGCCGCGGCATTTTTGATTGGTTGGGCCGCGGGCGAGACGACGTGTCCTGCGCCAAATTGATCCAGGTCAATCGTGCGGTTTGGAACGCAGGGCCAAGGGCATTCCAAGCGCCGACACGAGAACAGTGGCAGCCCCTAGCCACTGTCTTGCAGTCAGGGTTTCATGAAGGAAAACAGATGCGAAAATGGACGTAAACATCGGAATTAGCGGCAGCAACAGCGCGGCTGCGGTCGCGCTCATGCGCTCCAGCGCAACGCCGTAGAGAAGAAATGGAATTGACATGAGCAGCAATCCGGATGCGACCACCAAAATAACATCAGTGATAGTTGGCGTGAGCGTCGGCAATGGACGAACACCAATCCATACACATCCCACTGCTGCGAACGCGACGATTTGGCTTATTGTCGTAAGCCGCAGCGCATCGATCCGATGCGACATCAAACGGACTGTGATACTGTAGAGCGAGGCAAATAGAACACCGCCGAGGACGAGGCCGACTCCCAGTCCGCGCGTTGCGTAGGGATCGGGTTCAGAGGTCCAGCTCAGCAAACCAACTCCGGCAAAGGCCAACAAGCAGAGCAAGCCGACGCCCCGGTTGGGGGTCTCGCCAAGGATCAGCCACGCGAGGAGTATGATCATTGGCGTTTCAACTGCGAATAGGATCGCTTCCACAGAAGCCGGTAGCATCGTCAGGCCGAAGATCGACAAACCAGACGCAAGCGCCGGCTGCAGGAGGCCCGGAAGGCCAGCACGCCAATCGCTCAAGCGTGGCGACGCGCCTGACCAGATGGATAGTACGGTCAGGCTTGCGGCACTCACAGCCAACTGCCCTGTTAGTAGCGAGAGCGGCTCGATACAGCAGAGGGCGGCCTTGGACAGGACGCTGCCGATACTCCAACTAGCCATCGCAAGGGTTCCGCAAAGAAGCGGTACGAAAAGGCTAGGCTGGTTCATCGGATGGCCTTTCGCTTGCATCAGAGCGTGTGACACCCAGGTTCGTGCAATAGATCAGCAGCCGCGGATAACTCCATGGTTGGCTGACACGTCGCAATCAGCCTCCTCCAGAGATAGCGACCAAGGTTCTGGATGGTACCGGATCTGCGAGATAAAGAACCAGGGTGCTAACGTTATGCATCGCTTGTTTGATCGTGAGGTTGATCACGATGACCGAACGGCTAACGGCCGAGTAATCCAAATCGGCCCGCATGCGTGTGACGCATCGAGCAAAGGAACCAACCTAGCCGCTCCGAGAGAGCTACTCAGGATTTTATCAAAAAGCCGGCCAAGCATCAGGAGCTGCGATCAGGCTCTGCGTCGCCATCTTTTTTGAGCGTCGGCCACTCCTCTGCGCGTCGGGCTAGCTTCTCATATTCCTCGGCGATCTTAAGGAGCCTATCTCTGGACTTGCCTTCAGCGAACGACACCGCTTTGGTCCGCGTCGCTTCCGCACGGCCTCGCCAGAATTTGGGATCGTAGAACGGATCTTTGGGTTTCATGTAGATGAGATGCACTTCGTACATGAACAGAATGCGACACCAGCCCTCCGTATCATTACGTAGTCGCCCTCCCCGCACAATTCGCAAGGGGGCGCGATTCGCTTGAGAAAGCCGAACCGGGTGCACACGTATTGAGCTGTTGATAAAGTTGCTTTGCTTATGCCTCGCACACGCTCGGTGGCAGTTGGACCCAGCAAGATACGACCCGTAGGCGCCACGATCTCCTTCTAAGGCGCGCTAGGCCAAGCTTCTTCCAGGACGAACGTGTAAAGGCGGCGCATCTAAAGCGACTGCTATCTCGGGAACAAAAGCTCTTCCCTTTCGCACTGCTACCGCCGCGCGCAGTTTACGCTGACAAGGATCGCAAGCCTATTCAATGTTTCGATCTCTCCACTTGCCGGCTTAAAGGGATCAGCCGTGCTGGAGCTGTCGCTTACGTACCCGGCTCCGCTCGGCTAGATGGGAATGGAACTGAGATTTGCCGTGAAAGGCCTCTCACTCTATTCGCGCCAGATGGCTCTTGGGCCTGCGGGCTTTAGGTATATCCACACGAGCAGTCCTGGCGAGGGCTTGAATCGCACGTAGCGTTAGATTGTACGATCTAAAAAAACAGGTGGCGGGCCACCTCAAAGCTTCCCGCCAAGTGATGAGAATTGCTAATGTCCCACACTCGTGAGCTCACGTCGCAAAATCACGATGCTCGAGCACGCACCCGAAAGCGAAGTGGTCTATCGGCCGCATCGCAAACTGGCCACTTTGCACCCGGAACAGGATGCAAATTTGGCGCGATCTGCGCAGCATGTGGGTGATAGCCCCGGCTGTTACAGACCGCTCCTGGTTCTCTCTCCCCAACCAGATGCAGTTTCGGGGGCATGTTGGAGGTCGCTCAATCCACAATTGCCCCCGAGGTATATCTTACCGCTATCGTAACTTCTTTCGTCTAGCCGGGTCGCAATCCTTGTTTCGCTCGGCGTCGGCGGCTCTGGCTCATCGGCCGACCGGCGGGTTGTTAGCCGCCTCGATGCGCTCGGAAGTTACGGTGTCTACGAATAGGCGACCGAAGCACCGCTGCGATGGGTGTGCAGATACGCGAATGCGCTTCCGCGGCCGTCAATGCTTTGAATGGTTCCGACCTGTTTCGCGATAGACAGGTCATGCTGCGCTTCGCGCAGAAAGAACAATATCGCAGGATGTATCGACTTGAAGAGGATATCGTGAATCAAAAGCAGCGAACGTATCGGTCTTGGTTTTTCAAAGTACATCGCTGTGCAGCGACACTTGCTGTTGCTGCTGTGACGACAATGGGTCTATGCGCCGAACAGGCGGGTGCGCGAGATCGGCTGGCGACGCCGGAGGAACGAGAGGCTTGCACACCGGACGTGCTTCGCCTTTGTAGCAGCCACATACCTGATGCAGCAGCCATCACTGCCTGTCTCAGAGCCAAGTTCGTAAACCTGAGTGACCAATGTCGCTACGTGATATCGTTTCGAGACTCTGCCAAGGGAAAGGAAGGCTCGAAATGAGCCAGCGCCGATAGCCCAGCGGCTTCGATTGCCCACGTTCGAGACTAGCCCCTGGGGCTGAATTCCAGGACGGCAACGCCGAATGGGGACACATGAAATGGCGCGGGCAATTGAGGCTGCACCAACCGCTTGCGAATGACGGAATTCTCGGGGCTGGACACTTGCTTGGACGAACAGGCGAATGCGTAAATTACCTTTCCAAACCATTCTGATCGCCAACAGAGGCGAGATTGCCGTACGAATCATCAAGACCTTGCGAGGGCTGGGGCTTCGCTCTGCAGTTGTCTACCACGATGCGGATGCGGGGACGCCGGCTGTCGCCATGGCTGACACGGCGATTGCGATCAGCGGTCGCACGCCGATTGCCGCCTATCTCGATATCCCGCAAATCATCGCTGCTGCCCACAAGGCGACCGCCGACGCCCTTCATCCGGGCTATGGATTTCTCTCCGAGAATGCTGAGTTCGCCAGGGCCGTCACAAAGGCGGGCATTGCCTTCATCGGGCCAGCTCCGGAAAGCATCGAACTGATGGGCGACAAAATCAGGGCCCGCAACTTCGTTCAGCGGAACGGTTTTCCGGTTGCACCTTCGGCGATCGAAGAAGATGATCCAGCGACATTCACATTCAGGGCGCGAACTGTTGGCGTTCCTTTGCTGGTGAAACCATCGGCTGGAGGTGGCGGCAAGGGCATGCGGATCGTGCGCGACCTCGCTAACTTGGAGGACGCGATTGCGCAGGCGCGCAGTGAGGGGCAGAGGTATTTCGGCGATGGCCGGCTCTACGTTGAACGATACTTGGAAAACCCGCGGCACATCGAAGTACAGGTGCTCGGCGACTCCTTCAGAAACGTGGTCCATCTCTTTGAGCGGGAGTGCTCTGTGCAGCGCCGGTTCCAGAAGCTCATCGAGGAGTCGCCCTCGCCTGCGCTGTCGCCAGAGTTGCGCAAGCGGGTTTGCGAAACCGCCGCCAGCATCGCGCGCGCCGCTAACTATCGAAACGCAGGCACTGTCGAATTCATCTTCGGTGGCGGCGAGTTTTATTTTCTGGAGATGAATACGCGTCTGCAAGTCGAGCATACTGTGACCGAGATGATCACAGGACTCGATCTTGTTGCTCAACAGATCTATGTCGCCGCGGGCCGCGAACTTGGATTTTTGCAGTCCGATATTGTCTCGAAAGGACACGCGATCGAGGCTAGACTGTATGCGGAAGCCCCGGAACGCGGATATGTTCCGACGACTGGCAAGGTACTTGTTCTTGAGTACCCGGATGGCGATGGCGTACGGATCGACAGCGGCATCTTGCAAGGCCAGCAGATTACGACAGCGTTCGATCCCATGCTCGCAAAGATCATCGTGCATTCGCCGACGCGCAATGAGGCTGCGCTGAAGGCCCATCGGGCGATGCGGGAGCTGGTGCTTCTCGGCTGCGAGACAAACGCACACTTTCTCACACGTATCCTCCGCGACGAGGCTTTTCTGAGCGGACACGTCCATACGGGATATCTTGAGGAAAATCCGCACATCGCATCGGGCGAACCTGCGTCCGACTTATCGGCCTTCCTCGCCACAGCCGCCCTCCTGACGAGACCTGTCCGCGAATCGGCAGATGCCGTGCCCGAGCTTCACGCCGCGCTGGGCAGCTGGAGAAACTGACGTGAAACACTCTTTTGAAGTTGATGGCGTAGATTATCAGTTATCGCTTTCACGCTGCCAACAGGGCTATCGCCTTCGCTTGTGTAATAAAGTGATTGCCCCAGTCGCGCTCTCCCAGCAAGCCGAGGGTTGCGGCGTCCTTACCATCGCTGGCGAAAGCGAACCGGTCAGGTTCGCCATCGACGGCGAGGTCATTCACGTGCATATCCGCGGCAGGACGCGCATTTTGCACTACCGCGACCCGTTGAGAACGCTCGCTTGCGCGAATAATGAGGCGGATCATCTCCTGACCCGCGCGCCAATGCCGGGCCTCGTCGTGACGACCAGCGTTTCGCCTGGTCAATCCGTCTCCGCAGGCACGGCGCTCATGAAAATCGAGAGCATGAAGTTGGAAACCATCATACGCTCTTCACGGGACGGCGTGATTGACCGAATCCACTTCAACGAAGGCGAGAGCTTCGAGCGAGGCGCAGTGCTGGTTACGCTCTCCGATGAAGGGCGTTGAGATGCAGCGGATCGCTTCTGCAGCGGATGTCAAATCCCAGGACTTTTGCCTCAACGAACTCCACAACAAACGACTTGCGGCCGAATTAAAGGAACGGCAACGTGCCGCCCGCTTCAACCGTCCCGAACGGGACCTTGAGCGCCTGCGTCGGCAGAACAAACTGTTTGTGCGTGATCGGATTGAGGCTTTGCTCGATCCAGACACTCCGTTCCTCGAGCTTTCGACGCTAGCCGCTAACAAGGCTTACGACGGCGAGGTGCCTGGAGCAGCGCAGGTTGTCGGCATCGGCATCGTATCGGGTCGCGAAGTCATTGTTCACGCGGATGACGCGAGCGTGAAGGGCGGCGCATGGTACCCGCTATCTGTCAAGAAGATCGTGCGCGCTTTGGATATAGCGATCGAGAACCGTCTGCCCGTGGTTCATCTGTGCGACTGTGCCGGCGGATTCCTGCCTTTGCAGGCGGAGTTCTTCGCGGATCGGTACTACGCGGGTCGAATCTTCCGCAACCAATCTATTCTCTCAAAGATGGGAGTGCCGCAAGTCGCCATCGCGATGGGTCATTGCACCGCGGGAGGGGCGTACGTACCCGCGCTTAGCGACTACAACATCATCGTGGAGGGAACGGGCGCGATTTTTCTAGGGGGCCCCCCAGTTGTGAAAGCGGCCACGGGCGAAACGGTATCCGTCGAAGAGCTTGGCGGCGCTCATATGCATACCAGCGTGTCTGGAACGAGTGACTATTTCGCACACTCCGAGATGCACGCGATTGCCATTGCGCGGGACATTGTCGCTCGTTTCGATGGTGCTACGAAAGCCTCGATCAATAGGGTCGCTCCTGAGCCGCCCGCTTACGATGCGTCTGAGTTGTACGGCATTCTTCCCAGGGATCCTCGAGTGCAGTTCGACATGCGGGAGATTATCGCCCGTCTAGTCGACGGCAGCCGATTTCACGAATACCAGCCTCGCTATGGCGAGTCTTTGGTGTGCGGCTTCGCCCGCCTTTATGGATATCAGATCGGGCTTATTGCAAACAACGGTGCGCTGTTCAGCGATAGCGCGCTGAAGGGCGCTCACTTCATCCAATTGTGCGACAAGAATCGAACGCCCCTGCTGTTTCTGCAGAATATCACGGGTTTCATGGTCGGCCGCGAATACGAACGGCGTGGCATCACCAAGGATGGCGCCAAGCTGATCATGGCCGTCTCTGGAGCGTCGGTGCCTAAATTCACGGTTATTTGCAACCGCTCCCACGGAGCGGGGACATTCGCTATGGCGGGACGAGCTTTCGATCCACGCTTTATGTTCTCCTGGCCGCAGTCTCAAATTTCAGCGATGGGTGCAGAGCAAGCGGCAGGCGTGCTTACCCATGTCAAGGCAAGACAATTGGCCCGGGCGGGTGGACGTTTATCGGAACAAGATTTGGCGGCCATTCGAGAGCCTATTGTCGAAGAGTATCGGGAACGATCGAGCGCCTACTATGCAACTTCCGAAATCTGGGACGACGGCATTCTTGATCCCGTCGACACCAGAAACGCGCTCGCAATCGTCCTGAGCGCTTCGCTCAATACTCCCATCGAGGCGCCACGTTACGGCGTCTTCAGACTGTAGCGATCGGATCAGGCGCAAAGCGAGAAGGCGCTGATCATGCCATCCTTCGATTTGACGGCTTCGAAATCGGCGGCTGGGTCGTCTACCTCCACACTCACGGAAAGGAAGATAAGTGGAAACGCATCACCTTCGCCGCAGCCTTCCGCCGATGAGAGCCGGCTCTGAACTCAATGTGCTCCAGTATCGACACTTTCGAAGCAGCTAGAGGAGACCGGGTTC
Organism: Bradyrhizobium sp. LMTR 3; assembly: GCF_001693485.1. Classification (GTDB taxonomy): domain Bacteria; phylum Pseudomonadota; class Alphaproteobacteria; order Rhizobiales; family Xanthobacteraceae; genus Bradyrhizobium. The sequence continues at coordinate 872,483 of NZ_MAXC01000012.1, forward strand.
GAACCCGCTCCGGTGGCGACCACTGAGGCGCTGATGCATCAGCGAAGTTTGACGCAACACGGGCGAGCGGTTTCAGAAACGTTCTGTGCCAGCACCAGGTCATCGCACGAATGGGATTCGTCAGCTTCCGACGCCGATATGTCCTTCGAACGCGATTTGCTGTCTCAACCACGCAGCTTGCGCTTATCGCCTTTGGGGCCCGACTAGCTTTCGCCTCTCAGAGGATCAAATCCCGCGACCCAAGCGCCCGAAGCGACGTTCTCGTCGCCCCGAACGGACCGAGGAGCACACCTAGTGGACAAGTCCAACAAACAATCAACATTTGAAGAACACTCCGATCAAGGGCAGCCGGTAAAAGACGGGAAATGGCATCACGGCCTGAACCGCGAAGATACTCAGCGCGCCCCTCGCAAGGTCCAAGTTCGCACATTTGTCAGAGAGGCTGCCCTCGACTCAGTCCCGATTGGGCTTCGCGCTCTGATATTGATCAACTGTGGAGCTGGGCTTGCAGTCTTGTCATCTCTCGAAGGCGTAGAAATCAGAGCCACAATCGATCTGAGCCTTATCGGCGCCCTCTCTTCAGCAGCGATGTACTTCGCGTTGGGGGCTGCGCTCGCTTTCCTTGCAATGTTCGCCGGCACCGCTGCTGAAATGGCGGTTTCGAGGCTCACGACTTGTGAGCCACAACGGATCCAAGAGACGCGCCGCTTGCGCACTGCGAACGCCGCGCGCATTTGCCACGTCTGTTCGTTTATTTCCGCGCTGGCCTCGCTAGCTTTATTCGCTTCTGGAATGGCCGAGGCGAGCTCCACACTGCCGATGCTTCTGCAGAGGTAAGCTGCCCAAGCGCCTTTGGACTTGACTAGAACCGAGCTCGCGAGCTGAGAACTGGCAGGAGCCCTCGCCCATGCAGTGCCCGAAATGCAACTCCGATGATTGGTGCGAAATCGCGTCACATGATCCCTGGAGCGGCCGACCGATGATCGCCTGCAATGTCTGCGGCGAATATACTGCGCACAAGCCGGCCGAGCGCGAGGAGGCGTACGCGATCATTGCCGGCGCCCTCACTGGCGAGCACCAACACGACGCTCCGGCTGATGCGGGCAAGATCCTGGATGCCCTGGAGAATGCTGGTCTAACGATTGCGCGCACCTGAAAGCGAATAAAAGACCGACCCGTCCATGAACCACACCGTTCCAAGCCCGCAGACCAGACATCCCACGCACCGAAAAACGGTGACTATCGGGGCGTCTTCGTGATCGTAATGCGAGGCTTCACGCCGCTATCACCGATCTAAAGCGGCAGGCTGAGCGAGTGGCATCGAGCCAGCACGATCAGCATTTTAGCCGACTATTTCCGTACCCCACCCTCTTGCGCCCGCACCACCTCGAGGAGACCACATTCAGGAATGCCGCGTAATGGCTCGCGGCTCTGAGCCGCATGTGTTGCACAGTGGAAGATACGCTCGAGCCGGGGATTCGTGCGCGATCCGGTGGAGCTGCTGGGCAGTTGCGCCGAGATCTGTGCAAGGTCGAGATGTCGGGCCCGGTCACGTCATTGTGCGTGTCGTTCTTGGGCAATAAAAGTCGCCGTTGTCGACACAAGTTGGCTAGGTCACGGCGGGTTTCCTTTTGGATTCATTCCTCTCATTCTTTGCGCCCCATCGTGATCTTAAGCTTCTTTGGTTCAATAATTACAGCGTCGACCCGTCACGTGGTGGCGATGTCGCGCGCGGCGCAAGGAGCGGAAGCACGATTCAGGAGGCTCAGCCGCTTTGAAGGTGTCAGCCTCGACGATCCAGAAGCTAAACGACTTCCAGACACTGCCTAGCGACTGCTACGAGTTCTCGACTTCGCGCCTGCCTGTGCGGATTCCGGGCCTTTGTCGTGAACAGCCGGTAGGCGATCGCCATCGTCTGTGGACGCTCCTGATGGACGATTGCGCCCTCGTCGCGAGCCCATCTGGCACGACAACGCTAGGTGCCGTGACGATCTTGATGAAAAACATCCTAGGATAACCATGTAACCTACGGGCCGTACGGCTGTTGTCGGCGATAGTCGTCCAGCCATGTTCGTCGGCCCAAGCCAGGATGAGCTCTGAAAGCTCGATTTGGCGTCCATCTCGATCGATTCGATAACCAGCATGAATGTCGGAAAGTATCATGTTTGCGCGAGGACCGCTGCACTGGTGGCCGCCGCGCGCGGCCCGCTCCTCGGCCGAAGATTTCTCAGTCGTCCTGGTCTGAATGGAAACACGCGCAGAACGTGTTTCCATTCAGCTAAACTGCCCTGGGAGGGCGGTTTCTCAGAAAGCGGCGGGCTGCACTTGGTCGCTTGTGTCCCCGTCACTCTGGAACGCGCGAGATTGCATATTGGGCGGCACAAATGTTTCAGCCAAGCCATTAAAAGGGATTGAACCTGACGCTGCGTCAGGTTGTAGGAATCAATTATGACCAACCTACGCCACGCAAGCCATGGCTACCGGCTGACGCGCCCGCCGGGTCGCCGAACGCATGAACGCCAATTTGCAACTGACGCCTGTTCGAATCGACCTTCCGCTGATGAAGCCGGAAGGCTGGCAGATCATGCCGCCTGTCGATCTCGCATCCGGCGAGGGCAAAGAGCTGAAAGAAGGCCCTCAACCCATGTTGTGCGACAAACAGCGCGCGGCCTTTGTCACTAAGCTGGAACATGAAGGTCGGCACATCGATCAAAGAGGCAACCTTCGCCCTGGCAAAACGCTGGCAATAGCTACAACCAAGCACGTTCGAAAGCACGATGGACGCCCTCAAATCGATTATTGGCAAGCTCGCCAGTGGCGCCACGTTGACCTGCGAGGAGACGGCATCAGCTTTTGACAGCATGATTTCGGGCGAAGCCACACCCTCGCAGATGGGCGGACTTCTGATGGCGCTGCGGGTGCGCGGCGAGACGGTGGACGAAATTACCGGCGCCGCTTCCGCGATGCGGAGTAAGATGCTGCGAGTCAATGCGCCGCACGATTCCGTCGACATTGTCGGCACTGGCGGCGACGCTTTGGGCTCGGTCAACGTGTCGACCTGCGCCGCTTTCATCGTTGCTGGTGCTGGCGTACGGGTGGCCAAACATGGCAACGGCGCAATGTCCTCGCGCTCGGGCGCTGCTGACGTGTTGGCGTCGCTCGGTGTGAGGATCGACATCGCCCCTGAAGACATCGCTCGCTGCGTGCGCGAAGCCGGCATCGGCTTCATGTTTGCGCCGGTCCATCATCCCGTTATGAAGCACGTCCGCCCGACCCGGCTTGAGCTTGCGACCCGCACCATCTTCAATCTGCTCGGACCGCTGTGCAATCCGGCGGGCGTCAAGCGACAGATAGTGGGGGTGTTTTCGCGGCAGTGGGTGCTGCCTTTGGCGCAGGTGTTGAAAACTCTTGGCGCTGAGTCGGTGTGGGTGGTGCACGGCTTGGACGGACTTGATGAGCTCACCTTGACCGGCCCGACCTTTGTTGCCTCGCTTGAGACCGGCAAGATCCGCACCTTCGAAGTGACCCCCGAACAGGCTGGTCTCCCCCGCTGTGCCAGCGAGGGACTGAAGGGCGGCGATGCCAATGCCAATGCAGTGGCACTGAAAAGCGTGCTCGACGGCACCCCAAGCCCTTATCGCGATATCGCGCTTCTCAATGCGGCCGCGGCATTGATCGTGGCCGGCCGTGCCAAAACCTTGAAGGAAGGCGTCGCTCTTGGGCAGAAATCGCTTGGTAGCGGTGCCGCGGCGGCGCGATTGAAACACCTGATCGCAGTATCCAACGCCTAACAGCCGAGCCCAACCGATGTCGTATATCTTGACGAAGATCAAAGCCTACAAGCGCGAAGAGATCGCAGCCGCCAAGCGCGCCTTGCCACTTTCAGACGTCGAAGCGCTCGCGCGGCAGGCCTCACCGCCGCGGGGTTTTCTCGCCGCCATCTGCAACAAGCACGCAGCAGATGAATATGCGCTGATCGCCGAGATCAAAACGACCTCTGCCTCCAAGGGCCTTATCCGGAGCGACTTCGATCTGCCCTCGCTAGCCAGGGCCTATGAAGGGGGCGGCGCGGCCTGTCTGTCGGTGCTGACGGACACCCACCCCTTCCAGGGGCACCCTGATTTCACGGTGGCGGCGCGCGCGGCATCATATCTTCCGGTGCTGCGCAAGGACTTCTTGCTTGACACCTATCAGGTGGCCGAAGCGCGCGCTCAGGGGGCTGACTGCATCCTGATCATCATGGCGGCGCTCGAAGACGAAGCCGCTCGTGAGATAGAGGCTGCGGCCATGGCCCATGGTATGGATGTGCTGATCGAGATCAACGACGTCGACGAGATCGATCGGGCGCTAAAACTTCGCTCGCCGATGATCGGCATCAACAACCGCAACCTGCGCACCTCCGAGACCTCTCTTACGATCAGCGAGGCGCTGGCGCCGCTCCTACCGAAGAATCGCGTGATCGTCGGCGAGAGCGGTATCCGCTCGCAGGGCGACGTTCTGCGTCTTTCGCGGCTTGGCATTTCGACCTTCCTGGTCGGAGAAAGTCTGATGCGGCAGGCTGATGTAAGGGCGGCGACCCGCGCGCTGCTCTCGCGCGAGGCGGCGGTTTCAACCGGAGCGCAGTGATGCGCGCAAAACCTCCCAGCCAAGCTCCCTTCGCTCCTAATACTGCTCGGCGTCGCCGCTGTTCGACGACGGCTATTCAGCATTCAGAAGGTCCGCGGAACTCAATCACGTCAGCCCGGAGCCGTGGTCTCCCCTGCTTTGAGTGGGCCGATAAGTGCAGCCGATGATGGAGAGGCGAAATGCACCTTTTGAACGAAATAGCGGTGCCCTAGCCCGAGGATTTAACGGCAGAATCATGGAAAATTTTCAAAAATCGCGTCGGAGATTGGTCAGATGAGTGCGGTCTATGCTCGGAGCAGCGCGCTTTTCGGGCTGCAGCATGCGTACCGCATCAATCCTGCCGAGCTGATCGAGGCCAAGGCGGCGCCTGACAGATCGACCGCCGCTCAGATCGCCAGGGCCGGTGCGAAGCGCCCAACCGAGCTCATCGAAAAGACAGGCGGCTCGGTGAATCGCGCTTCGCGCTAGAACGCCAAAGGAGGCAAACAATGATGTCTTGGCAGACAGACACGGTACTCGGATCGATCGCGCTGATCGAACTCATGTTTCGTAAGCTTCGTGAAGTGATCGATACAGACAACTCGATCCCGCCTGAGCTGCGGCTTTCGTTGCACGCGACGCTGGATGAGCGTCTTCTCTCCGGGAAAAAGCGCCTTCTCGACAGTATCGGCAGGCAAAATGGCGCGGCGGCGATGCCCATGTCACCACCAAGGAATAATTTGCAGTGAATGATACCACGCGCGGACAGATCACGGACCGCCAGCCCTTCCGGCGTACCGGCACCCCTCCCCGTCGCTGTTCCCGCCCTACGACACGAGGAAGTGGAACGTACTCGATCTGACGCGGAGGCGCGACGAACGTTATTATCCAAGCGGAGCCAGATGTTGTGTTCAGCTGCATCGCCAGATCAGTCAGATTATCGGTGCCACCAAACGCGAACAGCGCGGAGGCAACTTTAACGGTCGCGAACCTACGCAATCTCCGCACGCCTCAAAGGTTCGAAGTCAAACGCCACTCTGGAGCTAGTCTATGAGCTGCCAATCGCCTCCCGGGATAAGCGATATTCGGTCCATCGAGGCGATCGAGTTTCGCCAAGCCATGCGAAATCTGGCGAGCGGCGTGTCCATTGTAGCGACCGGAACGGCCGACGGACGGCGCGGCTTAACTGTCAGCTCTATTATCTCGATCTGCATGGAGCCTCCCTGCCTGCTGGTCGGCATTAATGCCAGTTCCGAAACTCACGACGCGATACTCGCCAACGGCACTTTTGGCGTGAGTCTTCTCGGCGGCAATCAGCAGGACCTCGCACTGCGTTTCGCCGGCCGGCATGGCGCAAACGGTGTCCATCGTTTCGATACAGCGCCGTGGGATCAGGGCGTCCTTGACGTACCGGTTCTGCAAAGCGCAGTTTGTGTGCTCGAATGCGTCTTGCATCACCACCAAATCATAGGCACTCATGGGATCTTTATCGGCCGGATTGTCGCAACGCGAGCAGCTCAAGGCAATCCACTCATCAACTTCCGTGGCGAGCTTCGAACGCTACTGTACGGCTGAGTGCGTGTTTTCACCACAATGTCGCTATTCGTAACGAAACTCTACGGCCAGGCTTATGTTGAAAGCCGCAATGAAGGAGCCGAGTTATGATCATAGAATACTCGTCCGAGAGGGGGGTGCAAACTGGCGGAGCCCTTTGATTTTTGCGGGTTTAAGCTCGTCTTGAAGGGCCCGCATGCCGCTAAGCCTTCAGACTTGAAAGGGATCACGCTCGTTGACCACGACAACGCGCTGGTGCCCGTTGATTTAGTGCCTATCCTGCCTGGCTGCCCCAAGGACAACGAAACCTGGGAAGCAGCCTACGCCAAGATGGTCGCAAGCGCGCGCGAGCGCGGCTGGATTGACGCTAAAGCAAATGCGATTCGCGCACACATCGAAAGAAGGTTCTGATCAGAACAATCCGAGGCAGCTCGCATCCTGAGTTAGTGCCCTGCATGCGAGTGACACTCGTCCCTAATTGATCTCGATAGCGACTCCCTTGGCAGCTCGGCTTCATGCCCAGAAGCGGACAGCATGATGGCGGCAAGAAGATCAGCCCTGAATGGGAACCCGGCACGCATCAGCTGCGCCGCTCACCAAGACCGCGCCCTTAAGGCCTTGGCTCTGGCAACGCTAGCCCGGCTCGGGCCAGATGAACATATGCACACGACCGCCGCCCAAAAGGACTTGAATCGCACGTGGCGTCAAATTGTAAGATCTCAAAACAGGTGGCGCCGGCTTCCGGCCGCGCCGCGCTCAATCCGAGAAGCGTGGTTTTGTTCTGTCCGCACAGATCCCTGGAAGCTCGTATGGCGACAAGATCGCGCAAACGCATAAGGGTCGACTGGGTTGCAGAAGCTCCCAAGGAGCTGTGGCGGCAAGCTTCGCTCGCCACGATCGGCGCGACACCGCAAGAGATTTCCGCGTATCTCGGAGCGGGAATGTGAAAAGACCTGACGGCTCCAGGAAGGTCTTGCTAGTCAATCACACTGAAGGCCGATGCCGGGCCATTGTCGGCCTCAAAGATGGAGATGCCGGAGCCGCCTATATGTGTGGCGAGCCTGTACTGAGAAGATCGCGAACGAAACTCTCGTCATGGTGCGCTTATCACCATTGTCGGATGCACGCAGCCCCTGTCGGGCAAAACTGAAGTACGTGAGCAAGAGCCTACACTTTGAGTCTGCCGATTACATTCACTCTACCTGAGCTCATGAGATCGTCACAAGCTGCACTTTTTTGCAGATACCTGACGGAAGGCTCCTCATCTAAGACAGTAAAGCCGTAATCGACACCTTCCGAGAGACGTTGAGGAGGTCTCATTGGCCGCTTCGGAAGGCAAGTACTGTGCAAGCCAGGGAAAATGGAAGACTAATGGTTGATCTCTGCACGCTGATTGAGCGCAACGCGGCGTTCTCTCCCGACAAGGCCGCGATCCGTTTCGAGGGCGAGAGCTTGAGCTACGCGCTGTTCAATCAACGGATCGAGCAGGTCGCGCGCGCCCTAAAAAGCCAGCTCGGTGTGGAGAGAGGCGATCGCGTCGCGATCCTCAGCCTTAACCGGCCTGACCATCTGGTGCTGCTCTATGCGTGCGCGCGGCTCGGCGCAATGCTCGTGCCACTGAACTGGAGGCTTGCGGTCGCCGAGCAGCTCTTCATCCTTTCCGACGCCGCCCCCAGGGTGCTGGTGGTCGAACAAGCCTTCGAGGCACTCCTGCCGGTGCTGGCGGAGCAACTGCCGGATATCTTTGTCGTAGGCTTGGATTTTGTGCCCCTCGGCGGAAGTAAATGGGACGGCCTGCTGGACCGAGGGCGCGGCGATGGTCGCAATCCACACACGGACCTGTCTTGCCCGCTTCTGATCGTCTATACCTCGGGCACCACAGGGCGGCCGAAAGGGGCTGTGCTGCGCCAAGAGGCGTTGCTGTGGAATGGGGTTATGAGTCAGCACATGCATGGCCTCACCTCGGCTGATCATGTCTTGACAGTGTTGCCGCTGTTCCACGTGGGTGGCCTCAATATCCAGACGACGCCAGCGTTGCATCACGGCGCGACGGTTACGATCCACACGCGGTTTACGCCAGAGGCGACGCTTGCTGCGTTCGAGCGCGAACGGCCAACTCTGACCGTGCTGGTGCCTGCCACGATTCAAGCCCTGACCGAGCATCCCCAGTGGTCGACCACCGACCTGACCTCACTCAGAGCAATTTCCACCGGCTCAACCATGGTGCCGCAGCACCTGATCGAACGCTTTGTCACACGCCGCGTACCAGTGCTGCAGGTGTATGGATCGACGGAGACCTGCCCAATTGCTGTCTATACGAGGCTCGGCGGTGATCTCTCACGTGAGGGTACGACTGGTCTGCCCGGCCTTTTCTGCGAAGCGGCAATCATCAATGATGGGGGCAACAAGCTGCCGCCAGGCACCCTGGGCGAGATCGCCGTGCGCGGGCCTAATGTCTTCTGCGAATATTGGGGCAATCAAGAAGCAACGCGCGAGGCGCTGCATAACGGCTGGTATCACACTGGCGACATCGGCCGCCGCGATGCCGATGGCTATTTTTGGGTCCATGATCGCAAGAAGAATCTGATCATTTCCGGCGGAGAAAACATTTATCCGGCGGAAGTCGAGCGTGTGCTTATGGAGCATCCCGATGTTGCAGAATGCGCTGTCGTCGGTCGGCCCGATTCTCGCTGGGATGAGGTACCAGTCGCCTATGTGATCAGGCGGTCGGGCGCGCGGATTGAAGCGGAAGCACTGAACGCGCATATGCAGTCGCAGCTCGCCCGTTTCAAAGTGCCGCGCGAAATCATTTTCACGGAAGAATTGCCGCGAACGGGGTTGGGCAAGATCCAGCACTTTATGCTGAAAGAGCTCGATGCGCGAAGCCAGCAGGGAGGTACCGAATGAATATCGCGGATTGGGTCTGGCAGTATTTCCCTTGCATCCCGCAGGCGATCTTCCGTCTCAAGCTCACTAAGCCGTTTCGATCAACTGTTCTACATTAATACGCTGCCGCACGTTCATCGTAGTGCGGGTTGCGCTTCCGTCGCAGTATGCCAAGTACCACGGAGCCTGTTGATGCCGCGGATCCTAATTATGAACGCCGGTACCGCCCAAATGTCAGGTGCCGATCTGACGGCAATCCAACTTTCGCTTGCAGCCAAGTCGGCCTGGCGCTCCGTATGGTTTGCGCAAGCGGGCGACCTAATTGTCTCTCCGGTAGCGATCCCAGATGACCTGCTTCATTACGTTGGCGCGACGCTAAGGTTCGACCCATCGACTGTCCTGCTGCTCGTGCCAGAAAACGCGCACGAGACCCGAGTCCTTTGTGACTTCACTCTGCGGTCCAATACAATTATTGAACAGATCCGCCGCCACATTCGTGAGAAAACACATTGGGAACTATGTGCTTGCTATTCTACTGAAGGCGTTGCGCGCTTGGCGGCAATGCTCGGCATACAGCAGAACGGGGACGACTTCGCTCTGCAGCGAGGCCCTGATCTATTGAATCGTAAAAGCCACTTCCGTCAATTGGCAACAAGCGTCACGCTTCCGTTGCCCAGTGGATGCATAGCAACAAGCTCAGAAGAATTGTTCAGAGCGGTCAACTCCCTAAAGCCTGAAACCGGCAGCGTCATTGTAAAGTTAGATAATGGAGCCGGCGGGGTTGGAAATGTCATATTAACTGGCAAGGAGAGCGCTCCACTACCTGGGGCAAGGGAGACCCGGCGGGTCCTTTGGCCGTCGTTTGATCCTGATGCACTTTGGTCTGAGATGACAACCCCCTCCTGTAAAACAGTCGTCGTAGAATCATACCACTTGGCCCGTTCTCTGTTCTACCTCGAGTTTGAAATCGAGGAAAATGGTTCAATCGCATACGTCAACAGTGGAAACATACGTCTGCATCGAAGCGAAGATCGGGCCGAAAGAGCTCTCGTCTGGACTGGTCTAGAGCTTCCGAGCGACCTGAGCAATGAGCAGTACTCGACCGCTTACGCGCACGCCTATCGATTTGTGGAGCTTGCGCGGACATTGGGTTACCGCGGACTGATCAACATAGACGCCATTTTCTCGATCGACGGGCGGCTGCTGTTTAATGAAGCGAACGGTCGGTGGGGCGGAGGCTCGGTACTGCACAGCATTGCTGACCGGTTGCTAGGAGCGGACTATTCCCATTCCTACGTGATTTCATCTGTGCGGAATGTCCGACTAAACTCCCTCCGAACGGCGCTTGATTGCTTTGTCGATGAAGGATTGCTATTTGATAGCATACACAAGGAAGGCGTTATTCCACTTGCCGCCGACCAAGAGGCAGGCACGGTGGAGTGTCTCGTGATCGCGCGCGACAGGCTGGTGGGCCGGAATTTCGAGCATCGACTATTGAGGATAGTCTGATCTGGACCACTGCCCCATGTTCCACCCTTCAAGATGTTTTGTTCGGTCCATTTGTTCCAACTTGAACAACAGCCCTATTCCCAACCATCTGCTGGAGCCCAAAGGTGCCTGATGAGATGGCAAAGCACTCTCTTCAGTGGCCGCTCGCGCCGCTGTCGATTCTGCCATTCCAACCCACCTTGTTCGGCGCACGAATTGGTCACGCTTCTCATGACATACCACAACCGTGCAAGCGGTTTAGTTTCTGGACTCCCGACGCGCGGAGCACCAGACTTTCGGAGCGATGCAGATCGGCAGCCAACGTTGCGGTAATTGGCCCTGTTCTTCAGTTGATCAAAGTAGTTAGGCTGGCGCTGCGGCGTTTATCGGTGCCATCTAAATTCCGCGCGCGAGTGCGACAGCATCGAGCAAGATCGTTTTCGTAAGCTTACGCTAAGTTACCAGACTACAACTAGTTCCGCTGCGACATGGCATGAAGCGCGGCAGACCTGCCGATCTGACCGAAGGACGCGTCCGCGACGGCGGTGCTCGACGTGAGAGCTCTCCAGAGGTTCGCGGCTCGCGATCTCTAACTGGGCACGATCAATTCGGCTCGTGTCCTTTCGCGCTTGGCACCCAAAACCGAGACGCTCGTGCGTGATCGGTGACGCGGACTCCGGCGACGTTGACGGCACGCGATCACTGGGCCAGAGCGCGAGCATGCGCGCGAGCGTTGTCATTGTTGCCCATCGTCATGCCCCGGGGCTTCTCCGGCAGGAAGAGTTTGCTGGGCATACCGAACCAGCACAACCAATGAATGTGCGATAGCCCTGGGCGACAGGGCGATGGGTTGGCCAGAACAAAGTCCTTCCGTTATAGCGACGGGCTGACGAAGACCACAAAGTATCTTTGTGCGCAGCTACGGGCGCATCCAGCTAGGGCATCCAGCCTGCATCAATAGACCTCATTCGCGACGCCATTACACGCCGTGCCATCTAGCTAGCCGACCGCACTCGAGCGGCATGGTCTTCGACTATCCGGCGGTTCGCACCGTCGTATTTTGAACAAAAGTAGACGAGTGACCGACGTTCCCCCGCGTGCACCTGCCTTACCTCATGCCAGAACCTACATGTTGTGATAAGCACCGTTCCTAAGTTTGGACGAAACACTTGGAGTTTACGATCGGTTGGATACACGACGAACTCACCGCCCTCGAACTCTGTCGCGAGCTGAACAATTACAGAATACTCGAAGTCGGGGTCGCTCTCAGCATCCAAATGGATGCCAACGAAGGACCGAGGCGGCATGCGATGCACTTGGCATCGACGAATCACGTACTCCGATGACGCTCCGAAGATCCTTCTAAGCGCAGAGACCCGCTCTTTTCTTTCCAGCAGTTCGATGATCTGCGCTGAAGCTGTACCATTCACGTTGCTAGGATTATGGCCGGCGTGATCTAGCCGCACTCGTTTCACAAAAACATTGTGACAATCGCCGGCATCTCCCTTCCGAACCTGTTCTTCTGGAATATCGGACTGCAGCTGATCGATCCTCGTCAACTCGTCTTTGGTGAACAGCGTATCGGGGGCAATCCGGACCGTACCTTTATCTGCCAGCTCTGCACGGTATTTCGCGATGGCATCTTCTGAAAGCAGATCAAGTTTATCACTCATTGTGCGCGCCTTTCGGATTCACTCAAATTCGACTCTTCTAATCCGCCTGCAACGAGCGGATCGCCAGATCCCAATTCTGGCCGTCGAAATCATCTATTCTTATGCTTTCGATCGTCGCTCCATCTAGGCATCGAACATTTACGCTGAATCCTGAAGGATTCGATCGCGGCCGATAAAATGGCTTGATGCCGCAAACCCGACAAAACGTATGCCGAGCGATGTTCTTATTGAACTGGTATGTAGTGAGGAGTTCTTCGCCGCATTCAATCCTGAGCTTGTCGTCGGCAACGAGCATGTGCAAAAATCCAGACATTTCGCAGATTGAGCAATTGCACTTCACTGCAGAAATCTCTGCTGGCGCTCGTACGTAGAACTTGACAGACCCACAGTGACAGCGGCCACTGTGTTCAACCTCCGGCCGACCATCTCCGTCAAGCGAATCAATTCCGACTAGATTGCGGCACCACTCTAAGCTGAGATCATACGCCCGGTCGAATTCATTCAAGAAACGGCTATTGCAGTCGGCAGGGACCAGTTCGCTAATGAGCCTGCTTGTCATCTCTCCGTGATATTTCTCCGCAGGATCCTCGCCGCCAACATGGACCTGGAAATAATCAAGATCGTTAGATCGAGCATCAAAGGCTTTGACTAAAGTGGTCCAAAGTGCCTGGATCATTTCCGCAGCATGTAGCTCAAAGGCAACCATGTGGGCGCAGCGCATTATGGGGTCTCTCGACGACAAGCCATGATATAGCGCACGCAAGTACCGGCTCGTTCTGGCGCTGTAGTTAGGCTGTATTGCTCGGCCAAGTAGGCGCCACGCATCTCGTTTAAAGAGCTTTGAGTGGAAGTTTTCTATGTTCAGAGTACTGGGTAGCGCAGCGTTGCCGCCTTGTAGAACCCGACTATGACCTCCCGTTTCATCCCAGCAGATAAAATTTGCGACCACACTGGTCAGCTCAACGTCCCTCGGGAGGTCTCGATTGCGATGTATTGCGTCGAATATGAGATCCCTTTGCGATCCCGCCTGCAGGTACGGGAATGCTTGTGACATCGCTAAGTATTCTGGCAGTAGACTGGCAACCCGATCTTTGGACATCTCCGCAGCGAACGGATGGGGACCAAGCAGAGCCCGGGCTCGGCTAGCCAAGTGCTCGCCAACTGGTATCTCTGAAGGTTGTTGCAGCTTAGAAGGAGAAGCTTGGGATAACGTCATTCGAACCCGGGCATGCAGAGAGAGAGAGAGAGAGAGAGAGAGAGAGAGAGAATCACCGGTTCTTCGTCCGGCATACTGTTTGTTGACTACAGTCAGGCAATTAGCATGCCAGCACGCAGCGAATTGATAATGTTCTGCTTTCGAGATGCGGCCGTTGACCTTACGCGTGTCGGGCCCCCGATACGCCAGGATCGCGGCGATTGATCGGCTGCCTTGTTGCGGATCGCGCTGATCAAGCGTGACGCCCGCCGCAATTGCATCGCGCTTCGCGCCCGCCGATCCGCCCGGAGCTTGGCTTAGATCGAGCGCGATTTTAAAGACTGCAATCGAGAAAACCGCGCTCCGGCCGGCTGGACAAGAGGAACGCCTCTCACCGTGGCCAAGAGCGGAACGAGGGAGTCCGGCCGGCTCAGGCTTTGCGACGTCATCGTGCTGAAGTTCAGGCGCGGATGGCAGACGAAAAACGTGCGCAGGGTCCAGTACGTGTTGACCATTGCCCGGAAGGCGAAACCGCGATTGCGCTTCTCGCCGGACATCTCCATTTTTCGCCTATCTCGCCGGCCCCGGTAAGCTCAATTGCCTGCTCGACGTTGGGGTGTCGGCTCCTCGTGTGACGAGATCTCGTGGAAGGACTCGAGCTGGTCAGGAACAGCCGCTGGAAATGGCGATGAGCTGAGGGACCCGCTCTCCCCGACGCGGCGCCTCGGGTTCTCGATAAGTCGCTGCTTGTACTGCATCAAGTCGGCCCCCATCGTGCCTGCGTGTCGTCGTGTTCAGCCGTGTCGGACTGGAGACGTCTATGTGCGGAACCCGACAGGAAGGCGCAAGTATTCCACCGGCGCGTCGCCAAGCACATGGTTTCGCCCCTCTGCACCAAGCTCGCACAACGCCTTTTTTTGGCGCCCCTATTGCTGGGACACGGTGGGATACACTACGACCACGGCCGTCTCGCAGAAACGGCCTCGGAGTTCAGATGAAACTCGCTCGATCGATCCAAATCGATGCCATATAGGCTTGGCAGCATCCTTCGCGGGTGCCGCTGTCGTTCGCCCAGCACGGGCTTTGGCACGGTATCGCGCGATGAAGTACCTCGCGAGCCGCATTGCAGTGATGTATCTCGGCAGCGTCGTGGAGATGTCTGACACACGCGATTGTTCGCGACGCCTTGCATCCTTACGCGAGCCTGACCGATCGCCGTCGCGTGCCCGATCCGGACGCAAAGCGAGGCGACTTCACGTTAGCCGGCGGAATCCCACACTCTATCGATTCCGCGCCCGGATGCAGGCTGCGGGGGCTGTCATCTTGGCTCAGAGCCGGTCGCTTGATTTCTGGTCCGTCACAACAAGGAGAAGGATGAATTGTGGCTGTTGTCCGATTTGTATTTGCTGCATTAAAGCCGGCTGTCAGCGCGGCAGACTATGAACGCTTCGAACGCGAGCTGGACTATGTCACTGACGCCAAAATGAAAATTGTCGTCAACTATTGTACGCACCGCATCACCGAAACCGGAGCTGGCCTATCGGGCGGCCTGTGGGATTATGTCGAGCGCATTGAGGTGACGGATCGCGCCGCCTATCAAGCTGAATTGGCCGTGGCCGGCAAGGAAATGATCAACGAACTCTACGAGAAGTATCTCGACAGATCCAAGAGAGTGTCGGTCTGGACGGAACGCATCAAACCAAGAGTTTGGCCGAGGCGGGCTTCATCGGAAAGCTCGCCCTCGTGATTGGTTCGTCCTCGGACGCTCAGGAGGAGCTCGCGTGAATTCGCGCGGCTCGGAGCCGCATGCGGCCATGCGTGGTCCAATTTCGAAGTTGCGCAGCAAGTCGTCAGGACCATTCGGCGGGGACATGCGGCGGGCGCCTTTTGCTGCCGATGAAGTCAAGCAGTTGCCACCGATTGCGGCCGAGCAGCTCGGCATGGTTGCGATCCTTGTCAACAATGCGATACCGACACTCCATTCCTTGGATGGAGGAGCGCAGTGGGAATGCAAGGCACGATTCCTGCTCGTGCAGCGCTTGCGCCGGCAATCATACCGCAAGGCTTGGGCGGGGTGCTCGATAGCGGTGCCGGGGATCGGTCCGATCGCATTCGAACTCTACGATCCAAACCGTATCGTTTCTGATCGGAACTAGTGAACCATGAATTTCGCGCGGTTTGCACGCGCGTCGATGTCGTCAGATGATCGTCAGAGGCGAGCGCTGAGATCGCGGTGATATGCGAGCGCTCCAAGCCGCCGGTCGGGATCACGAGCTTGTCTTCTTACAATATTCTCGGCGCGACCTATCTTCGCGATAGGCTCGCGTCGCGCCCGCGGTATGGATGCGGATGTTGCGATTCGACTCCTCGTTCTCGTTCCATACCCGCGCAGCCCTGAGGCTGCCGTCGAATGGGCGTGTTGCCGAAGTTCGGCCGAAGCTCCGATTACTCTGCGATGGGCTCCTCGCTAACATGCAAAACAGATCCTGAAAATCTGTGCAACAGTCCGGCAGTCGCCGAAAATATGCCGAAAAGATGAGGCGCTTTCCGGCTGGTCGGTAGTGTCCATGATGGCAGATTCCCGGCCTGAACTGCAGTTGGGCTGGCGTGAGGTTTTCCGCAACCGGCCATTTCAGACGGGGAGGAAACTCACAGTGTCACAAACATTCATCCCGCACGCACCAACGGTCAAATCGCGCATCGGCGCGATTTTGCGTGCGACGAGCGGCAATTTCCTCGAGCAGTTCGATTTTTTTCTGTTCGGCTTTTACGCCAGCGCCATTGGGAAGGCGTTCTTCCCGTCTGAGAGCGAAACCGCTTCGCTGCTCAACACGTTCGGCGTGTTCTGGCTGGGCGCCTTGATGCGTCCGGTCGGCGCGATCGTGCTCGGAGCCTATATTGACAAGATAGGCCGTCGGCAAGGCCTGATCGTCACGCTCTCAATCATGGCAATCGGCACCGTAATCATCGCCTTCTGTCCCAGTTACGAGACAATTGGCATTGCCGCACCTGTTATCGTGCTGCTCGGACGGCTGCTACAGGGCTTTTCCGCCGGCGTCGAAGTCGGCGGCGTTTCGGTCTACCTGTCAGAGATCGCAACCCCGGGCAAGCGCGGTTTTTACACCTCGTTCCAGTCCTCCAGCCAGCAGGTCGCGATCTTTGTCGCGGCGATCGTGGGCTATGTGCTGAACGAATCGATGCCGGTCGAAACGGTAGCCGCCTGGGGCTGGCGCATCCCGTTCTTTCTCGGCTGCCTAATCATTCCGCTTATTTTTTTCCTCCGCCGCACGCTGGAGGAAACGCCGGAATTTCTAGCGATGAAGAAGCATCCCACGGCCCGCGAGGTCTTTGCCTCGGCACTCGCCAACTGGCGGATCGTCATCCTCGGCATGATGATGGCGATCCTGACCACAACGACCTTTTATTTCGTCACCGTTTACACGCCCACATTCGGCAAGAACGTGTTGAAGCTGTCCTCCCAGGACGCGCTTTTGGTGACGCTTTTGGTCGCCGTGACGAACTTTATATGGAATCCAATTGGCGGCGCCGTCTCTGACCGAATCGGCCGCAAGCCGGTTCTGCTAGCAATTGCCGGCCTTGCGTTAGTGACCGCCTATCCGGCATTGCACTGGCTGGTAAGCTCCCCTACTTTCGGCAAGATGCTCGTGGTGGCTATGATGTTCTCGTTCTACTTCGGCATTTATAGCGGCACTATGCTGGGCGCTCTTGTCGAGATCGTGCCGAAGCATGTGCGCACAACCTGCTTCTCCCTGGCCTTCGCACTCGCGGCCGCCTTGTTCGGCACCTTTACGCCACTGGCCTCGACTTGGCTGATCGACCGGACCGATGATAAGGCTTCACCCGGCTTTTGGCTGATGTTCGCAGCCGTGCTCGGCATCATCGCGGCACTCACCGTCTATCCCGGGACCGCCAAGCCGTCGAGAGTTGCGAAGCCGTCGCGGCCTGAGCGGCCCAACAGCGTTTTAGGCGTGCAAGCCACACCGCACTAGCCGGCGGTCCGAACCGCTGACCGGGCGAAGCGTCGAGCTTCTGTGACATCGCGTGCTCCTTGTCTTCGGTGCCCCTGCCAGCATTCGTTGCTGGCAGGGCGGGAGTACGGCCGGACTACTTCATTAACGAAAGGTGCGGCTCGACGACGAGATTAAAATAGTTGTATTCGATCTAGTTCTTACACATGATCAGTTGTGATTTCCGGCACCACCAGAATGATCACAGCGTAGTCATCGCCGTTTTGATGGGCGCTCCCGCTATGGTCGCTTGATCCAGAGCCGAAATGAGAAAAACTTCTCTATGACATCGAAGTGTACCCTAACTGCGCCGTGTTCAGGTGAGAGGGCTTAAGATCATGGAGCTTCTTTTTCAGCTCGGCCAACTCTCTCGACCTCGCCTGCTTATTAAAGAGCCACATGGCCATACCAACAATGCCGAGCACAGTGGTTGTGATGGCAGCTGAACTGGCAAACATATTCGTAGCGGTTCGCTCCTCTTCGCTTCCCGTTCAGGCGACGATGACAAAATGCCCGATCATACAACTCCAGCAGTTCAGCAGAGCGGCCAAACAGCTCCCGAATAAGGACATTGATCAATTTCTGCGAAGAGTTGGGCTAAACATCTTTTTAGCTTCACTAGCCGCAACGGCGCGACGGGTGAGCGGGATTGGAGTGCGCGGCCAGATGGATCGAACCAACGAAGATCCTTGCTAGGCGCCATGGCAGCTGCCGAATCGTCACCGAAACTTGAATAGCTCGCTATAGCCGCCGTGTCGCTAGCTTCATTCGATGTCGCGGGCGCGGCTCGCCGGTGACCCGGGAGGGCCGCATTCGATGCGACCGTCAGCGGCAGTCTCGGCCTTGGTGTTCGACCCGTAGCGGCGTGGCAACAGCATTCAGCAGGAGCGACTAACTGGAGTGACGGCCTTTCGTGAGGCCGCCCCTTGATACAGGCAGGTCGGGCGTCGGCAAATAACGGCTGTAGGACAGCTTGTCCTTAGCGCGTACCGAAAGTCACCTCACGAACACAAAGCTAATTGGGTGTTGCCGGCGTTGCGGCTGATGGCGTGGCGCCTGGCTGCCCTGCCGCTGGCGGCGGCGTCGCGGCCGATGGCGCGGTGGTCGACTGGGCTGCGGCCATTGGGGAGCGGCCGACGATGACAGTGAGCAGACCCTGGCCCCACAGCCGCTGCGCCGCCGCCTTGGCGTCCTCCAGCGTCACCGCATCGACGAGGGCGTTGCGCTTTTCAATATAGTCGATCGGCAGCTTGTCGAGCTGGTATTGCAGCAGCGCCCGCGCCAGGTTTGACGACGTATCAAGCGCCAGCATCTGCGAGCCCTTCAGGTACGCCTTGGCATCATCGAGCTCCTGCTGGGTCGGACCTTCTTCGGCCATGCGGCGGACTTGCTTCTCGACCTCCTCCACGGTCTCGCGGGCGCGATCGGCGCGGGTGCCGGTATTGCCGACAAACACGGCGGAATGATCCATCCAGAGCAGCGTCTCATGGACGGAATAGGCAAGCCCGCGCTTCTGGCGGACTTCGCGGAACAGCCGCGATGACAGACCGCCGCCACCGAGAATTTGGTTGACGACATAGGCCGCCATGAAATCCGGCTCGCTGCGGCGGACGCCAGCACCGCCGAAGGTCACCACCGTTTGCGGCACGTCGAGCGGAATAAAGACGCACTGCGGCGCCTTTGCCGCGACCACATCGGGGACCAGCGCCAACTCCGCCTTGGCCGGCAGGCAACCAAACGTCTTGTCGAGCAGTCTGCCAAGCGTCTCTGGATCGACGTCACCCACCACCGCGATCTTGAGCGTGTCCTTGGCGATCACGCGGCGGACATAGTCCTTCAAATCGGCGACGTCGATTTTCGGCACGCTGTCCAACGTACCATGAGATTGCCGCCCGTAAGGATGGCCGTCGAAGGCGACCTCGAGGAACTTGCGATTGGCGAGCGAGCTCGGGTCGGTGGACTCGCGCTGCAAGCTCGAGAGCACGTGCGCGCGGATCCGCTCGACGTCCGGCCCGTCGAAATGCGGCGAGGTCAGCGCCATCCGCAGCAGGTCGAAGGCATCGTCCTTGTTGTCCTTGAGCATGCGCAAGGAGCCGCCGAACTGGTCGCGGGTCGAATGAAAGCTGAGCTTGATGGCGCGGCGGTCAAGCCGCTCGTGAAAAGTCTTGGAATCGAGGTCGCCAGAGCCCTCGTCGAGCAGGCCGGCGACCAGGTGACCGACGCCGGGCTTGTCGGCGGGGTCCTGGGTGGCGCCGCCGCCGAAGGCATATTCCATCGCGATCAGCGGGACGGTGGCGTCCTGCACGAACCAGGCTTCGATGCCGCCGGGCGAGACTAGGCGCTGGATCATGATTGCGGCCTGCGACGGCCGCGAAGCGAGCATCGTCGTCAGCGCGAGCGCACTGCCGCCGATCAGAACCGAACGCCGTGTCAAAAAATAGGTCACGAGCGCTTCTCCTCGCTTTTGGGCGCAACATCCTTGATCAAGTAACCGGTTACCGAACGCTTCTTGTCGAGCCATTTCTGCGCGGCCTCGCGCACCTGCTCGGCGGTGACGGCGCGGATGCGATCCGGCCAGCTCCGGATGTCGTCGACGCTGAGCCCCGTGGTGAGCGCGCCGCCATACCGGACCGCAAGCATTACCTGATTGTCCTGGGAGTAGATCGCGCTTGCGATCAGCTGGGTCTTGACGCGTTCAAGGTCCTCGGCGCGCGCGGGGTTTTGCGCGAGATCGGCGATCACCTTGCCGATGGCGTCCTCGAGCTGGGAGAACTCGACGCCGGGCTTCGGCGTGGCCCAAATCATGAATTGCGAGGAATCAAGCGAGGTGCCCTGGTAGCTCGCGCCGGTGCTGATGGCTAGCTGCTTGTCGATCACCAGCGCGCGGTAGAGATAGGAGTTGGCACCGCCGCCCATCAATTGCGCGAGCACGTCCAGCGCAGGACTCTTGCCGGCGGCCGCAGTTGAAGCCGACGGCACGAGATAATAGCGGTGCAGGGCCGGCTGCTCGACGCGCGGATCGGACAATGTCACCGTGCGCGGGGCCGCCGCCGTCGGCTCCTGTGGCCGCAGGCGTTTTGCAGAGATGGAAGGCTGTGCGGGAATGTCGCCAAAATTCTTCTCCACCATCGGGCGGATTTCATTGGGATCGACGTCGCCGGCGATGATCAGGATCGCGTTATTCGGAGCGTAGAAGCGCTTATAGAAGGCGAGCGCGTCCTCGCGGTCGAGCTTCTCGAGCTCCTGGCGCCAGCCGATAATGGGGCGGCCGTAGGAATGGTTGAGGTAAAGCGCCGCCATCATCTGCTCGGTGAGCCGCGCATCGGGATTGTTGGCGACGCGCATGTTGAATTCTTCGAGCACAACATCGCGCTCGGACAGCACGTTCTCATCTTGGAGAACGAGACCGGTCATCCGGTCGGCCTCGAATTCCATTATCTTACAGAGTTGCTCGCGCGGCACGCGCTGGAAATAGCTAGTGTAGTCGGTCGAGGTGAAGGCGTTCTCGTCGCCGCCAACGCGCAGCAAGGTCTGGGAGAAGGCACCCGCCGGATGATTGGCCGTGCCCTTGAACATTAGGTGTTCGAGGAAATGCGCAAGCCCCGACTTGCCCGGCGTTTCGTCGGCGGAACCGACCTTATACCAGATCATCTGCGTCACGACGGGCGTGCGGTGATCGGGGATCACTACGACCTGCAGGCCGTTCGCAAGCGTGAAGCTTGCAGGTCGCTCCGAAGGGACTGCGATCTGGGCAAGGACGCTCCTGTTTTCAGGAACGTCTCGGAGGCTGGGATTGCTGCTATTATCCTTTTTGTATTCGACGTTGTGTTCGACCGCCAGCGCGGTCGGCGTCATCAAGGCCATTGCAATAGTTGCCGTGCCTAGCACCTTGGTTGTCACCGAACTCCAATTCTTCATGGCATCGCCTTTGGTCGCATAGAGATCCACATTCTGCAGCGCACGATTCTGACAAAGCAGAGAGCCGCACGCCGTTGGCAAACAAGTGAGCAAAAGCCGGGCCAATCGCCTGATGCTTCCGCGCACGGGCAGCTGGATGCAAAACGAAGCGCCGCGCGTTCTTTCTCTCCGAAAGCCAAAGCCGCACTTGTTCAGTATCCAACATGTTGCGAACACGACGTTGCACACGAAAACCCACGACAACTCGCCGCCTCGCGCTGGCCTAAATCCTGCGACGCGACATACCGCATAGAGCCTTGATCTCGCGCCAGAGGCACTGCTCCGCTGTTTCGCGGCCGAGCCGGCGCCCGCCAGGAAACATCCAAAGCCTATCGCGGCGCCGCCGTACCAGGAGTAGCCGGCCGCGCTTCGACCCTGCCACCAGCACGTCCAAGCGATCATCGTTTCGGTCGTTCAATATGCGGAGAAAGCGTTTGCAACCGAGACTATTTCCTAAATAGGCCTCCCGGTTTCAGGGGCCGGAGTGACCAAATCTCGAGGACGGCGTCGTCTGGGTCTATGGCGCCGGCGAACACGGCGCCATGGACTTCACCGACTTCGGAATCGAAAACCTGATCGAGCTCGTCCGGATGCACAAAGAAGATCCGACTTGGCTGGCGCTGGTCGCCCGACTAATCCAATGAGCCTGCGGCCTACGCCGGATAGCGTACCGCCGAATGCTCGAAGTTCATGTTTCTGGCGTCCATGTTTTCGCTTGAGCTAGTGCTAATTCAGCGCCAGGCGCGCGGCAAGCGGAACCCATCGCCGAAGATTCCGGTCCATGACCACACATCGCCTAAGGGTTTTGAGTCCGGCTTCTCCTCCTCCCCCGCCTTTAGCCTGCCGCCGACGCGCGCGAAGTTCAGGATCGCCTTCGAGACGAGCTGGGGATGGGTGAGGAGAAAGTTGTCTGGCTGCGTGTGCATCAGCGCCGGCATATCCTTGTACTTTTTCAGATCCTCATACGACTCATGCAGCATCTTCTTGTACAGTGAAAAACTATTCGAGGTGCTGCGACCGCCGCGCGACTTCACACGGAAGATCGCTTCCGCGGCAATTCGTCCAGAGATCATCGCAACGTTCAGATGCCCACGATGGCCGGTATTATTGAGTTCGGCGGCATCCCCGACCACCACCCAGCCCTTGCCGTAGAGCTGGGGTACGGTGTTGTAGCCGCGTTTCGGGATGAGGTGCGCGGAATATTCCTTGAGCTCAGAGCCGTTGATTAGCGACACCACTGACGGATGACGCTTGAAGCGGGTGAGTAGCCCGTAAGGCGTTTCGCCCGTTCGCTGGAGATCGGAGACAAGGCAGCCGATGCCGACTGAGATGCACTCCCTATTCGCATAGATGAAACCAATGCTTGTCATGCCGCGCGAGATGGAGCCGGCGGCCTCGATCACGACCCCTTGGTCGCGATTTAGATTGAAACGGGCTTCGATGGTCTCGCGCGGCAAAAGGTGCATTTCCTTGACCTGCAGCGCAACTTGGTCGGGCCTCGGCCGCTCACGCCAGCCCGCACGCGTCCCGAGCAAGCCATTGAAGCCATCGGCGAGCACCACTACATCGGCGTGGATTATGCCATCCTGGCGGTCGGTACGCACCCCAATGACGCGGCCGCGGCGGTTCTGCGCCAGCTCCGTAACGGTAGTTTGGTACAAGACGGTGGCGCCGGCCTCCCTCACCTTCCCCGAGAACCATTTATCGAATAGCGCGCGGATAACGATATACCGGTTCGGTCGCTCGTCGTTGGAGTGGTTGAAGCGGTATCGCAGCCCGATATGGGAGCGGCTATCCATTAACCAAAAGCGCTGCTCGACAAGGCGGCGCTCGAGCGGCGCGTCCTCACGGAAATGGGGGATCAGCTGTTCGAGGATGTCCGCATCGAGCATGGCAGCCTGCACGTTCTTTGATCCGGAATATTCGCCGCGCTCGAGCTGCAGTACCTTCATGCCACGCTTGGCCATGGTCAGCGCCGCCGCGTTGCCGGCCATTCCGGCGCCAACCACGATGGCATCGAACCTCTCTTCGATCATGAGCCTCTCCCTTGTTTAGTGGCGATGTCCTCAGAACCTACGCTCGCCTGCGACGCGGTCGCGTGAATGCGGTGGCCGCCCGAGGCGGCGACATCACGGCCCAAGATCTTGGCTCGCAACAGCAGGATTTCCGGCTTGTGGGTGTTGACAAGATCTGTCAACGCCATGCTGTAGGACTGGTTGCGGTAATCTGCGAGCATGTTGTCGGCGACGAGATGGACAAGGTCTCGGCGTAGGAAGAATTCGACCGCTGCGCTGCGTGTCGCCTCGCCCTCCGGACCGATCACGACCGCCGCGAGATCAAGCTTCCGCTTCTCGGCGAGCTTGCGGCCCGCGCCCGTCAGCTTCCAGGAAATTGGATGCACCTGCCCGGGCTCCTGTTCGATGAAGAGCCAGACATGCTTGTCAGCGTTGAAATGCCCCGGCAGCGCCTTCTTGACGGCGCACCGTTCCGCGGGCAACGCGGGAGCTCTCATCACATCGCTCATTCGCCAAGACCTTCAGATCAGGCATCGCGGGCCAGCGCCGCAAGGTCGGTTTCAAGCTTGGGCTGGTGCTTGAAGATGGCATCGATCAATGCTTGCGCCGGCTGCTCGCCGGCCTCTACGAGCACCGCCTTCTCAGCGCGCGCGGACGGCGCGAAGACACGCTTAACGACGGTCGGCGAGCCCTTGAGACCGCATTTGGAGATGTCCTCGACACCAGCCTCCTGCGCGCTCCACTTCACGATCGGCGCCCGGGCGGCACGCAATGCGTCGGCCATGGCGCCGCGGCGTATCTGGTTGGTTGCCTCCAGCATGGTAATGAGACACGGCAGCCTGGTGCGGAGCACCTGGACGCCACCTTCGGAGCGCCGTTCCGTTTCAATTGAGCGTGCGGTGAGATCCAGGGTTCTGATCTTTGCGACGTAGGTAAGCTGCAGCACACCGAGCCGCTTCGCGACTCCGGGCCCAACCTGCGCGGTGTCGCCGTCGATGGTCTGCTTACCGGTGAAGATGAGATCCGGCGGGCCATATTCCTTGCCGATTTTGCGGATGGCGGTCGCCAGCGCGTAACTCGTTGCCAGCGTATCGGCGCCCGCAAAGCAGCGGTCGGTGAGCAGTACGGCGCGATCGGCGCCAAAGGTCAGCGCTTTGCGTAATGAGTCCTCGGCTGATGGCGGCCCCATTGTAAGGACGGTGATCTCGCCGCCGAACTTATCGCGCAGCTCCAACGCGGCCTCGAGCGCGAAGAGGTCGTATGGATTAATGATAGTCGGCACGCCCTGACGCATGATCGTGTTGGTCACGGGGTGCACGCGGATCTGCGCGGAGTCGGGAACCTGCTTGATGCAGACGACGTTGTGCATGTGCTTCTCCAGACGTTGCAACGGCTGGCGAAGAGAACAGCAAGTGTCGTACCATTGCGCGACTTTCAAAATCAGGCCGCAATACAATGGCTTTTGGGATGCTTGATGTCACTGTAGCCTGACGTTCGCCGACGGAATTGCGACATTCGTCGTGACTACGACAGCCAGGTTCGCGCGGCGTGATCTGCCGTTAATTGGATCAAGGAGAGCGGCCCAAAGACGAGATGCGCTTTGCTTGAGTTGATCCATACGCGATCCCGAGTCTCCGCAGCGGCCGCTGCGCTCACGAGAGAGCGTAAGCCCTGAGCCGACTTGCACGGGACTATGCTTCGCATCAGCGCCACAATAAGCTTGCGGCACCTGCGACCGCGAGGCACACGGCGGTCGCTTTCGAGCGCAGGCCCCGCACCGCGCAGCGGCCGCTGTATATGACGCCGAGCGAATTGAAAGCAGTCGAACAGCACCCGATGGTCTCACTGACGCTATCCGGCCGTGAGCTGATGGTCGATGGCAACATCGCCAACGGATTCGCGATGACAGCGTCGCGTTCGCACAAGCGTAGCGGGCACGCGACCGCCGGTGGTCGGGCGGCATGATCTTGATCATGACAGACTCGGCGCTGCCGCAGCGGTCGCATCAGATCGTGATTGGCAAGTCCGCGCCAGACGACCAAGCTCTATTTCTGTTTCGCCAGCTATTCGCCCAACGGCGATGATCACGGCCCCGACACGCCGCAAGTCCGACACTCCTTTTAGAAGCGTTTGATCTCGACGCCATATTTCCTCAGGGCGTAGCCAATTTGGCGCGGCGTAAGTCCAAGCAGGCGCGCCGCCTTCGCCTGCACCCAGCCGGATCTTTCCATGGCCGCGATGACACGCTCGCGATCTGTCATCTTCGCACCACCTACGAGGGCTGCGCCGACTGGCGCTAACGGAGCGAGCTCGCTGCCGAAAGGCGAGAGCGATGTAGAAGCCTCCGCCGGCGACGTGGCCGGCTTAGCGTGCACTGGTACGACCGGCCCGGGCTGCAGCGCCATCTCCTCCGATCCGCTCTTCCACAGCATCGCGGAAAGGCACTGGCCGTGGCAGCAGGCAAAGTCGTCTCTCACGATCGATGGTCCCGGTGCCAGAGTCGCGGTCCGCTGCACGCAATTCTCAAGCTCGCGGACATTTCCCGGAAAACCGCAGTTCATCAGTACTTCAATCGCACTCGCATCGAAGGTAAGCGTACGGCCGTTCTCGCTGTTGAAATTCCTGAGAAACTCGGTGGCGAGGAGCGGAATATCACCGCGCCTTTCACGCAACGGCGGCAGCAGCAAGGGGACCACGCTGATGCGATAATAGAGGTCGGCGCGGAACTCGTTCCTTGCCACCGCCTCTTCCAGATTCTTATTCGTGGCGGCAATCACGCGAACGTCGACCTTAATGGTCTGGTTGCCGCCGACGCGCTCGAATTCCTGCTCCTGCAGTACGCGCAACAGCTTTGCCTGGAATGAGGCCGAGATCTCGCCGATCTCGTCCAAAAATAGTGTTCCCTTGTCGGCGAGCTCAAAGCGGCCCTTGCGCGCAGTGAACGCGCTGGTAAAGGCACCCTTCTCATGACCGAACAATTCGGATTCCAGTACCGTCTCAGGCAGCGCCGCGCAATTGAGTTTTATGAAGGGCCGCTTGGCGCGCGCCGACCGCTCGTGAATGGCCTTAGCGACCAGCTCCTTTCCGGTACCGGACTCGCCGCGCAACAGCACCGTACTGTTTGATTTGGCTACGACCGCGATCTTCTCGAGCAGCCTGCGCAGCGCCGGGCTGTCGCCAATAATCCCCTCGACATGAACCTTCTTGCGCTCCCGCGCAGGCTGTTTGAGCTCGGTCAATTCCTTTTGCAGCCGGTCCTTCTCCGCCATCAGCCGCTCGCGGTCACACGCGAACAGGCGATGCAGCTTCACTGTCTGCCCCGCTAGGTTGGCGATCATTGTGAGCAGCCGGACCTCGTAATCGAGCCGGGCGCTCGACGCGTTGTCCAGGATGCGGTCGATCGTCAGCGTGCCCACGACATTCGCGTCGATGCGAATGGGAACGCCGATGAACGATACTCGCGTGTCGTCGGAGGCGCCGAGCACCTCCCTGTCCGCAGCACTAAAGGCCGGATGCACTGCTACGTTTTCGGCGACGAGCGGCTTGTCCGACGACACGATCTCGTCGATTACCTTCTGCGGCAGGCGCATCCGGAAGCGCTCGTCGCTGCCTTCGCTCCAGCCGGCGCCCACGGTAATGTCCGGCACGCCATCATCGTGGAACAGAGAGACGATGCCGTGCCGCATCTGCACAAACGATTGCAGAAGATCGACGACGTTGGCCAGCGTGACTTCCAGCCGGCAGGGGGCGGTGAGTACTTTCGATATTTCGAAAATCCCGATAATCGCGCTCTCGTACAACGGCACATTAGGGAGCGCGTCGTCCGTCTCGGAGTTTGAGTTAGGCCTTTCGCGTACGGAAGGGATATGCAGCATGACGACGTCTCCGTTGTTATGACCATCCTCCCTGTCATCCTGTTCGGATTTGCGAATATTGTGTTGCATGTCATCCTCGATCTCGCCCCCATTTTGGGATGACGCAAGAGATAACTTCTTATTATGGCACGATGGTAAAACTGCATCGCGACACGACGGTAAACTTACAGTGTGCTTTGATTTGCTTATTCTCTGCTCTTCCGAACTCGTCGCGCGCATTCCGTGGGAACACGAATTCCATTGATGTAGATCAAATCAGCTGCGACTTGTTTCTTGCAGGTACAGTCGATCACAGATGTTGGCCACCATTGATCGGCACCTCGGTGCCCGTGACATAACTTGCCGCATCCGAGCATAGGAAGAAGATGACCTTCGCGACTTCTTCGGGTGTGCCCACTCGGCGCAGCGGAATATTTGGTACAAGACGCGCTTCCGTGTTCGGCGACAAAATATCGGTCTTGATCTCGCCGGGCGCGATCGCATTCACGCGAATGCCATGCGGTGCATAGTCGTGCGCCATTTCGCGCGTGAGACACGCGAGCGCAGCTTTCGAGGTCGCATAAGCGGAGCCGGCAAACGGGTGCACCCGGGACCCAGCGATTGAGGTCACGTTGACAATTGATCCGGACGCTGCTTTCAGCTCGTCAAACAGACCTTGCGCGAGCAGGATCGGCGCCACCAGATTAAGGTGGAACACCGTCATCCAGGTTTCGACTGACGTCGTCAACGCCGTCAGTCGTGCGCCATTCGGCGTTTTCGGTGAGATGCCGGCATTGTTGATCAAGCCGTGCAATGGCGCGTCTGCGAGGCGCTCCTTGATCTCGGCGATGGCGCGCGGCAGCATGCGATGGTTGCTGAGGTCGACCTGGACATGGTTGTCGGCCCCCGACTCCCACGGGCAGTGCCCGCCATCAAAGGGTTGGCGCGCGCAAGAAATGATGCGCCAGCCCGCTTCCGAAAACAGCTTTCCGGTGGCGTGACCAATACCGCGCGACGCGCCGGTTAGCACCAGCGTCTTCTGTTCTCCCTGCTGGATGCGGACTCTATCGGTGTGAAACGGACAGCCCACGTCGGTCGCCGACGGTGGACTAGCGACCGCTTCGTCGTTTCTCAGATCGAGACTCAAACGCGCCTCCCAATTCTCTTGCCCTCGCCCGTGAACGCGATGCAGGATTTGGGCCAGTGCGATGCAAAGGAACGCTCACGCGTTTTGCGGCCCAATGTCGCGTTCGCAACAGCTTGGCTGGTTCCCCACATCATGCGCGTTTTCTTTCGGACAATGGCAAACGCAGGTGCACAAGCCGATTTTCGAGTCTCGCGTAACGTGCGCGGCACGACCAGTTTGGCTCCGTCTTGCTCCATGGCCCTAATGCGCGCTGGTTTATCGCAAGTATTGTCAATGCGGTCGGGCCAGGTCCGTCAGCTAAATTGCTGCGCAGATCAGAACCGCCGGCGAATTCGTTTAGTTCGCTCTCACACCGTTCGATGCGCTGGAATGAGGTATTGCTGTTGAGCAATCCGCCCCTCCTCTACCGGCCACGTCATTCCAATTCATCATTTCGTGATCGAACTGGGTCTCACGATAGGCGGCAGCAAGCTCTCCCTTGCAGGCGTTTCTCGACGGCCTTCCGCCATCGCAGTGCTTCTTGAGCGCGGCGATGGCTCACGGTCGGCTAGCTCGGCTTGCTGCTGCGGCGGCGGAGCTGCCAGGCAGGCATAATCTCTCATCTCGCGCAATCGACCGCGGCAACGGCCGAAAGAGCGATTGACAGTCCTCGCATGAACGGCCGCTTCACAGCTCGAGGCCGTGCCTTGCGAGCACCTGGCGCGTTAGCGCACCCTTGATCTCGCTGGCGATTTCGTTGCGGATCTTGGCTCCAAGCTCCCGCTCGGCATCGGGGTCGCCTGTCAGGCCATGCTCGGCAAGACGCTGGTTCAAGCGAGTTTGAAACTCCTCTCCCATCGCATCGATGAGCCGCTCCTGCATCACTGCATGGTCACCGGGGGCGATGCGTCTCACCACGCTCTCCCAAGGTTGCCAGCGCCTTGCCAGATATTCCGCGAATCCCGTCGCCTCCTGGTCCCGCACCGACGTCGCGGCCCTGGCAACGTCGTCTTCTGTCACGTGAGAGATGTTCAGGAAGCGCATGTCTGGGGCGACGTGCCGCAGCTCCAGGGGGTCGCGCAGCTGGGTCTGGTAGGCAAGATAGACGTCGATCTCGTCGATGTCGGCGTCCGGGTCGGCACGGCGGAGCGAGTTGACCGTCTCGCGCGCGATCCCCTCCAGCGCCCCCAAGCGGAACATCACACGGCCGTGCTGGAGCAGTTCGTCGAGCCGCCCGTCATAGGCTCGGTCCTCGACATCAGCGTTCAGGCGTGCGGTCTGCATGCCGTTCCAGGCCAAAGTGATGCGATCCTCGCAGCTGTCGCTCGCTCCCAAAGCCTGCTCGAAAAAGTGCTCGCGCAATCGCGGCCTGGCCGCCGCCTGCCGCAGATCCTCGACCACCGCCTGCCGGAACGCCTCATTACCATAGTTCACCGTGCCACGGAGCCTGTCGAGGAAGCGTGCGTAGTCCTGAGCACCTGGCTCTTCGGCGAAGCGCTGCCAGGCGGCCACTGTCTCAGTATCGCCCTCGAGCCAGTGCGCGACAACCTCGTGCAGGGCCTGCGGCTCGACTTGCACCGCTCCCTCGGCCATAGACAAAAAGATCTGCGGGCCGGCATAGTCCCCGGCATGCATGGCTGTCGCCAGGTTGGTCAGTACCCCCTCGGGCAGCGGATTATTCTCCAGATCGACGCTGGACTCACGGCCCAGCTGCGTCAGCAGGGTCTCTGGCACGCTGGCCAGCTGGTTGTTGCTGGCGCCGATCCATAGGAGCTCGGCGGGGATCGTCTCGGGCAGGCTAGTCAGCTGGTTGTGGCTAGCACTGAGCCATTCGAGCTCAGCCGGGAGGGGCTCGGGCAGATTGGTCAGCTGATTGTAGTCGACGTTCAGGCGCTGGAGCCCGGCTGGAAGGGCGGGCAGACTGGTCAGCCGGTTGCCGCTGGCGTCGAGCTCCTGAAGCGTTGCCGGAAGAGTATCGGGCAGACTGGTCAGCTGATTGTTGTCGACCCTCAAGCGTTGGAGCCCGAGCGGCAGGTCTGCGGGCAGGCTGGTCAGCCCGTTGCCGATGGCGTAGAGCCGCCGAAGCCCGGCCGGAAGGTCGGGCAAGCTGGTCAGCCGATTGTTGCTGGCGCGGAGCCGCTGGAGATCGGCTGGAAGGTCGGGCAGGCTGGTCAGCTGATTGTTGTCGACGTTCAGGCGCCGGAGCTCGGGCGGTAGGGGAGCGGACAAGGCGGTCAAGGACAGGGACGACAGATCCAGCGGCTCATCGACATCGCCCGCCTCCCGCCAAGCCCTCGTTCGACTTACCGCCTCTTGCCGATTCTCGTTTTCGCCCTGCCCCTCTTCGGCAGCCCGGCCCGTCAGGACCTGGTCCTGCGAGGAGGCGGGGTCGGCGGCGGACGCCTCCGCCTCGGTCAAGACCTCGACCCACTGCGCCGCGGCCGGGGACCCTGGTTCGGAGGTTTCTGATTCGGAAGTCTCGGAAGGAGTGCCAGCGCCAAGCTGGGCCCGTTCTGCATTCATCGATGCCGTCTCCTCGGTAGCCAAATGAAGGGAATGCGCCGGAGCCGTGCTTCTCGAAGCCGGTAGCTCTCACCAGGGATGGTGATCACCGACTAACGAGGAAGCAGGCGATCACGGAGTGCGGTTGCAACCACAGAACCGCCGAACACGCTGCGCCATTCGCCCACAGGGCAGTTGCAGCAAGACCAGTACGTCCAGACGGAATCGACGGTTAACGAAAGGGTTCAGGGTTGTTTCGTTAGAGCAATACATCCCCCTCTCCTCTGCAGCAGATCAAGCCGGACATCGCAGTCCAGATAGACAGTATCTCAATGCTATAAGACTTACCTGTCCAAAAACTGACGAGTTTCGGAAGACTCATAATGCGCCGGTGAAAGCCCATCGACTCTCGAAGCTGCAGCGTCAATGGGGTCTACTGAAGAAACACTGGTGACGGTCTGGCGTTCGGGACGCCTTTCGCGTAAATCCGCGCACACTCGTCGTCTTGGCTACAGCCTGCTCCGCAAACAGCTCGTCTTTAGTGGCGCCAATTTCCAGCTCTTCGAAGGTCAGCGCCAACTGGGTCGATCAGCCGCGATGATCGCTCTGATCGATGGCCGTAGATCTGGCGCTCGAGCTTGGCGATCCTAATTCTGATGGGCGATCAGTCTTCCGAGGCTTTGCACGGGCAAACGCGAGCGGCGCCCAATACCTTCACCAGCATTCGCATATGACCTCAAAGCTAGACTTAAGGTCAGATCTTCAGAAAGACGACCGAAGTTCACAAAGCGGCTGCCACCGAAGCGATACATCGAGCGCGATGAGCAGATTTAGATGATCGAGGCCCTGAACGCATGATTCGGATTTATCCAGCGCATGGATGCATTCCATCAAAACAATCGATTTTAAAAATTGGAAGAAACAGATAGCAAAAAGTCAGTTGGACAAATTGAATTCAGGCATACTAGGATGGCTACAGATCTTCGCCGTGGCCCTGAGAAGAATTCTCAGGTGCAGGGGCGAGCATCAACTGAGGCGCATGCCCATTGCGGCCACCTTCTCCGGCGGCCCCGCAAGCTGCGCCGCTCGACGCGATAGGCGCCTCCTGCGTCACTTGCCACCGATAAACCTCCGTATAGCTTTTCCAACCTTTTTTGTATCACCCGCGTATCTACGTACAATTGAACGAACTCTCGACTTCGCTTTTGCTTTGCGAGCAATCGGGAGCTGCCGATTGCACGTGCCAAATGCTTCTGCGATCCCGCCAATTGGACCAAATTCCATAGCTCTCAGATCATGCGGAAGATGCAGGCGAAGTCCTTTCTCATGTCACAATGCTGCGCACGCGGTCACATGTGGAACAGCACGGCTGCCCTTATTTCTTTCAACGGGACAAAGGGAGGCTCGGGCGGCCGCTCGCTTTGTTGCCAAGCATAAGAGGGTGGAATCATGAGCCGAGATGCCAACGATTTGCCTGCGGTCTGCTTTCTCCTCGGCCTTCCGCGGTCGGGGACGACGCTGCTGTCGCATTTGCTCCAGCAGCACCCAGATATTGTGGCGCCGCCTGAGCCCTGGTTAATGCTGGCACTTGAGGCATTTGGCAGAGTGGACCACCGTCACCCAGCGGGGGCATCACTGATTCAGGACGCAACGTCCGAGTTTTTGGGCCGAATCGATCATACGATCGTCAGTCGTGCGTTTGCCGATGCGGCTTACGGTCAATATTTGGCAGCAGCGAGCAAGCGTACCTTCATAGACAAGACGCCGCGTTATTGGATGGTGCTCGATTTTTTGGATTCTCTCTATCCAGAAGCGCCACACATACTTCTATTCCGTAATCCCTACGCTGTTGCCGCTTCACTGAAATCGACATGGGGCATCCCGCTCGTGCCAGAAAGCTGGCCGCCCGCCAGCCTGTCTGGTCTCTCCGATCTTGTGCT
Source organism: Bradyrhizobium sp. LMTR 3 (assembly GCF_001693485.1). Taxonomy (GTDB): domain Bacteria; phylum Pseudomonadota; class Alphaproteobacteria; order Rhizobiales; family Xanthobacteraceae; genus Bradyrhizobium. The sequence continues at coordinate 905,306 of NZ_MAXC01000012.1, forward strand.
CGGCCTGCCTCCCGACATCGCATCTTCTCTCGCAGATCTCGTTCTGGGCCTACCTACGCTCGCGGCGCGCCGCGGTCGGACGCAGGCGCAGACCGTGCGGTACGAACATTTGGTGGCGAGCCCCGACGAGGAAATCCGGCGCGTGATCGCTGGCCTCGGCTACGATCCAAACTGCATTGCATCGGCGACGATGGAGCAGCCGGAATATCTTCGGTCCAGTCGCTTCGGGGATCGAAAAATCCTAAAGAGAAAGGCTGTCGATGACCGCTCAGTCCACACTTGGCAAATCGAACTGAGCATCCAAGAGATGCAAGCAATTACGGATGCAATCGGCGCCGAGCTTTTGATAGAGCTCGGGTATGAGCAGGAACTTCGGCACGTTCAGCAAGCCGGGATCGTAGATAGAGGTCGGGCTATAACCGAACAATGTCGTCAGGTATTTCAAACGTGGTGGGATTTGCGCCGCCCCTAGGTGAGAACATCGTGCGGCATCTGGCGGAATGGGTGGGCCAAACAGCATTATCTGGCAAGCTGAAGAGAACTCCTCCTCGGCTTTCGACCCATCCATAGTTCGGGAGGCGCAACATCTAACAAAGTCCAACATGGCGGAGAATTTGCGCCTGGCGAATTCGATGGCGGCTCAGTTGAACCAGGGACTCCCGCCCTCCGAGACCGATCGAGCTGCGGGGTTAAACGCCCATTCGTGATTGCGATGCAGCCATCGAGACATTGCGGAACGAAGTCGTGCGGCCTTATCCGTGGGGCACGATTAGCGGGCAGAGGGCATATTCAGCTACCGGCGGTTGGAGCAGCGCGTTCCCTTGCGGGCGATCCGCGAACTGATTTAGACAGCGCTGAAGGACCTGACGCGAGACTTCGGGAGGTTTACGCCCGGGATCGCTGGCCGATCCCGTCCGAGCGGCTCTTTGCGGGCTCTGCTGCGGGAGCGATCTACGGGTGCGATCTGACCGGCGGTGATCGAACAGCTCGACCTTCTGAACATTAACGAAAAACGACATCCGACAGTATGAACGGCGATGCCGCGCAAATGCGACGGGCCTCGATATGATCGACGAGGGTTCGGATTACGAGTTTCACAAAGTCGGGAGATGTTCGGAGGATTCATCAATCAAGATCAAACGAGTCGGATCGTTCAAATCGAACTCAATAATGCGTGGCGCGAAGAGGCGGGCATAGCGCGTGAAGGCACTAGTCGGCGGAAAGCGAATCACGGTATCGCATCGCCCGAGAAGATACATCTCGATGAGAGCGGAGATTCCGCCGTCGGCTCCCAGTGCTGCACTATGTAATGGCCCGGCCTGATCCGCCTGGAAGCGTTTTGGGATCGTGAAAAGATCGGGAAACACAGCCGACAGCTTGTCAAGCACCTGCGCGCTGTCCGTACACAACAATACCCTTACAGGTCCTGGATGTGGCAGCGCTTTGGCCGTATCAATGGCAGTGCATACCTGCCGGAAGGCGAGCTCCGGATCGGCCCAGTAGGGCGTGTGCCCCATTATATCTTCGCCGTTGCCGTGCCGAACATGAACCCCGATTATGCTGCGCCCTTCAAAGTGCTCTTGATATATGGCGTCAATCCGAGCTTGAATTTCAGACCTTGGTTTAATGCTCCGAAATATCTGTCGTTCGGCATCCTGATCGCAACGCCACATCAAACAAGCATCACACACCACGGTGTTAGCGTCAGTATCATGTTCGGCTTGGAAAAGCTCACTCAGCTCATCACGTTCTCGGAAAATCTGTTCGTCTGGGCGGTAAACGCAGTCGATGGATGGCCTATTCCACCAGGACGGGAAGAAAGGACCCGGAAACGAGAGCTGGTTGATCTCGTCATCGCAGATGACCCGTACGCCAGCGATGTCTTGAATTGGCTCGAAGAACACCGGAAAGGCGTTCGTGAAGGCTTGATCGAGATAACAGGAGCCACGCCAATCAATGGCTAGCGTCCGCCCCGTCCGCTGCGCATAGCGCCAGGCTGACGCCAGGGACCACAGGCAATCACCGAAACCAGTACGTCGCCGAGAAACAACGAACCGCTCGTTCATCGAGCTGCCAACAAGCATTTATGTTTCCTCGTTAAGGGAATACCGCATGGATAAGGACGTTAGGGAAACTCTAGTATGGCCTCGCCCGATGCTGTCGTCCGCGATCGTGAGCCAACTTGGCTAGTAGAATTTCATAGCCCGCTACTATGAAGGAGCCGCGCGACAATGTTGCGATCCACATACTTGATTTCAGTCGTACCTGCCTTGTTGCAACAGCTCTTCGAAGCACTTTCCGGCATGTACCATGTCGAATAGAACTGCTGGTGCCACGCTTTCCGTTCTGAGCTCGCTGCTTTGGCGCAGCGCCCAAGGCTACAAGCATGAGCCCAGTTACCGGATATGCCCGCTCAGGGGCCCAGCTGCCCCCGCATTTGGAGACCTACACAAGACCATATTCGTGGTGCCGTTATGCTTTCTCCAGCATTTGATCGCAGTCTTGATGCGCGCGAGCCGCATGTGGAGGATGGAGCCGAAGGCGGCGCTGCTCCCATAATCCCCGCAGTTCCTTCACGAGAGCTTCACGCCTAGCCGGATCGAAAGTAATTGTATCCAGGAGATTCCCGAGCACGGCTTCGCCCTCGATCTGCATCAGTAGGTCGAACGCATCCTGTGAAATACGCACACTGCCACCGCTGGAGTGCCCCGTACGGATTTCGCACACCGTCTCCTGGCGATCTCGCGCTGTGTAAGCGCGAACCCGATAGAGGCGTGCATAAGGTGGCAATGAAACCGCGAGCGCAGTCCAATCCTCCAACGTTGCCGCCCTCTTTTTGACGAGGAACGGCCCGACCACAAGTCCATCCAGCTCTGTCGTCAGAAATGTGGTAATCGCGTCTGCAACCGACTCCACTATCGGCTCGGCGTTGTTGTTAAAAGACGTATTGAGCAGAACCGGGATGCCCGTCCGCTTCTTGAACGAATTAATAACCTCCCAGTAGGCGGGATTTGTCTTGCGCGATACTGTTTGCAGTCGCGCAGTACCGTCGACGTGCGTTATGGCGCCGAGCACGCTTTGTTTGGAGTCGCGCACGCGAACGACAAAGTTCATAAAGGGAAATTCGCGCGTATCGTCGGGGAGGTCGAAAAATTCGCTCGCATCCTCCTCCAACACTGATGGCGCGAACGGTCGATAGCCTTCGCGCTTTTTTACCATCGCGTTGATCCGGTCCTTGTTTGCCGCAGGCCGAGGATCGGCAAGAATGCTGCGATTGCCAAGCGCACGTGGCCCGAACTCCGAACGACCCTGCACCCAGCCGATCACGGCGCCATTAGCCATCCAGTCAGCTGCGCTACCTGCCACGTCGTCACTGCGTTCGACGTCAAGGTGTCCACCCCATGCATCCAGTTCCTGCTGCACGGCGCGCTCGCTCCCAAGATCGGGACCCCAGTAGACCTCCCGCAGCCGCTCACGTGGCGCGGGCCGGCCCAGCTCGTGAGACATCATTAGTGCAGCGCCTAATGCGCAGCCCGCGTCATGCGCCGCGGGTTGCACAAAGATGTCTTCGAAAAGCCCTGAATACAGCAGCTTACCATTCATGGTGCAGTTGTGGGCTACCCCTCCAGCCAGGCACAACCGCTTCATGCCGGTAGCCTTGCGATGATGCCGGAGAATGTGAAACACGATCCGCTCCAAGGCTTCCTGCAATGAAGCACTCACGTCTCGATGCTGCTGAGTGAATGGCATTCCCTTTCGCCGGACTTGGATGCGCCGGCGCAGGGTCGGACCGATTCGGTCGAGGTAGACGCGGTAGCCACCGTTGTCTAAAAGTTCGTAGAACTGCTCGAAGAGCTCGCGATAGGGAGCCGGATCCCCGTAGGGGGCAAGGCCCATGACCTTGTATTCATCGAATAAGCCGTAGCCGAGACACCGGATCGTCTCGAGATAAAGTAGCCCCAGGGAATTATTCTCCGGGAAGGTCGCGAGTTGGGTAACCTCGGTTCCAGACCCCAGAGCTAAGAGGCCGGAGAGAAAATCACCACCGCCATCGATCGCGAGGATTAGACTTTGCTCGAAGCCAGACATGGCAAAGGCGCTTACGGCGTGCGCCTGATGGTGGCTTACGAAAGAGACACGGGACGGATCGACCTCGGTACCAAACTCCTGCGCTAGTAAGCTACGCATCAACAGTTTGGCATCCAAAGGAATCGAGACGTCCGGCTGGGACCCGAACAGGCCTTCGAGCATAGCGTTGCAATAAGCTTCGGTCGCGTAGAACGCGATACGATCGATGTCGCCGAGTTGGATTCCTGCGGCTGCAAGGCAGTATTGTATCGAACGGCTTGGGAATTTGTTGGAGTGCTTAATCCGATTGAGGCGCTCCTCTTCAACGGCCGCTATCACGCGTCCGTCCCGGACGAGCACCGCAGCGCCATCGTGCAGAAATGTGTTCGATAGCTCACGTGTATCTTCATAGACTTTGTCTAGTCCACCGCTCACTCCTAGACAGAACATCTCATTCTCCATTTATCGTGACACGAAGCCCAATTGGCCTGCCGAATTCGCGGTATTCCATCATGTCTCTATCGCTTCTGCGGAATCTCGGGTTAACGCATCAGGCGTCGGCGAAACAGCGCGATTGAGAGGAAGAACGGCAGCACCGCGTACATGCACAGTGCACCGATATGCAGGCCAATGCCGCCGGCCGGGAGCCCAAGCATCACTGGGCGGATGAGGTCGACCGAATGTGCCAGCGGCAATAAGCCCGCCACGCGCTGAAATGCGCTGGGCATCTGGCTCACCGGAAAGACTGCGCCGCATAGGAACACCATGGGTGTGACGACGAGCGTCTGGTAAAACACGAAGTAATCGTAGCTGGGCGCAAGGGATATGACGACCATCGCTAGGCTCGCGAAAACGAGGCCAGTGAGTGCGATTGCTGGTATCGAATAGAGGATGGATGCCCACGCTGCGTAGCCCAGGGTCGCGGCAACAACTGCAATTGCCGTTCCGGCCAGAACGGCTTTGGTGGCTGCCCATGCCAATTCACCGAGAACGATGTCGCCGAGCGTGAGCTGTGTGCACAGGATTGCTTCCCAAGTGCGCTGAGCACGCATGCGGGCGAACGCCGCATACATTGTTTCGAAGGTGGCGGCGGTCATGGCGCTAGTCGCGACCATCCCACCAGCCAGAAACGCGATGTATGAAGTGCCGTCAATGAGCCCCACAATTACTCCAAGGCCAAAGCCGAGGCCAAACAGATTAGTCATGGGATCGGCGAGATTCCCGAGAACGGATGCAAGCGCGACTTTTCTCCACGCTAGACAGTTGCGACGCCAGACAGCGACCCAGTTGTACGCGTTGGCGGGCATGACGGCAGCGTAACCTTCACGCATCGTTCATCTCTCCATTTCCCGCCCGGTCAGCCGCAAAAAGACATCCTCGAGATTCGCAGGACGCTGCAGAAGGCGTAGACCTGCGCGCCCGCGCAGCTGCACGAGCACCTGCTCCGGATCCGGCGCATAGCAAAAAATCGTCTCGCCGCTCACTTCGATATGCCGCGCGTAGGGCCTGATCAAAGAAGATAGGTCGTGCGGATTGCCGCCATAGATCTCGATCACTTGGCAGCCGATCTGCTCATCGATCAACGCGCGAGGCTCGCCTTCTGCGATCTTGCGTCCTGCCTCAAGCACGCACAGCCGATCGCACAACCTCTCGGCCTCTTCCATGAAGTGGGTGGTCAAAAGAATCGTCTTGCCTCGCGCCAGCAGCAATCGCAGGCGTTCCCAGATTTGGTGGCGCGCGTGCGGATCTAGACCGGTGGTCGGCTCGTCCATCACTAGCAGATGTGGGTCGTTGATCAGCGCACGCGCCAGGGTCAGTCGCCGCTTCATGCCGCCGGATAGTTCGCCGACACGAGCATCCGCCTTGCTCTCCAAGCGAGCGAACTCGAGCAGTGCTGGCACAGCTGCTTCGACCTCGCGTGCGCTCATGTTGAAGTAGCGCCCAAACACCAGCAGGTTCTCGCGGACGGTAAATTCCAGTTCGAGGTTGTCGAACTGCGGCACCACGCCGATGCGCGCACGTGCCAGGCGAGCACGCGCCGGTACGGGCTCGCCGAGCACGGTCATCTTGCCAGTGTCTGGCGCTACCATGCCGAGAACCATACGCGCAATCGTGCTTTTGCCCGCCCCGTTTGGTCCGAGGAGGCCAAAGCACTCTCCCGATGCGACAGCAAAGGACAGCCCGTCGACGACGATTCTGTCGCCATACGACTTCCTTACGCAGCTAAGGTCGATTGCTACGGTGGACATATGTTCATCTTAGACTGACAGAAGGCGTTCGGCCGGCGATCGTTCACTTACGACCGTTTTGGTCCATAGCAGGCCGTCGCACCATATGTGTTCAACGCGTCCCCACTGGCAGGCTGCCGCGGCATCCGGAAAAAACCCACGTCCATGGTGGTTGGCACTCGTATTGCAAAGCAGCGGAATGCCCGTGAGCTCTTCATATTCGACGAGGAGCTCCGCGATTTTGTGCGGAGAGGTTCTGGGAACGGTCTGCAATCGCGCAGATCCGTCCAGGTGTATAATAGCGGGGACTTTGTTCCACCATTCTGCCCGTGTCTGGTGATCGAAAAGCATGTAAGGATCCGGCGTTCCGGGGCTGAAAATTTCCGGCGCACGGTCCTCCAGGCATATCGGCGCGACTGGCCGAAAGAGTTCGCGGAGCTTGATGTCGTTGAGATGATCCTTCATTGCCGGCGAAGTCGCGGCTGCCAGAATGCTTCTGCCACCCAATGCTCGTGGTCCAAGCTCCGCGCGACCGGCAAGGAAAACCACTGGCTTGTTGCTCGCGAGGATGGTCGCAAGTTCACGCATACTGCATGGCGCAGCGTTCCATTCGGACGACACATCGCTGGGTATTAGTGCCGGGCCACTGTAGACCGACCATTGCAGCGGCACGAAGCCCTTGGCCGCCGCCATTGCGGAGCAAGCGGCACCGATTGCCGAGCCGCTGTCATTCGGAAAGGGCGGCACCCAGACATCATCGAACAGGCCAGTCGCACGTAATGCACTGTTCCATTTGATATTGAGACCGCAGCCACCGGCTATGCACAAATTGCCCGGCCCCGGAAAACACGAATGCCGCTCCAAAGCACTGGCCATTTGGCGGATAAGGAGACGCTCGAGGAAACAATGAAACGATGCAAGTACATCTTCGGGCAGCTTATCTTTCAAACGGAGCTCGCTCGCGTCGAAGAAGTCGTGCATAGCCTCCAGTGAGGCCTCCTCGCTATTGACGTCCGCACGATGACGACGAGCATGCTCCGTGTCGCCCGCAAAGCGCTCCTCGTAGAGCTCCTGAAACACCGCCACGATGTCTTCATCAACAGACCCGAGCGCGATATAGGCCATCAGCTTGCCGGCAACACCTAGGTCCCAGCTCGTACGGCTCGCCTGCCTATAAGGTCCGAAGTGATGGCCCGCGACAGCATAAGCATGGCCTATAATCGGAAACAGGCATTCGATGAAGTGCGCGCCGCGGGGTTCTACGTAGTAGAGACGTGGAAAGATGCAGCCGTCCCATACCAGGCAGAAGGCGGGTTGTCCGGCTTTAGCAAAAGGGCTTGTGCAGTATGCGGAGGCCACATGGCCTGTGACGTGCGGATAGCTTTTATAAGGAAAGACCCGGCCGTCGAGCATCAGGTTAAAGCCGTCGCGCGAAGTGAGAAGGCTGTGGGCATTCCGTTCAACATACGGCGCCCCTTTGAGAGTGATGGGTGCCACCCCGCTGAGGACTTGGAATTGCGACTCGACCTGCCCGTCCCAGCCGTCGATGACGAACTGGTCGACGTCCTGCGGATCCAGACCATGCTCCGCCAAAGCGACAACAACTGCGTCAAGATTGTCGATGGTTTGATACCGCGGATTGTTGCTCCGTTTCTCCTGCTCGATGCAAAAGACCAGCCGTCCGTCCTCCACAAGAGCAAACGCCCCGTCATGCGTCAGCTTGATGCCGCAGATGCGCATAGTGTCTCCTCAGCAATTGGATTTAATCGACACTCGAACTGGATTCCGAAAGTAGACGAGCAAGCAGTCTTCATCAGCCGACTCACCCTGGCACTGTACGCACTCCACCTCGATCAACGTTTCATTGAGCATGGTTATGACCGACTCGGCACCAGCAGCGTGCCCCCAACGCCTGCAGGCGGCATCACGCGCCGATCCAAAGAGCAGATGCCCACCTGGCGCAAGCATCTGCACCAGATTGCGGATGGCCGCGCGTATCTCAGTTAAGTCGTCGAGGTAATAGAGAACTTCCGCCACGACGATCAGATCGAACAGCTCTGGGGTCGAGAACTCCTGGATATCGGAAGCTATCCACGTGATGTGCGACCACCTCTTCGTCCTTTGGCACGCTCGACCGATCGCTCGCGGCATAACATCAACCACCGTGAGCCGTTGACAGTGGGGTGCCAGCTTTTCTGTGAATGCGCCGGCTGCGCACCCGAGTTCGAGACCATGTATAATAACCCCTTGAGTAAGCGACAGCCGGAGCATTTGTGTGTGACGCTCCCGCTCGAACGGATTACCGTCGAGCCGCCACGGATCGTCGCTCGCCAATTCGAGATCTAACGATTGATATTTCTTGTTCCGGCTCACGGCTTGTGCACCTACGTAATGTTCAAGGTCACTCGCCGCTGCAAATACTGTTTGACGTCACGAAACTCGAAGAACGGCGCGAAAGATCCTTACTGCGAACTGACCCAGCAATTTTAGCGTTTGGTCCAGCGATCGGGTTTGGGATGACGACCTGTTTTTCACCCTCGTTTGGTAAGTTTGCAGACTTGCGTGACAGCCAATCGCTATTGCTCAATGTACACAATGCATAGGCTTTCACGGGGAGTAAGAGAAAGATGTTGATGATTGTGTGCAGAGAAAAGCCGAGAAACCGAAGTTCGCGAGCACGAAACGCTGCGACGCTGCAGCGAACCACGGTCATTGATGCGATAATCAGTCCTGTCCACCACGGTACTGTGGCTGTGAGTGCCAGCTGCGCGAGCGCCGCTAGCGATGACACGGCGAGAAGTAGCGGGCCGAGATTCTGTCCGACTACATCTAGCGTGAGATAGCGATCAAGTTCGGGCAACAGGCGCAGCGCAAGGAAGGTGTCACGGAAAGTGCTGCGTGCCCAACGGAGTTGTTGGCGCAGATACGGCCTCAGCCTATCCGGAACCACTGTTGCCGCGACGGCGTCGGGAACGTACTCCGTTTGAAATCCTGCTTTCAACATGAGGATCGTGAGGTGGCGATCCTCACCGAAGTCGCTTGGCTTTCCCCGAAAAAACTGCGTTTCGTACTGATCTAGCAGCAAAAGGAGCGCGGAACGGCGGTACATGGCACATGGGCCGCAACAGCACATAACGGCCCCGAAGCGAGCCTGTGCCGCGCGCTCTTCGTTGCAAGCCAACCAGTACTCCATGTCGATCAGCCGGGTTAACCAGGTGTCGTTTCGGTTACTCGCCGTCAACTGACCCATGGCCGCCCCGATCGCCGGATCTTGCATCTTTCGTGCAAGTTTCGTGACTACATCGGCGGCGAGTATCGTGTCCGAATCGACGTTGAGCACCAAATCTCCAGACGACCTGCGTATCGCAGCGATCTGCGCCTTCCGCTTTCCGACATTCTCTCGCAAAAGAATAAAGCTAAACCTCGGGTCTTCAGCGTAGGCGTCGTGGACGGGTGCTTGGGCTTCGAGATTTCCGGACCCGTCATCAACCACATAGACCTGCAGTTTTCCGATGTAGTCTTGGCCTGCAATGGATCTCAGACACGCCGATAGCGTGCGCGGGTCCTCGTTGAAGCAGGGGACGATGACATCCACGCTCGGCAAAGCGTCGGAGACGACCACGTCATCCGAAGCCGATGAAACGTTTGTCGGTAGAGCATAAAGCACCTGCGCGCTTTTATAGAAAGTCGAGAGCAGCGCATACAATGAAATAGCGACAGTGCTGGTCGTAGCAAGAAGATTCATGGGTGTGTCGATTTGTTTAGTGAGGTTGAGGAAGCGAGCGGATTGAAAATCCGCGGCGATGCAATGCTGGAATCAGGTGGGAAAGCGCCAAGACGGTCTGGTCGCGAACACGAGCATGAGTAGCCCGTCCCAACTCCTCGGGAGGACATCCATCGTGCAAGAGCACGATTGCACCCGGCCGGACAGAGGCCAGCACAGCGTCGACAATCGCGTTGACGCCGGGACGAGACCAGTCTCGCGGATCTACCGACCAGTGCAGGGCGGCCAGGCCAGCCCTCGCCGACGTGGTGAGCACCTCTTCGCTCCACATCCCATAAGGCGCACGCATGTGCCGCAGCGCTGCCTGGGGGCACGCCGTTTTGATGACCCTGCTCGCCGCTAGTATTTCATATTGCACTTGGGTGAGTTCGCATCTGGACAGGTCCGGATGCGTCATTGTGTGGTTTGCGACCTCGTGCCCTTCTGCGATCATTCGTCGGATCAGTTTCGGCTGGTCCGCCGCGTACGCCCCGATAACGAAGAACGTAGCGGGCGCTCGGTGTTCCGCGAGCACATCCAGGACATCCGGAGTGCAGAGTGGATCGGGACCGTCGTCAAACGTCAGATAGACGCCGCGACTTTCAGTGCGGTCAGCGTATTCGCTGCGCACTTCGCATAAGCGGTCGAGGTATGTCACAGCTCAGGCCCGTTCCGATCAATCACCGTACCAGCCGGCCACTCGCTGATCGGCCGTCCAATCGGCAGAACCAGGACAAGCACGTCCTCGACGCGCGTGGGCGATAACTTCAGATACACATCCGCAAGGGTGGACCGCACGCGGACCCCGGAGATAATGGTTGCCAGACCGCGGCGGGCCAGCAACCTTGTAAGATGTTCCTTCAGCGCATACCGAACCGTACCGAAGCCGAACGGAACGCCAAGCTTCTGCAGTACTGGATACATCACGCGCATTGAGTGCGTGATTCCGAGTCCCTCAAGATCCGGACGTACCCCGTACAATCCTAGCTCGGCCACTAGTAGATCGACGTCTCCGATCTTGATGAAGCGGCGTAGCGCGCCCAGATGAGCCGCTACGCCGCGTGCGTCGTAGCCGATTACACGGAGCTCAGGTCTCGCGCCGGCCCAACTTCGATAGTCTCCGAATGGTTTGGCATTGAATTCCCCGGTGGGACCATAGGTCTTTCGGAAGAAGTCGGAGAGTTCGATATGGTCGGCGAGGCGCAGTTCACTTTCCCAGACCACCCTCCACCGCACCGGCGAGCGCATGGACACACCTGCCGTAGAGCTGGATACGGCAATATTCATAATTGCCTCGCATGCACTGTCTGGCGCTTGACGATGGAGTTGATGCACGCGAGCCGTTCGCTTTCGATGAATGGCTTCACCGGGGAATGGGAAACGCTGGCTGCGGCCTGATGCTGGCATAGCTCGGGCCCGGCCACTCCGGGCCACTGAACATTTGCGATCAAGCAGGACGTGCTGCGAGAACGGCTGAATTGCGAGAACTCATCTGCGCACTGGACAGATTCGCAATTTTCGCCTGTCAAACAGAGTGCGCCTGTCAGCGCTTTACGGACCGATGCATCGCTATCCACGACGGAGATTACATCGAGCGCATGTGCCATTCGCACCAGATCCACTGGGGACTTCTCCTGCATTTTGCGCACGATTTGACTGCTATGGAAACGCGATAGATTTAGCCGGGTCGCAAAGGCATTTGGCGCCTTCAATCGGCAGCTCCTGACTGGTTGCGACGTTAGAGCGAACTGGCGGGCTGAACCAATTCTACGGAGGTAAACGGCCAATATAGAAACAGTTGGAGAAGCTATACGAACGTTTATCGGTAGTGTGCGGCGACGCGACCTCCGGCACGCCTCTCCCGTTAAGCTATTGCGATGCAGTTTGCGCAACCCGTTGAAAACTCTGGCTCCAATGGACATGCGCTTCGATCGGCGCTCGGGGTGCAGCTGAGACTTTTTCGCGGAGCCGGGGCAAAGATCGATAAGCATTCCTGATATGCCTGAACTTTTTGTTTGTCCCGACCGACGGCTTTGCTATCCGCCATTCGGCACAATTGGTAAAATCGATTGTTTTTATTGAACTCATCCAAAGGATGGATAACTCCACGCTATGCGCTTCAAAGGACTTGATCTAAATCTTCTCGTCGCGCTCGATGCTCTGATGACCGAACGCAATCTCACCGCGGCGGCACGCAGCATCAACCTGAGCCAGCCGGCCATGAGTGCGGCCGTCGCCCGGCTACGCGCTTATTTCCGCGATGAACTATTTACGATGAGGGGCCGGGAGCTTGTCCCAACACCACGAGCGAAGCGGCTCGCAGCACCGATTCGCGAGACTCTGGTGCACATTCAGCTCTCCATTATTTCCCGCGACACGTTCAACCCAACCGAATCGGACCGCCGCTTCAGGATCCTGCTTTCCGATTTCATGACAGTTGTTTTTTTTCGAAGGATCGTCGACCGTGTCGCGCAGGAAGCTCCCGCCGTCCGGTTCGAATTTCTGCCCTTTATCGATGAGCCCGATGAGCTTCTGCGGCGCGGCGAGGTCGACTTTCTTGTCTTACCGGAATTATTCATGTCGAGCGCGCATCCTAAAGCAACACTGTTCGAGGAGACACTCGTGTGCGTAGGCTGCCGCACTAACAAGCAGCTGTCACGGCAGCTTACATTCGACAAATACATATCAATGGGACACGTTGCAGCGAAGTTCGGGCAGGCGCTTAGGCCCAATATTGAGGAATGGTTCTTGCTTGAGCACGGTCTTAAGAGACGCATCGAGGTCGCTGTGCAGGGCTTCACGATGATCCCGCCGATGCTATCGGGGACTGAGCGTATAGCGACGATGCCCTCAAGGTTGGCCCAGCATTTCGCAAAGACGGTGCCCCTGCGGATCGTCGAAACTCCTCTCCCACTTCCCGCATTCACCGAGGCCATTCAATGGCCTGCCCTCCACAATACTGATCCGGCAAGCATTTGGATGCGGCGGATAATGTTGCAGGAGGCGGCCCGCATGGCTTCTCCGCGTGAGCCCCCCCGAAATCGCAGGCGCTGCTAGGTTTTGCTCGAGGCCTCTTAACACCTGGTCTCGGCCATCCAGATGCTTCAAGATCACCTGCTCGCTCGGGCCGCTCTCGTATGCCCGCATGTCTCGGAAGCCCGACCTGCAAGAGGCACGTACGCCACTTCTGCATGCAGAAGAACCCCTGCAATTCGATGTCAGCCGCAGCGCGCCCGAATTGGCGCGCTTAAGCAGCCGCTGATCAAGTAGCGATGTAATCTTGCTTCGCGCCAGCCACCTGCCAGGCCCCCGCAAGATGTTCTTGGAACTAGGCAAAGAGTGCAGCGGAGGGCTTTTACGCCATTGTGGCGGCTGCATTTGGCACCTGTGCCCGCGACGTGGTTCAGATATTCCGACAGACGCATTTTGTCGAATGAAATGATGTTCAGCTACACCAACGAAACTGCTTGAATCGCACACTGCGTCAGGTTGTAGGCTCACAAACGACGAGCAAAGCTGTGTCACGCGGAGCGTCGATAGCGCATCTGCGGCGCTATTGGCGTAATGGTAGGCAACGCGCCCTACTCTCAGCGGTTCATAGTGATCGATGTAGCGCTGGGAGCGATTGCTGAGCGCACCAACGGCCCTACTTCAAGCGGCGGGCGACTTCCTCGCCCGCTCGCATCCTCCGTTGCGCAACCAACATGCTTGCGACGAGTACGAGAGCCTTCTGTGCGATCGCGCGGGTAGCCCAGAAAGAGCCTAGCGCGGGGGGCGACTGGCACCTTCATCGAAGTAACCATTGTTGCTCAATGTTTACAACGCGAAGGCTTTCAGCGGGAGACGATATGCGTTTTAAGGGCCTTGATCTAAATCTTCTTGTTGCGCTCGATGCTTTGATGACCGAGCGTAACCTCACCGCGGCGGCACGCAGCATCAAGCTGAGCCAGCCGGCCATGAGCGCCGCCGTCGCCCGACTACGCGCCTATTTCCGCGATGACCTATTTACGATGAGAGGCCGGGAACTGGTTCCTACACCGCGTGCCGAAGGGCTCGCCGCCCCTATTCGCGAGGCTCTGCTGCACATCCAGCTCTCCATTATTTCCCAGGATGTGTTCAACCCTGCCAAATCAGATCGCCGCTTCCGGATCCTCCTGTCCGATTTCATGACAATCGTATTCTTTCGAAAGGTCGTGGACCGTGTCGCACGGGAAGCTCCCGCCGTCAGTTTCGAATTGCTGCCACTCGCCGATGCGACCGACGAGCTTCTCCGGCGCGGTGAAGTCGATTTTCTTATCTTGCCGGAATTGTTCATGTCGAGTGCACACCCTAAAGCGACATTGTTCGAGGAGAGACTCGTGTGCGTCGGATGCCGCACGAACAAGCAGCTACCACCGCAGCTTACATTCGAGAGATACATGTCCATGGGACACGTTGCGGTCAAGTTCGGGCTTACGCGAAAGCCCTCCATTGAAGAATGGTTCTTACTCAAGCACGGTCTCAACAGACGCATCGAGGTTGTCGTGCAGAGCTTTACCATGATCCCGCCTGTACTATTGGACACTTGCCGTATAGGTATGATGCCATCAAGGCTGGTTAAGCATTTCGAAAACACGATGCCCCTGCAGATCGTCGAACTTACGTGGTCACTTCCCACGTTTATCGAGGCTGTCCAATGGCCCGCTTTTCACAATAGTGATCCGGCAAGCATCTGGATGCGGCAGATATTGTTGGAAGAGGCGTCCCGCATGAGTCCTCCATCTGAGACTACGAAACATGCAGGCGCCCCTAAATTCACTTAAAGCGTCTTCTCACCTCCTCTTCCATCAATCCGGGTTACCCCAACCGAGCCTTATTCATCCTAAGCGCGAATTCGCACAGCGTGCTATGTCTCTAATATCTAGACGATATCTCAGCCGTCTCGCGTGCGCTTAACATAGGCTCCTCTCGGCTTGACGCCATTCTCTGTCGAGATCGATGGCGACAATTTGCGGCGTTGAAGATTAGTGACCCATTGCAAATGCCTATTGAACCTGCCACACCGGCAATTTTCTCACGCCAGCGGTTGGGCTCGCTCGAGAGGATAGCGCCCCAGTCCAGCAGAGACGGAGCGCGACATGCAAACGACCCAGGCGATCAACGACATTTCCTACGCATGGTCGGCGGCAGTTCTGGCACGAAGTCAGCTCCGATATCTACATTCGCTGGATATTCGTTCTCCTCGGAGCTGATGCCTTTGAGGGGCGCCTGGTCCCTCGGGCCGAACTCCCTCCCCACCTCCAGCAGCGCATCATCTGCAAATCGAAGCGGTTGCAGGACTGATCTGCGACGGCGAGCACGCGCTCCTGACAACCGAATTGCGCAACTAACTCGCAAGTGCGCTGATATCAGCAGAACTCGACATTCGCCTGCAGGGTTGCGAAGAACAGTGAGACTAGCTAATCGGCCCACATGCGCGCAGCGCACTGGCATCGATTATTCGGAGGCATTGCCCATCTGCGTGTCCAGCATTTGGTATACATTAAGACAGCGGGAGCCAAGCTGAGCAAGATAGTTGGATTATCGTTGTTGTATCCGCATTGGCTGCCGACCGATGCTCGTATCGGCTGCGCGCTTTCTTGCAGCCATGACTTAGAATAGCGGCCCACCGAATGTGGAAATTGTCTTCTTCGCCGCGCCAATCCGGCTGCACAGGCACTTGGTGCTCGCAAATGTTCCGAGAAAAGATAGTCGGGTCGCCCGCGCGGCCTTGAGGCGGAGCAAAGCGCGACTGTGTTGCGCAACAGCATCACTTCAACGTATACCGCACCTTCGTCGCTGTACGCCGGCGGCCTGTCTTCTTTTGGCCAAACGTCTTAGCCACGTGCGGCCGCCTTAGCGTTAATCATGGAGCCGAATGTTGCAGCAAAACAGTGGTGTCTACGATCCGGAAGACCTCTCGGTCTTGGGAAGGATTTTTGATGAAGCAGTCGCGGCATTACCGGCCTCTATGCGAACTCCTGAAAATCGAACAGCAATCGCCACGCTTGTTCTGCAACGTGCAGCAGCCGGTGAGGCCAACTTTGCGTCGCTGATGCACTTGATGGGCGCCATTGCTCCTGCTGCTTGATCAAACGACTCTCTGAGCGCAGCAACGTTGCTGGCGACAGAAGAGCCGCTTCGCTTGCGCCTGACTCGAAGCCGTTTCAGGTAGACCATTGAAATAGCTTGAATCTCACGCGACGTCAGGTTGTAGGCTTGAAATTAGAGAACCATGACAAAACCTACACCACGAAGGCGTCGATGGCGCATTGGCGAGCTTGCAGAGGCTACCGGGGTAACGGTACGCACGCTGCATCATTATGAGCACACGGGCTTACTAAGTGCGTCGGAACGCACCGACGGCGGTCACCGCATGTACGACCGCGAAGGCCTCAAGCGGGTACATCAAATCCGAGCGCTACGTGAGCTTGGCTTCTCGCTTTACGAGATCCGTAGAGCGATTGAGGGCAAAACGTCGCTTACTGACCTATTGCGTAAGCATTTGGAGAGAATTGAACTTCAAGTCGCTCGTGCAACCCTGTTGCGAGATCGTTTGCGCAACATGACGACCGATAGTGAATTACAAGTCAGTGTAGATGAGCTACCTGCCACTCTAGATGCAATGTCGCGGGTCGAGGAAGAACGCCCTCAGCCGCTCCCATGCACATGCGTCATAGACTCAGATCGAGAGGAGCGGTGGCGGAAGATCCGCGACGAGCTGCGCGATTGTGTGGATCGGGACGAGCATCCCTGCAGCGAACGAGCAAATGCTGTGGCGCTTAGAGCGCGCTTGCTGATCACAGAAATTGCAGGAGCTGATTCGACCGTTTCAACCATACTGAAAGTTCTTGCGCGATTGAGCGCGCCACGCAGTATGGCTGGCTGGGATCCCTGCCTAATGCAATATCTCGACCGCGCACTTGCCGCCTTGAACGGATGAACTGCGCTGAACCTGCCGCGCATAATGCGTGCGCCCCTGCTGTGTTCTCCATCTATGAGAATGAATTGAGCTTTTTTAGCGCCAGGGACGCGCCGGTTGTGGTTTGCGTCAGATTGTTGAGGACTCCTGTCGCTCTTCTCTAAGTTTTGCAGCGACGCTCCTTTGTCCAGACGTGACTTTGACAAATTCATCGAGACGAGCCCCTGAAGGGGCTTGAATCTTACGTGGCGTCAAATTGTAGGATCTCAATACGACCTAGGGACAACTCCGCCTAGGCGGGAGGACGCATGGACCTGCAGTACGTTCAGAGTTTCCGGGCGAGAGCTCCGGCATTCTCGAAGCACTGGATGATCATCGTGGCCTTGCAAGTGCTTGATCGGCGCGAGCCGGTCCGGGTGATCGCGGGATGTACTGGATACTGACGCAGCGTTCGTTACGACTAGTCGGGCTTCTCGCAAGAGGCTTTATCAGACAAACCGAACAAGACGGATTTATCTATCTCTCACTCACGGAAACGGCTCTCTAACTTCGTGGATCTCGCTTCGCTGCAAACCGATTCGACTCGACATCATGTCGTTGGCTCATCGGTTGCTGCTCCAAAAGTTAAGTTAAGGATTACGTATGTCTCTAGCTGCTAGGCTCACGCGTCACGAGACGGTCAGAAGGCTCGAGCACTTCCGCAAGAAGCGGATTGTCAAAGCGGTCTATGCGCCGTATGCGGTGCTACCGTCGGCATACTTGCAGCTAAAACAGGACGACCAACTAAAGATCAGGGCGGGATGTATTCACGTCGCCGTTGCCGGACAGGAACGGGAGCTCGGTCCGAGTTCGGCATGTGACGTCTCAGGCGCCGGTCCTCACAAAGTATGGAATGCAGGCGACGAACCCGCAGACTCAACATACGCGACGCCGCCGCGGGGATGGACATGCGAAACGTTTGCTGTGTTCGATCGATTGCAGCGTCAGGAGCGCGTCGGACGTGCTGGAATTCCGAAACTGTCCAACTTTCGGCGTGTATCTCACCGCTTATCGTCGCGTCTTTCGAAGCCGAACCAATGGTTGCTTCGCTCTGCCACGGCAGCTCCGGAGGGGTCTGCCGGCCGCGGCATATGCGCTGCCTTGAGGCATCCAAAGCTGGCGTTATCTATAACCAAGCGGCGCCCTCACATGCGCAGGAACGCAAGGCTGATAGCAAACTCAAGCGAACATCCGGAGCTCTAAGTGTCAATTTCTCGAATCACTTCAGCTGCAAGTGCAGCAGTCCTCTCTTGTGCTTTGGCTTCGACCGCGCCCGCTGCCGACGTCAATATCGCCGTGGTCGGCCCGATGACCGGAAGTACTGCGGCGCTTGGCTTACAAATGCGCGATGGTGCTACTGCGGCTGTCGATGCGTTAAATGCTTCCGGCCTACTTCCCGGTACCAAGGTCATATTGAGCGTCGCCGATGACGCGTGCGATCCCAAGCAGGCCGTCGCAGTTGCCAATCGGCTGACGACGGATCAGCCCAAGTTGGTCGTTGGCCACTTTTGTTCGTCTTCCTCTATCCCCGCTTCCGACGTTTACGCCGAAGCGAGGCTTATTCAGATATCGCCTGGCTCAACGAATCCTCAGCTAACAGAGCGTGGTCTCAAGACGGTGTTTCGGATTTGCGGCCGCGATGATCAACAGGGTGTCGTGGCAGCAGAATACATCCTGCGACACTATCCGCACAAAAAGATTGCGGTCCTTGACGACAAGAGCACCGCCGGTAAGGGCATTGCCGATGTGGTTGCGTCGCGCCTTCAGGAAGCAGGCGAAAAGGTCATTCGACAAAGCTATGTGGCCGGCGAAAAAGACTACACGGCCCTGGTCTCAAGAATGAAAAGAGACGGAATCCAGATCGCCTATATCGGCGGCTATTACAACGAGATCGGCTTGATTGTGCGTCAGGCCGCACAAGCAGGCGCAGGTCTCACTGTGATGGCGAACGATCCGTTGATGACCAGCGACTTTTCGGCGATCGCGGGCGACGCAGCAAACGGCACACTGTTCACCTTCATGCCCGACTCCACCAAGAATGCTCAAGCGGCGGACGCCGTAGCTAGGCTCAAGTCTTCCAACATGTCAGCGGGAGGCTACACGCTCTACGCCTATGCCGCCGTTCAGGCATGGGCGGAAGCGGTTAAGCGGGCCGGTACCTTCGATGGCCCGCAAGTAGCAGCTGCGCTTCGTTCGCAGCCAATCCAAACAGTAATCGGACCGGTCCGGTTCGATAGCAAAGGAGACAATGCCGCTCCCGGCTTTGTCGTCTACCGGTGGCATAACAACTCTGTCGAAGCCGTCGAGTAACACTCATCGTTGCGAGCACACACGAGCCTAGATACTCAGCCCTAGATATTCAGCGAAGTAATGGAAATGATGAAACGTAATTCCGGATATGACGTGCTACTCGGATCGGTTCTCGCGCTCGCGGTATTCGCGTCGTTTCTCGCGCTCGCGGTACTGGTCGTCGAGCTATCCAATGACATCGACGCACCAACGGATGAGTTTATGCCCAACGGAACAGCTCGGCCGATGTCGCTGCGTAACCTCTGTTTAGCTCTTTGCCGAACTTCCAGTGTGCGATTTGAGGACGACTCGTTGCGGACTAGTATTTGGTACCCGGACCAACGCAGAGTGATATTGCGGCCAACGCACAAATGACAGCAATGCCACTCCGTGATCGAGGCTCCTGATTGCTGCACGACACCTGATCCGCTCGACGATTATTCTCTCGGCTTCTTCAGGGTGGCGTGGAGAAACAGGTTCATCCCAGCTTCAAACGATTGGGCATTTCGAGCTGCCCGTAGCGACTTTTGGATGGCGGCCGTTCTCGCTGTCCCAACAAACACTCGAACTCTGTCTCCGGCCATCTACCGGACTGACCGACCGGCATGCTGACAACTGCCAGCGCCCTCGGCGTTCAACGGGAGTACCCTATGTCCGATGCCAAACTACAAAATGTGCTCTCTTCTCTTTCGCAGGCAGCGAGACAGTTAGATGCTCTGCCGTCCGGCCGGCCTGCGCCGGCCGCTGATTACGTCAAACTAAACACGAATGAGAACCCATTTCCGTTGCCAACAATCGTATGGCAAAGTGCCATTGCGGCGCTTGAGCGGCAGTATCTGTACCCAGAAGATGACAACATTAGCCTGCGAGAAGCAGCGGCTAACACTTACGGCGTCGCGATCGATCATGTCATTGCCGGCAATGGATCATCTGAGCTCCTAGGGCTCATCTACAGAGCATTTCTTGCCCCGGGCGACAGCGTCGCAATGCTGTCGCCGGGTTTTTCATTCAATCGCAAACTTGCTATGTTGCAGGGAGCTCAACTGCTTGAGATCGGATGTAACGATCCTCAGTCGTTGCCGATAGGGCAATTGCTCTTTGGACCAGCAAAAGATGCCAAGTTCATTCTGTTGGCTAATCCGAACAATCCGACCGGAACGTTCATCCCTATCGCTGATATCGAACGCCTCCTGGCACAATCGGACCGCCTCGTCGTGTTAGACGAAGCCTATGTCGATTTTGCGCCTGATAATGGCCTGCGGCTCCTCAGCCGCTATCCGAATCTTCTGCTCTTAAGAACACTTTCGAAAAGCTATGCTGCCGCTGGCATTCGCGTCGGCTTCGGGTTCGGCCACCCGCAGCTTATTGGAAGGCTTCGTAACATCCAAAGCGTCTTCAACATGAATGTAATCGGGCACGCGGTCGGCATCAGCATTCTTGCGCATCGCGCCGTCTATGAAGAGAACCATATGCACATCAGGCATGAAAGACAGCGGGTTGCGACCGCACTGTCGCAACTTGGATTTTCTTTAACGCCCTCCCACGCAAACTTCGTGCTAGCGCGTGTGCCTGCGGGACACGACGGAAGATGGTGGCAGGCCGCTTTGGAAAGGCAAAGAGTACTTGTTGCCTTCCTTCCCGATAACGGTCTCGAAAATTGCATCCGCGTGAGCATCGGGACAAAAGCGCAAATGGATGCGTTTCTGGGAGCCGTCAGTGACATTTCTGACAGCTTAAAGTGAGGAAGATCGCCAGTTGAGCCGCGCTAAAGTCTGGTTTTGCGTTACCCAGGCGAACGTACCACGAGGCTGCCAATGGCGAAGATCTGTTGTGAGTGAGCGGCGAACAGTAGCAACGGATCTATCCGCTTGGCAACGGGTGCTTAGGCCTCGAAGGGAGACGGACAATCGCCTCGCGATCGGCGGTGAGTACAAAGCAGAGGAGCACAAAATGTGCGGCCACAATAGGAGACGTCGGCGTCTTTGACCCGCTCAGATGCCGAAAAACAAGCGAACTTCCTGCCTTCACCTACAATTGGGGACAATCCAGTGAAAGACGTCTTTTCTTCAAAACTAACTTTCGGCATCTTCGATCACTTAGACGAGGACGGCCGGGACATCGCCCGACAATATGCAGATCGCCTCGTCCTGGCAGAGGCGTACGACCGACTCGGTTTCTTTGCATATCACGTGGCAGAGCACCACTGTACGCCGCATGGGAGAGGTCCATCGCCAAATTTGTTCTTGTCGAGCGTCGCACAGCGCACACGGCAACTTCGTATCGGGCCATTGGTGATGCTGCTTAACCTCTATCATCCGCTGCGTGCGTTTGAAGAGATCTGTATGCTCGATCAGTTGAGCGGTGGCCGGCTTGAGGTGGGTATCGGACGCGGTTCTCTTCCGCTTGAATTGGGCTACTACGGCGTCAGCGCTGACGCGGCGCCAGGCCGCTATGAAGAAGCAAGCGAAATCCTCATCAGCGCTATGAAAGGCGGCACGCTATCCTATCAAGGCCAACATTTTGAGATAAACAGCGTTCCGTTGACGGTAAAAACTTATCAGCGTCCAAGACCGCCAACATGGATTGCCACAAATCGACCCGAGTCCGCAGCTTGGGCCGCAGCCAATGGCGCAAATCTCGCGTGCGTAGGCCCCTCCTCTGCTGTGCGCAAAGTTACCGACGCCTTCCGCGCTAATCGAGAGCCCAACGGCAAGGCTAACGATCAAATGCCCTTTCTTGGATTGCTTCGCATGGTCGTGATTGCGCGTTCGGAGACAGATGCCTATTCGCTCGCGGCATCTGCTTACACACAATGGCTCGAGAGCTTTAAGTTCCTTTACGAGCTCAATGCCATCCCTACACCACCACACCTTCCGCTGACCTTCGATGCGGCAATCGAGAGCGAATTGTGCGTCGTCGGAACGCCAGCTTCTGTGCGACAAATTCTCCTAAATCAGCTGGAAGAGGCAGGTGCCAATTACCTTCTTTGTCAACTCGCATTTGGCAATCTGCCATTAGATGCTTCCCTGTGCACCGCAACCGCAATCCAATCCGAAATCATGGCTGGACTTGGCCGACAATGATTTGCCTGTCCGGCTTTAGAGGTCAAGCGTTGTGGCAGCGCTCCGACCCCTCCCGCACCGTCGGCGGGCAGCATGCGCTCACGATCAGCGGCTCCTGTTTGCTCACCACGACGTCCATGGGTCAACGAGGTGCGCTGTTGCCGCGATCCAGCAACGACACGTTTTTCTAAACCATACCTACGAGGACTGACTAATGACGAAAGACCGATTCGCCATGGGCTTTGCCCTTGCATTCATTCTGATGGCGAGCTTTCCTGCAGCTGCCGGCGCGGAGGAGCCTGCGTACGCGGGGCTGAACGGGGGCGCGCCGATCAACGTCGGCGACGTGTTGTCAGGCGAGCTCTACGCATTGCGCATACGCGATGCCAAGCACGGCAAAAAGGTCGCCTACCAGATCATCTCCGCGCCGCGCCGGCTGCCCGAGCCGCACGCGCTGTGCAAGCTAGAGACCGGACCGGTAATGTTTCAGCTCCTTACAACTGGCGACGCGCAAGCCAATCAGCTGAAGCCACTAGTCGGTAAGAGGATCTCGGTGAAGGTCGATGAAATCGCCTGCGCCGACGCCGAGCAGATGAGCGAGGCGGTGATCAAGAAGTGGAGTCTGGTGAAACAGCGTTGACTTTTTAGAGCCTCCGCTGACGATGTTCTGGCATATCGCGCAAAAAGCTGCGGAATTCTCCCCACCACCGTGGAAGGCAGCTACCGCAGGGTAAGGATTTGAATCTATAAAACGAAGCTTAGGCGACCATGAAACGTTTTTCGTTGAAGATCCATATAGGCAATCACATGCTGCGTCCGAAACGCACATGCTGAACTACGGCTACGATCCGCAATTATCGCAAGGAGCGGTTAGACCACCGGTCTTGCTGACCTCGACCTTTTCGCCTTCCGGACTGCCCAGAAGACGCGATGGACCTCTTGGATTTCGTTTCGGGTCGGCGCGAGCTTCCCGAGGGAATGGACGTAGCCTGGTTTATTCGCGGGTCAATCACCCCAACAGCGAAATTGTCGAGGACAGCGCATAGAGAATTGCGCACTGTTCTCATCCGTTGGCAGTGATAGCGATGACGATCCTCGCGTTCGGCAAGCCATGGCCACGTGATTGTGCACTCTCAACCCCCTCTACTGTGCACCGGAAGCGTTGCATGCGAAGACGGTTGCGAACCTTTTGATCGGCGCCGTCGGCTTTGCCCTCGGCCTCGACGCAATCGGAGTCAGGCTGGCGACGGGGACGCGGTGCGCAAAGGCCGAGTTGCTATTATTTTCATCGGAACTCTGGCAAACCCACCGATGGACTGGTCGATATTGCGGTGGTCCGCCGCGTCGCAGAAATGACCGGCGGGCCCAGGGACACCCGCCGGTCGCGTGCGACAATACATTGCTAGGGCCGGTGTTCCGGCGACGGATCGAACGTGCTGCAGCTCTCTTGTATTCACTGACCAATATGTCCGCGGGCTATAAGATCGGCATCGAACATCCGCCGGACCTAATTGCATATATCGCGCACGCGGTGACCGAGGCATAGCTGCAAGCGTGCGGCTGCTGGGGCGGGCCCGCCAGACGCCCATGAATGCTGTCCCGCTGGGCTTGCTGCCAATTCGACATATCGGTCTTTAACGAACTGCTTGTGACCTACGAGCAACCCTGAGCTGCGCTGCGCAGCATGCGTGCAAGGCAAGCTGCCACCACGGCTGCCCTTTTCACCCACAGAAGTCTGATTGCCATATCGATGCCATTAACCGGGCTATCAGGAACATAATGCAGCATCATCATTCGCTAAGGGAGAACCGTAAGTGCGCGTTAGTCCGTATTTCGAGGAGATCAAGGCTCGCGCGCTGCAACTGCTAACTAGCTTTCGGCCCACCGAAACCACATTCCCTCGAACCAAAGGGGAACTCCGACATGCCGTGCGCGGCGCGCTCAGCCAAGCACGCGACGAAATGTACAAGCGCGAGAGACCCCGCATGGGGTCGCGAGCGGAACGCGCTGCTGCGTATCGGCGCACTCACTTCAACGTTGGCAACTTCGCGCGCGCAGAGCGGGAAATTTGCAAGCTCATGTGGACGCGGCTGTACCACTGACAGTGGCGCCTTTATTTGCCAGAGCGCTCAGTATCGACAGCTCTTACATACATTGCAGCGGTTTTGGCAAAGATCAAATCGCGCGCGAGCCTCGCGCCACCGCATCGTCTGAATGTTTAGAGGCGACACTCTTCAGCTGCAGTTGCATTTCAAACAGGGACTCGAAACCTAAATGGACGTAGATACAAAAGCGACGTTTCGTCGAGAGACTCTGCGGGCGTCGCAAAAGACAGCAAATCCGGGCTTAATCAAGCTCGTCACCGACCGCTACTTCAAGCGCGGGCGGAATGGACGCTACCTGCTCGGCGAATCTGTTTCCGACCTGTTAAACCGCGTCAAGGCGCAGAAGCGCGAAGACGAGCCCCGCCTCACAGCATCTGCTCATCGCCCGATCCGAAGATCGCTTAAAGTCGGCGTCGGCAAGCTATCCAGATTAAGCAACACTGCGCAATCCTCAAGGAGATCTGCGGCGTGCTCAAATAGACATCTCGCGACCCCATCGATAATTGCAACGGGATCCTCGCGTTACGTCGAAGCGCGCCGCGATCATGTTCGAGCGCTGAGCAAACGTTCCCACGATCCCGTCGGCTAGCCGAAGAACGCAGTAATGCCAATCCCAACCACTACTGACGACGAGAAGGAGGATCAACGTGTGTCTGAGCAGCGAATGATCACGGCAGGCGATTCGATCGCGAGAATCGATCGTGTATTTCAGAACTTTCGGCAAATGATCGATACTAACAACTCGATTTCACCTTGCGTTCGAGTTGCGATGCACGCATTGCTCGATGAAGATCTTCTCTTGGCGAGGGCGAGAATTCCAGACTATATCGCGAAGCATGAGGCGCACCGGCGATGAGTACCCCGGCCGTTTCAGGTGCTGGGGCCGTGCCCTCGCCGAGGAGCGCTTCGCGTGCGCTCGCGCGGTAGTTGATGCTAATTTCCGACTTGCTGCTCGAGATTCGCGACCGGACGCTGTAGTTCACGATGCCGATCACCCCGCAAGCGGGGGCGTTATAACGCGGTCCCGCAGCGCCAGCACGCGCCCAAGATCGAGGGCATGGCGCGAAAGCTTGATATCGTAGTGACGGACCTCGCTTCGCTGCAAATGCTGCTCGCCTTGAGCGGCATTAAGGCGCGGCCATCTCTCGATGAGGATTCGCGTAGATCCATCAGGTCAGCCCCGAGGGGGCTCTCTCGCACTCGCCGGGAAGCTACGTGCCGAGAAGCGCGGTAGTCGCTAACACGGTTGCGCGGTATAGCCGTGCATCAACCTAAAGACAATAATAGGCAAATCATGGACAAGGTTTCACAAATCGAGGCGGAGATTCGACAGATGGCAGCAGTGTATGCCCGCAAATGCAGTGCGCTTGCCAAGCTGCAGGAGGCGTACTGTAGCAAATTGAACGAGTTGCTCGAGACCAAGGCGGCGGGCGACCGACGCAGCACCGCTGAGACCCGCGAAAGAGATGATCATCACTGACGCCCGTGCTGCGATCGACCAGCGTTTCGAAGGATTGTAGAGTCCCCGATGAATGAGCACTTCGACCATCCCAGCGTGTTTAGCGGACCACGGCCGAGGTGAGAGAGTCGCGTCTCGGTCTGTCGTAGGTTGTTGCCATCGTTCAGGTACTTCACAACTTATCGAGTTGTCGTTGCCCTGCCAACATCAGCGACGGTCGCCAGCCACTCTTGCATTGCGTGATGCGTACAGGCGATCACGTTGTCAGTGGGAGAAATCCATTCTAAATTGCGAATTCTAATCGACAGATTCTTTCTATTTCGTCGCGCCGCCGCGCACCAGATCGCGGTAACCGTGATCAGCCATCCATTTTGCTCGCGCCAAGTGACTATCAAACGCATCGCGAGCGCGCGCCGGCGCGCGATCTGGATCGATATGCAAGACAATCCGAGCCACCTCTTTCCAGTCGGCGCCATTTGTCTCGGCATCGAGAAGCCGCCAATACGTCACAAGATGCTGTTCATCGTAGCCCGTGAGCACCGGATCATCCGGAGCTGAATCCGCGCCATCAGGATCGAGTGGCGGGGTCTTCATGAGTGTTACCAACAACTCCGTTGCTCGAATTTCGTCCCCTGTGTGCGGGCTTCTCCACACAACCGCCAGAAAGCGATCAAGTCCAGCATAAAAATTCCTCAGAAGGGCTAGTCATGAGACTACTCGCGATCCGCTCGCATCACTGGGCTAATCGCTTTGTCCGCGTATTATACCACGTAGCGCAATACACGCGATTGCTTCCGATCCTGCAGATGGATACTCGCAGGATTTTTGCGAGCAGATGATTGATTTCGCTTCCTAGGCCGGCTAGCGCCGCGCTTGGCTGATTGTGACTTCTTGGTGGAGATCGGGGTAAGCGTCGGCCCGACCGGTCATTGAACGCGCCCCACTTTCGAAGATTGTCATCCCTTAGCCTCACGTCCAAGATCACCTGAGCAGGCCTCATACTCGGCCAAGCTTTCGAGAAGCTGACCAGGCCGCTTTTCGTACAGCCGGGGCAGGATGTATGCTCGGCTTGCCCTAGCTGCGTCTGTGTGGCACCTCATGATTCGGTAGGGGAGCGCGCAGCATGGGCCCTACCGCAGTCTTGAGGGGCGGCCCTCTAGAGGGTTGCGCGGTGCGTCCTAGCCCCCTCGGGCCGTGCCTCGCGTGGCCTATAGGTCCCACCCCTCTTGCTTGCCCTTGACCCGTGGGCTGACAAAAACGATGCCGGCGCGAATTGCGCTCGCAGGGCCGTAAACGGTCACGGGCCATGTTTCCACCGCCGGCTTTCCGATCAAAGCATCCATGATTTGCCGCCTGTATTGCCGTTTACGGGCCCGGTGATCGGGGATTTTCGGAAAACCAAAGCCCGAAAACGCCGTCGCCAAATCCGAAAAGGCCGCGGTCCCGCGTACCCGCGCAAGCTCGTCTCATCGGTGGGACCCGGTGAAAGTTCAAATCAACGACGACACCGCGACGACGCTGAGGACGCGCACCACAGTGAAATCACACCTGCCGGAGTCTGCACACGTCACCGCGCGCCCCGCATGGTAGAATGAAATGCTGAAGGCCTGCCCCGCACATTCAGCGCGCGAGCGGGCCACTGTCGGGCACAGGCTGCGCCGACTGTCGGTATTGAGACCAATGTCAGCAACTTGACGCTACACCGCTACGAAGCGCCCGCAGAGCCTGCGAATTCACTTCGGCACGCAGTTTGCTTTGTTCACGGCATCATCACCAATCGCAGTGCGATGATCTTCGGGACGGACTCGGCGCGCGTCGCTGTTAGCGTCTGGTCGCCCCGACGGTTTGCTGCGGCGATAACTCAAGGGCGCTCGGTTGTGGACCGAGGAAATACAGGGAAGTGTTGGATGCGATCTGGAGTTCTTCTTTTGGGAGCCACAACAATTGCGCTCGTCGCAAGCGGTGCAGCCAATGCGGCAGACCTTGAGCCAGAAGTGAAACTGCCACCGGCGGTGTGGGATTGGTCCGGAGGCTATATTGGCGGGCACGTCGGCGGCGGCTATGGCCGGACGTCCTTCAGCAATCCCTATGGTCCGTCAATCTATGGCGACGTGGTCGATACGCCTGTGTTCCTCGCGGGTGGCCAGCTCGGCTACAATTGGCAGAAGAGCAGCTGGGTGTTTGGCGTCGAACTCGATGCCAGCGGAGTTGTCTCCGACGGCACAAATACTTGCCTCGCGGCCTCCGGCTTTGTCGTGAGCGCAAACTGCACGGCAGGTCCCAACGTCTTTGCCACCGGGACCGGTCGCATCGGCTACGCGTTTGGCGCGCTGGGCCGCACGCTGGCCTATCTCAAAGGAGGCGTGGCTTGGCAAAACAATCAGGGCGATGTCGTCAATAACAACGAGCTTATGGGCCGCTGGCCACAGGAGAAAACCCATTTCGACTATGGTCGCGTCGGTGCCATCATCGGGCTGGGCGTCGAGCAAGCGCTTACGCCTGCATGGTCGGTCAAAGCTGAGTATAACTATCTGCATTTCGCCGGACCGAGTGTCGCAACGCCTCCGACGGTGCAGGATCCGCCGCTCGCAATTGTTCCGGCGAACACAACTAGCCTGTCCAGCAATTATCACATCGGAAAGATCGGGTTGAACTACCATTTTGGCGCCGAGCCGTGGACGGCGAAATGGTCCGATGCACCGCTGTACGCGAAAGCACCTGCCGGCGCGCCGCCGATTGCTTATTCGGCCGGTTGGTCGTTCGAAGGCGGATCGCGGCTCTGGCTCAGCCGGGGACGCTTCCAATGGGACGACAGCGTAACGCCCTATTTCGGCATTGAAGACCCCGACGTTCTTTTTTCAAGGCTGACCTATCGCGGTCTCGACGGACTTTCCGGAGAGCTATTTGGCCGTGTCGACAGCCCATGGGGAGTGTTCCTAAAGGCCAACATTGGCCTTGGGCGCTTCGACAAAGGATACCTTAACAATCAAGATTGGGGTATCCCCGGTATCCCCGGCTATCTCTCCTATATCAACAACGCGTCAGGGCAAGGAAACGGAAGGTTTACGTATTATACCGCGGACGTAGGTTACGAGTTCCTGCGCGGCGCCAACTACAAGGTTGGCGGATTTATCGGCTGGACCTACTACGAACAGAGTTCCGACTCGATCGGATGCACGCAGATTGCCAACCCCTTCTATACATGCCCGGCGAGGCCAGGCACTGTCGTTGGCAGCCAGAATACTCAGTGGAATGCACCTCGCGTCGGCCTAAGCGCCGAAACCATGTTGACCGATCGCTGGCGCTTAAACACTGATGTCGCCTACCTGCCCTGGACCGATTTCAAAGGGCGCGACAATCATCTCTTGCGCCACGGGACCACCTTCTTCGACCAGCGCGGGGATGGTGGCGGAGGCGTCCAGATCGAAGGCGTGTTGTCCTACTTCATTACCAAGAATTTCAGCGTCGGTGTCGGCGGGCGCTATTGGGCCATGTGGACCAAAAAGGACAGCGAAGTGACATGCACAGTCTGTGATGGCGCGCGAAACAGCGCTATGACTCAGTCTGCGAAGTACAGCATGGAGCGCTGGGGTACGTTCTTTCAGGCGTCCTATAGGTTCGATTGAAAAGATCACAACCTCCAGCCAAGCTCCGGGCCGCTTCGACGCTAAGAAATGGCGCGCATCGAGTAAGGATCATCAGCCGTGCCCTTGCCGGTCGCGGGCTTTTTCCAATTCGAGCAGTTCGATCTTGAGCGCTTGGTCGCGGTAGCCGAGGGAAACCATCGCATTGTGGGCGTCGGTCCATGACATCGCGCCAGCGACGTATCGCTCGATGAGGCCGCGGTAGAATGCGTGCCATTGCGCGAGGTACGCAGGATCGAGCCGATTGCCGACCCGATCCCGCGCGATTGCTGGAAACGTCACGTTTGGGGGGGCGGGCTCGCCGCACCGGCTTGCGCGGGCGTGCCCGCCACCACGGCATCGGCGACCACCTCCGCATTCCAGGTGTTAGGTTCTTGATCGTAAGCAGCGTGTCCGACAGCATTTGCAAATCGGCCTGGCTAGCGCCGCCGCCCGCGACAAGCGCGTCAACCTGTTTCTTCAACAGGTCGATCGTCGCGTTCTGATCATCGACCACCTTTTTCACCGCGTGGACAACGTCGGTCTCCGCCTGTACCGATGCCAAGGTGTCGTTCGCCTGATCCTGTAGCTCCTTGATGCCAACCATAATTATTCTCTCCGATTTTGATCACTGTTCGAGTAAGCGCGGCGAGACGGTCACTGATATCGGCCAGATGCGCCACGATCATCCGGGCGAGTGCATCCTCGAGATTCACATGGTGATGGAAATGAAATTTCATTTCGGCATCCGCCGCCGCGTTTTCATCGCGAGAGCGACATTGCGCGGCAATGCTCCAACACGGCCCGGCGCATAGTGTTGGTGAAGTCGCGATAGAACGGCACGTCGCGCTTGATCGGCACCGCCGGGTCCAGTGTGTACATCATCTTCCGAAGATGAAGCGGCCACGCCGCACGCCCTTGTCGGCAAGCCCTTTCGGCGTTTGGCTCCGCGTGACCGCGCCGCGCGCGGTGCGTCGCACGTTGACCGATGACGGGATCGCGATGTTCGCGCCCTT
This sequence comes from Bradyrhizobium sp. LMTR 3, assembly GCF_001693485.1. Classification (GTDB taxonomy): domain Bacteria; phylum Pseudomonadota; class Alphaproteobacteria; order Rhizobiales; family Xanthobacteraceae; genus Bradyrhizobium. The sequence goes on from NZ_MAXC01000012.1 coordinate 935,898, forward strand.
CGCTCGCCGCGTGCCACCTTTCGCATGCAGCATCAGGTTCGCGCGGCCGAGCTTGTCGTAAATCTCAACGGATAGGCTTTGCTTGGTCGCCCTCCCGCCTTGGTCGTTAGCGCGGCGCCGATGAACGAGCGGTTCTTGACCTCGACTGCCGTCGTCCATGTTCGCTCGATCAGGAACGAGCGCGTCTTTTCTGCCGCATCGTTGAGCGAGCGCGCCAGAATGTACCGTAGCTGATCCTCGGCCGCGCCAAGCTCCGCCGCCCGCTGCTAAAAGTCGGCAACGTTGAATTCGACACTGATCATCGCAATGCGCAAAAAGACCGACCGCGCCGCCGCGACCGGTTGGGGAGGTTGTGTCGCGTAGTGAGGTTCACGAAGCGTCGCCGAATACGGAAGGCACAGCTTTCGCCTCGGGCGTGCGCGCGTAGAAAACCCACGAAAATCCTACCCGTCAATGTAAATTTTTCCGGCTCGCTTTACGTAAAGCCGGAAAGATCGCCGGAAGTAAATCAGTGCGTAATCGAGAATGTCCAGAGTGTTGCCGGGTCTTTTGGCCCAAGATCCACGACGTCCCTCGTATCTCCGAGTGAAACGCCAGAAGATCGCTTGATTGCTAAAGCAACATACTGCCTGGCAGAATTGGTGAGTTCGCCCGGCAGAGTACTCACGGCTGAGGTCGGGTCGGTTACGCGCTGCGGCTTGATATCCGAAAGCTGGTTGAAAGGATAATCGGGCGCCAGGTCACGCTGGTCCGCAACGGTTCTGCCCAGAAATGCAGAGAATGTAATGGGATGGTGGGAAAACGCGCGCGAGCGCGCGAAGGCTCGCGATCTCCTGCATGGCCTAGACGTGGCCGTCGCTGCATTCACGATAGAGCCGCAAGTCCTTGAATTCATCTTCCGAGCGGAGCGGACGATCATAGACCCTCACTGCAGTCGCTAATTCGGCGATATTCCACGAAATGAGCTTGATCTCACTCGGTTTCGGATCAGGCCCTTTTACACCGCAATGATGTCTTGCGCGAGGCAGGAAGCCGACAAGCCAAGAATCCACAAAGCAACAAACGCATCATCTTCATGGACGAGCCCCTCGAATCCAGAATCGCATTGCAAAGATACAATTACGACGAGAAGATTTACAAGGTTTCGCTACAGATGCTTTAACGCTGGTTCAGGTCTGCCGGACCGATCTGCCTTGACAACTGCATGCTCAGCCAGTGCACACAGCGTCGCTGTCAGAATGCGCAGCGACGGGATCGATTTTTGGCGCCGCGTTCATATCTCGCCTCCTGAGCGGTGACGTGGACAGACGGTACAGGATGTGCCGTGTCCCCGCTCAACGGCGTCAACGGAGCCCGCCGCAATCCGCTCGCGCGCATCGGCACCTCTAAAATCGTTACCGTGTCCCCCAACCCGTTACGACTATAAATTGTTCTACCCGAGCAGGTTAAGCAAAGGTCTTACCTCTGGATAGTCCAAAACCGAAATCTATCGGTAGCTCCGGACCGGCGCCCCCCAGGTCGGAGATAGGGCTTGTGTCGTTCATCGATGGACTTGAGGGGCTATTCTGAGGGCTCATCCGAGACGACGCGCCGCCTCGTCCTTGTCGCACTGCCTGCTGTACCACGCTCGGCCCGAGCTCGACCAGCGTGGTCACTTTGAATCCTCCATGCCGCGCACGTCGTCAATCAGCGGGCGGTCCTCTGCTTTGGCAGCGTTAGTCAAGGAACGCGCCAGCGTCCATCCTTTGCGTTCAATGATGTGCACGGTGTTCAGCATGTCGCCGCCATCACCTCGTGAAAGCAGCCTCTCGACCACGCCTTCCTTGAAGACTGTATCCATGCCTTCGCCGCCGAAGTAGTTCCGCGTGATCTTGCCGGGCGCCAACCGCATCGCTTCCATCGTCAAAATATCCGAACGTTGCAGCGGCAGGTGGTAGCCTCGCGATCGTGTCCGCAAGGCAGGACGTCAAGACTATGGTGCTGTGTGGATTACGCTCTACACAAGCATGACGACCGCTAGGCCGCACACCGGATTAGTGAGCCAGAAAAAGAGCGGATCAATGCTATTAACCTGTGGCGAATAGACATTCGAGCAGAATCGTGACGAATCTCTGCTCAACGAAGTATTCGCCCTTGTCCGTGAAATCGAGGTTTGAAAGCGCCTGAAGCGTTTGTTGATTGATGTCTGCTGTAGGTCTTGGTTCTGTGCAAGCGCCTGATGACCCGCGATTTCGGCTGTCAATCGGACGTCGAAATTGCATTTCGATCCCAACCGATGGCTTTCACGTCGCGCACGGTTTCATCACAAAGCTAAAGCTCGCCTCCAAAAAAGGGCCATGATCATCGCGAACTTCAACTGCTATGCGATGCTGCGGTCTGCCTCTGACCCATTCGCGGGCCATTTCCGAGAGTGCAGTGGTCGCCTCTTCCCGAGCAGACTCGATGTTCGGCAGCTCCGCACCTTCATCATCGGGGATGAACTGGCTGCCGTCGCGGACATCAAAATAGTACCTCTTCATCGGCGACTCACGAATCGTGCCGTCGAACAGATCTTGCAGCTCCAGATCGATCTTGCTGCCGCATTTGAGGTGTTGCTGCATCGCCCACCGCCTCAAATCGAAACAGCCAGCGGCGGTCTCGTTCCCGGCGTGCCTTAAAGCGGTCCAGGCACTTCTTGGAGCACAGCGTCGCGGTGCCTGATCATGCCAAACTTTCCGTCACAGACGGCGCAGCTTGTCGCTGCTGGGCGATACTCAAAGCGTCCGTGGCAATCGCGCATCTTCATCTTCTTTGGGCCTCACCCTATACTAGAACTCCGGAGTCGCTGACTCACTGTGCGCGCACAGGTGAGGTTCCGTTGCAAGATCATCGTGATTCGCCAATCTTGCGGCAGCTAAGGATGGGGCGCGAAGAGCTTGACTTTCATGTGCAGCATCCAGCTCTGCATCCAAGATGAAGTAGTTGCTGGGTGCGATCATTCGGCTTGAGCCTACATCCGGGAGACCGACCGAGCCCTTCGATGGGGCACCGTCCACAAACGAAAACTTACCTCGTCATGACGAAGAAAAAGCAGCCAATTTCCCCTGGGCACGCATATATCAGGCGAAATTCTCATATTTCGCGCTGAAGTTCATCGAAGAAACCGACTACGTCGATACCCAGGCGGTACTCCAGATACGCAATCGCCACCGGTGAATCCCAATTTCGGCGTGATTTATCGGACTGGAATGAATGCGCGTGCGGCCGACCGCGGGCAAAGCGACAGCGATGCTGCCTCGGCTGCGACCCACCAAACGGTCGCTTTTGACATTATTCGGCGGAGTAAGACGACGCCTATCCACTAACTGAACCGCTTGCGATCTCATGCCGATCCAATTCTTGTTCGGAAGCGGGCCCCATTGCCTCACCATCATGGCGCGCCTAGAGCATTTTCCTCTCTTCGGAACGGGAAGGGATTCCCTTGCAGGGGCAAATCATGGTTCATCGTAAGGGCTGGTGACGGAGGCCAGCCCTTACGATGATCAAACCGCTCTCGCCAGATCTTCGCCTACGCAGTATTCGTGGAGGCAGGAGCCACTGACATCGCCTGGCAGGGCTTCGCAAGGGTAAACAGCAGCTTCGGGGATTCGGTTCAGGTGCTCGAAGGGGTGGCGGGCGGCCGGCGAATTGCGCGCCGCTCATGCCGAAGACATCGCGTATGGCCCTGATCCAACCTTTTGGAGGCGTGCGGAACCGCTCGGCTGGTTTGAGCCCGTCCAGCTCATCCAGCCGCTGGCGCGCGACGTTCTTGATGTCGTTATTACCCCAACCCGATTTCGTTCAACCTTTCATCGCGCTATGACCTGATTTTCATTCTAACAATCAGGATCATCTGTCATCGGCAGGCAACGTTGACGAACCGCGATTTGCGCATTAACCGCCTGCGACAAGTCGTTGCTTTTGCGTAAAAAATTGGTCATTTGGACCTAGAATTCAGGTCTCAGCTTTCTTGATGCAAGGTCAAAGGTGGTATCAACCCAGCCTAGCCGGCGGCTGAAATGCCGCCACCGACCGCGCCCGAGAACATTTCGATCAGCCTTCGCATGCGCTCGCATTGGCAACCTGGTCGCGACGTATGTACACACTCTCAGCCGCTATATCGACTTGGCCGCGCTTGACGGCATCACCATCGCCGCCGACTAGCGCAGGCGCTCCTTGAGGTCGACCGCGGCTACGAGACCAAGCACAAGCTCACCCCGTCGGAAGGCATCGTATGAGGTCGCCATGACCCCAGCGTCATGGGCGACGAAAGAGTTAAGAGCCACATGCTCTTTAATGCCGGCGTCCTGCTTCCGCTAAGACGAGAACGAATTCTACGAGCAAGCACTCCACACCTGGCTCATGAACGCGCCATGTCGAAGTGACAGAACGCTTCAATGCGGCCTCCGCGGGCGTGCTCCTGCAGAGCAAGCTCCCGAACGCACATGCGCATTACCGGTGGGAGATCATCAAGGCGTATTGGGACGAATATGCGGTGACCCAGATTTGCGCGCGATTCGGGCAGCGTCCCACCGATGGTTACGAGGAGACGTTCGTCACCGCACTTGGGGAAACGCGGCGCGCGAACGCGCTCATCAAGACCTACGCGCTACATGCGAATCTCGAACAGATCACCGCCGAAGTCTACGGCAACCGGGCTCTCCTAAGCGAAAGCGATAGCGATCAAGTACGCGGTGCGCCGATTGCGACCTGAAGCGAGCTGCACCATCGAAGCTTGGTTTCGTGGCACCGTCACAGGGCTTGCGCCGTGAAAGAATTGGCTTCGCTCGAAACCCGCGCTCGTCTCGCCTCCGCAACCCGGCCAGCTCCGACGACACGAGCGCTACCAGCAAACCACGCGCGTGAAGGGCTCAAAATTGTGGCGTATTGCCTCCTCGGCGCCGCCAATGACCCAGAAAAACCAGGCTCTGTGCGCGCTCTACCGCCGCACGACAAGGCCGCCCTCGCGCGACACCAACGGCATGGCAATCTGTCCAACCAGTCGCGACGTCGATCATCGTCAGCGTCTAAATGAACGAGCCAGCTACAATGTGCCGCCATGGGCCATCATGTAATCTCGCAGAACCCCGGTGGTGGATCGTAGCAGTCATTGAACGTCCGGATCGGCACTTCATGGCGCACCGCCGAATAAACCGACCCCGGCGCTTACCGGGCCGCGGCGATTTTGGTCTCGACCAACAGGCGTTTAATCATCGCTGCGCTGACGCCGAGCACCAGCGTTCAATTGGCCTGGTCGAGCTTGAGCCGGCCATGCCGCTCCAGCGAAGGTAGCAATGTCGGACTCATTACCTTCAGCCGCTTGCCGCAGATCCGATCAGAGGCCTCCCACACGCCATCAGCCTATCCTGCTGGCGACGCCATAGGTCGATCCTCGATGCTGCCGCGCCTCCGGCGAAATTGCGACATGGCTGGCTAGCGCCCCAAGTGTGTGCGTGCGATGCCAGCCGGTCACCGCGCAAAGCTGCTCGATATGCGACCCTTATTGTGCGCCCTGCTGATCGATAGTGCTCTACCGCCGCCGCCGTGAGTTCGCACCGCGCACCCATGCTGATCCGTCCTGTCATCGGCGACACCCATCCAATTCGGTATCGCTGCCCCAATCCTGGCGGTCAGTTCTCCGGTAACATTCTTGATGAGGCACTGCGCTCATCGGTGTCCAACTTCTGGATGCCGAATGACATTAGCTTGGCTGAGCGACCCTCCGGCCCATCGCAAGGGTGCGGCTGCCGCCGATGGCGAGCGAAGCAGGCGAATATTGGCAAAGCTGACGGTCGAGCGGCGGCAAGCAGTTGCCGTCGATTTCAGCCTCGACGCAAGCGGGCACACGGGCCGCTTCTCGTTTGGTGAAATTTGCGGCAGGTTCGTCAGCTTTTGGAAAGCCAGCCCGAATACAAGACCGTTGAAGTTAGTGGCGCGTAGTTAGGATAGCGCCTGACCAGGACGGAGAAGGCGCAGCGTCACGTCGCTGCTAACCTCAATTGCAGCGCGGGCGCGGTAGGGCGAGCGTCAACTCAGCAACAAACGGCTCCCAGTCGCGTACGCGCTGTTTCCAGTCGCTGGAGTGGATTGCCAGGCCACTGATGCCGTCAAAATCTGTCAATCAATGACATGAGTGGCCATGATGGTGTTTTTCATGCTCATCGGACGGCTTGGGAGGCGGTGTGGCTCGTCAGCTTCTTGAAAGCTGGCCGTGGTAATTGTGAACTTTTCGGGTGACCTGAGGAGGTGAGTGTGGACAATTTCAACATAACAGCTTGGTCGCAGGTGTCGCAGCCAATCGCCCAGGATGAGCAGGCGGGACAGCCCGGGCAGATGGTGTCTTTCGAACAACTGCGCCCGTTCCTCTCCGATGATCTCTGTGCGGAGTATCGTCATCTGTCTGATGAGGATCGGCGTTTGATCGAGAGTGCAATTGGTGCCGCGTTTGTGAGGGGAGAGGTGGACTTGGCATCCGGAGGCCGGTACGCCAACAATCTTGCCAGCTTCGCAAATAGTCTCGGATCTAAGGGTCTATCGATGGTTGGCCTCAATACCAACGAGCTGGAGGCTGAAAGAAAGGCCGGACACAATCGCGGCGCGTATTTACCTAAAGCATTGGATCACCTTCGTAAGTTTCGTGATCCCGATGCATCTGCAGAAGCAGGGAGCTCACGGAAGCCTCGGGGTCGGTTAAAGCTGAAAAATTTTCCAAATGAGCAGCTTATGGGCGGCCTTCCACCAAAACGTCGGCGACTGCTGGATGACGAGCCCCCTCAGTTGACGATCTCGGTCGATCCAGGGGAGCTTCGGAGACCGGAAGAGCGGCTTCATGAGGAGCTTCAGCCACAGCGGAGTGCGGAGCCCGGGCCGTTGGCGCTGGTCAATCCAGAGCACTTCACCTTCGATGCAGTGCAATTCCCTCCAGCTGAACTTCGGCAGGTGCTCGATGATGAACCTGCCGGGGCGCCATTGTTTAATGTCGATCCAGAGCACTTCACGCTCGATCCAGTTCAATTCTCTCAAGGTCAGCTTCAGCGATTGTCGGATGATGAACCCACGCCTTTCGAACAGCAAGTGCGCCCGAGCTCACGGCAGTTTCAGAGCCAGCCCAACATCATAGATCTTCGAAATGAGCAGTTCATTGACAGCCCTGCAGCAAGAGTTTGGCGACTGCTGGATGATGAGCCGGCTCAGGTGACGGTCTCGGTCGATCCAGGGGAGCTTCGGGAACTGGAAGAGCGGCTTCGTGAGGAGCTTCAGCCACAGCGCGGTGCCGAGCCCGGGCCGTTGCCGCTGATCGATCCAGAGCACCTCACCTTCGATGCAGTGCAATTCCCTCCAGCTGAGTTTCGGCAGTTGCTAGATGATGAACCCGCTGGGGCGCCATTCTTCAATGTCGATCCACAGCACTTCGCGTTCGATCCAGTTCAATTGCCTCCAAGTGAGCATCGGCGATTGCTGAATGATGAACCCGTGCCTAGTGAAGCGGGTCCGCTGCCACCCTTGTCGTTTTATGCACCTCCGGGCTGGCAACACGGGGACCAGTGGGCGCCGGAAGACCTCAAAGAAGGAATGCGCTTACACAACGTGCTGCCAAGTGTGCTTGAGCCAGAGAAAACTCTAACTCTCCGGGGCGTGAACTACACGGCCACTATTGGGCCGCCAGGCCTGGAGCACGAGATTTTTCTCCGCAGGACAATTTGACCAGTTTTGCCTGGCATAGCCTGCAGTCCTTCTCCGGGGGAGAACTCGGCGGCCCCGTGCGTTACATAACCCAAGCCTGGGAGCGAGGTGGTCAGCTTTGCTGATGCAAGGGCTCGTGAAAGCAGGCCCGGCGCGCCCTCTCGTCGAGCAGGCTGTCAAGCTGGTCGCGGATGCGGGAAGCTGCAATCGCGCCAGCATGGCGTCGAGCCGATCGATCGGTGCTTCGGTTATCTTCTTTGCGCGGACCGTCAGAAGCTCCCTGCAATAGCTGCTTCGTATTCGGTAAGAGGACCCAACAAGGGATGGGAGTGGAGACGACCGCGGCAGCGTCGCTGCCGTAGTCGCCGGTCCGCAGACCGTGCGAATTGCGCCGGTAACATCGATCGTCCCGCTAACGCCCTGCCCTCGTTGCTGCCGACCCTGAGCAGTTGGCTGACCGCGCAAAGACTCACTTTTCGAGGACGACAGAACACCAGTTTTCCGAGTTGAAATTGCTCAAATTCGACGTGTCATCCGGCATGGATCCGCGCCTGCAGCTCGCGTTGGCCAATTATTAGATTGGTACGCGAGGCTCCTCTTCGATGCGTCGGTCCATCGAAACTACCGCCTGCAATGCGATCTTCTGCTCGCTCTCCTTCGTGTCGGTACCCAGTTCGACGACGTCCATTTCGACGCCATCATGAACCGAATATCGGAAGGTTGCGGAGAAAATGACCATCGTAGTCAACATCAAAACGAATACGACACCTCTTTGTCAGCCTTGGCGATCTTCGGCCGAACGACAGCATCCCCCCCCCCACTGGAGCGCAGAATCTAGGTTTTCTATCTCGAAATCGAGCGTGGAATAGCCGTCGATTTCCGGATCGAACGTCTCCAAAGGATTCGATCGCAGCTTCGATATCAATCTTGAGTTCGGATTCCTCCCCGGGCGCGAGCAGCGCCATGCAACGCGCGACGACGAATGCCGCATCTCCATTGAAGTAGTCTGGGGCCGCCGCGACATCGCAGACCGGCTATCAGCAGCTCAGATTGGCCGGCATAGTCCTGCCAATCGCGATCGGGGCTGACGACCAGCAGTAGCCCCGCATTGCGTGCCGCCCCGTCTTCGAGTGGAGAGCAGCGCGAGCGCGTCGGGGAATTCGTTCTTCTTGGCTTCGCGGGAAGAGAAAGGCGCCAGCGGGATTACCACGACGTGGGCCGCACCTTATCAGATACGCGGGCCGCCCAGTTAACCGACGAGGCGCGTGATAGCTTCGGGCGCGTCGATGAACGCATAAGGATTGAAGAACTGGCGGCGCCACAGGAAATTCCGGTCGACCTCGCTGAGCGCGGCCTCGTCGCACACCTGCGCCCAACGTTCCTTGATGGTCTCAATTTGCGCGGTCGCGATAAGGATCGCTTCCCCCTCATTAAGCAGGAACAAGGGCGCGGCTTTCAGGCAGAGCGCGATTTGGCTCGCACGCTCCTGTCCCATGATCAACATGGCCTGCGATGCCTCCCCGCCCGTCCGATTCTGCGGACAGATGTCGTAGGCGGGCGTAAGCGTAAGCTCCGCACCATTCCAGAACGCGGCGTGGTTTCGGGCGTGGTCGTCAGTGTTGCCGGACAGGATGTTGAACACGAGCCTGCCAAAGAGTTCCTTCAAGGTCTCTTTGGGCGACGTGAAGCGGTGACGAATGACGGTCGCAAGCTGCTCGTAGCTCGCGTAGCGGGCCATCATTTCGTCAAGCTCGAGCAGCGTGAGCGCCGAGACCATTGACTTGCGGCGCCACCCTTCCTGTGCTTTTTCACGGTCGAAGCGCTCGATAAGCAGCACATCCTTTCCAGCGGCGCGTTTGAGGGCCACGGGTGCGGCGGAGAGACCGATGATGGACGCGAGGCGCATGGCGACGAATTCGGCTTTCACCATGCCGAAGAGGTCGTTCTGGGACGAGAACTTCGCCACGAATTTCTTGTTGCCGGACGTGATCATGGCTTTTGGCCGCGCGCCACCGATGGAGCTCCCGTGGAGAAGCGCACGGTCGAGTTCGGCCGTCAGCGGCACACCTTTTTCAACCAGCGTTGCCGCATTCAGGAGTTCATCGAGCGACACTTCCGCGCCCTCGCGCGGTACATAGTTCGACGCAGACGCTTGAAAGTCGAGCGCGCCGATACGGTCCGATCCGGACTCAAGGAGATAGGTCAGTTCGTCAAGGCTGCCGGGATCGACATCTTTTCCGCCTGAGCCGAATTTGCGATTGATGATGATGCGGCGGCCCCACGCGTCGGGTGCCGCGTCGCGAATGCAGTTGGGCATGTTGAGCCCGTTCAGGAGCGGAAGGACGCCCCTGCGGAGCGGCAATTCCGGCTCATAAAGCGAGATGGCATTGTTCCGGCGCAGATAGCTCTGCCCGTAATTGTAGACGAGTTGCTTGCCGCTCGCGGACAGGAGACCCGCGACGACAGGTTGCGTGCCGTCCGGCAACCAAACCCATACATAGGCTTGGGTATGTTTTTGCTCAGAAGTCATCGTCGGGCTCGGTTCGGTGGCTGCGGATTGCCTTGGGAAGTAAGGCCATTACTTCGCGGTTGGATTCGACGTCGCGCGACATCGTCACCTGGCCGGCATCGAACAGGCGCACGCCGACAATCGCCGCGGCCTCGAACACGGCACCAATGGCGCAGCCGGTATCGCCCGCCTCGATGCGTTGGATGAGGCCACGCGAGACCCCTGCCCGTTCCGCCAAGGCAGCAACCGTCATGTGGCGGTCAATGCGCCCTCGGCGGATGAGCTGCCCCAACCGGATCGCGGCATCCGCAGCATAGGGTGAGACAGGACGGTTGGTCTTGGGCACGTCTGATCCATAAATAGGCCATAAGGGGCTTTATGATCTATTTATAAACCGGACCGATGTCAAGTTTATGGTCTATAAATAGATCATTTCCGCGTTCGTGATCTATCTATAGACCACTCAACTAAAGAAAACGTTCCCCCCTGCCTCACGACGGCCACGCTCTTGATCGAGCGTAAGCAGGGCCTGAAGCGCTCGCACCATCGTTTAGGTTTCAGGCGCTGCCGCGCGGTGGCCGACGGCATGGCGCGAACTGGCATTGCCAGTCCGAGCCGCGGTATCGAAGTCAGCCAAGGTGTGCGATCTCAATTTTAATGAGCGAAGGCGGCCGGGAACAAGAGCGTATCCGGATGCTCTGCCTTTGCCTCAGCTGACGCGACCGCAAACTCCAAGCAGCTTCTTGATCCGTGCGCCATCGGGCGTCGCCTTCCGCGAAGGATTTCAGCGCCGAGCGCAAGAGCCGTTCCGCTGCCATTCCGCATAGTCTAGCCCGTCGTTATCGGACAATTCTGTAACAACTTTGTCCCCGCAGATGTCGACAAGCTCCTTCACAGCCCGAATGTGGCTGTTGCGCCAAACGCGAAGCTGGTTCGGCGAAAGCTTTGCTGTCTCATCCTTCGTCAGCGCTTGGTATTCGTCAAAAAGCTTAGAAAGCGGGAAGGATGGGCGGGCTAGCGTCCCCAAAACGGCAGCTCGAGCACCAGCATCATTTTCAAGGCCATTGAGCAGCTGTGTTTCGAGCCGCATTAACTGTTGCATGAGTGGAAGCGAGACGAGTTGTGTGTGATCCAGATGGTCAAAACCAGCGAGCGCGCCGCTTTCCGCGTTTGATCATGGGTTTACGGCGGCGGTGTTCGTTTCTGCCCCCGCAAGTCTCTGCCAATGAGACTCAAACTCGGTTTGATTTTGTCGACGCCCCGCATGGCTTTCCGTCCTGTCTGATCTGAGGCAGCGAACAAAGTGCCACACCCCATTCCGAGCCGTAAGAAAGTCAGGCATGACTTACCCCGCTGGACGAAATGTTGTACGTTTTGTTAGTCGTGTTGAACGAGAGAGGGCGGCTCCGTTCCGAGCTTATGGGACAGAGTTCGCATCGTGCGAAACGTCGGCAATATTTGATAATTGCAAGTTTTCGCCTCCGATTGGAGGCTCTTTGGAACCACAACGCATTCGGGAGAATGGCGCGCCCGAAACGGCTTAAGTGGCGCTCCCTAGGGGAAACACCGAGCGCCCGCCGAAGACACTGAAATTACAAACTTTTTAGTCACCCTGCTATGCGCTGCGTAGCAACTCGGCGCCCAACTGTCGAGGGCTTCCAATAGTTCTCCTAGCAGCCCTTCCGCGATATGTCGGTCTGAGGTACCTACCAGCCGGCCCAGCCATCCGAACATTAAGCCGCCGATGCCGCTTTTGCTCTTGCTAGCCGTACCAATGAGCAGAGCGATAGCAGTCCGATGCCGGTTGGGAATTCAGAAATGGCATTCGGTGGGCAGCGCCCAAGAAGAACGAGTTGGTTTTCCGTATCTTTTCGAATTCCGCCTTAACGGGCGCCCCCGCTCCGCCGAGCGCGAAATGGTGATCCGCGCAGATTTGCACAACAGCCGAGAATACGTCCATTTGCGCCGAAGGAATTCGAATGTTGCCCAGCTTGGGCGAGAACTCATTTACGATCTCGTCCTTCAAGCGATAGAGCGCGAGGACTGACTCTCCCAACTGCAATTGTGACGACACCTGTGCGTGGAAAACTGGGTGGCCGGGCCTCGACTCATCCAAGTCGAAGTGAACGCCATAAACGTGTTCTAGACGAGAGTCTCTTCGCCGAAAATAACCCATCTCCGTACCGAAAGACTTTGTCTTCATCGGTCCGGCTCCCGGCTGCACGTCACTAAAGGACAGCCACCCTTTGAGAGCGATGAAGAGATTTTGAGGACCGCCCGGTAATTCCGGAAGGTTGAAGACAATCGGCTTGATGGTGAATGTTGCATCGTTAGGCGCTGCCGCGTTGCCTTCCACCGGCTGGAAAATGTCATTCGGGTTTGTGGGACGAATTGCGCCGGATTGATACATCCTTCCTATAGAGGTCGTGAGGTTCGTCCATTCAGTCGTCACACGCTTAAACGCGTGCACTTCACTTCTGTTCATAGCCTTAAAGCCCTAAAAGCGGCGCCCATTCTTCATAGAAATCTTTTTCGACTCGGCACAATTGCGCACCTTGCGGCACCCAACTCGTAGTTGGCACTGAGCAATCGTCGCGCATGCAAACTGGACGGTGCGTGAACGGGCACCAGAAACCTCCATTCTTCCCGCCGCAGCGAGAGCAGGAGTGATCCGAGAGAGGGCGCCCCAATCGTTCTTCGATCACGAGTCGATTGAACTCTGCAAACGAGTGAGACCGGGGAACGCTTATTCCATCGCTTAACTGCTCAATCTTTTCATCAACCCCGTCGCGCCAGAAGAATTTGGAGAACTGCCCAAATGGTCCCTCGTAGGCTGCCCCCTCGAACATTTTCGACAGCTCTGCACTTTCCTCTTCTGCTGTCGCGCAATAAGCAGTGAGAGCGCTGGCCGAAAGGATGGGCCCTGGATACTTTAAAATCGCATTGCAGAGGACATGCCCGAGTACGTAAACAAGAAGGCGCCGCTTGTCTTCCAACGAAGGATCGGCCGGCCCAGCGAACTCTTTAATGCGCTCAAGAATTGAGGAATTTGAAGCGCCCAAACGGGCCATATAGAGGGCAAACTGATTCTCCAAGTCGGGCTTACCCAGCAAGCTCGCGAGGACCGCAGCCAAACTCATCTTCTTCTCTATCAGAGACTTGTCTTTTTCGAGGGCGTCCCACATCCGAACGAAGCCATGGAACGTGGACGCTATGAAGCTCGCTCCCTCCTCATCCGTATTGGGGACCCTCAACTCGAATAGGCTTGGCTCTTTAGGCAAGGCGTCGATATTTCCCCGTGAGAAATCTCCGACAGGGACCAGTTTTTGCTGGCACCTTGCGACTACCGTTAGACCAAACAATCCCCGCACTTTGCTGGTCAAATCATAATCAGTTGCGACCAACACTGTGTTCATACCAATTAGCGAATCGAGTTTCTGAATCGGATCGCCGTCGTCCTCAGACGGCAGCCACGCATCCACTTCAACATCGGTGCCTTTTAGCTGTTTCTTAACGGCCGCTTGCAGCGCGTCCAAGACCTCTTGCTTGTCATCAACGAGGAGAATGCCGGGCGCTGGAGCCTGATCGATAGCCATGATGCCTAACTCTCACTAAGAGGCAATCTGATCTGAATGCACGTCGAATACTCTGAAGGAGCCGCGATGACTTCCGCTTTGCCGCCGAAAGCCTCCGCTCCGCGTCGAACTAGCGCGAGGCCGAGTCCCATGCCAGAACCCAATGGATCACGATCAGAGTTTGTCGTGGTGGTGAAGAGCGGATCGAACACGCGTTCATGCAGAGCGCTCGGAATTCCGATACCTGTGTCGAGCACTTCTAGGATATGCCACCGATCGGTATTCCTGGCTCGGAAGCAAATCTTGCCTGCTTTTCGGCCCGCCTTGGCTGTGACCGCTTTCAGCGCGTTAGTGTAGAGATTTAGAGCGAGACCGTTGTACAGCGCGGGCGGCACCATTGGTGCTTCTAGGTCGGTCTCCGCTTCGATCTCCACTTCAATGTTTCGATCTTCTGCATAGCGTCCGAAGATGCGCTTCACTTGGGCAAGACGTGGTTTCGCGGGATACGGCTTTGCCGGGTCTCGCTTTAGAGCCCTGAATGTAGCCGGAGGAATAGGTGACAAACTCCCGCAGATTTTTGATGTGCGTCGCGAAACTAGCTGCAGCGCCCGATAGCTTTGGGTGCTGCTTTGAGATGACCAGTAGCTCCTTGTGCGTCGTCTCTAGCTCGCGCAGCGCTGATCCGAATTCATGCGTCATGAACCCAGCGACCACGCCGAGCAGGCTCATCACTTCAAGTTGCTGCTCTCGTTCATAGGTCGCTTCTTGATGTCGCGTTGCTAGAGCTTGCGTCTCGGCAAGAGCGGAAACGATGCGAGACTTCTGCGCGGCAGTTATGAGGGGATTTGCTTCGACCTCTGCAATTGCGGAGCGAGTTTCCCGCCGTATCGATGCCAGCATCTCACGAAGCTTCGCTTTTTCCTGCTCTTGCTGAGTGCGCCTATCGCCATAGGCCATCGCCTCCACGGCGCCGCGCACCATCAGGCGCAACTCGTTGAACGCCTCATTCTCAACGAAGCCCTCTCTGTCGGCTGAGGCTACGAGCCCGGTCTGTCCTCGGCTGAATGTTTGACTATGACGAGCATCGACCTGAACAAAGCCCACAAGCTGGGCTGACTGAGGTAGTCGTAGCATCCAATTCTCAGCCGTCGACGACTTGACCTGCGCCGCCATGGGGAAATGCTTCAAAGCGAGTGGAGAACGCGGCTCTCTACGCCTACGTGCCACGTCTGCTTGGAGTTGCAGCCAATCGTCCGATGGCGACCCGTACGGTTGAACGCGAAAGCTTCGATCAAAAACAGCGACCCCGCCGTTTTCGATCACCCAACGTTGAGCCACGCGGCCGTCCACCGACAGGCCCCTAAAGGTGCCACCGCGTCGGGGAAACCATCGCAGGTCTGAATAAACCTCTCCCACGTGATTTTCGATCGTGTCGTCAACTTGGAAGTAAGGCTCCTCCTTGCCTCGCCGATAGACCCGCAGCCGAAGCTTCTTGCCATGCACTTCCAATTGCGCCCTGAACACAAAATGGTTCAATATTTCGAGGGCTACGTCGCTTTCGTCATCGTTTTCTTCCGGGCCAATCTTCAAGCTAAAGCCCGGATCAATCTGCCGGCCGCGTGAGCCTTCCCGCTCGCTGTGTTCGCGGAGCAATGAACGTAGCGGGGTGAGAATGCTGAGAGAGCCGGTACGGACGTGCCTCAAGTCAAGACGCTGCGCTTCTTCCCTCAACTGGTGAATCGTAAGTGTCGTTCCGGATTGGGCGTCCTCTTGCGCCTCTTCGAGGCGGTAAGGCACGCTCACCTTGCCCAAATCTTCGTGCTGATCAAATCGCGGCCAGTCGAAGTCGGCAATAAGTTTGGTTCGACGATTGAAGTCTGGATCAAAGGAAATGCTCTCTAATTGCAACTTCCGGCCAAGGAAACGTACAGCGAACCGACCAATACCCTTCTCGCCGGTTATCAAGCGCCCAAACTTGGCGCTCACGTTGACGCCTTCCTTCGAGCTCGTGCCGATTCTCATCCATGAGGTGGCAAACCGTTTAAGCGTCATGCCGCCACCATTGTCGGCAATTATGATTGCTTCACCAGGCTCGTAGTTAATATTGCAGACGGTCGCGTCCGCATCGTAGGCATTCTTGATAAGCTCAATTACCGCGACCTCGGGCTGCTTAACCAAGCGCTCGCCCAACTCTCGCAAGATTCGGCTCTCGATTGTAAACGACAGCGTTCCACGTTCTAGTTCGGCCTGTTTAGCCATAACTAGCACCGCACTCTGCTGAAGCTTGAACGGACCGAATCGTTTTCTGCAACCAATGGCGCCCCCGCGCCGCCGCTTGCAATCTAGCGACGCTGACTTTGCGGATCAAGGACTTAAACCAGCTTAGCCGTCTTTGCCCTCAATGAGCTAGGAACGGTGAGAGGATTTAGGTGCTGGGTCAGCATTTCGGGGCGCACCGCCGCTCTACCCCCAACAAAGCTGAGTGGCAATTCCGGTGCATTTGGGTCTGGACGCTTCGCGCCCTTGCTCTTCGTCTCAAACGCGGCGCTGTGAATCTGCTCGACGGCTGGAAGGCGTGGCTTCTTTCCCTCAAACCAATCCGCGATGCTGACGATCTGAAGCCGGGGTGTACGACCATGAACCACGTCAGCGAATCCCGCAGCAGTGGCCTCGCGAAGCATTGATGGCGTTGGACGTTCTAAGCACACGAAAAGTCCCATCTCGGCCTTCTCGCGCTCGATGACACCACGAAGCTCCCGCACATGAGCCGGTCCCGTATTCCCCGCCTTAGCCGAGATGATCATTCTGCCGTAAGCGCGGCCCGGACCGTTCGGGAAAAATAGCTCGCCATCAATCCCGCGATCAGCGCCTTTCTTAACTTCGTTTATCCGGTGCGCCCCTAGCAAGTAGTTAGCCCACCACTGAAATTGGAACGGATTCGATTGGGCCAAGCGTGCCGCAGATGCGTAGTCGGCCGGAATGCCTTCGGCCTTCGGTACGTTCGGGGTGCCAAAGGCGTCCTTCAATCGTCCTTCGATCACATGAATCGCATGAATCGACACATCAATGCCGATCCAATTCCGCTTAGCAGCCTGAGCAGCATGCACGGTTGTTCCGCAGCCGCAGAATGGATCGAGGACAACTTGTCCCGGCCTTGTTGAGGCACGAATGATTCTATCCAGAAGGCCCACAGGCTTTTGTGTCGGATATCCGAGCCGCTCCTGGCCGACATTGTGAACAGGCTTTATATCCAGCACCAAGTCTTGCAGGGGCATGCCTGGAAGTTCATCCACATACCGCTTGCGCTGCGGCATACCGCCTTCCTTTTGCGGCCAATGAATCCTTCCCGCCGCATCCAGTCGATCAAGTTCCCCATGGGGCACCGCCCAATGGCGTCCCTTTGCACTCACGGAGATGCCTCTCCATGGCTTGCCGCTTTCCCCATTTCGCGTGCCGGCACCGGTCAGATCGGCGCGTCGCCACTTTCGTCCCTCTGCATCTTCATGCACAAAGAAAGAGTTGATGTACTCCTGATCGTACGACTGATGCACGTCCTCCCACGTGAACTCGTCAGAAGCACTGTAAAAGAGAATGACATCATGGATGGGCCCCCATCGCTTTGCGGAGTTGTGGGCGCTTGTTCGCTTCCAAATGATCTCATTCCGGAACTTGTCCGGCCCAAAGATTCCATCGAGGAGGATCTTCAAGTAATGGCTCGCCGTCGGGTCGCAGTGTAAATAGAGAGAACCTGTCGGCTTGAGAACGCGACGTAACTCAATGAGTCGCTGGGCCATCATGACCAAATAGGCCATCATGTCGCTTTCGCCGAGGGCGGACCTCAGAGCCGAGACGAACGTTGCCGTGGGCCCACCGACATCGGTCATCATCTCATGGTATGCGGCTTCTGCTTCCCCCGTGTGCCATGACCAAAAGTCTAAGAATGCTCCCACCTGAGCAGACGCTACGTCTTCGACCGGGCTCTTGAACAGTACGTTGTATCGCGCCTGACTGTTGAACGGAGGGTCCAAATAAACGAGGTCAACGCTCTCGTCTTTGACTTGCTGGCGTAGCACCTCCAAATTATCACCGAAGAATAACTTATTTGGTGAGATAGCCGTACCGCGCACCGAACTCTTAGCCATAGACCCCACTCCGCAATGGGTCCATGAATGCGGTTAACCTGCCAACAAGCGCTTTTACTTTGGCGTAAGAACGATTCTTTTTAGGCGATAAGGTTAATCAAATACTTCGGCCACCCAAAAGATGGAGTCTACCAAGTTGAGCATGCTCTCTCGTATCCTGATTGCCGGTGTGGTAACATTATTCGGCGCCCTCGTGGCCTATGCGAAGCCAATAAGCCCCACGGAGATTCGGGTTCGGGACGGCGACACTATTGTAGCGCATGGGGTTACTTACAGGATGATTGGATACGACACCCCAGAGATATCTTCGAGATGGCGCAAGGTGGAGCGGATGAGAAAGCTGTGGCCTTGATCGCAAAGGAGCGATTTCAAGAGTTGATAAAGTAGTTTGCTCGACCTCCAACCCCTGCCCTGCTCGTGCTCTCAACACAAAATCAATAACGGCTCATGCCATCATCGACGGAATGTGCGCTATCCTAATGCTCGACGGGTCCAATAGAGCCGGCCCCGGAAATCTGCACAGGACGCTAAGTGGAGTTTCTGCCTGACGGCGGGCAAGATTGACCCGCGAATCAGGAGAGACCATGAGCAGACGAGCCCGCCGGAATCACTCACCGGCCTTCAAGGCGAAGGTGGCGCTGGCAGCCATCAAGGGCGACCGGACGATAGCCCAACTGGCGGAGCATTTCGACGTTCACCCCAATCAGATTACGGCGTGGAAATCGCAGCTTGAGGGCAATGCTTCCGAGATTTTCGGACCAGGGGGCGGACCACCGGCCGCGCCTGCAGTCGATGTGAAGTCGCTGCATGCCAAGATCGGGGAGCTGACGCTTGAGAACGATTTTTTAGAAGGAGCGCTCACCAAGGCGGGATTGCTGAGCGCAAAGCGATGATCGACCGTGGACATGATCTGTCGATCACCAAGCAGGCGGAAGTTTTGAAGATCAGCCGCGGCAGTGTTTATTATCTGCCGCGCCCGGTGTCGTCCGCCGACCTCGCGATCATGCGGCATCTGGATCGGCTGCACCTGGAGTTCCCCTTCGCCGGTTCGCGTATGTTGCGAGGCCTGCTGGCTTTGCAGGGGTGCAAGATCGGCCGCCGGCACGTGAAGACGCTGATGCGGCGGATGGGGATAGAGGCGCTCTATCGCCGTCCGCGCACCACCAAGCCGGAACCGGGGCACAAGATCCATCCGTATCTGCTGCGCGGTCTGGCGATCGAGCGGGCCAACCAGGTGTGGGCGATGGATATCACCTACGTCCCGATGGCCCGTGGCTTCGTCTATCTCGCCGTGGTGCTCGACTGGTTCAGCCGCCGTGTGCTGTCATGGCGCGTATCGATCACCATGGAGGCGGCGTTCTGCGTCGAGGCGATGGAGGATGCGATGGCCCGTCACGGCAAGCCGGAGATCTTCAACACCGACCAGGGCAGCCAGTTCACCGGGGCGGCCTTCACCGGCGTCCTCGCCAGCAATGGCATCGCGATCAGCATGGACGGCAAGGGCGCCTGGCGGGACAACGTGTTCGTCGAGCGGCTATGGCGCAGCGTCAAATACGAGGAGGTGTATCTGCGAGCCTACGAAACCGTCGGCGAGGCGCGACATTCGATCGGCCGGTATCTCGACTTCTACAACCGACGAAGGCCCCATTCGAGCCTTGACGACATGACCCCGGATCAAGCCTACTTCAACCTTCCGCCGCTCCGCGTGGCGGCCTAATCCCGGCAGAGGCTCCACTTATCGACGCGGAGAGTCTGTTCAGACCAGCGGGACCAGCTCAAATATTGGCGAGAAGCTCATTGCCGAGGAATTGGCGGTGCGTTTTGCTTGCAGCGCGGATAAGTGCCCAAGTATGCCTGACTGGCCCAAGATCATCGAAGCTCAGTCGCGTTAAACGTGAGAATGTACCTTCAGGCGAGCCACTCTTTCCAGCCCCAGGTGTGCTTCTATCGGCTCGACATGGAGCAACCTGACCTTGCCCCCATATGTGGAACAGCCCGCGTGGCAAGAGCTTTTTCAGTCGATTTCACGCATTGGAACGGTGCGGTCATATGTCCGGCCTTTTGCGCGCGGCGCATGGCCGCTGCCCTCGATGAGATCCGCAAAGAGACCAGCGCGAGGGACCAATGGCAAACCCGCTTCTATCTGAGACACCGCGAGGACCCGAAGCGACGAACAGAACCAAATCGCGCCGATGGTCGAGAGTACTCCTGCGTTCGGTCGAGCTACCCACGGTCGACATCAACGCGAGGAGGCCCACGCGGGTGTCCGTGACTTGTCTAGCCCAACCTATGCGGTGTAGGCGCTGAGCCTGAGGGGACGCACGGTAACATTTCGGGCTAACTTGGCGTCATTGGTGGCTTTGGTTCGGTCATCGGAGGCGGCCTTTTGTATAGCGCGACAATCTGGGTGGGGAGCGCGCGACAATCAGGATGGCGAGTCAGTGTCGCGGCGTGGTGATGATTGCCGCGACGACTGTCGCGCGCAGGAGTTTTGTTGGCTCTGATTGTCGCGGAGCGTCAATCAGCAACAGTTTTGGGTGTCGCGTGCGAGGGCGGTCGTCCGGGGCCACGTTTGCGTTCGAGTGCGGTGCGCCTGCGATAGCTTTCGACGTTCATCTCGACGATGGTGGCGTGGTGAACGAGGTGATCGATGGCGGCGAGCGTCATGGCGGGGTCCGGGAAGACCCTGTTCCATTCGCCGAAGGGCTGATTGGCGGTGATCAGCATTGAGCGCCGCTCGTAGCGTGCGCTGATGAGCTCGAACAGCACGCTGGTATCGGCCTGGTCCTTGGTGACGTAGGCCAGATCATCGAGGATGAGCAGATCGAAGCGATCGAGGCGGTTGATGGCGGCCTCGAGGTTGAGCTCGCGCCGCGCCACCTGGAGCTTCTGGACGAGATCGGTGGTGCGGGTGAAGAGGACGCGCCATCCGTTCTCGATCAGGGCGAGGCCGATGGCTGCCGCCAAATGGCTCTTTCCGCCGCCGGGCGGGCCGAACAGGAGCAGATTGGCGCCTTTGCCCAACCAGCTGTCGCCGGCGGCGAGCGCGGTCACCTGCGCCTTGGAGATCATCGGCACGGCCTCGAAGTCGAAGGTGTCGAAGGTCTTTCCGGCGGGCAGCCGCGCCTCGACGAGATGGCGCTCGACGCGACGGCGGCCGCGTTCGGCGATCTCATGCTCGGCGATGGTGGCGAGGAAGCGGGCCGCCGGCCAACCTTCCTTGTCGGACTGTTCGGCGAACTGTGGCCACAGCACCTTGATGGCCGGTAGCCGGCGCCCAGTGTCGACTGTGTTGGCCGTGTTCATGCGGCGTCTCCGATCTGGCCGGCGCCGATGAGGCACTCATAGGCGGCGAGCGGCGCGAGCTGCACCACGACGTTCGGCACGTGGGCGGGATCAGGGGCGAAGTGAGCGCGCAGCCGGTTGAGGTCGGGTAGTCGGCCGGCGTCGAGGTCAGCCGCGAGCTGATCGGCGAGGTCGGCCTCGCAACCGCGCTCATGCGCCAGCGCGAGCAGATCGACCATGAGCCGGCAAGCCTTCTTGTCCGGCAGCCGTTCGCGCAAGGAGTCGAAGGTTCTCCGATAGGTCTCGCGCGGGAACAGCCGATCACGGTAGACCAGATTGAGCAGCGCCATCGGCTTGCGCCGCAAGGAATGGATCACGTGCCGATAATCGACGACCTGGTCGTGCTTGCCGTTGGGATGCGGCCGCCCACGCGGCAGGGTGACGAGATGAGTGCCACTGACAAACACGTCGAGACGATCGTCGTAAAGGCGCACCCGCAGCTGGTGGCCGATCAGGCGTGACGGCACGGTGTAGAACACCTTGCGCAAGGTGAAGCCGCCGCTTGACGTCACGCGGACAATCACCTCCTCGTAGTCCGAGGTGCGGCGATCTGGCAACGCCTGCAGGGTGGCGCGCTCGTGGTCGATCCGCTTGGCGTTGCGGGCATTGCGGCGGCTAACGATCTCGTCGATGAAGCCGCGATAAGCGGCGAGATCATCGAAGTCGGCGGTGCCGCGCAACAGCAGCGCGTCGGCGATCGTCCGCTTGAGATGGCCATGCGAGCTCTCGATCGCCCCGTTCTCGTGGGCGATGCCGCGATTGTTGCGGGAAGGCCGCATGCCGTAATGTGCGCAGAGGTCCTCGTACCGCCGGGTCAGATCGTCCCTCGCATTGCGATCGAGATTGCAGAAGGCGGCCGACAGGCTGTCGGTCCGATGCTCCCGCGGTGCCCCACCGAGCGACCACAGGGCATTCTGCAGCCCTTCGGCCAAAGCGACGAAGCTCTCGCCACCGAGCACGACATGGGCGTGCTCAAACCCGCAATAGGCCAACCGGAAGTGATAGAGGCGATGATCGAGCGGCACGCCAGCGATGGTGACGCCCAGCTCGCCCATGTCGGTGAAGTCGGACAGGCCGACGTGGCCCACTTCGTGGGTCTGGCGGAAGATGACCTCCTTCTCCTCGCCGTGGATCGCCCGCCAGGCGCGGATCCGGCGCTCCAGCGTGCGGCGGATTCCAGCTCCGAGCTCAGGATGGCGCCGTAACATCTCCTCGAAGATTGCAACCGGCCGCACGCCGGGGGCGGCCTTGAGCATTGGCACCACTTCTGTCTCAAACACATCGGCCAACGGGTCCGGCCGGCGACGGCCGCGCCCACCCATCTTCTGTGATGGCAGGCGGGGATCCTTCTCGATCCGATACGCGGTTGACGGACTGAACGACGCCTTGGCAGCGGCCACTGGCGAGCTATCGGTCTGACGGTACTTCATGTAGAGCCTCATCTGGTGATCATTGATGTGTCGGCCGGGCCCGCGAGTGATTCCTCTTGGCGGAAGAACCACTTGCATAACCAGCCGGCCGCGATCACCAGTCGGCACGGTCCCCTATGGATCGCGCCGACGCCGGGCTCGTAACTCCGGTCGGGCTACGCCCTCCCTACGTCCGAGCCCGGCGAAGCTCTCTCATCCTGATTGACGCTACGCTTCCACCCAAATTGCCGCGCGGCAGCCTTTTGGGCGTAACGGGCCGCCACAGCTTCGAAGGCCTAGTCTAGGTACGCCGCGATGTGTGAGTGCCAGTCTAATGTTCTTGCGCGATCCCACGTTGTGCCGGATCCGCACTTAGGACGGTCAAACGCTCCGCCGCTCGGGCAGAAACTGATAAAGACGTCAACGAACCTATCGCTCCGCAGTTGCTGCGCCGCGCAAGACTGAACCTGATGAGCCGGCACGGTATCCGCGCCATTATGGTGCAACCGCGCCGCGTCCGACAGCCGTCACGACATGCCGATCGCGCCGAACCTAATCGCACGCGACACTTCATGGCCGAGCCGCGAATCGGGTCTCGCTCGCCGAGATTGCCTCCATCCGACCGCAGAGGGTTGGCTCCATTTGGCGGCCGTCATGGATCTCTTTGGCTGGGCTATGCGGGATCACATGCAGGTTGAATTCGCATCCGCGGCGCTGACGTGGCTATCCAGCGGCAACGGCCGCCGGCCGGACTGATCCACCACTCCGATCGGGCGTGCAGTACGCCTCACACATCTTTCGCGGCGCTCTCTCGGGTGCCGGCATAACCGCTTCGATGAGCCGCAAGGGCCGATTGCTACGACAATGGCCTGATGGAGAGAGCTTCTTCCATACCACGCAGACCGAGCTCGTTTATCAATCGCAACTACAAGAAGCGCGCCGAGGCCCGGCACGATATCTTCGCCTTCATCGAGAGTTTCTACAACTGCGCATCAGAACACCCATCTGTCTATGTTGTTGAAGAGAAGAGATTTTGCTGATTGGGATGCGATCCTGTGGGGTATCTTGGGTTCTGTCGCGCTCGTTCGGCAATAGATTGAGCAGCAGTTGTTAACAGCTCGGTGCGGGCGAAGATCCACGGGCCATCCGAGAGCGGATGGATGGCTGCGATCTCGCCGGCTTCAGCGGCGAGCCGGAGCGTCTTGGGCGCAATCTTTAGGAGCTTTGCCGCGTTGCTCAGGTTTAGCCAGGGCTCGATCCCGTCCTCGGCGGGCTTGAACACCGAGATGCGATAGTTCGAGCGCATCGAGGTGACACGCTCGCGCGTCCAGCGATGACCGTTACCGGTCTTGAGGCCGTTGCGGTTGAGGAGGCCGGCGATCAGATCGTCGTTGGCGATCAGCACCAGTTGGCGCACAGCTTCGATGATGCTGGCGGAGGTACTGTTACGCTGCCCGCGCCGGCGCTTGGGCAGGCGGATCTCGCTGTGAACGCCGCCGACCCAGTGGATGATGAGGACGATCTCGGAGGTCGCATCTCGATATCGGCCACGACCTCATGGATGAGGGTGCGCACAATGCGCTTCTTGAGGCGCGTATCCGTCGTCGGCGCATCCCAGACCGTTTTGAGGTTCGAGGCCAACACGCCGAGCGAGGCTGGATCAGTAATGGGGGCGGGCGTCGCCGCCTCATGCATGGCGATCTTGCCCTCGACCTCCACCGCGTGAGCGAGCGCCCTGTTCCAGCGCGCTTCAAGCTCGCCCGCCACCAGCCGGTTCGCGGGGTCAGCGGCATCGTATTGCCGGAAGGCCCGGTCGGCGGCATAGCGCGCCGCTTCGAGGTCGCGACTGAGAGCCTCGCGCACCTGATCCCGCCGTTCGCTGGCCTCGTTGGCGGCAGCGGTTGCCGCGGCGATAGCGCCCGGACCGACGACCCCAAGCAGCGCTTCCTCGATTGCATCGTCAACGCGCAGTCCGCCGAAGCCGATGCAGTGAGGGCCGCCATTGTCCATCCAGGCGCGGCTGCAGCTGTAGCGCGGGATATGGTGCTTCATGCCGGAGTACCGGAGTGTGAGAGCTTGCGACCGCAGCGCTTGCAGCGGATCAGACCGGCCAGCAGCGCGTCACCGTGCTTGGGCGCGCCGTGATGCCGACCGGTGGGAACGTTGCTGCTGACCATGGTGCGGATCGCCTCGACCTCTCCCAGCTCACGTACCCATCGTGGGTGTTGGGCTTTAGCGCCAACCATTCGTTCCGCGCCTTGCGGCGGATCTTCACGCTCACGCCCTCGGCGCCGTATCCCGCCGCCACAGCCGTCTTACCATAGGCATAGGCGCCGCCGTAGACCGGGTTCTCAATGATCCGGTGGATGGCGGAGTAGCTCGGTCGCCGCCAGGCCGTGTCGCCGTTGGTCTGCTTCACCGGCAGATCGAGATTGTACTCGTGGAGCCAGCAGAGCGCCTGTCGCGCGCTGCCCAGCTCCTCGACCTTGTCGAACACCAGCTTGATCGCTTCCTGGACACGCCGATCCGGATCTTTCTCATAACGGTCGCCGGACTTCACGAAGCCCACCGGCGCCGCCACAACCAACTCGCCCCGACGCGCCTTCTCGTAGCGGGCCGAGAGCGAGCGCTGGCGCAACAGATCCAACTCGTACTCGTTGAGGCTGCCCTTGAGCCCGAGCAACAGGCGGTCGTTGCCGTGCCTTGGCGCATAGATGGTCTCCTGATCGACCAGAACGGTATCGACCACACGGCACATCTCGATGAGTTGCTGCCAATCCCGGCTGTTGCGAGCGAAGCGCGAGACCTCGCGGGCGCAAACCGCGCCAACCTTACCGAGACAGACCTCCGCCACCATTCGCTCGAAGCCTGCGCCTTGTACCCCGCCGGCGGCTGACCGACCGAGATCATCATCGATCACTTCGATCTCTGACCACCCGAACGCCGTCAGCCGGTCTCGCATGGCGTATTGCAACGCGCTGCTCTCGCGATTGTGCAACACCTGATGTGCTGAGGATTGACGCACGTAAAGAATTGCCTTGCGCGCGAGATGATGAGGCCTGACTTTGTCAGAGATCATGACCGACTTCCTTCGCGCGCGGCGTTGCCGTCGCCGCAGCGTAGTCGAGGATCAATTGCGTCATCAGGCTCGTGAGGGCCGCCCTTGCTTCTGCCGGCAGCTCCGACCATGCCGGCGCGCCGATGGCGCTGTTCAACAGGCCGCTCCCGAACAGATCCATCTGCTGCTGCGACCGCGGTTTTTGATTGTGTCGGTATCCGCTCCCTGGCATTGCCGTCTGGCGTGACATGAGTCGCTCCCCGATTCTGGTCGTGAGAGCCTTTGGATGCGCCAGAAACCAGGGCAGCTGATGGCGTTCGAGCCTTCAACGCCAGATCGAGAAGCGCAGAAAGCGCGGCAATTGAATCGATGCTAACAAACGGCTGAGCTGTCAAAAGCTCAGCGTCAGGGCACGCCGTCCGGTCGAACATCCATGCTGGAACTTCCAGCCAACGATCTGCTTGCGACCCGTCCAGAGTGCAGCGAAAAACGACATCATCAGCCTTGGAGACGGTCCCATGAACGCAAACTCGGCGACCAAACCAAGGATGATGCCGATATAGTACTTCGCGAAGAACGGTCCTGTGGGCGTTCTCAAACGTTGTTGTACAACCGAACCCGACTCCATTCCGGGATCTGATATAGATCGAGATGGAGCTAAAAACCGCTTAGACCCGTCCACTTTTTCGGCAGAAGGTCGGTGGACGGAAGATCAAGTCCACGTCCGTGTAGGGTTCGGTGAGGCTATGCGGCCCACCATAGTGCCTTCTCAACCATTCCACTCGGGCCGTTGCAGTCCCAACGCGTGTCTCCGTTACATCAAATATCCCCTGCAGCCCCTTATCGTATGTAGGAATTTCCTGACGAAGCCTCCGAAACATTTGGTGGCGGTCACAAAATGCTGCTGGTTCACATAATCACCCGAGAGTTCGTGGAGGGAAACGGGGCAAGGGCTCGGACGCGCGCGACCGCAGGCCTCAGCTCAAAGCGGCACCGCAGCCGCACGGAAACTCCGGTGCCAAGTGGGCGTTGCAAAGCTCGGACCGGCTCGGACATGACGTGCATTTCGTCTCAGGTCTCATGGCCCACAAGGGTACCATTCCTGGTCGCTGAACTTGGTCCGGACGTGGACCCTTTGGTCTTGCATCCGTTCGCTGCGATAGCGGAGAAAGAGATAAGATGATCTCAGCCGTACGATTCAGACACTCGCGGCCGCAAAAGGCTCGTGAGGTGACCCTTAGCAACCAAGGCTCCACGTGCGCAGGAACGCGGTGGAGACCCTGACTGCTTCGGCTAAACGGTTTGCGGCCAACGTCCCTCCAATCATCCGCGAGGAGCAGAAGACTGGCGCAACGTCCTTGAGGGAGATTGCCTAGGCGTTGAACGCGCGCGCCGTCGCTCCTAGCCGCGCTTCTCCAGCCAGCGCCGCACATTGTATGTTCGTCAACGTGAGAAACGGGAGTGCTAGTGCTGGCTCGCCGTCACATTAGAAAGCCCGATAACATGATCGGTCGTGACGGTCCTCGGATGCAGAGATGTGTCAACATACGGCCATCATCTGCGAAGATGCGCGCGCCACGTAAACCGCCGGTTCGCCCGAGAAATTGAAATGATAAGCGCATGCGACTGCGGTGTATACGGTTGGAGGACTGCCATCCGCGGGTACTCGCGAAGTTCGAGCACATCGTCCGTTCTCCACTATTGAGAGTAGCTTCATCGCTGCTCTCGCCCTACGCACGCGCCTTTATCAGCGAGCTTCGATTCAAACACCCTTCTCTCCAACGGTGGCATTGACGCGCATCTCTCCCATACGCGATCGACTTTTGCGCTGTGCACATTTGGTCATGATTTCCAAGCCTACAACCTAACGCAGCGTGAGCTTCAAGCTCTTTCTTTCGAGTGAGTGTTGCGCTGCCGTTACAGCAATCTCCGATGACGTTGCTAAGACGCGCGCGGCCTGGGGGCCATCGAAAGGAAAGAAACTGGAAATGAAGAACTTGTTGCTTGTGACTTGCAGCATCCTCGCGCTTGGCGCGGTCGCACCCGTATTCGGCGCGGATCTCGCTGTGCAGCCCGTCTATAAGGCGCCGCCGCCACCGCCGCAGGTCGCGGCCGCGATCTACGACTGGAGCGGTCTGTACATCGGTATCAACGGCGGTTGGGGCTTCAGCGATGCAACGGGTGGCACCGTGGGTGGCCAGATCGGCTATCGGCAGCAGATGGGCCAGGCGGTGTTTGGTATCGAAGGTCAGGGCAACTGGGCTGATTTCAGCGGCTCCAATATTAGCACCACATTCCCGCTCAATACCAACCGCAGCACGATCGACGCGTTCGGCCTGATCACCGGCCTTATCGGCTACACCTCCAATAACGTTCTGCTTTACGCCAAGGGCGGTGCTGCGGTGACGAGCAACACCTATCAGGTCACCTCAACGCTGACCGGCGCGCAGCTGGCGAGCACCGACAATACGCGTTTGGGCGCAGCGGTCGGCGCTGGTGTGGAGGTCGGCTTTGCGCCGAACTGGTCGGTCGGCGTCGAGTACGACCACCTGTTCATGCCGGACGCCAACGTGAGCTTCACCACGGCCGCTGGTGTGGTCGCGACCGATCGTATCCGCCAGGATTTCGATCTCCTGACCCTGCGGCTCAATTACAAGTTTAGCCCGCCGGTTCTCCGATACTGATCTCTTTCAAACGGCGGATCGAAAGCCCCGGCCGTCGGGCCGGGGCTTTTTTTTCGAGCTAGTCATCTGCCGCGGAACGATCACCTAACCGCGTTCTGTATTTTCCGGGAATATGCAAGGACTTCTGCTTGCAAACCGTTTTATGTTCAAGGTGATCACCACCAAACTCGAGGGGCTAAATGGCAATCGCGAACCTGACACGGCCCGGCACAATGGCCATGCATGGTCAGGGGATGAGCACGCAGACGGCCGGACAGTCTGCCCGGTTCAAGAGCGCCTCCCATGCTTCCGCGGACATTCGACCCGAGGCCTACTTCCGTTCTGCGGTCCGCAACGCACTGTTCAGCTTACGCATCTCTTGGGCTGAACGCGTGGAGACACGGCAAGCGAAACCCGTTTGTGTCTGTTAACGATTCAGGCCCAAGCCGAGCCACTGTTTGCCTACATCAACAGCCCTGTCATATGCGTCAGCCTTCATAGCCTTTTGGACTTGGTGTTAGCAGATGCTTTGTCATAGCTGCACTTTCATCAGGCACCTGATCGGGCACTGCTTTCGTGTCCCCGCTGCCATCCTGCTCCGCCTTTTCGACTTTGTGCATCGCAGAACCCGAATGCCTGCGCCTTGTTCCTTTGCATTCAAAGAGCGCAATGCCCACCACGGTGGGAAGAACCATGCTATCTGCCTAAAGAGGGCCGCGGCGTCGCGTCGGTACGCGTGGGCAATTTCGGATACTGAATCTTAGGCAGCTGACCAGTCAGCGAATTCAGAAACGCAACAATATCGTTCTTTTCCTTGTCGCTGAGCTCGATGCCAAGTTGGGTTTCACCCATCACGCCAACCGCTTGCTTAAGGCTCCAAACCTGGCCTGAATGGAAGTATGGGGCCCGCAACGCGACGTTGCGCAACGGCGCGGCGCGGAAAACGTACTCATCGCTAGCCGCCTTGGTGACCGCGTATCGGCCCTTGTCAGACGCCGGAAGCAGGGTTGCGCCCGGTCTTTCGATCACGCCGAACGGGAAGTAATCCTGTCCGCCGACGTTGATTCCGTTGTGACAAGAGGAGCACCCCGTTTGAATGAAGAGCTTCAATCCTGCCTTCTGCTGATCATTGAGAGCAGTCGTATCGCCTTCAAGGTACTGATCGAATGGAGCAGCGGGTGTAATCAGAGTCGCTTCAAAGGCCTCGATTGCCTTCGCGAAGTTGTCAAAGGTGACCGGCGACGCCTCGTTCGGGAATGCCTTCTTGAACCTGACCACATAGTCACTCATCGAATTCAACGTATCGAGCACATGATCTGGGGTCGCGTTCATTTCGACACGCGCCTGCACGGGTCCCTTAACTTGCGCCTTGAGGTCTGCGGCGCGTCCATCCCAAAACTGCGCCAGATTGAATACCGCGTTATAAACAGTTGGCGCCCGACGTGGACCCTGCTGCCAGCCGTGCCCGACCGAGGTCGGACCGGCATCGACTCCGCCCGTACCAAGATTATGGCAGCTATTGCAGCTGATGATCCCGCTGGCTGACAGCCGCGGATCGAAGAACAGCATCTTGCCGAGTTCGACCTTGTCGTGGGTGACCGGATTGTCCTTAACAGCAGGCACGATCGAGGGGATCGGTTTGAAAATCTGCCTAGCAGCTCTCATCCAATCATCTTCGGGGCTAGCCTCTGACGAAGCCAACACTACAACGGCCGCAACGGATAGCTTGCGTACAAGGTGAAGCTCCCACGCTAACTTTTTCACAATACCTCTCATCGGCGCCAAACAGCACAGCATCGTCCCTGTTTATGTCACGCACTCACGCTTGCCCGAGTGATGGCTGCATCTACTAGCAACCGCCGTGCCAGTGCCGCTCGGCAAAAGCTAAGCTGCTGATTTAACTTTCAAAGCAATTGCGACCAGCGGATAACGTTAGGTGTCTTGAACCTGACAGAAGCCGTGCGGTGCCAGAAATGCGACAGCCACGAACTGGCGGCGGCCCATTCGTGGGCGAGCGGCGCAGGCCTTTTGTGATTATACCGATGCGGCATCCAGCTCGCTGCTATTCTCAACGAGATTGGATCGTCATGCCATCGAGAATCCTGCGAGCGGACGCCACACGCTCAGGTCAGTTAGCATCCAGTTGCCAGCGCTGGCGCCGCCGAGAATTCAATGAGATTGAGGCGAATCGCTTTTACGATGGCCTGGGTGCGATTCGTCGTACCCAGTTTGCGCATCACGTTCTTAAGATGAAAATTGACTGTATTCTCGCTGACCTTCAGGATCTTCCCAATTTCCCAAGACGATTTTCCCTCTGCCACCCAGCGCAGGCAGTCTTTTTCGCGCTCAGACAGGGTAAGTTTCCCGTTAATGCTGCTATCCGAGGGCCGCGCGATCTCCGCAAACGCAAGATGAAAGTTCAGGGCCAGTGTGCTGAGGTGACTCATACGATCCTGAGGATCGGCCTCGTCGAACGGAGATGCAAAAGATACCACCGATATTCGGCCCAATGCCCCAAACAATGGCACACTCATGCCATGCTTCAGACCTGCCTCTTTGGCCTCGTCTAGTACGCGCTTCTCGCCGGGTTCCAGTTTGGCGAGTTCGTCCCAAACAAACGGCCCCGGAAGCGTTGGTGTCCGCCTGACCACCGGGTCGATGACACGGTAATTGCGTTCAAAATAACGGCGGCACCAGTCTGGCGGGAAGTTCACGGTCCCCGTAGGCGGTAGGTACCTCGGTAGACGAGGCGGCTCCGCGAAGGTAAGCGCTCCGTAAGCGACTTCACTGAAGCCTTCCTCGCTCGCACAGCTCACAAGAAGATCGAACAGCGCTTTAATAGAGCGCGTTTGCTTCGCGCATTCGATGAAGCTGAATAAGTCCATGTGGCGACTCACGAGGGCAGCCAAGAGGCCGCTATTGCGCCGTTCGATTGAGTGTTTTAAGCGGAGTCTAGTTTTATTCGCTCAGCGAAGCCATTGCTCCGCTCTTCATCCAGCCTGAACACTCGCGCGCTTCGGCAAATGCTATTCCCGAATTCGTTGACCTCTCCCAGCAGGTGAATCGAAACCGTCAGCTGCAGCGCCACTCTCATTTAAGGTAGAACAGCACACCATAACCGTGGCACTGGTAGCTCCACTTCGTGTCGCCAAAGGCCTCGCCAACGATGAGGTGGGTATCGCATTCGATACAGCCGTTGAGGGTGATCTCCACGTCGCACTTGGCCTTCGGCTCGAAGCGACGCGCGGGGCCGACTTTCACGAGCGTAAGCAGCTGCGGTGACGGCATTGTGCGCGCGGACCCCGGTATGGGAACGACCGAGATCGATGTGATTGCGGTTGTAGACAGCTTCTCTTCGAGGCTCACTGAGAGCTCGACATGCATCTTTCAGTCTCCGTAGTTGGTATCCACGAATAGAGCACACGGCTTCAGTCTCTTGCTTATGCATGATCTCATTCGAAAACCGGTGGCCACTTTTCCGGATCGTGCAGCGGCACTGGGCGCGGGCGAAATTCGCCGCGCTTGGGCCGAAACGCCTTCATGTCCAACTTGGCCCTAGGTAGCACGGAGGCATGCCGGCTATCCCGGCGCCGACCAAGATGGCGCCGAACCTTACCTCGATCGTGACAGCTTCCTCTTGCTCGCGATCTGAACGCACGAATACGGCCGCAGACGCGCGCGAAGGCGGCCATCGGCGTTGCCAGCAGCCGGTTCGCGTCACTACCAACATAGGCGAGTTCGAAGATCAGCGCGTTCTTGTCGATGCTAATGGCGAAGATCAGGTCGGCGCCCTTGACACCGACCCGATGAAGGATCCCGCCGGAACTGCCGGCCCCGATAAAGAGCTCTGGCCGGATGATCTTGCCGGTGTGACCGCTCTGCCGGGCGGAGGTGGCCCAGCCCTTCTGCGCCAGCGGACCTGAGCAGCCATATTTGGCGCTGAGCACAGCCGCGAGCTGGCGCATCATTTGCAAATTTTCGGCCGATCGGAGCCCAAGACCCTCGCCTACCACGATATCGGCATACGCGACATTGACGTTTGGGGAATCGCAGTCCGGCACGAATGGAGTGCTGCTCCGCCTTGCTGGTGAGTGCGCAGAGATCCGCGGCCCCCGTCTTGGCGGCGTAGGTGAGCTGCAGGACACCGGGCCGCCTGGCAATGCCGGGCTCCACCTCTGCGGTGTCGCTGTCGATCGTCCGCTTGTCAGTAAAGATGACATCAACCGGGCCATACTCCCTCCCAGTCTTGCGGATTGCGATCGCCAACGCATAGCTGCCCGCCAGGGTGCCGTCGTGGCGAATACGCAAACAATGATCGCACGATGTGGTCGGCGCCGAAGGTCAGTGCCTTGCGTAGGGCTCGGCGGCCATCGATGAGCACGGTTATCTCGCCGCCGCACTCGGCGCTTAGCTCCGGCACTGCTCGCAGCGCGAACAGATCGTAGATGTTGATAATGGTCGACCTCCCGGTGGCTCATGGAGTCGTTGGCCACGACGCGCACGCGGATCTGAGCGAAATTGGAAGCCTGCTTAATGCAGACGATACCGTGCATGCGGTACTCCACAAGTTCCGAGAACCTGGATGAGAACAGCAAGGCTCGTACCAGTTGCGGCGCTCGCGAGAATCGGGCGTGAAGACAAATGCTTGAGAGAATTGGCGATCGATTGGGCACGGTAGGCGATCAGACGCAATTACGACATGGTCGCAAATGCGACATCGCCGTTTGCAGCAGCCGCGACATTAGTTGATGTAGATCAAGAAGACCGCGGGCTACGATGCGATACGTTCTTCCCTTATCTGCGTGAGGGCGCGTAACACAAGGTGAGCGGCCGCAGCGTTCACGAGGACCAAAACCCTTTCCCCACTCGCGTTGGACAACGCTTCGCATCGCCAGGAGCAGGTGGAGATGTCGGATCGTACTCGACGTCGAGCAGCCAAGAAGTGCTGATCTGATGAGGTTTGCCGATGGTTTAGCGAGTGCACTTTGAATTTCCGCCACCAACGATCGAACATCTTGTGATTGTTAAGGCTTAGCTTAGCCTCGACTCCCGCGGCATCCTATTGCGACTTGCAACACGTTGCGACCCCAGTCAACTACCAACGCTAATAATTGATCGAGATGACAGAAGCATGCCACCTATCGGTTGGGCTGCGGATTGCCGGAGCGGCTTGCCTCGATCAAGAACTGAACGAAGCAGCCCTGAACGTCCGGCCGGTCCAACGCACCTGCAAGGAGTGGCATGCAAGATCAATCACAATCTTTTCTCGCCAACGGCGCTGATCGATGCGCTGACTCCTCACTTGCAGAAATGCTGCGCCATGAGATTTGCTCCAACCGCGAGCTCTCCTTCCTCATGGAAGCTCATGATGCGCTCTCCGGCGTAATCGCCAAGCGGGCAGGCTTTAAAGGTCTGTGGGCGTCGGGCCTGTCGATTGCCTGCTCTCTCGGCTACCGCGATGCCAACGAAGCGTCTTGGAACCAACTCGTCGACGTGGTTGAGCGCATCGTGGACTCGACGGAGCTGCCCGTGCTCGTTGATGGCGATGGCGGCTTCGGGAATTTCAACAATGCGCGGCTCTTGGCGCGCAAACTCCGTCAGCGTGGCGCTGCCGGGATTGCGCTGGAGGACAGCTGTTTTCCGAAGATGAACTCGTTTGTTGGCAATTTGCATCCCCTAGCCGATATCGATGAATTCTCCGGCCGTCTGCGGGCAGTGAAAGATACAGTTGCGGACGAATTGGTTCTCGTGGCCCGGATCGAAGCGCTGATCGCCGGCCATGGAATGGACGAGGCAATTCTACGCGCCAGCGCTTACGCGGCCGCGGGAGCCGACGCGATCCTCATTCACTCGCGTAAGAGCACCGCGGACGAGATCCTCTCATTCGCGAGTGCCTGGCAGAACTGCCTACCTGTCATAATCGTTCCAACGAAATACTATCGAACACCGGTCTCTAAATATCGGGATGCCAGCATCTCCACAGTGATCTGGGCCAACCACTCCATGCGAGCTGCAATAGCGGCAATGCGGCACGTCTGCGCTCGCATTATCGCCGAGGAAGGCATTGCCGGCATTGAGCCAGACATCGCGACGCTCGATGAGGTCTTCGATTTGTTGAGGTACGACGAACTCGCCCGTGCGGAAGCGCGATATCTCCACCCCCCTGAGCCACGGCAATAACTTGTCATCCACACAACACGATACTCGTTCTCGACGGACTGCTGCCATGCGACCGCCTGCCCTATCGTCACGCTCCACTGCAATCGCGAACGAGGCACTTGTTTGCTCTCCTAGCATTGGGCGTACCATCAAATGGCGCCCCAGCTCTTACTCGGCCAGACCTGTGCATGCTGCCGTATCTCGGCCCGATCTCTTATCTCCATGGCCACCTAGTCTCCAAAGAAGAGCTAGTAGCTTATTTCTCTCTCGGAGAAAGGCCGAAACGGACGATGATCCGTCTTTTTTGATTTGTGGGGTCTCATTTCCAAGGACTCCGCTAGACCTCGCGCCACAGCAGCAACCATAGGCGACATTGGAGCGACGGAAAGCGCTGATGTTGGCGCAACGAACAGTTCTGTTCAAATCTGTCGGGCACGGCTGCGGCGAGAACGGCCGCCAAAGCAGCTGCCGCGAACGGTATGGAAATCATCGATCTGACCGCCGGAGAAATGTGGAGCGACTTGGCGCCCTCGGTGCGCGAGGGCGCGATCGCCGCAATTAATCGCAACGTCAACCGCTACACTGACACGCTCGGTCTGATGGAGTTGCGACATGCTCTTGCTCGCAGGATTTCCACTGAGACCGCTCAACCCTGGTCGGCGGACGAAATCGCGGTGACGAGCGGCGCCAAACAGGCGCTCTTCAATGCGGCCATGGTTATTCTGAATCCGGGCGACGAAGTGCTGATCCCCGCCCCCTACTGGACTACTTTCCCGGCCCAGATCGTCATTGCCGGCGGCACGCCGGTCTTTATCGGGACCCGGCATAGTAATTATGTGCCGACGCTTACGGATCTCGTGAAGGCCGTTACATCAAGGACTAAGGCGATCGTGGTCAACACGCCGAATAATCCGACTGGCGCAATCTACGACCGCGAATCTCTTGCTGGCATTGCCCAACTTGCCATGGACCGCGATCTCTGGATCATCTTCGATGAATGCTACGGGGCTTTCGCTCACGCCCCACATACCCATAATCCGATCGTCTCGGTTGCGCCCCAGGCACGCGATCGTACTTTGATCGTCAATTCGTTTTCCAAGTCGTTGGCCCTGACCGGCTGGCGGATTGGCTATCTCGCAGGCCCCAAGGCGGTCATCGGCGCGGTTAAAGCGCTGCAAAGCCAAACAACCTCCAATCCCAATGTCATTGCACAGCATGCGCTGCTCCATTATCTCGAGTGCGGCGGTCCTGCATACCAATTGCAGTTGCAGCGCCAAGTTGCCAACCCGCGGGCGCTCCGCCTCTCGATGCTTTCAACGCTGACATCGGTACCCCAACCTACCGCCCAAGGTGGATTTTACTTCTATCTCGATCTCAGTGAATTGCAGCGGCACGCGAAGGCCCATGGCCGCGAAAACGTTGCTGATGGACGCTGGTGTTGCAACAGTTTCGGGCACAGCCTTTGGCGACCCCGCTGGGGTTCGACTCTCCTATGGCATCAATCTCGAATTGCTCGACAAAGCCTTGCGGCGTCTGACCGCAACTCTGAACGAACTGACCTTTTGAGTGGCAAGGTGCCTGCATTTAAAGAGGTTACCATAATGCCCGACATTCCAAGCCACGCCGTCACCCTTGCCGCGGGGACTCGGCTCCCGCCAGCGGTCTCTGACCGAGACCCGACCAAAGCCGCTATTCGAAGTGCTTGGCACGCCGATCTTGCACAACACACTCGGCAATTTGGCCGCTCTTGTGTCCCTGGCTCAACCTTCCGATCTGCTGCGAAACGTTGCCTAAAAGGACAGCCGACGACATCTAAGCACGTTGCTTGCGCAAGCCGGCGTCGCGCCATATCCGGCACCGCATTCGAGACGCCGCAGGTATCGCCTCTCCCCCGGATTGTATCCGAAACACTCGAAACCTTCCCCAGACAGCAGGTCGCAATCCTCACCGTCCGGGAACGACGGTGCGGAAAATCCTGCGATGATGAAAGGGGATGAAATGACCACCAATGCTCCAAAGAAAGCCGTCATTCTCGCCGCCGGCTGCGGCTCCCGCTTGCGTCCGCTCACCAATCTGCGCCCGAAGCCGCTGGTCCAAGTCAACGGAACTCCGATCCTTCACAACGCTCTGCGCAATCTGGAAGCCGTCGGCGTGGAAGAGGTGACGATCGTCGTCGGTTATCGGAAGGACGCAATTCAATATGCCTGCGGCAGCCGCTTTGGTGAGCTCGAAATCAAGTATGTCGAGTCGGCCGTCTTCCACCGTACCGGGAGCGCCTATTCCCTGTGGCTCGCGCGCGACGCGCTTCTTTCCGGAGACTGCTTTCTTCTCGAGGGCGACGTTTTTTTCGAGGAGGATGTTTTGCGCTACCTGATGATCGGAGAGGCGACTGATGCGGCTGCAGTTGCTCCCTTCTCTGAATTGATGGAAGGGTCGGCAGTTCTGTTGTCGGATAGCGGCCTCATCTCAGGTTTCCGCATGAAGCAAACCGCAGCAAAGCTTGTCACGGATGGGCCACGACTATTCAAGACGATGAACCTGCTACGATTCTCGGCGCGGACTCTCAGGGCAACGATCGTTCCAGGGCTGGACGATATCATCGGCTCCGGAGCTGC
Organism: Bradyrhizobium sp. LMTR 3; assembly: GCF_001693485.1. Taxonomy (GTDB): domain Bacteria; phylum Pseudomonadota; class Alphaproteobacteria; order Rhizobiales; family Xanthobacteraceae; genus Bradyrhizobium. Next base: position 973,074 of record NZ_MAXC01000012.1, read on the forward strand.
TCAGGCCTACATCGAGGAGCTTCTTGCGTATCTGGTGGAACGGCGCGGCCTACAGCTCGCAGCGGCGCGTTGCGACGCTCTCAGGTGGTACGAAATCGACAGCACCGAAGATCTGCGCATCGCAGAGCGCATTTTCGCGGGAGCGAACACCTTCGGCCTGCCTTGTGAGCTGCAGAATAGGTGAGCCACCAATGCTGAAATACCTTTGGGATCCAGCGAACGCCATAACAACCGGAGGCCTTCTTTTTTCTTCCGTCAGCCTATTCCTCGCTCTCTCCGAGCACCTTGAGCTATCCGTGGTGGCGGCGCTTTGGGCTGTCCTCGCAGATCATCTCGATGGGGTCGTGGCAGCTCGCACGAAGAATCGTGATCCAGATGTTGCGAAGATGGGAAAGAGCCTCGACGGGTTCGGCGACATTATCTACGGAGCCGTTTTGCCCGCAGCAATTGTGATCCAACTCAGCCACGCCTCCCTCCTTGCCCTGGCGACCGCAACCGCCCTACTTGTGGCCGCGGCAATTCGGCTCAGCTACTTTGCGAATTTCGGCAGGTCGTCCGATGGGCGCTTCTTAGGTGTGCCCTTGTCATACGACGTGCCGCTACTGGCCCTCTTATTCCTTCTCCGACCTCTTATCCCTACTGAAGGATTCGTGGGCGTTGTTAATATCTGCTTCCTGCTGCTCGCTGTCGCTCACGTGGCCTCTATTCGTGTGCCATCACCGAACATGGCGATGTATGCAGCAATCAGCGTTTTCGCCGTCGCGTCGTCGGCCGCTTTAGTCGGCCGCTCCCTCTGAGCAGCTCGTGGGCAGATTCGGATGAGATCGAAGGAGAGTGGCATGATCGGCGCGAGTGAACGGGCTCGTGGTAGGGCTTCCTGCTGCGGACCGATTCGTCGGCCCATGTTCACGATTTTCCGGAACTTGTCGCGTGTGTCCTCGTCGCACTTGCTGTCGAGAACGTTGCGTTCCCCGAGTGCTGGAGACGGCTCGCGCCGGGTTTCCTGGTCGTCGTTGTCATCAGCCTTTGGGGAATGCATCATACTTGCAATGGGGTGGCTGCCATGAATATGCGGCCTGACTCTATAGATGCATGTGATCCGTCCGAACGAGACCACACGAGGGGCTGGATCTATCGAAAAGTCGGCGTTGAACCATTTATCCAATGCGCTGGTGTCCGCACGATTTACGGCGCAAGCAATCCGAGCGACGAGGTCATCGCCGCAATGAACGCCGCTGCCGAGGCTTTCGTCGATTTGGATGAGCTCGCTGATGCCGCAGGCAAAAGGCTCGCGGAGCTCACGGGCGCCGAATGGGGCGTCATTACCGCCGGCACTGCATCAACGCTAACGTTAGCCACTGCGGCGTGCATTGCCGGAAATAATCCGGAGCTGATGTTGCGATTGCCGGACACGTCGGGGCTGCGCAACAAGGTGTTAATTCCCTGCGATCAGCGTTTTTCATACGAACAGGCGATCCGCGCCGCGGGCGGCAAGATCGTCAGCATTGGTAGCACACAGGAGTTGACGCAGGCGTTTGATGGGAGCGTTGCGATGATCTGCATGCTGGGTCGCATGGAAGCTGCGTCGGTATTGCCAATAAGGTCACTCTTGCCTTTGGCGCGCGCACACGGCGTGCCAATTCTCGTCAATGCTGCCGGGCTTTCACCAGGAAAGCCGGATCGCTGGATCAAGTATGGAGCCGACCTGGTGGTTTACGCAGGTGGCAAATATATCCGTGGGCCCCAATCCACTGCTATCGTGCTTGGCAGCGAACGGCTTTGTAAGGCTATCTGGTGGATTTGGAGCGCCTCACCAGGCATTCGGACGGTCAATGAAGGTTGGCAAGGAGGAAGTGGTCGGCGCACTAATCGCGCTAGACCGCTGGATCAATTTTGGATCGGCAAAGGAAGAGCGCGACCAGTGGCTTCCGCGCTTAAAGCGGATTGCGGCTCACATTAACCTGCTGGGCGTTAGGACGGAAGTGCTTTCCTGGCCTGGTTCTGTTACAGCCATCCGACTGAAGGTCATCTGGGACCCTGATGTTATTCCGTTTAGTGCGGAACAGTTGAGGCTCGCCCTGTTGCAACAACGGCCGCGGATCCTGATCCACGATTTTTGGTCTACGCCAATCTCGATCATATTGGATCCCGTGAATCTGTCTGAGGATGACGCGGAAACCGTCGGCCGCGCCTTGGCAACCGCGTTCCGTAGCCCCCAGTCGATAGCTCAACCTACCCCCAACCTCCCTGCAGAAGTCAATGTCTCGGGCAGCTGGTGTGTCGAAATGCAATTCCTTCATGGTTCGGCGACACACCAAATCAACATTCAGCAGAACGGCAAATTGATATCGGGCGTTCATCACACAGGATCCTCCACCGGAGTTGTATCTGGTGAAGTTCATGGCCGCCATGTCCACTTTGAGGCTGCGCACGAGCAGTTACCGATTTCGCTGTTCTACGGGTTCGAGGGCGATTTCGCGGGGGACGGCTCAATCAGCGGAAAGGTTCGGCTGGGCGGCACCGCCAAAGAACATTTCGGGCCGGTTTTCAAAGGTCAATATGGTTTTGCGGAAGGCATGCAAGACCCCACCTCGCTCCAGATGATTCAGTCCCGCAGGCTGTCGCCCTAAACCAGGGAAGACCCGAATGACCATTCAGAACGTGGACACACGACTTTTCCATCTCGTTATAGCGATCCGCGCCGACATACCGGCGCAATGCCGAGATCGATCCCGCGCCCCCTGATGTAAGCTCGGGCTGTTGAAGGCGCCCTCGCTGGATCCCGTGCACGTCCATGAAGACCTGGTTCTGCTTACCCGGAAAACCAAAATGAACATCCATGCCCAGCAACAAAGAGAGCCAATTAGTCTTATAAGAACCACCCCTCCAACGCCAGATTGGATGGGTGCCAAATTATCGAAAACGCTAGTTGAGCTAGCTGAACGAAATGAGCTCGACAGATTGTTGAGGTATCACCGCTTTGGCGGAACGGAAGCTGATCGCCAAGCTGGAGCGACTTGGCTGGCAAAGCGCTTCGCTGTTGCGCCCTCAATTGATCGTATCCTGGTCACCAATGGAACGCAGAACGCGCTCCTAATCACATTAGTATGCGTGGTAGGAAGTGGTAACCTGCTGCTGACCGAGAACTTGAGCTACTATGATTTGCGGCGGATTTCCGGCTTCTTGAATATCAATGTCAAGGGCATAGCGATGGACAACGACGGAGCGTTGCCAGACGCGTTTGAACACGCGTGCAAAACACTCAATCCCAAAGCTCTATTCCTTATGCCCACGGTTCACAATCCTACCACAATGATCATGTCGCGCGAGCGGCGCCTCGCGCTCGCCGATGTCGCGAGACGATATGGTGTCATGATCATTGAAGACGATGTTTACAGGTTCCTTCCACAGGAAGCACCGCCTTCAATTAGTGCGTTGGCGCCGGACGTCACCTGGTACGCCGCAGGCTTGGCGAAATGCATTGCTCCAGGCTTGAAGATTGCCTATCTCTTGCCGCCGTCCGCGGGCGCGGTGGCAAGTGCATTCGATCGCTTTCACGCTACCTCGACCTGGCATGTCGCTCCCCTGTCTGCGTCAGTGGCTCAAAGCTGGATCTCTGATGGCACTGCCGAAAAGGTGTTGCTTGCTATTCGCAGTGAAGCGGCAGCCCGACAGGCAATTGCGGCGAGACTGTTCGCTCGTGCAACTTACCTGACCAAGCCGGAGGCACTACACATATGGCTGACCCTTCCGCGCAGATGGACACAATCGAGCTTTATAGCCGCGGCAGCCAGGGCTGGGGTAGAACTTCGCCCCGGAAGCATGTTCTCCCTTGACGAGGAAAACGCCCCGAACGCCATTCGGATTGTCTTAGGTAGCCCGGAAACCCGTGCCAGCCTTGAGCGAGCTTTGATCGCCCTCAAGCCCTCGTCCACGAATAGCATATTTCACGACTCACGACCGCGCGCGCAGGTCGGATCGAGACGCTTTCCGAATTGGGCTTCCCTTCCGACCGCGATGAAACTGGCTTTACACTATGCCGAACGTTCCGCGCCAGCTCCCGTCCGCCATTGCGCTAGAAGACAAATCAAAGGTACCTCGGCGACTCCGGACTGCAAACCACTTGGGCGGAAGGTCAACTCTGAAATCAGACATCTTTTCGATCTCGCTTCGGCCACTAGATAGCTTTTCTTGATCAACAATTGGAAAGCACCGCAGTAGCGGCAATATCGACCTCTACCTAGATAAACCGATCTGTCAACAGACCTTCATTGTTAACGTTAGATAGGATCGTTGAATCGGCACCGTTCGCAATTTGCATCAATGCAGGCTGACTTGGCTCCGAGCTCGCTGGCAGGATTACTTGAGTTTGAAGCAAGATAACTTGACAATGTGCCGATCTTAGCGCCGAGCTCAAGAGTTACTCGCGCAGCATCTCACCGCGATGCCGTTCGGGGGAAGCCGAGATCAATTCCTCGCAGCTCCCTATAGGAGTTCGCGAAGACAATCATCGTTACTCGCCGAGAACAGAGTGAAACGAACATTTGCGTTCGTTACAGCAACGTACGAAAAGCAGGTCGGTCCACTTACCGCGAGGCCTTCGTCTGCCACGGAATAGCGCAGTTCGTTCGGTGTTGACTAGCGCGTCCTCCTTCCTAGAACCGGCGTGTGCACTTCGTCTAGACATGCGACTAATTGGCTTCCGGGATTGCGGCCTTCTTACAAAGGCGCGTCAACCATCGACAAAAAGCACGAGCGATGTCGGGGTTGTGACTGCGATCGACAGCATAAGCCCGATATTGCATGCCGCTGGGAGTCCGCGATCCTGGTATCACATGCAGAACGCCCGCGCGCACAAGATCGCTGACAATGATCTCGGGAACTACCAGAAGGCATTTTCCTGTCATGACCGCCGGCAGGGCAAGGTAATTGTGATCATATCGCGCACCCGACTTTATATCTCTCGGGCTCAGGTTCATCGCTCGTAGCCATGTTGGCAGTATGTCGGGCCGCGATGTGATGTTCAGAACCGGCATCAATCGAACAACTGAGAGCATTCTGCCATTTACGTGGTTTGGCGCGCCCACACAGACGAGTTGCTCATTGTAGATTTCCCAATCATCTGCCGGCTCGATGACAGAAAGGTCGCGCGTAATCAAGATGTCGAAATCATCGGAAGATGTCGGCGGAGATAATGGAACTAATCACATCCACAATTACGCCACCCATCTCAACGGAGAATGCCTGAAGGTTCGGAATTAGAAAAGAATATGCGAAGGTCGAAAGCGACGTGCGAACCACAATCCGATTGGCGTCGGGAGGATTCCGCCGACGCATTCGTTTGGCGGTGAAGCACACTGTATCTAGTGGTTCGGCGACGGCATTCGCGAAAAGCCTGCCGAATTCTGTCAATTCGCTCCGACGACCGCGTCGTTGCACGAGGTCTGTCCCCAGGTAGGCTTGCAGCACGGCCAAGTAGCGGCTGACCGAGCTCTGGGTCGCTCCTAATGCGCTCGCCGCGCGCGTCACGCTTCCTTCCCGCGCGATCATCACGAACGCTCGGATTGCGTTGAGCGGCACTTCATCGTTTTGGGCAGCCATCTTCTGCTCGGGCAATTTCCTGAAATTTCCGCCAGCTTTCATTGGCAGGCCATTCCAGAATGGATGTTCCATCACATTATTCGATTGTATAGGCCGGATTTCTGCTTATTAGCGATATTCCACGCGCGAAATCGGATTCCAGCCTCAGCCGATAGGGTCGGTGCGTTGACAGCGTTTTCCCGAGACGCACCTTAAGGCGCGAGTGAAGCGGTCGGCGCGATAGCTCTTCTTGCAGTCGACACTCCGCGGCTTTCTAAACGAGAAGGCCGTTAACTCAATTTTCCGATCAAGAGCGCGCCGAGATGGCGCCTCTGCGGAGCTAAGCGGCTATCTATTACGTTAGAAATTCGATGGTCACGGCTATGATGAAATGATGTTTAGCGGAGGAAGCGAGCTTCAGCTGCCTTAACCTCGTCCATCTTTTGAAGTCTGAAAATCTCCTCGACCGGCAGAATGTCCTTATGGACGTTCTGGACGCCGCCGTCGGCCATGATCCGGCGGAAGGTCTCTTTCATGGCTGTTGCAGCAGCACGGATGCCGTAGTTGCCGTAGATCATCATGCGGATGTTGCCGAGCGCTTTGACGCGCTCAGCATCGAGATCCGGGTAAGCGTTCGGCACGACCACCAACGGAACCGTTCCGGTCCAGGCGCGCGAAAAGCTTACGATTTCCGAGGGATCCTTCTTTTTCGAATGGATCAGGATCAGGTCGGCGCCAGCATCCGTGTAGACTTTCGCCCGATGCAGGGCTTCTGCTTCGCCGCCCCCTGCGATCAGAGCTTCGGTGCGGGCGATGACGAGGAAATCTGGGTCCCGTCTTGTCGCGACCGCGGCCTTGATCTTGCCCTGAAACTCTTCAATTCGCAGCAGCTCCTGGCGCCCGTCGGCAACAAGACTCGTTACTTTCGGAAAGGTCTTGTCCTCGATAACGACCGCGCTGGCACCGGCCCGCTCGTATTCCCCGACGGCATGGATGACATTGATCGCATTGCCATAGCCCGTATCGATGTCGGCAACGATTGGCAGCGTCGTGCGTCCGGCGATCGCCCGCAGCATATCGAGATGCTGTGTCATCGAGATGAGGCTCATGTCCGGCAGCCCGTAGAGGGCTGATAGCTCGAAGCCGGAGGCCCAAAGACCATCAAATCTGGCTTCTTCTGCGAGGATCGCCGAAAGCGGGCTATGTGCGGCCATGATGTGGACAAGGCCGGTCTCGGCCATGCGGGCGCGGAGGCGTTTGGCAGGTGACATGGGAGATCTTTCAGGTCAGCGCCGCACAGGCGGCAATGATGGGCGTCGCAAGCGCGGGCGAGATCCCCGGCGGACGAGGCATAGGAAATGCGGATATGCGGCCAGGCCATGGTGCCGGGCACAATTGCCACGCCAAAGACAGCGAGCAGATGCATGGCGAAATCGCAGCCGGTTAGGATCACCTTCCTTCCGGAGTGTGCTTGCGGATAACACCTGCGCAGAGAGAACGCACCGTCGGGAACGTAGCACGATGCCCCTCGTCTTGGCTGGGCTTCTGCGCCCGTCCTCGGATACCACCTCCATGGCAGCGCATTGTGAAATTGAACTGCTTTGCGAGTACGTCTGGGCCTCGATCGGGTTTACGGCCCTGCTCAGCGCCAGAAGCCCTGCGCCATAATCAATCCGCGCCCCGCTCATTGCGTCGGCCATGGACACCCCGTTGACTAACAGCGTGCGCCCATACAAGTCCCGCGCGACTGCGGCCATCGTAGCGAACTCTCCTTCATAGGTAAGCTTTGACAGATGTCGTCTTGCACCACCTGGACATCGCGGAGCGGCTCGATCCTTGCGGCCTGTGTGTATTTCGTCCGCCGGCGTGGATAGCCCAGATGCCGCCCTCGCAAATCGGGGACGGCGTATCGAAATCCGCTCGGCCCGCCTAAGTGTGCTCACATTAATGCCCTGATCGCACAGCAAGGCGGCGCGAGCCGTCATGGCTCCGCTTCAAAGGAGCGGACGAGCTGAGCCGTTCTGCAACGAGAGCCAAGACCGAATACCTCCGCACTCCGAAGAAGGGTTTTCAAGAGCCTCTAATCGCTTTCAAACGTTCGAGCCAATCGGGCTATCGCCTTATTGAGTGAAATGATCGAAAAATATGATCTCATCCTAGCAGTCGTCCGTCAGGTCTTTTTGCCGCGCGCCTCATCCAGTGGAAGAGGATTCGCATGAGGATCGCGGTCACGATTGACCGTATAGGCGCGTTCCTGCACGCCGGCGAGGAGCCGCGCGTGAGACGGCGACAGCGTGAACGGCGCTACACATCGCATGTTCGCAAGCTCACATCGACTTTTCGATGATCGTCATTCCGACGTAGCAATTCGAGCCTCTAAGGTCTCGCATATGAGCGAGCACTTCCAAGCGCAATACGCGATTTAATGGTCGAGTTGAGCGTCCGCATTGATCGATAATGCGTGTGCTTCTCTTCTCGAGATGGGCGGTCTTGGCACTGCCAAATCAACTCTTTTCAGGAGACAGTGATGCCCCCTATCGACCTGACACGACGGCAAGCCCTGACTGGCGCTCTTGCGGCAAGCATGTTGGGCAGCACGCGCATCAATGCCGCCGAGGGCGACGTAAAGAATTCGCGTCGCCGACTGAGAGTCGGAATGTCCGGATTTCCTAACACATTCGATCCCGCCATTGCGACTGACACCGCCATTCGCCGCATTATGCCGCAGCTTTTCGATACGCTCATCGCATTCGATCACACCCATGGCATGGCGCTGCGGCCAGCCCTTGCGGAACGTTGGGAGCGGATCGATGCGCAGTCGCTGCGGCTCTCGTTGCGCAAGGACGTGATCTTCCATGATGGAAGTCCGCTGACGGCCGAAGATGTTGCGTTCAGCCTCGGCCCCGATCATCTGTTGGGACCCGGACGGAGCGGAATATCCGAGGCGCTGCAGTCGCTCGATAGGCTTAGGACCGTGGAGATCGTCGATCCCTACACCATCATCGTGCACGCACAGGGCGGCGACGCCCTCCTCGAGCAGCGCCTTGCCGCCTGGGGATCGGAAATTGTCAGCAAGCAGGCCTTCACGGCGGCAGGCTCGTGGGAGCGCTGGACGGCGGCCCCGGTCGGCAGCGGCCCGTACAGGCTCGTTGGTCACAAGCTCGATGTCCATATCACCTTGGCCGGGCATAACGCCTATTGGGGCGGGCGCCCGCCATTCGATGGTGTCGAGTACCGGATTATTCCTGAGCTCTCCGCGCGCGTGAACGGTCTGCTCGCCGGCGAGCTCGACCTCATCACCGACATCCCGCCGGACCAGTTCGCAGGTATCCACAAGCGCCCCGATCTGGAGGTTTTGGGCGGTGCTGTGCAGAACATACGCTCGCTCGTCCTCGACCAGTCTGATCCGGTACTAAAGGATGCGCGGATTCGCCGCGCCATGAGTCTCGCGCTCGACCGCAAGCTGATCGTGGAAAGCTTGTGGGAGAATCGGCTCCCGATCCCCAATGGTTATCAGCTGCCAAGCTATGGGGAGGGCTATATCGAAGATTTCCCACCGCTTGCGTACGATCCCGACAAGGCTAGGGAGCTTCTCGCAGCCGCAGGTTACATGGGTGAGCGGATCACTTATCGGCTGCTCAACAACTACTACCCCAATCAGGTGTCTGGCGCTCAGACGATGATCGAGATGTGGCGTGCCGTAGGCCTGACGTCAAAATGCAGGTGATGGAGAATTTCGCCCAAATCCAGCGGCAGCCGGTGCATGCGATTTACGACACGTCAAACACCGCGCTCTTTCTCGATCATCTCGGCCATCCCTGGCGCGAATATGGCCCGAACGGCACGCTGCCGAAGCGGGGCGGCATCTGGCGGAACGAAGAATACTTCGTGCTGGGCGCGAAACTTCAGGACACGGTCGAACCCGATAAGCGCTGGACGCTCATTCGGCGCATGCTGGAGATCGTCAATGACGTCGATCCACCCTGCGTGATTCTGCATGTGTCTGGCCAGTTCTACGGCAAGCGCCGCGACGTGCCATGGTTGCCGGGGCTGACGCTCGACCTCAACTTTGGCCCGTTCAATCAAGCCCTGTCCCGGACACGAGCTAGATGACGGACACCACCAATCCGCCATCCCGCGACACGCAAGGAACTGAAAGGCCTCCGATGGAGCCGATCGTCGAGATTGTTGATCTGCGTGTCGCCTTTGACGGCCTGCCGGTGCTGCACGGCGTCGACCTCAGCATCAGGCGTGGCGAATCGGTGGGTATGGTCGGCGAAAGCGGCTGCGGAAAATCTGTGACTTGGCTAGCTGCGCTCGGCCTTTTGCCGCAGCGCGCCCGGACAGCGGGCAGCGTGAGGCTGGCTGGCGAGGAGCTTCTTCGTGCGCCAGCGTCCTGCCTCGACAAAGTTCGCGGCGGCCGCATCGCCATGATCTTTCAGGATCCGGCAAGCGCGCTCAATCCCGTCCACAAGGTGGGCGACCAGATCGCCGAGGTGTTGCGGCTTCATCGCGGGCTGGAGCGGCATGCCGCAAAGGCCGAGGCCCGGCGCCTGTTCGACCAGGTCGGCATTCCGGACGCAGCGCGACGACTTGATGCCTACCCGCACGAATTCTCCGGCGGGCAGAACCAGCGCATCATGATCGCCATGGCGCTGGCTGGACGGCCGGATGTCTTGATCGCAGATGAGCCGACGACCGCTCTGGATGTCACTATCCAGGCGCAGATCCTTGAGCTCCTGCAGCAGATCCAGCGCGAGACAGGCATGGCACTTGTCTTAATCTCACATGATCTCGGCATCGTCGGCGAGGTGTGCGAGCGCGTCCTCGTCTTTTATGCCGGGAGGATCGTGGAGGAGGCACCCGTCGATCGCCTATTTGCTCACCCGTCGCATCCTTACACACGGGGTCTTATTGGGGCCCTGCCAAGCCTGGAGAGGCCGCAGCGCCGGCTATCTGCGATTCCGGGTGTCGTTCCGAGTGCGGCCGATCTTCCATCAGGCTGTGCCTTCGCTGCCCGCTGCGAGCTGCGGGTCGAACGATGCGCCCAATGGGCCGTCGAGCTTTCTTCCGTGAGCGTTGATTGTGGACACAAAGCCGCTTGACTCGCAGGTCAATTCGCGGCCACCGAGGTGGTGGCCGCATGATGGCTGCGCCCCTCCTGCAGGCGGACGGGCTCGTCCGCCACTACCGCCTACGACATGGCACGTTCGGTCATTCAGCCATGGTTCGGGCTGTCGATGGTCTTTCTCTCTTGCTGGAGAGGGGCGAGACGCTCGGACTGGTTGGGGAATCTGGCTGCGGTAAATCCACGACCGGCCGACTCCTCATCGGCCTGGAACGGCCGGATGCCGGCACCATCAACTTTGCCGGCGAGACTATGCCGCCCGAAGGCCATGCTCGCTGGCGGCGTCTCAGAACGCGTATTCAGATGGTGTTTCAGGATCCGCTCGGAGCGCTCAATCGCCGCCTGACGGTTGGCACTCAGATCGCAGAGCCTCTCGATATTCACCGGCTCGGCTGCAAGAGCGAACGTGCGGAGCGGGTTAACGTGCTGCTCGCAGATGTCGGGCTTAGGCCAGATCACGCCGCGCGCTATCCGCACGAGCTCTCTGGAGGCCAGCGACAGCGCGCTGTCTTGGCGCGGGCACTTGCCACGGATCCGGACCTTATCGTCTGCGATGAACCGGTCTCAGCGCTCAATGTCTCGATCCAGGCGCAAGTGATCAATCTTCTTGCCGATCTGAAGGACCGTCGGCGCATGGCGATGATCTTCATCAGCCATGACCTGCGCGTGGTGCGGCAGATCAGCGATCGTATTGCTGTGATGTATCTCGGCAGGATCGTTGAAGAAGGCTTGTCCGACTTGGTCCTGCGGGATCCTTTGCATCCCTATTCGCGGGCGCTCGTCTCCGCCGTGCCCGTACCGGGGCATCGCCGGGAGCGCACAATTCTACGGGGCGATCCACCCAACCCTGCTGCGCGGCCGAGCGGTTGCGCCTTTCATCCGCGCTGTCCGGCAGCACTCCCTCTCTGCGCGCAGATCGTGCCCGAGCTCAGATTGAGCCGGAACGGGACGGCGGGTCGCCTGCCACATCGTTAATGGCCTCGGTCAGGAAACTGAGGACGCAATCTGATGGCGCGATTCTTTGCGGTCCGGCTAGCGCGCGCGCTGCTCACCATTGCCATGGTGGTCACCTTCGCCGTCATCGTGCTGCGTGCCTCAGGCGATCCCGCGCGTGCGATGCTCTCGCCGGAAGCCCCCGCCGCGGCGGTCGAGGCCTTTCGCAAGGCCTGGGGTCTCGATGCGCCACTCTGGGTCCAATTTGCGAAATATCTTCTCGCCCTCGTTCATGGAGATCTCGGCCAATCGATGCGCGACGGGCGCGGCGCCGTCACGGTTGTTGCCGAGCGTATTCCTGTGACGCTGATGCTCACGGTACCAGCCCTTCTGCTCAATCTCCTGCTCGGTATCCCGGCCGGGATCTACGCAGCCCTTAAGCGCGACACACTCTCGGACCGTCTGGTCATGGCACTGGCGGTGGCAGGATTCACCGTCCCCTCTTTCGTACTTGGCCTCTTGCTCGTACTTGCCTTTGCGGTCGAGCTGAGCTGGTTTCCCTCCGAGGGGGAACAGGCAACTTGCGCCACATGGTGCTGCCTATCGTCACACTTGGCCTGGGCGGCGCGGCCGTTCTTGCCCGCTTCACTCTTAGCGCGATGCTTGAGGTGCTCGGGCAGCCCTATATCAGGACTGCTAGCGCCAAGGGCGTGCCATGGCGTAGAGTTGTGACCGGCCATGCACTGCCCAATGCCGCCATTCCGGTCGTGACCATCGTCGGGTTCATGGTCGGCAACCTCATCGCAGGAACGGTGTTTTCCTGGCCGGGCCTGGGCAGCCTGCTCGTCGTCTCGGTCGTGAGCCGCGATCTTGCTGTGGTGCAGTGCATCCTGCTCATCGTGGCGGCTGCCATGATCGTGACCAACCTCGCTGTTGACTTGCTTTACGGCGTGCTCGATCCGCGTCTGCGCGATACCTTCTACCCGGCAGGAGGAGCCTAGATGTCGGACATCTCCGCTGGACAGGTCCCATCGCCTTCGATGACGCGGAAACTGTTGTGGCGGCGCGATCGCGCCGTCCAGATCGCGATCCTCTGGCTGGTTCTCATGCTGGCTATCGCCGTCTTCGCCGACCGCCTGGCTCCTTACGACTACGCGGCGCTTGATCTTCGCAACCGGCTCGCTGCGCACATAATCTTCGGCGGCAACGTCGAACATCTGCTCGGCTCGGATGAACTGGGCAGGGATGTGCTGGCGCGCCTGCTGATATCGATTCGCATGAGTCTTCTCATTGCCTTCGGCGCGACCTTGGTTGGTGCCTTCGTCGGCACCCTGCTGGGCTTTCTGGCCGCTCATTTCCGCGGCTGGGTCGAGCAGCTCATCCTCGCGTGCGTTGATTTTCAGGCAAGCATGCCATTCCTCATTTTGGCGCTCGCAGTACTTGCCTTCTTCGGTAATTCTCTGCCGCTGTTCGTAGCTCTTCTTGGCCTCCACGGCTGGGAGCGCTATGCTCGCGTCAGTCGGGCGCTTGCTATGAGCTCGACCGCGCAGGGCTATGTGATGGCTGTACGCCAGCTCGGCGCAGGACCATGGCGCCTCTATCTGCGCCATGTCCTGCCGAATATCGCCTCCACCCTGATCGTTACCATGACGCTCGCCTTTCCGGAGATCATCCTGCTCGAGAGTGGGCTCAGCTTCCTCGGTCTTGGCGTGCAGCCGCCGCTCACCTCCCTTGGCAACATGGTCGGCTACGGACGCGACTATCTGACCCGTGCGCCGTGGATCCTCGTGCTGCCCTCACTAGTCATCTCGCTCACAACGCTGTCCATCTCACTTCTCGGAGACTGGCTGCGCGATCGACTCGACAAGACATTATCCTGATGGCTTCTGTGACCAATCCTGCCGAACAACGACGCGTCATTCTGGTAAGCTTCGACGGGCTTCGTCCCGATCTCATCAGCCCGGCCACAACGCCGCATCTTGAGAGGCTACGGCGCAACGGCATCACGCTCGCTCGGCACCGCACCGTGTATCCGAGCGAAACGCGGGTCGCCATGCCGAGCCTGGTTACCGGCACGTCACCGGGACGCCACGGCATGATAGGAAACAAATATCTCGATCGCACGTCGGCGCCCTCGCGTTATATCGATACGGCCGATGATCGGCTCATTGAGGCGCTCGATAGCGCCAGTGGCGGACGTCTCATGGGGGTGTCGTCACTTGGTGAAATCCTTGCCGCTCACGGCAAGACGCTCACGGTGTTCGCCTCGAATTCTGCCGGCACCACTTGCCTACTCAATCACAAGGCGCGCTTGCTGGGCCATTTCACCGTCTCTGGCCATTATAAGCGCCTCGCCACTTCTCGGCCGCTTCTCCAGGCCCTTGAGGCTCGGCTCGGCCCGCTCCCACCGCCGCCGCCTCACGGCACGCCCGATCTGGCCTCCCAGAACTTCCTGACGTCGGCTTTGCTGGACACGGTCTGGCCCCAGCTTCGGCCCGACGTCGCTATCCTGTCGTTCGGGGAGCCCGATAATTCGTCTCATTATTGCGGAACAGCCGAGACGCGAACCTTGGAAGCCCTCTCTTGGGTCGACAATCAATTCGGCCGCGTGCTGGAGTGGTGGGAAACGGAAGGCAGGCAGCAAAACGTACATCTCGTCGCGCTCTCCGATCATGGCCATGTAACGGTTCACGCGCATGCTGATGTGCAAGGGACCCTGAAAGCTGCTGGCTTTCGGTGCGGCCCTGCCCCGGGGCAAGATGTAGACGCGGTTCTCGTTCCAGGACACGTGGGCGCCATCTATCTGGCCGATCCGTCCGTGAGCAACATTCGACGGGCCGTGGCGGCCATGACCGAGGCGCCCTGGTGCGGACCGATCTTCACCGCCGGCCACAATGAGCTCGACGGCGTGGCGCCCGGCAGTTTCGCGCGCCAGCTTGTTATGATGGATCATGTTCGGTCTGGCGATATCCTGTTCTCCTATCGCGCAGACGACCAACTCGATCCATTCGGTCTCGTTGGCCGAAGCTGGAGTAATGACGCGCCAATCGGTCTTGGAGTCCACGGCGGGCTACACCCGAGGGAGATGGCTTCATTCGGCATTCTTGCCGGGCCGGCTTTCCGCTCCGACAGCATTTCAGAGATCGCGTCGGGACTCTGCGACATCGCACCGACCATTCTGCATCTCCTAGGGATTGCCGCGCCAAACGGAATGGAAGGACGGGTTCTTACAGAAACGTTTGCGGCAGCGGCGGGTGTTGCGCCTGCTTCGATCGTAGAGACTGTGCATGAAGCAAGTACCTCCGCCTACCGCCAAACCTTACGCCGCGTTCAGGTAGGGATGGCCACTTACATCGAGGGCGGTTGGGCCACTGGCACCCCGTGACAGACGGTTGTTGTCGAATGTGTTGACTTTGCGAGTCGCCACCAGGAATTTGGTTTAAACATAAAGGAACCCCTCACTATGCAGACAAGGTCCGGCTTCGAACGTTGGTCGCACTCGCAACTGCGCCCCATCGAATGTCTTGCATAAAATGAGTTGTCTAAACGAGGTATCCGATCTGATTGCCGCGTCCCGTGAAATCATGAGGATGGGGAACTAGGGCTAGCGCCTACAATGAAGGAAGAACACCATGACACCCGCTCAGGGAACCACCGTTCGGAATTGTCGTCCAACTTGGAGAGCTCTGGTGCAAGCGCGGGCGACTCGCGGACATTGGATGTGCATGATCGGCGCGGCCTACTGGTCATGAGCAGTTCGAACTGCGACCCGGGCCGGTTGAGACCGTCCCGACCTCATGTCGTAGCACAGCGGCTCCTAGACGAATTGGACAATAAGGCCCGGCAGTCATGAATAGAACAATTTACTTGAACGGCGAGTTTCTCGGCAGCGATTTCGCTAAAGTATCCTTGTTTGACAGAGGGCTCCTTTTTGGCGATGGCATCTATGAAGTAACGGCTGTTGTCGGTGGCCGACTCCTTGATTTCGCTCTTCATATTGATCGGCTCTTTCGGTCAGCTGATGACATTGGCCTACCCCTTTCGATTTCCAAACCTGAGTGGCGCGAACTCCACGAGCGACTGGTTTGTTCGAATGGCCTTACCGAAGGCATAGTCTATGTTCAGGTAACCCGAGGTGCGGCCGAGAGGGAGTTCACATTTGGACAGAGTGTTACCCCGCTGATCTTTGGTTTCACTCAAGAAAAGCATTTGTGCACGGGAGACCGATTGCAGAAAGGTATCTCCACAGAGCTCGTTGATGACTTGCGGTGGAAACGCAGAGATATCAAATCAACGTCTCTCCTTGCCCAGGTCCTGGCGAAACAACACGCTTCCTTGAAAGGTGCGGCAGAAGCGCTACTGCACGAAAACGGGATAATTACCGAGGGTGGATCGACTTCCGTGTTTGCTGTTGATCGCGACAGTGTGATGTGCGCATGTCTGGTCAATTGCAGATGACCTTCAGTGCCTGAATGCGGGCGCTTCAGGTTCTAGCCTCGACGCAACGAAGGGGCCGACGTTCAAGCGAAGAGTCTCGGACGCACCGGCCGTTCTTATTGTAGACATTGGTTGGAATCACCGCCCGTTTCGAAGCGATACGCTGGTCTGCGGAAGGTCGAGCCGGAACAGGCAGACGGTATCGCGGCTACCATGATGGCGTGCGGCTCCAGATGAGACGAGATCCGTCTCCCCCCAGAACAGTGGAGCGGGAAACAGTCCAGGGACTGGCGCGGGGTCGCTAAGCCTGCGCACCGGATCCAGGCCGATCTGCCTTACTTGGTCGGCGGCCGTCGCCCGGTGGACATCCAGTTCGACCGCCGGGCTTCCAAAATTGTCTTCATTGTGTGAGCCAGGAGGCTGGAGAGAATGTCGATGTAATGATAACCGGAATGGCAAAGCATTCATACCTGTACCGGCAGGGATGGTCTTCGCGAGAGAGGACCTCCTCCTCCGTGTTCCACACGCCCTCGTGATGCTCCATACCAATACAGGTCACCCGCGTGCCGGTATTACGGGAGTGCGGCGCGCATACTGTCCAATCAGCTGGTAGGCTGCGCTGTAGCGGCGTGGCGCCATGACGACGTAACGGCCGCCAGTCGGATTACAGATCGCCTTGAGCTCCGCCGCCGCACCAACCAGACGGTTCGCTGCGGGGCCTCCATTCGACTCCATGGGAAGAACAACGGGCTTGTTGACCAGGCAGTCAAAGCCAAGACCGAGGGCGGCGCGAAGATAACCTAGATGGGCACTTCGGGTCGGTCGAGACGATTACTTTTGTGCGTGGACCTGCAACGCCGTAAGGACGTCCTTTCGATGGCCGGAAGACCAGATGCCCTGTCGCCGGAGATCGAGTAGCCATGAGACACTCGCCGGCTTGCATGCGCGGGTCCGAAAGAAGTCATCCGCATCGTCTCGCGCGCTCGAGCTCGACGGAGTGCAGATTCGCAAACGCCTGGCTTTGCGGCAGAAGCGATCCACGGTGTCCCTCTCTGCACGTCAAAGCTAAATTGGAACACTAATTTCTTATGATCGTCGAAGATCGAGACGACATCAGGGAATTGGGACCTGGCCAAGACACCCTGTGTTCAACTGGACGTGAAGCCCTCGCTTGCTCGCATGGGCTATCAAGGCTGCGGAGCGCGGAAACACGATTTTGAGAAGCGGCTCACCACCGGCTACCGTGATCTTTCTTAAGGAATATTTCTCGACGAGAAGGTCGACGAACTCTGTTATCTCCTCGACAGATAACTGCGAAGGCTCCAATCGTCTCTTGTATTGATCTCGATATTCTTCGGGAACATAGCAATGTGCGCAATGAAGATTGCAGTAAAACGACACACGATTTTTTGCGGTCAAAGACAATGGGAAGCGGCTTGGCGAGAGGCATGGCGCCCTCCGGAGTTTGTACACTGAAGGCGCAACAGTTTGGACAAGCGCGACTGCAGCGCAATGCTACCGGTTCTTAGAGGCGCGATGCCGCGCGTTTGCTTTGAAACAGAAGCACGCACCCACCCTGGCACCCAGCCGATTTACGACGTCCCAAAAAGTCGCCAGCACGATGCCTGCTGCGCGCACCGGATCGGCGGTGATCCGCACGCAGAGAGCGACCAAGCAAGCTGCAGTTGGCGGCGGCGAGCTCTGCGAACAGGCTCGCATCGCCTCCTAGCAGCCGTTCGATTTCGATTAGTTCATCCGTGCGGCACGCCATCTCTAGTCCTATCTGGCTGGTACTGTCCTTCCGAATCCTGAAAGCAGCCACCGGCGCGCCGGCTAAAACCGAGTTGCCGATCCTGACGGATACATCGGCGCGCTTCAGTAGCGGTACGAGAGTGTCGTGGGCCCTCTCACGCACGGCCGCATACGGACGATCACATCCAAGTCGGCGGTGGGCGCAACGCTGTCCCAGTCTCCCGTCTCATGATGAATAGGATGAAAGATCGAGCGAATGCGTAAAGCGAGAGTGATCTTGCGGTTCCCTCAGAATTGGTAGGAGGATTCCCTTCCCTTTGCTGTATTCTTCACTATCGAACGCGCGCGACAAAAGCGCCACAATTTGCAAGTGGAGCGACTCGGGACATGATGGTTCGAGACGAGTAGAGATCGTGAGAGCTCTCCAGAGGCCGGTACGTAACGGAGATCCGGATGTTCAAGAATCAGATCGAGCTCAGGGTTGCGAACGGCACGTCGGATAAACAATACATGAGATCGGCATGGCTTCCCCCGAAGGCATGTTCGATGGAACAATATTCGAATGCGGTAAGTCAACCATCCTGCAGGCTGACACCTTTGAACAGCCACAGATGATTTTGGCAAGTGTCGGCTGAGGAGCACACCCTCTCGACAGTCATGGAACGATTATCGTCATGAAGCTCGTGGAACATCCTTCGTGCAGCCCCACAACATCGACCATCTTTGTCGGCAGGAATCGTCATGGCAACTGGGTTGCCCGCGAACAGAACGGCATCTTTGGCGGCCTATTCGTGAACCGAGCCCAAGCGTTCAAGTACGCGCTGTTTGAGAATGGCCACCATCCAGAAACCATCGTCGAGGTGCCGCGGGTCGAACTCGATATTCCGGCCAATCCGGAGATCGCCGGCACCAAGCGTGTGGCCTGATATGTTGGCGCAATTGAGGGGGTGAAGTGGCTGAGTTTTGGTGCTGGGCCGTAGCGTGGACCTACGTCTGACGCCACCTTCTTTGTTGTTGCGAGATCCTCTTCGGAGAGCATCTTCGTACCGATTATGGCCTCGCTCACCAGTTGTACGATCTCGCCTCGGAGGGCCCGAGTAGCACTGATAGACTCTGGGTTGTTGTCCTAGCGTCAGCGCAGCTGTGCGGAAACGTAGGGCCGCGCGTCTTCGCGAATCGGAATCGAGGGCTGCGGATGCAATCTTATGAAAGCCCGTTCGACCTGCTGCAGAAATCCGCGCGAGCCGAGATGCAGATCGTTGAGCAGGTAAATTGGCAGGCGGACCACTCCGGCCGCAGCGTTGGCAGCCTGCAACTCGGACATGGCCTGATCCGCATCGCGGGTGAGCGTCCAGGCTCGATCCCTCTCTCGATTGGATCCTTGATACGGCGACGAGCTTCCGCAGATTTCAGCGAAGCGTGCGTGGCCCAGTCCGGCCGGCCAATAAGGATCGCAAGCCTCTGCCACATCTCCGCACCCGTCGCAGCTATCACGATGCAATTGTCCTCACCCGCACACCGGAAGCAGCCATGCAGCACGAACTGCGGATGTCGATCGCCATATCTTGGTGGCGCCATACCGCCGATCGAGTGAACGGTGATCCATGGTGCTACAAACGGAATCATCCATTCGACCTGCGCCAGATCAATGAACTGTCCGTTCCCGGTTTTGCGGATGAGTGCACCAGAACTGCAGCGCAGCCGTTCAGCCGGCCGACGGCGTCGCCGAAGGCAATGTGGCTCATCACGGGCGGGGCGCCCGCCGGCGTTTTCCGATCATGCTCGGAAACCCCGAGCCCTGCTCGAGGGGTCGAGCCATAGGCCCGGCAATCGCGATGGACGCTGTTCGTGCCGAAGGCTAAACATTGACATCATGTCGAGCTTTGGGTTGAGCGTTTTGAGCACGTCGTAGCCGAGCCCGAGCTTCGGCAGCAAATTGACCGAATGATTGCCGACAAAATATCAGCTCCTGCTAAGCCGTCTGGCGATACGGAGTCCCCGCGGTCGCCTCAGTGATGCCGCGCTTATTCCGGTTCTTGGTGCAAAAGCGCGGCGTCATTTCATACATTTGGCCGTTCACGTAATCAGGCCGCGGTCAACGCCGCGCTACCAGTCCGAATACTGGATGGCTTCGATCTTGACTACGTCCGCACCGATATCGCCAGTATGCGGGTATACAAACGGGCCTGCCCAGCCCATCGAGAAATCGATGACGGCCCCCTGTAACGGCTGCCGGTCCTCGGTGATGTAGCCGGACGAACGAGGCGTGGTTCCGTCAAACGGCTTCACGTATTCGCGAAAGCCTGCTGCTCGCCAGGAGCCGGAACTTTGCCGCCGCTGCGCGGCGGCGTCAATGTCAGCCGCTGCATCGAGCCAGCAGTCATGCCCTCCTCTACGCCAAGCCGGGAGGGGCACGATTGCGCCGCGTACTTTCTTCTCTGTATCCTCGAAGAGATAGGTATTATTCGGCTAGGCCGAGCACGTCGCAGAATGCGCGCCATTGTGCCGGAGTAATTGTCGTAACGTCGAGCCATCCCTTTTTGGTTTCGTAGATGCTAACCGGAAAGTGCGGCCAAGACGGATTAATCCTAATCCGCCGCATCACGTCGCCGCGCGCGAACGCCTCGAACATCTGGTACTCGGACAAAGTGACACTCGACTCGAAGATATTGAGCGACCACGACCGCGTCTCGCTACCTTGCATTCGGCGACTGCCGAAGAGGCCGCGGCGATGAAGCCCCACGGGCCGGCCAGGACACCGGTTTGGAAATCCGGTGCATGCAATGGCGGGCCCTCGACCGGTCCGACCAGCTTGATGAGACCGGCGAGGGCGCGGACCGTTAATCGTTTGCAGCGAATCCTGCATAGGGCCCTTCGCGGCCGAACCAGCTCGCTTCGAGGTAGATCAACCCGGGGCGCCGCTCCCGGATCGCGGCAATATCAAGGGATGGGCAATCCACGGGATCAACATCGCCGCCCTCGACCAGAATGTCGCAATTCTCGATCAGTGCGGTCAACCGTGTGATCGCATCCGCGTCGGTGGCATGGATGATGCTCGATTTGTTGAAGTTCAGGAATGCGAACCAAGCGCTCTGGCCGCCGGCTGTAAGTGGCGCGCTGCGACGAAAATGGATCGCCTGCTGGTCGCTCGACTTTCTGCACATCGGCGCCGAAATCCGCAAACTACCGCGCGCAATAGCTGGCTGCAGCCGAGCTACCGATCTCGATGACCTGCAGATGCGATAACACTCGCGTCGAGGGGTCCATTTTTCCCGGCCACGCTGATGCTTCCGAACAGCATCGGCCATGCTGTATGAACCTGTGACCACCATCAAAGCGGCACTGCTTACC
The DNA here is from genome assembly GCF_001693485.1 of Bradyrhizobium sp. LMTR 3. Lineage (GTDB taxonomy): Bacteria > Pseudomonadota > Alphaproteobacteria > Rhizobiales > Xanthobacteraceae > Bradyrhizobium. Next base: position 994,255 of record NZ_MAXC01000012.1, read on the forward strand.
AGGCATCGATGCACGGGTGTTTGCGATTGGTGCCAGGTGACCGCACTGGGACCGAGCGCAGACCCGCAGGCTCGCGCTGAAATGCGACTGCATCGGCTTAGGCAGCGAACTCGCCGCCCGTGATATCGATGGTTGCACCGGTGATAAAGCCCGCCGTCGGCGAGGCCAGAAAGGCTACGACGTGCGCCACTTCTTCAGCCCTTCCGAAACGGCCAACTGGAATCCGCCTGAGAGCAGAGCGGTTGACCGCGGACTCGGGTGGCCCAGTCAGATCGCTGAGAATCCGCCCAGGAGCGATACAATTGACCGTAATACCGTGTGGAGCGAGATCCCGCGCAGCAGCGCGGGTTAATCCGACCAATCCCGCCTTCGACGCGGCATAATGCGGCCCTGCGATCAACGGGATCGCACGGCCCGCGAGCGATCCGACATTGATAATGCGTCCATAGCCTATCGCAATCATTGCTGGCGCCAAGAGCCGTATGAGAATGAAGGGGCCGTGGAGATTAACATCGATGACCCGCGCCCATTCCTCAAGGGACGTCTGCGAAAGCCAGGGTGCGTTCTGGTCCGCCCGCTTGGGGGAGATGCCTGCATTGTTCACCAAAATCGCAATCTCGCCCCAACGCGCCCGGATGCGATCAACGAATGCTCCGACCTCGTGCTGTCGCGTTACGTCGATCGCCTCGGCATAGAGCCGATCTTCCGGACATCTAAGAATATCAAGTGCCCGCTCTACGTTTTCTGCTCTTGTCGCTGCAAAAGCGACCCGATGGCCATCGGCCAAGAACCGACGTACGATCTCAAGTCCAATCCCGCGTGCTCCTCCGGTCACGAGAGCAATGCGCCGGTCGCTTTGGCGGCTGCGTTTTCCTGGTTTCAGCATGATCTTCAAACGTTCGCCAACGGCGCAACCAGTTCGCCCAGAGCGCCGGGAAGGCACAGTAGGGCACGACTCAGATGGAAATATCGTCGTTCTCGGTGCCTCATTCTGGAAGCAGCACTGGGGTTTCGAGCGCACTGGCCGCCTAAATATTCACGTGGAAGATTTTGACTCCGCAGCGGTCGGACATGCGATAAGAGCGGTGTTGCGGTCAAGAACGCCAAACGTTCGAGAAGGCGAAGGGTTGACCATTTCGTCGATTCGGGCGGCTTGAGTACCGCTACAAGCTCTCCGGTCATCGTTTTGCGTGTAGCGCATCGGCTGGAACGGGCGGCGAAAGAGCTTCGCTCAATGGCGTGAAAGTAGTTCTGAACAGTCGCGCCGATGCCACGATCGCGAGAAATCTGCCTTGGGCAAGAAGACCGAAAATGAGCGCGTATCTCAGTCGGACACAGGTGCGCTCGGGACGAGTATTCATCTTCGTGTACAGAGGCTTCAACGGCTCGGAGATCCTTCGAAGTCGAACAAAGAACGTTGGCGCGCTTTCATCCTTCTTGTCAGCATAAGGTGATAGCAAGTTGGGTCGTGCGGGCAGCTCCATGAATTCCCTCCATTGATTTGCCCTCATCACCTCAGGACGTCGTACGTGTGTTTGCGGTTGTGTCCGGTGCCCTTTCCAAGATGCAGTCACACAGCCGCTCTATATCGCTGGCTTCATGATCGGCCGTAATACACACCCGAATCCCTGCTCTCTCTTGTGCTACAATCGGAAAGAACGTTACCGAAGTATAGAAGCCGACATCGAGAAGCTCTCTTGCGATTGCAATCGCCTTGGCTTCCGATCCAATAGCTATCATTCTGATCGGAAGTGAACTGCCTTGCTCGGCAGTTGCGACAAGACGGTCAAAGGTCTTGATCCGTTGCGCCAACCGCCTCTGCCGTTCGCCGAGTTCTGGCGAGCGGTGGATCTTGTACGAACCAAGCGCCGCGCCAACTGCCGCCAGATTGGGCGCTACCGAAAAAGCATAGGGAATGGAGTATCGTCGAAACAGAGCCTCGTGGTCAGCCGTCCCGAGCATCAACATGCCGCCCGATGCGCCGAATCCCTTGGCCAGCGAAGCTGCTATAATCGTGCGGTCACCAAGCACTTGCGGAAATTGAGAGCGAGCAAATCCTTCGCCTTGGCGCCCGAACACCGATATGCCGTGAGCATCGTCGATATAGAGAAAAAGCCCATAACGTTCCTGGAGCTGGCGCAGTTCTTTGATGGGCGAATTGCCACCCATGGAGTAAACACCATCGCATACATAGGCAACCACTGGATGTTCGCGGCACAAACGCTCGAGAGCGTCGATGTCGTTGTGCGCAATCGTTTCAACCCGCGTTTCATCAGCGACCACCGGCTTGTGATAGGCCAGCGACATGTGTGCGATGCGATCGAACACGACGACCGGCTTCCTTCCACCAGTCAATTGGCCCGAAGCAAGAAGGGGCATGGCGCCCAGATTGGCGAGCATGACAGTGGAAAAGGCCAGCACGCGCGAGCGGAAAATCTCCGACAGTTTTACTTCAAGCTCTGCCAGAAGATCGAAATTGAGCCGCGTTCGTGCGCACGACCAGTGCAACGACCGATGCGCCTCAATCGCCTCGATCGCGCCAGCGATGATGACGGGATGATTGTCCAAGCCCAGGTAGGAGCATCGCACGAAGTCAACAATCTGCGGTCGGCTGCCAAGTGGACCAGTCCCCAAAACAAACGTGCGCCCGGTCGTGGAACGTCCCTGGACGGCCATCAGGCCAGCCGCGTGGGCTGCATCGAAGTACGGGCGGCTCTTATTGACCATGTACGCGGTGTTCCGAAAATGTCCGATCGGCCGACCACCACTAGAAAACGGGTTCCGCTGTTGCATTTCATTCTCCGTTGCATCTGCCAAGCATACGCAGCGACCGCTTAGATGAGTGGGCACGACGGGGTGCCTTGACAACACCGGGCCTCAGTTGTGGCTCTGTACAATGCTTACGAGCAGCTGAATCGGTCCCTATTGCTTCAACCATACTAAACACTGCCTAGGTCCGCTTGGGTACCCACCAAATCAGACAGGCTATAGCGCGACAGAGCGGAGTAAGACGCCTCCCGTTGGAGCCGCGCCACGAACGAGATGGCCGGTCAATTCGTGGCCTGACCGCGCAGTCTTTGGTAACTGTAGCTGAGCGCGCCTTAATCTGCGCCCCGCTTGATATCTCTTACTCATGGATGATGTCCAAGCGTGCGATGTCGAGCGCAATCGCGGTTTCAACTTTCTCTTGGCTCGGCTGCCAGCCCCGCCATTCCGGCGGGGCAGCATGGGAATCGCCGGACCGTTGATGCCGGATGACGCGCCACCAATGCAAAGCGGATCGAGGCGAGAACACCGCGGGGCCCTAGGCCTCAAGCAATGGTCAAGCCCGGTACGAGAGGCGACCGGGATCGTCTTCCTCCATCTTCATCGTGGCATGCATGTCCGATATGTGAGAAGGCGGACAATGACCGCAGGCCATAACCCAGGAATTGGCGGGCCGTGTGCTTCTTTCGTCAAGCAAGGCACGCATCACATGCCGCGGATGGCCCGCCGATTGCTAAGGTAATAAGGAACGGTCGTCGACAAACTCTGCGGATCGTTTCAGGAGTTGGCGATGAAGCTTGCCAATTCGCCATGATGCGGCTCCTGCTCGGCCGGGCCGAAGCGGCGAAAATCAATGTCGCGGTTGCGGCGAAGTTCAGCGAATCGAAGGAGATTAATTACAGCGTTCAAACAGGAGAACGGTCATGCGTCTTGCTGAACTTCGACGCAAGCGGAAGCTTCAGATGACGCAAAGCGTGCCGTTCCGGGCGTTTCTGTCGGCCGAAGACTCCGGCCCCGAGGAAACCGGTCGAGCGATGGTCTCGCGGTTCAGGAACCTTCAGGAAGGCCGCGCCATGCTCGTGATATTTGAAGACCGCGAATTCGTGAGGTGGAGAGACTCAAGTCACCTCGCCTACGACGTTTGTCGGAGATGTGGCCTGATGCTGCTCTTACGAGATCGGCATGCCGTTCCCGTCGAACTCGTATTTGATGGGTTTGATCGCGGTAAGTCGAGGATTCTGTAGGCTGACACATTTGAAAATGGCTACCTGGATTTGGGAACGGCCGGTCAAGGAGCACACGATTCGAAGGTCATGGAAGGATTAGGAACATGAAGCTCGTCGAACCTCCTTTGTGCAGCCACGCAGCGTCGACCGTCTTTGTTGGCAGGATTCGTTATGAAGTCTGGGTCGACCGCGAATAGAATGGCATTTCGACGGCCTGTTCGTGAATCGCGTCCAAGCGTTCAAATACGCGCTGTTCGAGAACGGCCATCATCCAGAAGCCAGATGTCCTCGAAATCGAACTCGATATTCCTGCCAATCTGCAGGCCATCGGTAATATGAGGCTGGTGACCCGATGTGTTGGCGCGGAGAGGATGGTCGAGTGGCTGCGCTTACTCGATCTGCTCACCACATTCATTAAAACAGATCGCTGCGAATTTGGAAGCGCTTTGCAATTACACTAGATCGCCGCCAACCGCGATCAGCTGAGTGAATTGACGAGCGGCCATATATGGCCGCGGCGTACAAATGGCCAACGTCAAGACTGCAGTTTGCGCGTATCTTTTCTATGATGCGTTCAGCCTATTTCGACCGGCACGGTTGAGTGCCAAAAAGAGGAAGGAGAAGAGGGTGACCCACCAAAATGCGTCCTCCCCGAATATCCCGCAGACCGTACATTCGTCGACCGCTGGTCGCCGCGTAAGTTCACCAGGATCAGATCCCAGAAGGAGTTCTGAACACCTTCTTCGAGGCCGCTCGCTGAGCGCCGTCCGCTCCCCCGTCGTTGGATTTGCCCGGTTGGGCGGTGGGAGCTACTGGAGCTGGCGCGGAGCCTTCGGCATAGCGCAGCGCCAGATCCCGGCGCGGATGGCAGGTGAAGGCGAACTCGGGCGGCGTCTTCCATCCGAGCTACGAGTGTGGTGGCGCGTCGTTGTAATCGACCCGCCAGCATTCGAGTGCGACGCGGGCTTGGGCCAGTGACGTGAACTGCGTCTCGTTCAACAAATCATCCCGCAAAGAGGGTCCCCGCTCCCTCGGAGCCGGCGATATACTGGCAATGTACGGAACCACCAACAGGAGCAATTTACCAATGGAAGTCAGACAGTCAGGTTGAATATTTCAAAACACGTGTTTCACATCCATGCAGCGAGAACCATAACGTCTTGCGCCATCCGAGCTCATTTTGCTGAGTTCGGAATCATTGTGGGACCAAAGGGGGACGGTCTGGTGAACTTGTTGGATGCGAGGGGCTGACGCTAGCTGCCATTGCCCGTATGGCACTGGCTGTTCTTGTGAACCAACTGAAGGAATTGGACCAGCAGGTCGATGCTATCGATGGTGAGCTGGCTCACATCCAGAGAGTAAATCCGATGGCGAAGTTCCTTTCCTCGATTCCTGGCATTGGTCCCAGAACGGCCACGGCCCTCGCCGCGACCGCGGCGGACCCGACCATATTCCGCTGCGGGCGAGAGTTCGCGGCTTGGCTGGGCGTGACGCCTAAGCAGAATTCCACCGGCGGGAAGGACCTACTCGGCCGGATAACGAAACAGGGCGATTCCTATCTCAGGCACCTGCTTTTCATCGGAGCACGTAACGTCGTTCGGTACCCAAAGGCACGCTCACGGGTCGGAGGCGGTTGGATCGAAGCTCTGCTTGAACGACGTCGGCCATGGTCGTCGCTATCGCCGTTGCAACAAGTTGGCTAGGATCATCTGGGCGATGATGACGGAATTCTATCGGCCTAAGCTCGCGGCTTGAGCTGCCGCGTATCCTGGCCACGTGTGAGAGCAATTGACAGCATGATGGAAACCGGCGGAGCTGGATCGAACAAGCCAAGAGCTTTAAGTGCAACAAGCGCGCCCTCTTCATGAGGCCTCAATTCGCGATCTCCATCGGGATCAGCCATGGCTTCGGTCGCAGTAACAGGCCCTATACATGAACGCACCGGACCGTTATCCAAAATGATGACGAATTCCCTTGCATCCGCGGGGCCATCTATACATGAAGCTCTCGATGAAGGCATTCTGCATCGCCTTGCCCGGCGTGATGTAGTGCCATGCGACGCGGCTGTGGTCGGCCCAGGTCAGGATGGCGTTGGGTCAGTTCGCTGCCGTTGTCGCTGACCACGATCTTCGGCTTGCAGCGCTCCATCGCCAGCCGCTCCAGTTCTCGCGCGACCCGGGTGCCCGACAGCGAGGTGTCGGCCAGCAGCGCTAGGTACTCGCGCGTGCAATCATCGACTACGGTCGGGATGCGGAAGCGGCGGCCATTGGTGAGCTGATCCGATACGAAGTCAAGCGATCAGCGGTCGTTCGGTGCCATCGTCATCGGCGCCCGGATCCCGATCGCCCGCTTGCGGCGGCCACGGGGCGCACCGTCAGCTTCTCTTCCCGATAGAGCCGGAAGAGATTCTTGTGGTTGATCAGATAGCCCTCCCGCTTGAGCAGAACGTGCAGGCGCCGATAGCCGAAGCGGCGGCGTTCCTGGGCAATCGCCGTCATGGGCTGGCGAAGGCCGGCGTCGTCAGCCCGGGTCGTCTCGTATCATGGTCATGCGGCAGCAGCCGATGGCTTTCGCCCGCCGTTCGCTCATCCCGAGTGCCTCGCGCCGATGGACGACAGCTTTCCGCTTCCCCGCGGGCATCACCACTTCTTTCCCAGAGGTCCTTCAGCGCCGCGTTGTCCAGCATGGCGTCGGCCAGCAGCCGCTTCAGCCGCGTGTTCTCGTCCTCCAGCGTCTTCAGCCGCTTGGCCTCTGAGACCGCCGTCCCGCCAAACTTGGCTTTCCATTTCTAGATACTGGCGTCACTGACGCCATGCTTCCGGCATAGATCGGCAACCGAAACACCAGCCTCGTGCTCCTTCAAAATCCCGATGATCTGCATTTCCGAAAAACGGCTGCGCTTCATGCTCTGGTCCCTGTCTTGGGCCAGAGCAACTTCAACCTGAATAAGTCGTGGGGCAAGGTCATCCCAGACGGGAGGCAGCCGTTCTCACCTCTCCTCACATGCCGCGCCAACGGCTTCAGTCCAAATGAATTGTAAGCTTTCGAGCCTCCAGACCCCGAAAGCCGGCAATCTCAAGACCCAAGGCCGAGTCGAATCTCGCTGACCGGCCTCGGCACTTTCTCACGGACGACCGCTTACATCTGTCTGCGTGAACCGATTGATTGGCCGCTTGAGACCGAGGTTCTCTCTTAGTGTTCGTCCGGAGTATCTGGATCTGAATTTGCCCCGTCGGCGCAATTCGGGAACGACGAGCTCAACAAAGTCCCTGAGTCCTCCGGGAACGGTCGCCGGCAATACGTTGAATCCGTCGGCCGCACGTTCATCAAATGTATCCACCATTGCGTTGGCTATTTCGTCCGGTGTTCCAACAACTATAAGATGGCCTTTGCTGTCGGATATAAAGCGGATCAGTTGTCTCCAGGTGAATTTCTGGCGAGCGGCCAGGTCGAGGAGCACTTTCTGACGACTCTGGATCAAATTCGTCTGCGGTAACGCAGCAGGGACCAATGAATCGAGATTTATCGAATGCAGGTCGGTGACAAACCCCAGCCAACGATCGGCCGTCTCAATTTGAAGGTCAATGTGCGTATAGGATTGTAGTCTTTGAAGCTTCTCAAGCGCTTCTTGCTTGGTCCTCCCAACGATCGGGACGATGCCCGGCATAACTAGCACCTGATCGTCCTCCCGCCCAAGCGCGCGCGCTTTGTCTTTGAGTGTTGCGTAGTATCGCTTACCGTTTTCCAAAGAAGGTTCGGCGGTGAACACAACCTCGCCGAGTTCTGAAGCGAACGCTATTCCGGCCTCCGATGCGCCAGCCTGAACCAACACGGGATAGCCTTGCGGCGGTCTTGCGGTGTTCAGTGGCCCTCTAACTGATAAGTAGTCGCCTCGGTGGTTAAGCAAATGTAGCTTCGATGTATCAGCAAAAATCCCACTTTGCTTGTCTCGAATGAAAGCGCCGTCTTCCCAGGAGTCCCAAAGCCCCTTGACAACTTCTACGAATTCTCTCGCTCGTGCATAGCGCGTGTCATGATCTGGAAGTTCCTTGTAGCCAAAATTTGGGGCTTCGGATTTAAATCCCGAGGTTACAATGTTCCAGGCAGCGCGTCCCCGCGATAGGTGGTCAAGTGATGCGAGCATGCGCGCAAGATGATAAGGCTGCTGGTACGTCGTCGTCGCTGTCGCGACAAGGCCGATGTTCTGCGTTCTCGATGAAAGCGCTGACAACAGTGTGATTGGCTCGAACCCATCGTTTCGGCCTGCACGAGCTATACTTGCGTTATCTCGTTCTACTACGCTTGGGGTATCTGCGAAAAATACGAAGTGAAATGCCGCACCTTCGGCAAGGGCTGCCAGATGAACATAGTGGTCGATATCAATTCCACCATTCGGTGGGGCGCTCGGATCGCGCCATGCACCCTCGTGATATCCAGTCTGAACGAGGTACAGTCCGAGCTTCATTTCGTCATTGCTCCGCATGCCGTATCTCCCTTATCGAGCTATCCTCGCAGACTCAGCTGGTGGGGCCTGTTCATTGGTGCCACAGAACAGCCCGCCTCCTTACTTTCTGCAGCCGCCAGAGATCTCGACGAGTGTGATCTTTGGATCCATTGATGTCCGAGCGGACTTCGAAAACGAATTGCCTGCCTCGATGGGTCGATACGGGCCAACTCGAGGCTGTTCGTTTCCAACGAGCGCGACTGATGAGCTTGCGTGCCAGGAGGCGCTCATTGTCAAAATTTCCGAAGTCGCCATAGCCATAAACCAGCACACGCGGATCGGTCGAACCTATGATGCGCTCGACCCGGTCGACGAGCTCGTCGGCTGACGCTTCGTTCGAATTGTGGTAACCATGAGAGCATGTTATCGATAGGCTAGTTGTCCAGAGCGCTTTCAGATCGGCGCGCTCGGTGACCGCGCCGGAGAGCCTATCATGCGCTTCCATGAGAAAGGAGAGGTCACGGTTGGAGCAGACCTCAGTGGACAGGATTTCTGCACGCGACGAGGCCGCGCATCGATCAGGGCAGCAGGCGACAACAGATTGTGGTTCATGCTGCATGCCGAACTCCTTGGTTACGCTTGGCCGGCCCGCTCATCATTGACATGCATGTGTTATGTAGGTCAATTACTAGCATTGGTAGTCGACTAGGGCGCGAATTGTTGCATCCCCTAGCGGATGGTGCAGGAGTCGCGCCGAGCCCGATCACCACAAGACCTTCGAATGTTCATGTGAGCACTCAAGGCAGCGCAGGCGTTCGAACGTCAATGCATCCATTGATTGAGCTTATCAACGTTGAGTCTGCAGCTCTCGGTGCGCTTTTGAGATCCGTGACACGCGCTAAGCACCTTAAGGGTCTCTCTTGCATTCTAAGGCTCAGCGGCGCTCGCGTATCGAGCCCTCCTGGATGACGGACGCCACCAGCCTGCCGTCGCGCTTGAATATCAGCCCGCGCGCGAGACCGCGTCCGCCTTGTGCGCTTGGCGAATCCCTAGCGTAGAGCAGCCAGTCGTCGGCGCGGAACGGGCGGTGAAACCACATTGCGTGGTCGAGACTTGTCCGCCTCAAGCGCTCGTCGAAAAGCGTGCTGCCATGGCGCGCCATCACCGCATCGAGCAACGAGAAATCCGAGGCATAAGCCAGCGCGCACCTATGCAGCGCCGGATCGTCGGGCAGTTTAGCGGAAATCTTGATCCAGACATGAATGCGGCCATCGTCGATCTTCTGACCGAAATAACGGCCGATCTCGACCGGGCGCAACTCGATCGCATAATAGTCGCGGATGAATTCCGGCGATTCGGGAAATATCGGCCGGTTGGACAATTCCCCCGCCGTGAGTTTTTCCGGCGACGGCATGTCGGGCATTTTGTCCTGATGATCGAAGGGCCCTTGCTCTTCAGCGTGAAAAGAGGCGATAATTGAGAAAATAGCGTTGCCACGCTGGATCGCGGTGACGCGGCGCGTCGAATAGCTCTTGCCGTCGCGCAGACGCTCGACCCGATAGATGATCGGACTCTGCGGGTCGCCGGGCAGCATGAAATAGCAATGCAGCGAATGCGGCAGCCAGCTCTCGACCGTTAGGCACGCCGCGACCATCGCCTGCCCGATTACTTGTCCGCCGAAGACCCGCTGCAAACCTGTCTTCGGGCTTCTGCCACGAAACAGGTTTACCTCGATTGGTTCGAGGTCAAGGATGGCGAGCAGGTCGATCGGGCTGTGGGACATTAACGTGCTTTCGCTATCTTCGGCGTAATTCGTGGGCATGGCGCAGCCATGGACAAACCCGAAAATCTCCAGAATCAGGGTTCTGCTCTTTTGAGCCGCCCGGAATGACAGTGACGGCCCTTTTTGAGCCCCGTCTCTTGCATCTCTTTCGCTGTTACGTAAACAGTCAACTTCAATTATCGGAGCCGCACTCAGGAGTGCTGCGTCGATACTATTGATTTGGATGTATCGAGAGGTTTCATTTTGGACTCCTGGGTCAGGACCGCGAGGCCGCGAATTGGCAAAGGTCACCGCTCCGAGCAATCGCCGTGCCAAAAAAGGCCGCGAGCCTTGCTTGAGGAGATACAAATTCATCTACTCCATGGTGCACCGGCGTAATATTCAAGCCTTAGTGTCAAGTTCCGAACATAGACGTCTTCACCTGGACAAGGCTGAACACGACAACAACGCGCGTTAAGCCACGACAGTCGCCTCTTGTGTTCAAACTTTAGCAACAGAGCGCCCTCACACCATCGGACAGGTGTTTATTCACGTGGCAGGTTACGCCGACAGGGAATCCCGAGGTTCTGTGGAGTCTTGGGCTGTCGAATCAGCAGAACCGTGATGTAAGGGAACGCGCGGTGCTGCGTGATCTGCAATGCATCTGGTGGTTGTGACGGGCCTCCCCGCCCATTTCCTGCTCGGCCTCAATTTCAACGCGAGGACCAAAGGCCATGTCTTGCGCGCTACCGTCGATGCCGACATGTTCCGGGTGAGATCGAGAGTGGAATTGCGACCACCGAAGGCGCTCAGTCAGTTCGATGACATGGCTAAAACCTATGTACCGCCACTCGAGGACCGAGCAGGGTCGGATGCAGGTTTGCGATCTCCTGCACGTGTGATCCGGCGTAGAGTGCGGAGAGGACAGTGATGGCGCGTTACCCCTGAATCGCAGGGCGGCCAGAACGGGGCCGAAGATCTCGGCGAAAGCGGGCACTAACAAGGTAAGCGTCGTTCTCAGGCCACGGCTTTGAGGGCTTGAGCGCGGTAGGCCCAGGGCAGTAGCTGGTCGATGTCGCGGTTCGGATGACCGTTGACGATCTTGGTCAGGACGTCGGTGAGATAGGCGAG
>NZ_MAXC01000001.1 GCF_001693485.1 Bradyrhizobium sp. LMTR 3
CCCCAATTTGCGCAGCACCAGCGTTCCCGCTGTCGCCACCCGCTCGATCAGCCAATCAGCACGCTCAGCAACCCGAATATCGCCAAAAGACATCGCATGCCTCCCGCCAAAATAGGTCGAAAGGCCTCGAATCACATTCACAAAATCCGGGGAATCACTTTCGGGGATCCCGTAGCCCTGGAGGGGGAGGGTCGCCGCGCAGCGGCGGGGCGGGGTGACAGACTATCCTCGTCGGCGGTGCTTCAGTGGAAAGGTTTCCGCGTCAAGCGACCCATACACCTCCACGTAAATCTTCTCCATCACAGCATTCAAATCGCCAGCAATGTCCGAATTCCAGAAGCGGATAACCCGATATCCTTCCTGCTCCAGCCATGCCTGCCTTTCGCTGTCGCGCTTGGCTGTTGCATCCTCGTTGTGATGCCCGCCATCAAGTTCAATGATGAGACGCTTTGCTGGACAGAAGAAGTCCACGACATATGGACCGATAGGCGCCTGTCGCCGGAAATGCGTGCCTTCGATCGGCAGTTCTTTCAGCGCACGCCAGAGGATGCGCTCATGCGGCGTGGTGTTAGCCCGCAGCCTCTTCGCAGCGGCGCGGCGGATCGCCGTTGAAATCATTTCTACCTCGCTCGCGGATAGATCACCCCACCCCGCTCGCATTCGACGATGCTGCGCATCGCCGAACGCGAACGACCCTCCCCCTCCAGGGGAGGGTGAAGAGAAGCGCAATCTAAGGGCGAGCACAAGCGAGATGTTTCCCGCCCTACTCGATCTTCACTCGGCAGGATGAGGAAGCTGCTAACCCGGTAACCGCTGGCGGATTGGTCCCGTAACGCTTACATTGGCTTCGCGAAGCTGCGTCGTGCGTCAGGAGCCATATATCCCCGGGGCCTTATCGATCCTTTAGGGAACTGTCCCTGGCCGGGTCCGTGGATCCGGACATATGGTGCCCACCTACTTTCGTAGGGAACTCCGGGATCGAGTGCTTCAACGGCGTTCGTGGCCTCGCACTTTAATTTGTTGTTGCCTGCGACCTCGTCCTACCCGCGCACGTCCCGTCATACTCCGCGCATGCGGGGTATTCAGTACGCCGCGGCGTCTCGGTTGAATCACTGAAGTCTCTGGAATACTGGATCACCCGCCTTCCGCCTTCGCTCGTTGAGCTTCGGCGGACAGGTCGCGGTTGATGACAGCGGAAAGATACTGCATGACGGCAACCCTGTCGAAAGCCGATCTCCGCGCCGCAGCGCTGGCGAAACGCGATGCGTTGAGCGACGAGCAGCGCGCGGCTGCGGCGCAGGCGATGGCGAAGCGCGGCCTGCCGTTCGAGGTCGAGCCAGGGCTCGTCGTGTCGGGATACTCGCCGATCCGCAGCGAGATCGATCCCGCGCCCTTGATGCGCAAGCTCGCCGAGCAGGGCGCAAAGCTCGCGCTGCCGGCGGTGCTGTCGCGCGGCAAATCGCTCGCGTTTCGCGCGTGGTCGCCCGACGATCGGCTGATGATGGGGCCGCTCGGCATTCTCGAACCGTCGCCGGCGGCGGCCGAACTCGTTCCAGATATCATGCTGGTGCCGCTGGCTGCGTTCGATCGCGCCGGCCACCGCATCGGCTATGGCGCCGGACACTACGACTTCACGCTCGCCCACTTGCGCAAAGCGAAGGCCATTACGGCTGTCGGCACCGCCTTTTCCGTGCAGGAAATAAAAGGCGTTCCCGCGCTGCCGCACGACGTGGCGCTGGATTATGTGCTAACGGAAAAGAAGGTGTTCGATTTCCGGAGCTGAACTTTGCGTATTCTCTTCGTTGGTGACGTGGTCGGTCGCGCTGGGCGCGCCGCGGTCGCGGCATATCTGCCCGGCATGATCAGGGACTGGGCTCTCGACTTCGTCGTCGTCAATGGCGAGAATTCCGCCGGCGGGTTCGGCATCACCGAGGCGGTCTATCAGGAATTGCTCGACGCCGGGGCGGACGCCATCACGCTCGGCAATCACGCCTGGGATCAGCGCGAGGCGCTGGTGTTCATCGAGCGCGCGCCGAAACTGGTCCGGCCCGCGAACTATCCAAAGGGCACGCCGGGCCGGGGAGCGGCGCTGGTCGATACCAAGAACGGCAAGCGCGCGCTCGTTGTCAACGCGATCGGCCGTGTCTTCATGACGCCGTTCGACGATCCCTTCGCGGTGCTCAATCGGGAGCTCGAGGCCTGTCCGCTGCGCGAAGCCGCAGATGCGATCGTGGTCGATTTCCATGCCGAGGCGACCAGCGAGAAACAAGGCATCGGCTATTTCTGCGACGGCCGCGCCAGCCTCGTCGTCGGCACGCACACCCATGTGCCGACCGCCGATCATCAGATCCTCGCCGGCGGCACCGCCTACATGACGGACGCCGGCATGACCGGCGATTATGATTCCATCATCGGCATGCAGAAGGAAGAGCCGCTGCGGCGCTTTACGACGGGTATTCCATCAGCCCGTTTCGAACCGGCCGCAGGGGTGGCGACACTCAGCGGTGTTGCGGTCGAGACCGATGATTTAACCGGCCTCGCGCTGCGTGTTGCGCCGGTGCGGGCCGGCGGCAGGCTCGAGCCGGCCGTGCCGGCGTTTTGGGCGTGAAGCGATACAAACGCCGGAGTGTCGATGCCGAGGCTGCTGGTTGTTGCGCTGTCACTCTCCGTTCCCCGGACGCAGCGCAGCATGCAGTGATGCGCTGCTGAGCCGGGGTCCAGAGATGATATGCGGAAAGATGGATCCCGGCTCTGCGGAGCAGCGCTACGCGCTGCACTGCGTCCGGGACAGGGCTTCAATTGAACTGAATGACCTTGTCCAGCGTAATTGGCAGGTCGCGGACGCGCTTTCCCGTCGCATGATAGACCGCGTTGGCGATCGCCGCCGCCACGCCGACGATGCCGATCTCGCCGAGGCCCTTGATACCGAGTGGATTGACCATCTCGTCGGGCTCGTCGACGAAGATCACCTTGATGTCGTGCACGTCGGCATTCACCGGCACATGGTATTCGGCGATGTTGGCGTTCATGACGCGTCCGAAGCGATGGTCGAACAGCGTTTCCTCGTGCAGCGCCATGCCGATTCCCCAGACCACGCCACCCATGACCTGGCTGTGGGCGGTCTTCGGATTGAGGATGCGGCCTGCAGCGACGGCATTGACTACGCGGGTCACGCGGATCACACCAAGCTGTTCGTCCACCTTGACCTCCGCGAAGATGGCGGAGTGGACATTGCGCGCGTGAGACTTGTCTTCGGCAACCTTGTTGGCCTCCTCGCGCGTGATGCGATCGGCGGTGCCGGACTGCATCGCGCTGGCAATCGAGACCGCGCGGGTCGCATCCCGCCTGCTGACGATCTTGCCGTCAATCAGCGCGACGTCGTCTACGCCCGCACCCGCCAGCGGCGAATCCTTCATGCCGATTGCAAGCTTCAGCAAGTCGCCGCGAACCGCGCGGGCGGTATTGGCAATCGCGTTGCATACTGAGGATGCGATCCACGAGCCGCCCTCCAGCGGACATTGCGGCAGCGTGGAATCGCCGAGCTTGACGTTGATATTGTCGATCGGCAGGCCGAGCATGTCGGCCGCGACCTGCGCCATGATCGTGTAGGTGCCGGTGCCGATGTCGGAGGCTGCGGTCGCCACTTCCGCATGGCCGTTCGCTGTCAGCACGATGCGCACCGTGGTCGCCATCTGCAGGGCTTCCCATACGCCGGACGCCATGCCCCAGCCGACCAGATCGCTGCCCTCGCGCATGGAGCGCGGCTCCGCTTTGCGCTTGTCCCAGCCGAACGCCGCCGCGCCCTCCCGGTAGCACTCGCGCAGTTGCTTGCTGGTATAGGGAATATCCGCGCCCTGATCGCGATCGGAATAGCATTGCAGCCGCAACTGCACCGGGTCCGTTTTGAGCGCGACGGCGAGTTCGTCCATCGCGCATTCGAGCGCATAGACGCCGGTCGCAGCCCCCGGTGCGCGCATGTCGCAGGACGTCGGCACGTCGAGCTTCACGAGCTTGTGCTCGAATTTCGCGTTGGGACTCCTGTAAAGCAGATTGCCCCAGCCGGTGTCGTTGCGCGCGAATTCCTCGAACTGCGAGGTCACGGCGATGGCCTCGTGCGTCATCGCGTCGAGCGTGCCGTCGCTCTTGGCACCGAGCGCAAGGCGTTCGATGGTCGCGGGCCGGTGGCCGAGGGCGTACATCTGTGCCCGGCTGAGCATGACGCGAACCGGACGTTTGAGCGCGCGCGCCGCCAGCACCGCCAGCACGACCTGGTATTGCGGGCGCAGGCCGGAGCCGAAACCGCCGCCCATATACGGCGACATGACGCGAACCGCGTCCGGCTTCATCTTGAACACGCCGCAGAGATATTGCTGTACGTTCTGCACGCCCTGCGTCTTGTCGTAGACGGTGAGCTGGCCGTCATCCCAGATCGCCGTCGAGGCGAACAATTCCATCGGATTGTGGTGCTCGGTCGGAATGAAATATTCGGCCTCGTGGCGCACGGCGGCGGACGCAAATGCCTTCTCGGCATCGCCGCGCGGCTTCTCCGGCTTGTCGATGGCAAACGCGTTGGCGCGCTCGGTGTGCAGATCGGTGACGTGAGGCGCCTTCTGGTACTCGACCTTTACCAGCGAAGCAGCGACGCGCGCGGTTTCCCAATCCTCGGCGAGTACCAGCGCGAGCGGTTGCCCGCTGAAAAGGACGATGTCGTCGTAGAGCGGGCGATAGGGTGAGCCTTTTTCCGTCGCGACTTCGTCCTTGTAGGCGTCGTCCTTATCGGCCATCTGCGGCCGATTCCGATGGGTCAGCACGTCGATCACGCCGTCAACCTCCAGCGCCCCGCTGGGGTCGATGCGCACGATCCGGCCCTTCGGAATCGTCGATTCGACGACATAGCCATGGACGAGGCCGGGGACGTTGAACTCGCCGGCATATTTGGCTTCGCCGGTGACCTTGGCCCTGCCGTCGACGCGGGGTGTCGCTGATCCGATATAGGATGCCATGGCGCTCACCGTATTTTCTTGTCGGAGTTCGACTGCGGCGTGCCCCGCGCGGCCTGATCGAGCGTCCGCATGATGGCGCGCCGCGCCAGGCCGATCTTGAAGTTGTTGTGTCCGTAGCCTTTGGCGCCGTGCAGCAACCAATCCGCGGCCTTCGCAAATGCGGTCGCGTCAGTGCGTTGTCCGAGCAGGGCCGCTTCGGCCGCGGTACTGCGCCATGGTTTGTGCGCAACGCCGCCGAGCGCCAGGCGGGCTTCCTTGATCGTGTCGCCGTCGAGTTCGAGCGCTGCCGCCACCGATACCAGCGCGAACGCGTACGACAGGCGATCGCGAATCTTCAGGTAGGAATAGTTCGCGCTAAACCCTTTTGGCGGAAGCTCGATGGCCGTGATGATCTCATCGGGTTCCAGATTGGTGTCGCGCTGCGGCGTGTTGCCGGGCAGGCGATGGAAATCGGCAAACGCGATGATGCGCGCCCCGGCCGGACCTGTGACATGCACGGTGGCTTCGAGCGCCGCGAGTGCCACGCACATGTCGGAAGGATGCGTAGCGATGCAGGCCTCGCTCGTTCCGAGGATCGCATTGATGCGGTTGACGCCATCGATCGCCGAGCAGCCGCTACCCGGCTCACGTTTGTTGCACGGCGTCGCCGTGTCGTAATAATAGAAGCAGCGCGTCCGCTGCAGCAGGTTGCCGCCGGTCGAGGCCATGTTGCGCAACTGCTGCGACGCGCCTGATAGTATCGCGCGCGAGAGCAGTGGATAGCGCCCCTCGATCAGGGGGTGGTAGGCGAGGTCGGTATTCGGCACCATCGCGCCGATCAGAACGCCGCCAGCGGAGGTTGGTTCGACGCTCCTGAGCGGCAGGTGCGAAATATCGATCAGCCGGCTCGGACCCTCGACATCATATTTGATCAGGTCGATCAGGTTGGTGCCGCCCGCGATGAATTTTGCGGAAGGATCGGTGGCAATCTGCTTGATGGCGTCGGCGACGTCGTTTGCGCGCGAATATTGAAACGGGGTCATGATCGCTCCATCGCCTGCTGGATCGCCGACACGATGTTCGGATAGGCGCCGCAGCGGCAGATGTTGCCGCTCATGAGTTCGCGAATCTCGTCGGCCGTTTTGGCCTTGCCCTCGGCAATCAGCCCGGCAGCCGAGCAGATCTGTCCCGACGTGCAGTAGCCGCACTGAAATGCGTCATGATCGATGAAGGCTTGCTGCAGCGGATGCAGCTCACCGTCGTGTGCAAGGCCCTCGATGGTGATGATTTCGGCGCCTTCCTTCATCACCGCCAGCGTCAGGCAGGAATTGATCCGTCGCCCGTCGACCAGAACGGTGCACGCGCCGCATTGTCCGTGGTCGCAGCCCTTCTTGGTGCCCGTCAGGTCGAGATGATCGCGTAGCGCGTCGAGTAACGTCGTCCACGGGGCGACCGTCAGTTCCATGCGGTTACCGTTGACGGTCAGCCTGATCGGAATTTTCTCCGGCACGGTGACCATCCGCGTTACACGCTTTGCTGCGCCAGATCGCGCCATGTTGATCTCCGCCTGCCTGGGCTGGTGCGCAAGGATGGTGCGCGCGGGATGATCCAGCCTGAGTTCGCGCTGAGGGGGCCAAGCCCGCCTATCAACGAGTTCGAACAGGGAAGGTTCAGACCGAAAGCGCGATATGCGAATCTGCTTGCTGCACAGTTTTTGGACAGGCTTCTGGCGCGATCGCGCGAAACCGCACGACTGAATGCGGCTTGTCGGCCGGTTAAAGTGATTACAGCCGGTAGGCCGTGCGGAAGCCGCCCCAGTGGCGGCCCTTGACGCGGATCGGCACGTCGATCTCGCGCATCATCACGGTGTTGCCGTTGCCCATGTCGCGGGCGTAGCTCTGGATCAGATAGGCGCGCTGATTGCGCCCGGCAGCAAGTCCCGCCGGATCGTTGAAGATGCGGCGGTTGCGGCTGTTGGCGGTGTTCCAGGTAACGTCGCCCGGGCGCTGCGGGTGCGAATAGATTTTGTTGTGCACCGGCAAATAGCCGTTGGTGTCGATCATGGCGCAGAACGCCATCCGCTTGTCCTTGGCAAGGAACGCTTCCTGGAACGGCGGCAGCGCGCGATCGGCCCAGTCCAGGATTTTGGTGCGATATTGCACCGGGTTGCTGCCGGCTATCTCGACATAGTTGGTGTCGAACATGTCTTCCATCGAGATGGCGCCGCTATCGATACCGTTCTCGAAAATCTTCTTCAGCGCCGCGCCGGCTTCCATCGCGCGGGTGACCGCTTCGGTGTTGTCGTCCTGGATCGACCACAGCTTGTCTTCGATCTTTTCGGTCAGCTCGGCATCCGGCCGTTCGAATTGTGCGTGCGTGCCGGCTTTCGACCGCTGGACGATACGAATCCGGCAGGCGCCGACATCCTGCAGCGTCGCATCAAAACTCTGGCCCTGCACGAGCGCTTCCGCGTCTGTCCCGCTGACGAGAATGCCTCCCCTGGAAATTTCGTAGACAGGTGCTGATATCACCCCGCGCGGGGCCGTAATTTCGATCTTGAGGCTGCAAGGCAACCTTTCGTCCTTACGGCGCTCGGTCCGCTCACCTTGGCGCAGCAGCACGGCGCAGCGCGCCTTGAGCTTCTGCGCAAAGGCGGTGACGGCTCGTCCGGCCTTGGCGACGCTTTCGCCATGCACCTCGGCTTCCTTGGTCGCGCTGTCGATTTCGGTGGCGCTGGCGCCGACGGAAGCGATGAAGCTCGAAGCGGCGGCCGCATTGTCGGCCATCTCGCCGGTGGTTGCGTTCTGTTCGGCGACCGCGCCGTTGACGTTCTCGAACACCGGGCGGATCGCCTCGATCGCCTGCGTGATGCGATGCACGGCATCGACCGAGCCCGCGGCATCCCGCTGCAGCGCCTCGATCTTCTTGGTGATTTCCTCTGTCGCGTTCTGGGTCTGCACCGCGAGTGCCTTCACTTCGGTGGCGACCACGGCAAAACCGCGCCCGGCTTCGCCGGCGCGTGCGGCCTCGATGGTGGAATTGAGCGCCAGGAGCGTGGTCTGCCGCGCGATCTGCGCGATCAGGTTGACCACGTTGCCGATCGCGGCCGATGATTCCCTCAGGCGGTCGACATTGGCGCCGGCTTCGCGGGCGGCCTCACTGGCCTGGTCGGCGAGCTTGCCGGCGTCGCGCACCTGGGAGCCGATCCCTTGCGCCGATTGGGTGAACTTGTCGGCGGCCTGCGAAAACGTCGTCGCCGTGCCCTGTGCGGCGCTGGTGCGGCTCGTCAGGGCATCGGTGCGCTGGCGAATGGTGGTGAGCGTCGCAGCGGTCGCCTCGGCGCCGCCGGCGACCGAATTGGCCGCGCGCTCGAGCTGGCGGATCATCGCGCCGAGTTCGAGTTCCAGAAGTTCGAGGATCGCCCTGGCCGACTCGCCGTCGCCCGAGCCGGCCTCCGTCACGGCGGCCGGCTGAGCCGCCGTTTGAACCGCCGTTTGGGCCTTGGGCCGGACGGCAGGCAAGGCCGGTTCCGGCACCCGCTTTTTGAACAAACCGAAGGCCATGACGTCTCTCAAAAGTTGAGGATCGGTGCGAAATCCTCTCATCCGGGCATGAAATCATGGTTAACAACTGCCTGATATTTCGGCGCGCGGCAGTACCGGCATACCCGGATGGGCTGTAAATCTTTGATTTCGGCCAATTGCCGGCCTATAAGGCCGCGCTTCACCCCCTACATTCCCCTGGGACGAATCCAAGAGACTCCGCATGGCCGGCCATTCCCAATTCAAGAACATCATGCACCGCAAGGGCCGGCAGGATGCCCAGAAGTCCAAGCTGTTCAGCAAGCTGGCGCGCGAAATCACGGTCGCCGCCAAGCTTGGAACGCCGGACCCGGCGATGAACCCCCGGCTGCGCGCGGCCGTGATCGCGGCGCGCCAGGAAAACATGCCGAAGGACAATATCGAGCGCGCTATCAAGAAGGCGATCGGCGGCGAGAGCGAGAGCTACGACGAGATCCGCTACGAGGGCTACGGCCCCGGCGGCGTCGCCATCATCGTCGAGGCGCTGACGGACAACCGTAACCGCGCCGCCTCCGACATCCGCTCCTATTTCACCAAGTCCGGCGGCAATCTCGGCGAAACCGGCTCGGTCGCCTTCATGTTCGACCGCACCGGCATCATCGAATACGACGCCAGCAAGGCCTCCGACGACGCGATGCTGGAAGCCGCGATCGAGGCCGGCGCCGACGACGTCGTATCCAGCGAAAGCGGCCACGAGATCTACGCCTCGCAGGAAACCTTTCGCGAGGTTGCGAAAGCGCTGGAAGCCAAGTTCGGCGAAGCCCGCAAGGCAGCGCTGACCTGGAAGCCGCAGAACACGGTCGCGGTCGACGACGAGACTGGCGAGAAGCTGCTGAAGCTGATGGATCTCTTGAACGAGCACGACGACGTGCAGAACGTCTACGCCAATTTCGAGGTCTCCGACGCGCTGGTCGCCAAGATGGGCGGGTAGGGCTGCCACGTGTCCCGGACGCGGTGCAGCGTGCAACGCTGCTCCGCAAAGCCGGGACCCATGTCACCACACGACGATTGGATAGATGGGCCTCGGCTCTGCAGCGCACCACTTCGCGGTGCGCCGCGTCCGGGCACGCATTCGCGGGGATTTCTGTTCTCTTTATGTTTCGTTCACCCGGCTCTGGCGTTATCACTACGCCATGACATCCACACCGATTCGCCATCCCGTCCGGATTATCGGCATCGACCCCGGCCTGCGCCGCACCGGCTGGGGCGTTATCGAGACCGAGGGCAACCGGCTCGTCTTCATCGGCTGCGGCTCGGTGGAGCCGCCGGACAACCTGCCGATAGCGAGCCGCCTGCTCGCGATCCATGAGGGGCTCGCCGCCGTGCTCGGCGATTTCAGGCCGGCGGAAGCCGCAGTGGAGCAGACCTTTGTGAACAAGGACGGCGTCGCCACCCTGAAACTCGGCCAGGCCCGCGGCGTCGCCATGTTGGCGCCCGCGATGTTCGGCATATCGGTTGCGGAATATGCGCCCAACCAAGTCAAGAAAACCGTGGTCGGCGCCGGCCATGCCGACAAGAACCAGATCGCGGTGATGCTGAAGATATTGCTGCCGAAGGCCGAGCCCAAATCCGCCGACGCCGCCGATGCGCTCGCCATCGCCATCACCCACGCCCACCACCGCCAGGGCGCGGCGCTGCGGATGAAGGTGGCGAGCTTATGATCGGCAACTTCGAAATGATGCGATGTGAGGTGAGCACGCTCATCAGGCTCCCTCCCCCCTTGCGGGGGAGGGTTGGGGAGAGGGGTAAACCCCGGGTTCTGGCAGACGACATGCGGCGGGAATATTCCAACGAGCCTGTCGAGGTCTTCGGCGAGGAAGTTGTTCTCGCTTTGCGTCAACCGACTGAACAAGCGGCACCCCTCTCCCTAACCCTCCCCCGCAAGGGGGGAGGGAACCCTTCCGTCGGTACGTCCCTCACCTATGTCGGCACCACAGTTATCGGTTCTGCCGTCGCCAGCATCGGATTCGGGTCTTCAAGATGATCGGTAAACTCAAGGGCCTGATCGATTCCTACGGTGAGGACTTTGTCATCCTCGACGTCGGCGGCGTCGGTTATCAGGTGCATTGCTCCTCGCGGACGCTGCAGGCGCTGCCGTCGCCCGGCGAGGCTGCGGTGCTCTCGATCGAGACCTATGTCCGCGAGGACCAAATCAAGCTGTTCGGCTTCCGCACCGACACGGAGCGCGAGTGGTTTCGCCTGCTGCAGACCGTGCAGGGCGTCGGCGCCAAGGTCGCGCTGGCGGTGCTCTCCACGCTGCCGCCTGCCGAACTCGCCAATGCGATTGCGCTGCGCGACAAGGCCGCAGTATCGCGCACGCCCGGCGTCGGGCCAAAGGTCGCCGAGCGCATCGTTTCTGAATTGAAGGACAAGGCGCCGGCGTTTGCCAATGTCGATCCGGCCGTGGTGCATCTCGCCGGCGCGATCGACAGCGACCGCGCGCCGCGCCCGGTCACCGACGCGATCTCGGCTTTGGTCAATCTCGGCTACGGCCAGCCGCAGGCGGCCGCTGCGATTGCCGCCGCCTCGCGCAGCGCGGGCGAGAATGCCGAGACCGCGCAACTGATCCGGCTGGGCCTGAAGGAACTGGCGAAATAGGCTATGTTCGCCATTGACCGACGAAGGAAGGCGTTTCCGCCATGTTGAGCGAAAAAGACAAAGAACTTATCGCCGCCGCGATTGACGCGATCAGGCCGCGTTATCGCAACAAATGGCAGGAGGTAGGCGCTGCGATGCGCACCCGCGACGGCCGCATCGTCACCGGCGTGAATATCGATGCCTATATCGGCCGGATCGCCGTCTGCGCGGAGGCGATCGCCATTGGACGCGCCATCACCGAAACCGGCGATCGCGGCATCGAGACCATCGTCGCGGTGCGTCATCCCAAGCCGGACGAGCCCGGCGATATCGCCGTGGTCTCGCCCTGCGGCATCTGTCGCGAATTGATCCACGATTACGATGCAAAGGCGCGGGTCATCGTTCCCGACCATGGCCGCGAGCCGAACGTCGTCACCATCGACGAGCTTTTGCCCAACAAGTACCGGAGGGGCAACGGGTGAACACCCCCTCCCGGATCGTCACCCCCGAGCGCCGTTCCGACGATGTCGGCGACACTGCGTTGCGCCCGCAACTGCTGTCCGAGTTCGTCGGCCAGGCTCAGGCGCGCAAGAACCTCTCGATCTTCATCGAGGCCGCGCGTAAGCGCGGCGAGGCGCTGGACCACGTGCTGTTCGTCGGGCCTCCCGGCCTCGGCAAGACCACGCTGGCGCAGATCGTCGCGCGCGAACTCGGCGTCGGCTTTCGCGCCACGTCAGGTCCCGTCATCGCCAAGGCCGGCGATCTTGCAGCACTGCTCACCAATCTCGAAGAGCGCGACGTCCTGTTCATCGACGAAATTCATCGCCTCAGCCCGGCGGTCGAGGAAGTGCTATACCCTGCGATGGAGGATTTTCAGCTCGACCTCATCATCGGCGAGGGGCCGGCGGCGCGTTCGGTCAAGATCGATCTCGCAAAGTTCACCCTTGTCGGCGCCACGACGCGCGCAGGGCTGTTGACCAATCCGCTGCGCGACCGTTTCGGCATTCCGATCCGGCTGAACTTCTACACCGAGGAAGAACTGGAGAGGATCGTCAGCCGCGGCGCCCGCGTGCTCAATATCGGCATGACGGCCGACGGTGCCAACGAGATCGCGCGCCGCGCCCGCGGCACGCCGCGCATTGCCGGCCGCCTGTTGCGTCGCGTGCGCGATTTTGCATCCGCAGCCGACGCCAGCTCGGTCGACCGCGCGATTGCCGACCACGCGCTGAGCGCGCTGGAAGTCGATGCCGCCGGCCTCGATGCCATGGACCGCCGTTATCTCACGACGATTGCGATGAACTATGGCGGCGGCCCGGTCGGCGTCGAGACCATGGCGGCGGCGCTATCCGAGCCACGCGATGCCATCGAGGACATCATCGAGCCCTATCTGATCCAGTGCGGCTATCTGCAACGCACCCCGCGCGGGAGGCTGCTCACCTCGCACGCCTTCCGCCACCTCGGCCTCGCCGAGCCCACGCGCGATCCCGCGCAGTTCGGCCTGTTCGGCAACGACAGCGACGACTGAGCGCTTCGAACCCTATCGTTCCGGCGATGCACTAAGGGCAACAGCCGGCGCTTGAGCCTCCGGCTTGCTTGCCGTGGAGTGCCGCTGGTGAGAAGCTGCTGGAGGCCTGCTGACGTTCTGCACAAACGCACCCCAATTCAGGCTCAATCCGCCACCATGTTGGCGGTGCATCACGATTGGATCACATGTTAACACGCCGTCATTTCTTGAAGTCCATGGGTGGATTGGGCGCGTTGGGCGCCTCGACCACCGCTTACGGGTTCAGCGCGCCGGTCGTCCGGCTTCGCGTCGTGCGGTACAACCTTTCGCCGCCGCAATGGCCGGCAGGTCTCAAGCTCAGGATCGCCGCCATCGCCGACCTCCATGCCTGCGATCCCTGGATGTCGCTCGATCATATCGGTGAGATCGTCGAACGCACCAATGCGCTCAAGCCTGACGTCGTCGTCATGCTCGGCGACTACGTGGCCGGACATCGCAAGGTGACGCGCTTCATTCCCGACGCCGAATGGGCGGAAGCGTTGGCCGGATTGAAGGCGCCGCTCGGCGTGCATGCGGTGCTCGGCAATCACGACTGGTGGGAGGACAAGGAAGTGCAGCGCAACGGGCAGGGGCTGCCGAGCGCGGGCCGTGCGCTGGAAGCGGTCGGTATCCCGGTGTACGAGAACGACGCCAGGAAGTTCAGCAAGAATGGTCACTCGTTCTGGCTGGCCGGTCTCGGCGACCAACTCGCCTATGTGCCGGCGCGCCGCTTCAGGCCGCTCAAGCGGATCGGCGTCGACGATCTCGGCGCGACGCTGGCGAAGATCACCGACGATGCGCCCGTGGTTCTGATGGCGCACGAGCCTGACATCGCGCGGCGCGTGCCCGCGCGCGTTGCGCTGCAGCTCTCCGGACACACCCATGGCGGCCAGGTGCGGATGCTCGGCTGGTCCCCGATTTCGCCCTCCGGCCAGCAGCTCGCCTACGGCCACATCAAGATGAACTGCGACGTCGTCGTCTCCGGCGGTCTCGGCTGCAGCATCATGCCGTTCCGGCTCGGGGTGCCCCCGGAGATCGTGCTGGTGACGATTGGGGCGGGGCAGCCGGCGGTGGCGTAGCCGCACCCGCCGGGCATGGATTTCTGCATCAAATGATGCTATTTTTGATGCAGAAGAGGTGCACGTCCCATGCGAACCACGATAGCGATAGACGACGAGTTATTTGCCAAGGCGCAGGAATTTGCCGGCGTCTCTGAGAAATCAGCCGTCATACGAGAAGCGCTGAAGGCGTTTGTCGAGCGCGAAGCTGCTCGCCGGCTTGCCCGAATGGGGGGAACGCAACCTGATGCCAAAGCACCGCCGCGCCGACGCCCTAAATGATGGTGCTTGTCGACACGTCGATCTGGATCGATCACTTTCGTCACGTTGATGCGCGTTTGGCTCAATTGCTCGATCGCGGTGAAGTCGCCATGCATCCCTTCGTTGTCGGCGAGTTGTTGCTTGGATCGGCTCTCGGGTCCTCCAATTTGATTGGAGACCTAAATACTCTTCCAAGAACAAGCGTGGCTAGCTCCGACGAAGTCCTGAAGTTTATCTCGGATCGCAAGTTGCCGGGATCCGGCATCGGATACGTCGATGCCCATCTGCTGGCCGCGGCCGCTCTTACGCCCGAGACATTGATCTGGACGCGCGATAAGCGATTGCTTGCTGCGGCGCAATCGCTATCGCTTGCCGCGGACGTTCGGGAGTAATGTCGATGATACCTTCCCTCGACGGCGAGATCCGCGACGGCCGCCATCACATGCAGGTCCGTGTCTACTACGAGGACACCGATTTCTCCGGCATCGTCTATCACGCCAATTACCTGCGCTTCATGGAGCGCGGACGCACCAACCATCTGCGGCTGCTGGGCGCGTCGCAGCATGCGCTGTTCGAACAGGCGCAGGAGGAGACGCCGGGCTTTGCCTTCGTGGTGCGCTCGATGCGGCTCGATTTTCTGCGGCCGGCGCGGATGGACGACGTGCTCGACGTCGTGACATGGCCGGTCGCGGTGAAGGGCGCTTCCATCACCCTGGCGCAGGAGGTGCGTCGCGGCGAGGATGTCCTCGTCAGGGCTGAGGTGCGCGTTGCCTTCATCAGCGAGGGACGGGCGAAGCCGATCCCAAAATCGCTGCGGCTGTTGATGAAGGCCGATCTGGCGCCGGAGTAAATCTTGGTTTGACGCGTTTTCTTCACTCGAACCGGCATCCACCCTCGGATCACGTCCGAGGGCATGCTTCGCTCGAAAACGCTATGGATATTGACTCTCTGTACCGATCGGTACAATGTCTCGGGGTTAGCAACCCGGAGAAACCTCATGTCGCGTCCGCCGCTGCCGCCCTTCACCCGCGAAACCGCAGCCCAGAAGGCGCGCATGGCCGAAGACGCCTGGAATTCGCGCGATCCGGTCCGGGTATCGCTGGCCTATACCGAGGACAGCCGCTGGCGTAACCGCTCCGAATTCTTCCAGGGCCGCGACGCGATCGTCGAGTTCCTCACCCGCAAATGGGCGAAGGAGCACGACTACCGCCTGATCAAGGATCTCTGGGCGTTCGATCAGAACCGTATTGCCGTGCGCTTTCAGTATGAGTGGCACAACGACGCCGGACAGTGGCATCGCTCCTACGGCAACGAGCAGTGGGAGTTCGACGAGCATGGCCTGATGCGGCGGCGCGAGGCCAGCATCAACGATCTCGCCATCAAGGAAAGCGAGCGGCGCTTCCATTGGCCGGCCCCCGGTCCGCGCCCGGCGGATGTCGCGGGACTGAGCGAGAACCCGCTATGATCAGATGCTGACAAGAGGCGTCGAACGTGGAGAGGTACTGCGCGCGCTCGGCGAGGTGTTTCGCGCGCATGGCTACGAGGGCGCCTCGCTGACGCTGATCACGGAGGCCACAGGCCTCGGCAAGGGCAGCCTCTATCATCTGTTCCCCGGCGGCAAGGAGCAGATGGCCGCCGAGGTGCTGGCCGAGATCGACGGCTGGTTCGAACTCCATATCTTCGCGCCCTTGCGCATCGCCGACGATCCGACGCGCGCCGTCGCTGCGATGATCGCTGGCGTCGATCAATATTTCCACTCGGGCGATCGCGTCTGCCTGGTCGGCATGGTGGCGCTCGGCTCGGCGCGCGACAGTTTTTCCGAAGCGGTCGATGGCTATTTCGCGCGCTGGCAAACGGCGCTGGCGTCGCTGTTGCGGCGATCCGGGCTCACGAACAGCCAGGCCCAGCGGCGCGCCGAGGATGCGCTCCTCACCATTCAGGGCGCGCTGGTGCTGGCGCGGGCGCGGAGCGACGCCAAAATCTTTCGTCGCGCGTTGAGCGATCTGACGGCGCGGTTGCTGGCGCCGCCGGCGTGATGGCTGCTAGAACGATGTCGTCCCTGCGAAAGCAGGGACCCATACGCCGCGGCCTTTCGACTTGTACGCGGTGAGTGACGATTGCCCTCACGGACCCCGGTGGTTATGGGTCCCCGCGCCAGTGCGCAATTGCGCACCAGGCGGGGAAGACGTGTTGAGAAACTGCGCCTTACGCCGCCGCCTTATGCCGCGCGAGTTCGGCCTTGTAGAGTTCGAACTCCTCGGCGACCGCCTTTGCTATGCTCGGGCGGGCGCGCAGCCGCTCGTAATAGGCCTTCACGGCCGGCCACTTCGCCAGTTCGATCGGCGGCGTCGCCATCGTCCAGTTGATGATGGTGACGAGATAGGCATCGGCGACGCTGAAGTGATCGAGCAGGAATTCGCGGCCCTTTAGGTAGTTCTCGAGATAGTCGAGCCGGGACATATTCTTGTTCAGCGCATAAGTCTTTGCGTCCTGCGGCGCCGTCTTGTCGAGGAGCGGCACGAACAGCGCCTTGTGCAGTTCGGTGCCGATGAAGCACAGCCATTGATGCAGGCGGCTGCGCTCCTCGGCGGAATTGGCCGAGATGCCGGCGCCCGGAAAGCGGTCGGCGACATATTGCAGGATCGCCGCGTTCTCCGTCAGCACGGTCCCGTCGTCGGTGCGCAGCGTCGGCACCAGCCCGAGCGGATTGACGGTGCGGAAATCCGAGCCGTCCTTCTGCACAACCTTGGTCTTGGGATCGACCTCGAGATAATTGGCCTCAACGCCGGCTTCGTACAGCGCAATCCGGGTCGCCAGCGAGCAGGCGAGCGGCGAGAAATACAGGTCCATGATTTGCCTCCTTGGCGGTTGATCAATCGGCCGGCGTTCAAGGCGGGCAGGATTGATTTTTATACTGTTCCGCATAATATAGAGCCGGTCAAGGAATTCTTTGCGAAATGGTACAAAAAAGGAAAAGGCCCCCGGTCCCGCGGATCGACGCTCCCGTCCCACCCAAGCGGCGGGGCCGCCCGCGCGCCTATGAGCCGGGCGTGGCGCTCGGCAAGGCGCTCGACCTGTTTCGGAAGGACGGTTTTGCGGCCACCTCGCTCGACGATCTCTCCGCCGCCACCGGCATGAACCGGCCGAGCCTCTATGGCGCGTTCGGCGACAAGCGCGAACTCTTCATCAAGAGCTACCGGCGCTATCGCGACGACGCGCGGGTCGCGATGGGCGACATCTTCCGGAACGAGTTGCCGATCCGAAAACGCCTCGAACGCATCTATGCGGTGGCGCTCGACATCTATCTGTCCGGCGAATCCGGTCCGCGCGGCTGCTTCACGGTGATGACCGCAGCCTCCGAGGCGGTGCATGACCCCGATATCCGCGCGATGGTGCTGGAAGGTTTTGCCGAGCTCGACAGGGCTTTTGCCGCCTGTTTCCGGCGCGCCCAGGAGAAGGGCGAGCTACCGGCGAGCGCCGATCCGACCCTACTGGCGCAACTTGCCTCCGCCACCATTCACACCATCGCCATCCGCGCCCGCGCTCAGGTGCCGCGCAAGGAACTGGAGACGATCGTCAACGGTGCGATCGAGGTGATGGTCGGGGCGGCGAAATAACTCTCTCCGTCGTCCCTGCTTGCGAACGCAGGGACCCATAACCACCTGCGTTGTAGCTGCGAAGGTAACTGGCCCCAGCATTCAAACGAGGAGCCGCGGCGTATGAGTCCCTGCGTCCGCAGGGACGACGATAGAATCGTCAATACCCCCGCTTACGGTCCACCACATTCTCCAGCGCGCCGCCTTCCTCAAACCGCGCGATCTGCTGCGCGACATATTTCGATATCTCGTCGGGATCGGTGTCGGCGGCGTTGTGCGGGGTCAGCACCACCTTCGGATGGGTCCAGAACGGGCTGTCGGCGGGCAGCGGCTCGGTGGCGTAGACGTCGAGCGAGGCGCCGCCGAGCGTGCCATCATCGAGGCACTGCAAAATGTCGGCCTCGTTCTGCAGGCCGCCGCGGCCGGCATTGATCACGACCGGCGCGCCGAGCGGACTCGTGCGATTCAGTTTCTCAAGCAGCCCCCGATTGAGAATGTGTCGCGTCTCCGGCGTCAGCGGCAGAAGGCATACCAGAATGTCGGTCCGCCGCAGGAATGGCTCGAGCTGCGCTTCGCCGTGAAAGCATTCGATGCCCTCGATCGTTCGCGGGCTGCGGCTCCAGCCTGCGAGACGAAAGCCCAGCCGCCGCAGCACGTCGGCGGCATCGGTGCCGAGCGTGCCGAGCCCCATGATTCCGACGGAGATTGCGCCCGCCACCCATTGCGATTTCGGCGCCCAGCGCTTTTCGCGCTGCGATTCGCGCAAGTACGGCTCCTGCCGGTGGTGCATCAGGACATGCAGAACGACATATTCGGTCATCCGCGCGGTGAGGTCGCCGACCGCGACGCGCACCAGCGGCACGTCAGGCAACGAGCGATCGGCCATCAGCGCATCGACGCCCGCGCCGAGATTGAAGATGACACGCAGGTTGGGGAAGGCGGCGAGCTCGCCCGGATGCGGCTTCCACACCGCCGCGTAATGGACATCAGCCGGATCGAATGACGCATCCGGCAACAGCAGCACGGACCGCCCCTCGCAAACATCATCGAACCGGCTCTTCCAGCGCTGCGGCGACCAGTTGTCGGTCCCGCCATGTACCAGCAGCGCAAGCGCACCCTTCGTCATTGCCATTCCTTTCGCGTCGCCAACTCGGCGTGATCCGCCTCACATCGCGGACCCAAGTGTTTCTCTAGCCTCCTTTCATCCGACAAGGGAGACCTTGCATGCCCAATCTGCTGGTGATCTGCAAACTCGTCATCGTGGCGGTGATGGTCCGGCTGGCGCTCGCCTGCCAGTACAATCACCGCGGCTTTGGGCCGGCCAGAGTCGGGGCCGTCGGATGAAAACGCTCAGGTGCATCGTTCTCATTCTCGGTGTGTGCGGCCTTTGTTCCACGGCGGCCATTCACGCCTACAGGCATTTCAATCCACCACCGCCGCCGATTGTCGGTCCCTGACGGCAGGCAGGGCATTTTTCAAAATTTCTTCGACGCGCCTGTCGGCTCCGGGCATAATCGTTCGTCATCAAGACAACGGAGATGCTTGAGCCTCATGCTGTACGCCATTCTTTGCTATCATGATGAAGACACTGTCGGTTCCTGGACCAAGGAACAGGACGCGGCGGTCATGAAGAAATTGACCGTCGTTCAGGATAAACTGACCAAACAGGGCCGGCTCGGCCCGGTGGCGCGGCTGTTGCCGACGACGGCGGCGACCACGCTGCGCAAGGACGATCCGCCGCTGGTGCTGGACGGCCCCTATGCCGAAACCAAGGAACAATTGCTCGGATTCTATCTCGTCGACTGCAAGGACCTCGACGAGGCGCTCGGCGTCGCCCGCGATCTCGGCGCGGCCAATCCCGGCGGCGCCTACGAGATCCGTCCCGTCGGCCACTTCACGGCGGGGAGCGTGCAGCCATGACCGATACCGCCTGGATCGATGCCGCACTGACTTCGGCTCGCCCTCAGGCGGTCGGCGCGCTGCTGCGCTATTTCCGTAACCTCGATACGGCCGAGGAAGCCTTTCAGAACGCCTGCCTGCGTGCGCTGAAGAGCTGGCCGCAAAACGGCCCGCCGCGCGATCCGGCGGCGTGGCTGATCATGGTCGGCCGCAATGTCGCGATCGACGACATCAGGCGCGGCAAGAAGCAAACGGCGCTGCCCGAGGACGAGGCGATCTCCGACCTCGACGACGCCGAGGAGGAGCTTGCCGAGCGACTCGACGGCTCGCATTACCGCGACGACATCCTGCGGCTATTGTTTATCTGCTGCCATCCGGACCTGCCGGCGACGCAGCAGATCGCGCTGGCGCTGCGCATCGTTTCGGGCCTCACGGTGAAGCAGATCGCGCGCGCCTTCCTGGTCTCGGAAGCCGCGATGGAGCAGCGCATCACCCGCGCGAAAGCGCGCGTCGCCGATGCCAACGTGCCGTTCGAAGCGCCGGGCGCAGCGGAGCGCTCCGAGCGCCTCGCCTCCGTTGCCGCCATGATCTATCTGATTTTCAACGAGGGCTACTCAGCCTCTGGCGACACCGCCGAGATTCGCGCGCCTTTGTGCGAGGAGGCCATTCGCCTGGCGCGGCTGCTGCTGCGGCTGTTCCAGAGCGAGCCCGAGATCATGGGGCTGACGGCGCTGTTGCTGCTGCAGCATGCGCGCTCTGCGGCGCGGTTCGATGCCGATGGTGCCGTGATCCTGCTCGACGACCAGGACCGTTCGAAATGGAATAAGGCTCTGATCGCCGAGGGGCTGGCGCTGATCGACAAGGCGATGCGCCATCGCCGCAGCGGCCCCTATCAGGTGCAGGCCGCGATCGCCGCCCTGCATGCCCGCGCCGAAAAACCCGAGGATACCGACTGGACCCAGATCGACCTGCTTTATGGCGCGCTGGAGATCATGCAGCCGTCGCCGGTGGTGACCTTGAACCGCGCGGTCGCGGTGTCCAAGGTGAAAGGGCCGGAAGCTGCGCTCGACATGATCGAGCCCTTAGCGGCGCGGCTGTCGAACTATTTTCATTTCTTCGGCGTGCGCGGCGCCTTCCTGATGCAACTCGGCCGCAACGACGAGGCCCGCGTGGCCTTCGACCGCGCCATTGCGCTCGCCAACACCTCGGCCGAAGCCGCCCACATCCGCATGCACCTCGACCGCCTGCAGCGCGACAGCCAGCCCCGCGGCAAGAAGGCGGGGAAGTAGCTCTTCTCCCCTTGCATGGTCTTATCCTCCCCTGGAGGGGAGGATCGGTTCGCATGAAATGCGAACCGAGGTGGGGTGATCTCTCCACTCGGGCATGCTGGATGTGGAAAGACCGTCACCCCGCCCCGCCGCTTCGCATCGACCCTCCCCCTCCAGGGGCCCTCCAGGGGAGGGTGATGCACACCGCGAGCAATGATTAAGCCGGGACTAGCCCGGGGCACTACGGCGTCCTTGTCGAAAAATTTCGCGGCCCCCTGTCGGTTTCCACCTCCCTCATTCGTCTTGAATCCGAGCAGCCATTCAAGACAACGGGGACCGATCATGACCGTCATCGCCGAGACCGCGCCTGTCTCAAATCCGGCACGCTGGACGGGCCGCATTCTCTCCGGCCTCGTCATCCTGTTCCTGATGATCGACGGCGCCATCAAGCTGGTGCCGTGGCCGGTCGTCACGGAAACCATGGACAGAATGGGGTACGGATCGAGCGACGCGCTGATGCGCGGCCTCGGCGCCATCACCATCGTCTGCACCGTGCTCTACGCCATTCCGCCGACCTCGATCCTAGGGGCGATCCTGCTCACCGGCTATCTCGGCGGCGCGATCGCTTCGCATGTGCGGATCGACAGCCCCCTGCTTACGCACACGCTGTTCGGGCTCTATCTCGGCCTGATGCTGTGGGGCGGGCTGTGGCTGCGCGACAAGAACCTGCGCAACCTGATCCCCTTTCGCCGCTGACGAACTTCAACCGATTGTTCACGGAGCCCGACATGCTGGAAGTCATTGCCGTCATAGCCGTCATATTGGCGATCGCCGTCGCCATCGTGCTCATTCTCGCCGCGACCAAGCCGAATACGTTACGGGTGCAGCGCGCGATCAGCATCAAGGCGCCGGCGGAGCGGATCTTTCCGCTGATCTCCGACTTTCAGCAGTGGCGGAGCTGGTCGCCTTACGAGGAAAAGGACCCGGCGATGAAGCGCACCTATAGCGGTGCGGAGCGCGGCAAGGGTGCCGTCTATGCCTGGGACGGCGACAAGAATGTCGGTTCCGGTCGCATGGAAATTCTCGAAGCTGCGACGCCTCAGAAAATCGTCATCAAGCTCGATTTCTTTACGCCGTTCGAAGGCCACAACACCGCCGAGTTCACAATGCTGCCGCAGGGCGATGGCACCCATGTCACATGGCTGATGCATGGTCCGGCGAACTTCATGTCCAGGCTGATGCAGGTGTTCATGAACCTGGATCGCATGATCGGCAGGGATTTCGAAGCCGGTCTCGCCAATCTGAAGACGCTCACCGAGAAATGAGTGTGACGACACTGTCACGACACTATCGTGTCCCGGACGCGGCGCAGCACGACAGTGATGCGACGCAGAGCCGGGACCCAATGATGGACCCCGGACCAGCAGCGCATCGCTAACGCGCTGCACTGCATCCGGGGAACGCCACCGACATCAGAACTGATCGGCAACCCAAGGAGATCCACATGCAGGTCAATCCCTATCTGTTCTACAACGGCAATTGCGAGGAAGCGCTGAAGCATTATGAAAAGGTGCTCGGCGCCCAGATCGGTGCGATGTTTCCCTATGAGGGCGCGCCGCCCGACATGCCGACGCCGCCCGACTGGAAGAAGAAGCTCATGCATGCGAGCATTACGATCGATGGCGAGGTGCTGATGGCGTCGGACGCCACGCCCGGCGATTACAAACAACCGCAGGGCTTTGCCGTCTCGCTGCAGGTCGAAGATCCCGCCGACGCCGAACGCCGCTTCAATGCGCTCGCCGAAGGCGGCACGGTCAGGATGCCGTTCGGCAAGACCTTCTTCTCCAACGGTTTCGGCATGTGCGTCGACAGGTTCGGTATCCCGTGGATGGTGAACTGCCCGAAGGAAGATATGTAGTCGGATTCGTAGGGTGGGTTAGGCGAAGCCGTAACCCACCGGCCGAACTAGCCGAGTATCGAGACTTTGGTGGGTTACGCTCCGCTAACCCACCCTACGATTCCTACAAATCATCTGCACCTTGGATAGATCGCCGCCAGGTCACGCCCGCGCAGCAGCAGCATCCGCGACGTCAGTCCACCGCGCCGGCTGATCCAATCCCGCACCCGCGCCGGATAGGCTGCCTGCACTGCGCGCGAGGCTTCCGGCTCGGCATAGATCCGGCCGCGGCCATCGATCGAGCGCGCGGCGTGGAATCCGAGCACCGCGCGGCGGGTCACGCAGATGCGCTCGGCCGGCACCGTCATCAGCACCAGCGTGCAGGCCGACAGGCATGGCCCGTCGATCACCACCCGCTCCCCGGTCTCGCGCACGCGATCGAACAGCTCGAGAAACGGCCCGACCTGTCCGCCGGGGCTGGCGAGAATGCGAATCTCGGCCTGCACCGGCATGATTGCCGCCAACAGCGCGGCGGCGACAATGATGAACTTGATGACCGCCATTCCCATGTGCAGCTCCTCCGTCAGCACTGCCCCCGGCCCAGTTACGCTGGGACATGTGGCAAGGTTTGGTCAAGTGCCTGCGCCGGACATCCCGCTTGCAGCCTAGACCCGCAGAACGCGGACGCAACGCTGTTCCACCAGCAATCGCTAGCCCGCGTCAGTCCTCGAAACGTGCCCATTAGGGCTCGTCGATCCCTATCCAAAAATGCTCGAAAGTTCATCGCGAGCAGAAGCACTTGCCGACGCCTCAACCCGATCCTTTCCACGACGAGCGCCCAGCTAAAGCGACGCGTCGCTGAGCAGCAGTGAAAATGAAGCAATGGGCGAATAGCAGACCACGCACGATGGCTCCCTATTGGGCTAACTTGCTTCGAAAGGAGTTGAAGCAACAGGAGAGTGTCGCGGTGGCGCTGACCTCACGTGACGAACTGCCGAGCCCATAGCAAAAACGGAATCATACAGGGATCAGATGCGAGCTCGCCATACTCTCTCCCAACAACTCCTGCTGCGTAGACAAGACCCATACAATAGCGATCGATACTGCTGGATCTGCAAGAGAGAGAAGCCACAAGGCAGCGCGCTGTCGCCGCGTCAGTTTGGGAAACCGGTGAATTTTTCCGTCGGGCGCAATGAGGTCAAATGCCTGGATATTGCGAGGCGTCTGAGGTGCTCTCGCGGGCAACATTGCACACCTCCTCTCGTCCAATCGCCACCCTCAGCCTGCCACAAGTTTAACACTGCGCATTTTCCTTGAATATCGCCACCCGCACCCCGCGATGTTTCGACGCACGGCGGGCTGCCATGAATGGCGGAAACAGCTAACGTTGTGCCGCTAGCTACGCGCTTGCCACCCGAACAGATTATGAATTATTCCCAGCGCAATCTCCCGCTCCCCCATGATGATGAGATCGGCGCCGAGCGACCTCAGATGCTCGACTTCGGCATCTGAGTGCGCACGGGCGATGATCTGGATACCCGGATTCGCAGCACGAGCCTGCTGCACAATCTGACCTGCTTCGAATGCTTCCGGTATGGCAATCAGCAGATATCGTGCGCCGGCGAGATTGGCGGATTTCAGGACATCGGAACGCGCAGCATTTCCAACGATGGTCTCGAAGTTGCTCTCGCGCAGCTTCGCAACGACATCGTCGGCATCCTCGATAACGAGGAACGGTTGACCGCTCTTCTTCAAGGCATCGGCAACAATGCTGCCGACGCGGCCATGGCCGACAAGTATTGTATGATCTGTCAGACGCGTGGCCTCGGGCGAGGCGGATGATTTCGCGGGCGGAGCGACCTGTCCTGTCGTCTTGGGGCCGAGAACGTCGATACCGCCGTGGCTGGGCGCTCGCTCCAGGCGTCGGGACAACCAGTCGATTGCGGCGAAGATCAGGGGATTGAGCATGATGGTGAGGATTGCGCCGGCCAGAATGAGATCGCGTGCTGCCGTCGGCAGCAGGTTCAGCTTCACTCCAAGTTCAGCCAGAATGAACGAGAATTCCCCGATCTGGGCGAGACTGGCCGAGATTGTTAATGCCGTTCCGACCGGATGACGAAACGCGAGCACGATCAGGAAGGCGGCCATTGACTTTCCGACGATGATGATGAAGAGCGTGGCGAGCAACGGCCATGGCTCGCGCAGCAGGCTCGCCGGATTGAACAACATGCCGACGGAGACGAAGAACAGTACGGCAAAGGCATCGCGCAATGGCAATGTTTCCTGGGCCGCGCGTTGGCTTAGTGCACTTTCGCTGAGGATCATTCCGGCGAAAAACGCGCCGAGTGCAAGGGAAACGCCGAACAGCTTCGCCGATCCGAATGCCACGGTGAGGGCGATTGCCAGAACGGCGAGACGGAACAACTCCCGCGAGCCGGTGTGTGCGATGTAGTGAAGTATCCAGGGAATAAAGCGCCGTC
This sequence comes from Bradyrhizobium sp. LMTR 3, assembly GCF_001693485.1. Taxonomy (GTDB): domain Bacteria; phylum Pseudomonadota; class Alphaproteobacteria; order Rhizobiales; family Xanthobacteraceae; genus Bradyrhizobium. The sequence continues at coordinate 25,143 of NZ_MAXC01000001.1, forward strand.
CTACAATCAGCATGATGCCAACGAAGACACCGACCTTTGCAATGGTGACTACCAGCACTCCGCCAAGTCCCGTCCCGAGCCAGGACGCTAGCGGGTCCGCAGTGAGTGTGTTGCTGTTTGCGTCCTGCAAGCCAGCCAGAGCCGGAAGCAAGACGAGCGCAAGCACCATTGCGAGGTCTTCCACAATCAGCCAGCCTACCGCGATCCGGCCCCGCTCCGTCTCCATCAGCCGTCGTTCCTGCATGGCTCGGAGCAACACCACGGTGCTTGCGACGGACAAGGCCAGTCCAAAGACAAGACCGGCGCCAATAGTCCATCCCAGGAACAGCGCGAGACCCAGTCCCATCAGGCTGGCGACAACGATTTGAACAACGGCACCCGGCAGCGCTATCGCGCGTACGGACAAAAGGTCGTTGAGCGAAAAGTGAAGCCCAACGCCAAACATCAGCAAAATGACGCCGATCTCGGCCAACTCGGTCGCCAGTGCCTGATCTGCAACGTAGCCCGGCGTAAAAGGGCCGACGGCGACGCCTGCCAGCAAGTATCCAACTAGTGGTGGAATTCGAAGGCGCTGAGCAACTGCGCCGAGTACAAACGCGAGCCCCAGGCCAGCGACGATAGTAGCGATGAGAGGCGTATCGTGCTGCATTCTCTATCCCGCGTGGTTCCAACTCCGTATTTTGCCATGACCGTGCTTCCAAACCCTGCGACCAAGTGAGGCGGGATGATACTCAATGGTAGAACGGCAGCACTTTCGTGCCGCAAAACTAATCGCATTCATCAATCAGGCTGGGCTTGTATTGATGGGGTCACGCGCGGTTGTTTTTTCGCCAATGGTCCGCGCCGTGCTCTATCGAAATTGCCGCGCAGCCCCGCGGAACGAAAAATGCGGCCCCTCGTTGAAAGGCCCATGGATCATTTTTTCCTTAGCATTATCTGCGCGGGCATTTTGCTGCTCGTGACAGCGTTCGCACTGGGAACGCCGAGCATGAGACCGGATGCTCCACCGGAACAGACGGTGTTGCTGCACCGCGGCGCGCTGAAGAGTAACCTACCTCCTCGATCCAGCAATGAGAGGCCGCCGGCCAAGTCCATTGTTACTGGGCTCTGATCCGCACTCCAGGCAACACAGCCACTGAGGAACTAACCGTTCCGCCGCTGGCCGCGCAGCGTCGGCAGACCGATGCCGGCGGCGTCGAAGCCGCCATCGACGGCGAGGACCTGCCCGGTGATGTAGGTTGCGCGATCGCTGCAGAGGAAGAAGATCGCTTCCGCCAGCTCCTCCTCGAGGCCATAGCGGTTGAGCGGAATGGCGTCGTGATAATCGGCGCGGATTTCCGGCGTGTGGACCTGCTTTGCCATCGCGGTCTCGACCGGACCGGGCGCCACGGCGTTGACGCGAATGCCGAGCGAAGCCAGTTCGACCGCGAGCTGTTTGGTCAGATGCGCGAGCCCCGCCTTGCTGGTGCCGTAGGCCGAACGCAGCGTGGAGGCGCGCACTGCCGAGATCGACGTGACGTTGACGATCGCGCCGCCGCCATGTTCCCGCATCAATGGCGCCGCCGCCTTGGTGCACAGGAACGGGCCGGTGAGGTTGACCTGCAGGATGCGGTTCCAGTCGTCATCGGAGGTGTCGAGCAGCGGCGCGAACACCGCGATCCCGGCATTGTTGACCAGCGCGTCGAGCCGGCCGAAACGTTCGTTCACTGCCGCCACGGCGTTCGCCACTGCCCGAGCGCCGGAGACGTCGCAATGCAGCGCCAGCGTATTGTCGGGGTTGGCGAGGCCGGCGATCGCGCCGCGCAGCAACTCGCCTTCGATGTCGAGCAGCGCCACCCGCCAGCCCTCGGCGAGAAAGCGTTTGGCCGTCGCAAGCCCGATGCCGCGCGCGGCGCCGGTGACGAGGGCAACTTTTTGCGGGGAAGGGGGCATGGGCGGTCCGTTTGCGAGAGAGAAGATTTCCCGCTCCTATAACCCAGGCCGCGTCGTATGTCCCGGCATAAGCCCCTCATGGTGAGGAGCGCCAACGGGTCCGCGCACAGCGCGGCCCGATGACAGGCTCCGCGCGTCTCCGGACGATGCTTCGCATCGCCGGGAGAACCATGAGGCCCCGTCTGTGGCCTGCATCCTTCGAGACGTCCGCCCTGCGGGCTCCTTCGGAATAAGCGCAAGTGCGCTTATTCCTGAGATGAGGGGTTTGAGCAGCGATGACGCAATAGAACTAACCGCCCTAGCGCTGCGCTATCGCCTTCGCTTCCGCGGCGGCGCGCTGCATGTTGGAGGACATCTCACCGGTCACCGTGCTCTGCTCCTCGACCGCGGCGGCGGTGGCGGTGACATATTCGCTGACCCCCTGGATCGCACTCTTGATGCTGTCGAGCGCGCCGACGACGTCGCCGGAGATGCCGTTGAGATTGCCGATCTCCTGGCCGATCTTGTCGGTCGCCTGCTTGGCCTGGGTGGCGAGGTTCTTGACCTCGGAAGCCACCACGGCAAAGCCGCGTCCAGCCTCGCCGGCGCGCGCCGATTCGATCGTCGCATTGAGCGCCAAGAGGTTGATCTGGCCGGTGATGTTGCCGATCAGCTCCACGATGCCGCTCATCGCCTGCGCCGCTTCGTTCAGCCGCTGCGCCTGGGCGTCGGCCGCCTCGACCCGCCCGACCGCGGTCGCCGCCGTCTCGCGCGACTTGGTCATGGCTTCGGAGATTTCCCGGACCGAGGCGTTCAGTTCCTCAGCGCCTGCCGCCACCGATTCCATCATACCGCGGACGCGCTCGTTGCCCATCCGGACCAGCACTTGCGCGGTGATGTCGGTGGCGTATTTCACCACCTTGAACGGCTTGCCGTTGAGGTCGAGGATCGGATTGTAGGATGCCTGGATCCAGACTTCCTTGCCGTTCTTGCCGATCCGTTTGTATTCGGCCGCTTGATATTCCCCGCGGTTGAGCGCCGCCCAGAATTCACGATAGCCCGCGCTGTCGCGCTCCGACTGTTCGACGAACATGCTGTGGTGCCGGCCGCGGATCTCGTCCAGCGCGTAACCGACCGCCCTGAGGAAGTTCTGGTTGGCGCCGATGATGGTGCCGTCCATCTTGAACTCGATCACGGCCTGCGACTTGCCGATGGCGGCAATCTGGCCGGCGAGATCGGCGGTCGAAAGTTTCTGGCTGGTGATATCGGTGGCGAATTTCACCACCCGGAACGGCTTGCCCTTCTCGTCGAGCACGGGGTTGTAGGAGGCGAGAATCCAGACTTCCTTTCCGCCCTTGCCGATCCGCTTGTACTCGGCCTGTTGGCTTTCGCCGCGGTTGATACTCGCCCAGAACTGCCGGTAGGCGGCGCTGTCGCGCTCCGCCGGACTGACGAACATGCTGTGATGCTTGCCCTGGATTTCGGCGAGCGTGTAGCCCATCGCTTTCAGGAAGTTGCTATTGGCGGTGATGACGGTGCCGTCCATCTCGAACGCAATGACCGCCTGCGTACGGTCGATCGCGGCGATCTGGCTGGCATCCTCCATGTTCTTGATCTTGCGGGCGGTGATATCGGTCGCGAATTTCACGATCTTGCAGGGTTTGCCGTTGCCGTCGAGCACGGGGTTGTAGGTCGCCTGGATCCAGACTTCCTTGCCTCCCTTGCCGATCCGCCTGTATTCAGCGGCCTGGTATTCGCCGCGCTTGAGCGCCGTCCAGAAGTCGCGATACGCCGCGCTGTCGCACTGCGATGGATCGACGAACATGCTGTGATGCTTGCCTCGGATTTCACCGAGCGAGTAACCGAGGGTTTTGAGGAAATTGTCGTTGGCGGTGATGATGGTGCCGTCGAGATTGAACTCGATGACGGCCTGCGAGCGGCCGATGGCGTCGGTAAGTGCCTTGTCGGCCGAGGAATTCTTGAGAAACTGAAACACGGAAAGGCCCCATCCAAATGGCGGTAAAATGAAGAGGCCGTCGACCAGTTCAATCCGAGCCTCGTTAGCGTTCACGGTTGACCGGGAGGCAAAAAGAATCCGTTAACGCTGTTCTCCGTAAGATGACGGATAACATCGCGACGTAATGCTGATCTTAAGGAAGTCCCGGCGCGCGACGCCCGCCGGACGAGCATGCGGCCGCGGACTCGGGGGCTAGTTTCCGTTCACGACGCTTTCATACGCTGCCTGCAGTCGTTCACCGACCGAAGGACCGCCGCGCCTGCGCCGCTTTGCACCGAGATGGCTCTCGCGCAGCTCGTCCATGAATTCGGCCCACATTTTCGGTCCGCCCTCGCTGAGCAGCCGCGCGCGGATACCGAGTTCCTCGGTGACAGGTAGATATTTATAGCCCCAGGCCGCCATCTGCGCGAGAACGGGCAAGAGCTCGATACCTTGCTCCGTCAGCGAATAGATCCCCTTCTGCTTGTGCGTGGGATCGTCCTCGCGGGTGATGATGCCCTGCTCGAGCAGGGTCTTCAGCCGGTCGGCGAGGATGTTGGAGGAGATGCCTTCTTCCGATTTGGTCAATAGCTCGCGAAAATGCCGCCGGTTGCCGAACATCATGTCGCGGATGATCAAAAGGCTCCATTTGTCGCCGAGCACTTCCAGCGAAAGATTGATCGGGCAGCCGGAGCGCTGGGCGTCGGTCATGGTCGTCTCCAAAAACGGGCGCCAAGGCCCCCTCAAAAAACTGCTTGCAATATTGCACCAGTTGGCTAAAGATACAACCAGTTGCAAATCGCAATCAGTTAGGGAGAGATCGCAATGGCGAAATTGATCATGTGGAACCTGATGACGCTGGATGGCTTCGTTGAAGGTCCCAATCGCGACATTTCCTGGCATTCCGACGTTTGGGGCGAGGAGCTGGCGCAATTGTCGATCGAGCAAATGAAAGCCGCCGGCGGCTTGCTGTTCGGCCGCGTCACCTATGAGCTGATGGCGGGCCACTGGCCGAGCGCGACCGGCGAGGTCGCCGACTTCATGAATGCCGCGCCGAAATATGTCTTCTCGCGCACGGTGAAGAAATCCGACTGGAACAACACGCAGATGTTCAGCGCCGATGTGACGGAGATCGTCGCGCGGCTGAAGCGCGGCAGCGCCAAGGACATCTTTCTGTTCGGCAGCGCCGATCTCGCCTCTAGCCTGATCCCGCACGGGCTGATCGACGAGTTTCGTATCGCGGTAAGCCCCGTCATCCTCGGTGGCGGCACGCCGCTGTTCAAGCCGGGCGAAAAGCGCAAGCTGAAACTGCTCGACAGCCGGCCGTTGTCGACCGGCATGGTGATCCTGCGCTACGTGCCGGCGCCATAAATGTCGGCGTCACCAGACGCCGATCGTCTTGCAAACGGCAAACCGGAGTTTCCATGTCGCTGACGTTGCACTTCCACCCGCTGGCCTCGTTCTGCTGGAAGGCGCTGATCGCGCTCTACGAGAACGACATTCCGTTCCGGCCGAATCTCGTCGATCTTGGCAATCCGGCCGAGCGCGCCGCGCTGCTGAAACTGTGGGGGATCGGCAAGTTCCCGGTGCTGCGCGACGATGCGCGGGATCAGACCGTGCCGGAATCCAGCATCATCGTCGAATATCTCGATTCATACTACCGCGGCCGCGTCCGGCTTATTCCCGAAGATCCCGCCCGCGCCTTGCAGACCCGGCTGCGCGACCGCTTCTACGATCTCTATGTGCATCTGCCGATGCAGAAGATCGTGACGGACCGGCTGCGACCCGAGGGCAAGCGGGACCCGCGCGGCGTCGAGGAGGCGCGGGCGCAGTTGCACACTTCCTATGCCATGATCGAGCAGCAGATGGAAAACGGCGGCTGGGCGATGGGCGAGGATTTCAGCCTCGCCGATTGCGCGGCAGTGCCGTCATTGTTCTACGGCAACATGGCGGTGCCGTTCGGTGAAGCGCAGAAAAACCTCAGCGCCTATCTCGAACGGCTGAAGGCGCGCCCCTCCGTCGCGCGCGTGTTGAAGGAAGCCGAACCGTATTTCCAGATGGTGCCCAAAGAGCCCTAAAGGAGCGCTGAATGGCCGAAGCCAACAGGGCGGAGACGATCCGTAAGATCTTCGCAGCCTATCTGTCCAACGATCGCCAATTCGTCGAGAATGCCTTCAGCGAGGAGTTCCGCTTCACCAGTCCGTTCGATGACAACATCGATAAAGCAACCTATTTCGCGCGCTGCTGGCAGAGCAGCGACTGGATCGAACGGCACGAGCTGGAGCGAATTCTCGTCGACGGCGATCAAGCCTTTGTGACCTACCGCTGCACGGCCAAGGACGGAAAGAGTTTCCGCAATACCGAGTTCCTCGTCTTCGACGGCGACAAGGTGAAGCGCATCGACGTCTATTTCGGGGCAACCTACGAAAACGGTGCTTTCATCAGGCAGCCGGGGTAGCCGCTTGCGTTCTCCGGACGCGATGCGGCGCATCAAGCCAAGCGGCTTGCTGCGCCGCGCCCGGGGCACGAGGACAATTATCTCGAAATAATTTTGCAGGACATGTCGGCGGCGTAAAAGCCCGCTCGTCTTGTTGACGAAGGCCGACGCGGCAAGTGGCTGGCCCAAGAAGATCAACACGGAGAATGACGATGCGATTCATGGTGATTGTGAAGGCAAACAAGGATTCGGAGGCCGGCGTGATGCCGAGCACGGAGCTGCTGACCGCGATGGGCAGGTTCAACGAGGAGTTGGTCCAGGCGGGCATCATGGAAGCGGGCGAGGGCCTGCACCCGACCTCGAATGGCGCGCGGATCAAGTATGCAGGCGGGCAGGGCAGTGCCAGCCGCGGTCCGTTCCCGCTCTCGGGTGATCTCGTCTGCGGCTTCTGGCTGATCAACGCCAAATCGCTCGATGAAGCGATCGACTGGATGAAGCGCGCCCCGTTCGGCGACGGCGGCGAGATCGAAATCCGTCAGGTGTTTTCGACCGAGGATTTCGGCGAAGCGCTCACCCCCGAGCTGCGCGAGCAGGAGGAGCGGCTGCGGGCGCAGGCGGCGAAGAAATAATTCTCACCGTCATTCCGGGGCGATGCGAAGCATCGAACCCGGAATCTCGAGATTCCGGGTCTGGTCTTTCGGACCATCCCGGAATGACGATACCTGAACAAGGACACCCACCATGCGATTCATGATGCTGATGATCCCCTTGGGCTACGAGACCGCGCCGCCGGACGTCCAGCTCGACCCTGAACGGGTCAAGGCGATGATGAAATACAACGAGGCGCTGAAGGAGGCCGGCGTGCTGATCGCGCTCGACGGGCTGCATCCGCCCTCGATGGGCGCGCGGGTCTCCTTCGCCACCGGCAAGCCCGTCGTTACCGACGGCCCGTTCACGGAGGCCAAGGAAGTGCTCGGCGGCTACTGGATGATCAACGTGAAGTCGCGCGAGGAGGCGATCGAGTGGGCGAAGAAGTGCCCGGCGTCCGAAAACGAGATCATCGAGATCCGCCAGGTGCAGGAAATCGGTGATTTCTCGGAGGAAGTGCAGCAGGCCGCCAAAGGCTTCGACGAGCTCCAGAAGGGAAATGCGCACAAGGCGCGGTGAGCGTTTCCGCTCCCTGTTCCGTCCTTCACCTGTCTTTCACGGCAGCGAGGGAGGGCAGCACCGTCTGCCGCCGCCCGTTAATCTTCTTTAACGTTCAAATTAAGTGACCTTTGCGGCCACCTCATGTAAAAGCCATTCACATGAGCTGGCAAAAGGACCGTCGCGGCGAGCGTGGCTACCATCACGGCAATCTGAAAGAGGCATTGCTGCAGGCGGCGCTCGACCTGATTTCGCAAAAGGGCCCGGCCGGCTTCACCTTTGCGGATGCCGCACGCATGGCTGGGGTCAGTCCGGCCGCGCCCTACCGGCATTTTCGCGACCGCGATGAATTGCTGTCCTCGATCGCGCAACGCGGCTTCGAGCAGTTCGAGGCGCTGCTGACGCAGGCCTGGGACGACGGCCGCCCGGACACGGTCACGGCGTTCGAACGGGTCGGCAAGGCCTATCTCGCCTTCGCCCGCAACGAGCCGGCGTTCTATTCGGCGATGTTCGAATCCGGGGTGCCTGTCGATTCGAGCCCGACATTGATGGCTGCCAGCGAGCGTGCGTTCGCGATCATTCGCGCCGCCGCCGAGCGGCTCGCCGCGCTGGCGCCGCCCGGCATGCCGCGGCCTCCCGCGATGATGATGGCGCTGCATATCTGGTCGATGTCGCACGGGATAGCCTCGCTGTTCGGCCGCGGCGACGCCGCGCGCCGCAAATTGCCGATGTCGCCGGAAGAACTGTTGGAAGCGGAAGTGCTGATTTATCTGCGCGGCCTCGGCTTCCCGACCGACCGCCGGCCGTCAGACCAGAAACCGTCCGGCCCGCCGCCGGTGCCACCGGAAGGTGGCGCGCCATCTGGTCCTTGGGGGAACCGAAAATAATTTTTCGAGGGCGCGGCGAGGCGCCCGCTTGACAAAAACGCGGGATGGCTTAGGTATGTAAATGTTATTTACATTCACAACGGCGTGATTGCCGTCATGGAGAGGGAAATGGCCTACACCGCAGATGTCAATCGATGGCGCGGTCAGACGGAACAGACCTATCGACCGCATATGCTTGAGAGCCCCTGGCACCCCGGCTGGATCGTGGTGACTATCCTCGGCTTCATCATCTGGTGGCCGATTGGTCTTGCCCTCCTCTTTTTCACACTAGGGAGCAGAAAAATGGGTTGCTGGAGTCACGGAGATCGCTGGCAGAACAAGATGGAGCGGATGCAGTACAAGATGGACCGGATGCGCGATCGCATGGAGCGCCGCGGCTTTGGCGGCTTCGGCTTCGGCCCGCCGTCCAGCGGCAACCGCGCCTTCGACGAGTACCGCATGGAAACCCTGCGGCGGCTCGAGGAAGAGCAGGTCGAGTTCAAGAATTTCCTCGAGCGTCTGCGCCACGCCAAGGACAAGGAAGAGTTCGACGCCTTCATGGCGCAGCACAAGCAGCGTCCGACCCCACCGAACGACCAGCCCCAACAGGGCTGAACTCGAAATGCGCATTCAGCCGCAGGCGTGATGCCCCCATGACGCCTGACGGCGGATACAGCCGCCCATCTGCGAGAAGCAGGTGGGCGGTTTGTTTTGCATGGACGGCAACCTTGAAACGATGTAACTGCGGCAGCGTTCGTCCTATGATCGGAAAATGATGTTCCTTGGGATGCTATACCGAATGGTCGGAATGGCGGTCGTCCTGGCCGTGCTTTCGTTCGTTCCGTCTGCAGCCAAGGCCCATTCGGGTCATCAACATCATGCCGCGCATCACGCGGGTGTCGCATCCATTGCGACGGCAAGCACCCATCACCAGGCCACTCTCTCCGCCGCGGCGGAGGCGAAGCTGGACCAGGATGGAGATCAAGCGTCCCCCGAAAGATCCTGTATGGGCGGATGCTGCTCCTCGGCCTTCGGCTCGTGTTGCCCTTCGGGACTTCCCAGCGCCTCGCTGCTGATTCCATATCTGCAGAGTGTCTCGCGCTTAAGTTTTCCGCCGTCGCAAGCGGGGGTACGCCGCCCCCCGGAATCTTTCGAGCGTCCTCCCAGAACGTCCCTCTGAGTGCTGAATCCGCGTGAGCGCGCCCGCGTGGCGCTTCGCGCGGCACGAATCTCGAGTGAGGACGACTGCCATGTTTCGAAAGTTTCGGCGCATCTCGTGCGCCATCGCCTTTGCCGTTGTTGCGACCTCCGCGACGCTGACGGTTGCACCGGCCCATGAAGGCCATGACCACGCCGATGAACCGCCGCCGAGCATCAGCGCGGCGCCACGCGGCGAAGCCGCCTCCGCAGACTTTGAGCTGGTTGCGGTCGCGCGCGGCGACGCCATCGATATCTATGTCGACCGTTTCGCGACCAACGAGCCGGTCACCGGCGCCAGCCTGGTCGTTGAGACACCTGCCGGGCCTGCCACGCCGAGCGAGCAGCCGGATGGCGCCTATCGGCTGGCGGCGCCCTGGCTCGCCAAGGGCGGCCGAACCGATCTTGTCGTTTCGATCACGGCCAGGGACCTGACCGACATCCTGCCGGTAAGCATTGAAACGCCACCACCGCAGACATCGGCATCGCCGGTTGCGCAGGCGGGATTGTCAGCCGACCTGCGCACGGTTCTGCTCATCGGTGGCGGATTTGTTGCGGGCCTTCTTGTCGCGGCGGTTGCCCTGCGCCGCCGCCGCGCGGCCATTGTCGCCCTGGCGTGCATGGCATTTGCCGGCGGCGTGGAGCAAGGCCGGGCGCATGAAGGCCACGGTCACGAGGAGGAAAAAGGGCAGGTCGCGATCAGGGCAAATTCGGAGGAACGTGCCCAACGCCTTTCGGATGGCACGGTGTTCGTTCCGAAGTCCGTCCAGCGCATTTTTGCCCTGCGCTCGCTGGTGACGGAGAAGGCGCGTCATCCCAAGGTCGCCGAGCTTCCCGGCCGTATCATTCCGGACCCCGCCGCCAGCGGTTACGTGCAGTCTTCCGTCGGTGGCCGGTTGTCGGCGTCGACGGGCGGTTTTCCCCGGCTCGGCACCCGCGTGAAGCAGGGGGATATTCTGGGTTACGTCACGCCGCCTTTGCAGGCCATCGATCTGTCCGACATGCGCCAGCGGCAGGGGGAACTGGATCAGCAAATCTCGATCGTCGAGCGGCGCGTGGCGCGCTACGAGCAGCTCGCGGCGGGCGGGGCCGTGTCCCGCACACAGCTCGAAGAGGCCCGCCTTGAACTCGAAGGCTTGCGCGACCGCCGCGCCTCGATCGAGAAGGCCCGTCGCGAACCCGAGGCGCTCGTCGCTCCGGTGGCCGGCGTGATCGCGGAAGGCACTGCGGTCGCCGGACAGATCGTGCAGCCGAGTTCGATCGTCTTCAACATCGTCGATCCGTCGCGCCTGTGGGTCGAAGCATTGAGCTTTGAGACCATCGAAGGCGCAACGAGCGCGCGCGCCACGACCTATTCGGGCAGGAGCCTCGAGCTGGAATATCGCGGCGCCGGCTTTGCCGACCGCAGCCAGTCGGTACCGGTGCATTTTTCCATCGTCGGCGATACCGGCGGCCTGAGGGCAGGGCAGTTCCTGACGGTTCTCGTTCCGACGCGGGAAGAGAAAGAAGGAATCGCGGTCCCGCGCACCAGCCTTGTCCGCGGCTCGAACGGCCAGGACTTCGTCTATGAGCACATCGGGCCCGAGCGGTTCGCGCCGAGGAGCGTGCGCGCGGAGCCGCTCGACGGCGAGAACGTGCTGATCATGTCGGGCGTCGCCGCCGGCAAGCGAATCGTCTCGCAAGGAGCCGAGCTCCTTGAACACGTACGCTGAAGGGAGGCGTCTCGATGTTTTCGCTTCTCGTCAGCGCCTCGCTCCGCAACCGGCTTTTCGTGCTCGCCTTGGCCGGCCTGCTCGTTGTTCTCGGCGCCTACACCGCCCGACAACTCCCCGTGGACGTATTTCCTGATCTTAACCGCCCGACGGTCACGATCATGACGGAGTCCGAAGGCTACGCGCCGCCCGAGGTCGAGCAGCTCATCACATTCCCGATCGAAACCCAGATGAACGGTGTTCCCGGCGTCAGCCGTGTTCGTTCGGTTTCGGGGATCGGGCTTTCGATCGTCTATGTCGAGTTCGACTGGGGAACGGATATCTATCGCAACCGGCAGCTCGTGGCCGAGCGTCTGGCCCGGGTTCAAAGCCAGCTTCCCCTCAATGTCACCTCGCAGATCGCCCCGATCAGCTCGATCATGGGGCAGATCCTTCTCGTGGCCGTGACCTCGAATACGGCATCGCCCATGGAAGTGCGCGAGGTCGCCGACTTCACGATCCGTCCGCGCCTGCTCGCCATCCCCGGCGTTGCACAGGTGATCCCGATCGGTGGCGAAGTCAGGCAATACCGGATTGCGCCGCAGCCTTCCGCGTTGCGAGCGCTTTCGGTGAGCTATGAGCAGCTTGAGCTTGCGCTCGCCCAATTCGGAACCAATACCGGCGGCGGCTTCACCGACCAGAACACCCGCGAGTACCTGATCCGGAATATCGGACGTACGACAAGCCTGGAGGATCTGCGTAGCATCGTCGTGGCCACCATCGACGGCAGACCGGTCTACATGCGTCAGGTCGCGGATGTCGACTTCGCGCCCAAGATAAAGCGCGGCGATGCCGGCTATATGAGCAAGCCCGCCGTCATTGTCTCGGTTGAAAAGCAACCCGGCGTCGATACGGTGCGGTTGACGGGGCAGATCGAGCAGGCGCTTTCCGAACTCGCGCCGTCGCTTCCGCTCGGAATCAAGGCCGACGAGGTGGTCTTTCGCCAGGCGGACTTCATCGAGAATTCGCTGCACAATGTCGGCCGGGTTCTGATTGAGGCGGCCATCGTCGTCTCGGTGATCCTGTTCGCATTCCTTCTCAATTGGCGCACCACGGCCATCTCGCTCACGGCCATCCCCGTATCGATCCTGACCACGGCGATCATTTTCAAGCTGCTCGGTCTGTCGATCAATACGATGACGCTCGGCGGGCTTGCGATTGCCATCGGCGAGCTTGTCGATGATGCGGTGGTCGATGTCGAAAACATCTTTCGGCGGCTGCGCGAAAACAGGGAGCAGGGCAATCCGCGGAGCGTGTTCGACGTCGTCGTTGCCGCCTCCAGCGAGGTCCGTTCCGGCATCGTTTATGCGACGACGATCATCGTGCTGGTGTTCGTGCCGCTGTTCGCGCTCTCCGGCGTCGAAGGGCGCCTGTTCGCCCCGCTCGGCCAGGCCTACATCATTTCCATTCTCGCAAGCCTTGTGGTCTCGATCACGCTCACGCCGGTCATGGCCTATTACCTGCTGCCGAGTGCAAAACGCATGGCGGAGGGCGAAGGCTGGCTGGTGCGACGGCTCAAGCGCATCAACCGCGCCGCGCTTGATGCGGCCTTCGTCCGCGGGAAGCTTCTGCTGGCGCTGACCTTGATCGCGGTGGCAGCGGCGGGGTGGGGCGCATTCCAGCTCAAGCGCGCCTTTCTGCCGGCATTCAACGAAGGCACGTTCACCATCAACCTCGCCTTCAATCCCGGCGTTTCGCTGGCAGAATCGAACCGCGTCGGCGCGATCGCCGAACGGCTGCTGCTGGACGTCCCGGAGGTGATCAGCGTGGGCCGGAGGACCGGTCGGGCCGAGTTGGACGAGCATGCGGAAGGCGTGCATTCCTCCGACCTCGAGGTCGCGTTGAAGCATTCGGATCGTGCGAAGGCGGACGTCGTTGCCGACATACGTTCGCGCCTCGCCGTCCTTCCGCTATCCGCCAATGTCGGACAGCCGATCTCGCATCGGCTCGATCACCTGCTCTCCGGCGTCCGGGCGGAGATCGCCTTGAAAGTGTTCGGCGAGGATCTCGACACCCTTCGCGGTACCGCCGAGGAAATCCGGAGCCGGATCGCCGGTCTGCCCGGCATCAAGGACCTCCAGGTCGAAAAGCAGGTGCGAATTCCCCAGCTTGAAATCCGCGTCAACTATACCCGCGCTGCGCTTTACGGGGTTCAGCCAGGCGCAGTCGTCGAGCAATTGTCGCGGTTGTCAAGCGGCCGCGTGATATCGCGCGTCGTCGATGGCTATCGCCGCTTCGATGTTGTCATGCGCCTGCCGGACCGTCTGCGAACCACGGAAAAGCTCGGCGATCTCCTGATCAAGACGCCGACCGGATGGATACCGGCGCGGCAGATCGCCGATATCACGGAGACCGACGGACCTAATCAGATTTTGCGGGAAAACGGACGGCGGCGCATCGTCATCCTCGCAAATTCCGACGCCACGACCGACATGGCCAAGCTGGTCGAAGGAATTCGCGGCGAGCTGCAAGCGGCGAAACTGCCACCGGGCGTGACCGCAAGCCTCGAGGGAACCTTCCAGGCGCAGGAAGAAGCGAGCCGGACCATCGGCATTCTCGCGCTCATCTCGCTCTCGCTGATCTTCGCAATCCTGTACAGCCGCTATCGGTCCGCGGTGCTGGCGCTGATCATCATGGGCGGCATTCCGCTCGCCATGATCGGATCGGTTGCCGCGCTGGCCATCACGGATCAGCCGCTCTCGGTTGCGAGCCTGGTCGGCTTTGTCACGCTCACCGGCATCGCCGCGCGCAACGGTATCCTCAAGATCAGCCACTATATCAATCTGGCGCTGCATGAGGGCATGGCGTTCGGGAAGGAGCTGGTCGTCCGGGGAAGTCTCGAACGGATGACGCCGGTCTTGATGACGGCGCTGTCGGCGGGAGTAGCGCTGGTGCCGCTCCTGATCGGCGCCGATGAATCGGGCAAGGAGATTCTTCATCCTGTTGCAGTGACGATCTTCGGCGGCCTCGTCAGTGCGACACTGCTCGATACCGTCGTGACGCCGGTGCTGTTCCTGTGGTTCGGGAAAAAACCGCTTGCGCGTTTGTTGCAGCGGCAGGCCGACGAGACGGGCAAACGAATCGCTCCGGCTCACTCCTACTGATGCAACGCGGAAAAGGAAGAATTCACATGAGACACACAGGCATTGTCGTTCGCGTTGCGCTTCTGGCGGCCTTGATCGCCTCGCCAGCCGCGGCTCACTCATCGAAGGGGCCGCATGGCGGGCGGCTTGCTGAAGCAAAACCTTATCACGCCGAACTCGTGACCAAGGACGACACCATTGAAATCTTCATCAGCGACGCCGACGAAAAGCCGATGAATGCCGCCGGCTTCAAAGGCGTCGCCATCTTTCAGGTTGGCGGCAAGGTGGAACGGATCGAACTGCGGCCGGGCGAGTCGGGCGCGCTTGCCGGAAAGGCCGGTTCGCCAATTCCTGAAACCGTCAAGGGCGCGGTTCAACTCACCGGGCCGAACGGAAAGACGACGAACGCGCGTTTCGACTAACTAACAGCGTAGTGGGAGGAAGAGGTAATATGGCTGCCCTGATTTGTGGGCGGCCACCCTCGCTTGGCGCCGACCGACCTCAAAGCTGCGATCCGCGTGACCTCGCTGCAAAGGAAAACTCGGCAATGTGAGGAACAACGCGTCCCTCGGTAAATTGTTTTGATCGTTTGGGAGACCGCGAATGGTCCCTCCACAACCCTGGAGGACACCCATGAGCGAGCATTCGAAAAAGGAATCCATTTCGCGTCGCAATTTTATTGAAAAAGCCCTCTGTGGAGCGGCACTTGCCGGGACGGCGCTGCCGGCATGGGCGGCGCCGCCGATTACGCCTCTGCCATTGGGTGACGGGCTGCTGCACGAGATACGCGGCCGGCGAAAAGTCAGCAAAGCATCGGCCCAGTATCGCGATAGTCCAAATGGATCTCAGCGCTGCGGCGGCTGCGTCAATTTCCGCGGAGGGACCTGCGCGATCGTCGAGGGACCCATCAGCGCCAACGGCTGGTGTCGCCACTACCGAGCCGCTGGTAGAGGCCGAGCGCCCGGAGCACCCGGCGGCGGAGGTGCGCGTGGGGGTGGAGGCAGTTACTAGAACTGCCCCCAAACACGAGAGCGGCACCGTAGGCGGTGTCTGCGCAGACAGAGGTGTGCCGCGACCATGGCGGCGTAGCAATGGATGTCTGGGCGGCAGCAAGACGATTAGGACAGACCACTGATCGGCCTGAAGAAAAGCCTGACTCGACTTCAATGGGAGGCTCACAATGAAAATCCCTTCTTCCCGCCTCGTGACCCTCACGGCAGCTCTCGTTGCGATTGGCGTTGCGCTTGCACCAGCCTGGGCTCAGCGTAAAAACGCGCCCGCCGCTCAGCCCACGGCAGAAAAGCCGGCGGACCCGGCGCTGTTGCCTGACCAGGAACTTGGACGCCGGTTTACGGTCAAGGCGGAGGACCTGCCGTCCCCGAAGACCGGTCCGATCGTCAGCAGCCGCTCCCTTGTCATTCCCCATCAGGGCCAAACGCCCCGCGTCCCTGAAGGCTTCATCACGACAGCTTTCATGACCGGCCTTGAGCATCCGAGGCGTCTGCTTGTGCTGCCGAACGGCGACGTGCTCGTGGCCGAACAGAAGGCGGGCCATCTCACATTGCTGCGCGATGAGGACGGGGACGGCAAGGCCGACTGGATTCAGCGCCACGCAGAGGGATTAAACCAACCTTACGGACTCGCTTGGCGGGACGATCACGTCCTGGTCGCGGATCAGGATGGGATATGGAAGGTACCGCACCGGCTTGGCGCATTGCGTGCAGGCCGTGGTGGCGAGCAGCCGAAGGCTGCCGATGTGCCGCCGGATCAGCGTAAACCGTCGCCCGCCATGGTTGGCGAGGAAATGATCACCAGGAAGGGCGTGTTCGGCATTGTTCAAGGCCATGCTAACCGACACCTCGCGATTGCCCCCAAGACTGGCGAACTGTTCGTCGCCGTCGGCTCGTCCGGCAACATCGGTGTTGAACCGGAAGTCAAGGCGACGATCCAGCGCTTCGATCCCAACGGCACGAACCAGGTCACGTTCGCTTCGGGATTGCGCAATCCGACGGCGCTCGCCTTCGAACCCGGAACGGGCGATCTCTATGCGGTGGTTCAGGAGCGCGACGGTCTCGGCGACCGGCTTCCGCCCGATTATCTGACGCGTGTCGAGAAGGGCGCCTTCTACGGCTGGCCTTACGCATATATCGGTCAGCACCCGCAGCCCGGTTTCGCCAATTTGAAACCAGACAAGGTCAAGGCTTCAATCAAGCCCGACCTTCTGTTCGAAGCGCATTCCTCGGCGATGGATCTGGTGTTTTACGAAGGCGAACAGTTTCCGCCCGAATTCCGCGGCGGTGCCTTTGTTGCCCTCAAAGGGTCGTGGAATCGATCCGAACCAACCGGTTACAAGATCGTGTTCGTGCCGTTCAAGGATGGCCGTCCGCAAGGCTGGTACCAGAATTTCACCGTCGGCTTCTGGGTCTCCGGCAAGCACCGGGCGGAGATCTGGGGCCGACCTGCCGCGCTTGCGATTGCCAAGGACGGGTCGTTGCTCGTTGCCGACGATACCGGCGGCACCGTCTGGCGCATTGCTTACACAGGGCCTCAGAACCGTACGGGCAAGCCCGATGAGGTGCCACGCTAGCTTGAATGCCCGTCCGAACAGCCAGCGTGGCGGATGCCGGCACGATCACAACCTGGATTCATGCGGCAGAGTGCGTATTGCAGTCAGGTGCTCCTGAGCTCTCCGTTCATTCCGTTGGGATAGAACCCGCCCTTGCTGACGCCCGCCTTGTCGGTCAGATAGACGATGCGCAGAACCTCTTGCGGCGTACGCGTGAACGCAATCGCGTCGCGGGT
The DNA here is from genome assembly GCF_001693485.1 of Bradyrhizobium sp. LMTR 3. GTDB lineage: Bacteria > Pseudomonadota > Alphaproteobacteria > Rhizobiales > Xanthobacteraceae > Bradyrhizobium. Next base: position 42,332 of record NZ_MAXC01000001.1, read on the forward strand.
TGAGGGCACGAAGTTGGCTTTGCCGTCGACCCTGATCCCCTCGTCTTCTTTTTCGGGTGTGCCGTCAATCTTGTCCCGTGCATCCGAGATTGCGTTGGCGGCGTCCCATGCCTTCTCGCCCATCATGTAGAGCTGGGAGCGCGCCATTCCCATGTGGTAGGCCTCAACAGCAAGAATTCCGGCCGCTGCCTCCACGAATTCCTTCTTCTTGAGCAGAGGAGCCGCGCCCGCATAGGCGGTCACGCCGACGTCTTCGAACAGCATGCCGCCGAGCAGCACCGACATGTCATCGGCAAAGGGATCGAAATCGGCTGGCAATCCGGCAGCCTCAGCAGCAGCCTTGAAGCCGGCGTCGAAGTCGATCGCAGGTCTTGAAATGGCGCTTCGGCCAAGCGTCTTGCGATAGAAGCGGACGTGGGCCAGTTCGTTCTCCGCCGTCTCTTCAATGAATTCGCGGATCGCTTTCTCTTTGAATTGCGCCTCGTGGCCGCCCACGACCCTGCCGGCATCCATACCGGCATCGGTATCGCTGATGCCTTTGCCGGTCGTTGCACGCAGATAGAACTCGGCTTCCATATATTCGAGGTTCAGCGCGAAGGTGAAAATGTCCTCGTCGTCGATCGCTGCTCCCTTCTTGCCGATCCCAACGCCCGTGGTCTCGCGCTTCTGCTGGGCATAGGCAGGTGGAATAAGCAGTCCCGCGAGTCCTGCGACGGATAGGCCGGCGATCGATTGCCGGCGGGAAATGCGCAATGCATTCATGGCGTAACCTCCTCCGTTCTGGATTGAGGGGCCGCGCCACTCACTGTTCAGCGCTATTGAGGGCGCTCATGGCGCGACCTCGGTACCAGCTAGTGCTGGCGCGGTACAACGTTAGGCCGCAGGTCACGTTCCAAGCGAACTCGAAACCAGGCAGGCACGACGTCGTGAGGCCGCTGAGCCATGCTTGGCCTGTGCATGCAAGAGTGGACAAAGGCGCGAATGTGCCGTGGGCAAATCACTTCGGATTTTCAGAAATGGTGTCAAGCCCGAGAATCAAAAATATTTCGCTTAACGTGCGGGCCAAATCACCGGCATAACTCCGCCCGTCTCACCCATTGAGGGGCGCTCGCGATCGTCACGAACGTGCGGTGAGATGCGATGGACGCGGAATGCGCAAGACGTAGGCGCAGGAAGCGTACGGCGAAGTCGTGTGGTTCTGGCGCCGCGGTGCTGGCGTTAAGTCGGCGGGAATTATCTCGTCGGCGACGGAGGCAAAAGAGCCGTTCTCCGGGAAGAGCACGAAGTAAGCCGTAAAGCCATTGCGCAGGGAAGGCCGGGATGCTCCCGCTGTACCTGTATGCTCGTGTGCGCTTTTGCTTTGCGCACTTGCACACGAGACCGCGGGTGCGGCGCGCACCCGGTCTTCCCTGCGCCCTCTGAATGAGAGGGCGGTAAGTGAAGAGCAAACCTCGGGCACAGTGTGTCGCGAGAACGCCGACCCACACTCAATTGTCATCGCCCGGCTTGACCGGGCGACCCAGTATTCCAGAGTCGACAGTGATAGAACCGAGAAGCCGCGGCGTACTGGATCCCCGCCTTCGCGGGGATGACAGCCGGGAGGGGGACATAGTCAACGCCATCCCGAACGGCGGGGCCGCCGGCCGCCCCGCAACCTCCGGGAGGGCATGGAACCCAGCCCATCGCCCCCGTAACCGCCCGGCCGGGCTGGACTTCCGGCAGTGGAATTCCCTATTGGTAACCGAAAGTTAACCAAGCTTAGCGTCTGGTTAGGGACGGAATGACGCGCTGGCAGCCCTCGTTTTGACATGTTGGCAGGGGAAGCAATGCCCGGCTTTCGGCGGGCCCCCCATGCGACAGGAAACAGGCTCTCGCGCTGGCGCAAATCGCCGCGCCCGACGCGCGGCTGTGATACCGGCGGCCATTTGCTCCCGGAGGAATTTAGGGACACTTGCGTTGAGAGGATACTGCTCATGAATCCCGCCGACGTGGCTCCGTCAGCTCTGCCGCTCGTCTCGGCCGACGTGTCGCTGATCGCGCTATTCTGGCAGGCCCACTGGGTCGTGAAGTCGGTCATGATGGGCCTGCTCGCCTGCTCGGTCTGGGTCTGGGCGATCGCGATCGACAAGATTTTCCTCTATTCGCGCACCAAGCGCGCGATGGACCGCTTCGAACAGGCGTTCTGGTCGGGACAATCGATCGAGGAGCTCTATCGCGCGCTTTCGGCGAAACCGACGCAATCGATGGCGGCGTGCTTCGTGGCGGCCATGCGCGAGTGGAAGCGCTCGTTCGAGAGCCAGTCGCGCTCCTTTGCCGGATTGCAGATGCGGATCGAGAAGGTGATGAACGTCTCCATCGCCCGCGAGGTCGAGCGGCTGGAGCGGCGGCTCCTGGTGCTGGCAACCGTCGGCTCCGCCGGCCCGTTCGTCGGCCTGTTCGGAACCGTCTGGGGCATCATGTCGAGCTTCCAGTCGATCGCGGCCTCGAAAAACACCTCGCTCGCGGTGGTGGCGCCCGGCATCGCGGAGGCGCTGTTTGCGACCGCTATCGGTCTTATCGCCGCCATCCCGGCGACGATTTTCTACAATAAGTTCACGTCCGAGGTGAACCGGCAGGCGCAGCGGCTGGAAGGTTTTGCCGACGAGTTTTCAGCCATCCTGTCCCGCCAGATCGACGAGCGGGCGTGAGGGCGGCCAATGACGAGCACACCGTGAGATCAAGATCATGGCGATGAACATGGCAGGTTCGGCCGGAGGCGGTGGTGGACGCCGCGGCCGGCGTCGCGCCGCCGTGATGGCGGAGATCAACGTCACGCCGATGGTCGACGTGATGCTGGTGCTGCTCATCATCTTCATGGTGGCCGCACCTTTGATGACCTCGACCATCGATATCGATCTCCCCGTCGCCGGCGGCGGCAAGCAACTGCAAGCCAACGCGCCACCGCTGACGCTGTCGGTCAAGCGCACCGGCGGTGCCTGCAATTCGAACGTCGAGCTCTATCTCGGGGATACGCTGATTCCGGCCAATGAGCTCCTGCCCAAGATAACGGCGATCAAGGAGACCAGATCGGAGGCCGAGAGGGTGGTATATCTGCGGGGCGACAAGGACGTCTGTTACACGGATATGATGAAATTATTGGGGTATATTCGAACGGCGGGGTTCAAGGCGAATATCGTCATCGTGCCGGAGCAGGGCTCCTGAGCCATGCAGCGGCGCGCGGTGATTGACGGCGGAGCGGAAAAGCGCAGGTGAAGATCAAGGTCGACAAGACGGTGATGGCGTCGGTTGCCCTGCACGTTTTCGTGCTGGGGTGGGTGATGCTGTCGTTCTCGACCAAAGCGCTCGAAATGCCGCCGGAAGAGTCGGTGGCGGTCGATGTCGTTTCGTCCGACCAGCTTGCCAAGGTGATGGCGGGCATGAAGACCGGCAAGAAGGAAAACCCGAAGCCGCTGGTCGAGAAAGTCGCCGAAGCCAAGCCGGTCGATGATGCCGTCGGCAAGATCACCGAGAAAGCGCCTGTTGTGACCGAGACCGCGGCGCCGCCGCAGCCGAAGATCGAGGAAAAGCCGGTAGAGAAGAAACCCGATCCGCCGAAGGTCGTCGAGAAGCCGAAGGAAGAGCCGAAGCCGGTTGAGAAAAAGCCTGAGCAGAAGGTCGACCAGATCGGCGACACCATCAAGAAGGAAGAGAAGAAGCCGCCGCCGAAGCCGCCAGTGCAGGCCGCCAAGCCGCCAGAGCCGCAGAAGCAGAGGATCGTGGAACGGCACTTCGATCAGAACCAGATCGCGGCCCTGCTCGACAAGCGTGATCCGTCGCGCCAGGCCACGACCGGCGAAACGCTGAATTCCAATGCCGCCCTTGGTACGGCCAAGGGCGCGGCGGCGGATAATTCCGCGACATGGGGGTCGATGTTCCAGCGGCAGGTCGAGCGATGCTGGAAGAAGCCGTATGGCGGGATAGAATCGCAGAAGCCTGAAGTCGCGTTTGCCATCCGTCTGAAGCGCGACGGCACGCTCGAAGGCTCGCCGGTTCCGGAAGGTGTTCCGGCAACGCCCTTCCTTCGCGTCTATCAGGAGAGCGCGCTGCGCGCGATCATCGAATGTCAGCCGTACAGGCTGCCGGCGGCGTTTTATGAGGAATGGAAATACTTCGCGCCGGTGTTCAAAGAAAAAGTCTGATTGCGCTCGCCCGTTGGCGATCACACATGAGCAAGATCGAAGCGATGATTGACAAAGATGGATTGCCAATAATGCCGTTCCGCCTGAACCGCCGGCAGATCATTACCGGAATGGCTGCGCTTGGCGCGGTCGCCGGCGGTCGCAATGCCTTCGCGCAAGCGCCGAAGCGGATCCCCATTCCCGAAGGTGAGTTCGTTCCGCTGCCGATCGCGATCCCGAATTTCGTGGCGGGCACGCCCGGCGATACCGAGGTCGGCGTCGGCGTAGCGCAGGTCATCACCAACAATCTCAAGCGCAGCGGGCTGTTCGCGCCGATCGATCAGGCTGCTCATATCGAGCGCATCACCAATATCGACGTCGCGCCGCAATTCCAGAGCTGGAAGCAGATCAACGCGCAAGCATTGGTGACGGGACGGATGACGCGGCAGGGCGACGGCCGCCTGAAAGCGGAATTCCGCCTCTGGGACATCAACACCAACCAGCAGCTCACCGGTCAGCAATACTTCACCTCGCCGGAATACTGGCGGCGGATCGCGCACATCATCTCCGACCAGATCTACGAACGCATGACCGGCGAGAAGGGCTATTTCGACAGCCGCGTTGTCTTCGTCGACGAGACCGGATCGAAGGAGCGCCGCGTCAAGCGGCTGGCGCTGATGGATCAGGACGGCGCCAATGTCCGGTATTTGACCAAGGGCTCCGACCTGGTGCTGACGCCGCGCTTCTCGCCGTCGACGCAAGAGATCACCTACATGGAATTCGGCCAGGGCGATCCGCGCGTCTATCTGTTCAACGTCGAGACCGGGCAGCGCGAGATCGTCGGCAATTTCCCCGGCATGTCGTTCTCGCCGCGCTTCTCGCCGGACGGCCAGCGCATCATCATGAGCCTGCAGCAGGGCGGCAACTCCAACCTGTTCGTGATGGATTTGCGCTCGAAATCGACGACGCGGCTGACCGACACGCCGGCCATCGACACCTCGCCGTCCTATTCACCCGACGGCAGCCGGATCTGTTTCGAATCCGACCGTGGCGGCAAGCCGCAGATCTACGTGATGCCGGCCACCGGCGGCGGCGCGCAGCGCATCTCATTCGGCGAGGGCAGCTATTCGACGCCGGTGTGGTCGCCGCGCGGCGACTACATCGCCTTCACCAAGCAGGGCGGCGGCGCCTTCGCCATCGGCATCATGAAGACCGACGGTTCGGGCGAACGAATTCTTACCTCCGGCTTCCACAACGAAGGTCCGACCTTTTCGCCGAATGGCCGGGTCGTCATGTTCTTCCGCGACCCCGGCGGTAGCGGCGGGCCGTCGCTGTACACGGTCGATATCTCCGGTCGCAACGAATTGCGCGTACCAACGCCCGGTTTCGCCTCCGATCCGGCGTGGTCGCCGCTGTTGTCATAGTGGAACCCGGCCGCGCGGACGGCCTGTCGTTGTCCGGCAAGCACTGCCTAGCCTGCTGATTTTTCAGGCAGATTTCCGCAGCTAGAAACGACGGTAACGTCTCGGTAACGATGTTCCCTCAGAAAGACTTCATCTCCAGAGGGTAAAACTACGCATCCGACAGGACGCCAGTACACCGCACATGCAGCTCGCAAATCAGAGCGGAGAGCCCGATCAACAAACCTCGCCGTATCTTCGCGCGGCACTGATCGATTCGCAGTTCGAAACTTCCGCTCCGATGCTGACGGGCCTCGTATTCGGAGCCGGCGCGGCGGCCATGACCGCGCTGAAGACGAGTGAAACCCTCATCTGGGCGTGTGTCGCGCTTCTCGTCTTCGCAGGCGTCGTCCGCGCGTTCGTCCTGCAGTTGTACCACACGCGCAAATCGACCCCGACCGTCGAGGAAGCTGCGCTGTGGAAGAAGCGCCATCAGATTGGAGCGATGATCCAGGCGGCTGCGCTCGGCATATGGTGCTCCGCCACGCTGTTGGTCAGTGACGATGCCCTGGCCCATATGATTTGCCTATCCGTCACCACCGGGATCCTGGCGTTAGGTGCGGGCAGGGCCTATGGACGGCAGTGGATATTCCAGCTCCAGGCCGCCCTCATCTTCGGTCCAACTGTGATCGCGCTGGCGTTGCGTGGCACGCCCTATTACATGGCCATGTCGGTCGTGTGCGCCGCATTTCTCGTGGCTGTTCTGCAAATTTCGGCCAATCTGCACAGAATATTTATGCAGGCGCTTGTGGCGCGCGAGCGCGAGGCGGCGCTGGCCGGCCAGTTCGATGCCGCGCTGAACAACATGCCACACGGGCTGTGCATGTTTCGCGCCGATGGCCGGCTTGCGGTAATGAATCATCGTTTCGCCGAAATCATGAACCTGTCCGATAAACTCTTGCAAGGCGGTGTCAGCGCGTTCGACATCGTCACCGCTTGCGTTGCCTCCAGCGCGATCTCGGCGGCGAGCGCCAGCCTCATTCTGCAGGAAGTCGAGGACTCCCGGGCCACTGATATCATCACGGCCGATCCGGACTTCAGCAAGCACCGGTCGCTGTCCTGGACGTTCCAGCCGATGGCCGACGGCGGCACCGTCATGCTGGTGGAGGACATCACCGAGCGCAAGGACGCGGAGGCCCGGATCAGCCATCTGGCCCGCTACGATGAGCTCACCGAACTCCCAAACCGGGTCAACTTCCGCGACGAGATCGGACATCTTCTGGCAGCCCAGCAGGGCGCCGAACAGTTGTCGGCGCTGCTGTTCGTCGACCTCGACCAGTTCAAGCAGGTCAATGACACGCTCGGCCATCCCTGCGGCGACCAGTTGCTGTGCGCGGTGGCCGCTCGCCTGCGTGAAATGCTGCGGCCCGAGGATTTCGTGGCGCGCTTCGGCGGTGACGAGTTCGTGGTGTTCCAGCAGAACATCCAGTCCCCCGACGACGCCGCCGGTCTCGCGCGGCGCATCGTCGATCGCCTGAGCGAGCGCTACAAGATCGACAACCATCTGGTCGAGATCGGCGCCAGCGTCGGCATTGCCATGTCCTCGCGCGGTGTCAGCGCCGACACACTGCTCAAGAATGCCGACATGGCGCTCTATCGCGCCAAGGCCGACGGCCGCGGCACCTTCTGCTTCTTCCGGGAGGAGATGGCGCAAATCGTCGAGTCCCGCCGTATCCTCGAACTGGACCTGCGCAAGGCGCTGGCCAACGAGGAGTTCGAACTGTTCTTCCAACCGCTGGTCAATCTCAAGTCGGGCCGGATATCGACCTGCGAGGCGCTGATACGCTGGAATCATCCAGTCCGCGGCACGGTGTCGCCGACCGACATCATTCCGATCGCCGAGGACATGGGTCTGATTGTCGATCTCGGCCGCTGGATTTTGCGCAAGGCCTGCATGGAATGCATGAAATGGCCCGACGCCGTCAGCGTTGCCGTCAACTTCTCGCCGCAGCAGTTCCATCAGCGCGACGTGCTGAGCGAAGTCCGCTACGCACTCGAGGTCTCCGGCCTGCCGGCGAACCGGCTCGAAATCGAGATCACCGAATCCTCGCTGCTGCGTAACACGCAGTTGACCCACGACGTGCTGTCGCAATTGCATTCGCTCGGCGTGCGGATCTCGCTCGACGACTTCGGCACCGGCTATTCGAGCCTCAGCTATCTGCACAACTTCCCATTGCAGAAGGTGAAGATCGACCGCTCCTTCCTGGAAGGGATCGATAGCGATCGTCCGCTGACGCTGCTGCGCGGCGTGGCGCGGCTGTCAGCCGATCTTGGAATGTCGGTGGTGGTCGAGGGCATCGAGACCAACGAGCAACTCGAATTGATCAGCGCCGACGGGGCGGTAACGGAAGCGCAGGGCTATCTGTTCAGCCCGCCGGTCCCGGCCGTGCGCGTCCGGCAGTTGCTCAATGCGTCGCACGGTCGCCGCATGCCTGACGACCAGCTCATCGCTGTTTCTTCCCGATCGTTCGCCTGACTTCAGCGTAATCAGCCCCGCTGCGTTGGTGCTCTCGACGCGGCTACCCCGGGTTTTTGCGGGCTGCAAGGTTAACCCTAACGTGTCTAAGCCTTTGCAATTTTGTTAAGGAGCCGTTAATCTTTCGCACTCGTGGAAGTTGTTGTGGAAGGTTAGGAGTACAGATGAAGGCCGGAGCCGAACCGCGCACTTCGCTCTTTGGGCCGGAGTCTGGGTTGTCTGATCGGGTCGATTACCGGCTCATGGAAACTCCCGAGGAAAAAGATTCCATCTATTTGATGCGTTACAAAGCCTATCTGCATGGCGGAGTAACCGCGCCGTCAGAGTCTCAGCGCGTCAGCGATCATTACGACGATGCGCCCAACGCCTGGATTTTCGGAATCTATGTTGATGGAGAACTCTGTAGTTCTATCCGCCTCAACGTCGTGACGTCAGGATGCCGGATTTCCGGTTCGGCCGACTTGTTCGGCGATGTTCTTCACCCGCGCCTCGATCAAGGCGAAGTTTTCATCGACCCGCTTCGTCTTGCCGCGCTCCCCGAAAAGGCGAGGCAATTCCCTGATCTTCCCTATCTGACGGTGCGGCTGGCTTATTTGGCATGCGAATATTTCAACGCTAATACCGGGCTCGCGCTCGTTCGTGCCGAGCACCAGGCGTTCTACCGCCGGGTCTTCATGTCCGAGGTCATCGCCGAAGCACGTTCGTTTCCGGGCTTTTTGCCCAAGGTGGCATTGATGGCGTCCGATTACCGGGCCGTGCGGGAAAAGGTCATGACCCGTTTTCCCATCATGCGCTCGACCGCATTCGAGCGGCGGATGCTGTTCCAGCGCGCCGGCGAGCGCCATCCCTCGCCACGCAGGGTCACGTCCTTAGAGCAGGCCTCGATCGTTCCGATTTCCTGAGCCGGTTGGACAACGACGGACCAGACCACCCGGCCATAGGCTCCGATCCGAATTCCGCGCCATTCCTGGGTCACCGTTGCCTAAACACCGCAAATCCGGTGATTTCGGCGCATCCGCGCTTGCCTTCACCCTCGCGCCACATTTACAAACCATTAACTATCGCGGTCGCTTTTCACGGTTTGTCGGCATTTGATCGGGTCTGGCAAGGTTCCATCAAGGTTGACGGAACGTTCGCTTAACCATCGACCTGTAGACCGGATAACAGTCGAAAAACGTGAGCGTTGGAGGCTCCGGAATGAAATACCAGATGCGTATCCTCCAGGGATGGAAGCTGGCGGCTGTGGTCGCTGTGGCGCTGTCGATGGGCGCCTGCGCCAAGAACAACGTCGGCGCCGATGGCGCGATGGCCAGCGCGGCAAGCCCGGGTAGCCAGCAGGACTTCGTGGTTAATGTCGGCGACCGCGTGTTCTTCGAGAGCGACCAGACCGATCTGAGCCCGCAGGCGATCGCCACGCTGGAGAAGCAGGCGCAGTGGCTGCAGACCTACAACCGCTATTCCTTCACGATCGAAGGCCATGCCGACGAGCGCGGCACCCGCGAGTACAACATCGCGCTCGGCGCACGCCGCGCCCAGTCGGTGCGCAGCTATCTCGCCTCGCGCGGCATCGACCCGAACCGCATGCGCACGATCTCCTACGGCAAGGAGCGCCCGGTGGCGGTCTGTAACGACATCTCCTGCTGGTCGCAGAACCGCCGCGCCGTCACGGTGCTGAACGCGGGCGCCTGAGCCGTCAGGCCTTTCGCAGAGTTTCAAAGCCGGCGCCTTCGGGCGCCGGCTTTATTTTTGGACGCAGGATGAAATCGCGGATGACAGCCAGCGTGCGTTCGGGGGCATCATTGACCACGCCGTGGCCGCAACCGGCAAAGCGCTCGAACTGCACGAGATGCGGCGGCAGCGCGGCGGCGATATCCGCCTGGCTCTCGATCGGATGCATCGGATCGTCCTCGCCGCCGAGCACGAGTGTTGGGCAGCGGATGCGGCCGAGATCCGGAAACATGTTGAACCTGTCGCTCTCACCATCGGGTCTTGCGAACCAGTGCAGCGCCACCTCGCGGCGATTGACCGCACGCCTCGCCATGTCCGGATCGCGCGGCATTCGCGTATAGACCGGCATGGCGAGCCGCAGCCAGGCGTCGCGCTCTGCCTGACCCAGAGGGCCTTCAGGCTCCAGAAACCGGCGCCGAGCCAGCGCACCCACTTCCGGCCCACCGAAGCGCTCAAACAGCGCTACGCGCCGTTCCCGATAGGAGCCACCGGCGGCCTCGGTGCTGATCAGGATCAGTCTGGAAGGGTGATCCGGATGCCGCGTGGCATAGGCCAGCGCCACCATGCCGCCGAACGACGCGCCGAGGACGATCAGATCGACGATGCCAAGGGCGTCGCAGAATGCGTGCACGTCATCGCCCCATTGCGCCAAGGTCCAGCGCTCGCGCGGGCCGTCCTCGCTGCGGCCGTTGCCGCGGTGGTCGAGATAGACGATCTGGGCGATATCAGACAGGGCGGAATAAGCCGGCCGGTAGATCGAGTGGTCGAAGCCTGGACCGCCGTGCAGCATCAGCAGCACGGGTTTTTCCCGCATCATGGGGCCGTCGGGGACGAATTTCGCGCCCTCGACATCAAAGAACAGCCGTACCCCGTTCACGGACACGTGCATCGGCGGGTCTCCCTCGATTTGTGAACGGCCGGCCGCGTCGGGCGGCTTGTCTTGAACCGGATACTAAACCATACCGGAATTCGGCGAACCGATTCGGAAACGCCAGTCACAATTCTGGCGTACTCCCTCTCTCAATGTGTTCTGCTTTCGTTTGACACGTGATTTTCGTCGTCGGGGCAAAATGTCATCCAGATTCCTCAATGCTGCCGGTGCCGCGGCGATTGCCGCGATGCTGGCTTTGTCTATGCAGCCCTCGGTCGCACAGATCACGTTCCCGTGGGAGCGTTCCCCGCAAGGCTCGCCGCAGGTCCAGGCGCAGTCCGACGACGCCGATCTGGAGATGCGGATCCAGCGGCTGGAAAACCAGCTCCGGCAACTGACCGGCCAGAACGAGGAACTGCAGTACCGCAACCGGCAGCTCGAAGAGCGGCTGCGGCAGCTCGGCGCCGCACCGCCTGCGCCGGGCGGCCAGCCTCCGGCGGCGCAGCCCAGCGTGGCCGCCGCGCCGCCTCCAGTTCAGCCCGGCCCGCCGCAGCAACAGGGCTATCCCCAACAAGCCTATCCGCAGCAGGGGGCTCGCCAGCCGCAGGGCTATCCGCAGGCCCAGCCCGGCAATGACCGGCAACCGCAGATCGCCTCGCCGGCGCCCATCGTGCAGGAGCCGGCCCCAGCGGTCGGCAGCCGCCGCCGCGGCGATGCGTTCGACCCCAGCCAGAATCCCAACGCTCCCGGTGCGCCGCGGGCACTCGGCGGCGGCCAATTGCCGATCGGAAATGAAGCTACGGTCGGTGCGCCCGGCGGACGCGGCCCCGGTGAGCCGCTCAATCTCGGCGGCCCGCGCGATCCCGGTGGCGCCTTGCCGCCGCCCGCTGCAGCCGCACCGCCGCCGCGCGGCCCGGGGCCCGGCGCCAGCGCCGCACTGACCCCGTTGCCGCCCTCGGCCACGCCGAAGGACGAGTTCGATCTCGGCATCGGCTACATGCAGCGCAAGGATTATGCGCTGGCCGAAGAGACCATGAAGAACTTTGCGCAGAAATATCCGAGCGATCCGCTGATTGGGGATGCGCAATACTGGCTCGGCGAAAGCCATTTTCAGCGCCAGCAATATCGCGACGCCGCCGAAGCGTTTCTCGGCGTAACCACCAAGTTCGACAAGTCAGGCAAGGCGCCAGACGCGCTCTTGCGGCTCGGGCAGTCGCTGGCGGCACTGAAGGAAAAGGAAGCCGCTTGCGCGGCGCTCGGCGAGGTGAGCCGGAAATATCCGCGCGCATCGGCCGGCGTCAAAGCCGCCGTCGATCGTGAGCAAAAGCGGGTTAAGTGCTAAAGCGGAAGCCGGTCGAGGCCGCCATCGGTCTCGAATAGACTGGCGATGCCATGCCTGACGACGACCACGCGCCGATCTCGGTACAGCAAGCGAAAGAGCTGTTCGCGCACTGGAAGGCCGCGCCCGCCCTCGTGCTGGCGGTGTCCGGCGGGCCCGATTCCCTTGCCCTGATGTGGCTTGCCGCCCGCTGGCGCCGTGCGCTCTCGCGCGGACCGCGGTTGATCGCCGTCACTGTCGATCATGGCTTGCGGCCGGAGGCCGCGCGCGAGGCGCGCGACGTCAAGCGCCTCGCGCGCTCGCTTGATCTGCCCCATCGCACGCTGCGTTGGACCGGCACCAAGCCGAAAACCGGATTGCCGGCTGCAGCGCGGGAGGCGCGCTATCGCCTGCTGGCGAAAGCTGCGCGGGCGAGCGGCGCGACGCACATCCTCACCGCGCATACCCGCGACGATCAGGCTGAGACACTGTTGATGCGGATGCTGCGCGGCAGCGGCATCGCCGGCCTCGCGGCGATGGCGCGCGAGACCGAGCGCGATGGCGTGTGGCTGGCGCGGCCGTTGCTGGAGATCCCGAAGTCGCGGCTCGTCGCGACGCTGGACAAGGCGAAGATCGCCTTTGCCGACGATCCCACCAATCGCGACGTGAGCTTCACGCGGCCGCGGCTGCGTGCATTGATGCCGGCTTTGGCGGAGGAGGGCGGCGACAGCCGAAATCTGGCGCGGCTGGCATCAAGGCTGGCGCGGGCGAATGCCGCGATTGAAGTGCTGGCCGACGGCGCCGAGCGCTATCTCGCGGTGAGAGATCGTGATGACGCTACGCGCTTCGGGTTCGATGCCCAGGCGTTTGCCGGTCTGCCCGAGGAAATCCGGCTTCGGCTGCTCAAGCGCGCGATTGACCGGGCCGGTCACGAAGGACCCGCGGAACTCGGCAAGGTCGAGGCGCTGCTGGCAGTACTGGACAACGCCATTGCGAACGGCCAAAAGCAATCAAGACTGAAACAGACGCTTGCCGGGGCCGCGATCAGCCTTACCGGAGGCCGAATTTATGTCGATGCAGCGCCGCCGCGGGGTAGCCGGGCGTGAGAAGCGTTCCTATCTCCCAATATCCCGCAATATCGGGACGGAGAGCCTTAACCAACCCCGGAAAGACACTGGCCTTTTGCGCCATTTTTTGACCGGGAATCGCGTTAAGATGCGTTAAATAGTCCCGTGTGGTTCCCTTGGCATTGACCCGGGCGCCACCTAGATTGGGTGCAGTGGACCGGGGATTCTCGCCTCACTACCCAAGGATATTCTAGGGTTACTACCAAGGACATAGGGCCGCGATCCGCGCGACCACGAAGGAAGATCAATGAACGCCAATCTGCGCAACTTCGCCCTCTGGGTCATCATTGTCTTGCTGCTGTTGGCATTGTTCACGCTTTTCCAGAATCCGGGTCAGCGCACGTCTTCGCAGGACATCACGTTTTCGCAGTTGTTGAGCGAGGTCGATCAGAACCGCGTGCGCGACGTCGTGATCCAGGGGCCGGAAATCCACGGCACCTTTACCAACGGCTCCTCGTTCCAGACCTATGCGCCGAATGATCCGACGCTGGTGAAGCGTCTCTATGACGGCAAGGTCTCGATCACCGCCAAGCCGCCCGGCGACAACGTGCCGTGGTTCGTGTCGCTGCTCGTTTCCTGGCTGCCCTTCATCGCCCTGATCGGCGTCTGGATCTTCCTGTCCCGCCAGATGCAGGGCGGCGCCGGCAAGGCGATGGGCTTTGGCAAGTCGCGCGCCAAGATGCTGACGGAGGCCCATGGCCGCGTCACTTTCGAAGACGTCGCCGGTGTCGACGAAGCGAAGCAGGACCTGCAGGAGATCGTCGAATTCCTGCGCGACCCCGGAAAATTCCAACGCCTCGGCGGACGCATTCCGCGCGGCGTGCTGCTGGTCGGCCCTCCCGGCACCGGCAAGACGCTGATCGCGCGTGCGGTCGCGGGCGAAGCCAACGTGCCGTTCTTCACCATTTCCGGTTCTGACTTCGTCGAAATGTTCGTCGGCGTCGGCGCTTCCCGCGTCCGTGACATGTTCGAGCAGGCCAAGAAGAACGCGCCCTGCATCATCTTCATCGACGAAATCGACGCGGTCGGCCGTCATCGCGGCGCGGGCCTCGGCGGTGGCAATGACGAGCGCGAACAGACGCTCAACCAGTTGCTGGTCGAGATGGACGGTTTTGAAGCCAATGAAGGCGTGATCCTGATCGCCGCGACCAACCGGCCCGACGTGCTGGATCCCGCGCTGCTGCGTCCCGGCCGTTTCGATCGCCAGGTGGTAGTGCCGAACCCGGACGTCGTCGGCCGCGAGCAGATCCTGAAAGTTCACGTTCGCAAGGTGCCGCTGGCGCCCGATATCAACCTCAAGACCATCGCGCGCGGCACCCCGGGCTTCTCCGGCGCCGACCTGATGAACCTCGTCAACGAGGCGGCGCTGACGGCTGCCCGCCGCAACAAGCGGATGGTGACGCAGGCCGAGTTCGAAGAGGCCAAGGACAAGGTGATGATGGGCGCCGAGCGCAAGTCGCTCGTCATGACCGAGGAAGAGAAGCTCTTGACGGCCTATCACGAGGGCGGCCACGCCATCGTCGGCCTGAACGTCGTCGCGACCGATCCGATCCACAAGGCGACGATCATTCCGCGCGGCCGCGCGCTGGGCATGGTGATGCAGCTTCCCGAGCGCGACAAGCTGTCGATGTCGCTCGAGCAGATGACCTCGCGCCTCGCCATCATGATGGGCGGCCGGGTCGCGGAAGAACTGATCTTCGGCCGCGAGAAGGTTACCTCGGGCGCGGCCTCCGACATCGAGCAGGCGACACGGCTGGCGCGCATGATGGTGACGCGCTGGGGCTTGTCGGAAGAGCTCGGCACCGTGTCCTACGGCGAAAACCAGGACGAGGTGTTTTTGGGCATGTCGGTGTCGCGCACGCAGAACGCCTCGGAAGCGACCGTCCAGAAGATCGACAAGGAGATCAAGCGGCTGGTCGAGGAAGGCTACAACGAGGCCACCCGAATCCTCACCGAGAAGCGCGAGGATCTCGAGACGCTCGCCAAGGGCCTGCTCGAATTCGAGACGCTGAGCGGCGACGAGATCATCGATCTCTTGAAGGGCAAGAAGCCCAACCGCGAGTCGGTGTTGGAGCCGAGCACGCCGCGTGCTTCCGCCGTACCCCCGGCCGGCAAGCCGCGCCCGCGTCCCGATCCGGACCCTGGCCTGGAGCCGCAGCCCCAGGCGTAAGCGGATTACATCTGAACCAGAAACGCGGCGGAGACGCCGCGTTTTTTCTTGTGATCGGGTCCGCTTGTCGTGAATAGACGCTGGCCTAGAACAAACTGGTGCAGACCGGGATTGACTTCGAGCCGTCAAGGCGCCGCGGCCGGCGCCCCGAGGTGTACGGCCAGAATGTGCTCCGGCGTCTCGGTCACTTCGACCTTTTGCCCATCGCCGCCGACAAAGGCGAGCACGGTGCGCTCGCCGTCGCGCCACATGCTGCCGACGAGGGCAATGTTGATGTGGGTGGATTGCCCCGTCTCAAATCGCGTGCATTCGATCCAGAAGCGCATGACGTCCTCCTTGATTTGCCTTGATGAGAGACGGGGCGGGCAGGTTACGCCATCGCCCGCAATTCGCGGGCGGCGGCCACCATGTTGGCGAGCGCGGGTCGGACCTCCTCCCATTTGCGGGTCTTCAGTCCGCAATCCGGGTTGATCCAGATTTGGGTGTCGGAGAGCCGCTGTCGCGCCAGCTTGAGCAGGCCGGTCATCTCGCCGATCTCGGGGACGCGCGGCGAATGGATGTCGTAGACGCCGGGGCCGATTTCGTTCGGATAGCGGTAATCCCTGAACGCATCGAGCAGCTCCATCTTCGAGCGCGAGGTCTCGATCGAGATCACGTCGGCGTCCATCGCGCCGATCGCGCCGATAATATCGTTGAACTCCGAGTAGCACATGTGGGTGTGGATCTGCGTCTCGTCGCGCACGCCGGACGAACAGAGGCGGAAGGCGTCGACGGCCCAATCGAGATAGGCCTGCCATTCGGACTTGCGCAGCGGCAAACCCTCCCGCAGCGCCGCCTCGTCGATCTGGATCATGCCGGCGCCGGCCGCTTCGAGATCGGTAACCTCGTCGCGGATCGCGAGCGCGATCTGCCGGCAGGCTTCGCTGCGCGGAATGTCGTCGCGGACGAACGACCAATTCAGAATGGTGACAGGGCCGGTGAGCATCGCCTTCATCGGCTTTTTCGTCAGCGACTGGGCATATTGCCACCACTCGACCGTCATCGGCTTTGGGCGCGAGACGTCGCCGAACAGCACAGGCGGGCGAACGTAGCGCGATCCGTAGGATTGCACCCAGCCGTGCGCGGTGAAGGCAAAGCCTGCGAGCTGTTCGCCGAAATACTGTACCATGTCGTTGCGCTCGAACTCGCCATGCACGAGGACGTCGAGCCCGATATCTTCCTGCCAGCGCACGGTGCGGGCGGTCTGGTTCTGCAGGTACAGCTTATAGGCTTCGTCCGTGAGGGCGCCCCTGGCATGAGCGGAGCGGGCGTTCCTGACGTCGGCGGTTTGCGGGAACGAGCCGATGGTCGTGGTCGGGAACGCCGGCAGGTTGAAGCGCTCGCGCTGAACGGTGGCGCGTTCAGCGAAGATGCTGGAGCGGAAACGCATCGGTTCATTGATGCCGGCAACGCGTGCCGCTACCTTCGCATCGTGAATGCGTGGCGAGGCCTTGCGGGAGGTCGCCGCCCGGTCCGATGCCTTCAGGTTGGCTTCGACTGCTCTGCGGCCATCGGCGAGTGCCGTTCCGAGCGTGGCCAGTTCCTCGAGCTTCTGCACCGAAAACGCGAGCCAGCTCTTGATTTCGGGATCGAGCCCTGTCTCCAGCGCCAGATCGATCGGAACATGCAGCAGCGAGCAGGAGGGGGCGATCTGTACGCGCTGCTTGCCGAGTTTGGCGATTGCGGGCTCGAGCCGGTCGAGAAGCCGGCTCAAATCCGCGCGCCAGATGTTACGGCCATCGATGATTCCGAGCGACAGCACGCGGTTATCAGGAAATCCGGCGAGGTCGTCGATCTGCTCCGGCGCGCGCACGAGGTCGAGATGCAGGCCGGCGACGGGCAGGGATAGCGCGGTGTCGCGGTTGGCGCCGAGTGCGCCGAAATAGGTCGTCAGCATGATCCTGAGCTGCGGCACTGCGCTCGCGATCTCCGCATAGGCATAATGCAACGCCTGCTGGGCGACGATATCGAGATCGAGCACCAGACACGGCTCGTCGATCTGCACCCATTCCGCGCCCCGATAGGCAAGTTCGCGCAAGACCTCGATGTAAACCGGCAGCAAGCGATCAAGCAGGGACAGCGGATTGAAACCGGCATCCTTGCTCTTGGCGAGTTTGAGAAACGTGACCGGCCCGACCAGCACGGGGCGGGTCTGATAGCCCAGCGCCTTGGCTTCCTCGTATTCCTCGATCGGCTTGCGCGAGGCGAGGATGAATTTCTGATCCTTCGCCAGTTCAGGCACCATGTAGTGGTAGTTGGTGTCGAACCATTTCGTCATTTCCAGCGCCGGCACGCCGTGCGCCGCGTCGTGTCCGTGATGGGCATGGCCGCAACTCGCCCCATGCGGCTGGCCTTGCGCGCCGCGGGCCATCGCGAAGTAAGTCGCAAGCGAGACCGGCCCGCCGTTCCAGCGATAGATTTCCGGGATTGCGCCGACCATCACCGATGTGTCGAGCACCTGGTCGTAGAACGAGAAATCGTTCGACGGAATCACCGTGACGCCGAGCTTTTTCTGGCGCGCCCAGTTGGCGGCGCGAAGGCCGACGCCGGTTTCGATCAGCGCCTTCTCGTCGGTTGCGCCCGACCAGAAACTCTCCAGCGCGAATTTCAACTCGCGGCGCGGACCGATGCGCGGCGTGCCGAGGGAGGCAACGGGAAGTGAAGAAGTGGAGATGGTGGAAGTAGACGTAGCTTTGGAAGAAGACATTGGCTTAACCCCAAAAGTTGGGGGCAAAGGCCGAAGTGACACGTCTGGATTTTTCGCGAACGGCGGAGCGCGCGCGGAAAATCGCAACCGCACCACCGGGACACCCCGCCCGTGGACGTGTATGTTGTCGAGGCAGGTCTCCTGGCTCGCGGGTCAGTGCTGCTGTCCGGCCTTCCCGAAACCTCGTGAGGTCTCAGTGGCTTTGTTGGACAGCGGCTCGCCGCTTACAGTTGCGGGGGCAGCTCCGGCTTTGGCTTTTCGGCCGCACCGGCTTCCCTCTTAGCTTCGGGCGAAATCGAGCCCGAAGAACCACGACGGATTCAGTTAAGGTCAAGCGCGATCCCAGTCAATACGAGGTCAGATGGGCAGTTACCCATCACTCGTGATGGATACCGTTGGGCGAGACGTCCAACTCAGTTCTGCGGCATTCCCTGGGGAATGGCAGTTCTGACGATGGAAGCGTCCAAGGCCTCGTAATCGTGCAGCCTGATCGTTGCGTAGAGTTCGGCGCGCGTCTGCATCTGATTGAGCATCCTGCAGGTGCAGCCGTCACGCTTGAGGGTGGCGAACAGATTTTCTTGGGCCTTGTTGGCGACACGCAGCGACGACACCGGCCAGATCACCATCCGATAGCCCATCGCCTCGAACTCGGATGCGGTGAAGAACGGTGTCTTGCCGAACTCCGTCATGTTCGCGAGCAGCGGGACGCCGGGAAGGCGCCTGGCGAACTCCTCGAACATCTCGCGCGAAGTCATGGCCTCAGGAAATATCGCATCTGCTCCTGCTTCCAGATAGAGCTTTGCGCGCGTCACCGCGCCTTCTATGCCTTCGCTGGCCGCGGCGTCCGTTCGCGCGATCAGATAGAGATGACGCCGCGCTTTCGCAGCGGCGGCGACCTTGGCGGCCATGTCATGCGCGTCCGCGAGCCGCTTGTCGTTGAGGTGGCCGCATTTTTTCGGAAGCAGTTGGTCCTCGATGTGAACCGCCGCGGCACCTGCGTCCTCGAAGGCGCGCACCATGTTCATGATGTTGAGGGCTTCGCCATAGCCGGTGTCGCCGTCGACCATCACCGGCAGGCCGCTGGCGCGCACCACCTGTCGGATGAAGAAAGTCACTTCCTCGATGGTGATGATGCCGAGATCCGGAAGGCCCATCGAAGCCGTCATTGCCGCGCCCGACAAATAGAGTGCGGAAAAGCCGGTGTCCCGAGCCTGCAGCGCAGCCATTCCGTTGTGCGCGCCCGGTATCTGGAGGATGCCGGGCCTATCCAGAAGGTCCCGGAAGCGAGCACCGGCCGGCTTTTCGGCCAGGTCAGAGCCGAGGAGATACACCATGGCGGTCCTCCTTATGCGGCGCGCGGAGCGCCGGCGGCTTTGCCACGCTCATGCAGCGGTACGAATTTCAGGTTCTCCGGGCCGACATAGTTTGCTGCCGGGCGGATGATCTTCCTGTTGATCCGCTGTTCCATCACATGCGCCGCCCAGCCTGACGTTCGGGAAATCACGAACAGCGGCGTGAACATCGCCGTCGGAACGCCCATCGCGTGGTAGGAGACCGCGCTGAACCAGTCGAGATTGGCGAACATCTTCTTGGCGTCGGCCATGACCGCCTCGATCCGCTCGGCGATCTCGAACATCCTTGTGTTCTCGGTTTCAATGCTGAGACGGCGCGCGACCTCCTTGATCACCTTGTTGCGCGGATCGGCGATCGTGTAGACCGGATGACCGAAGCCGATTATGACCTCCTTGGCCCCGACCCTGCGACGCATGTCGGCTTCCGCTTCTTCCGTATTGCCGTAACGCTTCTGCACTTCGAACGCGATCTCGTTGGCGCCGCCATGCTTCGGGCCGCGCAATGCGCCGATCGCGCCGGTGATCGCGGAATAGAGGTCCGACCCCGTGCCCGCGATCGAGCGCGCTGTGAAGGTCGAGGCGTTGTATTCGTGCTCGGCGTAGAGGATCAGCGAGGTATGCATCGCACGTTCGTACGATGGCGGCGGCCTTTTGCCATGGAGCAAATGGAGGAAATGCGAACCGATCGAATCGTCATCGGTTTCGACATCGATCCGGCGGCCGTGGTGGGCGTAGTGATGCCAGTAGAGCAGCATCGATCCAAGCGAGGCCATCAGCCGGTCGGCAATGTCGCGCGCGCCGGCCTGATTGTGATCATGGGCTTCTGGCAGGATGCAGCCGAGCGCGGAGACGCCGCTTCTTAGGACATCCATCGGATGCGCGGCGGCGGGCAGCAACTCGAGTGTCTGCAACACGGCGAGCGGCAGTCCGCGCAGCGCTTTCAGTTTTGCCTTGTAATTTCTGAGCTCCGACAAAGTGGGCAGGCTGCCGTGAACGAGGAGATACGCGATTTCCTCGAACTCGCAGGTTTCGGCGACATCCAGAATGTCGTAGCCGCGATAATGCAGATCATTTCCCGTGCGGCCGACCGTGCACAGTGCAGTATCGCCGGCGATGACACCGGAAAGCTCGACAGATTTCTTGGGGGCGGGCTTGATGTCCGTCATCTCAATCTCCCTTATCGATTGCCAGCGGCGCGCTGGACTGCAGCCGGGGCGCCGCCGCGCCAGTCGAAGATGCCGTGGGTCGCCGTGCTGCAGAGTGACTTCGGGTCGACTGTGAAGGTGAGGTCGGTCAGTTCACCAGCCTTGAGCGAGGGCAATCTCTCGACCGTTCCGATGAAACGATTCTGCTCAGCCGCGGCGATCACGCCGTCCGCCAGCGTGCGGAATTTCCGGATGTAGTCCGGCCGCCTGAACGGTCGGGCGCCCAGCGGATGCGCGTCAGCAACCGCAATCTCGTCGCTGATGATGGAGCCGCCCTTCAGCTTCACGACAACGCGGCCGCCAAACGCCTTTTCGCTGACATCATGGCTGTGGTAGCGGCGGGTCCATGCGGGATCTTCGACCGTCGAAATTTTGCGCCACAGCGTGATCGTCGATTCGCGACCTGCACGCTCGGGGGCATAGGACCGTTCATGATGCCAGCCGCTGTCTTCCAGCGCGACTGCGAAAATATACATGATCGAATGATCGAGCGTTTCGCGGCTCGCCTTCGGATCCATCTTCTGCGGGTCATTGGCGCCGGTGCCGATGACATGGTGGGTGTGGTGGCTGGTGTGGATGACGATGCTTTCGACCTTCGAGAGGTCGCCGATCTTCGGTCCCAGCCGACGTGCGAGGTCGATCAGGGCCTGGCTCTGATATTCGGCCGAATGCTCCTTGGTGTAGGTGTCGAGAACGGCGCGCTTGGGTTCGCCTTTTTCCGGCAGCCGCACCACGTATTCGGCCTTGGGACCGCCGAGCAGCCAGGCGATGAAACCATCCTCGCCTTCATAGGCGGGTGACGGCGCGCCTTCGCCGCGCATTACGCGATCGACGGATTCAATCGCCATCTTGCCAGCGAAAGCCGGCGCATAGGCCTTCCAGCTTGAAATCTCGCCCTTGCGCGACTGCCGCGTGGTTGTTGTGACGTGGAGCGCCTGCTGAACGGCCTGATAGATCGTCTCGGCAGGCAAACCGAGCAGCGCGCCGATTCCGGCGGCGGCAGACGGGCCGAGATGGGCGATGTGATCGATCTTGTGCTCGTGCAGGCAGATGCCCTTCACGAGATCGACCTGAATTTCGTAGGCCGCAGCCAGCCCGCGCACGAGGTCCGCGCCTGTCAACCCGCAGTGCTGGGCGACAGCCAGCACCGGCGGAATGTTGTCGCCGGGATGCGAATAGTCTGCCGCCAGGAAAGTGTCGTGAAAATCGAGCTCGCGGACGGCCACGCCGTTGCCCCAAGCGGCCCATTCCGGCGAAATCCGCTGCGACCGAGTCAAGCCGAACACGGTGGCGCCCGGCTGGAACGGATGCGCCTCGGCTTGCGATCGCGCGCTCACAACGGGACGCCGCGTGACCGAAGCTGCGGCAACGGCGGCATTGTCGATGATGCGGTTGCCGAGCATCTCCGCCACGTCGCTCTCGATCGCGACCGGGTCGGCGGCCACCTCGGCGATCTTCCAGGCCAGTTGCCCTGCGCGCGGAAGCTGATCGGCCGATTTGAAAGTACGAACGCTGTGCTGCTTCAAGACGTAGCTTCCTTCTGGATTGGATCGGTTATGGTCGGTTGCGTGATCGGAACCGGGTGGCCGAATTCGTTCACCGCGACCATCTCGAACGTCCCGCGCACCGCGGATTTTCGCCGGCCGCTGATCAGGTCTTCCCGGATCATGTCGACGGCGACCGTCATGGAGCTGCGACCGACGCGTACGACCTGAGCAACGAGCTCAACGAGTTCGCCGACATGAATCGGCTCGTGAAATTCGATCCTGTCCGAGGTCGCCATCACGACGCTTTGGCGGGCGTGCCGCGTAGCCATGACGAATGCCGCCTTGCCCATCAGGCTGAGCGCATGGCCTCCGAACAGCGTGCCGTAGTGATTGGCCTGCTCCGGAAACACCATCTCCACAAACCGGGTCTCGTCGGGATGAGGGATGGGCGACGCCGCTGAATGCATTCTCCTGCTCCGGACGACTTGTCATTCCGTAATGGCTTCGCAATATGTACAAAACATGCATCGTAGAAATGGCTGAAAAAGCATAGTCTTGCGAAGAAAGTCCGATCGATTTGCAAAGTTTGCGAAGGCGATGTGATGAAAAAGACCTTCATGGGCGTGCGGCTGAAAAGGCTGCGTGAGGAGCAGCGCCTGACCCAGGCGGCGCTCGCCACCAAACTCGGGATCTCGCTGAGTTACCTCAATCAATTGGAAAACAATCAGCGTCCGCTCACCGTGCCGGTGCTGCTGGCGCTCAATTCGGTGTTCGGTCTTGACGTGCAGTCGTTCGCCGAAGGCGACGAGGCCCGCCTGATTTCGGACCTCCGCGAAGCGCTGGCGGATCCTTCATTGGGCGAAACGATCACCGTCGCTGAACTCCGCGAGCTCGCGCAGAACATGCCGGCAGTCGGTCGTGCGCTGGTCAATCTCAACCGCAAATACCGCTACACCGCGGAGCAATATGCGGCAATTTCCGCGCGGTTCGGCGAGGACCGTCACGCCGCGGCAGCGGTGTTGCCGTCCACGCCGTTCGAGGAAGTCCGCGACTTCTTTTATCTGCAACACAACTACATTGCCGAGCTCGATGAGGCTGCGGAAGCAATCGCGGGCCGGATGCAGTTTCCCATCGGCCGGATGACGACGGGCCTTGCGTCTTATCTCGAAAGCAGGCACGGCGTGAATGTCCTGATCGACGCGATCGACGAACTGGGAGCGGGAATGCAGCGCGTATTCGATGGCCGCGCACGCATGCTGCGGCTCTCGCCCAGCCTTGATCCGGGCCAGCAGGCGTTCCAGCTCGCAACACAGATCGCCATCCTCGAGTTGGACGAGGTGATACGTGCGATCGTCGGCAAGGCAAAGTTCACCAGCGACGAATCGCGCGGCCTCGCCCGCATCGGGCTCGCAAACTATTTCGCCGGTGCGCTGATTTTGCCCTACTTGGGTTTCCTGGGTGAGGCGGAGCGATGCCGTTACGACATCGAATTGCTCAGCCACCGGTTCGGCGTGGGCTTTGAAACGATCTGTCACCGGCTGAGCACCCTGCAGCGCCACAACGCGCGGGGCGTGCCGTTCTTCTTCATCCGCGTCGATCGCGCCGGAAACATCTCGAAGCGCCAATCGGCGACCGACTTCCATTTCTCGCGGGTCGGCGGGACGTGTCCGCTGTGGAACGTCTATGAGGCCTTCGCCAATCCGGGGCGCATCCTCACGCAGTTGGCGCGGATGCCCGATGAGCGAACCTATCTCTGGGTTGCCCGGACGGTCTCGCACGGCCGAGGAGGCTACGGCGCGCCGACCAAGACATTTGCGGTCGCCCTCGGATGCGACGTACGCCATGCCGAACGAATCGTCTATTCGCAAGGCCTCAAGATCGATCCATCGCTGGCGACGCCGATCGGCATGGGCTGCAAGGTTTGCGAACGGCCGGATTGTCCGCAGCGCGCGTTCCCGCCGGTTGGTCGGGCCCTCAACGTCGACGAAACGCGGTCTTACTTCGCCCCCTACGCGACGTCGCGCTAGCGGTTCGATGTGAATTTCGTGCGCATGTCCCGAATGGGCTTGACACGACGCGGCGAATACTACCACATGTAGCCGTCACGGTCCGCCTGATCGCAAGATTTGGTGGCCAAGAGGGAAGCCGGTGATCGCGCCAAGCGCGCGAGAATCCGGCGCTGCCCCCGCAACTGTAAGCAGTGAGTTGCTCCCGATTTCTGACGTCACTGATGCGGCATCGCATTGGGAAGACACGGGGACAACGGCGACCTGCGAGCCAGGAGACCTGCCGCGACACCGAAAAAACGTCCACGGGCGGGGTGTCCCGGCGGCGCTCGCAGATTCATGCCCGCGTTTTTCGCGTGGGCTAAGCTGTAGCGTCCTCTGACATCCGGCCCCAACAGCACTACGGGGTCTCTTGATGTCACTCTCTCTCGATCGCGAAGCCAACGCCGCTCCATTCATTCGACCGCGCCCCGAATCGCTTGCCGCCTCGGAAGCGCAGCCGCCGATGCAGGTGATTCGCCGCAACGGCACGGTTTCGAAATTCGACGCGAGCAAGATTTCGGTCGCGATGACCAAGGCGTTTCTCGCGGTCGAGGGGCATGGCGCGGCGGCCTCCCGCCGGGTGCATGAAATCGTCGAGCAACTGACCGCCGAAGTCGTCGGCGCGCTGTCGCGCCGGATGAGCGAGGGCCGCACCTTTCATATCGAGGACGTGCAGGACCAGGTCGAGCTCGCCCTGATGCGCAGCGAGCACCACAAGGTCGCGCGCGCCTATGTGCTCTATCGCGAGGAACGCACGCGCAGGCGTGCCGGACAGGACGTGAGGGCCACCCAGCCATCGGGGAAGCCCTCGTTACGTGTCACGCTGGCCAGTGGCGCGCAGGTCCCGCTCGATATCGCGCGGCTGACGCTGATCGTCGAAGAAGCCTGTGCCGGTCTCGAGGGCGTCGGCGCCACGGCGGTGCTCGCCGAGACGCAGCGCAATCTCTATGACGGCATCAGCGAGGACGAACTGGCGCTGGCGTCGGTGATGGCCGCGCGCACACTGGTGGAGCAGGAGCCGAACTACGCCTATGTCAGCGCGCGGCTCTTGCTCGACAAGCTGCGCACCGAGGTGCTGTCTTTCGTGCGTGATACGCCGACCAGCGCGTCGCAGGCCGAGATGGCCGAGCGCTACGGCGAATATTTTCCGGCCTATATCAAGGCCGGCATCAAGGCCGAACTGCTCGATCCCGATCTGGCGCGCTTCGACCTGAAAAAGCTTGCCGCGGCGCTGAATCCGGAGCGCGACCTGGCGTTCCAGTTTCTGGGTCTGCAGACGCTGTACGACCGCTATTTCCTGCATGTGCACGGCAACCGCATCGAGTTGCCGCAGGCGTTCTTCATGCGCGTCGCGATGGGGCTGGCGATGCGTGAGATCGACCGCGAGGCGCGCGCAATCGAGTTCTACGATCTCTTATCGTCGTTCGACTTCATGGCCTCGACCCCGACGCTGTTCAATTCCGGCACGCTGCGGCCGCAATTGTCGTCCTGCTTCCTCACCACCATCGCGGACGATCTCGACGGCATCTTCAAGTCGGTCAAGGACAATGCGCTGCTCGCAAAATATTCCGGCGGGCTCGGCAACGACTGGACCCGCGTGCGTGGGCTCGGCGCCCACATCAAGGGCACCAATGGCGAAAGTCAGGGCGTGGTGCCGTTTCTAAAGGTGGCCAATGACACCGCGATCGCCGTCAACCAGGGCGGCAAGCGCAAAGGCGCGGTCTGCGCCTATCTCGAAACCTGGCACATCGACATCGAGGAATTTTTGGACCTGCGCAAGAACACCGGCGACGACCGCCGCCGCACCCATGACATGAACACCGCGAACTGGGTGCCCGACCTGTTCATGCAGCGCGTCGAGACCGACGGCGAATGGACGCTGTTCTCGCCGGACGAGACGCCCGACCTGCATGACCTCTACGGCAACGCATTCGCCGAACGTTACGCAGCTTACGAAGCAAAGGCGGCGCGGGGCGAGATCCGCGTGTTCAAGCAGATCCGTGCCACGGATCTCTGGCGCAGGATGCTGACCATGCTGTTCGAGACCGGGCATCCCTGGATCACGTTCAAGGATCCCTGCAACCTGCGCTCGCCGCAGCGCCATGCCGGCGTGATTCATTCCTCGAACCTCTGCACCGAGATCACGCTTAATACGTCGGACGACGAGACCGCCGTCTGCAATCTCGGCTCGATCAATCTGCTCAATCACGTTCGGGAAGGCCGGCTGGACGAGGCGCGGCTGCAACGCAGTGTGACGACGGCAATGCGGATGCTCGACAACGTCATCGACATCAATTTCTACACCATCCCCGAAGCGCGCCGTTCGAACCTGCGGCACCGTCCGGTCGGTCTCGGGCTGATGGGATTCCAGGATGCGCTGCAGGCGATGCGGATCGCGATGGCTTCCGATGCGGCGGTAACGTTCGCCGATACCAGCATGGAGATGATTTCCTATTACGCCATTTCGGCCTCCGTCGATCTGGCGGCCGAGCGCGGGCGCTATCCGTCGTTCGATGGCTCGCTGTGGAGCCGCGGCATCTTGCCGATCGATTCGATCGAACTATTGGCGGAAGCCCGCGGCGACCTCGCGATGGACCGCGGCATGACGCTCGATTGGGATCGTCTGCGGGAGCGAGTCAAATCGACCGGCATGCGCAATTCGAACGTGATGGCGATCGCGCCGACCGCGACGATTTCCAACATCTGCGGCGTCGCGCAGTCGATCGAGCCCGCCTACCAGAACCTCTACGTCAAATCCAACATGTCCGGCGACTTCACCGTGGTGAACGAATTTCTGGTCCGCGACCTCAAGGCGCGCGGGCTGTGGGACGAAGTGATGGTCAACGACCTCAAATATTTCGACGGCAGCTTGGGGGCCGTCGATCGCATTCCCGGCGACCTCAAGGCGCTCTATGCCACCGCATTCGAGATCGACAGCGCCTGGCTGATCGAGGCGGCGTCGCGGCGGCAGAAATGGATCGACCAGTCGCAATCGCTCAACCTCTATATCGCCAACCCTAGCGGCAAGAAGCTCGATGCGCTCTATCGGCTGGCGTGGGCGCGCGGGTTGAAGACGACCTATTACCTGCGCTCGCGCAGCGCGACGCATGTCGAAAAGTCCACGCTCCGGGGGACCGACGGCAAGCTCAATAGCGTCGCGTCCGCGGCGATGATGGCTCCAGCCCCGATCATCGTCGCGCCGGCCGCCACCGCGCCGGATTTAACCGGTGCGGTGGCGTGCTCGATCGATAATCCCGAATGCGAAGCCTGCCAGTAAGCAGCAAGAACAAGAGGAAACCACAATGCTCGACTGGTCCGAACCATCCGCATCCCCGCGTCAGACGCCGCCGCCCGTCGTGGTGCAATTCGTTACCCAGGCCGAACAAACCGGCCTCGGCATGATAGATCGTCGCGGCGGACGCGTATCCGTCGACGACAAGCGGATGATCAACTGCCGCGCCGACGTCAATCAATTGCTGCCGCTGAAATACAAATGGGCCTGGGAGAAATATCTCGCCGGCTGCAACAATCACTGGATGCCTACCGAAGTCTCGATGCAGGCCGACATCGCGCTGTGGAAGTCGCGCGATGGGCTGACGGAAGACGAGCGCCGCGCCATCAAGCGCAACCTCGGCTTCTTCGCGGCGTCCGAAAGCCTGGTCGCCAACAATATCGTGCTGGCGATCTACCGTCATCTGACCAATCCGGAGTGCCGGCAATATCTGCTGAGGCAATCCTTCGAGGAGGCGGTTCACACCCACACCTTTCAATACATCGTCGAAAGCTTGGGGCTGGACGAGGGCGAGCTGTTCAACATGTATCGCGAGGTGCCGTCGATTACCGACAAGGCGGCCTGGGCGCTGAAGCACACGCAGCATCTCGACAATCCCGATTTCAGGACCGGGACACCGCAAGCCGATCAGGCGTTCCTGCGCGATCTCGTCGCCTTCTACGTCATATTCGAAGGCATGTGGTTCTATACGGGCTTCGCGCAGATCCTCTCGCTCGGCCGCCGCAACAAGATGGTCGGCATTGCCGAGCAGTACCAGTACATACTGCGCGATGAGTCCATCCACCTGAATTTCGGCATCGATGTCATCAACCAGATCAAGATCGAAAACCCGCATCTCTGGACCAAGGCGTTCCAGGACGAAGTCCGCGCCATGGTGCGCGAGGCGGCCGAGCTGGAAGCGGCCTACGGGCGGGACACCATGCCGCGCGGCTTTCTCGGGTTGAATGCGGCGCTGTGCGAGAGCTACATGCACTTCATCGCCAACCGCCGCTGCGCGCAGCTCGGGCTGCAGCGGGTGTTCGACGAGACCGAGAATCCGTTTCCCTGGATGTCGGAAGCGATGGACCTGAAGAAGGAGAAGAATTTCTTCGAGACGCGGGTGATCGAGTACCAGAACGGCGGTGCGCTGAGCTGGGAGTAGGGGAAGCCATACTCTCAACACGTCCTCTCCCAACACGTCGTCCCCGCGAACGCGGGGACCCATACCACGTGATTTCTCAATGAGGCAGTCAGGTGGACGCTCTTTGTAAACGTGAGGCGCGTCAAGACGTCAGGTCGTCGACCGCTACTTGATGAATGCCGCCCAGAGAGCGGCGTTGGCAAGCGTGCCGGTCTCGTTCATGTGACAAGCGTCGGAGGGGTTGCGGCCGTCATTTCCGATCGTGTCGGTATCGGGCCCTTGGCGGATGTTGAGCGCGTCATCGACAGCGGAGAGTTGACCGGCACGTACCGCAGCCGTGTTCTTCGGCTCGGCCATGCCGCATTTGGTGCTGCGTGACAGATAGAAGGGCGCATCGAACCCGGCCGCTCGAAATCGCTTCACGAGCTGATGCAACAGCGAGGCATATTGTTCTGCTGATATCGTTGACCTCGCGTCCGTTTCACCTTGCTGAAACAGAAAATGCGTCGGCGTCAGGCCCGCTGCCTTCAGCTTCGAGATGGCGTTTGTGATCCAATCCGCCCGCTCATTGTTCAAAAACGAAAGCGAGGAGCTGCCAATGGCAAGGGGTACGACGATCACGCGATCGTAGCGCCCGGCCTGGATCAGGATGTCGCCGAGTCGCGTTGCAAAGCTCCCGCCTATGCCATCGGCGCCCAGCAGGGGATCGGCGGCAGCAAAGCATTTGCCCGTGAGCGGGTCGAAATTGTCGACGGCTTCGCGCGCGGTATGTCGGGCGCTTCCCCAATTGCCCGCATTGCTCTGGCCGTGCACGACGATGATTGCCGTGTTGCCGGAGGTGTGGGCGCAGGGCCGTTCGACACGCGCCGGCGGGGCAAGCGCAGCCAAACCGGTCTGGTGGGCGCTCGACGTCAGTAGCGGGCCCGCAAACGTACCGATCAGAAGGCCGGTACTCAGGAACGCGATAAGCCGCGACAATGGACCTGCTCTCCAAGGCAATTCAGCTTCATCGCGGGAGCACGCAGCTCGCCCGATCATCGCAAGACGGCGTGCATCAGACCGTGTTTACCGATCCGGGGCGGATCGCGACCGATCTGAGGCCGCCCAACTCGGCGCATGCTAAACCGGCCAGTGTTGAGAGCTTGTTAATGGTCCGCAAGCCCCCCCGGCAAATCTCTCCCGACCTGCGTTTCAAAACCGCCTTGTCATCAGCCGTGAATAGTAGTTCACTTCTTCAAAGCGATGAGCTCTCTATCGCTCAAGACATTGAAGGTGTGCGCGTTCTGGCAGGCTCCTCGGGGCTTGAGGGCGCGCCGGGGACGGAAAACGCGCCATGGTCTATCGGCGAACCCATCAGGTCGTAAAGCGACTGGCGGCGCGGCGTAGCGCCATCCTGGCGGCGGCGCGGGACGCTGCGGCCGAAGGCGGCATGGCGGCGGTGCAGATCGCCCCGGTTGCGGTCCGCGCAAATGTCGCGGCCGGCACCGTCTATCGTTACTTCCCCTCCAAGGCCGAACTGATTTCCGAACTGATCGCCGAGGTTTCGCGGGACGAACTGGCCGCGATCCGCCGCGCGGCGGATGCGGCGCCGGGACCGTCCTCGGCGCTCGCCGCCGCCGTCACCACGGTTGCCGTGCATGTGCTGTCGCAGCGCAAGCTCGCCTGGGGCATTCTGGCCGAACCTGTCGATGTCGACGTCTCGGTGTCGCGGCTTGCCAGCCGCCGCGAAATCTCCGGCGAGATCGCTGCCAGAATTGACGCCGCGGTGCGTGCCGGCCATCTGCCGGCGCAGGATACCGCGCTCGCCGCCACCGCGCTGCTCGGTGCGCTGCATGAATCGCTGGTTGGCCCGCTGGCGCCCGAGAATCTGGATGACCCAGCGAAGCTGCGCGATGCCGTGCAAACGGTCACACTTTTGGCGCTGCGCGCCGTCGGCGTGATGGATGCCCGCGCCCGCGGCCTCGTGGTGCAGGCGGTGCTGCCGGCCAAGGCGCTGGTCGGGGCCTAGAAACTTCCCCCCTTTGCGACACGCCTCTGTCGCAACCATTTGCCCCGCTGCGGCTTATCGACGGTCCAACCCGCGATCAGGAGCATGCGATGAGCACGACATCAGGGTCCGCCAAATGGCAGGGCGGCATCAAGGACGGCAAGGGCGCGATCTCGACCAAAAGCGGCGCGCTGAACGATTATCCTTACGGATTTTCGAGTCGCTTCGAGGGTAAGCCTGGCTCCAATCCGGAGGAATTGATCGGCGCGGCGCATGCCGCGTGCTTCACGATGGCGCTGTCGCTGATTCTGGGGGAAGCCAAGCTCACCGCCGAGCACATGGAAACCAAGGCCGACGTGACGCTCGAAAAACAGGGCGATGGTTTTGCCATCACCTCGATTCATCTGACGCTGAATGCGAAGATTCCGGGCGCCGACAAGGCAAAGTTCGAGGATCTGGCTGGTAAAGCGAAGGCGGGCTGTCCGGTGTCGAAACTGCTGAATACCAAGATCACGCTGGACGCGACGCTGCAGTAGCACCGTCATACCGGTATGGTCCGCAGGACCAGACCTCAGATGCGCGATTGCGCATCGGGGAATCTCGAGATTCTCAGGGGCGCAAGGGGCGCCCCGTAGTTCGATGCTGCGCATCGCCCCGGAATGACGGTGATCCCATCACTTATCGGGCTTGCCTTCCCCACCGACAGTGGCGATGCGCACCATGTTGGTGGTGCCGGGGATGCGAAGCGGCACGCCGGCGACGATGATCACGCGCTGGCCTGCATTGGCGAAGCCGTCACGAAACGCGATCGAGCCGGCGCGGTCGACCATGTCGTCCTGGTCGTGCGCATCTTCCGCCACCACGCAATGCACGCCCCAGACGACCGACAATTTGCGGCCGGTCGCAAGGTTCGGCGTGATCGCCACCACCGGCAGCTTCGGCCGCTCGCGCGCCACGCGGATCGCCGTGGAGCCCGACGAGGTCCAGCAGATGATCGCCGACAATTCCAGCGTCTCGGCGATCTGCCGCGCGGCGTCGGCGATGGCGTCGCCGACCGTATTCTCCGGTTCGGCCCGCTGCGCCGACAGCACCGAGCGATAGGTCGGATCGCGCTCCACCTCTTCGCCGATGCGATTCATGGTCGAAACCGCTTCGATCGGGAATTTGCCGGCGGCGGACTCCGCCGACAGCATGATGGCGTCGGCACCTTCATAGACCGCGGTCGCTACGTCGGAGACTTCGGCGCGCGTCGGCACCGGCGCCTGGATCATCGATTCCAGCATCTGGGTTGCGATCACCACCGGTTTGCCGGCGCGGCGCGCCATCCGCGTCATCTGTTTCTGCAGGCTCGGCACCCGCTCCAGCGGCAGCTCGACGCCGAGGTCGCCGCGCGCCACCATCAGCGCGTCGGAAGCATCGATGATTTCGGCGAGCCGGTCGATCGCCTGCGGCTTTTCGATCTTGGCCATGACAGCGGCGCGGCCGCGGATCATCCGCTTGGCTTCATGGACGTCCTCGGCGCGCTGCACGAAGGAGAGCGCGATCCAGTCGACACCGGTCACCAGGGCTGCTTCGAGATCGGCCCGATCCTTCGGCGTCATCGCCGACACAGGCAGGTCGGTATCGGGCAGGCTGACGCCCTTGCGGTCCGACATCTTGCCGCCGATCACCACGCGCGTTACCGCGCGTTCGGACGAGGTTTCCTCGGCGATCAGGCGCACTTTGCCGTCGTCGAGCAGCAGCGCATGGCCCGGCCGAAGTGCGGCGAGGATTTCCGGATGCGGCAACTGCACGCGGTTGTTGTCTCCCGGCGCTTTGTCGGAATCGAGTACAAAGCTCTGGCCGTTCTTCAACTGGGTCGAACCTTCGGTGAACGCGCCAAGCCGCAGCTTCGGTCCCTGCAGGTCGACGAGAATGCCGATCGGACGGCCGTAGCTGCTCTCGACATTGCGGATGGTATTGACCAACTCGCGCATCTTGTCGTGCGGTGTGTGGCTCATGTTGATGCGGAATACGTCCGCACCCGCCTCGAACAGCTTCCGGATCATCGCGCTGTCGGACGATGCCGGGCCGAGGGTCGCGAGAATCTTGATGCGACGGAGCCGTCTCATTGCTTGGGCGCCGGGGCTGGCGGCAGACCCGGTCCGCCCGGCGGATTGGACAGGCCGGGAACCCCGCCGGGGCCCCCCGGTCCCATTGTTCCTGGAATTCCCGGCACGCGCTGCGCGGGCTGCTCGTTGGCTTCTGTCAATTGCACGGTCCACGCTCGCTGTTCGCCTGTATCGACCTCGAAGAACCCGGTGCGGTCATAGCCGCGCGCCAGGCAGTTCTCGGTACCCTTGATGGTGAATTCCTTATCACGCGAACACATGAAGGCCTGCCCCGACCATTCGCCGCCACGGTCATAGTCGAGCGCGTAGATGTAATAGTAGCGCGCAACAAGAGTTCCGCGCAGCAGTGTCTCGCAACTGCGTGACGACACGTTCCACCACCCTTCAGTGGTCCAGCCCTCGGCATCCTTGTAGCCCAGCGCGATGCCGACCCGGCTGGACGTGTTGTTGCAGAGCCGGAAATCGGCCGCCGCTGGACTGCTCCACAGACACGCCACCGCAAGCAGCGGCGCAAGGCCGGCGGCGGTCACGCGAGCGGGGAGGGGAGACAAGCAGCGCGAATATTTTCCGATCATGCGGCGAAGCTATATCAAATCATTTACGATTTCGCGTGACCTGGCGGGGCCTGTCAACGGCCGGGAACGCCTTTCCCGCGCTATGGGAAACCGGGACTCCCTTGTGAGATCGCCAATTTGCGCGCAGATATGGCAAAATCTGTGACAATTGCCACCTGATACCAATATGCTCGGCACATGTGATGCGGGATCCAAGGCCATGACGATCGACGACAAAACCAGAACAGAACTGGAAGCCGCCGTTTTCCGGCGCCTGGTCGGCCACCTGCGTGCCCGCACCGACGTGCAGAACATCGATCTGATGAATCTGGCCGGCTTCTGCCGTAACTGCCTGTCCAACTGGATGAAGGAGGAGGCCGACGCCAAGGGGGTCGCCGTCAGCAAGGACGAGAGCCGCGAGGCGGTCTACGGCATGCCCTATGAGGATTGGAAGGCGAAATATCAGGGCGCCGCGACGCCCGAGCAGCTAGCCGCAATGAAGAAGGTTCATCCCGGGCAGTGAGTTCAACATACACGTAGTGAGTTCGTCATTCCGGGATGGTGCGCTAGCACCAGACCTCAGATGCGCAACCGCGCATCGGGGAATCTCGAGATTCTCAGGTGCGCAATTGCGCACCATAGCTCGATGCTTCGCATCGCCCCGGAATGACAGCGTGCCCCCTTCTCCTGTGGGCGCGCTGTGGATGAGCGCGATGCTGCCTTGACGCAAGGCCCCCCGATCTTGAGGGTCATCCGCACAAAAGCGCCGTGCGGTAACGCGTGCGGCGCTTGATCTTCGAGCATCACAATCAGTTCCACTCAGGAGTACCCGATGGCCACCTCCGCCGCCGCCGTCCAGGACGAGCCCGCGACAAGATTCGCCAAAGACCAGCTCAAGGCCATCATCGAGCGCATCGAGCGTCTGGAAGAAGAGAAGAAGACGATCTCCGACGACATCCGTGACGTCTATGCCGAAGCCAAGGGCAACGGCTTCGACACCAAGGCGCTGCGCACCATCGTGCGGATGCGCAAGCAGGATGCCAACGAGCGCGCCGAGCAGGAAACCATTTTGGAAACCTACATGCAGGCGCTCGGGATGCTGTGACGTTTCCGTCGTCCTGGCCAAGCGAACCAACGGGTCCGGCCCTCGGCCGGCCCGATGACAGGCTCCGTGAGCGCGAGCCGGGCCCCATAACCACAAATGGTAACGTTGTGCAAAGCTGGGGCCACAGCCGGCTCTAACGCGCACGCTCGTGGTTATGGGTCCTCGCGTTCGCGAGGACGACGGCGAATTTTGCGGAAAGGGCGCCTAGCGCAGCGCGGCGGTGCGCAGCACGAACGACTGCGTCGGCAGTTGTGCGGTTGCCGATCCTGTGAAGCGATCGCAGGTCATGCCCATCATCGGATCTTCCGAGAACGTCATGGAGACCGCGGCCTGCGGCTTGACGAAGTGGGCGCGCATCTGGGTCATCTCGGTGTCGCCGAGCACGGTCGTCGACATCGCGCTGCTGGCGCTCGGCGCCAGCATCACCACCCGCATCCAGATATTGTTGCCCTGCGCGGCGGCAAGGCGGGTCGACGTGGAGACCACGCTGTCCTGACCCTGGGTGCCTTTGGCGACAACGGTGTTGATCTCGGTCGCTGCGGCGCCGGAGTTGCGCGCCGGGCGGGCAGGGCGCGGGATAGCCGCGGACGCGGCGACGACGTTGGAGCGATCGACCGGCGAAGAAGCGGCCGGCGCATAGGCCATTGCCTTGGCGAACGCGTCGCTGACGCTGGCGGTCGGCTGCGGATCGGTGGCGGCGGCGAGCGCCTGGCGGGCGCGGAGGGCCGCGACCTGCGCCGGGGTCGCCTGGTTCGCCGCGGTCGGTACGTCGTCCCAGAAGCCGCGGGAATTGATGATATCGGCCGGCGTTTGCGGCCTCGGCTCGGCCTTGTCGGCGGACGCCTGCGCAACCTGTTTGGTCTCAGGCTTGTTTGTCTCAGGCTTGGGCTCGGCTCGAGCTTTGGGCGCCGACACGAGCTGGGCGTCGGCCGACGCGAGCTGGATCGTCGCACCGACCGGCTTTGCGCGCGGGGTCGGGACCGGTTCGGCGGATTTCACAGCAGCCACACTGGTCGGTGCGGGCTTCTCGTTCTTGACGGGGGCGCCGCCGCCCTCGTCATCCTCTTCAGTCGACTTGCCGCCCCTGAACAGCGCCGCGAACAGGTTCGGCATCTTGATGGTCGCGGCACTATCGCCATTGCCACGGCGTTCGATGTCGGCGCGGGCCAGTTCATAGCCCTTCATCGGACCGCC
The DNA here is from genome assembly GCF_001693485.1 of Bradyrhizobium sp. LMTR 3. GTDB lineage: Bacteria > Pseudomonadota > Alphaproteobacteria > Rhizobiales > Xanthobacteraceae > Bradyrhizobium. The sequence continues at coordinate 77,840 of NZ_MAXC01000001.1, forward strand.
ATTGGACGGCAGGTGCACCGTGCGTCCGTCCGGGAATACCCTGGCAAGCTGATCGTGGGTCATGCGCGGCCAGTGACGAACGCTGCCGGTATCGAGGTGGACGAAAGGCGATCCGGAGGTCGGGTAGAAGCCGACGCCGCCACGCTGCAAGCGGAGGCCGGCGGCGCGGATCTGCTCCAGCGGCACGTCCGGGATGTAGAAGTCCATGGCGTGGCCGAGCATGTGCTGGCTGAAGCGCGCCACGCCGGAGGAACGGCGGCGGAGCATGGAGTTGGTGGCGGGGGAGCGATAGGCGGAGATGATCTGGATCGGCTTCTTGCCGTCGACGTCGCGGTAGACTTCCCAGATGATATCGAACAGGTGCCGATCCATCGTGGTGGAGTCCTGGCTGCGCCAGTCGCGAAGGAAGTGATTGAGCTTCTTCAGCGCCTCTTCGTCGTAGCGCCCGTCGCGCTTGAAGGTGACGGTGAGATCTTCGCCGGAATGGGTATGGTGGAAGGAGAGGGTGCGGGTTTCGTTCAGCGCCGTCGCATCATGCACCGTGCCGGCGCCGGCCAGCAGCAAAAGCGACGTCAAGCCGATCCGACATCCGGCCTTTGGCAGAGCAAGCGGATTGAATTGGCGCGCGAAACCAGCCAGCACGTATGAGCCCACCCAGTCGACGAGCGTTCACGGTGTTTCTTTTGCAGACCCCCAGCAAAAGACGATGAACGCTTTCTTAAAGCAGGAGGGTTAACCGAGGTTTACCGTCCTGCCCCCAAGCAAGCCTTAACCTAACGCGTTGACTGTGGCGAAAACGTGCCCGGTGCCGAATCCGGATGGATGGTGGTTAACGTAAACAATCTCTCCGGTGGGGAGAGATTGTTGATTTTGTTCGGAAATTCTACGCTCGGGCAGTGGTGCTCCGGATTACCGGGTGAACCGCGGTTGCGGCCGGCGACCGATCGGGGCCGGCGGCGTCATGGGCGACGGACCGCCGAACAGGCGCTCGAAGAATGACGGGCCGGAGGAGAAGGTGTTGTCGCTGGCGAAGTTGACGCCGGCCGGCAGGCTCGAGCCGGCCGGCCGCGAATAGCTCGGCTGCGCATGGGCAACCATGGCCTCCAAGTCCCTGCTGCGGCCGTTCCTGAGCAGGGCGATCATCGTGGCGTCGCGGCCATAGACGTCCTTGCGGAGCTGCAGCTTGCCGGCATCGTCCACGAAAGCCGTCTGGTAGGTGATGTTGACCGGGATCGGCGTCGGGAATTTCAGGTCGATCTCGCTGCGGCCGTACATGCTGCGGATCTTTTCCGGCGTGTAGCGCTCGTTCGGCATCACGATATTGAGCAGGGTCGAGGCGTATTGATCCGGATTCTGCACCCGCATGCAGCCATGGCTGAAGGCGCGTTCTTCCTTCGCGAACAGATGCTTGTCCGGTGTGTCGTGCTGATAGACCAGGAACTTGTTCGGGAAGTTGAAGCGGATGCGGCCGAGCGCATTCGCTTCACCGGGCGGCTGCGAAATGTGGATGCTGCCGTCGCGGCGGCGCTCGAGCCTCAAGCCCATGCGATCCAGCACGGTCGGATCCTGCTGCAGGGCAGGCAGATATTCGTTGTAGATGATCGACGGCGGTACGTTCCAGGTCGGATTGACGGTGATGAACTTCATCGTTTCCGTCAGCATCGGCGTGGCGTGTTTGCCCGGCTTTCCGGTCACGACCCTCGTTGTCCAGACCGGGGCCCCGTTCTGCATCACCTTCAGTGTGAAGTCGGGCACATTGAGAATGACATAGGCGTTGCCGAGCGAGGCTGCGCCGAGTTGGCGCGGCAGCCAGCGCAAGCGCTCCAGATTGACGAGGACGGTATCGATCTGCCGGTCGCGCTTCGGGCTGTTGATCGCCTTCACCGTGCGGTCGTCGAGCACGCCGGTCGGCTTGAGATCGGCGCTCTCCTGGAATTTGCGCACGGCGGCAGCAACCTTGGCGTCGTAATGCGTGCCGTCGGGATTTTCGGTGACGCCGAGCTTGGCGCGCAATTGCGGCACGCGCGGGTCTTCCGGCGCGACCTCACCCTGCTTCTTGGTGGCCGCCTTGTACGCCAGCGCGGGACCCTCGGCGATGTGGATCATCGGTCCGTCGCCCTGGCCGCGCAGCTCGGCGAGCTTGGCCTTCAGATCCTTGTAGAGCTTGTGCGGCGGGTTGTAGCCGTCGAGCGCCGCCGAAGCGTCCTTGGCGGTCGAGATGTTGGCAAGCACTTCGGCCGGATCGGTCGGGTGCTCGGGGTAGAGGATGTCGCCAGCGACCTGCGACCAGTGCATCCGGCCGCTCTGGGCCTGTCGCGCATAGTCGAGCATGCTCGCGGTCAGTTTCAGTTCGGCTTCGGCGAGCTGGTCCGGCGAGGTCGCGGCGGCAAAATCAGGTACCGGATAGTCGGCAGGATTGAGGCCCTCGGCGGCGGCGTCTTTCAGGCGGGCGATCACGCCCTTGCCGCTGTCGGTCAATTTGCCGGCTTGCGTCCATTGCGGCGCATAGTCCCGCGCCGAGTAGAACTTCTCGACGGCAGCGCGCTCGTTCTTGCGGTCGAAATCGCGCAGCGATTTGGCGCCGAGCATGTCGCGCAACCGGTCGGCGACCGGTTGGTCGGCCGGTGCGACGGTGCTGACCTTCACCGGCTCCTTGGCCGGTTCGGGGGCGGGCGCGGTGGCTGTCGCAGCCGGAGGCGTGGTCGTGGCGGCGTCGCTCGGCTTGGCCGCCGGCGCGGTGACGTTCTCCGTCGGCTTGATATCTGTCTTGATATCCGTCTTGGGTTCAGCCGCCTTCGGGGTCGTCCCCGGTTCGGCCGGCTTCGCTGTGGTCTTGGCCGCATCGGGCACCGCGCCGGTCGAGTCCATCTTGAAATCGCCGATGGTGGGAGGCGGAACGTTAGCCGGCTCGGGACGGGGAACTGCTGCGTCGATCGCGAGTTCGGCAGCACTGGCGCGCGGCGTATCCGACGGAGCCGCCAGTGCTGAGGTCGCTGATACCGTGAGGAAGGTTGCCGCGACGGCCATCAGCACGCGGTCAAATCCTGCACGATTCGAACAGTCACGCATCGTCACACCCCCTTGGGCGAAACTGCCCCGGCATGGAACAGTCGTTGGCATCGTTCATAGCTTGCGCGGGAAAGCGCCGGCCTCGATTGGTTTTTCAGTCGTACGCCTGCACGCCATGATTCAACGCAGACGATACATGTGCCCCTTTCATGCAGCCAGCGCCATGCGGGACAACTCACGACAAACTGACCTCAAACTACCCGTTTGCATTCGGATCTCGCGGTTTTGCCACGCTCCCCACCTTTTGTCTGTCACCGCCAAGCCACGGTTCAAAAGCTTCCGAACGACCGATGTCCTTGGTTTGCCACGATCTTTGCCACGCGGGCGCCGTAATCGCGTAAGCACCCGTTGCTCGCGTCTCAACTGGCGTCCTGCGCGCCGCCTTCGGCTGGGTCGCTGGCGGCAGCTTCATCGAGCTTGCGGTAGAGCGTGGAACGACCGATCTTGAGCCGTCGCGCGACTTCCGACATCTGGCCGCGATAATGCGAGATCGCGAAACGGATGATTTCGTTTTCCATGTCCTCGAGCGGCCGCACCTCGCCGGTGGCGGTCAGCATCGAAAGGCTGCCGGCGTTGGCGAGCGGGGCAATTGGTATTTCGCTACCCGACACCATGGCAGGCGCCGTCGACGGCGCGACGACCAGCGGCTCGCTGTGCGTTAGCTGGCCGTCCGGCACGGCCTGGCCGAGGACTTGCGGGAAATCAGACAGGCCGAGTTGATCGCTCTCGCTCATGACGACGGCGCGATACACCGTGTTTTCGAGTTGGCGGATGTTGCCGGGCCAATCGAGCTGCGCGAGATGGGTCACGGCCTCGCCGCTGATGCCGGCGATGGTGCGGTTCTCCTCGGCGGCAAAGCGGGCCAGGAAATACCGCAGCAGATGCGGGACGTCTTCGCGCCGCATCCGCAGCGGCGGGATGGTCAGCGGCAGCACGTGCAGCCGATAGAACAGGTCCTCGCGGAACGCGCCGCTCTTCACGAGGTCGAGCAGCCTGCGGTTGGTCGCGGAAATGATGCGGACATCGACCTTCACCGGCTTGCGGCCTCCGACCGCCTCGACGGTTCCTTCCTGCAGCGCGCGCAAGAGTTTTACTTGCGCTGCGAGCGGGAGCTCGCCGACTTCATCGAGAAACAGCGTGCCGCCGGAAGCTTCGACGAACTTGCCCACGTGCCGTTCGGTGGCGCCGGTGAAGGCGCCCTTCTCGTGGCCGAACAGGATCGATTCCACGAGATTGTCGGGAATGGCGCCGCAATTGACCGCGACGAAGGGTTTCGCCTTGCGTTCGCCGGAACCGTGAATGGCGCGGGCGAACAATTCCTTGCCGACGCCGGATTCGCCCTCGATCAGAACAGGAATGCTGGAAGCTGCCGCCTTCTGCGCGGTGCGCAGCACGGCTGCCATGGTTTCGCTGCGTGTGATGATGTCGGCAAAGGTCAGCCGTCCCTCGCGGCTGTGGCGGATGCGCTGCAATTCGCCCTTGAGCGCCGAGGTGTTGAGCGCGTTGCGCAGCGACACCTGCAGCCGTTCGAAGCCGACCGGCTTAACCACGAAATCCTGCGCGCCGGCGCGCATCGCCGAAACCACATTGTCGATGCCGCCATGCGCGGTCTGCACAATGACGGGGATGCTCAGGCCTGCTTCGCGCATTTTTGCGAGCACGCCGAGCCCATCGAGGCCGGGCATTACGAGGTCGAGCACGACCGCGTCGATCGCCTGCGCATCCGGAGCCGTCAGTAAAGCGACGGCCGCATCGCCGCTGTCGACGACCAGGGGCTCATAGCCGCACTTCTGCACCATGTTTTCAACCAAACGGCGCTGCACGGCGTCGTCGTCGGCAATCAAAATGGTGGCAGCCATGGCTCTCCCCGCACGCTACTGTATTGTACCGAATCGGGGCAAATTTCGCCGATGCCGATTAACGTTCTCTTAAACGTTGAAAACGGCGTTGTTGAGAAGCGGCTAGACGCTGAGGTGTGGCCACACTTCGAGCGCGCCGCGATAGCACATGTCGAGAGCCACATAGAGTATGATGGCGAGGCCGACATAGGCGATCCAGCGGTGCTTCTCCAGCAGGCGCGCGATGAAGTTGGCGGCAAGCCCCATCAGCGCGATGGAGAGCGCCAATCCGAAAACCAGAATCATCGGATGCTCGCGCGCTGCGCCCGCGACGGCGAGCACGTTATCGAGCGACATCGAGACGTCGGCGAGCGTGATCTGCCAGACGGCCTGGCCAAGCGTTTTTTGATGACGTCCAGCGGCGGACGCGTCGATCGTGCTTGCGGCTGAGAGACTCTGCAATTTCGGTTCATCATGATGCGACGTACGCAACTCGCGCCACATCTTCCAGCACACCCAAAGCAGCAGAACGCCGCCGGCGAGCAGCAGTCCGATGATTTGCAGCAACTGGACCGTTACGGAGGCGAAGCCGATGCGCAGGGCGGTGGCGGCCAATATGCCGATCACAATTGCCTTCCTGCGCTGGCCCTCGGGGAGACCCGCGGCCGCAAGTCCGATGACGATCGCATTATCGCCGGCGAGCACCAGGTCGATCATGATGACCTGGAAGAGCGCTGTCAGGTGTTGCGAGGAGATTAATTCCAGCATGCGGGCCACTCCGTTGAAGTGTCCAATCCGACATCGCAGTTCGCGTGAACTGCCAGAGGGGCCCGGGCTTGGACGTGCGCAAAAAAGGACGCAGTCAGACTGCGGATAGATTCGTTGCCGTTACTCAGGTTGATCCGGGAGGGTGAAGAGCCTGACCATCTGGTCCGGCTCGATCAGAACGGAGATGACGACGCCGATGAACGTCAGGCTTCCGGCGAGGTCGAACCACATGATGCGGAATCGGTCGCGCCGGCAGATCAGCGCGAAGCCGGCCGTCAAGGCGGCAACGCCGAAGAGCAGCGTGACGATCGCGGGCGCCAGCGCATCCGCCGGCACCACGTTCCGGATTCCCACGGTCGCAATCAGCGCCACGAGCAGGATGCCGGCGAACAACTCCTTGCCGCGAGCCGCAGGGGAGCGGGCGGTCGTTTCAACAATCTGACTGCGGTCCAAGAAGGCCATCGGATTCTTATTCGCGAGCTAAGATTGTGGTAGGGAACATTACCTACCCGGTCATTCATTCCAGATAGTTTAGTAATCATGAAACGAGTAAAACATCAAGATGGTTCCGCTGAACGCCAGCCGGCTAAGGCCGCGCCGGACGCCAAGCAGTTGCGGAAACTGGCCGGGGATTGGTTGAAGCAGCGAAGGGCGGATGCCGAATTGTCGCAGGCAGACCTCGCTGCCCGCCTCGGCCTGAAATATTACACGTTCATCTCCCAGGTCGAGAACGGGTTCAGTCGAGTTCCAACTGAAGTTATGGGAGCTTGGGCCGGCGAATTGGGTCTTGAACCGGCCGCCTTCGCTAGGCATCTGTTAAGATACTACGAGCCGGAATTGCACCGGCTGCTGTTCGGAGCGGAAAGCACATGAGCGTGGTTGCGTTCGAGCGCAGACAGGACGCGGGCGAGTGGAGCGAGCGAGAACTCAGCACCATTGTCGCGGCTCTGAACGCCGCGCTTGCGCCGGGCACCGGACGCGAATGGGAAACCGGCATGACGGAGAAGCGTGATGCCCAGTTCTACCTGCTGGGACCGCTTCCGGATCAGGCTTGCGAGCTGTGCGTGTCGCGGATCGGCGGAAATTATATCCTTGAGGATGGTTTTGGGCGGCTGCTCTTCGAGCACCGAAACCTCGATCTCGTCGCGCTGCACGCGCGGGCGGCAGTCCCGAGCACGTCGTGGCTTATGGTACGCGTGATCGTGTTATGGTGCGCGGTCCGTAGCGTGATGCACGAAAGGCTCGAGCCGATGCTCGCCGAAAGCGAGGAACTGCTTGTCCAATTGGCACCGCAGCTTTCGGCTTTCGCCTGATCTCGCCCAATTTCCTGATCACCTCTCAATTCTGAAAGTGTCATGAGCGCAAAATCTGCGACCTCCCGAGCCGTCAAGACGTCCCGTAAGCCCGCCAAGGGCAGCAAGGCGAGCACAGCCAAACCCAAAACCGGCAAATTGCCGGAGTGGAATCTCGCCGATCTTTATTCCGGCATCGACGCGCCTGAAATCGCACGCGATCTGCAGAAGATGGATACCGACTGCGTCGCGTTTGAAACGGATTACAAAGGCAAGCTGGCGGAAGGCGTTGCCCGCGACGAGGGCGGTCTTTGGCTGGCGGAGGCGATCAGGCGCTACGAGGCGATTGACGATTTGGCCGGCCGGCTCGGCTCCTATGCAGGCCTCGTTCATGCCGGCGACAGCGTCGATCCCGTGATTTCCAAGTTCTACGGCGACGTCTCCGAGCGGCTGACGGCGGCCTCGCTGCATCTGCTGTTCTTCGCGCTCGAACTCAACCGCATCGAAGACGCCGTGATCGAGCGCGCGATGCAAACGCCCGAGCTCGCGCATTTCCGGCCGTGGATCGAGGATCTGCGCAAGGACAAGCCATATCAGCTCGAAGATCGCGTCGAGCAGTTGTTTCACGAAAAATCCCAGAGCGGCTATGCCGCCTGGAACCGGCTGTTCGACCAGACCATCTCCGGCCTGCGCTTCAAGGTCGGGACCAAGGCGCTCGCGATCGAGCCGACGCTCAATCTGCTGCAGGACCGCGCGCCGGAAAAGCGCAAGGCCGCTGCGCAGGCGCTGGCGAAAACGTTCAAGGATAATGAGCGGACCTTTGCCCTCGTCACCAACACGCTCGCCAAGGACAGGGAGATTTCCGATCGCTGGCGTGGCTTCCAGGACGTTGCGGATTCGCGCCATCTGAATAACCGCGTCGAACGCGAGGTCGTCGATGCGCTGGTCGGCTCGGTTCGCGCGGCCTATCCGCGGCTGTCGCACCGCTACTACAATCTGAAGGCCGGCTGGTTCAAAAAGAAGAAGCTGGCGCATTGGGACCGCAACGCGCCGCTGCCGTTCGCGGCGGCCGGCACGATCGCCTGGCCCGAGGCGCAGAAGATGGTGCTGACGGCCTATCGCGGCTTCTCCGCCGAGATGGCTGATATCGCGGAACGTTTCTTCACCGACCGCTGGATCGATGCGCCGGTGCGGCCGGGCAAGGTGCCGGGCGCGTTCTCGCACCCGACCACGCCCTCGGCGCATCCCTATGTGCTGATGAATTACCAGGGCAAGCCACGCGACGTGATGACGCTGGCGCATGAGCTCGGCCATGGCGTGCACCAGGTGCTGGCGGCGAAGAACGGCGCGCTGATGGCGCCGACGCCGCTGACGCTTGCGGAGACGGCAAGCGTGTTCGGCGAAATGCTGACCTTCAAGCGGCTCCTGTCGCAGACCAAAAACGCCAAGCAGCGCCAGGCGCTGCTGGCCGGCAAGGTCGAGGACATGATCAACACCGTGGTGCGGCAGGTTGCGTTCTATTCGTTCGAGCGCGCCGTGCACACCGAGCGCAAGAACGGCGAACTGACCGCCGAGCGCATCGGCCAGATCTGGCTCAGCGTGCAGGGTGAAAGCCTCGGGCCGGCCATCGACATCCGCCCGGGCTACGAAAACTTCTGGATGTACATTCCGCACTTCATCCATTCGCCGTTCTACGTCTATGCCTATGCGTTCGGCGATTGCCTGGTGAACTCGCTTTACGCCGTCTACGAAAACGCCGCCGAGGGTTTCGCAGAGCGCTATCTCGCCATGCTCGCGGCCGGCGGCACCAAGCATTATTCCGAACTGCTCAAGCCGTTCGGGCTGGATGCCAAGGATCCCAAATTCTGGGACGGCGGGCTGTCGGTCATCGCAGGCATGATCGACGAGCTGGAATCGATGGGCTGACGGGTTCGGCCGCGGGCACGAAACGGAATTGTGATGGGCGCTGACTCAATTTCTGCCGCCGGCGCCCTACATGATGTCGGTGACGACAGAAGGGGAGTGCCCCATGATCGACACCCCGACGCGGCGCGTTGTCCTTGGAGCGGGCGTCTTCGCAGCCGGTTCGCTGCTTGTCATCGACGGTAGCGTTGCTCAGGCCCCGCTTGCTCCCACCCCCGAATGCCATGACGGCGACGCCGCAACAGTGGCGCAGACCGAAGGGCCGTTCTTCAAGCCTTCTTCGCCCGAGCGGGTCGAACTGATTGAAGAAGGCATGCCAGGACAGCCGATCGAACTGGTCGGCTTCGTCCTTACCCGCGCCTGCAAACCGATCGCCGGAGCCTTGCTGGATTTCTGGCAGGCCGACGACAAGGGCCGATATGACAATTCCGGTTTTCGCTTGCGTGGCCACCAATTCTCCGATGCGGAAGGGCGCTACCGGTTGCGCAGCATCGTGCCCGGCGCCTATGTCGGCCGTACACGCCATATCCACGTGAAAGTGCAGCCGGGCGGCGGCCGCGTGCTGACCACCCAGCTCTATTTCCCGGGCGAAGCGCTGAACCGTACTGACGGCCTGTTTCGCAAGGAGTTGCTGGTGCGCACGGCCAAGAACGCCGGCTGGCTCGCGGGGCGTTTCGATTTCGTGGTCGGCTAGTGGCGGCTCGCCTTCCGGCCGGGCGATGCATTTCCAGGCGACGTTTCGAGACGGGTTGGAAATTGCTGGAGGGGTTGGGGCGGCCCGAGAGCCAAGCGTAAAACATTTGTTGAACGGGCCGCTGAGATGCGTTATACATATTGTATAACGGAGCTCGTGCCATGAACAAAACCCCTCGCGGAATGGAAGAAGCCTCTCGCGAATACAGGCTGGAGGACACCGCCCTTCAAATCCGGAAGATCGGTAATTCGGTCGGTGTGATCCTGCCGAAAGAGCTTCTTGCCCGGCTCAATCTCAAGGAAGGCGACAAGTTCTATCCGGTCGAACAACCGGATGGCAGCCTGCGGCTTTCGCCATTCAATCCCAAGCACGCGCGGACCATGGAAATCGCCCGCCAGGTCATGCACGAATATCGCGATACGTTCGCCGCGCTTGCAAAGTGAGCGATCCCATCTGGCTCGATGTCGACGAAGTCATCGACATGCATGCCGAGCAACTGGCGATATTCGGCGGACCGGAAGGCACTCGGCATCGTGGCCTTCTCGAGTTGGCGGTTTTGCGGTCAGCTAACCGATGGAATGACGGGCACGTGGACATGCCTGCACTTGCCGCAGCCTATGCGTTCGGTCTCGCCCGTAACCACGCGTTCGTGGACGGCAACAAGCGTATTGCGTTCCACGCCATGATGGTCTTCTTGCGCGTCAACGACATACCCTTTGCGCCCGATCCGGCGCACGCCACCGCCATCATCCTTTCCCTCGCCGCAGGCGAGGTCAGCGAAGAAAGCCTGGCCCGCTGGATCCGGGATAATTGGCCTTCCGAATGACCCGATAGGCAAGGGGCCGTTGCCCTCCCAAACGCTTTGCGGTAATTGCACGCGAGAAACGCGGATTTTGACTGGGGATACCGATGGCAGACCATAACGAAGTGGCCTACACGACCGCTGACGGCAACGACTACGCGGCCCATGAGCAGACCTATGAAGGGTTCATCATGTTGGTCAAATACGGCACCGTCGCCGTCGTCATCATTGTCGCCCTGATGGGCTATTTCCTGACCTGACGCGTCGCTGCCTGCACCGCCGGCCCTGGCGGTGGCCAGAAAATTCGCACGCATGCCGGTTGCGAAACCGGTATCCAACTAAGCGGAAAAGACGCTAGTTTGCTTGCGCGCGCCTGCCGCGCCGGGGAGGCCTCATGAAAATTGCCGTTGCCAAGGAAATCGATCCGTCCGAACCGCGGGTTGCCGCTTCCCCGGACACAATCAAGAAATTCAAGGCGCTGGGCGCCGAAGTTGCGATCGAACCGGGTGCGGGCATCAAGTCGGGGCTGCCGGATTTCGAATTCACCGCCGTCGGCGCCACCGTCAGCGCGGACGCGTTGAAGGACGCCGACATCATCATCAAGGTGAAACGGCCGGAGGCCTCAGAACTCGCCAGGTACAAGCGCGGCGCGCTGGTCATCGCCATCATGGACCCTTACGGCAATGAGGCGGCGCTGAAGACGATCGCGGATGCCGGCGTCTCGGCATTTGCGATGGAACTGATGCCGCGCATTACGCGCGCGCAAGTGATGGACGTGCTGTCCTCGCAGGCAAATCTCGCCGGCTATCGCGCGGTGATCGAGGCGGCCGAGTCCTTTGGTCGCGCGTTCCCGATGATGATGACGGCGGCCGGCACCGTGCCGGCGGCGAAGGTGTTCGTGATGGGCGTCGGCGTTGCCGGCCTGCAGGCAATCGCGACCGCGCGCCGGCTCGGTGCCGTCGTTACCGCAACCGACGTGCGTCCGGCCACCAAAGAGCAGGTCGAATCGCTCGGCGCCAAATTCCTCGCGGTCGAGGACGAAGAGTTCAAGAACGCCCAGACCGCCGGTGGCTACGCCAAGGAAATGTCGAAAGAGTATCAGGCAAAGCAGGCCGCACTCACCGCCGAGCACGTCAAGAAGCAGGACATCGTGATCACGACCGCGCTGATCCCGGGTCGCCCCGCGCCAAGGCTCGTCAGCGCCGAGATGGTCAAATCGATGAAGCCGGGCTCGGTGCTGGTCGATCTCGCCGTCGAGCGCGGTGGCAACGTCGAAGGCGCAAAGGCGGGCGAGGTCGTCGATCTCGATGGCATCAAGATCGTCGGTTACACCAATGTCGCCGGCCGCGTGGCGCAATCGGCCTCGAGCCTTTACGCCCGCAACCTGTTCTCGTTCATCGAGACGCTGGTCGACAAGGCGAACAAGGCGCTCGCGGTCGATTGGGAAGACGAACTGGTGAAAGCCACCGCGCTGACCAAGGATGGCGCCGTCATCCATCCGAACTTCCAGCCGAAAGCCTAAGGAGAGAAGCCATGGAGCATGTCGCCCAAGTCGTCGATCCCTTCGTATTTCGGCTGTCGATTTTCGTCCTAGCCGTCTTCGTCGGCTACTTCGTGGTCTGGTCGGTGACGCCGGCGCTGCATACGCCGCTGATGTCGGTGACCAATGCGATCTCCTCGGTGATCGTGGTCGGCGCGCTGCTCGCGGTCGGCGTCGGCATGATCTCGAGCGGCTCGGGCTGGGCGCGCGGTTTCGGCTTCATCGCGCTGATCTTCGCCTGCGTGAACATTTTCGGCGGCTTCCTTGTCACCCAGCGCATGCTGGCGATGTACAAGAAAAAGGTGAAGTGAGTGGCGCGCACCTCGTGGTGATAAAGTCAAATGGGGACCTGAGATGAACGCCAATCTGGCAGCAGTTCTTTATCTTGTGGCAGGTGTGCTGTTCATCCTGTCGCTGCGCGGGCTGTCGAGCCCGGCATCGTCCCGCCAGGGCAATCTGTTCGGCATGATCGGCATGGCGATTGCAGTCGGCACGACGCTCGCCAGTCATCCGCCGGCGGACGCTGTCGCCTGGGTGCTGGTCATCCTCGGCATCGCCATCGGCGGGACGGTCGGGGCGGTGATCGCGCGGCGCGTGCCGATGACGTCGATGCCGGAACTGGTCGCTGCTTTCCACTCGCTGGTCGGCATGGCCGCGGTGCTGGTCGCCGCGGGCGCCTTCTATGCGCCGGAAGCCTTCGATATCGGCAAGCCCGGCGCCATCCACGCCTCGAGCCTGGTCGAGATGTCGCTTGGCGTCGCCATCGGCGCGCTGACCTTCACCGGTTCGGTGATCGCCTTCCTGAAGCTCTCCGCGCGCATGAGCGGTGCTCCGATCATCCTGCCCGGCCGCCACATCATCAACATCGCGCTCGCGCTTGCGCTGGTGTTCTTCATTTTCGGCCTGGTCCGCTCCGGCAGCGCGCTCGACTTCTGGCTGATCACCATCATCGCGCTGGTGCTGGGCGTGCTCATGATCATCCCGATCGGCGGCGCCGACATGCCGGTCGTGATCTCGATGCTGAACTCCTATTCGGGGTGGGCCGCGGCCGGCATCGGATTTACGCTCGGCAATTCCGCGCTGATCATCACCGGCGCGCTGGTCGGCTCGTCCGGCGCGATCCTGTCCTACATCATGTGCCACGCGATGAACCGCTCGTTCATCTCGGTCATCCTCGGCGGCTTCGGCGGCGAGACGGCGGCCGCGGGCGGCGGCTCCGGCGAGCAGAAGCCGGCAAAACTCGGCTCGGCCGACGACGCCGCCTTCATCATGAAGAACGCCTCCAAAGTCATCATCGTACCCGGCTACGGCATGGCGGTGGCGCAGGCCCAGCACGCGCTGCGCGAGATGTCCGACCTGTTGAAGAAGGAAGGCGTCGAGGTGAAGTACGCCATTCACCCGGTCGCGGGCCGCATGCCCGGCCACATGAACGTGCTGCTCGCCGAAGCCAATGTGCCCTATGACGAGGTGTTCGAGCTCGAGGACATCAACTCCGAATTCGCCCAGGCCGACATCGCCTTCGTGATCGGCGCCAACGACGTCACCAACCCGGCGGCGGAAGAAGACAAGACCTCGCCGATCTACGGCATGCCGGTGCTGCAGGTCTGGAAGGCCGGCACCGTGATGTTCATCAAGCGCTCGCTGGCGTCGGGCTATGCCGGCATCGACAATCCGCTGTTCTACCGCGACAACACCATGATGCTGCTCGGTGACGCCAAGAAGGTCACCGAGAACATCGTCAAGGGGATGTAACGCGATCGCAGGACATTCATGACCGGGCTGAAATGGCTGCTGATCATCGTTTCGGCGGGTTATATCTGTGGTCTGCTCGCGATGTTCTTCGCGCAGCGCGCCGTGCTGTTTCCTGCCCCGACAAGCGTGCGCACGCCGCCGCAAGCGGCTGGCTTTCCCGAAGCAGAAGAACATGTCCTGGCCACAGCCGACGGTGAGAAGGTCATCGTCTGGCATGTTCCGGCCAGGCCGGGGCGCCCGGTCGTCCTCTACTTCCACGGCAATGGCGATTATCTCGCCGGCTTCTTCGGCCGGTTTCGCGGCCTGATCGCCGACGGGACAGGAATCGTCGCGCTCTCCTATCGCGGCTATGCCGGCTCGAGCGGGCAGCCGAGCGAGCAGGGATTGCTGCAGGATGCCGCGGCGGCCTATGCTTTCACGGCAGCGCGATACAGCGCGGACAGAATCGTTGCGTGGGGATTCTCCCTGGGCACCGGCGTCGCGGTTGCGCTGGCAGCCGAACAGCCGGTCGGAAAGCTGATCCTGGAATCGTCCTATACGTCCATCGTGGACGTCGGCGCGTCCGCGTTCTGGTTCGCGCCGGTGCGGCTGTTGATGCGGGATCAGTTCCACTCCGACCGGCGCATCGCCCGGATCAGGGTTCCGCTGCTCATGATGCATGGCGCGCTCGATCCCACGATACCCGTTGCCTTTGGCGAACGGCTGTTCGCGCTGGCCAACGAGCCGAAGCGGTTTGTCCGCCTTGCCCGGGGAGGTCACAACGATCTGGACAATTTCGGCGCGATTGAAATCGCGCGGAATTTTATCAACCTTGCGCAGGGATGGTCGCAGCATGGACGGGCGTATCTTCCGTCCAACCGGCTGGGAACCTGACCGCATGAGCGCATATGGACCGATGCCGCGATCGGCCTGGATATTCCCCGTGCTGGCGGTGCTGCTCTTTGCCGTGGCTACCGGCCTCGATATCGACTTTACACCATCGGCCGGCGGGTTCGTGTTTGCGGTGGTGCTGCTCGCAATCCTGTTCGGCACCGTGTTCGCCGCCGTGCATCATGCCGAGGTGATCGCCGAGCGAATCGGCGAGCCCTACGGCACGCTGCTATTGACGCTTGCGATCACCATCATCGAAGTCGCGCTGATCGCCACCATCATGCTCGGTGAAAAGCAGCAGCCGGCGCTGGCGCGCGACACCGTGTTTGCGGTGGTGATGATCGTGTGCAACGGCCTTGTCGGCCTCTGCATCTTCATTGGCGGCTTGCGCTATCGCGAGCAGGATTTTCAGGTCTCGGGCTCGAACCTTTATCTTAGCGTGCTGTTCGTGCTGGCGACCATCACGCTGATCATGCCGAACTACACGCTGACGGCGGCGGGGCCGATCTACTCGGCGGCCCAGCTCGGCTTCGTCAGCATCGTTACCCTGATCCTGTACGCCGTGTTTCTCTATACCCAGACCATCCGGCATCGTGATTACTTCATCAACGAGGCGGAAGGAAAGGCGGCTGACGAATCCCGACTGTCCAACCGGATGCTGGCGCTCAGCTTCGCGCTCTTGCTTGTATCGCTGTTGGCGGTGGTGCTGCTGGCCAAGAAATTTTCGGCGGTCGTCGATGCCGTGACCGCGATGATTGGTGCGCCGCTGGCGTTTGCGGGCGTCGTGGTGGCGCTCTTGATTCTGCTGCCGGAGAGCGTCGCGGCTGTCGGCGCCGCGCGCAGGAACGACCTGCAGAAAAGTATCAATCTCGCGCTCGGCTCTTCGCTCGCCACGATCGGGCTGACGGTGCCGGCGGTTGCCGTGGTTGCCTATACGCTCGACAAGCACCTGGTGCTCGGCCTCGATGCCCGCGAAATGGTGCTGTTGGTGCTGACCTTCGTCATCAGCATGCTCACCTTCGGCACCGGCCGCACCAACATCCTGTTCGGGCTCGTGCACATGCTGGTGTTCGCCGTGTTCCTGTTCATGGTATTCGTGCCGTAGTCCCACAGGAGTGAAGCTGACATGCTTGCCGCCAAATCCGATGTTCAGGTCGACACATCAGAAGTCCGCGTTACCGAGTGGCGGCTGGCGCCGGGCAGCGCCACCGGCCACCACACCCATGAAATGGATTACGTGATCGTGCCGGTGACCTCGGGCGAGATGACCATCGTCGCGCCGAACGGCGAACGCACCAAGGCGCAGCTCGCCTCCGGCAAATCCTATTTCCGGAAGGCCGGGGTCCAGCACGACGTGCTGAACGAGACCGCAAGCGAGATTGTGTTTCTGGAGGTCGAGCTGAAGCCCTGACCGCTCCACCTCGGTTTTCAGGTTTGCTTCGCCGGGCAGGGACTACCCGTGCTGCGCTGTGGCCTGGAGAAGCAGGCCGTTTTGATCGACTCTAGCCCGTTTCGCTGGGCCTGCACGGGAACTGCTGAATTGCCACCGATCTGTCGCAGTTGATCCCTCAATGTGCCTCAAAGTTCCGGCAATTGGAGGGCCGCGGGGAGTGGCCGGAATGCTGAATTACCTGAAGAAATTTGCGGTGGACATCTTCCCTTCGGTGGCCGCGACGGTCATCGGGGCGTACATCGTCAACCACTACATCGTGACCAAGCCCAGCGCGGACGCTCCCGCGGCGGCGGCGTCGGCCGCCAATCCCGGCAAGCCTGAAGCCAAATCCGGTGCCAAGACGTCCGATACCAAGACGTCCGATACCAAGACTTCCGAGACCACGGCCGGCGTGAGCAACCTTCCGGCCGCAGACGTCAAGGCGAGGGGTATCTCCGAGAAGGCCATCATGGAGAAGACCGCTGCCGAACGGGCGGCGGCTGACAAGGCCCAAGCGAAAGCCGAAGAAAAGTCCGAAGCGAAGGCTGACGCAAAAGCCGATGCCAAATCCTCCGATTCCAAATCCTCCGATTCCAAGTCTTCCGATTCCAGGTCTCCCGATCCTAAGTCCGACGTAAAATCAGCCGAGAACCCGGCCGACGCTGCCAGCAATCCGGCCGACCAGCGCCGTCATGCAGCGCTGCCGCGCGAAAAGGAAAAGATCAGGGTCGTCCTGCCGTCGCCCGTGCAGCCTGTTGCGTCCCAGGCCACTCCGGTTGCGGCGGCTGCGCCGGCCGCCCCGGTCGAGACTGCGGTTACTCCGGATGAACGGCGCGATGCCAACGATCTGGCGCGCGCCGCGATCGAACGCCTGCGCGCCAACGGCGAGACGTCTCCGCGCTCCCCCGAGACGGCCCGCGCGCCCGAAGCACCCAGGGTCGCAAATGCGCCTGCTGCCGTGAATGCGCCCGCGCTTCGTCCGCTGCCGCCGCCGGTCATGGTCTCGGGCTCACCCGCTGGCGAACCCCATGGTCAGGCTTCGCCGCAGGCACGGCCGCCTTTTGCTGAGGCCACCGACCCGAACCGCCCAGTCCCGCCCGCCGAAATTCCGGTCTCGCGCCCGCTCGATCTGCGTGCCGAAGTTGCGGAGCCTTCCGTCCGCGAACGCGCCACGGCGGCTGCCGAGGACGCGCTGTCGACCGCCAAGTCGATCTTCCACGCGGTGCTGCCGAAATAGTCTGCGGTCTTCGACAGAAAGCGTCCAGATCATGATGCGATTTCGTAGAATCGCATCATGATCTCATCTTTTTGTTGAGCATGATCTTTTCGGAAAACCGCTTCACACTTTTCCGGATCATGCTCTAGCCGCCGGTGCGGGCGAGCCCGCTTCGGGCGGCGTCGTCCTTGGGCCGGAGCGCCAGCGCACGGCTGTAGGATGTGAACGCCTTGGCCTTGTCGCCCAGGCGCTCATAGGTGATGCCGCGCGCCGACCAGGCTTGCGCGCTGTTGGGATCGGCCTGCACCGCCTCGTCGAGATCGGAAGCGGCTTCCTTTGCCTTGTCGATGGCGAGGTAGCTGGTCGCCCGCGCCAGCAGCGGATCGACCCGTTGCGGCGTCAGGCCATTGGCCGCGGTGAAATCGGCAATCGCCTGCTCATGCTGCTTGTCGGCCTGATGGATCAGGCCGCGGCCGTACAGCGCCTGCACGTTGTAGGGATCGAGTGCGAGCGCGCGGTCGAATTCCGCGAGCGCTTCCTCGGCCTTGCCGGATTTGGCGAGCGTCTGGCCGCGCGTTGCGTGGCCCTGGGCATCGCCGACGCTTTGTCCGCTGATCGTGCCGGTCGGTTGCCGTTCGACGGCCTGCGGCTTTTCCCTATCCGATCCCCACGATCCCAGGTCGAACGAACAGCCGCCGAGGGGCAGGGTGAGAACGATCGCGAGCAGCACGATGGATGCGGCCGTGAAGCGCGAAGCGCAGGGAAGTGTATTGCAGTCAGTAACGGCCATGCGGCGGAATACTCGCGCGTCGAACATGGCATAGGTAACCCGATGGCTCGCAAAATGCATCGGTCAAAATGGCCGCAACGGCGTCGACGGCGATGTGGGTGATCGAGCAGCGAGAGCGCCGATTTTCCGGCGCGTCCGAATTCTGAGGAACAAGATCGCGAAAAACAAAACGCGGACCCAAGGCCCGCGTTTTTCATTCAAATCCAGCGAACTGCTTAGCGCGGTCCGCGCGGACCTGCGCCCGGGCCACGGCCGCCAGCGCCACCACGGTCGCCACCGGGACCGGCGCCGAACACCGGCTTGGGCTTCATCGGCAGCAAGCCTTCACGCTGCAGCTTCTTGCGGGCCAGCTTGCGTGCGCGGCGCACGGCTTCGGCCTTTTCACGGGCCTTCTTCTCGGACGGCTTTTCGTAATGGCCGCGGAGCTTCATCTCGCGGAAGATACCCTCTCGCTGCATCTTTTTCTTCAGCGCCTTGAGGGCTTGATCGACATTGTTATCGCGGACGAGAACCTGCACGCGGCATCCTCTTTCAATTGATCGGATAGGAATTCTGGTAAAGCGAAGGGCCGGCGAAAGGCCTGGTCCTCAACCCTGAGCGCGGGCATGTAGCAGACAAAACCGCAGATGTCCACCTGAGAAGGCGGTTTCCGGCCCCGGAAAGCTGCGAAAATCGGCTGATACGAGCCCGTTTCCTCAAATAACGAGCCCTTCACGGGCCCTCCCTAACATCCAGCAGCGCAAAAACATGCGGGAGGCGAGTATGAATACCAAAAAATATACCGCTGAAGCGATCGGCACGTTTTGGCTCACTTTTGCGGGATGCGGCAGCGCGGTCATCGCCGCCGGTTTTCCGGAGGTCGGTATAGGCCTGGTCGGTGTGTCCCTGGCATTCGGCCTGAGCGTCGTGACCATGGCCTATGCGATCGGCCACATCTCCGGCTGTCATCTCAATCCCGCCGTCACGATCGGCCTCGCGGCCGGCGGACGGTTTCCGGCGCAGCAGATCGTTCCTTACGTGATCGCGCAGGTGATCGGTGCCGTCGCTGCCGCGGCGTTGCTCTATGTGATCGCAAGCGGCGCGCCCGGCTTCGATCTGGCCAAGGGCTTTGCCTCCAACGGCTATGACGCGCATTCCCCTGGTCAGTACGGCATGGTGGCCTGCTTCATCACCGAAGTGGTGATGACCATGATGTTCCTGTTCATCATCATGGGCGCCACCCACGGCAAGGCGCCTGCCGGCTTTGCGCCGCTCGCCATCGGATTGGCGCTGGTGATGATCCATCTCGTGAGTATCCCCGTCACCAACACGTCGGTGAATCCCGCGCGCAGCACCGGGCCCGCGCTGTTCGTCGGCGGCTGGGCGCTGGCGCAGCTCTGGCTGTTCTGGGTGGCGCCCTTGATCGGCGGTGCGCTCGGCGGCGCGATCTATCGCTGGCTTAGCGAGGAGCCGGCCGGCGTCGTGGAAGGCTTGAAGACCGCCTGATCTGCGGTCTCGCTCAATGGCGGTACGGCTTGCTCCTGGTCATTCGTCAGGGACGCATGGCGGAAGGGTTCCCTCCCCCCCCTTGCGGGGGAGGGTTAGGGAGAGGGGTGCCGCTTGCTCTGCTGCAAGACGAAGCGCGGCACGAGGTTCTCATGTGCGCGCAGCTTGCAATGGTTTGATGCAGGTTGGCCTGATCTCTTCGTTCGAGTGCGCGGCTACCCCTCTCCCCAACCCTCCCCCGCAAGGGGGGAGGGAGCCTGATGAGCGTGCTCACCTCACATTGGGTTATGGCTCGCCGCAAATACGGCGAGCGTTATTTCTTGCTTGCCGGGATAACCTCAGTGACATGGCCCATCTTGCGGCCCGGCCGCGGTGTGCCCTTGCCGTAGAGATGAACCGTGGCGCCGGGAACCGTCAGCCACTGCTCATAATCGAGGATATCGTCGCCGATCAGGTTGGTCATGGTGACCTGGCCGTGACGAACCGGCTTGCCGAGCGGCCAGCCGGCAATTGCCCGGATGTGCTGCTCGAACTGGGAAATCGAGGCGCCGTCCAGCGTCCAGTGTCCGGAATTATGCACCCGCGGCGCGATCTCGTTGACCAACACGTGCGGTCCGCCGTTTCCGGCAACGACGAACAGCTCGACCGCGAGCACGCCGACATAGTCGAGCGCATGGGCGATTTTCTCGGCAACGGCTCGCGCCTGTGCGGCCAGTTCATCCGATATCGCGGCCGGCACGCGCGAGAATTTCAGGATGTGATCGCGATGCTCGTTTTCGGTGACGTCGTAGCATTCGACATGGCCATCCGCCGATCGCGCGGCGATCACGGAGATCTCGTGCTCGAATGGAACGAAGGCTTCGAGGATCGCGGATTTGGTGCCGAGCTCTTCCCAAATGCGGATGGGGTCGTCGCCCTCACGAATGATCGCCTGGCCCTTGCCGTCATAGCCGAAGCGGCGGGTCTTGATCACGGCGGGAAGGCCGATGCGGGCAATGGCGCTCTGCAGGGTTTCCACCGACGACACGTCGGCATAGTCGGCGGTGTCGATGCCGAGCCGCTTGACGAAATTTTTCTCGATCAGCCGGTCCTGCGTGGTTTCGAGGATTTTCTGCGCCGGCAATACCGGACGGCGCGCCGCCAGCACCATGGCGGTGGCGGCCGGCACGTTCTCGAATTCATAGGTGATGACGTCGACATCGTTGGCAAACAACTCGAGCGCCTCGACGTCGGCATATTCGGCGCAGGTTGCGTTCAGCACCACGTCGAAGGCGGGCGAGTCCGGGTCCGGCGAAAACACCTGGCATTTGAGGCCGAGGCGCGCCGCGGCCATGGCCAGCATCCGGCCCAATTGTCCGCCGCCGAGAATTCCGATGGTGTCGCCCGGCTTCAGCTTCACCTTGTCTGAAACCGTCACGCTGAACCCTCCGGGCGCTCCTTGACCGCGTCCGTCTGCTGCTTGCGCCAGGCGGCCAACCGCGTTGCCAGTGCCGGGTCATTCAGCGCGAGCACGCTTGCCGCGAGCAGCGCGGCGTTGATGGCGCCGGCCTTGCCGATCGCCAGCGCGCCTACGGGAACGCCGGCCGGCATCTGCACGATCGAGTACAGCGAATCGACCCCCGACAGTGCCTTGGATTCGACGGGAACGCCGAACACGGGGAGTTCCGTCAATGCCGCCGCCATGCCGGGCAGGTGCGCCGCACCACCGGCGCCGGCAATGATGACCTTGAAACCTTGAGCCTTGGCGCCCTTGGCGAAGGCGAACAGCCGGTCCGGGGTCCGATGGGCCGAGACGATGCGCTTTTCGCAGTCGATCCCGAGCGCCGCCAACGTCTCGGCGGCATGGCGCATGGTCTCCCAGTCGGACTGGCTGCCCATAATGATGGCGATCGGTGTGGTCATCTCGTCAATTCTGTTTGGGAATCCAGAAGCATAAGCCGATTATAGGGTCGGCCCGGGGGTCATCCAAGGCGTGGCAAGGGATCAGGAATGGACTATCCTGTCTTGGTGAATCCCGGCAAGCCTTCATAAGCGTGCCTGCACAGGGAAGGCCATGAAGAAGAAAACCAGGGCGACCGCCTCCAGGGCCGGAAAACGCCCTAAAAACGCGGCTTCCGGGCGAAAATCCGCACCACGGCGATCGCCGCCGCCAGCATCCCGGCCGCCGGCAGCGTCCAACGAGACCAAGGCGACGATTCGCCGGCTGAAAGCGCAGCTCGCCCGGACTCAGGCGCAGATCGAGGAACTTCAGGCCTCCGCCGATACCGACTTCCTGTTGGGCATCCCGAACCGGCGCGGTTTCGAGCGCGAGCTCAATCGCGCGATCGCCTATATGAAGCGCTATCGCGCCTGCGGTGCCCTGGTCGTGCTCGACGTCGATCGGCTGAAGCCGATCAACGACGCCTTCGGACATGCCGCGGGCGACCAGGTGCTCAAGGCCATTGCCGCGGCGCTGCTGGCGCAGGTGCGCTCTTCCGACATGGTGGGCCGGCTCGGCGGCGACGAGTTCGCGCTGCTGTTGTGGAATCTCAGCGAGACCGACGCTAGGGCCAAGGCGGCCGCGCTGGAGGAGGCGATCGATCGCCTCAGCTTCGTGTTCGATGGCCGCACCATTACCGCGGGCGCCTCCGCGGGCGTCTCTGTGCTCGATACCCACTCCGAAGCCGGCCGCGCGCTGGAAGCGGCCGACAGCGCCATGTATGTGCGCAAGGCGCTGCGGCGGCATGAGGCGAAGGCGTAGAGTGGGCAAAGGCGCGCTTCGCGCCGTGCCCACCAACGGACAAGCGTTGAAGAATGTGGTGGGCAGCTTGCGCTTTGCCCACCCGACAAATTCCAATCAACGATCTGGCTAAAGCTCGCTGAGATCGTCCGGCACGTTGCCGAACTTGCGCAGCAGTTTCGCGTCGCCGAATTCACCCATCATGGGATCGCCGCTGCGGCTGAAGGCGACGGCGCCGATGCTGCCGGCCATTCGCGACATCGTTTCGGCGCGCCGCAACGCGGTGGTCGGGCTTTGGCATTCTTCCGCGGCGCCCGCCACCGGCGAGCCGCTATCGTCCTGCAGGAATGGCATTGCGACGTAATAGGTGACATCGGCCATTGTATCGCTCCAGTGTGATCGCTCCAGATCAGGCCGCGTTGCTACTCGCACGTTTGGCCGGCACACAGCCGGCTGCTATCGTGGCCTGCAGCTCCTCCAGTTCGATTTCCAGATACTCGTTCGCCATGATCAGCGCCTTGATGGTCGAGCGCAGATTGCCGTCGCACATCGCAATTGCCTGATCGCAGGCCTGCTCGTAACGGTTGTTGTCGGACAGGGGCGGTGGAACGGACATGGCTGGGCTCCCGAGGCTGGCGGCAGGAGGATATGTTCTCTTTTTGTTCTGGTGAAGTCAAGCCGCATCCACCAGCCGGAGGCCTGTTTTTTCGCTGGCGCCAAGCCCATCGAGCCGTCGTGGGTGTGGATGTCGGGGAAAAGGACTTGCCGAAAGGCGTACGGTTTTTGCGCGGCGAACCAGCGGAGCGCAGCAAGCGCAACGATCAGGCGATGATGTCAGGCGTGATCTGGTCTTCGATGAAGGCGATGCGGTCGCGCAACTGCAGCTTGCGTTTCTTCAGCCGCTGCAGCCGCAACAAGTCCGGCGCCGGCGACTGATGCAGCGCGTCGATCGCCGCATCGAGATCCCGATGCTCCTGCTGCAGCCTGGCGAGCTCGGTTTCAAGCTCGCGCTCATCATCGTCGGTCATGGTGTACGTTAGCTGAAAGCGCGATCAGGTTGCGAACGGATTCTTCGGAAGCTGGCGATGAATATCGTCCCTGCGAGGCCGCTCCGCAAGCTGATCGGGTTCCATAGTCACGATTGGTTACAGATAAATCCGAAAATATGAGAGGCCCCGATTCTGGATACCCCATCGACAGATTCGGCGGCTGGTGTACACTCGCGCGTCCGGATCGAACCTGAGGTTTCACCCACCGAGGAGATTTCGTATGGCACTACAGGCGCATCTTGTTGAGCTTGAACGTAAGCACAAGATTCTCGAGAATGAATTGCACGAAGCGCTCGTGCACCTTTCCACAGACGACCTGCAAATTGTCGAGTTGAAGCGCCGCAAGTTGATGGTCAAGGATCAGATCGAGCGGTTGAAGCAAACCGCCGACGAAACCCTCCACTAAGTACCTAGCAAAGTATCGAAAATCCCCACACGGCCGGATGGGCGCCGATGCGCTCGTCCGCCTGTCGGTGATGTTTCGGCCTTCGTTACAGCTCCACCAGCTTGCCCACGTGATCGGCGATCGCGAGCGATGACGTCAGTCCGGGCGATTCGATGCCGAACAGGTTGATCAGTCCGGCGATGCCGTGATCGGCAGGACCCTGGATGAGAAAATCCTGCGTGGCGACGGCCGGCGGCACGATTTTCGGCCGGATTCCGGAATAGCTCGGCATCAGCGCGCCGTCCGGCAGCGTCGGCCAATAGCGCCGGATTGCGGGATAGAATCGCTCGGCGCGGGCGGGGTCCACCGCATAGTCGATGCTCTCGACCCATTCGACGTCGGGGCCGAACCGGGCCTGTCCGGCCATGTCGAGGGTGAGGTGCACGCCCAGCCCACCGGGCTCCGGCACCGGATAGATCAGGCGCGAAAATGGAGCCCGCGCACTGCAGCTAAAATAATTGCCCTTGGCCAGATAAGCGCAGGGAATCATTTCGATCGGCATACCCTCGATGTTGCGCGCCACCGTGGGCGCGCCTAATCCGGCCGAATTGACGAGCAGGTTGCACGCAAGGGTCATCGGCGCATCGCCGCCGGCTTCGATTTCGATACGACCGGCGTTGGTTCGCGCGTGCAGCAGCGGGGTGTGGAATGCGAAAGCCGCACCGGCTTCTTCCGCATCGCCCTGCAGCGCCAGCATGTAGGCGTGGCTGTCGATGATGCCGGTGGACGGCGACAACAGCGCCGCATCGCAATTCAACGCCGGCTCCAGTTCGCGCGCCGCTTCGCCGGTCAGCAATTGCATGTCGTCGACGCCATTGGCCTCGGCATGCGCGCGGATCGATTGCAGCTTCTCGGTTTCCTTCGGCGTCGTCGCCACGATCAGCTTGCCGCAATTGCGATGCGGAATGCCGTGGTCGCCGCAGTATCGGTAGAGCGCGCGCTTGCCGCTGACGCACATCTGCGCCATCAGGCTGCCGGCGCGGTAATAGATGCCGGCATGAATCACCTCGCTGTTGCGCGAGGAGGTGACGGTACCGATGCCCTCGGCGGCCTCGAGCACGATCACTTCGCGGCCCGCCTGGGCCAGGCGCCGTGCGATCGCGAGCCCGATCACCCCCGCTCCGATGACGACGCAATCGACCTTGTCCATGTCAGCTTCAGGCCCGGAAATCTGGCGCAGGAATCGGCGCTTGCCACGCTCGGCAATCATCGTTGCGTTCGGTGGAGCTGTCGAACAACCCGTTGGTTTGCCTCGAAATACGCAGTAAACGCAGTCCCATTAACGAAGCATTAATCATGTCGGGCCAATTGCCGTAATTTGGGTCATATTTTAGAATTGTAGGGGTAGTCGTTTACCCGATCCAAACCCGTCAAGCCAGACACTCCGCCCGCAAACCTCGGGTGGGTAATGGCTGACGGCAACTGGCAGGCAGGACGGAAGAATTCGATTCCGGCGCAGGCCCTCGTCTGTCTGCTCGCCATTGCTGCGCCGTGCGGGCTGGCGTGGGGGGCCGCATCCTCCAGCGGCTTTGCCCCGGCGAGCCATATCGGCGAATTAGATCCCACTATGGTCTGGGAGTTCCTGATCGGCGGGATCGTCGTCGCCTCCTTCCCGGCAGCGATCGGCATCTGGATTTTATCGGCGCTGCGCGGGGCAAAGCGCGCGCAATTGCAGCGCAGCGCGTTCATCAGTTCGGCGCTCAACAATCTCAACCAGGGCGTGATGATGACCAACGCGCAAAACCGCGTGGTCTTCTGCAACGACCGTTTTCTCGAAATGTACGGGCTCAGCCGCACCGAGATTTCGAGCAGCATGACCGGCCGCGAACTGCTCGAACTGCGGCGCGAGCGGGGACTGCTCAATCTCACCGTCGAAGAGTTCGGCAAGCTGGCCCGCCGCCCGGAAGGTGTCGTCACCGAACTACCTGACGGCCGATCGGTGTTGTCGAAGATCTTCAGCCTGCCCAATGGCGGGACGATCGGAACGCATGAGGATTGCACCGAGCAGCGCCAGTTGTCGCGCAAGCTGGCATCGACCACCAAATTTCTGGAATCGGTGCTCGACAACGTTCCGGTCTGCGTCGCCGCCAAGAACATCGAGGACGGTCGCTATATTTTCGTCAACCGTGCGTTCGAGCGATTCTCGCGCTTCTCCCGCGATCACGTCATCGGCAGGCGCGCCGACGAGATATTCACACCCGAAACCGCTAAGAGCATCGAGATAGCGGACCGGGCGGCGCTGACGGCGCCGGAAGGTTATCACCGCAGTGAATACGTCGTCGAACGGGGCGACGACAAGCGCGTTCTCTCCGCAAACCGCGTAATGGCGCGCAACGAGAACAACAAGCCGGAATTCCTGATTACGCTGTTCGACGACGTCACCGACCGGCGGTCACTGTCGCGCGAACTCGAAAACACCAAGAAGTTCCTCGAGCTGGTGGTCGACAATATCCCGGTGTCGCTGATCGTGGAGCGCGTCAGCGATGGGCGGTATTTGCTCGCCAACCGCAGTGCCGAGACCATTCTCAATCGCCGCCGCGAGGATGCCACAGGCTTGACCGCCGCCGACATCTTCAATCCGCGCGAAGCCAAGCTGATCATCGCCCGCGACGAGGCCGCGATCAAGAAGCGTGGCCTGCTCACCGAAGAGCACCCGATATCCACCAAGGACGGGCTGCGGCTGTTCCTGACCCGCCGCATGACAGTGCTCGACGAGGCCGGCGAGCCGCAATATCTGATCAAGACCCATGAGGACGTCACCGATCGCCGCCAGACCGAGTCGCGGATGGCGCACATGGCCTACCATGACGGCCTGACGGATCTGCCGAACCGCGCCGCCTTCCTGCAGGCGCTGGCCCAGATGATCGAGGCCTGTGCCGGCACGGACGAGGAATTCGCGGTGCTGTGCGTCGACCTCGACGGCTTGAAGGAAATCAACGACGTGTTCGGCCACGCAACGGGCGACAAGCTCCTGATCGAGGTTGCGGGCCGCATCCAGGCCTGCGCCCGGGGCGGTGTGGTGGCCCGGCTCTCCGGCGACGAGTTCGGCCTGATCATCGACGGCAAGCAGCCGGAGGCGGGCAAGGCGCTTGCCGAAAAACTCGCGCAGACGATGTCGGACGAGTTCGTGATCGACGGCAAGTCGGTGCGGACCGGGGTGACGACCGGCATCTCGGTATTTCCGCATAATGGTCCGGATGCGGCTTCGCTGCTGGCCAATTCCGGCGCGGCGCTGTTCCGCGCCAAGCAGAAGTCGCGTGGCTCGATCAGCATTTTCAAACCGGAGATGGACCAGCAGATCCGCGACCGCCGCGTGCTGCACCAGGATCTCTCGATGGCGATCAGGAACGGCGAATTGTCGCTGTACTACCAGCCGCAGGCCGCGGCGGGCCCGACGATCGCTAACAGCAAGGTCATCGGCTTCGAGGCGCTGGCGCGCTGGATACATCCGGTGCGCGGCTTCGTGTCGCCCGGCGATTTCATTCCACTTGCCGAAGAAAGCGGCCTGATCGTCGAAATGGGCGTCTGGATCCTGCGCGAAGCCTGCCGGGAGGCTGCCTCCTGGCCGGTGCCGATGCAGATCGCCGTCAACCTGTCGCCGGCGCAATTCATGCACGGCGATTTGGTCAGCCTGGTGCATTCGATCCTGCTCGAGACTGGCCTCGCGCCCGACCGGCTCGAGCTCGAAATCACCGAAGGCGTGCTGATCGAGGATTTTGACCGCGGTCTGGCACTGCTACGGCGGCTGAAGGCGCTCGGCGTACGTATCTCCATGGACGATTTCGGTTCCGGCTATTCCTCGCTGAGCTATCTGCAGGCCTTCCCGTTCGACAAGATCAAGATCGACCGCGCTTTCGTCATGAATCTCGGGCGCAATCCGCAATCGGCGGCGATCGTGCGCGCCGTCATCGATCTCGGCCACGGCCTCGAAATGTCGATTGTTGCCGAAGGCGTGGAGACCCAGGAACAACTCGGCTTCCTCGCCGACGAGGGCTGCGACGCGGTGCAGGGCTATTTCCTCGGCAAGCCCCAGCCTATCGGGCACTACGCCGGGCTGGTCGGCCGCAGCGCCGCAAATGCCATCGAGGCTGCGCGCAAGCTCGCCAGCGCCTGATTTCGCCATACTGCGTCATCCTGCTCTCACGACCAGATGATGCCATCAAGTGCGTAACCGTTCGGGCTTTTCGGATTTGAGCTCGACGAGGCCTTTGCTTGCCTTCCTTTGCAGGTCCGACTATTTTGATGGCCGATCTGATCGAGAAAGGAGGGCTGCGCGGTGACGACAATTTTCCGACACTGTCGCCAGTGTGGCCCCGTCAACGCCCTGCAAATGCGTTTGCAGGGCTGACCAGAAATCTTTCGCAAATCTCTTCCTGGTCTGCCCCCGTCGCAATGCGACGTCGAACGTTTGCTCGTTCGCGCCTGCATTTCGATAACTCGCCGCGCTTCGACGCGAACATCCGCTGATGGCTGTATGCCCGGGATGCCGTGGTCGCAGGCAAGACCAGGGAACGATCATGACCCTTATCACTATCCGCAATCTCGGCGTGACGCTGAGCGCTCCGCTGTTTTCCCGACTGAACCTTGTCGTTAATGCCGGTGACCGTATCGGGCTCGTCGCAGCCAATGGGCGCGGTAAATCCACGCTGCTGCGCTGCATTGCCGGCCTGATGGAGCCGGGCGATGGCGAGGTCACCAGATTGCGAGGACTGACCATCGGCTATGTCGAGCAGGACGTGCCGTCAGTGCTGATGGATACGCTGTTTGATACGGCGGTGCTCGAGGCGCTACCCGTCGAACGACGGGCAAGCGAAAGCTGGAGAGTAGGCCTTGTCCTGGAATCGCTGGAGGTGCCAGAGGCACTGCGACGGAGGCCGCTAAAGCAACTGAGCGGCGGCTGGCGGCGGCTTGCCTTGCTTGCCCGCGTCGTGGTGACCGAAGCCGACGTGTTGTTGCTCGACGAGCCGACCAACCATCTGGACCTCGCCCGGATCCGTCAGCTTGAAGATTGGCTGAACGCGCTGCCGCGCGATATGCCGGTCGTGATAGCGAGCCATGACCGGGCCTTTCTCGACGCGACCACGAACCGCACGGCATTCTTGCGACCCGAGCAGTCGCAAATATTCTCGTTGCCCTATACGCGGGCTCGCGCCGCGCTCAGCGAGGCGGATGCATCGGATGAACGGCGCTACCAACGTGACGTAAAGGCGGCCGCGCAGCTTCGCCAGCGCGCTGCAAAGCTCAACAATATCGGCATCAATTCCGGCAGCGACCTTCTGTTGCAAAAGACCAAGCAACTGAAGCAGCGAGCCGAGAAGCTGGAAGATGCGGCGAGACCTGCGCACCTGGAGCGATCCGCAGGGACGATCAAGCTGGCCAATCGCGGAACACATGCCAAGGTTCTGATTGCGCTGGACGATGCCGCCGTCTTTGCCCCGGACGGCAGGTTGCTGTTCAAGACCGGCAAGCAGTTCATCTGCAAGGGAGACCGGATCGTGCTTTTGGGAGCGAACGGGGCGGGCAAGACCCGGCTCGTCGTGATGCTGCGCCAGGCGATCGAAAACCCGGAAACTATGCAGGCCGGTATCAAGGTTACGCAGTCGCTTGCTCTGGGCTATTGCGGCCAGGGTCTTGCCGATCTTGCCGATGCCGACACGCCGATGCGCACTATCGTCAGCCGTTTCGACGTCGGTGACCAGCGGGCACGCGCATTGCTCGCCGGCGCAGGCCTGTCGGTTGCGATGCAGAGCCGTCCGATCGGCCGGCTTTCCGGCGGACAGAAGGCGCGTCTCGGCATGCTATTGCTGCGGCTTGCCCAACCAAACTTCTATCTGCTCGATGAGCCTACCAATCACCTGGATATCGAGGGGCAGGAGGCGCTAGAAGACGAGTTGCTGGAGCATCAGGCAAGCTGCCTGCTGGTTTCACATGATCGCAACTTCATGCGCACGGTCGGAAACCGGTTCTGGTTGATCGAAAAAAAGAAGCTGGTGGAACTGGAGGGGCCGGAGCGCTTCTTCGCATCGATCGGCGCAAACAGCTAGAGCGGCGCTTGATTCATTATCCAGGAGCGACATCTACTTTTGGCCATCATGACCTAGTGTAGTGAAGTCAGCTTCTCTCCAGTCACCCATAGCGTATGGCGGACTACGATCTCGCGATCATTGGCGGCGGGTTGAACGGCGTCAGCATCGCGCGGGACGCCGCCGGCCGCGGCTTGCGCGTCATCCTGCTGGAGCAGGGCGATCTCGCCGCGGGCGCCTCGTCGGCCTCGCCGCGGCTGATCCACGGCGATCTGGCGGGCCTCGAGCGCCGGCATTTCTTGCGGGTTCGCACGGCGCTCGCCGAGCGCGATATCTGGCTCAGGATCGCGCCGCACCTGGTGCGCCCGATGCGCTTTGCGATTCCCGCCCATTCGGAGGAACGTCCGGACTGGCAGTTGCGCTCATGGCTTCTGTTGTACGACCGGCTGGCCTCGCGCAGCGGTCTGCCGGCCTCGGCAACTGTCGATGTAACCCATCATCCGATCGGCAACGCGCTGAAGCGGCCGTTCGGCACCGCTTTTGAGTATTCCGACTGTGTCGTGGACGATTCCCGGCTGGTGGTGCTCACCGCCGTCGATGCCGCGGCGCGCGGCGCGGTGATTCGCACCGGCGCGCGCTGCACCCGGGCCGAACGGGGCAAGGAATGGCGGCTGGTGACGATCGATCGCGGCTTTCGCCAGGTGATCACGGCAAGGGCGATCGTCAACGCCAGCGGCGCCTGGACGTCGTCCGTCGCCGAGACGGTGTTGCGCGTGCCGCCGCCGAAGGTTGCCGCCGAGCAGATGGACCAGATCGTGGTCCGCCGTCTGTTCGACAGCGACAATATCTACGTATTCCAGAACAGCGATGGACGGCTGATTTTCGCCAGCCCCTATGAGCGCGATTTTACCCTGATCGGCACTGCGAGCCATGCCTTCAAGGGCGATCCCGCCATCGTTGCGATGGCGGCCGGTGACGTCGCCTATCTCTGCGATGCGGCGAACCGCTATTTCCGCGAGCGGATCGAGACGGTCGATGTGGTGCGTACGCTTTCCGGGGCCAACATGGTGCGGAACGCCGCGAGCGGACGCAACGGGGCGATGACGCTCGACCACGGCCGCGGAAGAGCGCCGCTGCTCACGGTGTTCGGCGGCGACGTCACGACGTCGCGGCTGCGCGCCGAGCAGGCGGTCTCGAAGCTGACGCCGTTCTATCCGATGTCGCCGCGCTGGACCGCAACGGCGCCGCTGCCCGGCGGCGATTTTGCCTGGGACCGCTTCGACAACGAAGTCGAGGAAGTGCGCGAACGCTGGCGGTTTCTCGGCGAGGAAGAGGCGAGGCGCCTGGTCGCGGCCTACGGCTCGAACGTCAAGGCGATCCTGGGCGACGCCAAGGAGCGCAGCGAACTCGGCCCTGCTTTCGGGTCGGAATTGACGGGCGCAGAGGTCCGCTATCTCATGCAGCGGGAATGGGCGCGCTTTCCGGACGACGTCTTGTGGCGGCGCACGAAGCTTGGCCTCACCATGCTGCCGGAGGACCGCGAGGCGCTGGCGGCGTTCATGGCGGCGGCCGTCTGACGAATGGGTGGGACATGAGGGGCGTTATCAGGCCAACCGTTTTCGACCTGCTTGCCTCGCCTAGTTTCGCTGTGCCTGTCGCGACCAGGCCTCGTCACGCGCCGAAGGCCTTCGGTCAAGCCGGGCCGCGATGCGGCTCGCGGCCGCTTCGCCGCGGCCGGCGCGAAGGTACGCCACGATCAGGGTGTCCTCCCATAGTTCGCGCTGGGCGTGGCTGCCGCCGATCCGCGTCAGTTCGGCAAGGGCCGGTTCGAGAAAGCGGATCGCCTCCGCATTGTCGCCCTCCGCAAACGCCCCAATGCCGCGGCAGAGGTCGATGGCGGCCTGCCCCGGCAACAGCTTGCCGTCGGCTGCGCGTGCTTCGAGCTGCGCCAGTCGCGTCTCCAGCGCATCGCTGCCGGTCATTGCGGTAGCCAGCGCAAAATGAACGTCGGCAAAATGCGCGCCGGCTTGCGGAAAGTACTTTTCGCCATAGGCGGCGATATCCTGCCAATGCGCCTCCAGCCCGGTCTGGCCGGCCAGCGCAAGCCGCCACAGCAGCGAGGCGCCGTCGGTGAAGATGTTCAGCGGCGGATACGGCCGGCCCGCGGGCTTGATATGCTGTTCGTAGATCGCAAGCGCGCCGTCGAGATCGCCGGCGTCGAGCAAGGTCAGCGCGACGTGCCAGGCCAGGTGCCCATGCAGAAAGCTCTGGCGGTCATGCGCGGGCATCCATTGCGAAAGGAAGCTGCGCCCGGCCCCCATGTCGCCCTGCTCGAACATCGCGTGCGAGAGGCCATGCGCCGCGTTGGCGTTGGCCGACCGCAGCCCCATCGCGCGCTCGGACAGCGTCCGGCCGTTGGAGAGATTTCCCGCCTCGGTGTGCGACCAGCCGAGGTAGCTGACAAACCACCAGTCCTCGCCATAATGCCGCGCGTGGCGTTTGCAGATCGCGAGCTTGGCCGCATCGTGATCGGGACGGCCCGAGAACGCGTAGAGACCGAACGCGCCGAGCAGGATCGACAGTACCTGCGCGTCGCGCGGATATTCGTCGAGATGCGCCTCGGCGCCGGTCACCGCGACTTTCGGCTTGCTCTCGATCACGGCGGCCATGATCTCGACATGGCTTTTTTCGCGCTGGGTGGCGCCGGCGGCCAGTTCGCGGGCTTGCGCGGCGAGAGCACGCGCCTTGCTGCCCTCCATGTTGAGCTGATGCAGCCGGGCGCGGCCGATATGCGCCAGTGCAAAACCGGGATCTTCCGCAACCGCCTTGTCGAAGGCGTCCTCGGCACCGTGCCACGCCGACAGCATGCAGTCGACGCCTTCGCGATAATGCGCCGCGGCGCGATCCGAGGCGGTTGTCAGCGGGAGATCATATCTGTCGCGGTTCATCGTTCTTGTCCTAGGGTCGCGCGATGACATTGTCAGGTCTAGAAATCGAGCTTGTCGCGTATGGCATCGATGCCTGCTTTGGCGCAGGCTTCGTCCGCGTCGCCGCCGGGAGCCCCGGAGACGCCGACGGCGCCCACCAGCGAACCTGCCGCTTCGACGGTCAGCCCGCCGCCGATGATGACGGCGCCCGGCAGATCACGGATTCCGGACTGCATCATCCCGGGCTGGCTGTTAGCGACGAGTTCGGTCGTGCTGGTGCGGAAGCTGACGGCCGTCCACGCCTTGCCCGAGGCGGTCGAAACCGTATGTGCGCCTGCAAAGCGGTCGCGCAGCAGCACCTGCGTCACGCCGAAGCGATCGACGACGGCGACCGACACCTGAAAGCCGCGCTTGCGGCAATCCGCCAGCGTCGCGCGCGCCAGATCGAGCGCCACCTCGGGGCTCAGCGATTTGTAGGTGACGATGGCTTCCTGGGCGGCGGCCGAGCTGGCGAGCAGGCAAAAGATCGCCGTTGCTGCCACCATTTTCCGAACGGTCATCAATCTCTCCCGATCATTCCCATCGTGCGCGGCGGCCGGCTTTCTGCGAGCTTCGAACCTTACCAGAGACGGGAGCTGCATCCAGAATATTGTGGCTGCTTGTTCCGGGCCGGT
The DNA here is from genome assembly GCF_001693485.1 of Bradyrhizobium sp. LMTR 3. Lineage (GTDB taxonomy): Bacteria > Pseudomonadota > Alphaproteobacteria > Rhizobiales > Xanthobacteraceae > Bradyrhizobium. The sequence continues at coordinate 111,148 of NZ_MAXC01000001.1, forward strand.
TGAGCGGATGGCGATCCGCCGCTAGCGTGCGGCCATGACGGCGCAGGCAAATGGCATGAGCGGGCAATCGCCTGAGATCGACACAGCGAAAATCAACACGGCCGTCGCGCAGGCGACGCCGATGGCGCCGGCCGACGACACGCCGCTGCTCCGCATCGAAGGCGTATCGAAGAAATTCGGCAGTTTCCGCGCCGTGGACCGGCTCTCGCTCGACATCAAGGCAGGCGAGTTCTTTGCGCTATTGGGCCCGAGCGGCTGCGGCAAGACCACGCTGCTCAGGATGCTTGCCGGTTTCGAAACCCCGGACGAGGGCCGCGTCCTGCTCGGTGGCCGCGATATCGCGCCGGTGCTGCCGCATGAGCGGCCCGTCAACATGATGTTCCAGAACTACGCGCTGTTTCCGCATCTCTCGGTCCGGGACAATATCGCGTTCGGCCTGAAGCGCGCCGGGATGGCGCGCGCCGCCATTGATACCCGCGTGGGCGAGATGGTCGCGCTGGTCAAGCTCGATGGTCTAGAGAAGCGCAGGCCGGATCAGCTTTCCGGCGGCCAGAAGCAGCGCGTGGCGCTGGCGCGCTCGCTGGCGCGGCGACCCAAGGTCCTGCTGCTTGACGAGCCGTTGGCCGCGCTCGACAAGAAGCTGCGTGAGAGCACGCAGCTCGAATTGATGGAACTGCAGCGCCGTCTCGGCATGACCTTCATTGTCGTCACCCACGACCAGGAAGAGGCGATGACGATGGCAAACCGGATCGGCGTCATGGATGCCGGCCGGCTCGAACAGGTCGCCACCCCGCGCGATCTCTACGAGGCGCCGGCCTCGCGCTGGGTCGCCGAGTTCGTCGGCGACGTCAACCTGTTCGACGGGGAAGTCACCTCGCATGCGCACCATCGCCTGACCATCGCAACAGGGGATGCCGGAAACATCGTGGTTGCGGAGCACCGTCAGATGGCCACTGGCACCGCCGTCTCGGTCGCGATCCGCCCCGAGAAGGTGAAGCTGTGGCATCAAGGCCCGGCGTCGGACGCAGGCAATCCGCAAGCGGTTAACCGGCTGGCGGGCGTCGTCGCCGATGTCAGCTATCTCGGCGGCTCGACCGTCTACAAGGTCAAGCTCGATTCCGGTGCGGTCGTGCGCTCCTCGATGGCCAATACCACGCGGCTGGACATCCATAGCTATGGCGTGGGTCAGCGCGTGGTGGCGTGGTTCACGCCCGACGATGGCGTGGTGCTGGAACGATGAGCACGCGCCGCATTTTCGCGCAGCCGGCGCGGTATGCCGCCATCGCGCCCTACCTGTGGATGGTGCTGTTCTTCCTGGTGCCGTTCGGGTTCGTGCTGAAGATCAGCCTGTCGCAGACCGCGATCGCGCAGCCGCCCTATGTGCCGGTGTTCGATTTTTCCGAAGGATGGATTGCGATCAAGGCGGCCTTCGCGCAATTGTCCTTCGATAATTTCAGGCTGCTGATCTCGGACAGTCTCTACATCAGCTCCTATTTGCGTAGCGTCGTTGTTGCCGTAACCTCGACATTGATCCTGCTATTGATTGGCTATCCGATCGCCTATGGTATGGCGCGGCTGCCGCAGCGCTGGCAGCCGATCGCGATGATGCTGGTGATCGTGCCGTTCTGGACCTCGTTCCTGATCCGCATCTATGCCTGGATCAATATTTTGCAGCATGACGGACTGCTCAATAAAATTCTGCTCGCGCTGCATCTGGTCTCGTCGCCGGTGGTGTGGCTGTCGACCGACAGTGCGATGTATCTCGGCATCGTCTATTCCTATCTGCCGTTCATGATCCTGCCGCTGTACGCGACGCTTTCGAAGATGGACCCCTCGCTTTTGGAAGCCGCAAGCGATCTCGGTTCGTCGCCACTTCAAGCGTTTTGGCTGGTGACGTTCCCGCTATCCCTGCCGGGCGTCGGCGCCGGCGCGCTCTTGTGCTTTATCCCGATCATCGGCGAGTTCGTGATCCCAGATCTTCTCGCCGGCTCCGGCTCGATGATGATCGGTCAGACGCTGTGGCTCGAATTCTTCACCAACAAGGACTGGCCGGTCGCCGCTGCCGCCGCGGTCGCCTTGCTGGTGCTGCTGGTGCCACCGCTTCTGCTCTACGACCGGCTGCAGCGCCGCACGTTGGAGGGCGCGAAGTGATGGCGCGACGGATCGGCCGGATATCGCCGTTCAACATCACCGCGCTCGCGCTCGGCTTGGCGTTTCTGTACCTGCCGATCGTTATTCTCGTCATCTATTCCTTCAATGCCTCGCGGCTGGTCACGGTGTGGGGCGGCTGGTCGCTGCGCTGGTATCATGAATTCTTCAACGACCGCGCCATGCTGGATGCGGCATGGATGAGCTTGCGGGTTGCCGCGGTATCGGCCACGATTGCAACGCTGCTCGGCACGCTCGCGGCAGTCGGGCTGGTTCGCGGCGAACGCTTCAGGGGACGGACGCTGTTTTCCGGCATGCTCTACGCGCCGCTGGTGATGCCCGAGGTGATCTCAGGGCTGTCGCTGCTGCTGCTGTTCGTGGCGCTCAACGCCGAGCGCGGCTTCTGGACCGTGACGATCGCACACACTACGCTGACGATGTGCTTCGTCACCGTGGTGGTGCAGTCGCGCCTCGCCTCGCTCGACCGCAGCCTGGAAGAGGCCGCGATGGATCTCGGCTGCGATCCGGTGCAGGCGTTTGTTCGGGTGACGCTACCGTTGATTCTGCCTGCAATCGCCGCAGGATGGATGCTGGCTTTCACGCTCTCGCTCGACGATGTCGTGATCGCAAGCTTCACCACCGGTCCGGGCTCGGCAACGCTGCCGATCCGGATCTATTCCGAGGTGCGGCTGGGCGTGAAGCCGGAGATCAACGCGATCTGCACGATGGTGATCGCGCTGATCGCGGTGCTGATCGTGATCGCCTCACTCGCCTCGAAACTGTCGAGTTCGCAGGGCGAGACTGCGGCGCCGTTGTGATCAACCCCGAAGGGGCGATGCGCTACTTGGATGCCTGGTTTGCCAGTATAGGCATCGTTGCGAACAGGGCGAGCAGTGCCGCATAGACCGCACCTTCCGCCGTTGCAAATCTTGCGAGTTGTTCGGTAAGGCTTAAGCTACGAAAGGTCAGGCCGACTGCAAGGTCAGCGATTTGCTGCATCCCGAGCGCGATCAGCCCAACTGCAAGCAACGCGCTCTTGCGTGCCTCCAGTTGCAGGGTGCGCGGCGCCACTCGCGACGCGACAAGAATGGCTCCGAGCAAGAACGGTGCCTCGCAGAGAGCGGCGCGAACGGCACCGATGCGCGGCTCCAGCAGGAGAACGCGGATCGGGCCCAATAGAAATCCAACGCCGAAGACGATGACGAAGTAGAGGGTGGCCGTACCGAGGATCTTCGTCATCGTTCACGCATCACCTGCTCCGGCGGTCGACGCAGGGACTTTGGCAGGTCGGGTCCCGCGCCAAAGCGCATGACGATATCTGGACGACGCCCGCCGATTCCCAGGAAGGAGGCGAATTGAGTCCTTAGAGCCGCCACCTCGACGGGCTGATTGACGAAGGCATATTTGAGTCCGAGTGCGGTCGCCTGGAGCCCGAAGCGTTGGCAGGCGCGGCCTGCAGCAATCCAATGCGCCTTGTCGTCCGTATCAGTCACGAGGACGGCAATACCGGCCGAGCTTTCGATCTGCCCACGATACTTGCTGTTCTCGCTGCTTTCGGTGAAGAAGAGCCGAAGCAGCGGCCGCGCGATCCGTGCAGGGAGGGCTGGATTTCCCGAAGCGCGCGAGAACAAGCCATCCATCGTGGCAACGGCATCCGCGTCGCTGAAGCGCATCCAGCTCACAAGTTCATCCATGAATGCCTTGTCACGCATCTGCGCCGAGTTTCCCTGCAGCACGTAGTCGACAACGTTTGCGATCCTGGTCCGATCGGTCAAAATAATCGCCGAGACGCCTTCTTCGCGGCACGCGCTTTCGAGCAATCGCAGCGTGTCCGTTGTAACAGGTCTGCCGTCGAATTTTGCGCGGGTGCTCTGGCGAGCGGTAATGGCGTCAATCAGCGCCGATTGTACGGGCGCTGCCGTCTCCAGATCGATCGCGATGCTGTCGCCGTTGACGAGAGGGTTCGCCCTCAGCCCGAGTCCGGACGCCCCCAGCACGAGGTTCTCGGCGGCGCATCCCAGGCTGACGAAGAGGTGATGATCGTCGGGATCGACCGCCGGACATCTGCGCGCGAGGTCTGGGGTTATCGTGATCTTGTTGGCGGCGGTCGTGAAAATCCAGGGCTGAGTATTGTGACTGTTGGCAGCCAGTGTGGCACAGCGCACAAGTTCTCGCTCTCTTGGTGCGGTGCGCAGCGGGGCTCTAGCCGCGCGTGCCGCCTCCTCATAGGTCATCGGCGCTGCTGCCGACGAAGACGGGTATGCCGTTGTCCCGGCTGCAAGCCCGAGCGCGGCACCCAGCAGCCGCCTTCTGTCGATCAGCGTCACCCGCACCTCTCCACGGAAGCCAATGATCTAAAGGTGGCGTCGTGAAGCCTCGCAGTCGTTGACCAGGATCAAGCTTATCGACCTGGCGCGGCACCGGATCAGCGGGGATCGATCGTCAAGCGATTTCGCTTCCGGCTCGACGCGCGGACATAAGCCTCACGACTTGACCGCGCCCGCCGTCAGCCCGCCCACCATATACCGCCTGAACGCGTAATAGATCGCGGCCGGCGGCAGCGCGTAGATGAAGCCGGTGGTCATCAGCAATTCCCACGGCGAGTCGTCCGCGGCCAGGAAGTTGCCAAGCGCCACGGGGAGCGTGATCTCGGTATCCTTCGACAGCAGCAGGAATGCGTAGAGATATTCGTTCCAGGCGAGCAGGATCGCGTAGGTGCCGATCGCGACCAGCGAGGGCATCATCAAGGGCACGTAGACCAGGCGGAACAATTGCAGCGTGGTGGCGCCGTCCATGGTGGCGGCTTCGTCGAGTTCGACCGGCAGCTTGTCGGAAGCCTGCTTCAAAACCCAGATCGCGTAAGGGGAGGCGATCGTCACCATCGCCAGAATCAGCGACCAGTGATTGTTGAGGAGACCGTAATTGCCCATGGTGCGGTACATCGGCACGGCGAGGAATGCCGCCGGGATGAAATAGGTGAACAGCGCCAGATTCATCACCCAGCGCCCGCCGGGAACGCGCAGCCGCGAGATCGAGAAGGCCGCGGCGGTCGCGATCATCAGCGTGAGTGCGCCGGCGGACAGCGCGATCACCACCGAATTGAAGAACTGGATCCAGAAATCGCGCAGGAAGTAATGCTGCTGGTGGAATACGATGCTGAAATTGTTCAGCGTCGGATGATCAGGCCACAGCTTGCCCGAAAACGCGTCTTCCTTCGGCGAGATCGCGAACAGGAACATGTGATAGATCGGCACCAGCGTCCAGATCAGCACGGGAATGCCGATTAGAAGCAGTTTCGCCTCGTTGCCGATTTCTCTCAGAGAGGGCAGCTTCATCGCGACAACCGTTTCATCATGAAATAGACCAGCGGCAGCACGAACGGCAGCGCGCAGACGATGGAGGCCATCGCGAGCGAGAGCTGGTCAAGCCGGAGATAGCGGATACCGAGCGTGGCGAGCACATGGGTGAGGTCGGCGGGGCCGCCGCCGGTGAGCAGATACACGCTGTTGAAATCGCCCAGCGTCCAGATCATCGAGAGCAGCGTGCAGGTGATGTAGAGCGTCTGCATCGACGGCCAGGTGATGTAGCGGAATTTCTGCGACCAGCTTGCGCCGTCGACCGCGGCGGCTTCGTAGAGATCGTGCGAGATCGCGAGTCGCCCGGTCATCAGGATCAGCGTCCAGAACGGCAGCGATTTCCAGATGTGCACGCCGATCGCCATGGCGAGCGCGACGCTCGGATCGTTCAGCCAGTTCGGGCCGTCCTCGGCGGTGAACTTGAAGATCAGTTGGTTGATCACGCCCCATTCCGGATTGAGCATGAAGCGCACGGAAAGAATCGTCGGGATCGACGGCACCGCCCAGGGCAGGATGAACAGCACCGACAGCCATTTGATCCAGGTGCGCTGCTGGGCGAAGAAGCCGGACAGGAACAGCGCGATCGCCATTTTCAGATTGATGCCGACCAGGAGGAAGATCAGCGTATTGACGGCGGCGCGCGCGAAGATCGGGTCGTGATAGAGCGCGACATAACTCGCCGGATGCCGCGCCAGCCAGAGGCCATAGCCGACCGGGTAGACCACGAAAGCCAGGAACACCAGCAGATAGGGGGCGAGCATCACGATGCCCCAGACCTGCGGGGTGGTCAGCCGTGCCGATAGCGGCGGGCTTGGTATCGCGTGATCGCCCGAAAGCGTGATTGCCATTTGTTTACTCTTGAAACGAGATGCCGGTCGCGACTACGCCGTCGTCCCTGCGAACGCAGGGACCCATAACCACAGGCGGTTGTTGTTGTGCAAAGCCGTCGGCTAGCATCCTTTAAAACGGCCGCCGCGGCGTATGGGTCCCTGCGTTCGCAGGGACGACGAGCATACGTTCGTGGCGGCCGGCATTGCTTACACTAACCCGCGACCTGCTTGATGCGGGCGATCAGTTCGTCGACGGCCTTGTCGACCGGCACCTTCTCGCTCACCACGCGGTTCATCGCCTTGGCCCAGACGTTCTCGTTGTTCAAAATCGTGAACTTCCAGTTCTTGGTGAAGTCGAACGGCGTGGTGCCGCCCGTGAACTGGTTGTACACTGCCTTGCGATGCCGGTCAGCCTGCCAGAACGGGCTCTGCTGGCTGGCCGTCGTCACCGGGAACCAGCGGCCGAGCGCGCCTTCGATATAGGGTCGCACGTTCTCTTCCTGCAGCAGGAACTTGATGAACTCCTTGCCCTCGGCCTTGTTCTTGGCGACCGTGAACATCAGGCCGGTCTTGACGTCGGAGCGATACTTGATCGGCGTGCCGTCCGGCTTGTTGGGGAAGGACGCGGTGATGATGGTCTCATCATAGTTCTTCTTGCCGAGCGCGCGCTGCTCGGGCGTCAGCGCCGGGTTGTTGGCGTCGTCGAGCCATTTCGCCGCGATCGAGATCGTGAAGTTGTGCGTCATCACGATCGTCTTGTTGTGGAAGGCGACGTTGTTGTCCGGATCTTTCCAGGTGGTGGAGGACGGCGGCGTGCAGCCCTTGATGTAGGTGTCGGTATAGTCCTTCATCGCCTTGATCAGGTTTTCCCGCACCTTGGGATCGTCGACCAGGAGCTTGCCGTCGTCATCGACCAGCTTGACGTTGTAGGCGTCCATGAAGGTGTAGAACGACTGGAACGAATCGGTGGATTCCACGCCCATCGGCTGGCCGACGGCATAGACGCGCTGACCGGTTGCCTTGCGGCTGGCGGCCTGCACCTTGTTGCACCAGAACGACCAGTAATCTTCCCATTTGGTCGGGATGTCGCTTTCCTTGAAGCCGGCCTGTTCCAGCATGTCCTTCCAGATCTGGACGTGCATGCTCTGCTGCTTCAGCGGAAAGCCGTAATAGCCCTTCTTCTTTGTCTGGTCGTTATAGAGAAAGGTGGTCTCCAGCGTGTTGGGCGCGAACGCGGACTTCATCGGCAAAAGGATGTCGCCGAGATCCTCGAGCTTGCCCTCATAGGCCCACTTGCCCTGCGCCTGCACGTCATAGCTGTCGGAATAGGCGACATCAGGCACGGTGCCCGAATCCAGCGCCGCCACCGTCTTCGGAATCATGTCCTGGATAGCGTATTGCGAAAGCTCGACCTTGATGCCGGTCTTGGCCTCGAATTTCTTGATCGCCTCTAAGAGCGCATCGTCCTCGGACTTGTAAAAGCCCTTACCGAACCAGACCGTGATGGTCTTCTGCTGGGCGAGCGCGGGCGCCGTGGCGTAAAACAGGCCGACGGCTGCAACCGCGAGCGAAACTGATCTCCTGGATATCACATTGTTCTCCCTGAAAACGCCGGCTTGTTAACCGGTTGGATAAAAGACTAGCCCAGGCGCGCGGCGCGATCCAGATGGGGCGATGCAAACTTCTGTAGGGGGATATTCAGGGCGCAAATGCGGCAAGGACGTCTGGGCATTTTGGTTCAATCATTTGGTTCAATCATTTTTGCATCCCGACATGCCGGAAGAGCATGTGCTGACCGACGGTGTGGCTCAGCGCCACTCGGCATCGAAGACCCTGCTGGGTGCAGCAGCAAGTATCGCATTCGCAGCGATAGGCGGAGGCAGTTAAAAGCCCGGAGATGTCGCTTCGCTCATCCGGGCGACGAACGCTTCATCCTTAACGATAGCCGATGTGTCTAGAAAAACCCGATCTGCGGTTTGGCGATCATCAGCCACATTATGATCGCCACCGCAGTGAACGCCGGAATGCCAAACGCAAACCATAGCCAGAAGATCCGGTGATATTCTTTCGGCAGCGGCTTGCCGTCTGCCGTTGCGATCACGGCGAGGTCTCGCAGGCGCATTTGCATCCACACCACCGGCAGCCACAGCGCGCCGGTGATGACGTACAGCACGATCGACCAGACGATCCATCCATCCCAGAACGAATAGCCGACGTTCAGCACGAGCAACGTGCCGGTGATCGGCTGCACGACGACGGCGGTCGCCGTGAAGATGAAGTCGGCAATCACGACGATGCGGGCGACGCCCGCGATCACGGCCGGCTTGCCGCCGAGGTGAGCCGCCAGCATGAAAAAGGCGATGCCCGCGCCGGTGCCGAGCAGCACGGCGGCGCCGACGACATGGAGGTATTTGAGGACGAAATACAGCGTCATCGGTCCTCGAGCACGGCCAGCGCCGCGAAATGCAACACGATGATCGGCCAGATCTTCAGCATCGGCCCCAGCGGATCGGCCCAGAGCCGCGGCACCAGGATGGTGCCGATGATCGCGTAGGCGAAGGAAATCGCGATGGCCGCATAGAGGCCGTAGCGGCTGGTCGGCCTGTAGGCGATCGCAAGTCCGATGACCAGATCGGCCAAGGCGCCCGCGATGACCGTCAGCGCGGCGGCCGTCCCTTCCACGCCGCCTTCCCCCATCAGGCCCATGCCGTAACCCCAGCCGGGTCCCAGCGAGACAAACGCGGTCGAGAGCCAGAACAGGGACAAGACGACAAAGATCGCGGGCTTGACCAGGTACATGCCGGCAAACCAGCGTTCCTGCACGGAAGCCGGTTCAGAGGCGAAGAATTCCGGAAGGCTTTTGGGATGCAGCCCAAGCCGCTGCATGTCTTCGAGATTGCCAATGGCGCCGCGCACCATTTCCCGTTCGGCGGTGCTGCGTACGGGAGGCCGCCAGCCGAGATACGAAACCATGTCGCCGAATTTGTACATGAGGCCGGAAGCGAATTGCGGCAGGTGAATCTCCCGCGCCGGCGGCCAACGGCACCAGCGGCGGATCAGCGCAACGACCTCGCCGAAGGAATAGCGCTGCGGGCCGACCAGCTCGATAATCTGCCGCGCGGGCGCAGCAGGATCAAGAAAATGCTCCACGGTCTGCACCACGTCCTCAAGCAGGACGATCTGGAGCTGTCCAGTGTTCGGCATCACGGGAATGGCGGGCAGCGCAGCCAGCCCTCGCATCAGCGCGCTGGCGCCATAGGCCGCGCGGCCGATCACGACGGAAGGCCGCAAGATGACCCAATCGAGATCGCGCTCCATCAGCGCCTTGTCGCCGCATAACTTCGATCGAGAAAAATCGCTCGGGGTTTCGCGGTCGACGCCAATGGCGGAAAAATGGATGACGCGACGGATCTGGAGCTGCTCGCAAGCGGCAAAGAGGTTTGCGATGCCGTGATGATGCACCACTGAGGTGGAATCGCCGGGGCTGTCCTGGAGCACCCCTGCGCAATTCACAACCGCCTCGACGCCATCGAGATGCGGCAGCCAGTATGCAGGCGACTTCGCCTCGGAGATGTCGACCCTATGAGTTCCAGAACTGGAATGGTCGCTTCTGCTCATTGAAACGACGGAATGACCACGCGAGAACAGGTGAGCCACGATTGCCGATCCGATCAGTCCGGTCCCTCCTACCACGGCAATCTTCATGACCGGCTCCGCGTCGAGAAGTCACGCCTGCTTCCGAGAACGTACGCCCCGAACGAATTCCCCCAGAAGGGGAAGCGCTTCAAGCAACGTGGCCCACAAGAGCCCCGCGAGGTTCGCTTCCGTCTACAGGGTGTCGGGCGTGCGGACCGGCGACGACTTGTCCTCATTTCGCAGCTCTTGCTCCGCAAGCCGCCAGAATTCCTCCTCTTTGCCTTCGGGCCTGCCGTTGCGTACCCAGATCTCATAGGCGCGGTTCTTGATTTCCTGCTCGGTCGGCTCGCTCATCCGGGTCTCCTCCATCCATCCCTGTACGGTAGCTGTCGCGTGGCCGATCTCAGCGCGCGTCGAGGCTTACGGCTGTCGCGCAGGGCTGCGATCCCGTTTCCTCGCGGGTGGGAGCGGGACATCGCGCCTGCACGCGGCACCGCGTGACGGCTTCCTTCATTCAGGGATAAGCACGCAGCGAAGAGCAATGTTCCTAGATCAAACCGGCTTAGGTCGGTTTTGGATTGAAGGTGGCGCGTCGGTTTGGGCTGTGGCGGCTCTCCATGTCCCTTCGTTCCGGTCAGGGGGACCGGGGCAAGCGGCTCAGAACGAATCCGCCAATTCGATCTCCGCCTTCAGCGCGGCAATCCGCTGCTCGGCTTCCCTGGCCGTCAGGTTTTTCTCGAACAGTTTTGGCTGGTAGGCCTCGGCGCTGAGCGTGCGCAGCGTCGCCAATTGGCGCGGCGTCATCGGCGCATCCACCTGGTCCGGTAGCCGGGACATCTGAAACCTCAAAGAATCTTTGATTTGATCCGAACTCTTAACTTGAAATTTGTTCTTTATTTGTTCTTATGAGGTTCTACCGCAGCGAGGTGGCCCATGGACAACAAATTGAATGAAATTCGCAGAAAAATCAGGCTCTTACGGTCGGAGATGCTGGGCGCGGAGGATAACATCCGCAAACAGCTCAACCGCGATGAGGACTGTTCGGAAGCGGCAACGCGTCTGATGGCCATGCGGGTCACCATGGTCGGCCTCATCGGCGAGCGGAACCGGCTCGGCGGCGAAGAGCGGCTGCTCAATGTCGATGAGCGGCTGAAGCTGGATGTCCGTGCGGTCAGCAGGAAGCCTGCGATCGGGGCGTCAGGGCGTTTTCCAGCGAAAGCCTGCCCCGGACCTGATCCGGGGTGGGAGCCGGTTCGCGGCAAGAAAACGCGTCAGATAAAAAATCCAGAGCCCCGTTCCGATTCGATCGGAACGGAGAAGGCTCGAGGCAGCCGTGAGCGATGATCCCATTCAAGCCCTGCGCCGGCGGATTGCCGAACTGGATCAGCTTGCTCGTCAGCTCAATCAATCCGGCCTGGATAACGCGCGGGCGCAGCTCCTGCTCGCGCGCAAGCGGGCGGAGTTGGAAGATTTCATTAACAGAGGCCGGCGATGTCAGGACCGCTCAGATGGTACGACCCCAACGCAGATAACCCGCCGTGGCTGAAAGCCCTGGCGGAGGTTCGGATCCGGGCGACGCGGGAGGGATGGTGCCATGCTCATGTCCAGGCGATCGTTGTCGCAATCGATCAATATGCCGAGGCGGCGCTGGGCAATCGGGATTACTTCCTCAACAGGCCGCATAGCATTGGTGGTCGCAGCAACAACAACATTCCCTGAAGATCGCTTGCGATGGAATTGAGCGTAGTAATTTGGAGGAGGTTGCATGCTTGAGCGATGCAGCGCTTTACCTTTTGGCTTTAATCGCAGCCGTGAATTGCAGCCTTTTCATCTATTCGCAGTGGTATGTGCCACGCCTTAGCGATGGTCTTGCGGTCCACGCGGTGGCAGCGCTGGTTATTTTGGTGGGCCTCTGGTTGTTCAGCAAAATTGCGCGATACGCAGGTGCGGCATTCTACTTCCTTGGCGCGGGATCTACCGCCTTTGCATTTTGGGGCTTTGCTGGCCGGGTGCATGTTGGCGTCATCTGGGGCGCGATAATGGGAGTTCTGAGTCTGGCTGCCGCATTGATCCTCGTTTTCTCAAAACCGTTCGCAAGAGAATTTGCGGCTGAGCGCGAAAGCCGGCCTGCGTATAAGAAGTATCTCCTTCACGCGTTCACGTTGGTGATCGCCGTTGCGGCGGGAGCTGCCGCATTGGTCGATGTTGTCGCTTTGTCTTCCAGCTACCAAGGCCAGTAGGGAGAATTACCGAAGGCGCAATCCGCCAACTCGGGGGGCGTTAGGGCGGATTACGCTGACGCTAATCCGCCCTACGTTAATTCGCCTTCGCCGGTGCATTAGCCGGCGCGTCCGCCGCCGCCTCCGGCACGGCCTGCCGCGATCCTCCGCCGGTAAACCGCTCGATCACCGAGCGCACCGCGTCGCGCGTCTTGCGATCCTTCACCGCATCGAGCAGGGGCGCTGCGCCCGGCGAGCGGCGGATCAGGCTTTCCGGATCGGGAAACACCAGTGGATCATCCCACGGGCCCTGCACGACGAAGGGCAGCTCGAAGCCCTTGTCGCCGGCGGTCGACGTCAGGCTCGCGATGCCCTTGAGGTCGTATTCGCGTGATGGCACCGAAGCGGTGCCGGTCAGCGTCAGGCGCGTGGTCGGTCCGTCGACGCGGATATCCTCGACGGTGGCGATGCCGTCGTTGAAGTGCACCGAAACAGTGAGGTTGTCGTAGGGTGTCGTGCCGGAGCGGAAATTGCCGCCGCCGGATAGCGGCCGCCGCTCCAGCCGCTTCAGCAACTGCTCGACATTGAAGCCGGCGATCGCGCCGTCATGACCGGTGAGCGTGGCGGTGCCGTCGAGCGAGGAGGCGAGGCCGAACGGGCTCGAGCCGGATGCCATCAACGAGACGCCGAGATTGCCGCGGCCGGAAAGCTTGGTGATGCCGAACAATTCGCTGGCGCAGGTCTGCAGATCGACATCGGTGAACTGGAACTGCGCCTTGACGTCGGCGATCGCATCCGAACGCGCGATGCCGAACGAGCCCTTGGCGATGCCGCCATACATCTGGGCTTCGCCGACCGAGAGCGCCAGCGCGCCGCCGCGCAGATTGGCGCCGAACGCGGTGCGACCGAGTCTCGTTGGGCCGACCGTCACTCTCGCCGCCGACAGGCGCATGTCGAGGTCGGTGGCGGAGAGCGAGGTAAGGTCGAACAATTGCCGGTTCCAGTCGCGCGCGCCGCTCGCAAGCAGGCGGAAGGTCGAGATATAGGGCGTGAAATCCAGGTTGCCCGCGGCGAGCGTCGCCTGCAGCGTCTGGCGGCCGTTATTGGCAACCGTCATCACGCCCTCGGCGACGTTACCGTCGAGTTCGACATTCACATTCGTCAGCGCAACCGAGGCGCCGACGACATTGGCGCGGGCCCTCAGCGCGAAGCGGCCGAATCCGCCGCTGCCGGGCACCGGCTGTCCCATCCAGCGCATCGCGTTGCGCAGCGATACGCTGTCGACGGTCACCGTGCCGTCCATCATCAGGCTGGTGCGGTTGGCGACCGCACCGTCGAAGGCGAGCTTCAGCGGCGCGCTGACCAGCCGCGCCTTCAGACCCGAGCGGTCGCCCGAGAGCATCGCGACGAAGTCGCTGGCCGAGATCGAGCCGTCGACGCGTTCGCCGCGCCAGTCGAATTGTCCGGTCGCCGCGAACGAGCGCGAGATCGACGGCCAGGCCAGCGAAAGATCGATGTCACCGAGCTGTTCGGTGACACGGTTAGCAGCATCCTCGTATTTGAGCACACCGTCTTGAATCCTGATTTCCGAGAACGACACCTGGTTTTCGGCGCCAGGCTTCATCGTGCGCGCGATGCGTTCGACGAACGGCGTCCAGTTGCTCTGACCGCCGGCCTCTCTGACGACGCGGATATGCGGCCGCAACATCATGACGTCTGCGATTTCGAAACGGCGCAGAAGCAATGGCAGCAGGCGCAGATTTGCGGTCAAAACATCGACCTGCAGCGCAGGGTCGGTGGTGCCGCCGCCCTTCAGCCCGACATTGTGGAACGAGACATAGCTGCCCGGAAACACCGATACGTCGATCGCGCCGGTGACCACCAGATCGAGCCCGGTAACCGCGCGGATCTGCGCCTCGACCGCCTGCCGTAGCGCGTCGCGGTTGATGAACCAGGAGGTTCCGATCAGGGCGAGCACGGCCACGCCGAACAGCGCTGCAACCGGCACCCCGAGGCGCTTCATTCCTTGGGCCATCGTCAGTGACATATCCGGATCTGGCTAAACCGAACTCGGTTTGATGCTAAAGTATCTCAGTTGATTAGGGCAGGCGGCGCAAACGTTAACCCCGTGCCAACCCACACAACTTGAAGGCTTTTCTTGACGCTTTCAAGGCCGACATGGCGCTCGGTGGGCAGTTCGGCGGCATAATCCACCCGTCATTGACGCACCGCGAAGAATTCGCCTAATAATCCGAAGATAATGCCGGCTTCGGCCGTTCCCCTCCATCAGGTCATATTTCATGAACAAGGTTTACCCCGACGCCAAATCGGCACTCGACGGCGTTCTCAAGGACGGCATGATGATCATGTCCGGCGGTTTCGGTCTGTGTGGTATTGCCGAGACCCTGTCGGACGCGATCCGCGATTCCGGTGTCAAGAATCTGACGGTGGTTTCCAACAATGCCGGCGTCGACGGCATCGGGCTGAGCCGGCTCCTGGAGACGCGGCAGATCAAAAAGATGATCTCGTCCTACGTCGGCGAGAACAAGCTGTTCGCGCAGCAATACCTCGCCGGTGAACTGGAACTCGAGTTCAACCCGCAGGGCACGCTGGCCGAACGCATCCGCGCCGGCGGCGCCGGCATCCCGGCGTTCTACACCAAGACCGGCGTCGGCACGTTGATCGCCGAGGGCAAGGAAGTGAAGGAGTTCGACGGCGAGAAATACATCATGGAGCGCGGCCTGTTCGCCGATCTCGCCATCGTCCACGCCTGGAAGGGCGACACTGCCGGCAACCTGATCTACCGCAAGACCGCGCGCAATTTTAACCCGATGATGGCGACCGCCGCGAAGATCACGGTGGCGGAGGTCGAGCACCTGGTTCCGGCCGGCGAACTCAATCCCGACCACATCCATACGCCCGGAATTTTCGTCAAACGTATCATCGAGGTCGGCACGGCCAAGAAGCGCATCGAGTTCCGCAACACCCGCCCGCGCCCATCGAGCGCGTCCGCGGCGGCAACGGGAGTAGAAATCTGATGGCCTGGACCCGCGAACAGATGGCGGCGCGCGCCGCGAAGGAACTGCGCGACGGCTATTACGTCAATCTCGGCATCGGCATTCCGACGCTGGTTTCGAACTACATCCCTGCAGGTATCGACGTCAGCCTGCAGAGTGAGAACGGCATGCTCGGCATGGGCCCGTTCCCTTATGAGGACGAGGTGGACGCCGACCTGATCAACGCCGGCAAGCAGACGGTCAGCGAATTGCCGTCGACCAGCTATTTCTCGTCGGCCGATTCGTTCGGCATGGTGCGCGGCGGCCATATCGATCTCTCGATCCTCGGTGCGATGCAGGTGGCTCAGAACGGCGACCTCGCCAACTGGATGATCCCCGGCAAGATGGTGAAGGGCATGGGCGGCGCGATGGACCTCGTCGCCGGCGTCAAGCGCGTCGTCGTGGTGATGGAGCATTCCGCCAAGGACGGCCCAAAGCTCTTGAAGAAATGCAACCTGCCGCTGACCGGCGAACGCGTGGTCGACATGGTGGTGACCGATCTTGCGGTCTTCACCATCGACAAGCACGGCAAGGACGGCATGGCGCTGATCGAGCTCGCCGATGGCGTCACGCTGGACGAGGTGAAGGCCAAGACCGAAGCCGAGTTCCGCGTCGCGCTGAAGAACGTCTGACGTGATGGCGGGACGGTCGCAGCCTGCGATCCGTCCCGCGCGTCCCGAAGACGCAGGCTTCATTGCCCGCAACATCCTGGCCTCGCAGCGCGGCCCGTTCCCACGCGGCTGGTTCGACATCGCGCTTGGCTGGGACGAGCCGCAATGCCTTGCGTTCGTCGAATGCATCGCGCTCGCGCCAACCCACTCGTGGTGGCACATCACCCAGTTCATCGTCGCTGAGGTCGAGGGTGAGCCGGCGGCATCGCTCTGCGCGCTCCCCGCGGCCGGCACCGAGGCCGCTGCGCGCGCGGTGATCAAGGAGGTGGCGGCCGCGATCGGGCTGAGCGCCACCGATCTGACGGCGATCTTCCGGCGTGGCGCCTATGGAGCGAATTGCTGGGTGCAGGGCGGTGAGGGCGACTGGCTGATCGAGCATGTCGCCACGCTGCCGGAGTATCGCGGCCGCGGGCTGGTGCAGGCGCTGATCGACCACGCACTCGCCGCCGGAAGGGATGCAGGATTCGCGCAGGCATCGATCTCGTTTCTGATCGGCAACGAGGCGGCGGAGCGGTGTTATGCGAAGGCAGGCTTTTCCTTTGCCGAAGAAAAGCGCGATCCCGCGTTCGAAGTGTTGACCGGTTCGCCGGGCTTCCGGCGGTTTGTGCGCGCGATTTGAGAACGGTCGCGTAGGGTGGGCAAAGGCGCTCTTCGCGCCGTGCCCACCATCTCGCGCCGGGCTCATGATGGTGGGCACGCTGCGCTTTGCCCACCCTACCACGTCACTCACGCCGGGCCGGCTGGCACGTCCGAAAACCGCGTTAGCCACGCCACCGGGCCGATACTGGCGGCTACGATCAGGAGCGCGGCGAGCGCACCTTCCTCGAAGCTGCCGCGGCTGGCGTACTGGTAGATCGAGGTCGCCAGCGTTTCGACATTGAGCGGCCGCAACAGCAGCGTTGCCGGCAATTCCTTCAGGCAATCCACGAACACGACAATGACCGCGCCGAGCATGGCGGGGCGCAAGAGCGGCAGATGGATCAGCCGCATCGTCGTGGTCTGGCCGGCGCCGGCGGCGCGCGCGCTGTCGTCGTAGTCGCGTGGGATCCGCTCGAACCCGGCCTTGATGAATCCGGTCGGCACCGCCAGAAACCGGATCACATAGGCGATCACCACGGCAGCACCTGAGCCGATCACGATCAATCCCGGCAGCGATTGCCCAAGCCATCCGGCGAGTGCGTTCAGCGCATTGTCGATGGCAAGCACCGGCGCGAGCAGGCCGAGCGCCAGCACCAGCCCCGGCAGCGTGTAGCCGGTCTGCGCGATGTTCATTGCGACGAAGCGCAACCCACTCGGCCGCCAGCGCCACGCGAGAATGGTCGCAAAGCCGAGCAGAAGCGCGGTCAGCGTGGCAATGCTTGCGAAGGCGACCGAGTTGAATGCATCGCGCCACAGCGCGACGTCGAAATTGGCAAAAAGCCCGCGCTTGAAACTCTGCTGTGCGAGATACAGGAGCGGCACGAGGAATCCCAGCACCACCGGCAGCAGGCAGGCCGCGAACGCACATCCGCCCTTGATGCCGGTGAGCGGGGTCCGCGGCGTGAGCCGCGGGCTTTCGGCGGAAAACTCCGTCGTGACATTGCGGCGTCCGTAACGTTCGACCGCGATCAGGCCGGCCACGATCGCCAGCATGAAGCAGGACAACTGCGCGGCGCCGGCGAGGCTGCCGCGGTTGAGCCAGGTCGTGAACACCGACACCGTGAGGGTACGGACACCCAGATATTCGCTGGCGCCGATGTCGTTCAGCGTTTCCAGCGATACCAGCGCGACGCCGACCGCCAGCGCGGGACGTGCCATCGGCAGCGAGATACGCCAGAAGGTGGTCCAGCGGCTGGCACCGAGCGTCTTCGCGGCCTCGGCGAATTCCGCGCTCTGGTACTGGAACATCGTGCGCGCCGAAAGATAGACGTAGGGGTAAAGCACCAGCGCGATCACAACGACCGCGCCCGGCAGCGAGCGCAAATTCGGAAGCATGCGCACCGCGTCCTGCAGCGGAAGCCAGTGTGCGAGCGTCTTGTGGACCAGGCCCAGCGGCTCGAAAAGGTCGACATAGACGTAAGCGGCGAGATAGGTCGGGATCGAAAGCGGCAATGGCAGCAGCCATAGCAGCATTTTCCGGCCGCGGAATTCATGCAGCGACACCGCCCACGCCGCGCCGGTGCCGATCGCTAGCGACAGGGCAGCGACGCCGCCGAGCAGGAACGCGGTGTCGAAGATGGTAGCCGGTAGCACGTAGTCGATCAGGTGCCGCCAGACGTCAGGCGCCGGCTGCAGCGCGAGCGCGATGATCGAGATGACGGGAGCCGCGACGAGGATGGCGGTCGCAACCGCAATCGCTGCCGCGATGCGGCCCGAGCGCGTGACAGGACTCACGTTCGCACACGAAGCGGGCTAAGGCGTCTCAGCTTGCGCAGGTGGGCTCCCTCCCCCCTTGCGGGGGAGGGCGGGGGAGAGGGGTGGCCACGGGCGATGCTGCTCGTGTGGCTTACCCCTCTCCCTAACGGGGGGAGGGGACGCAGTTGTGCCAGGCGAGAGATCACAATTCTAATCCTTCGCCCACCCAGCCGTTCAATTATCGAACCCGACCTTGTCCACCAGCGTCGAGGCCGCCTTGCGGTTGGCGGCGATCTTGGCGATCGGCAGCGGGTCGGCATTGAGCTTGCCGTAGCCTGCAATCGTCGGATTGACGGCGACGCCGGCGCGAACCGGATACTCGTAGTTTGAATCGGCGTAGATCTTTTGCGCCTTGTCACCGACCAGCCATTCGATCAGCTTGACGCCGTTGGCCTTGTTGGGCGCCTGCTTGGCCAGCAGCACGCCGGAGAGGTTGACGTGGGTGCCGCCGCCCTCAAACGTCGGCAGGACCACCTTGGTGGCTTCCGCCCACGGCTTCTTCTCGGGATCGTTGTTCATCATCAGCGCCCAATAGTAGGTGTTGGCGACGCCGATGTCGCATTTGCCGGCCGCGATATCGCGCGCGACTTCGCGGTCTCCGCCGGAAGGCTTCTGCGCCAGGTTGGCCTTGACGCCGCGCAGCCATTCCTCGGCTTTGGCCTCGCCGTACTTGGCGGTGTACGCCGCGAACAGCCCGTTGTTGTAGATGTGCTGGCCGGAGCGGATGCAGATCTTGCCCTTCCACTTGGGATCGGCGAGCTCTTCATAAGTAATCTTGTCCTGCTTGACGCGGTCCTTCGAGGCGTAGATCACCCGCGCGCGCATCGAAATGCCGGCCCAGTGGCCGTCCGGATCGCGATATTGCGCCGGCACGATCTCGTCGATCACCACCGACTTGATCGGCTGGGTGACGCCGGCCTGCACGGCCTCGTCGATGCGGCCGATGTCTACCGTCAGGAGTACGTCGGCGGGGCTGTTGGCGCCTTCCGCCTTCATGCGCTGCTCAAGACCAGAGCTCGCGGAGACGACATTGACCTTGATGCCGGTATCCTTGGTGAAGGCATCGAACAGAGGCTGGATCAGCTTGGTTTCGCGGTAGGTGTAGACGTTGACCTCGCCGTCAGCGGACGCCGTCGAGGCTCCGAACGCGGTAAAACAAAGCAACGCTGCGGTTGCGGCGGTGGCGCGAATATTGATCATGGGGCTGCCCGACAAAGCTGATGAAGATGCCCGTCTCAGTAGCGCAGCGGCCATGGGGCCGTCAGCGACCGGATGTCGCGAACGGCTCGATTTAGAAGGATTCCACGCTGCAGTTTAGAGTGATTCCAAATATTGAGACATCGTACCTTGCAGTCCGCGAGGCACGGCGGGGACGCAGCTCGCCAGGGGCACAACCTATCGGCTGCGCATAGCGAGGTCGAAATCGACCGCAGCGGTGTTGCCGCCGCTGATGACGACTGCAATGCGTTCGCCGGCGGCGGGCTTGTAGGCGCCCGACAGGATCGCGGAGAACGCTGCTGCGCCGCCCGGCTCGGCAACGATGCGCAGGGCGCGCCAAAGCGTCGCCTGTGCGTCGGCGATCGCGGCGTCGGAAACCAGTACGGTTTGTCGCGCATATTTCTGGACGATCGGGAAGACGTGTTCGCCGACGCGCCGTGGCGCAAGCGAATCCGCAGCCAGCCCGCCGGCCTCGGCATCGATCGGATGGCCGGCTTCAAGGGCCCTGGTCAACGTGGGCGATGCAAGCGGCTCGACGCCGACCACCTTGATGCGGCCGGCATACCAGGCCGCGATCCCGGCGATCAGCCCACCACCACCCACGGACACGAGCAGGGTGTCGATGTCAGGTGCCTGCTCCGCGAGCTCAAGGCCGATCGTTCCCTGTCCCGTGATGGTTTCCTTCTGGTCGAAGGCCGGCACCGGCAGTGCGCCGGTTTGCTGCGCCCATGTCTCGCTTGCCGCGAGCGCATCGGCATAACGGTCGCCTTCGATCGCGAGGTCGGCGCCATAGTCGCGGATGCGTTGCACCTTCGCCGGCGAAGAGACGCTCGGAACGAAAATCTTGGCCGGCTTCCCAAGCTTCATCGCGGCATAGGCGACTGCCGCGCCATGGTTGCCGCCCGACGCCGCGACGACGCCGGCCTGGGGCACATCGCGGGTCAGTAGATTGGCAAAAGCGCCGCGCGCCTTGAATGAGCCGGAGTGCTGCAGAAGCTCGAGCTTGAGCGTCAGCGTCCGGCCGGGAAGCCCGAACTCGGCACCATCGACCTCGACGATCGGCGTCCGCCGGATAAAGGGCCGAATCAGCCGGTCGCATTGTGCGATCGTTTCCGAGGTTACGGCATCCACCGGCGCGTTCATTGCAAGGCACTCCCCACAATTGACAGGAATTAGTCATTTAGCTAATTAGCAATATGCCTTCTTTGCAAGACGACGTCGAGCCTGCTTTTCGCGCGCTCGCCAACGATCGGCGGCTTTTGATCCTGGAGTGGCTGAAACGCCCCCGGGCGCATTTTCGCGAGCAGGTCGACGGCGATCTCGTCAAGGACGGGGTGTGCGGGGCCTTGATTGCCGAAAAGCTCGGCGTCAGCCAACCCACCGTGAGCGAGCACCTGAAAATACTGGCGCAAGCGGGACTGGTGAGCGCCAAGCGCGTCAAGCAGTGGACGTTCTACAAGCGCGATGAAGCGCGCATCGCAAAGCTGAAAGCGGCCATGCTCGCGAGGATCTGAAGTTCGGCCTTGCTAAGGCGGCGCCGTCTGCGACCGCCGGCATTGCCGACATTTTGAGCAGCGCGGAGTATGTTATCCGTTCGACCTTGGCATCATCCGTGCCTAGTCTTGGCCGACAAGGAGATGAATGCCGATGCGTGCGGTGCTGGACTATTGTACCGGAGGGACGAAGCGAGCCGTGCCGGCGGGCACGCTCGTGATCCATGAAGCCAGCAGGACCGGACATCTGTTCGTGCTGCTGGAAGGGCGGCTGGAGGTCATCAAGGGCGATAGCGTCGTCGCCGTCCTGACCGAGCCGGGGGCGATGCTGGGCGAAATGTCGGTGCTGCTCGAGCAGCCGCATACTGCGACCGTGCGCGCCGCCGCTGATTCCGTCGTCTACGAGTTCGACGACGCCGCGGCGTTTCTGCGCGACCAGCCGGCGATGGCGCTCTTGATCGCGCGCCTGCTGGCGCAACGCCTCAACGTCGCCAATACCTATCTGGCCGACCTGATGCATCAATATGCCGGTCAGGGTAACCATCTCTCGATGGTCGGCGAACTCCTTCAGAGCATGATCAACCTGCCGCCGACGCAGGTTTCGCCAGGCTCGGATCGGCAATCCGACTCCAGACTCTAGCTGCATTGGTAGAAGCATCGGCTGGTCGTACTGCATAAGCCCCTCATGGTGAGGAGCGCCAACGGGTCCGCGCGAAGCGCGGCCCGATGACAGGCTCCGCGCGTCTCGAACCATGAGGCCCCGTCTGTGGCCTACATCCTTCGCGACGCCGCTTCGCGGCTCCTCAGGATGAGGGGTTTGAGCGGCCATGACGCAGCAGAGCTAGTGGATTTTTTCGAGCAGTTCCTTCGCTTGTTCGATTTCGGGGAGGTCTTGCCCCGTTTCAAAATCGACGAGCGCTCGCGCGACCACCTCGGATCCGGCCGCTTCCCGGCCGTTGTTGATGCAAAGACGCGCAAGTCCAATTGCGCTGCGCAATTCGAAAGCTTTCGTTTGCTGGCTTCGGGCTATCTCAAGCGCCTGGTTAAAGGCGCTTTCGGCCCCGCAGAGGTTCGTCGGGTCGCGACGCAATAGAAGCTCACCCCGCACACGATACAGTTCGGCATCGAGCCAATGCTGACCAGACCGTTCCGTCACGTCGATCAACTCGCGCAGTATCTCCAACCCAGTGTCCGTTTGTCCTGCCGCTGCATTCGCCACGGCAACCTGCATTCCCCAAAACGGTTCGCAAAGGTAACAGTCATTCTCATGCAGCAAGGTCCAACCTCGACGCATTTCCGCAAGCCCGGCCTCTCGGTCGCCGGCGCGCCACTTTGCAAGGCCAGTGAGGTACGTGCCTGCGGCAACATACAACGGCATCGTATGGTCGCGAGCGAGGGCGAGCGCAAGGATTGTCTCTGTTTGCTGTAACGGCCCGCCGCACAGTCCGTCGAAAACCGCCTTATGGACGAGCGCATTGGCTTGGGAGAGCGCTCGCTTTTCTCCCGAGGAAAGCACCGCTTCCGCGGCGAGCCGGCGGGCGCGATCAATCTGTCCGATCGGCCAAAGCACCAGAGCAAGAAACCTCATGATGACGAACGGCAGGTCCAGCGTTGAAGCCCTGAAGGTCTCAAGATTCGGTTCGGCACCATAGGCCGCAAGCGCCTGCTCAAGATGCGTTCTCGCGTTCATATAGTCGCCGCCGAACCAGCAGGTCGCCCCGTTTGTCCAATGTGCGACAACTGTGGCCACTGGGGAGTCCGGATGTCTCTTGGCGGCGTTCATGGTTGCATCCACCAATTCCCACATCGGCGCGATCTCGCCATGCGTCAGACAGGCATTGAACAATCCCGAATAGATTGGCGCCAGCTCAACCGGATCATTGATATCAGCCGCGAATTGCCGAGCGCGCGTCCATGCGGCGACGGTTTGGGGGGCGCTGTGCCCAAGGTTGCCCCGCAGCGCGCGGCTGTAGGTGATTTGAAGATGAAGCCGGTTCATGGTTCGACCCGGGTCATCCGGCAGCGCGTCGGCAATCGCAATTGCCTTGCCGAGATGCGCGATTGCCTCGGTATAGGCGGAGCGCTTGAGCGCCTGCTGGCCTGCCTTGCGCCACCAATCGAGGGCAACGCCGTCGAGTCCCGCTTCGGTGAAGTGATAGGCCACGACTTCCGGCTCGGTCTCGGCGATGGCCGGAAATTGGTCGCGCAGCACATCGCCAATGTGTTTGTGCAGCAGTTGCCGGCGGCTCTTTAGCAGGCTCTCATGAGCCGCCTCCTGGACGAGCGCGTGCTTGAAGCTGTAGCTCGCTTCCGGCGGCGTCCCACGACGCAAGAGCAGTTCGGCCTCTTCCAGTTGCCTCAACGCGGCGTTCAGCGTCAGATCATCGCGCCCCGCCACACATCGCAGCAATGTGTATGAGAAGTCGCGGCCAATGGCGGCGCCTATCTGTGCCACTTCCTTGACCGGTGCCAGTCGATCAAGGCGCGCCATCAGCGAGTCTTGCAGCGTCGCGGGGATGGCGAGTGGCGGTAGCGGTCGATCAAGGCGATAGCGCCCGGCATCTTCCACCAGCAGTCCGGATTCCAGTATTGTCTTGGTCAGTTCCTCGATAAACAGCGGGATGCCATCCGTCCTGTCGATGATCTGCGTCATCATTTCGCCTGGCAGATGTCGACCGACGGTCACCTGCTCGATCAGAGTGCGTGCGTCCTGCCGGTCAAGTCGGTCGAGCCGCAGTAGGCTGACATTGGCGAGACCCGCCCAAGGCGGCTCGAACTCGGGCCGGAAAGTCATGAGCGCGAAGATAGGCAAGCTCCTGATCCGGTCGACCGCGAGATCGAACAGCTCAAGTGTCGTGGCGTCGGCCCAATGCATATCCTCGCAGACGATCAGCACAGGTTGCTGCCGGGCCAAACCCTCAAGCTGATCGAGCAGGGCTGCGAACGTTTGTCGCCGCTGCTGCACCGGATTCAAGCCGAGCGGCGGATAGCGCTCGCCTGTTGCGATCGAAAGAAGTGCTGCGATCAGCGGTGCGGCGTTGGCCACCTGCTGCGTTCCAAGTGCAAGCATTGCCTCAAGCTTGTCGAGCTTTTGCTCGGACGTGTCCTGTGACCTGATACCGGCGCCGCGCTCGAGTTGAGCGACAAAGGGATGAAGCGCACTGTTGATGTGGTAAGGCGAGCACTGATACCGCACCCGGCAGTGTGCCCCCAACGCAGGGTTCTCGCAGAGCATTGCGACCAGGCGCGATTTGCCGATCCCGGCTTCGCCGGAAATCAACACCACCTGACCTTGACCCTGCCACGCGAGCCGCTGGCGCGAGAGCGCGAATTCGATTTCTGCCTTACGGCCGACAAAGCTCAGCGAGCGCGCCCTGCGCACCGCCTCGAAGCGGCTCTCCGACGCCGCCCCACCTTCGACCGCCCAGACCGCGATGGGTTCGGAGATGCCCTTGACCTGGCGCAGGCCGAGGCTACGGAAAGTGAACAAATCTCCGAGCAGCTCGCGCGTCGAAGCAGCAACGATAACCGCCCCCGGCTCAGCCAGGCCCTGGAGCCGGGCGGCGATGTTCGGTGTATCGCCTACCATCGCCTGCGGCTCCGACGCGCCTCCGCTGATGAGGTCGCCTACCACGACAAGTCCGGTCGCAATCGCGATCCGCACCTCAACCTGTTCCGCGCGCGTTTCGAGCGGCCTTATTGCGGCGATCATGTCGAGCCCGGCATGCACGGCGCGCTCGGCGTCATCCTCGTGCGCGCGGGGGTAACCAAAATAGGCGAGCACTCCGTCGCCAACAAACCTGGCGATGCTGCCGTCGTAGGTGGCAATAACTCTGGCGCAAGCCGTTCGATAGGCGCGGATCACCTCCCACATGTCCTCTGGATCAAGGCGAGCAGACAGCTCAGTCGAGCCGACCAGATCGCAGAACATCACGGTGACGTGGCGTCGCTCGGCGTCTTGCTGACGAGCCGGCTCGTCGACCAATTCGACTTGCTTGAGTTCGGCGATCGCGCGCAGCATCTTGCGGCGATGACCGAGCAGGACTCCGAGTCTATCGAAGTCTTGATCCGTTAGCTCGGGAAGGACACCGATATCGATTCCATTCTCGGCAAAACGCAACGCGTACTGCCCGAGCCCAAGCTTCTCCAGCCAGTCCGCAATCACTTGCATTGGCTTCACCGATGGTCAGGTGGCGGCTTGCCGAATTTTGGACTACTGCAGTCGAAATGTTATGCTAGTTTTTCCCGAATGGCCACGTGTCGTTTGCAAGCAATTGTTCTGTGGTTGCCGGATACCGAGTCGCAGCGTTGCGCAACCAGGCTGATACGATCGACGCAAGTGGCAAATTGCACGGGAGCCGGTGACAAAAAATTCGCGCAGGATCCGCTTTCAGAGCAACACGACAACTCATTGCGGAATATCGGTTTTGCGCCACTAACGTTCGGCTGCGAACAATCTGACGCTTTCTGTGAGGCCCTTGAGGGAATGACACCCTTCGTCGTGAAACCTGATGTTTGAACCAGCGACAAGATCACGTACGGTATTAGACACAAGAACCTGACCGGGCTTCGCCATCGTCGCGACACGCGATGCAATGTGGACCGCGATGCCGCTCAGGTCATTATCGGCTATTTCGATCTCGCCGGTGTGAAGGCCGGCTCTCACCTGCAGTCCAAGAGCTTCAACGCCCTCATTGATCGCCAGAGCGCACCGGATTGACCTGGCCGGCCCGTCGAAGGTTGCCAGGAAGCCGTCTCCCATTGTCCTTACTTCATGCCCTCTATGTCGGGAGATCTCCCGCCGCACTAGCGCGTTGTGCCGATCGAGCACATCGTGCCATGCGCGATCTCCGATCGTCTCGGCTCGCTTCGTTGAATTCACAATGTCAGTGAACAGAACGGTGGCAAGCACGCGATCAGATTCGATTGCGGACCGCGATCCCGTCAGAAACTCCTCGATCTCATCCAATACCCGTTCCGTTTCGCCAGTCCACAGCAGGTGGTCGCAGCCGGGCAGTTCGAGATATTTCGCGCCTGGGATTTGCCGGGCCATGAACCGCCCGGCTTCAACGTTGACGCGAACATCCCCTTGTCGATGAATGATTAACGTTGGCACCTGGATCGACGGAAGGATTGGACGAACGTCGATTTCGCTGTTCAATCGCATAAGCGCGACAACCGCGGAGGGACTTGCACCGAGACGTTCGAAACGGGCCCATGCTAGCTTGAACGTCTCGTCTGATGCCACGCTGGGCGCGAACAAGCGGAGGCTGTCGCCGGTCCCCCAATTCTTTTCCATGCGATCCAGCGCGGCTTCGATCCTGTCCGGGGGCAAAACCCACGAGCGGAAGTGTCCATAGGCGCCGTACAGGACCAACGCTCGGGTCCGTTCCGGGTAGGTGGCCGCGAACAAGACTGACATCGCGCCGCCTTCGGAGATGCCGAACAGGGCAGCCTGTTGCGAGCCCACAGCATCCATGACCGCGCGAACATCGTCCATGCGCTCTTCCAGGGTCGGCACGCCGACCGTTCTGTCAGAAAGCCCGGTACCGCGCTTGTCGAACATGATCAGGCGGGCAAAGGCCGCCAAGCG
This sequence comes from Bradyrhizobium sp. LMTR 3, assembly GCF_001693485.1. Classification (GTDB taxonomy): domain Bacteria; phylum Pseudomonadota; class Alphaproteobacteria; order Rhizobiales; family Xanthobacteraceae; genus Bradyrhizobium. The sequence goes on from NZ_MAXC01000001.1 coordinate 137,762, forward strand.
GGTCCAAACTCGGGCACGATAGGGTTCTTCCCAAGCGACATCGAGGTTCGAAATGAAACCAGGAACGAACACGAGGTCAAACGGCCCTTCGCCGACGACCTGATAGGCGATGCGAACATCACCGCTCTTTGCGTATTGCGTTTTCGGAACCATTGCACATCACTTCACGTAAAGTGGCGTGATCGGCTTGGTCGGCTTCCGGTGAGCAGGTGCGATCTGAACCTTACCAGTTTGCCGCGCTGCGCGGAAGACGAAACCGAGTAGCTCAGCCTCGGCATGCGGTAATCGGCTGCTTACCAGAAGCCGCCATCACACCAGCCAACTTCGATGTGCCGCTCGCGCGGCGGTCCGAGGCGCTGGCCTCGTGCCTGGTAGCGCAGGAGCCACGAGCGCCCAACGAACGATATGAGTGTGTAGTCCTGCGCTGTCACACGTGCTTATTTCGAACTTCTCCGGCGCTTGTCGATGAGGAGAAAAGCGGATCGGCAATCCGGCCCAAGGATACAAGCCAAGGCGGCGGCGTCTCGATCGTTGCCGCCGGCCGCAGCAGGGGCGCGCGCAAATCGATGCGCTGCGCTTCACCGGCGGCAATCCAGAATGCTGCGCTCTCGTCGAGATCGATCACGATATAGACCGGCGGACGGCCGTGCTGCAGACCGGCGTTGAAGACCCAGGTCGTACCGAGGCGGTCGAACCACGCGCCGTCGGGGATGAAGGGTGACTGATGCACGTGGCCCGAGATCACCATCGACGGCTGGTACTGCGCGATCCATTGCACCAGCTCGACGTCGCCGAAGAACCGCTTGCCGCCCCAGCTCGTCGGCGAATTCGCCGGTGGCGCATGGTGCACCCAGATCCAGCGTTGCGCCCGTTCCGCCGCCGCGTCGCGAAGCTGAGCCTCGATGCGGCCCTTGACCAGCGGCCCGTCCCACCACGGACACACCGTGAAGCGCGTGCCGCCGATGGTCAGGCTGTCGCCGTCGCAGGCGATGCCGAGCTCGCTGATATCGCCGATCCAGCGCGCGATCTTCTCGCCTTCGGCGCTGCGGTCGTCGAGATCGTGATTGCCAGAGCAGAGAATGACGCGCGTCACCTGCGAGAGTAGTGACAGGTATTTTTTCACCACCAGAATCTGCGCGCGGAAGTCGACGAACGAGGAGATATCGAGCGCGTCGCCGGCGAAAATGACGACGTCGAATCCAGGAGCTGCCGCGAGCAGCCAGTCGAACTGCGGCAATGAATAATGCAAATCGGCAACAACGAGGCAGCGCATAATGATCAAATCCAAATATGCCCGGGAAAACAGGCGATCCGCAGTCGGATGCATTCAGGCAGACTGGATTCGAGCAAGAATTGTGCCGGTCGTGGCCCGCGAACGGGATTCATCCCGGTCGTGACTAGTCCTCGCTCGCCCTGAACCGGCCGAGCCCCTTCAGCACGAACGGCGCCACTAGCGCAATCAGCGCAATGCCGAGCAGGGTTGCGGACATCGGACTTTGCAGCAGCACGATGGGATCGCCGAGGCTGATCGCGAGTGCGCGGCGCAACTGGCTTTCGGCGATTGGACCCAGGATGAGTCCGACGACGACAGGTGCGATCGGGAAGTCGAACCGGCGCATCAGAAAGCCCAACACGCCGAAGGCTGCCAGCATCGACAGCTCGACCACCGAAGGTTTTGCGGCGATGGTGCCCATGGTCGCGAACACGAGAATGCCGGCGTACAGCCACGGCTGCGGGATCGCGAGCAGTCGCACCCATAGCCCGACCAGCGGCAGGTTGAGTACCAGCAGCATGACGTTGGCGATGAAGAGACTCGCGATCAGGCCCCATACCAGATCGGGCCGCTCGGCGAACAGCAGCGGTCCCGGATTCAGCCCGTATTGCTGAAAGCCCGCCAGCATCATCGCAGCCGTCGCCGAGGTCGGAAGCCCCAGCGTTAGCAACGGCACAAGGGTGCCGGCGGCGGAGGCGTTGTTGGCGGCTTCCGGCCCCGCGACGCCTTCGATCGCGCCCTTGCCGAATTCCTCCGGATGCTTCGACAGCCGCTTCTCGGTCGAGTAGGACAGGAATGTCGGAATTTCCGCGCCACCGGCGGGAAGCGCGCCAATCGGAAAGCCGAACATTGTCCCGCGCAGCCACGGCTTCCACGACCGCATCCAATCCTGCTTCGTCATCCACAGCGAGCCGCGCACCGGCTCGATCTTTTCCTCGGCGTGATGGCGGCGCGATGCGACGTAGAGCGCTTCGCCGACGGCGAATAGGCCGACAGCCAGCGTCGTCACCTCGACGCCGTCGAGCAGTTCGGGCATGCCGAATGCGAGCCGGGCCTGGCCGGTGAGCTTGTCGATGCCGATCAGCCCGAGCGTCAGCCCGATGAACAGGCTGGTCAGCCCGCGGATCGGCGAATTGCCGAAGGTCGCAGACACCGTCACGAAGGCCACGCACATCAGCGCGAAATAATCTTCAGGCCCGAAGCGCACGGCAAAATCCACCAGCCAGGGTGCGAGAAAAGCCATGCCGATGGTGGCAATGGTGCCTGCGACGAACGAGCCGATCGCCGACGTCGCCAGTGCCGGACCGCCGCGACCGGCCTTGGCCATCTTGTTGCCCTCGAGCGCGGTCGCCATCGACGCGCTCTCGCCGGGCGTGTTGATCAGGATGGCGGTGGTCGATCCGCCATACATGCCGCCGTAATAGATGCCGGCGAACATGATCAGCGAGCCGCCGGGATCGAGCTTGTAGGTCACCGGCAACAGCAACGCGACGGTGAGCGCCGGCCCGATGCCGGGCAGCACGCCCACGGCAGTGCCGAGGAACACGCCGATCAGCGCATAAAGCAGGTTCATCGGCTGGACGGCGACGGCCATGCCATGCGCAAGCGCAGCGAAGGTTTCCATTACAGCAGTCTTTCCAGAGGGCCGGCAGGCAGGCTCAACGTCAGCAGCCGATCGAAGGCGAGATAGATCAGCGTGGTCATCACGAGCGCGATGACGAGGTCGGCGAGGATGGCGCGGCGCCCGAACGCCGCCGAGGTGGTGACGAACAGCGCCGACGTCGCCAGGATGAAGCCGCCGCCGAGCCCGATGATGGCGATCAGCAGCGCAAGTCCGCCGAGGATCAGCAGCACGGGCTTGGGATCGGCGCTCTCGCGCGGCGGCAGGTTGCCGCGCAAGGCGTCGATCAGGTTGGCGATCGCGAGAATGCCGAGCCCGACTGCCACGACGACCGGCATCGCCTCAGGCCCCATGCCGTACATCGAAGTGGATGACAGACGGCTTGCATCCCATACCAGCACCGCAGCCAGCACCGCGAGGGCCGCGGCAATGACCAGACCGGCGGGATCGATGCGCCGCGAGGCCGGTGGCTGCGCAAGATCGCTGGAAGCGCTGTCCGTCATGATTTGACGAGACCAACCGACTTCAGCACGTCAGTGACGCGCGTCGTTTCCTTCTTCAGGAAGTCGGCGAACCCATCGCCGGATAGATAGGCGTCATCCCAGCCCTTCTGCTTGAGGATGTCCTTCCAGGCGTCGGACTTGACCATCTTCTCGACGGCGTCGCTCAATGTCTTGCGCTGTTCTGCAGTGATGCCGGGAGGCGCAACCACCGAACGCCAGTTGGCGAGCACGAGGTCGATCCCTTGTTCCTTGAAAGTCGGAATGTCGATCCCGGCGATACGCTTCTCCGAGGTCACGCCGAGTGCGCGCAATTTGCCGGATTTGATCTGTCCTTCGTATTCGCTCAGGCCTGAAATGCCTGCCGTGACCTTGCCGCCGAGAATGGCCGCCAGCGACTCGCCGCCGCCGGAGAACGGAATGTAATTGATCTTCTTGGCGTCGGCGCCGATCGTTCCCGCGAACAACGCCGCCATCACATGATCGACGCCGCCGGCCGAGCCGCCGGCAAAGGTCACCTTGGCGATGTCGGCCTTCACGGCCGCGGCAAGATCCTGCGCCGTCTTGAGCGGCGAATTCGCCGGCACCACGATCACCTGGATTTCCTCGGTGAGGCGCGCAATCGGCGTCACCTGCTCGAGCGTCACCGGCGACTTGTTCATGGCGAGCGCGCCGACCATGACGAAGCCGTTCACCATCATCTGGTTGCCGTCGCCCTTGGCGCCGTTGACGAACTGCGCAATGCCGATGCTGCCGCCGGCGCCCGCCACATTGGTGACCTGCACGCTGCGGGCGATCTTGGCAGCGACCAAAGCCTGCTGCATCGCGCGGGCGGTTTGATCCCACCCGCCGCCGGGCGCTGCGGGCGCCATGATCTTGAGCTCGAGCTGCTGCGAGAGGGCAGGTGCTGTGGCTGCAAGCGTCAAAGCGACGACCGCGCCGAACAGGCGCGTATGAAACGGCATCATGGGATTTCCTCCAGGCTCGCGCGGAGCCGCTGTGTGTCAATTCGTCGCATATCAGCCGGAAAACCCGCCGCTGTCCAGAAGGACCTTTGCGTGGGCGGACCGGATCTCAAAGATTTCGCTAGAGCTTTGAAGCTCGTGCGTTTTTGGCCCTCGGCACTTGCCTGACCGAAAGTGAGACGCCAATTGCTCGGCACATGTCCGAACAAGCACCGTGCTTTGTGTCGCCTTGGCCTGGCTGTGGCGCCCGAATAAGACGCGATGACGAAGGCGGCCACGGCCTCGGGTCGAACGCGACGCTGATGATTGAGGGGAAATCGATGCACGAGAATGCTCAATCCGGTCGAGAAGCCGATCGAAGCTGCGGCCGCAAGATGCGGCTGTTCTCCGCCGCCCTGAGCATGTTCGGCGCAAAGGTTCAGATCGCGGCACACGAGAAAGACATCGATTTCGAACTGGTCATGGTCCCCTTCACCCAGAAGGAGGGTTATGCGCCGAAGCATCCGGAAGTCCTGCGCATCAATCCGAAGCGCCAGGTCCCGGTGCTGATTGACGGCGATCTCGAGATTTTCGATTCCACCCAGATCTTCGAGTATCTCGAAGACATCAAGCCGAGCCCTGCGCTGTGGCCCGCGACTCCTGCCGCGCGGGCCTGGGCTCGCCGGCTGGAGCATGAATCGGACGAGGTCTATTTCCCGCATATCATCAAATTGATGCCGCTCTGGAATACGCCAAGCGATCCCGCCGGGAAGCCCGCGCGCGAGGCCGCTGCTGCCTATTATCGAACCATGGAGCGTGTCCTTGGCGAGCGCGAGTTTCTCGCCGGCGAATATTCCTTTGCCGATATCGCGTTCTATATGGCCCAGCTCTTCGGTGCCCGCATGGGTGCCGACATGACCGGCGAAACGCCGAGACTTCTGCAATGGCGGCAGCGCATGACGACGAGACCAGCCGTCATCAAGGTCGTTCGACCGATGGCCCACTATTTGCGCAGCGATGGCCGTAGCGTTCCAGCGTTTCTCTCGCCAATAGCGACGTGATCAACGCTGCGGCTATCCACGCCTGTTCGTCTCCGGCTACGCCCGCACCACTGCGGGCGGAAACACGATCTCGATCAGCGTGCCGGAGCGGCCGCCGGTCTTGATCTGGAATTTGGCGTGGTTGGCTTCGACGAGCGCCTTGGTGAGCGACAGGCTGACGGCCGCGCTCTCGGACTGATCCGACGGCGCCCGCGTGCGGAACGGCTCCAGCGCGGCGGCGACTTCGTTGTCGTTGAGGCCGTGGCCGGTGTCGCGGACCCGCAGCATCACCTCGCCGAAATCGGACAGCGCGGTCGAGACGATGACCTGGCCGCCGGCATTGGCGAGATGGATCGAATTGCCGATCAGGTTCAGCGTGATCTGGCGCAACGCCCGCGCGTCCGCGATCACAGGCGGCAGCGTGTGCGCGAGCGAAGTGCGGATGATGATGCGCTCGCGATTGGCCTGCGGCTGCATCACCGCCACGCAGCTCTCGACCAGCTCGTTGAGATTCTGGTTGGTGAAGGCGAGATCGAGCTTGCCGGTTTCGATTCGGCTGAGATCGAGCAGGGCGTTGACGATGGCGATGACGTGTTCGCCGGCGGCGCGGATGTCCTTCATGTATTCGCGGTAACGCTCGTTGCCGAGCGCGCCGAAACGCTCCCCGATCATCACTTCGGCAAAGCCGATGATGGCGTTCAGCGGCGTTCGCACCTCGTGGCTGATCCGGGCCAGCACGTCGGCCTTGGCGTTGGCGGCGCGTTCCGCCAGCCGCCGCGCCTCGCGCAACTCACTCTCGATCTTCCTGGCCTGCGAGAGATCGCGGAACACCGCGAAGAAATTCGGGCCGTCCGGGCGGGTACGGCCGATGGTCATCGACAGCGGAATGATGCCGCCCTTGCTTTCGCGGCCGAGCACCTCGCGGCCGTGATCGAGCAGGCTTTCGACGCCGGAGGCCTTGATGCCGGCGAGATATTCGAACACGCCGTGCTGGCTTTCTGGCGCAAAGAGATCGGCGAGATTGCGTTGGACCAGTTCGTCGCCGTCATAGCCGAACAGCGCTTCGGCGCTGCGGTTGGCTGTATGGATGTTGCCTTCGGCATCGAACATCAGGAGGCCTTCGGCTGTGGTGTCGAGGATGGCGGCGAGTTCTTCGGCATTGGCATGGCCGACATCGGACGGTTCGGGGATGTCCAGCTCCGCTACCGGCTCGGCTTGCGAGATGGCGGCCGCGATCGCCGCGCCCTCATGGCGCGTGGTCGAGAAGATCAGGGCCAGCGCCGAATCGCCGTCCCATGAAATCGTGTGGAGGCGGGCCTCGGCCGCCGATGACGGCGCGTCTGCATCCGCAGGCCCGCTTGCGGAAATCGTCACCGGTCTGCCGGTGTCCGATGTCGAGGACGCATTCGACGTGCCGGGTTCGACATAGAGCGCGTCGAGGCCGCCGGCCTCTTCCAGCGCATGCAGGCTGGCATAGCCCATCTGCGTCAGGAAGGCGGGGTTGGCATACAGCAGGCGGTCGAGCCGGTAGATCAGGATGCCGACGGGCAAGAGATCGAGTAGCGCCTTGTCGCGGGTGGCTTCGCCATGCGCGGGCGGTTCGGGCGGCGCCAGCCATTCGGGCGGCTCGCCGGCTGGTTCGCGCGCGAACGATGCGACGGTTGGTTCAAAGATCGTTTCACCGGTGACGTTCGGCACCGCCTCGTTGCCATTCTCGGTGTCGAGCCGCGCCGACAATTGCCGTGCGAGTTCGTCGAAGGCGCTGTTTTCGACCGGCGTCAGCGACAGCGGCTTCGCCTCGCCGGGGGCGCGGAATGGCACCACGTTGGGAGCGTCTGCGGGCCATTCCGTCACGATGTCCTTCAAGGCTTCGTTGGCGCTTTCCTCGACGCTTTGCTCGACGGCTTCCTTGGGAGGTTCCACGGGCGTTTCCAAATCGTTTTGATGTGAAGTCTCGGCAGTAATCGGTTCGGGCAAATCGTCGACCAAGGGCGGTGCAACGCCCGTGGGCTTTAGAAATTCCGGGGCGGGCGGTTCTTGCGGCGTTGCTGTCTCGCCGGACAATTCCGCCAGGCGCAGGGCGGCGAGCCGGGCCAGCGCATCGAAATCGCGGCAGACGCCAAAGCCGCGATAGCCGATGAAATTCCGCTGCCCGTCGAAGATCGGCAAACCGGACAGTTCAACCGGCAGCGTGCCGCCGCCATCGACCGGCCAGTTCAGCACGATGCCGCTCCAGGTCGCGCATGTGGCGAACGCCTTCATCACCCGCCCGTCGGGATCGAGCGCAAATCTCTCGGCGATCTCGCGCCATGGCCGCCCGAAGCCGGCGGTGGTGCGCGGGCCGATCAGGCCGGTGAATTCGTCGGTGCCGAGCGTGAAGCAGCCTTCCCGATCCATCTGCCAGGTGAAGCGGAGCGGCAGGCGGCGGGTCGGCTGCCTGGCGAATGCTTCGAGCGCCGGGAATGGCATGCATGGAGCGGGGGCAGTCGGGGCCGGCTCCTCCGCGGCGGCAGGCTCGGCAAACGCATCGAACAGGGCAAACTCGGCGGGCGCTTCGCCCGATTGCGCCGGCTGTTCGTAATCGGGAGCCGGCTGCGGCGCTTGCTCCGTGACGGGCGCGCTCGGCTGCGAGGCTGGCGTTGACGCTGTCGCCTCGGGCCGCATCTCGCTCTCGGGTGGCTCATGCGCCCGCGCCGGCCGCGGCGCGATCAGCGCGATGTCGCCGGCGGCGATCAGGACACCATGGCTGCCATTGGGAAAGTCGAATCGCGAACAGCCGCAGGTCGCAAGCATGCCGGGCGCCGCGCCAAACCCCTGTAGCCGCTCCAGGCGGATGGCGCCGTTGGCGAGCAGCCGTCCTGCGAGCCGCGCGATCTGCCGCCGGTGCCGGTCGGCCGGTCCGAAGGTCTTCTCAGTAAGGGCTGCGGCGCTGGCGGCGCCGAACAGGCGGGCGCCGGCCGGATTGGCCCACAGGATCCGCCTGCCGTCGGCCGTCCACAGCCATGCTGGCAGGGGGCTCGCCGCATAGGCCGCCAATCGCGGATCGCTCCGCGCCCGCCACTGAAATTCCGCGTCCTTCATCGCAACTACATGACGTCCGGTGTCACGATCGGCAGCCAGAATGCCGATAACGTTAAGGGATCGTTACTATCGCAAGCCGGCGGTGGCAGGTCCACGGCCCGGCCGGTCGGCAGTGATTTAAGCGGCGGATAACCTTAACCCCGGCTGGACCCTTTGGCTGGCCGCCGCGTTGGGTGGTTGCAAACGGCCGTCAAGGGTTCAACGGGGAACCTCCCCGGCGCCGCATCCGTCCCCGGAGCGGCCCCTGACGGTATCCGGACGCAATCCCAGCCAATGCAAAGGAACGCACCATGAGTGACGAAGTGCGAGACCGTTTCGAGATACCCAAGGAAATGCGATCGATGGCGGAAGCGAGCCTGGAGCAGGCCCGCAAGACGTTTGAGAAATTCGTCGCCGCCGCGCAGACCACCGCCGATACCATCGAGGAGCGCAATGCCACGGTGCGCGAGGGCGCCAAGGATGTCAGGCAGAAGGCCGTCGCCTATGCCGAGAAGAACGTGCAGGGCTCGCTCGACTACGCGCAGTCGCTTCTGAAGGCCAAGGATCTGGCCGAGGTAACGCGGCTGCACAGCGAATATGTGCAGGGGCAAATGCGTGTGCTGGCGGAGCAGGCCAGCGAAATGAGCCAGATCGTCGGCAAGGCCGCCATGGGTGCGGCGAAGCCGAAAGGCTGACCCCCTGCAGCGGGCAGTATTGCAACCGCCAAATGGACCGGCTGGAACGCGCATCCGGTGCGGGTTCCCCATGTGGCGTCGCACCAGAAATTGCAGTGCGTTGCACAAATTTGACACGATATGGGTGCTTATTGGGCGAGCCCGTGGATGGGCAACTTCCGTGAGTGCGTGTGTACGTGATCCCTTTCGGCGTCCCGGTCATCCGCCCGGCACCGCCAGGGAAACATCGATTAACCCCATTGTGAAGGATGCAAGCCGTGACCAGCTCCACCGATCCCTTCTCCGCCGCCATCATTCCCTTTGAAGTTCCCGAGCAGATGCGCGCACTCGCCGAAAAGGGCGTTTCGCAGGCCCGCGACAGCTACGCCAAGTTCAAGGATGCAGCCGAAACCCATAACGGCACCATCGAGGCCGTGTTCACCACGGCCAGCAAGGGCGCCGGCGAGTACAACGCCAAGCTGATCGAGTTCTTCAAGGCCAACACCTCGTCCTCGCTCGATTTCGCGCAGGAGCTACTCGGCGTGAAGACGCCGGCGGCAGCGCTCGAGCTGTGGACCGCGCACGCCAAGAAGCAGTACGAGACCTTCACCGCGCAGGCCAAGGAGCTTGCCGAACTTGGCCAGAAGGTTGCGACCGAGACTGTCGAGCCGATCAAGGCCTCCGCCTCGAAGTACTACAAGCCCGCCGCCTGATCGGCCCGCATCGCCAACGAAAAGCCCGGGCGAAAGCGGCCCGGGCTTTTTGCTGTCCCAAGAGACTTTTTGTCGGGCTCCGGCGCGGCCCGCACATGAACGCAACAGGCACCCGAAACGACTATAAATCGGATGCTTCCCGGCCTTGCCAAAGGCCGGCGTTGCTCCTAGTTTCCGGCCCATTCGCGACCCCCTTTTGGGCCCGCGTGAGGATGCAGTTGTAGCTCAGTTGGTTAGAGCGCCTGTCTGTGGAACAGGAGGTCGGTGGTTCGAGCCCACCCAACTGTACCAGCTTTCACTCCCGTGAATTGCCGCTGGCCTGCCGCGACACTCGTGCTGTGGCGCGTTGTCCAGCCGTGCTTGCCAAGCCCCACCCGTTCACCCACTATTTCCGGGAATCATTGCGGCTTGGGGGAATTCATGGCGATCTTTCGGATCGAAAAACTTCAGCTCGGATTGTTGCTTGCCGCCGCACTCGCGGTTTCGATCTCGCCCGCCGTCAGTCAGACCTACACACCCGAACAGGAGCAGGCTTGCACCGGGGACGCATTCCGCCTCTGCAGCTCCGATATCCCTGACATCAGCCGCGTCACCGCCTGCATGGTGCGCAACAAGTCGCAGCTCTCGCCGGCTTGCCGGGCGCACTTCCGTCCCGAGTCCGATGAAATCACGGCCCGGCCCGTGGGCCGGCCGACCGTGATCCGGCCGGCACCCCCGCGCTAGGCCGCTGCTGCCAAGCCGCGCAACGCCAAAAAGCCGAAAAAGCCCGCGATCTGACGGCGGCGCGCCCGTTTCAAGGTCGCTTTTCGCGACAGACTGACGCTTGCCAGCGGCCGATTCAGTGAACATCTCCCATGGGGAAGAGGAGAGGGTTCATTGATAGATCACAGTAAAGAACTCGACCGGCATTTTGCCTGGTTCGAGAGGAAGCTGCCGCCGGGGCCGGCGAAGTTCGTCGGCTGGGTGCGCAAACCGTCGTCCATCTACGTCCGAGTACCACTCGCCATACTCCTGGTCGTCGGCGGCTTTCTCAGCTTCCTGCCGGTGCTCGGGCTCTGGATGCTGCCGCTCGGACTCCTTTTGTTCGCGCAGGACATCCCGCCGCTGCAGAAGCCGTTGGCGCTGGGCCTTGGATGGATCGAGCGCAAATGGCTCGAACGTCAGCGCGCAAAGCTCGAACGCGAGCGCGCAAAGAGTGTGCAATGAGCCAGGCAAGGCGGGCTTTTCCGATTCCTTCTCGCGTCACCGGGGTTGCACGGTGTGACTCAAAAACCAGCCTTATTGGCAATTAAGTGGCTTCATCACGGCGGGTGATAAATTTTTCTTTCACGAATCACCGCGCTGATTCATTTTCGGTTTCTGGGGTCAACTGGAGGCCAAGATATGAACGTAATTGTTTTCGCATCACGTAAGGGGGGCTCGGGAAAGAGTACCCTGGCTGCTCACCTCGCTGCCCATGTTCACAAGGCAACGAAGCCTATCCTGCTCGTCGATGCCGATCCGCAAGGGTCACTTACGCTCTGGCACAAATTGCGCGGCACCAACGAGCCGCCGATCAAGGCCGCGGTGAATTCCGTCAGCGGCATCGTCGCTGCCGCCAAGCGCGACGGCATCGAATGGGTGTTCATCGACACCCCGCCGAATTTGTCGGCCGTCGTCGACGATGCGATCCGCAACGCCACCATGGTGATCATTCCGGCGCGGCCCGGCGTGTTCGACGTCAACGCGGTGCAGGAAACCATTCAGACCTGCCGTTCGGCGCGCAAGCCCTACGCGGTCGTGATCAACGGCGCGCCTGCCGAACGCGACGGCGCCGAGAGCCGCATCGTCAGCATCGCGCGTGAAGCGCTGGCGAAATTCCGCGCGCCGGTGTGGAGCGGTCAGATCACCAACCGCGCCGATCTGATCATGGCGCTGAGCCAGGGCGAAGGCGCCCGCGAATACTACGCGGAAGGCCGGGCGGCTGCGGAGATCAGCAGGCTGTGGGGCGCGATCGAACGTTCGATCAAGGCAATTCGCGGAACGGCGTCGGCATCGGGCGCCATGCACAAGCAGGCGGCGTAACAACGCCGTTCTCGATCTGCCGGACTGATAAAAGAACGCGCGGGCTCCGCGCGTTTTTCTTTTTGGGGAGCTGTTTCGCAGTCATTCCGGGGCGCGAAGCGAACCCGGAATCTCGAGATTCCCCGATGCGCAATTGCGCATCTGAGGTCTGGTGCTAACGCACCATCCCGGAATGACATTGCCCTACGCCACCATCAGCACGTAGAACACGACGACCGGCGACAGCGTCAGGATCACCGACCAGATGCCGACGGCCCACAGAATGTCCTCGGTTGAAAAGCCCTGTTGTCCAGGAATGCCGTTGTTTTCAAAATGCACGACGCGCCCCCGCGTTTTTCTGTTGTATGGGGATGTGGATACGCGAACGGCTTTAAAGGCCGGTTGCGATTTAGCTTGCATTTGACCGCATCCGCTACCGCCGATTAACCGCCGCCATGCCTGGTTAACATTCCCTGACTGCACGGCGTCAAAGTCGACCGAAGCCTCGCCCGTAACGTTAGAATTTTATGCGTATGAATCTCCCGCTCAGAAAAACGACGGGGGAAAAGCGATGGGCACTCACGACAAGAAATTTCCGATTGCGGCGTACGCCCAGAGCATGCACGACGTTCTTCTGGTGTCGTCATTCGCCGCCTGGGCGATGCTGCTCGGCTTCGCGCCCGTGATGGCCTATCGCCTGCTGGTCAGCTAATTCCATTTCTCCCTCTCGCCATCGGGCGAGAGGGAGCCGATGCCATCCTTAAGCCCGCCGCAAAAGCTGTGGCCTGCGCCGCTCGATCTCCTCGTCGAGCAACGCCGCCAACTCTGCGCTTATCTCCACCATCGGCAGGCGAACCTCGGCGCTGTCGATCAGTCCGTTGCGCGCCAGCCAGTATTTTGCAGGCGCCGGGCTCGGCTCGGCGAACAACAGCCGGGTCAGCCGGGAGAGCTCCTTCCAGCGCGCCCGCGCGCCGTCGCGGTCGCCCTGCGCGAGCAGCGTCCGCAGCGATGCGAAGGCCTCGGTCTCCAGATGCGCCGACAACAGGATCGCGCCATCGGCACCGTCGGCGAGCGCGTCGTGATACTCCGCGTCTTCGCCGGTCAGCACGCGAAAGCCTGCTGGCCGTCTCGCCAGAAGGTCGATCGACTGCGCGCGGTCGGCGCCGCAATCCTTCATGCCGACGATGTTTGGATGCAAGGCAAGCTGCAGCAGCGTCTCATTGGTGAGGCTGACGCCTGTCCGGTAGGGAATGTTGTAGAGCACGATCGGCCATGAGGCGTGATCGGCGAGCGCGGCGAAGTGCTGCACGAGGCCGCGCTGCGACGGCCGGATGTAATAGGGGCTCGCGATCAGATAGCCGTCGATCGGCCAGGTCGCTGTCTCATCCAACGCATCGAGCATCTTCGCGGTGGAGGCGCCGGACAGGCCGAGCAGGATCGGCAAGTGGCGCCGGCTGGCGGAGAGCTCGCTCTGCGTCAGCGTCACCAGCCGCTCGAGTTCGTCTGCGCGGAGCGACATGCCTTCGCCCGACGTCGCCGCGAGAATGAAGCCGTCGACGGGGCCAGCCGCATAGTGTCGGACGAGCCGGCGCAGCGACGCCTCGTCGAGTTCGCCGTCGCGAAACGGTGTGATCAGCGGCAGCCACAGGCCGTGCAGGCGGCTTGCCAGGTCGTTGGTCGAAGGGGCAGTCATCGTTCCATCTCCTCTTGGGGTAAGCCGGAGACGGGACCAACAAAAAACCCCGTCCAGACGGCGGGGTTCGGGATCGTGGGTTCGCGACAGACTAGCGCGCGCGTCGATCTCGGGTCCCCGGATGGGGACCTTTTTTCGACGACAGTGCTGCGCACGAACTCGTGATCATGTGCGGATGATGGAGGCCGAGAACCTCAATGTCAATCTGTGCGGGAACATGACGCGGACATGAAAAAAAGCCGGGCCCGAAAGAGCCCGGCTTGAGGTATTGGCCACGTGAGGCCGACACAATCACCTTCCAAGAGGGATTACTGAACCGCCGCGTCACTGGAGGAGGGGGACATATGCGCGACGCGACCGTTCAGCGTTTGAATACTATGATCCTCATCGGTGCCCGGCAGCAACCGTCCAAGCCGCATGTCAGTCATGCGGGGAGCGGGGCCTCTGGCCTCTATAAGATAGCCTAATCCGGAAAGCGGGAGACGTAGCGCCACCGCTTCCAGCTTTATTTTTACAGCATGATCTCCGGGCGAACGCTTCGCGTTTGTCCCGAGGAAAACCGGTCCCCACTTTTCCGGATCATGCTTTAGGAGGGCCAGCGCTGCGCCTTGCTCACCACGAAGTCGCGAAACACCTGCACGCGCGCGACCGTCTTCAATTCCTCGGGGTAAACGAAATACGTGTCCACCGCGATCGAATCGGTCTCGCCGAACAACTGCACCAGGCGGTTGTTCTCCTCGACCAGATAGTCGGGCAGGGCGGCGATGCCGAGCCCCTGCTGGCAGGCGCGAACGAGCCCCAAGATGTTGTTCACCTTGAAGTAGGCCTCGCGCGGGCCCGAGCCGTTGCGGCCGGCATCGATCAGCCAGCTCCGGTTCTGCAGATGTGGCGGCACCTGCGCATCGCCGAGCATGATGATGCGGTGCGAGTCGAGGTCGTCCAGCGTCCGCGGCGTACCGAAGCGCTTGATGTATTCCGGCGAGCAATAGGCATGGAAGCCGATCGAGAACAGCTTGCGCTGGATCAGGTCGGGCTGGGTCGGCTTGCGGGTCCGGATCGCGACGTCGGCCTCGCGCATCGACAGGTCGAGATCCTCGTCGGTGACGATCAGCGAGATGCGGATGTCAGGATAAAGCGCGGTGAACTCGTCGAGCCGCGGGATCAGCCAGTTGATGCCGAGCGCTGGCGGCGTCGTGATCTTGAGGTCACCGCTCGGCCGCTCGCGGCTGTCGGTGAGTTTTGCGCGCGCCGCCTGCAACTGCATGAAGACGTCATGCGCGGTGCGGAACAGCAAATCGCCCTGCTCGGTGAGGATGAGTCCGCGCGCGTGGCGATGGAACAGCGACACCGCAAGTTCCTGCTCCAGCGCGCTGACCTGCCGCGATACCGCGGATTGCGAGAGCCCCAATTGCTCGCCGGCATGGGTAAAGCTTCCCGCTTCCGCCGCCGCGTGAAAGACCTTCAGCTTGTCCCAGTCCATGTCAAATCCGTCTCGTGTTCTAGGCATGACTATTCAGCCGCCGCGCGATCGGTCGCGCGCAAAGCCAGGAAGCGTTCGGCCTCGAGGGCTGCCATGCAGCCGAGGCCGGCAGCCGTAACCGCCTGGCGGTAGGTTTCGTCGGCCACGTCGCCGGCGGCGAACAGGCCGGGGATCGAGGTCGCGGTCGAGTTCGGTGCCACCTCGACATAGCCTGATGGCTTCAGCTTGATCTGGCCTTTGACCAGGTCGGTTGCCGGCGCATGCCCGATGGCGATGAAGACGCCGTCGGCCGCAACACTCGTGAGTGCGCCGGTCTTGACGTTCTTCAGGCGCACATGGGTGACCTTGCTCGGGTTCTCGGCGCCGCAGATCTCGTCGATCGCCGAGTCCCACACCACCTTGATCTTCGGATTTTTGAACAGGCGATCCTGCAGGATGCGCTCGGCGCGGAAATGATCGCGGCGATGCACGATCGTGACGGTCGATGCAAAGTTGGTCAGGAACAGCGCTTCCTCGACCGCGGTATTGCCGCCGCCGACCACGATCACCTCCTTGCCGCGATAGAAGAAGCCGTCGCAGGTCGCGCAGGCCGAGACGCCAAAACCCTTGAACTTTTCTTCCGAGGGAATGCCGAGCCAGCGCGCCTGCGCGCCGGTGGCGAGGACCACGGTTTCCGCCAGATAGACGTCGCCGCTATCGCAGGTCAGGCGGAACGGCCGCTGCGCCAGTTCGAGTTTGTTGACGAAATCGGTGACGATTTTGGTGCCGACATGGGCCGCCTGCTTCTCCATCTGCTCCATCAGCCAGGGGCCCTGGATGACGTCGGCAAAGCCCGGATAATTTTCCACGTCGGTGGTGATGGTGAGTTGTCCGCCGGGCTGGATGCCCTGGATCAGCACCGGCTCCAGCATCGCGCGCGCCGCGTAGATCGCCGCGGTGTAGCCGGCGGGGCCGGAACCGATAATGACGACCTTGGCATGAATAGGCGCAGGCATCGGCGGATCCCTCTCTTATTCGGGGGTTTGTTTTGACTTTGAGCAGAAGCGCCCGGAAGGAGGTCGACGGCGCTGAAAGTGTCAAATCCAAGTCTAAGATATCTGGGTAGCTATGCAAGAATTGCAATTCATCCCAGCGAATTTTCCCCGGAACTGAAGTAACAATCGCGAAATATGACGTCGTGCGCGCAATAAAATTGCGCAAGCCGCGCGGCGTGCGCTAAGAGAGTTGCCAGTAAGGCCAGCCCACGCGGCCAGAATTAGGGAACCCGACGCGCGTGTCGAAGAATCTTGACGAAATCGACCTTCGAATCCTTGCCGAAATCCAGGCCGACGGCCGAATCACCAACGTGGAACTCGCCAAGCGTGTCGGCATCTCGCCGCCGCCCTGCCTGCGCCGGGTCCGCACATTGGAGGAAGAAGGCTACATCCAGGGCTATCGGGGCCTGTTGGATCCGCGTCGGTTAGGCTTCGACGTCACCGTGTTTGCTTCCGTCCATTTGTCCAGCCAGGCGGATGCGGATTTGCGCGCGTTCGAGGATTTTGTCCGCGCCGAGCCCCTGGTGCGGGAATGCTGGATGCTGTCGGGCGAAGTCGACTTCATCCTCAAATGCGTCGCGCCCGACATGGCGACGTTTCAGGATTTCGTCACGCACCTGACGGCCGCGCCGCATGTGCGCAACGTCAGGACGTCGCTGGTGCTGCACAATTCGAAATATGAAGCGGCGGTGCCGCTCGATGTGAAGGTGGCGGGGTGAAGCGAAGCGTCATTCCGGGGCGCGCAAAGCGCGAACCCGGAATCTCGAGATTCCGGGTCTGGTGCTTACGCACCATCCCGGAATGACTGAGCTGACGCTCAGTCACTTCTTCCGCATCGCGTCGACGCTGTACGGGCCGCCGCCTGCAGTCGAAAGATATAGGCAGGCGAAGCAGAACAGGATCGCCAGCGTGCCGCCGTTGATGAGCGGAAAAAAGCTCCTCGGCGCATGACCGATGAAATAGGCAAAGGCCATCTCGCCGGCGAGAATGAAGGCGACGGGTTGCGTGAACAGTCCGAGCAGCAAGAGCCCGCCTAGAATCAACTCAATCGCTCCGGCGGCTCCCGATAGGGACATCAATTGCACCTTGTTGAGGAAGGCGTAAGCGTTGCCCTCCGGAATTGTCGGAAACTTCAGAATCTTCGCGACACCGTACTGAAACAGCAATAGCCCGGTGATGAAGCGAAACAGGCTCAGCGCCGGCGGTTGCCATTTCGCGAGCATCTTGTCGATTTGTTCCATGTCATAGTCCCCCTTTGTTTGACGCGCTAAAATTTAGCGCCACGAGATTACACGGTCTTGTCGGATCGCGTGTGATGCCGACACAACACCCCTGAGATCGAATCATTCCCCTTCACTGCGCCGCTTCGCGATAGTGCTGCGATTGCAACGCAGCACTATGCCGCCGTTTCGCAACGCCGGCACGCCCGGTGCAGTTAGTTATAGTCTATAAACATCGTCCGGGATTCGGATATTCTGAAATCCACTGCACCACTACTCACATTCCTGTCAGGACAGCAGCAACAAAAAAGCCGCGTGGAAAACGCGGCTTTGTCGCAACAGTAACTTGCAGGTGACTACAGCATGATTCTGAAAAGTGGATACCGGTTTTCCCTCGCGACAAACGCCGAACGCGTTTGCGCGGAGATCATGCTCTATCGCCACTCGACCTTGGTGATCTCGTAGGCCTTGGCGCCGCCGGGAGCCACGACCTCCACGGTCGAACCCTTCTTCTTGCCGATCAGGGCGCGAGCCAGCGGCGAGGTGATCGAGATGCGGCCCTTCTTGGCGTCGGCTTCCGGTTCGCCGACGATCTGCCACACCGCTTTCTTTTCGGTGTCCTCGTCGACCAGCGTGACGGTCGCGCCGAACTTGACGGTGTCGCCGGACAGCTTCGAGATGTCGATGATGTCGGCGCGCGCGAGCTTGTCCTCGAGCTCGGCGATGCGGCCTTCGTTGTGTGACTGCTCTTCCTTGGCCGCGTGATATTCCGCGTTCTCGGAGAGGTCGCCATGCGAGCGCGCCTCGGCGATATGCTCGATGATGCGCGGACGCTCCACCGATTGGCGCTGCTTCAACTCGACCTCCAGGGCGGCATACCCGCTAGCAGTCATCGGAACCTTGTCCATCATCTCTTTCCGTCCTTCCCTCGTGCGAGCCGCCAGAAGTTGCGCGCACGAGCCACGCTTTCGATTTTCGATCAGGAACTCGACACACGAACCCGCCAGCCCGTTGATTTTAGGCCCCGTCAGGGGCCTTGCAACATCCAAACGGGGCGGTGAGTTCCAGCCATGCCGGCTTATTGCCGATCGTTTCGCGGGCATTTTCGCCCGGCAAACGATCAGTTTTCGGAAAAATAGCTCTGTAGCGTGCGGACCTCAAGGTCCCCGCCCAGATAGGCGCGGATGCCCTGGGCGGCCGCAACAGCACCCGAAAGAGTGGTGTAATACGGCACTTTATGCAAGAGGGCAGCCCGCCGCAGCGAACGGCTGTCGGCCAGCGCCTGCGGCCCTTCGGTGGTGTTGAAAACGAGCTGAATGTCGCCATTGGTGATGGCATCGACGATGTGCGGCCGCCCTTCCAGCACCTTGTTGACCTTCTCGGTCGGAATGCCCTTGTCGGCGAGGAAGCGCTGGGTGCCCGAGGTGCCCATCACCTTGAAGCCGAGCGAGTGCAGAAGCCGGACCGCCTCGGCGATACGGGTCTTGTCGGTCTCGCGCACCGAGACGAAGACGGTGCCCTTGCGCGGCACGCGGGTGCCGCCGCCGAGCTGGCTCTTGGCAAAGGCAATCTCGAACGAGCGGTCGATGCCCATCACCTCGCCGGTCGAGCGCATCTCCGGACCGAGCACGGTATCGACGCCGGGGAAGCGCGCGAAAGGGAAGACCGACTCTTTGACGCCGACATGGCCGAGCTGCTTCTTCTTCAGCTTGAAATCGGCGAGCTTCTCGCCGGCCATAATCCGTGCCGCGATCTTCGCCACCGGCGTACCGACGACCTTGGCGACGAACGGAACGGTGCGCGACGCCCGCGGATTGACCTCGAGCACGTAGATCTCGCCGTCCTTGATCGCATATTGCACGTTCATCAGCCCGACCACGTCGAGGCCGAGCGCGAGCTCGCGGGTTTGCCGCTCGAGCTCCTCGATCATCTTCGCATCCAGCGAATGCGGCGGCAGCGAACAGGCGGAATCGCCGGAGTGAATGCCGGCTTCCTCGATATGTTCCATGATGCCGACGATGAAGGTATCCTTGCCGTCGCAGAGGCAATCAACGTCGATCTCGGTAGCATCAGACAAATAGCGGTCGAACAGCAGCGGGTTCTTGCCGAGCACGGTATTGATCTGCCCGGTCTTGTCGTTGGGGTAGCGCGCCTTGACGTCGGCCGGCACCAGCTCGGGTAGCGTCCCGAGCAGATAATCGTTGAGCTGGGTTTCCTCGCGGATGATCTGCATCGCGCGGCCGCCCAGCACGTAGGACGGACGCACCACCAGCGGCAGGCCGAGATCGGCCGACACCAGCCGCGCCTGCTCGACCGAATAGGCGATACCGTTCTTAGGCTGCTTTAACTTCAGTTTGTCGAGAACGCGCTTGAAACGGTCGCGGTCCTCGGCGAGGTCGATGGCGTCGGGCGAGGTGCCGAGGATCGGCACGTCGGCGGCTTCCAGCGCGCGCGCCAACTTCAGTGGGGTCTGCCCGCCGAACTGCACGATCACGCCGTGCAGCGTGCCGTTCTGCCGCTCGGTGGCGACGATTTCCAGCACGTCCTCGGCAGTGAGCGGCTCGAAATACAGCCGGTCGGCGGTGTCGTAGTCGGTCGACACCGTCTCCGGATTGCAGTTGATCATGATGGTTTCATACCCGGCATCGTCGAGCGCGAAGCAGGCATGGCAGCAGCAATAGTCGAATTCGATGCCCTGGCCGATCCGGTTCGGGCCGCCGCCGAGAATGATGACCTTCTTGCGGTCGGAGGGCGCGCTCTCGTCGGCCAGCGCGCCCGCAAACGGCGCTTCATAGCTCGAATACATGTAGGCGGTGGGGGAGGCGAATTCGGCGGCGCAGGTGTCGATGCGCTTGAAAGCGGGGCGTACGCCGAGCGCGTGACGCTTCGCGGTGATCTCGGCTTCGGTGGACTCGGACAGTACGGCAAGCCGTGCGTCGGAAAAGCCCATCGCCTTCAGCATGCGCATGCCATAGCCGTTCGGCGGCAGGCCGTGCGTCCTGATCTTCGTTTCCATGTCGATGATGCCGCGCATCTCGGCGAGAAACCATGGATCGATCTTGCACGAATTGAAGATGTCTTCGTTCGACCAGCCGAGCCGCATCGCCTGCGCCACCTGCAGGATGCGGTTCGGCGTCGGCGTGCCCAACGCGGCGCGGATCGCGTTCTTGTCGTCGCCGCGCCCTAACCCCTCGATCTCGATCTCGTCGAGCCCGGTCAGTCCGGTCTCGAGCCCGCGCAACGCCTTCTGCAGGCTCTCCTGGAACGTGCGGCCGATCGCCATGACTTCGCCGACCGACTTCATCGAGGTCGTCAGCGTGATGGAGGCGCCGGGAAACTTTTCGAACGCAAAGCGGGGGACCTTGGTCACCACATAGTCGATGGTCGGCTCGAACGAGGCGGGCGTCGCGCCGCCGGTGATGTCGTTGGCAATTTCATCGAGCGTGTAGCCGACCGCGAGCTTGGCGGCGACTTTTGCGATCGGAAAGCCGGTGGCTTTTGATGCGAGCGCCGAGGAGCGTGACACGCGCGGATTCATCTCGATCACCACCATGCGGCCGTCATCGGGGTTGACGCCGAACTGCACGTTGGATCCGCCGGTCTCCACGCCGATTTCGCGCAGCACCGCGATCGAGGCGTCGCGCATGATCTGGTATTCTTTGTCGGTCAGCGTCAGCGCCGGCGCTACCGTGATGGAATCGCCGGTGTGCACGCCCATCGGATCGAGGTTCTCGATCGAGCAGACGATGATGCAATTGTCCTTCTTGTCGCGCACCACCTCCATCTCGAACTCTTTCCAGCCGAGCACGGATTCCTCGATCAGCACTTCGTTGGTCGGTGAGGCGTCGAGCCCGCGTTCGATGATGTCGAGGAATTCTTCCTTGTTGTAAGCGATACCGCCGCCGGTGCCGCCCATGGTGAAGGAGGGGCGGATGATTGCAGGGAGCCCGATTTCGGACAGCGCCATCAGCGCCTCGCCGAGCGCATGCTCCTGGTAACGCTTGCGGCGCTCGTTTTCGCCGATCGTCCATTGCCGTTCGAGCTCATCCAGCGCGTCGCCCGTTAGCTTCTCACGTTCGGCGAGGTATTTGTCGCGATAGGACTTTTTCAGCGCCGAGGCGTTGGCGAGCCGCGATTTCGGCGTCTGCAGGCCGATCTTCTCCATCGCGTTGCGGAAAAGCTGGCGGTCTTCGGCCTTGTCGATGGCGTCAGCGGTGGCGCCGATCATCTCGACATCGAATTTGTCGAGCGTGCCCTGACGGCGCAGCGACAGCGCACAGTTCAGCGCGGTCTGCCCGCCCATGGTCGGCAA
Source organism: Bradyrhizobium sp. LMTR 3 (assembly GCF_001693485.1). GTDB lineage: Bacteria > Pseudomonadota > Alphaproteobacteria > Rhizobiales > Xanthobacteraceae > Bradyrhizobium. The sequence continues at coordinate 159,369 of NZ_MAXC01000001.1, forward strand.
CAGCGCAAAGCCGCCGGGGATGACGTAGCGCTCCTTCTCGATGATCTTGGCGACGATTTCGGGCGTGATCGGCTCGATATAGGTCGCATCAGCCAATTCCGGGTCGGTCATGATGGTGGCCGGATTGGAATTGACGAGGACGATACGGTAGCCCTCTTCCTTCAGGGTCTTCACCGCCTGGGTGCCGGAATAATCGAATTCGCAGGCCTGGCCGATCACGATGGGACCCGCGCCGATGATCAGGATGGTGGAGATATCTGTTCTTTTGGGCATCAGCTCTCAGACTGGATTTTGGGCACAAAAAAAGGGCGCGCAGCCGCGCGTCCCCTAAGCCAAGAGCGCGGGTCACCCTCGCGCGCGGGTGGTCTTTAGACCAGATTCCGCACCCGCGAAACCCCCAAAAACCCCTCATCAACCGCGTTTTTTGGAGGAAGTTGCGATGATTGCCGAGGCCCGGCTTCGCCCTTTGGGCTACGCGGGGGGCCCAGTCCGTCTACGCTTTCGCTTTGCTCAAGCTACGCCGGACACGCTTTGCCCCGCCGGTCTCCGTCGTGGCTGCGCCACGCGTAGCCCGTCAGGGCGAAGCGTGGAGGCCCGGCCTGGATTTGAACCAGGATAAAGAGCATTGCACTGCTCCCGCGTCGACGCTTCCGCCACCGGGCCGAGGCAATCATTGCTCATCACGGCGCGGTGAACCATCCTTACCGCGCTTTAGGGTTAACAACCTCAACGCGCGTAGAACTCAATTACGTTGGAGCGCGTGCCGCGCGACGAACGTCATCCGCCACGGGTTGTGGCCGATGTTCTGATGCGCGCGGGAGGCGGTGAAGCCTGAGGCGGCGAGCTTTTCGATCATCTCGTCTTCGCTGTAGCGCTGCAGCCCGACGCGCGTGCGCAGTTGGCGGTAGTCCGACAGCGCCGTGCTCGCCAGGCCATAAAGCGCGTCTTTCAGGAAACCGTGCGCGGCGGCGAATTTCAAGAGCGCCAGCACGTCTTTGGCCATGCCGACCTCGGGGCGCAGGATGTCGCCGAGCACCAGGCGACCGTTAGGCTTCAACAACCGGCGAATGACGGCAAGCGCCGAATCCAACTCCCCTGGCGTCATGTATTGCGCGACCGAATTCATGACGACGAGATCGACCGAGCTTTCCGCCATTCGCGTGAGATCCTCAAGCGAGCGGACGCGGATCTTGGTGTTCGGTGCAAAACGCGCGATCAGCCGGCCGCGGACGCCGGGCGCCGGTTCGGCCAGATAGAGTTTTGCGCAGGCATCCGCCACCTTGGCAGCCGACAGCGCTTCGCCGCAGGCATAGTCCAGTACGACCGCGTCGGGCGAAGCGATATAGCCGATGATATCGCGCGCGATGACCTGGAAATGCAGGTCGCGATGCAGCCTGCTCGCATAAATCGTATGCGTGGAATCGTAGTAGTCGATCCATTCGTCCATCGCAGTCGGGTCCGGCAAAACTGGGGGTTCCGGTAACGGAACCGGTACCTAGGTGGGGCGTTGGACGGTCCGGCGCTCCCTGCCAATGCCGTCGTGCCCAATTCCTAACAGGAAGGTTCAACGTGAGCAAAACCAGTAAATCCGACAAGGTATCCGCCGACCTCGATACGCCGACCGACCTGCCGCCGGCCGCCGTGGACAAGATCTCGGCCTCGCTCAATACGCTGCTGGCGGACGCGTTCGCGCTCTATCTGAAGACCAAGAATTTCCACTGGCACGTCAGCGGCCGTCATTTCCGCGACTATCACCTCATGCTGGACGAGCAGTCGGAAGCGATCTTCGCCACCACCGACCAACTCGCTGAACGGGTCCGCAAACTTGGCGGCACCACGCTGCGCTCGATCGGGCAGGTCGCCAAGCTGCAGACCATCAAGGACAATAACGAGGACTACGTGCCGCCGCGCGAAATGCTGCGCGAGCTGATGGAAGACAACAAGCATGTGGCGGCGGCGATGCGCAAGGCGCACAAGCTCGCCGACGAGCACGAGGATTCCGGCACTGCGGGCCTGCTCGAGACTTTCATCGACGAGACCGAGCGCCGCACCTGGTTCCTGTTTGAGGCAAGCCGCCAGGAAGGCGCCAACGTGGCGTGAGCGGCTGGAGTAGGGCGGGTTAGCGGAAGCGTAACCCGCCATGTCCCCCACACAGGGCGGTGGATTGCGCCGCGCTAATTCACGCGCGCAAAGAATATGCGGTGCGCGATTCCGATAATCAATTTAAGCGGGCCTGCGCGAGAGCGCCTTTATGCTGCATAGCGGCCGGCGACTTGAATGTCCGGCGACATAAATACAACTTTAAAGAGCAAACTGTAAGTTTGGAATCCACCGATGCAGAGAATTGTCGAATTCCGTGACGTGGCAACGTCCGGCCGTCGTGTTGGCCCATCCGGCCAGCGGGCCGGCGATACGCCGGGCGCGCCATCGGCGCCGCCGTCGATCGAGCCGATCTATGCGGTAGTCGATTCATTGTCGCGCACCCTGGAATGCATCAGGGCGTTGTGCGCGACCGTTCCGAACGGGCCGATCCGCGACAGACTGGAGATCGAACGAACAAATCTCGTCATCGGGCTTTTTGTCGCGCGGATCGCGGCGATGCGGGTTTCGTCGAGCGAGCCGGTGCCGGAGGCTTTGTCCGAACCTAATGTCCCGATTGCCAGGCGCGGATGACGGCGCTCCGCTTCATCGCGTGCCACGCTTCCACAGCCGGACCAGCGGCCCGTCTTCGCCCTGCACCGGATCGGTCTTCGGCAGCTTCACTTCCGGGATCGTCTTCAGCGCCCTGGCGTGGTTCTCCGGCGTCGGGCGCGTGATCTGCATCGGTGGTCCCGGCGGATAGGCGCCGACCACGCAGAAATCGGGGCTGGCGAACACGCATTGATGCCCGGTGCCGGCGGGAAGGATCGCGACATCGCCGGGCGTGATTTCGAGCTCCTTGCCGCTGTGACCGCCGAAGCGGACGCGGGCCCGGCCGCGGGCGACGCCGAGCGCCTCATGTACCGTGGCGTGGTAGTGCACATAGTCGTAGACGCCGTTGCGCCACATCGCGCCCCAGCCATTGCCGCCGAACAGCGCCTCGATGGTCTTTTCCGGGTGATCGTTGGCGAGATAGACCACGCCCTTGTAAACCAGCAACGGCAGGGGATTGTTGGGCACGAGGCCGTCGTCCTCGAACACGAAGGTGAGCGGCTCGATATCGGCGCTGACGATGGACATGTTGGTCCTCCGATAATCGTAGATTCGTAGGGTGGGCAAAGGAGCGTTAGCGACGTGCCCACCACCGCTTGCGGCGTGCAAGATGGTGGGCACGCTTCCGCCTTCGCTCGTTGAGCTACGGCGGACAAGTCGCTTTGCCCACCCTACGATTTCTACAATTCAAAACCGCGCTCAGCGCTTCACGTTCCCCTCGGAATCTCGAAAACCAGACACGTCGTTGTCGCATGCGCGAGCAGGCGGCCGTTGGCGTCGGTGATCCGCGCCTCGGCGGTGGCGGCGCGGCGGCCGACATTGAGTGTCTTGCCCTCCGTGCGGACAGGGCCGGTATCCTTTGTCATGCCCTTGATGAAGGAGATCTTGAATTCCAGCGTGGTGTAGCCGGTGCCGGCGGGGAGGGCGGAATGCACCGCAAGGCCCATCGCGGAATCCAACAGGATCGCGGCATAGCCGCCATGCACCGAACCGATCGGATTGTAATGCCGGAAGCCGGGCACGCTGTAGAACACCACATGTCCCTTCTCGGCAGTGGAATCGAACGGCTCGACATTCTGCATGATCGGCGGGGAGGGCAGCTTGCCCTCGAACATGGCGCGCACGAAGTCGAGGCCGGACATCGAGGCCATGACGTGCGTCGGTGCCACGCCGTATTCGACATTGGCGGCGGCGGGTTTGTCCATTTCCGAGCTTTCGACACACAACTAAATCGTCATGCCCGGACTTGATCCGGGCATCCATCACTCTTCAAGAGAAGATGGATTGCCGGGTCCCGGCTAGGGCTAGGCTTCGCCGGGCACGCTAGTATCGGGCCGGCGTAGCTTTAGCGAAGCCGGCAAGCCCGGCAATGACGAATGTGGCTTACGCCCGCTTCTTCTCTCGCATCAGATCGGCAAACCGCTTGAACAGGTAATGCGAGTCGCGCGGCCCCGGCGAGGCTTCCGGGTGATACTGCACCGAGAATACCGGCTTGCCCTTGAGCTCGATGCCGCAATTGGAGCCGTCGAACAGCGAGATGTGGGTCTGCATCGCGCCCTCGGGCAGCGTAGCCTGGTCGACGGCAAAGCCGTGGTTCATCGAGGTAATCTCCACCTTGCCGGTGGTTTCGTCCTTGACCGGATGATTGGCGCCGTGATGGCCCTGATGCATCTTTTTGGTCTTGGCGCCGACGGCCAGGCCCAGCATCTGATGACCCAGGCAAATACCGAAAGTCGGCGTGCCGGACTGGATCACCTGCTGAATCACGGGCACCGCATATTTGCCGGTCGCGGCCGGGTCGCCCGGGCCGTTGGAAAGAAACACGCCGTCCGGCTTCATCGCCAGAATGTCTTCGGCGGAAGTCGTCGCCGGCACCACCGTGACCTTGCAGCCTTCACCGGCCAGGAGCCGCAAAATGTTGCGCTTGATGCCGTAGTCGATCGCGACCACGTTGAACTCAGGTTCGCTCTGCCGGCCAAAGCCGTTCTGCCAGGCCCACGGCGTCTCGTCCCAGGTAAAGCGCTGGCCCGACGTCACCATAGGCACCAGATCCATGCCTTCCAGGCCGGGCCATTCGCGCGCCTCTTCCTTCAGGCCGTGCAGGTCGAACACGCCGTTCTTGGCATGCGCAATCACCGCGTTCGGCATGCCCTTTGAGCGGATCAGCGCAGTCAGCGCCCTTGTATCGATGCCCGACAGCCCGATGATGCCGCGGGCGCGCAGCCATTGGTCGAGATGGCGGGTGGCGCGGTAGTTCGAGGGATCGGTGATGGCCGTGCGCAGGATAACGCCGCGCGCGCCCGGCGTCGCCGCCATGTTCACCGTCTCGATATCCTCGTCGTTGGTGCCGACATTGCCGATATGCGGGAAGGTGAAGGTGATGAGCTGCCCGGCATAGGAGGGATCGGTGAGGATCTCCTCATAACCGGTCATCGCGGTGTTGAAGCAGACTTCGCCGACGGCGTGGCCTTCCGCGCCGAGGCCAAAACCTTCCAGCACGGTACCGTCGGCAAGCACGAGGAGCGCGGTCGGTTTCAGGTCCGGCCAGGCTGAAGCATTTTCAGATGTTGTCATGAGCGCACTTCATAGTCGCAAGCACCCCCGCGCGTCAAAGCCGGAAGGCCAAGAAAAGCGCGGGATTCACATGCGTTTGCCGCATATTTGACAGCCGGTTCTATAGACTTGAGCCGGGTTTTCCGGTTTTTCACCAAATCCGGTCGAATCTGGAACCGGCAGGGCAATTCGACTGCCGATCCTGGTCGTTCCCGTCCTATATAGGTGGAATCGTTACATAACCCGGCATCTTTCCGGCGGCACCATTTTCAGTGAGGCACCCATGCTGCGCGACGACATCAACAATGCGGTCAAGGACGCCATGAGGGCAAAGGACGAGCGCAAGCTCTCCACGCTGCGCATGGTCAATTCGACCATCAAGAATGCCGACATCGACGCGCGCGGGCAGGGCAAGCCGCCGCTGTCGGACGCCGACGTGCTCGGCGTGCTGCAGAAGATGATCAAGCAGCGCCAGGAATCGGTCGAGCTCTACGACAAGGGCGGCCGCGCCGAGCTTGCCGCGCAGGAGCGCGAGGAGATCGCGGTGATTTCTGCCTATCTGCCGAAACAGATGTCGGACGATGAGGTGAAGGCCGCGATTTCGGCTGCCATCGCCGAGACCGGCGCCGCCGGCATGAAGGACATGGGCAAGGTGATCGGCGTGCTGCGTGCGAAGTTTGCCGGCCAGATGGATTTCGGCAAGGCGAGCGGCCTGGTGAAGGCGGCGCTATCAGGATAAATTTTTTACGCTCGGGAACCTTCGTGCTGATGAAACATCGTTTGAGTTCAAACTCGAAAGTGACGACGTAGCGCAACGAGAGCGGAGGAAGGCATGGCTGACCAGCAAGCTTCGCCCGCCGGTCCCGATCTCTCAAAGGGCATAGCCCCGTCCGAATTCGCAGGGGAGATGTTGCTCGGCCATGTCGGCGACGATGAAGTGCTGCTGGTGCGTTCGGGACCGGAAATTTTCGCGGTCGGTGCGCATTGCACCCATTATCACGGGCCGCTCGCCGAAGGCCTCGTGACCGGCGAGGGAATCCGCTGTCCCTGGCATCATGCCTGTTTCGACTTGCGCACCGGCGAAGCTACCCGGGCGCCGGCGCTCAGTCCGGTCGCGGTCTGGAAGGTCGAGCAGCAAGACGGTCGCATCTTCGTTCGGGAGAAGCGTGAGCAGCCCGAGCCGCAGGTGAAGGGCGCTGTCGATGCGCCCAGCCAAATCGTGATCATCGGCGGTGGCGCGGCAGGCTTTGCCGCCGCCGAGATGCTGCGGCGGCAGGATTATCGCGGCAGCATCGTGATGCTGAGCCATGAGGCGGCGGCACCGGTAGACCGGCCGAACCTGTCAAAAGACTATCTCGCCGGCAGCGCGCCGGAGGACTGGGTGCCGTTGCGGCCGGATGATTTCTACGCCGAGGCGAAGATCGACCTGCGGCTCAACACCGAGGTCACGTCAATCGATCCCAACGCGCGCCATGTCGTCACATCAGGCGGCGAGACCATTCCCTATGACCGCTTGCTGCTGGCGACCGGCGCGGAGCCGGTGCGCCTGCCGATACCGGGCGCGGATCAGCCACACGTCCACGTGCTGCGCTCGCTGGCCGATTCCCGCGCCATCATCGCATCGGCCGGCGGCGCGCGACGCGCGCTCGTGATCGGCGCGAGCTTTATCGGGCTCGAAGTCGCGGCGTCGTTACGCGCCAGAAATATCGAGGTCCATGTCGTCGGCCTGGAGCCGCGGCCGATGGAGCGCGTGCTGGGGCCCGCGATGGGCGACTTCGTTCGTGCCCTGCATGAGGAGCACGGCGTTATCTTTCATCTCGGCGACACCGTAACAGGGATCGACGGCAAACGCGCGACGCTGAAAAGCGGCGGCGCGATCGACGCCGATATCGTGGTGGTCGGCGTCGGCGTGCGTCCGCGCCTTGAATTGGCCGAGCAGGCCGGGCTGACGATCGATCGCGGCGTCACGGTCAATGCCTATCTGGAAACCAGCGTCCCCGGGATCTATGCCGCGGGCGATATTGCGCGCTGGCCCGATCCGCATTCCCTTGAGACCATTCGCGTCGAACATTGGGTGGTGGCCGAGCGTCAGGGCCAGACCGCCGCGCGAAACATGCTCGGGCAGCGCGAGCCGTTCCATGCGGTGCCGTTTTTCTGGAGCCAGCACTACGATGTGCCGATCAATTATGTCGGTTACGCCGAGAAATGGGACGAAATCACCGTCGACGGCGACATCCCCGGCAAGGATTGCCTGCTGCAGTACAAGCGCAACGGCCGCGTGCTCGCCGTCGCCTCGATCTACCGGGACCTCGCAAGCCTCGAGGCAGAGCTTGCGATGGAGAAGGCGCGGACGCCCTAAGTCAGGCCACAAAATGTAGCCCCACGTCATGCCCGGGCTTGTCCCGGGCATCCACGTCTTTAAAGTCGCGGTAAGCAACAAGAACGTTGATGGCCGGCAACAAGCCGGGCCATGACGGACGTTAGGGATGGGTCGCCCAACATGCTCACCGAAGCCTCCAGTTACGACGAGCTCTACCGCAACTTCCGCTGGGACATTCCCGCGCGCTTCAACATGGCGACTGCCTGCTGCGACCGACATGCGGATGGCTCCGGCCGTCTCGCGCTGATTTACGTCGACGCGGACGGCGCGACGACGCGCACCTCGTTCGACGAGGTCGCCGAGATGTCGCGCCGTTTTGCCAATGTGCTGAATGCCGATGGCCTGGTGCGCGGCGACCGCGTCGCGGTGTTTTTGTCGCAGTCGCTGGAACTGCCGATCGCGCATCTTGCGGCGTTTCGTTCAGGCTTGATCTCGATCCCGCTGTTCGCGCTGTTTGGCGAGGATGCGCTGGAATTCCGCCTGTCGAATTCCGGCGCCAGGGCCATCATTACCGACGAGGCTGGCTGGGAGAAGCTCACGAAAATTCGCGACCGGGTGCCTTATCTTCAGGATATCTACGTCACCACCAGTATCGCGCATGCCGGCGCAAAGCCGTTCTGGCCGGCGATCGAGGCGGCGGACGAAGTATTCCCCACCGTCGACACCGCAGCCGACGATCCCGCCTTGATCATCTACACTTCCGGCACCACAGGCAATCCGAAGGGCGCGCTGCACGCGCATCGTGTGGTGCTCGGGCATCTGCCGAATGTCGAGATGTGCCACAACTTCTTGCCGCGGCCTGGCGACCTGATGTGGACACCGGCCGACTGGGCCTGGATCGGCGGGCTGATCAACGGCCTGCTGGCGTTCTGGTATCACGGCATTCCGCTGGTCGGCCATCGCGCGCGCAAATTCGAGCCGCAGGCAGCGATGGCGATGATGGCGGACTTAGGCATCCGCAACACGTTCCTGCCGCCGACCGCGCTGAAATTGATGCGGCAGGCCGGCGTGAAAAATTCCGGCGTAAAGCTGCGCAGCATATTTACCGGCGGTGAATCGCTCGGCGGCGAATTGCTCGGCTGGGTGCGCGAAACCTTCGGCATCGACGCGCATGAGGTGTTCGGCCAGACCGAATGCAACCTCGTGATCGGCAGCAATTCGAACCTGTTTCCGATCCGCCCCGGCTCGATGGGCAAGGCGACACCAGGCTTCGACGTTCGCATCGTCAACGATCGCGGTGAGGAATTGCAAAGGGGTGAGCGCGGCATCATCGGTGTGCGCCAGCCGTGCCCCTGCACCATGCTCGAATATTGGAAGAATCCGGAAGCGACCGCGAAGAAATATGCTGGCGAATTCTTGCTGACGGGCGATCTCGGCGTGCAGGACGAGGACGGCTATTTCTGGTACGTCAGCCGCGAGGACGACGTGATTACCACGGCGGGCTATCGCGTCGGCCCGTCGGAAATCGAGCACACGCTGATGAAGCACCCGGCGGTGGCGATGTCGGCGGTGGTCGGCATTCCCGATCCGATCCGCACCGAATCCATCAAGGCCTGGATCGTGCTGCGCCCGGGCTTTGCCGCGAGCGATGCGCTGGCGCGCGAAATCCAGGAGTTCGTGAAAGTGCAGCTCGCCGCCCACGAATACCCGCGCTTCGTGCAGTTCGCCGACACGCTGCCGATGACCGCAACGGGCAAGGTGCTGCGGCGGGAATTGCGGGCGCTGGGATGATTTCGGCTTCGAGGGACGAATGAAAAAAGCTGCCAAGCGCGCCGCGGGCCTGCATCGCGCCTCGCTCACGAAGCTCCACGATTTGGACGCTGCGCTCGAGCTCATGTATTACGGCTGGCGCGGCATGACGCTCACGGCCGACCAGTATCTCGCGGCGCTCGGCCTGTCGCGCCCGCATCATCGCATTCTCTACGTTGTGGCACGACAGCCCGACATCTCGATCGGTGCGTTGATCGACGTGCTCGGCATTTCCAAGCAGGCCGTTAATCGACCGCTCAGCCTATTGCTGGAGCGTAAGCTCCTGATATCGCAGCGGTCGCCCGAGCAACATCGCTCCAAATTGCTGCGTCTGACTCCGGAAGGGCAACGAATCGAACAGCGGGCGTCGGGTTATGAGCGCAAGGTGTTGCGCGCAGCATTTGACCGTGTCGGTCCGCCCGGCGCTGCTGCCTGGATGGCTGTCATGGGTGCCATTGCCGACAACAACTGACGCCTATCAGGTCAACGTAGTTGACTTGAGAATTGTCCCGTGTCATCTCTTCATGGCCGTTGCACGGAGAAGAGGGCGCGAGCATGAGCGAACAGCCAATGGACCGGGCGGCGGTGGCACGCTTTGTCGAGACGTGGTGTGCGAACTGGTGCAAGGTCGACATCGATGCGGTCGTTTCGCACTTTGCCGAGAACGCGGAGATGCGCAGCCCCCTAGCACTCAAACTGACGGAATCGCCGGTGGTCGCGGGCGCCGAGAACATTCGTTCGTATTGGCGGAAGGCGTATGGCCACATCGCGAGCGCGGACCTGAGAATTTTGAGCTGGAGCTGGGACGATACGATCGCGCGCCTGACGGTGTGGTGGCAACTGGGCGACACCCGCGCCAGCGAGTTCATGGATTTTGACGCTGCCGGCCGCGTGGTGCGCAGCGAGGCGTTCTACGGAAAGTAGCCATGCGATTTCCGGATTTCGTCCTGCTTTTCAATGCGCTCTGGTTCGGCGGCGCCTTCATCCAATTCAGCATCGCCCAGGGCAACACGCTGAAGATACTGGTGCCGCGCGAGGAGCGCGGAAATCCGATCGCGCCGACCTTGTCGGCCAGCGTTGCGTTTCTCGGTGGCATCAATCTGCCCATCGGCCTGCTGTCGCTCTATCTGTTGGTCGCCCGGCCGGCCTTCTTTCAGGCGATCGAAGCGCAGCTCGCGTTGTTCCTGTTCTTCGCCGCGTGTCACTTCAGCCAGTTTGCCTACAACCTTCCGGTCCTCATGCGCGGGGGACGCGTCGGGGTGGCTTATTGGCCGGTGCTGAGGGGGCCGATGCTCAGGATTTTCGTCATCGATGCCACGCTGTTCGTGGCCAATACGGTCGTGGCGATGGTGTTGGGGTCGTGACGGCGAGTCCGTTCATTTCGTCGTCCCTGCGAACGCAGGGACCCATAACCACCAGCGGAAGTTGTTTGTACGCCGGCCGTTATCTGTCTTTTCCAGCAACAAAGGCCGCGCAGTATGGATCTCTGCGTTCGCAGGGACGACGGTGAGGATAAACCGTCAACTCGCCTTCAGGACCGAACGCAGCATCGATGCCAGATCGTGCCGACGGTAGGGCTTGTTCAAAATCCGTACGTCGCGGCCGGCCCCATCGATCGCCTCGACGGGATGTTCGCTATGGCCGGAAGTCAGGAGGATCTTCAACTGAGGCCGCAGGCGGGCTGCTTGCTTCGCAAGCTCGGTTCCGAACATGCCGCCGGGCATCACGACATCCGTGAACAGGAGATGGATGTTGTTCGGGCCGCGCAATATTTCGAGCGCCGCGCGCGCGTTGGGCGTGACGATGACGCGATAGCCGAGCGCCTTCAATTCGCCTTCGACATAGCGGCGCACCATGTCGTCGTCCTCGACGACGAGAATGGTCTCGCTGCCGATGGGCGCGGCCGGCTGACCAGTGGATGGCGCGGCGGTCGTCTGAATTGTCCCAACGCGGGGGAAGAACAGCTTGACTGCGGTGCCGTGCCCCGGTTCGGAGCGTATCTGCATCGACCCGCCGGATTGCTGCGCGAATCCGTAGACCATGCTCAGGCCGAGACCCGTGCCTTTGCCCACCTCCTTGGTGGTGAAGAACGGCTCGAAGGCGCGGCTGGCGACTTCGGCCGTCATGCCGGTGCCGGTGTCCGTCACGGCGATCATGACATAATCGCCGGGACGCGCCTCGCCGTTGACGTCCGCGTCGGATTCACCGAGTGACGTATTTTGCACCTCGACCGTCAGCTTGCCGCCTGATGGCATGGCGTCGCGCGCATTCAGCACCAGATTGAGCAGGGCCGACGCCAGTTGGCCGGGATCGACACTGGCCTGCCACAGGTCTTGATCGAGCCGGAATTCACATTCGATATGCTCTCCGAGCGTCCGGCGCAGCAACTGCTCCATGCCGACGATCTTCCGGCCGATATCGATGTGTTTCGGCATCAAGGGCTGCTTGCGCGCGAACGCGAGCAGGCTGCGCGTCAGGTCCGAGCCGCGTTCGGCGGCGGTCGCGATGCTCTCGGCGATCTTCTGCAATTCCTTGTGTGTCGCAAGCTTCTCGGCAAGGTGCTCCGCATTGCCGAGAATGACGGTCAACAGGTTGTTGAAATCATGCGCCACGCCGCCGGTGAGCTGACCCATCGCCTCCATTTTCTGGGATTGGGTGAGTTTCTGGTTGAGCTCGTCGATGGCGGCGCGCTGATGCTGGAGTGATTCAGCGGTGCCGTTGAGCAATGTCATCAGCCCGCCGAGCTCGCCGCGCGGATGGGGTGGAGCAATCCGCGCGCTCAGATTGCCACCTCCGAGCTTCGTCGCCATCGCAGCCAGGCGTCCGACCTGACGGCCGATGCTCATCGTCGCCAGAACCCATACGCCTGCGAGCAACAGCAGCGACGCCACTGCAAGCATCGCCAGGTCCTCGTAGAGGCGGCGATTGGCTGCGGCCACCAGACCGTCCTTGGCGCGCCCGACCATAAGGTAAAGTCCGGCATCGCGCACCGAGGGGGAGCGCGCGGCGGTCCAGACATGGGTTCGGCCGTCCCGCCCGGTCACTTCGCGAAACGGCTCATGATTCGGCGAGGTCGCAAACCGGAACAGCTCCGAAGTCGCGATCGATGTGCCGGGCGATTCGGTCCAGTCCTTGCCCTCGGGCGCGACGAGGATCGTACCTTTTCTGTCGACGAGCAGAATCTGACTGTCGTTCGACAGCCGCTTGTCGTGATCATCGGCGAACTTCTTCAGATTGAACGAGGCGAGCAGGATGAATTTCAGCTCTGCCGTTTCCGAGCGGACGGGATAGGCGATCTGTAACACGGAGGTCCCCGTCAACCGACCGAACACCGGCTGGAGTGTGACGGTGCCGTGCGCAACCAACGCCTGCTTGAAATATTCGCGATCCCTGAGATCGAGCGTCCGGTCGGTTCGCAACGAGTCGCAGAACAGGCTGCCGTCCGGATTGATGGTCAAGATACCGGTGTACCGCGGATACTCTTCGCGCACGGCGGACAGGAAGGCGGAGCAAGCCGCCTTGTCGCGCGTATCGAGATCGCGGGCGCGGGCGAGACCGTAGTGAAGCTGGGCCGTGCCCTGAATTTTCTCGTCGAGATCGCCTAGGATGTCGTTGGCGGTTGCCGACAGGCTGGCGCGTGCGGCGTCGATTTCGCCTGCGCGATTCTGGACGAAGCGCAGTCCCACAAGGATGGCCGGCACCAGCATCGCGGCGATAACCAGTATCAATAGCCGTGTGCGCAGGCTCATCGGTGCGTCGTTCCGCGCTCAGATCAGCGGTTCGTGGTGCGATAGAATAACGTTGAATTTGCGTGCGAGGTAGCCGCCTTAGACTCGTGCTGGAATATCCCTTAGGTGGGCCTAAGTCCACTTGCGGAGAGCAGTACCCCCGGTCACCGTCGTCCCTGCGAACGCAGGGACCCATAACCACTGGCGGCAATAGTTTGCACGCCAGTAGTTCCAACTTTCCAACAACAACGGCCGCGGAGTATGGGTCCCTGCGTTCGCAGGGACGACGAAAAACTGAGCCTACGGCGTCCCGATCCCCAGTTCCTTCAGTGCGGCCAGCATCCGCTCCGGCGGCTGCATCTTGATTGTCAGCGCGTTGCCAGTCTCCAGCAGGCTCTTCAGGCTCGACAGGATTGCGGGCCAGCCGGTACGTCCGCCGGACAGGATGTCGTCGCTGATCTCCCGGTCATGCGATTGCAGCATCGTCAGTTTGACTACATCGCCGGCCTGCTCGATCTCGTAGGTGACGAGCGTTGGCCCGAGCTTTTCGAGCAGCGCTGGCCAGTTGACGTTGAAGGTGACGGTGAGCTTCCTCAGCGGCTCGCACTCGATCACCTCGCCCGAGATATGCAGGGCGCCGTCCGGCGTTCGCATGATGAAGGCACCGCCGACCCTGAGATCGACCTCGACCGCCTGGCCGGAGAAATACTGCCTGGAAAATTCCGCTTGCGTCAGCGCCTCCCACACCTTCTCCGGCGTCGAGGCGATGTAGATGGTGTAGACAATGGCAGGCTTGAAGTTCTTGATGTTCATGACACACCCTCGATGTCGAGCGCGGAAACTGGAATTTCCAGCGCGGTGCCGGATTCCAAGAGGCTCTTGAGGCTGGACATAATGGCCGGCCATCCCTTGGAGATGCCGTCCAACAGCTTGCGGCCCTCTGCAAAACCTTCATGCGTGAGCGTCAGCTTCACGAGACTGCCGTGCTGCTCGATGTTGAACACGACCTTCGAAGGCTTCTCGTTGCGATATGCCTCATTGGCCTCATGCTTGAAGGTGTAGGAGAGCCGCCGCGGCCGATCGGCCTCGAGAATCTCCCCGGTATCGGTCGTGGTGCCGTTCATGACCAGTGCCAGCGGCGAGCCAACCTTCCAGTCGGATTTCAGTTCCGTGCCGAACCAGTAGCGCTTGGAGAACTCGCTGGACGTCAGTGCCTCCCACAATTTCTCCGGCGTGGTCTCGATATAGGTGACGTAGACGAATTCCGGCTTACTCATCACGCTTCTCCAACTGTCGTTTCAACTCGCTAAGCGCTGCGAGTTTCCCGCGCTCGAATTTCTTGATCCAGCGTTCGCCGATCTGATGGATCGGAACCGGATTGAGATAGTGCAGCTTCTCGCGGCCATGCCTCAGTGTCGTGACGAGGTTGGCCGCCTCGAGAATCCCAAGGTGCTTGGTGACGGCCTGCCGCGTCATGTCGAGGCCGTCGCAAAGTTCGTTCAGCGTCTGTCCGTTTTTGGCGTGAAGCCTGTCCAACAAAGAGCGCCGTGACGCATCGGCAAGCGCTTTGAAGACCTCATCCATAACGGAGATGATAGGCAACCAAAAGGTTGCATGTCAAGGGCGTGTTTTGGGCGCAGCCCAAGGCTGTGTTACCGTGGCGGTAGCCAACGCAGATTGGTTTTGAACAGTCGGGGTGGAACATGAGTGGTCGCCTCAAACTCGCAGCCTCTTTCGCGATCTGTTTCCTCGCATCGTCAGGCATCGCTTTCGCGCAGCAACAAGTCATTGGCGCGCCGCCTGAAGCGCTCAACATGAAGCTGGTCGGAACCAGCGACCTGCAGGCGCGCAGCGCCTATCAGCCCACCATCCATCATCAGGGCGACCGCTGGATCGCCTATATCGGCCATCACGGCGGCAGCGACGAAGTTCCGGCGCCGGTCAATCCGCATACCGGCAAGGCCGAACCGAACGGCACGTCGATCGTCGACGTCACCGATCCCTCACAGCCGAAATATTTGCGGCACCTGCCGGGTCAGGAGGGCAAGTATGAAGGCGGCGGCGCGCAGATGGTGCGAATTTGCGACGGCAAGGCGCTGCCGAAGGGCGATCGCAACGCGGTCTATATGCTGCGCACCTTCGGCGGCAAGGCGCATGAAATCTGGAACGTCGCCGATCCCACTGGTCCCGTATTGATCACGCGGATTGCGGGATTGAAGGACACGCACAAGAGCTGGTGGGAATGCGACACCGGCATTGCCTTCCTGGTCTCGGGCGCGCCGGACTGGCGCACGCGCCGCATGACGCAAGTCTATGATCTCTCCGATCCCGCGCATCCGCAAAAGATCCGCGATTTCGGTCTGCCCGGTCAGGAGCCGGGCTCGACCGGTGCGGTGCCGACCGAATTGCACGGGCCGATCTCGACGGGACCTTCCGGCAACCGGGTCTATTTCGGCTACGGCACCAACAAGGGCGGGATTTTGCAGATCGTCGATCGCGAGAAACTGCTCAACGGACCCAAAGAGCCAACCCCGGACAATCTGCGTTCGCCGGAAATTGCGCGGCTGACCATGTCGCCGTTCATCGGCGCGCATACGACGTTTCCGATGCCGGGCATGCCGATTGCGGAATTCGCGCGCGACAAGGACGGCAAGACCCGCGACATCGTGATGATCGTCAATGAGTCGATCCTGAACGAATGCAACGAGCCGCGGCAGATGGTGTGGTTCGCCGACATCACCGTCGAGAAGGCGCCGATGATGATTTCGAGCTACACGGTGCCGGAAGCGAGCGGGACATTCTGCGAGCGGGGCGGGCGGTTCGGCGCGCATTCTTCCAACGAGAGCATGGCACAGGTCTTCTACAAGAAGATGGCTTTCATCTCGTTCTTCAATGCCGGCGTCCGCGCGCTCGACATTCGCGATCCCTATCATCCCAGGGAAGTCGGCTATTTCATCCCGTCGATCACGGCGGCGACCGACAAGCGCTGCGTCAAGATCGACGGCAAGGATCGCTGCAAGGTCGCGATCCAGACCAACAATGTCGAAACCGACGCGCGCGGCTACATCTACATCGTCGATCGCGCCAATACCGGCCTGCACATCCTGGAACTGACCGGCCCGGCGCGCGCCGTCGCCGGCCTGCCGTGAGGGACGGTAATGCGTCGATGGCCGGTCATCGTTGTTGCGGCCGCGGCGCTCGGTGCGTTGTCGTGCGCCGTGGCCTACCAGCACATCGTGCCGCGCCAAGATGAACAGCAAGGCGAACAGGACGGCGAACCGAAAGGCTCGTGGCAGGAGATCGCCTGGTCGTTCCCGCGCGACGGCTGGCCCGCAGGACGCGCCTTTCGTTGCCGCGGCGCGTCGTGTGGCGATGGCATAGAGGTATACGTTCGGCCGAAAATCGGCTTCTGCAACTGCGACCGCGGCGTTGCGGACGACGACGAAGTCGACCGCGTCGCCGATCTCGACCTGCTCAGCGAGCACTTTACGCCGATCGAGGCGGGCGATGTGATCAGTGTCGCCGATATGCCGGGACGTAGCCGCGCCTATGATCTCGAAATGACCGGCGGCACGCGGCATGCCGCCATCGGAATCGCGGTGTCGCGCCGCTGCGACCTGCTGGTCGCAGTCGCGCATGGCAAGGGCGACGCGATGAGCGTGCGGCGGGGGGCGCTGGCGTTGCTTGGCGAAACTGAAATGACGCGGTGGATGATGGCCGCGATGGAGGGACGGTAGCGCCGCTCGTTCTTGTCCCCGTGAAGGAGAGGGAGCAGAACCGCGGCTTCCATCTGTCGCCCCAGCATGCATAATGACGTAACCGCTCTCCCACCGAGTTCTCCCCATGTCCCTTCAGGTCTATCTCGCCTTTGTCGCCGCCTGCATTGCGCTCGCGCTGTTGCCGGGTCCCGTCGTCACGCTGCTGATCGCGAACGGCCTGAGGCACGGCACCCGCGCGGCGTTGATCAATTGCGCCGGTGCTCAAACCGGCCTCGCCATCGTGATCGGCATCGTTGCGGTCGGGCTGACGTCGCTGATGGCGACGATGGGCTACTGGTTCGACTGGGTGCGCTTTGCCGGCGCCGCCTATCTGATATGGCTGGGCATCAAGCTGATCTGGCAGCCGGCGGAAGGCGTCAACGCCGACGAGCCGCCACCGCCGCCGCGCGGCGGATTTTTCCTGCAGGGCCTGCTGGTGCTGCTCTCCAATCCGAAGGTGCTGGTGTTCTTCGGCGCGTTCATTCCGCAGTTCATGGACATGGAGAAGGACCACTTCCCGCAGGTGGCGGTGCTCGGCGTCACCTTCATGGTGATCGCGGCATCGACCGACGCGGTCTACGCGCTGCTGGCCGGACGCGCGCGAATGTTCTTCTCCAAGCAGCGGACGCGGCTGGTGTCGCGCGTTTCCGGCGGCTTCATGATCGGCGGCGGCATCTGGCTGGCACTGACGCGGGCGCGGTAAGCTTGCGGTCCGTGAGATGTAGCTAATTTAGTCCCGATCGGCCGCGAGCTGGTGCCGCAAGGGAACGCGACCTTCGCCTTGGCGAGACGCGATCAATTGCTGCCTGCGCAATATCTCCTCGATCTCTCCAAGTATCCGCGCCAGCCGCTCCGCCCAGGCCTTCTCGCCGGCGGGATCCGAAATCAAATCCTGACGGATTTCGATCCCCGTATTCATCAGCCCGCGCGCCTCGCCATGCACGGGGATCGTGTAGTCGGTCTCGTCGCTGACTGCATAAGGCTCGTTGTCGCCGACCACCAGATCGCCCTCGGCGCGCAACGCTTGCAGCAAGCGCGGCGGCAGATGCTTGTCGCGGTGGTAGAGCGTGCCGATATGCCAGGGCCGTGCGATCCCGGCATAGACCGGCGTGAAACTGTGCAGCGACACCAGCACCGTCGGCATGGCAGCGCTGCCGCGCTGGTCGATGATCTCGTCGATGCGCCGGTGGTAGGGATCGAAGATCTGCGCCCGCCGTATCGCGGCGGCCTCGCGCGAAATGCCTTCATTGGCAGGAATCGTGGTCGCCTCGCTGATGCGCGGGATCGAGCTTGCGACGTGCGGCGGGCGGTTGCAGTCGATCACGAGCCGTGAGTAGCGCTGCACGATCAGATGGGCATCGAGATGTTTTGAGAGCGCTTCGGCGACGCCGGCAATGCCGATGTCCCAGGCGATATGGCGTGTCAGTTCGCTCCCGGGCAGGCCGAGGTCGCCGAGCACGCGCGGAATGAGTCTTCCATAGTGATCGCACGTGAGCAGAAACGGCGAGCGGCCTGCGGTGTTGTATTCGTGGACCGGAGGAACATCCTCGGCGCTGAGGAGCAAAGCGGGGCCGGCGTCGTCGTTCAACGTAGTTCCCTTGGAAAGCTTGCCGTTGGATGAGACGTATCAGAATCGATGATCGTTGACGATGCCGCTCCGGATGCTTCCCCACAAGGCAGTTTCGGCAACAGGCGCCCCGCGGATTGCATCGCTTCGCGCGCAATGACATAGAAAATCCATGATTTCAGATCGACTGTCCGTCTACGGCACGCTGATGCGCGGCTTCGACCATCCGATGGCGCAGCTATTGTCGCGCAGTGCGGATTTTTTGGGCACGGCCACCTGCCGTGGCCGGCTCTATCTCATCAAGCATTATCCGGGGCTGGTGCTGTCGGATGACGCCAACGACGTCGTGTTCGGCGAACTCTATCGTTTGCGCGATCGCGACGCGTTGCTGGCCGAGTTCGACATGTATGAGGCCTGCGGCGCCGGCTTTCCGGAACCGACCGAATACATCCGCCGCATGCTGCCGTTGTCGCTGGAAGACGGCACCGCCGGCGAGGCGTGGACCTATGTCTACAACTGGCCGGTCACCAGCCTTCCGCGCATCGCCTCGGGAAAATTTCTGGAGCAGTGACATCCGCCGTGTCCCGGACGCGGTGCAGCGTGTAACGCTGAGCCGCAGAGCCGGGACCCAAGCCGCAAGCATAGGCCCCGGCTTAGCAGCGCATCACTGTCGTGCTGCGCAGCATCCGGGGCACGAGCATCACCCCGCATCCAACCGCTCACGCTCGACGCGGATATCCACCTCGCGCTCGACATATTTCCATTCCTCGGTCGCGCGCAGCATGGCGACCAGCTCCTCGAACTCATCCGCATGCGCGGGCGCGTATTCGAACCAGGTCAGGAAGTCGAAGGGCTCGCCGAGGTCGCGGCTGTGATAGAGCTGGCGGGCGATCGCCGGCAGGTATTTCAGGCTGTCGGCGATGTGATGGGATCTATCTTCAAAGATCTGCCGCCGCTCCTCCTGCGTCAGCTCCCACCACGCCGCCGATTTCTTGATCGGGATCAGCGCCGCAAAGGTTGCCTCAGGTCGGCCGATCTCGGCCCGCACGGCGTCGAGCTGCGTCTTCTCGGCGCGCTCGGTATAGCGCAGATGGCTGGCGAAGCCGGCGAGCCGCCACGAGGTCGGCGAGGGCAGGATCGGCAATGCGATCGACAGGGAATGCACAACCGACAACGAAGGCGTCGGCGAAAGCGCTGCGCCCTTGACCGGCGCAAACCGCGTCACCCGCCACGCCCCGCTCCTGCCACCCCGAAACACCGTGAACATGCGGGACATGGAAGCGCGGAACCGGCGGGGATTCAAGCTGCATCCGTCGTTCCGGGGCGCGCGCAGCGCGAGCCCGGAATCCATCAGGCCGCGTAATCCGCGGTGAAGCGGATTCCGGGCTCGTCCTTCGGACGTCCCGGAATGACCGATGGACCTGTGAATAGCGGCGAGAAATCCGGCCGACTTCGCCTTTTAGCGGTCCGGCCCTATATCCATGGTCGGTTGGCACGGCCCTGCGATTCGGCAAAAACTCCACCCATGCGCTTCACGCCCCAATTTCTCGATGAACTGCGCGCCCGGCTTCTGGTTTCGGAAGTCGTGGGCCGGCGCGTCAAGCTGAAGAGGGCGGGGCGGGAGTTTAAGGGGCTGTCGCCGTTCCAGCAGGAGAAGACGCCCTCTTTCACGGTCAACGACCAGAAGCAGTTTTATCACTGCTTCTCGACCGGAAAGCACGGCAACATTTTCGACTTCGTCATGGAGACGGAAGGCGTCTCGTTTCCGGAGGCTGTCGAGCGCCTCGCCGCCATGGCCGGCCTGCCACTGCCGGCGGCAACGCCAGATGCCGCGCGCCACGAGCAGCGCCGCAAGACGCTGCATGACGTGATGGAACTCGCGGCAAAATTCTTTGCCGATACGCTGGCCTCGCGCCACGGCGCCAAGGCGCGCGGCTATCTCGCCGACCGCGGCATTTCGCCGGCGACGCAATTGCAGTTTCGCCTCGGCTATGCCCCGGGCGAGCGCTTTGCGCTGAAGGAGCATCTGGGCGCGCAGGGCATTTCGACCGAGGACATGGTGGAAGCGGGGCTGCTCGTCGGCGGCGACGATATTCCCGTTCCTTACGACCGCTTCCGCGACCGCGTGATGTTTCCGATCGCCGACGCCAGAGGCCGCGTCATCGCCTTCGGCGGCCGCGCGCTGGAAAAGGACGTTCCGGCAAAGTATTTGAACTCGCCGGAAACCCCGCTGTTTCACAAGGGCGACAATCTCTACAACCTTGGTCCCGCGCGACAGGCGGCGCATGACGGCTCGCCGCTGATCGTGGTCGAAGGCTATGTAGATGTCATCGCCATGGTCACCGCAGGCTTTGCTGGTGCGGTGGCGCCGCTCGGCACCGCGCTCACCGAAAACCAGCTCGCGCTGCTCTGGAAGATGGCGGACGAGCCGATCCTCTGTTTTGACGGCGATCGCGCCGGGCAAAAAGCAGCGTACCGCGCTGCCGACCTCGCGCTGCCCAATCTCGCGCCCGGCAAAAGCCTGCGCTTCGCGCTGCTGCCGGAGGGGCAGGACCCCGATGACCTCGCCCGCACCGGCGGCCGGGTTGCGATCGAGGAGGTGATCGGTGCCGCGCGCGGGCTCGCCGATATGATCTGGTCGCGCGAGATCGAGGGCGGCACGTTTGCGACTCCCGAACGGCGCGCCGCGCTGGAAGCGCGTATCAACGAACTCAGTAACGGCATCCGCGACGAGGTCGTGCGCCGCTATTACCGCCAGGATCTCGCCGAGCGCCTGCAGCGCACCTTTGCGCCCGATGCCGGCCGCGGCGGTTACGGCCGGGGTAGTTTCCGGACCGGCCGCCCCGAATCACCCCGCGCGTTTGCCCCGCGCGGGGCGGGCCCCGCCGGCCGATTCGCCCCCCGCGGCGGCCGCCCGCCGGGGATAGCTTCAGGAATCGCCTCCGGCCCCTACCAGGCGGCGAGCCCCCAGCTTGCGACCAGCCCGATCATGCGCGGCCAGCGCAGCGCCATGTCCCGCCGCGAAGCCTTGATCCTGCAATCCCTGATTAACCACCCTTGGCTGCTGCACGATCATCTGGAGGAGGTGGCTATGCTGGAACTGGCGCATCCCGAGGCCACCAAGCTCCGCGCCGGTATTATTACGGCCTTCGCCAACGACCATCATCATTCTCCCGACGTCGCGGAGCAGGCCGAGAAAATGCGCGCTGATCTCGAAGCGCGTGGATTAGGCGAGGTTCTTCAACGGGTTGAGCGGGCGATCACGACGGTGGCGGTGTGGGCCGCGAGGCCCGGCGCGGCGCGCGAGGACGTTTTGGCCACTTGGCAGCAACTCGTTGTCTTGCATCAGAAAACGCACGCCCTACTTAGGGAGAAGAAAGATGCCGAACTGGCATTGGCCGAGGAAACCAGCGAGGCCAATCTGGCATGGCTGAAGGATGTCGGCGCCCGGCTGGACTCCCTCGACGGCACCGAGGCCCTGATTGAGGGTTTTGGCGAGCTTTCGGGCCGGTTCCGCAAAAGCGTTTGACGTTTAAAAAATGATGCGGACGGCCTTGGCCGGGCCCGCGAAAAGACTCGCCAAATCCATGATTTGGCGGCAAAAACAGGGTTAAGCAAAGCTTAAGGGCCTTCGGGCTACGAAAGACAGAAACCGGTGATGCGAAAGGCAGGGGTGGCGACGGTCTGCGCCGCCCTTTGCGCGTCGTAACCATGGTGCGGAAAAGCGGGTGCCGCTTTCGACCGATCATGCGAAGGCGAATGCACAGAGCAAGGTGACGATCGAACGACGTCATCTCGAACGAATTGAGTTGAAGAGCGCGGGCGGCGACGCACGCCCGCATGAAGCGCGTTTCGGGAGCTTGATGAATGGCCACCAAGGCAAAGACGCTGCAGGTTAAGGACAAGGAAAAAGACGACAAGGCAGCGGACGCCCCTGAGAAGGATAGCCCCGATGCGCCGTCGCCGTTGCTCGACCTGACGGATGCCGCGGTCAAGAAGATGATCAAGCAGGCCAAGAAGCGCGGCTTCGTGACCTTCGATCAGCTCAACGAAGTCTTGCCCTCCGACACCACCTCGCCCGAACAGATCGAGGACATCATGTCGATGCTCTCGGACATGGGGATCAACGTCTCCGAGGCCGAGGAAGCCGACGAGGAGGCCGAGAAGGAAGAGGCCGACGACGACACCGACAACGAGCTGGTCGAGGTCACGGCGAAGGCTGTCACCGAGGTCAAGAAATCCGAGCCCGGCGAGCGCACCGACGATCCCGTCCGCATGTATCTGCGCGAGATGGGCACGGTGGAATTGCTGTCGCGCGAAGGCGAAATCGCGATCGCCAAGCGCATCGAGGCCGGCCGCGAGGCGATGATCGCAGGGTTGTGCGAAAGCCCGTTGACCTTCCAGGCCATCATCATCTGGCGCGATGAACTCAACGAAGGAAAGATCTTCCTTCGCGACATCATCGATCTCGAAGCCACCTATGCCGGCCCCGACGCCAAGAACAACATGAACCCGGCGATGATCGCCGCCCCCGCAGGCGACGGCCAGGCCGCCAACGGCGAAGCCGCGCCCGCGCATGTCGCGCCGCCGGCTGCTCCCCCGTCGCCGACCCCGTTCCGCGCAGCCCCTGCGGGCGATGCGGAGACGGAAGAGAAGGATCCTGCGGAAGCCGCCGCCGAAGGCGACATGGATGACGACGAGTTTGAAAACCAGATGTCGCTCGCCGCTATCGAGGCCGAGCTGAAGCCGAAGGTGGTCGAGACCTTCGACAAGATCGCCTCCGAATACAAGAAGCTGCGGCGTCTTCAGGAGCAGGACATCGCCAACCAGCTTCAGAGCGAGTCGCTCTCGCCCTCGCAGGAGCGCAAGTACAAGAAGCTGAAGGACGAGATCATCGTCGAGGTGAAGTCGCTGCGCCTCAACCAGGCCCGCATCGACAGCCTCGTCGAGCAGCTCTACGACATCAACAAGAAGCTGGTTTCGTTCGAGGGCCGCCTCTTGCGCCTCGGCGACAGCCACGGCGTCGCGCGCGAAGACTTTTTGCGCAACTACCAGGGCTCGGAGCTCGATCCGCGCTGGCTCAACCGTGTCTCGAAATTGTCGGCCAAGGGCTGGAAGAATTTCGTCCATCACGAGAAGGACCGCATCAAGGAGCTGCGCCACGAGATTCAGTCGCTGGCGGCGCTGACGGGTCTGGAGATCGGCGAATTCCGCAAGATCGTGCACGGCGTGCAGAAGGGCGAGCGCGAGGCGCGCCAGGCCAAGAAGGAAATGGTCGAGGCCAACCTGCGTCTCGTGATCTCGATCGCCAAGAAGTACACCAACCGCGGCCTGCAGTTCCTCGACCTGATCCAGGAAGGCAACATCGGGTTGATGAAGGCGGTCGATAAATTCGAGTATCGCCGCGGCTACAAGTTCTCGACCTACGCCACGTGGTGGATCCGGCAGGCGATCACGCGCTCGATCGCTGACCAGGCCCGCACCATCCGTATCCCCGTGCACATGATCGAGACCATCAACAAGATCGTGCGCACCAGCCGCCAGATGCTCAACGAGATCGGCCGCGAGCCGACGCCGGAAGAGCTCGCCGAAAAGCTCGGCATGCCCCTGGAGAAGGTCCGTAAGGTCCTGAAGATCGCCAAGGAGCCGCTCTCGCTCGAAACGCCTGTCGGCGACGAGGAAGACTCACACCTCGGCGATTTCATCGAGGACAAGAACGCGATCCTCCCCATTGACGCGGCGATCCAGTCCAACCTGCGCGAAACCACCACGCGGGTCCTGGCCTCGCTCACCCCGCGCGAAGAACGCGTGCTCCGCATGCGCTTCGGCATCGGCATGAACACCGACCACACGCTGGAAGAAGTCGGCCAGCAGTTCTCGGTGACGAGAGAGCGTATTCGCCAGATCGAAGCCAAAGCGCTGCGTAAGCTGAAGCATCCGTCAAGGAGCCGCAAGCTGCGGAGCTTCCTGGACAACTGATCTCGTGTCCTGGACGCGGTGCGGCACGCAGTGACGCTCCGCAGAGCCGGGGACCCACAGACTCCAGCAGGAAACAACAACGGCGGGCGAAAGCCCGCCGTTCCTGCTTTGTCAGGTCGCACCAAATTTCTCACGCCAGCGCCCGGGGCTACCCCTCTCCCCACCCTCCCGCGCATCCGCCTTCGCCAAGGCTTCGGCGGACACGAGGGGGGGAGGGAGGCCTGCCAGCGTGGTCGCCTCACATTGCATTACGGCCTTGCTTCACATTGCGTCATGGCCATTCCCTATCATTAATCAGGGACGCATCGGCGGTAGGGTTCCCTCTCCCCTCGTGTCCGCCGAAGCCTTGGCGAAGGCGGATGCGGGAGAGGGTTAGGGAGAGGGGTACCGCTTGCTCCGCTGCTAATTGAGTCCGTAGACAACACCGCTCTCCGGCGATCGCAACGTTGGTTGATGCAACGGGCCTTGCCTGCGAGCCTACTTCTTCTTCGCCCCAACCCTACTGATGCTCTTGATCTTGAGCTGTGGGCGGCCGGATTTCTCGGCGATCTCGCGGTCCTGCTCCATGATATAGCCGCGCGCCGGCTCGTCGCCGTCGAGCCCGCCGAGCAATTCGGCAGGCACGCGCCGGTTGGAGCGCTGCGAGTCGTCTTCATAGACGACATTGAAAAAGGCGAACTCGCCCTTGGGGTTGGTCCCGGGTTTTTTGGCCATGGCGGCTTGTCGTCGATCGGGCCGCTACTGTCAAAGAAAATAGCGCGCATCCCGCGCTCATCTACCCTGCGCGAGGTGGGTGAAGAAACCTCTTGCTGAGCGATCTGGAAGGCCAGTTGGTGACATTGCTGGGCACTCGCCTCATGCTGCCCCTGAGTGGTTTGCGTATGATAGATTGGGCGGTCTGCCTGGAACAGGCGAAGGGGCGATGGTGATGCCGGTAGGCTCCAACACGAAGAGCGATCTCGCCCCGGTGCTGATGGCCTGCTGCCTTGCCATGCTGGCAGTGGGGGACAACAGCACGGCGATCATGGCGGCGCTCCCCGACATGAAGGGCAGCCTGCAGCTTGGTCCGGCCGAAGTCGAATGGGTGGTCAACGCCTATCTCCTGACCGCCGCGATATTCATCATTGTCGGCGGCGGCGCGGCGGACCAGCTCGGGGCGCGGCGATCCTCGGTTGCCGGCATCGCCTTGTTCGCTCTAGCCTCGCTGATCATCGCGCTCGCGCCGGCCGGCTTCGTGGTGGTCGGAGCACGTGCGCTGCAAGGGCTGGGGGCCGCATTCGCAGTGGCCGGCACGCTTGCGGCGGTAACCGAAGCGGCGCCCGACGCGCGGCGAGCGGAGGCGATCGGCGCCTGGACCGGCTTCCTGATGGTAGGCTTCAGCATCGGGCCGCTCGTCGGAGGAGCCGTGACGCATTACGCGGGCTGGCGCTTTATCTTCTGGCTGAATGTCGTCGCGATGGTGCCCGCCGCCCTGATGCTGCTGCGGCATCCCGGCGCTGGCAGCCGACGCACGATTTCGATGGACTGGGCGGGACTTGGCATTCTCGCCGTCTTCATGGTGACGCTGATATCGGGATTGCAGGCGTTGGCGCATGTCCGCATCAATCCGCTGGCCGCCATCGTCCCGCTCGCGCTGGCGGCGATTGCGTTGCTGGCATTGATCCGGATGGAGATGCGGCGTCCTCAGCCACTGGTCGATTTCGGCCTGTTCGCGAACCGCAATTTTGCGATCGCCACTGGCCTCCTGTTTCTCGTGATGTTCGACATCATGACGCTGCTGCTCTACTACAACCTCTTTGCGCAATCCGCTGATGGGCTCGGCATATCAGCCGTTGCGGCCGGCCTTTCCCTGTTGCCGCTCTCCGTTGCACTGTTCGCCTTCGCGCGAGCGGCTCCCTCAATTGCAATGAGGATCGGCGTGCGGCGCATGCTGACAGGTGGATCGCTCCTGCTCGCTCTCGGTTGCGCCATTATTTGGTCGTCGCTCCAGATCGAAGCGAGGTTGGCACTTCTGATGCCCGGCCTCTTTGTTGCCGGTGCGGGAATCGCGCTCGTCTACGCCTCGGCGCCGCGGCTCGGGCTTGCGACGCTGCCCCAACTACAGGCCGGGAAAGGTTCGGGCATGCTCAATTCGTGCAGCTTTCTCGGCGGCACCGTCGGGGTGACCTTCGGAGGAATCGTGTTCGCGCTGAGCGGATTCTCCAGTGTGCTCGTGCTGCTGGGAGTTTCAGCGCTGGCGAGCGCGGTGCTCTGCCTTCGGCTGCCCGTGGAATGAAAATCAACTTCTCTGAGCGAAATCGGCAAAACGGAATCCGAGAAGCTCAACCGCATGCCGGATTTCCAGCACCCGCAACCGTGACGAAAGCGATCGTGGCCGGCGCGATCTCGATCGAACCCGGCGGCGATGTCACCGCGGCAAGCGGCGGAAGTTCGTCGTTGGGGCCGAGCTCCAAGACTGTTCCATTCAGCTTCACGCTGGCGCTTTGCAATTGATCCGCCGACAGCGTGTAACGCTCGCTCGCCGCGGGCAACCGCAAGGTTGCCGTGGCCGTCCTGTTCGTATTGATGGCGAGCAGTGTGACGGCCCCACGCCCGCCTCGCCGGCAATGCGCGTAGAGGTGCATCCCATCGTGCACGCCGGCGTCGAGAACGGTCGCGCCCATGAGCCTGCGCCACAGCAGCGCCGCCCAGTAGTTTGGCCGCGGCCGCAACGTCGTCTCGTCAAGCAGGCCGTAATCGCTTGCCGCCAGCGTGTTGTGCGCCACCATCTGGACGCCGGCCCTGGCAAGTCGGCCAAGCTGATCGAGATATCGGAACGTATCGAGGAAAGTGGAAGCCCAGGGATTGCCGCCGCAGGCGGCCTCTGCGCTTTCGGTCAGCCACATCGGTCTATCAGGCGCAAACTCGTCCCTCAGCGAGCGGTAGAACGCGAGCGTTTGCTCCGTGCTCGCCAGCCAGGTTTCCGAAAGCGCGGCCTCTGGTGTGGTTTGGCCCGGAATCCCGGAGCATCGTTGCGAGAGGGCGCCGTAGTGATGATAGGAAAAGACGTCGATGCCGGGGCCGGATGCGGCAAGCAGATCCCGCGTACGGAGAAAATCGGAGCTGGATTGCGGGGGTGATTGCGACGCTGTTGTCTCGCCGATCGAACCAGGGCCCAGAACGATCACATCCGGTTGGTTGTTCCTGATGAACGCAACAAAGGCTTTGAAGTCCCGTCCATAAGCCTCCGCGTCGTATCCTTTCGGTGCGCCGCCCATGGCCGCCAGCGTCGGCTCATTCATGAATTCGGCGGCGGCAATCCTGCCACCGATGGATTTGGTGTAAGAAAGCAAGCGCCGCGCCTGATCGCTCCGCCATCGGCCTGCTGCGTCGCGGATGCCGGAGCTTATGGCCATCGAGGTCACGATCTCCGCCCTGGCCGCGCGGGCAAAGTCGACGACGCCTCTCCAGCGCTCGCGGCTCAGCACCGCACGGAAGCCGTTGGGCGGCGTCGCGGGCGTCTCATCGCTTTCTGCAAAGTAGGTGCTGTTGGCCCAGGTGCCGCTGATGCGCAGGTAGGCCGGGGCCAGCGCGGCAGCCAATATGCGCAGCCGGCGGTTCGACAGGTCGATCGGCGCTCGATACGCGTAGCGATCGGGATTCGCCCCCGCCGGGATATTTTCGGCGTTACCGTCGCCGCGAGCAGATGGCGCCGAGGCACTCGACCTGTAGGGTTTCCAGAACCGTCCGCCGGTGACCTCGACCATTTCCACATTGTACGATTGAAAACGCTCGTCGATGGTGCCGAGACGGGGCAATCGTGAAGGGTCTACGGAAAGCGTTGGCGCCTGTGCGGCTGCGTCGTGCATCGCTGCCAGCACGGCGAACACAATTCCCATTCCGACTTTGAAACCACTGGACCTGGTCATGGCCATCGTCCCTGGGAAGCGCCAAGGCGGGCGTCCGGCGGTTCAACGAACGGCCGGCATATCGATCGATTCAAATTAGTCGCAATCATGGCCTTTTTCGAGATGGCTAAGGGCTAGCAGATTCTGCCCATGCATCTGCCGCAACTCTCGAAGCGCGGGTGAGGACGTGCTAGAAACCGATGCGTACTTGCAGGCTCTCTCAGGAATGGTCTTTCCATGCTCCGTATCGCATTTGCTTTCAGCGCCACCGTCGCATTGTTCGCGTCCTTAAGCCCCCACGCCCACGCCGCCCAATGCGGCAGCTCCGCCGCCGGCTATGAGTCCTGGAAGCAGCAATTCGCCGGCGAAGCTCGCGCCAAGGGTATCGGCGCCTCGACCATCCAGGCCTTGATGGCGACGAACTACGCGCAGGCGACCATCAATGCCGATCGCGGCCAGCGCAGTTTCAGCCTCTCGCTCGATCAGTTTCTCGCCAAGCGCGGCGCCACCACCATCGTCGCGAGGGGGAGGAAGCTCAAGCAATCGCAAGCCGCGCTGTTTGCCTCCATTCAGAGCCGCTATGGCGTGCCGCCGGGGCCGCTGCTCGCGATCTGGGGCATGGAGACCGGGTTCGGCAGCCAGCGCGGCAATCAGAACATGCTCGCCTCGATCGCGACGCTCGCCTATGACTGCCGGCGCTCGGCCTATTTCACCGAGCACCTCTACGCGGCGCTGCAATTGATCGATCGCGGCGCGCTCTCTGCCGGCCAGCGCGGCTCGATGCATGGCGAAGTCGGGCAGACGCAGTTCATGCCAAAAGCTATTTTGGCTTACGGTACCGGCAATCTTGAAAACTCGGCCAACGCGCTGATGTCGACCGCGAACTTTTTGAAGGCGCATGGCTGGCGCGCGGGCGCCGGCTATCAGCCGGGCGAGCCGAATTTCGCCGCCATCCAGGCCTGGAATGCCGCGGGCGTCTATCAGAAGGCGATCGCGCTGATGGGCCGCCAGATCGATGGTGGGGAGTAGGGGGCACTCCTGTCTCCGTTGTCATGCCCGGGCTCGACCCGGGCATCCATCATCTTCGCGAGAATCTTTCGAAGGAGATGGATTGCCGGGTCAAGCCCGGCAATGACAGACAGAGCCACCTGCCGCACGGTATCTTCCCATGGCATAACGAACGCGGGAATGAACAAGGGATTCGCATGCGCATATTTCGTTGGGCCATTTTTCTCGGCGCCGTCATCTTCTCCACCCCCACTTACGCTGCCCGCTGTGGCGGCGATTTCAACACCTTCGTTTCGGCGATGGCGGCGGAGGCGCAGGCGGCCGGCGTGTCGCAAGCGGTGATCGGCCAGGCCTTTGCCGGCATCGCGCAGGATCCGGCGGTGCTCGCTTTCGACCGCCGCCAGCGCGGCACCTTCAACAAGACGTTCGAGCAATATGTCTCGACCCGCGTCGGCCCCGGACGCATCAACATCGGCCGGCAGATGCTGCTGAGGCACGCGTCACTGCTGGCGCGCATCGAACAGAAGTTCGGTGTGCCGCCGCAGATCATCGTCGCGATCTGGGGGTTGGAGTCGGACTATGGCAAGGGCGACATCGGCAAGATGCCGGTGATCCGCACGCTGATGACCATGGCTCATGATTGCCGCCGCACCGAATTGTTTCAGGGCGAATTGCTGGCCGCGCTGAAGATCGTGCAGCGCGGCGATCTCCCGCTGCGCGACCTGATCGGTGCCTTCGCCGGCGAGATCGGCCAGACGCAATTCCTGCCGTCGTCCTACATCAAATACGGCGTCGATTTCGACGGCAACGG
This sequence comes from Bradyrhizobium sp. LMTR 3, assembly GCF_001693485.1. Lineage (GTDB taxonomy): Bacteria > Pseudomonadota > Alphaproteobacteria > Rhizobiales > Xanthobacteraceae > Bradyrhizobium. The sequence goes on from NZ_MAXC01000001.1 coordinate 189,480, forward strand.
CCATGTCGACCTTCGCCACAGCGTGCCCGACGTGCTCGCCTCCACCGCGAACCTGCTGCACGTGTCAGGCTTCAAGGCCGGCGCGCCCTACGGCGAAGGCACTGCGAATTTCGAAGCCATGCGGGAGTGGAACAGGGCGACGATCTACCGCAAGACGATTGGATATTTTGCGGACCGGCTGGTGGGGCGCTGATCTAATCTGCCGCCACACGATCGGTCTGTTCCCTCCCCCCTTGCGGGGGAGGGTTAGGGAGAGGGGTGGCGGCATCGGCGGTGCTCGTGGAGAGAACCCCTCTCCCCAGCCCTCCCCCGCAAGGGGGGAGGGAGCCGACCACCCGAGCGTCGACAGTGTCACACTCGAGATCGACAGTGTCGCTCGAGAATGAAATCACTTCGCCTGCGCGCCCATCTTCTCGATCCGCTTCGCCAACACCGCCCAATAGGTCGCCGGGCGAAACCGCTGCAAGAGGTCCATGAACTTCGCGTCGTTGCCGATCAGAATGCGCGGCTGGTTTTTCTCGATGCCGAGAATGATGCGTTGCGCCGCGGCCGGCGGCGTGGTCCTGGCGATCGCATCGAAACGCTCGATCGATTCGGCGCGGCGCGCATTGTCGGCGATGCCGTTGCCGGTGCGGGAGTTGCGCACGATGTTGGTCAGGACCCCGCCGGGATGCACCACCGAGAGCTTCACCGGGCTGTTCGCCATCGCGAGCTCATGCCGCAGGCTTTCCGAAAATCCGCGCACCGCGAATTTGGCGGCGCAATAGGCGGTCTGGCCGGGCGGGGCGACGATGCCGAAGATCGAGGAGAGGTTGACGATATGCGCCTCCGGCTTCGTCGAAAGATGCGGCAGGAACGCGCGCGTGCCGTGCACCACGCCCCAGAAATTGATGTTGATCAGCCATTCCATCTGCGCCTGGTCGACCTCGTTGAAGGCGCCGAGCAGCGCGACGCCGGCATTGTTGATGACGATGTTCAGCTCCGGATGCGCGGCAATGGCCGCGTTGGCAAATTCCTGGATCTGGGCGGGCTCGCCGACATCGACGCGGTGGATCGTTACCTTGCGCTTGTTAACCTTTCCGATCTCGGCGGCCACCTGCTGCAGCCCGGCCTCGTCGCGATCGGCGAGCGCGAGATCGCAGCCGCGCGCGGCCAGTTCCAGCGCCAGCGCGCGGCCGATGCCGCTGGCGGCGCCGGTCACGGCGGCCGCGCTTCCAGATATCGCAGTCATGTCGGATCGAACTCCTTGCAGGTCGGATAGGTGGGTTCCTGCAAACTTTCGCAAATTGGAACCGAACCATAAAGCGGTTTCCGCGCTTAGTGTCGAATACCCGACAGAGGGGCGGCATCGCCAGCCGACGCGAACCTGAGAGGAGGCTCACATGGGACAATCCAAACCCCATCGCGCAACGGCCCTCATTGTCGAAGACGACCCGATGCAGCGGAACATGATCTGCCTGCTGCTCGAGGAGAGTGAGGTCGATGTCATCGAATGCGAGAGCGCCGAGGCCGCTGAGCTGGTGCTGGAGCGCGCTGCAGGCAGTCTGGTCCTGATGATGACCGACGTGCAGCTTGCCGGCAACATGGATGGCGTCGAACTCGCGCACATCGCAAGGAAGTACAATCCCGAGATGGGCGTGATCGTCACCTCGGGCAAGCCGCTGCACCAGGAATTACCCGACGGCGTGCAATTCTGGGCCAAGCCCTGGGCGCCGCTCGACGTGATCCGCGAGGCGGAGCGCATGGTCTATGCACGAGAGCACGGCGGCGAACAGCGTCCGTAAGCCGCCGCCCTGCTTTCGCGCCAGATGCCATCGTGCTAATGGCAGGGCATGACCCTGTCGTTCCTGTTGACCTCGCTGGTCGTGGTCGCTTCCCCCGGCACCGGCGTGCTGTACACGCTGGCGGTGGCGCTGACGCTGGGCGCCGGCCGGGCATCGCGGCGGCCTTCGGCTGCACCCTCGGCATCGTGCCGCATATGCTGGCCGCCATGCTCGGGCTCGCCGCCGTGCTGCACACCAGTGCTCTGGCTTTTGCCGCGCTGAAATGGTGCGGCGTGGCGTATCTGCTTTACATGGCCTGGCAGGCGTTGCGCGAGACGGGCGCTCTTGCGATCAACACGCGCCCGGCCGCGAAGGCGCGGTCCAGCCGCCGCGTCATCGTGACCGCCGTCCTGGTCAACATCCTCAATCCAAAGCTCTCGATCTTCTTCCTGGCCTTCCTGCCGCAATTCGTCGCCGTCGACGAGCAACATCCGCTGGCGCGGATGTTGGAATTGAGCGCAGCCTTCATGGCGATGACGTTTGCGGTGTTCGCGCTCTACGGCCTGTTCGCCGCCGCGATGCGCGACCGCGTCATCACCCGGCCGAAGGTGATGGCCTGGCTGCGCCGCAGCTTTGCGGCGGGATTTGCCGCGCTCGGGGCGAAGCTGGCGCTTGCGGAGCGGTAGATTTTTCGCGCGGCCGTTATCGCGCGCGCAGCAACGCGATCCATAATGAGTTGGTAGCCGCAAATAAAAAGGCGGACCTGCGGCCCGCCATTCTCCAAAACTAGCCCGGAGTTGGGAGCCCGGGCGGAGCTGAGCACTCCACCCGGGCCGAAATTCACTTCTTCTTCGACTTCTTGGCCTTCTTGGCCTTCGCCTTTTTCGCCTTCTTCGCTTTCTTAGCCATAGTATCCTCTCAAGGTTTTCATGGATTGAAACGCGACACCGAGGCATGCTTGGCGGAGGGCCAGCCTCGCAACATCCTCGCACACGATCCCAGCAGATTCGCAGGCGCCTGCCGCGTGCCGTCATGGCGGTGTCATCACGTTATCCACAGTTGTTATGCATTTTGATGCGATTTTTTGCCGAAACGCGCGTCGCCGCTGCCGCTCGCATGCGCGCATCATGCTTAACGATGTCCGAACGCGCGCGATCTTCATCAATTCAAAACCACGGTTTGGATTGGCCGGCGGCCATCAGGGTCCGTTAAGCGGCGTAGATGCATCTTGTCCCGTAAGACGACGGGGATTGTCGCGGGAGATGGCTCGGGGCGCGCGGAAGTCCCAGGCGGTCGTTAGACAACAGGGGAGACGGGACGCGTGCGCGTCCTGAGTTCGCAATGCTTAGCGTTCCGACGCTGTGGACGGTGTTCGTCATCAATTTTCTCGCGCTGGGCCTGATCTGGGCCTACGTCATGCGCTGTTATCCGTCGTTCGAGGCCGCGCGGTTCTGGACCGGCTCGGCATTCGTCGCGGCGGCCGGTGCTGCGATGGCGATGCTGCGCGTAGTCTTCCCGGATTCGCTCGTGCCGTTGCTGTTCGCCGGCACCACGCTGGTATTGGCGATCTGCCTTGCCACGATGGGAATTCAGAAATTCTTCACCCGACCCGTTTCGTGGCTTCGCACCGCGTTGACCACCGGCTTTACCTTTGTCGGTCTGTCCTTTTTCATTTTCGTCTACGACAGCGTGCCGGCGCGGATGACCGTCTTTACGGTCGCCCAAGTGCTGCCGATGGCGATGGGCCTGAAGCTGTTGCTGACCCCGCACGAGGGTCGCATCAATCCGGGCGCCCGGCTGGCCGGCGTCGTCACCATCATCATCATGACCATTCTCGCGGCTCGGTTGGCCGGCGCGGTCACCGGCATGGGTCCCAGCTTCTCCTACATGCATTTCACCCCGGCGCAGTCGGTCGTCATCCTGGTGCTGGTGTTCCTGTCGATGTCGCTCAATTTCGGCTTCCTGCTGATGGCGATGGACAGGTTGCGCAACGAGGTCGCGGATCTGGCGCTGCTCGACGACCTTACCGGCGTCGGCAATCGCCGTTATCTGGTGCAGCGGCTCACGGAAGAATGCGCGCGCTCCGAACGCAGCGGTCAGCCCTTCGCGCTGTTGGTGATCGATCTCGACGGCTTCAAGGGCATCAACGATACCTACGGTCACGCCGCGGGCGACGCCTGCCTGCAGCATTTCACCCTGATGGCGCAAACCCGGCTGCGGCCCGGCGACATGCTGGCACGCACCGGCGGTGACGAATTCTGCATCGTGTTGCCGTCCTCGACGCTGCGCGAGGGCGCGATGATCGCGCGCCGCGTGCTGGAGGTCTGCCGCGCGGACGCCGAACAATGCGCTGGCAACGACATTCCGATCGCGGTGTCGATCGGCGTCGCACAATGGACCCGCGAGACGGGCGGCTTCCCCGATCGCCTGATCGCTGCCGCCGACCACGCGCTGTACGACGTCAAGAAGGCCGGCCGGAACGGCTTTGCTGTCTACGATCCGGCGCCGCCGCTGGTGCCCGAGGCCGAAGCGGCAGCGGACGTGGCCCTCCGCAAGCGGGCCTGAGGCGTGTTACTAAGGTTCGTCACTGGACCCCGGTCATGAATCTTCGTCTCGTCGCGGCGGTGCTGTTCGCTCTTTCACTTCCTGCTTGCGCCTGCGCGCAATCGCCCGACCTCGCCGCAATCGCGCGTTCGTCGGGCACGCCGGATATTCCCGGCTTGAAGATGGTCTGGCTGGCGCCATGGGGCGATCGCGCAAGGGCCCATCCCTGGCGCAACATCATCGTGCATCAGACCGAGGGACCGGCGGGCTCCGCGCGCGGCGGCGCGCTGGCGCAATCGAAGAACCCGACGCGGCGCGGCGTCATGGTCTGGGTCGAAACCGACGGCACGGTGTACTGGGCGGTCGGCGAACATCTCGTTCCGACGCATGGCGACGGCGCCAACCGCAACGACAACAAGTACATCGACAACGGCCCGACCTACCGTCAGGTGGTCGGCGGCAATTCAATCGGCGTCGAATTCGCCGGCAATTTTCCTGATGTGACGCGGGGCCCGACGGATGCGCAAGTAGCGGCGTGGCGAATTCTGGTAAAGGTGCTGCGCGCGCGTTACGGCATTCCGCTCGATCGCGTCTATGCGCACAACTGGATCGACTTCAAGGACGCCCGTTATTGCGAAGGCTGCGCGCTGGCAAGGATGGCGCGGGAGTGGGGGGAGTAGATTACTGCTGTCATCGTCCGCGAAGGCGGACGATCCAGTATCCCAGAGACCGTAGTTATTGCGCGTCGTCTCACGACGGCCGCGGCGTACTGGGTCCCCCGCCTTCGCGGAGGACGACAGCGATGTTGGTGAAGCAGCACGCGTCCACAAAAACAAGCGTCCACAAAACAAAAAGCCGGCGTTGCCGCCGGCTTTCGTTACTTGATACCTCTGCCGCGATTAGTGCGCGGCTTCGAGTTCGGCTTCCTGCCGGGCAATCGTGCCCTTGACGGCCGACTGCACCTTTTCGAAAGCGCGGACCTCGATCTGCCGCACGCGTTCGCGCGAGACGCCGAATTCGGCGGCGAGGTCTTCCAGTGTCATCGGCTCTTCCGCCAGGCGCCGCGCCTCGAAGATGCGGCGTTCGCGCGGGTTGAGCACGCCGATGGCGCCGTTCAACGCCTGACGGCGATGATCGAACTCCTCGTGCTCGGCCATCACGGCTTCCTGGTTGGGCGAGTTGTCGACCAGCCAGTCCTGCCATTCGCCGGCTTCGCCGTCGTCGCGGATCGGCGCGTTGAGCGACGCGTCGCCGCCGAGACGGCGGTTCATGTCGATCACGTCCTGATCCGTCACGCCGAGACGCTTGGCGATCAGCTTTACCTGGTCGGGGTGGAGATCACCCTCGTCCAGTGCGGAGATCTTGCTCTTCGCCTTGCGCAGGTTGAAGAACAGCTTCTTCTGGTTCGCGGTGGTTCCCATTTTCACGAGCGACCATGAACGCAGAATGTACTCTTGAATAGAGGCCTTGATCCACCACATGGCGTAGGTGGCGAGACGAAAGCCCTTCTCGGGTTCGAACCGCTTGACCGCCTGCATCAGGCCGACATTGCCCTCTGAGACGACTTCAGAGATCGGCAAGCCGTAGCCGCGATAGCCCATGGCGATCTTGGCCACGAGCCGGAGATGGCTGGTGACAAGGTGATGCGCCGCGTCGCGATCGTCATGCTCGCGCCAGCGTTTGGCGAGCATGTATTCCTGCTGGGGTTCCAGCATCGGAAATTTGCGGATCTCGGCGAGGTACCTAGAGAGACCGGATTCTCCATTGAGAACCGGCAACGTAGCTGTACGGGCCATTTGAGCGCCCTCCAGTGGTTCAGGCCCCCGATAGCGGCGGGCCCGGCAGGTGATCGCTGTGTTAAAGCCAATCACGCTGCGATGTTCCGCGTTGGATATTCAACGCATATGCAACATAGCAAAAAACGAACAAATAGGGAAGGAATGCTGACGTCACGTCCCCGTGTGTCAGCCATAACATATTGGTATAGCTTAAGTTTCCTGAAAAGCCTGCGTCATAGGGCCGCTTCCAGGGCGCTTTGCAGGAGGACGAGATCCTCCGGCAGGGGCGCCTCCCAATGCAAAAGTTCTCCCGTTCGGGGGTGTTCTAGGGCAAGCAGATAAGCGTGCAGGGCCTGCCGGCCGAGGGCGGCTAGCGCCACCTGGCCCTCGGGGCCGAGGTGGCGGGATTTGGTCTTGAAGTGCGGGCCATAGACGGCATCGCCCATCAGGGGGTGGCCGATATGGGCGAGGTGCACCCGGATCTGATGGGTCCGTCCGGTCTCGAGCTGGCAAGCGAGGAGGGAAGCGACCGGCTTGCCGTCGCGTCCCTGATAGGCGGCCTGCAATTCCCAATGGGTGACGGCCTCGCGTCCACCCGGGCGCACCGCCATTTTTTCACGCGCATAGGGATGCCGGTCGATCGGCGCGGCGACCGTGCCGCGCTGGCGGTTGGGTACGCCCCAGATGAAGGCCATGTAGCCGCGCTGCATCGGACCGGTGCGGCCGTGATCGGCGAATTGCGCGGTCAGCGATTGATGGGCGTGGTCGTTCTTGGCGACCACCATCAGGCCCGTCGTGTCCTTGTCGAGCCGGTGCACGATGCCCGGCCGCCGTACGCCGCCGATGCCCGAAAGGCTGGCGCCGCAATGCGCGATCAGGGCGTTTACCAGCGTGCCGCTCTCGTGGCCGGCGGCCGGGTGCACGACCAGCCCCTTCGGCTTGTCGATGACGATGATGTCGTCGTCCTCATAGACGATATCGAGCGCGATAGCTTCGCCCAAAGGCTCTGGCGGAGCGGCTTCGGGGACATCGATTGTGATCGTATCCCCGCGCGCGACATGATAAGCGGGGTCGCGGATGGGGGTGCCCCTGGCGGTAACGGAACCGGCCAGGATCAGCGCTTTCAGCCGCGAGCGCGACAGTTCCGGGCGAAGCACCGCGAGCACGCGATCGAGGCGGGGCGATCCCTCGTCGCCGCCGACAATAACCTCCAGCCTTTGCCCGCCGTTCGATAATCCCTGTTCCAAGCTAGAGCCTTGCATGACCGATACCGTTGCGCCCGAACCAACCCCCGAGCAGGCCGCGCTGATCGCGCGTGTCAGGCGGATGATGCTGATCGCGGGCCTGACCTCGGCGCTGGCGATCGCCGTGGTCCTGATCGCCGTCGGGTACCGCCTTTACCGCGGCGAGGGAAGCCCCACCCCTGGCACGACGGACATCACGGAAACCCTGCCCAGGGGCGCCCGCATCGTCGCGACGGCAGTCGCCGGCGAGCGGCTGGTGCTGACGCTGGATATAAGCGGGGTGATCGAAATCCGCACGTTCGACGCCAAGACGCTGAAACCGGCGGGAAAACTCAAGTTCGTCAATGAACCCTGAGGCCGGGCGGATCGGGTGTGCAGCGGGTCGGCCCGAGAACCCGAAGCGACAGGGTTAACCACCCGTGCGAAGGCTTCAGACTTGCCTTGCCGACCGCGCATTTCGAGGCTATTCCCTGAAGCACACGCTCCCTTCGTCTAGCGGTTAGGACGCGGCCCTCTCAAGGCTGAAACAGGGGTTCGATTCCCCTAGGGAGCGCCAAATCGCCACCGCTCTGAACAAAACTGCGAACCCATGGTGGCACGGGAGCCATCAACGTCAGTGGGTTTTCCGCCAGGGCCAAGACATCAACTGACAAGACATCAACTGACAAGGCATCAACTGAAACGCCGCGGTGCATAAGCTGGCATAGAATTACGCGCTGACGGTAGGATCGGCCGGTCCGATCCTGCCCCCAAAAGTTCGAAAACAGCTTCACTCGTTGCGCGGTCCCGGCGACGGAGCTTCGAGCTTCCGCGTTTCCCTTTTGCCGCGCAATCCCGACCACGAATCAAGCGGCAGGCGTCCCTCATTTCCGCTATGATCAAGCCATGACGATCGGGATTACCGGACCCGAACGGAAGGTACCAAGGCAAAGCGCCGTGGTCGGGTCCTTCATTGCGGCCGTCTTCGTCGGGATTTGCCTGATCCTGCTCTGGCTCACGAGCGGCTTCCTGGTTGACTGGCTGTGGTTTTCCGCGATCGGTTATCCGCAGGTTTTTTGGACGACAATCGGCGCCAAGGCCGTCGTCTTTTTTGCAGTCTGGACCGGTACTGCGGTCGTCCTTTGGTTGAACGGATGGCTCGCGGTGCACTTTGCGCGGCGGCAGCCGCCGCAATCTGTCGCGGCGTTCGTGTGGAATCTTGCGGGCAACGTGCCGGCGCCCGACCTGTTGCGCGATCGGCTGCGATGGTCCCGGGTTGTCGCGGGCGGTGCAGGTTTGCTCGCTCTTCTGGTTGCCGCGGCAGAAGTCGGCAATTGGGGCGTCATCCTGCAGTTTTTCTATCACGTCCCCTTTGGTGCAGACGATCCGCTCTTCAACAAGGACATCAGTTTCTATCTGTTCGTACTGCCGGCCTATATCCTCGTCAAAAACTGGATGCTGCTCGTACTCGTTCTGAGCGCGCTTTTCGCCGCAGCGATCTATTGGGTGCATGGCGACATCGAATACGACATTCATCATCGATCGATGTCGCCGACAGCAATCGCTCACGGCTCGGCGTTGCTCGCTCTCCTCCTCGTCGCGAAGGCCTGGTCCTACGTTCTCGACCGTTATCTGCTGCTCTATGGCGACAACGGCGTCGTCGTGGGCGCTAGTTTCACCGATGTATATGTTGGGCTACCGGGCCTGTGGCTAATGATTGGGCTGTCGATCATTGCGGCGTTTGCTGCATTGGCAAACCTCCGGGCGAGGACCTACCGGCTTCCTGCCGCCGCGGTCATGCTTGTCGTCATCGGCTCTTTCGTGCTGTCCGGCGTAGCTCCCGTGCTGTTCCGGCAGTTCTTCGTCAAACCAAGCGAGTTGGAGCTGGAGAAGCCCTACATCGAACGCAACATCGCGCTCACCCGGCAGGCATACAATCTCGATCAGATCGCAGCCAAGCCGTTTGCTGCCGAACAGACGCTTACCTTCAAGACGCTTGAGGCCAACAAGGCGACCATCGAGAATATCAGGCTGTGGGACTGGCTGCCCTTGTCGGACACCTACGCGCAGCTTCAAGAGATCCGCACTTACTACAAATTCCATCATCTTGACGTTGATCGCTACTGGCTCGATGGCTCCTACCAAAGCGTAATGATCTCGGCCCGCGAACTGCGGCCCTCCTTGCTGCCGCCGAATGCCCAGACATGGGTCAACCGCCACGTGCTGTTTACTCACGGCATCGGCGCAGTGATGAGCCCGGTCACTCGCAAGAGTGCCGAAGGGCTCCCATTCTTCTATCTGCGCGACATACCTCCTGTTGCGGACGGAGGCCTCCAGATCCATGAACCGCGCATCTACTACGGCGAAGAGCGCGACAGCTACGTCATCGTCAAGGGGAGCACACCCGAGTTCGACTATCCGAAGGGGAAAGACAATGTCTACGCGGCTTATGACGGCGCGGGAGGCGTTCCGATAGGGGCGATGGTGTGGAGAGGTCTGTTTGCTTATTACGTCAACGACCCGAACCTGGTGCTCTCAAGCTACATCACCACCGACAGCCGGATCATGATCCGCCGCAATATCGGGGAAAGGGTACGGACGATCGCTCCGTTCCTCAGGCTCGATCACGATCCTTATCTGGTCATCAGCGATGGGCGGATGTTCTGGATGCAGGACGCTTATACGGTGAGTTCCTACTTCCCCTCTGCGCAGCCGGCGCAAGGCCTGGATCTCAACTACATTCGCAATTCGGTGAAGGTTATCGTCGATGCTTATAACGGAACTGTCGACTTTTATCTGATGGATACCGCGGACCCCGTAGCCGCAACCTTCCAGCGCATCTTTCCGAGCTTGTTCAAGCCGTTCGCGGCCATGCCGCCAGACTTGCAGAAGCACATTCGCTATCCGGAGGATCTGTTCCTGATTCAGGCGCGGCTGTACCAAACCTACCACATGGACGCGGCCGACGTTTTCTATAATCGCGAAGATCTCTGGCAGTTTCCGCGCCAGCCGGGTGGCGGCGGCACCGCAATGATGGCGCCTTACTACATCATCATGCGGCTGCCCGGCGAGCCGCAGGCCGAGTTTTTCCTCATGCTCCCGATGGTGCCCAGCCGCCGTGACAACATGATCGCGTGGCTCGCCGCGCGCTGCGATGGGCCCGACTACGGCAAACTGATCGTTTACGAGTTTCCCAAGGAGAAGCTCGTCTATGGACCATTCCAGATCGAAGCACGGATCAATCAGAACACCGAGATAACCCAACAAATCACGCTGTGGAACCAGATGGGCTCGCGGGTGATACGCGGCGCGAACCTGCTTGTGATCCCGATCGAGAACTCGATCCTTTATGTAACGCCGCTCTATTTGCGGGCGGAGCACGGACACCTGCCGGAGCTGAAACGCGTGATCGCAGCCTACGGCGAACATGTGGTGATGAAGGAGACGCTCGCCGAAGCGTTGTCGGCGCTGTTCATGGAGCCCGGCGCTGCGCCGGCAGTTTCAGGCACGATAGGGGAGACGCCCGTGACAAGCCCAGCGGCAAGTCAGGCACGGGAGGCGCTTGATCGCTACAATCAAGCAGTGGAGCGATTGAAGTCCGGAGATTGGAAAGGCTTCGGCACGCAGTTCGATGCAATGCGCGAGCTTTTGGAGAAAATGAACCAACGCTCCACTGGCCACTAGGCTGCGAACTTTCAGTCCAGCGCTACCTCGGACCCGGAGAAGTGGAAATTGCGAACGCGGCACCCCGGCGGAGCTTCGCCTTCACGCTAGCCACCCGAACCCTTTCTTTCGATCAGCGCTTTGATGCCGAAGACGGCAATGATGATGATGGCCGCCTGAGCTGTGATCACCGCCGGCCAAATGCGCGAAAAGGCGGGGTCCACGTATTTCTGGGGACCGAACGACACCAGCGCCGTGAGGGCGAAAAGAAGCGCAAATGCGCTGCCGACGCGACCGCCATGGCGGCCGAGCTGGAACGCGGCTGCGCCAATCGCCAATGACGCGCCCAGGAAGGGCGCGAGAGCGAATGGCGCCACCTCCAGCGGCGGATGTGGCGCGGTGCGCGTGAACAAGGCCAGCAGCATGACGGCGGTGAGTACCAAGAGGACAAGGACCGCGGTCTGCGTGGGAGCGCTCTCTTGGCCGTCTGACTGTAGCGGTTGTGCCATCTCAATCTTCCGTACTTGCGGGTACGCCTTGACCTTTCCGTACCGCAGGGTACGGTTGCTGTCAAGCGAGGTCTTGATGGGGTGCTGTTCGTGAAGAGGACTTCCCGCGACCGACGTCGCGACGAGATCCTGGATGTGGCCGTTCAGGTGCTGTCCGAGCGCGGATATCGCGATGCCAGCATGCTCGAAATTGCCAACCGTGCATCGGCATCCAAGGAAACGCTCTACGCGTGGTTCGGTGACAAGCAAGGCCTCCTTGCGGCCTTGATCAAGAGAAACGCTCAACTCGTGCAGGCGGTCCTCGCCGGGTACCTGGAGGGCGATGCGCCTCCCGAACGCCTGCTGCTCGAATTCGGTCGCGCTCTCCTTGAACTGCTCTTGGGGGATAGTGCGGTCGCGATCAACCGTGCCGTGATTGCCGAAGTGAAGTCGGATCCCGCGCTCGCGCGAACGCTGGCCGCCGGCGGGCGCCAGGCTGTGTTGCCAACCTTCATCCGATTGCTGGAGAGGTATGCCGAACATGGGACACTGAAGCTCGACGACGCCACCCAGGCCGCCGAAGACTTTCTCGGCCTGTTACTTGGTGACGCTCAGATCAGGCGGCTTCTCGGTTTGCTGCCGCGGCCCAGCAAGGCGCAGGTCGAGGCGCGTGCCGCCCACGCCACCCGCGCTTTCCTGCTTCTGTATGGGCGATGAGCGAATGGAAATCTTGAGTTAGCAAACGTAGCCCGGATGAGCGCAGCGACATCCGGTGGGATCGTCCATCCCCGCATATCGCTGCGCTCATGCGGGCTACTCGCTGACGAACGTCGCGGGACAAGCGGCCTCACGCATACGCAAAAACGGCAACCGTCCCCTTCATAGCAAAGCTATTGAGCCGCCGTCACTCGCAACGATTTCCTCAGAGCCCGTTCGGGGCTCGATTCCGTATCCGCGATCGGGCGGCGGTAGGTCGCGACGCGGCGCATCCAGCCGACCTCGAAGACACGGTTGGATGGAAGGTTGCGAATCCTCTGCTGCAGGACGAACTGCGCCGCATCGGCGAATTCGGCGCGCACGACCTTCGGATCGCTGGTATCACCATTCATCTTGAGCAGCACCTGCTTGAGACCCCAACCCTGCCGCCGCCCGGTCTCCCTGTTCATGGCGGTTTCGTTCGGGTTGGTGCCCTCGCCCTTGAAATTGATGTAGTCGATCAGCGGATAAAAATTCTCGGAGGCGCGAACAACGCGCGTGAACTGGATGACGATATGTTCGCGCTCCGAGCCGTCGGGCGTCGTCTTGAGGATTTTTTCCATCGCACCTTGCGCCCGCGCCATCATGAATTGCGTCTGCTCCGCCACGGTGCCGAGCAGAAACTGCCTCAACTCATTCATCTGCGGTGAGTTGGCGTTCCTCCTGAATTCGGCCCGGCTTGTCCACGGGTTGGCCGGAATTTGCGTCTGGTCCAGCCAGCCGGGCAAACGCACGTTCTTCTTGCGCATGAATTCGAGCAGGGCCGGAAAGCTCTCCTCGAAAGGCAGCCATTTGCCGACAGGAAACCAGATGAAATGACCGATCCCTAAGGAAGCGAATTCCTCGTTCGCATTCCATGACGTGATCGCATCACGTCTTCCGCCTGTTTCATTCAGCCAGATCTTCTGGCCGATCTTCTTCGCCAGATCGCCCGGCAAGACGAGCTGTGGTACAGGCAAATCCTTGGCCTCGTGGCTCGATTTCCGTGCTTCCGGCATTTGCACGGCAGCTTCCGGCGCCGGCTTCTGCACCTCGGGCTGTCGCAGGACTGTTTCGGGCTCCGACTTCTGCGTGCGGGATGCTTGCGCGGCGCCGTGCCCACTCTGTTCTTTTTCGGTATCAGCGACGCCTGTCCCGGCCGGTGCAGCTGTTTCCGCCAATGCCGTTTGCATCGCCATACCATCGACGATGACACACGTGAGCAGCCATGAGCCGCAAGCAAGCACCTTCGCGCTGTACTGTCCGGCTTTCGCTTGCCGTGCCGTTCTCCTGCCGCTACCCGCACGCCAGCGGCCCATGAAATCACCGCCCATGTCCATGTTTCCGAAGGCGAGCCTGACGGGAAGGGTCGTACGGGCGAACAACACGATGCGTATGGCGAAATCGTGGGATCATAGCGGCGGCCCGGTGCCAAATTACGGTGGCAGTGCTGGACTGCACATAAAACCCCAGAGTTTGAGTGCACTATCCCCAATGCTCGAACGGCAGGTATGGCTAGCTTGAAATCGAATGCTGTCGATGCGAGACAAGGGCAAGCTTGCCAACGCGTGGGCGCAGCCTTCTGCGAAAGCCAATCACTTCACCTTCTCCAGCACCCTACGAACCTCACCCAACAGCGCCCGTATCTCCCTTCGCTCGGCTATCGCGTCCCTGGTGAACAGGCCGTGCTTGCGCGCGTTCTGGTTTGCCCTTGGCGCGCCGGATCCCTGTGCACCGCCATGCATGCGGCAGCGCTTCCTGCCGCTCACCGCCGGCGAGCGGCACGCGCCGCTGCAACGGGTTTTGGCGCCACAACGTGGGCTCGCCAGCATCGGGCCGGTCGTTCTGATGTGATCGCTCATGCCTGTGCTTCCCGCTTGGCATCAGCGGAAGCGGGCCTTCGCCTGGAGCCCGCGGCCTTCGGCGCATGCCGCGCCGCGGCCGGGCTCTTGTCCGACACGATCACGCTCGCATGCTGCGTGACGTTGCCGACAATGGCCTTGCCGCCATCCCCGACCGACACGTTCTGCACGGTGATGGCGGGCTCGCCATGGCTCCGGTAACGATTGAGCGTCTCGATCTGGGCGGGAAACGTGCGGGCGAGCCTGCCCAATGCGCGGGCGGCACTGTCGTGCTGCGCGAGATCGTCCGCATTCGCAAGGTGATGGGCGCATCGCATCGCCATCACATGAACCGAAACCATCTGCGCCACCAGCATGGCCTCGACGGAATCCCGGGGGCGAATGCTCTTCACCATCGAAATCATGAAGGAGAGGTTGACCTCGTCGGGCCTCTCGCCGCTCACGCTGGCCTTTACCAATTGCCTGATAATGCCATGCATCGCTTCGCGATCGGTGACCCCCAGCGCGTTCGCCATGAGCTGCTCGCCGAGTGCTTGATCGGGATGGTCGAGGGAGAATCCGTGCGACTGAAGCTTTATTCGCGGGAGTGCGGCAGCTTTGGCCTGGTCGGGCGCGGCGATCGCCGTTGGCGCAGTAACGTCAGGAGCGGTGTTCATGTCGATATTTCCCGGCAGGCGCGCGGACACTGCGCGCGGCTCGGCCACGCGCAGGCGATCGCTCGCCGCGGCGGTCGGGTTCATTTTCAATGGTGGGTGAGGCTTCTTCGGCTGCAATCGCAACGGACGCGCCCGCTATTGCGGGGCGATGGTTGCATACAGGATTTCTGAATAATGAAAGGATGCCGCTGATTTGCCCGACGCGTCAAGTTGCTTTGTCGAATGCCGGCGGCCGCCTGCTACTTTGCATGGGGTTGTTTTCGATATTTTGGGAGCGCGCACCTTCCAAGGGGAGTTCTCCAACGTCACCCGCAGCTATGCCGGCAAAGCCACGGTGCGATACAGCGGAGGAGAACTTGAACCGTCCCCTCCGACAACAGCGTCCTACTCGGCAGCCATTGCCGGTCGCAATTTCAAATCCTCCGTCGAATCCTCATGGATCTCATCTTCTGCCGTCGGCTTGATCCGAAACCACGCGGCATAAAGCGCAGGCAAGAACAGCAGGATCAGTACCGTGCCGACTGCGGTGCCGCCGATCAGCGTATAGGCCATCGATCCCCAGAAGACGGAATGCGTGAGAGGGATGAAGGCCAGCACGGCGGCAAGTGCAGTCAGGATCACCGGCCTCGTGCGTTGCACCGTGGCCTCGATGATGGCGTGATAGTCGTCAAGGCCGGCAGCACGGTTCTCCTTGATTTGTTCGGTCAGGATCAGCGTGTTGCGCATCAGGATGCCGGCCAGTCCTATCAGGCCCAGAATGGCATTGAATCCGAAGGGCTGGTTGAAGGCGAGCAACACCGGCACGACACCGACGAGGCCGAGTGGTGCCGTCAGCATGACCATGGCCATCGTCGAGAAGGATCGCACCTGCAGCATGACGACGATCAACATGGCGGCGATCATGGCGGGAAAGATCGTCGCCAACGCGTCATTGGCCTTGGTTGCCTCCTCGATCGATCCGCCCAATTCGATGCGATAGCCGGCCGGAAGCGATGCGATCAGCGGCTGAAGCGCCGTCTTGATCTCCTTGGAGACCTCCGGAGGTTGGGTCGCTTCATTGATATCAGAGCGAATCGTGACCACGGGTGTGCGATCGCGGCGCTTCATGATCGGCTCTTCCAGACGGATTTCCGAATGGCCGATCTGGTCGAGCGGAATCGGGCGGCCGTCCCGGCTCATCAGTGAGAAATCCGCCAGACGCGCCG
Source organism: Bradyrhizobium sp. LMTR 3 (assembly GCF_001693485.1). Taxonomy (GTDB): domain Bacteria; phylum Pseudomonadota; class Alphaproteobacteria; order Rhizobiales; family Xanthobacteraceae; genus Bradyrhizobium. The sequence goes on from NZ_MAXC01000001.1 coordinate 205,397, forward strand.
GATCCAGCCGCTCGCCGCCGGCGCTGCGTGCCACGATGGGGACATTGCGAATGTCCTCGCGGACCTGCGTAACCGGGATGCCCGTAAGAAGAAACTGCAGTTGCCGGCCCACCTCCGCTGGCGAGAGGCCGATGAGGTTCAGTCGATCCTGATCCGGGATGAAGCGGAGCACGGGTGTGCGGTTACCCCAGTCGCGGCTGGCCTGCCGCACATCGGGAACGCCACGCATGATGTCGAGGGCTTTCTCGGAAATGCTGTACAGTTGCGCGGGATCAGGCCCCACGATCCGAAACTCGACCGGGAACGGCGTGTAGGGTCCGAACACAAGCTGCGTGACGCGCACATTGGCCTCAGGTGCAAGCCCCTCTGACACCGCCTGTCGGAGCCGGTGCTTCAAAGCTTCGCGCGCCTCCGCATCCGGTGTAAGCACGACGATCTTGGCGAAGGCCGGATCAGGCAGCTCCGGCGCCATCGCGAAGAAGAAGCGGGGAGCGCCCTGACCGACATAGCTCGTGACGATCTTGGCCTCCGACTGGTGGCCCAGCCAGTGTTCGAGCTTCTCGACGGTTGCGGTCGTCGTCCCAATGCTGGTGCCTTCCGGTAGACGAACCTCCACCAGCACTTCGGGGCGGTCGGACGTCGGGAAGAACTGCTGTTTGACGGCGCCCATGCCGACGACGGAAAGCGCGAAGGCGATGGCGACGATGCCGCTGGTTACGAACTTGTGGCGCACGGCGAAGGTGATGAGGCTTCGCAGACGCCGATAGTTCGGTGTGCCGTAAATCGCGTGGTGACCGCCTTCGACCGGCTTGATCGCGGGCAGCATCTTGACGCCAAGGTAGGGCGTGAAGACCACCGCAACGATCCAGGAGACGATGAGCGCGAATCCCACGACCCAGAAGATGTTGCCGGCGTATTCGCCGGCCGTCGAGCGCGCGAAGCCCACCGGCAGGAATCCGGCGACCGTCACGAGTGTACCCGACAGCATCGGCGCCGCAGTGTGGCTCCAGGCATAGGCCGCCGCCTTGATGCGGTCCATGCCTTCTTCCATTTTCACCACCATCACCTCGATGGCGATGATGGCGTCGTCCACGAGAAGACCAAGCGCCAGGATGAGGGCGCCGAGCGTGATGCGGTCGAAGAACCGGCCGGTTTCCAGCATGATGAGGAACACGACGGCAAGCGTCAGAGGGACGGCGGCCGCCACGACGATGCCGACGCGCCAGCCGAGGCTGAGCAGGCTCACCAGCAGCACCACGCCGAGCGCCATCGCAAACTTCATCATGAATTCGTCAACCGCCGAGGTGATGTTGACGGCCTGGTCGCTGACCTTGGCCAGAGTCATCCCGAGTGGCAGCGTCCGGGCGATAGCTGCGGACCTCTCCTCCAGCGCCTTGCCGAGCGCGAGGCCGTCCCAGCCCTCCTGCATAACCGCTGCGAGCATGACGGAGGGCTCACCCTGGTGTCGAATGAGGTAGGTGGGAGGATCCTCGTAGCCGCGGCGGACTTCGGCGATGTCGGAGAGTTTCAGCGTCCGCCCCGCAGCCACGATCGGCGTGTCGGCGATCGCCTGGACGCTGTCATAAGCGCCGTCGACCCGGATGAAGACCTGCGGCCCCTTGGTGTCGATCGAGCCTGCCGGTGTGACGGTGTTCTGCCGCTGCAAGGCGGCAACGATATCCTGTGCCGACACGCCAAGCGTTGCCAGTTTGGCATAGGAAAACTCGATGAATATCTGTTCGGGACGTTCACCGAGGATGTTGATCTTCTTGACGCCGGGCACGTGCAGGAGGTCCTGGCGAATGGTCTCGGCTTGCCTGGCGAGTTCGCGCATCGGCATGCCCTTCGCCTTGAGGGCATAAAGGGCGAAGCTCACGTCCGAATATTCGTCGTTGACGAAGGGGCCGAGCACACCGGTCGGCAGCTTGCGCGCTTCATCCCCAAGCTTCTTGCGGGCCTGGTAGAACTCCTCCTGCACGCTGGATGGCGGTGTGCTGTCTTTCAGCGTAACCGTCATGTACGCATAACCTGGCCGTGTGGTCGTCTCCACCCGGTCGTACCAGGTCAGCTCCTGAATCCGCTTCTCCAAGGGTTCGGCGACCTGGTCCTGCATCTCGCGCGACGTCGCGCCCGGCCATACCGTCGTGACCGTCAGGGTCTTGATGGTGAAGGAGGGGTCCTCCGCCCGCCCGAGCATGAGGAAGGCGTAGGCGCCTGCGGCCGCCAGCAGGACGATGAAGAACAGGGTGACGGCCCGTTCACGAACGGCGATCGCGGAAAGATTGAGGCTCATCAGTTGCTCCTCGTTTCAGACGCAGTCCTGACGCGAGCGCCCTCCTGCAGGAGATGAGCGCCGAGCGAAACAACCGGATCACCAGAACTCAGTCCGGAGATCACGGCGGTTTCGCCGCTCACCCGAACAAGCTTGACCGGCCGAAAGCGTACGGTCGAGGTGGCGCTATCCAGGACCCACACACCGGTCTTCCGGCCGTCATCGAGCACGGCTCCGAGCGGCACCTGAACTTCCGGCTGAATAGCCTGGCTTGCCAGCCGAATGGTTACCGTCGCGCCAAGCGGTGCTGCCGCGGCCTCACCGTCGAGCACATAACGGGCCTCATAGGTACGGGTCTGAGCATCGGCGGAATCCGACAACTGCCGCAGATGCGCCGTATAGCGCCGCCCATCGGCCGCCCCATACACGCTGGCCTCGGCCGCGGAGCCGATCGCCGGCCGGATCGTTTCGGGAAGCGCGACCACAGCTTCGCGGGGGCCGGCCTTTGCGATCCGAACGACGGTCTGGCCGGCAGAGACGACCTGCCCGGGCTCGCCAAGCGTTTCGACCACCGTTCCGTCCGCATCCGCAACGAGAACCGAATAGGTCGCCTCGTTTTCGGCGACCCGCGCATCCGCTTCGGCGGTGGCGAGTTGCGCCTCGGCCGTATCCAGCGCGGCCTTCGCTTGCTCATAGCGCTGTCGGGAGGCCCATCCGTTGCTCACCAACCTGGCGTATCGCTGTTCATCCGCGTCGGTCTGAACGACAGATGCACGCGCCGCGGCAACGGCGTTGCGCTTCGCCGTGACCGCAAGGCGAAGGTCGGTCTCGTCGATCCTCATCAGCGGCTCACCGGCTTTGACCTGCTGACCGGCATTCACAAGCCGTTCCACGATCTTGCCGGCGACGCGAAATCCGAGGTTGCTCTGCACCCTCGCACCTATGACGCCCGTGAAGCCGCGTTCGGATCCATTCACCCGCGCTGCGGCCGCCAGTCTGACGATCGGTGGTTGCTGCCTAGGGTCGCTCACGGCGGAGGCTTCCTGCGTGCGCATGGAAACTGTGATGAACGCGGCCGCCCCTGACATCGCGATCAGGAGTCCCCCCAGCACAACAGCGGGTCTTTTCTTCATGGCCATTGCCTCATTTTGCGGCGGTCAGTGCTTTTGCGCATCGGCTCGCAGATGCTTGTCGGTCTTGGTCGAGACCGTCACCTTCTCGCCAGACCTCGAGAACGCGTAGAGCGAGTCCTGGTAGCCCGGCATGGAGAAGGCCACGGAGTCGCCGTCGGCGAGGCCCATGACGACGCGCAGCGGATCGCCCCCGCCCTTCTTCGGCGCGAAGGTGGCGGTGACCTCCAGGAGGTCGCCATCGACCGGAACGTAGTAGACCGCCATGTCGAGGCGTCCCACGTGAAGGCTGCCGCCTTCGACAGGGCGTACGACGGTGGCTTTCTCGGCAAACGCGGGCGTCGCCAGAAACAGCGCAGCTAGGAGCGATGCGCCCAGGGTCCTGCGGATCATCTCGTATCTCCTCTTGTTAGATTTTGATCGACCTCTATATGCCTCATATAGATTTCGATCGCAATCTAAAAATGAGAATTCACGAAACAGTGACCGCGGCAAGTTCCCTTCGGGTGAGCAATAGCCCCTCCTAATAGATTGCATTCGACTTCTATCTGGTATAGATGTCGAACGAAATCAAAAATGGAGTCGACAATGCGCGTGAGTCGGATTCAGGCCGCGGAGAACCGTCAAACCGTAATCAATGTGGCAAGTCGCCTTTTTCGGGAGCGCGGCTTTGATGGCATCGGCCTTAAAGATCTGATGAAGGGTGCCGGGCTGACCCAAGGCGGCTTTTACAAGCAGTTCGCGTCAAAAGAGGATTTGGCGGCAGAGGCGTCCAGGCGGGCGTTGGAGAGCGCCTCCCGCCGATGGTCGGACGCGGCCGCGGAGAATCCTGATGATCCGCTTGGTGCGGTGATCGCGTTCTATCTCAGCGCTGACCATCGCGAAGAAAAGATGGACGGCTGCCCGATCGTGGCGCTCGGCTCGGATGCCGCCAGACAGGGGTCCGACGTGAAAGCGGCATTCGAAGCGGGGATCAAGGCGCATCTCGAAGTCCTCGGCCGCTTGATTGCCGAGACCGACGGCGAGAAGTCCAAGGGCAAAGCCATGGCCATTCTCACGACAATGGTCGGTGCGGTGACGCTATCGCGCGTCGTCAACGACCCCGATCTGGCTCAGGCTTTTCTGGATAGGGCGACCGAACAGGTTCGCGAAGTCGTCGCCGCTTGAGATGAACGGCTGATGTCCCCGTCTCCGGCGCTCTGTATCGGCGGAGCTGAAGCGGCTGCGAGCGCGTGTCAGCTCAGGATTGAGCCACGACGTAGGCAGCGTTGGCGGCGCACCCAATGGGTAGGAGAATAGATGCGACGGATTGTTGTTACAGGCATCGGCGCGGTCACGCCCCTTGCTGCAGATGTCGAAGCGTCCTGGTCGCGTCTCCTGGCCGGTCGCTCGGGCATCCGCCGGCTTCCAGACGATGTGGTGGGAGACCTGCCAGCCAAGATCGGCGGCGTGGTTCCCTCCCTGGAGGAGGACCCCGAAGCTGGCTTCGAACCGAATACCGTCTTTGCGCCGAAGGACCAACGCAAGGTAGACCGGTTCATTCTCTTCGGGCTCGCGGCTGCGCAAGAGGCACTCGCCCAAGCGAGGTGGGCACCCGTCTCGGAAGCGGATCGCTTGCGCACGGCCACGATCGTCGCTTCGGGTATCGGCGGCTTCCCTGCCATAACCGAGGCGGTGCGTACGGTCGATCTGCGCGGCGTCCGCCGTTTATCGCCTTTTACCGTGCCGTCCTTCCTGGTGAACCTCGCGGCGGGCCACATCTCGATCCGTTACGGCTTCAAAGGCCCGCTCGGCGCACCGGTGACGGCGTGTGCGGCCGGCATCCAGGCAATCGGCGATGCGGCTCGTCTTATCCGCGCCAACGAAGCCGATATCGCCGTATGCGGTGGAACGGAAGCATGCATGAATATTGTCAGTCTCGCTGGTTTTGCTGCAGCTCGTTCTCTTTCGACCGGCTTCAATGAAACACCTGATCGGGCTTCGCGCCCCTTCGACATGTTGCGTGACGGCTTCGTCATGGGCGAAGGAGCCGGCATCCTGGTCATCGAGGAATTGAGCCACGCGCTTGCGCGTGGCGCGAAACCGCTCGCCGAGCTCGTCGGCTACGGCACCACAGCGGACGCTCATCACGTCACTTCCGGTCCCGAGGACGGCGACGGTGCGCGCCGAGCTATGGAGATCGCGATTACCCAAGCCGGTATTTCGGCGAGTGAGATTGTGCACCTCAATGCGCACGCAACCTCCACGCCGGTCGGTGATCTGGGGGAAATCGCGGCTATCAGAAGGGTCTTCGGCACAGAATCCACTATCGCTGTCAGCGCAACGAAGTCGGCGACCGGACACCTGCTCGGAGCCGCCGGCGGGCTTGGAGCCATCTTCACGATCCTGGCGCTCAGGGATCAGATGGCACCGCCGACTCTCAATCTGAGCGCGCCCGATCCGGCCGGCCATGGAATAGATTTCGTCGCAAACCAGGCTCGCCCAATGGAGATGGACTACGCAATCTCCAATGGCTTTGGCTTCGGGGGAGTCAACGCCAGCGCGTTGTTCCGACGCTGGACGGACAAGCTGGCCGACACGAGCGCCGGACCGTCCCGTGATTGAAGCCTTTTCTTCCTGTTTTTCCAATCCATCAAATAGACGACGGAGAGAACGATGTCGAAAGAGTCGATCAGTTCGGTAACGGGAGCTCCCGGCGCAACCGATGGAACAATAAACAGCCTCGCCGGAAAGCGGGCGTTGATCACGGGAGCATCGAGTGGCCTCGGTCTTGAATTTGCCGATCTACTGGCGGCGCAGAAGGTCAATCTCGTATTGGCGGCCCGCCGGCTCGAACCGATGGAAAGGCTCGCCTCCGATCTTCGCCGCAAATACGGGTTGGATGTGTTGGTCGAGGCGATCGATCTTGCCTCGCCCGGTGCACCTAGCCGCCTGAAAAGCAGTCTCGACGCGAGGTCCGTGACGATCGATATCTTGGTGAACAACGCCGGATACGGCTTGCACGGCGATTTTTTGGAAACGCCGATCGAGCGCACCGCGAACATGACCCAGCTCAACATCACGACGCTCACCGAGCTGACCTATCTCTTCGGCCGCGACATGGCCACACGGCGATCTGGACACATCCTTCTCGTCGCCAGCCTCCTGGCCTTCCAGGCCGTTCCCAGCTATGCGGCCTATGCGGCGACCAAGGCTTACGTGCTCGCCCTTGGCGAGGCCCTGCATGACGAACTCCGCCTGCATGGCGTGGTCGTGACCAGCCTCTGCCCCGGGCACACCGCGACGGAATTCGATGCGACAGCCGGCGCAACCGCCTCGCCCTTGCTGCGTCTCCTTACGATGAAGCCGCGTCCGGTCGCTGCGAGCGGTATCCGGGCGCTCTTGCAAGGAAAGGCCATGGTCGTCGCAGGCCTGTCGAACAAGATGGCCGCCTTTTCAAACCGTCTGACGCCGCGATCAATGCAAAGAGCCACAATGAGAAGAATAATGGGGCCATAGAGACGTTCTGGACCGTCTCAACGCAGCTCACCGATGCCGCGGAATTCGGTATCGGAGCCGTGATCGGCATCTCGACCCCGTCCTGCGCGCTCCTATTCTCAGTCGTCATTCTCGGTCTTATGTATCTATCGATAAGCACCAGCCCGACGTAACCGCGAACATTGTTCGCAGGACCGCGATGCTGGTGAAACCAACGACCAGGGAGTTGATCGATGAGGTCCTTTCTGCTGCTTACGGCCGGTGGTCCATTGCTGGTCCTCACGTCCCACGAAACGCTGCACGATCCGAAGTTCCTGAGCAGGCTCAAAGCCAAGGGAATCGGCAAGTTTGTCGCCTTCGATGTGCCGCTCGATCTCGCGAAGGAGCGCTATGGCGGACATTTCCACGCGGTCGAGAGCGATTTGCACGAAACAGACGATCTGAGGATGCTCGATTACAATGGCCAGCGGATCTTTCAACTGTTTCGTTTCGACGAACTCGGTGCCGCGATATTGCAAGAACAAGCCTGAGGCACGTTTGATCGCGTAAGATATGAGTGAGGCGCCAGTCTAGTTCGCGCACACGATCCGCTCATTCCCGCTCCATGATCTCGGCGATCGCCTTGATGCGGCTTTTGGCGTATTTCGGCAGGCCGGCGCTCAACGAATCGCCGCTGTTGAAGGAGCTGTTGCCCATGAGCAGTTGCGCGGGCACGAGGTTTCGCAGCATGGGTGTGTTGCTGTACTCCTTTTGCTTGTTCAGCACGTCGTTCCTGACCGCAATCAGGATGTAGACCGTCGCGATGGCGGCGTCCCGCTCGGTCGGATGCTGTTGCAGAACCGCAAGCAGCTTGCCGAACTGGATGACCTGGTTGACCCAAAAGATGTTCTGCTCGAGCCCACTGGTGACTGTGGAGTCGAGCCCGGTCAGGCTCGGCAGCTCGGCAAGGTGCGGCTGCGCGACCAGCATGATCTCACTCTGAAACTCGATGAAATCCGGAATGGGCTTTTTGCTCTCCTCGCGCAGCTTGTTGGCAAGCTGAATGCCCGACGGAATTTTGCCTTCGAACGTGTAGCGGGACTGCACGCAGACCGCCTTCGCGTCCTCACACCAGCGGCGATCCGGCGGACGGTTGTGCGCGGCGCCTGCGTCCTTGTTCGGAACAGCATCGCTCGCCGTGATCGGCCGGTGCTTGACCGCCGGATCGATCTGCTCGAGGAAAGCGACACTCGCATACCGCGACAGATCCAATGCCGCTGCCGGTTTTGGAAGTCGAAACCGCGCCTCCGCCTGGTAGACCGAGAGCTTCAGCTTCGTTTGTTGTTTGAGCGTGGGCTCTACGAAGCTCGGGAAGAGCGAGAGGAAGCGCCGCTGAACCGGGCGTGAGCGGGTCCAATCGTCGAAAGGAATGAGCCCGGTCGAGGAATCGGCGAGCTTGTCGTTGCGTTGGTCGGCGAAGATGACCGTGCGCGGCTTGATCTGTTCGATCGGAACGCTGGCGGCTGCTGGCACGTCCTCCACCTGGAATTCCTGCGCCGCCGCGCTCGCGCAAGTGGCCACGCAGGCGGCGATGAGGGCGGCGGCACGGTAGAGGCTCATGGCAATGCTCAATTCAGCCGCCGCCAGAAGTAATCGGGATCGACTCGGAGCGGCGGTCGCGGGAGGCGGTCCTCGTCATCGGGATATTCGCGCCAGGAGGGATATCCGCGCGGACCAAGACGCCAGGTTGGGAATGGAAAGGGCAGCCGGTTGTCGCCGTAAAGGCGATTGCCGTAGGACCACTGCTGGAATGGTCCGTCGTCTTCGTCACGACCGCCACGATAGGTGTAGCTTTCCGCACGCGAGACGATCCGAAATTGCGAATCATCGATTCTGCCCGCCGGATCCCTCTTGAAGTACTCGGTGAAAGCGCGCCCGGAGCCGGCCGGTACAGGATCGCCGGTATGAGGATCGATCGACAGAGTAGCGAGCTGGCGCATGGCTTCGCGTGAAGGGCCATTCAACGCCGTCTTGGGAGCGTGCAGCTCCCAGGCTGCCTGCACGATCGGCTCGAACATCGGCAGCGCCACTTTCCCCCCGGTCTGGCCCGGCCCAAGGGTGCGGCGCTCGCCGTCGCTGTTGTCGTAGCCGATCCAGATGGCGACGGTGACGTCGTTTGTGAAGCCGACGAACCAGGCATCGGCCGAATTGTCAGTGGTACCAGTCTTGCCGCCGACATAGGGCGAGAGATGCTTCACCGCGCGCGCTGTACCGCGCGCGAGCACGCCCTGCAGCATTGATTTCAACTGGTAAAACGATGCGCGGTCGGCGGAGCCGATCCAGTCCACCGCGCGCGGATCGTGCCGGTAAATTGGGTGGCCGTCCTGTTCGATCGTTTCGATCGCATGGGGCTGGGGCCGCGCGCCTTCGTTGGCGATCGCTGCATAGAACGCCGCAAGGTCGATGAGCCTCACAGTTTGGGCACCGAGCACGAACGGGTAGTAGCGCATGCAGTCCTTGTAGAGCTGCGCCTCCATCGCAAGCTCGCAGACCCGGTCAAGGCCTCGCTCGGCGCTGTCGTCGAGGCCGGTCGCGAGCAGTTGCGCGGTGGCGAGATTCCGGGAGTTTTCCAGCGCACGCCGCAGCGTAATGGCGCCCGAAGCGCCGCCCTCATAGTTCTTCGGCGACCAGAAACCGCGCTGGCGCGCGTAGCCCGTCGCGCCGATCGGTGCCAGCGTAATGGGTTCGTCCATCACCAGCGTGTTGGGCTGCAATCCCTTCCGAAGGGCGGCGAGGTAGGTCAGCGGCTTCAAGGTCGAGCCGGGTTGCCGCAGGCTCTGGACGGCGCGGTTGAGCTGGCTTGCCGGATACGAAAAGCCGCCGGCCATCGCGAGAATGTGGCCGGTTTCGTTCCCGAGTACGAGCGCCGCTCCCTGCACGGTCGGTCGAATGCGCAGATCGGCACGCGCCGCTTGCTTACCCTTGGTTTCGCGCACCTGCACATAGACCACGTCGTACGGCTTGAGACCGCGCCCGATCGCGGCGCTCCAGGTGTTCAGCGGCAGGATGCTTCCGTCGGTCAGACCGACGTTGATCGCATGGCCGCGCTTGCCACGCGTACTCTCCAGGACGACCGCCGATTGCCAGTGAACGTCATAGAGAGGTAGCCGCGTCGTCTTCAACGCCATGAGCCAAGCCGGTTCCGTGCCCCTCGGGTCAGCCGCTCTCAGACGGACAGCATCGGAAATGTTCGCCTCGGGTCCCTCAAATTTGTAACGCCTAGTGTTCAGCTCGTATTGCGCGAGGCCCTCCTGCAATGTCGCTTCGACTACGCGCTGCAAGGCCGAGTTGACGGTCGAGCGCACGGTGTAGGAGGAATTGGTGAGATTATCGAGGCCCGCGACCGCCTTTGCCTCGCGGGCGATGTGATCGACGAAGTGAAAGCCGAAGTCCCTTCGCGTCGGCCGGTACTCGACGAGCTGCGGTAGTACTGCCTGCGCCGCGGCGGCATCGATCATGGCGTCGTCCTGCATGCGGCCCAGCACGTAGGCAAGGCGCTCGCGCGCGCGCTCAGGGTGGTGGTCGGGATTGAAGTAGTTCGGTCCCTTGGCGAGCCCGGCGAGCAGCGCGCCCTCCACCGCGGAAAGCGCCTTGGCTGGCTTGCCGAAATAGCTACGCGCCGCCAGCTCGATGCCCCAGACTCCGCGACCGAGATAAATCGAGTTGAGATAGAGCTCGAGGATTTCCTCCTTGGTCAGGGCCCGCTCCATCCGCGAGGCAACGATCATTTCGCGCAATTTTCTCTCGTAAGTGACGTCGTTGCCCACCAGCAGGTTCTTGGCGACCTGCTGCGTAATGGTCGAGCCGCCCTGCGGCCGGCCCGGCTTCGTGAAGTTGCCGATGAAGGCGCGGACCAGTCCGCGCTCGTCAATGCCGGTGTGTTGGAAGAAGCGCTTGTCCTCGGCGGCGATGAACGCGTTGCGCACCGCTTCCGGGATATCAGCAAGCTTGACCCAGATGCGGCGATTGTTCGGCGCGTAAATTTCGGCAACGCGCTCGCTCTTGTTATCGAGAATTACGCTCGTGCCGGGAAGCCTGAGGTCTTTAAGCTGCGCGGCATCGGGCAGATCCTTGACCGCGCTGTTGTAGAAAGCGATGACCTGACCGAGATCGACCGGAGATCCTTCCACTTTTTCGACCTTGCAGAACTCCCGGTAGGCAACGTGGAGGTCGGCCAGATTCAATCCTTTGAGCGCCTTGATCTCACCGCTCAACGCTTCCTTGTCATCCATGGCAGTGGAAATCAGATCGTCCAGGTTGAGGTCCTCGATGTCGAAAGCCTTGCGCATGTGAGCGCAGCCGGCACTCAAAAGCTGCGCCACCTCGGATCGGTCGCGCACCGCATCGAACTCCGTCTTGACCCCATCCGGCCGGGTAGTGACCTGGCTGAAGGCAAGCGCCGTGGCGAAGATCTTGATGAGAATCGAGTCCATGACCTGCCGACGGTCGAAAACACCGCCTCCGTAAGGTCCTTTTTTGTAGGACGGTATTAAACAAGGCTGTTTTGAGGAAAAAGTTCCCGTTGGCTCGCTTTGGCCCGCGGTGAGTGCCGGTCATTCAGCGGGAGGACAGTGGAGACTCCCTGGTACGCCGGTGCATGGCGACGCGAATGTCGGGATTAGACCTTCGAGCGACCTCGACAACATCCGGTCGGCCCAAACCCTTGCCGCCGATTGCATCGCCAACGAAGAGATCATCTGCGGCTGAGCGCAGCCGTGCGACGGCTGCGCCCCGCAGCTTCTCCGGCCGTTCAGCACCGCTTCCGGCCGCGGAACCAACGCTGCGGCCAATGCGTTTTAGAAGCACAGTATTGGCAGCGCACTCATGATTGCCCTTTTCCCGGTCGTGCTTGCCGCGGCGCTCCTCAGCGCCACCATCGCCACGATGCCCGCGGATGCTGCTCCTCGAAAGAAGAAGCCCGCGGTTGCCCCTTCAGCTAGCGTCGCTCAGCCACCCACGGACAGATTTTTGGCCTGCGACGTTCGGGTGCGGGACTATCTTCGTGAAGGCGGAGCCGTGATACGGGTCACCAAGATCGAAGTGGATGATGCCCGACTGCAGTTGAACATTCATCATGAGTACGGAGAGGCGGGAAAGTCGACTCGGAAATACCTGCGCGGGGACAGCGAAGAAGAAATGCGCAAGAATCTGCGCGGAATATTGGATGAGTACGCGGCGGCTGCGAAGGCCGCAGCGGCTGGTCGCGCGTGGTATGTGATCGCTGCTCGCAAGGTCATGCCGGACCTCCGCGAGGGTTCGGGCGAGAACACGAGCCCGTGGACGGCCATTGTCCTCGCGGATTTCGAGGGAAAATGCAGACCCATCACGTTCTATCAGTCTGTCGATCGGAACAAGCTCGATCCTGAGGTAAGCAAGAGGTTGGATGAGTGAAGTTTTGCACGTGAAGTGATTTGCAGTCGTAGCGACGTGCCGCCTAAGGTCGTCTGCAGGTCGCGAGATGCGCCGATATGCTGAAAGCAAGCCCATCGGCCGTGAGATAGCGAGCGAAGATTGTTTCCGCCTCTGCCAGGATGCGATTGATCTGCGGCTCCGGCAGCACGACTCCCATGACGGGCAGCCAGCCCCTGAGTTCCGCCTCTACGAATTCGCGTATGTTGGGGAACCGTGCTGTGCCGCTACAGGTCGTGAGATCTACCAAGCCGGCTCCGGCGCCCTTGAACAACGCGGCGAGCCCCTGCCTGTCACCCAGCACAAACGGTGCGCGAAGCGCGTCACCGGCGGGCTTTCCGGCGACGCGATCCAAGAGGTCCACGAGGGCAGCGAATGCGGAGGCGTGCTCGATGACATCCCAGACTGCGACCGCGCACCTGCCGCCAGGCACCATCACGCGCAGCATCTCCCGGACCGCTTTGTCGCGATCCGAGAAGAACATCAGGCCGAACTGACACACAACAGCATCAAACGAATGATCCGGAAACGGCAGCGCCTCGGCCGCTCCATCGCGCCAGTCGATGCCGGGCGCGAGGCCTCGCGCCACGGCCAGCATTCCTGCGTTTGGATCAAGTCCGGCGACACGACCTGAGCTTTCGGTCCGCCTTGCCGCCTCGCGCGCCAGAACTCCGGTGCCGCAGGCAATGTCCAGAACGCGGTCGCCGCTCTCAATCCTGGCGGCATCTGCCACCATCGGCGCCCATTGCTGAAAGAGTGCTGGAACGAACAGTGCCTCGTAGGCCCTCGCAGCGTCGATCAAGGTTTGCGAAACAGGTGAGGTCATCGTGTCACCTCGCGCAAAAGCAAACTGGTGCTGGAAAGACGAAAAAGCTTCATGGTCGGGGAAGCTGATGCCTTGATCCGGGGAGGCCTTTCACAACCCGGTATCGGGTTCGCTTGCCGACCAAGCTTCGACCTCCTCGCGGAAGTCGCGTGGATCGGCAAGCACGATGGCGTGATCGAGCCCCGGAGGGTTCCGCTCCCGGATCACCGGCTTTCCCTGTAAGGGCACCGTGGCCGTCGGCTATGCCGCGCGTCCGGCAGCGATTGCTTTCACCTTTTCGGACGTCAGCCTCTCTCCGCCGATCGCCCAGTCGCCGCTTGCAACCTCATTGATCTTCACCCAGGTGACGCCGCGCATGTTCTCGCCCTCCACGGCGACCATCGCTTCGGTCACCTTCTCGATTAGCTGTTGCTTCTGTGCCGGTGTGAAAACGTCGCGAATGACGTGAATATCGACGAGTGGCATGGTCTGTTGCTCCTGTTCTAGGTTCAAGGTTTGGATCGCCGCGAAGCACTCGACGCGGCTCACTCAGCGGATGCAATAGCTGCCGGTCCGCGGAATCTCGTGTCCACCGCGATGTCGCTGCGCAAGGTCTGAAGAACGACGCAGCAGCGCTCGGCGACTGATGCAAGGCGACTGACCTGCGCTGGATCGGTGTTCTCTTCGGCCTCGATGAGCACGTCGACATCGATACGCTGGAAACCGACTGGGACCTGGCGGTCCACCACCAGACAGCCGCGCACGTCGGCGAAGGCCTTCACCTCGACCGCGAGGGTCTTAAGCGCGATTCCCATGCGCGCCGCGATCATCCGAAGCGTAGAGTCCAGGCAGGCGGCCAGCGCTGCACACAGCATGTCGCCCGGATTCAGTAGATCATGGTCGCCGCCAATGGTTCGGTGGATGCCGAAATCCAGCGAGACCTCACCATCGCCTGCAACGACCGCTCCATGGAATGGATCCCGGTCTGTGTTTGCAGCCCGTGCGTGATCTGCGATCTGCGCCTGCTCCGGCCTCTCGCGGTAGCGTTGGCGCAGAGGTTCCTGACGCGGCGTTACCATATCGATCGTGCTTGCGCTCATCGGGCCGCTCCCATGTATGTTGGCGATGATGCGAAGCATGCGGCAAGGCAGGCGAGGGCGCATGAGGCGCCAGTCCCATCGATGCGGATTGTTTTTCGGTGAAAGACGCCGAGTCGGGACGTTTGTCCCGGTCAGTCGCGGCCGAGGCCGGCCTCGCGCGCGGTGACGATCGCCTGCGCGCGGCTGGCAAGCCCGAGCTTGGCAAAGATCGTCGTCAAGTGGTTTCGCACGGTCTTTTCGGAAATGCGCAGCAGCTTCGCAATCTCATCGTTGCTGAGCCCGCGGGCGACTCTGTCCAGTATCTCCCTTTCACGCGCCGTCAGAGCGGCCAACTCGCCGGCCACCATTGTCTGGACAGGCTCGTCAGCCCTAAGGAAGTCGTCGAGCTCTTTGCGGAATACAGACCAGGCCTTCTCATGCGGAAGCAGAATGTGGTTCTTGCTCTCAAGCGGTACGAACCGGGCATTCGGGATCATCGCCGCCACCTGCCGGCCCGCCTCGAACGGCACCATCGCATCGCCGCGAACGTGAAAGACGAGTGTCGGCACGCTCACTTTGCCCGCCTCTGTGCGTATGTCGAAGGCGTGGAAGGCATTCCAGAGCCGGCAAGCGGTTTCAGGCGAGGCACTGCGCCGCTGCAGCTCGCCGATCCATTTGAGCTGCTCCTTGCCGCCGTCCGGCATCAGGAGATTGGCAAACACCTCGCGAAACGCTCCGGCATTCCGGCCCCAACCGATCTCGATCATCTGCGCGAGTGTCTGGGCCTGCCTGGCAGTTTTCTCCGCTGCACCGTCGACATAGGCACCGTGCGGATAGGCGCTGTAGAGGATGAGTCGGCTGACCCGGTCCGGGTGGCGCGCCGCGTAGGCAATCGCAACTGAGCCGCCCTGGCACAATCCAAAAAGCGGGAACCGGCGCAGGCCGGCAGCATCGACTACCGCTTCGAGGTCTGCCACCCAGGCATCCAGCGAGAAATCCGTCACGTTCCTGTCGGAAAGGCCGGAGCCTCTGGGATCGTGGCGGACAAGCGTATGCCGCTGCACGAATGCCTCCAGCCAGTGCCGCCAGACCGGACTCTCCCAATCGATTTCGAGGTGCGTGAACCAGTTGTTCACGCGAACAATGGGTGGTCCATGACCGGCCGTGGCAAAGGCGATGCGCACTCCGTCGCGGGACGTGCAGAACCGTATCGTCTGCCTCATCGTTGCTCCGTAGCCTGCTGTCCCCCTCGGCCATAATCATGGTACCATCTACGGGGCTGCGCGCCACATGGTCACGGGAATAGATGGACGAGCCCGATGCTCAGGCCCAGCAAGAGAAGCAGCGACAGCGTGACGGCGGCGGTGACCCTTCCCCCCACGGTCGAGAGCACGCGCACGTCGACGCCAAGGCCAAGCGCAGCCATCGAGAGGACGGTCAGGATAGCCGCCGTCTTCGTCACCGGTGCGACCACAAGATCCGGCACGAGCTGGAGCGAGCGCAGGACTGCAAGCACCAGAAAGCCGATGATAAACCAGGGCACCAGCTTGAATGGGCTGATGGCGGCGACCTTCGTTTGATCGGCGTGGAGCTTGCGGCGGCGCGCCGCGACCAGCGAGAGGGCGACCACGATCGGCCCCAGCATCAGCACGCGCACAAGCTTGACCAGCGTGCCAATTTGCGTGCTGACGATGCCCGCGGGCACGGTCGCCGCCAAAACCTGTGGAACGGCATAGACGGTGAGGCCCGCCAGAATGCCGTACTGCGTCGCCGATAGGGCAAGCAGGGGGATCAGGAGCGGCAGGCCCAGCACCATCAACACACCGAGGATGGCGGTGAAGGAGATCGACGAGGCGACATCGTCGCTATTGGCTCCGATCACCGGCGCGACGGCGGCGATTGCCGAGTTACCGCATATCGAATTGCCGCAGGCGATCAGGATCGACATTTTCGTAGGAAGCCCGAGCATGCGGCTGAGGCCGAAGCTCACCGCAAGCATTACGGCGACGGTGGCGACGATTGCGCCGATCAAGAGATAGCCGGAGGCCGCGATCGCGCCAAAACTGACGGACGCGCCGAGCAGCATGACGGCGACCTCGAGCAGTTGCTTGGCGCTGAAGGCTATGCCGGAACGCCAGCGCTGGGATGGTTGCCAGACGGTGCGAATCGCCATCCCGAGCAGGATCGCGATGACCAGTGCCTCGACGTAAGGATGGATGAAGACGTGCTCTTCGAGACGTTGCGCGCCCAGCGAAACGGCGGTGATGATGCCGCAGAGTGCGATCCCTGGAACGAGGGCCATGCCGCGGCTGAGCATGCCGGGTCGTGGCTTTGCGTCGTCAGAACTGCTTTGGGGTGGCGGCACTTATCCTCCTTGGAGAATAATTTATGCGCCGGACCACGCGGGCTCGCTAGTCCATTTTCGGATTGTGCCCATACAGAGAGGTTATATCCCTCAACCTGCATTTGCAGACGTCGGCGTGCCGTCGTCCCGGTGGCGGCCAACGACGATCAGATCAACCACTCGGGTCAAGATATTAAAGCGAGGCGAGCAAGCCATGCGCCCACGCGACGGCGCGCTCGAAGCTGAGATCGCCCGGCTCGAAATAGACCGCGCGCGCCAGCACGATGACGCCGACAAGCCCCCAGAACAGGCCTATGCCGGCCGATTTCAGCCATTTGGACGCGCCGCCGGGCGCAGTCGAAGGATCGACCGCCGGGACCGGCTCTCCAAAGGGATCGAATGCGGGCTGGCTCATGGTAGCTTCCGTTTCGCTGTAGCTAATGTCGCCAATAGCTGCGCGGAAGCAAGGGTAGAGGAATGCCTTTTGTGGCCGCGGCGTGGAAGCTCGTTTTCCGCTGCAGCCCCGGGCTAGGGTTTTCTTCTATCGTCCTCAGCCGGCGAGAAATCCGCCATCAACGGCGACAACCGTGCCGGTCGCGTATTGCGACGCCGGCATGCAGAGAAATGCAACCGCGCCGGCGATGTCCTCCGGCTGTCCCCACCTTTTGAGCGCCGTACGATCGGCAATGCGCTGGTAGTGCGCGCGCTCGGATCGTCCTGCTGCATTGATCGCCGTCTCGATGTAGCCCGGCGCGACCGCGTTGACGCGGATGCCTTCTTCCGCCCAGGCCAGTGCCAGCGCCTTGGTCAGCATGACGACACCGCCCTTGCTGGCGCAGTAGGCGGGAATGCGCGGCAGCGCGAGCGTTGCGTTCATCGATGCGATGTTCACGATCGAGCCTTTGGCGCCGGCAAGCGCGGCCCGAAAGGCCATGCAGGTGCGGAACGTACCGACGAGGTTGACATCGAGCACCTTTGTAAAGGTCTCGATCTCGAATTCCTTATCGCGCGCCAATATGCCGGCGCAGTTGACCAGCGCATCGACGCGTGCCTGGCGGCCTGCGAACGATGCGACTGCTTCATCATCGGTGATATCGAGGGGAGCCAACTGCAATCCCGGCCGGGGCCGTAGCACGGTGCGCGCGATATCGGCCTCGTCGACGCCGGTGGCGGTTACCGTCGCGCCGAGATCGCAGAACAGATTGGCAATGGCAGCGCCGATGTCGCCGGCGCCGCCGATCACCACGGCGTGGAATCCCGGAGCCAGCGCGAAGGGGGCGTTCATCGGATTGTTCCTTGCTATTTGGATGATCGCATCGGCGGCGCTGTCGACTCGCGGACGATCAGCGAATAGTCGACTTCGTGATGCATGATGGTCTGCTCGCCCGCGAGGTGGCGCACGAGATACTCGCCGGCGCGTTGCCAGGTATCTCCGGTCGGTACATGGATGGTCGTGAGGCTAGGGCGCAAATGCCGGCTCCAGTCGAGATCGTCGAAGCCGACCACCGACAGATCGTCGGGCACGGAAAATCCGCTGCGTTCGGCCTCCAGCAGCACGCCATAGGCGATAACGTCATTGCCGCAGACCACCGCCGTCGGCCGATCCTTGAGGCCAAGCAGGTAGCGGGCGGCTTCGCGCGCGTCGTCCAGCGTATAGGGCACCTCGACATGCCATTGCGGGGGCATCTTGATGCCGTGTTCGGCCATCGCGCGGCGAAAGCCGGCGACGCGGGCGCTCGCCCGATCGTTGTTGCGCTGGAGTGCAGAGACGATGCCGATTCGCCGATGGCCGAGTTCGATCACATGCAAGGCCGCACGGTGTGCCGCGGCTTCATTGTCCGTGCCGACGCAGGGATAGGGCCGGTCGGGACGATAGATGCCGACATTGATGAAGGGCACGGAATAGTCGACTAGCATCTTGCGCAAGCCGTCGTGATGGCAGTCGCCGCGCAGCACGAGGCCGTCGACGCCGCGGCTGACGAGGTTGCGCGCCTGCTCCAGTTCAGCGTCGAGGTCGTAGCCGCTCGTAGTCAGGAACAGCATGTAGCCGACGGAAGAGAGATATTTCTGCAGTGAGGCGATGCCGCGCGCGAACATGGTGTTGTCGATAGTCGGAACGATCGCGCCGAGCGTGCGCGACCGTCGTGACGACAACTCGCGTGCCGGCGCGTGCGGAATATAGCCGACCGTCTCGACGGCGCGCGCGATGCGCGCCCGCAGCGGCGCGCTTACCGAGTCCGGGTTGTTGAGGGCGCGGGATACCGAGGCGGTCGACACGCCGGCCTCGGCCGCCACCGCGCGAATTCCCTGCTTTGCGGATCTTTCCATCACCACGTCGGTCGGTTGGATGTAACGTTACAAATGTAAGGATGGCGGATAGTAGATGGGAAGTCCATCGGTATTTGCTTATATAAGTTGTATTTTGCGCAAGCTTGACAGCCAATATCATCGGCCTAGTATGTAACCGTTTTCAAGAAAACCGGTTGAGCCGGAAACGAGGGCGTCAGCCCCATCAGGGAGGAGACCAATGAAAGCCAAAGCCTTTGCGGCGCGCCTTGCGCTTGCTCTTGTCGCGGCCGGTAATGCTGCCTCGGTGGCCTGCGCCGCTGATTTCGACTGGAAGAAATTCCAGGGCAAGACCGTTACCTTCCTCGCCAACAACAATCCGGTGGCGCAGGCGCTGCTGGCGCACAAGGCCGACTTCGAGAAGCTCACTGGCATCACGTTGAAGGTCGACGGCTACCAGGAGCAGCAGATGCGCCAGCGCCTGGTGACCGTGATGAACGCGCGCAGCGACGAGGTCGACGTGTTCATGTCCTTGCCGTCGCGCGAAGGCCCGCAATTCGCTGCTGCCGGCTGGTACGCCGATCTGACGCCCATGACCAAGGGCGCGGTGGCCGGCGACTACGACTATGCCGGCCTCAGCCAGGCTCTACTGAAGGCGGGGACCTTCGACGGCAAGCTCACCAGCATGCCGATGAATATCGAAGGGCCGATCCTCTATTATCGGACTGACATTCTGAAGAAATGCGGCGTCGAACCGCCCGCAACCATCAAGGACATCGAGCCGGCGGCGAAGAAGCTGAAGGCGTGCGACGCCAATATCACGCCATTCGTCTCGCGCGGCCTGAAGCCTGCGATCGCCTATACCTTCAGCAACATGCTGCACAACATCGGCGGCAACTACATCGCCAACGGCAAATCCAACCTCTGCTCGGCCAAGGGCAAGGAAGCCCTCGCGACCTACAGCGGCCTGCTCAGGGATTACGGACCGCCCGGCGTCGTCAATTACAGCTTCCAGCAGATCTCGGCGCTCTATCGCAGCGGCCGCGCGGCGATGTCATTCGAATCCTCGAACGAGCTGCGTACCGTAATGGACGGCGGCGAGCGGCTGAAGGACACCGCGCTTGTTCCGTTCCCGGCCGGCGATGCGGGCCAGGTACCGACAGCGATCGGCTGGGGCATGGCCGTCTCCGCCCACAGCAAGCAGCCCGAGGCTGCCTGGTATTTCGTACAATGGGCAACGAGCCCGGAGATTCAAAAGCGCATGGCGCTGCAGGGGATTGCGCCGCCGCGCTCTGCAGTTGCCAACGATCCCGCGTACCGCAAGTGGATTGAGGAAGAGCCGGTGCGCAAGCAGTGGCAGGCCGCCCTCGATGTTCTGGCTGCGAAAGGCTCGTCTGAGGTCGGCTATCCCATTGTTGCCAATCCGGAGTCGCGCGAATTCATCGGTCAGGCCGTGCAGGATCTGATCCTCAAGCAAAAGACCGTCGATCAGGCCTGCGCCGACGCCGACAAGGGGCTCGATGCCCTGATCGCACAGAAATAGCACATGAGGCGTCGACGGCATTGCTGCGGTCGACGCCTTTCCGTTCCAGATTCAATCCGGGATAACATGCAGGCATGTCCGAGGCTGCCGCCACATTTACTGAAGATCGGCAGAGGCTGGAGCTGGCCGCACTTTCGGCGCCGGCGGTGATCTTCACCGTTGCGATGATTGCGTTCCCGGTCGTCTATACGGTCTGGCTCGGGCTGCACAGCTTTTCCTCCACCGGCAAGCAGTCGTTTGTTGGGCTAGCGAACTATTCAAGGCTGCTCGCCGATACCGAATTCTGGCACGGACTGTGGGTGACGATTGCGCTCTATGTCCTCTCGCTGGTGCTGCAACTCGTGTTCGGTGTGTGGCTCGCGCTGGTTCTTTTTCACGCCAAGCGCCTTCCGGGCATCGTACGCTCGCTCTTCATCTCGCCATTCATGATGCCGCCGGTGGTCGCCGGCATGATGTGGCTGGTCATCCTCGATCCGTCGCTCGGCGCCGCCAACTACATCCTGCAATCCCTGGGGTTGCCGCCGTCGGAGTGGCTGGCATCGCCGGTCTGGGTGATCCCGACGGTTGCGCTGATCGACACCTGGCAATGGACGCCCTATGTCGCGCTGATCGTGCTCGGCGGTCTGCAGTCGCTGCCGCCGAGCGTTTATGAGGCGGCGCAAATCGATGGCGCCTCGGCGTTCAAGACGTTCCAGCGCATCACGTTGCCGCTGCTGTTGCCGACGATCGTCACGGCAACGATCCTGCGCAGCGTCGATCTGCTGCGCTTCTTCGACATCATCTACATCACGACCCAAGGGGGCCCCGGCAACGCGTCGAATACGCTCAACATCTACGGCTTCCGGGTCGGCTTCGAGTTCTTCAACATTGGCTATGCGAGCGCGCTGATGTTGACGTTGACTGCGATCGTGTTCGGCGCGGTGCTGGCATTCAACCGCCTGCGTGGCGCAGTGGCCTGGTGAGGTGAAGCCATGACCGACGCGCCGATCACCGATGCCTGGATCCGCCGCCTCAACCTGCTTCAGCTCGTGGTCGCCGGCATCATCGTGCTGACGCCAACGCTCTGGATGGTGCTGTCCTCGCTGAAGCCGTCATTCGAGGTGACCGCCTATCCGCCGACGCTGGTGTTCGCGCCGACGCTCGAGAACTATGCGCAGCTCACGAAAACGACGCCCTTCCTGAGCTACGCGATCAACAGCCTGATCGTCACCATCGGTTCAACCGCCCTTGGCCTGTTGTTCGGAATTCCCGCGGCGTTTGCCGTATCGTGGACGCGCATTTCATGGCCGGCGATACTGACGCTGGCGGCGCGTATGGCGCCCGGAACGCTGTTCCTGCTGCCGTGGTACGTGATGTTCCGCCAGGTCGGCATGATCGGCTCCTACACCGCGCTCATCCTGAGCCATGCCGTCATCACGCTTCCGATCGTCATATGGGTTCTGCTACCGTCGTTCGACGGCATCCCGCGCAGCGTCTTTGAGGCTGCACAGGTCGATGGTTGCAGCGTCACGCGCATCCTCTGGCGGATCGCGCTGCCGCTGGTCGCCTCTGGCGTCGCGGTGGCGTCCATCCTGGCCTTCGTGTTTTCCTGGAACTATTTCCTGTTCGCGCTGGTACTCTCGAACGGCGACAGCAAGACGCTGATTGCTGCCGCATTCAACTTTATCGGCGAAGGATCGACGCAATGGGGCGCGTTGATGGCCGCCGCAACGCTGATCGCGCTGCCGCCGCTGATTCTGGCCGCGCTGGTTCAGCGCTGGCTGGTATCCGGACTGACGCTTGGCGCAGTGAAAGGCTAGGGATTGGATGAACGTCGTTCCGCTACCGAATTCGATCATGCAGGCCGCCGTGTTCCACGGCGGAGACCGCATCACCATCGAGCGCATCGCAATGCCGGAGGTGGCGATCGGCGAGGTGCTGGTGCGAGTCTCGCGAACCGCGCTGTGCGGCTCCGATTTCAAGCTCTGGCACAAGGGCGCCGAGTTTACCGCCGGCCATGAGATCTTCGGTGTGGTCGAGCAGCCCGGCCATGCCATGCACGGCAAACGTTGCGCCGTCTACATCCCGCTGCATTGCGACCGCTGTGCGGCTTGCCAACGCGGCGATACGCAGATGTGCCTGGAGATATCGAGCCTGATCGGCTGGAACAGGCCGGGCGGCTACGCCGAATACGTGCCGGTCCCGGAAAATTGCCTGCTGCCGGTACCTGACGACATCGAAGACAGCCTGGCGCCGCTTCTGCTTGACGTGATCGGCACGTCAGGTCATGCCGTGCGTTTCGTCAGCCGTATTGTGCCGCCACAAGAGGCGGGGCCGGTTCTGGTGATGGGCGCCGGGCCCGTTGGGCTCGGCGTGGTGCTGGCGCTCCGCAGTCTCGGCTATCGCGACATTCATGTCGCCGATCCCAATGCGGCGCGCCTCAAGATCGCGCAGTCGTTCGGCGCAAAGCCGCACCCGGTCGGTGATACGTCGAGGCGCTTCGCGCTGATCATGGAATGTTCGGGCGCGCACGCGGCCCGTAATCTCGGCATCGAGCTCGTCTTGCCGCGCGGAGCACTGGTGCTGGTCGGTGAGAACGCCGCGCCCTGGACGATCGAGGAAGGCAAGGTGTTCCGGCGCAAGGATTTCTACATGATCCGCACGTTCTACTTCCCGATCAGCGATTTCGAGCCCAACGTGGCCTTGCTGCGCCAGTACAAGGAGGAATATCGCGTCCTGGTCGACGGCGAATTCGGGCTCTCGGCACTGCCGGAGAATTTTGCGCGATTCGCCCAGGGTGAATTGATCAAGCCCGTGCTGGCGCTGGGTTAGCGGTCATGGCCTCGATCTCGATCCGCAATCTCGTCAAGCGTTATGGCAGCTTTACCGTCATTCCCGATCTCAATCTCGAGATTGCGGACCACGAGTTTGTCGTTTTCGTCGGCCCGTCCGGATGCGGCAAGTCGACCTTGCTGCGGATCATCGCCGGTCTTGAACCGATCAGCTCCGGCGAGCTCTATATCGGCGACAATCGCGTCAACGGCGTTCCCGCCGCCCAGCGCGATATCGCCATGGTGTTCCAGGATTACGCGCTCTATCCGCACATGCGGGTCTACGAGAACATGTCCTTTGCGCTCGAACTGCGCGGTACGCCGAAGGCCGAGATCGATGCGCGGGTCAAGCGCGCTGCGGCCTTGCTGCACATCGAACCCTATCTCGACCGCAAGCCGAAGGAATTGTCTGGCGGCCAGCGGCAGCGTGTGGCGATGGGGCGCGCGATCGTGCGCAATCCAAAGGCCTTTCTGTTCGACGAGCCGCTATCCAACCTCGACGCCAAACTGCGCGGGCAGGTGCGCGCCGAAATCAAGGCGCTGTCGCAACAGCTTAAGACCACGATGGTCTTCGTCACGCACGACCAGATCGAAGCCATGACCATGGCTGACCGCATCGTGGTGATGCAGAGCGGCACCGTTCAGCAATATGACACGCCGGAGACGGTCTATGAGCGACCGTCCAACCAGTTCGTCGCCGGCTTCATTGGTTCGCCGGCCATGAATTTCTTTCCGGTCGAACTGCGCGGAGAGCAGATCGTGTTTTCGCAGGGTGGCACTGACGCGCCGCTCGACGCGGAAAGCCGCGATCTGTTGCGCAAGACCGGCCATGGCGTATTCGGAATCCGTCCCGAGCATTTTTCGGTGACGGCAGATGCTGCCGGAGCCGTGGTGGTGACGGTGAGGCTGGTCGAGCCGCTTGGCTCGGATACGCTGATTCATTTCGATCTGGCCGGCGTATCGGCGATCGCGCGGGTCGATCCCTCGCTGCGGCCGAAGGTCGGCGATCGTCTTAACCTGCGTCCGCAGCCCGGCAGGGCGCATCTGTTCGACGGCAGCAATGGCCAGGTGCTGCGGTGAACGAGCACGCCAATCCCGCGACGCGGACGAGGTTGGCCGACATGGCCTCGAAAGCAAGGTGCGCGCATGTGATCTGCCTCGGCCTCTCGGCGCTTGATCAGATCTGGCGCGTTGACCAAAGGTTTTCAGGCGAAAGCGAAAAGATCAGGAGTCTCGACTATTCCACACTGGGCGGTGGCATGGCCGCAAACGCTGCGGTCGCCATCGCGCGTCTCGGCGGCGCCGCCGCCTTCTGGGGCCGTGGCGGCGATGACGCCGCCGGGCATGAGATGCGGTCAGCGCTATCAGCCGAAGGCATTGACGTTGCGAATTTCAAATTGTTTCCCGAAGGCCGCTCGTCGGTCTCTGGCGTGATCGTCGACAAGTCCGGTGAACGGCAGATCGTGAATTTTCGAGGGTCGTATCCCGAGCGAGCGGATTGGCTACCGCTCGATGCCGTTGCAGGCGCTTCCGCCGTGCTTGCCGATCCGCGCTGGCCGGAGGGAGCTGTTGCGCTGTTCGAAAAAGCGCGCGCATTGGGCATCCCGACCGTCCTCGACGGCGATGTCGCCGAAGCCGCCATATTCGAGCGTCTGCTTCCGCTCACCGATCACGCGGTATTCTCTGAACCCGCGCTGGCCGCCTTCATGGGCTCGGCCAGTGACGCCTCGCTGGCGAAACTTGCGCGCTTCAACTGCCGCATCGTCGCGGTCACCCGCGGACATGAAGGGGTGAGTTGGTACGAGAATGGCAGCCTGCAAAAGCAGGCCGCATTCCGCGTCAGGGTCGTGGACACGACGGGTGCGGGCGACGTCTTTCACGGCGCCTATGCCTTTGCGGTCGGTATGGGTCTCGCCGTGCGCGATGCCATGGCATTTGCTGCCGCCACGGCGGCGCTGAAGTGTGAGCATTCGGGCGGACGCGCCGGAATTCCCTCGATCGAAAATTGTCTTGCATTCATGAGGACGAACCAATGAGAACAATTGGAAAGAACCGCGGGCTTGCGCGTCTGGCCGATGCGGACGGGCACTTTCGCATGGTCGCGCTCGACCAGCGGCCCCCGCTGTTTGATGCCATCGCACAGGCGAAAGGCATCACCAGGGATCAGGTCGAGTATGCCGATGTGACTGCGGCCAAGCGGCTTCTGGTGGAGACGCTGGCGCCACACTGCAGCTCGATGCTGTTTGATCCGAATTTTGCGGTGCCTGCGGCCATCGACCTATTGCCGGCCCGCTGCGGCCTCATCATGACGCTCGAGGAGCATCGCGTCGAGGAAACTCCGGGTGGCCGCAAGTCGCGGGCCATCACCGATTGGAGCGTGGAGAAGATCCGCGCCATCGGCGGCGATGCGGTGAAGGTGCTCGCATGGTACCGGCCAGATGCCGATCCTGCCGTCAACGAACATCAGAAGCGCTTCGTGCGGTCGGTCGGCGAGGACTGCGCCCGTCACGACATCCCTTATGTGCTCGAGCTGCTGGTATACCCCTTCCTCGGCAGCGCCAACCACACCGCCGACTATGTGGAATCGCCGGGCAAGCTGCCGAAGCTTGTCATCGACAGCGTGCAGGAGTTTGCGAAGCCTGAATACGGCGTCGATCTGCTGAAGCTCGAAAGTCCGCTTGCGGCCAACAGCCTGCCGCCGCGCGATGGAAGCGCTGAGTCAAAAGCTGCGCAGAAGGAGTTCGAGGCAATCGGCGACATCTGTCGCCAACGCAACATCCCCTGGGTGCTGCTGTCAGGCGGTGCGGCACCGGAAAAATTCGAGCGCGTGCTGGACTTCGCCTACGCCGCCGGCGCCGGTGGCTTTCTGGCCGGCCGCACGATTTGGCTGGATGCCGTGCGCAGCCATTTTCCTGATCGCGCCGCAGTCGCCGCCAGCCTTCGCAAGGACGGCGTCGGCGTGCTCGAACGGCTCAACACGCTGACCAAGGCCAAGGCAAAGGCCTGGACAGCGCGCTTTCCCGCCTTCAGCGAAATCAGGCAGGAAGGTGATTTCGCGCGAGCGTATTGATTTTCCGGGGCCTGACATGACGTCGCAAACATTCACCGTCCGTAGCGTGCAGGCCTTCTGCTATCGTTACCCGTTGTCGACGCCGGTTGTTACCTCCTTCGGCAAGATGCTTGACAGGCCGGCAGTATTCGTTCGTGTGGAAGACACTGACGGCAATGCCGGCTGGGGCGAGATTTGGTCAAACTTTCCATCGGTCGGAGCCGAACATCGAACGCGACTCGTCAACGAGGTGCTGGCGCCCGCGACATGCGGGCGCACAGTCGGCGCCCCCCAGGAAATCTTCGAGGCCCTGACACAGGGCACCACCGTGCTGGCGCTGCAATCCGGCGAGCCCGGTCCGTTCGCGCAGGCGATAGCGGGAATTGATCTTGCAGTTTGGGATCTGTTCGCGCGGCGGCGGAAGCTACCACTGTGGCGGTTGCTTGGTGG
The DNA here is from genome assembly GCF_001693485.1 of Bradyrhizobium sp. LMTR 3. Classification (GTDB taxonomy): domain Bacteria; phylum Pseudomonadota; class Alphaproteobacteria; order Rhizobiales; family Xanthobacteraceae; genus Bradyrhizobium. The sequence continues at coordinate 232,090 of NZ_MAXC01000001.1, forward strand.
CAACGGCAAGACGATAAGGGTCTACGCCAGCGGAATTAATCCGACGGGTTCGCGGCAAGTGGCGGAATCGGCCATTAGGCGCGGGCATCGCGCATTGAAACTGAAGATCGGCTTCGAACTGGCGACGGATCGCGCCAATCTGGCGTCGCTGCGCGATCTGGTAGGCGACGGCGTGCTGGCAGCGGATGCCAATCAGGGCTGGTCGTTGGCCCGTGCGCTGGAGATTGCGCCGCATCTGCGCGAGTTCGATCTTGCCTGGCTGGAAGAGCCGATCCGTGCCGATCGGCCGTGGCGGGAATGGCAAGAGTTGCGTGAAAACGTCGGCATCCCGCTGGCGGCCGGAGAGAACATCGCGAGCCGCGCGGGGTTCGAGCAAGCGCTCGGCGACAACGTATTGCACGTCATGCAGCCCGACATCGCCAAATGGGGTGGCCTGACTATGTGCGCAGGTATCGCGCGCGACATCCTGGCGTCGGGCAAGACCTTCTGCCCGCACTATCTCGGCGGTGGAATTGGTCTGCTCGCATCGGCGCATCTGCTTGCCGGGATCGGTGGCGACGGTCTGCTGGAAGTCGATTCAAACGACAATGTGCTGCGCGACCGACTTTGCGGACCGCTCATCAACGTGACGAACGGAACCGTGACGCTGGGCGAAGAGCCGGGATTGGGAATCGAACCGGATCTGAGCCCGATCGAGCAGTACCGGACCGCTTGATCCGACGGGGCCGCATGCATCTCGTTCGGATAGAGCGGAGCTTTCATTCGCCCTATCGTAACTTACGCCGGTAACTTCGCCGCCCACTTCTTCGCCCAAATACCAAGAGGAACAAGAAGGGCATAAAGTTCGTGTCCGGTCGGTGTAGCGCGATAACCCTCGGTCGAATGCTCGACCAAGCCTGCTTCACGCAGTTCTTTCAGGCGCGAATTAAGAACCGTAGGCGAGATCGATTCGCAACGTTCTTGCAGTTCGCGGAATGTGCAGGGTCCGCCATTGCTGAGATTCCACAGAACGCCCAATGTCCAGCGTCGCCCCAACAGGTCCAGGAGCGCCATGACCGGGACGCCTGTCCGCGAGCCTCGGACAGGTTTCCCAGGTCTTGGTGTTTGGCTCATAGGCATTCTCGCTACTAAATAGGTAGCACTGCCTCTGTCAAGCGTTGGGGATCTCACCACGCCATCGCGGGCACACAGGATGCCCATCACTGTGCTCGCCGCAGCACTCTGGCGGCTCATCTCCCCAGCCTCTACTCCTGCAACGACGAGACGCTTGCGGCAATATTGTCCGCCAGGGCTTTCACCAGCGGCACGTAGCGCCCGACGACGTCTGCGCGGTCGAGCGCCGAGGTGAAGTAGGTCATGCCGACGGTGGCGAGAACGCGATGATTGACGATGACGGGGAGCGCGATCGTGTTCGAGGAGCGCGGTTCGACCATCGGGTCGCGTTCGGCAAAACCTTGCTTGCGGATCGTGGCCAGCAAAGCCAATGCCCGCTTTCGCTCGGTGGCGAGTTTGTCTTCGGCCTCCTGCGAGCGGGCCAGCATGTCGAGCAGCATCGATCGCTCGCTGACCGGACAGAACGCCAGATAGGCGCGCCCCAGCGCCCGCCCGAGCAGGCTGAGTTGCATGTTGAGCGTGCCGTGAAAGGGCGAGACCGGGCTGTCGGGAATGGTGCTGAAGCGGACCACGACCGAACTCCGTTCGAGGACGGCGATGGCGATCGGCCAGTGATATTGCCGCGTGAAGGCGAGCGCCCACGGGCGCGCAGCCTCCACCACCAGCGGATCGCCGTGAAAGCCGTTGCTCAGCGACTTGACCCGCGAGGCGACCGCGTAGCCGCCCTGTCGCCGGTCGTTGGCGGCATAGCCCAGCGCGCATAGCGACTTCATCAACCGCACCACCGTCGATTTCGGCAGCCCCGTCGCCTTGTGCAGACGATCGATCGAGGTGACGCGGTGGCGATTGAGCTCCTCCAGCAAGAGGAGCGTACGCGAGGCGGCTTCGACGGTGTCGGATTTGAGCGGCATCTTGAAATTCCACCTGGTGGAACGCGGCGGAATAGCTATGGCCGATCGGCGTCGTCCCTGCAATGGTTTTCGCCAAGCGCCACGCCGGACCTGTCTTCCGAAGGCAGCCTGTGCAGATGGCCGGGGAGGAGCAACCGTGTCCGGAGACGTCGTCAGGCCGCATTTTTCGTCATTCCGCCGCCGCTTCGCTGCGCGACAGGTCGTCGTCGGCTCGTTCATCAAGACGCCGACCACGCACGCAACCGAGATATTCGGCGCGCTCGGCTACGATTTCGTCGTGATCGACGAGGAGCACGCGCCGATCGATCGCGCGATGACCGATGTCATGCTGCTGGCTGCGCGCGCCAGCAACCTCGCCGGAATCGTGCGGGTGTCGTCGGATGATCCGGCCAAGATCCTGTCCTGCCTGGATTGCGGCGCAGCCGGTGTGCTGGTGCCGCATGTCGCGACGGTCGAGAAGGCACGCGCCATTGCGGCCGCCGCGCGATACCGCGGTGGGCGGCGCGGCTATTCCGGCTCGTCCCGCGCCGGCGCCTATGGCGGCACGCCGATGTGGTCTCTCGTCGATGAACAGGATGAATCGGTTTGCGCGATTGCAATGATCGAGGATCCGGAAGCGCTTGACCATATCGACGCCATCGCTGCGGTCGATGGAATCCACGGCTTCTTCATCGGCCGCGGCGACCTCACGGTCGCCCTTGGCGCCAAATCCTCGGCCGACGCGTCCGTCAAGGACGCGGTGATCAGGATCATTGCAGCGGCGAAGAAAGTCGCCAAGCCGGTTTGCGTGATGGTCGCGAGTCCGGCGGAAGCCAGGGATTTCGCCGAACTCGGGGCCAGCGCATTCATCATCTCGTCGGATCAGGGGCTGATGCGTCGGGCCGCGGCGCAAACGCTCACCGATTTCAAATCGCTCGTTCGAACCACGGATGGCTCACATGTACCACAGCACTGATCCGCGCGCTGCGCTCGCCGCCACGCCCGTCGGCACAAAACCCGCCGCCACCCACTTTGCGGGTGCCGAGTACGCCAAATTCTACGAAACGCCGCCGGCCGAAAATCAGAACGGCGCGCGCACCTGGTACGCCCGCGGCCAGAACTTCATCATTGCCTATAGCGAGGCCGACAAGGGTGCGGTGCTGAGCCGGACCAACCAGCCCGACGAATATGTCGTGCTGCTTCCAGATCCCGGCGCCGGCGCCGAGATCGTCTGGGGCAACGAGCGCAAGGTCGTCAACGGTCACTCCATCAGTTTCGTGCCGGCGGGTGCAAGCTCCGTCACGTTGCTGGGGGCTGCCAAGGTGGTGCGCATGGTGACGACGCGATCGGAAGACCTCGCAAAACTCTGCTCGAACGCCGCGTCCTACGCGACGCCGCATCCCAATCTACCGCCGTTCGAGCCGTGGCCGGAGGCGACCGCGGGCACGAAGATCCGGACCTACAGTCTCGACGTCGCGGCGACGCCGGGCCGGTTCGGGCGCATCTTCCGCTGCTCGACCTTCATGGTGAATTTCCTGGAGCCGAAGCACGGCCCGCGCGACCCGAGCAAGATGTCGCCGCATCACCATGACGATTTCGAGCAATGCTCGCTGGCGCTGGCCGGCACCTTCGTTCACCATCTGCGCTGGCCGTGGACGACCGACATGGCCCGGTGGCGCGACGACGATCACGAACGCTGCGGATCGCCCTCGGTCGCGGTGATTCCACCGCCGGCCATTCACACATCGCAAGCCGTCGATCCCAAGCTCAACGTTCTCGTCGACATCTTCTGCCCGCCGCGCCTGGATTTCTCGGCCAAGCCGGGCTGGGTGTTGAATGAGGACGATTATCCGATGCCCGCGCAAACCGGCGCCGGCCAATCCGCGGCCTGACATATCTCCATCTGAAAGGGCCTTCGACCATGGCCGACAAGCAAGCGTCCTACCCGAACACCGTGCCGCTGCCGCCGCTATCGCGGGCGGCGGAAGTTGCCGAGCTTCTGGTCGGCGCGATCGATCTGCACTGCCATAGCGGCCCGGCAGCCATGCCACGCATCCTCGATCATCATGAGGAGCTGCTCGACGCGGCGGAAGCAAAATTCCGCGCCGTGCTCTACAAGGATCATTTTTATGCCGGCATGGCGCATGCGATCCTGCTGGAGAAGCTGTTTCCCGAAACCAATGTAAAACTGTTCTCCGGCATCGTGCTGAACAATGCCTCGGGCGGTATCAACCTGCATGCGGTCGACCATACGATCAAGCTCGGCGGCAAGATCGTCTGGATGCCGACGCTGTCGGCGGCGAACCATATCAAGGCGATGTCGGCTGGAAACTCGACGTTTCCGAAGACCTCACAAAAAATGCTCGAACCGATCCCGCTTTCCGCGCTCGACGCCCATGGCAAGCTCACGGACGACACCAAGAAGGTCATCGATCTCATCGCCGAGGCGGACATTATCCTGGCCGGCGGCCATCTGCCGGCCAGCGAATTGCACATCCTGTTCGAAGAGGCGGCGCGACGCGGCGTCAAGAAGATGATGGTCAACCATCCGACCTACATCGTCGGCTGCAATGACACCGATATCCGCCAGCTCGTCGCGCGCGGCGTCAAGATGGAGCATTCGATCTGCATGTTCATCGAAGGCAAATCCTTAAAGTACAGCGCGGACGATCTCGCGCACCTGATCGAAGTGGCTGGCGTCGACAACACGATTCTGTCGTCCGACCTCGGCCTGCAGGGCTCGCAGCGTCCGGTCGACGGCTTCCGCAGCATCACCCAGATCCTGCTCGATCTGCAGATGCCGCGGCCCGCGATCAGGAAGCTCATCAGCGACAACGCAGCACGGTTTCTGAACCTTCCGGTGATGCCGTCGACCGCGCAAGACGCCGCTTAGCGGGACAGGCGCGAAGACCGCGAAAAGCGGCGCGCGCTTAAGGGGAGGAAGTCAGCATGGAACGGGTAGATCGCGACGGTGACGCGCCGATGCACCGCATCGTGGCGCGAGCTATGCCATTGGTGGCGGCATTGCTGTTCATGGGAGCAAGCCATACGGCAGCCGCGGAAGAGCAGCGCCAGCCGCTGAGGCCGCCGATCATCCTGGAATCGACGGGCGCGTATGAAGTGGGCGGCAAGGTCGTTGCCAAGCCCGACGATCCCAGCCAGACGCTCTCCTGCGACCATGGTTACGTCGAATACTTCATCCCCGCGAAAAGGCGCAGCGTCGGCCTGATCATGTGGCACAGCTCCAGCACCAAGGTGTGGGAGAACCGCTGGGACGGCGGCGAAGGCTACAAGAGTATCTTCCTGCGCAAGGGCTATCCTGTTTACCTGTGGGACGGCCCGCGCGTCGGCCGCGCGAACTGGAGTTGCGAGCCGATCAGCTACACGCCTGACTATTTCGATCAGCGTAACTTTGCCGCCTGGCGCTTCGGTCTGACCTATCTCAATTGGCATCCGGGCCTGCAGTTTCCGACGGCCGACAAGGAAGCCTGGAATCAGGCGACGCGCGCCCGTTACGACGAGTTCGATACGCTCGATAACGCATTGTTGCAGGCGGAGGCCGGCGGCCAGGCGATCGACAAGATCGGCCCCGTGATTGCCGTCACCAATTCCGCGGGGGGCTGGCGCGCGCTGTTGTCGGCGCTCAAGGCAAAGAGCGACAACATGAAGGGCATCGTCGCCTACGAAACGCCAGGCTTCGTCTTTCCGGTGGGCGAGGGGCCCGAGCCGAAGCCGGATGCGCCCTACGGTCCCAATTCCGTGCCGCTCGTCGAGTTCAAGAAGCTGACCAGGTTTCCGATCCAGATGGTATTCGGCGACTACACCGAGACGCGTCCGATCTGGGCCGCCTCGGTCAAGGTGGCACGGACCTTCTGCGATATCGTCAATCGTCACGGCGGAGATTGCGAAGTCCTGCTGCTTCCCGATGCGGGTCTGCGCGGCAACACGCACATCGCCTTTGCCGATCTCAACAATGAAGCCGTTGCGGAGAAACTGTCCAAATGGCTGGGCCGCAAGGGCCTGGACAAGTTTGCCGAAGAATAAGCGCTGGCGCCCATGCAGGACCTGCGCACAGCTCGGGAGGAAACATGCGTCCGCTCTCTTTCGGCCTCATAGGCCTGGCACTTGCCATTGCGCCATGTCAGCCCGCCGCGCAGGAGTGGCCGAGCCGGCCGGTCACCATGATCGTGCCGTTCCCGGCTGGCGCCGCCGTTGACACGTTGGCGCGCGCCGTTGCTCATGCGCTGAGCGAAGACTTCGGCAAACAGTTCATCGTCGAAAACCGCGCGGGGGCGGGCGGCAATCTCGGTGGGGCGGCTGTCGCCAAAGCGGCTGCAGATGGCCATACGTGGCTGTTCGGGACGCCGGCGCCGATCGCGCTCAACAAGTTCATGTACAAGGGCCTGGCTTACGATTCCGAGCGAGATTTCACGCCGGTTGTGCTCGTCGCCAAGTCTCCAATGATCATTACGGCGACATCAGACTTTCCAGCGAAGACGCTTCCCGACCTGATCGCCTATGCCAAGCAGAACCCGGGCAAGGTCAACGTCGGCCATCCCGGCAACGGCACGCTCGGACACATTACCTCGGCGCTGATCCAGCAGTTTGCCGGCGTGGAGATGACACATGTACCCTATCGCGGGTCCGCGCCGCTGATCACGGACCTCTTGGGCGGACAAGTCAACGTCGCCATGGATTTCATGCCGACCTATCTGCCGCTGATAGCCGACCGCAATATCCGCGCGCTTGCGGTGACGACGAGCCAGCGCGTTGCGCAACTGCCCGATGTACCGACGGTGCAGGAAGCGGGATTTAGGGGATTCGAGGCGACCGCATGGTACGCGATCGTGGCTCCAACCGGTACACCGCCTGAGATCGTGATGAAGGTCAACAAGGCGGTGAATGCCTTTCTGAAGAGCGACAAGGGCAAGACCATCCTCGAACAAAATTCGTTGCAAGGCGTCGGAGGCGCGCCGCAAGACCTCAAGGCGTTTATCGATGGCGAACGCGACAAATGGCGGCCCGTGATCGAGGCCGCAAAGATCGCGATGCAGTAAAGCGAGATCGCCATAGATGGCTGCTATTGAAATTCCTGCGCTGTCGATCCCGAAGGTTGTCCTCGTCACCGGCGGCAACAGCGGCATCGGCAAGGCGACGGCGGCGCGCCTTGCCGCCATGGGTTCTGCTGTCGTGGTCGGCTACAACAGCCGCCGCTCGCTGGCCGACCAGGTGATCGATGGGCTGCAAGGCAGCCGGCGCGTCGCCATGCGGATCGCGATCGACGATCCGGCTTCCATCTCAGAGGCCGCGGCGGCCGTGGGCACGCGGTACGGGCGGCTCGATGCGTTGGTCATGACGATGTGGCGAGGGTGGTAGTTGCCTGCATCGTCAACCTCACCAGTTCGACGGGAATTGTGGTGCCGGTGGATGAGGGCAGGCACCTCTGACGGAACAACTCCACCGCTGCGCGGACATCATGAAAAGAGAACAATGGAAAAACTGAAATTCTATATCGACGGCGCCTGGGTGGATCCGGCCGCGCCGTCAACGCTTGGAATCGTCAATCCTGCGACGGAGGAGATCTTCGCGCAGATCAGCCTGGGCTCCCCTCCGGATGTGGATCGGGCCGCCAGGGCAGCCCGCCGCGCGTTCGCGACCTATTCCGAAACCAGCGTCGAAGAACGCCTGTCCTGGCTCCAGAAGATCATCGAGGGTTTTAGAGCGCGCCTGCCGGAACTGGCGCGGATGATGACCCTCGAAATGGGCGCGCCCATCACGTTTGCGACGGAGCGTCAGGCGACCGTCGCGCTGTTTCATTTCGAGGAAGCCGCGCGCGTGCTTGCGAACTACAAGTTCGAGGAGCGGATGGGGAACGGGATCATCCGCCGCGAACCGATCGGCGTCTGTGGATTGATCACGCCGTGGAATTGGCCGCTGAACCAGGTGGCCTCCAAGGTCGCGCCGGCACTCGCAACCGGCTGCACGGTCGTCCTGAAACCCAGCGAGATCGCGCCGCTCAGCGCGATGCTGTTCGCCGAGATCGTCGACGCCGCCGGTGTGCCGGCGGGCGTCTTCAATCTCGTCAACGGCGACGGTCCCATGGTGGGCGAGGCGATCGCCGCCCATCCCGAGATCGACATGGTGTCGTTCACCGGATCCACGGCGGCTGGCGTAAGGGTGGCCAAGCTTGCGGCGAATACGGTCAAGCGCGTCGCACAGGAACTGGGCGGCAAGTCCGCCAACATCATCCTTGCCGATGCCGATCTGAAAGCGGCTGTGATCCAGGGCGTTCACGCCTGTTACACCAATGCCGGCCAGAACTGCCAATCTCCCACGCGCATGCTGATTCCGCGCACGAAGCGGGATGCGGCATTCGAGGCGGCGCGCGAGGCGGTCGACAGTATTCGCCTGGGAGACCCACTCGATCCGGCTTCCACGATGGGGCCGCTGGTCAGCCAGGCACAGTTTCAGAAAGTTCAGGATCTTATTCAGTGCGGCATTGACGAGGGTGCGACGCTGGTCGCCGGCGGTCCGGGTCGGCCTGCCGAAACCAACCGCGGATACTATGTTCGTCCGACCGTGTTCGGCGACGTGACGCCGCAGATGAAGATTGCGCGTGAGGAGATCTTCGGCCCGGTGCTGTCGATCATGAGTTATGATAGCGAGGAGGAGGCGATCGAAATCGCCAATGACACACCGTTCGGCTTGGCGGGTTTCGTGCAATCCAGGGATCCTGACCGCGCTCGCACCGTCGCCAACCGCATCCGCGCAGGGCGCGTCTACCTCAACGGTGCCCCGTTCGACCGCAGCCTGCCGTTTGGCGGCTACAAGCAGTCCGGCAATGGGCGCGAATTCGGGGTGTTCGGATTTGAGGAATATCTGGAGGTGAAGGCGATCATCGGCTGATGCAGTCAGGTGGCAGGGCGAAAATGCCCGGGCGGATGTTTGGTATCGCGCCGGATCAGCCGGCGCAGTGTGGAAGGCTCCGCATATCCCACCCGCCGCGCGATCTCGTCGACGGAAAGGCGAGTGGTTTCCAGCAGGAAGCGCGCGGTCTCCAGCCTGATCCGCTGCACGAATTGAATCGGTGAGACGCCGCAGGTCGCTGCCATGCGCCGGGCAAATGTCCGCGGCGCCAGCGCGACGGCTGCGGCGAGTTCTTCAATCGCAAAATCGCGCGCGATGTTATGGCGGACCCACTGCTCGGCCTTGGCGATCCGTTCATCCTGTCCCGCCAGATAGGTGATGGCCATGAACGGCGCTTGCGAACGCCGCTCCTCCAGCAGGAGATAGTTGGCGCAGGCCTGTGCCAGGCCTGGTCCGGCAAACCGGCTGACGATCGCGAGCATCAGGTCCATCTGCGCCATGGCCGCGCCGCCGGTTGCGACCGGCCAATCGGCGACCACAATCTGCTCCGGCACCAGTTTGACGGCGGGGTAGCGCTGCCGGAACAGCGGCGCGAACCACCACGTCGTGGTCGCGCGGCGGCCATCGAGCAGGCCCGCCTCTGCCAGCACGAAGGTGCTCGCGCAGGACGCGGCGAGCGCCGCACCGCGGCCGAACGCGTGGGCCACCATGTCGCCGGCGCGCCGGCAGGCTGAACCCTTCAGCTTGCGAACGAGCTCGTCCGCCGTCGGGGTACCAAGACCCGGGACAATGACGAGTTCTATGCCACGCAGATCGACATCGCTGCGGCGTGATCCGCAACGCACCGTCGTCGCCTTGAATGGCGGAGCGCGCGTCGCGGCGCTGATCCGGTTGGCGGTCGCCAACACGTCGTGGGTGATCGCCGCGCTCGAAGCCATGCATCCCTCGATCTCGATAACCGCGACTTTGGTCATGTCAAGAAATGCCCGATAAATGTCATTTTTGACACTAGCGCGCTGCTCGCGAAATCGCAACGATATCAGCGAATATGCCATCCCCCGAAGAATTGCGCCGATGCCGAAACGGTCCATGAAGCAGGATGATCCGCTCGAGGATTTCACGCGCCGCGATATCACGCTCGACGGCGTCGCCAAGAGTGTCTACGTCGCCGGCGCCGGCCCTGCCGTCATCGTGATGACGGAGATGCCGGGGATCAGCCCGCATGTCGCGCGGTTTGCCCGCTGGGTCCGCGACGCCGGCTTCACCGTCTACATGCCGTCACTGTTCGGCCGCGACGGCGCAGTCCCAGGCGCGGAGGAGGGCGCTGCTGTTTTTCAGCGCGCCTGCGTCAGCGCCGAATTCCGTGTCCTCGCCTCAAACGAGTCCAGTCCGGTGACCAGGTGGCTTCGTTCGCTGGCGCGGCTGGCGCATGGCGAGTGCGGCGGTCCCGGCGTCGGCGCTATTGGGATGTGCTTTACAGGAAACTTCGCGCTGACCATGATGCTCGAACCGTCGATGCTGGCGCCGGTGCTTTCGCAGCCGTCGCTGCCGCTGAACGATCCGGCCGGCATCGAAATCGCTTCGGACGAAGTCAGGGCCGTCCGCGAGCGGCTCGAGCGGGAAGATCTGACGGTGCTGGCCTATCGCTTCGAAGGCGACAAGTTCTGCATGGCGCAACGCTTCGCGGCCTATGCGGAGGCGCTCGGTGACCGTTTCATCGGGCGGGTGCTGCCGGACAGCGCGGCCAGTACCGATCTTGCGCCGTTCTTCGAGCGGCATGTCACGACCCCGCACAGCGTCGTCACCGCGCACCTGATCGACGAGGCCGGCCAGCCGACGATCGCCGCCCGCGACGAGATCCTGGCGTTCTTCAAGCAGAGGCTCGCGCCTTCGCGAAGCGGTCGCGGCTCATAGCCGCTTGCCGCGGCGCGATCCGGCATTCGCGTCAGGTGTGCTTGTCGAGGCGTCGCTTGAGCAGGGTCAAATGTTGCAGCAGGTCCGACTGCGCAACTGGCGACAGCTCGCCGATCAGGGCGATCACCCATTCCTCATGCCGGCGTGCCATCCGGCCGAATTCCTTTGCGCCTTCCTGTGACAGACGCAGGCGGAAGGTGCGGCGATCTTCGGAATCGACTTCCCGATGGATAAAGCCGTCGGCTTCCAGCTTCTGCACGAGCGCGGTGATGGCGCCGTTCGAAACCATCAGGAGTTCAGAAACTTCGGACATGGTCGCGCCTGCCGGTTTGCGCGCGAGCTGCGCCAAAAGGTCGAAGCGGGCCAGCGTGGTGTTGAACTCCTTGCGCAGCCGTGCGTTCAGCGCCTTCTCGATCCTTGTGGCGCAGGAAAGCAGCCGCAGCCAGATGCGCAGTTCGAGATGTGCGCCGTCGGATTCGTGCGAAGGCTCGGCCGGGTGCAGCGTGTGCATGCGCGCGCCCTTGGGAGATCGAGCCTTTCGTTTGACCGTCGCGTCCATGGCTAGAATCTCACCCCAGGCTAGATGGAAATCGACCCGATGCTGGCTCCGCCGCAGACGTAAAGCGTCTGCCCGGTGATGAAGTCGGCATCCGGTGAACTGAAGAAACTGACCGCGCGAGCGACGTCGGTGGATCTGCCGAGACGGCCGAGCGGAATCGACTGTGCCAGCTTCTTGGCCCGTTCGGATTCCGGAGACATCACGCTCTCGAACATCTCGGTATCGCCGATCGGGCCCGGCGCGACGACATTGACGGTGATCCCGAACGGGGCAAGCTCGAGCGCCCAGGTCCGTGCCATGCCGATGATGCCGGCCTTGGTGGCCGAATAGACCGTGCGTGTGGCGGCGCCGAGCGCGGCGCGGGAGGATAGTAGCACGATGCGCCCAAAGCGCGCCTGCTTCATATTCGGTAGCGCCGCTTGCGCCAGCGCTATCCCGGCGCCGAAATGAAGCTGCGCCAAGGCGCCGACGTCCTCGTCGTCAACCTCTTCCAGAGGCTTAGGCCGAATAGCGCCGGCATTGTGCACGACATGGGTGATCGCAAAACTTGCGGCGATTTCCGTCGCCGCCTGGCGCGTTGCCGTTGCATCGAGCAGGTCGACCTCGCGCGAGGAGAGCTTTGGATGGCTCCAGTCCGGCTTGCGCCGCGACAGCGAGATCACGTCATACCCTTCCGCAAGAAGGCCGCGCGCGATCGCAGCGCCAATGCCGGTATTACCGCCGCTTACGATCGCCGTGTGGTGGACCACGTTCATCCTCCCTCACATGAAGAGCTGGATGTTGCCGAAGGCAGCATCGCAATTGATCAGGTCGACACGCTTGAGCTTGATCTTCAGCCTGCCGTTCTCGACGCTGAGATGATGCGTGGCCCAGGCCGCATAGAGCGTCTGCTCGTCCATGCGGGTCTCGATGTAATGCATCGGGGTCCAGGTGACATAGTTGTTGGCGGCAGGATCGCGCGAATCCACCTGCGGCGTCTGCAGCACGTGATGGCAGCGGCTTTTCGGCTTCTGGCTGAACGTCCGCACGCCCTTGAGCCGTTCGACCCGGATCGAGAGCAACAGCTTGTCCTCATACATCAGCGAGCATGTCAGCCGCGGATCGGTCTGGTTCCATTCCAGCGGCATCCAGTAGAAAGCATCGTCGGCGTAGAGATCGAGCCATTCGTCGAAACGCTGCTGATCGATCAGCCGCGTTTCGCGAACCACGAAATCGATCAATTCCTGATCGGTGGGAACCGCATGTTTCAGTTGAGCCTCAGCGACCATGCTCATGTTACATCCCCATCGTCATGAACTTGGCCCACGCACGGAACTGATGACGCATCGGCCATTCGCTGGTGCCGTTGACCGCTACGTTGGTCTGCCCGGCTTCGTCGGGGCTGTAGAGGCGCTGGAGGTTCACCCACTCATTGCCGTTCGAGTGCAGGCCCTCCTGGGCGCGTTCATACATTTCGAGATCGTCATGGCCGACGATCGAGGTCGGCGCGTTGATCAGCCGGTTGTACATCAGCGTGCGCTCGAGCAGCATGTCGGGCGCATCGACGAGCTGGAACGTCCAGGATTCGACCAGCGTCTTGTTGGCCGCGATCGGCTTGAAGTGCCGCAATAACTGGATCGGCCCCTTGATCATGATGTTGGGGAAATAGACCGTGTTGTGCCGGTTCTCGCCGAGGATCGCCTTGGCGCGTTCTTCGCCATAGGCGGCTTTCATCTTGTCGAAATAGCCGGGCACTGCCGAATAGTCGGAATGGATCGAGTGGTGCACGCCGGTGTGGCCGTGGCCGTTGTCCCAGATCCGGATGCCCATGTTCTCGAAGAACTCGTACGGGCTCATGAAGGGGGCGATGATCTCGACCGCCATCGGCTTCTGGGTGCCGGGCGGCGCTTTCTTCCAGACCTCGACCACCGTCCCGGCGGAAGACTCATGCGCAACCATCGGATGGCAGGTGTCGGTCTGGTTTTCCACCAGCATCTTCCAATTGCAATTGTGCATATAGCGCAGCACGCCGCCGGCGACCTTGAGCTGACCGACCGGGGAGCGGTCGATCATGTTGTCGAAGCTCGACAGGCTTTCACCGAAGAACTCCTCGAAATCGAGGCCGCCGTCATTGATCTTGGCGAACACGAAGCCGCGGTAGTTGCGGACATGGCGCACTGGCGCCATGCCGCTCGCCGCATGGCTCTGTTCGAAGCCGGTATTCTCGTAGCCCTTCTTAAGGGGAATCGCGAGCAGCGAACCGTCGGTCCTGAAGCTCCAGGCATGGTAGGGGCAGCGGAAGAACTTTCCGGCATTGCCGCAGGTCTCCGACGTGATGCGCGTGCCCTTGTGCGGGCAGCGGTTGTGCAGCACCTTTACCGTCCCGTCAGTGTGGCGGACCAGCAGGATCGGCTGCGTGCCGATCGTGGTGCCGAAATAATCGCCGGGATTGGGGACCTGGCTGTCGTGGCCGACATAGACCCAGCTATTCGGGAACATATGCTCCATCTCGAGCTGGAACACTTCTTCGCTGACATAGACGTCGCGGTGAACCTCCTGGTCGCGGACCAGGTCGCGAATTGCCGCGACATTGCCGGCGTATCGGGGCATGCGTTCCTCCATCACAGGTCGAGCACGAGTCGCTTGGTTTTTGCGCGCGAGACACAGATCTGCATCACCTTGTTCGACGCCTTCTCGCTGTCGCTCAAGATGTAGTCGCGATGATCGGGAATGCCTGAGATCACCGTGGTCTGGCAGATGCCGCAATCGCCGCGTTTGCAGTCATGCATTGGGTCGTCGCCGGCCTCGATCAGCACGTCGAGGATGGTCTTGCCGGCGGGAATCTCATAGACGCGTCCGCTGCTTTTGAGTTCGACCTCGAAGGCGGAATCCCCGGACTTCTCTTCCGGCGCGGAGAAGATTTCGAAATGCAGCCGCCCTTGCGGCCAGTTCAGCCGCTTCGCCAGCGCGATGGCTGCTTCGATCATCGGCAGCGGTCCGCAGAGATAGAGCGGCACGTCAGGCGCGAGCCGGCTCATCAAGCCCTCAAGGTCGAAGAAGCGACCGGCTTCGTCGTCGGCGTGAATGGTCGCGCTGGCGCTAGCCAGCCGCTCGATGTCGCCGAGAAAGGCGAGTTCGCCACGGCTGCGGCCCGCATAATAGAACGAGAACGGCCGCTTCGCCGCGTTCAATTCGCAGGCCATCGTGAGCAGCGGCGTCACGCCGATGCCGCCCGCGACAAGCGCGACTTCACCCGCGCCGGCTCGAAGCGGAAAATTGTTCGCCGGCGGCGAGATCGTCAGGCGATCGCCGGTCTTGAGGCCGTGCATAAAGCTGGAGCCGCCGTGGCTCTTGCTTTCCTGCAGCACGGCGATGCGATAGGCGGTCGGATGTTCGGCCGCGCGCGGCGAGACCGTCTCGATCAGCGAATAGGAGCGACGGCCGACGTCAGGCAGGTGGACATCGATATGGGCGCCGGCAGACCAGCCCGGCATCGGCGCACCGTTGACGCGCGTCAGCACGAATTCGCGGATGCGCGACGTAAGCGCCTCGGCCTTCGACACCACGACTTCGAATTGATCCATCCTCAGGCGTCCTCGAACAGTGTCTCGACGGTGCGCAACGCGCCGTCGAGTTCGGCGCCATCGGCGTCCTTCAGCGCCACCTTGGTCAGCCGCTGCACCCATTCGGCGGCATCGGGCCGGCTCGCCAGACGCTCGGACGCAAGCATGACCTTGTCGAACTTCGATTCACCGCGCGAATGGGTGTCCGAATAGCCGCCGACGAGACGGCGGGCCTCACATACGGCGGTCGCGAGCGCCGGGTCGCTGCCGGCGAATTTCCGGACGCGTTGCGCCCACTCGTCGAGATGGCGCATCTCGCGGGCATGCCGCAGCGTGCGCCGGCGGAAGCGCCGCAGTCCGGCCACGCCGTACAGCAGCAGGAACGCAGACGGTGAGGTCGTGCGCAGTTTACGTCCACGATCGATCAGCCGGGCAAGCCGCTCGTTGCGCTCGACCTTTTCGCCGAGAACTGGCGGCAGGAGCCCCGCCATTTCCTCGATCCGCGGATGGAAGAACTCAGTGATCGCGACAACCTGGTCGTCGCCGGCGCGGACCTCGCGGCGGACCCGGTCGAACCGCCCCGCGCGTGTCTTGAGATCCGCCACGCGAATCACGTCGTCATAGGCCATTGCGACCGCGAGATACTTTGCAAATGCCTGCAGCAGGCCGGTCGCCTCGCGCGGCATCGCTTCGAGCCGGTCGAGATATTCACTGCCGTATGCGACGTCCTGATAATCTACCACGCGCTGCAAGCCGGCCGCGACGATGCCGTGCACCTCCGGCGGCAACTGCTGCGCTCGCGCGACCAGCGCGTCATAGCCGGCGTGACCGATCGGTTCGAGGCGCGGAAAATGTCTTGCGAGCGGCGGCTTCGCCACAGGCTTGATCTGGGGATCCTGCTTGACCATGGCCACGGCCCGTTCGCGGCCGGCGGCGAAGGCGCGCAGGCTGGCATCGACACCGACCCCCGCGGCCCGGATCGTGGCTTCAAAATCCTCGGTGGCAAAGGGCAGAGCGCCGGAGCCCGCGAGCGCGCCGAACAACACCGAGGAGACCACGCTGCCGGTGGCGTCGGCGATTTCGGCCATGTCGAACGCGATGAAGCGGTTGGCGGCGACATTCGCCGCCTCGTAAACCTGTGCCGCATCGGCGGTGCCGTCGCCGGGCGCGGTCTTCTCGATCACGGCTAATGAGCGGTGCGAGGAGCCAATCAACAGCGTGCGATCAGGCGAGACCAGCCCGCGCAGGATGGCGCGGCCAGCTTCCATCAGTTCGGCGCCGATCACGATGTCGACCTTGCCCGGCGCGGGCATCAACGACAGCACGGGGTGGCGGTCGGGCTTGCTCGTGTCGGGCGCGATCATCTCGATGTAGTAGATCGTGGCGCCGGTGCGCTGGGCAACGCCGGGCACCGATGTCGATTGCGCGAACCAGCCGCGCCGCTCCGCCAGCGCCACGATCCAGTCGACCAGCACGCCGCCGCCCTGGCCGCCCATCGCGAGCACCGCGACGGTGATCGGGCGGGCCTGACTAAGCACGATGGAGGAGGGCGCGACCGAGACGTTCATGCCGCCTCCTGCTCGAACATGACGCGGCGTCCGGCGCGCCAGCGCTGCAAAGCGCCGATCATTCGTTGCCAGAGGCGGTCGAGCTGCGTTTCGAACGAGGTCGGATTGGAAACGACGTCGGCGCGATAGAACGAGGGACACAAGACAGCCGCGTCCGCGACCTCGCCGCAATGGCCGCAGCCCACGCAACTATTGTCGACGGCGGCGACCGGATTGTCCTTCAGGGGATCTGTGGTCGGCTTCACCGACAGCGAGGGGCAGCCGGACAGGCGGATGCACGCGTGGTCGCCGGAACATACATCCTCATCGACACCGAAGCGCTCGCGCACGATGCGCTCGCCGCGCTTGGCGGCGGCGGCCACCAGCGGTTTCACGCGCCGCTGCTTGTTCAGCATGCACTCCGACGAGGCGACGATGACCTTCGGACCCTTCTCCTCTGTCGTCAGCGCCTCGCGCAGCGTGTCGCGCATGCGGGTCACATCGTAAGTGCGGTCGATCTGGCGTACCCATTTGGCGCCGACGCCCTTCGCCGCCTCGACGATCGGGTGCTTGGTCGAACGCGAACGGTTGTCGGCGCGCGAGGAGGGGATGTCCTGGCCGCCCGTCGCGGCGGAATAGTAATTGTCGACCACGACGATCACGCCGTCGTGCTGGTTGAACACGGCGTTGCCGACGCCGCTGGTCAACCCGTTGTGCCAGAAGCCGCCGTCGCCCATCATCGAGATCGACCGCTTACCTGCAGGCACATTGAAGGCTGAGGCCGAGGCCGGGCCTAGTCCGTAACCCATCGTGGTGGCGCCGATGTTGAACGGGGGCAGGATGGAGAACAAATGGCAGCCGATATCGGCAGCGACGTGGTGCGGGCCGAGCTCCTTTTCCACCAGTTTCATCGCGGAAAAAATCGGCCGCTCCGGACAGCCGGTGCAAAAACCCGGCGGGCGCGGCGGGACCACGTCGGCGAGCACGCGGATTTTCTCATCGACCTCAGTGCGGTCGATGTTCGGTGCGCGCGCGGCATCCGACAAGGCATCCGGCCGCCAGCGGCGGATGAAAGCGCCGATCGCTTCGCCCATGACTTGTGCCGTATATTCGCCGGCCATCGGGAACAGGTCCTTGCCGTGCAGCTTGGCCGGAATGTCGGCATTGCGGAGGATCTTGTGCAGCGCCTGCTCGATGAACTCGGGCTGTCCCTCCTCGACCATCAGCACCGCCTTCTTAGCTCGGCAGAAGTCGATCACCTCGCGGTCGACGATCGGGTAGGTCACGTTCATCACATAGAGCGGCACGCGCGTCTCGCCCCAGATGTCGGCAAGCCCGGCCTCGCGCAGCGCGGTGATGACGCCGTTGTACATGCCGCCCTGCATGATGATGCCGATATCATCGATATCGCCATCGAACGTCTCGTTCATGCCGCGGGCGTGGATGAATTCGACCGCGGCGGGCCAGCGATGCTCGACCTTCTCCTTCTCGTGCAGGAACGAGGCCGGCGGCAGCACGATACGGTTGGTGTCGCGCGACGGCTGGTCCAGCGCGCGGGACAGCGGAAAGGCGGGGCGTATATTGTCGCGGGTGGCGAAGCGGCCATGCACGTGGCAAGCGCGTATCCGTACCTCTAGCATGACAGGCGTATTCGACGCCTCCGACAGCTCGAAGGAATCGTGCACGGCCTTGACGATGGACGCCACGTTGGGCCGCGGATCGACCAGCCAGAGCTGCGACTTCATCGCGAACGCATGCGAACGCTCCTGCATGATGGAGGAGCCTTCGCCGTAATCCTCGCCGATGATGATCAGCGCGCCGCCAGTCACGCCTCCCGAGGAGAGGTTGGCGAGCGCGTCGGACGCGACGTTGATGCCGACCGGCGCCTTGAAGGTGACCGCGCCACGCACCGGATACATCACGGAGGCAGCCAGCGTTGCCGCCGCGGTGGCCTCGCTGGCGCTGGATTCGAAATGCACACCGAGGTCGGAAAGAATGTCCTGCGCGTCCGACAGCACGTCCATCAGGTGCGAGATCGGCGCGCCCTGGTAACCGGCGACATAGCTGACGCCGCATTCCAGCAACGCCTTGGTAATGGCGAGGATGCCTTCGCCGCGAAATTCCTGGCCGGCACCGAGCTTCAGGTCTTCCACCTCGCGCGCGAAAGAGCGTTCTGCCATGTTCGCCTCCAAGGCCCTCGTGCGGAACTTCCGGACGACCGAATATAATTTTAGACATCAAACAAAAATGATGTCAATCGAACCCGCGAGTTCTGAGGCCGCAAAACGCTTCACGCGCATTTGAGCCCAGTTTCTAGCCTGATTCATAGGCTTCATGCACACGCGCCGGGCTTCCGATCGGCGGCCGGTTCGCTTGACATGATATTTTAGCCATGAAACATTATTGAGGGGCGCGTTGCACTTGGCGGGCGCGCGCAAAACGGCCTTTGCGGGAGACTGACATGACTCCGGTTTCGCCATTACGCGGGCCGTCGCGCGAACACCTCGCGTGGCCGTTCTTCGATTCCCGCCACAGCGAATACGCCGCCGCGCTCGACGCATTTGCAGCCGGCCTTGGCGATACGCACGGCCATGACGTCGACGAAACCTGCCGTTCGCTGGTACGCCGGCTTGGCGCCGCCGGATTGCTGGAGGCATCGGTCGCAGGCGATCGGCCCGATGCGGTGATCGACTCGCGGCTGATCTGTCTCGCCCGCGAAACGCTTGCCTGGCACAGCGGGCTAGCCGATTTCGCATTTGCGATGCAGGGGCTTGGAACCGGTGCGGTGGCGATTGCCGGGTCGCCCGAATTGCGCGCGCTGGTGCTGCCGAAGGCGCGGCGTGGCGAGTGGATTGCCGCCTTTGCCTTGTCGGAGAAGGAGGCCGGTTCCGACGTCGCTGCCATGGGCTGCAGCGCCCGCAGCGAAGGCGACCACTACATCCTCGATGGCGAGAAGACCTGGATTTCCAACGGCGGCATTGCCGACGTCTATACGCTGTTTGCGCGAACCGGCGAGGCACCGGGCGCGCGGGGCATTTCGGCCTTCGTGGTGCTGCCGGACGATCCCGGGTTTTCGATTACCGACCGTATCGATGTGATGGCGCCGCATCCACTGGCGACGCTGCGTTTTGATTCTTGCCGGATCCCGGCGGCGCGGCTGTTGGGGTCGCCGGGCGAAGGTTTCAAGATCGCGATGCGCACCCTCGATATCTTCCGCGCATCGGTTGCAGCCGCCGCGTTGGGTTTTGCCCGCCGCGCGCTGGATGAGGCGGTGGCGCATGCACTGTCACGGCGGATGTTCGGTGGCGTGCTGGGCGACCAGCAATTGACGCAGGCAGCCCTCGGCGACATGGCCGCAGGCGTCGATGCCAGCGCGCTTCTAACCTACCGCGCGGCGTGGCGGCGCGACGTGCAGAAAGCTTCCACGACCCGTGAAGCGGCAATGGCCAAAATGGTCGCGACCGAAACCGCGCAAGCGGTGATCGACCGCGCCGTACAAATGTTCGGCGGACGCGGCGTGCGCTCGGGCGAAGTCGTTGAGCAGCTTTATCGCGAGATACGCGCGTTGCGCATCTATGAAGGCGCGACCGAAGTCCAGAAA
This sequence comes from Bradyrhizobium sp. LMTR 3, assembly GCF_001693485.1. Lineage (GTDB taxonomy): Bacteria > Pseudomonadota > Alphaproteobacteria > Rhizobiales > Xanthobacteraceae > Bradyrhizobium. The sequence continues at coordinate 252,123 of NZ_MAXC01000001.1, forward strand.
CTCATCATCGGACGTGACGTCCTGAAGGCGGTCTAGCCGAACGGCCGTCCAGTCGCGTCCTGCTACGGGAGTATGAAATGTTCGAGGTCTTGCAACCACCCGGTTGGGCCAAGCCGAGGGGGTACGCGAACGGCATCGCCGCGCGCGGCAGGATGATCTTCGTCGCCGGCCAGATCGGCTGGAACGAGCAATGCAAGTTCGAGTCCGATGATCTGGTGGATCAGATCGGCCAGACCCTGAAGAACGTCGGCGCGGTCTTGCGCGCCGGCGGCGCGGTGCCCGAGCACGTGGTGTCGATGACCTGGTTCCTGCTCGATCGCAAGGAATATTCGGCGCGCCTGAAGGAGATCGGCGTCGTCTATCGCGACGTCATGGGTCGGCACTTTCCGGCCATGACTGCGCTGCAGGTATCGGGACTGGTCGAGGATCGTGCCAAGGTCGAAATCCAGGCGATCGCAATGATGCCTGACTAGATGAATTGACAACGCGACGCCGGAAGCGGCGCCAACTCACAGGAGGGCGACATGGCAACGAAAGCGCGTGAAAACCACCGGGAAGATGTGGCCGGGCGGGCCAATGTCGAGGACACCCCTGAATTGCTCGCCTACTATGACGAGCTCGAACGGCTGGAGGCGGGCGCACTCTGGACGGTCGCGAACAAGATCGAGCCGTGGCAGCCCAAATCGTCCTCCGTCCCGGTGCTGTGGCGCTATGCGGACCTCCGCGCGCACGTGCTGCGCTCCGTCGAACTGGTGTCGCCCGAAAAGGCCGGGCGCCGCGTCATCTATCTGAACAATCCCGGACGCCGCGAGCACGCCGCCGCGGTCGGCTGGCTCTATTCCGGCCTGCAGGTGATGCACCCGGGCGAGGTCGCATCCGCCCACGCCCATTCGGCCTCCGCGCTCCGCTTCATCATGGAGGGCGAGGGCGCCTATACGATCGTCGACGGTCACAAGATGACGCTCGGTGCCAACGACTTTGTGCTGACGCCGAACGGCACCTGGCACGAGCACGGCGTCTCCAGCGACGGCACGCCCTGCATCTGGCAGGACGGCCTCGACATTCCCCTCGTCAACACGCTCGAAGCCAACTTCTATGTGGTTCACCCCGACCTGCAGCAGAGCGTCGGTTATCCCGTCGACGACATGACGCACGCCTGGGGTAATCCCGGCCTGCGCCCGGCGGGCGCGGAATGGTCGAAGGGATATTCGCCGCTATTGAAATATGAGTGGGCCCCGACCTACGAGGCGCTGCAGCGTTACGCCAAAGCGACCGACGGCTCGCCCTATGACGGCGTTCTCATGAACTACGTCAACCCCGTGACCGGCGGCCCGGTAATGCAGACGATCGGCGCATCGATGCAGATGCTGCGGCCGGGCGAGAGCACGCGCGCGCATCGTCACACGGGCAGCTTCATTTATCAGGTCGCCAAGGGGCGCGGTCATTCGATCATCGACGGCAAGCGTTTCGACTGGAAGGAGCGGGATATCTTCTGCGTTCCTTCCTGGGCTTGGCATGAACATGTCAACGCCTCCGCCAGCGAGGACGCCTGCCTCTTCACCTTCAACGACCTGCCGGTCATGCACGCGCTCGGGCTCTATCGCGAGGAAGCTTTTGGCGACAATGGCGGCCGCCAGCCACTCGTATCCTAGAGCTTCGGTTCTGATCAGAACCGAAGCTCTAGACTTCTGTTTGACGCGTTTTCTTCACGCGAACCGGTATCCACTTCGCTTGAAAGCGCTATAGGGGAGCCACAATGCGTCTTGTTACCTATCGCGGCACGGTCGAAGCCGCAGCCCGCCTCGGTGCGGTTGTCGATGATCTGGTCATTGACGTCGAGAAGGCGGGCCAGCATGCCGGTGTTTGCCTTCCGTCGTCGATGCTCGATTTCATCGATTTGGGCCCACCCGCCTTGGCGGCGCTCAAGAAGATACTGAACGAAGGCAGGGACAACTGGCCGGTCGGCGCTGCACTGCCGGTTGCAAACGTCCGGCTGCTGGCGCCGATACCGCGTCCCCGCAAGAACATTTTCGGCATCGGCCTGAATTATGTCGAGCACGTCGCGGAATCCTCGCGAGCCCTCGACACCGCAAAGGATCTGCCGAAGCAGCCCATCATCTTTTCGAAGCCGCCGACCAGCGTCATCGGACCGGACGAGGCCATTCATCACAACAAGGCGATCACGCAGCAACTCGACTGGGAAGTCGAGCTTGCCGTCGTGATGGGACGAACTGCACGGCGCGTGTCGGAAGCTGACGCGCTCGGCTTCGTGTTCGGCTACAGCGTGATGATCGACGTCAGCGCCCGCGACAACCGCCGTGCCGGCCAGTGGATCTACTCCAAAGGGCAGGACACCTACGCGCCATTCGGGCCGTGCATCGTCACGGCGGACGAAATCACCGATCCGCATGCACTCGATCTCTGGCTGACGGTGAACGGCGTCGAGAAGCAGCGGTCCAACACCCGCCACATGCTGTTCAAGGTACCGCTTCTGATCGCCGACATTTCGGCCGCGATGACGCTGGAGCCGGGAGACATCATCGCGACCGGCACGCCCGAGGGCGTCGGCGCCGGCCGCTCTCCGCAGGAATGGCTGTGGCCGGGCGATGTGGTGGAAGCCGAAGTAACGGGCATCGGCCGGTTGCGTCATCCGGTGGTGGCGATCTGAGAGGCCGGCATGATCTTCGACATGGAGACGCTGGAAGCGCAAAACCGCTACAAGATATTGACGGCCACGGTGACGCCGCGGCCGATCGCCTGGATCACCACGCTATCCGCGAGCGGCGTGATCAATGCCGCGCCCTTCAGCTTCTTCAACGTGATGGGGCATGAACCGCCGACCGTCGCGATCGGACTTCTGGCGGGTTCGCAGCGATTCAAGGACACGGCGGCGAATATCCTCGATACCGGAGAATTCGTCGTCAATCTCGTCGCCGAGCGCAACGCCGAGGCCATGAACATCACGTGTATCGACGCGCCGCCCGAGATCGATGAGCTGGCGCTGGCCGGACTGACCCCGGCTGCCTCCCAGGCGGTGCGCCCGCCGCGCATCGCGGAATCGCCGGTGTCATTCGAGTGCCGAGTGCTCACGTCGCTGGTGACAGGACCGCGACAAACGGCCGTGATCGGTCGTATCGTTCGCGCCCATATCGACGACGCCGTGATCCTGGACAAGGAGCGCTGCCACATCGATACGCAGGCGCTGCGCCTGATCGCTCGCATGCACGGCAGCGGCTGGTATGCGCGCTCCACCGACTTGTTCCAGATCGATCGGCCAACCTGGGCGACGTGGCAGCAACAGAACGTCAAGGCGGAACCTGCGTGACAGGATTGCCGATACGCGTGGCGACGAAGCGGAGGACACCTTTGAAGATCGCAGTGTTGGGTGGAGGAAACGGTTCGTTCGCGGCCGCCGGCGACCTCGCGTTGGCCGGTCACGAAATCCGGCTGTGGCGGCGAGATCCCGGAGATGTCGAGGCGCATCGGGCGCAGGGCGGCACGATCACGGTTATCGATCGATCGGGCCGCCGCGAGGCCAGGCTGGCTGTGATTACGTCTTCGATCGCGGAAGCGATCGACGCTGCCGATCTCATCCTTTGTCCGGCGCCGGCTTTTGCGCAAGGCGCGATCGCCGAATTGGCCGCGCCGCATCTGCGCGACGGCCAGGTCGTGTTTTTGCCGCCTGGCACATTCGGCTCCTACATCTTCGCCCGTGCCGCGCGCGATGCGGGCAACCGTGCGGAGGTTGCAACGGCTGAGACCGGAACCTTGCCGTGGCTGGCGCGCAAGCAAGGTCCTTATGCCGTTCGCATCTCGGGCAGGGGTGCTCGATTGCCAATCGGTGTGTTTCCGAAGCGCCTTGCCCAGCACGCGCTTGATGTGATCGAGCGCGCGTTTCCGAACGCCATCGAGCCGTGCGACGATGCGCTCTCGGCGGCGCTGATGAATGCCGGTCCGATCATTCATCCGCCGCTGATCACCATGAACGCCGGCCCGATCGAACATTTCGATAAGTGGGATATTCACAAGGAAGGAACGCAGCCGGCCATACGCCGCGTCACGGACGCCCTCGATGCCGAGCGCATCGCCATTCGCGAGACGCTCGGTTATGGAAAGCCGCATTTTCCCCTGGCCGATCACTATTCGCGCGACGGCGAACCCTGGATGTATGCGCGCGACGCGCACGAGCAGCTCACGGATTCCGGCGATTGGTCCGAACGCCTCATTCTCGTCGAACACCGCTACATGCTGGAGGATTTGCGTCTCGGTCTGTCGTTCCTCGCATCGGTCGCCGGTCTTGCAGGCGTGCACACGCCGCTGGTCAAGGCGTTCCTCGCGATCGGCTCCGCCATCACCGGTGAGGATTTCGCGGTGACGGGCCGGAGCTTGTCCTCGCTCGGCCTCGGCGATCTCGACCGGGCTGCGTTGCAAAATCTTCTGGCCGAGGGCTTCCGATGAAACCGGTTATCGGATGCCTCGGCGCCGGGCGAATGGGGCGTGGGATTGCGGTCGTGTTCGCTTTCGCCGGTCATCAGGTTGTCGTCATCGATTTCAAGGAACGGGATGCGTTGGCCTTCGAGGCGTTGGCAACCGAAGCCAGGGCGGAAATCCGTTCGACGCTCGATATCCTCTCGCGCATCGATCTGCTCCCGCCGGAACTTGTGTCCACGATTGCCGAACGGATCACGGTCGTGTGTCGGGACGAGGCGGCCACGGCGTTGCCGCGCTGCGATGTCGTCTTCGAGGGAATGCCGGAGATCCTTGAGTTGAAGCAGGCGGCGCTGGCCGAGGCCTCGCGGCTGGCGGGCGAGGGTCCGATCATGGCCTCGACGACATCAACGATACTGGTCGACGATCTCGCCGGATCGATCGAACATCCCGGCCGCTTCCTCAACGCGCACTGGCTCAACCCCGCTTACCTCGTGCCGCTGATCGAATTGTCTCCGGGGCGGCTCACCGCGCCGGAGACGACAGCGCGGATGAAGGCGCTGCTCGAAGGCATCGGCAAGGTGCCGGTGGTCTGCGCGGCGCGGCCGGGCTTCATCGTTCCGCGAATCCAGGCGCTGGCGATGAACGAAGCCGCTCGCATGGTCGAGGAAGGCGTCGCCTCGGCGGAAGATATCGACAAGGCCGTCATCTACGGTTTCGGGTTCCGCTTCGCGGTGCTCGGCCTGCTCGAGTTCATCGACTGGGGCGGCGGCGATATCCTGCATCATGCCAGCCGCTATCTGGTCGAAGCGCTCGGCGACAGCCGCTATGCGGCACCGCCCATTATCGAGACCAATATGCGCGAGGGCCGCATTGGTATGAAGACCGGACAGGGATTCATGAATTATGAAGGCGTCGACCAAGCCGCCTATCGCGAGCAGCGCCTCGCCGCTTTTGCCTCGGCGCTGCGGGCGATGGGCCTTGCCCGCGAACCCGTCGCGTAACGCGCGCGCTGCCCTAAATTAGCTAGCTAAAGCATGATGAAATTAGGCTTAACTGCGACCACGAAGAAGGTGCGCTCCCTCTCCCGCGTGCGGGGGAGGGCTGGGGTGGGGTGTCTCCGCGGGCGATACTGCCCGAGTGGAGAGAGCGGCCACCCGGCGCTTCGCGCAGACCTCCCCCGCAAGCGGGAGAGGTAAAGCGCCTCTGCGGCTAAACTCATCTAACCAAAAATCATCATGCTCTAGATCTAGCGTGTTCGGATGACGCGAGGCCCCATTTCTACTTTGCATGGGGTTGTTTTCGCATTTTTTGGTCCCGCTGTTAGTGGCTCTAATGCCCGCCTAGATAGGCTGCGATCAATTTCGGGTCGTGGATCAGAGTGTCCGCAGGCCCCGACTGGATGATCTCGCCGGTTTCCAGCACATAGCCATAGTCCGCGGTCTCCAGTGCGGCGCGGGCGTTCTGCTCGACGAGCAGGACCGACACGCCGAGGCTTCGCAGCGAGGCGATGGTGCGGAAGATTTCCCGGACGATGAGCGGCGCAAGGCCGAGACTCGGTTCGTCGAGCACCAGGAGCTTCGGCTTCGCCATCAGCGCGCGCCCAAGCGCCAGCATTTGCCGCTCGCCGCCCGACAGCGTACCGGCGGCCTGCTTGCTGCGCTCCTTCAGCCGTGGAAAGCGGTCGAACACGTCGTCGAGGCTTTTGCGCGTCGCCGAGCGATCGCGCAGGCTGTAGGTGCCGAGCAACAGATTGTCGGCAACTGACATGTCGGCGAACAGCTCGCGCTTTTCGGGCACGAGGCAGAGACCACGTTCGATGCGGCCCTCGACGTCGATCCGTGCAAGGTCGGCGCCTTGAAAAACCATCCGTCCGGTGGACTTCAGCAGACCGATGGCGGCCATCAGCAGCGTCGTCTTGCCGGCGCCGTTCGGCCCGATCACGGTCACGATCTGCCCTTGCTCGACGGAAAGCGAGACGTTCCGCACCGCCTCCACCTTGCCGTAGGCGACCGACACATTCTCGATCGAGAACATCTGTGTCACGCGACACCTCCAAGATAGGCTTCCTGGACGCGGGCGTCGTTGCGTATTGCCGCCGGTTCGCCTTCGCAGAGTTTTGAGCCGAAATCGAGCACGACGATGCGGTCGACCAGCGACATCACGAACTCCATGTCGTGCTCGACGAGGAGGATCGTCAGATGGTCGGCGCGAAGCGACCGCAGCAGTTCGGCCAACTTAAGCTTTTCCTGGCGGCGCAGACCGGCCGCCGGTTCGTCGAGAACGAGCAGTGTGGGGTCGGCTGCGAGCGCGCGGGCGATCTCAAGCACGCGCTGATTGCCGAGCGGGAGATTGCCGGCGAGCTCGAACGGCTTGTCGCCGAGCCCGACCCGCTCGAGCTGCTGCAACGCCTCGTAGCGTGCGCTGGCTTCTTCGGCCTGATTCAGGCGAAGGGCGCCGGCGAGCAGGCCGGTCCTGGTGCGCGAATAGGTGCCGAGCAGCACGTTGTCGAGCAGCGTCATGCGCGGGCGCAGCTTGACGTGCTGGAAAGTGCGAGAGATGCCGGAACGAGCGATGTGGAATTGCTGGTCGTGGGTGATGGAGCGTCCCGCGAAAGCGATCTCGCCGCTGTTCGCGCGCAGCGCCCCCGTGAGCAGGTTGAACATCGTGGTCTTGCCGGCGCCATTCGGCCCGATCAGCCCGAGGATCTCGCCGGATTTGACTTCGAAGCTGACATTGTTGACGGCGACGAGGCCGCCAAACCGCCGCTGCGCGCCGCTCACTTTAAGAAGAAGCGTGCCGGGCGCCGGCTGCTCGCGGCGCGGCAGCGGGCTAGCCGGTTGCGGACGGGACAGCTTCACGTCGGGCAGAAAGCCCGCGAGGAACGGAACGATGCCTTGCCGGGCCCGCTGCAGGAACAGAATGAACAGGGCCGAGAACGCCACGATCTCGAGCTGGCCGGAGGCGCCCTTCGCGATCAGCGGCAGGTAGTCCTGCACGCTGTTTTTCAGGAGCGTCACGATTGCCGCGCCGACCACGCCGCCCAGAATGCTGCCGGCCCCTCCGACCATCGCCATCATCAGATATTCGATGCCCATGATCGCTTCGAACGGTCCAGGGCTGACAAAACGGCCGAGATGGGCATAGAGCCATCCGGACAGGGCGCCGAAGAATGCGGCGATCACGAATGTCACCAGCTTGATCCGGAATGCGCTGATGCCGAGGCTTTCGACCAGGGTATTGCCGCCGCGCATCGCGCGCATCGCGCGGCCGATGCGGGAGTCGAGAAGGTTGTAGCAGACGAGAAGCACCGCGACGACGATCGCCCAGATCAGGAAATAGATCTGCCGGCTCTCGACCAAAGCGACCGGGCCAATCGAAATCGGCGGAATGCCCGAGATGCCGTTGTGTTGACCGAGGCCATCGATGTTGCCGAACAGGAACGCGATTGCCAGTCCCCACGCGACCGTGCTCAGCGACAGAAAGTGGCCGCCCAGGCGCAGCGTCACGAAGCCCAGGATTGCCGCAATGCTGCACGTAAGAATAACGGCCAGCACCAGTCCGAGCCAGGGCGAATAGCCGTTCAGCGCTGTGACCCATGCCGTCGCATAAGCCGCCACGCCGACAAAGGCCGCTTGGCCGAACGACACGATGCCGCCGACGCCGGTCAATAGCGCCAGTCCGATGGCCGCAAGCGAGTAGATGCCGATGTAGTTCAGCAAGGTAATGCTGAACGGATTGAGCACGAAGGGCGCCGTCACGAGGCAGGCGATCGCCGCGGCAATGATGAGACGGATCTGCTGCGGCGTCATTCCTCGACTTCCTCTTCGGAATGTTGCGAGGCGAGCGAGCGCCAGAGCAGCACGGGAATCAGCAGCGAGAAGACGATGACGTCCTTCAGGGTGCTGCTCTGGAACGAGGCGAAGCTTTCGAGAAGGCCGACGCCGAACGCGCCGAGCGCAGCCCCCGGATAGCTCGTCATGCCGCCCACGATGGCGCCGACAAAGGCCTTCAGGCCGAGCAGGAATCCGGAGTCATAGAAGATCGTGTTGACCGGCGCGATCAGGATGCCGGAGACGCCAGCCATCAGTGATCCCAACAGGTAAGCGATTGTCCCGGCGCGCGCCGGTCTAATCCCCATCAGCCGGGCGCCGGTCCGGTTCAGGGCGGTCGCGCGCAGCGCCTTGCCGATCAGCGTGAAGTCGAAGAACAGAAACAGCAGGCCGCTGAACACCAGCGCGGCGGCCAGGATCAGCACCGTCTGTCCGGAGACGTGCACTCCGGCTATTTCCATCGCCATCGACGTCAGCGGCTCGGTTCTGACGCCTTCGGGGCCGAAGAACAGCAGGCCAAGTCCGACCAGCGCGAAGTGGAGGGCGACCGAGACGGTCAGCAGCAAGAGAACCGAGGCATCCGCGATTGGACGAAACACGATCCGGTCCAACAGCGGCGAGATCGGCAGGATCAAGAGCAGCGCCAGCACGATCCGGACCGGCATCGGCGGGGTGAAGCGCATCGTCAGCCAGACGGTCCCGACTACGATCAGGGGTAACACGAGATAGAAGAGGACGGCCTTCGGCACCGCGCGAAGCTCGCCGGCGCGCGCCAGCGAGACGACTTCCATCAGGCAGGCCATGCACGCCAACACGACAACCAATCCGACTGTTCCGGGAAGCTGCCTGGCATCGAGCGCCGCCAGCGTCAGGGCCGTGAAGGCTGCGATGTCGCCGAACGGAATGAAGATCACCCGCGTCACGGTGAAGATCAGCACGGTGCCGATCGCCACCAGGGCGTAGACCGCCCCGGTGGCTATTCCGTCGATCGCAAGGATCGCTGCGATGTCTGCCGTCATGCCCTCAATCGTCCTTCCGTGTCACGCGTCGGCATCGCTCAGGGCTGGTAGGTCCAGGCGCCGTTGACCAGGCGAACGATCACCAGCGCGCGCTCGTCGACGCCGTGATAGGCACCGGGCTTGAAGTTGTAGACCGCGTGCACGCCCGAGAGCTCCTTGGTGTTGAGGATCTCGTCGCGCAGGGCTTTGCGGAATTCGATGGTGCCGGGTTTGGCGGTCTTCAGCGCGCGCGCCGCGGCGGACGTGAAGATCATCCAGCCGTCGAACGAATAGGCCGAGAAGCCGTCGGTGCTCGGCAGATTGTTGGCCTTCTGGTAGGCGGCGCGGAATTCGAGCGCGAGCTTCTTGGCGAAATGGCTGTCCGGAAGCTGCTCGGCCACGATGACCGGACCGGCCGAGACTTGAATGCCTTCCGCGGCCTTGCCGCCGACGCGTACGAAATCGGGATTGACCAGCGCGACCGTGCCGTAGGTCTTGCCCTTGAAACCACGTTCGCCGAGCGCGAGCAACGGCAGCGCGCCCTGCGTGCCCGATCCGCCGATCAGCACGGCATCCGGACGCGCGGCAAGAATCTTAAGGATCTGGCCGGTGACCGACGTATCGACGCGCGCGTAGCGCTCGTTAGTCAGCACCTTGATGCCGTCCTCGCCTTCCACCGCCTTGGCGCCGTTGTAGACCAGATCGCCCCAGGCATCGGAATAGCCGATATAGCCGATGTTCTTCATCGCATCGCGCTTCATGCGATCGGCGACGACCTTGACCAGCAGCGAAGCGGGTTGCGGAACGGAAATGCCCCATTGGTCGGTCGGATTGGGCTGTCCGATCACCGGGGAAACGGCGATCATCGGCACCTTCAGTTCAGTCGCGACCGCCAGCATCGCGATGGTCGACGGGGCGGTTGCGGTGCCGATCAGGAGATCGACCTTCTCTTCCTCGATGAGCTTGCGCGCATTTCGGGTTGCGGCGGAGGGATCGGAGCCGTCATCGAGCTGGATCAGCTTGATCTTCTCGCCGTTGACCTCGTTCTTGTATTCCATAGCAGCCTGGATGCCGCGCCCATATGGGATGCCGATCGAGGAGCCCGGCCCACTGAGCGACGTCACGAAGCCGATCGTGATGTCGGCCTGTGCGGTCGATGCCGCAACGAGGCCGCCGATGAGGGCAGTCAAACTCAACATCTTGCGCATTGCATTCCCCTTGGTTGAAAACAGCCGCGACCTGAGCGAGATGTCAGCATGGATCGGGTCGGACCAGCACGATCGATGCCGTGATTGTCGCCGAAACCCGGCGCGGGTCCGGTCCCCGCCTCTGGATGGGAGTTATGAAATGAGCGTCCGCAAAGTCGGTTCCAATCTCGAGCGCTGCTTCGTCACGACGCGTCTTGGCCGCATTCATGTCGCTATGGCCGGAACCGGGTTTCCCGTTCTCCTGCTGCATCAGACGCCACGCTCGTGGGACGAATACCGTGATGTGCTGCCGCTGCTCGGCCGCGATTTCCGCGCGATCGCAATGGATACGCTCGGCTTCGGAGATTCCGATTCCCCTGCCGCTGATCCTTCGATTGAACTGTGGGCCGAAGCGGCGTTCGCGCTGCTCGATGCGCTGGAAGAGCCGCGCGCCGCGATCGTCGGTCATCACACCGGCGCGGTGATCGCAGTCGAAATGACCGCCTCGGCGCCTGCGCGCGTGAGCGCACTGGTGCTCTCGGCCTGTCCTTTCGTCGATGCGGCGCGCCGGGCCAGGCATGACGGCATGCGTGTGATCGACGAGGTTGAGGCGCGTACCGACGGCTCCCATCTCACCAAGCTCTGGGCGCGCCGGCAGCCGTTCTATCCGGCTGATGATATCGATTTGCTGCAGCGCTTTATGGTCGATGCGTTGCGGGCTGGCGAGATGGCGGCGGAAGGCCACCGGGTAGTGAATCGCTATCGGATGGAGGATCGTCTGGGAAGCATCCAGTGTCCCACGCTGGTCATTGCTCCGACAGCCGATCCGCACGTTCATCCCGTGGCTCCAAGAGTTGCCGGGGCTATCGAGGGCAGTATCCTGCGTGAGCTCTCAGGGGGCATGGTGCCGCTTCCCGATCAGATGCCGGACGCCTTCGCGGGCCTCGTCCGCGATTTTGTCGCTGCGCAGGTGGCCGGAAAATGAAACAGCAGATGTAACGCCCGGCCCAATCGCGGCGGATGCGAACCTGCCTGGCGCCCGTGCTGTTCCAAGGTCGATGATCTCAGCCACGATTGACGAGCCTCCTATCAACGCAACTACCAATGCGACATGCACAGGCTCCGGTGCCTGCCAATTGTTTAAAGCCTAAAGTATTTATCCTCAGAAGGTCAATATGCCAGTTTCGCGCCCTGCGGAAAAAGTTTGCGGCGGCGCATGCAAGCGCGAAAGCTGAATTCGCCTGTGCAAAAGCGTGAGGCGCTCTCTGCCTGTCCTTTCGGCAACTCGATCTCGTCGCGCGCAGATATCGTCGGAAAGCCGTTCAATTGACGCGAAAATTATTTTGTGGTTGAAATATTTCAGTCGATGGAATGGCGCGACGCTATCGCGTGCCTTCACATCGATTGTCTCGTGCATATCGTCAGTCCTCTCAGACTGCGTGGTTGAGGATCGATCGGCACGCGTCGCCTGTGAACGGGATAACCGCTGTGCGCATCTTCTGGCAGAGCTTCGTCGATCAGGCTACGAGCGCGCCCTACATGGCGCAGCTTGCGGCCTATCTGAACGAGATCGCGGCGCCCGGCACCAGCGTCCACGTCGAGGGCATCACGCCCGCCGATCGCGACTTCGGTCGCCTCAGCGAATTCCGTTGTGCCATTCAGGCGGTCGACAATGGACTCGCAGCGCAGGAAAACGGCTTCGACGCCTACGTCATGGGCCACTTCCAGGATCCGGGAGTGTACGAACTGCGTTCGGCGCTGACGATCCCGGTGGTCGGCGCCGGCGAAGCCACGCTGCTGGCGGCTTCGCAACTCGGTCGTCGGCTCGGCCTTGTCACGCTCGATGCCGCCTTCGAGGTCTGGCATTATGAGCAGGCCGATCGTTACGGGCTTTCCGGCCGCGTGGTGCATGTTACCGGGATGGGCTGTCGTCCGGAAGATTTCAGCGCCGCGTTTGCGGGCGATGCAGTGGCGAAGGCACGCATGCTGAGCGACTTTGCGGCCTGCGCGCAGCCGCTGGTCGATCGCGGCGCCGACGTCATCATTCCAGCCGGCGTGTTGCCCGGCCTCCTGATTGCGAGCGAGCGTGGGTTCAAGATCGGCTATGCGCCCGTGGTGAACTGCGCGGCGGTCGCGCTGAAGAGCGCCGAGATGTGGGTGCAGCTGCAGCGTCTCAACGGCACCGAGCCGAGCCGCGGGCCGAGTTTTGCGCTGGCCAATGATCGTGCCCGCCGGGATTTCCGCGCCACCGTGGCGCGCACGCCCGACAAACCGAACAGCGCTTGAGGACAAGACATGCTGCAGCCCGACAAGATCTTGTATGAAGACGAGGTGACGGCGACCGGCGGGCGCGACGGCAAGGCGGCGAGCGACGACGTCAAGTTGACCGTACTCTGAACGGCTCACAGGAATCCGGCGGTCCGATGCAGAGCTCCATCCGAACACCTTACGATCGGGTCGTGATGGCAGTTCCGGTGACGATCCCGTACGTGCGCTATTCGATCGAGAGCGCGCAGTGGTGGATCGGCCACGCACTGAAGGCGCTGGTCGATGGCGCCGGAATCACGCCGCGCGACATCGACGGCTTCTGTGTTTCGAGTTTCACGGCAGGGCTCGACAGCGGGATCGGGCTCACCCAACATTTCGGCCTCTGCGTGCGATGGATCGACACCATTCCGCTTGGGGGCGCGAGCGCCATCGCCGCGCTCCGCCGCGCGGCGCGGGCGGTACAGGCGGGCGACGCGCGCATCGTGGCCTGCGTGGCTGGAGATACCAACCACGTCGATTCCTTCCGCTACACACTCGAAAACTTCTCGCGCTTCAATCAGGATGCCGTCTATCCCTATGGCGCCGGCGGCGCCAATGCGAGCTTTGCACTGATCGCGCGCAACTACATGCGAACGTTTGGCGCCAAACGCGAGGATTTTGGCAAGATCGCCGTCGCCCAGCGCAGCAATGCGCTCCGCAATCCCAACGCGCTGATGAAAGCGCCGCTAAGCATCGAGCAATACATGTCGGCGCGTCCGATCGCCGATCCGATCCATCTGTTCGACTGCGTGATGCCGTGCGCCGGCGCGGAGGCGTTCCTGGTGATGGGCGAGGATGTCGCCGCATCGCTGAATTTGCCTGCGGCCAGGATTCTCGCCACGATCGAGCGCCACAATGCGTTCGGCGACGACCCCGTTCAGGTGCGCGGCGGATGGGCGATGGATGTCGATGAACTCTACGCGATGGCCGGCGTCAAGCCTGATGATCTCGACTTTGTCGAGACCTACGACGATTACCCTGTGATCTCGATGATGCAGTTCGAGGACCTCGGCTTCTGCCGGAAGGGGGAGGGACCGGACTTCGTTCGGCAGCACGATCTCACGATCGACGGCAGCTTCCCGCACAACACGTCCGGCGGTCAGCTCTCGGTCGGGCAGGCCGGCGCGGGCGGCGCCTATCTCGGCGTGGTCGAGGCGCTGCGCCAGGTTCTCGGGCAGGCCGGTCCGACGCAAGTCAGGGATGCACGCGTCGGGTTGGCTTCGGGTTTTGGAATGATCAACTATGATCGCGGCCTCGCTTCGGGCGCGGCGATCCTCGCGGGACCAGACGCATGATCGAACCGATCGCCAAGCCGCGTCGGAAGAACCCTTTGCAGCGGACGCGGCTGCCGACGTCGCCAGCGCGCGCACGCAGCCGCGCCTCGCACGGGTTCACGCGGGCCGCCGCCGAGGGCCGCTTCATGCTGCAACGTTGCGGCGCCTGCGGAACGTTCTGTTATCCGGCGCGCGATGCATGCCTTGCATGCCTTTCCGCCGAACTCGCCTTCACGGATGCGCCGCGGCGAGGGACGCTTTTGTCCGAAACGACGCTGCACGTCCCGGCGGACGTGCACTTCCGCGAGCGCGCGCCATGGCGCATCGGCCTGGTTGCAATGGAGTGCGGGCCAACCCTCGTGACGCACCTGCACGCCGATTGCGAAGAGGGCGGGCCGGTCGTGATGTCGTTCCAACTGGACAAGAGCGGACAGGCCGTGGCCTTCGCGCACCCCGAACGTGAGCCCCCCAACATGACGGACGACAGGCAGTGGCGTGAGATGACCGCCGATCCAAAATTCCGGCGCGTTCTGGTGACCAATGGGCGCAGCATCGTCGGTCAGGAAGTGGTGGCTGCGCTGAAGACAGCCGGCGCGTCGATCGTGTTCGTCGGCGTCGCCGAGCCGTGGAAGCCGTTCCGCGGCGAGGATGCGTTGCGCGCCATGGCGGGCGTCGAGATCGTGCCGCTCGATATCGGCGACGAGAAGTCGGTCGCAGATCTGGCGGCCGATATTGGCGGCAAGGTCGATATTCTCGTCAACACCACCGAGCATGTCCGCGCCGGCGGGCTGCTCGATCGTCAGGGCACCAGCGTCGTGCGCGATGAGATCGACCAGAGCTATCTCGGGTTCGTGCATCTGGCGCAGGCGTTCGGGCCGGCGATGCGGATGCGCGGCTCGGATGGCGTCAACAGTGCAGCCGCCTGGGTCAATATCCTGTCGGTCTATGCGCTGGCGAACTGGCCGGTGTTTGGCGCCTATTCGGCGTCGCAGGCTGCCTGTCTGTCGCTGTCGCACTGCCTGCGGGCGGAGCTGCGGCCCGGCGGCGTCAAGGTGGTGAACGTGTTCACGGGTCCGCTCGATATCGAGTGGTTCCAGACGGTGCCGCCGCCGAAGGTCGCGCCTCGCGCAGTCGCGAACGCGATCGTGTCGGCGCTCAGGCGCGGGGTTGAAGACGTGTTCGTGGGCGATGTCGCCGAAGACATTCGCCAGCGCCTGGCGGCCAACCCCAAGGCAGTCGAGCGTGAGCTAGGGGCGTAGGCGGGCTTGTTGAGAACGGGAGAAGCGCAATGGACAGCAACAGTCTCATGCAGTTTGCCGGCGCGGTTGCATCCGGCGCGGTGCGTGTCGTCGATCTGACGTTTACGCTCAGCCCGGACTTTCCCGTCATCGTGCTGCCGCCGGAATTTGGTCAGGCCGCGCCGGTCCGCATCCAGCAGATTTCGCGCTACGACGCGAATGGTCCTGCCTGGTACTGGAACAATCTTACCTTCGGCGAGCACACCGGGACGCATTTCGATGCGCCGATTCACTGGTTCACCGGCAAGGACCTGCCGAACAACGCAGTCGACACGCTGCCGCTGCGCGACATGATCGCGCCGGCCTGCGTGATCGATTGCTCGGCGCAGGCCGCAAAGGATGCAGATTTCCTTTTGACGATACCGGTCGTCGAAGGCTGGGAAAAAAGCCACGGGCGGATTCCGGAACGGCACTGGGTGCTGCTGCGCACCGACTGGTCGAAGAAAGGTTGGCGCGACTACGCCAATCTGAAGGACGACGGCGCGCACACGCCGGGGCCGGATGCAGCCGTGATGCGCTGGCTGGTCGAGGAGCGCGGCGTCATCGGCTTCGGCACCGAGACGATCGGGACGGATGCCGGCCAGGCCGGGCATCTCGATCCTCCGTATCCGGCGCATCATTTCCTTCACGGCGGCGGACGCTACGGCCTGCAGTGCCTATGCAATCTCGATCAGCTTCCGCCGACCGGCGCAGTGATCGTGGCCGCGCCGCTCAAAATCCAGAATGGCTCCGGCAGTCCGTTGCGCGTGCTGGCGCTGGTACCTGGGCAGGGCTGAACCTTTTCGTCGACATCGAGTGACATCCATGAACAAGAAAAAGACTTTGTTGATCGGCGCTGCGCTCTTGCTCGCCGCCGTGGCGCCGGCGCATGCCGAAATCCTCGTCGGTTTTGTTACCGGCCTGAGCGGACCGGTGTCCTCGATCGGCGTGCCGAACGCCAAGGGATTGGCCGCTGGCCAGGCCTATGTCGGCGAGATCGATGGCGAAAAAGTCCGCGTCATCCAGCTCGATGACGGCTCGGATCCGGCCGCGTCGACGCGCAACGCGCGTAAGCTGGTCGAGCAGGAGAAGGTTGATTTTCTGATCGGCACGTCAGGCGCGCCGCAGACGCTGGCGATGGCGACCGCCGCCGTCGAGATGAAAGTGCCGATGATAGCGGTCTCGCCGATCGCGCCGGTGTCGGCCGGGGAGGGCGGGCCGTGGGTGGTGCAAACCCCGCAGCCGACGCCGCTGCTCGTCCAGGGCATCGTCGATCACATGAAGAGCCGCAACGTGAAGAGGGTGGCCTTCATCGGCTTCTCCGATGCCTTCGGCGACCTGATGTATAATTCGCTGCTGCAGAGCGCCGAGAAGGCCGACATCAAGGTGATCGCCAACGAACGCTACGCGCGCTCCGACAATTCGGTCACTGCGCAGGTGCTGCGTGCAGTTTCCTTGCGGCCCGACGCGATCATGCTGGGCGGCACAGGAACACCCGGCGCGTTGCCCGTGATCGCGCTATCCGAGCGCGGTTACAAGGGGCCGCTCTACGGCAATCACGGCATGATCAGCGCGGACTTTCTGCGGCTTGCCGGCAAATCGGCCGAGGGTATCATCTGCCCGACCGGGCCCGTGACGGCGGGCGAACAGCTTCCCGAGAGCAATCCTATCCGCAAGGTCGTGCTCGCATTCCGCGCGGCCTATGAGAAAGCCAATGGCGAGGCGCCGGCCGATGCGTTTTCGCCCTATGCCTTCGATGGCTGGCTGGTGTTCATGGATGCCGCCAAACGTGCCAAGGCGACCGGCGCGACGCCCGGCACGCCGGCGTTCCGTAACGCGTTACGCGAAGCCCTGTTCGCGACCAAGGATGTCGTCGGTGCGCACGGCATCTACACCTATACGCCGGCCGACCGCCACGGCGTCGATAGCCGCGCGCGAATACTGGTCCAGATCGAAAACGGGAAATACAAGCTGCTGCCGTAGTTGCCGGGTCGGCACCCGCGGCTCAGGCGTGTCGCAGCTTCGCCTTCAGCGCCCGCATGTCGATCGCGCGATTGGCGCTGACGGCGGCAGCCGCCCACGTCTTGATCTCGCCCCGGGCGAGCTTGCGCGTTGACGACAGCGGCAACTCATCGACGATCGCGACGTAGCCGGGCACCTTGTGATAGGCGAGGCGTTCGGCGCAGGTTTTGATGATCGAAGCCGCGAGCGCGGCTGAATCGTCGACCTCCGTGTTCAGCACGATGAAAGCAAAAACCTCTTCGCCGCGGATGTCGTCGGGAACGGGCGTCACCGCGCAGCCGCCGATGCGCGTGTCCATGTAAAGCGCGCTTTCGACCTCGAGCACGCCGATGTTCTCGCCGCTGCGGCGCACGATGGTCTTCTTGCGATCGAAGAAGTACAGAAGCCCGTCCTCGTCGTCGAAAACCAGATCGCCCGTGTGGAACCAGCCGTCCTGCCACGCCGCTTCGGTGGCTTCCTCGTCTTTCAGGTATCCGCTGAAGAAGCCAGCCCGGGCATTGTCACCCTTTGCGCGGACCAGCAATTCGCCGGGCTTTCCAGGCGCAACATCGGAGCCCTGATCGTCAACCAGGCGATACTCCATATCCGATGATGGCCGGCCGACGCAGCGCGCGCCAAACCCCGCGGGCTCACGCGCGGTGGTCGTCGCTGCCGCACCGCCGGTCTCGGTCATGGCCCAGGCCTCGACGATCGGGATGCGGTAGCGCTCCTCGAAGGTGGCGCGGTGGCGGACATCGACGCCCGGCGCGAAGGCGAAGCGCACGCGATGCTGCCGTTCCACTTCGGTTACAGGCAGTTGCAGCAGAATGGCCGGGATGACGCCGAGACAATGCACGACGGTCGCGCCGCTATCGGCGACGCACTGCCACCAGCGATTGGCGTGGAAGCGGTCGAGCGGCACCACGGCGCCGCCGAGCACCATCATGCCGACGGCGCTGCAGCCGAGCGCGTTCATGTGAAACATCGGCAATGGCGTCAGGTTGATCTCGCGGTCTGGCCGTAGCTCTGCCACGCCGCCTTGCGCGAGGTACCAGTCGGCGACCTGCAGGAAATAGCGGTTCGAGAGCATGCAGCCCTTTGGCTTGCCGGTGCTGCCTGAGGTGAACAGCAGCGCGCATTCATCATTGAACTCGGAGCTTTGGGCGCTGACGTTCGTCTGGCACGGTGGAATGCGGCTATCGGTATCGATCAGGCGGGCGCGGCCGAGCACCGCATCTTTCGTCACATGGATGCGATCGAGCGTCGCCACGAGCAGGTCGGCCTCCGACAGCTCAAGCTGGAAGGACAGTTCATCAGAGCGGACGTCGGGATTGATCGGAACGATCGAAACTCCGAGCGCATTGAGCGCGAGCCAATGCAGGAAGAAGACCGGGCGATTTTCGAGCAGCAAGGCGACCCGCGCACCGCGTCCGTAGCCGGCGGCTGCGTATTCGGCACGCAGACGCTCGACCTCGGACCTAAAGGCGCCGTATTCGATCTTGAAACCTTCTGGTGCGTACGGCAGTTGCGCACTCGCAGGCGCCAGCAGGAATGGCGCGTCCGGCCGCCTTGCAGCCGTGGCGGCGAAAGCATCGGATGGCGATCGATACGGAATGTTGAGACTCATTGCGGGCGTCGCTCCCATTCATGTCCTGCCGCCGGACGCAGGTGACCGGAAGTCCGCACGCAGCGCTTGCTGCAGCGGTCCTCGTCGAATACTTTAAGCCTAAACTATATTGCCGGCCAATAGCGATCTATCGCAGGCCTGCCCGGCGAATCTTGGAGAGTAGCTTTGGAAGTAGGAGGTGCGTATGCGGGCAGGTGATGGCGGCGCGGCCGGGCAGCGGCGGGGTGGGTCGATCTGGCCGCAGGCGGCTGAGCGTTTTCCGCCGGCGGATCGAATTCTCTCGACCATTTTGACACGGCAAGCCGGGCGGTACCGCGACCGCACGCTGTTTGTCTTTGGCGAAACGCGATGGAGCTACGCCGAGACGGTTTCGATCGCCGCCGCATCGGCCGCCCGCCTGATGCAGGCCGGAATTCGCGCCGGCGACCGCGTCGCGCTGATGTGCTCGAACCGGCCGGAGTTCCTGGAAATCTATCTCGGCTGCGCCTGGATGGGCGCCGTCACGGTGCCGATCAACACCGCGCTGCGCGGTATCCAGCTCAGCCACATCCTGCGCAACTCCACGCCGAAGCTGCTGGTGATCGAGTCGTGCTTTATGCCCGCCATCGACACGCTGGAAGAGGATGTGTCATCGCCGGAGATTATCTGGACGATCGGGCAAGCCACCGCAACTCCGGTCGCGTCGGGATCGATCTCGCCGCTGCCGACGCTCGGCGCTGGAACACCGCCCGCGCCGGTGCAGCCGGGCGACACGGTCGCGATCCTCTATACGTCGGGCACCACGGGTCCTTCCAAAGGCGTTTGCTGCCCGCAGGCGCAGATGTTCTGGTGGAGCGTCTATTCGGCGCGTGCGCTCGACATTCGCGAAGGCGACGTCCTGTTCACGACGCTGCCGCTGTTCCACACCAACGCGCTGAACGCGTTCTATCAGGCGCTCCTCAACGGCTGCACCTACGTGCTCGAACAGAAATTCTCCGCCTCCGGTTTCTGGGCCGCGGCGCGCCGACATCAGGCAACGGTCGGTTATCTCCTCGGCGCGATGGCCGTGATGTTGCTGGCACAGCCCCCGTCAGCGAACGACACCGCGCATTTCCTGCGTGTCGCGCTCGGTGGCGGCGTGGCCGGCCAATTTCACGGCCCGTTCCTCGAGCGTTTCGGCGTGCCGCTGCTCGACGGTTATGGTTCGACCGAGACGAATTTCGTGTTCGCGAGCACGATCCCGTCCGATCGCCCCGGCACCATGGGCTATCTCGTCGAAGGCGTGGAGGCTTGTATCGTCAACTCCGAGGACGAACCCCTGGCTGACGGCGAGGCCGGCGAGTTGTTGTTACGCGCGCGCGAACCGCTCGCGTTTGCGACGGGATATTTCGCAATGCCGGACAAGACGGCCGAAGCCTGGCGGAATCGGTGGTTTCACACCGGCGACCGGGTCGCGCGCGACGCGGACGGCCACTATCGCTTCGTCGACCGAATGAAGGATTCGATCCGCCGGCGCGGCGAGAATGTTTCGTCCTGGGAGGTGGAGCAGGTGTTGCTGAAGCACCCGGCGATTGCTGCCTGCGCGATCTATCCGCTGCCGTCCGAACTCGGCGAGGAGGAGGTTGCGGCGGCCGTCCAGCTTGAACCCGGCCAAGCGCTTGATCCTGTCGGGATCATCAGCCATTGCGAGGGCAAGATCGCCTATTTCGCGATTCCGCGTTTTGTCCGCATCGTCACCGAGATGCCGTTGACCGAGAACGGCAAGATACGCAAGGTCGCGCTGCGCGAGGCCGGGAAGACTCCGGACACCTGGGACCGCGATACCGCGGGGTACAAACTGCTTCGTTAAGATCAGGTGCGGGCTTGGTCCGTCACCGTGACGATCTCGCTGGTGGATCACAAATCGATCGCGTTGCCTGACGATTTGCGCAAGGCGTTAGGAAACCGCCCCGGCAGCGCGGCGTTTACTGAAGGTGGCATCGGCTTGCGGCGCTGACGTGACGCCCGATTTTGCCCAGGCCAACGCTTGCACCTATAATCCGGCGAAACCACCATTCCGTGAGGTCATGTGACTGCCCCCAATCCCGCTGCCGGCAAACCGGTCGATCCCGCCTCCCTCGTCAACGTACCGCGGTTGATAACGGCCTATTTTGCATCGAAACCGGATCCGTCCGATCCCACCCAGCGCGTTGCGTTCGGCACCTCGGGCCATCGCGGGACGTCGTTGAAGAACTCGTTCAATGAAAATCATATCCTGGCAACCACGCAGGCGATTTGCGACTATCGCCGCGAGACCGGACTGACCGGTCCGCTATTCATCGGCATCGATACCCATGCGCTGGCCGAGCCGGCGCTGGCAAGCGCGGTAGAGGTGTTTGCCGCCAACGGCGTCGACATCATGATTGACGAGGGCGGCGGCTATACGCCGACGCCCGTCATCTCGCATGCAATCCTGAGTTACAACAAGGGACGAACGAGTGGACTTGCCGATGGCGTTGTCATCTCGCCCTCACACAATCCGCCAGACGATGGCGGGTACAAATATAACCCGCCGCATGGCGGCCCGGCCGATACCGACGTAACGGCCAGGGTTGAGAAGGCTGCCAATACCTACATCGAAGCCGACATGAAGGGCGTTGCGCGGATGCCGTATGAGCGCGCCCGCAAGGCGCCATCGACGAATCTGCACGACTACATCCGTCCCTATGTCGCCGATCTCGGCAATACCGTGGACATGGCGTTGATCAAATCATCCGGCGTGAGAATCGGGATCGATCCGCTGGGCGGCGCCGCCGTTCACTACTGGCAGCCGCTGATCGAGCATTACGGGATCAACGCAACTGTCGTGAACGACGCCGTCGACCCGACGTTTCGCTTCATGACGGCGGACTGGGATGGAAAGATCCGGATGGATTGTTCGTCTCCGTTCGCGATGGCAAGCCTGATCCAGATGCGCGACAGATTTGACGTCGCCTTCGCCAACGATACCGACGCCGATCGGCACGGCATCGTGACCCGCACCGGCGGGCTGATGAATCCGAACCATTTTCTCGCGACGGCGATCGCGTACCTGTTCGCGCATCGGCCGCAATGGGGCAGCAAGGCCGCGATCGGCAAGACCATCGTCTCCAGTTCGATCATCGACCGTGTCGCGAAGAAGCTGAACCGCAAGCTGGTCGAAACCCCGGTCGGTTTCAAATGGTTCGTCGAAGGCCTTGGCACGGGCGGCTTCGGCTTCGCGGGCGAGGAAAGCGCCGGCGCGTCGTTCCTCAAGCGCGATGGCTCGGTCTGGACGACCGACAAGGACGGCATGGTGATGGGGCTGCTCGCCGCCGAAATGCTCGGTCGCACCGGCCGCGATCCGAGCCAGCAGTTTGCGGCCCTGACCGCCGAACTCGGCGTGCCCTTCTATGAGCGGATCGACGTGCCGGCGACGCCAAAACAGAAGAACGCGCTAAAGGCACTCGGACCGGAGCAGCTCAACATGCACCAGCTTGCCGGTGAACCGGTCAGCGCGATTCGGACCCAGGCGCCGGGTAACGATCAATCGTTCGGTGGCATCAAGGTGGAGTCCGAGGCGGGATGGTTCGCCGCGCGGCCATCGGGCACCGAAGATGTCTACAAGATCTATGCCGAGAGTTTTCGGGACCAGAATCACCTGAAGACGATTCAGCAGGATGCCCAGCGGGCCATCGCAAAGGCTTTCTGATTGTCGCGCCGTGAGGCGGTTGGGAGATGTCTAACGGGCAAATGCCGGACCGCCACGGGACGGCAGAATATTGCATATTGCGCCCGGCTGCGCGGCCTGCACCAGTTCGGCACAGCCTGGAACCGGAACGGAATTTCAGGTTGCGCTTGCGATCACGCTGAAATCACGAGAGCCCACGCAGTGTTAAGCTCGGGAGTTAGCTGCCAGCAAGCCGTACCGAACGGGCGGCCTGTGAGCTATCGCGAGGTACCGGGGGATGAAATGAGTGCGGAATCGGTTGTCTACTATCTGAATCGCGTGCCGGAGAGCGATCCGAATGACCAAACCGAATGGCTTATAACGGCATTGGGACAGTATACCGGCGCGGAATTGCGCGAGCTGCTCTATGTAGCGGAGGAACCTGGGTTCTTTGAATTAATGCGCGGGCTGTTTGCGCTTTCGGATGAGAGCCGTGCCGCCCTGCAGCATTTCCTCGAAGCCGGTCACCCGTCCGCCATGAAGGCGGCGATCGACCCGAAGGGCCGGTTGACAATCGAGCACGTCACCGAGGAGAAGCGGATAAAATTGCTTCCCAGGATCGCAAACTAGTGCCTGAGTCTCCCTGAGGTTGTGCTAAGGTCTCCCGGCTTGAATAGCTGCGGAGCTTGCCGATGGCGACGAGGAAGTCTGGCCCGCTCGATGCGATGGTGGGCGCCAGGATTCGCATGTTTCGCGTCGACCGCGGCATCAGCCAAACCATGTTTGCGGAACGCATCGGCGTGACTTTTCAACAGGTGCAGAAATACGAGCGGAGCGCCGACCGGGTTGGCGCGAGCCGACTGGCGCAAATCGCTTCGGTGCTCGGCGTTTCGGTCGGTGAGTTGTTCGAATCTTCCCGGCCCGGATCTCCCGGCTTGAATTGACCAGTTTATTTGCTCGCAGAGTCGGGCGCCTTGCGCGTTCTCAAGGCCTTGCACGAATGACCAGCGTGCGACGTCGCGTCGCCAAGCTGGTTGAAAGCATCTGCGATCGAACGGCCGGGGTGAAGCCACGGTTGCGCGGCTGAATACTGTCGATCGCGGTGATCGGCGGAGGTTTCCCTCGCGGGGATAGCCTTCCATAGAAGGCGTGCGGCAACCTCGTGCCGCCCCGTTTCTGCCTAGAGCGTTTTCCAGCGAAAGCCTGCCCCGGACTTGATCCGGGGTGGATGCCGGTTCGCGTCAAGAAAACGCGTCAAAACAAGAATCGAGAGCCCGGTTCTGATTCAATCAGAACCGAAAGGCTCTAGTCCGATCGCGGCTTCAGCCGGTCGCGCGAATCGCAAACCGCTCCGGCGGCCTGCTGCCGGGAATGAATTCGCCGATCCAGTCTCGGCGCGTTGCTTCGATGTGCCAGGACATCGCCTCAGCAGAATAGGGTGCCGGATCGGGAATGTCCTTGCGGATCTCTTTGCCGTCGAGCCAGCCGCAGCTATGCGAATAGCGCGTCTTGCAAACGAGATGGACATCGCCGTGATCCTGCAGCAGCACGTATCCGTCGGCCGGAAAAAACGTGCCGGCAAGCTCGATCGCAGCAGGCAACTGGCGCACCAGCAGGAATGTGCTGGTGGATTGCGTCTCCGATTCGGAAACCAGCACGCCGACCAGGCTGTGGATTGGTGCGATCGCCTGCGGTGCAACCAATGCGAGAGGCTCCGTGATCGGGCCGGCTGTCGCAATCGAAAGATATTCACCCTCCGGTCCCCAACGGCAGGCAATCAGCCACTCACGGCTGCGGCTACGAATCAAGGTCGGCTTGGCGTAATCCGATCGAGCAATATCTGCTGCCATGGCTATGACGAAGGCTTTCGCGAGCATAAGTTTCCTCCAGGGCGAGGGCGGACTGGCCTCACGTCCGGAGTCTGCACGTCAAGTCGTGAGGTCACCGTGAGCGGTACCGAAAATTCGATGCAGGAATTGTTCGCGCGCGCTGCATCGTTGCTTCTTGGCAACGATGTGGACGCGGCCGGCGATCACGACGCCAGACTCATCCTTCAGGCGCTGGAATATGCCGAGGAATCCGGCAACGGGATTGATTCGCAGCTCGCCAATCGCGCTCATTTGCTGATCGCTGCTTCCCGATTTGCGCGCGTGTTCGAACTGGCCTCGCCCGATGCGCCCGGCCTGATCAGCTTTGGCGCGCAATTCGATCCAGCGCTTGCCGATCCCTTGCATGAGGAAAGCCCGATAGTCGGCGTTTCCGGCGTCGGTCTGACGTTGCGGGACGCGTTTCAGAGCTGCATCGGCGAGGGCGTCGAATACCTCTCTCAATTGCAGACCGGAACCGACCTGTTGCTCAAACCCGGCGTCGACGATTGGGCCGGAAAACTCGGTCCGAAGGCGCTGGAGTTGGTCGCAGCCCTTTCGGAGCGCCGCATGCAACCGGAGCGAGCGCTTTCCTGGTGTCGCGCGACGCGACTGACCGACGGCGGCGAGGTGTTGCTTCCGGCGGACATCTGCCTGCGTCGGCCGCCAGCGCAGCGCGAGTTTGCGCCGCCGTTCCCGCTGAGCATCGGATCGGCAGCCGGTCCGTCGCGGGACGCCGCAGCGCTGCATGGCCTGTTGGAATTGATCGAGCGCGATGCTGCCAGCCTGTGGTGGCGAGGCGGTCAGTTGCCACGATCGATTTCGCCGCAGCATGAAGCAGGTATCGCGGCGGAAGGTTTGTTGCGGCAGGTCCGGCACGGCGCATCGGTGCCACGCCGGACATGGCTGCTCGATATTACGACGGAAATCGGCGTGCCCTGCGTCGCTGCGGTCTCCTGCCGGGCGGACGGTTCCGGCTTCGCCTTCGGTCTCGCCGCGCGGCCGTCCCTCGAGGCCGCGGTCCGCTCGGCGATTCTGGAAATGTGCCAGCTCGAACTGGCCGACGCCGTCGTCGCCGCCAAACGCGGTGAACGCGGCGATGACGCGCTCAACGCACAGGATCGCATCCACCTGCAGCGCGCGGCGATCGATGCCGACGAGTGCAGATTGCTGCAGCCGGTCGCGGAGTGCGCGGCCCACCCGCCCTTTCCGGCAACTGAAGCGAGCGTCATATTTGGATTGATCGTACAGCGTTTGGAAAAGCTCGGAATCGAGACGTTCTACCTCGAACTCACGCGCCCGCGTTTTGCCATTCCAGTGATCCGCGTGATTGCCCCGGGCCTGCAACTTGAGCCATCCGAAATCGTCACGGCCAGGCTGCAGGATGCGATGGCGCGAACCGGCGGCGGCGCAACCTATACCGGGGGTGTCTCTTTGATATAGACTGGCGGGAATTAACCAACCGGTTCCGGAAACCGTTGCATGCCGGTCAGCGCAAACGCCATAACAGCAGACGAGGCCACGGTGGCGCCCGAAAGCGCCCCGCGCCTGTCGGTATCGCTGGTTGGGCGGCTCGGCGTGCGGTTCAATGGCCGGCCTATCGAACTGCGAACCCGTAAGGCTGGCGCGGTTCTGAGTTATCTGGCGTTATTGGAATCGAAGCAGGAGAGCCGCGAACGGCTGGTCGGCCTGCTCTGGAGTCGTTCGGACGAGGAAAAGGCGCGCGCCTCGCTGCGCCAGGTCGTGCGCGAACTGCGGTCGATGCTGGAGGAGGCCGGATATGACGGCTTCGTCGCGGAACGGCTGATGATCGGCATCGACGTCGGACGAATCGAAGTCGACATCGAAAGCGTGATTCAACTCGCTGAAGGTGGACGCGTTCACCCGCTGCTGCTCGATACGCCGCAGCTTGACGGGCGGTTGCTCGAAGGAATGGACGATCTCGACCCGTCATTCCGGGTTTGGGTGCTGGCCAAGCGGCAGACCATCCACGAACGGCTGATGCGAAATCTCGACGAAGGCTTGACCTCCGCAAGCGTTCCCGCCGACGCCAAGAAGAGGATCGCCGCTGCGATCGTCAATCTCGATCCGACCCATGAACATGCCTGCCGCTATCTGATGCGGGCGCATGCGGAAGAAGGCGATGTCGCCGGCGCGCTGCGCATCTACAAGGCGCTGTGGGATCTTTTGGATCGCGACTACGCCATGGAGCCGTCGTCGGCCACCGAAGAGCTCGTCGCGAACATCAAGCTCGGCATTCTGGAGCGCGCGCCCGCCGATCGGGCCGCATCGGCAGCGAATGACGAATTCGCCGTCAGGATGGTCAGAGCGGCCGCTCTCCAGCCGGTGGCCCCGATGCCGCCACCGGCCAATGCGCCTGCCAAGACGCGCCTGGTGCTGCGGCCCTTTGCGATGCACGGCGTCGATGAGGACCACAGCCATCTGGTGCAGGGGTTCTCCCAGCATCTCGCGGCCTGTCTCGTGCGCTTCCGGGAATGGAGCGTCGTCGATCGTCCTCCGGCGGCCCTCGTGCTTCCGGCGGGTACGGCTCCGCAATACTGCATCGAGACCACCGCCTATCAGGCGGGTGCCGAAATCAACATCGTGATGGTGCTCCGGGACGATACCACCGGGATTTACGTCTGGAGCGAAAGCTTCCGGCTCGGCCTCGGCAACTGGTTCGAAACACAGCAGCGCATCATCCGCCGGATCGCCACCTCGCTGAACGTGCAGCTCTCGACCGAACGGTTGATGCGGTTGGCCGGCGAGCCCGACGTGTCGCTCGATCTGCATGACCGCTGGCTGCGCGGACAGAACCTCATGTCGAAGTTCGATCCCGAAAGCTGGCGGCGGGCAGTCGCCATCTTCCGCGATGCGATCCGCGACAATCCGGGCTTCTCGCCCTGCTACAGCAGCCTCGTGCAGATGAACAACATCGAGCATTTCGTGCATCCGGGCATGTTCCGCGATCTCGACAAGGCGCGGGCAACACTCGAACTTGCAAAGACCGCCGTTCAACTCGATCCCGTCGATTCAAGGGCGCATCTATGCTGCGGCTGGTCCTATATGATGGCCCTTCGGGAAACCGAAGCTGCGCCGCACATGCAGCTTGCCTGCGAACTCAACGACAACGATCCGTGGACGTTGCTATCGAGCGCGCACTATGACGCGTTCTGCGGTTCGATCGAGCAGGCCCGGCAGCGAGCCGAGCAGTCGCTCGCGCTGTCACCGGCGCCGTCGTATCTCGAATGGAGTTACCATTGCATCATCCGCTTCTTGACAGGCGACTATGCGGGCGCGCTCGACGCCTATGACCGCACGCATGACGTCGTGCCGATCCTGCCCGCGTGGCGGGCGGCGGCGCTGTTCTATCTGGGGGAGCGCGAAATGGCGCGGGAACAGGCGCAGCGGTTCGCGAACGGGCTGCGCTCTTTCTGGGTTGGACAATTGGCCCCCACCGACGAGGCCGTGACGCGCTGGGTTCTACAGGCCCATCCGATCAGTGTCGGCGAGCGATGGGACGCCCTCCGCCACGGCTTGCGTGGCGCAGGGCTTCCAGTCGACGGTATCGTCCAGCTTTCCGCTTAGCTGATTGGCTTAGGCACAAAGGCTGAGCGTGTAGTCGCCGATGCGTTCGGCGTGCACCTTGAACTTGTCTTCCTCCGGGATCACCGGATCGATGCCGTTGAACAGCCGCTTGTAGAACGGCGGTAGCGGATAGGTCGATCCGGGCTGGTTGAGCAGCGCCTCGGAATCCTCGATCATCACCTTCGGTGGCAACTTCACTGTGATCGTGTCCTGCTCCTGCGCCACGAATTTGATGTGCTTGAAGCGATCAGGCACGGTGGCGAATACTTGAGCCTTGGCTAGTTGCTCCTTGAATTCTTCCACGGTCTCGGGCAGCGGATAGGTATTATCATCCTCAAGATAGTTTGTGCCGGTAGCCCAGGTCTTTACCAGTTTGCCCCACCGCTCATGGTTGCTTACTTGTAGCCTTTCGATGCGCATGGTTTTACTCCTCGGGGTTGCGCGAGACGGAACAATTCCGCTCACAGAAATGCTGGCACGGCATGCTGCAGCTCGGCAATTTCAGTGGTGAACTCCACCAACTGCGCCATGTTTGAGATGTCCGGAATGTCCTTAAGTACGTTCGCCAGGTAAAATTCGCGGGCAACGAGATCCAGTTGATCGGCGAGCGAACCGCCGCAGGCCGATTGCGGGTCGCTTGAGAGCGCCCCGAATATCACTTCCGATACGATGATCGAACCGAGCAGCCCGAGTTGCAGGCCCTTCGTCTGTTGCATCGCCTCGAACAGGATGAAGAACGGCAGCGGCGGATCGTTTGAAAGAGTTTCGATGTCGTCATCAGTCAGGGCGCCGTATGCCCGCCCGGCACCCAGCCATTCGCGAAGCTCATTGACGCGGTAGTCGCGGTCCTCCAGCAGCCGCGACAGCGCGATGAAATTCGGTCTACGATTCCCGATCGCTGCAATCAGGGAGTCAACCGACCACATGCCCGCCAGTCCGGCGCCGAGCAGGTCCCGATAGAGCAGGCCGACCCGTTCCGTTTCGTCGAACGCCGGAAAGAACTGGTCGTTGCCAAGCCCGTAGCTGAGATGGGGCCCGATGCGGCGGCTGAAATTCGGCGTCGAACCGTTGATCTCGAAAAAGCGCGACCATTGCACCATCCACGTCTCGTCGAGCGGCATGTTGGCCGGGTCATTTACCGAGCTCTTTTCGAGCGTGTTGTTGAGGTCGTGGAGAGAGAGGTCGTTGATCTGGTACTCTGGTCGCACCATGGCGTGGCCGAAGCGGAATGCGCCATGCGAGAACTCCAGCGGTATTTCCCAATCGCCGATCGTGGCTTTCCTTGCGGGATCGGTGCGGTCGATGAACCGCGGGGCCGGACCGCGATAGCTTGCGTAAATCGCCGGATGGAGCACTCGCCGCATCAGGTCGTTGCGGATGATGTTGTGATAGATCGCCTTCAACGCGCCGCGCGCGCACAGGAAGCGTTTGTAAGCGGCGCCGAACCGGCCGTTTGGCCCCGCATTGCCTTCATGGCGGCGGATGATGTCGATGAGCCCGTTGTGCAGCAGCGCGAACAGCGCGGTGAGCTGCGACATGACGGCATGATCGTCGTTGCGCGGATCAGCGACCAATGCCTCGGTGAGGGCAGCGCGAACGCCGGCAATGCTGCGGTCGATTCCCGTCACATTCTCGGCCTGTGCGCGGGCGATGTCACGGAACGGGCAGCCGGTCGCGGGCTTGTTCTCCTTCCAGCGCATGCGGCCGAGCCGCAGCTTGGTGCGGCGGTCGTCATTCGGCGCGTCCAGCGCATAGATGTGCGGCGATCCGACCGGGCCGCTGCCATACAGCGTCTCCAGCCGAAGCGGAGTACGGCGGGCGTTTGTGGTGCCTCGACCAAGCCCGCCCGCCACCGAAAGCGGAATCGCCGAGTGAACCAGATCATGCGCAATGAACTGCAGCAGATAGGTATAGCCCGATGGGATGGAGGGATTTTCCCAATGTTCCAGCGATCGAACCTGATGTGACGGCCATTTTATGGCGGCATCCATTCGCCGAGACAGGCGATGCATCAATCCGCGAAGCTTTGCATGGTGTGACGGAGACTCGAGCGGATCGATACCGAAGGCGCGGAAGCGCTGCGACGGAGCGGGCGTGCCGAAGAAATGACGAAAGCCGGGAGGCGTTGCCGACGAAATAGAGGCGCGCGTATCGAGCTCTGAAGTTCGGAACGAGGATGCGTCGGCGACCTTCTGCACAACCATCAGAACTGCTCTCGCTTGATCAATTCGGCGAGATTGGAAAGAAAGTCGTGAAATAATCGTGAGTTAAATCGTTAGAACCTGTGGACATCTGTGGACATCTTTTGGTCATTCTTCGGGCCGCTCACGCCTGTTTCACGATTGGTGACGCGGCGGCATGACCATCACGTAGTAGCGGCTGGCATAGCAGCGCGTGTGAAGCTGATTGAGGCAGCATCCTCGGCGCGCTATTTCGGCCAATGCTCGCGGTGATGATTGTCGTATCAGGAGCGGTGTGCGCGGCCGCGATCGATACCTGGATCAAGGCACGCAAGTGAGGGCAAGCCCGCGTGATGTTTGCGAAACGTTGCCTTGGACCGGCATTCCGGATAGCCATGGCATATACTTCCCGCTTGAGGCGCTTTCCTTCCATGGCTGACTTCCACGGCGTCTTTCCCTATCTCGTGTCACCGATCGATGCTTCCGGCGAAATTCGCACCGAGGTGCTGGGCCGATTGTGCGACGACCTCATCAAGGCGGGCGTGCATGGGCTGACGCCGCTAGGATCGACTGGTGAGTTCGCCTATCTCAACCGGGCGCAGCGCGCGACCGTGGTGCAGGCCACGATCGAAGCCGCTGACGGACGCGTGCCGGTGATCGCCGGCGTCGCCTCGACATCGACGGCGGATGCGGTGGCTCAGGCAAGAGCGTATCAGAAGCTCGGCGCCGTCGGCATTCTCGCGATCATGGAGGCGTATTTTCCGGTCGCCGACGCGCAGGTCGAATCCTATTTCCGCGCCATTGCCGACGCGGTCGACATTCCAGTCGTGATATACACCAATCCGCAATTCCAGCGCTCCGATCTCACGCTCGACGTGATCGCGCGGCTCGCGACCCATCCGCGCATCGGCTACATCAAGGACGCCTCAACCAATACCGGCCGGCTGCTGTCGATCATGAATCGCTGTGGAGAGGCGATCCACGTGTTCTCCGCATCCGCCCACATCCCAGCGGCGGTGATGCTGATCGGTGGGGTGGGCTGGATGGCCGGTCCTGCCTGCATCATCCCGCGGCAGAGCGTCGAGCTCTACAATCTCTGCAGGGCGGCGCGCTGGGATGAGGCGATGGCGCTGCAGCGCAAGCTGTGGCGCATCAACGAAGCTTTTGCGCGGTTCAACCTGGCCGCCTGCATCAAGGCCGGCCTCGACATCCAGGGTTACGCGGTCGGCGATCCCATCCCGCCGCAGGCGGCGCTGACGGCCGAGCAGCGCAAGGTGGTCGAGGCGGCGCTGCGCGACCTAGGATAAGCGCAGCCTGCGATATCTTGTAGGGTGGGCAAAGGCGCGTAGCGCCGTGCCCACCGTCAAGCGCACCGTCGCGAATGGTGGGCGCGCTTCGCTTTGCCCACCCTACAATTTCCGGCGTGCTTAGATCGCCCGCAGCGCCTCCTTCGGCGTTTCGCGCATCAGCGCTTCGAGGTCGCTCTGCTCCAGGGTTTCCTTCTCCAGCAATTTTTTCGCTGCGCGATCCAGGATCGCACGGCGCGCCTTCAGGATGCCCTGCGCGCGGTCGAACACCCGATCGACAATAGCCCGAACCTCCTCGTCGACTGCCGCAGCAGTTTCGTCGGCATAATCGCGCTCGCGCATGGGGAAGGGACGATCGGCGCCGGCCAGGAAGTTGCCGGGATCGCGCTCATAGGCGACGCCGCCGAGTTTTTCGGACATGCCGTAGCGCGTCACCATGCTGCGGGCGATGTCGGTGACGCGGCGAAGATCGTCAGCGGCGCCGGTGGACAGGTGGCTGAACACGATCAACTCCGCCGCCCGGCCGCCGAGCAGCACCGCCATCTTGTTCTCCAGTTCCTCCTTGGTCATCAGGAAGCGATCCTCGATCGGGCGCTGGATGGTGTAGCCAAGCGCGCCGACGCCGCGCGGGATGATCGACACCTTGTGCACGGGATCGACGCCCGGCAGCGACAGCGCGATCAAGGCGTGACCCATCTCGTGATAGGCAACGATCTCGCGCTCCTTCGGATTGAGCAGCCGGTTTCGCTTCTCCAGCCCCGCGACCATGCGCTCGACCGCGTTGTTGAAATCGGTCATTGCGACGGCAGTGGCGCCGCGCCGTGTCGCCAGCAGCGCGGCTTCGTTGACCAGATTGGCAAGGTCGGCGCCGGTGAAACCGGGCGTCAGTGCAGCGACCGCCTCGGCATCGACGCTGGAGTCGAGCTGCACTTTCTTCATATGAACTTTGAGAATTTCGGTGCGACCCTTCTTGTCGGGACGATCGACCAGCACCTGGCGGTCGAAGCGACCGGCGCGCAGAAGTGCCGGATCGAGAATTTCCGGCCGGTTGGTGGCGGCGAGGATGACGAGGCCGGAGCGTGAATCAAAGCCGTCGAGTTCGACCAGAAGCTGATTGAGCGTTTGCTCCTTCTCGTCGTGGCCGCCCGCAAACGGCCCGATGCCGCGGGCGCGGCCGAGCGCATCGAGTTCGTCGATGAAGATGATGGCAGGCGCTTTCTGATGTGCCTGCTGAAACAGGTCGCGCACCCGCGCCGCGCCGACGCCGACGAACATCTCGACGAATTCCGAACCTGAAATCGAGAAGAACGGCACCTTGGCCTCGCCGGCCACCGCCTTGGCCAGCAGCGTCTTGCCGGTGCCGGGCGGACCGACCAGCAGCACGCCCTTGGGCATGCGCCCTCCGAGCCGTCCGTAGTCGGTCGGATTTTTCAGGAAGTCGACGACCTCGCGCAGTTCGTCTTTGGCTTCGTCGACACCGGCGACATCGGAAAAATTCACGCCGGTATTGGACTCGACATAGATCTTGGCCTTGCTCTTGCCGATCGCCATCAGCCCGCCGCCAAGGCCGCCGCCTTCTGCAGCGCGTTTGGCGATGTACCACCACAGGCCGAAGAACAGGAGCACCGGCATGACCCAGGACAACAGGTCACGCAGGAAAGTGCTCTCGATCTGGCCGGTGAATTTTACGTTGTATTTCTCGAGCTCCTGCGCGGTCTCCTGATCGACGCGCGTGGTGACAAACTGCTTTTGTCCGCCGGACAGCGGCTCCTTCAAGGTGCCCTGCACGGTGCGGTCGGAGATGCCGACGGTCGCGACCTTTCCCTGCTTCAGCAATTGCTGATATTCGCTGTAGGGAATGATGGCGATCTGGCTCGCCGTGGAAACGAAATATTGAATGATGAGGACAGCAAAGATGGCGGCGATCGCATATCCTATATTGAAACGCGTCTTGTTGTTCATCTCGCAACTCCGGACGCCCTGTCGCAGGAAGCCGCATCGGGACCTTTGCCTGATGGCCGTGCCAGGCGCCCGATCAGGACCGGCAGCGCAATGACGGACTACGGCTTTAGAACAATTAGAACGGCAGGATTTGGTTTCAAGCGCAGGCAGCGCTGCTTGCGCGACAAACCGTCATGCATAAATCACGTCAACCGGTCGATTTTTGCCGTATGATTAAGTCTCTGAAAGTTCAGAAACTTTAGTCCGGCAAGGACGTTTGGTGGGTGTGATGCCCGGCCTGCTTACCTTCCGCATCGCGCTTTGCGCGATATCGATATCAAGTGAGTGATCGATGAATCGTCGCTTCGCGCTGTCATTAGCCGCCATCGCAGCCGTACTGGTGGCGCTTACCCTCTCCAATATCCGCTACAGCCCGTGGACCAATACCACCGCCCGAACCGTCGACCAGCGTGGGCCGCTGTCTGATGCCGAGCGTGCGAACATCGAGTTGTTCGAGCGGGTCTCGCCGTCTGTCGTGCAGGTTGCGGCGCGCTCCGCCATGGCTAATCCCTTTGAAGAAGAGGAGGACCCGGCAACCTCGGGCCCGGCAGCCTCCGGCACTGGCTTTGTCTGGGACAGTAGCGGTCATGTGGTCACCAACAATCACGTCGTGCAAAATGGCCGCGAGGTGGCCGTTCGCTTCGCCTCAGGCGAGGTGGCCCAAGCTTCAATCGTCGGCGTTGCACCGAACTACGATCTGGCGGTGCTGCGGATCAGGAATCCGCGCCAGCTACCGCCGCCGGTGGCGCTCGGCAGTTCCAACGACCTCAAGGTAGGCCAAATTGCATTTGCGATCGGCAACCCATTCGGACTAGATCAATCGCTGACGAGCGGAATCATCAGCGCGCTCAAGCGGCGGCTGCCGACCAGCAGCGGTCGCGAGATCGCCAACGTGATCCAGACCGACACCGCGATCAATCCCGGCAATTCCGGTGGCCCCCTTTTGGACTCGGCGGGGCGGTTGATCGGCGTCAACACGGCCATCATCTCGCCCTCCGGCTCCAGCGCCGGTATCGGCTTTGCCATTCCGGCCGATATCGTCAATCGTATCGTGCCCGAACTCATCAAGAATGGTCGGGTACCGACCCCGGGAATCGGCATCGTCGCCGCCGGCGAAG
Organism: Bradyrhizobium sp. LMTR 3; assembly: GCF_001693485.1. GTDB lineage: Bacteria > Pseudomonadota > Alphaproteobacteria > Rhizobiales > Xanthobacteraceae > Bradyrhizobium. Next base: position 286,760 of record NZ_MAXC01000001.1, read on the forward strand.
CCGTTGCGACGCGCATGGGCGTCGAAGGGGTGATCGTCGTGCGTACCGCGCCCGGAAGTCCGGCCGAACGGGCTGGCATCCGTGGCGTCGATTTCAACTCGGGCGCGCTCGGCGACGTGATCGTTCAAGCCGATGGTAAGCCGGTTCACCGGCTCTCCGACCTGACCGACCAGATCGAGCAGGTCGGCGCAGGCAAAAGCGTCCGCATCACGTTGAAACGCGGTTCGGAAACGCGCGATGTCAACGTCGATATCGTGGATATCGGCCGCGGCTAATGGTCCCCTCTGAAGGCAGAATCGTACCCCGCTGCGGTGCTTGCGCACGCAGCGCCGGCTCTCTTGTTGCAGCGGGCTGAATAGTTGTCTTGCGGCGAAAAACCGCTAAAACCCCGCTCAATCCGAACAAGCTAAGGACAAACTGATGAACATTCTTCCCGGCAATATGCGTTTCGGTGCGGGCCAGCCGGTCAAGCGTTTGGAAGACCAGAGACTGCTCACCGGGAAGGGGCAGTTCATCGACGACAAGCCCGACGAGGGCGCCCTGTGGCTCTACGTGCTGCGCTCGCCCCATGCCCACGCCAAAATCGTCTCGATCGATACGACTGATGCCGCCGGGATGCCGGGCGTCCACGCGATCTATACCGGCACCGAGCTGATCAAGGACGATGTCGGCACCATTCCGACGCTTGCGATCTTCAAGCGGCCCGATGGATCGCCGATGACGGTACCGCCGCGCCGTCTGCTCGCGCATGAAATCGTGAGGTATGCCGGCGAAGCTGTGGCCGCCGTGGTTGCGACGTCGCGCGTGCTGGCGCAGACCGCGGCCGAAGCGATTGTGGTCGATTACGAGGTGCTGCCCTCGGTGGTCGACCCTGTCGAGGCGGTGAAGCCCGGCGCACCCGTCGTATGGCCCGAGGCGCCGGACAACGTCGTGGCTGCCATGAGCTACGGCGATGCCGCCAAGGTCGAGGAAGCCTTTGCCAAGGCTGCGCATGTGGTCTCGCTCGACCTGGTCAGCCAGCGGCTGGTGCCCTCCGCCATGGAGCCTCGCTCGACGATTGCCGAGATCGAGAAGAAGACCGGCCGATTGATCCTGCACGTGCAGTCGCAAACGCCGGGCTCGACCCGGGACTTGCTCGCGGAATCCATTCTGAAGCGGCCGAAGGACAGCGTCCGCGTGCTGGTCGGCGACATCGGCGGCGGCTTCGGCCAGAAGACCAGCCTCTATCCCGAGGACGGCATCGTTGCTTACGCCGCGACCAAGCTGAACAAGAAGATCCGCTGGCGCGGCGACCGCACCGACGAGTTCGTCGGCGGCACCCATGGCCGCGACCTTACCTCGACCGGCGAATTCGCGCTCGACGCCAAGGGCCGCGTGCTCGCTTACCGCGTGCGTTCGATCGGAGGCACCGGCGCGTACTCGTCGGGGACCGCGAATATCATTCCGCTGGTGCTCGGGCCCTTCGTGCAGACCGGCGTCTACGATCTGCCGCTGGTGCATTTCGAAGTGAAATCGGTGATGACCCACACCGCACCGGTCGGCGCCTATCGCGGCGCCGGGCGGCCGGAAGCGGTGTTCATCGTCGAGCGGCTGATGGATGCCGCCGCGCGTCAGATCGGAATCGACCCGCGTACCATCCGCAAGCTGAACTACATCAAGCCGGCGCAACTGCCCTACACCAATGCGGTCGGGCAGGTGTACGACTCCGGCGCCTTCGCGCACATGCTGTCGCGCGCCTCCGAGCTTTCGGACTGGGACGGCTTTAACGCGCGCAGGAAGGCGGCGAAGAAGAAGGGCCTGCTCTACGGTCGCGGCCTTACCAGCTATATCGAATGGACTGGCGGGCGCGCGCATACCGAAAAGGTCAGCCTGCACGCGACCGCGGAAGGCCGCATTATCCTGCATTCCGGCACCATGGCGATGGGGCAGGGCCTGCAGACCACCTACAGCCAGATGGTGTCGAATACGCTCGGAATTCCCATGGACAAGATCGACGTCGTGCAGGGCGATACCGATCTCGCCACCGGCTTCGGCAGCGTCGGTTCGCGCTCGCTGTTTGTCGGCGGCACGGCAGTTGCGGTTTCGACGAACGACATGATCCAGAAGGCGCGCGAGAAGGCCTCGAACGTGCTGGAAACGTCCATCGAGGATATCGAATACCGCGACGGCTGGCTGACGGTGGTCGGCACCGACAAGCGCATCGGCCTGTTCGAGATCGCGAAGAACGAAGATGGCGCGCGGCTCTCCGTCGATTCCGAAGGCGAAGTCGACGGCCCGAGCTGGCCGAACGGCACTCACATTTGCGAAGTCGAGATCGATCCGGAAACCGGCGTCAGCAAGGTGGTGCGTTACACCACGGTGGACGACGTCGGCATTGCCGTCAACCCGATGCTGGTGACCGGCCAGGTGCACGGCGGCGTCGCCCAAGGCATCGGGCAGGCGCTCTATGAGGGCGTCGCCTACAGCGAGGAAGGGCAGCTATTGACCGCGAGTTACCAGGACTACTGCGTGCCGCGCGCCGACGACATTCCGCCGATCGCGGTGGCGCTGGATGATTCCGCGCCGTGCCGTACCAACCCGCTCGGCGCCAAGGGCTGCGGCGAATCCGGCGCCATCGGCGGCCCGCCCTGCGTCACCAACGGCGTGATGGATGCATTGAGCGAGCTCGGCATCAAGCAGCTCAACACGCCGCTGACGCCGGCGAAGGTCTGGCAGGCGATAAGGGATGCGAGGGCGGCGGGTTAAAGATCGCGCGTTCTTCTTACCCTCCCCTGGAGGGGGAGGGTCGACGCGAAGCGGCGGGGTGGGGTGACGGTCTCTCCACATCCAACAGTGCCCGAGTGGAGAGATCACCCCGCCCCGTCACGCATCTTGCGATGCGTGCCGACCCTCCCCCTCCAGGGGAGGGTATTCGTGCCTACAGCCCCAATACCATCTTCGCGACGATATCGCGCTGGATCTCCGACGAGCCGCCGAAGATCGTGTACGCCCGGCCGTTCAGATATTCCGGAACGACGGGCAGCAACTCCTCGGGGATTCCCGACGCCTCGTTGAGCCGGTACAGCGGCCGCATTGGCTCGACATAGAGCCCGTCATTGCCGGTCACGTCGACGCCGAGCCGCGTCACCGCCTGGCGGATTTCGCTGACGCGCAGTTTTAACAGCGACGACACCGCGCCGGGATTTTGCCCGGTCTGCAGGGCCGACAGCACGCGCAATTCCGTCATCTCGAGCGCGTCGATATCGACCTCGATCTCCGACATCCGCACCGCGATGTCGGGATCGTCGATGGCGCGGCCGGTCGCGTCAGATTCGGCAAGCTCGGAAACCGTTTTCAGCGCATCGCGCAACTTGGCCGAGGCGATGCCGGAGCCGCGCTCGAACTCGAGCAGATACTTGCCGTAGGTCCAGCCCTTGCCTTCCTCGCCGACCCGGTTGGCGACGGGCACGCGCACGTCGTCGAAAAACACCTGGTTGACTTCGTGGTCTCCGCCGATGGTCAGGATCGGCCGCGTCGTAATGCCCGGGGTCTTCATGTCGATCAGGATGAAGGAGATGCCGTCCTGCTGCCGCTCGGTCTCGTTGGTGCGCACCAGCGCGAACATCCGGTTGGCGTGGTGGGCGTGCGTGGTCCAGATCTTGGTGCCGTTGATGACGTAGTCGTCGCCGTCGCGCAGGGCGCGGGTCTTCAGCGAAGCGAGGTCGGAGCCGGAGCCCGGCTCGGAATAGCCCTGGCACCAGTAATCCTCGCCCGAGAGAATCCGCGGCAGATAAAAATTCTTCTGCTCGGGCGAGCCGAAGCCGATGATGACCGGGCCGACCATCTTGACGCCCATCACGTTCACATTGGGCACGCCGGCGCGGGCGCATTCGGCCTCAAAAATCCAGCGTTGCGCCGGCGTCCAGCCCGGCCCGCCATGGTCCACCGGCCAGCCCGGCGCGCCCCAACCCTTCCTGTGCAGCGCGCGCTGCCAGGCCATGCCGATATCAGGATCGGAGAACACCGAGGGCGTCAGCGCGGTGGCGCGCTTCATCTCCGGCGTAAGGTTGGCCGCGATGAAGTCGCGCACTTCCTGTTCGAAGGCGCGCTCCTCGGCGCTGAAGGTGAGATCCATGGGTATGTTCCTTTCAGGCCTCAACGCCACGGCCACCGAGGGCGGCGTGACGGCGATAATGATGGGCGCTGCCGCCGAACAGCGTCTCGAAGGCGAGCAGCCGCTTGAAGTAGGAGCCGATGTCCAGCTCTTCGGTAACGCCCATCGCGCCGTGAAGCTGCACCGATTGTTCGGCAACGAAGCGCGCGCATTTACCGATCTTGGCTTTGGCGCCCGAGGCAGCGCGGCTGCGCGCGACCGGTTCGGCATCGGCCATCAGTGCTGCGCGCAGAGCCATCGAGCGCGCCTCGTCGCATTGCATCGCCATGTCGGCGAGGCGATGGCGGATCACCTGGTTGGCAGAGAGCGGCCGGCCGAACTGCTTTCGCATCTTCGTGTATTCCAGTGTCTGGTCGAGCAGCGTCTGCATGATGCCGACGGCCTCGGCACCGAGCGCAGCCATGGCCGCCGCCACCCAGCCGCGGGAAATCATGTGAGGTGAGGCCGGCCGCACCTTGCGGCACCATGAACAAGCCGATCTTGCCGCCATCGATGCGCGCCGAGACGATGATATGCCCAGCGGCGTTGCCGTCGAGCACGGCGGTCTTCTGTCCGTCGATACGCCAGCCGTCAGATGTTCTCTTCGCTGTCGTAGCCACCTTGGCGAGATCGTAGCGCGCCTGTCGTTCGGAATGCGCGAATGCCAGAATCAGTGAACCATCGGCAATTTTCGGCAATAGCGCCTGCTTCTGCGTTTCCGTGCCGCACTCCGAGATCAGCGAAGCGCCGATGACGACGGTGGAGAGATAAGGTTCGGAGACAAGGCCGCGCCCGAACGCTTCCATCAGGATACCGATCTCGATCGCGCCGCCACCGAGGCCGCCATGGGCCTCCGGGATCGGCAGCGCCAGCCAGCCGAGATCGGCGAACTGCTTCCAGATATCCATGCTGAAGCCGAGCGGGTCGTTCGCGATGCTGCGGCGGTGATCGGCGGTGTAAGTCTCCTTGACGAAGCGGTCGACACTCTCGCGCAGCAATCGCTGCTCGTCGCTTAAAGTGAGGTCCATCGGATTGTTTTGCCTTTTTCTTAGCTGGCCTGCGCCGGTTTCCGGACGGACGGGTGAAGACCTGAGGGATCGACGATCATTCCGAATTCCTGAAGATTGTGTGCGTGGCAGAGCTGATGCAGCGCGAACGCCTGTTCGATGGCCGCGGGCTGTCCCATCACATCGACCGAGCGATTGACGGCTTCCTTGGTCAGCTTCAGCGCGAAGGAAGGTTTTGCCGCGATCCTTTCAGCAAGCTTCATCACGAAGGGGGAAAGCTCGTCTCGCGGCACCACGTGGTTGACCATGCCGAGCCGGTGGGCTTCCTGCGCACTCCAGACGTCGGCGGTGAACAGCAATTCCTTGGCCTTGCGCGGGCCCAGCTCCCAGGGATGCACGAACCATTCGACGCCGCAGACGCCCATGGTGACCACGGGATCGCAGAACTCGGCGTCATCGCTTGCGACGATGAGGTCGCAGGCCCACGCCAGCATCAATCCGCCGGCGATGCATTTGCCATGCACGTCGGCAATCGTCGGCTTTGCGAGGTTACGCCAGCGCCGTGTGATCTGCAGATAGATTTCCTGCTCGCGCGCAAAGCGGCCGTGGGCGTTGGGTTCGGCGAACCCGCCCCAATTTCCAACCGGCGGAAAATCCACGCCCGCAGCATTCTTAGCCCCGGGGCGCAGGTCATGCCCTGACGAAAAATGCGGGCCGTTGCCGGCGAGAACGATGACCTTGACCGCGTCGTCCTGCACCGCCTGGTCGAAGGCGGTGTTGAGGTCGTAGGTCATCTGCAGGTTCTGCGCGTTGCGCGCCTCGGGCCGGTTCATCACGATCCGCGCGATGCGCGGCTCCGGCCGCTCCACGACGATGGTTTCGAAAGCGGTCAATCGGCCCTCCCTCAATTATTATTATCGGGCCATGTTGTTATTTCGGCGAATGATAGGCAAGGGCCATCGGGCTGCAAAATGAACCTGAGCAGGCTCGCGCCTTGCATGCCAGACGCAACCAATCAGATGGGTTGGCGTTGAACTTTCCTTTGGGAGAGTTCGATGCGCAGAATTTGGACCGTACTGGCGGCGCTGGCGACGCTGAGTCTAACCAATTGCGGCTACAACGCCATCCAGACCAATGACGAGCGGGTCAAGTCGGGTTGGTCAGAAGTGGTCAACCAGTATCAGCGCCGCGCCGATCTGGTGCCCAACTTGGTCAATTCCGTAAAAGGCTTTGCGCAGCAGGAAAAAGATGTGCTGCTCGGCGTCACCAATGCCCGCGCCAAGGTCGGCAGCATCCAGGCCACGCCAGAGGTGCTGAACGATCCCGCCGCGTTCCAGAAATTCCAGTCCGCCCAAAGCGAACTCACGAGCGCGCTGTCGCGGCTGTTGGTCGTCACGGAAAATTATCCGCAGCTCAAGTCGGATGCGCTGTTTCGCGATTTGATGGCGCAGCTCGAAGGCACCGAGAACCGCATCACGGTGGCGCGCAACCGCTACATCAAGGCGGTGCAGGACTATAACGTCGGCATCCGCACCTTCCCGAACAATCTCACGGCGATGGCGTTCGGCTACCAGGAAAAGCCGAATTTTGCGGTCGAGAACGAGAAGGCGATCTCGACGGCGCCTAAGGTGGACTTCAACCCGACGCCGGCGCCCGCCAAGTAGCGGCTGAAAAGGCCACTGCGATGAACGCTGCGAGAGCGTCCCTTCTTGCGCTACTGCTGTGCTGGGCTGCTTCAGCGCTGGCGCTCGTCGCGGTGCCGCCCTTGAGCGGGAGGGTCGTCGACCAGACCGGCACGCTCACTGCGGGCGACGTCGCTTCGCTGACGCAGCAGCTTGGGGATCTCGAGGCGCGAAAGGGCAGCCAGATCGCGGTGCTGATCGTGCCGACGACGGACGGCGAGGCCATCGAGCAATTCGCGCTCCGCGTCGCGGAAGCCTGGATGATCGGCCGCAAGAAGATCGACGACGGCGCGCTCCTCGTGATCGCCAAGAACGATCGCCGCTTGCGGATCGAGGTCGGTTACGGCCTCGAGGGCGCGCTGACCGACGCCACCACCAAGCGCATCATCGACGAGGACATCACGCCAAAACTCAAGAGCGGCGATTTCGCCGGCGGTGTTTCGGCTGGCGTTATCAGGATGATCGCGGTCGCCAATGGCGAGAAACTGCCGGAGCCGGAGCCGCCACACTGGCAAAGTCCCGGCCTGTCCAACTATGTCGACCCGTTCAATCCATTTATCCTCGTCTTCGTTTTCATTGTCGGCGGGGTGCTGAGGGCGGTGCTTGGCCGATTCATCGGCGCGGCGGCCACCGGCGGCATCGTAGGCGTCTTCGGCTGGTTCGTTGTGGGATCGCTCGCAGTAGCGGTTCTCATCGGCTTTATCGCGTTCGTCGTGAGTTTCCTCGTCCAGAACATGGGTTCGATGGGCCCAAGCGTGGGACGCCGCGGTAAAGACAGTGGATGGGTCGGTGGCAGCGGCGGTAGCAGCTCCAGCGACAGCGGGTTCCGCGGTGGCGGTGGCAGCTTTGGCGGCGGCGGTGCATCGGGGAGCTGGTAGACATGAGCATCGGGCGTATCATCAGGCATCTTCTCCAGCATCATTGGCGCCGCCGCCGCGATTTCCCGCCCGCCGTCTTGGCGAGGATCGAACAGGCGATCAAAGCGGGCGAGGCAACTCATTCCGGGCAGGTCCGTTTCGTGGTCGAAGGCGCGCTCGACGGCGCGCCGCTGTTTCGCAACCAGCCGGCGCGTGAGCGGGCGCTGGACGTCTTTTCGCATTTGCGGATATGGGATACCGCCGACAATAACGGCGTGCTGATCTATCTCTTGCTCGCCGATCACGACGTCGAGATCGTCGCCGACCGCGGCATCAACGCCAAGGTCGGCGCTGAGGAGTGGGAGAAAATCTGCCGGCAGATCGAAACCGATTTCCGCGCCGGGCATTTCGAGCGGGGCGTGATCAGTGGCGTCCAGGCGGTGTCGCGCGAACTGGCGGCGCATTTTCCGAAGGCGGGCGGCGGGATGAACGAACTGCCGGATACGCCGGTGGTGCTGTAACTCGCTACCGCTGCCCTAAACCCTTGGATAGTTGGCGCCATCCGTTTCCATAGTGGGAGGCTACCTTTGGACGGGTTGGCCATACCTGCATGCAATGGCATCAGCCGGCGCTGGGTGTTACCGATAATGCAGCAAGCGGAATGCAAAGCAACGGAACCGGACCTGCGAGCCGGCAGTTGCAAGACAAGGTCGGCGGCGTAACGCCCGCCGGCCTTTTTCTTGAGTGGTGAGTGAACTGCTCGACATTGTGCGATTCAAGGGGCGCGGCGGCCGGCTGCTTCAGCAATGGGCCTTCCCTCGCCGCGTCAAGCGATAGCGACAAAGCAATTCATTCTTTCCGGGGCGGCGCGCAATGGATTGCTTCCGCCTTCGCTCTTTGAGCTATGGCGGACAAGTCGCTGGCGCTTGCAATGACGGGTCAGTCGTCGAGCTTGTTGAGGTCGCGCACCGACTGCATGACCGGCTCGAAATTCGCTCGCGCATCCAGCGCGTCGAATAATTGCGCGGTGTCCGACAACAATCCATGCGAGCGCTGGATCGCGATCCGCACGTCCTCCTGCGGCGTATCGGACAGCCGTCCGTGGCCCGACAGCAGGATCTTCGAGTTCAGGCCCTTCAGCCGCTCCAGCGACTGGATGTAGTCGGCAATGCTGCCGGAACCGAACACGCCGCCCATCACGCCGCCGGGCATCAGCGTATCGGAGGCGAACAACAGTCCCTTGTCCTGGTCGAACAGCGTGATGCAGGCCGAGGTGTGGCCTGGCGTGTGCATCACGTTGAGGCGGAAATTGCCGAGGTCGATCAGATTGCCTTCCTCGAGCCAGAGATCGATGTTGATCGGCACGTTCGGCTCGTTGAACATCTTGCGCAGCATTGAGAAGTCGTCGCGCAGCATGATTTTGTTGGCGGCGAGCCTGTGCGCGGCGATGAAGGCGCGGCCGTGGAAATGATAGGCCGCGCCGATGTGGTCGAGATGCTCGTGGCTCAGCACCACCATATCGACATCGTCGGGCTTCACCCCGATGTGATCGAGGGACGTCAGCAGGTGCGGATAGTTCGAGGACAGCCCGACATCGATCAGGATGGTGCGCGAGCTTCCGCGCACCAGATAGGCGTTCGCCCCACGGTTCTTGAAACGGACCTGATAGACGTCTTCGGCAGCCTGGATCAGCGTACAGACGTCGCCCTCGAGCAGCGTCTTGAACGGGCTTGGTCTGCGCTCGCTCATGAACCGCCCGCGGCTCGGAAGGCGACCGTGTTGGAGGCCCGCAGGCGCTTGCTGAGCGCATCCATGATCATCAGCGCAAAGGCAGGCTGCTGGCTCACCAGGTAGACGAAGCGGGCGTGATTTATGCGCATCACGCGGGTGTGTGGGGTGGCCGCAATGGCGGTTGCCGAACGCGCCGAGCCGTCGATGACCGCCATCTCGCCGAAGAACTCGCCCTTGCCGAGCGTGACGATCACGGTCTTGCTGGCGCCGTTCATCTTGGCGATCTCGACCTTGCCGTCGAGCACGACGAACAGTTCCCGCCCGGTCGAGCCTTCCTCAAAAATGACGTCATCTACATCAAACTCGTTGATGCATTTCTCGATGGTCATGGTGGCCCCCTGCCTTTCTGGCTGGTCGGTTGCGTCCATGTTAGTCGGGAAAAGAGCCGGCGCAAACGGAACCACGGATGCCGCAGGGCAGCATGGGAGAGGCTGGACCGGGATGGCTGACGTGTATCAGGCCAAAACCGGACCGGATGAGTTCCTAAAATTTCGGTAAGGCGCGAGCCGGTAACGATTTGGCAAGCAATAAAAGTTACCAAATGGTCAATCAATTCTGGAGAATCCAACGTGAGCGATCAGCAGTCCCAGCCCAGCAGCGGTGAAACCGGAACCCTTGGTGCCGGGCCAGCCGCGCCTGACAAGCCGGCGCCGAGCGAGCCGGTAACCGCCGCGGCTGAGGTCGAGCCCGTGAGACTGGCGCCCGAGCAGGAAGAGACCGCCCCGAAGCCAGACGCGCCCAAGGTGGACGCCGTCAACATGGAAGCGCCAAAGGTCGAGGCGCCAAAGGTTGATGCTCCCAAGATCGACGCCGTAAAGCCGGAAGCGCCGCGCTTCCCCGGCAATGTGACAATCATGTCGCCTGGCGACCGCGTCGGCACTGAGACGAAGGCTGCGCCGTCGGAGGCATCGTCCGGCAAGCGCAGGATCGGGGCCATGGCCGCCGTCGTGGCGCTGGCAACGGTGGCGGGGGCGCTCGGTGGCGCCCTGGCGACCACAGGCGTTGGAAAGTTGATGGCCGGAGATTCGACCCAGGCGTCGGCGAAGGACAGCGCCCTCGAAGCCTCGGTGGCGCGGCTCGATGCCGAGATCGGTGCACTGAAGGCGAGCCTGGAGCAGACGTCCAAGACGACGACAGGCCAGTTCAACAAGGCCAGCGATCGCCTCGACAAGGTTGAAAAGGCCCAGGCCGAGCCCGCCGCCAAACTCGCCAAGCTCAGCGAGACCGTCGACAAGCTCCGCGCCACCCAGGCCTCCGCAACGACCGCTGCGGCCGCGCCGGCCCCTGCAAAGGACGTGACCGGCTCGGTGCCGCAGCAGGTTGCGGCCGCAGCGCCAGCACCCGCGGCTCCGCCCAAGCCTGAAGTCGCCCGGCTGCCGACCGTCGAAGGCTGGGTATTGCGCGATGTCGGCAATGGCAGCGCGCTGATCGAGAGCCGCCGCGGCATGTATGAGGTCTATGCCGGCGACCCCGTGCCCGGTCTCGGCCGGGTCGACGCCATTCGCAAGCAGGACGGCCGCTGGGTGGTCGTGACCAGCAAGGGCCTGATCGTCGCGCGATAACGGCACGACAAACGAGCAGCAAGGCGCTTCACGGCGATGTGAAGCGCCTTTTTTCTTGAATAGACCTCTTTGCGCGGTGTTAGTTGCGACATGAGCCGCGCGCCACGATTTCTCGCCATCTTGTTTGCTCTGCTGTGTGGCGTTTCGTCGGCGCATGCGGCACAAGATGCTGCGCTTGAGCGCGGTGCCGCCATCACCGATCCCGCGACGTTGCGCGAACTCGATGGCGGAAAATTTCGCCTGGACCGCATGCTGGTGCCGGAGCGGTCGGCGGATACACCGCTTGCCAACAGCGAGTTGTTCGCCTTGCCATCGATGGCGGCGGTCCGGCAGGCGATCGACGGCGAGTTCGATCGCTATATCGCGCGGCATCACGCGAGCCTGCCGAAGGAGACGATCGGCGTCGGCGAGGGCTTTGATTTCCAATTGTTCGACCGCACGCTGCTCTATTCGCAAGAGACGCGGTTCGTGCTGGCCGGCATTGTCAATCGCATGGACCGCACTTTCACCGCGGAAGCAAGTTGTGGCGAGATACGCCTGATTTACCGCCTGACGCGGATCAACAAGGCGGCGGGTGACGATGCGGTGCCGCCGCGGCTGCCGATGACGCTGAACCTCGTGCTGAAGGCAAGAGGCGAGGGGGCGGCGATCGCATGTTCCGAAATTGCCAAGCGCTGGCTCGGCGGAGAGCCGTCGGCTAGCGACGGCCCGCTCGATCTGATCGACTATCAGAATATCGACCGCATCGAGACCAATCTCCAGATCGCGCACGCGCCGAAATCCTCGGTCCGCGAATTCCGTACCGATTATCTGCTGAAGGTGTTTCGCTACGACCGGCAAGCGCGGGCGTTCGTGGAATCGCCGATGGAGAACCAGATCGACCGTGCGCGCCTTCTGGCGGACGATGGCCTCAAGCGCGAGTTCAGGGCATGGCTGCTCGATCCCGTCAATCTCGTCGCGTTCGATCGTGGCACCGTGCTGATCCCGGAAAAATTCCTCGCGCATGGCGCGATCGCGCCAACGCCGGTGGGATTCGATCCGTCGGACCTGGAGCCGGAATTCGGGCTGGTGCAGGGAGAGGGCGCCGTGTTCAGCGACGCTGACGTGGTGGCGGCGCTAAGGAGAGCCACGGAAGGCGGCGCGAAGCTGCACAATATCCGCTCGCTTGCCGGGTTCGAACGACGCCTCAACGACGTGACCTGTTCCGGCTGCCATCAGACGCGCGGCATCGGTGGTTTTCATTTCCCCGGCGTCGACTGGATGGCTCACAAGCCTTCGAATACAACCGTCGTGCCGGCATCGCCGCATTTCTTCGGTGACCAGATCCGCCGCCGCGATATTCTTGAAAGCCTGCGCGACGGCAAGCCGCCGGACTATTCGCGCGGATTTGCCAGCCGTCCGCAGTTGCGCGGCAGCACCGAACTCGCCGGCAGCAACTATTACGACGGCTGGGGCGCGCATTGCTATGTGCAGGGCAAGCCGTCCGCCAACAATGACACGAGTTTCCGCGACTGGACCTGCGCCGAAGGGCTGACCTGTCAAGCCGCCGGCAAGATCTCGCGCATCGGCATGTGCTTCGTCAAAAGCCGCTAGTCTAGCGATACGCAAGGTCACTTGACGCACGATTATTTGGCGTAATGCGTCAAGCGCTTGCCGGGCAACAGATCATAGGCCGATTTCCAGCCGGGCAGTTGCGCCATGCGTCCGAGCCAGGCGTTGATCGCGGGATGGCTCACAGCCCAATCATATCCGGTCTCGTCGGCGGGATAATGCAGATAGGCCATCATGGAAATGTCGGCCACCGTCGGCCGTTCGCCGATCGCGAATGCATTGTTCTGCATGTGCTGTTCGAGGATCGACAGGAAATCGTCGAGCCGCCTGCGGAAATGTTTCAGCACGTGCTCGTCCGGCGACGGCGTGAAGGTGCGGAAATAGCGGTAGGTCGCCATGTAGCCAGTGAGCTTGTGGTTGTCCCAGAACAGCCAGCGCAGCAGTTCGAACTCCTGCTGCTCGGTCTCACCACCGAACCGGCCGAATTGCTTTGCCAGCTTGAGCAGGATCGGCGCGGTCTGGGTGAGACGCTCGCCATCCACTTCGAGCACCGGAATTTCGCCCATCGGATTGACGTCGCGCCGCCATTCCGGCGTGCGCGTGACGCCACCGCCGAAATCGGTCCAGACCGGCTCGAATGTCTGCCCGCACAGCGTGAGCATCAGCGCGAGCTTGTAGCTGTTTCCGGATTCCGGGAAGTAATGCAGGCGATAGCTGGGCATGGCTCGTTACCTCACGCCACTGCGCCGGCGGCGCGCAGCTTGCCGATTGCCGCCTCGTCATAGCCGGCGTTGCGCAGGATTTCGTCGCTGTGCTCGCCGATGCCGGGCGGCTTGCGCGGCTGGACCTTGCGGCTGCCGTCGACCCAGATCGGGCTGTTGATCGTGAGCATGGTGTCGTTTTCGAACGGCACCAGTACCTCGTTCTCGATCATCTGCCTGTCATTCGGAATATCGTCGAGGATGCCGACCACGCCGAATACCAGGCCGTTGCCGTCGAGGATCTTGCGCCATTCCGCAAGGTCCTTGGTCACAAACGTCTCGTCGAAAATCTTGATCAGCTCAATCGACCGAGCATGACGGTCCTTCTTGGTCTCGAAGCGGGGATCGGTGATGAGATCCTCGCGGCCAAGGCAGCGCGCCAGCGTCGGCCATTGCCGGTCCTCGTTGAGCAGGGAGAGGATCAGCCAGCGTCCGTCCTTGCACTGGTAGTGGTTGGTCACCGCGTTCAGCGCGCGCTCGCGCGGGCGGCGTTCGCCGAACTTCGCGCCGACCAGTTTGGCTTGCGCCAGCACTGAAGCGGCCCAGACGCCATTGGCCATCAGGTTGGAGCTGACATGCGAGCCCTTGCCGGTGCGCTCGCGCTTGTAGAGCGCGGTGACGATCGCGCCGTAAAACGCCATCGCGCATGGGTGGTCGCCCATGCCGGCGATCGAGCGTGCCGGCGTCGTATGTTCGTCCGCCCGCACCAGGTCCATCAGGCCGGAGCGCGCCCAATAGGCATTGGAGTCGAAGCCGGGCTTGTTGGCTTCCTCGCCCTTCTCGCCATAGCCGGTGAACGAGGCGTAGATCAGGCGCTCGTTGTGGGGTGCCAGATGCTCGTGGGTGATGCCGAGCCGTTGGCGCACCTGCGGCGGATAGTTGGTGATAAAGACGTCGGCCTGGGCGGCGAGGCAATGCAGCACCGCCTGTCCCTCGGGCTTGGAGAGATCGAGCGCAAGGCTCCGCTTGTTGCGCGCCTCCAGCATCCACGCGAAATTATGCTCGCTATGCGGGTAGCCCGGTAAATTCGGCAGATTGCGATAGGGATCGCCGGCGCCGGGCGGCTCGATCTTGATCACGTCGGCGCCGAAATCCGACAGCACGGTGGCGGCCGCGGGCGCAGCGATGAAGCTCGCGCAATCCAGAACCTTGAGGCCGTCGAAGATACCCTTTTCCATAGTGCCGCCGCTCCGTGTGGCTTGTTGATTTTTTTCGTGGGTCGGAATTACCGCCAGCGAAAGCTGGAATTCGGATGCCATTTGGCCCATGTGGGGTGGGTGATGCAACTACTCGCCGCCAGACATCAGTGCTGCATTTCCGCCGGCAGCCGCCGTGTTGATGGTCACCGTCTGCTCGGTTGCAAAACGCGCCAGATAATGCGGCCCGCCGGCCTTGGGCCCGGTGCCGGATAGCCCGTGGCCGCCGAACGGCTGCACGCCGACGACGGCGCCGATCATGTTACGGTTGACGTAGATGTTGCCGACCTGCAGGCGCTCGATCGTGTCTTCCACCGTATCGTCGATCCGGGAATGGATGCCGAGGGTGAGCCCATAGCCGGAGCGCTCGACCGATTGCAGAACCTCGTCGAACCGGTCGGCGCGGTAGCGCACCACATGCAGCACCGGACCGAAGACTTCTTCCGTGAGCTGACCGGCATCGGACAGTTCAAAAATATGCGGCGCGACGTAATTGCCTTGTGGTGCGTGACCCGCAAAGTGCACCCGGGCTTCTTTCTTCATCCTTTCGATATGCGCGTCCAGCCGTTGCTTGGCCTCGGCATCAATCACCGGTCCGATATGAGTGGCCGGATCGCAGGGGTCGCCGATGACGAGTTCGCGCGCCGCGCCCGCGATCATCTCGATCACGCGGTCGGCGACGTCGTCCTGCAGGAACAACAGCCGCAGGGCCGAGCAGCGCTGGCCGGCGGAACGGAATGCCGAGGTCACGACGTCGTCGGCGACCTGTTCGGGCAGCGCGGTGGCGTCGACGATCATCGCGTTGATGCCGCCGGTCTCGGCGATCAGCGGCACAAGCGGCCCGTCCTTAGCGGCGAGCGCGCGATTGATCGTGCGCGCCACCTCGGTCGAGCCGGTAAAGACAACACCGGCGATATCGGGATGCGCCACCAGCGCGCCGCCGATCCGGCCGTCGCCGGCCACCAGATGCAGCGCTGATGCCGGCACGCCGGCTTCGTGCAACAGCCTGATGGCTTCAGCCGCAATCAGCGGCGTCTGTTCGGCCGGCTTCGCAACGACCGCGTTGCCCGCCATCAATGCCGCCGTGACCTGTCCGAGGAAGATCGCGAGCGGAAAATTCCACGGCGAGATCGCGACGAAGACGCCGCGGCCGCGCAGACGGAGCATATTGCTCTCGCCGGTCGGCCCCGGCAGCGGCTTGCCTTCGCCGAACAGCTCGCGTCCCTGCGCCGCATAGTAGCGGCAGAAGTCCACGGCTTCGCGGACTTCCGATACCGAATCGTCCAGCGTCTTGCGGCCCTCTCGTTGCAGCAGGGCGATGAAATGCGCCGCGCGGGATTCCAATAGGTCAGCGGCCGTTTTCAGCACCGCTGCGCGTGTCGTGGCCGGCGTTCTGCTCCAATTCGTGAAGCCGGCGCGTGCGGCCGATACCGCCGCATTCGCCTCCATCTCCGTCGCATCCGCAATGCTTCCGGATGCGGGCAGTCGTTCCGCAGCGATGGCCGAGACGAGTTTGCTCAACGCCGCGCGTTCACCGAATTCGATTCCGTGAGAGTTTTTTCGTTGCGGCCCATAGAGGTCGCGCGGCAGCGGGATATTCGGATGTCTGGCATTATCGGCGCTGCCGACGATATCAGCCGGGCGCCGCAGCAATTGCGAGACCGGCACCGCCTCGTCGGCGGCGAGCGCGACAAAGGATGAATTGGCGCCGTTCTCCAGCAATCGCCGCACCAGGTAGGCGAGGAGGTCGCGGTGGCTGCCGACCGGCGCGTAGGTGCGATGAGCGATATCGGGACGGTCCTCGCCGAGCTTTGCATAGAGCGCTTCACCCATGCCGTGCAGGCGCTGGAATTCGAATCCGCTCTGCTCCGTTGCCAGTTCGAGGATGGTCGCGACCGTCAGCGCATTGTGGGTGGCGAACTGCGGAAATATCCGCGGCCGCAGCGCCAGCAATTGCTTTGCGCAGGCAACGTAGTTCAGGTCCGTCATCGCCTTGCGGGTGAATACGGGATAGCCGTCGAGCCCGCGTTCCTGCGCGCGCTTGATCTCGGTGTCCCAATAGGCGCCCTTGACCAGCCGCACCATCATGTTGCGGTCGAGGCTGCGTGCGAGACGATCGACGTAATCGATCACGTCACTGGCCCGTTTCTGATAGGCCTGGATCGCGAGGCCAAATCCGTCCCAGCCGGCAAGCGAGGGATCAGCGAAAGCGGCCGCGATCACGTCGAGCGACAATTCCAGCCGGTCCGCTTCCTCGGCATCAACGGTGAAATTGAGATCATAGGCTTTGGCTTGCCTGGCGAGGTCGATCAGCCGAGGGACCAGTTCGCTCATCACCCGCGCCCGGCTTACCGCCTCGAAGCGGGGATGCAGTGCCGAGAGCTTGACCGAGATGCCGGGCCGGTCGGGCAGGGGACGGTCATCGGCCGTGTGGCCGATCGCCTCGATGGCGCTGGCATAGGAAGTGAAGTAGCGCGCGGCGTCGTCGGCAGTGCGGGCGCCTTCGCCGAGCATGTCGAAGGAGTAGCGTTGCTGGCGCGCGGAATGCGGTTGCGCCCGCGACAGCGCCGCCTCGATGGTCTCGCCGAGCACGAAATGATTGCCCATCAGCCGCATCGCCTGCCGCGTTGCCGCCCGCACGGCGGGTGCGCCCAGCCGCTTGGTCAGCCGCCCGATGGTGCCCTGCGGGGTCTCACCGGGCTGGATCACGCGGGCCGACATGCCGAGCGCCCACGCCGAGGCGTTGACCAGGAAGGCGCTCGACCTGGTTTCATGATGGACGAAATCGCCCTGGCCGAGCTTGTCCTCGATGAACTGGTCGGCGGTACGGGCGTCCGGGACCCGCAACAGCGCTTCCGCCAGCACCATCAGCGCCAGCCCCTCCTTGGTCGACAGCGCGAACTCGCGCAGCATGTCCTCGACCCCGCCGAGCGGATCGTCATTGGCCCTGATGGCCTTGATCAGCGCAGTCGCTGCGCGATCGATGCGCCGCTCCTGCGCCGCGTCCAGCCGCGCGGCCTGGAGCAGGCGGGCGGCCAGCGCGCGGTCATCGGGCGCGTAGGGCGCGCTGAAGGGTGGAAGCGGCGACGGAGGAATCAGCATGGGATTTCTAGCATGGGATTTCTCTTGGCTTCGGCCAGTCTAACGGGGCCGGGATGGGCGGAACAGGCCCGCAAGTCCCCTCAATTGCCGCCTGGGATGGCGGCGCCGGCGGAACCGACTGGCGCATGGAAAACACAGCGGCCGGAATTTCCGCGGCCTGATCCACAGATCGCGGGCTTGCTGGTTGGCAGCGTGCAGGAGCCGCGCTAATCGTCAGGCACGCCGTCGCTTGGGAACAGCAGGGATCATGAGGGGTGCCGCTCCGCCGATACAGGGAAGCCGAATGCGGACCAGCTTCGCGGCCGCGCTTGGCGTGCTCCTCGCCGCGCTGTTTGCAGCGCTGCCGGCGAGAGCGGTCGAGATGAGTGCCGAGGTCGCCAACCTCTACAGCTCGGTTTCGATCTATCCGCCCTCAGCCAAATCCATGACCGTGTGCTACGGCTTCGTCTGCCGGCGCCGCGAGATCCTCGATTTCACGGCCGCCGACCGCAGCGCGCTGACGCAGATCATGCAAGCGGGCCGCACCTCGGCCGCGGCCGAACGCGCGGCGGTGCAGAAGGCGGTGGTCTGGTTCGACCGCCGTATGGGGCCGATCATCGGCACCAACAAGCGCGTGGCGAAAGCTGATTTCCGCTACTTCGACGACAAGCACAATTACGATTGCTGGGACACCACGCGCAACACCACCAGCCTTTTGCTGGTGCTGCAGGAGTGGGGCCTGTTGAAGCATCACGCGATCGGCGATCCGCGCTATCGCGGCAATACGCTGGTATTGCAGACGCCGCACAACACCGCGGTGCTGGTCGATCGCGCCACCAAGGTCGAATGGGTCGTCGATCTCTGGCCGCGCGGCTACCTGCAGCCACCCGACGTGATGACGGTTCAGAAGTGGATCACGGAAGATTGAGCGGCCGGTTTTTCACGCAACGATCTAGCCATCGTGCGTGCAGAAGCGGTGCCCGCTCCGCCGAACGCTCACAGTTTTCGAGAAGTTTCTTAGGCCCTAGCCTCAACTCCCGGATCTAACTCCGAGAGTGCGCCGTTGCCGATTGCGTGGTCGCGCTAAACCTTGAGATTCTCGGCAGAAGTCTTGCCGCGGTTGGCGATCTCTTCATACTCGACGGTCTGCCCTTCATTGAGCGTCGAAAGACCAGCTTTCTCAACTGCCGAAATATGAACGAACACGTCCTTGCCGCCACTCGAGGGCTGGATGAACCCGTAACCCTTGGTCGGATTGAACCACTTCACCGTACCTTTAGCCATTCACGTCGTCTCCGCGGAATCAAAAAAATAAACGAGCCGCCGGTCCCCGCACTAACCGGCATGCCCGTACCATCAGGATACGCGGGTTGGGGCAGGCTGGGTAGCGTAAACGGACCGGCCGTTTCGGCAAAAATGCCCCGATTCCCATCCGATTCCAGCCGTTTTGAGGGTTTCGGCCCCATTTGACGCGGCCGGGCGGCCGGCAATTCCAATTTTTGGCGAGTGGATCGATCCGCTGCGTTGACGCCATTCTTCCGCCTGGAGGGAGGCAGCAGCGAGCCCTTAGGCATGGCCGCGCCGCGTTCGCCGACAATTTTCTGAACGATTGTTCATGCGCCTCGAACCACCATTGCCGGAGCGGTTTCACGCGGCGGCGCTTTGCTCTTCGTTAGCCAGCGCCGGCAGCATCCGCGCGTCTGTCACGCTGCGTACGATCATCGGCTCGTTGCGTCCGCGGATCTCGACTTCATGCTGCGGCAATGCATCGGCGGCGAGGCCAGCGGTAGCGCGAACTTCGTCCGAGACGACGACTTCGCATGCAAGGCTCTTGGTCATGTCCTGCAGGCGCGCAGCGACGTTGACGGCGTCGCCGAGCGCGGTGAACACCATGTGGTCGCGGTAGCCGATATCACCGACGATCACTTCGCCGCCGTTGATGCCTATGCCGAAGCGGATCGGTTCGCGCAGATCATGTTCGAGAAACTTATTCAATTCATCGATGTTGGCGGCGATCATCGCAGCCGCCAGCAATGCCTGGCGGCAGGCTTCCTGCCGGCTGGTCGAAAGTCCGAACAGCGCCAGCATGCCGTCGCCAACGAACTGGTTCGGCATGCCGCCGCTCGCGAGCACCGCCTGCGACACCGCACCGAGGAAGCGGTTGACGATGAAGACGGTGTCGAACGGCAGGCGCTTTTCCGCAAGCTTGGTCGAGCCGCGCATGTCGACGAAGAGGCTGACGAGATAGCGCTCCTGACCGATCCGCGTCGGATGCGACTCGTGACCGTCGGCGGAGGTGTGCGGCAGAAAGAGTTGAAAGAATGAGAGATCGGCTGGCGGCCGCAACTGACAGGCGAGGCGGATGGATGGATCCGACGTGCCGACCCGGCCAAGCACGAACGCCTCGCGCTGCGAAGGCTCTGGCAGCGCAGAGCAGTCGCCGATGATGCGGATGCGGCAGGTCGAGCAGCGGGCGCGGCCGCCGCAGACGCTGGCATGCGGCACGTTGTTGCGCAGGCTCGCCTCGAGCACGCTCAGGCCCTTCGGAACGCGCACCGTTCGGCCGTTGCCGTAGGACAGGCTGATCATGCCGCGGCGGCGCTCGTTGATGGCGCGCACGCCTCTCGCCACCAGCGCGATACCGATCAGGCCGAAATAGCCGAACAGGAAATAGTCGGTGATGCGTTCGAGCGCTTGCGCCTCGTCCCGCGTGCCGAGTTGGCGCTCCGACTGGGTTTCCGCCCGCCATTCGACGCTGTCATTGTCAATCACCATGCGCCCGCTCTGATAGAAGCCGAGCATGGAGAGCGTCGGAATAAGTACCGCCGCGGCGAGCAGGAACGGGGCGGCGCGCTTGTAGAACGCCCGCATCCGCAGCCAGAGATACAGTCCGATGCAGCCATGCACCCACGCGATGGTCATGACCGCTAGCATCATCCAGATCCGCCACGGCGCCCAGATCCAGTACAGGAACAGCACCTGCGGGTAGAGCTTTTCATGCCCGTAAAGCGTCTGGCCGAGCCGGACGCCGATGATATGGGCGATGATCAGCATCGGCACGCTGAGGCCGAGCGCAAGCTGCAGCGGCTCGATCGCCTTCCAGCGGAATTGCCGGCGTTCATACAATGCCCAGATGCCGAGCGCGGTGTGCACGAGGCATGCCGCGTAGAACAGGACCGTGACGGGCAGGAACTGCCAGAACGACGTATGAAGATAGACGCCGGTCGCCAGCGCCTCCAGCGAGATGTTGCCGAGCGCATGGTTGAGGAAATGGCTGACCAGATAGGCGAACAGGATCACGCCGCTGGCAAGGCGGACCTGCCGCAGGCTGATGCCGCGGAGGAAGGTCGTGATCTGGTCTCGGGAGAGGGCGGCCATGCGATCCATAGGGTCAATATTGGGCGATACTAATGCGTAATTCGGACGGTGAATACTCTGGTCGCCCCGGCCTCACGGCACCGTCATTCCGGGATGCGCCCCCTTGGGCGCAGGCCCGGAATCCATCTGCCCGCATCAACCGTGTCCCGATGGATTCCGGGTTCTCGCTTCGCGAGCCCCGGAATGACGAGGTGGGTGTGCGGGACAGTTTTTGTTTAGGGCTCGTTGACACTCCCGGCACAGTCGAGGAAAAGCGCGCCGTGACCATAGCCCCGCCCAATAACAGCCAAGCAAAACCGGACCGTTCTGCCACGCCGCCGTGGCTTGCCGTGGCGCTGCTGATCGCCGCGTTGACGGCGATGCGGCTGGTCTATGCCAGCGTGCTCGATCTGCGCACCGACGAGGCCTATTACTGGACCTGGTCGAAGGAGAGCTCGCTCGCTTTTCTCGATCATCCGCCCGGCATCGCCTGGCTGATCCGGTTCGGCACCGCGATCTTCGGCGACACCAATCTCGGTGTGCGGTTCGGCGGCATCGTCGCGATGCTGGTCACGCAGCTCCTGCTCGCCGACATCGTCCGGCGCGTGACGCATGATGTTCGCGCCGTGATCTTCGCCTTGCTGCTGCCGGAAGCAGCGCTGTATTACGGGCTGTTGATGGCGAAGGTCGCGCCCGATACCGCGATGATCCCGTTCGCG
The DNA here is from genome assembly GCF_001693485.1 of Bradyrhizobium sp. LMTR 3. Lineage (GTDB taxonomy): Bacteria > Pseudomonadota > Alphaproteobacteria > Rhizobiales > Xanthobacteraceae > Bradyrhizobium. The sequence goes on from NZ_MAXC01000001.1 coordinate 308,456, forward strand.
GTCGCGATGCTGTGGGCGCTGGTGCGGCTCAACGAGAGCGGCAACCCGCGCTGGTGGCTTGCCGCGGGACTGTTCGCAGGGTTTGCGCTGCTGTCGAAGTTCACCGCGATCCTGCTGCTGCCGGCGGTTGTGGCGTTCGTGCTGGTGCCGGACTGGCGGCGGCGCTGGCTGCTCAGCCAGTATCCATGGCGGGCAGCGCTGATCGCAGCGATCGTGTTCTCGCCGGTGCTGATCTGGAATGCGCAGCACGATTGGGCCTCGTTCCGTTTCCAGTTCGTGCGCGCGGTCGCGACCCATCAATTGTCGCTTCGCACTGTCGGCGAATTCATCGGCCTGCAGTTCGGTCTTGTCGGCTTCGTGCTGCTGCCGGTGGTGCTGTCCGGCGTAACGCTGACGGCCTGGCGCGGTTACCGCACGCGCGAGCCGGTCGCGATCCTGCTGTCGACCGCCGTGCTGGTGCCTTTCCTCTATTTCCTCTGGAAGTCGCTGACGCTCCGCGTCGGCGACACCTGGCCGATGTTCCTGTGGCCCGCCGGCTTTGCCGCGACCGCCATCAATCTCGTCATGCTGCCGCGCGAGGGGTTTTCGGAATGGATGGTCCAATCGACGTTCCGGTGGGCGAGGGTGGCCGTCATCTCCGGCATCGCCTTCGTTGTCGGCGTGTTCTTCTATTACGTCGCGGCGCCCTGGAATTTTATTGGCAGGACCGATCCCGTCGGCGGCGAGGCCGGCTATGAGCAGGTCGCGGCGCGCGCGCGCGAGCAGTTGCAGAAGACCGGCGCGACCTGGATCGCGACGTCGGACTATCGCACCTATGCAATGTTGCGCTGGCATTTCAAAGGGCAGGTGCCGGTCATCCAGATCAACGAGCGTGGACGGTTTCAGGGCTTTCGCGATCCCGGCATGAACCTGATCAAGGATCATCCCGGCCTCTACGTCGCCCGCGAGCCGGACCATCGCCTGCCGCTGTGGGATCTCACCACTGCGAAGCGGCAGCCGCTGGAGCGGGTCGAGCGTGTCTGGCGCGGGATGGTGATGGATACCTACGCGCTGGAAAAGCTCACCGGCTGGACGCCCGAACTCTCGCCGCCACCGGAGTCGCCGCTGTTCCGCTGGCGCGTGCTGGCCGGGGATTGGGGGCAGGCTGCCGGCCTTGGGTAAGGTCGTCATCCCCCGCGCATGCGGGGAATCCAGTGCGCCGCGGCCTTTCCACGTCATTGCGAGCGAAGCGAAGCAATCCATCTTTCCGAGTATGAGGTGACAATGGATTGCTTCGCTTCGCTCGCATGACGTGTGGTCACAGTTTCGCATTCTCGCGACATGTTTTGCCCGAGGTTTGCATCTTCTTTTCCCGCCCTCTCAAATGGAGGGCGCAGGGAAGACCGGGTGCTTGCTGCACCCGCGGTCTCGTGTGCAGTTGCGCATAGCAAAAGCGCACACGAGCATACAGGTACAGCGGGAGCATCCCGGCCTTCCCTGCGCAATGGCTTTACGGCTTACTTCGTGCTCTTCCCGGAGAACGGCTCTTTTGCCTCCGTCGCCCCCGAGAAGCTTTCGCTTCTCAAAGAACTTAACGCCAGCACCGCGGCGCCCGAACCACACGACTTCGCCGTACGCTTCCGGCGCGCAACGTCTATCGCGCCTCTCGCGTCCACCGCATCCCACCGCACGTTCGTGACGTTCGCGAGCGCCCCTCCATGGGTGAGACGGGCGCAGTTATGCCGATGATTTGCTCCGGAAGTTAAGCGGAATATTTTTGATTCTTTTTGTTTCTTGGGCTTGACACGATTTCTGAAAATCAGAAGTGATTTGCCGTCCGGGTTGTCTTGTCGCAATTGCACTTGCGCGCGGCCGCAAATCAGCCTGCTGTCCGTAGCGTGAGCAAAGCCAACGGGTCGCGCGAATGCCGCCCGATGACAGGCTTCGCGTGCCACCATCCGCAAGCGCGTTCGATGATCGATGGCGAGCAAGGCGCGAACATCAGTCAGTGCGGCCGGGATGTCCGCTAAGGGGCCAAAAGGCGACGTCACCGAAAACAGCCGGTTCCCCACGCCAGATCAGGCCGATCTGTCAGCTGCTTTCGAATACTTCACGGGCGACGAACGGGTTTGCGCGGGCCTAATCAGGTCTGGCGCTGCGGCCGATAGTGTGGTCGACGTCGGCAACCGCCCCGTAGAGGTGCTGCCGCGAGAGCCAATGAAGGTCGTTCATGCGTTGCACGACTCCTACCACAACCGGCACGTGGTGGCGTCGCGCAAGCTGCTCAAGCGAGAAAACGGACCACCAGGCGCGAAAAGCGACTCGCGTCCAAGCGCGCGCGTCCCAGCCGAGCAGGAGGACATCCGGCGCATACCTGCGCACCGCACGATTCAGGTTCCACGGGTACATGACGATGATGCCCAGGCGCACCGGTCGCGCACCCTCCCACGGAAAGGATCTTGCGACGGCGGCAAAGGCAAATACGACCGAGCGACGGGCCACGTTGCTGGCAACCAGCCTCTCGATGACTCTAGAGACAAGTCCCGTCTCCTTCACCTCCACAAACAGTTCAAGGTCAGTCGGCAAAAGAAGCGACAGTGCCGCATCGAGGGTAAGCGCATTCTCGACATGACGCGGCGGCTCGTGTGACACCACCAATGTGTCGGAATCCGCTGCAAGGCAGACGTCGAATTCGACACCAGATATTCTGCCGTCACGGGCGGCACGTGCGAATGCGGCGAGCGAGTTTTCACCCCGACCCGCGGACCATCCACGATGCGCAATAAGCTTCATGACGAGGTCCGTAAAGCTGCGCGCGCCATGCAATCTCCCCGTAGAGAGAAATGTCAATCCGCGGCCACGACGTTGACCCTGATCCGCGTAGGGCCAAAAGGCGACGTCACCGAAACAGCCGGTTTTGGGTCAGTTGCGTCGGTTGGCCCGCGTCTGAACCATGGCCGGTCCACCCCTAGCAACAGACGCTACGTCACAGGTCGGAGTCGTCGCATACGGGCCAATAGTTGACATCCCGTCGAGGCGCAGCTGGAAACCAACGCTGGAGCGAGCTGTGATGACGATGATTAGTAGCGATTACGCGTGGGGTGTCCTCCTGTTGCCGAAAGGTATGGCGGCCTGACCTGGTTTATTTATTTCCATGGGGCCCCGCCTGCTTGAGTGAGAGGTGGCCCTCATCCACAGTGCACTTGCCTAAACGGCCAAAGCAAAAAATCACAAAGTTTAATCAAGGGAGGACAGCCATGAATTGGAAATGGCTTGCAGTTGCAAGTGCACTCCTCGCTTCGATTGATATTTCAGTATCGAGTGCGGCGGATATAAAACTTCTTAGTCCTATCGCGCTGCGAGCGGTTATAGCTGATGTCACCCGGGAGTTCGAAAAGTCTTCGGGCGACAAGGTATCGGTCGAGTATGCAACCGTCGGAGTCATTCTCGATCGATTGAAAAGAAACGAACCGGCAGATGTTGCGATCCTAGCTGGACCGCAACTGGATGAACTGCAAAAGCTCGGAAGGATTGTAGCTGGCAGCCGGGTTGATGTTGCTCAAGTCGGAGTTGGTGTATTCGTCCGAACCGGCGTACCAAAGCCCGACGTCACTTCGATCGACGCGTTTAAGCGTGCTTTAGCGAACGCAAAGTCGATCAGCTACGGCGACCCCGCCAGCGGGGGCGTCAGCGGCACACATGTAGCGGGGTTGATCGAGCGGCTTGGGCTGACCGCCGAGATGAAGCCTCGCATCCGATTGCTCCCAAACAGCCAAGCTGTGTTGCAATCGGTAGCGAAGGGTGAAGTTGACATCGGTTTTGGATTGACGAGTGATACAACGCTTGTCTCGGGAGTTGACCTCGTGGGTGCGTTGCCCACTGAGATTCAGAACTTCACGGTGTATGCCGCGGCAGCAGTAGCTGGGACGACGCAATTGGAGGCAGCCAACGCGTTCGTCAGCTTCCTGAGATCTCCAGCCACACAGTCAGTTCTAAAATCGAAAGGCTTCGAATCTCGCTAACGCATACGCACCGCTTGGTGCGGTAAACCGGGAAAGGTAGTGGCGACCAGCCATCTGGTCGCCACAGCGGGTGCGTCGGCGCCCAAACTGAAGCGCGGCTGACCTATGAACCGATAATTCCACCAGCAGTGCGAGAGCGAAAGTAAGAGATATTTTCGTGCGCGCGAGAGGTTTACGTCAGCTCTGGGCCCAACAACAGACCAGCGCGATTGTTTGTGGAGCAGCTGCCTGCGGAATTGCGGATCGATAGCCCCGCGCGCCGCGCGGGTATCGTCGGGGTCGATTGGGGGTTGCAAGGTGCGGCAGACGGTCCGCGCAATGGCACGGAGGATGAAAAATGGCGACGTGCTGCTGCTCGGACGAAAAGTCGATGAGACCATCGACATCTCTCATGTCGTCGGTCTCGGCCTCAGTCTGGTCGCGCCATTGTGAATGCTGCACGGTTTTCGGCTGACGGTCCAGGGCCGGGAGGCCTGGCTTCAGGGTGGATATTGCTTGCCCGGACGGCACCATTGAAAGCGAACACTTCGCCTCCGGTTCACCGCAGGGAGCGATCGTGGCCGGCGTCCCAGGGGCGTTCGTGCTCGTCATCACGAATGGTCTTGCCGTAGCATTCGGCTGCGAGTCCCGATGCAGTAGCCTGACATTGCGCATAGCTTGTAAAACTGCAGTCGGTGCCACCATAGTCATAAGACAAGCAATAATGGTCCAACGGCACAATCGGTCCGGCCTGCGCCGTGGAAGCCGTCATCGGGAAGAAGGCAAGTGCGGAGAAAGCGATTGTCGAGGCAATCGCAACTTTCTGAATTGTTCTCATGGTCGTAGTCCATCTTAGGCCCTGTCCAACCCTGAGATGGGGCCCGATGCTGATGAAATCGATTATAAAAAAATTCATTCTGCTTGCTGGCCTCGTCGGTGCAGATGCGTTGGCGTGCCATCAGCCATACGTGATCGGCCGAACCCGCGAATGAATTTGTATTTAATTGGAATGAGGCTCTCTCACGCCTACATGTTGGGGAGCGCCGAATTGGGTCCAGCACGAAGCCCGACCGGACAAAGGGACGGTGAAGCATCAATTTGCTCACGATTTGCCGCGCAGCGGGCTCAAAATCAGTCAGGAGATGACGATGATTTCCCGCACCCTGAGAACATTGATCGAGGAAAAGCCGTTTGTGACCTGTCCCGGGGTCTTCGACTTGGTCTCCGCCAAGCTCGCCGATCGCACCAGGGCCGACGCGCTTTACATGACAGGCTATGGAGCCGTGGCGTCCTATCTCGGACTGCCCGATGCCGGTCTGGCGACTTACTCACAGATGCTCGATCGCGTGCAGGCTATCGCCCAAACCGTGCACAAGCCGCTGATCGCCGATGGCGATACCGGTTACGGCGGCCTGCTGAACGTTCATCATACGGTTCGCGGCTACGAGAAGGCGGGGGCCGCAGCGATCCAGCTCGAAGATCAGCAAAGCCCCAAGAAATGCGGTCACACGCCGAACCGGCACGTGATCCCCGTCAAGGAAATGATCAACAAGCTGATGGTTGCAAACGATGCACGCTCGTCAAGAGACTTTCTGATCATCGCGCGCACCGATGCCCGCACGCCGCTCGGGCTCGACGAAGCGATCCGTCGTGGCGAAGCGTATGCCAAAGCCGGCGCCGATATTATTTTCATCGAGAGCCCGGAATCGGAAGCAGAGATGCGAAAGATCGGATCAGCCTGGACGTGCCGCTGGTCTCAAACCAGCTTCACGGTGGCCGAACCCCCATCCTCAGTCAGGATAAACTTAGGGAAATCGGTTACCGGATGGCGATTTATCCGACGGCAGGCCTGCTCGCCGCCGCTTATGCGCTGAACAATGTCTACGGTTCGCTGGTTGACGACAAGCCGGTGCAGGCGGCGCTCTATGACTTCAACGAGTTCAGCTCGTTGATTGGCTTTCAGGAGGTGTGGGATTTCGAGAAGAAGTACGCCTCACTGGAAGCGGGTTGAGCAGCGACGTGTCCGATCGCTCTGAAAATCCAGCGGAAGTCTATGATAGCACGACGATCACGCTGCACTGGGTGATCGCAATTCTCGTTACAATCCAGTTTCTGATCGGCAGGACGACCAATTTTCTGCCACGTGGCTCGCTTCGTCGCAAACATCATTGTCGCCGTGGCGCTGCTTCATTCCGTAGCCGCGCTTTTTCATCACCATGTGATCAAGGACGGGGTTTTGCGCAGGATGTGGCCCACCATGACTGGGCGGTAAGAGACGCGTGCGAATGGCAGACCAACATCGGATGCGAGCCCGGTGAAGGCGACATAGCGTGTGTTGAACTGGGGCCTTTGTGCTTCGGCCCTGATGGTCCAGCTTGGGGTCACTTTCGGACATCGACGCGCGCAGCATCAGGGCCTGCTTGCCCCTAGCCACGGACTCGCCAGGCTAGCCAGTCATGTCCGATAGGTACCAAAACCGGAGCGGGCATGCCGGGACGGGCGGAAGCCCAGGGCCTGGAAAGCCGACGGGGAACCTTCACCTAACCGTTTTGTGGTGTTGGGCGAACGATGGTGATTTAGAGATGACTCAACGCAACTGACTCGCTAGGATTTCGCGACGACAATCTCGCCCATACCAAAGCACCGGAGTAGCAATTTTGGCGTCGTGAGGAGCAGTGCAAATGAGTTTCATCCGTTCGGACGAACATTCCGCGCCCCATAGTCCAGACGATCCCCTGTACTACGCACCGCCTGCGGTGCGCAGTGAAGCGGCCCATCGATCTAACGCGACACAGACGAGATCGGACCATTTGCCTCCCACTTCCTCTCGGTCTCGTTTTGATGAGATGCGTGAGGAAGCCTTCGCCAGATCCAACCGGCATCCGCTGGAGTTGCAGCTCGCCCACGAACGCCGTCCACGACGCGCGCTGTTTGCCATTGCGGGCGGAGTTGCCGCAGCAATCGGTGTCGCGGTGGTCGTGGCGCTCGTATTTTTTAAGGTAGTCCCAAAGTTAGAGCGCGATCCCTCGGAGCTCGCTGTTTCCATTTCCACTCCCGCATTGGCCACGCCGGCTCAAACGACACCCAAAGACTCCCAAGAGCTGCTGCACGGATTCATGCAGTTTCAACAATCTCAAGAAAGCAATAGTCCGGAACACGCTGTTTCCGAACCTGCCTCCGCAAGAACGGCTAAAGCGCCCGAAAAATCCGACGCTCTACTTGAGAAATTCATCCAGTGGCAGCAACGGAAATAGCGTCAAGACGCGCGACCAAGCCACTTCCTAAAATTGCGCCGCGCGACATAGGACGGATAGAAAGTAGCTGCCGCGGGGCTCGCGGAATTCATAAGTGTCATCGATCTGATGGCACGAACCCCCGCGTCAAACACCACTCGTCGCGCCGGGAATGACGGGGAGAGCAGATGCGTGGCGATTGGCTCACGCCTCATCGTCGCGCTTGCTCAGCAAATCCTTCGCGAGATCGGAGAGCGCGGGCCGCGGCAATGCGGTGAACGGCAAGGGGCGCGTCACGTCGATGGCGGCTAGTCCCAGCCTTGCCGTGAGCAGGCCGTTGAGCACGCCCTCGCCGAGCCGTTGCGAGAGCTTTGCGGCGATACTGTGCCCGAGCATCTGCTGCACCAGGCTGTCGCCCACCGCCATGCCGCCGGTGATGGCGAGATGGCCGATGATTTGGCGCAACAGGCTGATCATGCCGAGCGTGCCGGGACGGCCGCCATAGAGCCGCGCCAGTTGGCGGATCAGGCGCATCGCGGCGACGAACACGAACAGCACGTCGATCAGCGCGCGCGGGCTTACCGCGGTCACGACCGAGACGCGCTGCGCGGCCGTCGAGACCAGCCGGCGCGCCTCCTCGTCGAGCGGCGCCATCAGTTCGCGCTCGGCCAGCTTGATCATGTCGGCGCCGTCGATGATGTCGTCGGCGTGGCCTTTCAGCGTGGCGCGGGCGCGCGCCAGTTGCGGATTTTGATGCGCGAGCTTGAGCAGTTCGTTGACGACGGCACGGCTCTCGGCGCGGTCGTCGCTGCGCAGCACCTCGGCGGCGCGCTGATGCAGCTTTTCGATCGCCGCCAGCCGCGCCAGCCCGAATGCTTCGCGGCCGATGACGACGGCCAGCGCCAGCCCTGCCGCCACCGCAAATGCCAGCGCGACGTAGCCCAATGTCTGGCTGCGCGCGAACAGATCCTCGATCAGATTGACGACGCCGAGCCCTGTGCCGAGCAGCACCAGCCCGCCGACAGCCGACCAGAACAGCGCTCCCCAGCGAAAGCCGCGGCGCAGCGGGACCCTCGGTGCATCGAGCGGAACAGGCAGCAGCGCCGGATCCGCCTCCGGCGTGATCTGCACCGTGCCGCGGGCGGGGCGACCGGTCTCCTCCGGGTCTATCACGATGACGCCGGGATCGCCGAGCTTGAACGTCGCCGGCCGCCGATGCGGCGTTTTCTCGCTCATTGCAGTCGGTCTCCGATCAGGAACTGAAGGGCGCGGTCGAGGCGGATGTGAGGCAGCGCGGGCTCGTCCTTGCCGGTGCGCTCCAGCAGCGGCGGCCGGAAGCGCAGGAAGCGGAAGTCGGCGCTGTCGGACGGCATGCTGGAAAGGCCGCGAAAGCCGCCCTTGAACAGCTCTTCGGGATCGGCGGGGAGATCACCCGGAAAGGTCGCCACTTCGGTCTCCCCGTCGAACGTATCGCCATTGGCGGTCTCGCCCGGTGCGGGCGTGCCGAGGATCGACGGCAGCTTCTCCCGGCCGCGCGTAACCATTGCCTCGCGCGTGGCGCGTACCGCCGCGAGCGCGACCACGTCGATGGCGGCGCCGGCATATTCGGCGCGGTCGGCTGCCTTGGCGGCGGCCCGCCGTAGCACGGCTTCGAGTCGGTCGTGGCTGGAATGGTGCAGATGATCGGCCTTGGTGGCGGCAAACAGAATCCGGTCGATCCGCGGACGAAACAAGCTGCTGAGGATGGTGCTCCGACCGATCCGGAAGCAATCGAGAATGCCGGCAAGCGCGGCTTCGAGATCGTGCAGCGCCTCCGGCCCGGCATTGAAGGCCGCGAGCGCATCGACCAGCACGATCTGGCGGTCGAGCCGCGCAAAATGATCGCGGAAGAACGGACGCACCACGACGTCCTTGTAGGCTTCATAGCGCCGCCGCATCATCGCCCACAGCGAACCGTCGGGCGCGGCGCCATCAATGGGCACGTCGAGCGGGGCGAAGGTCAGCGCCGGCGAGCCGGCGAGGTTACCCGGCATCAGGAAACGTCCGGGCGGCAGCAGGCTCATGGCAAAACGTTCGTCGCGGCAGGCGCGCAGATAATCGGTGAAAAGTCTTGCGGCGGCGAGCGTCGCCTGCTCGTTCTCGCGGCTCTGGGGTTGAAGCGTCTTCAGATGCTCGTGCCAGGGCGCGGCGAGTGTTGCCCGCGGGCCTTCGCGCGACAGCGCAAGGCTCTCGGCCGACCATTGCTCGAAACTCCTGTTGAGCAGCGGTAGATCGAGCAGCCATTCGCCGGGGTAATCGACGATGTCGATGGTGAGCGTGCGGTCCGCGCCATTCTGCCGCTGGTAATCGATGACGAGGCGCAATTCAGAGATGTCAGTGGTCGAGTTCGGCCAGCGCCGTTCCTCGATCAGGGTGCGGACATGGTTTTCATAATCGAAGCGCGGCACCGCGTCGTCCGGCTGCGGCTCGAGCCGGGCGCCCGCGATCCGGCCCGAGGCATAGGGTTCGAACACCGGAAACCGGCCGCCGCGGGTCAAGCCGTGGATCAACGCCGTGATGAACACGGTCTTCCCGGCGCGCGACAGGCCGGTGACGCCGAGCCGCACGGTGGGATTGAAAAAACTGTCGCCGTAATCCAGCAGTGCCCGCGCCGACAGGCGCGCTTCTTCTACGATATCTGAAAAATTGGGGGCCATGCGGGGCGGAAAGCTCGGAGAGGGCGTTGGTGTGCAATTACCGGAGAAGTGGCGATTGGCGGCCCGAAATCAAGCGCTTGTGATCGTCTGACGAGGGAATCCCCCCGGGATATCCGGCGGTTACCGGCTGCACGAAAATGCCACGACGACGGGATACTGGCATCGTCAGCGAAACCGCATGACGACGGCCTTGGGGCCAGCGGCGTAAACGGTTCGTTGACCTCGGAAGAGCCATATCTTAATCGCTCCCTCGCTACTTACTGCGGACCTGCATGACCATCTTCAGACTGAAACAAATCGCCTCGACATCCATCCATGCGGCGGCTGGCGCCATGCATTGGAACTACGACCGCGCCGAGCTGATCGCCGACGGCGTCGTGCATATCGTCGGCGTCTGTTTCGGGCTCATCGCCGCCACCGCCCTGATCGTGCTGACGGCGGTCTATGCCGGTGCGTTCGAGATTACAGTGGTATCGGTCTACGTCGCAGGCCTGCTCGCGATGCTGACATTGTCGGCGGTCTATAATCTCTGGCCGGTGTCGCGCGCCAAATGGGTGCTGCGCCGCTTCGATCATTCGGCGATCTATCTCTTGATCGCCGCGACCTATACCCCGTTCATCGTGGAACTGCGGGACAGCTATCTCGCGATCGCGCTGCTGACCGGGGTGTGGTGCATCGCGATCGCCGGTGTGGTGCTGAAGCTGGCGCTGCCGGGGCGATACGATCGTTTGGCGGTCGGCCTCTATCTCGCTTTGGGCTGGAGCGGCGTCACGCTTTACGACGCCGTGGTGAAGGCGGTGCCGCCGCTGGCGCTGGGCTTTTTGGTGGCGGGCGGCGTGCTCTATAGCCTTGGGGTAATCTTCCATTCCTGGCAGCGATTGCGCTTCCAGAACGCGATCTGGCACGGCTTCGTCTTGCTCGGCGCCGCCTGCCATTATACGGCTATTCTCGATATGATGATCTTGACGTAGGATCATCATATCGGGGAGAGCGGCCATGCAGGTGACGGGCAAAGTCGTGGTTGTCACCGGCGGCGGCAACGGCATCGGGAAGGCGATGTGCGAGGCCTTTCATCGTGCAGGCGCTGCCAAGGTCGTTGTCGCCGATATCGATCCCGATGGCGCACGAGCCGTCGCCACTCCGATCAGTGGGGCGGCCTTCAAATGCGATGTGGGAAAAGAGAAGGACGTTCATCACGTGATCGAGGAGACCGAGCATCAATTCGGCCCGATTGCGCTGTTCTGCTCCAATGCCGGCATCGGCGGCGGTTTCGATCCACTATCGGTGAATGCCGGCGGAAACTCCGACGAACCGTGGCAGCGAAGCTGGGCCGTTCATGTGATGGCCCATGTCTATGCGGCGCGGCATTTGATCCCGCGCATGAAGGCGCGCGGTGGCGGCTATTTCCTCAACACGATCTCGGCGGCGGGACTATTGTCGCAGGTCGGCAGTCCGGCCTATTCGACCACCAAGCATGCCGCAGTCGGCTTTGCCGAGAATCTCGCGATCTCGCACAAGGCCGACAACATCAAGGTTTCGATCCTGTGCCCGCAGGGCGTCGACACCAACATGCTGCGCTCGATCCCGAAGGGCCCGCAATCGGGCGACGGCGATCTGACGCCGGAGCAGGTGGCGCAGGACGTGCTGAAGGGGCTGGAAGAGGAAACCTTTGTGATCCTGCCGCACCCGCAGGTGCTTGGCTACATGCGCAAGAAGACCGAGAACTACGACCGCTGGATCGCGGGCATGGCGAAGATCCAGGCTAAGATGCGGGAAGCTTACGGGAAGTAGTTTGACCCTCAGGAGCGCCACCGGGTCCGCGCGCAGCGGCCGATGACAAGCTCCGCGTGTCTCGAACCATGAGGCCACAACACGGGCCTCATCCTTCGAGACGGCGCTCCGCGCCTCCTCAGGATGAGGGGCGCTCGTGCGCTTCCTCCGTCATTGCGAGCGAAGCGAAGCAATCCATCTCACCGCACGAGGAGAGATGGATTGCTCGTCGCTTCGCTCCTCGCAATGACGGGGAGAGAGCTTCGCTCACCCCTTCTGCGCGTAGAGCAGCGGAACGGCGGAATCGACCATCACCTCGATTAGGCTGGTGCCGGCATGCGAGAGCCCGTGCTTGAGCGCGCCCGCGAGCTCGGATGATTTCGTCACCCGCACGGCGTGGCAGCCCATGCTTTCCGCGAGTTTGACGAAATCGATGCCGGGCAGTTCGAGGCCGGGCACGTTTCGCACCTGCATGACCTGGCTGAACGAGCGCATCGCGCCGTAGCCGGCGTTGTTGATGACCATGACGGTGAGCGGCAGCCTGCGCTGCGCCGCGGTCCACAGCGCCTGGATCGAATACATCGCCGAGCCGTCGCCGATCAGGCAGACGGTACGGACGCCGGGGCGTCCGAGCGCGATGCCGACCGCGGCAGGCAGGCTGTAGCCGAGGCCGCCGCTCGCCATGGTGTAAAAACTGTCCTGGCCGCGCATCGGCATGAACCTTTGCATCGCCGGGCGGTGCGAGGGCGCTTCCTCCACCAGTGCTGCATTGTCGGGCATGGCTTCCGAGAGCTGATACAGCAGGAATTCGACCGGGAGCGGATCGGCCGCCGCTGGCGCCGGCGGCAACACGCGGCCCGCCGGCATCGCGCGCGCGGTTTCGGGCAGCAGGTCGAGCAACATCGAAAGCGCCGGTTTCATGGTGGCGACGATGCTGGCGCCTGACGGCGTGACCGCGGCGGCATCCGGATCGTCGGTGATCTGGAAGATCGTGGTGGCGCCGTCGAAGATCGCGGCATGGCCCTCGACATGGAAGGTGAACACCGGCGCGCCGATGACGACCACGAGGTCATGCTCGCGCAGCGCGTCCGATAGCTGTCCCGGCGAGGCGTGCAGGAAGCCTGCAAACTGCGGATGACGTTCCGGGAACGAGCAGCGCGCCGAGAACGGGCTGACCCAGACGGCAGCCTTCGCCTTCTCCGCGACCCTCACCATGAGATCGACCGCCTCGGCACGGTCGACGGCCGGGCCGGCGACGAAGGCGGGGCGCTTGCTGGCTGCGAGTGCTGCGACCAGCGCGTTCATGGCTTGCGGGTCGGGGCCGAGCTCACGGCTGACGTGGCGGGCCTCGACCGGTTGGGTCGGGCGTGTCCAGTCGTCGATCGGAATCGAGACGAAGGTCGGTCCACAGGGCGGCTGCATCGCGACGTAATAGGCGCGCGCGATCGCGGCCGGCACATCTTCAGCGCGCGCCGGCTCGACGCTGTATTTGACATAGGGCCGCGGGAATTCGGAGGCGCGCTCGGCATAGAGGAAAGCCTGCAGCGGCAAGATCGAGCGCGCCTGCTGGCCTGCGGTGATGACGAGCGGCGTCTGGTTGCGGTGGGCGGTATAGATATTGCCGAGCGCATTGCCGACGCCGGCGCCGGAATGCAGATTGACGAAGCCGGCATTGCGGGTCGCCTGCGCATAACCATCGGCCATGCCGACGACGGAAGCCTCCTGCAGGCCGAGCACGTAGTCGATGTCGTCGGGCCAGTCGCTGAGGAAGGGCAGTTCGGTGGATCCGGGATTGCCAAACACGCGCTTGATGCCGAACGCGCGCAGCAGGCTGAAGGTGGCGTCCTTGACGGTGAGGGAGGCGGCGGCGGGTTTGGCTGGTTTGCGGGACGACATTGGGACTCCCAGAGCTAACTGCTTACTCCGTCATTCCGGGTCGATGCGAAGCATCGAACCCGGAATCTCGAGATTCCGGGTCTGGTGCTATCGCACCAGCCCGGAATGACGGTGCGCACACCTCACCACGTCGCCGTGCCCTTCATCGTCGGCTGTCCTTCCGCATTCGCGATCCACAGCTCCATGCCAGCGTGGGTTTCATTGGCGTTGATGGAGAATTCGCCACCTTCGAACAGCGGCTGCACGCCGCGATAGCTGAACTTCTTCGGCGCGCTGTCGCCGTGAAGTTTTGCAGCGAATTCGACGATCAGCGCCGCCTGCAGGGGGCCGTGGAAGATCAGGCCCGGATAGCCCTCGACCTTGGTAACGTAGTCGCGGTCGTAGTGAATACGGTGGCCGTTGAAGGTCAGCGCCGAATAGCGAAACAGCAGCACGGGATCGCTGACATGGGTTTCGCGATGCCGTGCGACCGGCGGCGGAGCGGCTTTCGGCGGCGAAGCGACGGCAGCGTTCCCCATGTCGCGATAGACGATGTCCTGCCGTTCGCGGATGGCAACCCCGCGCGGCGTCGTCACCGTGTGTTCGACGGAAACGAAGCACAGCGGGCCGGTCGAGCCGGTCTTCATCGTCACATCTGAAATGCGCGAGGTGCGCGTCGATTCATCACCGACACGCAACGGCTGGAGGAATTCGATTTCGCCGCCGGCCCACATCCGGCGCGGCAGCGGCACCGGCGGCAGGAAGCCGCCGCGGGTCGGGTGGCCGTCGGGACCGAGCTGCGACATCGGAAATACCGGCTGCGCCAGGCACCAATGCGTGGTCCACGGCGCGGCATCGCCGGGCTTCGGGTCGCCGATGTCCTGGAACAGGGTTGCGCGTAGGCCCTTCACGAGTTGCGCGGTGACGATGTCTGACGCTTCCGTGCTGCGGCCGATCCATTGGCGCAGATGATCGAGGTTGAGAGCTTCTGTCATGACTGGCGGCTCCTGATACGTGGAGCTTTGGGAAGTTCGACGTGGTCGCCGATGGCGGGCACCGCGCCATAGTGCCTGGGCTCGTCGACGAAAATCGCGGCGGGGGCTGCGTAACTCACCTTGCCGTTCGGCGTGTCAACCTCGATGCGGCGCAGATGCGGATGCACCGAGAGATCGGCCATGGTGTTGACCTCGGCGAACGCGATGTCGGCGGCGTCGAGGCGCTTTAAGAGTTCGACGCGCGTCATCGAGGCGAAACTATCTGAGACCGTCTTGTCTGTGAGCTGGCGGTTGCGCACGCGCTCGACCATGTTGGCAAAGCGGGGATCATTGGGCAGGTCGGGCTGATCTAGGACTTCCGCGCAGAGCTTCTTCCACTCGCGCTCGCTCTGGATCGAAATCAGAATGCCCTTGCCGTCCCTGGAATTGAACACGCCATAGGGCGCGATCGAGGGATGGGCCAGTGCCATCCGCTTCGGCGGATTGCCGGCTTCCGAATTGATCAGCGGCACCGCCATCCAGTCCGCCATCACGTCGAACATCGAGATGCGGATATCGGCGCCCCGGCCCGTGCGTCCCCGCGCAATCAGCGCCTCGAGGATCGCGGCATGCGCGGTGGCGCCGGTGGCGATATCGACGACGGAGATGCCGACGCGCGACGGGCCCTCGGGCCCGCCGGTGATCGAGGCAAGTCCGCTCTCGGCCTGGATCAGGAGGTCATAGGCCTTGCGGTCCGCGTAGGGGCCCTCGTCGCCATAGCCGGAGATGGTGCAGCAGATCAGCGCGGGATAATCCTTCTTCAGACGCTCCAGCGAGAAGCCGAGCTTGTCCATCGAGCCGGGCTTGAGGTTCTGCAGCAGCACGTCGGCGCTTGCGATCAGCTCTTCGAGTTCAGCGCGGCCCTCTTTGGTGGCGAGGTCGATCACGTGCGAATTCTTGCCGCGGTTGAGCCAGACGAAATAGCTGCTCTGTCCCTTGGCAGCGGCATCATAACCGCGGGCGAAATCGCCCTCGGGCCGTTCGACCTTGACGACGTGCGCGCCGGCATCCGCGAGCCTGGAGCTACAGAACGGGGCTGCAACCGCCTGTTCGACGGAGACGACGATCAATCCTTCCAACGGCAGCATCTGACGTCCTCAGTAGGAGCGGGGCAGACCGAGCACGTGCTCGGCGACGTAGGACAGGATCAGATTGGTCGAGATCGGCGCGACTTGATAGAGCCGCGTTTCGCGGAACTTGCGCTCGACGTCGTATTCTTCCGCAAAGCCGAAGCCGCCATGGGTCTGCACGCAGGCGTTCGCCGCTTCCCACGACGCATCCGCCGCCAGCATCTTGGCCATGTTGGCCTCGGCGCCGCAGTCGAGCCCGGCCTCATATTTGCGGGTGGCTTCCTTCACCATCAGCTCCGCCGCACGCATGGAAGCGTAGGCTTTTGCAATCGGAAACTGGATGCCCTGGTTCTGGCCGATCGGACGGCCGAACACGGCGCGCTCTTTCGCGTAGGCGGTGGCTTTCGCGATGAACCATTTGGCGTCGCCGATGCATTCGGCCGCAATGAGAATGCGCTCGGCGTTCATGCCGGAGAGGATGTAGCGAAAGCCCTTGCCCTCGTCGCCGATCAGGTTTTCGGCCGGCACCCGCATGTCCGTGAAGAACACTTCGGTCGTGGCGTGGTTCATCATGGTGCGGATCGGGCGGATTTCGAGGCCCTTGCCCTTCACCTCGCGCATGTCGACGATGAACACCGAAAGCCCGTCGGTGCGCTTCTTGGCCTGCTCCTTCGGCGTGGTGCGCGCGAGCAGGATCATCAGGTCGGAATGTTCGGCGCGGCTGGTCCAGATCTTCTGGCCGTTGACGATGTAGTGGTCGCCATCGCGCCTGGCGACGGTCTTCAGCGAGGAGGTGTCGGTGCCGCTGGTCGGCTCGGTGACGCCGAACGCCTGCAACCGCAATTTGCCGCTGGCGATTCCGGGCAGGTATTTCGCCTTCTGGGCATCGCTGCCGTGCCGCAGCACGGTGCCCATCGTGTACATCTGGGCGTGGCAGCCGCCGCCATTGCAGCCAGCGCGCTGGATCTCTTCCAGGATCGCGGCCGCGGCCGACAGCTTCAGCCCGGAGCCGCCATACTCCTCGGGGATCAGGACCGAGAGATAGCCGGCCTCGGTGAGCGCATCGACGAACTCCTTCGGGTACGCCATCTGGCGGTCGAGCTTGCGCCAGTATTCGCCGGGGAACTGGGCGCAGAGCTTTGCGACGGCGTCGCGGATGTCGTGGAATTCGTCTTGTTGTTCTTGTGCGGTCATTGGGTTTTCTGGCGATGGATGCGGGTTGATGTCAATTGCTTAAGGGTGCGGAACGTTGTGAAACGGCGGCTGGGCACCTATGCTGAATTGTTATAGCGTATGAACCTGCCTTCGAAGATTGGCAAGCAATGGATATCCGGCAGCTCAGGACCTTCAGTTGCGTGGCGGAGCTCGGCAGCCTCAGCAAGGCCTCCGATACGCTGCGGGTGGCGCAGCCAGCGCTGAGCCGCCAGATCAAGCTGCTCGAGCATGAATTGCGGGCCGAGCTGTTCACGCGGAACGGCCGCGGCATGGTGCTGACGGACGCCGGCCGGCTGCTGCTGGCGCGCACCGCCGGCATCGTCCGGCAGATCGACCAGGTGCGCGACGAGATCCAGTCCGCCGGCGGCCCGCCCTCGGGCCGGGTGGTGCTTGGGCTGGTGCCGACCGTGAGCTACGTGATTTCGGCGCGGCTCGCGCGGCGCACCGTCGACAAGTATCCGGGCATCTCGCTCTGCATTGTCGAAAGCTACAGCGGCCATCTGACCGAATGGCTGCACCGCGGCGAGATGGATCTGGCGCTGATCTACGGGCCGTCGAGCGACCTGCATCTTTCCGTGCAAAGCCTCGGCCGCGATCCCATCGTCGCCGTCGGGCCGCGCGGCAGCGGACTGTCCGAGCGGAAGCAGGTCGATATCGGCTGGCTGCTGAAGCAGCGTCTCGTGCTGCCCAGTCATTCGCATGGGCTCCGGGCGCTGATCGAGCAGGCGGCGGCGAAGAAGAAAATCAAGCTCGACGTCAAGCTGGAAGCCGATTCCTTCCGCGTGCTGACCAGCCTTGTCGAGGAAGGGCTTGGATATACGCTGCTGCCGCCGTCTTCGGTGCGCCACGAAGTCGCCGGCGGCCGGCTGGAAACCGCGGCGATATCAAAGCCGTCGCCGATGCGCGAACTGACGCTTGCTGCTCCCATCGATCATCCCGGCTCGACTGCGATTGCGCTAGTCACCGAATTGCTTCGCGACGAACTGATCGCCTGCCGCGAAGAAGGCCTCTGGGACATCAAGCTCGCCTGAGCCGATGCGAGGCGCTTTAAGGATTGGCTTAGAACAAAACGGCCGGGTGCGGCATTCTCATCTGGCTACTTCTGTCATGCCGCAATTGTATAGGGGCGGTGCGGGTCTGATGAACCCGGTAAGCAGATCTGTGAACTTCATGTCTGTTTTATCAGAATTTTGCAATTGGAACGCGAAGTGCCGCCGGTCGTTAACGCGCAAGCTACCGGACGGTCCCCCGGACGTTCGGCAGCGTCATAGCATTCAGGGTCTTCGAAAAGAACGAAAGCGCTTGGCGCTGACCAGTGTCGGCGGCGGCCGACAGAAGGTCCGCCGGTCACCAGCGGCGGTTTTCCAAGGAGTCCATCATGCAAATCATCATGCCAAGGAAGCGCGATTTGCTTTTGTATGGAAGCGCCGTGGCCGCGGCACTGGCGGCCCCTGCCGTGCTCACGAGACCTGCTTTAGCGGAGGAGAAGGGCGTCGGCGAGAAGCTGAAGGAGGTGGTAACAGGCAAGAAAGAAGAGCAGGTCACGCCTCCCGAGGATTTGATGCGGGAGCATGGGGTGCTGGATCGGGTGCTTCTGCTGTACGAAGCCGGGATCCTGAAGTTTTCTTCAAACGAGGATTTCGATCCGGCCCTGATCACGCAATCGGCAGAGATCATCCGGGACTTCATCAATAACTATCATGAGAAGTCCGAAGAGGAGTATGTTTTCCCGCGCTTCAGGGAAGCCGGGAAGCTGGGAAGCTGGTCAACCTGGTCGATTCCCTGCTGCGCCAGCACGAGGCGGGCCGGAGGGTCACCCAGACGATCATCAGGCTGGCGCCGTCCAGCCGCGCCAATGCCGACGACCGCAAGCAGCTCATTGCATCGATACAGTCCTTCATCACAATGTATCGTCCGCACGCCGCACGCGAAGACACGGATCTCTTTCCGAAGCTGAAAGACGTGGTCTCCTCGAACGCGTACGACGCGATGGCCGAGACGTTCGAGAAGAAGGAGCACGAACTGTTCGGAGCGGACGGTTTCGAGAAGATGGCGGCCCGGGTTGCTCAACTGGAACAACATATGGGCATCCACGATCTCGATCAGTTCACGCCGCGATGAGTTGGAAGGATCTGGTCGATACGAAGGCACCGGCCTGGACCATTCGGAGATGAATGCCGTGTCCGGATCTCGCCTGCTTGGCTCGCTGTCGCCCGCCTTTGCCTTCGTGCTCTTGATGGGGGTCGTCGATTTCTTCGGCGACACGACGTACTCCGGCGGGGCGAGCATGAACGGTCCGTTCCTCGGCTCACTCGAAGCGGGGGCCGTCATCGTCAGTATTGCCGGAGGCGCCAGCGAGGCCGTGCAGTACTCGATACGCGGGATATCCGGCTATCTGGCCGACAAGACCGGGAAATATTGGCTCATCATCGCCATCGGCTACGCTCTCAACCTCCTTGCGGTACCCGCAATGGCACTTGCCGGATATTGGCCGCTGGCCTTCGGACTCATTCTTCTGCAGGGCATCGGGCGAGGCATCCGGAAGCCGATCATCGAGGCGATGCTGTCTTACGCGACGAAGCAACACGGCCGCGGGTGGGTCTACGCAGTGCATGGCGCGCTGGACAGCGCAGGACGGACGCTCGGTCCGATCGTGGTCGCCCTGGTGTTTTTCCTGCAAGGAGATGATCGAACCGGATATGCGTTGCTCTTGATCCCGGCACTGCTGGCGCTGGCCGCTCTGACGTTTGCGCGGATCCAATTTCCTGCCCCATCGGACCTCGAGCAGCAACGTGAAGCGCAGGCAAGAGGATTCACTTCGGCCTATTGGCTGTACATGTCGGCCAGCGCTTGTTTCGCCGCTGGTCTCATGAGTTTTGAGCTGATCGCGTATCACCTCTCCACCAGTGGCTTGGTCGGCAAGACCGGAGTGCCGCTGTTCCTGGCATTCGGAACCGGTATAGCCGTCGTGGTCACGCTGGCATTGGGCAAACTCTACGACCGCTTCGGGCTGCCAGTGCTCTTGGCCGCCACCTTCGTGACCTCACTGTTTTCGCCATTCGTCTTCCTCGGTGGATTTTATCTCGTGCTGTTCGGGATGGCGCTATGGGGCGTCGGTCAGGTCATTCAGGACATGCTGCTGAAAGCGGTTGTTGCCGGCATCTTGCCCGAGGGGCGACGAAATCTTGCGTTTGGGCTGTTTTACACGGGGTATGGGGGCGGTTGGCTCGTCGGCAGCATTGCGGCCGGTATCCTTTACCAGCAGTCGCGCATCGGCTTGGTCGTGTTTGCAGTCATGGTCCAGATGGCCTCACTTCCGCTATTCTTGATTGCACAACGACGGCAACAGGCCGAGCAATAGACATTCGTTGGCCTTCCAACTTGTGCCTTCGCAACGCTGGGCCGTATCATAGCGCCGTTCATAATTTTGGTTGCGGAATTCGTATGAGCCTCAATTTCGTTCTTGTACCCGGTCCATTGGTTCGGGCGTCGAGCTGGGAGCCTACAGCAGAGCAGTTGCGGAAATCAGGACATAATGTCCAGACTCCAGACGTACTCGACAACCAGCCGCCGCCGCCTTGGCGTGCATGGACGTCCCACCTGTTCCAGCGCATCACCTCGTGCCACGAGCCGATATTGGTCGGTCATAGCTCCGCAAGTGTGCTGGTCGCAGATCTCGCGCATAGGCTTCCCTGCCGTGGCGTTATGATCGTTGACGGAGAGGTGCCGCCGTCGCGAGGCGCTGCCCCGCCCGTCCGGCCTGCTCTGCGGGATTTCATAAGAAGCATCGCAGCCAGCGACGGAACGCTTCCGATCTGGTCACGATGGTTCGCGGGCGATATCAAGCGCACATCCCTCGTTGGCCTGGACCTCCTGGCGAGAGACCCGATCGCCTTCGCGGAGTTCGAGCGCGGACTACCAAAGCTGACGGTCGATTGGTTCGACGATACGATCGAACTCGCCGGCTGGGACCACGTTCCGGCCGGGTTCATTCAATGCTCGCCCATTTACGATCACGCAACCCTCGAAGCGCGACGGCGGGGATGGCCGGTAATAAGACTGGAAGGCACGCATCTGCATCCGACGCTGCAACCGGCCGAGACTATGCACGCCATCCTGTCGATGTCGCGTCAGCTTGCTAACGCTGCTTAGTGGCCTGCTGGAATGACCGTCGCCGTCAGCCGCTACGTCTGTGGTGGAAATTGGCGATCAAGCCAGCGCCGCCAATCGGCCTCGACGTGATTGGCCATGGTGCGCCCGGCGTCTCCGTAGAGGTAGAGACGGACCGTCAGCAAGGTCGACCCTCCCATCGGCATCGCGAAGAGATGAGCGAGGGCGGGTGCCGGGTGCTCGAGCAGCAATTGCACCAAGGGCCATTGCGGAGGACCGACGGCTTCCACAATGCCGCGTAGCTCTGGCGTCCCAGCTTGTGTCGCGAAGCGCGCACCGGCGCTTGCGTCAGCCAGGCCGAGCGGGCCGACCAGGCGGCCCCAGGCATCGTTGTCGTTCGACATCGCGGAAAGCGCCACGATCGTCGACGTCTGGCCGCGAAACTTCTCCAGATAGCGCCGCAGGTTGCGGAAGAAGGCGATCCAGCCGTAGGTGTGTCCTTCGAACTGGCCATCCCAATCGTCATTATCCGCGAACCAGCTATGAACGACCCGCACCACACACGTGCCGCCGCCCTTGGCTTCGACGGTCCACTCGGTGGCTACCGTGAGCGGTCCTCCCTCCGATTCGGCGACGAAACGCCTGGCCGGCTCCCACGCGGTGATCGTGGCCTCCGAATCCATTCCGGGGCCAAAGCTCGATTTGGTAGTGCCGCCAACTTTCTCGTCCAACGTCGTCGGCACAAACCACGAGGAGATGCCGGGACCTGTCGCGATCGCCTGCCACACCTCTTCGGGTGTGCCGGGGACCTCAACCGTGGCTTCGACGCTGCGACGGCCAGACGGTTCCTTCTTCACGGGCATGGTCTGTCCTTTCAGTGAGACGTTTGAGGCAAGGGATGAGACAAGATCACCAATCGATGATCACGGCCGCCCGGAGCGCCCGCATCGTGGTAGCGGCTGACCAGCTCCGTGATGGCCTGCGTCAGCGCGCGCGTGAACGCAGCGCGGGCAGCGGGGGAGGCGAAGCGAATCTCTGCATCGATCGACAGGGTCGCAAGCTGCTTGTCGGCTTTCGTTGCGCGTTTCCAGAGATCGCCGACCTCGCGAACGATCCGGGCGCCGAGGGCGATCAGATAGCTGGCCGCGAGCTGATCCTTGCTGCGCTTCGGATCGGCAGCGACCGCGCCCAACGCCTCCGGCGAAACAACGAACGACTTGGCCGATAACACCAGCAGCCGCTCGGTCAATCCGCCCCACTGCCGTTCGTCCGCGACCTCGACCAGCCTGCAGGCTTCGAGCGCGCGCAAATGATAGTTCACCTTCTGACGAGGTAGCCCCAGGCGCGTCGCCAGGATCGCCGCCGACGCGGGCTCTGCGAGTTCGGCCAGCAACGCGCTTCGGATAGGGTCAAGGGCGGCAACCGCAACCGCCGGATCGCTGATCACTTCGATATCGATCATGGTGGTAGCGTACATTGACAAATTTTTTTGTCAAGGGGCAGCGCGACAGTTGCGTTTGGTCGCGGTCCTACTTTGTGCGATTGCGCATTCTCATCGGAATGGAGTTGTCGACTTGCACAAGCAGATGGCGATGCTCTTCCTGGCATAAAGCGGAATCGAACGCTGTCGGCGACGACGTCCGCATTCGAGGGTCGCACAGACACAGGATAGGGCAGGGCCAAAGGTCCGCGTGTGACCCATCTCGGAAGTAGGCCCTAGTCCAGCAGCGGCCCAATATGCTTTGATGCCTTGGGGCTCGAGCTGAGACGCATGGGTGGCCTCATGTACATGTTCATTCGAAAGTACACCAAGGTTCGTTCGGTTGCGGATGCTGCCCGCCGCGCCAAAAGCGGCATCGGTCAGATCCTAAGGGAATCGCACGGATTCAGATCTTATTACGTAGTGGATGGGGGCGAAGGCGTCGGTATCGCTGTAATGATATTCGAGGACCGCGAAAGCGCCAATGCGGCGAACGATAAGGTACTGGAGTTTGTTCAAGCAAGCCTGCTTGACCTTAATCTTGGAGACCCCGAAATCATCGCCGGGGAAGTTTTGGTCAATATGGAATCTGACGCGTAATTGTTCGTAAGGGCGTCAGGGGGCAGCGCGTCAAAGCTGCGGCTCCTACAAGCGCGCTACGAACCCAATCCGTTGCTCCCGACTGTTACAGCAAAACCGGCACGTTTGAGACATGCCGACGCACTCCGAAGAAGTTCGCTCGTCAGGGCAAACCGGAAGTGGCCGACCCCTAGTCAGAACGACGCAAATGACCCGATGCGGACGTCAGACATGGTCTGAGGACTCAAGGCTTGAGGTGAGACATCCGCAAGGCCCCAGCCACAGGCGTTCCTTCCCTGCCAAACTAGACCAATCCTGAGCTGGGAGACTCGCTCAGCCGCTCCAGCCAGCCTTCGCCAGACCTTCTTCGATGCGCTGGGCGTAGATGGCTTCTCGAAACGGAAGTCTCGCGCTATACGCGCTTCGCGAGATCTCGGGCTCGCGGCGGCGGATTTCCGCGACACATTGCGCCGCGTCAGCCTTGCGGCCGAGCTGCCCGCGACTGGCGGCCAACATCTGATGACCGAGCCAGTAGGGTGGCGTCAGGGTCACGGCGCGGCGGGCGGTCTCCTCCGCGGCCGCATACGCTCCGAGCTGGTAGTGGGCAACGGCCATCGCTGGAATGCAGCGCCCGACCGTACGATCGTGCGGGCGCAAACGAAACGAATGCGCGACGGTCTTCAGCGCTTCCTCGAATTCGCCGACGCAGTCTAGCGCATAGCCAAGCACCGAATAGGCGTGCGCGAGACTCGGATTGAGCGCAATCGCCTGACGGGCCGCCGCTATGGCCTCCTCGTGCCGGCGCAGCCAAAGCGAGCTTTGGGCGAAAAACATGTGCGCGCGCGCATCCTTCTCATCGAGGGCGACTGCTTTGCGGGCGTACTCGAATGCGCTTTGCAGCGTTGCCTCAAAGTCCGCACCAAACTGCGCCGAAATGTACTTGCTGTAGGCCATGCTGGCGTAGGCCGGAGCATAGTTGGGATCCGCCTCAATGGCGGCCGTGAACAGGCGCTGCGCCTCGGGTATGCTTTCCGGGGTGAATTTGTAGAGGTGCCAGTTGCCGCGCTGGACCAGATCGTAGCCGGTGAGGCTCCTGCGCGTCGTTGCCCGATGCTCCTCTACTTCCATGATCTCCGGCTCGACCGCAGCCGCGATGCTCGTCGTGATGTCGTCCTGAATCGCAAACAGATCGCCGAGCTCGCGATCGTAGCGCTCCGCCCAAACGTGGTGCCCGGTCAGCGCGTCGATGAGCTGGGCAGTGATGCGGACCCGGTTTCCGGCCTTGCGGACGCTCCCTTCCAACACGTAACGGGCGCCGAGCTCCTGGCCGACCTGCTTGATGTCGATTGAACGGCCCTTGTAGACGAAGGACGAGTTGCGGGCGATTACCGGGAAACGACACCACGTAGCAATCCCCGTAATGAGATCCTCGCTTATACCGTCGGCAAAGTATTCCTGCTCCGGGTCGCCGCTCATGTTGGCGAGCGGCAGAACGGCAAAGGTGGGGCGATCGCTGAGGTTAGGCAGTTGCGTGCCAGTTGCGACGGCGCCTGCCGACGCCTCGGGTCGATCGAATATGACGCGATAAAGCCGCACCGGCCGGACGATGTTCTTGAGCTGCCGCTCGCCGAGGTCTTCGAAGCCGAGGTCGAGCCGCCCGCTCGCGTCCTCCTGCACGCGGGCGGAGACGCAGATGCCCCCCGGCTCGGCCATGGTCTCGAGCCGCGCTGCAATGTTGACGCCGTCGCCATAAATGTCTCCGCTATCGATCATCATGTCGCCGGCGTTGATGCCGAGCCGGAACACGAGGCGCTGCGGCTCCGGCACGCTGGCATTCCGCTCGGCCATCCCGCGCTGCACCTCGACGGCGCACCGGACCGCGCCCAGAACGCTCTCGAAGGTGGCGAGGAAGCCGTCACCAGTGGTCTTGACCACGCGGCCGCGGTGCTCCCGGATTTTCGGCTCGATCAGCTCCCGAAGATGCGCCACGAACGATGCGTGAGTGCCTTCCTCGTCGGCTCCCATGAGTCGCGAATAACCGGCCACGTCGGCCGCCACAATGGCAGCGAGCTTGCGTTCAACCGCTGCGGTGCCCATAGCTGTCACCCTGTAAAAGCCGGGACCGGTGACGACCGAGTATAACCCAAGCCGCGACAAAGTTCACCGGCTCTGGGCTATCGTTTTCCCCCTGACGGCTACCCCGAAGAGGTGTTTGCTTTCCGTCCTCTCTCCAGCTCTTGGCCACACGTCAGCTTCTGGCTCTAAGCCGACGTTTCGGGTGAGCCAGACGATGTCAGCTTTCGATTCAGGGCGGACATGGGCGGCCAGCCCGCGGATCAGCGAGCGGCCGCGGCAAAACCTTTGCAGCTACGCTGCGGCAGGTGGTCCGAACCATGTCGTTAGCGCGTCAGCGAGCCCGAGCTCGGTTTGCTCTCCCACCCAGGCGACATATCCGTCCGGCCTGATCAACACGGCGGTGGGAGCAGCAACTACGCCGATTGCCGGCAGCTCCCACGTACCAACATATTCAGCGCTGATCAGTTGGACCCGATCCGCCCACGGCGTGACGTCGAGGCGGCCGGGATGGCCGAAGTCGAGCAGCACGGGGCGGGCGCCGTGCATCAGAGTAAATGCCCGCAGCGGGCCGTTGGCGGTGACCAGGTCGAGATCGGGCATGCGGCGTCCGAGCAGCGGATGTCCCTCGCCGAGATCGTAGCGGACGTCCAGACCGGACATCATCGCGGCGAAGCGTTTGCGGGGCTCGTCCATGCCGAGTAGTTCGGACATGGTGTTCTGCAAGGCCTTGATGCGGTCGTCTGGGCGACGCATCAGCGCGACTTGGGCCATCGTGTTGCGCAGCACCCGGGCACCGACCGGGTGGCGCTCGGCGTGGTAAGTATCCAGCAGGCTTTCCGGTGACGTCTGCTTGACCACCTGGGCCAGCTTCCATCCCAGATTCACGGCATCCTGCACGCCGATATTGAGGCCCTGTCCTCCCGCGGGGTAATGCACATGCGCGGCATCGCCGGCCAGCAGCACCCGTCCCGTGCGGTACGACGCCGCCTGGCGGGTCATATCGGTGAACCTGGAGATCGAGGTCGGACTGTGGATCCCGTAGTCGGTCCCGAAGACGGCGATGAGCGCCTCGCTGAGATCGCGCAACGTGGGTTCGCTGGTGGATCCCACGTGCCGCTCGGTCACCATGACCCGCACCGGCCCGCCATCCTCCAACCTGCTCAGGCCATGGATGCCGATGGTGTCGTGGCGGATGCCCCATTCCGGCTCCTTGGCAATCTCGACCTCGGCGATCAGGTGGCTGGTCGTCGGATCCCAGCCGGGGAAGTCGATGCCGGCTGCTTTGCGGATCAGACTGCGTCCGCCGTCGCACCCGACGAGATATTTCGCCCTCAGCGACTGGCCGTCGGCCAGCGCGACATCGACGCCGCTGTCGTCCTGCGCGATATCAGTCACCTCACGTCCGCGATAGATCGGCACCGCCAGCTCGCCGACCCAGCCGGCGAGGATGCGCTCGATATGGTTCTGCCATAGCGCGAGCCCGTAATTGTGCCGGGTGGGGAAGTCGCTGATGTCCAAGCGGATCAAGGCGAAGCCTGCGACCTGGGCCACCTGTCCCTGCGAGAGAAACCGGTCGGCAATTCCGCGCTGATCGAGAACCTCGATGGTGCGTGCGTGCAGACCGCCCGCGCGCGAGCCGACCAGCTCCTGGTCAGGGCGCCGCTCGACGATGGCGACGTCGATATCAGCCAACGCCAACTCGCCGGCCAACATCAACCCTGTCGGACCTCCTCCGACGATGACCACCGCATGCTCGACGACAAATGCACTCATTTCGTGACCCCCGTAGGTTGTGGCGTCGGCCAGCGGTTCTACGGGATGACCGGGGTCTTGAAGCAAGCCCCTTGCGCGCTACATATTGAAGTGGGGAAGATTGGTGTTCTGCTTTTTCGGATATTTCCGGAAGACACAGCCAGCGGGCATCTCTGCCTGATCCACGATCATCAGGCATCGAATCTGGAAGCCGCCTTGGGCGGCTTTTTCTTTTACGTAGTGATCGGCGGGGTTGAGTGCGCCGCTCACCCCGGAATGCGGACCGGCAACTGCTCGATGCCGCGCACGAAGCTTGAATAGACCCGCTTCGGCTCGCCGACCACCTCGATGCGGTCGAAGCGTTTGAGCATTTCTTCCCACACGATCTTGAGCTGCAACTCGGCAAGCCGCATGCCGACGCAGCGGTGGATGCCGAAGCCGAACGACAGATGGGTGCGGGGGCGGGCGCGGTCGATGATGAATTCATCGGGGCGCTCGATGCCTTCCTCGTCGCGGTTGCCCGAGACGTACCACATCACCACGCGGTCGCCCTTTTTGATCTTCTTATCCCCGATTTCGGTGTCGACCAACGCGGTGCGGCGCATATGGGCGAGCGGCGTCTGCCAGCGGATCACTTCCGGCACCATGGAATCGATCAGCGCCGGATTGTCGTGCAGCTTCTGATACTGCTCCGGGTGCTCGTTCAGCGCCAGCACCGAGCCGCTCATGGTGTTGCGGGTGGTGTCGTTGCCGCCGACGATGAGCAGGATGATGTTGCCCATCAGATTGTCGGGATCCATGTGCCGCGTCGCATCGCTGTGCGCCATCATCGACAGCAAGTCGTTCTTCGGCGGCGCGTTGACGCGTTCGTTCCACAGCTTCGAGAAATAGGCGTAGCATTCGTCCATCTCCCGGCGCCGCTGCTCGGGCGATTCCACCACGCCGCTCTTGGGCAGCGCGGTCGAGACGTCGGACCAGCGCGTCAGCTTGCGCCGCTCCTCCCAGGGGAAATCGAACAGCGTCGCCAGCATCTGCGTGGTCAGTTCGATCGAGACGCGCTCGACGAAGTTGAAGGTCTCGTTGCGCGGCAAATTGTCCAGCACCTTTTGCGAGCGCTCGCGGATCAGCTTTGCCAGCTCGTCCAGATGTGTCGGCGTGAACATCGGCGACACCGTCTTGCGCTGCGCCGAGTGCCTGGGCTGGTCCATCGCGATGAAGCTCGGGTAGTCGTAGCCGGGCGGCACGTCGCGGATCGAGATGCCGCCGAGCGTGGAATCGGAGGAGAAGATGCCGTGGTTGGTGTCGACATGCATGATGTCGTTGTACTTGGTCACCGACCAATAGGGCTCGATCGGCGAATTCTCGCAATAGTGAACCGGCTCTTCCTTGCGCAGCCGCTCGAACCACGGCCACAGCGTGTCGTTCTGAAAACGTTTCGGCGCACCGGGATGAAAGTCCTTCAGCGGCGTCGAATAGGCCTCCTCGCGCGCGGCGCGCAGCAGCTCTTGTCTGTCGGCTCTGATGGCAGTTTGAACGTTCATGGTTCGATCATCCCGGATGAGCGTGAGCGCGGCTAGGCGGCGATGCGGACCGGCAGGGTTTCGTAGCCCTTGACGAAACTCGAATATACCCGCTTCGGTTCGCCGATCACCTCAATATTATCGTACCGCTTGAGGATTTCTTCCCAGATAATCTTCAGTTGCAACTCTGCCAGCCTGATCCCGACGCATCGGTGGATGCCGAAACCGAAGGAAAGATGGGTGCGGGGGCGGGCGCGGTCGATGATGAACTCGTAGGGACGCTCGATCACCTCCTCGTCGCGGTTGCCCGAGACGTACCACATCACGACCTTGTCGCCCTTCCTGATCTGACGCCCGCGGAATTCGATGTCTTCCAGCGCGGTGCGGCGCATGTGCGCGAGCGGCGTCTGCCAGCGGATCACTTCGGGGACGAAACTGTCGATCAGCTCGGGGTTGTCGCGGAGCTTCTGATACTGATCCGGATTCTTGTTCAGCGCATAGACACTGCCCGACAGCGTGTTGCGGGTGGTGTCGTTGCCGCCGACGATCAGCAGGATCAGATTGCCGAGAAAATTCTTCGGGTCCATGTCGCGCGTAGCATCGCTATGCGCCATCATCGACAACAGGTCGCTCTTCGGCGGCTGGCTGATGCGCTCCTTCCACAGTCTTGCGAAATAGGTCGCGCATTCCAACAACTCGGCCTGCCGCTGGTCCTCGCTCTCGACCAGGCCGCCAAGATGCGGAATCGTGGTCGCGATGTCGGACCAGCGCGTCAGCTTGCGGCGATCTTCCCAGGGGAAGTCGAACAGCACGGCGAGCATCTGTGTGGTGAGCTCGATCGAGACCTGATCGACCCAGTCGAACACCTCGTTCTTCGGAAGGTTGTCGAGGCATTCGGCGGAGCGCTTGCGGATGTTGATCGCGAGCTGGTCCAGATGCGTCGGCGTGAACATCGGCGCCACCGTCTTGCGCTGCGCGCTGTGGCGCGGCTGGTCCATCGCGATGAAACTTTCGCGGCGCAGGTCCGGCGCGACGTCGCGAATGGTGATGCCGCCAAGCGACGATGCCGACGAGAACACCGCGTGATTGGTCTCGACGTCCATGATGTCGCTGTACTTGGTTATCGACCAGTACGGCCCGAACATGCTGTCCTTGCAGTAATGCACGGGGTCTTCCCGGCGCAGCCGGTCGAAATACGGCCAGAAGGAATCGTTCTGGAACAGTTCGGGATTGCCGACATCGAAATCCGTCAGCGGCATCGACTGTGCCGTGTCGCGCGCGGCGCGCAGATGAGAATCTCCGGCGAGATCGATGGTTCCGTGCATGAGCCGCTCTCCCTGATTCCCCGTGCGAAGCATGCCGAACGGGTGATGTTTTACCCTATTACATCCCGAGCCGTGCCCCGGCGCAAGGGCGAGTTGGGCGCATTTGGCCGCATCGCAGTGCTGGCCCATCTTGGGCGGCGCGCGCGTATTTCGCCGCGTGACAAGTGTAGGCCCGGGTACTAAGTCTGTTTGAAACAACGTTTAATTCGCCGGGAGGCGGCCATGATTCCCAACGCCCATCGGATGTTCAACTTCGATCTTGGCGAGACTGCGGACGCCATCCGCGAGACGGTGCATGCGTTTTCGCAGAATGAAATCGCCCCGCGCGCCGCCGAAATCGACCGCAGCAATCAGTTCCCGCGCGACCTCTGGCCCAGGATCGGCGCGCTCGGCCTGCACGGTATCA
>NZ_MAXC01000002.1 GCF_001693485.1 Bradyrhizobium sp. LMTR 3
GTCATGGGGATGCTCCTGTTTTGAGTGAAGGTTGCGAACCCCTCATCTCAAGACAGGACGCCCCGTTGCGCTATCCTGTTAGCTGTGCTGCCTGCCGCAGCGCCCTACCGCGCGAGCGGTTTAGTCCGTTGACCCGCAGCGGACATCAGATCAATGCCATGCGTGCCGTCCGGACATTTTACTTTCGAGCCAAACGGCCTAGCTTCGCTTTCTGAACCTCCGGTAATAGACCCAGTAGGGGGCATGAGGACCGACTTCCGAGCACTGAGCATACCGAAAAAGCCGTTCTCGCAAGTAATGCCCCGGCGGAAAGCGGGTCCGAGCATGGTTTCGTGCAGCTTCGGCGTGCATAGGACGCACGTCGCTGTAGGGGCACAGCTCATACTGCAAGCGCAACCTTGCGGCGATTTCGTCAACCATGGTCTGAACCACGCTACCGGGAATAAGCTCGCTTCCGGACCGGACCTCAAAAATCCAGCCGCCGTCGCCGGTGCGAACTAGTGCGATACCTAGTCCACCAGGATCGCCGACTTCGTCCCAGACCATCTTCTCAAGCTCGTATGGTGTAACTTTCGTCTTGCTCACACGGATATCCACGGACCTCAGAAATCGCACTCCACTCCCATATCAAACTAAGCTCGCAATGTCGCTTGTTGGCCCCACGCTGACATCGCCAATGTCCGCTTCCATGTCCGCTCTTGGGGGTGAGGCAGAAATAACGAATCTATGAGTACACGCCCTCGTTAGCGGAGCGTGATCCGCCATTTACTGACTTCAGATGAATTGGGTGCCGGCGATGCGGTTTGAAATCTTACCTGGGCTGCCGCCGTACGGGCCGAGGGCCGTGTCGTTCACCGGACGTGGTGAGCACGAGTTTCGTGAAGGGCTCGTGATACGCTTTTATCCAGAAAAGTCCGATCCGTGGGTCGGCAACTTCCTTGGAGGGATGACGAACTGCACTGCCGTGCTTGATCATCCTAATGGAGCGGATGTGATTGTTGTCGCAGACGGTCACACCTGTGTCATCGATCCCGAATCGCGCGCCATGCGAGATTGCGCAGCATGGGATGACATCGCGGCCGTGTTTCCCCTACATCAACTCGGCCTGGTAGTCTTCCAGGGACTGGTCGATTTCGCCGCTGTGCGGTCAGACAATTCGGGATGGATAAGCCCGCGGATTTCGTGGGATAGCTTCCGCAACGTCAAAGTACATGAAACCGAGCTCACGGGCGAAGCATGGACTCCGGTTGGAGACATTTGGGCGCCATTCACGCTCGATCTTTTAACAGGCCACTGCGCTGATGGAATCTATGAAAAAGATATGGCGCGAGCAGTCCGCGTAGGGTCGTAGGGCGGATTAGCGAAGCGCAATCCACCGCGTTGAGGCATGGACTACTCCTACGCGGTGGCTCACGCGATTATCTGCCTGTCTTTCAACATATACCTCCTCTAGGTGTAACTGATCGACGCAAAAACTTTTCTGTGCTCATTAATCTTCCGTTAACCATTCGCGCCCACGCTCCCCTGCGGCAGGGGTTGTGATTCCTGATGTTTCTGCTCCGCGTTCCGGAGCAAGCGTCGATCGGGAGGTGTTGATGCCCCGGGAGTATTGTGACGTGAACCTTGGCACGGATTGTGTCCCCGTGCCCGAGACTCCTCTTTCGGATTCTCATACCCTTTCACCCCACGAGATCGTGCCGATGCTGATCGGCTCGACGGTCGAGGCGATCGAGCGCGAACTCGTGCTGCAGACGCTGGCGCGCTGCCACGGCAATCGCACCCACGCCGCCCGCCTGCTCGGACTTTCGGTGCGCACGATGCGCAACAAGATCCGGCAGTACGCGACTGATGGGGTCGTCATTCCCGCGCACGGCTAGGTCGAGCACAGCGTAGCGTCGGCAAAGCGAACCTGTCTCGCCGTAGCTCGAACAGCGAAGGCGGAAGCGTGTCCACCATCATGAGGCGCAGCGCGAACTGGTGGGCACGGCGCTTTGCGCCTTTGCCCACCCTACGGGCCGCGGACTGATTTGCCTGCCGAGCAAGCGCGATTTCGTGCTGCGGCCTGCGACAAATCAACACGACGGGCAAATCAATTCTGATTTTCCGAAATCGTGTCAAGCCCAGGAAACAAAAAGAATCAAAAATATTCCGCTTTCGTTCTCACCCAAATCAGTCGCATAACTCCGCCCGTCTCACCCATTGAGGGGCGCTCGCGATCGTCACGAACGTGCGGTGAGATGCGATGGACGCGGAATGCGCAAGACGTAGGCGCAGGATCCGCCTTCGCTAAAGCTTCGGCGGACCGGTACCAAACCCGGCGAAGCCTCTTGGCGAAGACGGGAGCGTACGGCGAAGTCGTGTGGTTCTGGCGCCGCGGTGCTGGCGTTAAGTCCTTAAGAAGCGAAGCTTCTCGGGGGCGACGGAGGCAAAAGAGCCGTTCTCCGGGGAGAGCACGAAGTAAGCCGTAAAGCCATTGCGCAGGGAAGGCCGGGATGCTCCCGCTGTACCTGTATGCTCGTGTGCGTGTTCTTTATGCGCACCTGCACACGAGACCGCGGGTGCAGCCAGCACCCGGTCTTCCCTGCGCCCTCTGTGTTTCAGGAGGGACAAGAGAAGATGCAAGCCTCGGGCAAACATGTCGCGAGATCGCGAAACTGTATCCACGTCATTGCGAGCCACCGGGTCGGGCGAATGCCCGCCCGATGACAGGCTCCGCGAAGCAATCCATCGCGCCGCACGCGGAGATGTGGATTGCTTCGTCGCTTCGCTCCTCGCAATGACGTGGATGGACCGCCGGCGACGGGTAGCCGTCCACAATCATAGGCGATGGCTATGTCCCCCGCGACCAATCCTGCGTCAGGATGCGCCGATCAAAAATCCAAATGGCGGGGACGAGCCGGCTTTTTTTCAATTAATCATTCTACTTCAGATAGCAATGACTTATTTTCGACGCAGGAAGAGCCAAGAGAAGAACGGATATCGCGGTATCCGTCAACGAGATAAAAACACGGCAGGGGAAGGATAAAAGTGGGTGAACTTCTGGGTTCTATCGTTTTTTCCTTGATTGTAATCGCTCTAATCGCCGGCGCATGGACCTGGATTTCGACCCTGTTCGGGAAAGGGGTCATGGCGTGGCTTGGCTTCGAGCGGGTCTGCGTTCAATCGTTCGAGACCGTGCTGCTCTACAGGAACGGGTGGTTTGAAAAAGCCCTGCCGCCCGGCCGGCACCGGATCCGCGCCAGCAGCGGCCAGCTCGCGCGGATCGATCTGCGCCCCGAGGTGTTTCGGTTCACGCAAGGCGCGGTCTCCGCGGATCGCCTTGCGATCAACCTCGTCTATGTCGCACGGACGCAAATCATCGACCCCAGGGCCGCTTTCGAAAGCACCCAGAACTACCGGGACGAGATATTCATCCGAGTGCAATCGGTCGTGAAGGCGGTGTGCAGCCGAAAGTCCCGCCTCGAAATTCAGATGGACCACCAGAGTTTTGGCAACAGCGCCCAGAAGGCCGCCAGCCAGGTGCTTCGCTCGATCGGTTGCGAATGCCTGAGTTTCGAACTGCTGCAGGTGGACTCCACCAGCCCCATCGCGGAGCTGGACAATCGACGCGTGGGATTTGCGGCGCACCACAGCATGATGAAGGAAGCCTGAATCACCGGCGCGGCCGGTACCTTGCGCAGCTCGTCTGCGCCAGCCGAATGGCTTGCGGGATTGCGCAATTGGCGGCAATGCCCAACTCTTCCCTATCATCAGCCATCCGGACATATCAGACATGAGCCAGACCAAACTGTTCGAGCCCCTCAAGCTTGGCCCGATTACGCTGCCCAACCGCCTCGTGATGGCGCCGCTGACCCGCAACCGCGCGGTACCTCCCGGCATGGTGCCAAGCCCGCTCGCGGTGGACTATTACGGCCAGCGCGCGTCCGCCGGATTGCTCATCACCGAAGCTAGCCAGGTTTCGCAGCAGGGCCAGGGCTATCAGGACACGCCCGGCATCTATTCGAAGGAGCAGGTCGAAGGCTGGCGCAAGATCACCGACCGCGTGCACGAAAAAGGCGGGCGCATCTTCATCCAGATCTGGCATGTCGGCCGTATCTCGCACACCACGCTGCAGCCCGGCGGCGGCAAGCCGGTCGCGCCGTCGGCGATCCGAGCCAAGGGCAAGACGTTTGTGGGCGGTATCTTCACCGAAATCTCCGAACCGCGCGCGCTGGAGCTGTCGGAAATTCCAGGGATCGTCGACGATTTCAAGCGCGGCACCGAGAACGCGCTGGTCGCCGGTTTTGACGGCGTCGAGATCCACGGCGCCAACGGCTACCTGCTCGACCAGTTCGCCAAGGACGGCACCAACAAGCGCACCGACGCTTACGGCGGAGGAATCGAGAACCGCGCAAAGCTGATGCTGGAAGTGTCGCAGGCGGTGGCCGCGGTCGCCGGCCCTGAGCGCACCGGCATCCGCATTTCGCCGGTGACGCCGGCCAACGACGTGTCCGATTCCAATCCGCAGCCGCTGTTCGATCATATCGTGGATGGGCTCAGCGCGCTGAAGCTGAGCTACATCCACGTCATCGAAGGTGCGACCGGCGGCCCGCGCGATATCGCGCCGTTCGACTACGCAAGCCTGCGCAAGCGCTTTGGCGGAGCCTACGTCGCCAACAACGGCTACGACTTCGACCTCGCGACGAAAGTGCTCGAAGCCGGCGCCGCCGACCTGATCGCGTTCGGCAAGCCGTTCATCTCGAATCCCGATCTGGTCGAGCGGCTGAAGCAGGGTGCGCCGCTGAATGAGTGGGACAAGGCGACGTTCTACGGCGGCGGGGCGAAGGGATACACGGATTATCCGACGTTGGCAGCGGCGCAGGCGGCGGAGTGAGGGGTGCGATGCTCCGTCGCCCAGTCGTCATTCCGGGATGCGGCAAAGGCGCAGGCCCGGAATCCATCCAACCGCCGAGTTGGTGTCGCGATGGATTCCGGGCTCGATGCCTCGCATCGCCCCGGAATGACAGAAAGAAAAAAGGCCGGGATCGCTCCCGGCCTTTGTCGTCTGCGTTCCCAGGATGCGGCGCAGCGCGAAGCGGTGCGCTGCTATTCCGGGGTCCATCGGCGGCGTGGGTCCCGGCTCTGCGACGCAGCGCTCGCGCGCTGCATCGCGTCCGGGACAGGGTGTCACTTCGCCTCAGCCCGCTTCGGCGGCGTGGCCGGCCACGACTTGATCAGCGCGTCGTAGTCGACCGTCTCGCCCTTCGGCTTCTCGTTCGCCAGCTTGCGCTGCGGCGCGATGGTCTTGTCTTTCTCGGCCTTGGCGAACCAGAACTCGGCGGTCTCCTTCTTGTTCAGCTTCGGCCCGCACTCTTTCTGCACGCCGGATTTCTCGAGGCGTTCGAGCACCGAGTCCTGGGCTGCGGCCAGCGCATCCATCGCGGCTTGCGGCGTCTTCGCACCGGACGACGCGTCGCCGATGTTCTGCCACCACAATTGCGCGAGCTTCGGATAGTCAGGCACGTTGTTGCCGGTCGGGGTCCACTGCACGCGCGCGGGCGAGCGGTAGAACTCGATCAGGCCGCCGAGCTTCGGCGCACGCTCGGTGAACGACTTGTCCCAGATGTCGGATTCACGCACGAACGTGAGGCCGACATGGCTCTTCTTCAAGCTGACCGTCTTGGAGTTGATGAACTGCAGATAGAGCCAGGCCGCCTTGCGGCGATCGGGCGGGGTCGACTTCAGCAGCGTCGCGGAGCCGGCGTCCTGGTAGCCGAGCTTCATGCCCTCTTTCCAGTACGAGCCGTGCGGCGACGGCGCCATGCGCCACTTCGGCGTGCCGTCGGCATTCACGACCGCAATACCCGGCTTCACCATGTCGGCGGTGAAGGCGGTGTACCAGAAGATCTGCTGGGCGATGTTGCCCTGCGCCGGCACGGGACCTGCTTCGGAGAAGGTCATGCCTTGCGCCTGGGGCGGAGCATACTTCTTCATCCAGTCGAGGTACTTGGTGATCGAATAGACCGCCGCCGGGCCGTTGGTGTCGCCGCCACGCTCGACCGACGAGCCGACCGGACGGCAGCCGTCCATGCGGATGCCCCACTCGTCGACCGGCTTTCCGTTCGGGATGCCCTTGTCGCCGTTGCCGGCCATCGACAGCCAGGCGTCGGTGAAACGCCAGCCGAGCGAGGGATCCTTCTTGCCATAGTCCATGTGGCCATAGACCTTGACGCCGTTGATCTCCTTGATGTCGTTGGTGAAGAACTCGGCGATGTCTTCATAGGCCGACCAATTCACGGGAACGCCGAGCTCGTAGCCATACTTGGCCTTGAACTTGGCCTTGTATTCCGGATTGGAGAACCAGTCGTAACGGAACCAATACAGGTTCGCGAACTGCTGGTCGGGCAACTGATAGAGCTTGCCGTCCGGTCCTGTGGTGAAGGATTTGCCGATGAAGTCGTTGACGTCGAGCTGCGGGTTGGTGACGTCCTTGCCTTCGCCGCTCATGTAGTCCGACAGGATCACGGTCTGGCCGTAACGGAAGTGCGTTCCGATCAGGTCGCTATCGTTGATCCAGCCGTCATAGACGTTCTTGCCGGACTGCATCTGGGTCTGCAGCTTTTCGACGACGTCGCCTTCCTGGATCAGGTCGTGCTTGACCTTGATCCCGGTGATCTCGGTGAAGGCCTTCGCCAGCGTGCGCGCTTCATACTCATGCGTCGTGATCGTTTCCGACACGACGTTGATTTCCATGCCCTTGAAGGGCTCGGCGGCCTTGGCGAACCATTGCAGCTCCTTCATCTGGTCCGCCTTCGACAGCGTCGAGGGCTGGAACTCGCTGTCGATCCACCTCTGATTGACGGCGTCGTCCGCACGCGCAGGTGCGGCAATGGTCACGGATGCGGCGATCAGCGCAGCCGCGCTGGTCATCGTCAGAAAGCTCTCCTTGGTCAAGGGACCGTTTCTTCCTCTCAAGCGTCGCATGTTGGATCCTCCGTTGCAGCGACAAACACATATTCAGGCCCGGGTTGATCCCGGATCTGTCTTTTTCCGCCGTTTCAGACCGTGCGAAAGATCGCAACGGCCGAAACGAGCGAAATCACGGTTGCGAGCCACAGGCTCGAAATCTCGACGCCCTCCCCGATCGGCAGGGTCGCGATCGGATCGGTGCCGACAAGGGCGATCCACAGCAAATGAATGACGGCGGCAAGCACCAGCGAAATGAACAGCCGGTCGCCGCGCGTGGTCGGAATGCGCAGGATGCCGACGCGCTCGGCTTCGGGATAGGCGATCCCAAGCCACGTCATCACGCCGAGCGTCAGCGCCAGCATCACGAAGAAGATCGCGGTCGGCAGCGTCCAGGCCATCCATGCGATGTTTTCCATGTCTACACCCTGCCCAGCGCAAAACCGCGCGCGATGTAGTTGCGGACGAACCAGATCACCAAGGCACCGGGGATGATGGTGAGCACGCCGGCCGCCGCCAGTAGTCCCCAATCCATGCCCGCGGCGGAGACCGTGCGGGTCATGATCGCCGAGATCGGCTTGGCGTTGACCGAAGTCAAGGTACGCGCCAGCAGCAATTCGACCCAGGAGAACATGAAGCAGAAGAACGCGGCGACGCCGATGCCGCTCGCGATCAGCGGCACCAGGATCTTGACGAAGAAGCGCGGGAACGAATAGCCGTCGAGGAATGCGGTCTCGTCGATCTCGCGCGGCACGCCCGAGACGAAGCCTTCGAGAATCCACACCGCCAGCGGCACATTGAAGATGCAGTGCGCCAGCGCGACCGCCCATGGCGTATCGAACAGATTGATCGCCGAGTAGAGATTGAAGAACGGCAGCGCAAACACCGCGGCCGGCGCCATGCGGTTCGACAACAGCCAGAAGAACAGATGCTTGTCGCCGAGGAAGCGGTAGCGCGAGAAGCCGTAGGCGGCCGGCAGCGCTACCGCGATCGAGATCACGGTGTTGATGACCACGTATGTCAGCGAATTGATGTAGCCGGAATACCAGCTCTCATCGGTGAAGATGCGCCTGTAGTTTTCCAGCGTCGGCTGGTGCGGCCACAGCGTCATCGTGGTGACGATCTCGGCATTGGTCTTGAAGCTCATGTTGACGAGCCAGTAGATCGGCAACAGCAGGAAGATCAAAAACAGCGAGATGATGAGGCGGCGGCCGGGAATCGAATGCATCACGCGCCTCCCTGCTTGGCGGGGCGCTCGGCCCCGGCATTGGTCATGACGGTGTAGAACACCCAGCACACGATCAGGATGATCAAATTGTAGACGAGCGAGAGAGCGGCGGCCTTGCCGAGGTCGAATTGACCGAGCGCGATCTTGACCAATTCGATCGAAACGAAGGTGGTCGAGTTGCCCGGACCGCCGCCGGTCACGACGAACGGCTCGGTGTAGATCATAAAACTGTCCATGAAGCGCAGCAGCACGGCGATCAGCAGCACGCGGTTCATCTTCGGCAATTGGATCGCCTTGAACACCGCCCAGCGCGAGGCGCCATCGATCTGAGCCGCCTGGTAATACGCGTCCGGGATCGACTTCAGCCCGGCATAGCACAGCAGGGCCACGAGGCTGGTCCAGTGCCACACGTCCATCACGATGACGGTCGCCCAGGCATCGAACTCGTTGGAGACGTAATTATAGTCGAAGCCCAGGCTGTTGAGCGTATAGCCGAGCAGGCCGATATCGGGCCGGCCGAAAATCTGCCAGATCGTGCCGACCACGTTCCACGGAATGAGCAGCGGCAAAGCGAGGATCACAAGGCATACGGCAACCGTCCAGCCCTCGCGCGGCATCGACAGCGCCACCACGATGCCGAGCGGCACCTCGATCGCAAGTATGATGGCCGAGAACAACAGATTGCGGCCGAGCGAGGCCAGAAAGCGTCCGCCGAGATCGGTCGAGGGATCGAGCAACTCCTTGAACCAGCCGACGCCGTTCCAGAAGAACTGGTTGTTGCCGAACGTGTCCTGCATCGAATAGTTCACGACCGTCATCAGCGGCAGAATCGCGGAGAACGCGACCACCGCGAATACCGGCAGCACCAGGAACCAGGCTTTCTGGTTGACGATCTTGTCCATCAGGCAACCCCCTCGACCAGACGGCTGTCGGCATAGACGTGAACATGCGCGGGATCGAACACCAGCCCGACCATGTTGTCGGGCACGGAGAATCCGGGCGGCACGCGCGCGGCAAACTTGGCGTCGCCGATGCGAACGCGAGCGAAACGGGCGCGACCAAGATCGTCGATCCGTTCGATCGTGGCCGATAACAGGCCCGACGCGGGAGCGGCGATATTGACGAATTCCGGGCGCACGCCGACCTCGATCTTCGCACCCGCCGGCAGCACGCCGTAATTTCGATGGAGGCCGATGATGTGGCCGTCAATCTGGGCCTCATGCCCGCGCACGACAGCCGGCACGATGTTCATGCCGGGCGAGCCGATGAAGTAACCCACGAATGTATGCGCGGGCTTGTCAAACAGTTCGGCCGGCGTGCCGCTCTGCACCACGCGGCCGTCATGCATGACCACCACCGTATCGGCAAAAGTCAGCGCCTCGGTCTGGTCATGGGTGACGTAGATCATCGTGAGATCGAGCTCGCGATGCAGCGCCTTCAACTTCGAGCGCAACTGCCACTTCAATTCAGGATCGATCACCGTCAGCGGCTCGTCGAATAGTACGGCGGCAACGTCGGAACGGACGAGGCCGCGGCCGAGCGAAATCTTCTGCTTGGCGTCCGCGGTCAGGCGCGTCGCCTTGCGGTCGAGATAGAACGTCAGATCCAGGAGATCGGCGATCTGCCTCACCCGCGCCTCGACCTCGGCCTTCGGCACGCCGCGGTTCTGCAGTGGGAATGCGAGGTTCTGCCCGACCGTCATCGTGTCGTAGATCACCGGAAACTGGAACACCTGCGCGATGTTGCGCTTCTGGGTTGACAGCGGCGTGATATCGGCGCCGTCGAACAGGATTTTTCCGCGCGACGGCGTGACGATGCCGGAGATCAGGTTGAGCAGCGTGGTCTTGCCGCAGCCGGAGGGGCCGAGCAGCGCGTAGGCCCCGCCCTGCCGCCAGGTCATGGTCACCGGCTTCAGCGCAAAGGATTCGGGCGCAGCGTCATTGCCGCCGTAGGAATGCGCGAGATCGACGAGGTCAATGCGTGCCATATCGCATCTCCCTCACATGCTCTTGGCTTTTGATGCGTTTTCGGCATGCGAAA
This sequence comes from Bradyrhizobium sp. LMTR 3, assembly GCF_001693485.1. Classification (GTDB taxonomy): domain Bacteria; phylum Pseudomonadota; class Alphaproteobacteria; order Rhizobiales; family Xanthobacteraceae; genus Bradyrhizobium. Next base: position 10,214 of record NZ_MAXC01000002.1, read on the forward strand.
CGCTAGGCATTTCGCTTGAAAACGCGATGGCTGGCGCTGCGACCAGGCGATCGGCGGCGTCGAACACGAAGACATTGTTGGGATCGAGCACGGCATCGAGCGTCTGGCCGGGCTCATATTCATGCACGCCCGGCAGCACCGCAACCCAGTTGGAGGCGTCGCGGTTGAGATGCACGAAACTTTCCGAGCCGGTGATCTCGGTCACGGTGACGGTGGCGTGAAACGCGTGGCGGCCGGCGATGCCGTTCGCCACTTCGAGCTGGTGGGCGCGGAAACCGACGCGATAGGGGCCGTCGGAAAGCTGCGCATAGAGCCCGGTGGCCGGCGCCTTGACGCCGCCGGCATAGGCGACCTGCCCGTTCTTCTTCTCGATGCCGACGATGTTGAGCGGCGGATCTGAGAATACCTGCGCGACGCGCAGCGTATCGGGACGGCGATAGACTTGCGATGTATTGCCGGCCTGAAGCACCTGGCCTTCCCACATGCACACCGTGTTGCCGCCGAGCAGCAGCGCCTCCGAGGGCTCAGTCGTGGCATAGACGAAGATCGCACCGGACGCCTCGAAGATGCGCGGCAGTTCGGTGCGCAGCTCCTCGCGGAGCTTGTAATCAAGATTGGCGAGTGGCTCATCGAGCAGCACGAGGTCGGCGCCCTTGACCAGCGCACGCGCGATCGCGGTGCGCTGCTGCTGGCCGCCGGAAAGCTGCAGCGGCGTGCGCTTCAGATAGGGCTCGAGCCGCAAGAGCTTCGCGGCTTCCTGCACGCGGTGGTCGATCTCCTCGCGCGGCCGGCCCTGCACCCGCAAGGGCGAGGCGATGTTCTCGTACACCGTCAGTGAGGGATAGTTGATGAACTGCTGATAGACCATCGCAACCGAGCGCTGCCGCACGTCGGCGCCGGTAACGTCGTTGCCGTCGACCAGCACGCGACCGGTTGACGGCTTGTCGAGACCGGCGAGCAGCCGCATGATCGAGGTCTTGCCCGACAACGTCGGCCCGAGCAGCACGCTCAGCGTGCCGCGCTCCAGCGTCAGCGACACGTCGCGAATGGTCGCCATGCCATCCACGGTTCGCGTGACGTGTTCGAGCGTGACGCTCATGTCCGCCCTCCCGCTTCGCGCAAGGCACGTTCACCGGAGGCGCTGTTGGCCTTGATCCATTCGTCAAGCACGGCGACTTCATCGGCCGACAGTTGCAAGCCGAGTTTAGACCTACGCCACACCACGTCTTCGGCGCTGCAAGCCCACTCGGTCGAAATCAGGTACCGGACCTCGCTTTCGGTCAAGGTAGCGCCAAACGCCTGGCCTAGATCGGCCAATGATTTCGCATTGCCGAGCAATTTTGTCGCACGCGTGCCATAGGCATGCGCGAGCCGGCCAGCATGCGCCGAGGTGAGGAACGGATACTTCCGCGTCAGTTCCGCCGTCAGCGCAGCGACTGCCGAAACATCCAGGTCGCCGCCGGGCAGCGGCGCCTTGCCGGTCCAGCCTTCTTTCGCTTTGTCGCTGCGCAAGTAGGGCGCGAGCCGCTCCAGCGCCTCTTCGGCGAGGCGCCTATAGGTCGTGATCTTGCCACCATAGATCGACAGCAGCGGCGCACCGCCGGGCGTATCGAGTTCGAACACGTAATCGCGGGTCGCGGCCCTGGCCTCGCTGGCGCCGTCATCATAGAGCGGGCGGACCCCGGAGTAGGTCCAGACCACGTCTGCGGGCAGCACCGGCTTTTTCAGGTACTCACTGGCGGAGGCGCAGAGATATTGAATCTCCTCGGGGCTGGCTTTCACCTTGGCCGGGTCGCCGTCGTAGTCGCGATCAGTGGTGCCGATCAGCGTAAAGTCGCCCTGGTAGGGGATGACGAAGATGATGCGGCCGTCGGCATTCTGGAACATGTAGGCGCGGTCGTGCTCATATAGCTTGCGCACCACGATGTGTGAGCCCTGCACCAGCCGCACCTTTGCCCGCGCGTTGACGCCTGAGCCCGACGACAGCACCTGCTCCACCCACGGACCGCCGGCATTGACCAGCGCGCGCGCCTGGATGGTGGTGCGCTCGCCGCTGACGGCCTTCTCGACGGTCACGTGCCAGATGCCGTCCACCTGCCTGATCTCGACCGCGCGCGAGCGGGTGTGAATTTCGGCGCCGCGATCGGCCGCATCCCGCGCCGTGAGCACGACCAGGCGCGCGTCATCGACGAAGCAGTCGGAATATTCGAAGCCTTTTCTGTAGCGGTTGGCGATCAAGGGTTTGCCCACCTCGTCATGGAGGAGATCGACCGAGCGCGTCGGCGGCAGGAGATGACGGCCGCCGATGTGGTCGTACAGGAACAACCCTAACCTGAGCAGCCAGGCCGGCCGCAAGCCAGCGTGGTGCGGCAAAACGAAACGCAAGGGACGGATGATGTGAGGCGCGATCTGCCAAAGGACTTCGCGCTCGATCAGCGCCTCGCGGACCAGGCGGAACTCGTAATATTCGAGATAGCGCAGCCCGCCGTGCACGAGTTTGGTCGACCAGGACGAGGTCCCGCTCGCCAAGTCATTCATTTCACAAAGGAAAACGGAATTGCCCCGGCCCGCCGCGTCGCGCGCGATGCCGCAGCCATTGATGCCGCCTCCGATAATGGCGAGGTCGAATATCCGATCCAATGAAACGCTTCCCCGGCGATCGCCTCTTCACTTCGGCGACTTTGCTTTCGGATGGGAGTTAATCACAAAGAAAAACGAAAGCAAGGCGAAAGCGGGGAACCGGGTCTCCTACTTGAGGGTAAGTTCAGGTTTGGCCGCACAGGTCCGTACCACGGGCTCAGACCGCGGCGCATTGGTCTCGGTATCAGCCCGCGGCCACGGCCTCGACTTCGAGAAGCCACGCCTCGTCGAAGATGCCAGCGATAACCACCGTCAGCGCTGTTTCCCGTCCACCAAGTACCTCGTTTCGCACGGAGCGATTGAGAAGGGCGTAGCGCCGGTCGGCAAGGTAGGTCCGGTGCATGACCAGATTGTCGAGGGTCATGCCGGCTGACTTGAGCTGAGCCTCGACGTTTCGCCAGGCGAGCCTGCACTGCGCTTCAAAGCCCTCAGGGACGGTGCCGTCGACGCCGAGCGGGATCTGGCCACTGATAAATACCAGACGGGTGTGACCGCTGACCTCTAGCGCCTGGCTGTAGCCCGTCGTCGGCACGGTTACTGTTTCGGCGTTGATGCGTCGGATGTGCATTAGGTTCTCCTGCCCTCGAAACATCACCTCGTGCACCGCTGCACCCGTCGCGCACAAACCATTTTTCCTGGACAGTTGAGTTAGATTTTCTAATCTGCGCGCCTAACGCCCTATGGATGGAATCCTGGTGAGCTACAGACTGCCTCCGCTCAACGGACTGCGAGCCTTCGAGGCTGCCGGCCGCCATCTCAGCTTCAAACTGGCTGCGCAGGAGCTTTCGGTAACGCCGGGCGCCGTCAGCCAGCAGATCAAGCATCTGGAGCAAATCCTGGGGGTTCCGCTGTTTCAGCGCATGCCGCGCGGCCTCACGCTCACCGGCCATGGCGAGGCCATGCTGCCCACCATCAGCGATGCGTTCGAGCGCATGTCGGCGGCTGCGGATGCTGTCGCGCGCACATTGCCGACAAAGGCGTTGCGGCTTGGTGTCTCTCCGAACTTGACGGAAGACCCGCATGGCCTGTTGGCGAAACTTGCGAACACAGAACAGTCGCCGGACTATGTCCAGATAACCTCGACCGATGATGTCGCGAACCTGTTGAGTGGCGCGCTGGATGCGATTCTGCGTCCGGGACCGGGCCCTTACCCGGGAATGCATGCGGAGTTGCTGAATCTGCACCAGGCTTTCTCACCCCATGCGCAGGCTTCTCTTGTCGTTTGGCCTGGCCTCGCCAAGTGTCGGGAGTTCCTGAAAACGAGATCGCTGCTCGGCTCGCCCGGATAATCGCGCTACGGCTGAGATGGGCGATGCGCACCGGCGCGCTGCAGCGAAGTTTCGTGGAATCCGCAACCACATGACAACGAAAACAAGACGAGGACCAATGACGGGATACTTTGGTCTACGCAGAACCTGATGCCCGTCGCGGCAATGGCCCGCCGCTCACGACGTAAACGCCAGTCGAGATCAAGGCGATAGCGATCCAGTCCAGCATCGCAGGCCATTCGCCGAGAACCGGGATGGCCATCACCGCCGTCATGGCCGGACATAGTGCGGCGAAGGCGGCCCCGCTCGAGGCGCCGAGCAGGCTGACCGCACGCCCGTAAAAAACAAGTGAGGCAATCGCCGTCAGAACACCCTGCACAAATGCCTGAAGAGCAACGTCGCCCAAAGATGCTCCTCCAAGCCCTGCTGCGCCTTCCACAAGAAAATAGACGGGTACATAGAGGATCAAGGCTCCGACTGCGGCGATGCCTGCCGCATGCAATCCATCAAGCCGCGCCCGCCGCATCGCAACCGTGTAGCAAGCCCAGGCAAACGCAGACGCGAGGAAGAGCGCGTGGCCCGTAGTCTGCTTCGGATCGATCGCGCCGGCCGTGCTCCAGCCGATGCCAAAGACGCCGATCATGATCAGCGCGAAGCCGATCTTTTTCGCATCCGTGAATGCTTCATGCAGGAAGGCCGCGGCGAGAACAGCAACTGCCAGAGGCATTACGCCGGGAAACAGGGCACCAGCGTGGGCCGCAGGAGCGAACAGCAGGCCGGTATTGGCGAGAAGCACGGGGGCGCCACCGCCCAGCACGACCGCCGCCAATCCAATGAAGCCCAGCCGTCTGAGCGCGAGGCCCTTCTGCAGGACATAGGGCAGCAGGAGCAAGCCCGCGACGCCGAAACGAAGCGCCGCGATATCCCACGGCGTGAGGCTCGTCTGTAGCCCAAGCCGAGCCACGACAATCCAACCCGACCAGATGCTGACGGCCGCAAGGCCGTAGAGAGCTCCGCGAACGTAATTCCCGGGAGCGTGCCGATCGGCGACCAAATCGGGCATGATTCACTTCCGCCAAGGCCGTCGGAATGGTAACCTCTTTATCGGCTTTTAAAGGTTATGACGGAACGTGGCATTGAGCAAGAAAGAGATGAGAAGTCGCGCCGATCGTTTTGAATGGAGCGGTGGCCATCCAGCCCTCGATTTTGTCAATACGCTGGATGAACGGCCTTCTGACGAGCCGATCGAGAATCTTAAGAACTACCGCGACTTGGCGCGGTTCACCGAATTGGCAGGATTGGTCGAACCTCGGATTGCCAGACCGCTGCAGCGGTTCCGTGATCCGGCGTCCTTTCGCATCGTGAAACAAGCGCGTCGCCTTCGCGAGCACCTTCACGACCTGCTGGCAGCGACAACCTCCGGACGGCCAATGCGGCAGTCGGACCTGGACGCGGTGGCCACAGCCATCCAGGCCGCCCATGCAGCCCGGGCGCTGGTCGCATCTCGATCAGCAGGATTAGTCAAATACCGCTGGTGTTTGCATCGGACGCCCGAAATTCCGCTGCATGCCTGCTCGCTTGCGATCGAATCTCTACTAGTTGATGCAGAGCGCAAGAGAATCCGAAAATGCGGGGCTGCTGACTGCGATGCCTACTATCTCGACACGAGCAAGGGTCAACGCCGGCAATGGTGCAGCATGAAGGGTTGCGGAAATCGCGAAAAACAACGGCGACGGCGTTCCGCGAGGCGAAACTAGCGCACTCGGATGGGTGTTGGGGCGACCGCCGAAGCAGGCTCGCCGCCGGAATCGTCGATATCCGTCGCCGGCTTCTCCATCGCCTGGACCACCTCGATGCCGCGGTGGCTGCAGATATTGGCAAGGCCCGCCGGTAACGGCGCGTCAGTCACAAAGGTCTGGATCTGGCTGAGATGGGCGATGCGCACCGGCGCGCTGCGGCGAAGTTTTGTCGAATCCGCAACCAGCATGACGCTGCGCGCATTGGCGATGATCGCTTGCGCGGCCTGCACTTCGCGATAGTCGAAGTCCAAGAGCGCGCCCTCCTCGTCGATCGCGGATGCGCCGATGATGGCGTAGTCGACCTTGAACTGGCCGATCAGGCTGATCGCGGTCGAGCCGATCACCGCACCGTCGGCACGGCGCACCGCGCCGCCCGCCACGATCACCTCGATGCGTGGATGCCGGTACAAAAGCATCGCGACGTTGAGGTTGTTGGTGATGACGAGCAGGTCCTCATGCGAGGTCAGCGCGCTCGCGACTTCTTCCGTCGTGGTGCCGATGTTGATGAACAGCGAGCAGCCGTTCGGAATCCGCGATGCGGCGGCCACGCCGATCGCCCGCTTTTCCTCTGCCGCCACGAAGCGCCGCGCCTCATAGGCGAGGTTCTCCACGCCGGAGGCGATAATGGCGCCGCCGTGGATGCGCGTCAGCGAGCGCTGATCGCAGAGGTCGTTGAGGTCTTTTCGGATGGTCTGCGCCGAAACCTCGAAACGCTTGGCGAGATCTTCCACCATCACCCGGCCAAAGGCGCGGGCAATGTTGAGGATTTCAGTCTGACGGTGGGACAATCCGGCCATGGCAGCACCCCTGAAGAACAGACTTGGGCACAAAGATGCCGTTATGGTGCGGCTGATTAGGAGCGCGGTCAACGAGGGAGATCGGCCGCAAAGGCATTTGACAGGGCGAAACAACGAATCCTGGTTAAGGCGACCGCGCCCGAAGCCGTGCGAGCCGCACATGCGCGCGGCCGCTCGACAAAGCAATTTGTGGCTGCAACACTGATCACAACCAGAAACGAATGGAGGAAACCATGAAGATCGATCGCCGTCAGCTCGCCTTGCCCGTACTCGCACTGGGTCTCATGAGCGTGGTCCCCGCTTTTGCCGGCGCGGACGAGGATGCCATCGCGAAGAACGTCGAAGCGTTCCGTGCAGCGCAGGCGGCCGGCAATGCCGACGGCATCGCCCCGCTCTGCGCGGAAGAACTCAGCTACAGCCACTCCAGCGGATCTGTCGACGACAAGGCGGCATTGCTGGCGGGCGTCAAGAATGCGAAATACAAATGGACCTCGCTTGAATACAAGAACCCCACGATCCGCGTCGTCGGCCCGGCGGCCATCGTGCGCTTCAACTTCGTCGGCGAGCAGGAGTTCACCGACGGCAAGAAGACGCCGCAGAACCTGCACATCCTGATGAACTGGCAGAAACAGGGCTCGGACTGGAAGCTGCTGTCGCGGTCGGCCACCAAGCTCTGACCGCCGGAAGACCGGCGCTGGCGGTTACGCCGCCAGCGTCATCCCGCTGACGAGATGGTATGCCGCACGCTCGGCGTCGCGCGCATTGCGAAATATCTGTCCCTCCAGCCGGTTGAAACGGTGCGAGGCGGCGAAGAACTGATAGCCGCCGGCAGCGCGCACGATAATCCCGGCCGGCTGCGAGCCGACTTCGATGATGTAGGTGTCCGACATGGCCCAGCCTCAGATTTATTCCGGGCCTACAACGGGTTGCACGGCCAATTGTTCCTGCTTCCGCCGTTGCGCCGCAAGGCCAACCTATGCCAAAGCTGGTCCGGAACACGCTAGCGAATCGTCCAAATGGCCGGAGAACTGACATGATACCGAAATTCGGGCTCTCGATGCTGATCGTCCTTGCGGCTTGCGCGCCGCTCCAGGAGGCTGCGGCGCAGGAAAGCACGCTCGGCGGCGCACTATTCGGCGGCGCGGCGGGCGCGATTGTCGGCGGCGCGCTCGGCGGCGGCCGCGGTGCGGCGGTTGGCGCTATCGTAGGCGCCACGACGGGTGCTGCGATCGGCGCCCAGGGCGAGCCGCGGCCCGGCGGCTATCGCTGGTATCAGGGCGGCTGCTACGTGGAGCAGCCCGGCGGGTGGCAGGAAGTTTCGCCGCGCTATTGCGGCGTCCAGGCGCAATACGCACCCCCGCCGCCCCGGTATCACGACGATACGCCGCGCTGCATGCGCTCGCAGACCTATGATCCGCGCCGCGGCACCTTCATCGGCCGTGACGGCTACGAGCGTCCCTGCCCGTAAGATTTAGGTCTTGATCACGCCGTCCGGACTGACCGGCTGCGGACGGCCGTTGTCATCGATCGAGACATAGGTGAAGTTGCCGTCGGTCACCAGGATCTGTTGCAACTCCTTGCGGCGCACGACCCAGGCTTCGAGATGCACCGTGATCGAGGTGCGCCCGACCCGCACCAGATTGGCGTAGACTGAAACGAGGTCGCCGACATAGACGGCCTTGCGGAAATTCATCGCCTCGATCGCGACCGTCACCGTGCGCGATTTCGCGATCTTGGAAGCAAACACGCCGCCGCCGATATCCATCTGGCTCAAGAGCCAGCCGCCGAAGATGTCGCCATTGGCGTTGGTGTCGGCCGGCATCGCCAGCGTGCGAATGCAGAGATCACCGCGGGTCTCGGTCTCGGTCGAGACCGGCGCGTGCAGACGGGGTTCATTCACTTGAAATTCTCCCAACCGGCATCCGGCGCAAATCTTCCGCCGAATTTTTCCGTAAGCGCCCGCAGCGTCGAGACCACGTTCTCAACCCCTCGGGTTCGCGCATAGTTCAGGGGACCGCCGCGGAACGGCGCGTAGCCGGTGCCGAAGATGACGGCGCCGTCGACCGCGTCGGCATCGTCGACGATACCTTCGCACAAGCAGGCGACACAGACATTCGACATCGGCAGGATCAGCCTGTCGATCATTTCCGCCGAGGGTTCCGATGTCGCGGGCAGGCCTGATGAGGTATCGGCCTTGCCGCCCTTCCAGGTGTAAAAGCCCTTGCCCGACTTGCGGCCGAGTTCGCCTCTGGCAACCTTCTCACGCAACCAGGCCGGCGTCGGCGGAAGCGCGTCCCCGAACTTCGAGCGCAGCATGTCGCCGACGTCGAGACAGATGTCGAGGCCGACCTGGTCGGCGAGTTCGATCGGACCCATCGGCATGCCGAACTTTTTCGCGGCGGCGTCGATCACCGTCTTGTCGATCTTCTCGTCCAGCATCAGCATCGCTTCCAGCATGTAGGGCGTCAGCGCGCGGTTGACGAGGAAGCCGGGCGACGATTTTACGGGCAGCGGCAACCGGTCGATGGCGCCGACGAAGGCGAGCGCCTCCCTCAAGAGTTGCGCGTCGGTGCCGTCATGGCTGACGACTTCGACGAGTTGCAGCCGCGACACCGGATTGAAGAAGTGCAGCCCGAGAAGCCGCTCGGGTTTTTGCAGCGTGGTGCGCAGGTCCTGCAGCGGAATGCTCGATGTGTTGGTGGCAAGAATCGCGCCGGGCTTCATCTTCGGTTCGAGGCCGGCATAGACCTTCTGCTTCAACTCCAGCTTTTCCGGCACCGCCTCGATGATGAGATCGGCGTTGCGGACGCCATCGGCCTGCATGTCCGGCATCAGCCGGTCCAGCGCATCGCGCACGGCAGTCCGCTTGCGCAGGATCTTGCCGTAGAGATCGGCGGCGCGCTTGATCGCGCCTGCAATCGGCTCCGGCTTCATGTCGGCGAGCGTCACCCGCAAATCCTGGCCGGCGCACCAGGCGGCGATGTCGCCACCCATGGCGCCGGCGCCGATGACGTGAACGTGCTCGATCCTGTTGCCGGATCCCGCGAGCTTCTTCATCTGCTCGCGCAGGAAGAACACGCGGATCAGGTTCTGCGCGGTCGGCGTCACCATCAGTCTGGCGAAAGACGCTTTCTCCGCATTCAGCATCGCCCGCCGGTCGCCGCCGTGCTTTTCCCAGAGATCGATCAACGCATAAGGCGCGGGATAATGCTCCTCGCGCGCCGCCTTGCCGGCCTCGCGGCGCATGCGCGAGGCGAGAAAGCCCTTGATCGGGCCGAGGCTGAGAACGGAGTTGAGAAACCCGGGCTTCGCGCGGTTCAAGCGGCCGGACACGGCATCCTTCACGGCATTCAAGACATGCCGCTCCTGCGTCACGGCATCGACCAGCCCGAGCGATTTTGCGCGGCGGGCATCGATGGTCTTGCCGGTCAGCATCAGCGGCATCGCCTGCATCGGATTGACGAGCTGCGTGAAACGCACGGTGCCGCCAAGACCGGGGTGGAGGCCGAGCATCACCTCGGGGAAGCCGAACCGCGCGTCCTCGATCGCGATCCGCATCTGACAGGCCAGCGCCACTTCGAGGCCGCCGCCGAGGCAAAAGCCGTGGATCACGGCCACGCTCGGAATCCGCAGGGCTTCGAGCCGGTCGATCACGGCATGCGCGCGGCCGATCTCGGCCTCGACGGCCGCCGCATCGGTGGCGCCGCGAAAGGCATTGACGTCGGCACCGGCGATGAAGCCGGACTTTTTGGCGGAGCGGATGACGAGACCGGTGGGCCGTGCAGTTTCCAGCTCGGACAAGATTTTGCTGAGCTCCTCGATCAGATCGGCGGACAGCGTGTTGGCGCTGGTGCCTTCGCGATCGAACAAGAGCCAGGCGACGCCGTCGCCATCGCGGGTCAGCCTGAAATTCTTGTACGGGCCCTCAGCGTCAGGCTTCGGCCCGAGTTCGAGCACGCGATCGCCGAGAACGTTCATGATCTGGCTATCCATGCTCACACCGTCTCTATCAACATCGCGCCGCCCTGCCCGCCGCCGATACATTCGGTGACGATGCCGCGCCTGGTACCCAATCGCTTCATGGTGTTGACCAAATGCAGCACGATGCGGTTGCCGCTGCAGCCTACGGGATGGCCGAGGCTGATCGCGCCGCCATCGACGTTCAATTTTGCCTGATCGAGCTCGCCGGCAACGCCGTCGAGGCCGAGGATCTCCTTGCAGAACTTTTCGTCATTCCACGCGGCGAGGCAGCCCAGCACCTGCGTCGCAAAGGCTTCGTTCAGTTCCCAGGTCTCGATATCGGCGAGCGTCAGCTCATTGCGCTTCAACAATTCGGTCGCCGACAGCACAGGACCCAGGCCCATGATGCCGGGATCGAGCGCCGACCACTGGCTGTCGAGGATGACCGCCTTCGGCGTCAGGCCGTGCTTGGCAACGGCCTCCTCGGAAGCCAGGATCACCCAGGACGCGCCATCGGTGATCTGCGAGGAATTGCCGGCGGTGACCTTGCCCCACGGTCGCTCGAACACAGGCTTCAGCTTTGCCAAGCTCTCCGGTGTCGAGTCCGGCCGCACGCCGTCGTCATGATCGTAGAACGTTCCGTCGCGCGCGAATGCGGTTTCGACCTCGCCCTTGAGCCACCCTTGCGACTGCGCGTTTGCGAGCCGCTTGTGGCTTTCGGCAGCATAGGCATCCGATTGCGCGCGGGTGATGCCGAAGAGATGGCCGACCACCTCGGCGGTCTGACCCATATTGAGTTCGGTGATGGGATCGGTCAGGCCGCGCTCAAGCCCAATAATCGGTTTGAAGTAGCCGGGCTTCACTTTCAGCGCAGCCATGACTTTCGCGCCGATGCCTTTTGCCCCTGCAAGCCCTGCAAACCAGCGCACGCCCTGTTGCGGCCAGACCAGCGGGGCATGGCTCAGCGCTTCGGCGCCGCCTGCCAGGATCAGGTCGGAGACGCCCTCGCGGATGTAACGATAGCCCGTGTCGATCGACTGCATGCCGGAGCCGCAATTGATCTGCACGGTGAAGGCGACCATCTTCTCGCCCATGCCGAGCCGGAGCGCGGCGACGCGGGCCGGATTCATTTCATCGGCGATGACGTTGACGCAGCCGAGAATGACCTGATCGAACGCCGATGGCGCAAAGGGTTGCCGCGCCAACAGCGGCCGGCCGCATTGCACGGCGAGATCAACCGGCGTGAAGGGTCCTGGGCCGGAGCGCGCTTTCAGGAACGGCGTCCGGCTGCCGTCGACGATAAAGACCGGTCGCGCCATCAGCTTGCCGCCCTCTGTTCACCCAGTTCCTGGAAGAACTGATGCACGTCGGCCCCCTTGCTGTAAATCGGCGACAACGCCTCGGGCGCGAAATCGTCGACCTCGATCACCTTGGCAACGGCTTCATGTGCAGCCTGCAGCTTCTCGCCCTGGGCCTGAGTGATGACACCCTTCTTCACCGCCTCTTTCCAGTCATGCAGCCGCGCGGCGCGCATCTGCTTTGCGACGTCGTCCGCAGCCGTTACCAGCCGGAACGCCTTCTCCAGCCGGGCGATGCCGCCATCATCATCGACGGCTGACAGATCGGAAGTGAGCCGGTCGCGCGCCGCCGATGGCTCCAGCACGAGCTGCGCGCATTGATGCACGATGCGGTCGGACGGGCCGAGCACGCGCGCACCGAACGGCTGGATCAGGAATTTCAGGATCACCGCCACGAACCGGTTCGGCAGATTGGCCAGGATTTCCGCAAAACGGCTCTCGATGGTCCTGAAGCCGCTCGCCATGCACCATTCGAGCGCAGCGAAATCTTCCTTCTGCCGTCCCTCGTCCTGCCAGCGCTTCAGCGCGGCGGACAGCAGATACAGTTCGGACAGAATGTCGCCGAACCGGGCCGAGAGCATTTCCTTGCGCTTGAGCGCGCCGCCAAGCGTCAACAGCGCCATGTCGGCGCACAGCGCGAATGCCGACGAGTAGCGCGAGAGCTGGCGGTAGAACCGCGTCGCCTCGCCGGCATCGGGCGCCGGCGCAAACACGCCGAAGGTCCAGCACCTGCCCCAGGCACGGAACATGGTCTTGAAGCTGTGGCCGACATGACTCCAGAACGCCTTGTCGAAGGCTTCCAAGCCCTTAGGCCGATCGGCTTCACCCAGCGCATTCATTTCGTCGAGCAGGAATGGATGTGCGCGGATCGCGCCTTGCCCGAACACGATGAGATTTCGCGTGAGGATATTGGCGCCTTCAACGGTGATGCCGACCGGCACCGCGCGATAAAGGCTGCCCATGTAGTTCTGCGGTCCGTCGATCACGGCCTTGCCGCCATGGATGTCCATGGCGTCGTCGATCACGATCCGCATCCGCTCGGTGGCGTGCAGCTTCATGATGCCGGAGATGACGGCGGGATGATGCCCCTGGTTGAGCGCCGCGCAGGTCAGCCGCCGCGCGGCATCGAGCAGATAGGCGGTGCCGGCGATGCGCGCGAGCGGCTCCTCGATGCCTTCGAACTTGCCGATGGAGATGCCGAACTGCTCGCGGATGCGGGCATAGGCGCCGGTGGTGCGTGCCGCATACGCCGCCCCCGCGGCGGACAGCGACGGCAGCGAGATGCCGCGGCCGGCAGCGAGCGCCGTCATCAGCATCTTCCAGCCCTGCCCGAGCCGCTCTTGCCCGCCGATGATGTAATCCATCGGGATGAAGACATCGCGACCCCAGTTCGGACCGTTCTGGAACATCTGCATCGCCGGCAGATGGCGGCGGCCGATCTCAACGCCGGGCAGATGGGTCGGGATCAGGGCTACGGTAATGCCGAGCTCTTCCTGCTGGCCCACGAGATGATCGGGATCATAGGCCTTGAACGCGAGGCCGAGCAGCGTCGCGACGGGCCCCAGCGTGATGTAGCGCTTGTGCCAGTTCAGCCGCAAGCCGATGACTTCCTTGCCTTCGAAATTGCCCTTGCAGATGATCCCGGTGTCGACCATCGAGGCCGCGTCCGAGCCGGCTTCAGGGCTGGTCAGGCCGAAGCAGGGAATGTCGGTGCCTTCGGCGAGCCGTGGCAGCCATCTATCCTGCTGCTCCTTGGTCCCGAAGCGCATCAACAACTCACCGGGGCCGAGCGAATTCGGCACCATCACGGTGACGGCGGCGGTCAGCGAGCGCGACGAAAGCTTTCGCACCACTTCCGAATGCGCGTAAGGCGAGAAGCCGAGCCCGCCAAACTCCTTCGGAATGATCATGCCGAAGAACCTGTGGCGCTTGATGAAGGACCATACCTCCGGCGGCAGATCGCGCCATTCCCAATTGATCTTCCACTCGTCGAGCATGGCGCAAAGCTCGTCGACGGGACCGTTGAGAAAGGCGTTTTCTTCTTCGGTCAGCGTCGCGGGCGCGACAGCCAGCAACTTCGACCAATCCGGATTGCCAGTGAAGAGATCGGCGTCCCACCAGACGTCGCCTGCCTCCAGCGCCTCGCGCTCGGTATCGGACATCGCGGGCATAGCGCCGCGCGCGAAAGCGAAGATCGGTTTGCTGATGAAATCGCGGCGGAAGCTCATGGCGACCTCCTCATGATTGGGGCGCGACGTCTCGCCTCATCTATACCAAACATGGGTTCATCCTAGCTGAAAAGCACGGGTTTCGGGGACGCTTCGCATCGGGAAATGAAGCGAAACTGAACTTGGAGATAACGGCGGAGGCCCGGGCCCGTTCCCAAAATGCCAGCACTGTCCGGCGTTTAGAGACCGGCAACGTTGCCGGACCAATGCCGCTCGGGAGTGCCGGTCTCAACCGTGGGCACACCGGTGTTATGAATCACGCTTGTTGCGGCGTCGCTCATTGGGGACGAACACGGCAAATACTTCCCTGACGCGAACGGCAGGCGTGACGTCGCGGGTAAAGCGAAGCTCGGCGGTCGCTCGGGTTTCTGCCACGCGAGGCGCGTAAAGCGCGCTCCCGTACAGCGATCCATCGAAGCGCAAATTGCTTTCGTCGTCGGTGAGGTAAGCGTTCGAAACAAACAGGAATACGAGCAGTGTCGATCCTACGACGGTAAAATACTTGAATATGGGCATTGGTGGATGAGCCTCCCTTCCTGCGAAGAAGGGTGGACCGTTCGCAATAAACGCTCAGTTTAAGCGTGCCCAACTTTTGCCGGAGCGGTTGGTTGGCGGTTGCCAATTTATGACGAATTTTAGCGAATCGCCCTCTCGTCATTCCGGGGCTCGCGAAGCGAGAGCCCGGGAATCCATTCTGCAGCAGTAGCTGCGGCCTTATGGATTCCGGGCCTGCGCCCAAACGGGCGCATCCCGGAATGACCAGCGGCGAGGCAAAAACCAAGCTAGCCCGGTCCGGCACCCTGCGTTGCCGTGTACACGGCGTAGAGCGACTGGCTCGCGGCCATGAACAAGCGGTTGCGCTTGGGGCCGCCGAAGCAGATGTTGCCGCACACTTCCGGCAAACGGATGCGGCCGATCAGCTTGCCCTCCGGGGACCATACGGTCACGCCGCTGTAGCCGACGGCTCGGCCGGCATTGCTCGAGCACCAGACATTGCCGTTGACGTCGCAGCGCACGCCGTCCGGTCCGCACTTCACGCCGTCGACCATGAAATCGCTGAACCGCTTGTGGTTGGTCAGCTTGTTGTCGGTGCCGACGTCGAACACGAACATGTCGCCCTTGCCGCCCGGACCGGTGTCGCCCGGCCCCTTGCCGGTAGAGGCGACATACAGCTTTTTGTAGTCGGGCGAGAAGCAGAGGCCGTTGGGATCAGGCACCTGTTCCTCGGTCACGACGAGGTCGACACGGCCAGACGGATCGATGCGATAGCAGTTGGTCGGCAGTTCGCGCTTGCCCGGCACGAAGCCTGCCGGCTGGCCGATCCGTGGATTGAGCTTGCCGGCAGAATTGCTCGGCCCACCCGCGACGTCAGGCTCACCCTCATAGAGCATGCCACCATAGGGCGGATCGGTGAACCAGTAGCTGCCGTCCGGATGCGCGACGACATCGTTCGGCGAGTTCAGCTTCTTGCCGTTATAGGAGTCCGCCAGCACGGTTGCAGTGCCGTCATGCTCATAGCGCACGACGCGCCGGGTGAGATGCTCGCAGGAAAGCTGTCGTCCCTGGAAATCAAACGAGTTGCCGTTACTGTTGTTGGACGGCGTACGGAAGATGCTGACATGACCGTCATCCTCCGACCATCGCATCTGCCTGTTGTTGGGAATGTCGCTCCACAGGAGATAGCGCCCCTGCGCGCTCCAGGCGGGGCCTTCGGCCCACAACAGGCCGGTGTAGAGGCGCTTGATCGCCGTATTGGGCTGGGCGAGATTGTTGAAGGATGGATCGACGGCGATGATGTCGGGGTCCCAGAAATAGGTGGTGGGGGCACCGCGCGGACTGAAATCGCGCGGCGGGCTGGTGACCGTTGACGGGGGCGCCACAGGACCAGCCTGGGCCAATGCGCTGCCGGCTCCCGTGACAGTAGCACCGGCGCATACCGCCAAACCCTGGACAAGCGTTCGTCGTGAAATCGCGACTTCTGGATCATGCCGTTGTGAATCGCGCCGCTCCTGGCGTGTCATCGCATCCTCCCAATCTGTTCGCCGGCCGTTGATCCGGCCTGGCAACTTGAGGTTAGTCCGGTCCGTGCCCGGTTGCGAGAGCTGCTTTTGATTTCAGCCCCGGTTCAGGCTTGCAGCCGAAAATGGCATCAACTCGTCCAATGCATGTCTGTCAGGAGGCTCCGCCATCATCGCGCTTGGGGCAATCGCCCACGTGGCGACAAGGTGCGCGACATGCTAGTCATTCGACAGTTGGTCGAATTCTCCGGCAAATCAGTCGGTCCGCGGGCAATCAAAATGAACACGCCGACCCGGCAGATATTGCATTGCACCGCTGGATCTCGCGGCAAACGACTTTTTGCTGCGGCCTTGTCATTGGCAATCTGGACGGACATGGCCGCAGCCAATCAAGCGGCCAAAGTCCCCGCGCCGTCGCCGAGCAAGCTCGAACGTATCACTGAATTCTTCAACGACGAAGTTGCAACGGGGCGGTTGCCGGGCGCCGTCGTATTGATTCAGCAACACGGCAGGCCGGTCTATCTGAAATGTTTCGGCTTTCAGGATGTCGAGACCAAGGCTCCGATGACATCAGATACGATCTTTGCGCTTCATTCGATGACGAAGCCAATCACCAGTGTCGCGGCGATGATGTTGATCGACGCAGGCAAGCTCTCGCCCGCCGATCCCGCGTCCAAATTCATTCCAGGGTTTGCTGACGCGAAGGTAGTTGTCGGTTCTGAAACTCTTGACGGCAAGAACGTTCTAACGCTTGTCCCGGCAGATCGGCCGGTGACCGTTATGGATCTGCTACGCCATACGTCGGGCATCACGTACGATTATATCGGCGGCAAGCTGATCATGAAGGCCTATTCGGAATCAGGCCTTTTCGATGGGCGTTACACCAACAAGGTGTTTGCCGATCGCATCGCCAGATTGCCCCTGGCACGACAACCCGGCACGCTTTGGCGTTACGGACATTCAACCGACGTCCTCGGACGCATCATCGAGATCGTATCCGGGCAGACACTCTATCAGTTTGAAAAGCAGCACATCTTCGATCCGCTAGGTATGACCAGCACGAAATTCGTGCTGGAGAGTGCCGACGAACGCGCGCGGATGGCGGAGCCGCTGCCAGGCGATACCATCCTGAAACTTGCGGAGACTGAACGCCGCGCCCATCCGGAATGGGAATCCGGCGGCGGCGGGTTGGTCTCGACACTGAACGACTATGCCCGTTTTGCCCAGATGATCCTCAACGGCGGGCAACTCGATGGCAAACGGTACCTTAGCCCGGCCGCATTCAAGTCGATGACGTCAGACCATATCGGGCCCGGCTCCGGCGTCGCGCGGGATTATTACTACTTTCCCGGAGATGGCTTTGGCTACGGCTATGGTTTTGCCGTGCGCACCGATCCAGGAAATGCCAAGCCGCCGCCGCCAGGGTCGATCGGCGAACTCAAATGGGATAGCGGCAGCGGCACCTATTTCGGTGTCGACCCGAAGCTGGACATGATCTACATCCTGCTGGAGCAGACCCAGAACGAACGTGGACGCATCACACCCGCGTTCAAGAAGCTGGTTTACGACGCGTTTGCCACGGACGAATGATCCGGTGGCGTTGCGCTACGTCAATCCTTCGTCGGGAATATTCAACACCGTACCGCAGGCCTTGCAGTGAACTGCATCGCTGTCATGGCGCTGCAATCCGCAGACGGGGCAAGCAAATCGCACCTTGTTGGGCGAGAGCAGCGCGCGGGCAAGATTGAAAAACAGGGTGACTCCGAAAATCATGATGACGACCGAGATCATGCGGCCGACAGTCCCGTGCAGGGTGATGTCGCCAAAGCCGGTCGTCGTCAGCGCGGTGACGGTGAAATAGAGCGCGTCAGCATAATTCGATATCTGAGCGTTACGGAATTTTTGGGTCTCATAAACGATCGCAGTCATCACGAAGATGAAGACCGCAAGATTGGTCACCGCGAAGATCACTTCCTCGTTGCGCCGGAAGAATGAACTGTCCTGGCGTAGCCGCACCAGCATCTGATAGTCGCGCAGCAGCCGCAGCGTTCGCAGGATCCGCAGAAAACCACCGGCCTCTCCGGCCAGCGGCGCCAGGAACGAAATGATCGCGACGACATCCGTCCATGTCGAGAAGCGTGTGAACTCCAGCATTCGATGCCGGCTGACGAGCAGCCGCGCGGAAAAATCCGCCAGGATCACGATGCCGAACAGGACATCGAGTACTTCAGTGATATCGTTGGAGGGGAAGAACGACGTCGCGATGATGAACAGGACGGTTACGATATCGAACATTAGTAGCGCGTAGCGAAAACGGACGCCTTCCGGCGTGGCACCCTCGTAGAGCTGTCGGACATTGTTCTGGAGCGAGGCAAATGACATGGCGCATATTCACCGCTCACATGCGTCATTGCAAATGATGTTGGTGGCGACCATGACAAATTGCGTGCCAGCCCTCCTCCCACCAGACGTCACTTCCTGTTGGCCGCCTCGCGCTCGATGAAAGCAACCTCCACGCCCTTCTTCAGGAGCTTTGCCAATTTGTCGGCGTCCCAGTTGGTGAGACGCACGCAGCCGTGAGATTCCGCCTTGCTTACCTTCGACGGATTGGCCGTGCCGTGAATGCCGTAGCCTTCCGCGGAAAGTCCGATCCACTGCGTTCCGACGGGGTTGTTCGGCCCGGGCTTGATCGTGAAGGCGCGCCTGGATCTGACTTCCTTGAACTTATAATCCGGGTTGTAGCGGTAGTACGGGCGGGCATCGATCGAAGTCACCTTAAGCACGCCGCTCGGGGTCGGCTTTTCCTCGCTTCCGACGGTTGCGGGAAAGAAGGCGATCAGATCGGAATTCGCGAACGCCTTGACGGTCTGCGAGCTCTTGTCGACCTCGACACGGGTTGCAATTGGTTTCGTCTCTTTCGCCATCACATTGATTACCGAGATCGTCTGGTCGGCCTGGTCGAATTTCTTGCCGGGGTTGAGGGCCGCGAGCAGCGCCTCGCTCATGTGAAATTTCTCGGCGATGGCCTCGCGCGGACTGGTGTAATCGAGCGCCTTCAGCCGTTTCATGTCTTCCATCCTGGCGGGCAGCTTCTTTAAGAACGGCCCCTTCACGTCTGCCGCTGCGATCTTGTAGTCGACGACGATCGCATCCGCGCTGGTCGCGATCAAAGCGCTCCAGACCTCCGGGGTCAGCGGCTGCTTGTTGACGATGAGGCCTTTGGCTTCGGCGAACGCCCGCAACGCTTTCTGGGCGTTCTCGCCGAGCTTGCCGTCGATCTCGCCCGGCGAGAAATTAGCGCGGTCGAGCAGCACCTGGGCCTTGACGACAATGGGATCGATCTTGTCGTTGGCCGGCGGCTTGCCCCTGAACGCCGCGTTGTTGACTGCCGCCGCATCGAGGCCTGCGAAGGCCGGGTGGACAAGGCAGGCGAGCACGGTCAGCCCGGCAAACAAGCGGATCATCGGCAATCTCCGAAATACAGACGATAAGCATTTCGGCGCGTCGGAGTTCCGTGTTGCCGTGGGGCGCGCATGCGCGCGACCCGTTGGCTGCATCCGGACTACATTCGCTTAATCCGGCCGGATCATCTCGAACATGTTTTCCGGCTTAATCTCGAAATAGTCGCCGCGGCGGCCGGCGCGGACGATGGGATGGGCGAGGCCGGTCTGGTAGACGCCATCCTTGAGGAAGGCCTTGTCGATATGGACGGCGACGACTTCGCCCAGCGTCAGCCAGGCCAGCGCCTTTTCGCCGTCCTTGCCCTGCAACTGGATGATCTGCGTCAGTTTGCATTCGAAGGCAACGGGGCTTTCCGCCACCCGGGGCACGTTGACGAGCTTGCAGGACGCGGCCGTAAGGCCTGCGAGCGCGAACTCATCGACTTCAGGGGCAACGTGGGCCGCCGTCGCGTTCATCTGCTTCGCCAGATCCATCGTGGCGAGATTCCAGACGAACTCCCCGGTCTCCTGGATATTGCCCGCGCTGTCTTTCCAGTTGGTGGAGGAAAAGCCGATGATCGGCGGCACGTAGCAGAAGGCGTTGAAGAAGCTGTAGGGCGCCAGATTGACGTTGCCCTTGCCATCGCGCGAGGAAATCCACCCGATCGGACGCGGCGCAATGATGGCGTTGAAGGGATCGTGCTTGAGGCCGTGGCCGTTCTTCGGCTCGTAGAAATGCAGGTCTTTTGGGCTCTTGGCGTCCATTCCGGCTCGTCCTTCTTCGTCATTACGAGGAGCGATTGCGACGAAGCACCCCATGTCACGGCACGCGGCGCGATGGATTGCTTCCGCCTTCGCTAAAGCTACGGCGGACAAGTCGCTTCGCTCGCAATGACGGCGGTGTCAAGAAGGGAACGTTTCAATTCGCCTTGGCACGTGGCGACAGCCCCGCAATGACGAAATCGATCATTTCGTCGATCGTCGGGCCGGGCTTGGTGGCGCATTGCGCGATCATCTGCGGGTGGAAGAACCGCATCATCGCGGTGCAGGCGCAGAGCGAGGCCAGTTGCAAATCGGCAACCTCGAACTCGCCGGAGGCGGCGCCCTGCCCGATCACCTGGCCGATGGTCCGGGCAATCATCTCCATATGAGCGACGCAAACGCCCCAGTCCTCCTGCATCGCTATCTCGACCATCTCATGCAGCTTGGAATCGCCGACATAGCGCTCGGTGTTCATGCGATTGATGGTCTTCATCATGTCGCGCAGACGGACCGCCGCGGGTCCAGGCATCGACGCGATCCGTTGCGTCTCGACCTCGACCTCGCCCATCAAGGTCCGCGCCACGCCCTCGTGAATCGCCTTCTTCGAATCGAAGAAGCGATAGACGTTGGCGGGGCTCATCCGCAATTCCTTGGCGATGTCGGCGACCGTCGTCTTCTGGTAGCCCATCTGCCTGAACAGACGCTCCGCCACCACGAGGATCTTCTCGCGGGTGTCAGTCTCGATGTGTTCCGAAATCAGCGTCATGTCAGCTCTCAATGTTCAATTATTCTGCGGCGTCGGCAAGCGGAATTGCGTGCGGACCCTTGGGGTGCTCCTTGGCCTGATGTTGCGCCGCAAGATCGGGCTGCTCGGCCTGACCGCTTTCTTCCAGGCTCTTCCTGAACCACAGGGCGTAAAGGCCCGGCAGGTACAGCAGGGTCAGGAAGGTTGCTACAAACAAGCCGCCCATGATAGTGATCGCCATCGGCCCCCAGAAGGCGGAGCGCGACAGCGGGATCATGGCCAGGATCGCCGCCAGCGCCGTCAGGATCACCGGGCGAGCCCGCCGGACGGTGGCTTCGACGATGGCTTCCTTCCGCGTCAGGCCCTGGGAAACGTCGGCTTCGATCTGATCGACCAGAATCACCGCGTTGCGCATGATCATGCCGGCCAGCGCGATCAGTCCGAGCAGCGCCACAAAGCCGAACGGCTGGTTGGCAATATTGAGGCCGAGCGAGGCGCCGACGATGCCGAGCGGCGCGGTCAGGAACACCAGGATCAGGCGTGAGAAGCTCTGCAACTGGATCATCAGCAGGGTGAGCATCACCAGCGCCATCAGCGGAAACAGCAGGGCGATCGAGGCATTGCCCTTTTCGGATTCCTCGAACGCGCCGCCGGGCTCGATCCGGTAGGCCGGCTCGAGATGGTCGCGGATTTCCTTCAGCTTCGGCCAGATCTGGTTGGTGATGTCGGGCGCCTGCACGCCGTCGACGACGTCGGTCCGCACCGTAATCGCCATATCGCGGTTGCGCCGCCACATGATCGGTTCCTCATGGGAATATTCGATCCTGGCGATCTGCTGCAGCGGTACGGCGACGCCATTGCGCGACGTCACGGTCAGATCGCCGACGCGGCCGAGGTCCAGCCGCTCCGACGGTACCGCGCGCGCGACCACGCCGACCTTCTCGATGCCGTCGCGAATGGTGGTGACCGGCGCGCCCGAGATCAGCATCGCAAGCGCCTGCGAGACGTCCTGCGGGGTGAGGCCGAGCGCCCTCGCCCGGTCCTGATCGACCACGAGCTTCAGGTAAGGCGACTGCTCGTTCCAGTCGAGTTGCGGCTCGGTGACGCTGGGATTTTGCTTCATGACATCGCGGACCTTGTAGGCGATGTCGCGCACGGTATTGGGGTCGGGGCCGATCACGCGGAACTGGACCGGAAAACCGACCGGTGGGCCGAAATTGAAGCGATCGATGCGAACGCGCGCTTCGGACAGGTCGCCCTCGGCGACTGCCTTCTCCAGTCGCGCCTTGATCCGCTCGCGGGCCTCGACGTCCTTGGAGACGATCACGATCTCGGCAAAGGCCTCGTTGGGCAGTTGGGGATTGAGGCCGAGCCAGAAGCGCGGCGAACCCTGACCGACATAGGCGGTGTAGGTCGCGATGTCCTTGTCGTCCTTCAAGAGCGCCTCGGCCTTCTTGACGGACTTCTCAGTGACGTTGAAGGCGGTGCCTTCCGGCAGGCGCAGTTGCAGGAACAGCTCGGGCCGCTCCGACAGCGGGAAGAATTGCTGCTGCACGTTGCCGAAGCCCACGATCGAGAGCGCGAACACGCCGACGGTCGCCGCCACGACCTTGATCCGGTGATCGACGCACCACTGCACCACGGCGCGCAAGCCCCGATACATCCGCGTCTCGTAGATCGCGTGCGGATCGTGGTTATGATGGACCGCGATGTTGGGCAGGAGCTTGACGCCGATATAGGGCGTGAAGATCACTGCCACGAACCAGGATGCGACCAGCGAGATCGCCACGATCCAGAAGATGCCGCCGGCATATTCGCCGACCGCCGAATTGGCAAAGCCGATGGGGAGGAAGCCAGCGGCCGTGACCAGCGTTCCCGTGAGCATCGGAAACGCAGTTGATTCCCAGGCAAAGGCGGCCGCGCGGACGCGGTCCCAGCCCTGTTCCATTTTCACCACCATCATCTCGACGGCGATGATGGCGTCGTCGACCAGCAGGCCGAGCGCGATGATCAGCGCGCCGAGTGTAATGCGGTGCAGGTCGATCGACATCGCGTTCATGACGATGAAAACGATCGCCAGCACCAGCGGCACCGACGTTGCCACTACGATGCCGGTGCGCCAGCCGAGCGCCACGAAGGAGACGAACAGCACGATCGCCAGCGCCTCGATGAAGGAATGCACGAACTCGCCGACCGCGCGCTCGACCACCTTTGGCTGGTCGGCGATCTGTTCGACCTCGATGCCCTGCGGCACGGCCTTCATGAAATCGTTAGTCGCCTTCTCGACATCCTTTCCGAGTTCGAGGATATTGGCGCCCTTGGTGGTGACGACGCCGATGCCGATCGCAGGCTTGCCTTCCTGGCGGGCGACGAAGGTCGGGGGATCGACGAAGCCGTGGGTGACGGTCGCGATATCGCCGAGCCGGAACACGCGGCCGTTGCTTTCGACCGGGGTTTCCGCGACTGCCTTGGCGCCATCGAGTGCGCCGGTGACACGCAGCGGCACGCGCTGCGATGAGGTTTCCACCGTGCCTGCGGGCGTAACGTTGTTCTGCTTGGCGAGCGAATCGAACAGCGCCTGCGGCGTGATGCCGAGCGTCGCCAGCTTGGCGTGGGAGAATTCGACGAAGATGCGTTCGTCCTGGGTGCCGTAGAGGTTGACCTTGGTGACGCCGGTGACCTTCAGCAGCCGCTGGCGCATGCCCT
Source organism: Bradyrhizobium sp. LMTR 3 (assembly GCF_001693485.1). Lineage (GTDB taxonomy): Bacteria > Pseudomonadota > Alphaproteobacteria > Rhizobiales > Xanthobacteraceae > Bradyrhizobium. Next base: position 33,935 of record NZ_MAXC01000002.1, read on the forward strand.
CGGCGGCCTTCTTCAACTGCGCGTAGTCGGCGCCGTCACCGGTCATCATGTAGAGAATGGAATCGACGTCGGAGAATTCGTCGTTGACGTTCGGGCCGAGCAGGCCTGCGGGCAACTGGCCCTGCACGTCGACGAGCTTCTTGCGCAACAGATAGAACAGGTAGGGCACGTCCTTCGGCGGCGTCGAATCCTTGAAGGTGACCTGCATCGCCGTGAACGACGGCTTGGAATAGGTCTGCACCTTCTCGAAGAATGGCAATTCCTGCAGCTTCTTCTCGATGGGGTCGGCGACCTGGGTCTGCATTTCCTGCGCGGTCGCGCCCGGCCAGATCGCGGAAACATTCACCACCTTCACGGTGAAGAACGGGTCCTCGGCGCGGCCGAGCCGCTGATAGGAGAAGAAGCCGGCAACGCCGAGCGCGATCATCAGGAACAGGATCAGGGTCGGATGGCTCACCGCCCAGCCTGAGAGATTGAAGCGCTTCATTTCACTCTCCAAGTTCGAAATCAATTTGCAACCTCGCCGTCATTGCGAGGCCCGCAATGACGGTGCCGGTTAATTGACGGGGCTAGAACGACAGCGACGAGACCACCCGGACCTTCTGGGCCGGATCGAGCTTCTGCACGCCGAGCGCAACCACCTTGGCGCCCTCGTTGACACCGCCTGCGATGACGACGGAGTTGCTATCGTAGGATTTCACGATGACCGGCTTCAGCGTTACCGCGCCGGAATCGTCGACGATATAGAGCGAGGGATTGCTGCCCTGGCTGAACAGCGCCGACAGCGGCAGTTTTGCCACGCGCTCGCTGGCGGCATCGGCAAGCGTCAGTGTGGCGGTCATGCCGAGCGAGACTTTGTCGTCGGCTTCCGGCAGCGAGAATTTGGCCAGATAGGTCCGCGTCGCCGGATCGGCGGAAGGCGCAATCTCGCGCAGCTTCGCGGTGTATTTCCTCTCCGAATCCGACCACAGCGTCACGGTGGCGGAGCCCGACTTGGCGCGGCCGACCAGCGTCTCGGGGATCGCGACCACGGCTTCCTTTTCGCCAAAGCGCGCGACGCGGACCGCAGTCTGGCCGGAGGCGACGACCTGGCCGGGATCGATCAGGGTCGCGGTGACGACGCCGCGGCTGTCGGCCAGCAGCGTCGCATAAGACAGAGAATTCTTGGTGAGCTCGACCTGCCGCTCGGCGCGATTAAGGCGTGCGCGCGCCTCATCGGCGGCGGCGCGGCTCTGATCCATCTGCGCATCCGTGGTCCAGCCCTTGGCGCGCAGATCCTTGGCGCGCTGCTCGGCGGCGCCGGCCTGCGCCAGCACGCCGGTGGCGGCGCGGAATTCGGCCTCCGCCTGCTCAGCCTGCAGTTTCAGATCGACCTCATCGAGGGTGGCGAGCGGCTGACCAACATCCACGGTCTGGCCGACCTCGACCAGACGCCGGGCAATCTTGCCGGGGACGCGGAAACCCATGTCGGTCTCGATCCGGGGACGGATGGTGCCAACGAAACTACGTTCTGGCGTCTCGGCCGCATAGTGCACCGTGGCAACCAGAACCGGGCGCCCGGGAGCGGCCGCCTCAGTCGCCTTTTCGGTGCAGCCGGCCAGCACGAACACCGCAAACGCCAAGAAAGCTCCAGTCAAGAGCCTGTAATAGCTAGAGAAAATGGACCGGGCGAACATCGAACTCTCCATCGCGGAAACTGATGAAGAGTATTGAATGGCGACTGACGAATGTCAATATTCGTCATAGATCATGAATTCGTGAAGACGGACGAGGTTAAGAGGTAATTGCTTCCCAAGGGAATTGCCTCCAGACCAGCCGGCTCTTAGCCCGGCACAGCGGAACTCACGAGGCCTCGCGCCGAACGCCGGGCGGAAGTACTCCTCCATCTGGCCATGCGGCTTTCGCCTCGCCCGTCACCCGTGCATCAGGCACGTCGAGCTCTCTTGCGAGACTTCTTTGCGGTGGCCTTCGCGCCTCTCGCGGTCTTACTCGCCGGCCTTGATTTCTGGCTGCTCGATTTCCTTGCGGCCGACCTTTTCGCCGTCTTCTTGGCGCTCCGCGCCTGTGCGGTTCGAGTCTTGGCTGCTCTAGACTTGGCTGTTCGAGACTTGGCTGTTCGAGACCTGGCAGCTCCGGCTTTCCTTGGCCTGGCTGCCGGCGCGCTGCGCCGTTGTTTCGTTGCGCGCTTCCGCCGTGCGGGCGCGGCTGCGGTCGGCGGCACCATCAGCGGATCGGACACGAGACCGTCGGCAGCAAGCGGCACGTAGGCCGCCGCGCGTTCGTCGGCCTTCAAGCCCGGCTCGTCGGCTTTCAGCGCCTGGCTGGCAGCTTCCGTAGCGGTGTTCGCAATCTCCTTCACCGTGTCGGTGAATTTCTTCAGAACCGATTTGTCCTTGCCCATGTCGCCCTCCCGGGCTGTGGCACATGGAACTAACCGATGAGGCGGAGTCGGGTTCCCGAACGCAAGCGCTACTCCCCCAACTGAAACCGCTCGAAGCGATCCAGTTCTTCCTCAATGCGCCGCTTGTAGTCCTTGCGCGCCGCCCTCGCGGCGCCCTTGCCGACCCAGCTCCATTTCTGCATCAGGAGTTTCTTGTTCTGACGGTCGGTTTTGAGATCGATGGCGGCGACGATGTCTTCGCCGACCAGCACCGGCAGCGCAAAATAGCCGAACAGGCGCTTCTCCTTCGGCACATAGGCCTCGAAACGGTGGCCGTAGTCGAAGAACAGCTCGGTACGCTTGCGCTGGATGATCAGGGGATCGAACGGCGAGAGAATGTGCACCGGGCCATCGCTTATATCCGCCGTCCCATTCGCCTCCAGCACTTCCGGCCGCGCCCAATGCTCCTGCTTGCCGGCGCCTTCGAGCGCGACTGGCACCAGTTCCTTGCGCCGCACCCGCGCCTCGATCAGGCGCCGCACCGCCGGCTTGCTCGGCGCGTCGAGATGACAGACGGAATCCAGGCTGACGACGCCTTGAGAGCGAAGCGCGCGGTCGAGCAGGTAGGCGGTGATTTCCACCGAGGGAGCCGGCCTTGGCGGCTTGTCCCAACCGAAATGCCGCGTCATCAGTTCGTAGGTCTTGAGCATGCCGGTGCGTTCGGAGATCGTGACCTCGCCGGTGTAGAAGGCAAGCTGCAGCGCCCGTTTCGAGGGTTTTCGGCTCTGCCATAGATGCTCTTTTTCAGTCAGAATGTCGTCCTCGATGTCGCGGATGGTGAGCGCGCCGTCGCGCCGCAACAGCCGCATCACCTTGCGGGTGTCCTCCGGCTTGACGGAAGCGAACCACCGATGACCTTCGCGCCGGTGCTCTCGCATCGCCGGAACGAAGAAGCGAAAATCCTTCGCCGGCACATAGGACAGGGCGTGGGTCCAGTATTCGAACACGCTCTTGTCGACGCTCTGCGCCTGGCGCAGGTCGGCGCGGGCGTAAGCCGGGATGCGGCTAAAGAGAATGTGGTGATGGCAGCGCTCGATGACGTGGATAGTGTCGATCTGCACATAGCCCAGATGGTCCACCGCGGCCGCGACCGCCTGCGGTCCGGCGCCGAACGGTTCGCTGGTGTCGAGCCGTTGAGCGTGCAGCCAGATTCGCCGGGCTTCCAGCTTGGTCAGGGGATGGGGCTTAGTCGTGCGGGGCATCGCACGGCAATGTAGCGGGATTCGCGCGGGTGGGGAGTCCCGGGTTCCCTGACCGCCGCCTCGCGGCGCGAAATCACCTCACCGCTTCGGCTGCTCTCCGACGCTGCCGGTTGCGATCTCGGCCTCGCAGGAGGCGCGGCCGGGTTGGGGCGCATGGCATTTGTAGACATGGCCGGTAAGGCGATCGACCAGCCACGCGCTCTCTTCCGTCGGGCTTTCGAACCCGACATAGCGGCTGCCGAGCGAGTTGAGCAGCGTCGACAGCAAGATTGCAGCGGCGATCATCGCCGCGCCGATCAGTGTTGGCATTGAACTTCCGGAACCGGCTGGCTCCGATGCGCTGGTGCGATGACCCAGATACTCACGCTGACGTTTGACTGACTGTAACACCCGCCCCGCCCGTTTGGTTGCCCGAACGAATTCTTCTTCAGATTTTTTGTGAGTAGTTTGGCTAGGCGCGCATCTGGCCGATTTGTTGTCCACAGATCGGCGCTGGCGCGACGAGCCACTTTTTTTCTTTCCGAAGTCAGCGGCGGGAAGCGATGGAACGGCCCGCTATCGGCGAAGCGTCGTTGCCCGCTGCTCAGACCGTTCAGTCACGACAGCGTAAGCTAGCGCCGCGACCTCCGGCGTCACCGGGCTCGACTTCGACATCAGGCGGCCTTTACCAATGTGATTTGAATCACATTGCCCGCTTTGAACCCGTCCTATCGTCGCAGCATCAAAACGTCATGCACGCCAGTTTGCAGGCGTTAACAGTGAGGATTACGACAATGACCCGCTTTCTCTCGATCATGACTATCGGCGCCGCGCTGTCGATGACAGCGGGGCTGGCCGTCGCCGGCGATACCGTCTCGGCCGACAAGATCCTGGACGCTCTGAAGCCGAAGCCGGGCGCGACCCGCGGCCTTTCGACCGGCCCGCAGCAGCCGGTGGATGCTGCCGCAAAGGCCAAGGAAGTCGGCTTCGTCGACACCCTACGCAACCGCAAGACCCGGTCGCTGTCGCTCGGCGAGCGCCAGGAAATCGCGGAACTTGCCGCAAGCAAGCCGAAGATCGATCTCGAAATTCAGTTCGACTACAATTCGGCCGACATCAGCAAGAACTCGGTTTCCGCGGTGCAGGAGCTTGGCAAGGCGCTCTCCGATTCGAGCCTGAAGGGTTCGACCTTCGTGGTCGCCGGGCACACCGATGCGATCGGCAGCGAGGCCTACAACCAGGATCTTTCCGAGCGCCGCGCCGATACGATCAAGAAGTACCTGACCGAGAAGTACGGCATCGCCGGTTCCAATCTCGTGACGGTCGGTTACGGCGAGACCAAGCCGAAGGATGCGAACGCGCCGATGGACCCTACCAACCGCCGCGTTCAGGTCGTCAACATGGATAGCAAGACCGCCTCGAAGTGAGATTTTGAAAGGCGAGGTCTCGAAAGCCGATCCGCCTGCCGCCAGCGGCAGGCGGACTCGATCCGACCTTCCCCGCAATCAAGGAAGCAATCGCGGATCACGATATGTCTGGAATTGATTGTTCGCGTTGCGATTGGCGTAACGACCGGCTCAAATCCAGTTCTGGAAGATCATCAGGCGGCTGAACGTCGCCATCGAAGTGCCTATGAACGCGGCCGATATCGGCAGCATCGCGGCAAAGCCGGCAAAGCCGATTGCGACGTAGGCCCATAGTACCCAACCGGGCATCCCGCCGCGTTTCAAGGCGTACACCAGCGCAAGGCTCGCCGTGGTCGCCGCGGGCAGATAGTAATAGATGAAGCCGAGCGTTCGCGGCAGCAACGCCCATGCGAGGTATGGGCCGAAATAGAAAGCCAGTATCAGGAAGGCATCGACGCGCCGCGTCACGATCCAGTCGCGCAGGCAGATCGCGACCGCAATCAGCGCCGGCCACAGGATCAGCGGGTTGCCGAGGAAGACCACGGCGGCGATATGGTCTTCGTCGATCTTGTCGAAGAGATACCAGACCGGGCGCACCAGGAACGGCCAGGACGGCCATGAACTCATATAGGTGTGGCCTGCAATCGCACTCGTCGTGTTATCGCTGAAGATGCGCCGTTGCGCCTGCAGAATATCCGAAACCGCCAATCCATAGAGCGGAATGAAAGTGGCAAGATAAACGACGGCCGGGACCAGGACGAAGCAGACCGCGAAATGCCATGCCTTGAAACCGGGCCAGAGATCGGGCCGGTACCAATCCTCCGGCCCGGCATCCGCGAAGTGAGTGCGCCAGCTTTGCATCAAGCGGATCACGGCGACGATGGCGATGCAGACCGCGAGCGCGAACAGCCCGCTCCATTTGCAGCCGACCGACAGGCCAAAGCCGATCCCGGCAAGCGCGAACCACAGATGCGGCCGCTCTCGTCGAAAGCCATGCATGAATGCCGCGATGGCGAACAGGCCAAATGCGAGCGCAAAAATATCCAGCATCGCGATCCGCGATTGCACGAACAGCATCTGATTGAAAAAGGCGACCAGGCTCGCCGCAATCGCCGGGCTCTGGGCGGCGAACAGCGCCAGGCCGCACAGATACACTGCAACAACGGCGAGCGATCCGAACAGCACGGCCGGATAGCGCCAGCCCAGCGGTCCGTCGCCTAATGAATGGATCGACAGGGCAATGAACTGCTTGGCGAGCGGTGGATGCATCGGGTTGAGCATCGGCTCTCGCATCACCGGCTCGAGCATCTGCCGCGCCGCCGGGACGTAATGCACCTCGTCGAAATAGAATTTCTCCGGTGCGGTGACGCCGATCAGCATCGCAAAGTGTGCGAGAACAAAAAGAAGACCCGCGGTGATGCCCGTGCGCATCATCGAACTGGACAGAACAGAATGTGATGGGGCCAATGGCTTCACGGACAATCTGGCACAGAATCACGGAATGACATTGCGGCACAATTTAGTGTGGCCGCTCCAGATTTTTATGTCCATCGCGTTGAACGCATTTCGATCGCCGACCACCAACCGGCGGGCGAGCAGCCGCGTGCGCCACCGTCATGCCCCGCTTCAAGCGGGGCATCCAGTACTTCGCGACGTCAGTTCCTTCGCAACAATCGGCGGCACGGCTTACTAGATCGCCCGGTCAAGCCGGGCGATGACACGCTGGGGCGAGCTATGAGCCGTAGAGATTTGCAGCCTGATTGCTGACGGGTTCGACCTCTCACGCAGTGGCGGACTGCGCGGCGGTTGCTGCGGCGACATCCATCCACATCACTTCCCAATGGTGGCCGTCGGGATCTTCAAAGCTGCGGCCATACATGAAGCCGTAATCCTGTTTCGGGCCCGGATCGGCGCCGCCGCCTGCGCCTTGCGCCTTGCTGACCATGTCGTCCACTGCGTTGCGGCCGTCGGCGGAAAGGCAGAGCAGGACCTGGCTCGTGGCCTTGGCGTCGGCAATCTTCTTCGGGGTGAACTGGCGGTATTTGTCGTGCGTCAGCAGCATGACGTAGATGGTCTCGGAGAGGACCATGCAGGACCCCGTATCATCGGAGAACTGCGGATTCTTCTCGCCGCCGATCGCCTGGTAGAAGGCGGTCGAGCGGGCGAGATCGCTGACAGGAAGATTGACGAAGATCATTTTAGCCATGATGGGCTCCTTTTCGCGGGTTCGGACCCAGGACGAACGGACCGAGACAACTCCGACATTCCGTTTCAAATTATTTTCTGGCGGCGAGTTGGCGCGCGGTCACTGGAGCCCGGCGGCGAATGGCCGCTACCTGCCCTTGAAGTCAGGCTTGCGCTTTTCCGCAAACGCCTTGACGCCTTCCTTGAGGTCGTCGCTGTCGCGCACGACGTCGAGCAGCCGGCGCACCTCGGCGACCGTCTCAAGTGGTCCCTTCGGCATCGCATCGCGGGCGAGTTTCTTCAGGGCCCGAACCACCAGCGGCGCATTCGCGGCGATTTTTGCGGCCATCTCCTGGGCGAGCACGACATGCTGCCCCTTCGGCGCGACCTTGTTGACGAAGCCAATCTGATAGGCCCGCTCCGCCGACATTTCCTCACCGACCAGCAGGAATTCCATGGCGATCTTGTGCGGCATGCGCGCCATCACCGAGGAGACGCCGCCGGCGGTGGTGCCGATCTTGCCCTCGGGGTAGATGAAGCGCGTCGTCTCCGAGGCCACGCACATGTCGGCCATCTGCACCAGCACGAAGGCGCCGCCGACGACCCACCCCGAGGTTGCGGCAATGACCGGCTTGTCCAGCTCAACGCCCAAGCCGGGCACAGCATGCCACATGTTGACAGGGAGATCGTTCACGTCGGCGCCGACCGAGAAATACGCCTCCTCGGACGAGGCGAGCACCGCCACGCGATCGTCGCTGTCGTGAAAACGCTGCCAGGCCTGCCGCAGTTCGTCGCACAAGGCGTTGTTGAGCGCGTTGTGCGAAGATCTACGATCCATCGTGATGGTGGCGACGTGGCCCGTGCTCTCGTAGCGAACAAGCGTCATGGGATTCTCTCGAGCGGCGGCGATGCCGGATAACGTTGCAATCGTCACTTCTTCTCGGCGGGATCGCGGTGCACGGGATCGACCCACAGCACTGTCTCCGGCTTTTCCACCGGCTCGATGTCGAGATTGATCGCCACCGCCTCGCCGTCAGAGCGCACCAGCACGCATTCCAGGACCTCGTCGCGGCTGGCATTGATCTCCTGGTGCGGCACGTAGGGCGGCACGAAGATGAAATCTCCGGGGCCGGCCTCGGCGGTGAACTGCAGATGTTCGCCCCAGCGCATCCGTGCCTTGCCCTTCACGACATAGATGATGCTTTCGAGATGGCCGTGGTGATGCGCGCCTGTCTTGGCGTCGGGCCGGATCGTGACCGTGCCCGCCCACAATTTCTGCGCGCCGACACGGGCGAAATTGATCGCGGCCTTGCGATCCATGCCAGCGGTCGAGGGCACGTTGGGATCGAGTTGATTGCCGGGAATCACGCGGACGCCGTCATGCTTCCAGCGCTCGTCGTGATCGTGGGAGTGATGTGAATGGGTGTGGTCATGCGTGCCGGTCATTGGGCGCCTTCTCGAAATATCGCTTGTCCCGAACGGTATCGAAATCCAGGGCCGCAAACCAGAAGATTAAGGGAGCCGGCGGCGCATAGGCGTCCCGGTTTTCGTCATGGCCGGGCGCCCCCGCCTATTCAACGCCGTCTGGGCATCACATCCGGATTGACGACATTCGTCGGTGTTCCGGCGGAATAGGCAGCGATCTGGTCGAAGATATCCGTGAACTGGATTTCGTATTCGTCGCGCGAGACGTAGCCGAGATGCGGTGTGCAGATCACGTTGTCCATGTTCAGGAGCGGATCGTTGACGTCGCGGAGCGGCTCTTTTTCGTAGACGTCCACCGCCGCCATGCCGGGTCTCCCGGCGCGCAGCGCATTGACCAGCGCGCTCGGCTCGATCAGCGGCGCACGGCTGGTGTTGACCAGAAGCGCCGACGGCTTCATGCGCGCGAGATCTGCTGCCTTCACGATGCCGCGCGTGGCATCGACGAGCCGCATGTGCAGCGAAAGGACGTCGCATCGTTCGAAGAAATCAGCCTTGCCTGCCGCAGTCTCGTATCCGTCGGCGCGGGCCTTCGCCATGGCCGGTTCGCGCGCCCATACCAGCACGTTCATGCCGAACGCCTTGCCGTAGCCCGCGACAACGGCACCGATCCGCCCATAGCCATAAATGCCGAGCGTCTTGCCACGCAGCGTGTTGCCGACGCCGATCTGCCATTTGCCGGCCTTGAGCGCCGCCATTTGCTGCGGAATCGCGCGCATCGCCGCCAGGATCAGGCCCCAGGTGAATTCGGCGGTCGCATAGGACGGCGTATCGGCATGCTGGCTCGACGACACGACGATGCCGAGCCGGGTGCAGGTGTCGATGTCGATATGCGGATAGACGCTGCGCTGGCTGATCAGTTTTAGCTTCGGCAAGCGTTCCAGCAGCGGCGTCCGGATCTGCGTGCGCTCGCGGATTAGCACCAGCGCTTCGGTATCGCGCAGGCGCTCCACCAGCGCATCGACATCCTGGACGTGATCGTTCCAGATCGTGACGTCGTGTCCGGTTAGCTTGCCGAAACAATCGAGGGTGCGCAGCGTGTCGAAATAGTCGTCGAGGATCGAGACCTTCACGATGCGCTCCCTCGCTCCGTGTGCGGCTACTTCACCGCCAGCAATTCGACGTCAAACATCAGCGTCGCGTTCGGCGGAATGACGCCGCCGGCACCCCGCGCGCCGTAACCGAGCGCGGGCGGAATGATCAGCGTGCGCTTGCCGCCGACGTTCATCGATGCGACGCCTTCGTCCCAGCCGGCGATCACCTGGCGCTGGCCGATCTTGAACTCGAACGGCTCGTTACGGTCGACGGAGGAATCGAACTTCTTGCCCTTCTGGCCGTTCTCGTAGAGCCAGCCGGTGTAATGCATGACGCAGGTCTGGCCGGTCTTGGGCGAGGCGCCGGTGCCGACCTTGCTGTCGATGATCTGCAAGCCTGAAGCTGTGGTCATGGGTTTTCCTGCGGTCTGGGCCGCTGCCATCCTCATGGCAGCGGGCGTTGAAACCGCGGCTGCCACGGCGGCAAATGCGGTCCGGAAGATCGTGCGTCGCGAGAAGCGCATCTGTTGAACCTCTTTCTGGAGAGACGGAGCTTCTAGAGCCTTATCGGTTCTGATTGAATCGGAACCGGGCTCTAGTCTTTTGTCTTGACGCGTTTTCTTCACGCGAACCGGTATCCACTTCGCTCGAAAACGCTATCGACGCTCAGTAGCCCAGCGCGCAACCGTCCTTGCGGGGATCGGAACCGCCGGTCAGCGTGCCCTTGTCCCAGTCGATCCAGATCGCCTGGCCGCCGCCGAGCGGACCGACCACGCTGGTGGTCTTGTGGCCGATGTTCTTCAGGCCCTCGACGATCTCGGCCGGCACGCTGTCCTCGAGCTGGTAGACGCCTTCGTAGTGCAGGCCGCGCGGCATATCGATGGCTTCCTGCACGTCGCAGCCATAGTCCAGCATATTGGTCAGCACGTGCGTCTGTCCCACCGGCTGATACTGGCCGCCCATCACGCCGAACGGCATCACCGCGCGGCCGTTCCTGGTCGCGAGCGACGGGATGATGGTATGCAGCGGCCGCTTGCCCGGCGCGATGCAATTGGGATGGCCGGGCTGGATCCGGAAACCGCCGGCGCGGTTTTGCAGGAGGATGCCGGTCTTGTTGGAAACGATCGCCGAGCCGAACGAATGCGCGATCGAATTGATGAACGAACAGACGTTGCGGTCCTTGTCGACCACGGTGATGTAGACGGTCGATGGATTCATCGGCGGCGCGACGTTCGGCAGATCGAGCAGCCGGTCCATCCGGATATTCTTGATGTGCTCCTCGGCGAACTCCTTGGCGAGGATTCCGGCGACATCGACATGAACATACTGCGGATCGGCGACGTGCTGCTCGCGCATCATATAAGCGATGCGCGCGGCTTCCGCCTCCAGATGGAAACGCTCGACGCTGAGCGGCGCGAATTTCGTCAGATCGAAGCGAGAAAGGATGTTCAGCATCACCAGCATGGTGATGCCAGGACCGTTCGGTGGGCACTGCCAGACATCGTGGCCTTTGTACAACGTGCCGATCGGCGATGTCGTCTCGGTCGAATGTGCGGCGAAATCTTCCAGCGTGTGCAGGCCGCCGATGCCGCGCAAGGTCTCGACCATGTCCGCGGCGATCTCGCCGGTATAAAACGCATCGCGGCCGTTCTTGGCGATCGCACGCAGGGTCTTGCCCAATTCGGGCTGGTGGATCACGTCGCCGGCAACCGCGGGCTTGCCGTGCGGCAGCAGATAGCGCTCGGTGTTGGTGCCGTTCTTCAGCTTCTCGAACTGGTTCTTCCAGTCGAAAGCAATACGGGGCGCGACGACGTAGCCTTCCTCGGCAGCCTTGATCGCGGGCTGCAGAAGCGTGTCGAGTCCCATCTTGCCATGGTCGCGCAGGATCGTCTCCCAGGCGTCAATCGCGCCGGGAATGCTCACTGCATGCGCCGAGGTCAGCGGTACCGAATGGATCTTGCGCTCGAGGTACCATTCGGCCTTGGCCGCCATCGGCGCGCGGCCGGAGCCATTATAGGCGACGATCTTGCCCTCGCCCTTGGGTTGGATCAGCGCGAAGCAATCGCCCCCGATACCGGTCGATTGCGGCTCGATGACACCGAGCAGCGCGCAAGCCGCGACCGCGGCGTCCGCCGCCGTGCCACCCGCCCGCATCACGTCGATTGCGGCCAATGCGGCCTCCGGATGCGACGTAGCCACCATCGCGTTCTGGGCATGGACCGTGGAGCGGCCGGCGAAATGGAAATTCCTCATCGCGAGTGCTTTCTTTTCAGCGTTTCTTGAGCATCCCGCGGGAGCATCGGGCGGGTTTACAGACGGTTCTTTGGCATATTCATCCCCGGCAGGGCAATGGCTGGCATGCCAAGGAAAGTCACGATCTCCGTCGCCCCTGCCAAAGTTTGCGAAAGCAAGGGCGCCCATACGCCCTGTCCTACGGAAAAGGCACTGCGGTAGACGCCTTCTGCCATTCCGACGGCCGGTGGTTATGGGTCCCTGCGTTTCGCAGGGACGACGGCGGGGTTTCCCCTGCGCGGCCCGCCTGATAAACGATCGCCATGCCGCTCAAGGTCGCCGCCTTCTATCAATTCGCCGCGCTATCGGACTTCCGGGAGTTGCGCGAACCGCTGCGCTCGTTTGCTGCAGGCCTCGGGCTGAAGGGCAGCGTGCTGCTGGCGGATGAGGGCATCAACGGCACGGTTGCGGGCGGCGATGCGAGCATCGACGCGTTCGTCGGCGAATTGCAGCACGGCGCCCTTTTCGGCGGGCGGCTCAGCAATCTCGAACTCAAGTTTTCGACCGCTTCCGAGATGCCGTTTCAGCGGCTGAAGATCCGGCTGAAGAAGGAAATCGTCACGCTCGGAGATATGGCGGTCGATCCGACGCGACAGGTCGGCACCTATGTCGAGCCGTCAGACTGGAACGAACTGATCGCAGCGCCCGACACGCTGGTGATCGACACCCGCAATGCCTTCGAAGTAGCGATGGGGACGTTCGAAGGCGCGGTCGACCCCGGCATCAAGAGCTTTGGGCAGTTCAAGGAATTCGCCGCACAGAAGCTCGATCCGGCGAAGCACAAGAAGATTGCGATGTTCTGCACCGGCGGCATCCGATGCGAGAAGGCCAGCGCCTATCTGCTGGCGCACGGATTTGACGAGGTCTATCATCTCAAGGGCGGCATCCTCGGCTACCTCGAGGGCGTACCGGAGAATGAGAGCCGCTGGCGCGGCGAATGCTTCGTGTTCGACGAACGCGTGGCGCTGGGCCACGGCCTGCGGCAGCGACGAGGGAACGATGGCGCCCAAGAATGACGTCACCGCACTGAGCGAGCGTCTCGACGCACTGGAAATACGGGCGACGTTCCAGGATGACACGATCGAGGTGCTGAACCAGACGATTACCGCACAATGGCACCAGATCGATGCGTTGACGCGCCAATTGGCTGAACTGAAGGAGCGCCTGCGGGAAGCCGAAAGCAACTTCCCCGGTCCGGCGAACGAGCCGCCGCCGCATTATTGAAGTACAAACAGAAACGGCCTCCGCTTGGGGAGACCGTTTGCCACGCGAAACGATTCACGCCATTTGCATCAGCGGAAGACGGCGCGAACCTTGTGCCACAGCGATGGCTTCTCGTGTTCGTGATCGGCTTTCGAGGGCGCCGGTTGCGCAGCGCTCACGGGATCGGAAGCCGGAAAGGTATCGACCAGCCCAGCCTCGAGTTTTTCATGGGTTTCCCGGTCGGCCTTCAGCGCTTCGCGGGGATCGTCGGCGTGCTTGTCATGCGCAGCAGGATTGAACTTCTGGGCCATAGGCACCTCCATGAATGAGATAACGGCCCGATTTTACGCCGGTTCCACATTCGCCCTCGCTATCCGTCCTTGGCCTCGAGGGAACCTGCGTGTATCAGAGGCGCATCAGCCGCGCCCGCAGGAATCCACGTTTTGTCTCAGAAATCCGTAGCAAAACCCTTTGTCGAAGTGCTCTCCGGCCGCAGGCAGAAGGTGCCGCCGGTCTGGATGATGCGACAGGCCGGCCGCTATCTGCCGGAGTACCGCGAGCTGCGCGCCAAGGCGGGAAGCTTTCTCGACCTGTGCTTTACGCCGGAATATGCTGCCGAGGTAACGCTGCAGCCGATCCGCCGTTTCAACTTCGATGCGGCGATCATCTTTTCCGACATTCTCGTCATCCCCCACGCACTCGGCCGCTCCGTGCGCTTCGAGGCCGGCGAAGGTCCGCGGCTTGATCCGCTAGATACCCCCGAACATGTGGCGGCGCTCGCGCGCCATGCCGATTTCGGCAGGCTCGAACCGGTCTATGAAGCGTTACATCGCGTGAAGCGCGAGCTCGCACCCGAGATCGCGCTGATCGGCTTCTGCGGTGCGCCCTGGACGGTCGCAACCTACATGGTTGCAGGACAGGGCACGCCGGATCAGGCGCCGGCGCGGATGATGGCCTACCGTCATCCCGAGGCGTTCGCTGAAATCATCGACGTGCTGGTGGAGAATTCGATCCAGTATCTGCTCGGCCAGCTCAAGGCCGGCGCCGACTGCTTGCAGATCTTCGACACCTGGGCCGGCGTGCTACCGCCGCGCGAATTCGAACGCTGGTCGATCGAGCCGGCGAAACGCATCGTGGCCGGCGTGCGCGCGCAAGTGCCGGATGCCAAGATCATCGGCTTTCCGCGCGGCGCCGGCGCGCTGCTGCCGGCCTATGTGGAGGCAACGGGCGTCAACGCAGTCAGCATTGACTGGGCGGCCGAACCTTCCATGGTCCGCGAGCGCGTGCAGAACCGTGTCGCCGTGCAGGGCAATCTCGATCCGCTGGCGTTGATCGCAGGAGGCGCCGCACTCGACCGCGCCGTCGACGACGTGCTGGCGAACTACGCGCAAGGACGGCTGATCTTCAACCTCGGCCACGGCATCCAGCCGGAAACCCCGATCGCCCATGTCGAGCAGATGCTCGAGCGGGTGAGGGGGTACGGCAGCTAATGCAGCTTGGCCGTCATGCCCCGCGAAGGCGGGGCATCCAGTAACCACCGCCTTTCATTAGAATCGAGATGTCACGGCGTACTGGATCATCCGCCGGAGCCTGTCATCGGGCGCGCATTCGCGCGACCCGTTGGCGGATGATGACAGCAGTGTTTGCCGCTTCAGCCTACCGCGCATCCTCCAAAATCATGTCGGACGCCTTCTCTGCGATCATGATGGTTGGCGCGTTGGTATTGCCGGACATCAGATCAGGCATGATCGAGGCATCGACCACGCGAAGGCCTTCGATGCCGCGCACGCGCAAGCGCTGGTCGACGACCGCGAGCGCGTCGCTGCCCATCCGGCAGGTCGAGGTCGGATGATAGACCGTGCTGCCGGTGCGGCGGCAGAAGTCCAGCAATTCGTCGTCACTCTGTACCTTCGAACCCGGATCGACTTCTGAGACCGCGTAAGCCTTCAGCGCGGGGGCTGCGAGGATCTTGCGCAGGATGCGGATGCCGTCGATGAAAGCGCGGCGATCGGTTTCGGTAGCGAGGTAATTGATGCGGATTTCCGGCGGCACCGAAGGGTCCGCGCTCCTGATACGCAGCGAACCGCGGCTCTCCGGGCGCAACTGGCAGACGGAAGCGGTGAAACCGGAAAGCGCGTGAAGTTTCTCGCCCATCTTGTCGGTCGAGAACGGCAGGAAGTGAATCTGGATGTCGGGCGACGCCAGCCGCGGGCTGGTCTTGAAGAAAGCGCCTGACGTGCCGGCCGCGATCGTCAGCGGCCCTTTGCGCAAGGCGGCGTACTGAATGCCCGCCATCATCTTCCGGATCGGGTTGTTGACGACATCGTTGAGCGTGCACTTTTGCGCACAGCGGGTGATCAGGCGGACCTGCATGTGGTCCTGCAGATCGTTGCCGACGCCCGGCGCATCGAGCACGATCTCGATGCCGTGCTGCTTCAACAGATCCGCCGGGCCGACGCCCGAGAGCTGCAGTAGTTGCGGCGAATTGTATGCGCCGCTGGAGACCAGAATTTCCTTGCGCGCCCGTGCGGTCCGCACGCGGCCTTCCTGCTTGTATTCGATCGCCTTGGCGCGGCGGCCTTCGAACAGGATGCGCTGCGCCAGCGCGGAAGTCTCGACCCGCAGGTTAGGCCGCTTCCTGGCGGGACGAAGATACGAGAACGCCGTGCTGGCCCGGCGCCCACGCCGCGTCGTGGTCTGGAAAAATCCCGCGCCCTCCTGCGCGGCGCCGTTAAAATCGGGATTGGTCGGAATGCCGGTCTCAGCCGCGGCGACGACAAACGCTTCCGACAGGGGATCGTGATGCCGCCAGTCGGACACCGGCAGCGGGCCGCCGGCGCCGTGATATTTGTCCGCGCCGCGCTGCTGGTTTTCGGCCTTCTTGAAATAGGGCAGCACGTCGTCATAGCCCCAGCCGGCATTGCCGCGCTGCCGCCATCGATCGTAATCCTCGTGCTGGCCGCGCACATAGAGCAGGCCGTTGATGGAACTGGAGCCGCCGAGCACCTTTCCGCGCGGCTGGAACACCTGCCTCCCGTTCAATCCCGGTTCCGGCTCGGTCTGGTACATCCAGTTGACGGATTTTTCCTTGAACAGTTTGCCGTAGCCGAGCGGCACGTGGATCCAGAGATTGGTGTCCTTCGGCCCGGCCTCCAGCAACAGGACGGAGTGCTTGCCGTCGGCCGTCAATCGATTGGCGAGCACGCATCCGGCCGATCCGGCGCCGACGATGACGTAGTCGAATTCGGAAGCTTCATTGTTCTTGTTCATTTGTTTCCCCCGCAGGCGGCCCAAAGAGGTAGCTGGGCCGCCACGGGCGGTCAATTGCCTCGCCGTCGCAGGCGGGGAAAAACGATCTTCAATGCAGCCGGCGCCGGCTAGCTTGCCAGTTTCAAAAAGTCCGGCGGCCGGCGCTCGGCAAACGCAGCGAACGCCTCACGCGCCTCCATCGTCTTCAGGCGAGCCGCGAACTGCTCGCTCTCGGCCTTGATCTGCGCCATCAGAAGTTCCGGATTGCGCATCAGCCGTTTGGTCGTGCTGACGGCGCCCGCCGGCTGTTTCGCCAACCGGGACGCGAAAGCCTTCGCTTCCGCATCGAGCTTGTCGAGCGGCACCACGCGGTTGGCAAGTCCCCAGGCGAATGCGGATTTGGCATCGACCGCCTCACCGAGCGCGAACATCTCGAAGGCGCGGGCATAGCCGATGCGGAGCGGCATCAGCAGGCTGGAGGCGGCTTCCGGCACCAACGCAAGGTTGACGAACGGCGTCGACAGTAGGGCATTCTCGGCCAGCACGACCAGATCGCAGTGCAAGAGCATCGTGGTGCCGATGCCGACGGCGCGCCCTTGAACGGCTGCGACCAGCGGGCGGCTCGAATGTGCAAGCGCCTGCAGGAAGCGGCCGACATGGCGCTCGCCCTGAAGTGTGCCGGTTGCAATGGCTGCAAACTCGCCGACGTCGTTGCCGGCGGTGAACATGTCGCCCTCGCCGCGGATCAGCAGCACGCGGACGGATGAATCCGTCTCGGCGGCTTCGATCGCGTCCGCAAGCGCGCCGTACATCGCATTCGTCAGCGCGTTCTTCTTGTCGGGGCGAGCCATCGTCAGGCTCAAAATCCCGTCGCTCTTCTCGATCTTGATATGCTCGGTCATTCGTCTTCTCCTTTGGGAAATCTGCTCTGCATGGTGGTAAGCCAGCGCGCAACGACATCGATCTCGGCGTCGGTAAACCCTTCCGTGAGCCGCGCGTTGACGTCGGCGAGCCCGGCTTTCGACTGCGCCATCGCCACGCGGCCGGCCGGCGTCAGCCAGAGACGCCACGCGCGCCCGTCATCCGGATCGGCCCGCCGCTCGATCAGGTTCGCCGCCGTCATCCGGTCCACCAATCCGGAGATCCCGGGTGGTCCAAGATCGAGCGCCGCACCCGCCTCGCCCATCAGGGCGCCGTCGCGCTGGCCCAGGACGAAGAGCAGGCCGGATTGTGCGGCGGTCACGCCGGTGTGCGGGGACCGCGCCGCCATCCAGCGCTGCAGCCGGCGCTGCGCGACGTTGAGCAGGAACACGAGCCGGTGCTCGCGACGCGGACTCATATCGATGAGGTCAATTTATTTCGCATGCGAACTATCTAAAGCAAATGCCGGGAAGTTGTCACGATGAATTTGATCGGGCTCATCGCGCGATATTCGGGGCTCGTCGGCCTGAAGCGAACGGCGGGGAATAAACTCAAGCGTTGACAGTCACTTAGTAGAAAAATCGATTTTCGATTGACGATCTCACCTACTCTCGCCAAGCTGCCCGCCATGAGCAGTATCGGGTTGAGTTTTGGCGAACGCCTTGCCGACGAACGGCCGCGAAGCCTTACCTCCGCCGTTCAAGAACGGCTGCGCGCGGATATTCTCTCGACCCGGCTGCTACCCGGCCAGAAGCTGCATATCGCCGGTCTCGCCAAGCAGTTTTCGGTCAGCCTCGCCGCGGTGCGCGAAGCGCTGTCGCGGCTGGTCGCGGACGGGTTGGTGCAGGCGTCCGACCAGCGCGGTTTTCGTGTCAGCCCGGTATCATCAGCCGACCTCAGGGACGTGACTCAGACTCGCGTCGATATCGAAGGTCTGGCGCTGCGCCGTTCGATCGAGCGTGGCGATGCGGCATGGCTTGCCTCGGTCGAGAAGTCTTTTACGGCGCTCTGCGCCGTCCCCCACACCTATCCCGACGATCCTACCCATCACTACGAGGAGTGGGTGGTGCGGCACCGCGTCTTCCACCGTACGCTGGTGAACGCCTGCGGTTCGCAATGGTTACTGAGCTTTCGCGACGTCCTGCACGAGCAGAGCGAGCGCTATCGAAGGCTTGCGATCCGGCGCAACACGGAACACACACGCGACGTCGAGGCCGAACACGCGGCAATCGTGCATGCCGTGCTCAAGCACGATGCCGACGCCGCAGTCGCGGCGCTCTCGAAGCATTTCATGACCACCATGCATCTCGTCGAGCTCGCTACGCCGAAAACGTTCGGGGATGGCGACACCGCCTGATCGACCGTTCGAAGACCAAATCAAATCAAGAAAAGCAAAGGGAAACGTCACCATGAGAATCACGCGACGCTACATATTGGGAACGATTGCGGCCGCCACAGTGCTTGGCACATCAGGCATGGCGCAAGCTGCCGATACCGTCCGCATCGGGCTTCCGACGAAAACCTACTGGCCCACGACGATCGCGGAAACCGCAGTGCGCCAAAAGCTGTTCGAGAAGGAAGGCATCACCGCTGAACTCACGATCTATCGCGGCGGCGCCGAGACCTTCGAGGCGATGGCGGCGGGCGCCGCCGACGTGATCCTCGACGCGACTTCGCTGGTATCGGCCGGGCGCAAGAAGGGCGTGAACTCCAAAGTGCTCGCGAGCGCCGCAACGGGCTATTACGGCTGGCAGTTGATGACGCTTTCGAAATCGACGGTCGGGGTGAAGGACCTGAACGGCAAGAAGGTCGCCATCACCTCCGCGGGCTCCGGCTCCGACCTGCTGGCGTTGTGGACCCAGCAGGACAAGAAGATCGAATTCACCCGCGTTCCCGTCGGCGGCGGCGGCCTGGTGCCGAACCTACTTGCCGGGAACGTTGACGCGGCCGTCGTCTATTCGCCGCTGAGCTTCCAGATCTCAAAATCGGGCGAAGCGCGCACCATCCTTGACTTCTCCAAGGAAGTGCCGCCGAACCTCGCCGCCGGCTGGATCGCGCTTGACAAATACGTGCAGGACAAGCCGCAACTCGTACAGAAGACGCTGAACGCGCTCTATGGCGCACTGATGTACATGCGCGCCAACAAGGACGCCTCCGTCAAGCTGATCACCGAACTCTATGAAATTCCTGCCGAGATCGCGGCGCTGGAATATGAGAACACGATCATGAAGCTGGAAACCGACGGCAGCATGGATGGGTCGAAGATTCCGGAACAGCTCCAGCTCGCGCTCGACATGGCCAAGGCGGGCGGCATGAAGGACCTGGGGCCGGCGGCGGAAATTATCTCGACGCAGTTCAAGCCGGTTCCGACCAAGTTCTGAGACAAGCGCGATGCAAAGCGGGCTAGCGGTAAAGGCGGCGCGGATCGCCATTGTGGTGGCGCTGTTTGCGATATGGGAAATCTTGTCGCGAACCGGCATCGTCAATCCGCGCCTGCTTCCCTCCGCCTCCGATACGCTGTCAACGCTTGGCGAGCTCTTGCAACGCGCGAGCGTGCGCAAGGATCTCGCGGTGAC
Organism: Bradyrhizobium sp. LMTR 3; assembly: GCF_001693485.1. GTDB lineage: Bacteria > Pseudomonadota > Alphaproteobacteria > Rhizobiales > Xanthobacteraceae > Bradyrhizobium. The sequence continues at coordinate 53,903 of NZ_MAXC01000002.1, forward strand.
CGCAACCGAGGTGGTGACCGCATTCGCCCTCGCCGTTCCCGTCGGCGCGCTGATCGGCTTCCTGATCGCGGAGAACCGCTATTTTGCCGAGGTGGCAAAGCCGCTGCTGTTCTTCGCCTTCAGCATTCCGAAGTCGATCTTCCTGCCGATGTTCATCCTGGTGTTCGGGGTCGGCTTTTCGCAGAAGGTGGGCTTCGGTTTCTTCTCGACGATCTTCATCGTGATCATGTCGACCACGACGGCGGTTGAGTCGGTCAAGGTTGAGCATTTGACGGTCGCCCGCTCCTATGGCGCGACACCCGTTCAGACCGCGTTCCGCGTCTACCTGCCGAGCATGCTCCCCGTTCTGCTGGAAGCGCTGCGGATCTCGATGATCTTCAACCTCACCGGCGTCATTCTCGCCGAAATGTACGCCTCGCGCGACGGGATCGGGCACCAGATTGCGACTTGGGGCGAGAATTTCCAGATGAAGCAATTGCTGGCCGGCGTGGTGATGATCGCCGCCATCGCAATTGCCTTCAATGAACTGGTCAGATGGGTGGAAACACGATGCAGCCATTGGCGAACATAACCCCGCTGAAGCCGGCCGGCGCGATCGAAGTCCGCAATGTCGGGCAGATCTTCAAGACCACGACGCAGGACGTCGTCGCGCTGGAAGACGTTTCGCTCGACGTCAGGCCCGGCCGCTTCGTTGTGCTGGTCGGCCCGAGCGGTTGTGGCAAGTCGACGCTTTTGATGATGATGGCGGGTTTGCGCCAACAGACCTCCGGCACCATCACCATCAGCGGCGCGCCGATCCCCGAGCCCGACCCGAACCGGGTCGGCGTGGTGTTTCAGGAGGCCAGCCTTTTTCCCTGGCTGACGGCGGAGGAAAACGTCGAGTTTCCGCTGGCGCTGCGCGGCGTCACCAAGAGTGATCGACGCGCGCGAGCGCAGGACGCGCTGAAGCTCGTTGGACTTGACGGCTTCGGCAAGCGCCATCCGCACGAATTGTCGGGCGGCATGAAGCAGCGTGTCTCGATCGCGCGCGGCCTGGTGCAGGATCCGCCGGTGCTTCTGATGGACGAACCGTTCGCGGCGCTCGACGAACAGACCCGCATGACCATGGGCGACGAGCTGCTGCGGATCTGGGCGGCGACCGGCAAGACGGTGGTATTCGTGACCCATAGCCTGACGGAAGCGGTCTACCTCGCCGACGAGGTGATCGTGATGTCGCCGCGCCCCGGCCGCATCGTCGATCATCTGCAGGTCCCGCTGCCCCGACCCCGCACCTATGAGATGCTGAGCGGCGACGCGTTCGGCAGTCTGCGCGACCGCATCTGGCGGCACATCCGCAAATCGGCGTGAGGCTGGCATGAGCGCGGCAACACTTCGCAGATTGATCGTGATCGGCCTGATAGTGCTGTGGGAAATCCTGCCGCGTGCCGGCTTCATTCCGGAACTGTTTCTGCCGTCGCTGTCTTCCACGCTCGCAGCCGGATGGAACGAGGCGGGCGAATACGGCCACGCCCTTGCCGTCACGCTCTACGAGGTCGCGATCTCGATGGCGTTCGCCTGCGGCGGCGGCATCCTGCTCGGCGCCATCGTCGGCAGCCTGCCGCGGCCGCGCATCCTGATCATGCCGATGGTCTCGAGTCTCTATGCGGTGCCGCTGGTCATCCTCTATCCCGTCTTCACGGTCTGGCTCGGCATCGGCTCGGAATCCAAGATCGCATTCGCTTCGATTTATGGTTTTCTGCCGACGATGCTGGCGACTGCCGCAGGCATCCAGACCATCGATCCGCAATTGCTGCTGGCCGCCCGCAGCATGGGCGCGACGCTGAGCCAGCGGCTAGTTCGCGTCATCATCCCGGCGGCGATCCCGACCGTGCTGTCGGGACTGCGCGTCGGTGGCGCGCTTGTGATCGTCGGTGTGGTGGTGTCGGAAATGCTGATCTCGTCGGCGGGCATCGGCTATCTGATCTCGCGCTACCGCACCATTCTCGATAGCCCGCATGTGTTCGCCGGCGTGTTGCTGGTGCTGGCGATGGCGATCGCCTTCAACGCCGCCATCAAATGGATCGAGCGCAAGGCCGCGATCTGGCAGACCGGCACACGCGCCGGGCAAGACTCCGCGGGCGAAGTCGCGCCGACTGCCCTGCAGCCTGCGACCTGACGGAGTGTGAGCGTGTTCGACCTGACGCTGACATTCGACAATGGTCCCGAGCCCGGCGTCACGCCGCGCGTGCTCGATACCTTGCGCGAACGCGGTATCACGACGACATTCTTCGTGATCGGCGAAAAGCTTGGCGATGACGAGCGCCGCCGGCTGGCGGCGCGTGCGCATGAAGAAGGCCACTGGATCGGCAACCATACCTTTACGCACACCGTGCCGCTCGGGCAGCAACGCGATCCAAACGCAGCACAAAGCGAGATCGGCCGGACGCAAGACGCAATCGGCGACCTCGCCCATGCAGAGCGCTGGTTCAGGCCGTTCGGCGGCGGCGGCAATCTCGATTCGCGGCTGTTGAAGCCCTCCGTGGTCGACTACCTCGTTCGCAACAGGCATGGCTGCGTACTCTGGAATGCGATCCCGCGCGACTGGGACGATCCCGATGGCTGGGTCGACCGAGCCCTCGACCTGTGCCGCTCGCAGCCGTGGAGCCTGATGGTGCTGCACGATCTGCCTGGCGGCGCCATGGATCACCTTGAGCGCTTTCTCGACCGAGCAGAGGAAGCCGGCGCGCGCTTCCACCAGGACTTTCCGCCCGACTGCGTCCCGCTCCGGTCGGGCAAGATCGTGCTGCCCATCCAGCCCTACGTTTCCAACATCGAAGAGAGTGTCACAACATGAGGATCGCGAGTTTCAAGGCAGGTCAAACGGCAACCTACGGCCTGGTCACGAACGCAGGCATTGTCGACGCCGGAAAACGGCTCAAGGCTTATCCAACCCTGAAGTCGCTGCTCGCCAAGGGATTGCTCGACGAACTGAAAGCGCTGCAGGGTGAGCGTCCCGATTACGCATTGGCCGAAATCGAGCTGCTGCCGACCGTGCCCGACCCGGACAAGATCTTCTGCATCGGCGTCAACTACGCCACGCACCTTGCCGAAAGCGGCCATCCCACGCCGCCGCACCCGATGATCTTCACCCGTTTCGCCAACAGCCAGGTCGGCGGCGGCCAGCCGATGATCCGGCCGCTGGAATCCGAACGTTTCGACTTTGAGGGCGAGATGGCCGTGATCATCGGCAAGGCAGGCCGCCGGATTTCGCGGGAAGAGGCGCTGGCGCATGTTGCGGGCTATGCGTGCTACAATGACGGCAGCATCCGCGACTGGCAGCGCCACACCTCGCAGTTCGCGCCGGGAAAGAATTTTGTCGGCACCGGCGCATTCGGACCGTGGATGGTCACCACGGACGAAATCCCCGATATCAGCAAGCAGACCATTGCGACCCGCCTCAACGGCGTTGAAGTGCAGGCCGCGCCGATCTCTGACCTCGTGTTCGATGTCCCTGCACTGATCGCCTACTGCTCGACCTTCACCGAGCTTGTGCCCGGCGACGTCATCGTCACCGGCACCACCGGCGGCGTCGGCGCCTACCGCACGCCGCCGCTGTGGATGAAGGATGGCGACGTGGTCGAGGTCGAGGTGTCCGGCATCGGTGTGCTGCACAATCCTGTGAAGGACGAGGTTGCGGCGGCTGCGACACGCGCGGCTTGATATGAGAGGAACAACAATAAGAGCAAGGAGATACTGATGAACCTGCCGAAACATCTTCTGCCGACCACTGTCGTCGGCAGTTACCCGCAGCCGGAATGGCTGGTCGATCGCGCGATGCTGTCAAAGGTGGTGCCGCGCACACGCCTTCACGCGATGTGGCGGCTGCCTGCGGAGCACCTGGAAGAAGCGCAGGACGACGCCACCATCGTTGCGATCAGGGACATGGAGCGCGCCGGCATCGACATCGTGACCGACGGCGAAATCCGCCGCGAGAGCTATTCCAATCGCTTCGCCACAGCGCTTGAAGGCATCGATGACGAGAATCCGGCGATGATCACCTCGCGTAGCGGACACGAAACGCCGGTGCCGCGCGTGGTCGGCCCGGTAAAACGCCGTGGCCCGGTCGAGCTGCACGACATGGAATTTCTGCGCCAGAATACCGATCGCGCGGCCAAGATCACCCTGCCCGGCCCGTTCACGATGAGCCAGCAGGCGAAGAACGAGTACTACAAGGACGATGAAGAGCTGGCGATGGCATTTGCCGAAGCCGTCAACGCGGAAGCGCTCGATTTGCAAAAAGCCGGCGCTGACGTGATCCAGCTCGACGAGCCCTGGGTGCGCAACAACCCGGACCTTGCCCGCCGCTACGCCGTCAAGGCGATCAACCGCGCCCTGCAAGGCATCACCGTGCCGACCGTGGTGCATCTGTGCTTCGGCTATGCCGCGGTCGTCCCCGGCTCGACCAAGCCGGCCGGCTATTCCTTCCTCGCTGAGCTCGCCGACACCAGTGCCGAGCAGATTTCGATCGAGGCGGCGCAGCCGAAGCTCGATCTCGGCGTGCTCAAGGATTTATCGTCGAAGAAGATCATGCTCGGCGTACTCGACCTCGGCAATCCCGAGATCGAATCTGACGGTGTGGTGGCCGGCCGCATCCGCAACGGGCTGAAGCATGTCGCCGCCGACCGGCTGGTCATCGCGCCCGATTGCGGCATGAAATACATGCCGCGGCATGTCGCGTTCGGAAAACTGAAGGCGATGTGCGACGCGGCAGCAACGGTGCGCAAGGAGATCAGCTAGATCGGCCCGCCCTGCAGCCACGCCGCACCGCGCGCATACAAGGCCTCGACCTCGGGTCCCTTCAGGCCGGGCATGTCGCGCTTGACCGTGTAGCCGATGCGGGTCTGCAAATAGGCGAGATGGCGGTAGCCCGGCGGGAATTGCTCGAGGAGAGTTTTGTCCAGTACCGGCGCCGTGCCCGGCGTGACAGGGTCCATGCGGTCCTTCTCATAGATCGGCTGGCGCAGCACGATGCCCCAGCGTCCCTCCCGCTTTTCGAGGAAGTCGTAGAATCTCCCGGTGCAGAGCACGTCGCACGGCACGCCCTCGACCTCGGCACGCTGCGAGATCGTCATTTTGGTCTGCGCAATCGCGCGGGCGCCTGCGAGGTCAACCGAGATGCCGCCGAGAAAATGCAGGATGCTGACGCCCTTGGCCCAGGCCTGCTTGCTGATTTCGATGAACTCGTCGCCGGTGCCCTGCGTCCAGGTCGCCATCATCCGGCCGTCCGGATGCCAGACCGTGCGGAAACGCTCCCAGTCTCCGGCATCGCGCCAGATCGCCCAGTTCTGCAACAATTCCCGGATCAGGCGATCGTCTTCAATCTCGGCGTCACTTATGGGCATGCGCACATTTTCCCTTGGGACATATTTTCTCAAGCGTCCAAGAGCCATAGCCGTGGGGCTTCCACTGACAGGCCGGCGCCTTCACAACAGCTTCGCGCGGACGAACAGCGCACGCAAGGCGTCGGTCGCCTGCACGGTCAGCATCGCGTTATCAGCGGCGCCCTGCAGTGCTTGCACGGCCTCGGCATGCAGCGCGCGGAATTCGATCCATTCGATCGAGGAGAGATTGGTGATGAAGCGATAGGCCTGGCCGACGGTGGCGATCGACACCGTCCTGCCATTCAGGCTGATCTTGAAGAGCGCCCGCAGCGGGGTGTCGGAATCGGCGGCATCGCCCGCAACTGCGGTCATGACGGAGATGGCGAACGCCGCGACGCGGTGAGGCCTTCGCGCAGACTCGGCACGACGACGAGCCGCTTGACCTCTCCGTTCCGGTAGGCCTGCAGGAACCTGTCGTAGTCCTTGATCGAGACGCAGCCGTTGGAATCACCGTTCGGCCCGAGCAGGTAGCTGTGCACGAGCAGGCCCGTTCGCCCGTGCATTTCGTTTTCGCCAATCGGCGTCATGCGCAGCGCCGCGACACCGTGAAACAGTTTCTCGCGCGGCTTCAAATCGTAAACGTTCGGCGGGGTCGCGCCGACCATGCGCTGGTCGACATGCGCCGGATTGTCCATCAGGCTGCCCAGCCCCGAGTGTGCCTCGAGCTTGGTGCCGCTCGGCAGGTAAACGGCACGGGCCGAAATGTCGTAGACGGCGGTCTGACCATCATAGCCCAGCGCCGCCAGATCCTTGCGCTCGCTGAGCAGCCCATCCCCCGGCGTCAACGAGGCCAAGGAGAAGCGCATCGGCACCAGATCGGCAAGCTTGTCGAACATGGTGCGGTTGTCGGACGAAACCGGCGGCGGATCGCTTCTCGCCGACTGAAGGTTGGCCAGGACCGGCCGGGACCTCGGGAGCGGGATGGCCGCCTCGACCGTCGGGGCGGGCGGCGGGGGCTGCACGTTCTCCTCACGCGACTGCTCCTCGCGCGATTGTCCGCCCAGCAGGATTTCGATGTACGCGAACTCCGCATCGAAGTCCGCGCGCTGCGGGCGGGCGGCGGCACGCCAGGGATAGTTGATGGTCAGCGAACGCCGCACCGAGCCGTGGCCGAAGCGCTCGTCGAACGAGGATGTGCTGCCGACATTCGCGGATGCGGGCTTGACCAAGCCGACCACATCGAAATCGGTCACCCAGGCAGCCAACCCCAAGGCCATGACGAGCGCCGTCGTGCCGAATGCCATCTCACGGAGCAATCGGGTACCGCGGCTTGACGCAAGCCCGGCTGCGCTGGTCTTGGCTCTATCCATTCGTCCCCGGATCGGCGCTTCGGAATCGAATGATTCCTAAGGGATTCACCGAATAAGTCCCACCATAATGCAAACCAAAGTAAGGCATAATCGAGACAGTCGCTCACGGCCATCATGACCGGCCGAATTCACAGGTTCAAGCCTCGTATTGGTAAACGGGCCGGGGTTTTCGACCAGCAGAGCCGCGCTCAAGGCCGGAGAATTGGATTGGTATTCGGTGCCGGCGCCTCTTCCATCTCGGCGTGCTCCGGCAGCTTATCGCCATGTACGGCCAGCGCCGGCCCGATCCAGACCGGATCGGCCAGATGATCCCGGCGCGGATTGGTCGTATTCGGATGGACCAGAACGCTCAGATTGCCATGGTTGAGCATCAGCCAAGGCACCAGTTCGGGGAATATCTCGCGGGCAAAGGCGACCTGGTACATGGCCTGATCGTGCGGCCCGACCTTGACGTCGTGCCACCGTCCGAGCGTGACCGAAAAGCGCTCGCCGATCCACGTGCGCAGTTGCTCGGCCTCGGCCCGCGTGATCGCCGGATCGTAGTAGATGTGGGCGTGATAGCTGGCGATTTCGCCTAGTGGTCGCGGACCCGTCGTTTCCGCCACACCTGTCATCTTAAGCGCTCCCAACACCGCCACCTCAATGCCGGATGGATGATCGCTGCAACCGGCGGCGTGGTCAATGTGCAGGTGTCAGCCGGCCGCCTCCGCCACCTCGACGATCTCGACCGCCAACTCCGGACAATTGGCCCTGGCGATCCATGCCTGGTCTTCGAGCGCGGGCGGAATCCGGCCGGAGCCGCGAACGCGCGCGTTGCCTAACTCATCCAGTTCGAACAGTTCGGGGGCCAGTGCATGGCAGCGCGCGTGGCCCTGGCACTTTTCCGGATCGATTCGGGCAGTGAGGACGCGATTTTCGCTCATGCTGCTACGCCTTGCCACTTTCGGAGAGTGCAAGGAAACGTTTTTCCACATTGCGCTTGATGTTCTGAAGCCCGATCATCGCTTCTTCGTCCATCCGCGCGACCTGCTCGGGGCTGGGCTCCAACGGCCGGTCGGGATTGCGCAATGTCCGCGTATATTTCGTACCACCTGCTGTCACCTCGAAGGTGTAGCGGATGACGATCTTGCCGATGAAATCGGTATCTGCTTCGACGGTCCAGGTCCGGGGCGGGTCGCTTTCGGTGACCGTCCAGGCAAGACGGACTTCGCCGCGCTTGATATGCCATTGCTCACGGAAGGTCTCGCCGCGCAGCAACGGCCGGTCTTCGCCATCGATGTGACGGGAGGCGGCGAGCCATTCCGGCCAGGAGTTCGGATTGCAGACATAGTCGTAGACCGCTGAGGGCGGGGTCTCGACCGTGATGTCGTGGCTTCGCTGAAACGATACGCCCATTGCTGGTCCTTCTCTCAAGTTTTGAGTGCATGCAAAACCGGCGAGCGGTCCCGCCTCATCCGATCCTGATCGGCAAATTGCGGGGGCCGCGTACCGTGCCTTGTGACCATGTGGTGGGCTTCGAAGTATCGAGGGTGAAGGCAGGAATGCGCTTCAGCCATTCCTGCAATGCCACCACCATTTCCATCCGCGCCAGGTTTGAGCCGATGCAGCGATGAATGCCGAGACCGAAAGCGGCATGCGGATTGTTCTTGCGGTCGATCAAGACCTTGTCGGCGCTGGGAAATTTTTCGGGGTCACGGTTGGCCGCCGGGAAAGACAGCAACACCATCTGTCCTTCCCGCATGGGGCAGCCACCGACATCGGTTGTCCTGGTGATCTCCCGTGCCATCGTCACCGGCGCATAGGCGCGCAGGAATTCCTCGACCGCGGTTGGAATCAATTCCGGCTCCGCGACGAGCCTCGCCCGATCCTGCTCGTGTGTCGCCAAATGCCACAGGGATGATCCGATCGCGCTCCAGGTGGTGTCGATGCCGGCCACCAGCAACAGGCGCAGGGCGCCGAGAACCTGACGGTCCGAGAACGGCTCGCCGTCGGGAGAACGCGCCGCGATCAGGAAGCTGACGAGATCCTCGCCCGGATTTTCGCGACGTGCCTTGATCTGGACCTCGAAATACGCGGCGATCGCCTCCTCCGCCTGCCGGAGCGCCTGCTCGTCGGTGACGCCGGTCTGCAGCGCCATCGTGATCCACTCGCGAAACTGATCGCCGTGCTCGGCCGGAATTCCCAGCATATGACTGATGATCAGCACGGGAATGTTCTGGGCGTAGTCGACCGCGCCATCGCACATGCGATTGGCGACGAAGCGGTCGATCAGCTCATTGCAAACTGCCCGCGCCTTTGCTTCGAGCTTCGCGACGGCCTGCGGCGTGAAGGGCGGGATCAGGACCATCCGCATTGGGCGGTGGTTGGGCGGATCCGATGTAATCGGCGGCGAATTCACCCGATAATCGCCTTCGCGAACGACCACGCGCCGGGACGAGAAATGCTCGTAATCGTAGGCGATGTCGCGGATGTCCTGATAGCGCGTCGGAAAGTAGACGCCTCTGTAGCGGTCCGTATGGGCTATCGAACACTGCCGCCGCAGACCGTCCCAGATTCCATAGGGGTCGCAGGTCCAGGCCGGATCAAGGTGATCCCAATCCGTGGCCCAATCGGAAACCGGAGGACGTGCGGTCATTCTCGCTCCCGGGTAGATTCCTTCGCGGCCGGTCGATCTTTCCGACCGGGCTTGTGATATATCAGTTAATATATCAGAAATTCCACGTCAACCATGATTCGAACGCCGGGGCCACACGCCTTGTCCAAAGCCGCAAAGAAATACAAAGCGCGCGAGCGCGAGCCGGCGGAAGCCGAAAGTCTCACCACGCGGGCCTACAGCGTGCTCGAAGAAATGATCTGTACGCTGCAATTGCCTCCCGGCACGCCGGTGTCGGAGGCAGAGCTTTCATCCCAACTCGGAATTGGCCGGACCCCGGTTCGCGAAGCCATGCAACGGCTGGCGCGGGAACGGCTTCTGCTGGTCCTGCCCCGCCGCGGCTGCATCGTTACGCCGATCAGGCCCGACGAAGAGGTGATGCTGATCGAGACGCGGCGCGCGATCGAGACGCTGGTGATGGAAACGGCAGCCGCGCGAGCCAGCGACTCCGAACGCAGGCAGTTTGGCGAGATCGCCGCCCGAATGAAGACCGCGCTGCGCACACAAGACTTCGATGCCTTCGCGCAGCTCGATGCCGAGTTCAACCGCCTTTGCGTTGCCGCCTGCAAAAACGAGCTTGTGGGCTCGATGATGCAGGTGATCGCACCGCTCAATCGCCGGTTCTGGTTTACCCATCACGGCCGAACGCTGTCGAAGGAAGGCGTGGAAGCGCATATCGAGATCGCGTTTGCGTTGTCGCGGGGCGACGCCAGGGCGGCGCTGTCCGGAACCGAGCGGCTGCTTCGCTATGTCGAGAGCCGCATAGGTCAATCCGGCGTGACGGCTTGAGGGAAGCATTGTCGTGCGTTCAGCCCGACCGCTTCTTGCTGCTCTCGAAGACGGTCACACCAGCGGCGGGGTCGAGATCAACCTCGGTCGCTTCCGTCAGACGGGCCATCGTCATGTAGAAGCCGATCGCGAGGATCGATTCCACGATCTCCTGCTCGCTGAAATGCTTACGCATGGCGGCGAAGACCGGTTCTGAAACGCGCACGTTCTCGATCACTTCGCGGCCGAACGCCAGCAGCGCCTTTTCGGCGGCATTGAACGCGGCGTCCTCGTATTTGCCCTGTTCGATGCAGTCGATCTGCCGCTGGGTGACGCCGACGCCGAGCGCGATCGGAACATGCTGCCGCCACTCATATTCGCCGTGCTCCCATTGCGCGACCTGAAGAATCAGCAATTCGCGATTGACGTGGCTGAGCTTCTGGCGGTGCAGGATCGAATTGGCGAACCGCATCGCCGGAATGAAATTGGCCTCGGCATGCGCCATCATCCGGAAGATGTTCAATACGACCGGCATCCGATCGAAGGACGCACGCACGTCGCCGCTGGTCGTCGCCGGATCGATCAGGGGAAGTCTGGCCATTCGCCTCTCCTTGCGCTTGCTGTTCTTGTTGCCATTGCGGACGCTTTCGCGCTCTGGTCGTAACTTACTTGCCGGATCGCGCATCGCTCAGCGGCCGCCGACTTCGCGGATCGGATCGGAGCCGTCCCAATCGGCGGCAACGCGGCGGATGTGCTCGAAGAAACTTCCCTTGCTTCCACTGATGTCTGAAATCTCCACCACGGTGCCGGGATGGGCTTGGGTATCGAAATAGGCGAAACGGCCTTTTTCGCCGCCGATCTGGCCCTCGTGTCCGACTTTGTAGCCCAGCGACAGCGCGCGGTCGTAGAGGGCCTGATATTCGCGGGTCCAGTACGACATATGCTGCAAGCCCTCGTGGCCGGAATCGAGAAACTCCTTGTACATCGAGGGCGCGTCATTGCGCTGCTGGATCAGCTCGATCTGGAGATCGCCGGAGTTGGCGAGCGCCACGCTCATCTCCATGGCGGAGTCCTGGCCGCGGTGGCGGAAGTAATCGGTCTTGACTTTGTCGATATAGTACCAGGGCCCGACGCCCATCACATTGACCCAATGATCCATGGCAGCGCGGATATCGCGGACGACATATCCGTTCTGGCAGACTGCACCAAAGATGCGGCTCATCACGACCTCCCGCTGCTTGCCGGCGGCGCATCCTCTCCGCCTCTTATGTGTCTTGATCCGCCGTTCAGAGGACCGCGTGTCCCGGACGCGGTGCAGCGCCTGTTCGGCGCTGCGCCGCAGAGCCGGGACCCATCTCAACACGCAGGAATGGGTCCCGGCTCAGCAGCGCAGCACTTCGTGCCGCGCTGCGTCCGGGACGATGCCCGTCCAATCCCGACCACTGACAATGCGTTAGCGTCAGCCGTTCGCCTCGGCCACGTCCTCAACGTTGCGCGATCGAAGAAGCGAGAAAATCGCCCTCCCCGCTTCATAAGTCGAGCACTCAGTTCGCCTTCCCGAACAGCAGGGGCAACTGACGCGGGCCGCGAACGGTGCCTTCCGACCATGTGACCTTGCCGGCCGGATCGAGCCTGAAATCAGGAATCCGCTTCAGCCATTCCTCGATCGCAACCGTCATTTCCATGCGGGCGAGGTTGGAGCCGACGCAGCGGTGAATACCGAGGCCGAACGCGGCGTGGCGATTCTCCTTGCGGTCGATGACCACCTTGTCGGCATCGGGGAACATGGCGGGATCGCGGTTGGCGGCCGGGAACGACAGCAGCACCATGTTGCCGGGCTTGACCGGACAGCCACTGACCGTCGTCTCCTTCATCACCTCACGTGCCATCGTCACCGGTGAGTAGGCACGCAGCAATTCCTCGACTGCGAGCGGCATCAGCTCCGGCTCCTTGACGAGGCGCTCGCGGTCCGCGGGCGTCCTGGCCAGATGCCACAGCGAGGACCCGATCGCGCTCCAGGTGGTGTCGATGCCGGCGATCAACAGCAGCCGCAGCGAACCCAGCACGTGTTCGTCCGCCAGCGGGTTTCCGTCCTTGTCCTTTGCCTTCATCAAGGTTGAGATCAGATCGTCGGTCGGATTCTTCTTGCGCTGCTCGAGGTGGCCGGCGAAATAGCCGGTCATCTCCTTCACCGCCTCCATCAGCGCGTTGTCGTCCTTGATGCCGAGTTCGAGGATGCCGTGAATCCATTTGATGAAGAGGTCGCCGTCCTTCTCTGGAATTCCGAGCATGTGCGCGATGGCACGCACCGGAACGTGCTTGGTGTAGCGGGCGGCGGCGTCGCATTTGCCGTCGGCAATGAACTCGTCGATCAGCTCGTTGCAGATCGCGCGGACCCGCGGCTCCAGCTTCTTCATCGCGTCCGGCGTGAAAGGCGGCAGCAGAATTTGCTTGGCCGGCTTGTGCTCGGGCGGGTCGGAGGTGATCGGCGGCGCGCGGGCCGTGATGTCCGGGCGCACGTCGCGCACGATCACGCGCCGGGAAGAAAAGTGCTCGGTGTCATAGGCGATTTCCTTCACCGCCTTGTACGTGGTCGGCATGTAGCAGCCGAGAAAGCGCTCGGTGTGAACGACCGGCGAAGCGGCACGCAGCTTTTCCCAGATCGGAAACGGGTCATCCGTCCACACCGGGTCGGTATGGTCGAAATCGTTGATCCAGTCGGTGACTGGCGGATGTTCGGGCATGATGCTGGCGGAATCGGACATCGGAGCAATTCCTCTGCTTGGTTCGTTCAGATCGTGATGGATGAAAGATCCGCGACCGGATTATTCTTCGGTCACTTCGATGGCAATTTCCGGACAGTTACTCTGGGCGAGCCAAGCCTTGTCTTCCAGGCCCGCAGGCACAGAACCGTCGCCAGTTTCGTGCGCGTTGCCGAACTCGTCGAGCTCGAACAGTTCCGGTGCCAGTGATTTGCAGCGCGCGTGGCCCTGACATTTGTCCTGGTCGACGCGGATCTTGAGCTTTCCGGCCATCGCAGCGCTTCCCCTTCTGCAGCGCGCTTGTTTTCTGCGCGTATTCTTATTCGGCGGCTTTTTCGGCGCGACGGCTCAAACTCGCCGGCCTACCCGCGAAGTTATATCATATTACATTCGCGTTGCCGTTGTGCTGTCAAGGCAAAAGTTATAGATCATGGAACTGAATGTCGCCTCGACCCGCACGTAAAGCGCTGAATGCCTACCACCATGGGGATCTTCGTGATGCCCTGGTTCAGGCCGCGTTGCACGAAGTGGAACTAGGCGGTCCCGAAGCGATCAGCATCAGCGCGCTGGCCAAGAAACTCGGCGTCTCGCAGCCGGCGCCTTACAAGCATTTTGCCGATCGCGAGACGCTGCTGACGGCTGTGACGGCCGAAGCGTTCCGCCAGTTCAGCGCTATGATGCGTGCGGCGCTTGAAAAGCCGTCGAAGCAGTCGAAGCTGTCGCGCTTCGCGCAGCTCACGCTTGATTTCGGCCTGCGCCGCAACGGCATCTATCGCCTGATGTTCGCGTCGCGAACCATGGCATGTGCGCCGAAAGGCAGCGAACTGCATAGTGCCGCAATGGAGACCTTCGAGCTCCTGATAGAGGCGCTGGAGGCGCCCGCCGTAGAACTGCTGCGCGAACGGAGCGCTCTGAAGGTCTGGGCCTCGCTACACGGCGTGGTCATGCTCGCCGAACAGGGATTGCTCACTGGCCAGGCCGCCCATGTCAGCCGGGAAGAACTGGTCGAGGACATCGTGGAGGAAACCAAGCTCGCGCTGTCCGTTGCCATCGAGAAGGCCGGCAAGGCTGGTTCATGACGGCCAAGGCTCCGACGGCCGCGCCTCACACTGCCGACAATACCGACCTTTATGGCGGCATCGCGCTTGGCATCGCCGCAGCCGCAGCGCTCATCGTCGCTAACTCGCCGCTCGGGCCGCAGTATCAGTCGCTGTTGCATACCACCGGCGAGGTGCGGATCGGATCGATCGGACTGACCAAGACGCTCGAACACTGGATCAACGACGGCTTGATGGCGGTGTTCTTTCTGCTGGTCGGCCTCGAGATCAAACGCGAGGCGATCGAGGGTGCGCTGGCGAGCCCGAGGAAAGCAGCATTGCCCGTGATCGCCGCGTTCGGCGGGTTTATTACGCCAGCGGCGATTTTTGCCGCGATAAACTGGGGCGATGCCGAGGCGTTGCGCGGCTGGGCCATACCGGCAGCCACCGACATCGCCTTTGCACTCGGCGTCTGCGCCATGCTGGGACGCAAGGTACCGGCTTCGCTGAAGACTTTTCTGTTGGCGCTTGCGATTATCGACGACCTCATGGCTATCATCGTCATCGCGATGTTCTATGCTGCCGACCTTTCGGTTCTGGCGCTGGGGCTCGGCGCACTCGGCATCGCTGTGCTCGTGGTTCTCAACCTGCTCGATGTGCGAAGGCCCGCATTCTATCTGATCGCCGGCCTTTTCACCTGGGTCTGCGTGCTACAATCCGGCGTGCATGCGACACTTGCCGGTGTCGCCGTCGGCTTCGCGATGCCGCTCACCCGGCACGATGGCCACAGCCTGCTCGAGGACACCGAACATGCACTCAAGCCGTGGGTCAGTTTCGCGATCGTGCCGATCTTTGCTTTCGCGAACGCCGGCGTATCGCTACATGGCCTGACCCTTGCCAATCTGGCGGCGCCGATACCGCTCGGGATCATTGCGGGGCTTTTCATCGGCAAGCAGATCGGGGTTTTTGTCGCTTCGCTGCTTGCGATCCGCCTCGGCCTGGCTGCCATGCCGGATGGAACGACGACGGCAAAGCTCTACGCAATTGCCATCCTGACCGGCATCGGATTCACCATGAGCCTATTCATCGGAACGCTTGCCTTCGACAGCGAGACCGTCCTGAAACAGGTCCGGCTCGGCGTCCTCGTGGCTTCGCTGCTGTCCGGCGTCGTCGCTTCGCTGGTGTTTGTGGCCCTTAGCCGATCGAACAACGCTGCGCCTTCGCGATAGGAGAGCGTCCGGCGAGGCCACGACAAGGCCGCGGCGCAAGCGCGCCACACTCGCCATGGGATCGAAGCCTGCGCCGCGGCGGCGGCTTGAATTCTGCAGTGGCAGATGATCAGCTTGTCCGGTCAAGGGCATCGCCGGTTGAGCACGAATTTTACCAAATCCACTGCACCTCGCCTTCCGGGTTTCGCGCCAGCGCGATCCGCGAGAGGGGTAGCGCTCGGCATGCTGATCTCATTGTGTCTTTCCGGCGCAGCCCTTGGCAAGGACGATGGCGACGATGAGGAGGACGCGGGCAAGAAAGAGCCGGCCCTGCCCAATCTCTATCTCGATATGCGAACCATCTACTCGACCGTGCGCGCCGGCTCGCTCTCGATCGGATTCAGTACGCCGCCCTTGTTGTCGACATTGACGAACTTGTCCTCGCTCCGGACCCTTACCTCGCCGTCCAGCCGAAGCCTCTCCGTCGACCTGCCCTTGACCGTCGATGTCAACGACCGGCTCTCGGTCTATGGCGGCGTCAGCGGAGCTACTTCGCAGGCGGGCACCGATCCCTGGACGACGTTCTCGATCTACGCCTTCACCGTCGGATTCCAGGCCGACCTGTATCAGCAGAACGGCGGAATGTTTCCAACAATCACCGTCCAATCGAACGCGACGCGATCGATTTCGGACTCGCCGCTGGCAACGACCGCCTACAACACCATCCTCGAAGCAGGCTACGCGCTGGATGCGGATGAGACGCGCGGGCTGCTCGCGGGGATGCAATATACCAGGGTCCTCGTCGATAGCCCGTTCGCGCGCGTCAGTCCCGATATCATGGGCTATGTCGGCGGCTATTATCAGTGGGACAACAACTGGAAGTTCACCGGCCGCGTCGGGGTGCAGTCCTTCGGCGGCGCACAGATTCTGAACCTGACGCCGTTTCCAGCGTTTACGCAGCCGATCCTGCGGCTCGACCTCGACCGCATGGATGATGACGACAATCGCCTATTTGGTATCACCGCGCAGATCGCCTGGGCACCGAAGCCGTCTTACCAGCTCACGCTGCGAACGCCGCTTTACGCGATCAAGAACTAGCAATGGCCTCGGAAGAATCGCCAGAACGGCGAGAAGTTCAGTCTGGCTTCATGCCGGGTGCGGATCCCGCACGGCCACGCCGCGCAATAGCTTCCCGATCTCCGGCTTGCAGGCGCCGCAATTGGTGCCGGCCTTCAGGCGCCGGCCGACGTCATCGACACTGGCCGCCCCCTTTTCGATTTCGGCCGAGATTTGGTGCTGCCCGACGCCGAAACACGAGCAGACGATGGATCCGACGTCCTGAGCGGCATCGAGCGGCTGCCCCGTCAGCAGCGACATGCGCGCACTCGGTGACAATTCCTGTTCCGCGAACAGGCCGGAGAGCCACGACCGAGAAACCAGCCTGTGATCGGGTGCGATGAACACGCAACCCTCCAGCCGGCCGTCGCGAACAGCGGCGTAGCGGAAGCGGCCAACCTTCGGATCGCGATAGGCGATCCACTCGATGTCGTGCCCGGCGCGGAGTTGCGCCCGCGCCCAATCGCGCCAGCTCGGCGGCCGCTCGTCGAAGGCCAACTCCATCCGCCAGCAGGTCCCTGAAAGCCCGCCGACCCAGTAACCCGCGGCGGGACGCTCGATCTCCCGGCGGCTGAGGATGAAGGCATGCCATTTCGGCAAGTAAGCGGCCGCCTTGACCGGCGTGTGCTTGGACTCCGGCTGTCCGGAGATCGGATCGGTCGCCGGATTGACCAGCGCGTTGACCCGCCCCTCGCCGGCATACTCGCCATTCCAGTGCATCGGCACGAACACGCAGCCGCGCCGCTGCTCGGCGGTGACGACGACGCGCGCCACCATCTCGCCCCACGGGCTGGTCAGCCGCGCGAGCCCGCCATTCTCCACCCCGGCTGCGCGTGCATCGTCGGGATGGAATTCCGCACAGGGCTCGAAGACGTGCGCCAGCAGCCGCGGCGATTTCCCGGTCCGCGTCATGGTGTGCCATTGATCGCGGACCCGCCCGGTATTGAGCACCAGCGGATAGTCGCGGCTGGTCGCGTTGACGGCTGCGCGCGGCGTCACCGGCACGAAACGGGCTTTGCGGTCGGCTGTGAAGAATTCGCGCGTTTCGAACATCCGCGGCGTGCCGGTCGGATATTCCCGCGTCACCGGCCATTGGATCGGAGTAAGCGCATCGTAAGCGCGGTCGTCGAGCGTGTTCAGGGCGGACAGGTCGAAATCGCGCGTCCCGTTATTCTCGAAACTCGAAAGCCCGGCGTGCTCGCGGAAGATCGCCGCAGCGCTCGGATAGTCGAACCCCGAAAAGCCCATGCGCCGGGCGACGTCGCAGACGGTCCGCCAATCCGCCCTTGCAGCTTCGGGCGCCGGCAGGAACGCTCGCTGCCGTGAAATGCGGCGTTCGGAGTTGGTAACGGTACCGTCCTTTTCGCCCCAGGTGAGTGCGGGGAGCAACACGTGAGCATGACGCGTGGTGTCGGTATGCCGCATGCAATCGGACACGACGACGAGCTCGCACGCCTCGAGCGCGCGGCGTACACGATCGGCATCCGGCAGGCTGACCAGCGGATTGGTGGACATGATCCAGACTGCCTTGATGCGCCGATCGGCGATCGCGTCGAACATGTCGATGGCCTTGAGGCCCTGCTTGTCCGCGATCACAGGCGATTGCCAGAACCGCTGGACGATATCGCGGTGCTGCGGGTTCTCGATCTCCATGTGGGCGGCAAGCTGGTTGGCCAGCCCGCCGACTTCCCGGCCGCCCATGGCGTTGGGTTGTCCGGTCAGCGAGAATGGCCCCATACCGGGCCGCCCGATGCGGCCGGTCAACAAGTGGCAGTTGATGATCGAGTTGACCTTGTCGACGCCGCTGCTCGACTGGTTGATACCTTGCGAATAGAGCGTAACGACCCGCTCGGTTTTGGCAAACCAGTCGAAGAACAACGCCACTGCGCCCTCGCCCAGCCCACAGATGTCGGCCGTCTGCGCGACCGTCTGGCCGGCGACCTGCCGCAGCGCGGCTTCGGCGCCGGTGGTGAATCCATCCACGAATGCGCGATCGATGACGTTGCGTGATGCAAGATGCGCAAGCAACCCGTTGAACAGCACGGAGTCGCTGCCCGAGCGAAGCGGCAGGTGCAGATCGGCGCCGTCGCATGTCGCGGTCCGCCGCGGGTCGATCACGACGATGCGGCACGCGGGATTGCTGGCCTTGGCGGCCACCATGCGCTGGTAGAGGATCGGATGGCACCAGGCAGCATTGGAGCCGACGAGGACCAGAAGATCGGCTGTCTCGAGATCCTCATAACAGCCCGGAACAGTGTCGCTGCCGAACGCACGCTTGTGGCCTGCCACGCTCGAGGCCATGCACAGCCGCGAGTTGGTGTCGATGTTCGCAGTGCCGATAAAGCCCTTGGCGAGCTTGTTGATGACGTAATAGTCCTCGGTGAGAATCTGGCCGGAGACATAGAACGCGATCGAATCCGGTCCATGCTCGCGGATGATTCTGCCAAATCCATCCGCGACATGGTCGAGCGCCGTATCCCAGTTCCTTTCCTGCCCGTTGACCACAGGGGCGAGCAGCCGCCCCTCGAGGCCGATGGTCTCGGCGAGCGCCGAGCCTTTCGCGCACAGTCGCCCGAAATTGGCGGGATGAAGCGGATCGCCCCGGACGGTCACGGCGCCGGCGGGACCCCTGTCAGCGACAACGCCGCAGCCGACCCCGCAATACGGACAGGTTGTCTTAACTGCCACGGGCGATCACCCTCACTCGGCGGGCACAACCGCTGCCGTTTGGACGCTAAGCCAGACCATGCCGTTCTCCACCTTGGTCGGATGCGCGCGCGTGCATCCCTCGTCGGGCGCGACCGCCATGCCGCTTCTGAGCTCGATGACGAAATTGTGCAGCGGACAGGTGACGCGCTTGTTGTGGACGATCCCTTGCGACAACGGTCCGCCCTTGTGCGGACAGCGGTCGTCGAGCGCGAACACCTCGTCCTCGCCGGTCCGGAACACCGCAATGTCTCCGGAGGCCGTCCTCACCACGCGCGAGCCGAGAACGGGAATGTCGTTCAACGCCCCGATTTCGATCCACTTGGTCATGCCAGTTCGAGCTCCGCCAGCGGGGTGAATTCGTTACGGTCGACGCCGCGCTGGGCGCGCGCCGCCCAGGGATCGCTCTGCGAGAATTGCTGCGAATGGGCGAAGCGGCTGAACAGCGCCTTGCGGTTGGTGACATCGTCGACCACCTGCTTGCGGATCGCATCGAGACCGACCCGATCGCACCACTTGTACATGCGCTCCAGATACCAGCCCTGCTCGCGATAAAGCTGCGTCAGCGCAGCGACGATTTCGAGCGTCTCCTCTTCCGTCGCTGCCTTGGCCAGGAATTCGGTTCCCTTGATGTGAAGACCGGCGGCGCCGGCGAAATGGATCTCGAATCCGGAATCGACGCAGACGACGCCGACGTCCTTGCAGGTCGCTTCCGCGCAGTTGCGCGGACAACCGGAGACCGCAAGTTTCACCTTGGCCGGCGTCCACGAGCCCCACATGAACTTTTCGAGTTTGATGCCGAGACCGGTCGAATCCTGCGTGCCGAAACGGCACCATTCCGATCCGACACAGGTCTTCACCGTGCGCAATCCCTTGGCATAGGCATGACCCGACACCATGCCAGCATTATTGAGATCGGCCCAGACCGCAGGCAGGTCCTCCTTCTTTACGCCCAGAAGATCGATGCGCTGTCCGCCGGTCACCTTGACGGTCGGAATCTTGAACTTGTCTGCGACATCGGCGATGGCGCGCAATTCATCCGGCGTCGTGACACCGCCCCACATCCGCGGCACGACCGAATACGTTCCGTCCTTCTGGATATTGGCGTGAACGCGCTCGTTGATATAGCGCGACTGCTGATCGTCGCGATACTCGCCGGGCCAGGTGGCAAGCAGATAATAGTTCAGGGCAGGCCGGCAGGAGTGGCACCCGTTCGGCGTTTTCCAGTCCATGAACTTCATGACATCAGGGATGGTCTTCAATCCATTCTCGACGATGACGCGGCGCGCATCATCGTGGCTGTGATCGGTGCACGCGCACATCGGCTTGACCTTCGGCGCCGCCGAATAGTCGCCGCCGAGCGTGAAAGCGAGTACCTGCTCGACCAGGCCGGTGCAGGAACCGCACGACGACGACGCCTTGGTGTGGGCACGCACGTCATCGATCGTGAAGAGTTTCTTTTCGCTGATTGCCTTGACGATCGTCCCCTTGCAGACGCCGTTGCATCCGCAGATTTCCGTATCGTCGCTCATGGCGGCAACCGAGTTCTTGCCGCTATGGCCGCCGTCGCCGAGATTGGCGGCACCGAACACCAGCCGCTCGCGCATCTGCGAAACGTCGGTGCCGTCGCGCAGATGCTGGAAGTACCACGGGCCGTCGATGGTATCGCCATAGAGCACGGCGCCGACGATTTTCTTGTCGCGCAGGATGATGCGCTTGTAGACGCCGCGGGAGGCGTCCTGCATGACGATCTCTTCCTTGTCCGCACCCGGCGCGAAGTCGCCGGCGGAGAACAGGTCGATCCCGGTCACCTTCAGTTTGGTCGAAACCACCGATCCGTCATAGGTGGCGAAACCCTTCATGGCGAGGTGGTTGGCGCAGACCTTGGCCTGGTCGAACAAGGGAGCCACGAGCCCGTAGGTCTGGCGCCGGTGCTGCACGCATTCGCCGACGGCGTAGATCCGGCCGTCATAGGTCTGCATGGTGTCGGAGACCACGATGCCGCGCTCGCAATAGAGGCCTGCCTTGCGCGCCAGCTCGACATTCGGGCGGATGCCGACCGCCATCACGACCAGATCCGCGGGGATCTCCTCGCCGTCGGCGAAGCGCACACCGGTTACGCGATCCTCGCCGAGAATCGCCTCCGTTTGCGCCGGCATCTTGAACACCATGCCGCGCTCTTCCAGCGACTTGCGCAGCAGTCCGCCCGCGACCTGATCGAGCTGGCGCTCCATCAGCGTGTCGAGCAGATGCACGACGGTGACGTTCATGCCGCGCTTCATCAGGCCGTTGGCCGCTTCGAGGCCGAGCAGACCGCCGCCGATCACGACGGCATCCTTGAAGCTCGTCGAGGCCTGAACCATATGCTCGACGTCCTGGATATCGCGAAAGCCGATGACGCCCCGGAGGTCCTTGCCTGGAAGCGGCAACATGATCGGGTTCGAGCCGGTGGCGATCAGCAGGCGATCGTAGGGTACCCGCGCGCCCTCTCGCGTCACGACTTCGCAGGTACGGCGATCGATCATCTCGATCATTTCGCCCTTGCGCAGCGTGATGCCGTTATCGTCGTACCACTGCTCCGGGTTAAGCATGATGTCGTCGACGGTCTTCTCGCCGGCAAGCACGGGCGACAGCAGAATTCGGTTGTAGTTGCCGTATGGCTCGGAGCCGAACACGGTGATGTCATAGAGATCGGGCGCACGGTCCAGCAGCAATTCCACCGTGCGGATGCCGGCCATGCCGTTGCCGATCACCACCAACTTCGGCTTGTTTACTTTGTCGAGCATGCTCTGCCTTCTAATTCAGGTTCCGATGGCCCCGCTCGGCGACGCAACCCTGCATCGTCGATTGGCGAGAATTATTGATGATTGAGGAGCGCCCATCGGCGGGCAGAGTATCGTCGGCTATGACGATCGATATCTCATGTATTCAAGAGACGTGCCAACGCCGAACCCGTAGTTCTTCGGGCGCAACACACGGCTTCGGCAGGTAAATCGCTAATTGGCTGCACCTGCGCGTGCATGGATGCCCAAAAAATCACCCGTAGGGGCTATCCATTGTGCACAACCCGAATACTTCACCGTGACTCGATGGCAATGTGCCCGTGGAAATAGCACGGCGCCGACCGGCGGGTTTCAGGAGAGCCTTCTTCGTTAATACTTCGCACAGCATAATAAAACACCACACTGCACGTTCGAGCGGCTGGTTTTGCCAACAAACGGAGCAGCGGCCGCATTCGCGGCAGTTTGGGCGCACCTGGCAAGGTACTGCAAACACACGCCAAGTGGCGCGCTTGTTTGTCTGGCACGTGAATTGCTGACGCTGAGACCTAGAGTGCGTCTCAACGACGAGCCGACTCGCTTCCCAAATTCCGTCTCCTTGTGCCGAGATTACCGCGCGGCCCGCGCGGTGTCACACGCCGCTGTTCGAGGCTGCTCGATGAAGTTTGCTGAATTCAAGAAGGCCGGCCATTGGCCCACGCTACTCGCCGCCTTTCTCTATTTCGACATAAGCTTCATGGCTTGGGTCGCGCTCGGTCCGTTGATCGTCTACATCGTGCATGACATGAACCTGGCCGTCGACGAGAAGTTCACGCTCGTTGCCATCCCGGTTCTGGCCGGCGCGCTGCTGCGGGTGCCGATGGGCCTACTCGCCGATCTGTTCGGCGCCAAGCGGACCGGAATTGTCGCGCAGCTCGTCGTCATCGCCGCGACGTCCTGGGTTTGCTATTTCGGACTCCCGAACAAGCTGTCGGTGGAAATCTTCGGTCTCGCGCTCGGCATCGGCGGCGCTTCGTTCGCGGTGGCACTGCCGCAGGCGAGCCGCTGGTATCCGCCGCAATATCAAGGCGTGGTGATGGGGATCGCCGGCGCCGGCAACATGGGCGTCGTGCTCGACACGATGTTCGCGCCGACGATTGCCGAGCTTTGGGGCTGGCAAGCCGTGTTCGGCGTGCTGCTCGTTCCGATGGTGCTGATCCTCGCCTACTACGCCTATGCCGCCAAGGATGCGCCCGGAGAGCGCAAGCCGATCTCGCTGAAGGCCTATGGCACGTTGCTGCGCGATCCCGACAGCCGCTGGTTCATGTTCTTCTACTTCATCACCTTCGGCGGCTTCGTTGGCCTCGCCAACGCGTTGCCGCTGTATTTCACCGTGCAATATCACGTATCAGGCGTCGCGGCGGGTCTGCTGGTTTCCTTGATCGTTGCCTTCGGCTCGGGTTTCCGCCCGGTCGGCGGCCTGATCGCCGACCGCATCGGCGGCATCCGTTCATTATCGATGTTCTTTGGCGTCGTCGTGGCGGCGTATCTCGTCATCGCCTTCATGCCGGAGGGGCCGGCCGCGCCAGTGGCTGCGGGTTGGGCGCTCACCGAAATGCCACGGATCGCCTGGATGTCGGTGCTGCTGTTCTCCATCGGAGTCCTCGCGCTCGGCATGGGCAATGGCGCCGTGTTTCAGCTCATTCCGCTCCGCTTCCGCCAGGAGATCGGCCTGATGACCGGCATGGTGGGTTGCGCCGGAGGCATCGGCGGTTTCTTCCTTGCCAAGGCGCTCGGCGTCGCCAAGGGAATGACCGGCGGATTTGGCGCGGGCTTCCTGTTTTTCGGCCTGCTGGCGTTGCTTGGTTTCCTCGGACTTGCCATGGTCAAGGTGCGCTGGCGCACCACGTGGGGCGCCGCATCGGGAGCGCGGGTCTGACGGCGCGCGCTGCTAAATTGACAGGTCGCGCGCGTGACAATCGGTTCGCAGCGGAATCTCGGGGTTCGCGTCGGCTTCGTCAGCGAGACTGGCAAGCGCTCCGCCAATGAGGATTATGTCGGGACCTGTCTCGGCCGATCTGGTGTAAGCAACCGCGACATCGTCGCCGCCGTCGCTGACGGCGTCGGCGGACACAAGGGCGGACGCGAAGCCGCCGAGCTTGCGGTTCGTTGCTTCATCGACGCCTATTATTCCCTCCCCGAGACGCTGGGCGTACGCCGCCGGGCGTCGCGCTCGCTGGAAGCCGCCAATAGCTGGATCTATACGCAAGGCCGCACCGATCCTCGCCTCAGCGGCATGAGCTGCGCCTTCTCGTCGATCATCCTGTCGCGGCGGCTTTGCCACATCATTCACATCGGCGACACCCGCGCCTATCGCCTGAGCGAGGGACGGCTGGAGCGGCTGACCACCGACCACATCGCCGGACGCGGCGATCTCGCTCATCTGCTCAACCGCGCCATCGGCTTCGAGGATTTTGCCCGCTTCGACTACGCCACCGTCGGGTTACGGCAGCACGACAGGCTGCTGATCTGCAGCGACGGCGTCCATGGCGTGCTTGCCGATCACCGCCTGCAGCTATTATTGAGCGAGCGCACCTCGCCGGAAGAATCCGCTCGCGCGCTGGTCGACGCGGCGCTGGATGCCGGTTCCACCGACAACATGACAGCGCTGGTGCTCGATGTCGTCGACCTGCCGCCCGCCGACCGGGACGAGCTCACCCACTCGATCGCGACGCTTCCAATTCTTGACCTGCCCGAAACCGGCGGCGTCATCGACGATTTTACGCTCGGCGAAATGCTGTCCGATGGGCGCTACAGCCGGCTGTTTAAAGCGATCGACAAGCGGCAGGGTCGCGAGGTCGTGCTGAAATTTCCGCATCCGCGCGTGGCCAGTGAGGGCTCGTATCGCCTCGCCTTCGTCCGCGAGGCATGGGTCGCGGCCCGCGTGCGCAGCCTCTGGATCGGCGAAATCATCGAACTGCCGGCCGAACGGCAGACCCGGCTCTATTCGGTGATGCCGCTTTACGAAGGCGAGACGCTGGAACAGCGGCTCAATCGCTCGCCGCAGCTTTCGCTGGCCGAAGGCATCGGCATCGCAACCAAGCTGGCGCGCGCGGTTGCGACCCTGCACCGGGCCGGCATAATCCATCGCGACATCAAGCCCGACAACGTGATCCTGTTGAAGGCCGGCGGATTGCGGCTGGTCGATCTCGGCGTCGCGCGCGTGCCGTTGCTCGAGGACTTCCCGGCTGAGGATATTCCGGGCACACCGAGCTACATGGCGCCGGAGTTGTTCGGCGGGCGGCCCGGCGACGAGTTTTCCGATCTCTATGCGCTCGGCGTAACCGTGTACCGGATGTTCACCGCCGCCTATCCCTACGGCGAAATCGAACCGTTCTCGCGGCCCCGCTTCGGCAAACCCGCCTACCTCTCGCGCTATCGCCCCGACCTGCCGGCCTGGCTGGACGCGGTGGTCGGCAAGGCGCTCAACGTCGATCGCACGCAACGCTATGGCGACGTCATCGAATTCTCGCACGAGCTCGAGAACGGCGCGATGTGGGCAAAGCCCGCCGTCACGTCGCGGCGCTCGCTTTACGAGCGCGATCCGCTGGTGTTCTGGAAGAGCCTGTCGGCGGGCCTGATCGTGCTCGTCATCCTGCTGCTTGCATGGATCGTAAAAAATTAGCCCGACGCTCCGGGTAGAGCGTCGGGCCATATCATGAGCGAAGCAAACAGGGCTGGCTTCGCCAGCCTGGTTCACACCCCGGTCTGGGTGATGAACTTGGTATTGAAATAACCCTCCATCGCCTCGGTGCCGCCTTCCGAGCCGTAGCCGGAATCCTTGACGCCGCCGAACGGCACTTCGGGCAGAGCCAGACCAAAACTGTTGATCGAGACCATGCCGGCTTCGATCGCCGCGCCGATCGCGGTCGCCGTCTTGGTCGAGCTGGTGAAGGCGTAGGACGCGAGACCGAACGGCAAGCGGTTGGCCTCCTCGGCCACCTCGTCGAAGGTGGAGAACCGCGAGATCAGCGCCAGCGGACCGAACGGCTCCTCGTTCATGGCGCGCGCATCCTTCGGCACGTCGCTGACCACGGTCGGCTCGAAGAAGTAGCCCTTGTTGCCGACGCGGTGACCCCCGGTCTCGAGCTTGGCGCCCTTGCCAACGGCGTCCTGCACCATGCCCTCGATCGCGGTAACGCGGCGCGGATTGGCGAGCGAACCCATCTTCGATTCCGGATCGAGGCCATTGCCGACCTTCATCGACTTGGCGCCCTCGACGAACTTGTCGACGAATTCACGGAACACATCGTCCTGCACCAGCATGCGCGTCGGCGAGATGCAGACCTGGCCGGCATTTCGGTATTTCGCCGCCGCCAGGATCTTCGCCGCCGAGGAGACATCCGCGTCCTTGAACACAATCGCGGGCGCATGGCCGCCCAGTTCCATGGTGGCGCGCTTCATGTGCAGGCCCGCCAAGGCCGAAAGCTGTTTGCCCACGACGGTGGAGCCGGTGAAGGAAATCTTGCGGATCACCGGATGCGGAATGAGATATTCCGAAATCTCCGAAGGCACGCCGAAGACCAGGTTGATGACGCCATCGGGCACGCCCGCGTCAGCGAACGCCTTGATCAGTTGCGCCGGAGATGCCGGGGTTTCCTCGGGCGCTTTGACGATAATGGAGCAGCCGGCTGCGAGAGCCGCGGAGAGCTTGCGAACGACCTGGTTGATCGGGAAATTCCAGGGCGAAAAGGCCGCGACCGGGCCAACCGGCTCCTTGACTGCGATCTGGTAAATGCCGGGACCACGGGCCGGGATCACCCTTCCATAGGCGCGCTTGGCTTCCTCGGCGAACCACTCGATGATGTCGGCCGCCGCCATCGCTTCGATCTTCGCTTCGGCCAGCGTCTTGCCCTGCTCCATCGTCAACAGCGGCGCGATCTCGTCATTGCGCTCGCGCATGATCGCGGCCGCCTTGCGCATGATCTTGCAGCGGTCGAACGGCGCCACCGCGCGCCAGACCTTAAAACCCTTGGCGGCGGCTTCCAGCGCCTCGTCAAGATCGGCACGGTCGGCATGCGCAACGGTGCCGATCGTCTCCTCGGTTGCCGGGTTGAGCACGGGGATGGTCTTGCCCGACTGGCTCGGACGCCATTTGCCGTTGATGAAGAGTTGGGTATTCGAATATGCCACGAGACTTTCTCCCTGAGCTTATTAGTCGCCAAATGGCGCGCGCGGCGGAAATCAGGCGCCTATATGATGGAAGCCCGATCGAATTGCAAAGCCGATTCAAGGACGTGCGGCCGCGCGACCGGCGCATAGCGCCTCCGCGGCCCGCGTCAATTCCGGGCCCAGATAGCTCCGGAACCGGGGCTCGCGGGTGAGCGTCGCAAAATCCGGCTGTCGCGTGACGCCACCGTCCGCGACGAGCAGATATTGTTCAGCGATTTCGGCCAGAATTTCCAGGTGCCAGGCCGCAGTCGGATGCAGGCACACCACCACGAGCCGCCCCTCCGCGCGCAGTTTGCGGAAGAAATCGAGCATAAAGCCGATATAGCCGTCCTGCAGGTTGAATTGCGGCTCGTCGAACAGATGCACCATCGGCGCCGGCGTCGGCGACTTTTCGAGGAGTATCGATGGCACCAGCTTGCGGAAGCGGCGTACCTGATAGGTCTGGTGATAATGGATCGCGAGGCGGTCGCGTTCGCGGTACTTGACCTTATGGATATCTGTGCCGGCAACGTAAACGCGGCCGGACGATGGCGCATTCGAGCCGGTCATCATTTCGAACAGCGTCGTCTTGCCGGCCCCGTTCGGGCCGACCACGCCGATAACAGCGGGTCGGTCGATCACGAGATTGGCTTCAAGTGTGAACGTCGGGCGGCGCACCACGCGGCCACGCGTGTAGACCTTGCGGACCTGATCGAGGACGAGCAGCGGCGAGGCCATCAGTGAACTCCAAGCAGGCGTTGGCGCAAGCCGCGGTCGTCACGAAGCGTCGCGGCCTCTCCGCTCCAGGCGATCCGGCCGCGGTCGATAACGGCGGCTTGGTCGGCGACCGACAGCGCGATCTCGGCATTCTGCTCGACCACCAGCGAGGCGACGCCCTCGTTCCGCAGCCTGCGGATGGTCGCAAGCACGTCACCAACGATTTTCGGCGCCAGCCCCTGGCTCGGCTCGTCGAACAGGATCAGTCCGGGCGATCCGACAAGCGCACGCGCGATCGCCACCATTTGCATCTCGCCGCCCGACAGGTTTTCGCATTCGCGTTCCATCAGGTACTCGAGCGGCGAGAAGATTTCGCACGCCTCCTTGACGGTCCAGCTCCGGAACTTCGTCCGCTTCTGCGCAATGCCGAGATTGCGCGCCACCGAGAGCGTCGGACACAGCCGCCGGTCGTCGGGCACCCAGCCGATCCCGCCGCGCGCGATTTCATGCGTCGGGCTATGCGTGACCTCGCGGCCGTCGAACCTGACGGCGCCTCGGCGCGGACGGGTCAATCCCAGGATCGAGCGCAGCATCGTGGTCTTGCCGGCGCCGTTAGGGCCCAACAGCGCAAATACCTTGCCGCGCTCGACAGATAGCGATGCGCCAAACAGCGCCTGCGTCTCACCGTAAAACGTATCGACCGCCTCTACCTGGAGAATCATGCGAACCGCCCGAGGTTAGAGCGCTTGACCCATTCATTCTGCTGCAGCTCGTGCGGCGCGCCGCGCGCGACCACTTGGCCCCAATGGATCACGGAAATACGGTCGGCCAGCGAGAACAGGAATTCCATGTCGTGCTCGATGGCCACGATCGTTAGCTTGCCCTTGAGCCGGCCAACCAGCGTCGCGAGGCGCTGCACGCCGTCGGAGCCAAGCCCGGAGGTTGGCTCGTCCAGGCACAACACGCGGGGTCCCTGCCCCAGCGCGACCGCGATCTCGAGCGCACGGCGGTCGCCATAGCTGAGATCCTTGGCGCGCGTATCGCCCTTGTCGGCGAGGCCAACGGTAACAAGTATCTCGGAAGCCTTCTCGGCAAACCCGCGATCGCCGGCAGCGGCGTGGCGCATATCGAATCCGCGGGCGCGGAAGCCCGGCAGGCCGACCATGACATTCTCGCGCGCGGAAAACTCGTCGAACAGTGTCATGATCTGGAACGAGCGGGCGACGCCTTTGGCTGCAATGCGATGCGAGCTCAGCCCCGTCACATCCTCGCCGTCGAACCGGATCGAGCCACGGCTCGGCTTGACGCGGCCGGTGAGCACGTTGAAGAATGTGGTCTTACCGGCGCCGTTCGGCCCCATCAGGCCGTGGAACTCCCCCTCGGGCACTGTCAGGTCGATGCTTTCAAGCACGACGCGGTCGCCGAAGCGAACATGAACGCCGGAAACTTCGATCAGCGCCATCGTCCGCCTCCGAACAAGAGACGCAGCGCAGTGCCGCCTTGCTGCCGCATCGAATTCAGCGACCGGTTCTGCCACGCGGCCATGATGGCTCCGGCAACGCCCTCAGGCCGGAAGAGCACGACCGCGATGAACAGCAGCCCGAAATAAAGCATCCAGGCGTTCGTCATGGCGCCGATCACGTCGCGCGCGATCAGGAACAGAAACACGCCGATGACGGGACCCCAGAAGCTGACGAGGCCGCCGCCGACCAGCGTCATCATCACGACGTAGCCGGACTGATGCAGGCTCATTACATCAGGGAACGCCGCAAGCTGCGCCATCGCGAACAGGCCGCCGGCAAATCCTGATACTGCCGCCGACAGCACGAAGATCGACGCCTTGTAGAGCCACACATTATAGCCGAGATGCGCAGCGCGGGTTTCGCTCTGCTTGATCGCCGCGATAACCCGGCCATAGGGCGAATGCACCAGCCGCCACAGCGCGATAACAGCGATTCCGAAGACGATGAGGACAAAATAGTAGAATGCCACATTGCCGGCGAGATCGAACGACGCAAACCCAAAATCGGCGGGCAGCCGCGCGATCTTCAATAGCCCATCCTCGCCGCCCGTGACCTTGTGCGACTTGATCGCAACCGTCCAGAAAATCTGGCCAAAGGCGATGGTCATGAAGGCATAGTAGATGCCCCGCCGGTGCGAGATAAATAGCGCGACCAGCGCGCCGGCCAAACCCGCGACTGCAAATGCGGCCGCAAGGCAGGCCCAGAGATTGGCGACGACATTGAACTGGCAGAGGCCGAAAGCATAGGCTCCAATGCCGAAATAAGCGCCGTGGCCGAACGACGGCAGGCCGGCGGTGCCCAGCACGAGATTGAACGCGAGCGCATAGAGCGACCAGATCAGGATCTCGATCCCGAGATAGGGATAGAGGCCGACGCGTGCGATCCAGAGCGGCACGGTGGCCAGCACCAGCCCCAGCACCAGCATGGTCGGCGTGATGAGCCGCGCGGAATCGGATTGCGGAGCTGGGATCATCTTCAGGCCTCGAGCACGCTTTTCTTGCCCCAGAGCCCGCGCGCCCTGAAGGTCACGACCGCCACCAGTAACACGTACATCGATAGCAACGACCACTCGGAGGCGTAGGCGCCGGACAGACCGACGGCGAGCCCGACCAGAAGGCCGGCAACGACCGCGCCCCAGAAACTGCCGACGCCGCCGAGCACGATTACCAGGAATGCCGGAATGACGGCGTCGACGCCCATGTGCGGGCGTATGCCCCAGATCGGCGCCACGATAATGCCGGCGATGGCCGCCAGCATAGTGCCGAACACGAAGACGAGCAGCCGCAGCCGCGTCAAGTTGATGCCGAGCGCGCGCACGATTTCGCTGTCATGCGCACCCGCCTTCACGGTGGCGCCAAACGAGGTCTTTTCGATCAGGAGCCAGACCAGTCCGATGACCGCGGCTGCAATGCCCGCGGCATAGAAGCGGTAGGTCGACCAGATCAGATCGCCGAAGATAAAACCGCCATTGACCGCTTGCGGCACCTGCAACACGTAGTCGCGCGTGCCCCAGGTCAGGCGGATCATCTCCTCGATCACCATCGCAGCGCCAAAGGTCAGCAGCAAACCGTAAAGCGGATCCTTGCCGTAGGTCCGGCGCATGCAGAATTCGATGGCGATCCCGACGAGGCCGACCGCAGCCGGCGCAAGGATCAGCGTCGCGGCGTAGCGCCAGCCGAGCGGCAATGCCAGCCAGGACTGCGCAAGGTCAGCCGGGAACGGCGGGCGCGGCCCCATCAGTTGCATGGCGAAATAGGCGCCGAGCGCGAACAGCGAGCCGTGCGCGAGATTGATCTGCTCCATGAGGCCTACGATCAGCATGAAGCCGAGCGCGATCAACGCGAACAGGAGGCCGAGCGTGAGGCCGTTGAGGATGTGCGGCAGAAGATCGAACAAGCTGCATTCTCGTATTGCTGTTGCAGGGCAGCGGGCACACGACGCGCCCGCTGCGAATTCAAGCGGTGAACTCAGGAATCAACCGTAGGAACCTGCTCGTAGGGGACCAGCTTGCACTTGGCCTGCGCATCGGTATCGGCCACAGCCTTTGGCTCGGTCCAACTGATGATTTCGTACAGATCGGTCTTGTCCGCAGGCTTGGGATTGCGCCGCGCCAGATAGATCGTCTGCTGCATCTGGTGCGTTACCGGATCCATATAGGCATCGAAATGCTGCATGCGGTCAGTCGCCGAGACCTTCAGATTCTCAAGCTCCTTGATGATCTTGACGTTGTTGGTCGAGCCTGCGCGCTCGATCGCACGCAGCAATTCCCGTGTGGCCATGTAGCCGTTGTAGGAAACATTGCCGGGCACCGGAATCGAGCCCTCCTTGTTGGTGGCCTGCCATTTCTTGACGAAATCAGCGACGCCAGGCAGCGCCAGCTTGTGATACCAGGTGGTGCCGAACACGCCGAACAGGCTGTCGGGCGAGCCCCAGACGTCCGGCCAGTCCTGCTGGTTGTTGATCCAGGCAGGTTTACCGTCGAGCTTGAGCTGG
Source organism: Bradyrhizobium sp. LMTR 3 (assembly GCF_001693485.1). GTDB lineage: Bacteria > Pseudomonadota > Alphaproteobacteria > Rhizobiales > Xanthobacteraceae > Bradyrhizobium. Next base: position 85,586 of record NZ_MAXC01000002.1, read on the forward strand.
GCGACCTGCTCGCGCAGTGCCTTGATGTCGTCGCCGCCGACCGCGGTCGCCACGACATCCGGCTTCGCCTGCTGGATCTTCAAGAGGTAGGCCGTGAAGTCGCGGGTGTTCTGCGGCACCAGCAGATTGTCGACGATCTTGCCGCCGGCGCCTTCGACCTGCGCTTTCGTCGCCGCCGAGGTGGTGTGGCCCCACACATAATCATTGGTGAGCAGCATCCAGTTCTTGCCGATCGAGTTGACGGCGTTCGCGACCGAGGCTTTGGAGAAATTGGTGCCGTTGCCGTCCCAGACGAACTTGATGCGGGAGCAGTTCTCGCCCGCCTCGCTGGGTGCGGACGAATTCGTGTTCAGGTAGATGACGCCATTCTTGGCAGCGACCTGGGTGATGGCATTGGCGACGCCTGAATGCACCGCGCCGATCAGGATAGTGCAGTCTTCTCTTGTGATGAACCGCTCGGCGAGGCGGCTGCCGGTGGCCGGCGTTGTTTCGGTATCCGCCGTGATCCAGGTGATCTTGCGGCCGAGCACGCCGCCTTTGGCGTTGGCCTCGTCGATCGCCATCTGGATTCCGCGCAAATCGTCCTGCCCGCTGTTGCCGTATTGACCACTGGCGTCGCAGGTCAGGCCGAGCTTGATCGGCTTGGCGGCGCCTTGCGCCCAGACACGGTTTTCCTTCCACGGTCCGAAGTAGCTCGCCGTGCCGGCAAGGGCGCTGGCCATCAGGCTGCCCTGCAAAACGCTTCGCCGCGAGATCTCACGCTGTTTCATGGCTCCCTCCCGAGCAGGCTTGTTTTCTTGTTGCGGCACCTAGAATGAACGTTCTATTATCCCCTGTAAAGTGGAATATTTGAACCGGTCGGCAGAACGGCCGCGATGGGATAGAGCTGACGCCATGGACAAACCTGCCGGCACGGCGATGAGTTATGACGAACTGCGCGGCGCGATTGCCCAGCGGCATCGCGCTTTATCCGGCCGCCTGCAGCAGATCGCCGAATTCGTCCTGGATCATCCGACCGACGTCGCGTTGGGCACGGTGGCGGAGATCGCCGAGCGTTCCGGCGTGCCTCCCTCGGCCATCGTTCGCTTCGCTCATGCTCTGGGCTTTGGCGGCTTCACCCAGATGCAGCAGGTGTTTCGAACGCGCCTCGTGGCCGGCGTGGCGCCAAGCTACAAGGCGCGGCTGGCGCGCATGAAGAGCGAGGAAAAATCGGTCCTCGGCCGCAAACCAGCGGCAGTACTGGGCCGCTTCGTCGCGGAAGCCCAATCGAGCCTGGTGACGTTGAGCCAGTCGGCCCATGAACGGCAACTCGAAGCCGCCATCATGATATTGGCGAAGGCGCGCGATATTTATCTGCTGGGCCTCGGCGGCTCGTTTCCCGTAGCAACGCATCTGGCTTATGTGCTGCGGAAACTCGGGCGGCGCGTGGTGTTGCTGGACGGCACCGGCGGCAGCATCCACGAACAATCGCATCCGGCCACTTCCGAAGACGCGCTGGTCGCGATCAGCTTCCGCAACTACTACCCTGACACGGCGCGGCTATTTCCCGAACTAGTGGCGCGCAACGTGCCGGCGATCTCCATCACCGACAGTCTGCTGAGCCCGATCGTTGAGGGCGCCTCGGTCGTGTTCGAAATCCAGGACATGCCGGAGCCGGCGCTGCGCACTCTGGTCGCGCCGATGTGCCTTGTGCAGGCGCTCGCGATCGGCCTCGATCTCGCCGCAGACTGACATTTCGGGAAAATCAGGAGAGAACGTCATGGCATCACAGGACGACGCGCGGTCGCTGAAGGGCAAGGTTGCGCTGGTCACCGGCGCTGGCCGCGGGCTAGGCCGCGCGTTCGCCGAACGGCTGGCGGCCATGGGGGCCGATGTCGCCATCCATGGCATGCGCGAACACGGCCCAGCCGAATATGGCGAAGGATCGACGCTGACGGCGGTCGCGGAAGCGGTGGCCGCGGCGCATGGGGTACGCACCACCCGCGTACTCGGCGACCTTACGCAAGGCGCCGACATCGCGCGTGTCGTCGAGACCACGACGAAGCAACTGGGGCCGATCGACATTCTCGTTCACAATGCCGGCGGCGACATTGCGGCCAAAGGCGGCAAGCCCGATCCGAACGACGCCGTCGGCATTCGCGAAGAGGATGTTCGCGCGGTGCTCGATCGCAACCTGCTCTCAACCATCCTGACCTGCCAGGCGGTGGCCAAGGAAATGATGCCGCGGCGTCAGGGCCGCATCGTCACCATCGGTTCCGTCGCAGCCTTCAAGGGCCGCACAAACGGCTCGATCTATGCGGTTGCGAAAGCCGGCATGACGCATTACACGCGCTGCCTCGCCGATCAGCTCCGATCCTATGACATCACGGTGAACTGCATCGCCCCCGGCGACACCCGCACCGGCCGCTTCATGGGCACGCGCGCGGTGGATCAGAACCGGATGGTGGAAGGCGGCACGCTCGATCGCATCGCGACCGTCGACGAAGTCGCGCGCGTCGTCGAAGTGTTCGCAGGTCCGCTGGGCGCGTTCGTCTCAGGCCAGGTACTGCGCGTGGACGGCGGAGGACAGTGCTGGGCGGCGTGAAGGCGGGCCAAGAATCTTCGTAAGGCGAGTCGGCGTCACGCCGCCAAAATCATTTCGGGTGCCGCTGCAGGCAAATTCTGGCTGTCGGCGACCGCGCGATTGGTGATCTGTCCGCGGTGCACGTTGAGTCCAGCGCGCAGATGCGGATCCTCAATCAGCGCGCGGATGCCCTTTTCAGCCAGAGCAAGGCCGAACGGCAGCGTGGCATTGTTGAGCGCATGGCTCGACGTCACCGGCACCGCGCCCGGCATGTTGGCGACGCAATAGTGCACGATCTCGTCGACGAGATAGGTCGGCGCCTGATGGGTCGTCGGCCGCGACGTCTCGAAGCAGCCGCCCTGGTCGATCGCAACGTCGACCAGTACGGCACGGTATTTCATGCGGCCGAGATGCGCGCGCGAGACGAGCTTCGGCGCGCTGGCGCCCGGCACCAGCACGGCGCCGATCACGACATCGGCCGCAATGACTTCCTCTTCGATCGCTTCCAGCGTTGCATAGCGTGTGCGCACGCGCCCCAGGAACATCTCGTCGAGAGCACGAAGGCGCGGCAGCGAGCTGTCCAGGATAACGATGTCGGCGCCGAGCCCTGCGGCCATCCGCGCGGCATGCGTGCCGACCACGCCACCGCCGATCACCGCGATCCTGCTTGGCACCACGCCGGGCACCCCGCCGATCAGCTTGCCCATTCCGTCCGCCGATTTCCGCAAGGCAGCGCCCGCCGCCTCGATCGCCAACCGTCCCGCCACTTCGCTCATCGGCGCAAGCAAGGGAAGCCCTCCATGGGCGTCGGTCACCGTCTCGTACGCAATCGCCGTGCAGCCGGATGCCAGAAGCCCCTTGGTCTGCGCCGCATCCGGCGCAAGATGCAAATAGGTAAAGAGGATCTGATTGTCGTGAAGCTGGCGCCATTCGCTCGGCTGCGGCTCCTTGACCTTGACCACCATATCAGCGGTCGCGAAGATTTCCGCGGCCGTATCCACAATTGCAGCGCCAGCCGAACGGTAGACCTCATCACTTGCGCCAATGCCGATCCCGGCGCCCTGCTCGACGATCACGTCGTGTCCCCGCGTCACATACTCCCGCACCGAAGCCGGCGTCAGACCGACGCGATATTCCTCGACCTTGATTTCCTTGGGCACACCGATCCGCATGGGCTTGCTCCTGCATCCGAGGCCATCTCTGGCTGCAGATAAAAGTACTGCTGAGTCGGCAGCGCTTCTCGGCGAATTGCGGCTTGCTGGGAGCGATCTACGCATATATTCTGCACGATAGCCCTATTGATTAGTGATTTACAGCGTGAATGAACTGGATCGCATTGATTATCGGATTTTGACCGAGCTCCTCGCGGACGCCCGAGCGAGCCAGACCGAGCTCGCCGAAAAGGTCGGACTGTCGCCGACAGCCTGCGCGCGCCGCATCCGCCAACTCGAGGAAGGTGGGATTATCAGGGGCTATCGCGCCGATCTCGAGCCGACTGCGCTCGGGCTCGTCACGACCGTCGTCGTCACCATCACGCTGGAAAAACAGAGCGAGGATTACCTGGCCGCATTCGAAGCCGCGATCGCCCGCTGTCCGGATGTCGTGTCCTGTCACTTGATGTCGGGCAGTGACGACTATCACTTGCAGGTCATCGCACGCGACATCGCGGACTTCGAGCGCATCCACAAGCAACATCTTTCCCGGATGCCCGGGGTGGCGCGCATCCACTCGAGCTTTGCGATGCGCGAGGTGGTGCGCAGGGCCATCCCCGAGACGGCATTGCGACGCTAGCCTCTTCGATCAGCTCGACACCATCGGCGCATCCAGCCTACAACGCATGGATACGACGGCGAAGCGCCAGTCGTTTTCAGCATCGTCCGGTGACCGGCGTGTTGCGTCCCGATGCTGCCGACCAGACCGAACGCGACTTGACAGGACGCTAATCCATCGTATGTTACGTTATAACATAACTACCCACAAACCAATGATGCCTTCCGATGGGGACCCTGCATGGGCGAAGTCATTCGATTTGTTTCGAAGCCGGAGCTTGAGCGGGCTCGCTTAATTCGAGAGGCCCGCGCGATATACGACAGCATATTCCCGCCGACCGATGCGGTCAGCGAGCATCCGGATGCTCGCCTCAGCCAAGGGACGCAATCGTGCAGGAAAGGCTTGCTCCGGGCGGTACCGGTGCGCTGACCAGCGGCGACTCGATCGCGAGCGGCATTCTGCTCGCAGCTTCATCTAGTGCATGCGGTTCTCGACAGGCTTGCCCTTGAGGCCGTCGTGCGAGTGCCTGAGATCGAGCGTTGGCTTGGGTTGCTCCCTGAGGCACTCCGGCTGAGGATTGCAGGAGCGTTCGCGTCACTGAGCCTGTGGACCGACGGCTCAAGCCACACAGTCCAAGCCACGGAGCAGCAAGTCTACCGATGCAAACAGAAGGAACAGAGTGCCGAGCGGGAGCGGGCATGCCACAGGCGCACCCGACACCCGCTCGTTCCATGCAGCGCGTCGCCGCTATCTGCGGTATGTCCCGACGAGTTCAGCCTGGCCGATCGTGTGCTTCTCTGCTGCTTTCCAGATGTCGACTATCGGCATGCTGGGCGAACGCGATAGCTCGTCGACATCCAAAGCCGCCAGCTTGAAGTGATAGTGATGCGTACCATGACCCTTGGGCGGCGCGGGCCCGCCATAGCCTAGCTCGCCGAAATCGTTCACGCCTTTGCCGAGACGCTCCGTCTTTGGCCCGTGACCGATGGCTTCCGGCAACATCGTCCGCTCACCCATGATGTTGTAGATGCCCCAATGCCGAAACGTGCCGGACGGTGCATCCGGATCCTCGACGATGAGGGCGAAGCTCTTCGTACCGGGCGGGGGATCCGACCATTGAAGCGGCGGAGACACATTCTGCCCGTCGGAAGTGTATTTGACCGGAATCGGCTGGTCGTCGTCGAATGCAGGACTCGTCAACTTGAACACCATATGCAGACTCCCGTGCTCATGGAATGCGAAAGGTCGCAGCGGCGGGCTCGCTCGGTTCTCCGGGGTGCAACGATGCACCTTGCCGGTCGATTCCGCCGATACGAAGGAACGTCGGACCGGCGCTTGAGTTGCTTCAACGAGGCACGCTGATCGGTGTTTCCCGCGCTCGCTCAGCACGATCCCTGCAAGCTGCGCGTCGGTACGCCGATGCTGGACTATCTAGGGAAGCCGGCGCATGGCCCTTTCACCGGAAGCCGAACAAGTTCGCGAGAGGACTAATCGCGAGCTGACACGAGCCGTAGCGGGCGCGGCAGATACCTATCCCTTTGGGTTCTGATCATGGCGAGTGCACGGGAACAGCTCAGCGAAGTCATGATCGGTCCGCACCACCTTGCGGGCATTCTGGGCATGCCTCACGATGCGGCCGGCATCGTGATTTTTGCGCATGGCAGCGGTAGCGGCCGTCTAAGCCCACGCAACAACCAGGTCGCAGCGGCTCTCCGTGAGGCCGGGTTTGCCACGCTGCTGCTTGATCTCCTCAGCCCGGAGGAGGAGCGCGACCGTGGCAACGTATTCGACATCCCGCTGTTGGCATCACGGCTTGCAGACGCCGCAGACTGGACCCGCAACAGGCCGGAGCTCGCGAAGTTTCCGATTGGCTATTTCGGCGCAAGCACCGGTGCGGCGGCCGCGCTGGTCGCGGCTGCCGACCGACAAAACGTCGCTGCGGTGGTTTCGCGCGGCGGTCGCCCGGATTTGGCCGGCAATGCGCTGCACGCCGTCAGGGCGCCGACGCTGCTGATCGTCGGCGGAGCCGACCTGCCGGTGATTCCGCTCAACCGTTCGGCTTTTGCGGAGCTCTCGTGCGAGAAGGACCTCGTGATCGTGCCGAAGGCGACGCATTTGTTCGAAGAACCCGGCGCGCTCGAGCAGGTGACGCAATATGCCACGCGCTGGTTCCGCCAATTCCTGGCGTCGCCCCTCTCCGAAGAGGTGATCGACGCCGATACGGTTTTCGCCGACCGGCGAGACGCCGGACGTCGGCTGGCGTCGGCGCTCATGAAGTTCAGGGACAAGGACGCGGTCGTGCTTGCGCTGCCGCGCGGCGGCGTTCCTGTTGCATTCGAAATTGCGCAAGCGCTGCACGCCCCGCTCGACGTGGCGCTCGTGCGCAAGATCGGCGCGCCGGGTCATGAGGAGCTCGGGCTCGGTGCGGTCGTCGATGGCGCCCATCCGCAGGTCGTGCTCAATGAGGACATCGTTCGCGAGATCCAGCCGGGCGCAGCCTACCTGGAAGCCGAGATTGCCCGCCAGCTTGCCGAAATCGAACGTCGACGGCGCCTTTACCGCGAGGGTGATCCACCGCCAGAGATTGCCGGCCGTACGACCATTGTCGTCGACGACGGCATCGCCACCGGCGGAAGCGTGAAAGCCGTGCTGAGAGCGCTCGCAAGGGCGAAGCCGGGCCGTCTCGTTCTTGCGGTGCCGGTCGCGCCACGCGATTCGCTCGACGAGCTGAGCGCGGAGGCAGACGAGATCATTTGTCTCAAGAGTCCCGATCCGTTCTTTGCGGTCGGCATGCACTACAGGGATTTCGGCCAGACTTCGGATCAGGAAGTTACCGAGCTGTTGCATCGTTCAAAGGCCAGCACCCCGAACCAGGCGCGCGCGTGACGATCGCGATAGCAATATCCGATGCGATACCGTGCCCGACCCGAAGATCGAGCCGCCGTCTCACACCTGCTCGCGCCTTTTTCGCTTTGTCTCAAACCACTCCACTTGTCGGACCCCGAAAGCCTTGCCGCCGCCTGGCGTCTCGACAGCCACGGTTTCCCCTTTGCTCTTTCCGATTAACGCCCTGGCGATCGGTGAAGTTATCGAAATCTTCCCCTTGCTCGCATCGGCTTCCGGTTCGCCCACGAGCTGCCAGACCCGCTTCTCGCCGGTGTCCTCATCAATCAGCGTCACCGTGGCGCCAAACTTGATGGTATTGCCGGAAAGCTTGGATACGTCGACGATATCGGCACGCGCGAGTTTGTCTTCCAACTCGGCAATTCGAGCGTCGTTGACACTTTGCTCTGCAAGCGCAACCTGATACTCCGAATTCTCAACCAGATTTGGATCGTCGGCGATCGCCTGCTGAATTCGCTGAACAAGATCGGGCCGCTCGACGCGGATGCGGTGCCTCAGTTCATCTGCAAGGGCAGCGTAGCCCGCGGCCGTCATGGGAAATTTTGTCATCGCGACTCTTATACTGAGTTAATCGACGAAACATGCATTCAGACGTTCACGCCGCGCGCCACCAGCGGTCGCACACGTCCGCCCCGCGGTGGGGAACGCCGCGCGAGGACACGGGTTCCAATTCTAGTGAGATTGCCGGTTCCCCCTTGAAGAGATGGCCGCCGCGGCGCCTCGCCCGCCGCGCGGCTCTGACAGTCCGTGAATGCTCGCTTGCGGAACCTGCGGAGCGGTATGATGGAACGTTCACCTATATGTAGGGTTGCCGGTCCAATGCGAAGGAAAGAGGGCTCAGGACTGTGGCCTTTCATGTCAGTCTTGTTGGTCGAAGTGACCTCAGCGGAGAAATCTACCGTCAGATCCGACAGGCAATTCTGGACGGGCGCCTTCGGCCTGGGGAGCGGCTGTCTCCCACGCGGGAACTAGCCGCCGCGCTGACGGTTGCGCGATCGACGGTGACGATTGCGTATGAAAGCCTTCTCGCGGAAGGATTCGCGACATCCCATCCGGGCGCCGGGACGTTCGTCAGCCATCACCTTGAGGCAAAACGTCCGGCATCGAACACAAGACGATCGACGGTCCGCGCAATTCGGGTGCGTGAAGTTTGGGAGACGATAGCGCCTCCGATAGGCTTTGACCACGCGGCGCGTTTCGACTTCAGAACCGGGCTTCCGGACGCTTCGCTGTTTCCACACCGAGCCTGGCGGCGGGTCGTCGCCCATGCGCTGCGCTCGCGCGAGATGGCGGCAGGCGTCTACGAGAATCCTGCGGGCACTTCGGACCTGCGCGCGGCGATCGCTCGCCACATCGGCATCTCACGCAGCGTTTCCGCATCGCCCGACGACGTCATCGTGACCAATGGCACCCAACAGGCGGTCGATATCGTCGCTCGCGTGCTTCTCGGGCCCGGTGATGTCGTTGCGATGGAGGATCCGGGCTATCGACCTTTAAAGGAGTTGCTCAAGGCGCTGGGCGCGCGCGTGATCGGTGTGCCGGTCGACCGCGAAGGACTCGCCGTGGAGGCGCTGCCGGCCGAGGCCAGGGTGGTCTACGTGACGCCGTCGCATCAGTTTCCCCTCGGCGTGGCAATGAGCCTGTCGCGTCGACGTGCGCTGCTTGCCTGGGCCGAGCGCAACAACGCGGTTGTCGTCGAGGACGACTATGACAGCGAGTTTCGCTTCGGCGGACGTCCGCTCGAGCCGCTTCAGACCATCGATTCGACCGGTCGCGTTGTGTATGTCGGCACGTTCTCAAAAACGTTGCTGCCGGCTCTCCGGCTGGCCTTCATGGTCGTGCCGCCGTCACTGCGAGAGGCGGCGCACAAGGCGAAATTCGTCACCGATTGGCATACAGCGACAATAGCGCAGAGCGCGCTGGCGCAGTTCATCGACGAGGGCACGTTTGCGCGCCACATTCGCAGGGTGAGCCGCATCTATAGCGAACGGCATGAGATGCTGACCGCGGGGATCAAGAGGGACTTCGGCGATTGCCTCGACCTCGTTCCATCGAGCACCGGGCTGCACATCACCGCTTGCGCGCGAGGTGCGTCCGTTGATCATATCGATGCGATTGTATCACGAGCCTTTGATCTCGGCGTTGCCGTTGGTACGATGTCGCGCTGGCAGGTGGACAGAAAGCCTCCGACCGGCATAGTCCTGGGATATGGGCCGATCGCGACGGCGCGGATTGCCGAAGGGCTGAGGCGGCTGCGCAGATGCTTCGATGAACGTATGTCTCGACGCCCGAACCATGTTGAGCATAGAATTATGTAGAACCACCGACCTGCGGCTTCTTACTTATGGTTTGCGGCCGATCACGACGCCGTTCGCGGCGGGTGCTTCGAACCAGACCGTCTCGATGTGCCGGAATCCGGCTTCCTCCAGCCACGCCGAATATTCGGCCGGCGTGTAGTTTCGTCCTTCCGTCTCGATCAACATGTTGAGGCTCATCAGCGCGGCCGGCGCTGGTCCGGTCTTTTCGTCATTGACGAGAAGCTCGCTGATGACGACTGCGCCGCCGCTCGGCAAAGCCTCGAAGGACCGGCGCAGCAGGGCGCGGTTCTTCGCGTCGTCCCAATCGTGCAGGATCATCGACAGGAGATGCACGTCGTGATCTTTCGGAAGCTGCTCGAAGAAGCTGCCGCCTGCCGTCTCGATCCGGTCGGTCAAACCGGCCTCGGCAATCTTTCCCGCCGCGATCGCGGCCACATGCGGCAAGTCAAACACGGTCGCACGCAGCACCCCATACTGTTTGCAAAGCTCGATGTCGTACGCGCCCGATCCGCCGCCGATGTCCAGGAGGCGGCGGAAATGACTGAGATCCACGGCTTCGCCGAGCTTGCGCGCAGTCATCGTGGAGATCGAATGCATCGCCTCCCAAAACAGCGCCAGCATCATCGGATCCTCGCCGTCGAAGATCGAGGATTGCGCCGCCGGGTCCCACGTGGTTGGCCGGTTCGTGCGCAGCGCTTCGGTGAGCCTGCCCCAGCCGGGATAGAGCCGCTTGTCGAGCATCTGCACAAAGCCGCCGAAGTAATACGGCTTGCCCTTCACGAGATAGGCTTCGCTTAAGGGCGTGTTGCGATAGCGGCCGCCGGTTTTCTCCAGGAGCCCGAGTGCAGCGCAGCCGGTCAACAGCATCTCGGCGGGGCGTTGATGCAGGCCGAGCGCACCCGCCAGCTCCGCAACCGTGGTGCCGGCGCCGCCCGCAAGGCGGCTGAAGAGGTCCAACTCGTGCGCAGCGGCCAGAGTCTTGAAGGCCCAGAAACCGGTCGAAAGCGCCATCAGCGGGACGGCGGAAGGAAGCTCCGCCGCGATCGCTGTGCGCCTTGCACGGATTTTCGTTTCCATGATCTTCTCCCGCAAATTGATTCGACGACACGCACATCGTCAAAGAGCGCCGTTGCAGGGTGATTTCGCGGCCAAGAAATTCGGTTACATCTGAAATCATGGGCTCCTACGCGGCCTTCGCATCGTAGGAGAACATGAGGCCTGTCAGAAGTGCCAATTCATACATTTGCGGGCAGACCAATTTCGTTTACTCCGCCTGAATTGGACTGATTGATTATCCGCAGATTGGACCTTCCGTCATACCGCTTCGCTTTCTAATTCATACCGCTTCGCTTTCTAATGTTGGGGCCCGCTGACGCGCGCTGCGTCAGATAGATGCGCCGATATTGACCAGACGGCGAGCTACGCGGAACGCGATGCGACCGTGCGCGAGTACGCCCGCCACGACGATGGCCGCTCGCATTGAAACCGCAAGCACACCCTGACCGCCCACGATAGCTCGTCATCGCACGAAGGCGTGAGAGGTGAACGAGCTCACACGCCGGCAACGTGGATGCCGCTAGTCATCCGCGCAACTTCTTCGTATCGGGAGGACTCACCATGTCCGTTATTGTCAATACGCTCACGAGTTGGAAAGAAGCGGCGAGCGGAAGCGCTGCATCCAGCAATCGTCGACCTGGATGGGGACTACGGTTTCTACACTGGTGTGCCGAGTGTTCGGAGCGGTCGCGGCAGCGACAAGCCTTGGCGGAGCTCGATGACCATTTTCTCAAGGACATCGGCAAGACGCGGCAAGAGGCCATGACCGAAGCAGCCAAGCCATTCTGGAAATGACGTCGTTCATCGCGCACTTGCTGCCGGCGGTGGCGCTGGGCTTGTGCGTCGCCATCCCGTTCGGCCCGATTGGCTTGATGTGCGTGCAGCGGACGCTGGCATTCGGAATCTGGATTGGGGTCGCGAGCGGCATGGGTGCGGCAACGGCACACGCGATGTTCAGTTGCCTGGCCGTGGCGAGCGGGACCGTGTTGACGCAGATGACGCTCGCCCTGCACACGCCGCTGCGCATCACGGGAGGGATCGTGCTGGTCTTGATGGGCCTCAGAACCATTCTCGTGTCCACGGGCGCGGCGCACGGCTCGACATGCGGAGATCCGACATGCGCAGATTTGCTTTCGGCCTATACATCGACCCTGTTGATCGCCGCCGCCAACCCGATGACGATACTGCCGTACCTGGGCTTCACGTCCGCGCTGGAAACCGGCAAGCCGCTGATCATGGAACGCGCGCTGGCGATGCCCATCGGTGTGATGCTCGGCAGTGCATCCTGGTATCTCTTCCTCGTCCTCAGCACGAACACCCTGTTTTGAAGCTTGCAGAAAGCCGCGCTGGATCGGTTCAACAGGCTCACCGGGATCCTCCTGATGGCCCTGGGAGCTTCGCTATGCACCCGCATCATCTGACGGCAAAGGCCACTGGTCCGCTCGATTGCCATTGAGATCGATGCGGGAGGAGGTGGAGCTCCCAACTACGAAATATCGAAAACAACCCCATGCAAAGTAGCAATAGCCGCCGATTTCGCGAGAGCACCGAAGACCAGGACCGGCGGCTGCGCAAGGCCGTACGATCGGCTCAATTGCCGGCAAACTCAAACTGCCCGCTCTTCCGGGGGAGCGACGAGCGATGTTTGTGCTGCCGCCTCCAACGGCTCCTTGTCGGGTTTGTATTGTGCGGGAAGCTGCAGCACGGTTGCCGTTTGACCGGGGCGCAGCCGTGTAAGAGGCACGATCCTGCCGTTCGCAAACTCGAGCGCGTCGTGGTGCCTGTCGCTCAGTTCCTGATTGATCTGCCTGAAGCGCGCGAGCCGCGCCCCAATGCTGCCGAACCGCATGTCTGGGAATAGCTCCGCGAACGGATGATCACTGACTGCGTCTTCGCTGAACACAAGCTCAGTACCCGGCGAGAGGCACACGGCAATTCCTGGCTCTCCGACCGCGGAGAAGCCGCGTGTCACGGTATTGGGAAATTTGCTCGTTATCAGCAATTCTCCCGATCTTGCAGCACGTGATTCGACGCAGTGCAGGCTGTAGTCGCACATTGAACCGCTCCCTTTTTGCATGTCTGTCCCTGGTGTGGACCGGCTGGGATGATGACTGAAGGATTCCGGTCCCACTACCTGCGCATGGTCGGAGGGACCTTGGGCTGATCAGGCATCTGACCTAGAGCCACATTCAATGAGTTCTCCCTTCCTTCGCGAAGCATGGCGAGCCGGATCGAGGAGCCTGGCGCCATCGCATGGATCTTCTTGGTCAATTCTTTGGCGTTCTTGATCGGCTGCCCCTCCGCCGCGGTGATCACGTCCCCGCGTCTCAATCCGGCCCTGGCAGCCGGACCGTCGTCCTGAACGTCCGCCACGATCGCACCGTGCAGATGGTTCACGCCGAGGCTGTCGGCAATGTCCGGAGTGACCGGTTGAACTTTGGCCCCTAGCCATCCGCGCGTGACAGCGCCCTTGTCTTTCAGTTGCGATACCACGGCCTTGACCGTGTCTGCGGGGACCGCAAAAGCAACGCCCACCGAGCCTTCCCTGGATGAAAGGATCTTGCTGTTGACGCCGACGACGTCGCCGCGGGCATTGAAGCTCGGGCCGCCGGAATTGCCTTGGTTGATCGGCGCATCGATTTGGATGAAATCCATCACGGAGCCCGTTTCGATGTCGCGCTCGCGCGCTGAAACGATGCCGGCCGTGACCGTGCCTCCCAGCCCGAACGGGCTGCCAGCAGCCAACACCCAATCGCCGACGCGCGGCAGTTGATCGACGAGTTTTACGTAACTGAAGTCGCTGCGCCCGTCGACTTTGATCAGGGCGACATCAGTCAACGAATCCTTTCCGATGACTTTTGCAGGGTAGGTTTTGTTGTCGTTGGTGCGGATCTCGGCCGTATCGCCGTCTTCCACGACGTGACTGTTCGTCACGGCATAACCGTCCGCGGAGATGAAGAAGCCGGAGCCAAACGAGACCAGTTGATCACGGGCATTCGGCGCCGGAATCTGCTTGTTCGGAGGCCCCTGATCAGGTGTACCGAATAATCGGTCGGGTAGGCCTTTGGAGGTCGCAGCAGCTTTGGAGCTGACCCCAATCACGGCAGGTTGAACTCTTTCGGCGAGATCGGCAAAGTCGCCAGGTCCACCGCCATCTGCATTATCGGCAGCGCGATGCACCAACGTCGAGGGCTCGCCCACGAAAGGAGTCTGACCTCGCGTACCGATAGTTTGTGCCTGTGCAATACTCGCGATCACCACGATCACGGCGATGGTTCCGCCCATGACCGAAGGCCGACGGCAGCTCAAAGGTACACTTTCATGAGCCATGTCCACATCCATAGCTTGTCATCGCCTCACCGCGGCTCTGACGTCGGACGCTGGGGCCGGCTCGCCGTCAGTTCCTGTGAGAGGCGCTCAGACGCTCGCGGCAATTGTGGGCCCAACAATCTGCCGCGCCGGCAGTTCCACTCCAGCCGACCGCGGATAAGGAAGTCATCCCAAATGCCGGCAAACCGCCGACGATCGATCGCCTCGCCGCCGAAAATCCCACATGGAAAATCCACATGGCTCCCAACGTGATCTTCCGTGCGGTCGCAGTTCCATCAGGAAACGTGCGCTCGGCTCCACTATCATCCGTTTGCAGAGGCGTTAAATGAAACTTGCGGCGAGCCTTCGCAACTTTCTTTGAACCGCCGTGCGGTGTTAGCATGAAGGTGTGCAACGACGGTGAGAGGTGAGAGCAGGCTGTGATCAAGGTCGAGCGAACCGGCGAAGGCGATCCACTTGAATTCGAGGTCATCGTCCGTGTGGGAAACGGCGAGACTCGCCATCACGTCACGATGGCAAGAGAGACTTGCGAACGACTAACGAAGGGCACGCACACGCCCGAGCGCTGCATCGAGACAGCATTCCAATTTCTGCTTGATCGCGAGCCCCAGGAATCGATCCTGCGGCGTTTCGACATCACCGTGATCTCCCGTTACTTTTCCGAGTTCGAGCGCGAACTGCCACGCTACCTCTCTCGATCCTGACAGCTTCGGCAAAAGGGCTTTGGTAGCGGGGGGCCGCTACCGCCTTTCCCCACACCAACCGAACCTGCGATATTTTCTTCAATCGTCCGACTCATGGAAGCGAACGAGCAGATCGGGACGTAGACGCACCGCACGCGGCAGCATCTCCACCGACATTGTCGAACCTGGGTCGCACCGCAATAGCTGGCGCAGGCCGCTCTAGGGTGGTATCCTTATTCGGAGCTATTGAAGCTCCGAGACCAGGGATTTCCCTCACGCGATTAATCGCGGTCGAGACAATGGCGCTCGAAGAAATGCACTCCAAAGTCAAGCGGACGATCGCGCCTGCGGTCGGATGGCGCGGAAAATGGAGGATGTTATGGCGTCGTGGCGTGACGACAAGGCCAGGGCAACCCTGATCCGCGATGCAGCGGGAAGCGTCCAGCCGGGAAAACCCCCCCGGACTTTTGCTGAACTTTTGTTCGGCCACACCAATAGCGAGGATCTTACTAGCTACGATGCTTCGTCCCTCGCCTTCCTGGCGGAACAGGCTTGGGAGCATGTGCAGCAACGCACGGCAGGCCGTGCCGATATCCGCGTCATCAATCCAATGATGCCGGACGGGCGCGAGATTTCCGTGCTCGAAGTTCTCAACGACAACATGCCCTTCCTGTTCGATTCGACTATGGCGGAACTCGCCGAGCAGGGCATCGAAGTCACGCTGGTCGCCCATCCGATCATTGCAGTGGAGCGCGACGAGAAGGGTAAGCTCCTGCATTTCTACGGCGAAACGCTGCCAGAAGAGGCAAGGGGTGAGCGCGAAAGCCTGATCCATCTCCACATCACGCGGCTCGACGCCGATGCCGACCGCGAGAAGCTCGTCGACGGCCTCACCAAGGCATTGAACGACGTGCGCGCCTGCGTGACCGACTGGCGAGCCATGCGCGCCCGCGTCGAAGGGGCGATCAAGACCTTGAGCTCCAATCCGCCGCCGCTGCCGATCGACGAGGTGGCCGAAGCCAACCAGTTCCTGCAATGGCTGTGCGCCGACAATTTCACTTTCCTGGGCCTGCGCGAATATCGCTTCTCGCCCGACAGCGCACCTTCGGACGAGATCAGCAGCGGCGAAGGTCTCGGCATCCTGCGCGATCCTGATGTGAGGGTGCTACGCCGCGGCACCGAAATGGTGGTGATGACACAGGAAATCCGCGAATTTATGCGCGAGCCGACCCTCCTCATCGTTGTCAAGGCCAATGTCAGCAGCCGCGTCCATCGCCGCGTCCAGATGGACTACGTAGGCATCAAACTGTACACGCCGGACGGCCGGCTCGAGGGCGAACTGCGCCTCGTCGGCCTGTTCACCTCGGGTGCCTATACTCGTTCGGTGCGACAAATCCCCTATGTCCGCCACAAGGTGGCGCAGGTGCTCGAGCGCGCCGGCTTCGACCCCAACAGCCATTCCGGCAAGGCACTGCTGCATATCCTCGAAGAATATCCGCGCGACGAGATCGTCCAGGTCGATATCGAGACGCTCTATAATTTCGTCATGGAAATCCTGATGCTTTATGAACGCCCTCGCCTGCGGGCGTTGGCACGGGCTGACAAATTTGACCGCTTCGTCTCCATCCTCGTGTTCATTCCGCGCGAGAAGTATGACACCGACGTACGAACGCGTGTCGCCGCCTTCCTGGCCCAGGTATACAAGGGGACCTTGGCAGCCTCCTACGTGTCCTTCCCCGAAGGTTTGCTTGCGCGCGTCCACTACATCATCGGGCGTTATGAAGGCAAAACGCCCGTCGTCGAGCGTGCCACGCTTGAAGGCGGGATCAGCGCAATCACCGCAACATGGGGTGACAAGCTGAAAGCCGCACTCGCGAACACCACTGACGGCATGCGGGCGCGCCTTCTCGCCAACCGTTATGCCCGGGCCTTTACCGGCGGCTATACGGAGATCTTCGAAGCCTCACAGGCCATCAATGACATCGCCACCATCGAGAAGCTCAGCGCCGCTCGTCCCGTGTCGCTTTCGGTCTACCGCACCGACGGTGATGATCCGACGCGTTTCGGCCTTAAGGTCTTTTCGCGCGGTACGCCGCTATCACTGTCCTATCGCGTCCCGGTGATCGAAAATCACGGCCTGCGCGTCGTCAACGAACGCACGTACGAGATTACGCCCAGCGCCACGCCTGCACCCGCGCCGGTTTGGCTACACGACATGACGATCGAGGCCAATGACGGCAAACCGGTCGTTGTTACCGAGGAATTCGCCCGTCGCCTGGAAGCCTCGATCATGGCGGTGGTGGGCGATCGCGCCGAATCCGACGGATACAACGCCCTCATCCTGCGCACGAGCTTGAGCTGGCGCGAAGTTTCGGCCATCCGCGCACTCTCCCGCTACCTGCACCAGATCCGCGCTCCGTTCAGCCAGGACTATATGTGGGGGACGTTGCGCAAGAGCGCCGCAATCACCACCAGCATCGTCGCGCTGTTCCAGGCTCGCTTCGACCCGCGCCTCGCTGCCACCAATGCCGAGCGCTCGGCGAGCGAGGCGGCTCTCCTCGCCGAGATTGAGGAGCAGCTCAAATCCGTCGCCTTGTTAGACGAAGACCGCATCCTGCGCCGCTTCACCAATCTGGTGCAGGCCACCGTGCGCACCAATCTGTGGCAAATTGGCCAGGACGGACATCCGCGTCCGGTGATTTCCTTCAAGTTCGACGCCCGCAAAATCGATGACCTGCCGGCTCCGCGACCGCTCTACGAGATCTTTGTCTATTCGCCGCGTGTCGAAGGTATCCATCTACGTTTCGGCAAGGTCGCGCGCGGCGGCCTGCGCTGGTCCGACCGGCCGCAGGATTTCCGCACCGAGATCCTCGGCCTTGTCAAGGCACAGCAGGTCAAGAACGCCGTCATCGTGCCGGTCGGCGCTAAGGGCGGCTTCGTGCCCAAGCGCCTGCCGCCGCCCTCCAATCGTGAGGCCTGGATGGCGGAAGGCACCGAAGCCTACCGCATCTTCGTTCGCTCGCTGCTCGAACTTACCGACAATCTCGATGGGGATGCGATCGTGCCGCCCGACGACACCTTGCGGCACGACGAGGATGATCCGTATCTCGTCGTCGCGGCCGACAAGGGCACGGCGACTTTCTCCGACACCGCCAACGCGATCTCAGTCGAGAAGAGCCATTGGCTCGGCGACGCTTTCGCCTCCGGCGGCAGCCAGGGTTACGACCATAAGAAAATGGGCATCACGGCGCGCGGTGCGTGGGAAGCCGTCAAGCGACATTTCCGCGAACTCGGCACCGACATCCAGACCATGCCCTTCACCGTTGCAGGCGTCGGCGATATGTCCGGCGACGTCTTCGGCAATGGCATGCTGCTTTCGCCGGCGACAAGGCTGGTGGCGGCCTTCGACCACCGGGACATCTTCATCGATCCCTCGCCCGACGCTGCCACTAGCCACGCCGAGCGCCTGCGCTTGTTCAGCATGCCGCGGTCGAGCTGGCAGGACTATGACAAATCGCAGATCTCGCAGGGCGGCGGCGTGTTCTCGCGTTCGCTCAAGGCGATTCCGCTCGCGCCGGAAGTGCGCACCCTGCTGGACCTCGACAAGCCACAGGCCACGCCTTTCGAGGTGATGACGGCGATTCTGAAGGCACGCGTCGACCTGCTCTGGTTTGGCGGCATCGGCACCTATGTCCGCGCGTCGACAGAAAGCGACGATCAGGCGGGCGATCGGGCCAATGATCCGATCCGCGTTACCGGTTCTGATATCCGCGCCCGAGTGATCGGCGAAGGTGCCAATCTCGGCGTGACCCAGCGCGGCCGCATCGAAGCGGCGCAGAGAGGCGTCAAGCTCAACACCGACGCCATCGACAATTCGGCCGGAGTGAACACTTCTGACGTCGAGGTCAATATCAAGATTGCGCTGGCACGCCCCGAACGCGACGGACACCTCAGTCCGAGTGACCGCAACAGCCTGCTTGCCGCGATGACCGACGAGGTCGGCGCGCTGGTGCTTCGCAATAACTATCTTCAATCGCTCTCGTTGTCGCTGGCCGAACGCAAGGGCGTGGCCGACAATGGCTTCCTTGCCCGCCTGATGCAATCGCTCGAGCGGCGAGGCCTGCTCGACCGCGCCGTTGAGTTCCTGCCGGACGACGTCGCAATCGCCGCGCGGACGCAGCGCGGCCAGCCCTTCACGCGGCCGGAACTCGCCGTGCTGCTCGCCTACGCCAAGCTCACCCTTTACGATGATCTGCTCGTCACGAGCGTGCCGGACGACCCTTATCTCACCGGCGAATTGTCAAAATATTTCCCGCACGAGATTCGAGACAAATTCTCCGATTCCATCAAACACCATCGTCTGCGGCGGGAGATCATCTCCACCAATCTTGCCAATGCCGCGATCAATCGCGGCGGCCCGACCTGCATCGGGCGCCTGATCGATGAGACGGATGCCGACGTATCCACCATCGCCATGGCCTTCGTGGCGGTGGAGGAATCTTACGGACTCGAGCGGCTGAACAACGCGATTGATGCGCTCGACACCAAGATCAACGGTCAAGTGCAACTCGGCCTCTACGCGGCGATTCAGGATCTCCTGCTCTCCCGCATGGTCTGGTACCTGCGCAACGTTGATTTCAAAACCGGTCTGCACGCGGTGATCTCGCGCTTCGGCCCGGGTATCCGCGAGATCGCCGCCGGACTCGACAACGCCCTGCCGCAGGACTTGCAGGCCGGCCGCAGCAAGCGGCGACAGGACCTGATCGATGCCGGCGTTCCCACCGATCTCGCAGAGGAGCTCGCCGATCTCGACGCCTTGGTCTCCGCACCGGATATCGTGACTGTCGCCGAGCGCACCACCCGCGCCATCGGCGACGCCGCCATGACCTTTTTCGCTGCCGAGGCCGACTTCCATCTCAATCCCATCATCGTCGCCGCGCGCAGCGTGCCCGCAAACGATCATTTCGAACGTCTTGCCATCGACCGCGCGGTTGACCAGATCGCAGCAGCCGAAAGAAAATTGGCCGCTGATATGCTGACAACCGGCCAATGCGGCCGGCAGGCTACCGAGATCTGGCTCGCGGCTCATCCTGAGGCGACGCGTATCCGCCGCTCGGTCGAGGAGATTGCTGTCAGCGGTCTGACGCTCGCCAAACTGACCGTGACGGCCAACCTACTGGGGGATTTGGTGAAGGGCTGATGGGCACGCGGCGGCTATACCAGAGCGCGATGTCGAACCACAAACCTGCCGGACTGGACTGCACAAGTCGCAGGCCGGCGTGCAAAAATCGCAAGTTTGGTAGCGGGAGAGGGACTCGAACCCCCGACCCCAGGATTATGATTCCCGTGCTCTAACCAGCTGAGCTACCCCGCCACGGCATCGCGGTGGCGGCAGGCAATGCCGCGGTCGCGAACGCGCGGCATATAAGGAGCGGGTCGACGACCTGTCAAGCAAAGCGAGCCGTCCGGCCAAGCATCTGCAAAATTGCGCTATTTCGGCCGGATTGACGGGTCGCCGCCGGGGCTGCCGGGCGGCGGAATCACCGGCGTCTTGCCATCTTCCGGCGTGGGCGCATGGATTTCGGGATCAACGCCCGGGGGCGGACACAATACGCCCTCCGAGCGGGCCAGTTTGTCGCCGAGCGGCTCGGTCCGCTGACCGGTGGTCGTTCCTTCCCGCGCCTTCCCCTCCGGAACCGTCGCGCCGGAATTCGGCGCCTGCTGCATCGGGGCGCAATTGACATTGGCGGCGCGGTCGGGCGATGGCGGTGCGGTCTGGGCGGGTGGCGTCGCCGGGCTGGGCGGGGCCTGAGCGCCCGCCATATTTGTCGCCGCCATCAACACACATGAAAGAAGAAGCGCCCGGTGCATTGCCATGCCGGGAAAACGGTCCGCGCACGCGGAGGTTCCCCAATAGGCGACTGCGCTTCATGATTTCCGAAAACGGATCAGCGAAAAATGTCCCATCGGCGGCATCGGCCGCCGCTCGGTCAAGGTGACGCCGCCATGTTTGGCGGCCCAGTCGGTCAGGCGTTCCCACGGAAATTCCGGCCGCCAGCCCAGCCGCCGCGCCAGTGGCGCGAACGCCAGTTCGAACGCGCGGCGCGGACCGGTTTCGGCGCCGATGTGATTGACCAGGATGAGTTCGCCGCCGGGCTTCAGCACGCGGATGAAATCATCCAGCGTGCGTTCCGGATCCGGCACCGCCGTGATGACATATTGCGCCACCACCGCATCGAAGAACGAATCCGGAAACGCCAGGTTCTTGGCGTCCATCACCGCAAGCGCTTCGACATTGGTCAGGCCGAACTCGCGCACGCGCTTGAGCGCCCGCCGCAGCATCGGCTCGGAAATGTCGACGCCGCACAATTTCGTGTTGCGCGAATATTCAGACAGCGACAGCCCCGTACCGACGCCGACGTCGAGAACGCGTCCGCCGATCTTGTCGGCTTCAGCGATGGTCGATCGGCGGCCCTCGTCGAACACCTTGCCGAAAACCAGATCGTAGACCGGCGCCCAGCGCCCATAAGCTTTTTCGACCCCCTCGCGGTCGATGTCCCCAGCCATTTCCCCTGCCCCGATTTTTTCTTAAGTGCGCATCACCTCGGGGAGCGGCGCGGCCTTTTCCCGCACCCCTCCCCTCGCCACCGGATGGCGTGCGGTCGCGCTCTTGATGAATCCGCCGCCGAGCACGCGCGCCTGTCCCGCAGGCGCATCGTAGAACACGCAGGCCTGGCCGGGCGATACGCCCTCCTCGCCGGCAACGAGTTCGACCTCATAACCGCCATCGGCCGCGCGCAGCCAGGCCGGCTGCGGCGCGCGCGTCGAGCGCACGCGCACGAACATCTCGATGCCGTCGCCAATGACGCGGTCGAGCAGACCGTCGCCGATCCAGTTGACGTCGCGCAGCAGGATGCGATCCATCCGCAGCGCCTCGCGCGGCCCCACCACGACGCGGCGGCTGGTGGCATCGAGCTTGACGACATAGAGCGGCGCGCCGGCTGCAATGCCCAGTCCCTTGCGCTGGCCGACGGTGAAATGAACGATGCCTTGATGACGGCCGATGACGCGGCCCTCGAGATCGACGATGTCGCCGGGCTCGATCGCGCCGGGCTTGAGGCGGCCGATGATGTCGGTGTAGCGCCCGGTCGGCACGAAGCAGATGTCCTGGCTGTCCTGCTTTTCGGCGACTTCAAGGCCGAAACGCCGCGCCAGCTCGCGCGTCTGCGGCTTGGTCATGTCGCCGAGCGGAAAGCGCAGATAATCGAGCTGCTCGCGCGTGGTCGCGAACAGGAAATAGCTCTGGTCGCGATCGGAATCCGCGGCGCAGACCAGCGCGCGCGATCCGTCGGCAAGGCGGCGCGAGGCGACATAGTGTCCGGTCGCGAGCGCCTGCGCGCCGAGTTCACGCGCGGTCGCCAGGAGATCGCGAAACTTGATCGAGCGGTTGCACTCGATGCAGGGCACCGGCGTTTCGCCGAGCGCGTAGCTGTCGGCGAAATTGTCGATCACGGATTCGCGGAAGCGGCTTTCGTAGTCGAGCACGTAATGCGGGATGCCGATCCGCTCCGCCACGTTGCGGGCGTCGTGGATGTCCCGTCCCGCGCAGCAGGCCCCCTTGCGATGGGTGGCAGCGCCGTGGTCGTAAAGCTGCAGCGTGATTCCGACCACGTCATAGCCTTCGGACTTCAGCAAGGCAGCCGTCACCGAGGAATCGACGCCGCCGGACATGGCGACCACGATCCGTGTGTCCTGCGGACGGCCTTCGAGATCCAAACTGTTTCGCATGCCAGGGGTCATCGACTTCAATCGCGAACGCGCCATGGCGGTTCGCGGCCAGGTTTTAAAAAGCCTTTATGCATAAGGCCTTAAGGCGCAATTCGGCCATACCGGGGCCGGATCGGACTTAAGCTCTTTAATATAGGCCGTATTCCCGTGAAGCAATCAGCCGATCCCCATTTTGGAGCGTGTCCAGGACGGCAAATCTTGCCGCCGGGCAGAAAAGGCGGCCGTGGTCACGCTCCGGAATCCGGACGCCATTCTTGTAAGCATTTGAAATTACGTGATATTTTTTACCGTGGCGGCTGGCCCGGTCCTTGCTGAATGGTAGCCGAGAGCTCAGCGCGAGGGTTACCGTGGTTAGTGTCACGTCAGAAGTATCGGCAAATGCATCTTTCCAGAGCGCGGCGGCGAGGTCCGCCCGGCCGGATTCCGATCCGCCTGTCGGAAACGACAGCTTCGCGGCGCTGGTCGACAGCAACACGGCCGCGAGCCACAACGACCGCGCGCAGGACCCCGCGCCCTCCCCGCGCCGCTCCGACGAAGCGCAATCAGCTTCCGACAACCGTTCGCGCGACAGCGCCGCCGCATCCGACAAGGCCGCGCGCAACGATTCGAATAATCGCGACGCCGCGGCCAAGATGCGCGACGACAAGATGCGCGACGACAAGGCACGGGACGACAAGACACGCGACGCCGGCAAGGTCGACACCGGCACCAACGCCGATGCCGAGACCAAGGCCGCAAAGACCGGTCGCGCCAAATCGAAGTCCGACGCACCGAAGTCCGAGAAGGCGTCGTCCGACGAAACGGCGCAGGCTTCTTCCGGCGACGGCTCACCAGCGACCGATCAGCCCGAACTGGCGCAGGATGGAACGGCCGTGGTAACGGCCGACGCGATTGCCGCCGCCATCCCTGCTGCCGCAACGCCGCCGGCGACGGCCTCCGCCGCACCCGCGACCGATAAGGCGACCGCGCCGCTTGCCATCGCGGCGGCTGCGATCGCAGCATCCGCTTCGCTCGCCGCCGAGACTGCGCCAGCCGGTCCCGCCGGTGAAAGCGCCGAAGCGACCGCCACCACGACCGCGAACACGAACGCTGGGCAAGGGGACGGTACCAAGACCAACGCGCAGGGCATCGGCCAGGCCGTCAGCGCGCAGGCCACATCCGCCGACCCGTCCGTCACAACCGGCATCGCTCAGGCCGCTGCCGTGGTTGCAGCGACTCCCGCCGCCACCAAATCGGCCGTGCCGCTCAAGAGCCCGGATCTCGCCCGAAAAGGCGCCACGACGGTCGTCGAGCAGGTCAAACCCACCGACGCCATCGCACCCGCAGCGCCTGCCGCCGATACCATCGTGCCCGCCATCACGCCGCCGACCGAAGCCGCAGGCAAGCTCAAGTCCGAGAATGGCATCGCCGAGGCCGTGAAGGCCGACGCCTCGGGCAATTCCATCGTGCCGTCGGCCGCCAACACCAACACACATTTTGTTGCCCCAGATGTCGTCGGCCAGACGCCGGTCGCCGCGTCCGGCAGCGGCCTGCAGGCTGCCGGCACGATCCAGACGCAGCAACCTACCGCTTCCACCACGACGACGGCTGCCGCTACCCAACTCACCGCCACCGCAGCCACAAGCGCGGCGGTGCCGGTGAGCGGGCTTGCGATGGAAATCGCCGCTTCCGCCAAGAGCGGCAAGACCCGCTTCGAAATCCGGCTCGATCCCGCTGAACTCGGCCGCATCGATGTCCGCATCGATGTCGATCGCCACGGCCAGGTGACGTCGCATCTGACCGTCGAACGGCCGGAAACGCTGTCGATGCTGCGCCAGGACGCCAACCAGTTGCAGCGCGCACTCGACAACGCCGGCCTCTCGACCGGCAACGGCGGCCTACAATTCAGCCTGCGCGACCAGTCTTCGCAGGGCCAGAACGACGGCAACCAGTCCAATCCCAACGCCCATCGCCTGGTGGTGAGCGAAGAAGACAACGTTCCGGCCGTGGTCGCCGGCCGCAGCTATGGTCGCATGCTCGGTTCGAGCGGCGGCGTCGATATCAGGGTTTAAGGAGATTGCCATGGCAGTCGATGCAGCAACCATGCCGACAACGGTCGTCTCGGCGCCGGGAACCGGCACCGCGACGAGCAACAACACCGCGTCGGAGAAGACGACGGGAATCGCGGATAATTTCCAGACCTTCCTGACGCTGCTGACCACGCAGCTCCAGCACCAGAACCCGCTCGATCCGCTCGACACCAACCAGTTCACCCAGCAGCTCGTGCAGTTTGCCGGTATCGAGCAGCAGCTCAAATCGAACGAGCAGTTGAAGGCGCTGGTCGAAATTGAGAAGAGCGCCCAGGCGACGCAGGCGCTGGTCTATGTCGGCAACATGGTCGCCGTCGACGGCAGCAAGGCGCAGTTCGACAAATCTGCGACCTGGAATTTCAATTCCGATAAAGACACCAGCGCGACGATCACGATCACCAATTCGGTGGGACAGACGGCCTATACCGGCAACTTCGCGCTGAAGAAGGGCGGCTCCAGTTTCGTCTGGGACGGCAAGGGCAATGACGGCGTGCAGTGGCCGAAAGGCACCTATACTTTGACCGCCACCGGCAAGGACAGTTCGGGCAACAACGTCGCAATTTCCACCGAAGTCCAGGGCATTGTGGATTCGGTTGACCTCAGCGCCTCCCCGCCGCTGCTGTCGATCGGCGGCCAGAGCTACACCACCGACAAGATCAAGCGCGTGATCCGTCCGACCACCTCAAGCTAAGCCCGGCCCACTCGCCTCGGTTGATCCGCTGCTCCCGGCCCGGCAATCCCTGATTGTACGCAAAAGCGTCACAGGGAACCGGGCCGGAGCCATTTTCGGTCATTTTCAAGGAGATTCGTATTGAAGCCGTAGGCTTAGGCAAATTTTAAGCCGCGGGGCGTAGGTTACCATGGTGAGTTCAGTGGTTGAGAGTTTGTGAGTACGCCATGACAGAACCCCATCGCCCGAGGGTGAAATACGTCATCGGGCCTGACGGCAGTCCGTTAACAATTGCAGACCTGCCCGCGCCAGGCACCAAACGGTGGGTGATCCGCCGCAAGGCCGAAGTCGTCGCTGCGGTCCGTGGCGGCCTGCTCTCCCTCGAGGAAGCCTGCAGCCGCTATACGCTGACCGTCGACGAATTCCTGTCGTGGCAGTTTTCCATCGATCAGCATGGCCTGGCAGGCCTCCGGACCACCCGGATCCAGCAATATCGCCAGTAAACTCTCCCGAACCGAAAGATTTGATGAAAACCGGCTTCGTTTTACGAAGCCGGTTTTTTTCATGCCGGAACTATTCGCGGCGGCTTTAAGGGTTGTTAACCATATGGAAACCATCCCCTAGGCAATAATTGCCCAGTCGGTCCCTCGGGCCGAATCCCTGGGGGCGGTTGGTGCAAAGTCTCGTTGCTTTCCTGAAAGGCCTGGGCGCAGCGCGGCTGATGGCCATGGTTGCGGTGACTACCGCGCTGATCGGCTTCTTCGCCTTCGTCATCATGCGCGTCACCACGCCGCAAATGACCACCCTGTTCACCGACCTCTCCTCTGAAGATTCCTCCGGAATCATCAAGGATCTTGAACGCCAGGCCATTCCCTTCGAGCTGCGCAACGAAGGCGCGGTCATCATGGTCCCGAAGGACAAGGTCACGCGGCTGCGGATGAAGCTGGCCGAAAGCAACCTGCCCAAGGGCGGTGGCGTCGGCTACGAGATTTTCGACAAGTCCGACGCGCTGGGCACCACGAGCTTCGTCCAGAACATCAACCATCTGCGCGCGCTGGAGGGCGAACTTGCCCGCACCATCCGCGCCATCGACCGCATCCAGGCCGCCCGCGTCCATCTGGTGCTGCCGGAACGGCCATTGTTCGCCCGCGAGGCGCCGGAGCCGTCGGCTTCGATCGTGGTGCGGGTGCGCGGCAGCCTCGAACCCCAGCAGATCCGCGCCATCCGTCACGTCGTTGCCTCCGCCGTCAACGGACTGAAGCCGCAGCGGGTGTCGATCGTCGACGAAGCCGGCCGGTTGCTGGCCGACGGCGCCAGCAAGGACCCCGAGATCGCCGTCGGCGACGAGCGCCGCACCGCCTTCGAGAAGCGCATGCGCAACGAAGTCGAGGCGATCGTCTCCTCGGTGGTTGGCCAGGGCCGCGCCCGCGTCCAGCTCACCGCCGACTTCGACTACAACAAGGTCACCCAGACTTCCGACAAGTTCGATCCCGAGGGCCGCGTACTGCGCTCCACCCAGACCCGCGAGGAATCTTCCCTCACTGCCGAGAATAACGGCCAGGTGACGGTCAACAACGAACTGCCCGGCAATCAAACCAACACCACGCCGGCGGCCCGCGACCAGAGCAAGAAGAGCGAAGAGACCAACAACTACGAGATTTCCCGCACCACCAAGACCGAGGTCACCGAGGCCGGACGGGTCAACCGGATCTCGGTCGCGGTGCTGGTCGACGGCGCCTACACCAAGAACGAAAAAGGCGAAATGGTCTATCAGGACCGCAGCAAGGAGCAGCTCGACCGCATCGCAACGCTGGTGCGCTCGGCGATCGGCTTCGACCAGAAGCGGGGCGATCAGGTCGAGGTCGTCAATCTCCGCTTTGCCGAAGCGCCCTCCGTGCCACCGGTCGTCGAGCCGGGCGGCCTGCTCGGCATGCTGCAGTTCACCAAGGACGACGTCATGTACGTCATCGAGCTCGGTGTCATGATGCTGCTCGGCCTCGTGGTGCTGTTCCTGGTGATCCGCCCGCTGGTCAAGCGCATCCTGGCCGCCGAAGTCGTTCCCGCTTTGGCCGAACCGACGCCTGCATTGATCGAGGGCAGCGGGCCAAACGGAGAACTCGGGCCCAATCAGGCCTTGATCGCCGGCACCAGCGGCACTGCCCAGTTGATCGACGTCGCGCAGGTCCAGGGCCAGGTCCACGCCCAGGCCGTGCACAGGGTCGGCGAACTGGCCGAACGTAATCCGAACGAGACCGCCTCCATTGTTCGCCAATGGCTGAGCGAACCCGCCGAGAGCTGACATGGCCGCCGTACCGCAAACCTCAAACGCCAACGACATCACCACCGTCATCTCGGCGCTGGCGAGCCGTCAGAGCAACCGGCCCAAGGGCAAGCCGTTGAGCGGCCCGAAGCGCGCCGCCATCCTGATGCTGGCGCTGGGCGAGCAATATGGCGGCAAGGTGTGGTCGCTGCTGGACGACGACGAGGTGCGCGAACTGTCGATCCACATGTCGACGCTCGGCACCGTCGAGGCCGATGTCGTGGAAGACCTGCTGCTCGAATTCGTCTCGCGGATGTCGGCCTCCGGCGCCCTGATGGGCACCTTCGACGCCACCGAACGGCTGTTGCAGCAATATCTGCCCTCCGAGCGCGTCAGCGGCATCATGGATGAAATTCGCGGCCCCGCCGGCCGTAACATGTGGGAGAAGCTCTCCAACGTGCAGGAAGAGGTGCTCGCCAACTACCTCAAAAACGAATACCCGCAGACCATCGCGGTGGTGCTGTCGAAGCTGAAGCCCGAGCACGCCGCGCGCGTGCTGGCGATCCTGCCGGAGGACCTCGCGCTCGATGTGGTCGGCCGCATGCTGAAGATGGAAGCGGTGCAGAAAGAAGTCATCGAGCGCGTCGAGCAGACGCTGCGCACCGAATTCATGTCCAACCTGTCGCAGACCCGCCGCCGCGACGCCCACGAGGTGATGGCCGAAATCTTCAACAATTTCGACCGCCAGACCGAGACCCGCTTCATCACCTCGCTGGAAGAGGAAAACCGCGAATCCGCCGAGCGCATCAAGGCGCTGATGTTCACCTTCGACGACCTGATCAAGCTCGATTCCGCCTCGGCCCAGACGCTGATGCGCAACGTCGACAAGGACAAGCTCGGCATCGCGCTCAAGAGCGCCAATGAGGAGGTGCGCGCCTTCTTCCTCGGCAACATGTCCTCGCGCGCCGGCAAGATGCTGCTGGACGACATGGCTGCGATGGGACCGGTGCGGCTGCGCGACGTCGACGAGGCGCAGGCGCTGCTCGTCAACCTCGCCAAGGACATGGCCGCCAGGGGTGAAATCACCCTGACCAAGAACCGCGCCGACGACGAATTGGTGTACTGATGGCCGCGCCCGCAAAATTCCTGTTCGACACCGACTTCGCAGCGCCCGACAGGGCGCGCGAGCGTGCCGCCACGGCCGCCGAGATCGCGCAGAAGGTCGCAGAGGCCGAGGCACGTGCCTACCGCGCCGGCTACGAGGCGGCCCAGCACGAGGCCAAAGTCGAGAGCGACCGCCGCTCGGCGCTGGCGCTGGAAGAGATCGGTATCGCCATCAGGGGCATCGCCACGCGTTTCTCCGGCATCGAGGCCAGGATGGAAACCGAGGCTGTCGATGTCGCGGTCGCGGTGGCGCGCAAGCTGTGCAGCGAACTGGTCGCCCGCGAACCGCTCGGCGAGATCATGGCGCTAGTCAGCGACTGCTTCTCGCATCTGGTCGCTACCCCGCATCTCGTCGTTCGCATCAACGACCAGCTCTACGAGGCCGCCCGTGAGAAGATCGAACGCCAGGCGGCCCAAAGCGGCTTCGAGGGCCGGCTGGTGATCCTGGCCGAGCCCGGCATCGCCACCGGCGACTGCCGGATCGAATGGGCCGACGGCGGCGTCGTGCTGGAGCGCGCGGCCATCGAAGCGAAGATCAGCGAACTCGTCGGGCGCTATCTGGCGTCCCGCGATCAGGCCGCAATGTGAAGGCCATGAGGACTGAACCATGAGTGACACCGACGCACAGGTACCGCTACCCGATCTCAACGCCGCGGATGCGCCGCCGGTCGACGATCTCGCCTACAACGAGGACGAACAGGCCTCGCGCATCGCAGCCGACCTCGAGGCCGTGTTCGACGTGCCCGTGCAGGTGTCGGCCGTGCTCGGCCGCTCCAAGATGGACGTCGGCGAGCTGTTGAAGCTCGGACCCGGCACCGTGCTCGAACTCGACCGCCGCGTCGGCGAAGCCATCGACATCTACGTCAACAACCGCCTGGTGGCGCGTGGCGAAGTCGTGCTGGTCGAAGACAAGCTCGGCGTGACCATGACGGAAATCATCAAGGCGGAACGCAACTAACAGTTTTGGCGATACGCGCGCGTGAGGCGCGCGAACAGACGGACAGGAGACAGACATGCGGCTTCTCATCGTTGGCACATTGAAGGGCCAGCTCACGACCGCCACCAAGATCGCGATGGCAAACGGGGCTTCGGTGACCCATGCCGAGGCGACCGAACAGGCGATGGCCGTGCTGCGCGGCGGCAAGGGTGCCGACCTGCTGCTGGTCGACGTCGCCCTCGACATCCGCGACCTGGTGATGCGGCTGGAAGCCGAACATATTCACGTGCCGATCGTGGCCTGCGGCATCTCCAATGATGCCCGCGCCGCGGTCGCCGCGATCCACGCCGGCGCCAAGGAATACATCCCGCTGCCGCCGGATCCGGAACTGATCGCCGCCGTGCTTGCTGCCGTCGCCAATGACTCACGTGATCTGGTCTATCGCGATGAAGCGATGGGCAAGGTGATCAAGCTGGCGCAGCAGATCGCGGGCTCCGACGCCTCGGTGATGATCACCGGCGAATCCGGAACCGGCAAGGAAGTGCTGGCGCGTTATGTCCACACCCGCTCGACCCGCGCCAAACGGCCGTTCATCTCGATCAATTGCGCGGCAATTCCCGAGCACTTGCTGGAATCCGAACTGTTCGGCCACGAGAAGGGCGCCTTCACCGGCGCGGTCGCCCGCCGCATCGGCAAGTTCGAGGAAGCCACTGGCGGCACGCTGCTGCTCGACGAAATCTCGGAAATGGACGTGCGGCTGCAATCCAAGCTGTTGCGCGCGATCCAGGAACGCGTGATCGACCGCGTCGGCGGCACCAAGCCGGTGCCGGTCGACATCCGCATCATCGCGACCTCGAACCGCAACCTCGCAGACGCCGTGCGCGAAGGCTCCTTCCGCGAGGATCTGCTGTTCCGCCTCAACGTCGTCAACCTGAAGATCCCGCCGCTGCGCGACCGTCCGGCCGACATCCTCGAGCTGGCGCAGCACTTCGCCAAGAAATACGCCGACGCCAACGGCGTGCCGCTGCGCCCCATTTCCGCCGATGCGCGGCGCGTGCTGACATCAAACCGCTGGCAGGGCAACGTTCGCGAGCTGGAAAACACCATCCACCGTTCGGTGCTGATGGCGCAGGGGGACGAGATTGGGCCTGAGGCCATCCTGACCCCCGATGGCGACCGCCTCGACCTCGCCAAGACCGCGCCTGCCGTGGCCCACGCCACCTTTGCCGCCGAACAGGTGACCCGCGCCCTCGTCGGCCGCACCGTCGCCGACGTGGAGCGCGACCTGATCCTGGAGACGCTGAAGCACTGCCTCGGCAATCGCACCCATGCCGCCAACATCCTCGGCATCTCGATCCGCACGCTGCGCAACAAGCTGAACGAATATGCCGACGGCGGGATACCGATTACCCCGGCCGGCTCCGGTGACAGTCAGCGGTTTGTGACGGCGGGGTAGGCTGCAAAGCGGCGATGATTTCTTCTCCGTCATTCCGGGATGGCCCGAAGGACCAGACCCGGAATCTCGAGATTCCGGGTTCGATGCTTCGCATCGCCCCGGAATGACGGTGCCCTACGAATAACTCGGCGCATCCGGCTTGCGGAAAATGTGAATAGGGTCCCCGGGCTGCAGGTCGCGCCCGGTGAAAACAGCATAGGCATACAGCGCCAGATAGGCGATCGCGATCGCGCCGACGCCGTAAAATACCCAGGTAGCCAATCGCTTCATCAGATCGCCGTACCGCGTTGAGTCATCGGCCGAGGCTAACATAGCGCGCAGTGCCGGCCCAGCCTCTATCCCGCCGCCACCTTCTGCGCCGGCGCGACATTGATCGCGAGCTTGCCGTAGCGATCCGTAAAGGCCTCGGTGTCGATCTCCTCGAGCTGGATCACCCTGCTCATCACGCCTTCCTTCCAGGCGTCGTGTTCGGGGTCGTTCTGGAACTCGGGCATCACCTCTTTGGCGAACAGTTCCAGCGACTCGCAGATGTGCTCATGGGCATTCTTGCCCGCCTGATTGAGCAGGATCACCTGGTCGATGTGGGAAGAGCGGAAACGTCTTAGCTTTTTGCGGATGGTTTCCGGCGACCCGATCAGGCCGCCGCGCAGCGCCGCCTCCTGCGCCTCGGGATTTTCACGCTTCCATTTGTTGTACACGTCCCACACGTTGACGGTGCCGGGATCGGGACGCTGGCGGTTCTGCGAGGCGCCGTAATAGCGCAGCGCGAACTGGAAGAAGGTGGCGCCGTCGGCGCGCGCCCGCGCCTCCTCATCGGTCCTGGCGCACATGAAGAACGACACCAGCGCCATGTTCGGATTGATCTCGTAGTCCGCGAGTTTCTTCAGCCGCTTGGTGATCGCATTGTAATAGGCATGCACCCAGGCATGCGCCGCTTCCGCACTGACGAACTGGAAGCCGAGCGCGCCGAAGCCGTTCTGGCCGGCGCGTTCGATGGTCGGGAGCTGCGAGCACGCCATCCACAGCGGCGGATGCGGCTTCTGAACCGGCTTAGGCACCACATTGCGCAAGGGAATGTCGAAATACTTGCCGTGATGCTCGGTGCCGACCTTGGTGAACATCGGGAAGATCGCCTGAACCGCCTCCTCGAACACCTCGCGCTTGGTCTCCATGTCGCGGCCGAACGGCGTCAGTTCGGTGATGGAGGCACTCTCGCCCATGCCGAATTCGCAGCGGCCGTTGCTGAGCAAATCAAGCACCGCGACGCGTTCGGCGACGCGCGCGGGATGGTTGGTGGTGAGCTGGAAAATGCCGTGGCCAAGCCGGATATTTTTGGTGCGCTGGCTGGCGGCGGCGAGAAAGGATTCCGGCGCGGGCGAGTGCGAATATTCTTCCAGGAAATGATGTTCGACCACCCAGGCATAGTCATAGCCGAGCCGGTCGGCGGTCTCGAGTTGCGTCAGCGCATTTTGGTAGAGCCGGAGCTCGTCGCCCTCTTCCCAGGGGCGCGGCAGTTGCAGCTCGTAAAAAATGCCGAATTTCATGACGCCTCCCGAAACCGCTTGTTGTTTTCGGGCAGTGTATTCTCCGCAAATCGCAAGTCTAGCCTTGGTCGCGAAACGGCAATTCCGCGTCACGGAAGTTGTCTTGCATGGAACGCGCGAATGGTTAGCTTTACAGTCCGTTGAGTCGCGGCCTTCCGCCCGCTCTTCTCTCCATCTGGACCCCATGACCATTTTTACGCCGCATCAGGATTCCGCGCTGAAGGCCGTCGCCGAATGGCTGAAGGCCAAGCCGGGCCGCAACGGCACGCCGCCGGTGTTCCGCCTGTTCGGCTACGCCGGCACCGGCAAGACCACGTTGGCGCGGCACATCGCCGAAGGCGTCGACGGCGAGGTGAAATATGCCGCCTTCACCGGCAAGGCGGCGCTGGTGATGCGCAACAAGGGTTGCGACAACGCCTCCACCATCCACTCGCTGATCTATCGCGCCAAGGAATCCGGCGTCGAGCAGCCGAGCTTTGAATTGTGGGACGACGCGCCGGCTTCGAAAGCGAAGCTGATCGTGATCGACGAATGTTCGATGGTCGACGCCGAACTCGGCCGCGACCTGATGTCGTTCGACTGTCCACTGCTCGTGCTCGGCGACCCCGCGCAGTTGCCGCCGATCCAGGGCGGCGGCTTCTTCACCAATTGCGAGCCCGACGCGATGCTGACGGAGGTGCACCGGCAGGCGCAGGACGACCCGATCGTGCGGATGTCGATGGACATTCGCGAGGGCCGCGAGCTCGAAATCGGCCGCCACGGCGAAAGTGAAGTGGTGCCGCGCGGCGAGCTCGATCCCGACCGCGTCATGAGCGCCGACCAGGTGCTGGTCGGCCGCAACAATACCCGCCGCGCCTACAACATGCGGGTACGCCAGAAGCAGAACATCGAGGATCCCCTGCCGGTTGCCGGCGACAAGCTTGTCTGCCTGCGCAACAACCGCAAGAAGGGCCTGTTCAACGGCGGGCTCTGGCGCGTCAAGTCGCGCACCCAGCCGCGATCGAAATCGCAGATATTGAGCATGCGGCTGTCGCCTGACGAAGAGTTCGGCCACAAGGTCACCAAGGTCTCGGTGCGGCACGATTGCTTCCAGGGCGGCATCGAGGCGATCCCGTGGGAGCAGCGCAAGCCCTACGACGAGTTCGACTACGGCTACGTGCTCACCGTGCACAAATCGCAGGGCTCGCAATGGGACGACGTCGTGCTGTTCGACGAGAGTTTTGCATTTCAGGACAGCCGGGCGAGATGGCTCTACACCGGCATCACCCGCGCGGCGAAGCGGCTGAGCGTGGTGGTGTAGTGGCAACGCACTCCGTCCTCATCCTGAGGAGCCGCGAAGCGGCGTCTCGAAGGATGGCCGCGGGCGATATCGGGGCCTCATGGTTCGAGACGGCGCTAACGCGCCTCCTCACCATGAGGTTCAACTATCTCCCCGCCACGAAGTAGAAATCCTCGCGCCCCGGCAATGAGCCGTACGTGAACGGCTGCTGCGTGCGATTAGTCGCGTTCCAGACGTCGTCGCGGACGATGTCGAATAGTTTGCGCACCTCGACCTTCGGCTCCTTGATGACGCGCGCTAGCACCGTGGCAAACGGGCTGTTGAGGGAATCGCCGTCAAGCGCGGTCTCGCCGTGCTTGGCCGCGTAGACCACCATGAAGCCGGCTTCCGGCTCGATGTTGGAGAAGCCGCGGTTGACCAGTTTTAGCGAAATCGTCCGCTGCATGGTCTTTTCGAAAGGATTGTCGCGGCAGGCATCGAGCATCACCAGGCGCAGTTTTCGCGCGCCGGCAACCGCGGCGATCACCTGCTCAAGCGCGACGGCTTGCGTCTCCGCATCGCTGTCCGTCTTCAGCCTGGCATCGACCGGGATCAGGTAATTCACGCCGCCGACCTCCATGCCGTGACCGGCATAGTAGACAACGGCCCAATCCGCCTTTTCGGCCTCCAGGCCGAACTCGTGCAGGGCGGCGAAGAATTTGTCCCGAGTGAGATCGGGAGCCAGCGTCACCGTGGCAAAGCCGAGTTCGCGAAAGGTCGACGCGATCAGTTTGGCATCGCGCGGCGGATTATCCAGCGGGGCGACATTCTTGTAGGCGCCGTTACCGACGATCAGCGCGACCTTGCGCGGCCCCGCCGGTTGTGGCGTCGACGGCGAAGCCTTGCCCGCAGGCGACGGCGCGGCCGTGCCCAGCAAGGCCTCCAGCCGTTCCTTGGCGATACCGCGCGCAAGCGTCGTATCGATATCCTCGCGTCTTGCCGCGACGGCGTTGGCTGCCGAGCGATAGTCGGCGCGCGCGGCGGCAAGGTTGCGGCGTTTCTCGAAAAGCTGTCCGCGGCCGACATAGGCGCGGACGTAGTTCGGATTGATCTTGAGCACCTGGTTGTAGTCACTGAGCGCGGCATCGAGATTGCCCTTGCCGAGATAGGCATTGGCGCGGCTGGTCAGCGCGTAAACATTGTTCGGCGACTTGGCCAGCGCCGCATTGCAGTCGGCGAGCGCATCATCGAACCTGCCCATGCTGGTGTAGGTAACGCACCGGTAGGCCGGAACATGGGCACCGTCGGGATTGACCTTTTGCGCCTCGGCATAGTCGGCGAGCGAGGCCTCGTACAGCTTCATCAATCCTTGCAGGCGGCCCCGGTTGTAGTGGTGCAGATAGCGGCTCTGGTCATTAAAGATATGTTTGACCGCCAGATTGAACTCATCGAGCGCCCGCTGCAACTCTCCCCGGCGCATGAAGATGACGCCGCGGTTGTTGTAGGCACTGCCGAAGCTCGGGCGCAATTGCAGGCACAGATCGTAGTCGGCGAGCGCGCGCTCGTCGTCGCCCTTGTGGCTGTAGGCAATGCCGCGCGCGTTGATGACGTTGATATTCTGCGGCGCGATCTCGTGGGAGGCGGTGAACGCAGCGATCGCGCCATCGTAATCGCGCTTCTTCACCAGGGCATCGCCGCGATACCAGAAGGCGGCTGCCCTGGAGGTCCCCGTGATCATCTCGTCGGCAATCACGCTTTCGCAGGCTGCGAGCCGGGCAGCCGGTTCCGCCGCGTTATTTCGGCAGGTCTCGACATCGCCCGCGGCGCGCGCGGGGCCGGCGGCGACAAGCAAGACGAGACCCAGCAACAAGGCCCGCAACATCGGCGGAACGCTCCGGCGCATGGATTTTGGTCACGGAACGCGACCACCGATTCATTGTGGAAAGGCAGGCCCGCACTGGTCAAGTGACGGAGATCACCCCTCCAAATACTTGTCCAAATATTTGGGCAGATGGCCCTATTCACGAACTCGTGTGGCGCACCCCGTAACAATCCGCAGCCAGCGCCGTATGTTCGGCATCGGCGAGAATTGAGCCGATTGCGAAACGCCGGTCCCGCTCTAGACTGCCCCAACCAACGCCGAAAGAGGAAACCATGTCCCCTCGCCATTTCAGCCGCCTGTCGCTCGCCGCTGCCGCCATCGGTACACTGGCCGTCGCGGCCTTCGCCGCCGCGCCTTCGCGCGCCTCGGAAGAGGCCGTCGTCATTCCACCCCCTGCCGTCGACGTTCAATCTGCCGACGGCATCCAGACCGCCGTGATCGCCGGCGGCTGCTTCTGGGGCGTGCAGGGCGTGTACCAGCACACCGCCGGCGTACTCAACGCGGTCTCCGGCTATTCCGGCGGCAGCAAGATGACCGCGAACTACACCATGATCGGCACCGGAACGACGGGACACGCCGAGGCGGTCGAGATCAAGTACGATCCGAAGAAGATCAGCTACGGCAAGATCCTGCAGATCTTCTTCTCCGTCGTACACGACCCGACGCAATTGAACCGTCAGGGCCCGGACATCGGCACGCAATATCGCTCGGCGATCTTCGCCACCAATGACGAGCAGAAGAAGGTGGCGGAGGCCTATATCGCCCAGCTCAACGCCGCCAAGGTCTACAAGAAGCCGATCGCGACCAAGATCGGCCCGCTGCAGGCGTTCTACCCGGCGGAAGACTATCACCAGGACTACCTGACGCGGCACCCGAACCAGCCCTATATTGTCTTCAACGACATCCCGAAGATCGAGAATCTGAAGAAGATCTTTGCGGAGAACTACGTCGAGCAGCCGACGCTGGTGCGTAACGCGAAGGCTACCAATTAAGGAGGGCAAATGTCCGATACCAAGACATCCGGCAAGGTCGTCAAGAGCGAGGCCGAATGGCGCAAGGAATTGACGCCGATACAGTACGCCGTGCTGCGCGAGAAGGCGACCGAGCGGCCGTTCTCGGGCGAGTATGAGCACGAGCACCGCAAGGGCACCTATACCTGCGCCGGCTGCGGCCAGACGCTGTTCGAATCCGATGCCAAGTTCGATTCCGGATGCGGCTGGCCGAGCTTTACGCAGCCTGCAGTGGACAGCCATGTCGATGAAGAGCGCGATTTCAGCCACGGCATGATCCGCACCGAAGTGTTGTGCTCGAAATGCAATGGCCATCTTGGCCACGTCTTCAACGACGGCCCCGGGCCGACCGGCCTGCGCTACTGCATCAACTCGGCGGCGCTCAAGCTGCAGCCGAAATAAGCTTCGATCCGTTCGAACCTGACTTTGACGCGCAGCGTCATTCCGGGATGGTCCGAAGGACCAGACCTCAGATGCGCAACTGCGCATCGGGGAATCTCGAGATTCTCAGGTGCGCAATTGCGCACCATAGTTCGATGCTTCGCATCGCCCCAGAATGACAGCGTGCCCTCTCGACTTCGGCGGATCGACCAAGGACTCGCGGGCCGGGATATGCTTTGATCCGGGCCGCGGGCGTCGTTTTCCGCGGGCCTTGGGGGGACAAGCGATGTCGCTTGGAACGATACTCATCATTATTCTGATTATTTTCCTGCTGGGCGGCTTTTCCGGCCGTTTCGGCGGCTATGGCTATGGCAGGGGCCATTCCGCGATGGGGCTCGGTGGCGTGATTTTAATCGTGCTTCTGATCCTGCTCCTGCTCGGCAAGCTGTAAGCCAGGGAACCCGTTGAAAGGACGGAACCCATTGAAATAACTTGATTTAATTTGCGCATCCCGCAGCCATGCGTGGATTCATCATCACCCCCGATGTCGGGCTTCAGGGGTCGCATTTTCGTCAAAGAAGCTTATATTGGGAAGTGAAATGACGTGCACGGCGTGGCCCGCCACTGTGGCCCACCGTCATCCAATCCCCATTGCTCACACGAAAAGAGCCGAAAAAGATTGAGGTCACCGTCCATGCGTCCATTCAGCTACAACACCGCCGCCGAACTGTTTCCCGCCGCTATCCGCAAGAAGAAGCGAGCCGGGTTTGCCTATCGGCGTTTTGGCACCGCGGCCGAAGCGGTTCGCTTCGCGATCGAGGAGCTGCCTGCGGACTCGCTGAATGGCGCCTATCTCCAGGTCGAGGAAGCGCGCTTTGACCAGAGCGGCATCCGCTCGCTCTATGAAAGCGAGGCGTTCCCGCTGCCGCGTCGTCCGCGCCCGGCCGCTACCGACGACAAGGCCGACGCCGCCTAAAGCTTCCACTTCTCATACAGCGCCCCCGGAAATCATTTCGGGGGCGTTTTTCTTTAGCGCGGCTGCTTGTCGAGCCAGCGCTTGAGCATGCGCACATTGCGTACGTTGGCGCGGAACATGACGTCGAAGGCGTCGCCCGCGACCGGCACCAGGCCAACCGCGCCGTCAACCGCAACGTTGGCAAGCATCCGCGCCGTGATGTGCCAGGGGGCGCCAAGCGCGCGCGCCTCGCGCACCACCCACAGCGAAATCGCCGTCGTGATGATGTCGCCGACCACCGGGATCAGGCCGATCAGCCCGTCGATGCCGTAGCGGAAATTGGTGCCGGGCACGATGAAGGCGACATCCAGCAATTTGGCGATGGCATCAAGCCTCGCGATCCGCTGCTCGCGCGTCAGCTCGCCGAACGGATTGGCGGCGGAATGACCGAAATCGAACCGCATTCCCTCGAACCGCGTATGCAGGTTCGGCTCGGGGAGTTCGCGCCCCTCCTGGTCGATGACCGGCCCACGTCCGGGCGCGCGCGTCCGGGAAGATGGTCCGGAACGCGAACGGGGCGGCGTAAAGATATCGTCGTCTGACATGGCCATCAGATGGTAACGCGAATGCGAGGCGCAAGTTGCGTCATGCGGTCGCTGCTTTGCGTGAGTCGGATCCGAAAGCTGTCATCACCCGCCAACGGTCGTAATGACGTAGAGGTAGCGCCGCAATACTCGACTTGTCATCCCCGCGAAGGCGGGGATCCAGTACGCCGCGGCTGATCGGTTCAATCAGTGACGTCTCTGGAATACTGGGTCACCCGCCTTCGCGGGTGACGACAAGTGTGCGCCTTTGCTCGTGACGGGCTTTTCCTGACGTTCCCGAACGGAGCATGATTCTAATATGCCTTGGTTGCGCGCGAAGCAGGTGGAATGCGCGCAGCGGGCACACCCGCCATTGAGACGGCTTCGGACAAATCAACGGCACGAAGTGAAGACAGATGAAGAAATTCGTCCAGCTCGCAACAGGTTTGTTTCTCGCACTGGGAAGTGCGGCGATCGTAGCCTACGCGATGGCGCACCTCGCGCAACATAGCCTGGGCTTTCCCCGATCCATACTTCGAGAGCAGGCGCTGATCTGCGCGGCTATTCTCCTTGGCCTCGTCACGATCGAGTTCCTCGCAAGCCGAGAGAAATAGCAGGGTAGCCGACGATGAGGATCATAGACCTGGCTGTCGCCGTCATCTTCTTTATCGCGAGTGCCGGCATGATCGCACTCCTGATGGCTGTATTCGCACACTACGGATTGGGCGTCCCTCCGGCGGCATTGAGGATGAATGCCCTCATCTCGGCCGGCGCACTCGGCGTCGTGCTCCTGGTAGCGATGGCGGGGGCTCGCGAGAATGAAGACTAGTTCGCGGACAATCACGATCGGGGTGCTACGGGGAACGGGGGCTGGAATGTTCAGTGGCAGGACAATCGATAATCGACCTTTGGCGTATTGCATTCCTTGCTCGGAAAGGACGCCGCACCGCTACGAACGATGGAGCGTTAACCGACGTCTCACATCGAAGGCCATCTGCCTGGTCTGCAACAATGATTCGCGTGGCGACACGGGTCGCAACAGCGCCACCGAAATCGCATCTGCAAAGGCAGGCACAGTGTAAGCATCATTGTGATTGACAGGTTTTTCCTGACGCGCCGGCGCAGGATTGCACTCTAGGATGGCGGTCATTGGTGGGGGGCGCCGCGTGCGCAATGGGACGAGGAGCAGAAGGGTGGGTCGAACCAAACGCAAATTGATCAAGCTGTCTCGGGCCGAGCTGCTGCATGAGCGGGCCGTCTTTTGCAAGCGTCTGGCGATTGGCGCGGCCGATCCGAGATTTGCCGAAAAACTTCAGATATTGGTCGACGAATATGAGGCCGAGGCCGCGCAGGCAGCATTACAAGCCAGCCCGCAGCCTGGACTCGGCGAGGCCCTCAACACCCAGCCGCAGCATCAGACAGGTTGACGGATTGCAGTGCATGCGGCGTGGCGGCGATATCGCCACTCGGAGATTCTCTGGTTCGGTGATTCCGGCATCCGTGTCGATCGACACACAACATCAGCCCACGGCATGGCAACGCGATACGTTCCCGACGACGTGCGGGACTTCATATTGAAGCACATCGCTTCGGTGGCGCAGATCGAGGCGCTGCTTCTGATCTGGTCCAACCCGGAAGAGCGATGGGGACTGCGCCAGATTGCGGCCCGCATCTATGCCAGCGACACGGAAACCGAAACCGCGCTGGCCGGGCTTTGCACCGACGGGCTACTGGTTTGCGAGGGTGGAGTCTTCGAGTTACGAACCTCAGCGGAAAACGCCGAGATGATCCGAAGGCTTCAGGAAGTCTACGCCCGCTACCTTGTTGCCGTGACTGACGTCATCCATAACAAATCGCGCAACATACTCCGGGCCGCCGACGCGTCCGAACCTGGAAAGGACCAATGAAGGTACGAAGGATTTCCTGCAAAATGGCAGGCTGGAGTGCGTTCCTGACGGCTTTGTTCATCGTCCAGCCGTGCATAGCCCAGAAGCTCCATTCTTACGAACCGCTGATGATGGACCCCTACTCCACCATCTACGTCGATGACGGCTCCTGTTCGGCTGGCAAGGTCTTGAAGGTGCAGGGCGCAGCGAAGAATCATCGCCGGAAAAAGAGCTGCGTGCCACTGAGTGATCTGCAGCCCGGCACGCGCTCCGGATCGGCCAAGTAGCCCGGCGGCGAGACAAAGCCGTCGCCCCGGCCTCGAACGCCACGGGCCGCGGACCTTCATCCGCGGCTTCAGCACCTGTCCCTATGGGCAGGGATGCCGATAGCCGTCATATCCGAGATAAGTGCCGGATACGGGATCATAGGAGCGGTATCGTTGTGCGCAGTAGGCGACCGCATCATTTGCCCGGGCCTGACTGTTGGCGATGGCCCCTCCAATGATAGCGCCGGCAGCCAGTCCGCCGAGCACGGCCGCGCCGGTGCCGTGGTGGCGTCGATGCCAGCCGTAGCGGTGGTAGTGCGGCCCACGATGCCAGCGGCGATACTGCACGGCCTCGGCCGGCTGAATCGATGCGGCCAGCCGCTCTGCCCCGGCCACCGCCATCATTGGTGATGCCGCGGCCGGCTGGAGCGGGATCAAGGGCGTTACTCCGAGCACAATGGCTGCCGAAACAATTTTGCATGATTTCATCTGATTGCTCCCGTTCTGCGCTCTTGTCCAAGCTCGACCGACAACGCACCCGCGGCCGTATCGTTCTGACAGGTTAATCCTGACGCTTGGCACGCCGCGGAGCAGGAGCTGGTATTTCGCCTAGAGCGCTTTCAAGCAAAAGCCTGCCCCGGACTTGATCCGGGGTGGACGACGGTTCGCGTCAAGAAAACGCGTCAAACAAGAATCTAGAGCCCGGTTCTGATTCAATCAGAACCGGGCTCTAGCGCTCAGTTTGGAGCAGCGAGCCAGCCCCGCCTGATGCCGTAGCGGACGATATCCGCGCGGCTATGCAGGCCCTTCTTTTCCGATGCTCGTGCCTTGTAGGTCTCGACGCTTTTGACGCTCACCTCCAGATCGCCGGCGATTTGCTTGTTGCTGAACCCTTGAGCGACCAGCTTGAGCACATCCTCTTCGCGCCTGCTGAGTTCGCCGCCATCACCGCTATCGGCCGACGTCAGTTCGGGAGCGCTCGTTGACGCCTTCTCGGCGATAGCGGGATCGAGGTAGATGGCGCCGTCGTTGACGGCCCTGATCGCGCGAAGCAGTTCGTCTCCGGCGGATCGCTTCAGGAGATATCCCCGTGCGCCAGCTTCGAGTGCCGGATGAATATAGGCGCGGTCTTCATGCACGGTCAGCGCAATGATCTTTACCGCCGGGCACCGCTTGCTCAGCCGGCGCGCGAGTTCCAGGCCGCTGATGTCGGGCAGCGAAAGGTCGATCACCGCAATGTCGGGGGAGCATTCGCAAATGGCTTTCAGTCCCGTTGTCCCCGTATTCGCCTCGCCGACGAGTTCGACCTCGGGCACGCCTTGTAACAGCGCGCGTATGCCGGCGAGCACGACCGGATGGTCATCGACAAGCGCGATGCGAATGGGCGTCATGCGCCGGTCTCCTGTACTTCCATCTCCTGCATTTCCAGCGGGATCTGGACAAAGATCGTGCTGCCTTTTCCTGGCGCGGATTCCACCGCGATCGTGCCGCCGAGCAGCGCGACGCGCTCCTTCATGCCGGAGAGGCCAAGTCCGGACGGTTGACCGCCGCCCATCGCATTGCGGCTGACGCTTTCCGGATCGAAGCCAACGCCGTCATCCTCGAGAACAAGCGCCAGCCCGTCCGATTTCTTCTCGAGCACGATACTGACCTTGCTGGCGCTGGCGTGCTTCAGGACGTTGGTCAATCCCTCCTGGACCAGTCGATACAGCACCGCCGCGACATCGGGAGGCAGCGAATTGTCCCGCCCGAACGTCTGGATATCGATACGAACGCCATAACGCTCCTGCCACTCCGCGACGTAGGCTTCGATCGCCTTGAAGATTCCGAGGTCGTCGATCGCGGTCGGCCGCAGGTCCGACGCGGTGCGGTGAATGTCCCGGCCGATCTGCGCAGCAAGCTGCTCCAGCCATCGCACCTGCTCGGTGGCTGCTTCCGGGTTGCCGCCTTTCGCCAATCCCTGTTCAAGCGCCTTCAAGCCGAGAGACAATCCCGTCACCGTCTGGCCGATCTGATCGTGCAGTTCTCGCGAAATCCGGCGCTGCTCTTCTTCCTGGGCCGAAGCCAGGCGACGAAGCAAGTGAGAACGCTCGGCCTCCGCGCGCTTGAGGATATCGATGTCGGCGAGCACGCCGTGAATCACGTGACGCCGGTTGGGCGGACCTTCCGCCCTGCCTGCCGCACGCAACCAGTATTCGCCGCGATCGTCGGATTGAACCGGAAATTCGACGCTGCCTGATTTGCCGCTTTCGAGGCAAGCGCCGCCGAACGAGGCCAGAGCCGCGCGATGCGGCGGCTCGAGCAACGCAAGGATCCGGTCCGCGGACCATCTGGTTTCGCCCGAGCGGGCGCTCGGCAACCCCAGCAATGCGCCAAAGCGGCTGCAACCGCTGAACTCGTTTGCGGTCAGATCCCAGCGCCATGTACCGAGTTCGGCGGCATCGATGGCAAGCGCGCCGCGTTTTTCGCTGTCCAGCAGCGCTGCGGCCGACTGAAGTGCCTCCATGCGACGCCGCTGCGCGATCTCGCGGGCGATCACCAGCCCAAGCGCGATGGCGAGCCCGACACTCGCCGCGGTTCCTCCGACCAGCAGCCGCAACGAGCGGGATACGGGAGCGTTCAGTTCAGCGACTGGAACACCCACGTGGACCGACCATCCTTCGGTGCCCACCAAGCCGCGATGGACCGTTTCGACATCCATTCCCTCCCGCGTCTGGGTGCGCAGCGAGTTCGAGCCGCCGCGGGCAATGGCTTCCTGCACCGCGGGCGTCTTCGCGCTTGCACTGACGGCCCTGGCATCGGGCGTTCGCGCGACAATCTCGTCCTTGGCGTCAATGACGGTGCCGGCCCATCCGGCGGGAAGACCGGCCTGACCAAGAATGGTACCGATCTGATCGGGCAACAGCCCGACGGTCAGGACGTAGCGAAGCTCGCCCTCTCGAACAACCGGCACACGCAGTGCCACGAGCCGCTTGCCGATGGAGGCCTGGTACGGCCCCAGTCCGCCAAGGACCGGCTTACGTGTGCGGAGCACGGCGTTGAAGCTTTCGCTATCCGTCACCGGCCCGAGCGGCGCGCCGAGCGGCCGCAATACGTTGAGGACCTGCTCCTGGTCCGGCTTGGTCAGGAACGCGGTCTCCCACAGCGGACGGGCGGCGACTATTCGTTTCGCCTCGCGATAGAAGTCGCTCAAGTTGCCATCGTCGAGCGCGGCCGAGCTTGCAAGCGTCTCAGCGACCTGTATTTCGTGGGAAAT
Organism: Bradyrhizobium sp. LMTR 3; assembly: GCF_001693485.1. GTDB lineage: Bacteria > Pseudomonadota > Alphaproteobacteria > Rhizobiales > Xanthobacteraceae > Bradyrhizobium. The sequence goes on from NZ_MAXC01000002.1 coordinate 129,576, forward strand.
CTCGCTCTCGATCCGGTGCGCCACTTGCGTCAGCGCCTCGGTGGCGGCTTGGCGGGCGTAGCTGCGTTCCTGGTCGGCGGTGATATAGGCCATCCATCCCCCGAGCAGCAGGACCGGAATGGCGGCGGTCAGAACCAGCGCGGTGAAAAGCCAGATGGCTTCCTTGCTTCGGCTCGAACCGGAGGTCAGCCTGTTACTTAACTCCGCGATCATGGACGCGCGCATGTTGCTTCGCCGGCGAAAATTGACAACGCTGTGGGCTCCTTTACATCGCACTCCCCGATCGGACCAGCCTGACATTCGTCTGCCAAGCGCCATCTTGACGGCAGAGGTCAGGTAATTCCTGACGTTCGCAGCCGGCAATCTCGCTCCCCGACACGGTCATCCTACTTGGTTGGAAGCGTCGAGGTATCCAGACCAAGGGACGAGAAGAGATAGGGACTAAAATAGGACAACCGCCGGAACGAACATCGGCGCGGCGGCGGAGCTATGGGGTGGGCAAAGCGAAAGCGTGCCCACCATCACTTGCACCGGATGCTGGATGGTGGGCACGGCACTATCGCGCCTTTGCCCACCCTACGACACCGTCCTTACGTCGAATGTACTGGCTGCGGCTCGTCCACGTATCGGTGCGCGAGCCACGACGACAGCGCCGCAGGCACCATGCCGACGATGCCGTAGAGCAGGAACTGCACCACGCCGGTATCCGGTCCGCGCGAACCATAGAGCAGCTCTGACGCGGCAAATCCGATGGCGCCCACGATCAGGATCCGCACCACGGGAGAAATGCGCTTGACGTGACAGAGAATGTCGTCGATGGCGCCGATCATCAGCGCAGGCACGATGCCGAACAGATAGCTGTATTGCAGCGTCTTGGCGAACGCGCCGAGGAATTTCCCGATCTCCGACCAGTTGGTGTCGGTCCAGTAGCCCGAGGCCACCGTGGTCGCGAACAGCATCAGGAATCCGCCGACGAACGGGCCGATAGCTCCGAAGATCAGATAGCGTTTCATGGAACTGCCTCCTGGCGCTGGCTACCCAATACAGCAGCTCAAGGGCCAAGTAAATTTGTCCGTTCTACCTTCCCATTGCGCGAGAATTGCCGACAGCACCAGCATCTGCATCAGGTTGCGCCGAGAGCGATGAACAAACGTTCAGCAATATTACCTCGGCCATTCCCCGACGTCAGGCTGAAGAAACTTCCGCGCACTTTCCGACTTATGCTGATGGGAAAAAATGGCACTCCCCGAGGAGGGGGAGCCATCGTTGGCAACGATCGGCCGGCTGGAAAGTTCGGCCAGCAGAGGGGTTTTCGCTCGCGGATGCGCGATCCGCAATTGCGAGCTTGCTGAGACTTGGAAAGCTTGAGGCAGCATTGCCGCGATGCAAGAACCATAGAGGCTATTCTTCGATGTCCATGCTCACTTCCGCCGTTCAACGCTCCACCCTCGGGCTTCACACGCTCGAACAGTACGAGCCGCTGATTGGCGCTGCGACGGTCGATCGCATAGCGGCGAAGGCCGATCGGGTGCGCACGATGCGCGTCGCCCATATCAGTTCAACGTTCTACGGCGGAGGTGTCACCGAACTGCTCACGCCGCTCACCCTTATGATGAATGCGACCGGCATCGAAACCGACTGGCATCTGATCCAGGGAACGCCGGGCTTCTTTGGCTGCACGAAGAAGCTGCACAATACGCTGCAGGGCACCAGCCTGGAGTTTTCCGACGCTGAAAAGACGATCTACGAAGAGGTCGTGTTCGAAAATGCCACGCGGCTTCATCTTGACGACTGCGACGCAGTCATCGTGCATGATCCTCAGCCTCTGCCGCTCATCACGCATTTTTCCGATCGGGAAATGCCGTGGCTCTGGCAATGTCACGTCGATCTGTCGTCGCCACACGCCTCGGTATGGACCTATCTACGCAAGTTCATCGAGCAATATAATGCAACTATCTTTTCGCTGCCCGAATACGGCCAGGATCTCCAGGTCGGTCAGCATTTCGTCACCCCGGCGATTGATCCGTTCTCGGCGAAGAACCGGGAGATGTCCGACCGCGAGAGACGGGAATTCCTTGGCAACTACAAAATTCCGACAGATCGTCCCTTGGTGACGCAGATTTCCAGGTTCGATCGGTGGAAGGACCCGATGGGCGTGATTGAGGCCTTCCGCAAGGCGAGAGAGCAGGTCGACTGCACGCTCGTACTCGTCGGCAACAACGCCTCCGACGATCCCGAGGGCGGAAAAATTCTCGAGAAAATCGAGAGCGCCGCCGATGAAGGCATCATTGTTCTCAGCGTCGACGATCCAACCCTGGTCAACGCGCTGCAGCGCTCTGCCGCCGTGGTCCTGCAGAAGTCGACCCGCGAAGGCTTTGGCCTCACGGTCACCGAGGCGATGTGGAAGGGCGCCGCCGTCATCGGCGGCGACGTCGGAGGCATCCGGCACCAGATCAAGGACGGATGGAACGGATTTCTGGTGAGCACGCCCGATCAGGCGGCGGCGAGAATGGTCGAGCTCTTGAAGAATCCGAACTTGCGGGAGGAACTCGGTACGCGTGCGAAAGAAAGCGTGCGGCAGAACTTTTTGATGAGCCGACTACTAGAGGATTGGCTCGACCTGCTGTCCAAATACGAACGGCCGGTGGTTTGACGGTTTGGTTCGATCTCGATGGTAGAAAGCCCATGCGGATTGCCCAGATAGCGCCTCTGGCCGAAAGCGTCCCTCCCAGACTTTACGGCGGCACCGAGCGCGTGGTGGCGTGGCTGATCGATGAGCTGGTGAGCCTGGGACATGAGGTGACATTGTTTGCCAGCGGGGACTCGGCAACGTCAGCTCGGCTTCATGCGGTTTGGCCTCGGGCGCTTCGCCTTGGCCGCCCGCGGACCGACCCGATGGTTGCCCAGACGGCGTTGTTGGAAGCGGTAGCCCGCAATGCGACCGAATTCGATGTCATTCACGCGCATATCGATTGGCTGCACCTGCCACTCCTGAGCCGGCTCGGCGTTCCGTTTCTAACCACCTGCCACGGGCGCATGGACTTGCCTGGCTTTCCGGACGTGGTCCGCAGCTTTCCCGACGCGCCGTTCGTTTCGATATCGGACAATCAGCGCGTTCCCCTAAGCGAGGCCAACTGGATCGGCACCATTTACCATGGCTTGCCGGCCGACCTGTTTCGACCTTCGTTCGAGGCCGGCTCCTACCTTGCCTTCCTGGGCCGGCTGACGGCGGAGAAAGGACCGGAAGCCGCCATCCGGATCGCGCGCGCTGCCAAAATGCCGCTTCGTATCGCCGCAAAGGTCCCGCGCGGCGATAGAAGCTACTTCAAGGAACAGCTCGAGCCGCAGATCGATGGCAAGCAGGTGCAGCTCACCGGTGAGGTCAATGATGACGCGAAGCGGCAGTTTCTGGCAGGCGCTGCGGCGCTGTTGTTTCCGATCGATTGGCCAGAACCATTCGGGCTCGTCATGATCGAGGCCATGGCGTGCGGCACGCCCGTCATCGCGTTCAAATCAGGCTCGGTGCCCGAAGTCATCGACAACGGCATTACCGGGTTTGTCGTAGCGGATGAAGCAGAAGCGGTCGAAGCGATCGGAAGGCTCGCCGAACTCGATCGAAGCCAGGTGCGCGGGCATTTCGAGAAGAGGTTCACCGCTAGGCGCATGGCGGAAGAATATCTTCGCCATTACACAGCACTGGCTCGCCACCGCGCCAATGAAGCCATTCCGGCATGAGGCGGTGCTGGTGGATATGGACGAGCTACATGCGAACCTGACGTGCCCGTCGTCTGTAAGCTACCTTCGGCCGGCCGCCGCTACAGCCGCCACGGGCTCGCTCTTCTTCCCGAGGATCCGGTCGGAGCCGAAACGAATGGTCCACTGCGCCACCGACAGCAGCAGCGATTCATAGATCGCCACGCACTGCTCGAGTTCCCGGTCGGTGGATGGCGGACAGTTCGGACGATTGCGGACGATCATCGTCGTTGTCGACCAGCTCAGCAGCGCAGCCTTGCACGCGACGATCAGGCCGTATACCCGGTCGGGCTCGAGCAAGGGTTCGATGGCCTCGATCTTGACGTCGGCCTTCAAGGCGAGCGCTGCGACGACGTGGGAGTATTCACCCCGCACCGCAAACCGGTTCACGATCGAATCGTTGAGCTTGCCCGTGCGATTGAGCGCGACGACTTCGCTTTGCGCCTGGGTATAATCAATCGCCTTCCGGGCCGCGCCACCCTGTCCGGCGGCCGCGGCAGAACCTTGGGTTTTCTTCCGCGCAAGTGGTCGCGACGCCGTCAAGAACCGCGCGCGGACCACGTCGGCAACTCTGCCCAGAAGCTCCCGAAGCAGGTTGCCGGGAATGTCCAATCGAAGCCCGAGCTTTTCCGCGAGGACTTCGTCACGCTCGGCCCGCCCCACCAGCGTCGCGTAGCCGCATTCGGAGAAACGCGCGCCGGCGTTGCGCGCGAGCGCGTTGGAGACGTGGACGTCGCCAAATCGCATCAGCGCATCGGTCAGCGCCTCATTGAGAATCTTTCTGTCCGATATTGCCAGCAGATGCTGCTGGCTGCGGCTTTGGACGATTTCAAGCAGGTCGGCCTCCAACAGGCAGTTGGAGCATCTGAGAACCGGCGCCGCCAGCAAGTGGTTTTCGTGAAATGCAAGCTTGCGGATGGTCTGGCGCGGGGCGCGGTCGATGGTGGAAAGGGCCTCGCTGAGCTGGACCACGGTTTTCGCGTTCACCCGCTCGATCAGGTGGGCGAGAACGCCATCGACGGCTGCGATCTGCGATTCACCGAGACGATCGACATTGGACAGGAACAGGTCCGTCACCTCCCCGAAAATCCGGGCGTCGTGCTCGGGTCCCTCCTTTTCGGCGCCATTCAATTCCGCGCGCAAATTCGGCGATGCAGCGGGCATGGCTATGCCGCCTCCGCACCGGTCGTGCCGGCTCGCCGCGTCACCTTACGGTCCACCGCACGGATGGCCGGCATCTTGGTGAATCCATCGGCAGCGGCATGAACGCGCATTTGAGTGCCATTCGACAGGCTGGTCTCGGCAGCTTTTTCACTTCAACGACAGCAATGAGGCGGGTGCGAGCAATAGCCGCTGATCGTACTCAGCCTTCCCTAACGGGTGGTTGTTCCGGAGCGCTGATTTTGCGCATTTTTACGGAGTTTTGGGCAGATGAAGGCGGACCCGGCCATCTGCCAGGCATCCGGGCCGGGCAGCATCGGCTTCGGGAGGCCTCAGCCCGGACAACCGAAGTCATGGTTGCCGCGTCGTGAACGGGCCGGCCGCGAATGACGTTTCGGCGCCGGCCTGTTCGATCACGGCTGAGACGGCGTCTGGAAGACCCGCGTCCGTTCCTTCTCCGGAACCATCGAGCCGACATAAGAAGCGCAGCGCAAAACCGGGTTGTCCCACTTCCGCGCTTCGCTCGACGTGGCGCGCACGCAACAGTCTCGAAAAGTGTTGGCGCGAGCTATTGCAGCTTCGCAGCGAGCCATTGCAGCTTCGCAGCATTGGCGCATAATTCGCGTGGGGCCGCGCAGCACTTTTCGATTCGGACATCGGCAGAAATCGAGCAACCACACCGGGTGAGTTCCCGGTGATGGACGACGTGTGCGGCAGCGCAAACCGCGTGCAGCGCCCCCAATGAAAAGCGGCCAGCACCGCACGCAACCCTGCACGCAACCTTTGGGGAACGGCTCAATGACTATCCATCGTACAAGCAAGATCGCGCTTCTCTTCGCCCTCGCCGTCGCGGCGACCGCGCTTTCCGCACGCCCAAGCCTCGCCTTCTCGGAGGCGCAGCAGATGTGCACCGGCGATGCCATGCGGCTATGCGGCCATGAAGTCCCTAACGTCCAGCGAATCACCGCCTGCATGGTCAGGAACCGCGCGCATGTCAGCCCGGGCTGCCGCGCCGTGATGGAGCGCGAAGGCGCCGCACGGCGACGAGCCGCCGCCTCCCAGTGACCGGTCCCTTCAGTTGACGACGAATGCAAAACGGCCTCAGCAGGAGCAATGCTGAGGCCGTTTCACGTTGGAATCTTTGGCTACGCCGCGACGATCGATTTCCTGGCTCAAACGAGATAAGCTCGAGCTCAAGCGCGCTTCTCCTGAGCTCGCAGCAGCTACTCCCCCCACAGCGCGAAGGCATCGTTGAACGCGCGTTCGCCCGGAGAGCCCTTTTCGATCGCGATGATGGCGCGGCGCTGGTTGACGTAGACCAGCGGAACGTCGAACCAGGAGCGCTCCTTGAGGAGCTGCAAGTTGCGGGCGCGGTCGGAATCGACGTTGGAGAGGCCGACCAGGAAGAAGCCGTCGGTAACCTTCACGGCGAGCCCAGCCAGCGGCGTGCCGCGCGCCTGCTCGTTGGACTTCATCAAAATGCCCGGCACGTTGCCGACGCCGCCGCCGGAAAAATCCTGCGGCAGGATGAAGGTCAATTCCGCGGTGTGGCTCGCCGGCAGCGAGGTATCGGTGTTGCGGCGGAACGACATCGTCATCTTGAACTTGCGGTCGGGAATCTCGATGTCGGCGCGCACGGCAACGTCCGGCTTCTGATTGCCGCTCGCCCTGATCGGTTCGGTGCGCCAGATCACCGAGCCGACATATTGCTTGCCCTTGGGATCGGACGGATCCTCGTCATACAGCACGACGCGCTGCGCCACGGGTGCCACGTTCTCGCTCGACGACGGCTGGCCAACGCGGTCGGGAATCTTCGGGCGCGACTGCGGCGCGGCCGGATCCTTCGGCGCTTCCACGACGGATGCGGATTTGAACAGGCCGCTCACGGCTGTCACGATCGACTTGCCCCAGAGGATACCGGCGCCGACCAGAATGAGGACGATGCCGACCGCAATCGCACTCTTGAACGGAAACCCGGCGCCTGCGCGCTTCTTCGGCGGCTCGCGGTCGCGGTCCTGCGACAGCCGCGGGCGGTCGCGCAGCGGCGGCGGCGCGTAACGGTCGGCTTCCGCCTGCGATTCGTCATACGAATACGGCACCTCGGGATCGGCGCCGCGGTCCTCCATGCTCGGCTCGAGCCGGTCGAATTCCGGCGAGGGCGACGGCACGTTGGCATAGGTCTTCCGCGCATTGCGGTTGGCTTGCGCCGCGGCGCGGCCAAGATCGTCGGCGTCGGCTGCGATGTCGCGGAAGCCGCGCATGCCGGGCGGCTGTGGCGGCGTCGGCGGACCACCATTATCCGGGCCGCGGCGGGGGCCGCGCTCGCGAGGCGGCGGTGGCGGCAGGCCAGCATCCTGCGTCGGAATCTGCGGCGGCTGCGGGCGCGGCGCGCCAGGCGGTGGCGCATCGGCGCGCAGATTGCGCGGCGGGCGTGGCTCCTCGCCAAGCGGCGGACGGCCATCGCGCGAGGGGCCTTGAGAAGGCGGGCGCGGGCGTGGCGTACCCGGCGGCGCGGCAGCCGCTTCCGGCGGGCGGGCATTGGCGCGGCGGAAGGCATCGCCGCCACGCGCAGCCCCGCCACCGCCGGGCCGCGAAGCCTCGCGGGCGCGCTGGGCGGCTTCCGATTCGACCTTGCGCACGGCCTCTTCCAGCGACAGCCGCTCGCGGGTGATTTCGGATTCGGAAAGCGGCGGCTGAACGCTGCGCAACTGCGCGATCAGCGCGGTACGCGCCCGCTCATAGAGCGCACGGCGGCTCTCACCTGGAGCATTGGGGTCCAGGCCGGCGATAGCGCGTGCAATCAGCGGGTAATAATCAGCCATTTCTCTTCAATACTGCAGCCCCGACGGTAACATCCCGTTAAGCCTCAAACGGGTTCTGCACCAGGATAGTATCCTCGCGTTCGGGGCTCGTGGAAAGCAATGCGATCGGACAACCCACGAGTTCCTCGACCCGGCGGACATATTTAATGGCCTGGGCCGGCAGATCTGCCCAGGAGCGGGCATTGGCAGTCGGCTCTTTCCAGCCCTCGATGGTTTCGTAGACCGGCACCACCCGGGCCTGGGCGCCCTCGCCCGCCGGCAGATGGTCGATTTCCTTGCCGTCCAGCATATAGCCGGTGCAGACCTCGATGGTGTCGAAGCCGTCGAGAATATCGAGCTTTGTAAGCGCTAGACCCGTGATGCCGCAAGTGCGGACTGTCTGCCGCACCAGGGCGGCGTCGAACCAGCCGCAGCGGCGCGGGCGGCCGGTGTTGGTACCGAACTCGCGGCCCCGCTCGCCGATCTTGCGGCCGATCTCGTTGTCCTGCTCGGTCGGGAACGGCCCCTGCCCAACTCGCGTCGTATAGGCCTTGCAGATGCCGAGCACATAGCCGACCGCGCCTGGGCCCATGCCGGTGCCGGTCGCCGCCTGCGCGGCCACGGTGTTGGACGAGGTGACGTAGGGATAGGTGCCGTGGTCGACATCGAGCAGCGCACCCTGCGCACCCTCGAACAGGATGCGCCTGCCTTCGCGGCGCTTGAGGTCGAGCAGCCGCCACACCGTTTCAGCATAGGGCAACAGCCTTGGCGCCAGCGCGCTAAGCTCTTTCAGAATGCCCTTGCCGTCGATCTCCTCGAGATTGAGCCCGCGGCGCAACGCGTTGTGGTGCGCCAGCAGCCGATCGATCTTGTGCGGCAGCGTGTCGAGGTCGGCCAAGTCCATCAAGCGAATCGCGCGGCGGCCGACCTTGTCCTCATAGGCCGGGCCGATGCCGCGGCGCGTGGTGCCGATCGCGGTAACGGCGTTACTGGATTCGCGCAGCGCATCGAGGTCGCGATGCAAGGGCAGAATCAACGTGACGTTTTCGGCAATGCGCAGGTTTTCCGGACTGACGGCGACGCCCTGGCCCTTCAGCCGCGCCACCTCATCGAGGAAGGCTTGCGGATCGAACACCACGCCATTGCCGATCACCGCAAGCTTCGACGGCCGCAGCACGCCGGACGGCAGCAGCGCGAGCTTGTAAGTCTCGCCATTGATGACGAGCGTATGACCGGCATTATGGCCGCCCTGGAAGCGCACGACGATATCGGCCTGCTCCGACAACCAGTCGACGATCTTGCCCTTCCCCTCGTCGCCCCACTGGGCGCCGACGACGACAACATTGGCCATTTTTAAGGTGTTCCCTGCAAATCTCTTGGTTCCAGCATGATTTCACCGGAGAACCGGTACCTGTGTTTCCGGACCATGCTCTAAGCTCGCCCAGCCATAATCACGGCCGGGGCCGCTCGCGTGCAGGGCGCCCCACCGGATAAAGGAAGCAGGTGATCTAGGCAAGCAAGAAGGCGGCTTTAAGGGGGCCTTAGAACGGCTCCAACCCATTGATATCCCCGTAAAATCCTGGCCATCCCGGCCTTGCGCGGGCAAGAAACGCATTAATGTTCGGCAATGATGGAATGGCCATGTCCAAAACCACCCGTGCAACGCTAGCGCTGGAAAAACTCGGCGTGAAATTCGCCCTGCACGCTTACGACTACGACCCGGATGCAGCGAGCATCGGGCTGCAGGCGGCGGAGGCGCTCGGCGTTGAGCCCGCGCGCGTGCTGAAGACATTGATGGCCGAGGTCGACGGCAAGCCGGTCTGCGCCGTGGTGCCGTCGGACTGCGAGGTCAGCATGAAAAAGCTCGCGACCGCGCTTGGCGCCAAGGCGGCGAAGATGATGCGGCCGGCGGATGCCGAACGGCTGACCGGTTATCATGTCGGCGGCATCTCGCCGTTCGGACAGAAGAAGCGCCTGCCGGTCGCGATCGAAGAAGCCGCGCTCGGCCATACCAGCGTATTCCTCAATGGCGGCCAGCGCGGCCTGCAGATCGAACTCGATCCCAACGACGCCGTGAAGGCTGCGGGCGCAATCCCGCGCGCGCTCGTGGCGTGAGCGGCCTTCGCCGCGGCGGAGCCCTATTTGGTGAGTTTGGGCTGCGTCTGCGCCCATAGCATCGACTCGATGATGGCCTCGCGCAGTTTCGGGCGCTGTTCCTCATCGCATTCGATGAACGCCAGAATGGAATTGGCGCGAACGGCAAACTGATGACGTGTTTCGGCTTCGGCTTCTTCGGCCGACATCGGCTTGTTCAAGGAATGACCCACCATCTGCAATCTGCAAAAATTCGATGTCACGGACAGACGAAACGCTTGAGAGCGGAATAGCCTGCAAACCGTGGTCCCAACGATCGAACGAACGCCCAATACTGAAAGTAGCCAGGAATAACTCACTGCATGCGCCCCCCGAAAAACAAACCAAGGTTGGGTCACATGAAACAATCGTCCTTTGATTGCATATTTGCCTGCCCGCTGGCAACCCCAAACAGCAGCAAGACGCGCTGCATGGTCGCGATGCATCTGCACCATTGATGAGCGGCGCAAATCGGTGTCTGTGACCAGGGCCGGGCCACATTCCGGCCCGGCGTCGATCGCCGGGCGGGCCGCGGCGCCATAAACCGGTCCCTCGAATGTCGGCTACCGAACAGACTTCACCCGCACGATCCGGGAACTGGCTCGCCAATCAGCCCTATCTGCTGCTCAGCATCACCGCGCTGTGCTGGGCCGGTAACGCCATCGTCGGGCGGCTGGCCGCCGGCCACATTCCGCCGGTGACACTGTCGTTCCTGCGCTGGTCGTTCGCGTTCCTGATCATCCTGCCGTTTGCCTGGAAGCATCTCGTCAAGGACTGGGCTGCGATCCGCGGCCGGCTCGGCATCATGATCGTGCTCTCCGTCACCGGCATCGGCGCCTTCAACACGCTGCAATACTGGGCGCTCGAGCACACCCAGGCGCTGAACACGCTGTTGTTGCAGTCGGCGGGACCGCTGGTCGTCGCGGTGTGGTCGCTCGTGCTGCTCGGTGTGCGGCTGACGCTGGCGCAGGCGGCCGGCGTTCTGCTCTCGATGGCCGGCGTGCTCATCATCCTGCTGCATGGCGACCTCACCAAGCTGTCGGGCATCGACTTCAACATCGGCGACCTGATCTTCCTCGTGGCGCTCGCGATCTTCGGCATCTATTCGGTGCTGTCGCTGAAGCGGCCCGCGATCCACGGCCTCTCGTTCGTCGCCTTTACCTTCGGCGCCGGCGCGGCCTGCCTGATCCCGCTGTTCATCTGGGAACTGTTCGCGCGGCCGCTGATGCAGATCGACACCGCGAACTTCTTGACGCTCGCCTACGTCGCGCTGTTTCCCTCGACGATCGCCTATCTCTGCTTCAATCGCGGCGTGCAGCTCATCGGCGCCAACCGCGCAGCCCCCTTCTTTCACGTGGTACCGGTGTTCGGCGCCGTGATGTCGATCGCCTTCCTCGGCGAGCATCCGCAAGTATTCCACTTCATCGGCTTCGCGCTGGTGCTGACGGGGGTGTTTGTCGCGTCACGGAAGCCTCAAACTGCCTAGGACGTGCACTACGGCCGATGGCCGATTTCTGAGCTCAAGCGGACACACGTTTTGAGCGCAGGTGGATGCCCGCAAATGACCCCAAAGCGGATTGACATTTCTCTCTTCGGGGAGATTGCATGGCGCGCGCAGCTTGGCTGTACGGACCTCGTCATGAAGCTTATTGCGCACCGTGGATGGTCCGCGGGTCCGGGTGAAAACTCGCTCGCGGCGTTCGCACGTGCCGCCCGTGACGGCAGAATATCTGGCGTCGAATTCGACGTCTGCCTTGCAGCGGATTCCGACACATTGGTGGTGTCACACGGCCCGCCGCCTCATGTCGAGAATGCGCTTACCCTCGATGTGGCACTGTCGCTTCTTTCACCAACTGACCTTGACCTGTTTGTGGAGGTGAAGGAGACGGGACTCGCCTGTAGAGTCATCGAGAGGCTGGTTGCCAGCAACGTAGCCCGTCGCTCAGTCGTGTTTGCCTTTGCCGCCGTCGCAAGATCCTTTCCGTGGGAGGGTGCGCGACCGGTGCGCCTGGGCATCATCGTTAAATACCCGTGGAACCTGAATCGTGCGGTGCGCAGGTATGCGCCGGATGTCCTCCTGCTCGGCTGGGACGCGCGCGCTTGGACGCGAGTCGCTTTTCGCGCCTGGTGGTCCGTTTTCTCACTTGAGCAGCTTGCGCGACGCCACCACGTGCCGGTTGTGGTAGGAATCGTGCAACGCATGGACGACCTTCATTGGCTCTCGCGGCAGCGCCTCTACGGGGTGGTTGCCGACGTCGATCGCACTATCGGCCGCAGCGCCAGACCTGATTAGGCCGGTGCAAACCCGTTCGTCGCCCGTGAACTATTCGAAAGCAGCTGACAAATCGGCCTGATCTGGCGTGGGAAACCGGCTCTTTCGGTGACGTCGTCTTCTGGGCCCAAGCCCGACATGCCGGCAGGCTGTGCCAATGTCTGCTTCCGAGAGAAAGGCGGAATCGCAACCCCTCTGTCCGTACAGCCGATTTATGGGCACACGTCGCAGTTCCGGGTGGTTCGCGACGGTGACTTGCCGTCATAAAACCGTTATCTCTTTGGCCCGCTTCGTTTAGGCATTTCGATGAAAGTCCGCGCCAGCAATCTGATGATCGGCACCCTGACCCTGGCCCTGATCGCCGGGTCGCTTGGTGCGTGGCTCGGCTATCAGAAGTTCGCCGGCATCAAGCAGAAGGTGCCGTTCCGCGTGATCTTCGAGGGCTCGGCTTCGGGCCTGCGCAACGGCGGCAGCGTCAATTTCGCCGGCATCCGGGTCGGCGAAGTGGTGTCGCTGAAGCTCGACCATCCGCGCCGCGTGGTAGCCCTCGCCATGATCGACGGCAACACGCCGGTGAAGAGCGACACCCAGGTCGGCCTCGAGTTTCAGGGGCTGACGGGAATCGCCGCGATCTCGTTTACCGGCGGCTCCGATGAGGCGCCGCCGCCGTCCAAGGGCGCGGACGGCATTCCGGAGCTCACCGCCGATCCGGAAGGAATGCTCAATACCCAGGAAAAAATCCGCGTGGCGCTGCGCAACGTCGACCGCGTGATTGCCGACAACGAGGTGGCGATCAAGGATACTTTGCGGAATTTCGAGACGTTCACCGCCTCGCTTTCACATAATGGCGCAAAGATCACGTCCATCATCGCGACCGCCGAATCCGGCATCGGCGCGGTCGACGGCGCAATGGACAAGACGAAGGATTTCCTCGGCAGCCTCGCCAGCGACAAATATGGCGGCGAACTGCTGCCGACCGTCATTTCGCTGCGCGAGCTGATCGAGAGTTTCGACAAGAAGTCCGGGCGGGTGATCGCCGAGACGCGAAAAATGCTCGGCGACGTCAGCGAATCCGTCAACAAGGCCGGCCAGAAATTTGGCGGGCCGCCTCCCCGCCGCTAACCTGCCGTTCGCATAACAACCAAAAAATGGAACGCCCGACGTGCTCGACAAATCCGCAAACTTGACTGCGCCGCCTCCGACCGTGACCCGGACCGAGAGCGCAGTGCCGCGGGCTCTGCAGAAATATCTCTCGCTCGACGATTTCGAATCCGTTGCGCGGCGGCGGATTCCAAAATTTCTCTACGGCTATATTTCCGGTGGCGCCGAGACCGATGCCGCGCTGCGCGACAACCGCAAGGCCTTCGATGAATACGGCTTCGTGCCGCGCGTGCTCAACGACGTCTCCGGCCGCGACCAGACCACCACGCTGTTCGGCAAGACCTACGCCGCGCCGTTCGGCATTCCGCCGATGGGTTCTTCCGCGCTATGCGCCTATCGCGGCGACATCGTGCTGACGCAGGCCGCTAGGTGCGAGAACGTGCCGATGATCTTGAGCGCCTCCTCGCTGATCACGCTGGAGGATGTCCGCGCCGCCAATCAGGCCGCGTGGTATCAGGCCTATCTCGCAGGTCTTCCCGAACGGATCGAGCCGTTGGTCGATCGCGTGACGGCGGCCGGCTACGACACCTTCGTCGTCACCGCCGACGTGCCGGTGCCGCCGAACCGCGAGAACAACATCCGCAACGGTTTCCAGGTGCCGCTTGCGATCACCCCGCGCGTGTTCTGGGACACGGTCACGCATCCGCACTGGCTGTTCGGCACCTGGGCGCGCACCGTGATGAACCACGGCATGCCGCATTTCGAGAACATGGACGCGCAGCGCGGCCCGCCGGTGCTGGCGAAAAACCTGATGCGCAACATCGGCGCCCGCGACCAGCTCGCCTGGAAGCACGTCGAGCTGATCCGCAAGAGGTGGAAGGGCAAGCTCGTGGTCAAGGGCATGGTCTCGCCGGCCGATGCTAGAATCGCGCGCGAGAGCGGCGTCGATGGCGTGATGCTCTCCAACCATGGCGGCCGCCAGCTCGACTACACGATGTCCGGCCTGCGCACGCTGCCGGAGATCGCGGCAGAAGCCAAGGGCATGACGATCATGGTCGACGGCGGCATCCGCCGCGGCACCGACGTGATCAAGGCGCTCGCGCTCGGCGCGCATTTCGTCTGGGTCGGCCGCCCCTTCCTCTATGCCGCGATCGCCGGCGGCCAAGCCGGCGTGCAGCGCGCGATCACGCTTCTGAAAGCCGAGATCGACCGCGATCTCGCACTGCTCGGCATCCGCAAGCTCAGCGAGATCACGCCGGATCTGGTGCGGAAGTTCTAGAGCCCGATTCTGATTATAGGGCGTGAATCCATTCAGATTGGTCAGCCCGCTTAGGTGCGCATTCCGGACTCAAGTCGGACATCATCGCAGGTCCGGAAAAAGCCAACAGCAGACCAGCGCGATTGTTCGTCGGTCTCGGCCTCAGTCTGGTCGCGCCATTGTGAATGCTGTACGGTTTTCGGCTGACGGTCCAGGGCCGGGGGGCCTGGCTTCAGCGTGGAGATTGCTTGCCCGGACGGCACGATTGAAAGCGAACACTTCGCCTCCGGTTCACCGCAGGGAGCGATCGTGGCCGGCGTCCCAGGGGTGTTCGTGCTCGTCATCACGAATGGTCTTGCCGTAGCATTCGGCCGCGAGTCCCGATGCAGTAGCCTGACATTGCGCATAGCTTGTAAAACTGCAGTCGGTGCCACCATAGTCATAAGACAAGCAATAATGGCCCGACGGTACAATCGGCCCGGCCTGCGCTGTGGAAGCCGTCATCGGGAAGAAGGCAAGTGCGGAGAAAGCGATTGTCGAGGCAATCGCAACTTTCTGAATTGTTCTCATGGTCGTAGTCCATCTTAGGCCCTGTCCAACCCTGAGATGGGCCCGATGCTGATGAAACCGATTATAAAAAAATTCATTCTGCTTGCTGGTCTCGTCGGTGCAGATGCGTTGGCGTGCCATCAGGCATACGTGATCGGCCGAACCCGCGAATGAATTTGTATTTAATTGGGATGAGGCTCTCTCACGCCTACATTTTGGAGAGCGCCGAATTGGCTCCAGCACGAAGCCCGACCGGACAAAGGGACGGTGAAGCATCAATTTGCTCACGATTTGCCGTGCAGCGGGCTCAAAATCAGTCAGGAGATGACGATGATTTCCCGCACCCTGAAAACCTTGATCGAGGAAAAGCCGTTTGTGACCTGTCCCGGGGTCTTCGACTTGGTCTCCGCCAAGCTCGCCGATCGCACCAGGGCCGACGCGCTTTACATGACAGGCTATGGAGCCGTGGCGTCCTATCTCGGACTGCCCGATGCCGGCCTGGCGACTTACTCACAGATGCTCGATCGCGTGCAGGCTATAGCCCAAACCGTGCACAAGCCGCTGATCGCCGATGGCGATACCGGTTACGGCGGCCTGCTGAACGTTCATCATACGGTTCGCGGCTACGAGAAGGCGGGGGCCGCAGCGATCCAGCTTGAAGATCAGCAAAGCCCCAAGAAATGCGGTCACACGCCGAACCGGCACGTGATCCCCGTCAAGGAAATGATCAACAAGCTGATGGTTGCAAACGACGCACGCTCGTCAAGAGACTTTCTGATCATCGCGCGCACCGATGCCCGCACGCCGCTCGGGCTCGACGAAGCGATCCGTCGTGGCGAAGCGTATGCCAAAGCCGGCGCCGATGTTATTTTCATCGAGAGTCCGGAATCGGAAGCAGAGATGCGAAAGATCGGATCAGCCCTGGACGTGCCGCTGGTCTCAAACCAGGTTCACGGGGGCCGAACCCCCATCCTCAGCCAG
Organism: Bradyrhizobium sp. LMTR 3; assembly: GCF_001693485.1. Lineage (GTDB taxonomy): Bacteria > Pseudomonadota > Alphaproteobacteria > Rhizobiales > Xanthobacteraceae > Bradyrhizobium. The sequence goes on from NZ_MAXC01000002.1 coordinate 145,585, forward strand.
GATAAACTTAGGGAAATCGGTTACCGGATGGCGATTTATCCGACGGCAGGCCTGCTCGCCGCCGCTTATGCGCTGAACAATGTCTACGGTTCGCTGGTTGACGACAAGCCGGTGCGGGCGCCGCTCTATGACTTCAACGAGTTCAGCTCGTTAATTGGCTTTCAGGAGGTGTGGGATTTCGAGAAGAAGTACGCCTCACTGGAAGCGGGTTGAGCAGCGACGTGTCCGATCGCTCTGAAAATCCAGCGGAAGTCTATGATAGCACGACGATCACGCTGCACTGGGTGATTGCAATTCTCGTTACAATCCAGTTTCTGATCGGCAGGACGACCAAATTTTCTGCCACGTGGCTCGCTTCGGGTCGACATCTGGTCCGTGCATGTCGTGTTCGGATTTGCGTTCGCCAGCGCGGTGGTCTTGGAGATGCTGTGGCGCGCCACACGCAGCCGTAGATTGGCTCCGCTTGACCGCGGCCTCATTCACTTGACCGCGGTGGCGACGCACCGGCTGCTCGATCTGCTGCTGCTGATCATGGTTGCACTGGGCATCACCGACGTGTTTTGCGCATGGTTTTCCCGCTGTTCAACCAGTAGACGACATCGTTGACACACGATGGTCAATCGCCACAATCGAACAGTCCTCTACAGGAACAAGGTGCGGCAATGGATGCCACTTCAGTGTCTGGCAAATGTTTGTGCGGCTCGATTGTTTTCCAATATACCGGGGCACCGAACTGGACATTGCATTGCCATTGCGAGAGTTGTCGACGAGCAACCTCTTCCCCAATGACGACATGGATTTCAGTCCCACGCAGCGCGTTCGCGTTCACGAAGGGCGCCCCCCGCTATTTCCATTCTTCGCCAGGCGTTCGGCGTGGTTTCTGTGAGAATTGTGGGTCACCCCTCACATATGAGAATGAACGGATAGAGGGAGAGATTCACATATATGCGGTGTCGCTGCTCGATGCGAATTATGCGTCGCCGAGCTGCCATGTCTTCGTTAATGAACAGCTACCTTGGTTCGAGGCGCTCGATGACTTGCCAAGGTTTGCAACGACCAGTCGCGACGGCGCCTCGCCTATCCGCATCGGTCCCAAGAAGAAGAAAGTGGATTGATCTTTCGTGCCGAGGGCCAGTTAGGGTCGAGTCTCGGTTGGATAAATGAGAGGTTCATATACGTGGCGCTGTCCAGTATTGCCTTTCGTAGTACCCAGAAAGATCAACGCACCCCGGAGGTGCTCGTTCCATCTCGCGATCCGGTCGATGTCTCTTGTGAGTCATTCGCGTCGATTTTGGCAACCCGCAACATGTCCGGTTGGTGGACAATCTCGGTCCGGCTTTTGTCGATTCAAGGCATCGGCTTGGGAATGAAAATGCGATGCCTATCGCTGCCCGTCGTGCACTGAAATCTGATCCACCGAGAGCCCGCCGATGCGCGCGTGGGTGCGGCCGCCGGTCGCCATGACGAGCCCGAACACGATCTCGTCGCGCCGCGGCGCGTCCCAGATCGTCATCTCGGCGGTGCCGAAATGGCTGCGGACGTAAGCCGCCTCGATGTGGCCGAGCGGGACCATCAGCCGCGAGCCAATCGCGCCGACGGTCTTGGCGGCGGGCACGATCGCCTTGGCCTGCGAAATCACTTCGCGGATCGCAGCGCCACCCGCCTCATGCCAGACCGCGCCGTGCTCGAGCTCGCCGTCGCCGCCGACGATCGCACCCTTGCCATAGGCTTCGACAATGTCCTTGCCGCCCAACCGCTCGCACAATGTCCGCGCCAGTTGCCGGCCGAGATCGCGCAAGCCGGCCTGAAACGGCATCAGGTCCGGCTCATAGCGGCCGGCATGGGGATTGTTGATCACGGCAAGCGCGGTGCCGATCAATAGCGGCCGTGTCCGGCGCGGCCCGCGCTCGTGCCAGACTTCCTCGATCGAGACCTGCGTCTTCCTGATATCGTACGCCGTCACTGCGCGGCCTCATCGATCACGGGGTTACGCAGCACGCCGATCTTCTCCACCTCGACCTCGACGACGTCGCCCGGCACCAGGAACATCGGCGGCTTGCGCGTAAAACCGACACCGGCCGGGGTACCAGTGGCGATGACGTCGCCCGGCATCAGATCGAAGATCTCGGAGGCGTAGTTGATCAGCCGCGGAATCGAGAAGATCAGGAACGAGGTGTCGGACTTCTGTACCGTTTTGCCGTTGATGCGGGTCTCCAGCTTCAGCTTGGTCGGATCGGGCAATTCGTCCGTCGTCACCATCCACGGCCCGAACGGCCCGGTTCCGACGAAATTCTTGCCGGCCGCGATCTGTTGCGCATGCATCTGATAGTCGCGGACGCTCACGTCGTTATAGATCGAATAGCCGGCGACATGGGCCATGGCGTCGGCCTCCGAGATATAGCGGCCGGGCTTGCCGATAATGACGGCGAGCTCGCCCTCCCAATCGAGATGCGTCGATACTTTCGGCCGGATCACCGGCGCGTCGTGCCCGACCTGGGAACGCCACACCCGCAGGAAAATCGGCGGAAACGCCGTGATCTCACGCTTCATGCCGTGGGCCACCGCCTCCTGGTGGTGGTCGAGATAGTTGCGCACGGCGCAGACGATCTTTTCGGGTCGCGGGATCACCGGAAGGTATTTGACGTCCGACAGCTTCAGGTCCGGCGCGTGGCCGGCCACGATGCTGTCGCGCTTTGCGAAATCGGGGCTGGCGATGAAGTCCTGCAGCGTGGCGTGGGACAGCTTGCTGCCGAGGTCGACCACGCCGTCGCCGAGAACCACCCCCCAGGTTTCCTTGCCGTTGTTCAGGAATGAAAGCAGCCGCATGCGACCGTGTCCTCTCGTTGGTAGTGCTGAATTTCGCTCAGCCGCACTATTTTCGAAAATCTCGTCGAACGCAACCCAAATTCGCCGCTTGAGCGGCTTCGACCGCGCACTTTTTGCGGAAAGGACCGCCGGCGCAGCCCGCCGGCAACTAGCCGGCGCTGATCACGCCAGCGGCGTATTTGGCGACGTTGTCGGACGTCGTCTGGATGTGGCTGCGGATCAGATCGCACGCCTGATCGGCTTTCCGGCCGATCGCGGCCTGCATCAGGGCGCGATGTTCGCCAACTTTGTCGCGCGGGTGCGGCCTGAACATGGCCGATAGATTGCGGTAGCGCTCGGCGCGGTCGAACAGCGAGTTTCGCATGGCAAGCAGCGTCGGCGATCCCGACGCCGAGACCAGCGCCTCGTGGAATTGGCGGTGCGCCGCCTTCCATTCGGTATTGCTCGCATAATCTTCCGGGGCCCGCTCCTCGATCCTGGCGAGCCGGTGAAGTGACGAGATAACCCTTATTTCCCAGTCGTCGTCGCCCTTCTCGATCGAGCGTCGCATCAGATCGACCTCGATCAGGATGCGGGCATGCGTCAGGTCGTGCAGGTCCTCGAGCGTGACCGGCGCGACCTTGTAGCCACGCTGCTCCTCGGCGACGACGAGCCCCTCCGCTACCAGCAACGTCAAGGCTTCGCGCAGCGTCGTGAAGCTGGCGCCGAACGACAGGCGCAGCGCATCGAACTTCAGCGATTCATTCGGCTTGAGCTGGCAGGTGACGATCTCGTTTCGCAGCCGGTGCGCGATGTCGGAGGCGAGCGTCTTGCCGAATTCCTTGCGCGCCTTGAGGGCTGTCGTTGTCATTGATTCTCTCGCGACCCGTGGCCCGCGATCCTAGCCAAAAAGAATCCCGTTGCAATGATTTTCGCAATGGGACATATTTTCGAAAATAGTTAGAATTGGGGAGCCGCTCGGATGAAGGCTGTACTGGTGCATCGCCCTGGAGGCCCGGAGGCGCTCGACTATGTCGAGGTGCCGATGCCGGCGCTGGGTGAGCGGGAGGTTCTGATCCGCGCCCAGGCCTTCGGCGTCGGCCAGCCCGACAAGCTGATCCGCAGCGGCGTCTACAAATGGATGCCGCCGCTGCCGGCCAATCCCGGCAATGATGTCGCCGGAATCCTGGAAGCCGTGGGTGCGCAGGTGAGTGGGCTTGTCGTCGGCCAGCGGGTGCTGTTGAGCGCGCGCGACCTCGCCCAGCGCGGCGGCTGCTACGCCGAATATGTCGCAGCGCCTGCGGACGCGGTGCACGTGCTGCCGGACAACGTCGCGTTCGAGGACGCGGTGTGCCTGCCGAACTACCAGGTCGCCTGGGCACTGCTGCACAATTGCGGCTCCGCTACGCCGCCCCGCTCGGCCCTCGTCATCGGCGCGGCCGGCGGGGTCGGGACGTCCCTGGTGCAACTCGCAAAACTGGCCGGGATGAAGGTGATCGGCACCGTCTCCACGCCGGAGAAGGCCGCCTTCGCGCGAAAGATGGGCGCGGACGAGATCATCTATTATCGCGACGAGGACGTGGTCGCCCGCATCCGCGCCCTTACGGGCGGACGCGGCGTCAGTCTCGTCCTCGATCACGTCTGCGGCCCCGAATTCTATTCCTATCTCGGTGCGCTCGATAAATGGGGCACCATCGTCTCCTACAACGCGTTTGCCGGACTGCCGACGGAAAACCTGATGGGCGAGATGCGGAAGCATCTCGACATCTGCCCGGCGATCCGCTGCTTCTCCTTTCACATCTACGATAACGACCGCGAAGGCCGGCGCGACATCATGCGGAAGGTGATCGGCCATCTCGCAGAGGGCGCCATTCGCCCGTCGATCTTCAGGCGCTTCAAGCTCTCCGAAGTTCGTGCCGCGCATGAACTGCTCGATTCCGGTGCGGCGTTCGGCAAGATCGTGATGACCCCGGACTGAGCTGGATGCCCGCACAGCCCAAACATTCTGCCTGAATTCAAGAGGTCACGAGATGATCAAGGTCAAGCGGCTGCGACACGTCACTTTCACCAGTCCAAACATCGGGGCGCAGCTCGACTACTACCAGTCCATCATCGGGCTCGGCATCATCCAGCGCAGCGACGGCCGGATCCTGCTCGGCACCGAGTCCGAGGAGCTGACGCTGGTTCTCGAACGCGGCGCGGCCTCGCAACTGGCTTCCATCGCCTATGAAGTTGCGCCCAACCTCGATCCGGCCGACCTGCAGAAATCGCTGGCAAGCCTCGGCGTCAAATCGGAAGTCAGGAGCGACACGGCGCCGGGAATAGCGAAGGCACTCGTCTTCGACGATCCCGACGGACACCGGATCGAATTGTTTTCCAGATGGGAGTTCTGCAAGGCAGTCGAACCGATTCGCGGTCTTGCCGTCGCCAAGCTCGGCCACGTCGCGCTCTATACGCCCGATCCTGAACGAACAGCCAAATTCTTCGGCGACGCTCTCGGCTTCCGCGTCTCCGACCGCATCGAGGAAAATTTCGTCTTCATGCGCTGCGGCCCGGAACATCACGCGATGAATTTTGCCCGCGGCACCGACGGCCGTCTGCATCATCTCGCCTTCGAGCTGCGCGACGCCTCGCACATGCACCAGGCCTGTGACCTGCTCGGCCGCAACAAGTTTCAGATTCTCTGGGGACCGGTGCGGCATGGACCCGGCCACAACGTGGCGGTCTACCACTACAACCCAGATGGTTACCTGATCGAGCTCTATTACAGCATGGATCTGATGCTCGACGAAGAGCTCGGCTATTTCGAGCCGCGTCCCTGGCACCACGATCGTCCGCAGCGACCGAAGACCTGGATCGGGTTGCCGCGCGACGTCTGGGGCGTCGGGCCAGCCAAGGAGGCAAGCGAATTTTCTCCGGCGATGCGCGGCGTGAAGTGATCACGCCGCGTCACCCATAGCCGGAGCTGACGTTCAAAAAAACACAAAACACGAGGGGAAACAGATGGCTCGATCGTTGAACGTCCTGCGCGGACGGTTGCTTGCCCTGCGCTGCTGCATCGCTGCCGCAGCGCTTAGCCTCACCTGCCTGGCGCCTTCCATCGCCGCTGCGCAGACGTATCCCAGCCGGCCGATCCGGCTGCTGCACGGCTTTGCGGCGGGTGGCGCCGCCGACACCATGGCGCGCATCGTCTCGGACGGGCTTTCCAAGCGCCTGGGACAGCCGGTGGTGGTGGAAGCCAAGCCGGGCGCCGGCGGCAATCTCGCGGCGGACGCCGTCGCCAAATCCGCGCCGGACGGCTACACGATCGGCCTCGTCACGGGAGCGCACGCGATCTCGGGCGCACTCTACAAGCAGCTCGCCTATAGCCCGATCGACAGTTTCGATATGTTGTCGACGATGGTCTACTACGCGCTGGTGATCGCGGTTCGCGCCGACCATCAGGCGAAGACACTCGCGGACCTGATTGCGATGGCGAAAGCCAAGCCCGATGCCCTGAGCTACGGCTCCGTCGGTTTCGGCAGCACGCATCATCTCGCGGGCGAGCTGTTGAACGTCACCGCCGGCACCAAAATGGTGCACGTCCCCTATCGCGGTGACTCACTAACCGTCACCTCTCTGCTCGCCGGAGACGTTCCCGTGATCGTCGGGACCACCGTGCTGCTCGCAGGCCAGATCGAAAGCGGCGCCATTCGCGGCCTCGCCGTCACCTCGCCCGCGCGCACCAAATTGCTTCCGAATGTGCCTTCCGTACAGGAAGCCGGCGTTGCGGGCTTTGACGTTCGCACCTGGGCCGGGCTGGTGGCTCCAAAGGGCACGCCCCCCGATATCGTGAAGCGGCTGAACACGGAGATCCAGTCGATGCTGGCCGACCCCGCAACGAAGACGGCGCTGGAGACGGCAACCGGCGGCGAGGTCCGCGGCAGCACGCCGGAGCAAATGCGCGCGCTGATCACGTCGGAGATCGACAAATGGTCGAAGGTGATCAACGACGCAGGCATTCCGCGCATTTGAGGGGTACGCCGGTTGGTGGAAAGCTCTGAGGCACCGCGCTCTCAGCGACAAGACTGTCGTCACCCGCGACGGCGGGTGATCCAGTATTCCAGATACGTTCACGGTCAATCGAGAAGCCGCCGCGTACTGGATACCCCGCTTTCGCGGGGTATGACAGCGGGAGTGCTGATGGGCAAAACATTGTAGCATTGCGCGGGCGGGACTTGTCGCGTGGCGGAATTTTCGCCCTACTCGCCTTGCGACCATGACCAAGCCCGCACCAGCGCCGCCTGCCTTCCATCCGGTCCGGTGGCTGACCAACCAGCCTTACCTGCTGCTGAGCCTGACCTCGCTGTTCTGGGCCGGCAACATCGTGCTGGCGCGCCACGTCGCCGGGCACGTACCGCCGTTGACGCTGTCCTGCGTCCGCTGGATCGGCACCTTTCTGATCCTGCTGCCGTTCGCCTGGCCGCATTTGAAGCGGGATTGGCCGGTGCTGCGCGCGCATCTGCCGATGATGCTGTTCCTGTCGCTGGTCGGATTTGCCTACAACAATGCGATCTCCTACTGGGCGCTGCAATATACCGAGGCGCTGAACGCGCTATTGATCCAGTCGGCGGGGCCGCTGTTTGTCGCGCTGTGGTCGCTGGCGCTGTTCGGCGTCCGCCTGACCGGTGCGCAGCTTGCCGGCATCACCATCTCGCTTGCCGGCGTCCTGACCATCATCCTGCGCGGCGATTTCAGCGCGCTCGCCAACATCAGCTTCAACCGCGGCGACCTGATGTTTGCGAGCTCCCTGGTGTCGTTCGGATTATATTCGGCGCTGATCCCGCGCCGCCCGGTGACGCACGCGCTATCGCTGATTTCATTCACCACCTGCTGCGGCGCGCTGATGCTGGTGCCGTTTTCGATCTGGGAATTTTCGACCGGCGCGACGCTGAAATTCGACATGATCTCCATGGCGACGCTGGGCTATGCCGTGATCTTTCCCTCGACGCTGGCGTACCTGTTCTTCAACCGTGGGCTAGCGCTGATCGGGCCCAATCGTGCCGCGCCGTTCTTTCATCTGGTGCCGGTGTTCGGCTCGGCGATGGCGATCCTCTTGCTCGGCGAGCAGTTGCGGTTATTCCACCTCGTGGGCTATGCGCTGGTGCTGGCGGGCGTGGTCATCGCTTCAAGGCGGGCTTCGGCAAAGGCATGAACTCTCGTGTCCCGCACGCGGTGCTGCTGCTGCGCAGAGCCGGGACCCAGCGATGGTGGGCCCCGGTTCAGCAGCGCATCATTTCATGCTGCGCTGCGCCCGGGGCACGTATACCGCCCGCGGGGGAGCGCCTTACCGGGCTTCCACTTTCGATCCCGGCAGGCTAGCTTGCCGGCCATTTCAACAGAAGAACAAACCGAGGAAACAACTATATGTTCGCGTTATTGAAGCGGTATCGGCCTGTCGCCGCAGCGGCTCCCCTGATGCTGGCGATGATCGCCACGGCTGCCGCGCAGGCCCCCTACCCGAACCGCAACATCACGCTGGTGCTGCCCTTCGCGGCCGGCAGCGGCACCGATACCACCACGCGCATCATTTCGAAGGAGCTCGGCACCGCGCTCGGCACCGGCATGGTGATCGAGAACAAGGCGGGCGCCAACGGCTCGATCGCGGCAAGCTATGCCGCGCGCTCGGCGCCCGACGGCTACACGCTGTTCGTGACCACCAACACGTCGCATTCGGCCAATCCGTATCTTTTGAAGAACATGACCTACGATCCGATCAAGGATTTCACGCCGATCGCGCGCACCGGCGACTTGCCCTTCATGCTGGTGATCCATCCGGACATTCCGGCCAACTCCGTGGCCGAGCTGATCGCGCTCGCCAAAAAGGAGCCGGGCAAATACACCTATGCCAGCGGCAGCTCGGCTTCCATCGTCGCCGGCGCGACCTTCGCCCGCCTCGCCGGCATCGACTTGCTGCACGTTCCCTACAAGAGCTCGCCGCCGGCGCTGACCGACCTGATCGCCGGCCGCGTCTCCATGATGTTCATCGACGTGCCGACCGGCCTGCCGCACGTCAACGCCAAGGCGCTGAAGTCGCTGGCGGTGACGACCAAGAAGCGCTCGGCGCTGCTGCCCAATCTTCCGACCATGGACGATACGGTGAAGGGCTTTGATATCACCTCGTGGCAGGGCTATTTCGGCCCGGCCAACCTGCCGAAGGATATCGTGACCAGGCTGAACGCGGAGATCCGCAAGGTGGTCGAGCGGCCCGACATCAAGAGCCAGCTCGCCGAGCGCGGTATGGAGGCGTTCTCCGGAACGCCGGAAGAGTTCGATGCCTTCGTGAAGGAGCAGCTCGTGGTGTGGGAGAAGCTGATCACGGCCGCGGGAATCGAGAAGCAGTAGCTGCCGCGCTGCCTAGCTGCGTAGGGTGGGCAAAGCGAAACGTGCCCACCATTCACGTAATGACTCGTTGATAGATGGTGGGCACGGCGCGATGCGCCTTTGCCCACCCTACAGCGCTCGTGTCCCGGACGCGGTGTAGCGTCACTTGACGCTGCACCGCAGAGCCGGGACCTACGCGGGATGGACCCCGGAACAGCAGCGCATCACTTCGTGCTGCGCAGCATCCGGGGAACGCGATCACATCAAGCTCAGGCCACCCGCACCTTGCCCAAGAACTCGTCTACTGCGCTGCGCAGCATGCCGGATTGGGTGTCGAGTTCACGGGCGCTCGCCAGCACTTCGGATGCTGCCTTGCCGGTTGCGGCCGCAGCGGTAGAGACGCCGCCGATATGGGCGGAGATCTCGTTCGATCCGGCCGCGACCGACTGGATGTTGCGGGCGATTTCGCGGGTGGCGCCGCCCTGTTGCTCCACCGCGCTCGAGATCGAGACCGTGATCTCGCTCATCTGCGCGATCGTCTCGGTAATGCCGCCGATCGAGGCCACGGCCTCGCTGGTGGAGGCTTGCATGGCGGCGACCTGCGAGGAGATTTCCTCGGTCGCCTTCGCAGTCTGGTTGGCGAGCGCCTTCACTTCCGACGCCACCACCGCAAAGCCGCGGCCGGAATCGCCGGCGCGTGCCGCTTCGATGGTGGCGTTCAGCGCGAGCAGGTTGGTTTGGGCCGCGATCGAGTGGATCAGCTTGACCACTTCGCCGATCTTCTCGGCGCCGGTCGAGAGCGCGCCGACGGTGGCGTTGGTGCGCTCGGCGTCGCTGACCGCCTTGGCGGCGATCTCGCTGGAGCGCGTCACCTGACGGGAAATCTCGGTAACCGAACTGGAGAGCTCTTCAGCGGCGGATGCCACCGTGCCGACATTGTCGGACGAGCGCTGCGACGCCGCGCCGACGGTTGCCGCGCGCGCGCTGGCGTCGCTGGCGGTCGTGGTCATGGATTGCGCCGTGCTCTGCATGCCGGCGGCCGCCGTCGAAACCGAACGGACGATACCGGTCACGCTGCGTTCGAAGTCGCTGGCGATGCTTTCCATCGCCGCCCGCCGCTCGGCCTCGGCGCGCGTCTGCACCTCGGCTTCCTTCTGCTCAAGCCCGCGGATGCGAACCGCGTTGTCCTTGAAGATCTGCACAGTCGCGGCCATCGCACCGATCTCGTCGCCGCGGCCGATGCCGGGAATTTCACCGTCGAGCCGGCCCTCGGCGAGGTCCTGCATGCGGGCGCCGAGCTGACCGAGCGGCTTCGAAATGCTGCGGCCGATCATCCAGGCGATGCTGCCCGCAACCAGCGCGATGCCGAGAATGGCAAACCCGAGCACTGCCGCGATCGGCTTCATCTTGGCGTCGAGGTCGTCGAGATAGGCGCCGGTGCCGACGAACATGTTCCAGCCCGGAATCGGAACCGCGTAGGAGAACTTGCGGATCAGTTCGTCCTGTCCGGGTTTCCGGAATTCATAGCGCAGCATGATTTCGCCGTTCGCCGCGATGCCGTCGCGCAGCTCACGCACCAGCTTTCGGCCACCGGTGTCGATATCCATACGGTTCTGGCCGATCTGGCTGGGAACCGGCGCCAGCACGGCGACGCCATCCATCGTGTAGGCGAACACGTAGCCGTTGCCGTTGTCGAAGGTCAGCGTATTGCCGCGCTTGCTGAACTCGGCAATCGCGGCCTCCTTGGTCATCTGGCCGGCGGCAACCTGTTTCTGCAGGCCGAGCGCCATGTTGCGCGCCATGTCGACAATCGCCTTGGTCTGCTCGATCCGCGCATTGAGCATCTCACGCTGCATCAAATAGCCCGCGAGCATACCGGCGACGCAGAGGCCGAGCAGGGTCACGCCCACCAGAATGCCGAGCTTGGGGGTGATCTTGAGATTGGTCAGCTTCACGGGGATCTCCGGAAATAGGCGCGTGGCACGCGATTGGCCGATTGATTCGGCGCACAATATCGTGAGACCCTTTAGCGCTTTGTTACGAAGGCCAGCGGAAATCCGGCAGAAAACCGTGCTGCCGATCAAGCAGCAACCGGCGATTGTAGCAGAAGCAAGTCAAGTCGCGTAAAAGGTGAAATGTACGTCAACGATGAAAGTGGCGGCGCCCGCCGCCTCAAACCAACACCGAAAAATAAAATCGGGAGCAGGAAATGCCGAAATTCAGGGTGGTGACGCCGAAGGGCGCGAGCTTCACGGTCGCCGGCGGCGGCTATGACTACGAAAAGGAAGCGCTCGATCCGATCGGGGCCGAAATCATCGAGGCGCCGGCCAACGAGGCGGAATTCATCGCCGCTGCAAAAACCGCAGACGCGATCTACGCCAAGGGCATGCCGATTACCAAAGCCGTCATCGACGCGCTCGAAAATTGCAAGGTGATCACGCTCGGCAGCGTCGGCGTCGACAGTGTCGACGTCAAGGCCGCCACCGCCCGCGGCATTCCCGTCACCAACATTCCCGACACCTTCATCGAGGAGGTCGCCGACCACGCCATGATGCTGCTGCTGGCGGGCTTTCGGCGGCTGGTCGAGCAGGACAAGATGGCGCGCACCGGCCGCTGGTCCGAGGGCCGGCCTGCGCTGTTGAAGATCCCCCGGCTGATGGGCCAGACGCTCGGCTTCATCTCGTTCGGCCGGGTGGCACGCGCCGTCGCCAAGCGCGCCGCGCCCTTCGGCCTGCGCATGATGGCCTATGACCCGTTCATCCAGGAAACGCTGATGTACGACCACGGCGTGATCCCGGCGACGCTGTCCGAAGTGCTGTCGCAGTCGGACTTCGTCTCAATGCATGCGCCGGCCCGGCCGGAGGTGCACCACATGCTGACCGAGAAGCATTTCCGCCAGATGAAAAATTCCGCCATCTTCATCAATACCGGCCGCGGCGCCACGGTGGACGAGGAAGCGCTGATCAAGGCGCTGCAGGAGGGCTGGATTGCGCACGCCGCCCTCGACGTGCTGGAAAAGGAGCCGCCGTCGCACAACAATCCGATACTTTCGATGGAAAACGTCACCCTGACCGCCCATGTGGCGTCGGCATCGGCACGTTTTGACGAGGCGCGCAAGCGCCGCGTGGGCTACGAATTGTCACTGGTCCTGTCCGGCATGTGGCCGGTAAGCTGTGTCAATCCGTCGGTGCTGCAAAACACCTCGCTCCGCCGCTGGCAACCCGTCAGCATGGATCGAGGGCCCAACAGCTAACACGGCGAAAAATGTTTCGAACGACAGGGTTCACCGGCGATTCAACGCCGGGAACCGATACAGGGAGAGCACCATGAGGAACGACATCACCCGTCGCGATGCGTTGGCTTTGGGCGCCTCGGCAGCGGCTCTGGCCGTGACCGGCGCATCGGCGCAAACCGCGTCCACCATCAAAGCGGCCGACGTCCCCGCCCCCAAGTTCGCAATCGAAAAAGGCGCATCCTTGCGCATGCTGCGCCCGGTGCGCTTCGTGCAAGCCGACGAGGACGTGTTCCGCGCCAACGCGGCCAAGTTCACCAAGGACACCGGCATCGAGGTCAAGGTCGACTTCGTCGGCTGGGAAGACATCAGCCAGCAGACTGCGGTGACCTCGAATTCCGGCGCCGGCCCGGATATCATCATCGGCTTCTCCGATGCGCCGCACATCTATGTCGACAAGCTGGTCGAACTGAACGACGTCACCGATTATCTCGGCAAGCGCTACGGCGGCTGGCTGCCGCTGGCGCAGACGTATGGCAAGCGCAGCAAGAGCGACAAATGGATCGGATTGCCGTTCGGCGCCACTGCCGGCCCGCTGATCTACCGCAAGTCGGTGTTGCAATCGATCGGCTACGACAAGGTCCCGGAAGACAGTGCCGGATTTGTGGACCTTTGCCAGAAGCTGCACAAGGCCGGCAAGCCGGCCGGCTTCGCGCTGGGCAATGCCAAGGGCGACGGCAACGGTTTTGCCAACTGGGCGCTGTGGTCGCACAACGCTTCGCTGCTCGATGAAGAGGGTAATATCATCATCAACAGCAAGGAGACCATCGAAGCGCTGAAGTGGGTCAAGGCACTGTACCCGACCTTCATCGCCGGCACGTCGTCGTGGAACGACGTCAGCAACAACCGCGCCTACTCCTCGCAGGAAATCTCGCTGACCGCCAACGGCGTCTCGCTGTACTTCTCGCTGAAGAACGATCCGGCGACCAAGGCGATTGCCGAAGACAGCGAGCATCAACTGCTGCCGAAGGGCCTCGCCAAGGTCTCGCCGATGGCCGGCCTGACGCTGAACGCGATGCTGTTCAAGCACAGCCCCTATCCCAATGCCGCAAAGGCGTTCCTGCAATTCATGATGGAAAAGGAACAGTACGAGCCTTGGCTCAACGCCAACTCCGGCTACTGGTCGCAGCCGCTTGCCGCCTATACCGACGCCGCGGTCTGGTCCAGCGACCCCAAGGTCTCGATCTTCAAGAACACCATGCAGAGCACCTACTACGATGGCTACAAGGGGCCGATTTCAACCGCAACCGGTGCGGTCAGCGCCGACTACGTGCTGATCCAGATGTGCGCCGCGGTCGCGACAGGTGCCCAGACGCCGGAGGCCGCCGTCGCGGAGGCGGAGCAGCGTGCGAAGCGGTACTTCCGGCGGCAGGGCCGGTAGGGCAAGTAGAGCGGCGTCAGCGATTGACACGCCGTCATTCCGGGATGGTGCGTAAGCACCAGACCCGGAATCTCGAGATTCCGGGTTCGATGCTTCGCATCGCCCCGGAATGACCTTGAAAGTCAGACCTGCACAGGGACCCGATGTCCGTAACCACTCTACCATCGCGCGGCGTGGCGCTCCGGCAACCGAACTGGATCGCGCGCTTGTTCGACTACAAGCCGTTCCTGATCGTGATGTGCCTTGCGCCGGCGATCGGGCTGTTGACGGTGTTCCTCACCTACCCGCTGGGCCTCGGCGTCTGGCTCGCCTTCACCGACACCACGATCGGCCAGCGCGGCATCTTCATTGGCCTGGAGAACTTTCAGTATCTGCTGAAGGATCCCCTGTGGTGGAACGCGGTGTTCTACAGCGTCTTCTACACGGGAATAGCGACCATCGGGAAATTCGCGCTCGGCTTCTGGCTGGCGCTCCTGCTCAACAACCACTTCCCGCTCAAGAGCCTGTTGCGCGCTATCGTGCTGTTGCCGTGGATCGTGCCGACGGTGCTGTCGGCGCTGGCGTTCTGGTGGATCTACGATCCGCAGTTTTCGATCATCTCCTATCTGCTGGTCGATGTGCTGCACATCCGCTCGACCAACATCGACTTCCTCGGCACGCCCTGGCCGGCGCGGTTCTCGCTGATCGCAGCCAACATCTGGCGCGGCATTCCGTTCGTGGCGATCTCGCTTCTCGCGGGCCTGCAGACCATCTCACCCTCGCTCTATGAAGCCGCGATGCTGGACGGCGCCACCGCCTGGCAGCGCTTCCGCTACATCACCCTTCCGATGATGATGCCGATTCTGGCGATCGTGATGACCTTCTCGATCATCTTCACCTTCACCGATTTCCAGCTCGTCTATGCCATCACCCGCGGCGGTCCGGTCAATTCCACGCACCTGCTGGCGACGCTGGCGTTCCAGCGCGGCATCGCCGGCGGCGAGCTTGGCGAGGGTGCAGCAATTGCGGTCTCGATGATCCCGTTCCTCGTGTTCGCGACGTTGTTCAGCTACTTCGGCCTGGCGCGCCGCAAATGGCAGCAGGGAGAAGCCAATGACTGACGTAGCTGCCCAACCGGGCAACAGCAATGTCGCCAGCGCCACGCCCGACACCATGGCGTGGGATTCGCGCGCGCGGCGGGTGATGATGATCTATCTGCCGCTGGCCTGCTTCGTGCTGATCCTGCTGTTCCCGTTCTACTGGATGGCGATCACCTCGTTCAAGCCGAACGCGGAGCTCTTGAACTACAAGCAGCACAATCCGTTCTGGATCTCCTCGCCGACGCTGGCGCACATCAAGCATCTCTTGTTCGACACCGCCTATCCGACCTGGCTCAAGACCACGATGTTCGTGGCGATCGGCTCCACCTTCCTGTCGCTGTTCGCTTCGACGCTCGCAGCTTACGCGATCGAGCGCTTGCGCTTCCGCGGCAGCCCCTATGTGGGCTTGGGGATCTATCTCGCCTATCTGGTGCCGCCCTCGATCCTGTTCATTCCGCTCGCCACCGTGATCGTGCAGTTCGGCCTGTTCGACTCGCCGATGGCGCTGATCCTGGTGTATCCGACATTCCTGGTGCCGTTCTGCACCTGGCTATTGATCGGCTATTTCAAGTCGATCCCCTATGAGCTCGAGGAATGCGCACTGGTCGATGGCGCCACCCGGCTGCAGATCCTGCGCCGGATCACGCTGCCGCTCGCGGTGCCCGGCCTGATCTCGGCCGGCATCTTCTCCTTCACGCTGTCGTGGAACGAGTTCATCTACGCACTCGCCTTCATCCAGAGCGGCGCCAACAAGACGGTGCCGGTCGCGATCCTGACCGAGCTCGTCACCGGCGACGTCTACCAGTGGGGCGCGCTGATGGCCGGTTCGCTGCTCGGCTCGCTGCCGGTCGCGCTGTTTTATTCGCTGTTCGTGGATTACTACGTGTCGTCGTTGACGGGCGCGGTGAAGGAGTAGGCGATTCCCGCTATCTGGGGACGGTAAAAATCACCGGAATGTTGAAGCCCATCGAGCCTTGCGTAATTTCGGGCGGAAACGCCGGAAACGGCGAGGCTCGGCGGACCATCGCAGCGGCCTGCGCATCGAGCGCGGCGACGCCAGATGATCCAGCAAGTCGGCTTCCGAGCACCTGCCCGCTGCGGCTGATCGTGAAAGATACCTTGGCCACACCGGGCTGGTTGGCCCCCGCTGGATACTGGTGAAAGCGCATCAGATGCGCGCGCACGCGCTGATTATAGGACGCAACCGCCGAGGCCGTTGCGCCCGCGCTGGCCGCGGAGGCGGCCGGTGCCTGGCGTTCGACGCGAGGCGGTGCCGCGGTGCGTGGTTGGGGTGTCGAGTCGTTTGGCTTCTCCGCCTCGGGGCGGACGACTTTCGGCTTGACTGGCGTTAGCTTGGCATCCGGCACAGGATTGGCGGGCTCGGTGGCCGGCTTGATTTCCAGCTTCTGCTCTGACGGCGCCAACACCTCAGGGTTTTCCTGCGGCGGGGTCGGCGCGATCTGCTCTTCAACAACCTCCTGCTGCTTGACCGGTTCGGGCGGCGAGGCGTCGGCCTGATCCATCAACTGGTCCGGGGCACGCTCCAGCGGCGTCGATTGCGGCGCCGACGATACCGGCGACATGTCCACCATGATTGCCGGCAAGGTGACGCCGGGCTCCGGCTGTGGCCGGCTCCAGTTCATGCCGATCGCGATCACTGCGGCATGGGCAGCGAGAATTGCCGCCGCCGATGCGCCCCAGCGGCGCAATACGGCCTGGTCGGAAGCATCATGGAGCGCGAACGCGTTCATGACGGTCAACTGCGGCCGTCGAGGCCGACCAGCGCGATCTTGAGATAGCCGGCGTTGCGCAGGAGGTTCATCACTTCCATCAAGTCGCCATAGCTGACGGCCTTGTCGGCGCGCAGATAGATGCGCTCGTTCTTGTCGCCCTTGGTGGCGGCATCGATTGTGGCGGTCATCGTATCGCGTGCGATGATGTCCTCGCCGACGGCGACCGAAAGATCCGGCTTCACCGTGACGAATACCGGCTGATCCGGCCGCGGCGATGGCTCGACGGCGCTGGCGGGAAGATTGACGCCGAGATCGACGGTCGCAAGCGGCGCGGCAACCATGAAGATGATCAGCAGCACCAGCATCACGTCGATGAACGGCGTGACGTTGATCTCGTGATTCTCGACAAGGTCTTCGCCGCCGCCGCGCGCCCGTCCGCCGACCACATGTCCGAGCTTCGCGCCCATCGCCTACTCCGCAGCACGCGCCAGGCGGAACGAACCGCGGTCGCCCTCGCGGCTGATCAGGAGCAGCACCAGCGCCGAGGCATCGCCGAGCAGCGCACGATGGGCTGAAATCGTGCGGGTGAGATGGTTGTAGATCACGACCGCCGGGATCGCCGCGACCAGACCGAGCGCGGTCGCGAGCAACGCCTCCGCGATGCCGGGCGCGACCACGGCGAGATTGGTGGTCTTGGCTTCGGAAATGCCGATGAAGGAATTCATGATGCCCCAGACCGTGCCGAACAAGCCCACGAATGGCGCGGTGGCGCCGATGGTGGCGAGCACGCCAGTGCCGCGCGCGATCTGCCTGGACATCGCCGCCTCGACCCGCTCCAGCCGCAGCGCCACTCGCTCCTTGAGGCCGTCGTCGAAATGACCGCCGGAGAGACTCGCCTCGCGAGCGGCGGACTGGATGATCTGCGCGACGGCATCGTTGCCGCCGCGGGCTTCCTTCTCAGCCTTGGCCAGCACCGTATCGGTTTCCAAGAGGCTGAGGCGCCGTTTGGCGGTCGCGGTCTTGCGGCGGATCTCGACGGTTTTCGCCAACCAGATCGTCCACGTCGCCAGCGAAGCGAAGGCCAAGCCCACCATGACCGCCTGCACCACCACGTCCGCATTCACGAACATGTTCCAGGGCGACAGGTTGCGCGGCAGCAGCGCAACGTCGGTGGCGGCGAGCGCCGCGCCCGGCATTCCAGCCACACCGGCAACGCAGCACCAACGGATCATAACGTCCAGCACTCTTCGCTGCATGATCGTCTCCCGGGCTGACAATGCGGTTACACCGCGCGGGCGGGCGCGATCCTTTCCGCCAACGCGTGAAAGCGCTGCAACTGGTCGCTGCGCAGCGCGCGCGCTTCGTCGCGGCCGACAAACACCTTGAACATGATGCCGCCGTCGACATTGATGAACGCGATGAAGGCCGACAACTTGCCCATGAAGGGCCGCTCGACAAAAGCGATTGCTCCGCAGCGCTCGTGCCGCAGATGGCCGTGCAGCCCCTTCGGCTGCATCAGGTTGAAGTAACCGCGGCCCACTTCGCCCGCGGGCACGCTGCCCGTGAATTCGAATATCGCGTCGTCGGTATGGACGATCAGCGTCACCTCGCCCCATTGCGCGACATCGTTCATCGCGGCGGCGAATTCGCCGCCGGGGCCGATGCGCACCATCGTATCGGGCAGCGCCTCGAGCACGGCGCGCGGGGTCACCTTCCGCTCCCGCGCCACGTCCTCGATCACCGCGCCCGGATTCTCCGCCATATGCGCCTTGAGTTCGGCAAGGTCCGTGCTCAACATCGCACCCTCCCTCAAGCGGCGGCGCTGGACTTGCGCTCGCTCAGGATCACCTCGAAACCTTCGAACTTGGGATGGCCGAGGTAGAGGCTTTCGCCGGTCTTGTTGTCGGCGCGGGCATGCGCGCGGCGGAATTCTTCCGATTTGGTCCAGGCTTCGAACGCCGCCTTGTCGACCCAGACCGTGTGCGACGAATACAGCGTGTGATCCTCGGCAACGGGCCCCTTGAGCAGGTGAAACTCGACGAAGCCGGCCATGTTGCTGAGATAGGACTCGCGCGAGCGCCAGACATTCTCGAAGGCCGCTTCAGAGCCAATCTTTACCTGGAACCGGTTCATCGCGATAAACATTTGAAATCTCCTTGCTGGGTTGCTGGGGTGCGCCTGGCGTACCGTTTGAGCTGGTTGGAAACAAGAACGTGCCGAAGCCGCGCTGGAGCATCAGCGCGGCCCGGTGCCATTGGAGGTGACGGTCTCACCCGAGACCGCGGAGTCTTCGTGTCAGGTTCCTCCGAAATGATATCTGAGACCGCCCTTGAAGACGATGCCGGCGCCGGCGCTGGCCCATTTAACGTCGTTCTGCGTGTCGCCCGTGCTCCCGACCGGAATGGCATACGGACGATAGTACTGGTTGAGGAGGTTCTCGACTGAGAAATTAAACGTGAGGTCCCGCGTGGGCTGGTACTGCAGATACAGGTTGACGAGATCGTACGACGTTGCTGGCGTGTAGGTCGGAGGAAGGTTCCTGTTTGCGATCGCCGACGTCCACAGCATGGAAAGAATGAGGGTCCTGTCGAGCAGACGAACACCGGCCGTCGTCGTGATTTTCTGCGGCGGCACAGTGTACAGTCCAAACCCGGTCTGCAGGTTCTTACCGTCCTGGAAGGAGCCGGAGATGCCTGCGTACCAAAGGCCGGCGTCATACATCGTCTCCGCCTCGAAGCCCTGGATTCGCGCCGAGGCGACGTTCTGATACTGCAGGAAGGGCAGGACGGTAATCCTCGGCGCGGGTGGTGGGCCGGTCGGCACCGTCAGCGGCGTACCAAAGGCAACCTGGTCGATGAAGTCGGTGATGTCGTTGCGGAAGAAGTTGATCTTGCCGCGGAAGCTGTCGCCGGCGATGAACAGGTCGTTCTTTCGGATGTTGAATCCGATTTCCTTGTTCTTGCCGACCTCGGGGCGCAGGTTCGGATTAGGCAGGAAACAGAAGGTCGAGTCGGCGCCCGGACCCGGGGTCCCCGATGGGCAACGGAAGAACGAATCGTTGATCGTTGCGCCGGCATGCGGGCCGTTGACCAGCGTCTCCGTAATCGACGGCGCGCGGTAACCTTCTGCATAACTGGCATAGGGCGTCACCACCGCCACCGGCATCAAGGCGACCGTGATCTTCGGCGACAGCCGGTCGCCCCCTGAAGATGTCGCCCCCGACTCCAGGCTGTAGTTGTCGTAGCGAAGGGCGCTGATCGTCTCCAGCAGATTGCTGTATGTTGCCTTCCACTGCACAAACCCGCCGGACACCGTACGCCGTCCGCCTGGAGTTGTGACATCCGAGGTACCGCGCCGGTCGGCAGTCTTCACGTTGTCCTGGAACGCATCGGCGCCGTACGTGACCGCATGGTGCCAATCCGCATACTCGAAGCGCGAGGTGTTGTACGCGTCGAAACCGACCGTATCGAGCAGGTAACCGCGGTTGTCGCCGATGCAGCCGGAGACCGGATTGCCCGGCACGCCGCCGCAAAAAGCGTTGTTGGGATTCGTGTTGGTGTGAAACGTCTTGATCTGATCGTTCTCGGTGCGATTCCAATAGACCTTTGCATTCCAGTCGAACACCTTGTCGTCCGGTTGCGAATATTTCCAGCCGAGCGTCGTCGTGTAGTTCTTCACGTCGGTATGATAGATCGACGTGCCGTTGAGGTTATTGGTCCCATTTGGGTTGGTGGAATTGGGATCGCCGGCGCGCCGCGGCGGCTGGCCCACGTTGTAAAGGTCTTCCTGGAATATCGTGCCCAATTTGACTTCGTGTCCGTCAGCAGGACGCACCGTCACCTTGGCGATACCAGCGGTAAGCCGGTTTCCGGTATTGGCGACTTCGAAACCAGTGCCGTCCTTGTAGCTTTCCTGCGTGCTGTAGGTGCCGCCGGCGAACACATCGACATTCGGATTGACGTGAACACCGCCAAAGACCGAGCCCAAGGCACGGCCATAGTTCGTTCCGAGAATGGTTTTGGCATCCACACCCCAACGCTCGCCCGGACGCACGACGTCTTCGATGTCCTTGGTGCGGAACGACGCCACGCCACCGATCGCGCCCGAACCGTAGATGTTGGCCGTAGGACCGCGCACGATTTCGATGCTGCTGACCAGTTCCGGGTTGAGGAAGAAAGAGCCGTTCGCGAAATGGCCGGTGCGCTGATAGTTCTGCCGCGCACCATCGACGACGACGGCGACGCGACCGAAATCCTGCAGGCCGCGGATATTGATCGAGGTCGACGGCTCATCGCCGCGATCCTGCACCCAGACACCGGGAATGTTGTAGAGGAGACCGCCGAGTGTGCTGGCCTGGCGACCCTGAATCTGCTCCAGCGTCACCACGCTGACGGGAGCCAGCGCGTCGATAGCACGCTCTTCCGTCTTCGAGGCAGCGACGGTGATCGCATCCAGCGACTGCACCGGCACGGCACCGATCTGCGCCATCGCATTCATGACAGGCGCCCGGGCTTGCTGGGCCTGCTGCGGCTTGCCTTGCTGGCGCTTGCCCTGCTTCTGTTTCTTCTGCTCGGATGCGCCCGTGACAGCCTCCGCTTCGAGCGCCTGCGTGAACGCAGCGGTTGAGGACAACAACGCAAATGAAAATGCCGACGCGCCCAAAAACAAGGCGCGCGAATGCCTAGCCCCGAAAGCCATACTGCCCCAACCTGTTTATTTGCCTATTGGGTTGGCTGGCGGGCGCCGGTGATGAGGCGGCTGCTTGCTGGCTACCAATCTTCGCGACCGGGCACCCCCGCTCGTATCGCGTCCATCTTGGTTACGCCGCGGTGCGGAACCGGTCAATAATGCCACGGCGCACTTTATATCAATTGTAAAGTGCAGCGGTTGGATTGCGGCCCCGCCCAACTATACAAGCGTAGATCGATCGAATTCTTCGGGGCACCAAAAGCACAAAATGTCCGCAACAACAGGAGACAACCTCGGAGGTGCCCGGACGCAAGCCGGCAAGCCCGCTTCCGCAGCCAGATCGCTTGCCATCAGCGGCAACCGGATCGACAGCCGCGAACTGTTTGCCACCGAGCGCGAAATCATCATCGCGCATGGCGAGGAGCATTATCGCCTGCGGCTGACGTCGCAGAACAAGCTGATCCTGACGAAGTGACCGACCTGGTGAACCGGAAATGAAAGTTTGTCGCACGCTCGCAGTGTCGGCCGCCGCGGGCTGTTTCCTGCTCGGCGGCGTCGCGCTCGCCGCCGGCGTTACGGTGCATGATGCCCGTAATCGCGACGTCGCGATCGCAGACCCCGCGCGGATCGTCTCGATCGGCGGCGCGATCACGGAAATTCTCTACGCGCTCGGTTTCGAGGACCGTCTCGTCGGCGTCGATTCGACCAGCCTCTATCCCGCCGCGGCGCGCGAGAAGCCGGATGTCGGCTACATGCGCCAGCTTTCGGCCGAGGGCGTGCTCGGGCTCAACCCCTCCCTGGTGCTGGCGGCGCAAGGGTCCGGGCCGAAGGAAACCATCGACGTCCTGGAGGCCGCCAAGGTGCCGCTGGTGCTGGTGCCCGAAACCTTTTCGGAAGCAGGCCTGCTCGACAAGATCAGGCTGGTCGGCCACGCCATGGACGCGGACAAGCGGGCCGAATGCCTGACCGCGGCGGTGTCGGACGATCTGGCGCAACTGCGCGAGCTGCGCGCCAAGGTGACGAAGCCGGTGCGCGTGATGTTCGTGATGTCGCTGTTGAACGGCCGGGCGATGGCCGCCGGAAAGAACACCGCGGCAAACGAGATCATCGCGCTTGCCGGCGGCGTCAATGCCATCGACAGCTATGAAGGCTACAAGATCATCAATGACGAGGCGATCGTCGCGGCGAAGCCCGACGTGGTGCTCTCGATCCAGCGCGGCAAGGATTCGGTGGTCGAGGAGACGGTGTATCTTCATCCGGCCTTCGCGCTGACCCCTGTTGCGGCCAACAAGGCCTTCATCTCGATGGAAGGCCTTTATCTGCTCGGCTTCGGGCCCCGCACGGCGGCCGCCGCCCGCGATCTCTCGATCAAGCTCTATCCGGCGCTGGCGCCGCAGGCCGAAAAATTCAAGCCCGCGGCACTCACCGCCGACTGCCGGAAATGACCGTTCTGACCGAGGGTAATGCCAAGCGCCGCAGCGGATACGCGTTGCGCCCTCCGGCCTCACTGACCCTCATCTGCCTGTTCGCCGCGCTGGCCGGCGCAGCGCTGATCGCGCTGACGGTTGGCGCCGCCGGAATTCCGCTGGCGCGGCTGCCGGCCGCGCTCGGCCTGTGGAGTGACGCCGCGGCCGGTCCAAGCCTCGCGCGCGACCAGCTCGTGCTGTGGTCGATCCGGATTCCACGAATCGGCGCGGCCGCGATGATCGGCGCGCTGCTCGCTGCATCGGGCGCCATCATGCAGGGGCTGTTTCGCAATCCCCTCGCCGACCCTGCATTGGTCGGCGTTTCCTCCGGCGGCGCGCTGGCGGCAGCGGCTGCGATCGTCTTCACCGACAGCCAGATCGGCCAGAACTTCCGCTTCATGCAGCATCAGTTGCTGCCGATCGCGGCGTTCGCCGGTTCGCTCGCGACCACCGTCATCCTTTATTCGATCGCGAGCCGCTCCGGGCGGACGTCGATCGCGATTTTCCTGCTGGCCGGCATTGCCATCGCCGCCATCGCCAATGCCGGCGTCGGGCTCCTTGTGTTTATCGCCGACGATCGCCAGTTGCGCGACATCACGTTCTGGCTATTGGGCTCGCTGAGCGGCGCGACCTGGCCCAAGCTCGCCACGCTGGCGCCGGTGCTGGGGTGCGCCGCGATCGCCTGCCTCTCGATCGCGCGTGGGCTCGACGTGCTGGTGCTCGGCGAGGCCGAGGCGTTCCATAGCGGCGTCGACGTCGAGCGGCTGAAGCGGATTTCGATCGTGCTGGTGTCGGCGATGACGGGCGTGGCGGTTTCGGTCTGCGGCGTCGTCGGCTTTATCGGCATCGTGGTGCCGCATCTGTTGCGGCTGGTGATCGGACCGGCGCACCGATTGCTGCTGCCCGCTTCCATGCTGCTGGGCGCGGTGCTGCTGGTGGGTGCCGATACGCTGGCCCGCACCATCGTGGCGCCCGCGGAAATGCCGATCGGCATCCTGACGGCTGCGATCGGAGCGCCGTTCTTTCTGGCGATGCTGCTCCGCCAGCGCGGGCTGGTTTCGCTATGACCGCCATTCTCGAAGCGCAATCGGTTTCAATGGTCGTTGGCGGCGCCACGCTGGTCGATGGCATCGATCTTTGCGTTGCCCCCGGCGAGATGGTCGCGATCGTCGGCCCCAACGGCGCCGGCAAATCGACGCTGCTGCGGATGCTGTCCGGCGATCTCCGCCCGACGCGCGGCCAGATCAGGCTGAACCAGCGCGACATCCAAAGCTATCCGCCGCGCCTTCTCGCTTTCCACCGCGCGATGCTGTCGCAGCATGTCAACGTCACCTTCCCGTTCACGGTCGAGGAGATCGTTCATATGGGCGCGGGTGATGCCGGCCGGGCCGCCGCGCAACGGCTGGTCGATGCGGCGCTCGGTGAGGTCGATCTGGCCCATTTCAGCCAGCGGCAATTGCCGACACTCTCGGGCGGCGAACAGCAACGCGCGCATTTCGCCCGCGTGCTGGTGCAGCTCGCCTGCGGCGAGGCGCAGCACGGGCCTGGCCTCTTGCTGCTGGACGAGCCGACCTCGAGCCTCGATATGCGCCACCAGATCGACCTGGTGGAAACGGCGAAGCGGCGCGCGCAGAACGGCACGGCCGTCATCGCCGTACTGCACGACCTCAATCTCGCCATGCGCTTCGCCGATCGCATCGTGCTCTTGCATCGCGGTAGGCTCGCCGTCGATGGCGGCCGCAACGATGCGATCACGGCCGAGACCATCCGCCGGATTTTTGAGGTCGATGTGAAGATCGACTATACTGACGCCGGCGTGCCGTTCCTGCTGCCGCAGACCATGCGGCCGGCTGCAGCGCAGTAACACCGAAGCCGCAGCCTTATCCAACGCCGTTACGCGGCTTTCACAAAACTGTCAGCCGGCTGTAACAGCCGCTGCGCAAGACACACCGCATCGCTATTCAACAGGAGATCCGCCATGCGCGTGTCATTGCTCTGCTCCGTCGCGTCCATGTTTCTGGCCGGCGCCGCCTTCGCTCAAGGCGAAGGCGAGTTTCCCGCCACGCTGAAGGGCCACGCCGTCCTGCCGGCGCAGACATTTATCGATGCGCCCGCTGATGCGCCTGACGATCTCAAGACATCAGGCAAATACACGACCGGCCGCCGCGTCGACGCTGCGGGCACCGTGATGGGCAAGTCCTACGAACGCCCGACCGGCGTTTCGCTGCCGTTCAAGGGCCAGCCACTGCAGGGCCATTCCGGCATCAAGATGATGCCGGACGGCTCGTTCTGGGTGCTCACCGACAACGGCATGGGCTCGCGCTACAACTCGGCCGACTCGATGCTCTATCTCAACCGGCACAAGATCGACTGGGCGAACGGCAAGATCGAGCGACAGGAAACCGTCTTCCTGCACGACCCCGACAAGAAGGTGCCGTTCCGCATCCTCCATGAAGACACCGCCAAGCGCTATCTTACCGGCGCGGATTTCGACACCGAAGGTTTTCAGATCATCGGCGACACCTTCTGGATCGGCGACGAGTTCGGGCCCTACGTGCTGAAGGCCGACAAGACCGGCAAGGTCCTGGCGGTGTTCGAGACCACCGCCGACGGCAAGCCGGTGCGCTCGCCCGATCACTGGTCGGTGCAGTCGCCTGCAGCTCCAGGCGCCAGCTACACCACCGTCAACCTCCGCCGCTCCAAGGGCTATGAAGGCTTTGCCGGCTCGAAGGACGGCAAGTTCCTCTATGGCCTGCTCGAGGGCCCACTGTGGAATGCCGAGAAGAAGGACTTTGAAAAAGTCGACAACAAGGAAGCCGCGCGGATCCTCGAATTCGACGTCGCGGCCGAAAAATTCACCGGCCGCTATTGGCACTATGTGTTCGAGCAGAACGGCCACGCCATCGGCGATTTCAACATGATCGACGCCTCAAACGGCCTGATCATCGAGCGCGACAATGGCGAAGGCACCCCCGACAGGGCCTGCCCGGCCGGCCAGCGCGGCGAGAACTGCTTTGCGGACCTCGCGAAATGCAAGCGTGTCTACAAGATCGAGCTCTCCGACGCCAATGTCGGCAAGCCGGTGCGCAAGATCGCCTATATCGACCTGATGAAGATCAAGGATCCCGACAAGAAGGCGCGCAAACCGCTCAATGACGGCGTGCTGACCTTTCCGTTCTTCACCATCGAGAACGTCGAGCGCGTCGACGAGGCGCATATCATCGTCGGCAACGACAACAATCTGCCATTCTCGTCGAGCCGCGATCCCAACAAGGCTGACGACAACGAGTTCGTGCTGCTGGAGGTGGGGGAGTTCTTGAAGGCGAGGTGAGACAAACCCTCCCGTCATTGCGAGGAGCGAAGCGACGAAGCAATCCAGTCTTTCTTCGCGACTCTGGATTGCTTCGCTACGCTCGCAATGACGGCTCCTTCGTTATCCGGTAACCTCAGCCCGCAGGCACCATCACCACGCCCTTGTCCTTGGGCCAGCGTATCCGCCACGCGAAACTGATATCCCTCACCTCGCTGGGCTTGGCCTCGAATGCCCATTCCAGCACGCCGCGTCTGTCGCGGATGTTGCTTGCCGTCGGCGGCGTCGTGGACGACAGCATTTCGACCTGGATTTGCTCGTTCTCGCTGACCGGCAACTGGTCCTCGATCGCGATCCGGATCGGGAAATCATGGCCGTTGCGAACGGTGGTCTTGAACGCGCGTTCGTCGGTCTTCGACGTCGTCACGATCAGGCCGGCCGATCCCTCGTTGCGCTTGAGAACTGCGCGTTCGATCTTGATCTTGTCGTCGCCCCCGAAGCCGAGCCGCACGGTCTCGTCCTTGCTTGCTGCGGCCATCTGGCCGCGGCCGACGAACACGCCGTCGCGGTAGATCGAGACGCGTCCCGGCAATAGCGGCGCGTCCTCGTTCTGCTTGAAGCTCGCTTCGAGGAATGCGGTCGGGTCCTTCACCGGCGCGGCGCGGACCGCGAGGTCGGGCGCGAGCGTTACGGTCGAAACGCGCAGGCTCTTGGCACCTTCGCTCGCACCGAGGCTGACGCGGCCAGGAATTTTGAACACCACCTGGAAGCCGCTGACATCGGCCGCGGCCTGCTGTTCGTCGGCACGTTCGGCGAGGGATTCCGCCACCTTCGCGGCAGGCGCCGCCGAGCGGAACCTATTGTCCATCGCGCCGCTGACCGACGCCTGAGGCCGCGGCGGTTGCGGGTACTGCACGATCAACGGATTGAGCTCGGGCGCGTTGCCGCCGCGCGCGGTTCGCACGGTCGACACACTGAGCGCCACGTTCGACCAGTCCTCGCCGGTGGCCTGCGTGATTTCGGCGCGGCGCACCAGTTCGAGCGCGGGCTTGCGGTCTTTCGCGCCGGTATCGAGACGGGCATCATAGAGCGGCGTCCAGCGCGCACTGCGCACCGCATAGGTCACCCGCAGCGTCGCCTTGGTCGCGGCAGCCGCTGCGAGCTCGATCCGCACCTCCAGCTTGTTCGGCGGCTTCTGGGCCTTGTCCTGCTCGAGGCGCGCGATTTCACGGTCGAGGTCGCGCTGCTTGCGTTCGGCATCGCGGATCGCGGCCTCGGTGCTGGCGACTTCTTCGCCAACCGCGGCAAAGGCCGCGCGCCATTCGGATATCGGCCGCGCCTCGCCCTTGTCGCCGATCCCGACCGGCGCGATATCCGCAAATCGTTCGGCGAACTTGCGCCGCGCTCTCGCCGCATCGATTGCGCCCTGCAGGTTGACGCGCTCGTCCTTCAGCGCCTCGATGCGCTTGTCGAGTTCGGGCAAATTGACCGGCGGCGCCGCGCGCGGCGGTTTTGCGTCGATCGCGCCGATCGTGAGCTTTGCGCCGGCCTCGCCTTCGACCCTGAGCGAGGACGGATCCAGCGTGAGCGGAAAATCCTTGAGAACAGCGGAATTCTCGCCGGCCGGCAGATCGAGCGTGACGAGGCGCGTTACGCTGGCGCCGTCGGGATAGACGGTGACAGCATCCACCGCCGAGCTCGCGGCGATGTCGGCGGCCTGCGCCTCACCGGCGGCAAGCGCCGTCAGAACGACGAGGCTCGTCGTCAAAAAGCTGTTCGCAATCAATCGCATGGATACCCTCCTGAACCGCCCGCCGGATGGCGGCGGACAAACAACGCCCACCACTTCCGGTCATGAGACGCAGCGAGGAAGGAATCGGTTCGATCGGGATTTTCGCCGCGGCCGCACCGCGGCGAAGGACCTTCCCCGGAAGGAAGGGGGATGCGCGTCTTAAAACGCCAGCGCCTTGGCCTGCTTCACCTGCGGCAGCGCCTGCACCTTGGCAAGCACATCGGCCGGCACGGGGCCGTCGATCTCGACCAGCGCGATGGCGTCGCCGCCCTGCTTGACGCGACCGAGATGGAAGGTGGCGATGTTGATCTTGGCATCGCCGAGCAGGCTGGCGAAGCTGCCGATGAAGCCGGGCTTGTCCTCGTTGGTGACATAGATCATCGACTTGCCGAACTCAGCATCGACCCGGATGCCCTTGATGTCGACCAGCCGCGGCTTGCCGTCGTGATAGACGGTGCCCGAGACGGAACGCTCCTGCCGTTCGGTGGTGACCGTCACCGTGATCAGGCTTTCGTAATCGCTCTGCGCCGCGCGTACGATCTCGTCGACCACCATGCCACGCTCCTTCGCGACGACCGGCGCGGAGACCACGTTGACCTCGCCCAGCATCGGGCGCAGCAGGCCCGACAGCACCGCCGAGGTGATCGCCTTGATCTTCATCTCGGCGACGTGTCCCTCATAGGTGATCTCCGTCTTGAGGATGCCGCTCTCGGTGAGCTGGCCCGCGAACGAGCCGAGCTTTTCGGCGAGCTCGATGAACGGCTTCAGCTTCGGCGCTTCCTCCGCCGTGATCGAGGGGAAGTTCACCGCGTTCGAGATCGCGCCGGTGAGAAGATAGTCCGACATCTGCTCGGCGACCTGCAGCGCGACGTTCTCCTGCGCTTCGGTAGTGGAGGCGCCGAGATGCGGCGTGCAGATCACGTTCGGATGGCCGAACAGCACGTTCTTGGTAGCGGGCTCTTCGACGAAGACGTCGAAGGCGGCGCCGGCGACATGCTTGGAATTCAGCGCATCGAGCAACGCCTGCTCGTCGACCAAACCGCCGCGCGCGCAGTTGATGATGCGCACGCCCTTCTTCATTTTCGCGAGCGCCGCCGCGTCGATGATGT
The DNA here is from genome assembly GCF_001693485.1 of Bradyrhizobium sp. LMTR 3. Classification (GTDB taxonomy): domain Bacteria; phylum Pseudomonadota; class Alphaproteobacteria; order Rhizobiales; family Xanthobacteraceae; genus Bradyrhizobium. The sequence goes on from NZ_MAXC01000002.1 coordinate 174,604, forward strand.
TCCTGGTCTTCTCGGTCAGCGGCGTGTGCAGCGTGATGAAGTCGGCGCGCCTGAACAATTCGTCGAGCTCGACCTTCTCGACGCCGATATCCTTGGCCCGCTCCGGCGACAGGAACGGATCGAACGCGACCACCTTCATGCGCAGCCCCAGCGCGCGGTCGGCGGCGATCGAACCGATATTGCCGCAGCCGACCACCCCTAGCGTCTTGCCGGTGATCTCGACGCCCATGAAGCGGTTCTTCTCCCACTTGCCGGCCTGGGTCGAGGCGTCGGCCTGCGGAATTTCACGCGCAAGCGCCAGCATCAAGGTGATCGCGTGTTCGGCGGTCGTGATCGAATTGCCGAACGGCGTGTTCATCACGATGATGCCCTTGGCGGTCGCCGCGGGAATCTCGACATTGTCGACGCCGATGCCGGCGCGGCCGATCACCTTGAGCTTCTTCGCCTTATCGATGATTTTCGCGGTCGCCTTCGTCGCCGAGCGGATAGCCAGGCCATCGTAATTGCCGATGATCTCGGCGAGCTTGTCCTTGTCCTTGCCGAGATTGGGCTGGAAGTCGACTTCGACGCCGCGATCCTTGAAGATCTGGACGGCGGCGGGAGATAGCGCGTCGGAAATGAGAACTTTGGGTTTGGTCATTGGAGTGATCCTTCACACCTTCCCCTGGAGGGGGAAGGTCGGCGCGAAGCGCCGGGATGGGGTGAAACTGTCGATGCGAATTCTGCGTGCGTCGGATGCGGAGAGGTCACCCCACCCCGACGCATCCTTCGGATGCGTCGACCCTCCCCCTCCAGGGGAGGGTGACGATCAAGCCGCCTTTGGCAGCGCGGCCTTGGTCTCGGCAAACGCCCAGTCGATCCACTGCGTCAGCAACGCGACGTCGGAGGCCTCCACCGTGGCGCCGCACCAAATCCGCAGGCCCGCGGGCGCATCGCGGTAATAGGCGAAGTCGTAACCGGCGGCTTCCTTCTCCACCAGCGCAACCAGCTTCTTGGAAAATTCGGCCTGCGCGTCGGCGGTCAGCGAGGTGATCGCGGGATCGACGAACTTCAGGCACACCGAGGTGTTGGAGCGGATCGACGCATCCTTGGCCAGGAAGTCGATCCACGGCGTCTTCGCCTTCCAGTCCGACAGCACCTTGGTGTTGGCGTCGGCGCGCGCGATCAGGGCTTTCAGGCCGCCGATCGATTTCGCCCAGTTCAAGGCATCGAGATAGTCCTCGACGCACAGCATCGACGGCGTGTTGATGGTCTCGCCCTCGAAGATGCCCTGGTTGAGCTTGCCGCCCTTGGTGAGGCGGAAAATCTTCGGCAGCGGCCAGGCCGGCTTGTAGGTCTCGAGCCGCTCCACCGCGCGCGGTGAGAGGATCAGCATGCCGTGCGCGGCCTCGCCGCCCAGCGCCTTCTGCCAGGAGAACGTCACCACATCGAGTTTTGCGAAATCGAGTGCTTGCGCAAACGCTGCCGACGTCGCGTCGCAAATCGTGAGGCCTTGGCGGTCCGCGCTGATCCAGTCGGCGTTCGGCACGCGCACGCCTGAAGTCGTGCCGTTCCAGGTGAAGACGATGTCGGAAGCCGGATCGGCCTTGCTCAAATCGGGAAGATCGCCATAGCCGGCGTGCAACTTGGTGACGTCCTTGAGCTTCAATTCCTTGACGATGTCGCTGACCCAGCCCTCGCCGAAGGATTCCCAGGCGATCGTGGTGACGGGGCGCGCACCGAGCAGCGACCACAACGCCATTTCGACCGCGCCGGTATCGGACGCCGGCACGATGCCGATCTTGTAGTCATCAGGCACTTCCAGTACTTCGCGCGTCAATTCGATCGCGAGTTTGAGCCGCGCTTTACCGATCTTCGCGCGGTGCGAGCGGCCGAGGGCTGCGTCCTTGAGATTTTGGGGATTCCAGCCGGGGCGCTTGGCACAGGGGCCGGAGGAAAAATGCGGCACGTTCGGCCGCGAAGCGGGCTTCGCTACGGTCATGAATCTATCCTTCCAGATAGTAAGCCTCCCGTTGGGGGGAGGTGTCCCGCCGCGGTCATTAGGGGAATCGGGCCCGATCGTCAAGAAGCATCGGGCGCTTCACGCTCGATTGATGGCTCCTCGTCCGCGCAGGGAGCCGGCTCCTGCTGCAGAAGTTCGGCGGCATCAGTGACCAGTTTGGCGGCCTCTTGCCGGCTCGAGACCTTCAAAATGCTGGTCTCCCCTGCCTGTACGACATATTCGCTTCCGATCCGGACAATCGAATATTTCTTCATTGGAAAATCCCCAAGCTGCCCAAAGCCCCCATGGGAGAGCCCGGCATAGCGGAGACGTTTCGGTCCGTAAAATCACGGACGTATGCGTAGTTTATCGGTTGTTAACCGGATCGCACAGTGACGACTACCTCAGGCATTCGTCGCAAGGACGCTTCAACCGCGGTTGGCTGACCTTTATTCTGACGCGCTTTCTTTACGCGAACCGGATGCCATCCCGCATCAAGTGCGGGACGGGCTTCGCTCGAAAACGCTGCGGCGATCAAAATCGCAAGGTCATGCCGACATGGCTGCGCGCAAAGCCGAGCCGCTCGTAAAACCGCTGCGCGTCGACGCGGGTGTGATGCGTCAGCAATTCGACCAGTCTGCATTCCCTCGCGCGCGCTTCCACAACCGCCCACTGCACCATTTGCTCGCCGATGCCGCGGCTGCGGCAGTGGCTGGCGACGCGGACATCCTCGATCAGGCCACGCGAGGCGCCCTGCGAACTCAGCCCGGGCAGAATGCATAGCTGCAGGCAACCGACCACGGCGCGTTCGCCGTCCTCGGCGACGACGAGAAGGATGTTCGGGTCGAGCTGCAGCCTTTCAAATGCCGTGAAATAGGATTGCGGCAGTGGGTCTTCGATCCGCTCACGCGCACCGCCGAGCGGATCGTCCGCCAGCATGGCGATGATGGTGCCGACGTCCTCGCGGCGCGCGGGGCGGATGGTGACCTCTGGGATGGCAGACATGACGATTTCCGGTGAAGTCAGCGTGCCGACGGCAGGCCGAGAACTTTTTCGGTCTCGGCGATCCAGCGGCGCACCGCGGCACAGCCGTCGAGGTGAAAGCCGCCTTCGTGCGCCACGCGGGTATAGGCCAGGAGCGAGACGTCGGCGAGCGTGACTGCGTCGCCGACCAGGAACGGCGTCAGCGCAAGCTGGTGCTCCATCCGCGCCAGCGCCGCATAACCGCGCTTGACCTTTTCAGGATCGAGATCGGAGGCCGGCTTCTTCAGGTAGAACATCTGGAAGCGGCATACGGCGATGTAGGGCTCGTGACTGTATTGTTCCCAGAACAGCCACTCGTCCATCTTCGCTTCCGCGAACGCATCCTGCGGAATGAGACGAGAACCGCGGGCGAGATAGCGGATGATGGCGTTGGATTGCGCCAGCGTGCGACCGTCGTCGAGTTCGATCGTCGGCACCTGGCCGGCGCCATTGCGCTTGAGAAATTCCGCCGTCCGCGTCTCGCCCTTGAGGGTGTCGACCGCCATCCAGGTGTAGGGCAGCGCGAGATGGTCGCACACCCACTTCACCTTCAGGCAGTTGCCGGAATTGGTATCGCCGTAGACCTTCATGCGCCGCCCTCGTTAGGGCGATAGTGCAACAGGCGGCGGCAACTCTGTCAACGGCGCAGCAACTCAGAATTTATAGCCGAGGCCGGCCCGCACCGTGTTGATGCTGGTGTCAACCGAAGAGGCAAAGCGCACGTATTCCCATTCCGCGCGCATGAACAGGCCCGCTATCAGCATCACTTCCGTGCCGAGACCGAACGAATAGCCGTAGATCAAATGGCTGTACTGGCCGTCGGTCGCGCTGACATCGAATGGTACGTTCTGGAATCCCGGCGCGGCGGCCGGATTGACCTGAGTTCCGTAAACACGCGCGCTACGAATGATGTCGGCTTGCCCCAGCGCTATGCCGGCAAACATATAAGGGAGGAACGAGCCATACGCATAGCCGCCCCGGACCCGAAGCGTTCCCATGTCGGAAATATTCATCTGCGCTGACCCTTCATAGGTCGCGCCGACCGTGTACCCGGAAGGAAGCCCGAAGAACCGCGACATCCTGCCGGTCTGCGAACCGCCGAACTTGCCGTGCGTGTAATTCATTTCAACGCCCACGACGACGTCGGTCCACTGGAAATTGTAACCGACGAATCCGCCGAACCCCTCTCCGTGAGCCGAAACCTTTCCCATGACCGGCCACTCCGATATTCGCTGGACCTGCTCCATCTCCGTGCCGTCCAGGAGGCGCGCCGCGATGGTACTCGTCGAATTCGCAAAATTCATATTGGAAGTGCCATAGGCGGCATGTCCGCCGATGTAGCCGCCTTGCCAGTTCACTGTGCTGCTGCTCGGCCCGTCGATGAAGCCGCCGCGGAGATATGGCATGTCAGCCGCCTGCGCACCGCTCACCGCTCCACACATCACCGCCACCAACAAAAGACGACGCATCGCAACGCTCCATCGGAAAACTCTGAACTTGGCGCTGATCATCGCCTGTTAACCTTAACCAATGGTTGTCGCGTCTTCCGATTGGCGCAATCTTGCCGAAAAGCAGGCAAACATTATTCGCGGTCGCAGCTCTGCATCGCGATCCGTCAAAAGCAAACGGCGCGGGAAGAGCTCCCGCGCCGTCTGCAAATGTTAACGAATGAAGGTCGCGATTAACCTTTGCGGATCAGCGGCGGCGGTGCGTAGACCTGCGGAGATTCCAGATTCCAACGCACGCCGAGCTTCAGATCATGCGAGGTGATGTCCTTGATCTTGATCGACGATGCACCTGAGATGCTGTTGTCGAACGCACGGTAGTTGCCGGGGGCTGCATCGCCGAGATTCATGTAGCTGTAAGCGAGTTCGACGGTAAACCCTGGAGTGACATTGTAGGCGAGACCGGCATGGGCCGCCCAGGCCAAATTCCACTTCCCATTGTCGGCGAAGTAGGTAACGCTGTTGGTCAGGGCGCCTGCGGTGTAGCGAACGCCATCGTCGCGGAAGCCGCTGAGCTTGTTGTACGACCCACCGACACCGGCACCGATGAACGGCGTGATGCACCACCAGGTTCCGAGGTCGACATAGGCATTCGCCATGACAACCCACTCGGATTTGCTGCCGGTGTAGTTGTTGACTCCGATGTCGTCGAGACCGAGGACAACTGTGTCCGAGCCGTGAAGGTTGGCGCGACCGCGGTATTGGCCGATCACGTCCGCACGGAACCAGTTGTTGAAGCGATAGCCGACACCGAGGTCGAACAGCATCGAGCTGTCGAAGCCGAGACCCGCCGTCGTGGTTGGGAAGGTCTGCGCAGTCAAGCTGTCGATCGTCTTCGCACTCTGATTGGTCATGCCGATGTCGCCGCGCAGATACCAACCGCCGAAATCCTCGACCACCGGGGCCGGAGCGTACGGAGGCGGCGCAATCGCCATGTCGGCGGCAAACGCCGCCTGGGACAACAAAGTGGCCGCACCGGCGGCAATGAAAGACTTAACGCTACGCATGGGTTCGTCCTTTTGTCCGGTGAGGCTGACTGCAAAGGGCCCCACTTCAAAAACTCACGGACGGACGATGGCATTAAATGCTTAAACGGCGCTTAACCCTAATTTTTAAGGTTGACAATCTATGACTTTTTTCACGGCGCTGTTTGCGGACGCGCCTCACGATGCATCGCACACGACACATGAGGCGAAAGCGCCATACACCCTAACGATATATTGAGAATCAGCGTGCTGCCGCGCCGTTAAGACTTTGTTGATGCGGCGAGCTACGCCCTCGCCTCGCGATAACTCGTCAGCGCGCGTGCTTCGGCATCTTCGGCAGGAACACCGCGAGCAAACCGAGCGCGGGCAGGAATGCGCAGAGGTGATAGACGAAGGCGATGCCGGTGTGATCGGCGAGCTTGCCGAGCACCGCCGCGCCCAGTCCGCCGATGCCGAAGGCGACGCCGAAGAACACGCCCGAGATCATTCCGAAGCGATGCGGCATCAGTTCCTGTGCGAACACGATGATGGAGGACGTCGCCGACGAGATAATCAGGCCGATGATCACCGTCAGCACCGCGCTGCCGACGAGGCCGGCATAGGGCAGCGCCAGCGTGAACGGCAGCGCGCCGAGGATCGAGAACCAGATCACGTATTTGCGCCCGAAGCGATCGCCGAGCGGCCCGCCGAAAAATGCGCCCGCCGCATTGGCGGCAAGAAACAGGAAGAGGTAGAGCTGGGCCGCTTGCGTCGACACCTGAAACTTTTCGATCAGATAGAAGATGTAGTAGCTCGACAGGCTCGACACGTAGAGCTGCTTGGAGAACAACAGCGCAACCAGCACCGCGAGCGCGATTCTGACGCGCCGGGAATCCGGCAGGTCCGGATGACGTTCCACCGCCGCGGATTTCTTCGTCGTGATCTGCGGCTTGTACCAAACCCCGATCCGCCACAGGATCACGATCGCCAGAAACGCAATCGACGAAAACCAGGCGATCGAGGGCTGGCCGAACGGCACCACGATCAGCGCCGCCAGAACCGGTCCCATCGACGTGCCGAAACTGCCGCCGAGCTGAAACACCGATTGCGCGAAGCCGTAGCGCCCGCCGGACGCCAGGCGCGCGATCCGCGCCGACTCCGGGTGAAACACCGCCGAACCAAGCCCAACCAGCGCCGCCGCGATCAGGATGATCGGATAGAGATGCGCGACGCTGAGCAATAGCAAGCCGAAGAACGTAAAGCCCATGCCGATCGCGAGCGAGAACGGCTGCGCCTTCTTGTCGGTGAAGTGCCCGACGACGGGTTGCAGCAGCGACGCGGTGAACTGGAACGCCAGCGTGATCATGCCGATCTGCGCGTAGTCGAGCGCGTAGGCGTCCTTCAGGATCGGATAGACGGACGCAATCAACGACTGCATGGTGTCGTTGAGGAAATGCGAGAAGCTGATCCCGGCGAGCACAACATAGGCCGGCCCTGCCACGGCCGCTTTCGCGGCGAGCCCCGGAGCCGCGTCCGACACGACCACCGGCGCGGTCGCGGTTTCCTCGGTTACGATGACGGGCTTGTTCAACGGCGCATTCCCGAAAGGATTCGCTGACGCAATGCCGCGTTTTACGCGGCACGCCCGGTTGCGACCAGCAGCAATAGCCGATAGCTGCGATGCGCTCCTGCGCACCGCCGATCAGCAATCGCGCATCCTCTGGATAAAGCGTGCTTATGCCGCGGCGGCGTGGCCAAGCGCGTTGACGATCTGGTCGACGACTTCCTCGACCAGGAGGCGGTCGTCGCCCTCGCCCATCACGCGGATCACAGGCTCGGTGCCGGACGAACGCACCAGCAGCCGGCCGTGGCCGTTGAGGCGATTCTCGCCGTCCATGATCGCCGATTTCACCTCGGCGTGGTCGAGCGGCTTGCCGGAGCGGTAGCGTACGTTCTTCAGGATCTGCGGCAGCGGATCGAAGCGATGGCAGACCTCCGACACCGGGCGGCGAAGCTTTTGCACCACGGCCAGCACCTGCAGCGCGGCGACGAAGCCGTCGCCTGTCGTGGCGTAGTCGGAGAGGATGATATGGCCCGATGGCTCGCCGCCGAGATTGTAGCCCTGCGCCAGCATCTGCTCGAGCACGTAGCGGTCGCCGACCGGCGTGCGCACCATGCCGAGGCCTTGTCCTTCGAGGAAACGCTCGAGGCCGAGATTCGACATCACGGTAGTCACGATGCCGGGCCTGGCAAGCCGGCCCTCTTCGTTCCAGCTTTGCGCGATCACCGCGAGCAACTGGTCGCCATCGACGACGTGGCCGCGCTCGTCGACCAGGATGACGCGATCGGCGTCACCATCGAGCGCAATGCCGATATCGGCGCGCATTTCGCGCACCTTCCTGGCGAGCGCCTCCGGCGAGGTCGAGCCGCATTCCTTGTTGATGTTGAAGCCGTCGGGCTCGACGCCGATCGCGATGACGTCTGCGCCCAACTCCCACAGCGCTTCCGGCACCACCTTGTAGGCCGCGCCGTGCGCGCAATCGATCACGACGCGCAGGCCGTCGAGCGAGAGCTCGCGCGGCAACGTGCGCTTGGCGAATTCGATATAGCGGTCGTGGACGCCGTCGATGCGGCGGGCGCGCCCGAGACTCGCACTCTGCGCCAGGCGACGGTCGATCGGCTCGTCGAGCAGTTGCTCGATCTGCTTCTCGACGTCGTCGGAGAGTTTGAAGCCCTGCGGACCGAACAGCTTGATGCCGTTGTCCTCGAACAGATTGTGCGACGCTGAAATCATCACGCCGAGATCGGCGCGCATCGACTTGGTCAGCATCGCGACCGCCGGCGTCGGCATCGGGCCGAGCAGCAGCACGTCCATGCCGACCGAGGTAAATCCGGCCACCATGGCGTACTCGATCATGTAGCCGGAGAGACGCGTATCCTTGCCGATGACGACGCGGTGGCGATGATCGCCACGCTGAAATACCAGGCCGGCCGCCTGCCCCACCTTGAGCGCGAGCTCCGGCGTGATCAAACCATTGGCGCGGCCCCGAATTCCGTCGGTACCGAAATATTTGCGGCTCATGTGACCCCCAGCCGTTCCGAGACTTCTTCAAGGCCTTGCGGCCACGAATCCCGAACGTCTCCATCGTAGCGTACTGGGGGTTATAATCCTTCGCCCGCTAGAATGGCTTCAAAAAATATGATGAATCATTACGGCCATCGGCGGCCAAAAGGCAATATAACTAATTGTTATATCTGGATATTCGCGCCAGGCAACCATCGGCCGGCCTAACCGCTCCGTTTGACGTGCTGGTCGCCTTTCGAAGGCGGCGGCTGGGTGACATTGACCGGGTCGGATGCCGGAAAGGTCTCTTCCAGCCCCTCCTCCAGGGCGTCATCGAGCCGGCGCTTTTCCTCGGGGTCGGCCGGGCCGGTCTCGACGGGGGCGGCTTTGCGCGGTCCGGTCATGGGATATCCTCCCGGGAATGGCGCCGCCAGATGCGATTTGGCTGGCCATCCAACCATGCTAGATGACGACGCAGCGAAGAAGTTCAAGAAGGGCCGGGACGTCCATGAAGCATATCACCTGCATTGAGGATCTGCGCCAGTTGCACAAGCGCAGGGTTCCCAAGGCGTTTTTCGACTACGCCGACCGCGGCTCCTACACCGAGGACACGCTGCGCGCCAATTCGGAGGATCTGCAGCAGATCAAGTTCCGGCAGCGTATCCTGGTCGACGTCTCCAAGCGCGATCTCTCCACGACGATCCTCGGCGAGCCGGCAGCGATGCCCTTGATTCTTGCCCCGGTCGGCCTGCTCGGCATGCAGCATGGCGACGGCGAAATTCATGCCTGCCGCGCCGCCCAGGCCGCCGGCATTCCCTTCACCCAGAGCACGATGTCGATCTGCTCGATCGAGGATATCGCAGCTAGCGTCGACAAGCCGTTCTGGTTCCAGCTCTACGTGATGAAGGACCGCGGCTTCATCAAATCGCTGATCGAGCGCGCCATTGCGGCGAAATGCTCGGCGCTGGTGCTGACCGTCGATTTGCAGGTGATCGGCCAGCGCCATCAGGACATCAAGAACGGCATGACCGTGCCGCCGGAATGGTCGCTGTCGAAGCTGCTCGACTTCGCCAGCAAGCCGTCATGGGTCGCGGGCGTGCTGCGCGGCAAGCGCCGCACCTTCGGCAACATCGTCGGCCACGTCAAAGGCACCGAGGATCTCACCAAGCTCTCGGAATGGACCGCGTCGCAGTTCGATACTTCGCTGAACTGGAAGGACATCGACTGGATTCGCTCGATCTGGCCGGGCAAGCTTATCCTCAAAGGCATTCTCGATGTCGAGGACGCCGAGATCGCGGCCAAGACCGGCGCGCAGGCGATCGTGGTCTCCAACCATGGCGGCCGCCAGCTCGACGGCGCGCCGTCCTCGATCGAGGTGCTGCCGGAAATCGTCGATACCATCGGCTCGAAGATGGAGATCATGTTCGACGGCGGCATCCGCTCCGGCCAGGACGTGGTGCGCGCGCTCGCGCTCGGCGCCAAATCCTGCATGATCGGCCGCGCCTATGCCTATGGCTTAGGGGCCGGCGGCGAAGCCGGCGTCGCCAAGGCGCTCGACATCATCGCCAAGGAAATGCTCACGACGATGGGGCTGTGCGGCGTCAATACGATTGCCGAGATCGACGATCGCGTGCTGGCAGTTTGAGACGTTCATTGGTTACGGCGTCATTCCGGGATGGTCCGAAGGACCAGACCCGGAATCTCGAGATTCCGGGTTCGATGCTTTGCATCGCCCCGGAATGACCCTTCGGGTCACATCGGCGGCGTGATCCCGTCGCGGCCGACATTGACGCGCGCGGCTTCCAGCGTGCCGTCATCCTTCTTCACCGCGCCGAAGATGATGATCTTCGCGCCCGGCTTCAGCTCGGATTTGTCGCCGGCGACGAAGGTGACGATCGGCGTATCCGGCGGCACCACGACTTTCTTTTCGCCGTCTTTGTACTTGACCAAAATATTCTGCCCGTCGGTGCCCTTCACCGTCTGGGCGACGGTGGCGTTGGTCATGGTCGAGTTCGGGCGCTGGTCCCAGGGCCGAAAGCCTTCGGCCGCACCGCGCTGGTTCTCCGGGAAGATATGCACCGCGACCGCCTTCTGGGTGCCGTCCGGCTCCGGCATGCCGGTGACGCCGATATAGGAGCCTTCCTTGATCTCGGACAGCGCGGTCTTGGCCACGCCGAACACGGCGACATTGTCGGTGAGACGGACCTTCATGTCGGCGCCCTCGCGCGACTTGATCGACAGCACGGACCCGTCGACGGCCTCGATGGTGCCGCGAATGCGCGTCGGCGTCGGTGGCTGCTGTGCCAGGGCCTCCGCTGCAAACAGAGCGACAAGGCCCAGCGGGGCCGCGAGCATCCGCGGCAATGAAGAAGATTTCAGCATGGTAGTCCTCCCAAAGTGGATCGGCGCCCAATCCAACGCCAACACCTGGAGGAAATGCCTATTCCACGGCTGGTGCCCCGCCTGCCGATCATCAAGGCGTGATCGGGTTTAGGCGCGCCAGCGCCGATCATGTGTTCGTGAGATCGGCCTCGACGAGCGCGCGAAGTTCCGGCGTCACTTCGGGACGCCGTCCGAACCACAGTTCAAATCCCCGCACCGCCTGATGCAAGAGCATGCCGAGCCCGTCGGCCGTCTTCAGCCCGCGCGCGCGCGCCGCGGTCAGCAGCGGCGTGTCGAGCGGCACATAAACGAGATCGGCGACGACGGCGCGTGACGGCAGCCGGCCGACATCGAGTTCGAGCGGCGGCTGGCCCTTCATGCCGAGCGAGGTCGTATTCACCAGAAGCCCGGCGCGCGGCAGGAGATCGCCGAGCGCATCCCACGCCACGGGCAACACGCTCGCACCGAACTGATCCGCCAACGCGCTCGCGCGCGCCATGGTGCGATTGACGAGATGAATACGCTTGATGCCGCGTTCGCGCAGTCCAAACACGACGGCGCGCGACGAACCGCCGGCGCCCAGCACCAGCGCATCCTCGCACTTGTCCCAGCCGCCGGCACAGGCGTCGAGATTGTTGATAAAGCCTTCGACGTCGGTATTGGTCGAGCACAATTCGCCGTCCGCGAACCACAGCGTGTTGGCCGCGCCGACCGCGCGGGCGCGCTCATCCGGCTTCGACAGCGCAAGCGCGCGCTCCTTGTGCGGAATGGTGACGTTGGCGCCGACAAAGCCGCGCAGCGACAGGCGGAAGATGAAATCCTTGAACTCATCGGGCGGCACCGCCTCGATGACGTAACCGCCCTCGATGCCGAGTGTCCGCAGCCAGTAATGATGGATCAGCGGCGAGCGCGAATGCGCGGCCGGCCATCCGATCAGGCACGCGGCGGGGGGTTTAGGCACGGCAATAGCCTCCTCCAAAGACGTCGATGGCCGGGATAAACCCGGCCACGATTATCAATTTATCTTCCGCTTAAATGAGTCAAGCCGCGTACCCGCCGCCGCAGACCGAGCTGCGGCGGCCAGGCCGGCCAGCTACGCCGCGACGCGATGCGCGGCGATGATCTGGTCGGCGGCGCGGCCGGTGACCTCGGCCATGCGGTCGAACTGGCGGGTGAAACCGCCGGCGCCGGCGGTGGCCGAGCGCAACTCCACGATCAGATCGCCGATCTCCGCCTCCGGCATGGTGGCGCGGACGCAGTCCCATGCCGGCCAGCCCTCGCGGGTGTCGAAGCCGAGAATCTGGCCGCGTCGCGCCGACAGGATGGCGTTGATTTTCGCCGTCGCCTCCGTCGGGCAGACGATCTCCACCATGTGGATCGGCTCCAGCAGCACCGGCTGGCACTGCGGCAGCGCTTCGGTCATGCCAACCCGGGCCGCGGTGCGGAACGCGAGATCGGACGAGTCGACGCTGTGATAGGAGCCGTCGATGAGCGTGACCTCGACATCGATGACGGGAAAACCGAGCGGACCCTTGACGAGGCCGTCGACCACGCCCTCTTCTACCGCGCCGATATAATTTTTCGGCACCGCGCCGCCGACCACCTTTTCGTGGAACTCGAAGCCCGAGCCGCGCGGCATCGGCTTGATTTCCAGCACCACGTCGCCGAACTGGCCGTGGCCGCCGGATTGCTTCTTGTGGCGGCCGCGCTGGGTGATCGGTTTGCGGATGGTCTCCTGATAGCCGATCGCGGGCGGCTGCGATTTGACGTTGACGCCGAAGCGGTCGCGCAGACGCTCGAGCGCGACGCGCAGATGCATCTCGCCCTGCCCCCACAGCACGATATCGTGGGTGCGCTGGTTCTGGATCATCGTCAGCGACGGATCCTCCTCGTTCAGCCGCAGCAGCGCCTGGCCCAGCTTGACATCGTCCTTGCGATCGGCCGCCGATAGCGACATCGCCAGCACCGGAGGTGTCGGCGCGATCTGCACCAGTGCCGCCGGCGCGGTCTTGCCGCTGGACAGCGTGTCGCCGGTCTTGATCGCGTCGAGCTTGCCGAGCGCGATGGTCTCGCCGGCTTCCGCGGCGGCGCGCTTGGTATCGTGCGCGCCGTTGACAGCGAGAATGCCGGACACCCGCCCGGCTTCGCCGGAGGAGGATTGCAGCGTCGCGCCGTCATCGAGATGGCCGGCAAGCAGCCGCGTCAGCGACAGCTTGCCGCCGTGCTGCAGATGCAGCGTCTTGAACACATAGGCCAGCGCCTCCTTTTGCGACGATGCGCCGAGGCGTTTCGCGGTTTCAACAACGCCCGGCGATTCATGGCGCAGCGCCTTCATCAGCCGCAGCACGCCGTTCTCGCGGCTCGCGGCGCCCAGCAGCACCGGGCAGATCAGCCCTTCGCGCAATTCGCGGGCGAGATCGTCGAACACCGCATCGCGCGGCGGCTGGATGTCCTCCAGCAACTGCTCCATCAACGCGTCGTCATGATCGGCGAGCTTTTCAAGCATCGAGAAGCGCGCTTCCTTCTCGCGGTCGAGATCGCCGCCTTGCAGCGCGATCACTTCGGAAGGCTTGTGCTCGCGATAGACGAAGGCGCGTTCCAGGGCGAGATCGACAAAGCCTTCGATCAAATCGCCGTTCCAGATCGGAATCTGCCGCAGCACCAGCGGCACGCGCGAGGCCGGCTGCAGGGTTGCCAGCGTTTCGCGGATGCGCTTGTTGGCGCGGTCGATCTTGTTCAAAAACAGGAAACGCGGAATGCCGAGATCTTCCAGCTCGCGCAGGATGATCTGCAGTTGCGGCAGCTTCTTCTCGTCCGCCTCGCAGACCACGACCGCGGCATCGACCGCGGGCAACGCGGCGCGCATGTCATGCGCGAACTCGACCGAGCCTGGACAATCGATAAAGGTGTAACTGTCGCCCATGAAGGTGGTGGTGGCGGCGCTCAAGGCCACGCCCATCTTGTGATGGCGCGCTTCGGGGCTGGCATCGCCGACGGAAGTTCCGGCATCGACGCTGCCGGCACTTTTAATGGCGCCCGTTCGCGCCAGTATTGCTTCTAGAAGTGTGGTTTTACCGCTTTGGAAAGGGCCCACCAGCGCAATGCACCGTGGACCTTGGGGACTTCTGACGTCTTGTCCCATTGCCGCCTCCCTGTTTTGGAGCTCGGCCCGTGATTGGGTCGGCGACCTCTGATGCTCCGCCTGTCGCAACGATTTGGCAAGCGGGAAAACGTCGCTGCGGTGCGACGTGGTACGACGAGGCGCAGCAGCGCGATCTGGCCTCCAACCGAGCGGTGCGGGAAGTTCCGCCCAGTCCGGAGGCGCTGCTGCGTCTACCCGCATCCCGCCCCCAACAGTCGCCACGATGGCCAGCGCCCGTCTGAGTGCGCCACCGTCACCGTGGGAGATCTTTAGAACGAAAGTAATGTTGACCCAGTCGCTGTTTGCGCCAGCGCAAAGAGCACCGGGTCACACGCCTCCAGTTTGCCGGCGATCAAGACAGCCCGATTGCCATCCAGATCACCTCAAAACTCATGAGCTGCCCAGGGCGTCGCCTCGGTGACGGCCTGGGCAGACGTGACACTGTTTGCTTGGGCAAAGGAATTGTTCGTGACCAGGAGAAGTATGTTGATTTCGGCGGCACCGTCGTGCCTTTTGCCTTCGTGCGGGACACGAGGCACAAAATTGTTGTCGCGAACCGCGTCGGCATTGTTGCTGTCGACTGCGGCGGGCCAGTCTTGCTTTGCGCAATCGGCCAGCCCGGGCGCGGCGGTTGCGCTGGACCCGGTCACGGTGGAGGCCCCGCGACGCTCCGCGCCGGCGGTCGCGCGCGGACGAACGACGGGGCCGCGCCGCGCGGACCCATTGCCGAGCCGCGAGAGCGCAGCGGTTACGGCTGCTGCGGACGCCGCCACGCCGGTGCGCGCGCGTTTTGACGCTCTCGCCGGCGGCGTGGCCCTCGTCGACCGCCAGGATTTCCCCGTCACGGCGAATCCCACCGTGTCGAAAGCATTGAGCGGCGTTCCGGGCGTCGTGGTCCAGGACTTCTTCGGCGGGAACGATCAACCGCGGATTCAAATTCGCGGCTCGGGCCTTCAGCAGAATCCGGTGGAGCGCGGAATTCTGGTGCTGCAGAACGGCCTGCCGATCAACCGCGCCGACGGTTCCTACATTGTGGGCTTCGCGAACCCGCAACTCGCCGAATCCATCGAGGTCTATCGCGGTTACATGGCCAATCGCCTCGGCGCGACCGTGCTCGGCGGTGCGCTCAATTTCGTCTCGCCGACCGGCTCGACCCAGCCGGGCGCTCAGATCACGGTGAGCGGCGGAAGCTTCGGCCAGATCGGGAGCGCCGGTCAGGCCGGCTTCAAAAAGGAAAATTTCGATGGCCTCATTCAATTCGATGCGAGCCGTCGCGACGGCTTTCGCGACTACAACAGCTCCGAGCGCGTCGCCATCAGCGGCAATGTGGGCGTCAAGCACTCGGAGAATGTGAGCACGCGGTTTTTCGCCGGCTATACCGATCTTGGCTTCGACGTGGCGGGACCGCTGACCAAGAGCGCGATGTATGCCGATCCGCGTCAGGTCCATGGTGGACCGAGCGTCGTCGGCGGCGTGGCCATCAACCCGGGCCCCAATGTGCTGCGCGACAAGCCCCGGCGCGAAGCAAGCCAGTTCCTCGCCGGGTCGAGAACCACGGCGACTTTCGATGCCCACCTGGTCGACGTCGCGATTGGATACACCCATACCGATGACATGTTCCGGTTTCCGATCTCATCGGGCATCCGGACGACGGAGGGCGGTGATCTCACCGGGGTGATGCGGTACGCCTATAATCCCGGCGCTGCCGTTCTGCCACTGCTGGAGACCACGGCACAGTTCACCACGGGCTCTGCAAGCCGCGAGAATTACATCAATCAGGCCGGATCGACCGGTGCGAAATTCGGACAAAGCGAGCTCGATGCCACCACGCTTGCGCTCTACTCCGGACTCAATATTCCGATCTGGCCGGCCTTCACGCTTTCACCGGCCATCTCCTATGCCCACGCAACGCGCGACAATGACGATACCTACAGGCTCGCGACACGTCCGACCATCGCCTACAATCCAGCCAATCCCACGATGCTGTTGCCTAACGGCGCGGTGCCGACGCAGAGCACGAGCTACTCGCGCGCTTATGAGGGGTGGAGTCCAAGTCTCGCGCTGTCATACCGGCCCGACAATATCAGCACCGTCTTTGCCGCGGTGAGCCGCAGTTTCGAGCCGCCGACCCATGACGATCTTCTCGCCACCGTGAATGGCACGCCTAACTCGAGTCCCGGCCGGCCGGCACCGGGCAATCCGTTCCTCGCAGCCGCGGCGTTCACGACGCCCGACCTCAAGGCCCAGACCGCAACGACGGTCGAGGCCGGCTGGCGAGGCCGAACGGACAGATTTTCCTGGGACGCGGTGACCTACTACTCCTGGGTCGACAACGAATTGCTCAGTCTGCGTGATGCGACCGGCGCATCGCTCGGAGCAATCAATGCCGACAAGACCACGCATTTCGGAATCGAACTGGGCTTCGGCGCCAGACTGACGGAGCGGCTTTCGGGTCGCGTTGCCTACACCTATCAGGATTTCCGCTTCGACAACGATCCGTTGCGCGGCAACAATCGCCTTGCGGGCGCGCCTCGTCACCTGGTTAACGCAATGCTGCAGTTTCAGGCGACGGAAAGCTGGCGACTTCAAGGGGCCGTGCGCTGGAATCCCGAAAGGACGCCCGTCGACAACATGAACACGCTGTACGCCGACCCTTACGTCGTCGTCGACCTGCGGACCGAATACAAGATCAACAAGACCTTCTCGGTGTTCGGCGAGATCACCAACCTGTTCAACGAAACCTACGCATCGTCGACGCTGATCGTCGACCAGGCGCGTCCGGATCAGGCGGCCTTTCTGCCCGGCGACGGGCGCGGATTCTACGCCGGCATGAAGGCAAGATTCTAGCGCAGGCGACGGCGCACGCCGCTTGCATCATTGAGGAGATCATCATGCTGAACCGTCGCGCACTGATGGCGGGCCTGCCGCTGGCGGTACTTGCTGCGCCGCGCATTGTGCGAGCAGCGGAGCCGGTAACCTTCTGGGGACCGCCGGCGACCCCTTCGGTCATTCTTGCGCAAGCCATCGACAGCGGCCTGCTGAAGCCGATCGTGCCGGAAGCCACGTTCAAGGTGTGGAAGACGCCGGACGAGATGCGCGCGGGCATCAGTTCCGGATCGATGGCGGCGACCGTCGTTCCGACCTATGTCGCCGCCAATCTCCACAATCGAGGCATCGGCCTGCGGCTCGTCAACGTGTTGACCGACGGTCTCCTGTTCGTCGTGGCTCCTGCCGGAACCGTCAACGGCATCGCCGGCCTCAGGGACAAACGGATAGCCGTGCCGTTCCGCAACGACATGCCGGACTACATTTTCCGCCGCCTGCTTGCCGCCGCCGACATGAAGACGTCCGATCTGACCATCGAGTATTCGGGCACGCCGCTGGAGGCGGTCCAGATGCTCATGATGGGACGCGTTGATGCCGCGCTGCTCAGCGAACCCGCCAGCAGCGCGGTGATCGCCAAGGCTTCGACGTTCTGGAAGAATCTCGAGCGCGCCGTCGATTGCCAGAAGGCATGGCCGAGTGTTGCCGGAACGAGCACGATCGCCCAGGCCGGGCTGGCGATCACCGACCGATTTGCGACCGAGATCGGTGCATCCGGCGTTGCAGCGCTGCACGCCGCGCTGGAACAGGCGCTGCAGGCGGTGACCAAAAACCCGGCGGCGGCGGCGTCAGCGTCGGCCGCTGCGCTCGATCTCCCGGCTGCCACGGTCGAGAAATCAATCCCCTTCAGCAGGCTGGTCGTGCGCACCGCCTCCGCCGCGCGCGCAGACCTCACAAGCCTGTTCGACCTTCTTGCAAAGGACGATCCGCGCATCATCGGCGGCAAACAGCCGGATGACCGGTTCTACGCGTTGTGAAGCTGGTGCCGCGTGGCCTTGCACTGGCGGGATGGGCAGGCCGATACGTCTGGTCGGGTTGGGCCGGCGTAGCCGGTCTGTTCTGTCTGGCCGCGGCATGGCAGGCCGGCCATGAATTCTACGGCTCCTTTGTCTTGCCCTCGCCGTTGGAAACGTTGCAGGCGATCTCCGTCATCGTTCGCGAGCCTTCCTTTGCCAAGGTTGCCAGGGAGACGGCCGAGCGTTCGCTCGCGGGCTTCGTCCTGGCGGTCGGCATCGGCACCACGGCCGGTGCAATAGCGGGCTATTCCTTCGCGGCGATGCGACTGATGCGCCCGATCGTCACCGTGATCCTCGGCGTGCCGCCGATCGCGTGGATCGTGCTGGCGCTGATCTGGTTCGGATCGACCGGTGCTTCCGCCGTCATGACCGTCGTCGTTGCCGCGCTTCCGATCTCATTTGCCGGCGGGCTCGAAGGCGTCGCGACGCGCGACCGCGCGCTTGACGCCATGGCCCGATCGTTCGGTGCCGGAATCTGGATGCGCTTTCGCACCGTTACCGCGCCTCATCTGATCTCCTATCTGTTCCCGGCATGGACCACGACGGCGGGGACGGCGTGGAAAGTGACTGTAATGGCCGAGCTTCTCTCCAATTCCGGAGGAATCGGCGGCGAACTGGCAACGGCGCGTGCGCTGTTCGACATCCCAAGAGTAATGGCCCTGATTGTCGCCGTCGTCGCCTTCGCGCTGATTACGGAATATGTGTTCCTGCATCCCCTGCGCGATCGGCTTGAGCGCTGGCGCGAGGCCGGCCTGCCATGGGGTGTGAAGCGATGAAGCTCGCGCTCGAAAGCGTCGGACACGCCTTTCTCGGTCGTCCCGTGTTCGAGAAGCTCGACCTCTCGCTTGTAGAAGGCGAGGTCGTTGCCCTGATCGGGCCATCGGGTTGCGGCAAGACCACGGTGCTACAGATCGCGGCTGGCCTGATCGATCCGTTGCGCGGCCGGGTGCGTCGCGCCTATCGGCGCCATGCCGTGGTGTTCCAGGAACCGCGGCTGCTGCCGTGGATGACCGCGCGCGACAACATTGCCTATGGCCTGTGCGCGATTGGAGCCTCAGCGACCGCGCGTGTCGAGGTTGCGGAGCGCCGCGCGCGCGAAGTCGGCCTGCATCCGGAAGATCTCGACAAGTTTCCGGTGGAGCTCTCCGGCGGCATGCGGCAGCGCGTCGCCGTCGCTCGCGCACTTGCAGTCGACCCCGACGTCGTGTTCTTCGATGAACCATTCACGGCTGTCGACGTCGGACTCAAGCGGGCGCTGCAGGACCTCGTGATCGAAGCTGCGGCACGCGAGCATTTCTCGGCGCTGTTCGTAACGCACGATCTTGCGGAAGCGGTCCGCGTCGCGCATCGGCTTGTCGTGCTTTCCGGCAGCGTCGAGGGGCTGGCGGCAAGCCGTGTCATCGAAGGCAAGCCGGGCGAGCGCAACGACCGCATTGTCTTCGAGATGGTCGAGACGTGGTCGCGCGATCCGGCGTTTCACGCGTTGTTCGACGGCGAGCGGGAGCGCATCCGGTGACGTCCCGCTGTTTATCCGAACCCGGACCAACCGCTTCCAATCCGTGGCTTATAGAAGGTCTGCGTCTCTTTTTCCCCGTTGCGGCGTGCCATGCGATACTGTCGCCGCTGGTATGGGTTGCGCTGTTCGTCTTCGCGCTGCCGTTTGCACATGATATTCCCGTGAGCCAGTGGCACGCCCATGAAATGATCTTCGGTACCTACGGTGCGGCCCTTGCGGGCTTCCTCACCTCCGCGGTGCCGGAATGGACCGACACGCGCCCGCGCCAGGGCCGCGCGCTTCTTGCGCTACTATGGCTGTGGCTGCCGGGACGGGTGATCGGATTTGTCGGACTCGACGCACTCGTTGCCGTGGCGGCGGTTACCGATCTTGCGTTCCTGGGATTGCTGTTCTGGTACGTCGTCAAGGCCCTGATCGACCGTGGCAGCACGCGGCATGCGTCCTTTGCCGTGTGGACAGGCCTGTTCTGGGTCATCGAGCTCGGGGTGCGCGTCGCGTGGATGGCCGGCATGACTGATGTCGCCGCGCGATTGCTTCATGCCGCTTTGATGGTGTTCGTGGTGTTCTTCTCGCTTGCCATCGCCCGCATCAACGTCGCGATCATCAATCTTGCGCTCGACCCGAGTGGCGAAACCACGCCGTACCGGCCGCATCCCGGCCGGCAGAACCTGACGGCCGGACTGGTCGCACTCTACGCCGTGGCGGCGCTCGCCGCTCCGGCTTCGACCGTGCCGGCGTATCTCGCGCTTGCCGCCGCAGCGGCCTTTTTCGACCGCCTGGCCGAATGGTTCGTCGGCGCCGCCGTTTTTCGGACGCATGTGCTTGCGCTTGCCGGCGCCAATCTCTTCGCAGGTGTCGGGTTTCTGTTGATCGGCCTGGCGGGCCTGGGATCTCCGCTCGTTGCCACAACTGGGTTTCACGTGTTGTCGGTCGCCAGCCTCGGCCTCGCCGTGTTGAGCGTGTTCATCATCGCGGGGCTCCGCCACACCGGCCGGGCGCTTCATCTGCCCTGGCAGGCGCATGCGGCGGTCATCGCGATGATAGCTGCCGGTCTCGTCCGGGTGCTGCCTGAAATCGGGATCGGTACGTTTCTCCTGGGCAAGCACTATGTCTTGAGCGGCTGTCTCTGGTCGTTCGCTTTCGCGATCTGGCTCGTTGGCTTCGTGCCGCTGCTGAAACGCCCGCTTTACGAAACGGCACGTCAGGCTTGACGGCATTGTTGTCGATCACGGCCTTCGCTACCTTCCCGGCCGCAGCTCCAGACTTTCCAATCCGGCGGCGATGCTGACGCCGACCTGGCCTTGCAGGCTGAGCGGCTGCAGCGCGATCGAGTTCGCGGAGCCGCCGACCAGCACGTTGCCGCCGACGCCGACGCCAAGCGTCGCGCTGCCTTGCGCGCCGACATAATCGCCGGAAAGGCCGCCCGGCCCGAGCCGCGCGACGGGTGCGAACACGCCCCAGGCCAGTGCCGATTCCTGGGTGATGCCGAGATCGAGTCCGACTTTGCGGATGGTGGCGACATAGCGATCTTCCGGCATCCCTTCTGCGCGCAGCACGCATCCGAGGTGAGTGACGGAACCGACGACGAAACCGACGCTGGCGCCGCCGCGACACTCCAGCACGCCGACCTGCACGCGCTGCTGCTGTGCGCCGGCGCCGCCGATCGACGAAGCCAGCGTGGCGAGCGCGGCAGCGGCAAGAATGAGAGAACGACGCATGAAGTAAGCTCCGGAAAGAAAGCGATGCGAGCAAAGAATGGAAATCGGCGCGCCGTGCCCGCGGCGCTCGCCGTTCTATGCCACAACATCACAGGTCATGCCAGAACAGCGAAAGCTGAAGCCAGCCGTCTCCATTCGCTCGTCATACCGGGGCTGACGAGATTCTCGACGCTGTAGTTCGATGCTGCGCAGCGCCGACTGGAAGCACTTGACCATAGTGGCGTGAAGGATTTGCTCCGCGCTATCAAACCTGCGGTTTTCGTGGGCTCCAGCCGAAAGGACTCGCAAGGATTTCCGGCGGCTGTCCGCGGCGGGATCGGGCAAGCCCTTTTTGAAGCGCAGATCGGGGAGCATCCGCACAACGCCAAGCCATTGAAGGGTTTTAGCGGGGTCCTGATGGCGATACCTATCGCGCCGTCTACACAATACGTCTCGAGGGCGTCTTATACGTCCTGCATGCGTTCCAGAAAAAATCAACCAGAGGAATAGCCACCCCTCAACGGCACATGGATCTGATACGCCAACGCCTACGCGACGCCGAAGCCATTCACAAAGCAACCAGGGGAGTTCGATGATGAGCGCAAAGAGACTACCCGCCCACGAAATCGGCAGCGGCAATATCTTCGCTGACCTTGGTCTACCCAATGCAGAGGAGCATCTGCTCAAGGCAGCACTGGTGGTGCAGTTGAAACGACTGATCGCCGAACGTGATCTGACCCAGATCGCGGCGGCCAAGCTGATAGGAATGAAACAGCCCGACCTGTCGAAGCTGCTGCGTGGCCAGTTACGGCTGGTTTCCGTGGAAAAGCTGATGCGGATGCTTACCGCCTTCAATCAGGATGTAGAGATTACCTTGAAGCCGCATCGCAAACGCGGCGAGGCGGGCCGGATCACCTTCATTCGGGCCGCGTAAGCCAACCGCGCTGAACGAAGCGAGTAACAAAAAGGCCCGCTTGCGCGGGCCTTTTCCTTAACGTCATCCTCAACCGCGGCGGTGATGCCGGCGATGGTGCCGGCGCGGGCCGAACTGCACCGGCTGCAGCTCGAGGCCGGCGATGCCGGCGGCGACGTTCAGTCCGGTCTGGCCTTGCAGGCTGATCGGCTGCAGCGCATAGGCATTCGCCGGACCCCCCACCAGGAAGTTGCCGCCGCCGCCGACGCCGATCGATGCATTGGCGCCGACGCCGCCATAGCTGCCGGCGAGTTCGCCGCGCCCGAGCCGGCTGTTCGGCGCACTGACCGCCCAAGACAACTGGGTCTGCTCGGTGACACCGAGGTCGAGGCCGATGCGCTGCACGGTGGCGATGTAGGGTTCAGGCCGGCGGCCTTCGCTGCGGAACACGCATTCGAGGCTCGTCACCGAACCGACCACGAAGCCGACATTCTGGCCGCCCTGGCATTGCAGGATGCCGGCGCGAACCGGCGGCGCCGCGTCGGCGCTTGCGATCGGCGCGATCAGTGCCGCCGCGGCGAGTGTCAATGTCAGGAGTCGCATGTGTCCAAGTCTCCGCATGTTGATGAACAAATTTAGCGGAGCGGACAGGATGGAACCGCCGTGTCGAAAACATGGCGCTTCATCAAGAAGCCGTCAAAACATTGCGTGTGTTAGTTCACGCGCGATGTGATTTGACGGCCGTCCTTTTGACGCGATTGCTTGTTGCGAACCGCGACCCGTCCCGCATCAACGGCGGAACGGTCGTGTGCCGCGAAAACGCTTCTTATCGCAAATTGCCGCAGAAGCGTTGGATGCGCTTGCAGGCGTCTTCGAGATCGGAGGTCTTGGTCGCGTAGGAGATGCGGAACGCCGGGCCGAGGCCGAACGCGGAGCCCTGCACGACGGCGACGCCTTCGCTCTCGAGGAGCTCGGTGACAAAATCCTCGTCATTGGCAATCACCTTGCCCGAAGGCGAGGTCTTGCCGATGGTGCCGGCGCAGGACGGATAGACGTAGAACGCGCCTTCCGGCCGCGGGCACTCGATGCCCTTGGCCTGATTCAGCATCGAGACCACGAGGTCGCGGCGCTCCTTGAACATCTTGTTATGCACCGGGATGAAGTCCTGCGGACCGTTCAGCGCTTCGACGGACGCCCACTGCGCGATCGACGACGGGTTCGAGGTCGATTGCGACTGAATGGTCGCCATCGCCTTGATCAGGTCGGCCGGACCGCCGGCGTAACCGATGCGCCAGCCGGTCATGCAATAGGCCTTCGACACGCCGTTCACCGTCAGCGTGCGCTCGTAGAGTTTCGGCTCAACCTGCGCAGGCGTGGCAAACTGGAAGTCGTCATAGACCAGGTGCTCGTACATGTCGTCGGTCATCACCCAGACATGCGGATGCTTCACCAGCACGTCGGTGATCGCCTTGAGTTCGGCGCGCGTGTACGCGGCACCGGTCGGGTTCGACGGCGAGCACAGGATGATCCATTTGGTCTTCGGCGTGATCGCCTTTTCCAGATCCTCGGGCCGCAGCTTGAAGCCGCTCGACGCCGGGCAGACGACGGGGACCGACTCGCCGCCGGCCAGCGCGACCATTTCCGGATAGCTGACCCAGTATGGCGCCGGGATGATCACCTCGTCGCCGGGATTGAGGGTTGCCATCAGCGCATTGTAGAGCACCTGCTTGCCGCCGGTGCCGACGATGATCTGGTTCGGCTTGTAGGTCAGGCCGTTCTCGCGCTGGAACTTGTTGATGATGGCTTCCTTCAGCTCGGGAATGCCGCCGACATCGGTGTACTTGGTCTTGCCGGCCTCGATGGCGCGGATCGCCGCCAGCTTGATGTTGGCGGGCGTGTCGAAGTCCGGCTCGCCGGCGCCGAGGCCGATGACGTTGCGGCCCGCCGCTTTCAGCGCGCGCGCTTTGTCCGTGACCGCGATGGTCGCGGACGGCTTCACACGGGCGAGCGAGGCAGACAGGAAGGGCATCATCATCTCCTGGCAAACGTCGTGACTTCTGAAATTCACGACTCTTTTTGATGGGAACGCCGCACCCTAAGGCGCAGGGCGCTGCATCGCAAGAAGCTTGGCCAAATAACGGCGAACTTTAGGGAACGTTAAAGCTGGCTCGGTACGGTCGGAGCAATGTCGGCGCAATAATCGTAAAAATTCCGCGGTGAAATGACTCATATCTGGCAAGGGTTGCGATCCGGCGAGTGGCTGACGGCTTCGCGCATGCGCGCCTACAGCCTGATCCTGCTCGGCCTCTCGGTCCTGATCTTCGCCGGGTGGATCGCTGTTTCCGACGGCCTCATTGACCGCACGGGCCAGCCGATCGGAACCGATTTTTCGAACGTCTATGCGGCAGGATCGCTGACCTGGCAGGGCCGCGCCGCGGACGCCTATACGCCCGCGCTCCAGCACGCGGCAGAGATAGCGGTGTTCGATGGCCGCGACGTGCCGTTCTATGGCTGGCACTATCCGCCGTTCTTCTTTGCGATCGCCGTTCTGGTCGCCGCCCTTCCCTATGCCGGGGGACTGGCGCTCTGGCTGGTCGCCAGTTTTGCCGCCTATCTCGCAACGATCCGCGCCATCCTGCCGCGTCAGGAAACGTTGCTGGTCGCCGCCGCCTTCCCCGCCGTGCTCGTCAATGTCGGCCATGGTCAGAATGGATTTCTCACCGCAGCCCTGCTCGGCGGCGCGCTGCACTGGCTCGACCGGCGGCCATGGCTTGCCGGCATGCTGATCGGCTTGCTCGCCTACAAGCCGCAATTTGGCGTGCTGATTCCGATCGCGCTTCTGGCGGGCGGGCGCTGGCGCACCATCGGTGCCGCGACCGCCACCGTCGTCGCGCTGGTCATGGTAAGCTTCGCGATGCTCGGCAGCGGCATCTGGCATGCCTTTGCCGATTCACTGAATTTCACGCAGACCGTCATACTCGAACAGGGCGGCACCGGCTGGCAGAAAATCCAGTCGATCTTCTCGGCAGTCCGCGCATGGGGAGCGAACGTGCCGACAGCCTATGCGGCGCAGGCCTCGTTGTTCGCCTTGCTCGCCTCCAGCCTCGCCTGGCTGTGGCACAGCGATGCCGCCTTCGAGCTCAAGGCGGCCGCGCTGGCGCTGGGCAGCCTGCTCGCAACACCCTATGTGCTCGATTACGACCTCGTGGTGCTCGCGGTCGCGATCGCATTCTTTGCGCGGCACGGGCTGAACAACGGCTTTCGCGATTTCGAGATCAGCCTGCTCGCCGCGGCCTGGATCGTGCCGCTCTTGTCGCGCAGCATCGCCGGCGTCAGCTACATACCCTTAGGGCTCTTCGTGGAGCTGGCCTTCTATGCGCTCGTATTGCGGCGCGCGGCCCTCGACCGTGCGAGCCATGCGCTTGGTGCGACTCGCGTCGCGCAAGCGTGATCTTTGTTGTTCCGGCGTGTTGATGGAATCATTCTGCACGTGTGCAGTGCGGCAGAGGTTTTCGACTTTTTCCATTCCGCTGGACTTGCGGCGCAGTGATATCGGCATCATTGTTTAGCCGCGTTGCGGTGCGAACCGCTGACAGCGCGGGCGCGCAACTGCGGCGTGCGTGCTTCCTCGATCGGGGTGAAATCCAGGACGATGTACAAGCTCTATTCGATGCAGCGCTCCGGCAACAGCTACAAGGTCCGCCTTGCGCTGGCGCTGCTCAACGCGCCCTATGAGGCGATCGAAATCGACATTCTCCGTGGCGAAAGCCGCACGCCGGAGTTTCTGGAGAAGAATCCGAGCGGACAGGTGCCGCTGTTGGAGGTCGCCGAAGGACGCTACCTCGCTGAGTCCAACGCCATTCTCTGGTATGTCTGCGGCGGCACGTCGCTGGCGCCGGAGTCGCGGGTCGAGCGCGCCGAAGCGCTGCAATGGATGTTCTTCGAACAGCACGCGCTGGAGCCTAATATCGGCGCCGCTTATTTCTGGCTGTCGCTGGTCAAGGGTGGCCGCGACCTGCAGACCCATGCGCTTGAGGACTGGATGGAGCGCGGCTATGCCGCGCTTCAGGTGATGGAAAACCATCTCAAGACCCGCGCCTATTTCGCGGCCGGACAACTCACGGTCGCCGATATCGCACTGTACGGCTACACCCACGTCGCCGAGCGCTGCGACTACGACCTCGCGACCTTCCCTGCCATCCGCGCGTGGCTGCGGCGGGTCGAACAGACCCCCGGTTTCGTGACGATGGACTGGCGGCCGGAGACCGAGGTCGACGACCAGGCCGGCATCGCCGCCGGTGCATAGCCACCCTCGCCCTTCTCACTTTCGCGCGAGCACCCCGCCAAAAGTTAACAATAGCGGGCATAACGTTAACCTTTGCCGCGATTCCGCCATTTTCAGCCTCCGATCGCCGCAATGTTGCCGGTGATCGTTGCAAGATTTTCCTGACGTCGTGAGTCGCGGGTGATTCGTCCCGCGTTACAAGGATTTAGGCTATGATGCGGTCACCCGGCGCGGTCGGCTTCGAGAGCAGCCGCGCGCCCGTCGCTTCTTCCCGGTTGCTTGGTGCCATCGCCACCTCGCTTGCGATCGGCACACTATCGCTTTGCCTCGTGGTCACCCTGACGGTGCTATCGATCAAGGCCACCGTCGCGATGCCCATTCCGTGACAGGTCCAGCCTTTTTGTTTGCATCATTGGACTAGCGAAGCGCGATGATCAGCATCGCGATGTAGACAAAAATGAAGACACCCGTCGGCCTAGTTACCGTCGCCTTGACGGTAGCGATCCTGCTCGCCGTCTCCTTCCTGATCGCCACCGGCACGCGCGGCGAAGAGCCGGCGTTCGACTCGTCGGCGGGCGAACTCGAGGTTCGCACCATTGCGAGGGGCCTCGTCAATCCGTGGGCGCTGGCATTCCTGCCCAATGGAACGATGCTGGTGACCGAGCGTCCCGGCCGCATGCGCCTCGTCAGCGCGGAGGGCCAGGTCTCGCCGCCGCTCAAGGGACTGCCTGACGTGTGGGCCTCAGGCCAGGGCGGCCTGCACGATGTCGTCACCGACAAATCCTTTGCACAGAACCGGACCATCTATTTCTGTTACGCCGAACGGACCGCGGGTGGCGGCCGCACCACGGCCGCGCGCGCGAAACTGAGCGACGACAATGGCCGTCTCGACGAGGTCAAGATCATCTTCCGCCAGCAGGGCCCGCTATCGTCAGGCAATCACTATGGCTGCCGCATCGCGCAGACCGACGACGGCAATCTGTTCGTGGCGCTCGGCGATCACTTCACCCATCGCGACCAGGCGCAGAATCTCGGCAATCATCTCGGCAAGCTGATCCGGATCGCGCCCGACGGTTCGGTGCCCCCAGGCAATCCGTTCGCCGGCCGCAGTGATGCCAAGCCGGAAATTTGGAGTTACGGGCACCGCAACGTGCAGGCGCTCGCAATCAATCCGGCGAGCGGCGAGCCCTGGGAAATCGAGCACGGACCGCGCGGCGGCGACGAGGTCAATGTCGTCGGCAAGGGCAAGAATTACGGCTGGCCGGTGATCGGCTACGGCATCGATTATTCCGGCGCGAAAATCCACGAGAGCACGGCGAAGGACGGCATGGAGCAGCCGGTCAAATATTGGGTGCCGTCGATCGCGCCGTCAGGCATGGCCTTCTACACCGGAAAGCTGTTTCCGAAATGGAACGGCAGCCTGTTTACCGGCGCGCTGCGCGGCGCGATGCTGGTGCGGCTAACGCTGAACGGCAACGCGGTGACGTCGGAGGAACGCCTGCTGCAGAACCTGCACGAGCGTATCAGGGACGTGCGTCAGGGGCCGGACGGCGCACTGTGGCTGCTCACAGATAGTTCGAACGGACGGGTATTGCGGGTGGCGCCGGCCGTGAAATGACGACGATCTGAACAAAAGCGCTCACCATTTGTGGAAGATCAGAAACGCACCCGCGGCGATGAGGAGAAAGCCGAGTGCGTGATTCCACCCTAGCGGCTCCTTCAGATAGAGCACCGAGAAGCAGGCGAACACCACCAGCGTGATCACCTCCTGCATGGTCTTGAGCTGCGCCGCCGAGTACACCGCGCTGCCCCAGCGGTTGGCCGGCACTGCCAGCCAGTATTCGACGAAGGCGATCCCCCAGCTTGCCAGCACGACCATTGGCAATGGGCTTTCCTTGAATTTCAGATGGCCGTACCAGGCAAAGGTCATGAAGATGTTGGAGGCAAACAGCATCAGGATCGGCAGCAGCGTCGGCGAAACAGTGGGCATCGATGTCCTCTTGCAAAAATGTCGAGCAGCTCAATGGTCGGGGGCGGTACCACGTTCCTTAACTCGATATCATTTGATTTCAAAAATGCGAAAGTCTTACGCATGCGCGCAACGCTCTCTTAGGACTGGCGGCAGAAAGGTGTGCACAATCGCAACAATCAGGCATGCTTGCGTCTTATTCCCGGCAAGTAGCGAGAACGGGCATGCAGTTAGACTGGCGCGCAATCTCCGGTCCGGCTCTCACGGCAGCGACGGCGATGATCGCCTTCGTTGTCGACCGACACTTCGTTGCAGTCCCCAATCCCGCGCCGCTATTCGTCTGCATCGTCGCCTTTGCCGCTTCCATCAGCGGCATCGTCTCCGGCATGGCCAGCGCCATCATAGCGGTGGCGTCGTCAGCGCTGTTCTTCCTCAACCATCGCGCTACGCCCGGTTACGACATGTCCGACCTGGCGCGCATGCTGCTGCTGGCGGCGACTGCCGGCGGCACTGCGCTGATCACAGGCTTGTTGCGGAAAAGATGGGTCGATGCGTTCGCATGGGAGAAGAAGCATCACGCTACCGCGGACCGCCTGTCGGCCGCGCTCGATCAGGTCGATATCGGCATCGTGCTGCTCGATTCCGCCACCCGCGCCGAATTCATCAGCCGCGCGTTCCGCGATTATTTCAAGCTGTCCGACGAGCAGGCCGACAGCAAGCCGCCCTTCATTGCGCTGATGTATCACGGCCGCGACACCGGCGCCTGGCAACTGCCGGAGGACGAGTTGAGCGCCTTCATCGCCAAGCGCACCGAGATGATACGAACGGGCGATTCCACGCCGATCAACCTCGATCTCGCGGATGGACAGGTGCTGCGCTTCACCTGCACGGCGCTTCCCGACGGCGGACGCATGCTGAGCTACACGCCGGTCACCGACCTCGTTCGCCACACCGACGATCCCGGCAGCACGGAGTATTATCGCGCGCTGCGCGGCAGCCATCGCAGCCTCGCGAAGCACCTCGGCGCCGCGGAGTAGCGAAGCGACAAGTTGATCGTCTCCTGTCACATCTGTAATAATCAACAGACATCCCTCCTTCCGGCGTCCCTGACGCGCCATCTCTCAACCAAAACGGAATCGCGCATGCCCGGCGATCTCACCATCCGCTTCGTCACCCGCCAGGACTACGCGCAATGGCTTCCGCTATGGGACGGCTACAACGCCTTCTATGGCCGTTCGGGCGCGACCGCGCTGGCGCCCGAGATCACGGCGATGACATGGGCGCGCTTCTTCGATGCTTATGAGCCGATGCATGCGCTGGTGGCCGAGAGCGGCGGAGAACTGCTCGGCCTGACGCATTATCTGTTTCACCGCTCTACGACCATGATCGAGCCGAACTGCTATCTGCAGGACCTCTTCACCAAGACGGCAGCGCGCGGCAAGGGCGTCGGCCGTGCTCTCATCGATGGCGTATACGAGCAGGCCAGGCGCGCAGGATGTTCCCGCGTCTATTGGCATACGCACGAGACCAACCACACCGCGATGCAGCTCTACGACAAGGTGGCAGACCGCTCCGGCTTCGTCGTGTACCGAAAGATGCTCTGAGGCATGGCTTTCGGCCGGCCTGTGGATAAGTTCTGCTGTCACTCGCGCGTAACAAAGCGCAGCTAGCCTGCCCCTGCGTCTGATCAGGCCCCCCGTCTCAGATCACGCGCCCCAGCGGTCCCCGTCAGTCGCCGCGTCTGACCGGGGCCGCATCTTTTTGCGCCGCATGGCTGCCAAGCGCGGGCGCTGGTCCGCTTTTCTTGCGGGCCGAAGCCGTGCGCGCCACAATGCGCCCTCCTCCCGCTCTTCCCACAGGATCGATCCATGCAAATTCGCAACCTCGGCGGCTCCGGCCTGCGTGTCTCCGCCGTCGGCCTCGGCTGCAACAATTTCGGCCAGCGCACCGATCTGGAGACCTCGCGCAAGGTCATCCACAAGGCGATCGACCTCGGCATCACCCTGTTCGACACCGCCGACATCTATGCAGGCATGGGCGGCTCCGAGACCGTGCTCGGCACCGTGCTCGGCGATCGCCGCAAGGATATCGTGCTGGCGACGAAATACGCGAAACCGATGGCGGCCGACGGCACCAGGCAGGGCGCCTCGCGCCGCTACATCATGTCCGCGGTCGAGGCCAGCCTGAAGCGGCTGAAGACCGACTACATCGATCTCTACCAGCAGCATGAATACGATCCCCTGACGCCGATGGAAGAGACGCTGCGCGCGCTCGACGATCTCGTGCGCCAAGGCAAGGTCCGCTACATCGGCAATTCGAACTTCCCGGCCTGGCGCATCGCGGAAGCCGAAATGATGGCGCGGCAGATGAACGTCAACCGCTTCGTCTCCTGTCAGGATGAATACAGCCTCGTGGTGCGCGGCATCGAGAAGGATTTGCTGCCGGCGGCGCAGGAATACAAGCTCGGCCTGCTGCCATTCTTCCCGCTGGCGAGCGGCCTCCTTACCGGCAAGTACAAGCGCGGCACTAATGCCCCCGCCGACACCCGCTTCGCCAAGGCGCCGGCGCTGAAGGACCGCTACGTCACCGCGCGCAACGAGGACATCGTCGAGAAACTCCAGGCGTTCGCGATGGAGTGCGGCCACACCATGCTCGAACTCGCCTTCTCCTGGCTGGCCCAGCGCCCGCAAGTCGCCAGCGTCATCGCCGGCGCCACCCGCGTCGAACAGGTCGAGCAGAACGTGAAAGCGATCGGCTGGACGCTGAGCGCGGAGGAAATGGCGGAGGTGGATCGGATTACGAAGTAGGTCTCGTCATTCCGGGATGCGCCGAAGGCGCAGGCCCGGAATGACGGCATTCTTCCAGGGCCGAGAAGAGATTAAGCAACCAGCCCGTGCATCGGCTTCACCTTGGCGCTCTCCGGGAACACGCTCTCCGCCAACACCTTCTCGGCCAGCCCGAACTGATCCTTCAGCACGCCTTTCATCACCGCGCGCAGATCGGTGGTCGGCGCGAGGTCGCGGCCCTGATGGAGGCTCGCCGGCTTCAGCCCCGGCCAGTCCGCGATCACCCGCCCGCCGTTCACCGCGCCGCCGGCGAGCAGCGCGACCGTGCCGGTGCCGTGATCCGTGCCTTGCGTGCCGTTGATGCGCGCGGTGCGGCCGAACTCGGTGGCGACCACGATCACCGTGTCGCGCCAGCGCGGTCCCAGCGCAGTTTCGAATTCGGCGAGTGCGCCGTCGAGCCCACCGAGCAGTTGCGCCAGCCGGCCGATCGGGCCGCCTTCATTGGCATGGGTGTCCCAGCCGTCGAAGGCGAGCGCGCCGATCCGCGGGCCATTGTCGGCCGCCATCAATCGGGCCGCGCCGCGCGCCGCCAGCCGCATTGCGGCCACGCCGCCGGTGCCGGGCTTTGGTTTCATGTCGTCGCCCTGCGCGGCCTTGTCGAACGCGATGCCCTGCTTCAGCGCCGAGCCCAGCGCGGCGTCGCGGTGCTGATAGAGGTCGAGCAACCGCATCGCGGTGTCCTCGCTGGCCTGCGGCAACGCGAGCGGCGCCCAGCCGACGGTCGGCGCCGCGCCGCGCAGCACCAGCGGCGTGATCGGGCCGACTGCGAGCCCGCTCGCCACCCGCTCGCCCTTCGGCAGGCCTTCCAGCGCGCGGTTGAGCCAGCCGGACTGTACCCGGCCGGGGCCGGCAAAGCCGCTCTCGAGCACGTCCTGCCCGTCGAAATGCGAGCGGTCGCGATAGGGCGTCGCCACCGCGTGGATCACCGCGGCCTTCTTCTCGCGATACATCCGCGAAAATTCCGGCATCGCCGGATGCAGCGAGAAGAAATTGTCGAGCGGCAGCGCCGCGTTCGGCCCGCTCGTCGACAGCGCGATTGCGCCGTGCAGGCCGGCGTAGTCAGGATCGGCTGTTGGAGCGATGGTGGCGAGCCCGTCGAGCGCGCCGCGCAGGATCACGAGCACCAGCCGCGGATCGCGGCCGTCGGCTGCGCGCGCGAACTTCGGCAGGTAGGCCCACGCCGCAAAGGAGGCGCCGCCGAGCAGCAAGGCACGCCGCGTCGTCGGCAATGATCGCATGTCTTCACAGCAACCCATCCTCGTTTCCATGGACGTCATCTCCTCTGGAATTCCGGCGACATCAACAACAGCGCCAGCGCCTGCTGCCGCGATTCCGCGCGCTCGACGGTCCGCCGCGTTTCCACTGACGCGGTGTCGGCGGCTGCGAGCTCGAGCAGGTCGCGCGGATCGACGCCCTCGGCGAGCCTTGATGCAATCTGGGTAGAGATATCGAGGCGCAGTTTCATGCCCTCCGGCGCCAGCCATGCCGCGTTGCTATCGGGAAAACCGTTCGGCCCGGCCGGCGACCATAATGGCTGACCGAGCGCCCTCAGGCCGGCGAGATAGAGGTTGGGATTGTTCGGAACCTGCGCCAGCAGCCGGCCGGCCGCGACGAGAAATTCGTAAGGCGAGCGGATCTTGCTGAGCGGCGCGCTCCAGGCCTCGTCGGAATCGACCAGCGCCAGCGCCAGCGCCTTTAGATCGCCGCCGGTTTTCGTGAAGACATCGGCGAGCCGCGCCACCAGCGCGGCCGGCGGATCGTCTGATACGAAATGGCGCGCGAATTTTCCCGCGATGAACTTCGCCGTCGAGGGATGCCGCGCGATATCCGCCAGCACCGCCTCGCCCTGCGCCACGCCTCCGGCATCGTAGACCTTGCCCATCACCCGCTGCGCGCCCGGCTGGTGCGCATTGGCATTGAACACGAAGGTGCCGGGCGCGCCGAGCTGGCCCAACCTTCCCGCATAGGTCCAGCCCGTGATGACGTTCGCCAGCGACGTCACGTCATCCTGCGAATAGCCGCCGCCGACGCCGAGCGTATGCAACTCGAGTATCTCGCGCGCGAGATTTTCGTTCAGTCCGCGGTTGCGGTTTTTCCCGGCGCGGGAATCCGGGCCCAGCGATTGCTGGTTGTCGAGGAAGAACAGCATCGCCGGATGCTGCTCGACCGCCTTCAGCATGTCGGCGAAGCGTCCGAGCACATGCGGCCGAATCGCCTCGCGCTCGAACGAGCCGGCCCACATCCGCGCCGGCCCGCCCTTGTTGGCGGAAATGCAGAAATGATTCGACCAGAACACGACAAGCCGCTCGGCAAATCCGCCATCGGCGATGACGGCGCGCTGCAGCCGCGCCAGCGCCTCGGCGCGAAAGGTTTTCTGGATGATGTTGAGCGGTTGTGGCGCAGGCTTTGGCGCATTGGGCTGCATCGCTTCCGCCGGTGCCATTGCGCCGGGATTCTCCGCCGGCTTGGCCTGTGGCTCCCTGGGTGACTCCTTGGGCGCCATCTCCATGGCGATGCCGTTGAGCGACAGGTTTCGCCGCTGGCCCTTGGCCTCCAGCCGCGGCGATGCGCCTTCGCCTGCCGCCGGCGGCGCGGCCGATTTGGCGGCCTCGCGCGCCTGCTGGATTTCGAACTGATAGTCGAACACTGCCTTGCCGAGCGCGGGCGTCGACTGCAGCCCCGGCACTTCGAGCAGCACGCGATTGGGACGGCCGAGTTCCGCCTTGACGAAACCGCGCGGATCGGACGCGGCGTCGAGAACATCGCCGGATGCTCCGCCGCGCGCGCCGAAGCCGAAGCGATTGAGCGCAACGAGGGCTGCTTGCGAATCGCGAGCCATCGGATTTCCCTTAGAATTTTCCAGGCGTATAGTGGCGAAGTATAACGCGCCTCAGTGTGAACCCGGGATTAATTCCGCGTCAGGATTCAGCCTCGTTAATGACAGATCGTTTGCAAAATGCGCCCTCGCGCCGCCTCGCCTGCGCAGGCTGCGGCAACGAATTCGGCTGCAACCTGTCCGGCCCCTGCTGGTGCAACGACGAGAGGTTCCGCCTGCCGATGCCGGTGGACGGCAGCGATTGTCTCTGCCCGGACTGCCTGCGCAAACTCGCCGGCCAGCGCGCGGGTGCGGCGTGAGCGGGAAGTGGAACGTCGGCGCCGTCCTGCTCGACATGGACGGCACGCTGCTCGACACCGAGCGGGTCTATTTCGACAGCCTGGTCGCAGCGCTCACCGCGCATGGCTACACTGACGACGCCGTAACGCTGTGCCAGGCGATGGTCGGCCTGCCCGGTCCGGAGTGCGAGGCCCTGCTGCATGCGCGCTACGGGGATGGCTTTCCGCTTGCGGAAGTCAGCCGTGCCTTCGTCAGCAACCGCAATGACATTCTCGGCGCAGGCCTGCCGCTGAAGAGCGGCGCGATCGAACTTTTGGATGCGCTGCGGGCGGCGGAATGTCCGATGGCGATCGTCACCTCCTCGTCGCTGCGCACGGCGAATGCGCATCTCAAGCTCGCCGGCATCCGCCACCGTTTCGAAACGCTGTTGACCTGCGACGACGTCGCCCGCGGCAAGCCGAGTCCGGATCTGTATCTGCTCGCGGCGTCGCGGTTCGGCCTGAAGCCGGAGGCTTGCGTGGCCGTGGAGGATTCCAACCACGGCGTGGCCGCCGCGCATGCCGCGGGCGCGATTACCATCATGGTGCCCGACATGGTGACGCCGACTGAGGAGTCGCGCGCGCGATGCGCGGCAGTGGTGCCGGATCTGAACGCGGTACTGGCAATGCTGCGCGAGCGTGGCGCGCTAACGCGAAGCCGCTAGCAGCCGTCATCGCGAGCAACGCGACTTGTCCGCCGAAGCCTTGGCGAAGGCGGAAACCGCTACCCATAGCGCCACAAGCGGAGGCATGGATTGCGCCGCCGCTCCCCGCGGAACGATTTCGCCAAGGCCAGCGTTGTCCTTTTCCGTTGATAACGGAGACCATGATGACAAAGACCGCGCCTCCGATTCCCCCGGACAATCGGAGCCCCAAGGGCCCCGGCAGCGCGCCCCAAGTGCCGCTCGATACCACCAAGGGCCATCGCGACGACGAGAAGAACAACATCCGCGAACAGGCCGCGCACGGCAATCTGACGCAGAACACCAGCCACCGGCGGTCGGGGTAAGGGCCGATCCCTGCTGCATTCTCGATGTCGTCCCTGCGAAAGCAGGGACCCATAACCACCGGCAGAAGTTTTACGAAAGGCGTCTTCCAAGCTGCCCTATCGAGAGATCACGCGGTATGGGTCCCTGCGTTCGCAGGGACGACAATCAGTGTGCCGCGCTCGATTTCGAAATTTCAAACAGCCGTCACCCGTGAAGGTGATCCCACAAGACACGCCTCCACGCTCTCGCGGCGCGAAGCGCCCGAAGTCATGCGATCGGCGATGCCCTCGAAATCGAAGAGGGCGCAGGGAAAGCCGGGTGCCCAAACACCCGCAGTCGTGCGCAAAAATGCACACGGCGGACTGCAGGTGCGCCGGAACACCCGGCCTTCCCTGCGCAATGGTTTTACGGCTTATACCGCGCTCTCCCCGGAGCCGAATTCCTCTGGCCTCCGTCGCTGACGGATTGACGATCGATCGAGACCCGGTTGTGTCAGATCAATCTCCGCCAGCTTGACACCAGCAACGGGTGCCAGGACCACACGGCTTTGCCGTCCGCGGCTTCCTCGACCAGAATGTTTCGATCGGCCCGTATGCTGCCAAACCGAAGTTCTGGTCGAAGCGTTTAAGCGCCGGTCGTCTGCGCGCCGTTCTTTTCGCTCACAGGCCAAAGCCCGCCCTGCGACCACGTGCGCGCCCGACGCTGCCGCGTCCATCGCCTCCCGCGCCCAACGTCCGTGACGATCGCGATACGCCCCTCTAGCGGGTGCGGGATGGCGGAAGTTGTAGGCGTGATTTGGGGTAATTGCGAAGCGGTTTATTTTTGCGGGCAAGACTGGACCAAGCCATGCCTGATTTGCCCGGCCAGCAGCGCAATCGGTAGTGGTGGCCTCCAGTAGGCGTTGCTAGTTGGCTTTCTCCACCCGTCATTCCGGGGCGAGCAAAGCTCGAACCCGGAATCTCGAGATTCCGGGTCTGGTCCTTCGGACCATCCCGGAATGACAAAGCGTCATTGGTCGGCGGCCAGAAACTCCAACGCCTTCTCTCGGGTCGGAAAGCGGCCAAGTTCGCGATAGTCCGGATCGTGTTCCGCTGTTTCCGGCGACCACAGGACGACGAACTCCTTGCCCTCTTGCTCAGTAAGCGTGGTCAGTTCCTCGCTTTCATAGGGTGTCATATCCCGCGCGCCACAATGCGGGCATGTGTCGTCGCACATGCAGGACCATTCATCGGCCCATCGACGTCTGCAACGGTCGCATCTGTAGTGATTCAGAAACCACGCCATGGGCCGACTTCCCTAATACCGCAGACGATAATTCCCGCGCGAAACGAATTCAATAAACCCGCGGTCGCGCAGATATTGAAGCTGCTGCCGAATCTTCGGCCTGACGTTCTGGTTGCCGGGGTAGAGATCGCCGAGGTGCCGTTCGAAAGCGTAGACCTCATCAAGCGTGAAGTCTCGCTTGCCAAGCGACTCCACGCACTTCATCACATCCAGCAACCAGCCGCGCGTTTCCGGAGATTCGTTTCTGAGGAAGAGGGTCTTTTGCCATTCTTCGAGGACGGTGTCCTTCGGACGAATGACGCCATCCTTCACGATATGAATCTTGCCGGATTCGGGTACGCGAGACAGGATGATATTCGATCCTATCCAGCCAGCCCGTCTGGCCGTAGCGGCAAGAGGCTTCCGCTCTTCGATAATCTCGCGGACGAAGAAGTGCTTCGGTACGATCAGGAGATTGACGACGGAAAATGATCTGGCATCGTAGTTCATCAGCAGCAAATTCGGATTGTTGCTGGCCGCCAGCCGTTCGCATTTTGTCTTGTATGCGCCGTCGGCGACCTTCGCGCCGAACTTGCCCTTCTGGCTTTTCAGTTCGAATTCCTCGCTGCACGATCCGCAGAGGAAATCGGCGAGCGGGCTGTTATTCGGAAATTGCGACATCTTCGTATGGCCGCAGTGCGGGCAATACGCCCAAGCGCTGACCCATGCTTCGGTCCATGCACGCGCCTTCTGCGTGCCGCTAGTGTAGGCCAATTGGGATTCTTCGAAGCCGAGTTTCATGCGCGGAGGGTAGCGCATTTAGGCCTGATTGCCAGAGCATCTCGACCCTAGACTGAAGGTTGATGTTACGTCATTGCGAGGAGCGATAGCGACGAGGCAATCCATGCGTCCGCTTGTGCTGAGATGGATTGCTTCGCTGCGCTCGCTATGACGGCCGACCCTACCTCTTCTTCCACCCGCCCCGATGCCCAGGCGCACCTCCGCTCGAACGCGGCGCCGGCCCGAACTCCGGCCCGGACTGCCGCGAATCCGTTGGCTGGAAGATTTTGCTGCCGCTGCCGATCTCGGGCTTGCGCGGTTTGGCGCCGCTGGGGCGGTAGGGCAAGGATTCCGGGCCGTGCATTTCGTCGAGGTGGGGTTTGTGGATTTTGGAGGTGCTGGCACCGCCTTGTGGAGAGAACCCCTCACCCCGCCCCTCTCCCCGTGAAGGACGGGGAGAGGGAGAAGAACCGCGGCTGGCTTTGAGGGCTGACTGCACGCCTTTCTTTTTCATGGCGCTGACGGGGAGGTTCGCGGCCTCGCCGTATTTCCGTGTACCCGCATAAGCGCCAGCCTTGCCCTGCACGGCGCGCTGTTTGGCGGTGGGGTCGTCGACCACGGCCATTTCCGTCGCGCGGAGGCGCTTGACTTCGTCGCGCAGTCTCGCCGCTTCCTCGAAGTTCAGATCGGCGGCGGCTTCGCGCATGCGGGTTTCGAGGTCGTTGAGCACGGCCTCGAAATTGTGGCCGATCGAGATGACGTCGTCCGCCATGCCGCCGTCGCCGATCTCGACCAGCACGTGGTCGCGCTCGTAGACGGAGTTGAGGATGTCGCCGATCGATTTCTTCACGCTCTCCGGCGTGATGCCGTTGGCGGTGTTGTATTCGACCTGCTTTTCGCGGCGGCGGTTGGTTTCGGCGATGGCGCGTTCCATCGAGCCGGTCATCTGGTCGGCGTAGAGGATCACCTTGCCGTCGACATTGCGCGCGGCGCGGCCGATGGTCTGGATCAGCGAGGTCTCGCTGCGCAAAAAGCCTTCCTTGTCGGCGTCGAGGATCGCGACCAGCGCGCATTCGGGAATGTCGAGGCCCTCGCGCAACAAATTGATGCCGACCAGCGCGTCGAACGCGCCGAGACGCAAGTCTCTGATAATCTCGATACGCTCAATCGTGTCGATATCAGAGTGCATGTAGCGCACGCGAATGCCCTGCTCGTGCAGATATTCGGTGAGGTCTTCCGCCATGCGCTTTGTGAGTACCGTGATCAGCGAGCGATAACCCGCGGCAGCGGTGGCGCGGACTTCGCCGACGAGATCGTCGACCTGCGTGCGCGCCGGACGAATGTCGACCGGCGGATCGATCAAGCCCGTGGGACGGATCACCTGCTCGACGAATACGCCGCCGCTTTCGTTCAGCTCCCAGCCGCCGGGCGTCGCCGACACCGCGACCGATTGCGGGCGCATCATGTCCCATTCCTCGAACCGCAGCGGGCGGTTGTCCATGCAGGAGGGCAGCCGAAAACCATATTCGGCGAGCGTCGCCTTGCGCCGGAAGTCGCCGCGGAACATGCCGCCGATCTGCGGCACGGTGACGTGGCTTTCGTCGGCGAACACCAGCGCGTTGTCGGGCACGTATTCGAACAGCGTCGGCGGCGGCTCGCCAGGGCGGCGCCCGGTGAGGTAGCGCGAATAGTTCTCGATGCCGGCGCAGCTTCCGGTCGCTTCCATCATTTCGAGGTCGAAGGTGGTGCGCTGCTCCAGCCGCTGCGCTTCCAGGAGACGCCCCTGGTTGTTGAGCTCGTCGAGCCGCAGCTTCAGCTCGGACTTGATCGACTTGATCGCCTGCACCAGCGTCGGCCGCGGCGTCACATAGTGCGAGTTGGCGTAGATCTTGATGAATTCGAGATCGTCCTGCTTGTGGCCGGTGAGCGGATCGAACTCCTCGATATTTTCGACGGTGTCGCCGAACAGGTTCACGCGCCAGGCGCGGTCCTCGTAGTGCGCCGGGAAGATGTCGATGACGTCGCCGCGCACGCGAAAGGTGCCGCGGGTGAAATCGGCCTGCGTGCGCTTGTATTGCAGCGCGACGAGGTCGGCGATCAACTGCCGCTGGTCGATGCGCTCGCCCTTCTTCAGCGCAAAGGTCATCGCGGTGTAGGTTTCGACCGAGCCGATACCGTAGATGCACGACACGGACGCCACGATGATGACGTCGTCGCGCTCCAGCAGCGCGCGCGTCGCCGAATGGCGCATGCGGTCGATCTGTTCGTTGATGGACGAGTCCTTTTCGATGTAGGTGTCGGTGCGCGGGACGTAAGCCTCGGGCTGGTAGTAGTCGTAGTAGGAGACGAAGTACTCGACCGCGTTGTCGGGGAAAAAGTTCTTGAACTCGCCATAGAGCTGCGCGGCCAGCGTCTTGTTCGGCGCGAGAATCAGGGCCGGGCGCTGCGTCGCCTCGATCACCTTGGCCATGGTGTAGGTTTTTCCGGAGCCGGTGACGCCGAGCAGCACCTGGGTGCGGTCGTTGCGGCTGATGCCCTCGACCAGTTCGGCGATCGCGGTCGGCTGGTCGCCCTTCGGCTGGTATTCGGATTTGATCTCGAAACGCACGCCGCCTTCGGATTTCTCCGGGCGCGGCGGCCGGTGCGGCGTCCAGACCTTGAGCTGGCCGTTATCGCCGCGAAATTCGGGACGGCCATCGCGGATCAGGCTCTCCAGCGCATCGGCAGTGGCTTTGACGCCGAGCGCTTCCATCTTGTTGCGCGGCGGGCGCGCGAGCGCTTCCTCGTCGTCTTCCGCGGTCGGCAGGCCGAGTTGGCGCGCGAGCTCAGGATCGAGGGTCGGGATGGTGGCCGCGGTGCCGTAGTTGGCTTGGGGGGATTCGTCGAGTTCTGAATTTGCGGAGGCACCCCCACCCCGACCCTCCCCCGCACGCGGGAGAGGGGGCGCTGGTGGCGCGTTCACGGAATCATTCTCGCCGCTTGTATCTGGCGCTTGACGCCTGGAGCCCTCTCCCGCTTGCGGGGGAGGGTTGGGTGGGGGTGCCTCCACGAGTCGCGGCCGCGCCGTATCGCGCTTCGCAACTTGTGAACTCGTTCCCTTGGTCGACGCGCGCGCGCGATGCGCGGCGGCCTCGCCGCCGGCGCGGCGGTCCCAGGAATTGTCCGGCGGCGGCTGCAGGCCGGTGCCCGAGCCCATGCCGGCATCGCCGCGGTTGATGGCGGGATTGAGCAGTTCCGCCAGCGCCGGTCCGATTGGTTGCACCTCGGGCCGGTGCGCCTTGGATTTCGGGGTTTTGCCTGATTTTCGGGGAGCGTCTGGTTTCTTCGCCATGCGGCGAATATGGGACGAGTCAGCCGGTGAGAAAAGGGCAAATGGCCCGCGCGAAAGCGCGCGCTTCCGCCTGTCAGCAGATGTCAGCAAGACCGCAATCGGGAACCGTCGCGCGCCTCAGGCGCGAAGATCGCCATTATCCGCTCTGGCCGGCGCCGCCTTGACGATATCCAGATGAATCCCGCCGCAGCGCGTGCATCGCATGGTCCAGTACTCGGCACCGGCGCGGCCGGGAATGATACGCAAGACCGCGAGCGCGGCCGAGCAATCCGGGCAGGTGGACAACACCGGCGTCGCCTGCAGGGTCTGTTCGGGAATGGGTATCGAGTTTCGGCCGGCCGGCACGCTTACCGATTCGCGAACCGCGGCATGAAGCGATCGATATGGGCTTTCGCATCCGCGATCGCCGCTTCCGGATCCGACCAGGCGAAGCCGACCTCGAGCGTCGGAAACGCCATGCCATCGATCACCACGGGCTCCTGGTCGGCCCGTTGAATCCTGGCGTGCCATAGCCCTCTCCCTGCTTCGAACGACTGAATTTCAAAGCCACCATAGATCATGGCGCGTCCCCCGGAATTGCGCATGGCGCGAGCAGAGCACGGCGCGGCGGGGGCAGATGTGAAGGGGTTCACATGTCGCGGAGGTTTTTTCAGCAGAAGAAACTGTCATCGACCGCCAACGGGTCGCGCGAATGCGCGCCCGATGACAGGCTCCGGCGGGCGATCCAGTATTCCAGAGCCCTTGAGGTCTAGTCATTGCTGCCGCGGCGTACTGGATACCCCGCTTTCGCGGGGTATGACGACGTGTTTGGATTTGCGAGCACCGAGGAACGAAAAATCACCGCCGCGCCAGAATATGATCCGCGAGCACCACGGCATCGTCGCCGACGCCTGACAGGAACGAGGAGTTCATCTTCGACAGCCATTGCAGGCCGAGGAAGTACAGGCCTGATACGGCCGAGATGCCGTTGCGGTGAACCGCTTCGCCGCGGGCGTCGAGGACCGGGATATCGATCCAGCCGAAATCGACGCCGTAGCCGGTCGCCCAGATGATCGAAGAGATGCCCTCCGCGGCGAGGTCGAGTCGCGCTTGCGGCGCGGTCACGCAAGGAGGGTCGGGAAGCGTCGCGCGGGCGCCGGGTTCTTCCGGCAGCTCGAGGCGGCGCCGTTTGACATATTCATCGACGGTGTCGAGGAAGGTGGTGAAGGCGATGTCGCCGTCGCCAAGGCTTTTGTCGAGGCTAGGTGCGATGTCGAGCACGCCGCCATCGGCAGCGTCGAGACGTCCGAGCAAAATCATGCCGCGGGCGGCGAAGTCGCGGAAATCGATGCTGCGGCCGCCATAGGCGCCCGAAATCACCGGGCCGAGGCGCGCTTGCCCGCGCTCCTCCGGGGTGATCTGGTCGAACTGCATTTCGGCGAGCCACCAGATCAGATCGCGGCTGCGGTAGCGGCGCGGCAGGCGGCGGTGCCGTCCGACCGAGAGATAGACGCGCCGGCCGGCCTGCAGCAACTCCTCGGCGATCTGCGCGCCGGACGCGCCGGCGCCGGCCACCAGCACCGCGCCCGGCGGAAGCTGTTCGGGATTCTTGTAGTCGGCGGCACACACCTGAAACACCGGATGATCGCGCAACAGGTCCGGGATGACGCTGCGCTGATAGGGTCCGGTGGCGACGACGACATTGTCAGCTTCGATCGTGCCGTCCGTGGTCTCGGCGATAAAGCGCCCGCCGTCGCGCTGCGACAGCCGCGTCACCGCGACACCGCAGCGGATCGGCGGCGCGACGAAATCCGCATAGGCCTCGATGAATTTGATGATGGTGGCCGTATCCGAAAACCCATCCGGATCGCTGTGCGGAAACGGAAAGTCCGGCAGCCGCACCGACCAGTTCGGAAACTGGAATATCAATCCGTCCCAGCGTTCGCTGCGCCAGCGCTCGGCGATCCGGTGGCGCTCGAGCACCAGATGCGACAGTCCGCGCTGCTTGAGGCGGTGGCTCATCACGAGGCCGGCCTGGCCGCCGCCGATCACCAGCGTTTCGATCTTCTCATCCGGCATGTCTGTGGCCCCTGCGGCGCGTGGCGGGCTCCGCTGCCGCGCGAACGATCCAGCGCCGGAACGCGGCGAAATCGCGCTGCCCGGTGCTGAAGCCGCGATAAACCAGATACCAGCGCATGCCTTTCGGCACACTTAACGCAAACGGCGCGACCAGCCGGCCGGCCGCGATGTCGTCGTCGATATAGGGGCGGATGCCCATGGCGATGCCGAGGCCGTCGACGGCGGCCTGCAGCGCCTGGCCGTAAAACTCGAATTCCGGTCCGCGGGCGCTGATGCGGGCGGTGCCGGCGGCCTCGAGCCATGACGGCCAGTCGTCGGGCGAATGCGCCACCCGCAGCAGCGTCGGCCCCTTCAGGTCGCCGGGACGTTTGAGCGCGTTAGCAAGGCGCGGCGCGCAGACCGGAAGCAGATCGGCGGCAAACAACGGCTCGGCGAT
This sequence comes from Bradyrhizobium sp. LMTR 3, assembly GCF_001693485.1. Classification (GTDB taxonomy): domain Bacteria; phylum Pseudomonadota; class Alphaproteobacteria; order Rhizobiales; family Xanthobacteraceae; genus Bradyrhizobium. Next base: position 217,801 of record NZ_MAXC01000002.1, read on the forward strand.
CAGGCCGGGCCATTCGCCGTCGCCGAGCTTGATGCCGCAGCTCCAGTCCTCGCCGAACGGCACGGCGGCGCCGCCGGTGGTGATACGGACGTCAATATCGGGCTCCTCTTTCCGGAAATCCGCCAGCCGCGGGATCAGCCATTTCATCGCAAAAGTCGGCCCGACGCCGATGGTCAGCACGCGAACGCTTGCGGGCGCCGTCACCTGCGCGGTCAGGCTCGCCAGCGCGTCGAAGATCGGCGTCAGCCCGTTCTGATAGGCGCGCCCCGCCGCCGTGGTGATGAGGCGGTTGGCCTTGCGCTCGAACAGCGCCACGCCCAGCCGCTCTTCCAACAGATGCACCATCCGGCTGACGGCGGCGGCCGAAACGTTGAGCTCGGTCCCGGCGGCGGCGAAGCTGCCGGTGCGCGCTGCCGCTTCGAACGCCTTGATGCCGTTGAGAAAGAGCAGCCGCCGCACATGACCCTCAGGAAAACTGATGCCAGAGCAAGATAACTCGGTTTGCGTAGCTGCGACAAGCGAGGCACAAGGGAAGAAGGAGATTCCCCAATGACGCCGCTGATGATCGCAGCCCTCGGTGCGTTGATGGTCGCGACGGCCTTCCTGTCCGGCCTGTTCGGCATGGCCGGCGGGATGATCCTGATCGGCGTGCTGTTGATGCTGATGCCGCTGCCCACCGCCATGGTGCTGCACGCGATCACGCAGATGGCCTCCAATGGCTGGCGCGCATTTCTGTGGCGGGCGCATATCCGCTGGCGGCCGGTGTTCGTCTATCTGATCGGCTGCGCGCTGGCGCTCGGTCTCTGGTCGCTCACCCGCTACGTGCCGGACAAGCCCATTGCCTTGCTGCTGCTCGGGGCCACGCCGTTCATGGCGCGGCTGATGCCGAAGAATCTCAAGCCGAACCCGGACAGCATCTGGCAGGGCTCGTTCTACGGCTTCATCTGCATGGGGCTGATGCTGATGACCGGCGTCTCCGGCCCGTTGATGGACACGTTCTTTCTCGGCGGCAATTTTGACCGCCGCGAAGTGGTCGCCACCAAGGCAACCTGCCAGGTCGCCAGCCATCTCACCAAGCTGATCTATTTCGGCGGCATCATCGATCAGGCCGCGACGCTCGATCCCGTGCTGGCTGCAGTTGCGATCGCGGCCTCGATGCTCGGCACCACACTGGCACGGCGCATCCTGGAAGCGATGAGCGACGCGCAGTTTCGTACCTGGGCCAACCGGCTGATTACGACGGTGGCCGGCTATTACATTCTCTACGGAAGCTGGCTGCTGCTGGTTCACGGTTCGGTTGCTTCCTTCTGAAGGGAGAGGGCTGATGTCGGATGCTGCAGATCCACTGGTGCTCGACTTCGTCGAATGGGTCGCCCGCGAGCCGCGGAATTACGCAGAAGTGGTCGCGACCTGGCGGACCTCCTGTCCGCGCCTGACGATCTGGGAAGACGCTTCCGATCGCGGCTACGTCGTGCGCGAAACCATCGCCGGAACCGGGCTGATGGTGACCGTCACCGCATCGGGCGAAAAGCTGCTGCGCGAGCACGGCCGCATCGGCGTGCCGCAACGCTGATCCCGCGTCGCGACCGACAGCAATGACGGAGAGCTTGCGCGGTGGCTGCTGTTCGCACAGAATAGCGCCATGTCCCTCAAACTCTACGAACTCGTCGGTACCGATCCATCCCGTCCGTTCAGCCCATTCTGCTGGCGAACGCGGATGGCGCTGGCGCATAAGGGGCTGTCGGCGGAGACGATTCCCTGGTGCTTCACCGAGAAAAGCGCGATCGCGCCGCATGGCTCGGAAAAGGTGCCGGTGCTGCTCGACGGCGACAGCGCGGTCGTCGATTCCTGGACCATCGCCAACTATCTCGAAGACAAATATCCGGACCGGCCGTCGCTGTTCGGCGGCGAGGGCGGCCGGCCCATGGCGCGGATGCTGAACTGGTGGGGCGACGGCGTGATCGGCAGCATGTTTCCGCTCATCATCGCCGACATCCCGCTCCACCTGAAGCCGGAGGACGCCGCTTACTTCCGTCGGACGCGCGAGGCGCGGTTCGGCAGGAAGCTGGAAGACATCATGGCGAACCGCGACGAGGCGGTCGAAGGTTTTCGCAAAAGCCTCGACCCGCAGCGGCTGACATTGCGGACGCAGCCGTACCTCGGCGGCACGGCGGCGAACTATGCGGATCATATCGTGTTCGGCGCATTCCAGTGGGCGCGCGTGGTCAGCCCGTTCAAGCTGCTGATGGAGGACGATCCGGTCTATGCCTGGCGCGAGCGGCTGCTCGACGCGTTCGATGGGCTCGCGCGCAAATCGCCGAGCTATCACGGCTAACGCAGGCGGAGCGAGCACGGCATTGTCACGGCTGCGGGCCGGACAGGTTCATTTCGCGCTCGGCCCGAAAAACGTTGCTGTGCAGGTTTGCTATCCATTGCCGTCCACTCGATGTGACATTGAGATAGCGTATTGCCGTCTGGATTTGTGGAGCGACGTTGTTCCAATAGAACTGCGGATATTTGTAAACGACGTCTGCCGGCGTCTCGTAGCCGAGCGTTTTGTTCATGCCGACTTCTTCAAATTCGTAGAACAGGGCATTGGCTTTTTTCAGGTAGTTGGGGTCGCCGAGCTGCCCGATGAGGTCGGCCGCGCGCAGCAACAGGCCTTCTTCTTCGATTAGCTCGTCGTTTGACGATGAAGCAACATAGGGAAACCGCGTATACTCGATCGCCCTGGCTATCCGGCTCGCATCAACTTCCTCGGCGGTGTCGAGCCGCTCGAACACGAACAGCTTCGAGCGGTCGACATGGTAGGCTCCCAGCGCAGCGTCGGATGAACCTCGCGCCAGGCGGATGGTGCGGCCGCTGAGATCTGCGACATAGGACTCCCCGTCATCGCCCTGGACAATTCCACGAACGTAGCCGATGTCGTGGCTGAGGCACGCCAGTATGAAATTGGCGTAATCGTCCGCCGTCGTGTGCCGTAGCATCGACCGGCCCATGAGGATGTCGTGCCCGGCAAGGGTCACGAGCATGGTGTGTTCGACGTTGTGATACAGGGCGTCGCTGTTACCGATGCATTCCAATGTGAGCCTGGCTGCATAGGGGAGAAATTCAGCCAGCCGGGCTTGGGAGGAGCCAAACCTGCTTCTGGTATCCGAAGCCAGAAATGATCCCAGGGCTTGCGCCACCAGTTCCGGGATTGTGATCATGTGAGCACCGCGTCTCATGTGCGACGTCGCCGCTCGCAGCATAACACATTGCCGTTCTTTCCGGTGGCAAATGTCTGCTCTCGCCACCGGCAGACGCGACCCAATCTGTATCAGGTGCACTGCACTCAAAGCGCCCGTTGATCGGTTGAGAGCCGGCGCTCCTCGGCGCGCCTCTTTCCGGATAGCCGGCCAGGAGGCTTTGCCTCGCTTGGGAATGATTGACGTTTCCCGAGACAAGCTACCAGGCAATGATTGCCGGAGCGTCCGCGCAATCGCCGAGGCTGTAAATTAGTTCTATCCAATAACGATGTTAGCCGTGACGTAAAATGAAGGCGTAAGCTGATCTCCTTGGTGGCCGTTAGGGGAGACGCGTCATGACCGACCTTGAAGCCAAATTGGAGCGGTTCGAGACTCTCGCTGCCGAATGCGATTTGATCGGCAAGTTGACGTCGGATGGGGCGAAGCGCGAGCTATACCTGCGCCTCGGCTTGCATTACCGCGAACTGGCCGACGACATCCGGGCGGTGATCCAAACCAAGACGCCGCCTAGCCGGCTGGACGGGAGCGGCAGCAGTATCCTGGCCTGGCGCTAATCTTGCCGTGTCTAAACCCTCATGGTGAGGAGCGCCACCGGGTCCGCGCGTAGCGCGGCCCGATGACAGGCTCCGCGCGTCTCGAACCATGAGGCCCCGTCTGTGGCCTACATCCTTCGGGACGCCCGCTTCTCTCGGGCTCCTCAGGATGAGGGTTTGAGTGTGATCCATCACCCTGCAACAGGTCCGTGCGTCTTCTCTGTGTAGTCGCATCGCGAGCGGCAGTGAACCTTTTGGAAACCACCACGTCACATACTGTAGGTTGCTTTGCTGATTGATCCCTCCGCCCTTCCCTTCACGATGGACTGGGCCGCAGAGCCGGATCGAACCCAGACGGGGTGGACGAATGACCGAGGAATCTCATCGTCAGCGCGTACTGGATTTCCTCAACATCCTGTATTCCGGCGACGTCGAAGGCGCGCTGGCGCGCTGCACCGACGACATCGAATCCCTCGCCAACGCCCCGATCGACATCCTGCCGCATATGGGCCATCGCCGCGGCAAGGCCGAAATGCGCGAGATGTGGAACGCCGTCCGCGCCCGCTATTCCGAACTGCGCTGCGAGGTGCCGATCCTGGTCGTCGAGGGCGACAAGGCGGCCGCGTTCATCCGCGTGTTCTTCCGCAAGAGCATCAACCAGCGCATGGTGCAGTTCGACATCGCCGGCTTCTACACGCTGCGCGACGGCAAGATCAGCCAGATCAGGGAAATCATCGACACATTCGATCTGGTCCAGCAACTGCTCGAACGCGACGTCGCCGCGATCCTGACCGGTAGAAGGCCGGAGCCGATTTAGCTGTTGCGGGCTGTCATTCCGGGGCGCGTCGAAGACGCGAACCCGGAATCTCGAGATTCTCAGGTGCGCAATTGCGCACCATAGTTCGATGCTTCGCATCGCCCCGGAATGACGAATGGACGTTCCGCACACCATCCACCGCGCGAGCCGGTGCGCCGCCACGACCGATAATGCGGCCAAAGCAGCCGCATTTGTGCATTGCAAAAACGACAATTGTGTTTTGGCGAAACTGCTCTATTTCTGGCTGCAACGGTGAAAGTCCGGCATTTCGGCCCCGGCGTCGATGAAGACGCCCGATTGGGCGCGATTGCCGTTTTGAAATCCAGTTTTCAGGACCAAATCAAAATGACAGAGCATAGTCTCTGGCGTTTTTCGCGCGCGTTGCATCGTGCGATCAATGAACGCCAGCCCGCCGACCTCGAAGCCCTGCTCGACGAGGAGGTCGACTGGGCGATCTATGGACCGATCGATATGTATCCGTTCTTCGGCCAGCGCCGCGGCAAGGCGGCCGTGATGGAGGTGATCAGGCAGATCGCGGACAATTTCCGCGTCCACCGCTTCGACCGCGAATCGATCATGCTGGGAGTGGATACGGCCGCCTCGATGATGCGCTACTCGCTGACCGCGCTGGATTCGAACAAGCCGATCAGCCTGCGCATCGCCCATTTCGCCCAGTTCAGGGCCGGCCACCTGACCAATCTGCGCGTGCTGGTCGACACCTTCGATCTGGTCGAGCAGACCGTGGGCTACCCGATTCACCTGCCGCGGATGGCGGTGTAGCTCACAGATGCCGTCATTGCGGGAGTTCGCCTTCGCTCTTCGAGCTACGGCGGACAAGTCGCTTCGCTCGCAGCGAAAGCCCCGTCATAATTTCGCACTAAAGCGAACGCATTCTTGGCGCGACTTGGAATGCGGGCGGGCAATGATTCCGAAAATGCGGTTTGGCTGGGCGCGGCTGCCAATGCTGGTGGCCGGCGTAAGTTTGGCTTCGATATTGGCGGTGGCGGCACAAACGCCGCCGACCGACGACGAGCCGGAGATGCAGGAGGCTGAAGAAGCCGAGGCGGCTCCCAGCGTCAACGATGCCGACATCATGAAGGACATCGACGTCGAAAAGCTCGACTGGAGCCAACTCAACGTCGATGCATCGACCCTGACCTTTCAGGCGCCGAAGGAAGGCAATTCGTCGAAAGGCGCTGCCAGCGCGGATGCCTCATGGTCCGCCAACGAAAGGCCGAACGGCACCTCCGCGGTATCGGTCAAGCAATCCATCTCGCCGTTCTGGGATGCGCGGATCGGCGCCGACATGACGGTCGCGCGGCAAGGCACGGTGACGACATCCGAACTGCTCTCGGAAAAACTTGCCAATGGTGGCAGCCTGCCGCAATCGTCCGGTACCGCGTGGGCTGCGATTACGGCCCCAGGCGTTGGCTCGATTTGGGACACGACCGCGGTCGAGGCCCGGGTCGATCCCGGATCCGACCAGAGCAAGCTCGGCACTTCCTTGAGCAAATCGCTGCCGATCAGCGAGCAATATTCGTTGACCCTGAAGAACGACTACAACCTGATCCAGCAAGGCATCGTGCCGGTGCCCGGCATCGTCGGCCATCCGGCGCACAGCTACGAGACCGACCAGTCGGCAAGGCTCAGCATTGCCGACACCGGCACCAGCTTGATCGCCGGCCAGACGCTATCGACATCCGACGACAAGTGGCTGCGCAAGGTCGGCGCCGAGCAGAAGCTGTTCGACGGCGTCACCATCTCCGGCTCGATCGGCGAAACGCCCTCGGGTGCCGCCAACACGAGCCTCAGCGCAGGCTTCAGGCGTAGCTGGTGAGGCCCGAAATCGTCCCAATTTGACGCGCTTTCCGATCTCGAGGGCACCGCCCCAGAGAATGAACCATCATTGCCGCAGATTGGCCAAGATGCGGACAAAATCGGCAGGACAGATGGGACCCGCTCCACTTCGTCGTGCGGGGGACGTCCGCGCTCGCCTGAAAGCGAAACAGAGGAATAGCCGATGAACGCCACCATTCGTTCCGAACAAGCTGATCCGAACCCGGAAGTCGACGGCGATCTCGCCGCCGTATCCGAAGTCGAGGCCGGCATCCGCGATTTCGTTCGCAACGATATCGCCTATCTTCGTCGGCCCGCGGTGGCCCCGGACACCGTGCCGGTCGACGCCAATGCCGAAGCGACCGTCAACAACGTCAATTCGCTGATCCAGCGCGTCGCCGGCACTTCGCTGGCGGAAATCGAGAAGCTGATTTCCGAACTCGAAAGCCTCCGCGACTTGCTCCATGCCGAAGGCCAGCGCGTCCAGCGCGAGATCTCCGGCTATGCGCAACTCAGCCAGGCAGCGATGAAGTCGACGCGCATGATTGCCGACAACGTCACGCAGTGGAAGCGCGCCGCCGACGGCCTGCGCAACGCCTAATCCGATCGTTGCAAAAATCAGACACTCCGCCGCGTTCCGTACGGGAGCGCGGCGGTTTTGTTTGGCTGTGTTCGATCTGAACTTTATAAGCACGGTCGCGTCCAAGGACGGACGTCGTCACTTGGCGGCAGGCACCTTTTTTGGGGACACAGCGGCGATGCAAAACGTTCAGCCAGACAACATGGATTCAATGCCGTTGCGGCAATCGTCGCATAGCATGGGCACGCTCGTGATCCGCTTCGTCGGACTGCTGACGCTTGCGGTCCTGGCAATGACGCTGATCTGGAGCCGCTGAATCTTTTTTGAGATTCGGCGTCTATGCTTGCCCAATCCGCAACTAGAGCCCGGTTCTGATTGAATCAGAACCGGGCTCTAGATTTTTGTTTTTGACGCGTTTTCTTGACGCGAACCGGTGTCCACCCCGGATCAAGTCCGGAGCAGGCTTTCGCTGGAAAACGCTCTAGCGACGGACGAACGCGGTATCCTCGATCGTGTAAACGCCGTCGGCATAGGATTTCACCACCATCGTGGCGGTGAGCATCACCGCCATCGTGACGGTTGCGAAGACAAAGCCGACGAATTTCAGGCCGCTGCGATCTGCCATTTTCATCCCCTCGGTACTTCCCCTGAGACGCATTTGGCAGGCAGAAAGTTCAAAATGCGTTAGCAAAAAAACGGTTTCGTGGAGTCGTGGATTACGAAACACTAACGAAACAATTGGCTAACCATGTTGCCCCGAAGGGACATGTAGCCCGGATGAGCGCAGCGACATCCGGGATTCACACGGGCAGCGGTCCCGGATATCGCTTCGCTCATCCGGGCTACGATTAAGCTCCGGAAATCCCATTCCGTCGCGGCACGAACGCGGTGGCGAGGAACGAGAACACGACTTCGCCGCGCTGGTTGGTGCCGGTATTGCGGGCCTGCAGGATGCCCCATTCGGGACGCTTCTCCGAGGTCCGCTTGGTTTCGACCTGGTTGGAAAAGCTGACGGTATCGCCCGCCAACACTGGCCTGACCCAGCGCAATTCACGGAAACCCGGCGACGGCCCCCACACCGCGACCTTCTCACCGCGTGCGGCGGCCTCGGCCGTCAATCGCTTGCCATCGGCGACCAAGAGCTTCATGCACACCGCCGCAACGTGCCAGCCCGATGCGGCCAGCCCCCCGAACAGGGATTTGCGCCCCTCTTCCTCATCGAGGTGAAAGCGCTGCGGATCGAACTGCGCGGCAAACCGCTTGATGTCGTCGGCCGTGAAGGTGAACGAGCCAAACTCGCGCCGCGCGCCGATCTCGATGTCCTCGAAGAAACGCATCGCTACACCGCTCCTGCTTCAAGGCGCCGGCGCACGATCATCGGGGACTCCATCTCGCACAGAACGACGCCGGCCGCGTTGCGGATCGTACTCTTGAGGGTCACGATACCGGTCTCAGGTCGGCTTTTCGAAATCCTGGCCTCCGCGACGCTGACATCCAGCGTCAGGTCATCGCCGGGGCGGAGCGGCGCCAGCCAGCGCATTTCGTTGACACCGGGCGAGCCGAGCGAGGCGGTGCGGCCGATAAACCCGTCGAACAGCATCCGCATCGCAAGCGAGCTGAGATGCCAGCCCGAACCTGACAGCCCCTTGAGCATCGACGCGTTGGCAGCAGCTTCGTCCAGATGCATCGGCTGCGGGTCGAATTCGGCGGCGAACGCCAAAATCTCCTCGCGCGTGACGTGGCGCGGTCCGAACGTGCCGAAATGGCCGGGCGTGAAGTCTTCGAAGGTCAGCGTTGTCATCGATTGACGATTTGGATTGAGGATTGCGGTGGGGAAGCCCGATTGTGGCCGTTATTTGCGGCAATCTCAACCCGCCCACCCGCATGGCTCGTTCGCCGGCGGCGAGTACCGTCCGCGGCGCTCGCCCCTGACTTGCCCGAAGCAGTTTTCGGGGCTAGCGGTGTGCCGTCTGGAATCAGGCTTATGACTCGCCGGAGAACCATCGATGTTCGATTTGCAGGATCTGTTTCAGTGGGACCGCTTCATCACCCCCACGATCATCAAGACCTTCTATTGGTTGGTTATCGGCTTGATCATACTGTTCGGTATCGCCGGCATTTTGTCGAGCTTGTCCGTCATGGCAATCAGCCCCTTCTACGGATTTGTCCTACTGTTGGCCTCGATCGCCGGCGTCGTGGTCGGCGTGGTGTTTTCGCGCATTGCCGCCGAATTCATCCTGATCATCTTCCGCATCAACGAGCATCTCGGCGCGATCCGCGATCAGGGCGGGATGCGGTAGGGTCGTCATTCCGGGGCGATGCGCAGCATCGAACCCGGAATCTCGAGATTCCGGGTCTGGTGCTTACGCACCATCCCGGAATGACCAGAAAAACAATCAGGTATTGAACCTGAAATGCATCACGTCGCCGTCGGCGACGACATATTCCTTGCCTTCCAGCCTGAGCTTGCCGGCGTCGCGGGCGCCGGCTTCGCCGTTCAGCGCGACGTAATCGGCATAGGCGATGGTCTCGGCCCGGATAAAGCCCTTTTCGAAATCGGTATGGATCACGCCGGCCGCCGCCGGCGCCTTGGTGCCGCGGTGGATGGTCCAGGCTCGGGCTTCCTTCGGACCGACCGTGAAATAGGTGATGAGGTCGAGCAACTGGTAGCCGGCGCGGATCAGGCGGTCGAGGCCGGCCTCTTCCAGGCCGAGCGTCTCGAGAAAGTCGGCGCGCTCCTCGCGTGACAACGTCGCGATCTCGGATTCGATCTTGGCCGAGATCACCACGGCGACCGCGCCTTCCTTCTTGGCGTGCTCGAACACCTGCTTTGAGAAGCTGTTGCCGTCCTTAGCCGAACCTTCCTCGACGTTGCAGACATAGAGCACCGGCTTGGAGGTCAAGAGGCCGAGCATGTCGAAGGCCCGCTCTTCCTCCGGCTTGCGCTCCAGAAACCGCGCCGGTTTGCCCTCGCGCAGCAGCACCAGGGCGCGGTTAACGAGGTCGAGCGCTTCCTTGGCGTCCTTGTCGTTGCCCTTGGCCTTCTTCGCCAGATTGTCGACCCGCTTCTCCAGGCTGTCGAGGTCGGCGAGCATCAGTTCGGTCTCGATGGTCTCGATGTCGGCCAACGGCGCGATCTTGCCTTCGACATGGGTGATGTCGGAATCTTCGAAACACCGCACCACATGCGCGACCGCGTCGACCTCGCGGATGGTGGCGAGGAACTGGTTGCCGAGGCCTTCGCCCTTGGATGCGCCGCGGACCAGCCCCGCGATATCGACGAAGGTCAGTCGCGTCGGGATGATCTGCGCCGAGCCTGCGATCGCCGACAGCTTGTCGAGCCTGGGATCAGGCACGGCGACTTCGCCGACATTCGGCTCGATGGTGCAGAACGGATAATTCGCCGCCTGCGCCGCTGCCGTCTCGGTCAGCGCGTTGAACAGCGTCGACTTGCCGACATTGGGCAGGCCAACGATACCGCATTTGAATCCCATAACGTGTCCTGAAGTTCGTTGCTGACGGTCGACAACGCGTTACGGCGCGCCATCATCACCCTTGTCGAAAAATCCCTTGGCCTGCAGCGCCAGATGCACCTTGTTCGCGAACGAGGAATCGTGCCCTGCGGCCAGCAAACCGGCGTTGTCGGCCACCGCCGCACACAAGGCTTCCACCCAGGCGCGGTCGCTCTTGGCGAAATCCGAGAGCACGTGGCCGTGCACCAGCTCCTTGATGCCGGGATGGCCGATCCCGAGCCGCACCCGGCGATAGTCGTTGCCGATATGCGAGGTGATCGAGCGCAACCCGTTGTGACCGGCGATACCGCCGCCGACCTTGACGCGGACTTTCGCCGGCGGCAGTTCGAGCTCGTCCTGAAACACGGTGACGTCGGAGGCGCCGAGCTTGAAGAAATTCGCGGCTTCCTGAACCGCGCGCCCGGACTCGTTCATGTAGGTGGTCGGCCGAAGCAGAACGACCTTCTCGCGATCGAGCGTGCCTTCGGATGTCTCGCCCTGAAAACGGCGGCGCCACGGTGCGAAACCGTGACGCCGCGCAATTTCATCGACGGCCATGAACCCGATGTTGTGCCGGTTGTTCGCGTATTTCGAACCGGGGTTACCTAGGCCAACAAACAGGCGCATGACGCGGCATCCTGCCGCTGCTTACTTCTTCTTGTCGCCACCGGCCGGCGCCTTCGCGCCAGCCGCCGGAGCGGCAGCTCCCGCCGCAGGCGCGGCAGCAGCAGCCGGAGCGGCACCCGCCGCCGGAGCGGCCGTGCCTGCAGCCGCGGCGGCCGCCGCAGCCTTCTGTTCTTCGGCGTAGCCGGACGGCGGCACGATGGTCACGAGCGTCGCATCCTCACGCGACAGCGACTTCACGCCGGTCGGCAGCTTGATCTCGGACAGATGCAGCGAATGGCTGATTTCCAGCGCACCGACGTCGGCATCGATGTACTGCGGAATGTTCTCGACCGAGCATTCGAGTTCGATGCTGTGGGTGACGATATTGACGGTGCCGCCGCGCTTGACGCCGGGCGAGGTTTCGCCGTTCACGACGTGCAGGGGGACGCTGACGCGGATGGTGGCGCCTTCGCCGAGCCGCAGGAAGTCGACATGAATCGGGAAGTCCTTCACCGGATCGAGATGGAAGTCGCGCGGAATCACGCGATGCTTCTTGCCCTCGAGGTCGATGTCGAACAGCGTGGTCAGGAACCGGCCGGCCAGAATGCGCTGACGCAGTTCCTTGTCGTCGACCGAGATGGTCACGGGGGGCTGGTTGTTGCCGTAGATCACTCCGGGCACTCTCCCGGCGCGACGCTCTGCCCGGGCGGCCCCCTTGCCGCTCTGCGGACGCGCGGTCGCCTTCAATTCCTTGACGGTCGCCATCGTGTTAAGTCCTTGTTTTCTAAAAAGTTAAAGGCCGCATCGCGGCCCGTTGCCGTCCCACAGCAAGCCTCCAGGGGTGCGGGGGCTGCGGACGTGGCGGGCTTTTAGCCCCAAAGGGGCGAAATGACAAGGAAATGAAGGGATTTTTCTTGTTCTTCACCCTCCCCTGGAGGGTCGGGTCGCATGAGCGTTAGCGAAATGCGAGGCGGGGTGGGGTGACGGTCTCTCAACTCGGGCACTGTTCGAGGGGATGGACCGTCACCCCACCCCGCGCGCTTCGCGCGCGTCGACCCTTCCCCTCCAGGGACCCTCCAGGGGAGGGTAAGAACCCTATCCGTCCGCCATGCTGCCGGCATCCGGCGTGGCCGGCGCGATGCCGAGCTTGGCTTCCAGAACGGCAATCCGGCTCTTGAGTGCCTCGTTCTCCTCGCGCGCCAGGCGGGCCATGTCCTTGACCACGTCGAACTCCTCGCGCTTGACGACATCGAGATCGCGCAGGATGCGCTCGGCCTGGTTGCGCATGACGGTATCGACCTCGCGCTTGACGCCCTGGGCGGCGCCGGCGGCGTCATTCATCAAACGGCCGATCTCGTCGAAAAACCGATTGCTGGTCTGGGTCATCTGAAACGCTCCGGTCGCGGCAAGTTGATCGTCATGACAAGACAATGGCAATCCCAAGGGAAGCGTTCAAGGGAAATGTTCAAGAGCACGGTTCAACGCCAACGTGACGGCCGTTCGCCTTGTCATGCTGCAGTTTCCTTGCAATCGTATCGAACGTCCAGCCAGACACCAGAATCACAACGCAAAAAGCAACGCCCATGATCGACCAGCAGATCGATATTGCGACCAAGGACGGCAAGACCACGACCTTCATCACCCACCCTGAGCGCGGCGGCCCCTTCCCAGTCATCATCTTTTACATGGACGCACCGGCGATCCGCGAGGAACTGCGCGACATGGCGCGGCGGCTCGGCACGTCGGGCTATTACGTGATGCTGCCCAACCTCTATTACCGCTCCGGCGTCATGGAGCTGGGACCGATCCCGCCTGATCCGGAAGCGCCCGAGCGCAAGCGGGTGTCCGGATTCATGAACTCCATCAATATTCCCATGGTGATGGAGGACACCAAGGCCCTGCTCGCTTATGCAGAGACGCAACCTGCCGCAAATACGAAGATCGTCGGCACCGTCGGCTACTGCATGAGCGGTCGCTACGCCGTCAACGCGGCAACGCATTTTCCGGATCGGGTGAAGGCGGCGGCTTCGATCTATGGCACGCATCTCGCGACCGACCAGCCCGACAGCCCGCATCTGGCGGCATCGAAGACCAAGGCAGAGTTGTATTTCGCGTGCGCCGAGACCGACATCTATGCACCGCAGGAGATCATCGACAAGGTGAAGCAGGCAATGGAAGGCACGAAGAACGAGGTCGAGATCTATCCCGGCACCCATCACGGCTTCGCTTTCCCGAAGCGGCCGGTCTATCACCGCGACGCCGCCGAGCGGCACTGGGAGCGTCTGCTGGCGCTCTATCGCCGCAACCTCGTGTCGTAGACTCCCCCTCCAATGCCCCTTCTCACCATAACCTTTCCGGAAATCGATCCTGTCGCCATCTCGATCGGACCGTTCGCGATCCGATGGTATGCGCTGGCCTATATCTGCGGCATCGTGCTCGGATGGATCTATGCGCGCGCGCTGATCAGGAAAGAGAAATTATGGAGCGGGCCGGCGCCGATCGCACCCGTGCAGCTCGACGATTTCATTCTCTGGGTTACGATTGGCATCATCGTCGGAGGCCGCACCGGCTATGTGACGTTCTACAACCCGGGCTTCTTCATCCAGAACCCCATCGCCATTTTCAAACTATGGGAAGGCGGCATGTCCTTCCATGGCGGCTTTCTCGGCTGCGTCGCCGCGGTGATGCTGTTTGCGCTCAAGAACAAGATCTCCATCCTGTCGCTCGGCGACATCACGACCGCCGTCGCTCCGATCGGAATTTTCCTCGGGCGGCTCGCCAACTTCATCAAAGGCGAGTTGTGGGGGCGTGAGGCGGATGCCAGCGTGCCCTGGAGAATGGTCTTTCCCGATGACCCGCTTCAACTTTTCCGCCATCCAAGCCAGCTCTACGAAGCGGCGCTTGAGGGTTTCCTGCTGTTCGTGGTCCTGGCGGTGATGATCCGGATGGGCGCGCTGAAGCGGCCGGGCCTGATCCTCGGCAGCTTCATCGCCGTCTACGGCCTTGCGCGGATTGCCAGCGAATTCTTCCGCGAGCCCGATCCCCAGCTCGGATTTTTGTGGGATCCCCAGCTCGGGCTGACCATGGGTATGCTGTTGTCGGTACCGATGATCATTGCCGGAGCCGTCCTTATCATGATGGCATGGCGCCGCGAGACGCCGCAGCATATAGAGAAGTCGATCTAAGGCAGGCCGTGACCGAATTTTCGCCGTTACAGACGGAGATCCACAAGCTGATCAGATCGTCAGGACCGATGCCGGTCTGGCGGTACATGGAACTGTGCCTGATGCATCCCGAGCACGGCTACTACGTGTCGCGCGATCCATTGGGCCGCGAGGGCGATTTCACCACCGCGCCCGAGGTCAGCCAGATGTTCGGCGAACTGCTCGGGCTATGGACGGCCTCGGTCTGGAAGGCAATCGGTTCGCCGCCGATGCTGCGGCTGGTCGAGCTCGGCCCGGGCCGCGGCACCATGATGGCGGACGCGCTCCGCGCTGTCAGGGTGCTGCCACCGCTCTATCAATCGATCCAGATCCATCTCGTCGAGATCAATCCGGTGCTGCGCGAGAAGCAGCAGGCAACGCTATCCGGCGCGCACAACATCACCTGGCACGACAATATCGACGACGTGCCGGAGGGCCCCGCAGTCATTCTCGCCAACGAATATTTCGACGTGCTGCCGATCCATCAGGTAATCAAGCGCGAAACCGGCTGGCACGAGCGCGTCGTCGAGCTCGACGCCAATGGCAAGCTGGTATTCGCCGCCGCGGATGACCCGATACCGCGCTTCGAGGTGCTGCTGCCGCCGCTGGTGCGCGCGGCCCCGATCGGCGCCGTGTTCGAATGGCGGCCGGATACCGAGATGATGAAGATCGCGGCGCGGGTGCGCGACCAGGACGGCGCGGCGCTGATCATCGATTACGGACATCTGCGCAGCGACGCCGGCGATACCTTCCAGGCCATCGCCCGCCACAGTTTTGCCGATCCTCTGAAAAATCCCGGACAGGCCGACGTCACCGCCCATGTCGATTTCCAGGCGCTGGCGCGCGCGGCGGAAGACGTCGGCGCGCGCGTTCATGGTCCGGTGACGCAGGGCGAATTCCTCAAGCGGCTCGGTATCGAGACCCGGGCCGCCACGCTGATGGCAAAAGCCGCGCCCGAAGTTTCCGCCGATATTTCCGCCGCGCTGAAACGCCTGACCGACAGCGGCCGCGGCGGCATGGGATCGATGTTCAAGGTGCTTGCGGTGACCGAACCAAATCTCATCTCGGTCGCAGGCCTCAGCGACGAACCGCCGGGAGACGAAAGAGCATGACGTTCGGATCGTCCCTGCTGTCAGCCATTCCCGGGCTGCGCCACGCGTTCTTCACCCGCGAGGGCGGGGTATCCGGTGGAATTTACGCAGGACTCAATGGCGGGTTAGGCTCCAACGACGATCCGGCCAATGTCGCGGAAAATCGCCGCCGGATGGCCGAGCAGATGGGCGTTGCGCCCGAGCACTTGCTCAGCGTGCACCAGATCCACTCGCCCGACGCCGTGGTCGCGACCGGACCATGGCAGGGCGACAAGCCGCGCGCCGACGCGCTCGTCACACGCACGGAAGGCATCGCGATCGGCGTCACCACGGCGGATTGCGGTCCGATCCTTTTCGCCGACCCCGCCGCGCGCGTGATCGGTGCCGCGCATGCAGGTTGGAAAGGCGCGCTGACCGGCGTGCTGGAATCCACGATCGAGGCGATGGAGAAACTCGGCGCCGACCGCACCCGCATCGTTGCCGCCATCGGCCCGTTGATCCGCCAGCACTCCTATGAAGTCGGCAGTGAACTCGTCGAGCGCTTCATGGATGCTGATGCGGAGAATGGCGTGTTCTTCATCCCGTCAGTGCGCGCGGGTCATTCGATGTTTGATCTTCCCGGATTCATCCGCATGCGGCTGGAGAATGCCGGCATCCTGATGATCGACGATCTCGGTGTCGACACATATTCCGACGAGCGTTTTTATAGCTACCGCCGCTCGGTGCACCGGAAGGAGCCGGACTACGGCCGCCACGTGCACGCCATCGCGCTGGCGAGCGAGTAGTGCCTCACTTCACTTTCAACACCACCTTGCCCGCGCCCGACCAGCTTAGGCGAGAGCCCCCGGCAGTTGCTCGTAGGCAAATTCGCGATCGAGGACAAAGGCTCGCATGGATGATCCTGCGGAGTTGACGAATTCTGGCAACAAGAAGGAGAGACGGGACGAGCCGGACGCAATCTTTTTGGCGAGCTTATCCACGCGCTGCCCTAGACCTTAACACATTTTAACGATATCGCAGGGAGCAATGAGGAACACCTTGATTGCTTCGTGCCTGCAAACCCCGCGCGCCTTGATGGCCGCGGCGCTGCTTGTCGTTTCTTGCGCGCTCGGCGGCTGTGCCGGCGGCGGCGCGGCCAGCGGCTCGTATGCGATGGCACCGAGCGCAGGCGGCGGTCCCACCGTGGCGTTCGAATCGATCGACGGTCCGCCGCCGCAGGTGTTCGACCGGATGGTCAGCGTGCTCGATAGCGAATCGAAGCTCCGAAACCTGTCGATCGTCTCGCGCGAGGGCGGAGCATCCTACCGCGTGCGCAGCTATCTGTCGGCGCAGGTGGTTCGCGGCAAGACCGTGATTGCCTGGGTCTGGGACGTCTATGACAACAACCAGCAGCGTGCGCTGCGACTTTCCGGCGAAGAGCCCGCCGGCAAGGCTGGCCGCGACGCCTGGGCGGCGGCCGACGACCTCGTGTTGCGGAAAATCGCGCAGGCCGGCCTCAGCGGTCTGTCCGGGATGGTCAACGGAAGTCCGGATGCAGCGCCTGCGCCGAGCCCGGAGCGCCGCGGTCCCGCGGTCGCGAGTGCGGAAGAAGCAGTACCCGCCCAGGATGCGGCCGGCGTCACGGCGCTCGGTTTCAGCGCCCAATAAACAGCCCTGATAAGGTCCCGTATCGGCCGATTTTTGACCGGGAAAACGACATCAACGGGTTGCCAGCCGAGCCACCCGCCTGATATCTCCTCGCTCACAAAACGCGCCGGTTCCCGAGGACTATATGCTGAACGTCGTATCCAGCAAGGCGCGAGGAGAAGCGTTGATGGCGGCCAAGAACGGCTCGATCAAGCTGGTCGCTGGCAATTCCAACCCCGCGCTGGCCCAGGAAATCGCGAACTGGCTGCATCTGCCGCTGACCAAGGCGGTGGTCCGGCGCTTTGCGGACATGGAAATCTTCGTCGAAATCCAGGAAAACGTCCGCGGTTCGGACGTCTACATCATCCAGTCGACGTCGTTTCCGGCCAACGACCATCTGATGGAACTTCTGATCATCACCGATGCGCTGCGCCGGGCCTCCGCGCGCCGCATCACCGCGGTCATCCCCTATTTCGGCTACGCCCGCCAGGACCGCAAGGTCGGCTCGCGCGCACCGATTTCCGCCAAGCTGGTCGCCAACCTGATTACGCACGCCGGCGTCGACCGCGTGATGACGCTCGACCTTCACGCCGCCCAGATCCAGGGCTTCTTCGATATTCCGGTCGACAACCTCTTCGCCTCGCCGGTGATGGTGCGCGACATCAAGGAGCGCTTCGACCTCTCCAATGTGATGGTGGTGTCGCCCGACGTCGGCGGTGTCGTGCGCGCGCGGGGGCTGGCCAAGCGCATCAACACGCCGCTCGCCATCATCGACAAGCGGCGTGAGCGCGCCGGTGAATCCGAGGTCATGAACGTGATCGGCGACTGCGCCGGCCACACCTGCATCCTGATCGATGACATCGTCGATTCCGGCGGCACGCTGGTGAACGCGGCCGACGCCCTGATCGCCAACGGCGCCAAGGAAGTCTATGCCTATATCAGCCACGGCGTGCTCTCCGGCGGCGCTGCCGCCCGCATCGCCTCCTCGAAACTGAAAGAGCTCGTGATCACCGATTCGATCCTGCCGACGGAAGCGGTCAACAAGGCCGCCAACATCCGCACGCTGTCGATCGCGCCCCTGATCGCCGAAGCGATCAGCCGCACCGCGTCGGAAGAATCGGTATCGAGCCTGTTCGACTGACTCTTGTAGGGTGGGCAAAGGCGCGTACGCGCCGTGCCCACCATCTCTCAAACGTGAACTGGAATGGTGGGCACGGCGCAAACGCGCCTTTGCCCACCCTACCGCGCCCTCATTCAAATCCCGGTCGCGGCACCAAGTTCATCAGCATATTGGCATAGCCGCCATCGACCATGATCTCCTCGCCATTGACATAGGACGCGCGGTCGCTGGCGAGAAACAGGATCGCATCGGCCATGTCCTGCGGCATGCCGACCCGCCGCAACGGCACGACTGCGGCACGACGCTCGGTGACGCCGGGCGTATCGTAGAACGCCTGGCTCATCGGCGTGATCACCATGCCGGGACTGACGACATTGCTGCGGATGCCATGCGGCCCCCACTCGTTGGCGAGCTGCCGCGACAGCATGATCACGCCGGCCTTGCTGACACTGTAGGCGCCGCTCTGCCCCTGCGCGTTGCTGCCTGCGATCGAAGCCACGTGAACCAGACTGCCGCGGCCAAGCGCGCGCATCTGCCGGCCGAACACCTGCGCGCAAAGAAAATAGCCGGTCAGGTTGACGGAGAGAACGGCGTTCCATTCGGCAAGCGACAAGATGTCGAGCGCACCCGGACGCAATACCGCGGCGGTGTTGACCAGCACATTGCATGGCCCCAGCGATCTCTCGATCGTCGCAGCCGCAGCGGTGACGCTCTCGACATCCGTCGTATCGCAACGCGCGATGGCATGATCGGCGCCGAGCTTGCCGAGCTCGGTGCGCGTTATCTCAAGGCCACGTTCATCGAGATCGATCGCGGCCACGCGGGCGCCGGCCTGGGCAAAACTGAGAGCAACGGCGCGACCGATCCCGCCGCCCCCGCCCGTCACCACGCAGACGCGGCCTGACAGGCCGAGCCAGTCGGAAGATTCTCTTTCGGCTTTGACCATCGATGCCTCCAATCGAGAGTTCATTCGTCATTGCGAGCCACCGGGTCGCGCGAATGCGCGCCCGATGACAGGCTCCGCGAAGCAAACCATCGAACCGCAGGAAAGATGGATTGCTTCCGCCTTCGCGCCAAAGCGCTTCGGCGGACTCCCGGCCCTGCGAAGCTTGCGCAGCAAGCGAAGAAGGGTCGTCACTTCGTTCCTCGCAATGACGGGGACTTGTTACCCGCCAATCCCCGCCGCGACCTGGCCGCGCAGCCGCTCCAGGCTGTGCAGCGTGTTGGCGCAGGCTTCCGCGACCTCGATGCCCTTGATGACGAAATGCTTGCGGAAGAATTCGTGGTGCACGGCGCTTTCATGGAATTGCTGCGGCGTCAGCACCGCCGAGAATACCGGCACTTCGGTCCTGAGCTGCACGTCCATCAGCGCCTTGATCACGGTGTCGGCGACGAACTCGTGGCGATAAATGCCGCCATCGACGACGAGGCCTGCCGCGACGATCGCGGTGTAGCGTCGCGTCTTGGCGAGCAGTTGCGCATGCAGCGGTATTTCGAAAGAGCCCGGCACCTCGAACAGATCGACCTGCGCGCGCGTGATATGGCGCGCCTCGATCTCTTCGAGGAAGGCAATGCGGCATTCCTCGACCACGTCGCGATGCCACGACGACTGCACGAAGGCGATGCGCTGCGGCTTGACGAAACGCGGATGCACCGGCGCCGGCGGACGCTCGGGCACGTCAGGAACGTGATGGGCTTCGGCTGTTTGGGATTGGACTTCAGGCTCTTGCAACATCTGATTCATGGCTTTCCTCTTTCAGGACCAGAATCAGGGCATACGGAACGACACCGGCCTACGCGCAAAGGTGCGAGGCCGCCGCAAACCGTTCTCTTTCATCCGGACTGTAACCGTCGGCTTCGGAATCACACCGAATCTGCTGACCCTTCTGCTCAGGCGAGAAGAAGGCGCTCGCGGGCTTGGGCTACGTCACCCTTACCGCCGGTGGGGATTTTCACCCCGCCCTGAGAACATCGGCCGCCCGGAATGGACGACCTGCCTTCAGGATATGACCAACTTCGGGGCGGCAGCAAGCGTCTTTGGCATGGGGAATCGGCATGTCCCCATGCCGCCGAAACAGGGCATGTGGCCTGCCGGATCGCTGTCTTTGCTCGAGCCGCGGCAATTGGGATAGGTTTGCTGTCAACAGGGGGACGCTCAACATGAAAATTCTTCGTCGGAATTTCCTCAAGCTGACCGGCACACTCATCGCTGCACCTGCCTTGCCGCGACTGGCGTCCGCGCTCGATTATCCGGCGCGGCCGACGAAGATCGTGGCCGGCTTCGCTGCAGGGGGCGGCGTCGATATCACGGCGCGGCTGATCGGCCAGTGGCTGGCCGACCATCTCAAGCAACCCTTCGTCGTCGAGAACCGCACCGGCGCCGGCGGCAATATCGGCACCGAGGCGGTCGTGAACGCGGCGCCCGACGGCTACACGCTGTTGCTGGCGACGGTGCCGAACGCGGTCAACGCCTCGCTCTACGAAAAGCTCAGTTTCAATTTCGTTCGCGACATTGCGCCGGTAGCCGGCGTCATTCGTGTGCCGATGGTGGTGCTGGTGCACCCCGCGGTGCCGGCGCAGACCTTGGCCGAATTCATCGCCTACGCCAAAGCCAATCCCGGAAAGGTCAACATGGCCTCCGCCGGCAGCGGCAGCGCGCCGCACATGGCGGGCGAGCTGTTCAAGATGATGACCGGCGTCGACATGGTCCATGTCCCCTATCGCGGCCAGGGGCCGGCAATGACGGATCTGATCAGCGGCCAGGTGCAGATCCTGTTTGCCGCCGCGCCCGGCACCGCCGATCACATCAAGACCGGCAAGCTGCGCGCGCTCGCGGTGACGACGGCCACGCGCATGGCGGAGCTGCCGGAGGTTCCGACCGTGGGCGATGTCGTGGCAGGCTATGAAGCCAGCCAGTGGTACGGCTTCGCAGCGCCGAAGAACACGCCGGCCGAGATCGTCGACAAGCTCAACAAGGAGATCAACGCGGCGATCGCCGATCCCGGCATGAAGGCCCGGCTTGCCGCCATCGGCGGCGCACCGATGCCGGGCTCGCCTGCCGATTTCGGCAGACTGATCGCAGACGAGACCGAGAAATGGGCCAAGGTAGTCCGCGCAGGCGGCCTCAAGCCGGAATGAGGCGGTGATTTGCGAACGGTCCGGGAGGTACAGACGCACGGCGAGCACCGCAAATGGAACAAGCGTGACACACGTGTCCTTTGGTCGCGCGCGAGAGATAGGCGAGCGGGTGTGCCTGCGCCGCGGACGTGAACGCGGCGCTTCCCCGCAAAATTAACTATCCCTTAACCATTGTGGCAGAGCTGCCCGATTTCACGCCGCATCGGACTCCGCGGCGCTCGAATCCGATTCCGGTTTGTTCTCAAATTAATAATTACGACCGCGTTCAACTGTGGACGACGCCGCTTTGGCCTGTGGACGGACTCAGGGGTCAGTTGCGCGGATTCCGCAAATCACATCAGTTGAGTTCGGCAGGCCCCGGGATGATCCGCGAACGGGGATTGCAGTCGGCGCCGCCGCATCAGTTCAACGCGCGCCGTGCTCCGCGTGCGTATCAGAAGAATTCAAGAAACAGGGTCGAGACGGCATGTCCCTCCTCGAAGGCATTATTGATTCCCGGAACAACCCGCTCGCGGCCGTCGAGGACATCGCCGCCGAAAACAACTGGGCGTTCGAGCGCTCCGGCGAAGACGAAGTCACGATCGTCTCCAAGGGGAACTGGACCGACTACCAGCTCTCCTTCACCTGGATGGCGGAGATCGAGGCGCTGCACCTGGCCTCCGCGTTCGACATGAAGATTCCCCCCGCACGCCGCGCGGAAGTGCAGCGGCTGATCGCGGCGATCAACGAACAATTATGGGTCGGCCATTTCGACATCTGGACCCACACCGGCATGATCATGTACCGGCAGGCGCTGCTGCTGCCGGGCGGGCTGACCGCCTCGACCGCGCAATGCGAGGTCATGCTGGCCGGCGCCATCCACGCCTGCGAGCGCTATTACCCCGCGTTCCAGTTCGTGGTCTGGGCGGGAAAGAGCGCGGAAGAGGCGATGACCGCGGCGATGTTCGATACCGAGGGCGAGGCGTAGTTAGTTCGCTGCGGCGCTTCCACAAACACAGCGTCATCCCTGCGAACGCAGGGATCCATACTCCGTGACCGCAAGGCTCAAGCAAACTGCTTGTGGCCTTTCTCTGCCTTTACTAGAACCGCCTGTGGTTATGGGTCCCCGCTTTCGCGGGGACGACGGCACTTGTGGTGACGCCTATGGGTATCAACAACACACTCCAAAACCTCCACGGCACCATCGCGCTGGCCGGCGCCGGCAAGATGGGCGGCGCGATGCTGAGCGGCTGGCTGGCCGGCGGGCTCGACGCAAGCCGCGTGATCGTGATCGAGCCGCAACCGTCCGCTGAGATCGGCGCGCTGGCGGCGCAGGGCATCCGCCTCAATCCGAAGGACGCCGGCACGGTCGATACGCTGGTGATGGCGGTGAAGCCGCAGACGTTCCGCGAAGCGGGGCCGGCGCTGCAGTCCTTCGTCGGAGCGAACACGCTCGTCGTCTCGATCATGGCAGGCACGACGATCGCGGCACTTGAAGAAGTCTGCGGCGGCATGGTGGTTCGCGCGATGCCGAACACGCCGGCCGCGATCGGCCGCGGCATCACGGTTGCAGTAGCAGCAAAAAATGTCAGCGCCGCGCAACGCGCCACGGCCGACGCGCTGCTGCGCGCCACCGGCTCGGTCGAATGGGTCGAGGACGAAAGCCTGATGGATGCGGTGACCGCCGTGTCCGGCTCCGGGCCGGCCTATGTGTTCCTGCTGGCCGAAGAACTCGCGCGCGCCGGCATCGAGGCCGGGCTGCCGGCGGAGCTTGCAACGAAGCTCGCGCGCGAAACCGTCGCCGGCTCCGGCGAATTGCTGCACCGCTCGGAACTTGCTTCGGCGACGCTGCGCCAGAACGTCACCTCGCCCGGCGGCACCACAGCGGCCGCGCTGGAAGTGCTGATGGCCAACGACGGCCTGCAGCCGTTGATGATCCGCGCAATCGCCGCGGCAACGAAGCGCTCGAAAGAATTGGCGAAGTAGCGGAATCGTAGGGTGGGCAAAGCGCAAGCGTGCCCACCATTGCGAGCACGGTGCTGGATGGTGGGCACGGCGCGAAGTGCGCCTTTGCCCACCCTACGCACCGAGTCCGCCGCTACTTCCCTGCAAGCCTTTTGGTGAACGTCTCGACATTGACGAGCCCGCGGGCGTGGCGTCCGTCGCCAATCTTCCGTTCGCCTTCGAAGGCTTCGACCTCGAAGCGGATCACGCGGCGCTCGACGGCTACGACCTTTGCCGTGACGCGCACCGTCGCGCCGACCAGCGAGGCGCCGAGATGGCGGATATCGACCTCGGTGCCGACCGTGATCCAGCCCGGCTGAAGATGGCTGCGGATGGCATCGCTCGAGGCCATCTCCATTTCCAGGATCATCATCGGCGTCGCATAGACCATCGGCATATCGGGCACGAAATGCCCAACCGTGCGCTCGGGCGGCACGACCAGCGTCCGCTCGGCGCTCATGCCGATCTTGATGAAGTCGCGCGCGTCCATGCGATGGCCTTGGATAGTCGTCATTCCGGGGCGGTGCGAAGCGACGAACCCGGAATCCAGAAGTTGTTGGCGCGAGATCCTCAGGTGCGCAATTGCGCACCATAGTTCGCGCTTCGCACGCCCCGGGATGACCTTTCAGGTCACTTCTGCATCGCCTTGCGCTCGACGAACGTCTTGCCGCCCTTCATCTTGTGGGTAAGCGGCGCCTCGTTGATCTGGATCACGACGGCTTCCGCGTCGACGCCGAGGTTCTTCACCAGCGCCTGGGTGATGTCGCGCATCATGCCGACTTTCTGTTCCTCGGTACGGCCGGCGGCCATGCTGATGGTGATCTCAGGCATTCTCGTCTCTCCCTTTTTTGTTTTCGTGATGGCCGACTTGTGCCGGCCATCCACAACCTCTTCTATCAAACAAGACGTGGATGCCCGGGACAAGCCCGGGCATGACGCCTGGAATGAATGGCTATCCCCACTTCACGTCATGGCGCGCGAGCACCTCGCGCACTTTTGCGACGATCTCGCCTTCGGCGCAGGAAAACTGCGCCGGACGCGTCTCGCGCCATTCCTGGTTGGAGGCGATCGCAGCCGCCGCCTTCGCGCCCTCGATCAGATCCTTGATCTGAATTTCGCCGCGCGCCTTCTCGTCCGAGCCCTGGATGATCACGCAAGGCGAGTTGCGACGGTCGGCATATTTGAGCTGGTTGCCCATATTCTTGGGATTGCCGAGATAGAGCTCTGCGCGGATGTTGGCGTTGCGGAGCTCGGCGACCATCCTCTGGTAGTCGGCGACACGATCGCGATCGAACACGGTGACGACGACCGGGCCGAAGTCGGGCCGCGTGTCGAGCTTGCCCAGCATGGTCAGCGCCGCCTGCAACCGCGACACGCCGATGGAAAATCCCGTTGCCGGCACCGGCTCACCGCGGAAGCGCGAGACGAGGCCATCATAGCGGCCGCCGCCACCGACCGAGCCGAAGCGCACCGGTCGACCTTTCTCGTCCTTGGTTTCGAGGGTGAGTTCGACCTCGTAGACCGGACCGGTGTAATATTCGAGACCGCGGACGACAGAAGGATCGATCACGATACGATCCGCCCCATAGCCCGACGCCGTTACCAGCTTGCTGATCGCATCGAGTTCGTCGCGACCTTCCTGTCCGACCTTGCTGTCGCGCAGCCGCGCATCGATCTGCGCGCCCTGTTCGACCGCACCGACGACCAACGCAATGTCATCAGGCTTCAGGCCAGCGCCTTTGGTGAAGTCACCCGACTCATCCTTGCGGCCCTCGCCCAGCAACTGCTGCACGCCGGAAACGCCGAGACGATCGAGCTTGTCGATCGCGCGCATCACCGTCAGCCATTGTCCGTCATCGGCAATGCCTAGCGCATCGCGCACCCCATCGAGCACCTTGCGGTTATTCACCTTCACCACATAGCTGCCGCGCGGAATGCCGAGCGCCTCCATCGTATCCGCCGCCATCATGCACATCTCGGCGTCCGCCGCCGGCGAGGCCGAGCCCACCGTGTCGGCATCGAACTGCATGAACTGGCGGAAGCGGCCGGGGCCGGGTTTTTCGTTGCGGTAGACGTAACCGGCGCGGTAGCTGCGATAGGGCTTTGGCAGCGCGTCGAAATTCTCCGCCACATAGCGCGCCAGCGGCGCGGTCAGGTCGTAGCGCAGCGAGATCCACTGCTCGTCGTCGTCCTGGAACGAGAACACGCCCTCGTTCGGCCGGTCCTGGTCGGGCAGGAATTTGCCGAGCGCGTCGGTGAACTCCATTGCGGGCGTTTCCACCGGCTCAAAACCGTAGCGCTCGTAGACCTCGCGGATTTTCTCGACCATCTGGCGCGTGGCCGCGATCGCGGCCGGACCGCGATCTTCCAGCCCGCGCGGCAGCCGCGCGCGCAATTTCTGGGGTTTTTTGGGTTTTTCAGCCATGGGCGAGGTTGGTACCAGCGCGTGGCTTGGGCGGCAAGGCGGCTTTTGGCGTTGCGCTCATACCTTCCTTCTCCCCTTGTGGGAGAAGGTGGCGGGCTCACTGGCGGCTACGCGGCCGGAATAAACGCATATCCCCGCCCTTCCTCGACTACTCTACCGATGCCTGGTCGACCCAGGTGAGCGCCGGCTAGCCAATTATGTGCATGCGCTGCGTCTTGGAGCAACTTGATCCGGCTAGCCCTCGCCATAGACTCGTCATCGTCATAGGCCCAAGTAAGCTCGGGACGGGCAAA
Organism: Bradyrhizobium sp. LMTR 3; assembly: GCF_001693485.1. Classification (GTDB taxonomy): domain Bacteria; phylum Pseudomonadota; class Alphaproteobacteria; order Rhizobiales; family Xanthobacteraceae; genus Bradyrhizobium. The sequence continues at coordinate 243,812 of NZ_MAXC01000002.1, forward strand.
CTGTTCAGCAGGAACGTGGATCAGGTCGCCACAGAATAGGATCTCGTCCTCGTCAGTGCTGAGGAGATAACCCATATGGCCCGGAGCATGCCCAGGTATTGCCACCGCCAGCAGATGATCGGCCAGCCGGTCTCCTCCATTGATTGGGGCAAGGAGCGGACGAAACTCAGCTAGATTTGGCTCGGCAAGGAACCCCTCAACGGCGTCCTCCCCTATCACGATCTTGCTCAGGTTGTTAAAGGCTCGTCGACCGTCAGGCGTCAGAAGACCATTGATGTGGTCGCCATGAGCATGAGTGAGGGCGACCATCGTGATTGATGACGTGTCGATGCCTGCCTCCGCCATCGCGTCCCCGAGGTGACCCATGGACGGCTCCCAACTGCTCCCGGCTCCACAATCAATCAAAACGCGGCCGATGCCAGGGCGATCGAATAGGAAGCAGTTGACCGACAATCGAACCAGCGAACCGTCCCCCTGAGGCGCTTCGGTCTGCCTAGCTATTTTGTTGTTGGGATATCCGAGGAATTCGGCGGGCAGGTCGACATATCCGTCAGAGAGTGACCAAATCTTCCATGATCCCGAAGCGCAGCCCAGGGTATTGGGGCTTTGTGACAGAAATTCCACGGACAACCTGCCAAGCGTGTGATTCAATTTTGTGTTGCGGCACTGAAGCCGTTAGGTTTTCGAAGTCATCACTTTCTGAGCGATCTTCCAGGTTCCGTTGACCTTCAGGCATGACAACATGTCGGTGAAGTAACGTGGCGGAATCTGCAATTTCAACTTCAAAAGCGCGAGTTCTCCTTCAACGTCTATTGATAGAATCTGATCGTGGCGCTCCAGGCCTTGTTGTTTTGGAGCTTTCATATTGCGGACGGCTGCTAGCCACGTCCCAATCGGAGTCACGCTCACGTTGCCGTCGTCGCCGACCTTGGTCACGGAACTCGAGGGGTGAAATATGGACGCAAATTTGTCAGCATCCATTTCATAGGCTCCATCGAAGTAGGTCTGCGCTAGGGAGCGCAACGCACGAGCATCGGTATCCATAAGCTTGTTATCCATCAGGTTGTTATTTGGAACGGGAAGAGACTGCGCATGGCTGAAAGTTCGGTCTCCAAACATCAAACCAGGAATGCTGACGAGAGCAGTTCCAGAAGTCACGCGAGCCGATCGACTTAAAAAGGCTCGTCGATCCATTTTTAACATTCTGTCCCCCCAAGTCCGTGTGAGCGTCAAGCCGGCGAGACGTGCAGAAATTCGCCTCAAGTCTCCTTGTCGGCCAAAGCTAGGACAACGTGGCTTATGAAGCTAGGCATGTTGCACAACATGGTCTTATGAGTGATATTCATAGGTTATGAGAAACGAACTGAACGAACTCGCTACGTTTGCAGTCGTCGCCAGTGAACGAAGCTTTACACGGGCTGCGGCAAAGATAGGTGTGTCTCAGTCTGCCCTGAGTCACATGATGCGGGGACTTGAGCAACGGCTGGAGTTGCAGCTTCTTGCTCGGACTACGAAGAGCGTCGCACCAACCGCTGCAGGGGCAGCTCTTTTGAAGGACTTGTCTCCGGCTCTTGAGCAAATTGCTCGTGCTCTAAACAAAGCTCGAGGCGTTCGGCACCGACCTGCGGGGCGCCTTCGAATTGTAATGTCACGGTCGGCTGCGGTGATGGTATTGTTGCCGAGGCTCACGGCATTCGCTGAGGCCTATCCTGACATCGTTCTTGACGTTGTTACTGTCACTGGCCCAGTAGACCTCGTTGCGGGCGAGTTCGATGCCGGTATTCAGCTCGGCGAGTTCATTCAAAAGGATATGATCGCGGTGCGCGTCACTCAGGCGCTGCGATTGGCGGTTGTCGGATCGCCTGCCTACTTTGCATCACGAAGCATTCCTCAGAAGCCCAAGGATCTAAATGACCATCGATGCATAGGCCTGCGTCTTCCGGGCGGTCCGTATCGGTGGGAGTTCGAGCAAGGACGAAAGGCGGTCACGGTCGGCGTGAACGGCCCGCTCATAATCGATGATACCAACCTGGTGATTCAGGCGGCGCTCGCTGGCGTCGGCTTGGGACTCGCATTTGAAGAGCAGGTCGCAGCGTATGTTGCGAAGCGCCGCCTCATTCGTGTGCTGGAGGACTGGACGCCGCCATTTCCCGGCTTCTTCATGTATTACCCCAGTCGTCAGCATCAGCCTGCTGCGCTGTCCGCACTAGTGAACGCGCTGCGACACTCTTAACGAGTCTCCGCGTCTCCAGAGCGGCGGCTTCTCCACGAGGCCGCGGGGCCCCATGCTCAAATCGAGGAAACACTTGTGTGCCGCGGAAGCGGGAATAATTCCGCGGCCGGTCACAGGACCTTTCTGATCCAGTCGTGCGGATCGGCCGCGCGGCCGTACTGGATGTCGACCAGCTTCTTGCGCATTCCCATGGCGACGGGGCCGGCCGCGCCGCCGCTGATGAGGAAATCGCCGCTCGCCGAACACACCTTGCCGATCGGCGAGATGACGGCGGCCGTGCCGCAGGCGAACGCCTCTTTCAGCTTTCCGCTGGCGGCATCCGCGCGCCACTGCTCGATGGTGTAGGCCTCCTCGCGCACGACCGTGCCGGAATCCTTCGCCAGCGCGATGATCGAATCGCGGGTGATGCCCGGCAGGATGGTGCCGAGCGGCGGCGTCGAGAGCGAGCCGTCGTCGAACACGAAGAAGACGTTCATGCCGCCGAGCTCCTCGATGTAGCGGCGTTCGATCGCGTCGAGGAAAACGACCTGATCGCAGCCGTGCTCGATGGCCTCGGCTTGCGCGCGCAGGCTCGCGGCGTAATTGCCGCCGCACTTGACGGCCCCGGTGCCGCCGATCGCGGCACGCGTGTAATTCTCCGACACCCAGATCGACACCGGCGCAGGTCCGCCCTTGAAATAGGAGCCGACCGGCGAGGCGATGACGGCGAAGATGTATTCCGCCGATGGCTTCACGCCGAGGAATATCTCGCTCGCGATCATGAAGGGCCGCAAATAGAGACTGCCCTCGCCGCCCGGGATCCAGGCGCTGTCGATGCGCACGAGTTGCTCGACCGCTTCGATGAAGATGGCCTCGGGCAGCGGCGCCATGGCCATGCGCTCAGCCGAACTGTTGAAGCGCTTCGCGTTGGCGGCAGGGCGGAACAGGTTCACGCCGTTGTCGCGCTTGTAGGCCTTGAGACCTTCGAAAATCTCCTGCGCGTAGTGCAGGACGGCCGTGGCCGGATCGAGCGGAAAATTCGCGCGGGCCTCGACCCGCGCGTCATGCCAGCCGTTGGCCTGATTGTAGCGGACGATGGCCATGTGATCGGTGAAAATCCGGCCGAAGCCCGGGTCCACGAGCTTGGCCGCGCGCTCCCGCTCAGGAGTTGGATTCGCCGCAGGCCGGATTTCGAATTTCAAACTCATTCCCCTTTGCCCTTGCTTCCCGCTATTGGACATCGACGCCCATATTGGCGCCGGCATGCTTCTTCCGGGCCTTCACAGGCCTGGACTTCACCATCACCGGCCTTGCGGCCGGCTTCCGTCGCCGTCATGTCGGTCGAGGACATGCTTTTGCGGGATGCCGAAGTCCAGTATGTTTGCCGAAATGCCGCTCGACAATCGCACGGTAATCCATTTGCGGCCGTTGCCGCCATCGCTGGCTTTTCCGGCTGCCTGACACGTCACCAGGTTCGAAACGACCTAAAGTTTCGTCGTGGCTGGCAGTTTTGTAACATTGAACCCAAGATATGTCAACATGACTGACATAAATTTCTCGAAGGGCTCCGTAGCCACCGATTCGCAGGGGGCCGCCAGCCCTGCCCCGCGGGCTGGCGAATTTCGCTGGGACATTATCGAGCTGCTGTTCTTCGCCTATCGCGACTTCGTCGGCGACGCCGACCATGAGCTCGAGGCTTTCGGGTTCGGCCGCGCCCATCACCGCGTGATGCATTTCGTCTACCGCTACCCCGGCCTCAAGGTCGCCGACCTCCTGGACGTGTTGCGGATCACCAAGCAGTCGCTTGGCCGGGTGCTCAAGCAGTTGCTCGACGAGGGCTACATCATCCAGAAGACCGGCAATAACGACCGCCGGCAGCGCCTTCTTTACGCCACCCCGAAGGGCGAAGCGTTGGTGGCAAAGCTCGCAGGGCTCCAGACCGATCGCATCACCCGCGCGCTCCGGGACATCAATCCCGAAGGCGTCGCCGCGATCAGCGAGTTCCTGCGCGCGATGATCGATCGCGACGACCCCGACAAGGTGTTGGAGGCGATCTTCGGGATCGGCAGCAAGAAGCCAAGGGAGTGATCGTGCCGCAAGGAGCAACCATCGCTGAAGCCACCACGCGCGCGCCGCGGCAACTGGCCGATGACGCCCCGCATCTGCTCTTGGTCGACGACGACCGCCGTATCCGCGATCTGTTGTCGCGGTTTCTGACCGGCGAGGGCTATCGCGTCACCACCGCCTCGAGCGCGAGCGATGCGCGCGCAAAACTGCTCGGCCTGCATTTCGACCTCCTGATCCTCGACGTCATGATGCCCGGCGAAACCGGCTTCGACCTGGCGCGTTTCATTCGCACCTCCTCCTCGGTGCCGATCATCATGCTGACGGCCCGCCACGAGGCGGAGGCGCGGATCGAGGGCCTGCAGATCGGCGCCGACGATTACGTGGCGAAGCCGTTCGAGCCGCGCGAACTGATCTTGAGGATCGGCAATATCCTCAAGCGATCTGCGCCGCCGCCGGTGGAGGCGCTGGAGCAGATCGCGTTCGGCCCTTACATTTTCCATCTCGATCGTGGCGAACTACGTCAGGGCGAGGAGATCATTCACCTGACCGACCGCGAGCGCGAAATGCTGCGCATTTTGGCCGCCAGTCCCGGCGAAACGGTGCCGCGCGCGGCGCTGACCGGCGACGGCACGGTGAACGAGCGCGCGGTCGACGTGCAGATCAACCGGCTGCGGCGCAAGATCGAGCGCGATCCCGCCAATCCGCTGTTCCTGCAGGCGGCGCGCGGCATCGGCTATCGCCTGGTTGCGTCGCCCTGAGCCAGCTCATGAGCACGCTCGACACCGGCCTGACGTTCATCCGCAACGCGTCGCAACGCGTCTCCAGGGCCAATGGCTGGATGGGCAATGCGTTCAAGGGCTGGATGCCGACCGGCCTCTACGCCCGCGCGCTCCTGATCATGATCGTTCCGATGGTGATCCTGCAAACGGTCGTGGCGTTCGTGTTCATGGAGCGGCACTGGAACACGGTGACGCGACGCCTGTCGGCAGCCGTCGTTCAGGACATCGCCAGCCTGATCGACATCTACAAGGCATTTCCGCAGGACAAGGACCGTGCGCAACTCCGCCGCATTGGACAACGGCTGCAATTGGTCGTCGATTTCTTGCCTGTCGACGACATGCCGCAGCCGGGACCAAAGCCGTTCTTCTCGCTGCTCGACCAGACCCTATCATCGCAGATCGGCCGCCAGATTCGCCGCCCGTTCTGGATCGACACCGTCGGCAAGTCCAATCTGGTTGAAATCCGCATCCAGCTCGACGATGCCGTGATGCGCGTGTTCGCGCAGCGCAGTGCCGCCTATGCCTCCAATTCGGAGATTTTCATCTTCTGGATGCTCGGCACATCCTCGATCTTGCTGATCGTCGCGGTGCTGTTCCTGCGCAACCAGATCAGGCCGATCCTGCGGCTGGCGGACGCCGCCGAAAGTTTCGGCAAGGGCCGCGAGGTGCCGAATTTCCGGCCGCGCGGCGCGCGGGAGGTGCGGCAAGCGGCACAGGCATTCCTGGAAATGAAGGCCCGCGTCGAACGCTCGATCGATCAGCGCACCGCGATGCTGGCCGGCGTCAGCCACGATTTGCGCACCATCCTGACCCGCTTCAAGCTCGAACTGGCGCTGATCGGCGACAGTCCCGAAGTCGACGGCATGCGCAAGGACGTCGACGAAATGTCCGGCATGCTCGAGGCCTATCTCGCCTTCGCGCGCGGCGACAGCGGCGAGATCGCGCAGCCGACCGATATGGCGATGGCGCTGGAGGAGTTGCGCAGCGACGCCGAACGCCACGGCCATACCGCAACCGTGACGTTCCACGGCCTGCCGGTGGTGACGGTGAAGCCGGCCTCGTTCAAGCGCTGCATCGCCAACCTGGTTTCCAATGCGGCGCGCCACGCCAATACAGTCGCCATCACCGGCCACCGCGATCACCGCTATCTGACGGTGACGGTCGACGACGACGGGCCGGGCATTCCGGTCAACATGCGCGAGGAAGTGTTCAAGCCGTTCCTGCGGCTCGACGATGCCCGCAACCAGGATGAGGGCGGCACGGGCCTCGGCCTCGCCATTGCCCGCGACATCGCCCGCTCGCATGGCGGCGACATCACGCTCGGCGACAGCCCGATGGGCGGCCTGCGCGCGGCGGTAAGGGTGCCGGTGTAAGTCGTGTTCGCGAGATCTCGGCCTCATCCTTCGAGACGCGCGTGCCGCGCTCCTCAGGATGAGGGTCTCTGCCCCTCATGGTGAGAAGCGCAGCGAAGCGGCGCGTCTCGAACCATGAGGCCGCCGACCGCGCCGTCCGCTTGAAAGATACTTCCCTACTTCTTCGGGATCAGCGCCTTCAGCTTTTGCATGTCCTTGATGTTCATCTTCATGCCGCCAGGCATCATGATGTCGCCGGGCTTCTGGTCGGCCTTGCAGGCGCCGACCCATTTGGCCTCGATCGTGGAAGTGGAATCGTGCGCGCCGGCCCGGCCACCCTCGCTCTGCGAGGTCGATTTCACGGTGTAGGCGGAGTTGAAGTCGCCGGTGATCTCGGCCTTTGATTTGACCGTCACGCCGGCGATGCCGCAAACCGAATCGGTGACATAGCCGGTCGCCGTCTTCTGGATCTCCTGCTTGGAGCAGATCTCCTTGGCCACCGGCGACATTGCGGTGCTCATGTCCTTGTCGGTGGTCTCGTCGGTGCATTGCTGCATCGTCATCTCGGGCGAGCCCGTGCTCACCACCTTCATCTCCCACAGGCCGGCCTTGCGCACCGGCAGCTCCACGGCGACGGCGCTGCTTGCCGGCAACAGGGCAAGCACGCCAACGGCCGAACAAGATACAAGAAGCAGTCGTCTCATGCGTGGCTCCCGCTGAATTCTTCCAGAGATCGTCATCGCGAAGTGACACACGCTCCGCGTGGCGAAAACATGTCCAGCCGGAAAACAGGGCGCGGCAGCGCTCAGTAAAGCGTGCGCAGCGGCCGCTCAGCGGCGCCATAGGGCACCCAGCGGCAGGCAAAGGAAACGTAGCCGCCGTAATTGGGCTGCACGCCGAGGAATTTCACCACTTTGCCGTAGCGGGCGCAGTGATCGACGGCGAGCTGGCGGGCGTCGGCCTGCATCGCGAGCTGATAGGCGATGATGCCGCCGGTGTCGTTGCCCTTGAACGGCGGCACCGTGTCGATATCCCACCACTGCGCCTGCGCCGGCGCCGCCGCCAGCATCCCGCCCATGGCAATCAGGCTCGCGGCCACAATTCTTCGCATCGCAGACTCCCTTTCGCTTGAACCGCACCATAGTGTGAGCCGATGGCCGTGAAAAGAATGGTTGCGGCACGAGGCGGACTTGGCTGTCAGGTGTTGCCGCGCTGCACTTGACCTCGTCAGGGCTTCGCGGCACCGTCCCGTGTGTTGGCTTACCGGCGGATTCCCCATGCGCAATTTGTTGAAATCCTTGAGAGCACTCGGTCCGATAACGGCGGCGCTCGCTTTGCTGGTCTCCAGCCATGCCGCCCAGGCCGCCAATCCCCTGGAATTGAATTTCTGGCTGTCAGGCCCTCGCTATGACGGCCGCGTCGCCGAATGCGAGCGGGCGCTGTCGACCATCGCGTACCAATTCCGGGAGAAGGAGGGCAAGTTCTGGAATTCGGCGCTGACGATCACCGGCTTTGGCCGGATCCATGAAACCGCGTTTAGGCCCTGGCAGTCCGACAACATTCCGCGCCGCTTCTGCAGCGGCGATGTGATGCTGAGCGACGGCAAGATGCGCACCGTGCACTACTCGATCATCGAGGATGGCGGATTTGCCGGCTTTGACCAGGGTGTCGAATGGTGCGTGACCGGGCTTGACCGCAACTGGGCGTACAGCCCCGGCTGCAGGGCCGCGCGGCCCTGATCGCCCTGAAATCCGGCAAGCGATCCGGCTGATTCGGGCCGACTCTGGGTCAATCCAATTTTGTTCTTGAAATGTTCCGCCTCCCTGCTAGGCTCCCGGTAGTCGAGTAGAGGGGGGCATTCGATGCACCGGTCCATCATCATTTCGCGGCTTCTGATTTCGCTGGCTCTTGTTGTCGTCTTGGCCGGGACGGCGTCCGCACAGGACCGCCGGCAGAACGCGCCGGGCGAATTCGATTTTTATGTCCTGGCTCTTTCCTGGTCGCCCTCCTTCTGCGAGGCGGCGGCTGAGCGCGGCAATAGCGGGCGTTCACAGACCCAGTGCAGCCGCCCCTATTCCTTCGTGGTTCACGGCCTGTGGCCGCAATATGAGCGCGGCTTTCCCGAATATTGCCAGCGGCCCTCGCCGCGGCTCGATCGCAACATCATGACCTCGATGCTGGACCTGATGCCGGCGCCCGGCCTGATCTTCAACGAGTGGGACAAGCACGGCACCTGTTCGGGCCTTGGCGCGCGAGCCTATTTCGAGACCACCCGGAAAGCGCGCGCGGCGGTAAAGATCCCCGAGGAATTCCTGCAATTGTCGGAGCAGAAGACCATCGCCCCCGGCGATCTCGAAGAGGCCTTTATCAAGATCAACCCGGGCTTGAGCAGTTCGGCGATTTCGGTGACCTGCTCGAGCCGGCGCCTGAGCGAGGTGCGGGTCTGCCTGAGCAAGGACATGCAATTCCGCGCCTGCGACGAAATCGACCGCCGCGCCTGCCGGCGTGACGAGGTGGTGATGCCGCCGGTACGGGGCGGCTGAAGACCCGCTTACCGCCATGCCAGGCATGGCGGCCCGCTTTGCGCAGACTGCTCGAAGTTGTCTGCGTTCCCGGTCATCCACGGCTTATCGTCATCTGCAAGACACGTGGATGGCCGGGACCTGTCTGCAGCAAAACGTCGTCGGCATTTGGTCCCTGCCCCAGAGGCGTTTCGCGAAGCAGGACCCGTCTTCGCCAAAGCTCCTTCGCCAAGGCTTCGCCGGGTGTTCAGCCCCTGGTCCTCCGAAGCGTTTCGGGAAGGAGGACAAGCCCGGCCCCGACGAGTAGAAGACAATACGTCTTCTCCAATTGGTCGGCCGATTGCCATGAACTACCGACACGCCTTTCACGCCGGCGGCTTTGCCGATGTCATCAAGCACATCGTGTTGGTACGCATGCTGACCTATCTGCAGGAAAAGCAGGCCCCGTTTCGCGTCATCGACACCCATGCCGGCGCCGGGCGCTATGATCTCAACGCTGAGGAGGCGCGCCGCGGCGGCGAATGGCTGACCGGCATTGCGCGAATAATGCAGGCGCGGTTCTCGGAAAGCGCGCTGCCGCTGGTGACCCCCTATCTCGATATCATCAGGGCATTCAACGCGCCGGGCCGGCTCGAGGCCTATCCCGGATCGCCACTGATCGCCCGCGCTCTGCTGCGGCCACAGGACCGCCTCACGGCCTGTGAAATCGAGCCCAATGCCCGCAGGCAACTGATCGATGCACTTCGCCGCGACAGCCAGGCGCGGGTGGTCGACCTCGACGGCTGGACGGCGTTGCCGGCGTTCGTGCCTCCCAACGAGCGGCGCGGCCTGGTGCTGATCGACCCCTCGTTCGAGCAAAAGGACGAATTCGAGCGGCTGTCCGGCGGATTCGCCGAAGCCTACGCGAAGTGGCCGACCGGCAGCTATCTGATCTGGTATCCGGTGAAGAGCCGGCGCGCCACCGACACGCTGGCACGGCTCGTCGCAGGCGCTGCCGCGGCCAGCAGGCCGGCCGGGAAATGTCTGCGGCTTGAATTCAGCGTTGCGCCGCAGGAGCCGGGCGGCCCCCTCGCCTCCACCGGCCTCTTGATCGTCAATCCGCCGTGGACGCTGGCCGGTGAGTTGAAGACAATTCTCCCCGAACTCGAAAAACCGCTCGGCCAGGGCGGGGCCGGCCGGTTCAGGCTCGAAACGCCCAAGCCGTGAGCCTCGGCACGGCCGGTGAAAAGTGCGAATCGCCGTAGGCAATTTACGCGAAACCGTATTATGCTCAGGCCGTTGGGACTGGCTTTACGTTCCGCTTCCGCGAATGGTTGCGGCGGAGTGATCAAGGCCGAATAAAAATCCGGGTTGATCGGCGGCGTGAATCCGATCGGCTCAGGTGGCCAAGCTTCCGGCAGCGAATGTCCGGTCGGCCGATACGCGACGTGCGTGTAACGGCGGAGCAATACGGGGGAGGAGTTTCCCGATGGCCATGACTGGAACAGTCAAGTTCTTCAATGGAGAACGCGGCTACGGCTTCATCAAGCCCGATGACGGCGGCCGCGATGTGTTCGTGCACATCACCGCTGTCGAGCGGGCCGGATTGAAGGATTTGACTGAAGGGCAGCGCATTACGTTCGAGGTCGAACCGGACAAGAAGGGCAAAGGCCCCAAGGCGGTCAACCTGGTGATTTCATCGTGAGCTGACGCTCGCGTTGAACGCGGACTGAATTCTCGCTGCGAAGATCGCGCTGGGCATGGCGTCGCCGTCCACAGCGTCGAGATTTGCAATGCCCGCGGCCTGAAGGCAAAAAAATCCCGGCGACTTGCTGCCGCCGGGAGTCGGTAGCCGACAGTTTCTTTGTTCTCAGAAGTGATAGTTCACGCCGGCCCGTATCAGACCGAACCGGTAACCGTTCGACGCGCCTGTAATGACGAAGTTGCTGTTGGCCAGATCGACATAGAGATATTCGATCTTGGCGCTCCAGTTCGGAGCAAGGCCCACCTCGGCGCCGGCGCCGAGCGTCCAGCCCGCATTGGTATGGGATTCCGTCAGGCCAAAGGTGGTGGCGCGCAGTTCGCCGAAGGCGAGACCGCCGGTGCCGAAGAACAAGACGTTGTTGAACGCGTAGCCGGCGCGGCCACGAATCGTGCCGAACCAGGGATTGGAAAATTTCCATGGCGCGAAGGTTTCTTCGGCGCCGGTCGCCTGGATATCGCCTTCGAGACCGAACACCCACGGTCCGCCGTTCTGCCAGTTGTAACCGGCCTGAACGCCGCCGACGAAACCGGACGGCTTGGCCGGGTTGTTTGCAACCGAACCCCAAGCGTAGCCGAGGTTGGCGCCAAGGTAGGGACCGGCCCAGCTATCGGGACGATACAGTGACTGAGGGAGGGTATTGGGCGCGCGCGATCCGTAGAGGTCGGCCGCCTGCGCCGACAAGGTCCAGCCTGCAGCGATCAGCGCCAGCGCCCCCGATACACCCCTGCTCATCACGCAACCCCACGCAACTGCCGCGACCATGCCGGACGACCGGCCTGGTTACGGAACTCCACCTTTTCCGCTAAGATTTATCGAGAGTTTTAAGTTAAAGGGTTGTTAAGCCGGATTAGCCGCCCGCTCATCATTCTTAAGGATCCGTTACCGGCGCTCCCTCGGCAACGCGCGCCGCGAGCGCTGGCGATGCCGCCTCGCAGCACTTAATTTAGGTCCATGGATCACGATTCTACCGACCATCCGAAGCCTCCGAGCAGGGCGCGGCGGGGTTCCCAGCCGGATTTGCCGCCGCCGGACCCGACCGCCGCCGATGTCGATCCCGCAACTTCCGCTGCCGAGGAGGACGACGAGGCTCGCTTGCCGGAAGCGCCCGAGGAACCCGGTGATGCAATTGCCGAGGGCCCGCTGGCGGTCGGCCACGCAGCCATCGAAAACGCGGTGCGGCTGGCGCCGACCTCTCCCGGCGTCTACCGCATGCTCAATACCGCCAGCGACGTGCTCTACGTCGGCAAGGCGAAAAACGTACGCAAGCGGCTTGCTTCCTATGCCCGCGCCAACGCGCCCTTGCCGGCGCGCATCCTGCGGATGATCGCGGCGACCGTCACGGTCGAGATCGTTTCCACCACGACCGAGACCGAAGCGCTGCTGCTGGAAGCCAACCTGATCAAGCAGTTGCGGCCACGCTTCAACGTGCAGCTACGCGACGACAAATCGTTTCCCTATATCCTGATCACAGGCGACCATTGGGCGCCGCAGATTCTCAAGCATCGGGGCGCCCAAACCAGGCCCGGACGGTATTTCGGGCCGTTCGCATCCGCCGGCGCCGTCAACCGCACCATCACGGCGCTGCAGCGCGCGTTCCTGATCCGCTCCTGCACCGACGGCTTTTTCGAAAGCCGCACGCGGCCCTGTCTGCTGTACCAGATCCGCCGCTGCTCCGGGCCCTGCACCCGCGAGATCGACTTCCCCGGCTATGGCGAGCTGGTACGCGAAGCGACCGATTTCCTGTCCGGCCGCAGCCATGCGGTGAAGGAGCTGCTCGCAGCCGAGATGGAGAAGGCATCGAACGAGCTCGAATTCGAGACCGCGGCACTCTATCGCGATCGTCTCGCCGCGCTGTCGGCGATCCAGTCGCAGCAGGGCATCAATCCTCGCACCGTGGAAGAGGCCGACGTGTTCGCCATCCATCAGGAAGGCGGCTATTCCTGCGTCGAAGTGTTCTTCTTCCGCACCGGCCAGAACTGGGGCAACCGCGCCTATTTTCCGCGCGCGGAAAAGTCGTTCACGCCGCAGGAAGTCTTGGCCTCGTTCCTCGCGCAATTCTACGACGACAAGCCGCCGCCGAAACTCATCCTGCTGTCGCATGAGATCGAGGAATGCGCGCTGCTGGCCGACGCCCTGTGTGTCAAGGCTGGCTACAAGGTTGAAATCTCGGTGCCGAAGCGCGGCGAGAAAAAGGAACTGGTCACGCATGCGCTGACCAATGCGCGCGAGGCGCTTGGCCGCAAGCTCGCCGATACCGCGACGCAGAGCCGGCTCTTGGAGGCGATGGCCGCCACGCTCGGGCTGCCGCAGGCGCCGAAGCGCATCGAGGTCTACGACAACAGTCACATCCAGGGCACCAACGCGGTCGGCGCAATGATCGTGGCGGGACCGGATGGCTTTATCAAAAACCAGTATCGCAAGTTCAACATCAAGTCCGAGGGACTGACGCCCGGCGACGACTACGCGATGATGCGCGAAGTGCTGGAGCGGCGCTTCAAGCGGCTGTTGAGGCCGCCGGAGGGCGACGCGGCCAAGGCCAAGGCCGACGATGACTCGTTTCCGCAATGGCCCGACCTCGTCATCATCGATGGCGGCCGGGGACAGCTCAACGCCGTCAGGGAAATTTTCCAGGGTCTGGGACTGACCCAGGTCTCCCTGATGGCCGTGGCAAAAGGCCCGGACCGCGATGCCGGGCGCGAAACCCTGTTCATGCCGGACCGCGAAGCCATCAAGCTCGAACCACGCGATCCCGTGCTATATTTCATCCAGCGGCTGCGCGACGAGGCGCATCGCTTCGTGATCGGCTCGCACCGCAAGCTGCGGAAAAAGGACATCCGGGAAGCGGGCTTGCAGGAAATTCCGGGCATCGGCCCGTCACGCAAACGTGCCTTGCTGCATCACTTCGGAACACTGAAGGAGATCGAGCGGGCCTCGATTGCGGACCTCGGCAAGGTTCCAGGCGTTAGCGCCGAAAGCGCCCGCAAGATCTTCGAGTTTTTCCATGCACAGGCGGGTTAAGGGGACTTCGCGTCGAGACGCCTGTCATTTGGGCGTCGCCTGCGACAGATGATCTAAATCCGCACGGTTGACCTTCACGCTCCAGCGGTATTGGTAAGACGGATGAACATCGCTACAACCAGGGGGCAGGCCAAGACCCTGTCCCTGCCGAATATTCTAACCTACGCCCGTATTGCCGCCATTCCGGTGGTGGTCGGCTGCGTTTTTGCCCAATCCATCCAGGACGGCCCGCTGTGGCTGCGCTGGGTAGCGCTGGCGGTCTTCCTCGCCGCCGCCGTGACTGATTACCTCGATGGCTACTATGCGCGAATTTGGGACCAGCAGTCCGCCTTTGGCCGGATGCTCGATCCGATCGCCGACAAGCTCCTGGTAGCGTCCTGCCTCTTGATGTTGGCAGCCGATAGCAGCATCCATGGCTGGACCCTGTGGGCCGCCATCGTGATCCTGTGCCGCGAGATTCTGGTCTCGGGCTTGAGGGAATATCTCGCGGCGTTGCGGGTCAGCGTACCCGTGACCAAGCTGGCCAAATGGAAGACCACGATCCAACTGGTCGCAATCGGTTTCCTGATCGCGGGCGAAGCAGGCGAGCAGCTCCTGCCTGCGACCACCCTGATCGGGATCGTCCTGCTGTGGATGTCGGCGCTCTTCACGATCTACACCGGCTGGGACTATTTCCGCGCCGGGATCCATCACCTCATCAAGGAGGATGAGGGATGAGGGTCAAATATTTCGCCTGGGTGCGTGAGCGGGTCGGCGTCGCAGAAGAAACCATCGAACCGCCGGCCGACGTGCGCACCGTTGCCGATCTGATCGGCTGGCTTTCCAGCCGTGGCGAGACTTACGCTCATGCCTTCGAGAAGCCGAAGGTGATCCGCGCCGCGATCGACCAGGCCCATGTCAAGCCCGATGCCGTGATATCCGGCGCGCGCGAGATTGCGTTCTTCCCGCCGATGACCGGCGGTTGAGCTGCCTATGTCCGTCACCGCGACCATTCGCATCCAGGAAGCGGATTTCGACGCTGCGCAGGAGATCGCGGCGCTCACCGGAGGCCGCACCGATATCGGCGCGGTCGTCACGTTCAGCGGCATCTGCCGCGGCAGCGAAAACGGCGAGCCGATCGCAGCCCTGACGCTCGAGCATTATCCCGGCATGGCCGAGGCCGAGATCGGGCGCCACGCCGACGAGGCGCTGTCGCGCTGGCCCTTGCAGGGCCTCACCATCATTCACCGGTTCGGCCGCATCGCGCCGGGCGAGAACATCGTGCTCGTGGTAACCGCCTCACCGCATCGCCAGGCGGCCTTTGAAGCGGCGGAATTCCTGATGGATTATCTGAAGACCAACGCGCCGTTCTGGAAGCGCGAGGAAAGCGAAAAAGGCACAAGCTGGATCGAAGCCCGCGATCATGACGATGCCGCAGCCGCGCGCTGGACCAGGTCCTGATGGCCAAGCGCACCAAGCCGGCGGCGAAGCGCGGCCAGACCGCATCGAGACTTCCCAAGGTCGGCGCGGGAGAATTGCTGACGCCGCTCGATTTCGTCCGCTATGCCGTCAGCCGCTTCGTCGAGGCCAAACTGGTATTTGCGCACGGCACCACCGATCCGCTTGCCGAAGCCGCGTTCCTGGTCTGCGAAGCGCTGCACCTGCACCCCGACCAGTTCGAGACATTCGCGACCACGCGCGTCACCGCCGCCGAAGGCGAGAAGATCCTCGATCTGATCGCGCGCCGCGTCACCACGCGAAAGCCCGCCGCCTATCTCGTCAACAAAATCTACATGCGCGGCCTGCCCTTTTACGTCGACGAACGCACCATCGTGCCGCGCTCCTTCATCGGCGAATTGCTGGACCAGCACTTCGGCCGCGACGGCGATGACGAGGCCGGCTCGCTGATCTCGGACCCTGACACGGTGGAAAGCGTGCTCGATCTCTGCACCGGCTCGGGCTGCCTCGCCATCCTGGCCAGCCGGAATTTTCCGAATGCGGCGATCGACGCCGTGGATATCTCCAAGGATGCGCTCGAAGTCGCCGCGCGCAATGTCGGCGATTACGGGCTTCAGGACAGGCTCACGCTGTACCGCGGCGATCTGTTCAAGCCGCTGGGGGACAAGCGCTACGACCTCATCATTTCCAATCCGCCCTATGTCGACGCGGAGGGCATGGCCGGCCTGCCGCGCGAATGCCGTGCCGAACCGAAACTCGCCTTCGATGGCGGCTTCGACGGGCTCGACATTGTCAGGCGCATCCTCGACGAGGCGGTCGCGCACCTGACGCCGCAGGGTGGGCTATTATGCGAGATCGGCCGCTGCCGCCCACAACTGGAAGCCGCCTATCCGCAACTGCCGCTGCTCTGGCTCGATACCGAGGAATCCGAGGGCGAAGTATTCTGGATCGCGGCGACCGATCTCTGAACTGTCGATTGCGCGAAAATATCACGTCGTGGTGGCGTTCCCGTATCGCGACGAAACTGGTACCTTGGGGCAAATCCGACGTTCGAGCTGAAAAGAGGCCTTCCATGCTGGACAAGAGCCCCCGCCCCACCCCCGTCAACGTTCCGAACGATCTCGCCGCGCACTGGATGCCGTTCACCGCGAACCGGGCGTTCAAGAAGAACCCGCGGCTGCTCGCCGGCGCGAAAGACATGCACTACTTCACCGTCGACGGCCGCAAGATCATCGACGGTGCCTCGGGCATGTGGTGCACTAATGCCGGACACGGCCGCACCGAGATTTCGTCGGCGATCGCCAAGCAGGCCGAGGCGCTGGACTACGCGCCGCCGTTCCAGTTCGGCATCCCGCAGGCCTTCGAACTTGCGAGCCGCATCGCCGAGCTGGCGCCCGATGGGCTCGACCACGTCTTCTTCTGCAATTCCGGATCGGAAGCGGCCGACACCGCGCTCAAGATTGCGCTGGCCTATCACCAGATCAACGGCCAGGGCAGCCGCATCCGCCTGATCGGACGCGAGCGCGGCTATCACGGCGTCGGCTTCGGCGGCACCTCCGTCGGCGGCATCGTCGGCAACCGAAAACTGTTCGGCTCGCTGCTCACCGGCGTCGACCATCTGCCGGCGACCTATGACCGCGAGAAGCAGGCGTTCAGCAAGGGCGAGCCGGAATACGGCGCGCATTTCGCCGATGAACTCGAGCGGCTCGTCAACTTGCATGGCGCCAACACCATCGCGGCGGTGATCGTCGAGCCGATGGCTGGCTCGACCGGCGTGCTCCCGGCACCGAAGGGCTATCTCAAGCGGCTGCGCGAGATCACCCAGAAGCACGGCATCTTGCTGATCTTCGACGAGGTCATCACCGGCTATGGCCGGCTCGGCTTTACCTTTGCCGCCGAACGCTACGGCGTCACGCCCGACATGCTGACCTTCGCCAAGGGCGTCACCAATGGCGCCGCGCCGATGGGCGGCGTGCTGGTGCGCGACACCATCCATGATGCCTTCATGAGCGGCCCGGAACATGTGACCGAGCTAGCCCATGGCTACACCTATTCCGTGCATCCGCTGGCCTGCGCCGCGGCTCTCGCCACCCTCGACATCTACCGCGACGAAAAGCTGTTCGAGCGCGCGCGTGAGCTCGAGCCGAAATTCGCCGACGCCGTGATGTCGTTGCGCAACGAACCGGGCGTCGTGGATATCCGCACCGTCGGCCTGACCGCCGGCATCGATCTCGCGCCCCAGGCCGACGCGCCGGGCAAGCGCGGCTTTGCCGGGCTCAACAGCGCCTTCCACGACCATGATCTGATGCTGCGGGTGGCCGGCGATACGCTGGCGCTGACCCCGCCCTTGATCATCACCGAAGACCAGATCGGCGAGATTATGGACAAGGTCGCCAAGGTGATCCGAGCGACGGCGTAGGCGCCAGCGTCCGCTCTGACCGGGCAGGAACATTCGAAACGACCCTGCGTTCATTACCTTTGGCGGAGGCGATCCTGCCTCCGCCAGCGGAGGATTGCGGAAATGCTCGCGCCTTCGAGCGGCTTGCTGCGCGCCGGGATCAAACTCAAGCTGAATCAGGTCAAGCTGGCGACGCGGTCGTATTTGCGCGATCGGACCCATCAGGCGACCGGAACGATGACTTCCTATGCCATCGCCGCAGGCCTGTTCGCAGCAGCGGGCATTTTCCTGATCGCCGCCTGCCTGGTCGGCATGACCGCGCTGTTTCGCTGGATCGAGATCCATTACGGGCCGTTTTGGGCCTTCGGCGCGATCGGCGCATTGCTCGCGACAATCGCCGCGATTTGCGCCGGGCTCGCCGCCGCCAAACTCAGACAAAGGCCGCCGCAGTTTCCTTCGCTTACAAGCCGCCTGCGCGTGGCGATCAAGGCCAGTCCGATTGAACCGGACCAGATCGAAGCGACGCGGGACACCGCCAGGTCAATTTTGCAGGCGGCCTCGGCACCTCCCACGCGCAGCCGTGCTCGGCGCCGATCCCCGGGAAGGGACACCAGGCATCTGCAGGCCGGTCTTATCCTGATGGCGACATTACTGGGCCTGGCGGCAACGCGACGGCGATGGCATGCGCGGCACTCGGACGTTTGACGGCGCAACGGCGCTGGCTATTGCACCGCTTTGATCGCAGGTTCCGACCGTGTTCAAAGAACACTAGCTCTGCGAATCAACATTGATGCTAAGGTTGCGCCGCCGGGAAAAGCGCAAGTCAGACGATGCCTGAAACTTCCGTGTTTTCCCGGGGGAGCACAGTTCGGACCTGAAGGCGTAGCGCGCGACATGATTCGCATTTCGACCATTTTCATCGCCATCTGCATGGTGCTGGTTGCAGCCTCGCTCGGCCTCGTCCTGCATGCGGTGGCGGGCTTCAACGGCACCGAATCCGCGATCGTGGCGCTCACCGCGCTGACCTTCCTGATCCTCTACAACGCCGTGTCGATGCGGCTGCGCGACCGCTCGGACGTCGGCGGTCAGATCGCCGATCTTTCCCGCGGCACCGCCGACCTCGCCCGTCAGGTCGCCGAATTCGGCCGCCGGCTCGCCGCCGTCGAGGGCCGCCTGGTGTCGGCGAACTCCGCAAGCTCCGACCGCATCCAGGCGGTGGTCGGCGAAATCAACGAGCTCGGCGTCCTGGTCAAGCAACTGGCCGTCTCGGTGGCGGGCCATGAGGATCTCTTGGCCTCGAGCGCGGCCGCGGCGTCCCCCGCCCCGGCCGGCCGCCCGGATCCCGAACCTCCGAGCGAACCGGCGATCGCCGCGGAGCAAGCCGCGCCGATCGTCGCCAAGCCCGTACCGGCTGCTGCCGCGAGGCCGGCAGCGGCTGCAATTGCCGCGGAAGCCGCCCCTCCCTCGCGCAACCAGCCGCAACTGCTTGCCGCGGTGAAGAACGCCGTCGAGGAAAACCGGCTCGACATCTACCTGCAGCCGATGGTGACGCTGCCGCAGCGCAAAGTGCGCTTTTACGAGGCGGTGACGCGGCTGCGCGACGACAGGGATCAGATCCTCGCCGCCGATGATTTCATCCCCACCGCCGAAGCCGGCGGGCTGATCGGCAAAATCGATCACATGGTGATGCTGCGCTGTATCCAGGTGTTGCGCCGCCTGATGGTGCGCAACAAGGATGTCGGCGTGTTCTGCAACGTCTCGGCGGCGACGCTCGGCAACGCCGCCAATTTCGCGCAATGCCTCGACTTCCTGGAGGCCAATCGGGCGCTGGCGCCCTCCTTCGTGCTCGAATTCAAGCAGGCGACGTTCCGCCAGCTCCGCCCGACCGAAATCGAGAATCTCGCCGCGCTGTCGCAGCGTGGTTACCGCTTCTCGATCGACCATGTCACCGACTTGCGGATCGAGCCGCGCGACCTCGCCGATCGCGGCGTCCGTTTCATCAAGGTGCCCGCGGCGTTGCTGCTCGATCCCAAGCAGAGCTCGACCTCGGACATCCACCCTTCCGATCTTTCCGACCTGCTCGGCCGTTTCGGCATCGACCTGATCGCCGAGAAGATCGAGGGCGAGCGCGCGGTGGTGGACCTGCTCGACTATGACGTGCGGTTTGGACAGGGCTTTCTGTTTGCGCCGCCGCGGCCGTTGCGGCCCGAGGGGGCATCTGCTACCGGCGGGGCGACACCGAACAAGGAATCCGGCAGCCCCAATGGCCTCAGCAACCCCGTCCCCATGGTCAGCCAGGCCGCAGAGCCGCCGATGCGCGCGACCGGCAATGCCGCGTTGGCGCGCCGTGCCGCGGGACCGGGCTAAGAGGCTTCCGACATCATGACCTCATTGCGCTTCGTCGAGCGGCTACGCGACCTCGTGGACGGCGTCGAGGTCATCCTGTCCGATATATGGGGCGTGGTGCACAACGGGCTGGAGTCCTTCCCCGAAGCCTGCGAGGCGCTGCACACCTGCCGCCAGCGTGGAGCTACCGTCATCCTGATCACCAACGCACCGCGGCCGGCCGATTCCGTGCAGCGGCAATTGCGCAAGCTCGGTGTCGCCGATGAAACCTACGACGCCATCGTCTCTTCCGGCGACCTGACCCGGAGTTTCGTCGCCGATCACCCCGGCAAGAAAATATTCTGGATCGGTCCGGAACGGGACTCCTCGATCCATCGCGGGCTCGACGCTGTGATGGCGCCGCTGGAGCAGGCCGACTACATCATCTGCACCGGCCTGTTCGACGACGAAACCGAATCGGCGGAAGACTATCGCGCGATGATGCTGCAGGCGCGCGAGCACAAGCTGCCGCTGATTTGCGCCAATCCCGACATCGTCGTCGAACGCGGCGACCGGTTGATCTATTGCGCGGGCGCGATCGCCGAGCTTTATCGCGAGCTCGGCGGCGAGGCGATCTTCTACGGCAAGCCGCACCGGCCGATTTATGAACGCGCGATGGCGCTCGCCGCCGAGCGCCGCGGCCATTCGGCGCCGCTCGACCGCGTGCTGGCCATCGGGGATTCCGTGCGGACCGATCTCACCGGCGCGCACGGCTTCGGAATCGATTGTCTTTTCCTCACCCGCGGCATCCATTCCGAGGAGTTCGAGGGCATCGACCAGCTCGACCCGGCCTCGGTGAAGGAGCTGTTCGGACATCCACCCCGCGCGCTGATGCGGGAGCTGCGGTGGTAGGTGCATCGCTGCACCGGACTCAAAATTGCGAAAACAACCCCATGCAAAGTAGAAATGGGCCTTACGTCATCCGAAAATGCAAGACCTGGCAGGGCTCATGAGAGCGCAGCATGCCCGGGATGGGGCCGGGCATCACGAGAATTGAAACGAGCTGGAGATCAGACGCCTTACGCCGTCGCCATGTCCGGGAAGACCGCCTCGATCTTGGTCTTCAGCGTCGCCGCGTTGAACGGCTTGACGATGTAATTGTTCACGCCGGCCTTCTTGGCAGCGATCACGTTCTCGGTCTTGGATTCCGCCGTGATCATGATGAAGGGGGTGGTGGCGAGATTGGGGTCGGCGCGGACTTCCTTGAGCAGGTCGTAGCCGGTCATCGGCTCCATGTTCCAGTCCGAGATCACCAGTCCGTATTTCTTGCTGCGCATCTTGTTCAGCGCGGCCGAGCCGTCGCTGGCGTCGTCGATGTTGTCGAAGCCGAGCTGCTTCAAAAGATTTCGGATGATGCGGATCATGGTGCTGTAGTCATCAACCACCAGAACCGGCATGGACAAATCAACCGCCATCTTTTCCCCCACTCAACGCTGACGCCACAAATTATGGATAAGCCTGCGCGACCCGCAGTCCCTCCCCCATCTGTAGCATCAGCCATTAAACAGCCCGTAAACGGGCGAAGCCGGATTGCATCCGTTTGGGCCAACCCGCCCCGCTTGACTTCAGCAGGCCCCCCGCGTCACGGTCCGGCCGCGTTCACCGAGCTCGAAACTCCTGAAGAATCCCTGAAATGACCGGTTTTACCGTTATCCGAGACACCACCCCTGCCGCCGACATCCCTCGCGGGGCGGTGGTCGCCATGGGTAATTTCGACGGCGTCCATCTGGGCCACCGGGCCGTGATTGACGCGGCCTTGCGGATGGGCCACGCCCACGGCAAGCCGGCCTTTGCGGTTACTTTCGAGCCGCATCCGCGCAGCTTTTTCAGCCCGAACAGCCCCCAGTTCCGCCTCTCCGACGAGACCAACAAGCTGCGTCTGCTGGCCGGAACGGGGCTGAACGGCGCGGTCGTGATGACCTTCGACAAGACCCGCGCCGGAACCTCGGCGCAAGATTTCATTCACCATGACCTGATCGGGCGGCTCGGCGTCAGCGGCATTGCCGTCGGCTACGACTTTCATTTCGGCAAGGGCCGGGCCGGCTCGCCGAGCCTGTTGGTCAGCGAGGGGCCGCGGCTCGGCATCGAGGTCGACGTCCAGGCCCATGTCGATATCGAGGAGCGGCCGGTGTCCTCCAGCGCGATCCGCATGGCGCTGGCGGAGGGCCAGATCGACGAAGCCACCGCCATGCTGGGCGGGCCGTGGTTCGTCAGCGGCGCGGTGATCCATGGCGAGAAGCGCGGCCGTGACCTCGGATACCCCACCGCCAACATCCGCCTCGACAAGAATTGCAGCCTCAAGCATGGCATCTATGCGGTGCGGGTCGGGCGCGGGCAAGGAAAGGATCATGTGCGCTTCGACGCTGTCGCAAGCTTCGGCCGCCGCCCGACTTTCGACAACGGCGCCCCGCTGTTGGAAGTGTTCCTGTTCGACTTCGACGGCGACCTCTATGGCGCGGTGCTCGATGTCGCCTTCATCGGCTTCATCCGGGACGAACTTAAATTCGACTCGATCGACGCGTTGATCCGGCAGATGGACGACGACAGCGCGCACGCCCGCGCGCGGCTCGCTGCCGCGCCCGATGCGTTTCCGAGGCTCGGAGTGATCGATTGAGCAAGACCGAAAAGGAAAAGATGCTGGCCGGCGAACTCTATCGCCCCGGCGATCCCGAACTGCAGGCGGACGCCGCCGCCAACAAGGCCTGGCTCGCGCGCTACAATGCGGCGCTGGCTGCGCCCGTGTCCGAGCGGCATGCGCTGCTATCGGCCCATTTCGGCCGTGTCGGCACCAGCGCCGTGATCCGTCCGCCGTTCTTTTGCGATTATGGCTACAATATCCGGCTCGGCGATGAGGTGTTTCTCAACTTCAATTGCGTCATCCTCGACGTGGTCGAAGTGACGATCGGCGACCGCACCCAGATCGGACCGGCGACGCAAATCTACGCCGCCGACCACCCGCGCGACGCCGAAACACGGCGGACCGGCCTCGAATTCGGCCGACCGGTGCGAATCGGCAGCGATGTCTGGATCGGCGGCGGCGCCATCATCCTCCCCGGCGTCACAATCGGCGACGGCGCGGTGATTGGCGCCGGCAGCGTGGTCACGCGGAATGTCGGCCCGGGCGTGATCGTCGCGGGAAACCCGGCCCGGTCGCGGCAGGGCTGACAGTCCGCCGCCAGCAGGCTTTGCGATTTCCTCGGTTGGCTGCTATGGAAAGCCCCATGTTTGCGCGGTGCACCATCAGCATTAGGAGCCCGGCTTCCGCCTGAGCGTTCGCTCGGCGCAAGACCGGGATTTCTTGTTTCAGCCGCTACTCCCCAGAGTTTCAGCGCCGTCTTCGAGCTAACCAGAGCATTCATGTCCCAACAGCCGCAAAAGTCCGACGTATCAGACTATTCGAAAACCCTGTTCCTGCCGCAGACGGAATTCCCGATGCGCGCCGGCCTGCCGCAGCGCGAGCCGGAGATCCTCAAATACTGGAACGAGATCGACCTCTACGGAAAGCTGCGCGAGAGCGCGCAGGGCCGCGCCAAATTCGTGCTGCATGACGGGCCGCCCTACGCCAACGGCAACATCCATATCGGCCATGCGCTGAACAAGATCCTCAAGGACGTCGTAACCAAGAGCCAGCAGATGCTCGGCTTCGATTCCAACTACGTGCCGGGCTGGGATTGCCACGGCCTGCCGATCGAATGGAAGATCGAGGAAGAGAACTACCGCTCCAAGGGCAAGCCGAAGCCGGACTTCCGCGACTCCACCGCGATGGTGGCGTTCCGCAAGGAGTGCCGCGCCTATGCGACGCACTGGCTCAACGTACAGCGTGAGGAGTTCAAGCGGCTCGGCATCATCGGCGACTGGGATCACCCCTATGCCACCATGAGCTATCCGGCCGAAGCCCAGATCGCGCGCGAATTGATGAAGTTCGCCGCCAACGGCACGCTCTATCGCGGCTCCAAGCCGGTGATGTGGAGCGTGGTCGAGAAGACCGCGCTGGCCGAAGCCGAGGTCGAGTACGAGGACTACACCTCCGACATGGTGTGGGTGAAGTTTCCGGTCACCTCGCCGGCGCATGGCGCGCTGGCCGAGGCTTCCGTGGTGATCTGGACCACGACGCCGTGGACGCTGCCCGGCAACCGCGCCATCTCGTTCTCGCCGAAGATCGCCTACGGCCTCTACAAGGTCACCGATGCGCCTGCCGACAATTGGGCGAAGACCGGCGATGTCCTGATCCTCGCCGATGCGCTCGCAGCAGAAGTGTTCAAGCAGGCGCGCGTCACCGCCTATGAGAAGGTGCGTGACCTGCCCGGCGACACGCTCGACGCGGTGGAATGCGCCCATCCGTTGAATGGCTTCAGCGGCGGATATGAATTCACCGTGCCGCTGTTGCCCGGTGACCATGTCACCGACGACACCGGTACCGGCTTCGTCCATACCGCGCCGGGCCATGGCCGCGAAGACTTCGACGTCTGGACGGCAAATGCGCGTGAGCTCGATCAACGCGGCATCAACACCGCCATCCCCTACACGGTCGACGAGAACGGTGCTTTCACCGATCACGCTCCTGGCTTCACCGGCAGGCGCGTCATCAACGACAAGGGCGAGAAGGGCGACGCCAACGATGCCGTCATCAAGGCGCTGGTCGAGGCCGGCAAGCTCCTGGCGCGCGGGCGGCTCAAGCATCAGTATCCGCATTCCTGGCGCTCGAAGAAGCCGGTGATCTTCCGCAACACGCCGCAATGGTTCATCGCGATGGATAAAGCAATCACTCCAGACAAGCTGGTTTGGGGCGGTGGTGTGAATACCCCCATGACGCTGGCCGGCGATGACACTTTGCGGAACCGGGCTCTGAAATCGATCTCGGTGACGCAATGGGTGCCGCCCGCCGGCCAGAACCGCATCAACGGCATGATCGCGGGCCGTCCCGACTGGGTGATCTCGCGCCAGCGCGCCTGGGGCGTGCCGATCGCCGTGTTCGTGCGCGAGAAGGGCGACGGCTCGGCCGAAATCCTGCAAGACGACATCGTCAACCAGCGTATCGTCGAAGCCTTCATGGAGGAAGGCGCCGACGCCTGGTACATGGACGGCGCACGTGAACGTTTCCTGGGCGAACGCGCCGGCGAAGACTGGAAAAAGATCGACGACATCCTGGACGTCTGGTTCGACTCCGGCTCGACGCATGCCTTCGTGCTGGAGGACCGCCAGAATTTTCCAAGCCTCGGCAACATCGTCCGCAAGGTTGATGGCGGCGAGGATACCGTGATGTACCTCGAAGGCAGCGACCAGCATCGCGGCTGGTTTCATTCCTCGCTGCTGGAAAGCTCGGGCACCCGCGGCCGCGCGCCCTATGACGTGGTGCTGACTCACGGCTTCACGCTGGACGAGAACGGCCGCAAGATGTCGAAATCGCTCGGCAACACCGTCGAGCCGCAGAAGGTGATGAAGGATTCGGGCGCGGATATCCTCCGCCTCTGGGTCTCCGCCACCGACTATGCCGACGACCAGCGCATCGGACCGGAGATCCTCAAGAACACCATCGAGACCTACCGCAAACTGCGCAACTCGATCCGCTGGATGCTCGGCACGCTGCATCATTTCAACCCGGCCGACGCGGTCGCCCACAGCGATATGCCCGAGCTGGAACGCTTGATGCTGCACGAACTGGCGAAGCGCGCGACAACCGTGCGCCAGGCCTATGCCGAGTTCGACTACAAGACGGTGGTCGCGACGCTCGCGGCGTTCATGAACAGCGAATTGTCGGCATTCTATTTCGACATCCGCAAGGACGCGCTCTATTGCGATCCGCCGTCTTCGGTGGCGCGCAAGGCGGCGCTGACCGCGATCGACATCATCTGCGATGCGATCCTGCGCTGGCTGGCGCCGGTGCTCAGCTTCACGACCGAAGAGGCGTGGCGGATGTACAAGCCGGATGCGGAAGCTTCGGTGCACCTGACGCTGTTCCCGGAAGGTTTTGACCAATTCCGCGACGACGCGCTCGCCGCCAAGTGGGAGACCATTCGCGACGTGCGCCGCGTCGTCACCGGCGCGCTCGAAGTCGAACGCGCGGCCAAGAACATCGGCTCGTCGCTCGAAGCCTCGCCGCTGGTCTACGTATCGGACAAGAATATCTTCAACACGCTTTTCGACGTCGATCTGGCCGAAGTCTGCATCACTTCGAACGCCATGGTGACCAATGACGATGCGCCCGCCAGCGCATTCAGCCTCGCCGACGTGCCCGGCGTCGCCGTCGTGGTCGAAAGGGCCGTGGGCACCAAATGCGCGCGGTCGTGGAAGATCCTGCCCACTGTCGGCGAAGACGCCGAATATCCCGACGTCTCCCCGCGCGACGCGCAGGCGTTGCGGGAATGGAAGGCGCTTGCCGAAGGCCATAAGCCGGCCGTTGCAGTTGAAACGCCGGCCAAGCCTGTCGCGTTGGTCGAACTGCAACCTGTAGAACAACCGCAACAAGCAGAGCAAGCGTCGGAGCAGGCCGGTTCAGGAAAGGCAACGGCGGACACGCCTGCGAAGAGGGTCAGAGCCAGGAAGACTTCTGCAACCGCGGAGGCGGAGCGCGCCAAGAGCGAGGCGAAAGCCAAGAGCGCCCCCGAACCCAAGGCCGAAGTCAAGAAAGCAGAACCCAAGAAGGCCACAACGAAGAAAACCAAGGCCAACAAAACCACGGCCAAGAAAGCCAAAGCCAGGAAAGCGACGGTCAGGAAAGCTGCCAAATCCAAAAAAGCAGCTTCGGCAACGAAGGCGGCCAGGAAGGGAGCTAAGAAAGCGGTAAAGAAGACCGGCAAGAAAAAGACTGCCAAGAAGACCGGAAGAAAGTTGCCTGCGACCGCGTCGAAAAAGAAGAAAAAGAAGGCGAGATAAGTGTCCGGCAAGGAGCGCTTCGTGACCCCTCACCTTCGCGCCGGCGCGGTTGCCGCGGTCGCGACGCTGGTGGTCGATCAGGCCTCGAAGCTTTGGCTGCTCTACGTGTTCGACCTCGCTCATCGCGGCGCGGTCAGGGTCACGCCGTTCTTCGACCTGGTGCTGGCCTGGAATGTCGGAATCAGCTTTGGCTGGTTCCAGAGCGATAACCAGTTCGCCCAGCTCGCGCTGATGGCGATCAAGGCGATTGCGGTGATCGTGCTGGGGATCTGGATGGCACGCTCCAGCACGCGTCTCGCGACGCTGGCGCTCGGCCTGATCATCGGCGGCGCGGTCGGCAACGGCATCGACCGATTCGTGCACGGCGCGGTGGTCGATTTCGCCCTGTTCCACATCGAGATCGGGGGAAAAACCTTCAATTGGTATGTGTTTAACCTTGCGGATGTGGCCATTGTTGCCGGGGTAGCGGGCCTATTGTATGACTCGTTCCTGGGGGTACCCGCCGCAAAAGCGCCCTGATCCCGGTCGATACGAACCCTGCGGTCTGGAGCCGTTAGGCCCCTCAAGCACGGCCCCCGCGTGTTACAGAAATTGTGAATGGGAACAGCGCGATGCGCGAGACCGAAGCCCGCTTCTGGATGATGCAGACCAGCTCGCTGACCCGGGCGCTGCGGTTCGCCGCCATCGCCCTCGGCATAGGTCTCGTGATGGCCGCTGGCCCCGTGCGCGCGGCTGACGACGAGGACGAAGACGACGACAAGACCTTCGAGGAAAAGATCATCGAAGGCATCATGCGCGGCCTCGGCGGCACCAACATGGAAAATCGCGGCATCGACTACCGCGAGCGCTCCCCGCTGGTCGTTCCACCCAAGCTCGATTTGCCGCCGCCAGCGGCGGCCGCGGCCGACGCGAAGGCGCCGAACTGGCCAAAGGACCCCGACGAGCAGCGCCGCAAGGCGGCGATTGCGGCGCGCAAGAAAGAGAACAAGGATCCGCGTGAAGCGTCCCGCATCCTGACGCCGGCCGAACTGGCGGTGGGCAAGACCGCGGCGCCCGCGCGCAAGGACAATGATCCGGTGCAGCCCGGCGTCTCGAACGCCAATCCGATCCTGAGCCCGTCGCAGCTCGGCTATAACGGCGGCTTCAGCGGCCTGTTCGGCGGCAGCAAGACCGAGACGGCTCCGTTCAAGGGCGAGCCGACGCGGGAATCGCTGACCCAGCCTCCGCCCGGCTACCAGACGCCGTCGTCCAATTATGCCTACGGCACGGGACCAAAGGAATCGCTGAACAAGGAATACAATCCGGCCCAGGGCAAATATGGCGAATAGTTAAGCTCGTCTCTCGCCTTCGTGACGATTGCCGGAGCCGCGCGCGGTGTACGATGCCGCCGCTTTGATCCCGGTTTTATCGGGTTACTTCTAACGTTTGCGCGATTGGTTTCGCAGAACCGATAACCAGTTTTGCGAAACGAGCGCCAGATAGGTCATGATGTCCTCACACCGTCTTGCCGTTACTTTCGCTATAGCCCTCATCTCGACATTTGCTTTCTCCGCCGGCGGCGCACTCGCCCAGACCACGGTCACGTCGGAACGTCCGGCCAGCTTCACCCTCGACAACGGCCTGCAAGTCGTTGTGATCCCGGATCACCGCACGCCCGTCGTCACGCAGATGATCTGGTACAAGGTCGGCTCCGCCGACGAGACGCCGGGCAAATCCGGACTGGCGCACTTCCTCGAACATCTGATGTTCAAGGGGACCGCGAAACATCCCGCCGGTGAATTTTCGCAGACCGTGCTGCGGATCGGCGGCAATGAGAACGCCTTCACCTCACTCGATTACACCGGCTATTTCCAGCGCGTGCCGCGCGAGCAGTTGGCGAAAATGATGGAATTCGAGGCCGACCGCATGACCGGCCTCATCCTCAAGGATGAGAACGTGCTTCCCGAGCGCGATGTCGTGCTCGAGGAATTCAACATGCGGGTCGCCAACAATCCGGACGCCCGGCTCACCGAGCAGATCATGGCGGCGCTGTATCTCAACCATCCCTATGGCCGCCCCGTGATCGGCTGGCGCCAGGAGATCGAGAAGCTCGACCGCGAGGATGCGCTGGCGTTCTACAAGCGCTTCTACGCGCCGAACAACGCGATCCTGGTGATCGCGGGCGACGTCGATGCCAAGGAAGCCCAGGCGATGGTCGAAAAGGCCTATGGTGGCATCCCGGCGCAGCCGGCCATTGCCGCGCAACGAATCCGCCCGCAGGAGCCGGTGCCGGCGGCACCGCGCACGGTGACGCTGTCCGACCCGCGCGTCGAGCAGACCAGCCTGCGGCGCTACTACCTCGTCCCCTCTTCCACGACCGCTGCGGCCGGCGAAGGCCCGGCGCTCGACGTGCTCGCGCAACTGATGGGCGGCGGCTCCAACTCCTATCTCTATCGCGCACTGGTAATCGACCGTCAGCTCGCGATCAGCGCCGGTGCCGGTTACCAGGGCACCGCGCTGGATCCCTCGCAATTCTCGATCTCGGTTTCGCCAAAGCCCGGCGTGGAGTTTTCGCAGATCGAGCAGGTGATCGACGGCGTGATCGCGGAGGTCATCCAAAACCCCGCCCGCGCCGAGGATCTCGAGCGGGTCAAGACCCAGTTGATTGCGGAAGCGATCTACGCCCAGGACAACCAGGCCACGCTGGCGCGCTGGTATGGCGGCGCGCTGACCACGGGGCTTTCCATCGACGACATCAGGAGCTGGCCAGACCGGATTCGCGCCGTCACCGCCGAGCAGGTCCGCGACGCCGCGCAGAAATGGCTCGACAAGAAACGCTCGGTGACGGGCTATCTGATCAAGGATACCGCGCAAAAACGCGAGGAGAAGCGCTCGTGATCCGTTTTTCGATTCCCCCGCAGCGCCTCGCATCCGCCCTGATCGCCGGCGCCGTCCTGCTGTTGCTGGCGGCGAGCCCGTCGCACGCCGCAGCCAAGATCCAGCGGCTGGTCTCGCCTGGCGGCATCGAGGCCTGGTTCGTGCAGGACGCCACCGTGCCGCTGATAGCGATGGAATACGCCTTCGCCGGCGGCGCCGCCCAGGACCCGGTCGGCAAGTCCGGCGTCGGCAACATGGTCGCCAGCCTGCTCGACGAAGGCTCGGGCGATCTCGATTCCAAAACCTTCCACGAGCGCCTCGAGCGCCGCGCCATCGAGCTGAGCTTTTCGTCGACCCGGGATTATTTCCGCGGCTCGCTTCGCATGCTCAAGGACAACAAGGACGAGGCTTTTGGCCTGCTCCATCTGGCGCTGACCTCGCCGCGTTTCGATGCCGTCGACGTCGAGCGCATTCGCGCGCAGGTGCTCTCCGGGCTGCGCCGCGACACCACCAACCCGACTTCGCTGGCGAGCCGTAAATTCCTGGAAGTCGCCTTTGGCGATCATCCCTACGGCCGACAGGCCAACGGCACGCTCGACAGCGTGCCGAAAATCGATGTCGCCGACATGAAGGATTATGTCCGCCGCGTGATCGCGAAGGATAATTTGCGGATCGCCGTGGTCGGCGATGTCGATGCCGACACGCTCGGCAAGCTCCTGGACAAGACGTTCGGCGGACTGCCGGCCAAGGCCAGCCTCACGCCGATCGCCGAGGTCGAGGCGACCAAACCGCCGCAGCGCGCGTTCGTGCCGCTCGACGTGCCGCAGACCGTGGTAACGTTCGGCGGCCCCGGCATTCGCCGCCACGATCCGAATTTCATGGCCGCCTACGTCGTGAACCACATCCTCGGCGGCGGTGGGTTGTCATCGCGGCTCTACAAGGAGGTGCGCGAAAAGCGCGGCCTTGCCTATTCCGTTTATGAATCCCTGCTCTGGATGGATCGATCGGCGCTATTCATCGGCAATACCGGCACCCGTGCCGACCGCGCCGGCGAGACGGTGGACGCGATCGAGAAGGAAATCCGCCGCATCGCCGAGGATGGCCCGACCCAGAAGGAGCTGGACGAGGCCAAGTCGTACCTCAAGGGCTCGCAGATGCTGGCGCTCGACACCTCTTCGAAGCTGGCCCAGGCACTGCTGCAATACCAGCTCGACAAGCTGCCGATCGACTACATCGAGAAGCGCAATGCCCTCGTCGACGCGGTCACGCTGGACGACGCCAAAAAGGCGGCGCAGAAGCTGTGGGGCCAGGGCCTCCTCACCGTAATCGTCGGCCGCGCCCCGCAAGCCGCCGTGCAGCCCGCCGCGGCGCCGCCGAGAGCGAACTGAGCACAAACACCGGACTCGCGGCCACCCCTCTCCCTAACCCTCTCCCGCAAGGGGAGAGGGAACACAGCGAGTATGCGGCGCCACCGTCGCTCGCGATGACGGCGGGCTACCATCAACCACACGGACGGTCTGCTCCCTCCCCCCCTTGCGGGGGAGGGCTGGGGAGAGGGGTGGCCACGACGGCAGTGCTTGTGGGTGGTTTATCCCTCCCCGTCCCTCCCGACGGAAAGAGCACGGCAGAGCAACCTCAACGCAAAACCGCTATGGTGCTCGGCGATTCTTCCTACGCTCCGGTGAACGCCATGCTGCGGGTTTCCCGCGATCTTACGATTGACGAAAACGACATCGAGATCGGCTTCGTCCGCGCCTCCGGCCCGGGCGGGCAGAATGTCAACAAGCTCGCGACCGCAGCGCAGCTCCGCTTCGACACGCGCAAGATCACCCTGCCGGAGGATGCGGCCGCACGGCTGGTGCGGCTCGCCGGCCAGCGCATGACCAAGGAGGGCGTGATCGTGATCCACGCCCAGCGCTTCCGCACCCAGGAGCGCAACCGAGCCGACGCGATCGACCGCCTGCTCGAATTGTTGCGCGAGGCCCTGATCCGCCCGACGCCGCGCCGGCCGACCAAGCCAACCTTCGGATCGAAGCAGCGGCGGCTGGAAGGCAAGAAGCGGCGCAGCGACGTCAAGGCGAAACGCACTGCGCGCTTTGACGATTGAACCGCCGATCACGACGTCTCAATCGCGGATCAGATATTCCCGGATCATCAATCGCGCACGGTGGATGCGCGCCTTGACGCTTTCGCGTGTCAGCCCAAGAACACCGGCGATCTCGTCGATCGACAACTCCTCGACATCGCGCAGCAGGATCACCTCGCGATAGTGGTCGGGCAACGACTGGATGGCGCGGGAAAGATCGATGCGAATGTCTTGTGGCGCAAGATGCGCCAAGCGTAGCTCCGCCTCGTCGGCCGGCGCCGCCGGTGTTCCCGTCGCCCGGCGCAGCAGGCGAAGGCAGGCGCGGCGCGCCACTGCAAACAGCCACGCCGAAAATGACGTCACCGCGCGCAACGTGCCGACCCGCCGGTACAACAGCAGCAGTGTTTCCTGGACCGCGTCGTCGATGTCAGCCGCGCGGCAATTGCGTGCGGCATAGCGGCGGATATCCGGCTGAGCTAGCGCGATCAGCGACACCAGCGCCTTGGTGTCGCCGCCGCGGGCGGCCTCGATCAGCGAGGGATTGCAACGCCCCGCTCGGACCAACACGCTCATGATGAGGAAAGCCTGCGGCCGACCATGGCGCACATCGGACAAAAGCCGAAGAATCCGGTCGCGATTGCGACCGCGCCGGTGGCCGCGATCAGGTAGCCGGCCGTCGTGCCGGGCATGCTGAGCAGCCCGGGCATGCTGAGCAGCCCGGGCACCCCGAAAAGCCCATAGGCGATCATCACAACGCCCCCGATCGTCCGCATCGCCCGCTCCCAGCCCGGCAAATTCTTGCGATAGAACATAACAGCTCCCTTTGATTGCGCGAAAGAACGTCAGCGCGTTCTCGTCAGATAGAGCCGCCGGGCCGAGCTTTCGGTTCGCGGGTCGCCGATCGAGGCACAAAAAAACTCCGGCCGCCGCACGGCCGGAGTTCTGTTGGAGAGCAACCCGTCGGAGGAGGCGGGTTTCCTCCAGGCACTTAGCGGCTGCTTGCTGGAGGGGTCGCCGCTCCGCCCGTGGCCTTGGGCGGCGCTGCACTACCGCCCGCTCCGACGGTGCCTTTCGCACCCGGCTTGGCGCCTGCCCTCTGGCCCGCAGCGCCCGCCGGCGCGTCTTCGTCCATGCTGCCCGACGCGCCGCCCTGCATCTGGGTGCCCTTTGCTCCGCCGCGGATCTGGGTGTCGGATGAGGCGCCTTGCGCCAGTACCGGACCGGCAAGCAGAGCCGAGATTGCAACCGCGATCGCCGAGGTTTTCACTAGCTTCATCCATTTCTCCAAGGTTTTGTCGAACGACAAACAGTTCGGCTTCTTCAAGCACCGTTCACAACCCGAACATGTTCATCGCCGGATCAGTCGTTATCCGCAAACGGTGCGTTCGCCATGCAAGCCGCGCGATGTGGTGATCATGCAGGGATTTCGAGGTCATTTTGCGAATCCTTGGCCACTGGCTGACCGCATATGCGGCGCTTCGGCAGCTTCAGAAAAGTTCCGTAAAAATATTTTGACACATGCATTTGATGCGCTAGCCGCCTAAAATCACCCACCAGCCTCGAATCGATCCGAGACCTCATGCCCGTCCGCCAACTCCCCGAACAGGTCGTCAATCGCATCGCCGCCGGCGAAGTGGTCGAACGTCCCGCGAGCGTGGTGAAGGAGCTGGTCGAAAACGCCATCGACGCCGGCGCCAGCCGCGTCGACATTTTCACCGATGGCGGCGGCAGGCGGCGGATCGGCATCACCGATGACGGCAGCGGGATGACTCATGGCGATCTCGCGCTCGCGGTCGACCGTCACGCCACCTCGAAGCTCGACGACGAGGATCTGTTACGCATTCGCACGCTGGGCTTTCGCGGCGAGGCCCTGCCCTCGATCGGCGCCGTCGCGAAGCTCGGTATCACTACGCGCCACGCCAGCGAGCCGCATGCCTGGTCGCTGTCGGTCGAAGGCGGCCTGAAATCGCAGATCATGCCGGCGGCGCTGTCGCAAGGCACCCGCGTCGAGGTCAGCGATCTCTTTTATGCAACGCCCGCCCGGCTGAAATTCCTCAAGACCGACCGCACCGAGGCTGAGGCGATTCGCGAGGTGGTGCGGCGCCTTGCGATGGCGCGGCCCGACATCGCTTTCGCCTTGGCCGGCGAGGAGCGCGCGCCGGTGACCTGGGCCGCGGCGCTGCCGGGTGCTGCGGGCCGGCTGACGCGGCTCGGCGACATCTTGGGTCACGATTTCCGTTCTTGCGCCATTGAAGTGCGCTCCGAACGCGACGGCGTCGTGGTCGAGGGCTTTGCCGCCGCCCCCTCGCTGACCCGCGCCAATGCGCTCGGACAATATCTGTTCGTCAATGGCCGCCCGGTCCGCGACAAGCTCATCCTCGGCGCGGTGCGCGCGGCCTATTCCGATTATTTGCCGCGTGACCGGCATCCTGTCGTCGCGCTGTTCGTGACGCTGGCGCCGCAGGAGGTCGACGCCAACGTGCATCCGGCCAAGACCGAGGTGCGGTTTCGCAACGCCGGGCTCGTTCGTGCGCTGATCGTGCATGCGCTCAAGGACGGCCTCGCCCGCGAGGGCCGGCGCACCGCTGCCAATACCGACGGTGCGGCGCTGTCAGCGTTTCGTCCGTCCTTTGCGCCGCGCCCGACCAACTGGGACTGGCGGAGTTCGCCGGCCTACCCGGTCAGGCCTTCGTTCGAAGGCGCGGCGGCAACGGCGCTCGCCGAAGCCGGGCAAGCCGCGTTCGATGTCGGCGCGCCAACCGCTGACGTACGCTTCGAGGCGCAGCCCTCTGCCGACCTGCTCGACCGTCCGCTCGGCGCGGCGCGGACGCAAATCCACGAGACCTATATCGTCTCGCAAACCCGCGACGGCCTCATCGTCGTGGATCAGCATGCCGCCCATGAGCGCATTGTCTACGAGAAGCTGAAGGCGTCGCTGGCGAAGAACGGCGTGCAGCGGCAGATTCTTCTGATCCCCGAGATCGTCGAACTCGATGAGGCCACCGTCGAGAAGCTGCTGGCGCGCGCCGAGGAACTCGCCTCCTTTGGACTTGCGATCGAATCTTTCGGCCCCGGCGCGGTGGCGGTGCGCGAGACGCCGTCGTTGCTCGGCAAGGCGAATGCCGCAGGGTTGCTGCGCGATCTCGCCGAACACATGGCCGAATGGGACGAGGCGCTGCCGCTGGAGCGCCGCCTGATGCATGTCGCGGCCACCATGGCCTGCCATGGCTCAGTCCGCGCCGGGAGACGCCTCAAGCCGGAAGAGATGAACGCACTTCTGCGCGAGATGGAAGACACGCCGAATTCCGGCCAGTGCAACCACGGCCGCCCGACCTATGTGGAATTGAAGTTGAGCGATATCGAGAAGCTGTTCGGAAGACGTTAAGACGATGTGCCGCCATTTTTTCCGCTGTCGTCGCCCGGCTTGACCGGGCGACCCCGTACGCCGCGGCGTTCGAGTAAATCGCTGCCGTCCCGGAGTACTGGATGCCCCGCCTTCGCGGGGCATGACAGGTCAGGATTGGGAAGCAGGGCGCAAAAACACGAACTCCGTATCGTCATACGCGCGTCGCTCTAACTCCTCGAAGCCCTCGGGCACCGCGAACGCTGCAGCCTTCGCCTCCTCCACAACGAGCAGCGCACCGGGAGTCAGCCAGCCGCCATCGCGTAGCGAGGCCAGTGCCTTCTCCGCGAGGCCTTTGCCATAGGGCGGATCGAGGAACACCAGCGAGAACGGCTCGACCGGATGCGCCGGGCCGAGATTGGTGGCGTCGCGGCGATAGACTTTTGTCACGCCGCCGAGCCCCAGCGCCTCGACATTGTTGCGCAACAACGCGCGGGCTTCCGCGCCGTTGTCCACGAACAGCGTGAACGCCGCGCCGCGGGACACCGCCTCGATGCCGAGCGCGCCGGTACCGGCAAACAGGTCGAGCACCCGCGCGCCTTCGATCGGGTTGTCGTAAGCGTGGATCAGGATGTTGAACACGGACTCGCGCAAGCGATCCGCCGTCGGGCGAATGTCCCGCGACGAAGGCGATGCCAGGTTACGGCCCTTCAATCGTCCGCCGACGACACGCATAGCCCAACTACTCGTCCCGCGGCTTGAGGTCGCGCTTGCCGTGATAGCCGCGTCGCGGGCGGCGAGGCGGGCCGTAGCCACTCGCTTCGTCCTCGTTGCGCGCGCGGGCTTCCTCGCTGCCGGTGCGCTGCACCAGCACGCGGCGGCCCTTGCGGTCGGCGATCAGCGCGCTCTTGCCCGCCGGCTTGAACGGCTTCTTGCCACGCGCTGCGTCGTCCTCACTATCGGATTTCTCGCCCGGCATCGGCCGATTGAAATCCGCGCCCGCGAGTACAGCGATCTTCTCGCCGAGCTGCTCGCGCAGCACACGGGTCTTGACCTCCTCGACCTGGCCCTCGGCCAGTTCGCCGAGCTGGAACGGTCCGTAGGAGACGCGGATCAGGCGATTCACCTCGAGGCCGAGATGCGCCATGACGTTGCGGACCTCGCGGTTCTTGCCTTCGCGGATCGCGAACACCAGCCAGACGTTGGCGCCCTGGTCGCGCTCCAGCGTTGCATCGATCGAACCATATTTGACGCCGTCGACCTCGACGCCCTTTTTGAGTTCATCGAGCTGCGCCTGCGTGACCTCGCCGTGGGCGCGCACGCGATAACGCCTGAGCCAGCCGGTGTCGGGCAGTTCGAGCGCACGCGCCAACCCACCGTCGTTGGTCAGCAGCAGCAGCCCCTCGGTATTGAAGTCGAGCCGACCGACCGAGATCAGCCGCGGCAGGCCTTCCGGCAGGTTGTCGAACACGGTCGGCCGCCCCTCGGGATCGGCATGCGTGGTCATCAGCCCGCGCGGCTTGTGATACATGAACAGTCGCGTGCGCTCGCGCGGCGGCAACACCTTGCCGTCGACGGCGATCACGTCATTGGCGGTGACGTCGAGCGCCGGCGAATTGATGACGCGGCCGTTGACGGTGACGCGGCCCTGCGTGATCCATTCCTCGGCATCGCGGCGCGAGGCCAGGCCTGCGCGGGCGACCACCTTGGCGATGCGCTCTCCGGCCTTCTTCGGCTTCGGCTCTGCGCGCGGCGCGCGCTTGTCGAAATCGGTCGGGCGCTCGCGATACGCGCCACGGCCCCCGAAGGCAGGACGCTTTGCAAATATCCTGCTGTCGTCTTCATTGTCGCGACGCGGACGGTCGCGAAAGCGTCCCTCGCTGCGTGGATGCTCCTGCCAATCGGTGCGGCCTGCCGGCCGTCCCCTGTCATGGTCTCGATCTCCGCGCTCGCGCGGACGGTCGAACTTCGGCCGGTCCTCGCGCGAACGCGAAAACCGCTGACGTTCGCCGCCACCACGATCATCACGCCTTTGCCAAGGCTTGTCCTCACCCCGCTCGGGACGATCGCTAGAATCCTTGCGTGGACCGCGCGAAAATCGCTTCTCGCCATCGCGCGGCGGACGATCACCATAGGGCCGATCGCCACGCGGACGGTCGCCGTCCTTCCGGAAACCTTCTCCGCGCGGCGTGTAAGGCCGCTTGTCGCCAAATTTCCTGTCGGAGGAACGCCCAGCGGGACGCGTTTCGTCACGCTCCCTAGGGTCGCCCTTGCGATCCCCAGGGTCGCCCTTGCGATCCCTGCGCGGCGGGCGATCATTGCGATCATAGCTCGGCCGGTCGCCGCGCGGCTTGAACCCGCTCTTCTCGCCATCGCGATCCTCGCGCGGGCGAAAGTCTTTCCGCGGGCCGCGGTCTGGACGGTCGCCACGGGGGCGGTCGTCCCGGCTGAAGCGCTGCGGCCGATCGCCAAAGTCCCGGCGCGGCGGACGATCATCGCCGTCGCGCTTGCCGGCGTAGGGCTTTCCGCCGCCGGCATAAGGCTTTTTGCTAAACGATTTTGCCCCCTCGGACTTCCCGGCATAGGGACGCCGCTCACCGCCGCGCTCGTCGCCATCCCTGGCGCCAAAGCCGCGCTTGGCAAACTTCTTCTCAGGCCCCCGCGCCGCTCCCGAGCGGCCCTTGCCACCGCCGGCGCGGCCCTGGCCGCCCCCGGGACGGTCCCGCCGGCCGCGGGAATCGTTGTTTTTGTTATTATCGCGGGGCATGAATGTTCTCTTGGGTCCGAATAAAATGGCCATCAGGCGGATCAGGATGGGCTGTCATAGCGATAACGCGCGCGCACTTCGCTCAAGGCGCATTCTCACGCAAAACCGGCATCCACGTTTGCTGAAGGCGGCCCTCATAGCAGGTTTATTCCAATGATACGAGGCATGACTGCCCCTTCTTTCATGGATTTGGCACTGAAAACGGCCGAAAACGCCGGAAAGGCCGGCGAAGTTCCGATCGGCTGCGTGATCGTGCGGGATTACGAAGTCATCGCCACCGCCGGCAACCGGACGCTGACCGACCGCGATCCGACCGCGCACGCCGAAATATTGGCGATCCGGCAGGCGGCCGAGGCCATCGGCACCGAGCGGCTGGTCGATTGCGACCTCTACGTCACGCTGGAGCCCTGCACGATGTGCGCCGGCGCGATCTCGTTTGCGCGGATCCGGCGGCTCTATTACGGCGCCGCCGATCCCAAGGGCGGCGCGGTGGATTCCGGCGTGCGCTTCTTCGCACAGCCGACCTGCCATCACGTGCCGGAGGTTTACTCGGCAGTGGGAGAGAGCCAGGCAGCGGCGCTGCTGCGGGATTTTTTCAGGGAACGGCGGTAGGCTCGCGCCCCACACTCCGCTGTCATCATCCGCCACCGGGTCGCGCGAATGCGCGCCCGATGACAGGCTCCGGCGGATGATCCAGTATTCCAGAGACGGTAGTGATTGACCGCGAGGGCTCGGCGTACTGGATACCCGCCTTCGCGGGGATGACGAGCTTGATGTGCGGCGAGAATTTCACCCTGCCGTAAAGAACTCCCGCAACAACTTCGCCGTCGCTTCCGGATTCTCCTCGGTGAGAAAATGCCCCGAATCCACCGGCGCCCCCTTCACGTTCATCGCCCATTTCTTCCACGCATCGAGCGGCGTCGTTGCGGCGGGCGCGACGCCGGCATCGCCCCACAGCGCCAGCATTGGAATCGTGATCTTCTTTCCGGCGTCGAAATCGGCCTTGTCGATTTCATAGTCGGCATAGGCACCGGCGCGGTAGTCCTCGCACATCGCATGCACGCGGGCGGGATCGCGAAACGGCGCGAGATAATGTTCCAGCGCGCGCGGATCGATGGCGTCGAGCGTCTTCGATTTGGTCTGGCTCGCCATCTTGCACTTAAGGAAAAATTCTCCGTTGTTGGCGATCAGCGTTTCCGGCAGCGGATAGGGCTGCGCCAGAAACGCCCAGTGGTAGATCTTCAGCGCCGACAGCCGGTTCAACTTCTCCCAATAGTCATAGGTCGGCGCGATATCGAGCACCGCGAGCTTCGATAGCCGGCCGGGATGATCGAGCGCCAGCCGGTACGACACGCGGCCGCCGCGGTCGTGTCCGGCGAGCGCGAAATGCACATGGCCGAGCTGCTCCATCGCCTCCACCATCGCCTGCGCCATCGCGCGCTTGGTGTAGGGCGTATGGTTCTCATCGCTGCGAGGCATGTCCGACCAGCCATAGCCCGGCAGGTCGGCGATGATCAGCGTGAACTGGTCCGCCAGTTGCGGCGCGACCTGGTGCCACATCACATGCGTCGACGAAAAACCATGCAGCAGCAATAGCGGTGGGCCGTTGCCGCCGACACGGGCGAAGATGCGGCCCGACGAGGTGTTGATCCATTTGGACGCGTATCCGGGAAACAGATCGGCAAGATCGGGCATGGGCACTCCCTCGTAGGCTGCAGCACTTGCTTCAAACTTTGTTTGCCGTTGCCGCTGGCAGACCGCAGGTTTAAGCCATCCCTCAAGTCCGACCAACAGGAACTAGAGGAAACCAGCGATGTCGATCGATTTCGAAATTCCGGCCGAGGCCAAGGCGATCCGCGAAAAAGTCCGCAAATGGGTGCACGAGGAGTGCATCCCCGCGGAGAAGGAACTCGATACCAAGCCGCTTGCTGAAGTACTCGGCCCGCTACGGGCCAAGGCCCGGGCGCGCGGCCTGTGGTGCCCGTGGGTGCCGAAGGAATATGGCGGCATGGGCCTCGGCCCGCTCGCCAACGCGCTTGTGCAGATGGAGCTCGGCGAGAGCATGCTGGGTGCGCTGTCGATGAACACGCAAGGTCCCGACGACGCCTCGATGATGACGATCCTGGCCCACGGCACGGAATATCAGAAGGAGAAGTTCCTTAAACCCCTGCTCAACGGCGACAAGCGCATCTGCTTCTCGATGACCGAGAAGGCTGCCGGCGCCGACGCCACCGGCATGCAGACCACGGCGGTGAAGGACGGCAACGAGAACTACGTCCTGAACGGCGAGAAGTGGTTTTCCTCCTCCGCCAGCGTGGCCGACATGGCGCTGGTGATGGCCAAGACCGATCCGAACGCACCACGGCACAAGCAGTATTCCACCTTCATCGTGGAGTTGCCGAACCCCGGCTACAAGATCAAGCGCAATGTCGCCAACATGGCGATCGAGGGCCCGCATGACGACATCCTGCACGGCGGCCACTCCGAGATCGAGATCAGGGATCTGAAGGTGCCGGCCGACAATCTGCTCGGCGGCGAAGGCAACGGCTTTGCAATGGGCCAGCACCGCCTCGCCTACGGGCGGCTACGGCACGGCATGCACAACGTCGCCAAGGCGCAACGCGCGCTCGACATGGCAGTCGCCCACGTCACCAAGCGCTCGACCTTCGGCAAATTGCTCGCCGACCGGCAGGCGGTGCAGTTCATGCTCGCCGATTGCGCCAGCGAACTCTATATCGGCCGCCTGATGCTGCTGCACATCGCCTACAAGGCGGAAAAAGGCCTCGACATCCAGCAGGAGAACTCGATCGCAAAGATCTTCCACGCGCACATGGTGCACAAGGTGATCGACACCGCGATCCAGCTCCACGGCGCGCTCGGCTTCAGCCAGGATACGCCGCTGGCGAAATGGTACACCCAGGTGCGCTCGCAGCGGCTGGTCGACGGTCCGGATGAAGTTCACAAGTGGAAGATCGGCAAGACCGTCATCAAGGCGTTCCGCGAGCACGGCACCACCGCAAGCGCCGCGGGCGGGGATTTGCTCTAACCCACACCCGTCATTCCGGGGCGGCGCGAAGCGCCGAACTATGGTGCGCAATTGCGCACCTGAGAATCTCGAGGCAAGTGAAGAAGCGCTCACCACATCGAGATTCCGGATCGACGCGCGATGCGCGTCGTCCGGAATGACGTGCTAGCTTCGTTCTTGCTCCACCGCCTGCCACGCGATGTCACGACGGCAAAAACCATCCGGCCATTGGATACGATCGACGGCCTGATAGGCACGCTCTCTCGCCTCGGTGACGGTCTTGCCCATCGCGCAGACGTTCAGCACGCGCCCGCCATTGGCGACGATGCCACCCTCCTTCGCCACCGTCCCGGCATGGAAGATTTCGACGCCCTCGACGCTGGCCGCGTCATCGAGCCCGTCGATGCGCGTGCCCTTGTTGTAGTCGCCGGGATAACCCTTCGCCGCCATCACCACCGTCAGAGCAGGCTCGGGATACCAGCGGAGGTCAAAATTCTTCAACTGCCCGTCGCAGGAGGCCAGAAATGCCGGCACGATGTCCGACATCATTCGGAGCATCAGCACCTGGCATTCGGGGTCGCCGAAGCGAACGTTGTATTCGAACAGCTTTGGCCCCTGCTCCGTCAGCATCACGCCGGCGTAGAGCACGCCGCGAAACGGCATGCCGCGCTTCTTCATGCCGGCTACTGTCGGCAAAATGATCCGCGCCATGATTTGATCGTGCACCTCAGGTGTCACAAACGGCGTCGGCGAATAGGCTCCCATGCCGCCGGTGTTCGGTCCTTCGTCGTGATCGAACACCCGCTTGTGGTCCTGCGCCGAAGCGAGCGGGATCGCGGTGTCGCCGTCGCATAGCGCGAAGAAGCTGATCTCGCGGCCGGCGAGGAATTCCTCGATCACGACTTCCGTTCCCGCCGCGCCGAACGCGCCGTCGAACATCATGGCGATGGCAGCTTCCGCTTCGGCCAACGTTTTGGCCACCACAACGCCCTTGCCGGCGGCCAGCCCATCGGCCTTGACCACGATCGGCGCGCCCTGCGCGCGCACATAGGCCAGTGCATCATCGGCCGTCGTGAAGCGGTTATAGGCGCCAGTCGGAATATCGAATTCGCGGCACAGGTCCTTCGTAAATCCCTTGGAGCCCTCGAGTTGCGCCGCCTGCTTGCTCGGACCGAACGCCTTGATGCCGGCTTTCGCGAGATCGTCGACGATCCCGGCGGCAAGCGGCGTCTCCGGGCCGACCACGACGAGATCCACGGCGTTGGTTTTGCAGAAATCGATCACCGCGCCATGATTCGCAACGTCGAGCGCGACGCATTCAGCTTCGCGCGCGATGCCGGCATTGCCCGGCGCGCACCACAATTTGGTCAGCAGCGGGGAAGCGGCAATCTTCCACGCCAGAGCGTGTTCGCGGCCGCCGGAACCGAGCAGGAGAATGTTCATTCAGAGTGCAGCCAAGTGGAGGGGTTGCCGGCCATTGCGCGACGGTTTAGCACGGCCGGAGCCCGCCGCAACAACGTGTCCATTCCCGTGTGGATATGTGCTCTGGCTCCCCCAACATGGCCTCGGCACCTTGCGGAAGCGCCGGAAAAGGCCGATTCTACGCCCTGATATGCCAGCAGATAACCTGATCAACGCGCCCGAATTCACCGTCTCGGAACTGTCCTCCGCCCTGAAGCGGACGGTCGAGGACCGCTTTGGCCATGTCCGCGTGCGCGGCGAAATCTCCGGTTTCCGCGGGCCGCACTCCTCGGGCCACTGCTATTTCGCGCTGAAGGACGAGAACGCCAAGATCGAGGCGGTGATCTGGAAGTTCGCCCACGCCCGGATGCGGTTCAAGCCGCAGGAAGGGCTCGAGGTCATCGCCACCGGCAAGCTCACGACCTATCCAAACTCCTCGAAATACCAGATCGTCATCGACTCGCTGGAGCCTGCCGGCATCGGCGCCCTGATGGCGCTGATGGAGGAGCGCAAGCGGAAGCTGGCCGCCGAGGGCCTGTTCGACGAGGCGCGCAAGCAATTGCTGCCGTGGCTGCCGGAAGTGATCGGGGTCGTCACCTCGCCGACGGGCGCGGTTATCAGAGACATCCTGCATCGGCTGCAGGACCGTTTTCCCCGCCGCGTGCTGGTGTGGCCGGTGAAGGTGCAGGGCGAAGGGTCCGCCGAGCAGGTTGCGGCGGCCATCCGCGGCTTCAACGCGCTACCCGAGACTGGACGAATCCCGCGGCCCGATCTCCTGATCGTCGCGCGCGGCGGCGGCTCCCTAGAGGATTTGTGGTCGTTCAACGAGGAGATCGTGGTTCGCGCTGCCGCCGACAGCATGATCCCGCTGATCTCGGCCGTCGGCCACGAGACCGATATCACGCTGATCGATTTCGCCGCCGACAAGCGCGCGCCGACACCGACGGCGGCGGCCGAAATGGCCGTTCCCGTGCGCAGCGAATTGTTCGCCGAGGTGGAAAGCCTGGCGCGCCGCACCATGGTGTGCTGGCAGCGCGGCCAGGAGAGCCGCCGCAACGAATTGCGCGCCGCCGCCCGCGCGCTGCCGAGTTTGAGCGAACTGCTCGCGATCCCCAGGCAGCGGCTGGATCACCTCGGTGCCGCCCTGCCCCGCGCATTGAAGGCCAATACGCACGCCCATCACCGCCGCTTTTCGCATCTCAGCGCCGGCCTGACGCTGAAGGTGCTGCGCGGACAGGTCGCGCAGGCCAGCCATCGCCTCACGGTGTCAGGTGAGCGGATCAGGCTGTCCGCTCGCGCCCTGCTGCGCAACCGGCGCGAACGCTTTGCCGGCTTGGAGATCAGGCTCAAGGCCTCAAAATTCTCCAACGCGCAGGCGCAACGCAACGCCATTTTGCGCGACCGTGAACGCGCGCAGCGACTGGCCGAGCGCGCCCGCCGTGCGCTTCTGACCGCCATGCAGCGTCTCGACGCCCGTGTCGCCCATAGCGGGCAATTATTGTCGGCGCTGTCCTATCGCGGTGTGCTCGCACGCGGCTTTGCGCTGGTGCGCGACGAACACGGCCACGCCGTCCATGCCGCCGCCGCGGTCGGGCCGAGCGCACGTCTCTCAGTCGAATTCGCCGACGGCCGCGTGGGCGTCACCGCGGATGCGGACCGGCCGCAGGCGAC
Source organism: Bradyrhizobium sp. LMTR 3 (assembly GCF_001693485.1). Lineage (GTDB taxonomy): Bacteria > Pseudomonadota > Alphaproteobacteria > Rhizobiales > Xanthobacteraceae > Bradyrhizobium. The sequence goes on from NZ_MAXC01000002.1 coordinate 287,808, forward strand.
GGCTCCGGCCTCAAGCGCGCCGAAGGCGGCGCCGCGCGAGCCCAAGCCGGCAGCGCCGAAGCGCGTGCCAAAGCCGGTCGATCAGGGAAGTTTATTTTAGCGCGCCAGCCACTCCGTGACACGCTGTTGCGCATCCTTTCGCGCATCCGCGTCGGTGCCGATATGGCCGTGTTCGGGCAATGCCGCGTCGGCCCCCGCGATCGCCCGCAGCGGAAGGTTGGCGCGGTCGAAATCGTGAGCCGCCCCGGGATAGACCACGATTCGCGCCAGCGCGCTGCGGCCGCGGGCACCCTCCACCATCTGACGGCAGGCCGACGGCGAACTGATGTCGTCCTTCGCGCCAATCAACAGCAGCGTCGGCACCCGCGTGCTCCAGCCGAGGCCGGAGGAGATCCGGCAGTCCGGATAGAACGCGATGGCCGAGCGGAAATCCGGTTTAGTCCCGCGCGAAGATGATTGCGGGCGTACCGCCCACAGCACCGCGCTGGCGCCGTTGGCCCATCCGATCAGGCTCATGCGGTCATGCGCGACCCAGGGCTGCTGTAACAGCCATTGCCGCGACGCGTTGATATCGGCCACCCGCTCGCGGCGGGCAAGCACGGGGCGCTCCTTGACGCGGCATTGCGAATCGAGCTCGCGCGAACCGTAACTGTCCGGCAACAGCACGGCATGGCCGGACTTCAGGAGCTGTTCCGCCCAGTCACGGTAGCGCGGTAGCACCGGCTCGGATTGCCCGCGCAATCCGCCGCAGCCATGCAGCGCGATTACCGTTGGAAACGGGCCGTCACCATCAGGCTTGTAGAGCTGCGCGTGCAGGGTCAGTCCGGTCGCCGGGATATCGACCTGGCGCGGGGCCGGCAACGGCGCGGCACCGGCCGTGGAGGCAGCAGCAAGGAGCGTCAGGAATAGCGTTGCTGACAACAGGCGCATCGGTCTCTGTCGGATCGGTATGACGCTGCGGGCACCATGAAATTCACGCTATCATGCAGGTGGGCACAAAACCATCACAAGTAGGTCAGTTTGCGGGGCGGACAGTACGACCTATTTATGATAGATCGAATTTGGAAAATACACTTGACGCCGGCCCGCGCGGGCCGGCCCTCTCGGAGAGTTTGACGGTGCTCAATAAATTCGGCCCCTCGGGCCATGGCGAAGCGCAGGTGCAATATCTGGACGGCGATTTCCGCGTGATCTCGCCGGGGACCTATGTGCGCTGCGCCGTCACCGACGTGCGGATTCCGCTCGACGAATTGAAGTATTGGAGCGTCGATCTGCAGGAGGCCTATTCGGTTCCGGGCGCGGTGCTGCAGCGGCACTTTCCCGGCGCGCTGAAGACGCAGGGTTAATTGTAGGGTGGGAAGGCGCAACGCGCCGTGCCCACCATCTATCGTCGTGTCTTGAATGGTGGGCACGCGGAGCCTGTCATCGGGCGCGCGTTCGCGCGACCCGTTGGCTTTGCCCACCCTACGGGCTAGCCTTCCTCTCACGCGCCTTGAATAGCCGGTCGGCGACGAATTTTCGCAGGCGCGCAGGATCGTCGAACTCTAGCGTTACCGCGAACGGCACGATGTGCTGCCGATCGCGCAGCCGCGCCAGGTCCTTTTCCGTTGTCACCAATGCCAGCCCGTCGCGCTCGGCCTCGGTAATCAAGCCTTCGATCTCAGTCTGTGAATACGGATGATGATCGGCGAAGGCCTGCTGCCTGACGACATTGATGTCGCTTGAGCGCAGCGTGTTGAAGAATCGCACGGGATCGCCGATGCCGGCAAATGCCAGCACGCGCTTGCCCCGAAGCGCGGCGACCGGCGCGTCATCCGGCTTCAGATGCGCGCGCAGTACCGGCTTGCCCTGTGCGGCAATCTCGGCGGCCACCGGCTCGGCAGCGCTGCCGTTGCCGACAATGATCAGCGCGTCGGTGCGCGCCAGTTGCGGCCGCAGCGGCGCGCGCAGCGGACCGGCGGGAAACACCTTCCCGTTGCCAAGTCCGCGTTCGCTGTCGATCACGATCAGGGATGCGTCCTTGACGATCGACGGATTCTGGAAGCCGTCGTCCATCAGGATCACGGTCGCGCCTTGCGAGCGCGCCAGCGGCACGCCCTCAGCGCGTTTGCGCGACACCACGACCGGCAGATGGCCTGCCAGCATCAGCGGTTCGTCGCCGACATCGGCCGCCGCATGCCGCTCAGGATCGACCCGGACCGGCCCGCGCAATTCGCCGCCATAGCCGCGGCTGAGCACGACCGGCGTCTCGCCGAGGTCGCGCATGAGCGTCGCCAGCGCGAGCACGGTCGGCGTCTTGCCGGCGCCGCCGACGTTGTAATTGCCGACGCAGAGCACCGGGATGCCGGCATTCAATCCCTTGCGCTGCAGGCGCTGTGCGGCGATGGCGCCATAGAGCGCGCCGAGCGGTTTCAACAGATGCGAGTTGAGCGACGACGGGCCGTGCCAGAAGCCCGGCTCACGCATTGCCGGTTCCCATCTCGATCCGCAACTGCAGCAGATACGGCTCGAGCGCAGAGAGCGTTCGCTCCAGCGCGCCGCCGAGCTGACCGACCACGCGCTCGGATGCGGTGAGCACAGCTTCGCGCGCCCTGGGATCGGCGAGCATCTGCCCGAACTGCTTGACCAGCGCCTCCTGCGTATCGGCCTGCCGCGCGCCGCCCGCTGAATCGAGGGCTTCGTAGACGTCGGTGAAGTTGAAGACGTGAGGGCCGTGGACGATCGAGGCGCCGAGCTTGATCGCCTCGATCGGATTCTGCCCGCCATGCTCGACCAGCGATCCGCCCATGAACACGATCGGCGCCAGCCTGTAGAACAGTCCCAGTTCGCCCATGGTGTCGGCGACATAGATGTCGGTCGTGGCGGTAGGCAAGTCCTCATGCGAGCGCAGGGTCGGATTGAGGCCCGAAGCGGAGATCATGCGCGCGATGGCCTCGCCTCGATCGGGGTGCCGCGGCACGATCACCGTCAGCAGCCCCGGGAAGAATCCGGCGAGCGTGCGGTGGGTCGCCGTCACGATTTCTTCTTCGCCGGGATGGGTGGAGGCCGCGACCACCACCGGGCGGCCGCGCGTCATCGACATCAGCATATCCAGCTTGTTGGCGTCGGCCGGCGGCGCCGGAACGTCGAGCTTGAGATTTCCCGTGACCATGACGTTGCGGCTGCCCAGCGCGGCAAAGCGATCCGCATCGGTCTGCGACTGCGCCAGGCAGATGTCGAACTTGTCGAGCAGCGCCGAAATGGTGCCGGCAACCCGGCGCCAGCGCGGAAACGAGCGCTGCGACATCCGTCCATTGATCAGCACCATCGGCAGCCGCCGCGCGGCACTCGACAGGATCAGGTTCGGCCAAAGATCGGACTCGATGAACAGCGCCAGCGACGGACGCCAATGATCGAGGAATCGCGCGACGTATCGCGGCGAGTCATAGGGAACATATTGATGGATGACGTCCGGGGGGAACCGCTTGGCGACGATCGCAGCCGAAGTCACCGTGCCCGACGTCAGCAGGATGCGCAGGTCCAAGGCCCGCAGCCGCTCGATCAGCGCAGCCGCCGCCAGCACTTCGCCGACGCTGGCGCCGTGAATCCACACCAGAGGCCCTGCGGGGCGAAGATCGGCGCTCATGCCGCGGCGTTCGCCGACCCGCGCCGGGTCTTCCTTGCCGAGCTTCAAGCGCCGGTTGATGACGGCAGGCGACAACGGAACCATCACGGAGGACAGTTTCCGGTAGACGCGCAACGTCATCGGCAGTGGATCAGCCAAGAGCTGCCTCCGGACGCCCGACAGCCGCGTAGGCGCGACGAGTCGCTTCGTTCAGCAGAGCTTCTACCTGAAGGCGCAGCTTTTCCATAGTCTCGGAGTCGGCGTCCGGCGGCACGTATATATGTTCAATGCCTACCACGGCACCGCGCCCGAATGGCAAATTGATGGTGGTGGAGTCCCAGTTTTTCAACCGGATGAACCGGCTGGTCACCATCGCAAACGGCATGATCGGCCGGCCAGACTCCCGCGCCAGCATGATAATGCCAAGCCCGACCACCCGCGCGCGCTTCGGCACGTCGGCGGTGGTAGCGACGTTCCATTTGTCTTCCAGCGCCTGCAGCATCTCGCGGAACGCGCCGACGCCGCCCTTGCGGTGGAAGGCGCCACTATGATCGCCGGAGCCCCTGATGGTTCCGATGCCGAGCCGCTCGGCGGCGATGGCGTTGAACTCGCCGTCGCGGTGTCGCGAGATCAGGACCTTGGCGCGGTGGCTCTCCTTGGTCTTGATGAACGGCGTCATGAAATGCTGGCCGTGCCAGAACGCGAAGATCGCCGGCATCTCCGGCTCGACGATGTCGTAGATGTTGGCAGGGTCGTAGCTGAAGCGGTTGGTCAGCCAGACCAGCCGCAGATATTCGGCCGCGAGCACACCCAGCGCGCGCTGAACCCAGGTGCTGCGCAGCAAATCGCGAAGGAGGCGTTTCAACTGCAGGACTTCTTAACTGGAGGACTTCGCGTCTTGACCTGGGTCGAGCAACCGGTGGAGGTGAACCACGAAGTAGCGCATGTGGGCGTTGTCCACGGTCTGCTGCGCCTTCGCCTTCCAGGCCGCGTAAGCGGATGCGTAATTGGGATACACGCCGACGATGTCGACCTGGTCGAGGTCCTTGAACGTGACGTGTTCGAGATCGGTCAACTCGCCGCCGATGACGAGGTGCAGCAATTGCTGCGGGGCACTATCTGGCATGATGGTCCTTCCTAACGAAGTGCCCGGCGAGCAAGATCGATAATGTGAATCGCGGTATGAACGGGATGATTTGTGGCACGGATTTCGACCGATTCAGGGCAACCGACGATCCCGGAAGTGCTCGACAATGCGCGCATGCCGATCGTATCCCGCCGCCACCAGCACCCCGTGCACCACCTCCCGGCGATTATACTCAATCGCATCCCCCGAGAGCGCGGTCATTCTACCATTCGCTTCCTGCACGATCAAATTCGCCGCGGCAAGATCCCAATCGCGGCTCTGGCCGCCTGCAAAAGCGGCATCGAGACTGCCGTCCGCAACCCGGCACAGCCGCAGCGCCAGCGATCCGATTCGCGGATGCAGCGTGATGTCGTCCGGTGACGAGCTCAGCCGCTGCACTAGCGGCTTTGGGCCGGCCATGCGGGAAAAATCGAGCACCGTTCCTGCGGATGCACGGACCCGCTTTTCGTTCAGCATGGTGCCCTTGCCGCGCATTGCGAAGAAGAATTCGTCGCTGGCGGGCGCGAAAACCGCCGCCAGTACCGGCGTTGAACCCGAAACCAGCGCCACGCTCACGCACCAGTCGTCACGATGCGCAAGATAGGCGCGGGTGCCGTCGATCGGATCGACGATCCAGACCAGTTCCTTGCCGAGCCGTGTGTCGTCATCGACGCTTTCCTCGGACAGCCAGCCATAATCCGGCGTCGCCGCGCGCAGCCGCCGTTCGACGAGCTCGTTGACGGCGATATCGGCCTCGGAAACCGGCGAGGAAGCGCCCTTGGTCCAGTTCTTCAATTCGGTGCGAAACAGCGATAGCGCCAGCGCGCCGGCCTCGCGTACGGTGTCCTTCAGCAGCGCGGCATCGCGCGCCCAGATCCGGTCGGCGATATCAGCGTCCGCCAAGCGTCAGTCCCTCGATGCGCAGCGTCGGCGCGTTGACGCCGTAGCGGAATTCCAGGTCGTTGGCGGGAACCAGCGACTTGAACATCGCCAACAGGTGGCCCGCGATCGTCACCTCGCTGACGGGGTAAGTGAGCTCGCCATTCTCGATCCAGAAACCGGAGGCGCCGCGGCTGTAATCGCCGGTCACGCCGTTGACGCCGGAGCCGATCAGGTCGGTGACGTAAAAGCCCTGCTTGATGTCGGAGATCAGTTCCTTCGGCGTCATCGCGCCGGGTTCGAGATGCAGATTGTACGATCCGGGCGACGGCGACGACGAGACGCCGCGATGGGCATGTCCGGTCGTGACCATTCCGAGCTCGCGGGCGGTGGCGCAGTCCAGCAGCCACGTGGTCAGCACGCCCTCGTCAATGAGCGCAAGCTTCTTCACTCTGACGCCCTCGGCGTCAAACGTCTGCGAGCGCAGGCCGCGCACGCGCAAGGGATCATCGATGATGCGGATGTTCTTCGAAAACAACTGCTCGCCGAGCTTGTCCTTGAGGAAGCTGGTCTTGCGGGCAATCGAAGCGCCGTTGATAGCGCCGACGAGATGGCCGACCAGCGACCCCGAGGCCCGGGGATCGTACACGACCGGCACCTTACAGGTCTCGACCTTACGCGGATTGGCGCGCGCCACGGTACGCTCCCCTGCCCGGCGGCCGACGCTTTCGGGCGAATCGAGGTCGGACGCATGCGGAGCTGAGGTGAAGTCGTAATCGCGCTCCATGCTGGTGCCTTCGCCGGAGATCGCGGTCACCGAGATGCCGTGGCTGGAGCGCAAATATGAGCCGTGGAATCCGGTCGAGGTCACCAGCACCATGCCGCCGATGCCGTTCGAGGCAGACGCGCCGCTGGATTTGGTCACGCCCTTGACCGCAAGGGCCGCGGCTTCCGCTTCGACAGCGCGGCGTTCGAGTTCGCTTGTCGTCGGAATATTACGGTCGAGCAGATCGAGCTCGGCGAACTCGCGCGCGAGCAGCGAGGGATCGGCAAGGCCGACATATTTGTCGTCGGGCGCGACGCGAGCCATTGCGACCGCCCGCTCGGCGAGCCTGGCGACGCCGTCGCCGGAAATATCGTTGGTCGAGACCACCGCCTGACGCTGGCCGACCAGCACGCGCAACCCGACGTCGTCGCCTTCGGAACGCTCGGATTCCTCGACCCGGCCATCGCGCACCTCGACGCCTTGCGAAACCCCGCGCACCGCGACCGCGTCTGCGGCATCCGCGCCGGCACGCTTGGCGGCCTCGACCAACCGCTGCGCCAGCGTCGAGAGCGCCGATTGATCGAACAGGTCGGAAGTTGCAGGGGTCTTCGAAAGCGGCGAAGCCGTGGATGGTGAAGAGTTCACAAACAAAATCCCTGACATTGAAGGGGGTCGGACGCCGGCCGGCAAGGCCCTCAGATGTGCCCGATTCACAGGGATTTCAAGCATTTTGCGACGCCAAATACCAAACATTTTCGGCATCTGCGCAAGGTCTCGTCAATCATGTGAGCCAAGGTCTTGTCAATCATGCTGGCGGGTGACTTTGGATTAACCAGGCTTTTTAAGGCGAAACGGAAATCGCTCGGCTAAGGTCTCGCGTATCGACCGGGAACATAATCCCGGCGGGGAGATGAGAGCCGTGAGGCGTCAAACAGCAATAAGCGGGATCAATCCCGCCGGGTCGAGCCGTTCACTGCGGCTCGACCCTCTTTCTCTGCCGCTCAGCTTCCATGCGCACGACACCCGTGCGGACGGCGGCGTGCGCAGGGTCGAACTTCACCGCGAGCGCGTCGTGCTGCACCGTGCCGTCCAGGGCATGCGGATGGCGATCAACGTCCGCGTCAGCGATTTTCTCGGCGTCGCGCTGCGTGGTCTCGACGACGATGCACAGATGCTGGTGCTGGCGCATCGCGACCCGTCTTTGAACATTCCCTTGTGCGTGAGCTCCGACGACGAGGAGATCGCCTCCGCCTGGCAGATGTGGAGCGACATCTTCGCGCTGCCGCTGTTGGCGGAAGATGATCACCGCGAACCGGCCGCCCGCCGCCGCCGCCACAACGCCATCCGCGCCCGCCGCGCGAAATTCCTGGTGCGGCGCCGGGACGGCAATCTCGCCAACAGCGAGACCGTTCATCGGGACGAACGCGAGATCATCGCGCGGGATTAACCTCGTCATTGCGAGCCACCGGGGCGGCCCTTCGCGCCGACCCGGTGGCTCGCAATGACGTTGAAGTACCGAAGTCCCGCAAGCTGTCATACCGCGCGAAGGCGGGGTATCCAGTACGCTGCGCTAGCGCGCCTTTGCCCACCCTGCAAGATTTACGAACTAAGCGCGCATCACCGCGTCAATCAACAGTCCCGCAAACAGCAACAGCCCTGCATCGCGGTTCGACTTGAACAGGCGCAGGCACAGCGCGGGATCGCCTATGTTCAACCGCCCGATCTGCCAGGCCAGATGCGCAGCGAACGCAATCAGCCCGATCCAGGCCGGCCAGCGCGCGCCGCCCAGCATCAGTGCGACGCCGATCAGGATCACGGCGAGCGAATAAAGCACCGAGAGTGCCCGATGGGTGCGCGCGCCGAACAGGCGCGCGGTCGACTTGATGCCGATCAGCGCGTCGTCCTCGGTGTCCTGATGGGCGTAGATCGTGTCGTAGCCGATCACCCAACTGATCGAGCCGGCGTAGAGCACGAGCGCAGTGAGATCGATCCGTCCGAGCGTGACCGCAAATCCCATCAGCGCGCCCCAGGAGAACGCCAGCCCCAGCACCACCTGCGGCCACCAGGTGATGCGCTTCATGAAAGGATAGACCGCGACGATGACGAGCGAGGTGATGCCGGTCAGGATCGCAAAGCTGTTGAACTGCAAGAGCACCGCGAGCCCGATCAGCGCCTGCAGGACCAAAAAGGCGAACGCCTGCGTCACGCTGATCTGACCAGCGGGCAGCGGCCGCGACCGCGTGCGCTCGACGCTGGCGTCGAGGTCGCGGTCGGTGATGTCGTTCCAGGCGCAGCCGGCGCCGCGCATCACAAAGGCGCCGATGAAGAACAGCACGATCACGAGCGGTAATTGCGAAATGTCACGCGCGACGCCGGCGGCCAGCGCCGCCGACCACCAACACGGCATCAGCAACAGCCACGAGCCGATCGGACGGTCGTAACGGGAAAGCCGCAAGTAAGGCTGCGACCAGGACGGCGCACGCGTATCGACCCAGTTGCCGGTCGCATCGGCAACCCGGGTAGACGCGTCGCTCATCGGATCGTGGTCATCGCGCGAGAACGTTGCCGTTCAGCGTATCGAAGGTGCTGCCACCCTTCCTGACCGTCTGCGCTTCGGGGAGCGCCGCGGAGGACCCGAGCACCTCGCTCAGGCTCGGGCCGGCCGGCCGCTGCGTCCGCGCCTGTTCCGCCACCCCGCAAACCTGCTTCTGCATTTTCTCGGTGTTCTTGTGGCCGTTCTTGAGCTGATCGGCGATCTGCGGCGGAATTCCGCACTTGGCCGAGTTGGTCTGGACATACTCGATCATCTTCAATTCGGCCTTGCCGAAATTTCCGATCAGCTTGCAGGCTTCATCCGGCGGCGCCTTGCGGTCGCTCGCAGCCTTGATCAGCTTGCCGCGCCGCTCGGCTTCCTCACGCAGGGGAACGAAGCCCTGCATGCAGGCGTCCGCCGCACCGCTGGCCTGTGGCGGCGGGCCGCTGAATCCTCTGGAAACCGGGGCAGCGCCCTGCGACGGGAACGGCGACGGGGCGCCGACCGAGGCCGATGGTGCCGCGCCATTCACCGGCGGAAATGGCGAATTCGCGGGTGCGGCGCTCTGGTTCGGCAACGGCGCCGGAAACGCACCTTGCGCAAACACGTCGCCCGCATGAACGGTCACGACGACAGCGGTCAGCGGCACAATCAGGCGGCGGATCATCAAGGGCGTATCTCCGGCGAGGTCCAGGCAGCTCCAACGTCTTCGAAAACGAAGCGGATTTGCGGTAGGCACTTTTACGATTCCTGCCGACGCTTAACAACCCGTTGATTGGGGCAGCAGCGCGGCGCAAGGGCGCCCCGGAAGTTAAAAATAGCGTCCGGATTCTAGCGCTTTAGGCTAAAAGCAGCGCGGAAACGGAATATTACGGATGCCTGAGCTCGATTTTCGCGCCCCGCGCCTGTTCGTCGACGCCCCCTTGCGGGAGGGCGAAAGAATCGCGCTGGAGCGCAACCAGAGCAATTATCTGGGCAATGTGCTGCGGCTCGCGGCCGGCGAAACCATTTTGGTGTTCAACGGCCGCGACGGCGAGTGGCAGGCTGCGATCGAGGGCCGCAAGCGGCCCGACGGCTTGAGCATCGTCGCGCAGACGCGGCCGCAGGACCGCCTGCCCGACATCGCCTATGTGTTTGCGCCGCTGAAACACGCGCGCCTCGACTACATGGTGCAGAAGGCGGTCGAGATGGGCGCCTCAAGCCTGCAGCCGGTGTTGACGCGGCACACCCAGGTCTCGCGGGTGAACGGCGAGCGGATGCGCGCCAACGTCATCGAGGCCGCCGAGCAATGCGGAATCCTGAGCCTTGCAGACGTTGCCGAGCCGATCGCGCTGAACCGCTTTCTCGACAAGCGCGAAGCCAGCCGCCTGCTGGTGTTCTGCGACGAGGCGAGCGACGTCGCCGGTCCGGTGCAAGCGCTGCAAGCGGTGCAGGCCGCGGGCTCCGGCATCGACGTATTGATCGGCCCCGAGGGCGGCTTTGCCGGCGAGGAGCGCGAGCTTCTGTTGCGCCAGCCGAGCATCCTCAGGCTGTCATTGGGCCCACGGATTCTGCGGGCCGATACGGCAGCCGTGGCCGCCCTGGCGCTGGTGCAGGCGGCGCTGGGTGATTGGCGGAATAGTCAGGGACGCACTGACGGAAGGGTTCCCTCCCCCCTTGCGGGGGAGGGTTAGGGAGAGGGGTGCCGCTTGCTCCGCTGCCCGACGGGAGTGCGACACCGGGCTCTCAGCGCGGGCGTGGCGGGCGCAATGGATTTGTTGCAGTTGAGCCCGATCTCTTCCGTTTGAGTGCGCGGCTTACCCCTCTCCCCAACCCTCCCCCGCAAGGGGGGAGGGAGCCTGGCGAGCGTGCTCACCTCACGTTACGGCCTCAGCTCGCATCCAATTCATTGCCGACCCCGCTTGGCCCTGCCACCCCCCATTAATTCAGTTGGCCAATCCCTGTCGAAACGCAGCCCGGGCCGTGCTAAGGCCTGCGCCAACAGGCCCCGGAACCCGGGGAGCCTCAAACGAACCCGGATTTTTCCGGATATTTGGACGTAAGATGACCGCGACCGCTGCCGTCAGAGGTGCTGCCGGGTCCGCCGCCTGGGCGGACGCGCTGCTATTGTCGTTTGCACAAGGCGGCTACGTCCAAGCTCACCCGGACATCCTGCAGCCGGCCGAGCCGTTCCTCGACCTTTCCGGCGAGGACATCCGCAAGAGCCTGTACCTGACCACCGATCCCTCCGGCGAGGAACTCTGCCTGCGCCCCGACCTCACCATTCCGGTGGCGCGGGACTATCTCGCCTCAAGACGCGCCGGAAAGCCGGCGGGCTTCAGCTATCTCGGGCCGGTGTTCCGCTATCGCGGCGGCCGTCCCAGCGAATTTTTGCAGGCCGGCATCGAGTCCTTCGGCCGGCAGGACCGCGCCGCGGCGGATGCCGAAATGCTGGCGCTGGCGCTGCAAGCGACCTCGGCGTTCGGATTGAAGGATGTCGAAATCCGCACCGGGGACGTCGCGCTGTTCAATGCGCTGATCGACGCGCTCGCGCTCTATCCCGTCTGGCGGCGGCGGCTGATCAAGGATTTCAACCGCAAGGTCAGCCTGGCGCAGGACATTGAGCGGCTGACGCTTGCGACCGCGCCGGGCCATAGTGAATATGAGGGCGTGCTGGCGGCGCTCGCCGGCTCCGACCGCAAGGCAGCGCTGGCGCTGGTCACCGATTTGATGTCGATCGCCGGCACCACCAATGTCGGCGGACGCACGGTCGACGAAATCGCCGATCGCTTCCTCGAACAATCGACGCTGAAGGGCGGTGCACTGCCGCGCGACGCCCTCGATACCATCAAGCGCTTCCTGGCGATTGCGGGCGATCCCGATGAATCGGTTAAGCAATTGCGCGCGCTGGCATCAGATGCCAAGCTCGATCTGACCGCGGCGATCGACCAGCTCGAAAGCCGCGTCGGCTTCATGGCCGCGCGCGGCATCGACACCAAGCGGACGCGCTTCTCCACCTCGTTCGGCCGCGGGCTCGACTATTACACCGGGTTCGAGTTCGAACTGCATGCGAAAGGCAACGACGTCGAGCCGCTGGTGGGGGGCGGACGCTATGATGGCCTGATGACGCAACTCGGCTCGCCGACGCCGATTCCGGCGGTCGGATTCTCGGTGTGGATCGAGGCCTTGATTCAGCACGGCAAGCCCGCTTCGCAAGGGAGCGCCGCATGAGCGCCCCTTTCGTCCTCGCCGTTCCCTCCAAGGGCCGCTTGCAGGAAAACACCGAGGCGTTTTTCACGCGCGCGGGGCTTGCCCTGGCAAAACCGCGCGGCGCGCGCGACTATCGCGGCACCATTGCAGGCCTCGACAATGTCGAGATCGCCTATCTCTCGGCGAGCGAAATCGCTTCCCAACTGGCGCGCGGCATGGTGCATCTCGGCGTCACCGGCGAGGATCTGTTGCGCGAAAGCATTCCCGATGCCGACAAGCGCGTGCTGTTGATCGACAGTCTCGGCTTCGGCAGCGCCAATGTCGTCGTCGCGGTGCCGCAGGCCTGGATCGACGTCCGCACCATGGCCGATCTCGACGACGTCACAACCGGCTTCCGCGCCCAGCATAACCGGCGGATGCGAGTCGCGACCAAATACATCAACCTGACGCGCAACTTCTTCGCCGCCCATGGCGTGGTCGACTATCGCATCGTCGAAAGCGCCGGCGCCACCGAAGGCGCGCCCGCCGTCGGCACCGCCGAGATGATCGTCGACATCACGACGACCGGCGCGACGCTCGCCGCCAACGGGCTGAAGGTGCTCGACGACGGCGTGATTTTGCGCAGCCAGGCCAACCTCGTGGCCTCCCGCGATGCCGACTGGTCGGCTGAAGCCCGCGAGACCGCGCGCGTCATCCTCGATCACATCGCAGCTCGAGCCCGGGCCAGCAAATATCGCGAGGTGCGCACCCGTTTCGCCGGCTGCAACGAGGCGTTGCTTAACGAGGCGCATAACCGCTTTGGTGTGGTGGCGCCGTTCGGCGGGCCGACCTCGTCCGGCATGCTCACGCTGCACTGCCCGCCGATGCATCTTTACGCGCTCGGCAGTTTCCTGCGCGAGCACGGCGCCGACACGGTTTCGATTGCCTCGCTCGACTATGTGCTCGACCGCGAAAACCCGCTATTTGCCAGGCTCGAGACGTTCCTGCGGCAATGATGCTGCCGTTTCGTTCATCGTTGCGACAGCTTCTCGCAGGTAGCATATACGGTTGGATAATCTGGGACCTGATCGATGACGCTCGGCTCTGACGTTTCCCGCCTGACGACGACCGCAGCCAGCGCGGCGGCGAAAGGCTTGTCGATTGTCGTGCCGCTGTACAATGAGGCGGCAGGACTCGCTTTGTTGCACGAGCGGTTGATCGGGCTCGTCAAGACGCTGAAGGCGCGCTACGGCCTCGTCTGCGAAGTGGTCTATGTCGACGACGGCAGCGCCGACAACACGCTGGCGATCGCGCGTTCGCTTGCCGCCGATGCGCTCGACGTGCAGATCGTCTCGCTGTCGCGCAATTTCGGCAAGGAGGCAGCCCTGATGGCAGGGCTCGACCATGCCCGCCGCGGCGCTATCCTGTTCATGGACGGCGATGGCCAGCATCCGCCGAGCCTGGTAGAAGAGCTCGTCGCGCACTGGATCGATGACGGCTACGACGTCGTCTATACCGCGAAGGCGCATCGCGACAATGAATCGTTCCTGCGCCGCCAGGCCGTGCACGGCTTCTACGCGCTGATCAATTGGGGCGCGCGGCAGAAGATCCCCGAGGACGCCGGCGATTTCCGCCTGCTGTCGCCACGCGCGGCGGCCGCGCTGCGGCAGTTGCCAGAGCGCAACCGCTTCTTCAAAGGCCTGTCGAACTGGATCGGCTTCCGCCAGATCCGCGTCGATTACGAGCCGGCGCCGCGCGCGCACGGCGTCACCACGTTCAGCCCGGGCCGGCTGATCGGCCTGTCGATCGAGGGATTGACCTCGTTCTCGGTCGCGCCGCTGCGCTTTGCCAGCCTGCTCGGCGTGCTGCTCGCCATCAGCGCCTTCCTGTTCGGCCTCACCATTCTCTGGGAAGTCTGGACCACCGGCAAGCAGGTCCCCGGCTATCCCTCGCTGATGATCGGCATGATGACGATAGGCGGCGTGCAGCTCATCATGATCGGCATTGTCGGCGAATATATCGGCAAGATCCTCTCCGAGTTGAAGGCACGTCCGATCTACTTCGTCGCCGAGCACAACGAGAAGCGTGCCGATGGCGAGACGGCGGCCAGCGCCAGCGAACGGACCGCCGCCGAATGAACGATGCCGCGCCGCCGCGCCGGATCTGGCTATGCGCCGACGATTACGGGCTGGCCGAAGGCGTCAACCGCGCCATCCGCGATTTGATCGGCCGCGGCCGTCTCAATGCCACCTCGGTGATGGTGGTCGGCGCCGCGATCGGGCGCGCCGAAGTCGCCGCGTTGCAGGAAGTTGCGGCGGCGAGCCCACGCTGCGCGATCGGGCTGCATGCGACGCTGACTGCGCCGTTTCGTCCGCTGACGATGCACTTCAGGCCGGTCGACGGCGGCTTGTTCCTGCCGTTTCCGAAGCTGCTGCGCGCGGGCCTGCTGCGGCGGCTCGATTCCGAGATGATCGAAGACGAACTCGCAGCCCAGCTCGCAGCCTTCAAGGACCTGTTCGGCCGCGCGCCCGATTTCGTCGACGGCCACCAGCACGTGCAACTCTTCCCCGGGGTGCGCGACGCTTTTCTGCGCGCGGTCAAGGAGGCGGCCCCGAGCGCCTGGGTTCGCCAGGGCGGACGCCTCAAGCCGTCGCTCGGCGCGCCCAAAGCTTTGGTGCTCGACATTCTCAGCGCGCAATTCCGCAAGCGCGCCGCCCATGCAAAAATCGCGTTCAACCCCGCCTTCGCCGGCGCCTATGATTTTTCGAAAGAGCCCGATTTCGGCGTGCTTATGGGACAGTTTCTCGAAGGGCAGCCGGAAGGTGGACTCGTGATGTGCCACCCCGGCTTTGTCGACGAAACGCTCGAGGGCCTCGATCCCCTGACCACCCAGCGCGAGGCGGAACACGCATTTCTGGCAAGCGATCGATTCCCGACATTGCTGGCGGCGAATAAAGTCACATTGAGTTGACAGCTATCTGCGAAAGTCGCCTGGCGTTTTGTCGCATACCAAAATTTAATTCGGCCGCCCACTACTTGCGACACAAAGCCTTCCTTACATCTTTGGGCGCGTCGATCACGATTCGACGCGAGGGAGAGGGCCATGACACCGCAAGAACGCCAACTGATTGACGATCTTTTCGACCGGCTCGCCAGGCTGGAGAGCGCCAAGCGCGATCCGGAGGCCATGTCCGCAATCATGGAGGGCCTGCGCAACGCACCCAACGCGGTCTATGCGCTGGTGCAAACCGCGCTCGTGCAGGACGAGGCACTGAAGCGCGCCGACATGCGCATCCAGGAATTGGAAGCGGCGGCGGGCCAGCAAACCCAATCCGGCGGCTTCCTCGATTCGATGCGCGACGCGATCTTCGGGCAGAATCAGCAGTACGGCCAAAACCAGGGCTCCGTGCCCAACGTACGCGCGCCAGACATGGGCGGCCGCCCGACCTGGAACAGCGGCCAGGTGCTGCAGCAGACGCAGCCGCCCGGACAACATAACCAGCCGGCCTACGGCCAGCCCTATGGCGCGCAGCAGCAGCCGCAGCAGCAAGGCGGTGGTGGTGGCGGCTCTTTCCTCGGCACGGCGGCGGCAGCCGCAGCCGGCGTGGTCGGCGGATCGCTGCTGCTCAACAGCATTCGAGGGATGATGGGTGGCGGCAATCATCAAGCGTTCGGCGACACGGCGAACCACAGCGGCGGCGTCGAAGACCGCAGGCCGTGGGGCGACCAGTCCGGCGGCGATCTCGCACGCGAGGCCGGAATCAACGACATCGGGTCGTCGAGCCGACGCGCCGACAACAATGATGACAGTGGTTCGCGGCAGGGATTCTTTGATTCTGCCTCGCACGACGAAGACGA
The DNA here is from genome assembly GCF_001693485.1 of Bradyrhizobium sp. LMTR 3. Taxonomy (GTDB): domain Bacteria; phylum Pseudomonadota; class Alphaproteobacteria; order Rhizobiales; family Xanthobacteraceae; genus Bradyrhizobium. The sequence continues at coordinate 303,742 of NZ_MAXC01000002.1, forward strand.
CGACATGGATCACGATTCCGATGGTTTTGACGGCGGCGATGGCGATTACGCCTGACGCGCATCGGCGATGAAAACGAAACGGCCGCCCGATAGGGCGGCCGTTTTTTTGCTTCGTAGCCCGGGCTACCCGAGATCAGATCACCACCACTTTCGCGCCGACGCCGACGCGGCCGTAGAGATCGATCACGTCCTCATTGCGCATGCGGATGCAGCCGGACGAGACATTGGTGCCGATGGTCCAGGGCTCGTTGGAGCCGTGGATGCGATAGAGCGACGATCCCAGATACATCGCGCGCGCGCCGAGCGGATTTTGCGGACCGCCTTCCATGTGCCGCGGCAGATCGGGGCGGCGCGCCAGCATTTCCGGTGGTGGCGTCCAGGCCGGCCATTCCTTCTTCGCCGAGATCGTCTTGACGCCCGACCAGGTGAAGCCGGGACGGCCGACGCCAACGCCGTAGCGCAGCGCCTTGCCGTCGCCCTGCACCAGGAACAGGAACTTGTTCGGGGTGTCGATCACGATGGTGCCCGGGCTTTCCCTGCCGTGATATTCGACCACCTGCTTTTCATATTTCGGATCGAGCCTGTGCTGCGCGGGGTCGAATGCGTCCTCCTCCTCGCGCCGCATCGACTGCTGCGGATCCATCGGCGGCAGCAGCGCGCGCCGCCCGCCATAGCCGTAATCCGGCTGCTGCTGATAAGCCGGCGCTCGTTGATAGCGCCCGCCCTGCGGCGCATCGCCGAACAGGAATTCGATGAAGCCGCCGCCCATGTTGGAGCGTTCGGCAGAAGCCATGCGCACCGGCGCCGGTTGGCGGGCGTAGATCACGGTGGGTTCAGTTGATGAGGAAGCGTCGATCGCTGCAGCCTCACCGGCGAAGCAAAGGCAAGATACGCTCGCGAGGAGCGCAACAAGGATTTTTCCGGACATCGACGTACTCTGTACTGTTCGTCACTGCGGGGGCGGCTGGGCAACGGCGCGATGAACGCCGCGGCGCGCGATCAATACAAATCAAAACCTAATCGGTTTGGTAAACAGAAGCCGCGTTTCGATTCACCACGTCGGCAAGCGCGCCCGGATTTGTCCGGTAGCGTTTATTTTGCGTGAACGTGGGCCCCTCATGGTTAATCGGTGGTGTGCGGCAGCGGGCAAAGCGCCAACGCGCGATATTGCGCCGTGAACCTGACGTTAAATCGCCATGGTTTAAAACACGCGGGCAATAAAGGGGTGGGAAAAACTCATGTCGGTAAATCGCAAACGTTTTCGTATCGAAGCCATTCTGGGCGATGCGCCAATTGTCATGCCTACAGAAGGCGGCGAGATCGGCCCGATGCATCGCGAGATCATGGCCGAGCTGCGCGCGATCCGGTCACAGATGGCCGGCTTCGGCCACGCCCGCGCCGCTTCGACCGAGAGCGCGGACATTATCCGCGAAGTCGCCGAGTCCCACGCGCTTCTGGAAACCTATCGCGCGCAGATCGAGCAGTGCGAGAAGCTGAAGGTCGAGCTTGACCTCATTCACGACGCCATCAACCGCACCAAGCGCGAAATCGCCACCCTGCACGGCAAGAGCTTTGACGGCCAGGAAATGGCCAAGGTCAACGGCGAACTCGGCGCCGTCGTCGGCGGTACCGAACAGGCCACCCAGCAGATTCTGGAAGCCACCGAAGCGATCGACCAGGCGGCGACCGCGCTTTCCAAGAACATTTCTCCGGACCAGCAGAAGCTGCTCAGCGAGGATATCCAGGAACGCGTCGTTTCGATCTTCGAGGCCTGCAATTTCCAGGACCTCACCGGCCAGCGCATCAGCAAGGTGATGAACACGATGAAGTTCATCGAACAGCACATCGTCGAGATGATGGAAATCTGGGGCGGCGTCGATGCCATCAAGGCGCACGCACCCCCGATCGTCGATACCCGCGAAGGCGATGCCAAGCTGCTCAACGGCCCGAAGATGGACGGCGACGACGGTCACGCCTCGCAGAACGACATCGACGCCCTGTTCGATTGATCGGGCTGGTTAACGCGGGCTAAACAAAACGCCGGCAGCGATGCCGGCGTTTTTTTGTTTTGCACTGTCATTCCGGGATGGTGCGTCAGCACCAGACCCGGAATCTCGAGATTCCGGATTCGATGCTTCGCATCGCCCCGGAATGACGCCGCCTAATCCACGCCTCACGCCCGCGGCGCGCAGCGGACATAGACCATGTTGCCGTAACGGACCGCGGCATCCTTTTCGATGAAGCGAGTGACCATGACGCGGCCGTCGAACGAGACGATCTCGCGGTCCTGGTCGCCGCCGGCCGGACCGGGCGGGCCGATATAGTTCTTGCCGCTCGGACTGCCTTTGAGGCGCAGTTCCTGCGGCGTCGCCTGATCGGCCAGATGCATGACCACGCCGCCATTGGCGCCGGCGCCGATCACGTAGGGCTGCTTGCACTGGCCGCGCGCCGCGGCCTCGGTGCGGGCGCGGTCATTGGGATTCTGGAACGAGGCGAGGCCCCAGCGGCCGACGATCTCGTCGGCGCGGACGGTTGCCGGCATTTCCGGCGCGACTTCGGGCTCGGGCGGCGGACTGGACGACAGCGACGGCAGGCTCGTGCTGCACGCCGCCAGCAAGATCGAAAGCGCCGACGCGATCGCCAGATTGGCAACCGTACGCGCATTACGTGAGCTGATCATCGCATTCCCCCGAGCAATCACTTGGCCGCTCCCGTCAAGCAGCCGATAAACAGCCAAGCGCAAAAAGCCTGCCGGAGCAATGACGTCGGTTAAAATGACGCCGCTGCACCGATTTGGTTTCCGAAGCATCATCCTATATTGGCCTCACCAAGGCTTTAATCTCCTTGTTTGCTTGACAGGATCGGCGCCAAGACATATTCCCCGGCCCCACGTTTAGCACTCAAATACAACGATTGCTAAGGGTTGTGCTGCCCCGCCCCGGGGCGGCGTCGAATACCGGCATTCCCAGCCATTTTCGAGTGGTACAGACCCGAAACCCCAGGCCTTCCAGAGGAACTTCAAGAGGAGACGTCATGGCTAAAACCAAATTCCGTCCACTGCACGACCGCGTCGTGGTCAAGCGCATCGATGCCGAAGAGAAGACCAAGGGTGGCATCATCATTCCCGACAGCGCCAAGGAAAAGCCGTCGCAGGGCGAAGTCACCGCCGTGGGCCCGGGCGGCCGCGACGAGGCCGGCAAGCTGATTCCGATCGATGTCAAGGTCGGCGACCGTGTGCTGTTCGGCAAATGGTCGGGCACCGAGGTCAAGCTCGACGGCGAGGAACTCCTGATCATGAAGGAGTCCGACATCATGGGCGTGCTGACGTAAGTCGACAGATCCGAGCGCTTGCCGCGCTCTCAGGTGTCATGCCCGGACTTGATCCGGGCATCCATCATTCTTCGAAGCGGATGGATTGCCGGGTCAAGCCCGGCAATGACGAGTGAAAACCGGCGAGCGCATCAATTCAATTATTGAGGAGTCCAGAACATGGCTGCCAAAGACGTTAAATTTTCCGGCGACGCCCGCGACCGCATGCTTCGCGGCGTCGACGTTCTCGCCAACGCGGTGAAGGTGACGCTCGGTCCGAAGGGCCGCAACGTCGTGATCGAGAAGAGCTTCGGCGCTCCGCGCATCACCAAGGACGGTGTCACCGTCGCCAAGGAAATCGAGCTCGAGGACAAGTTCGAGAACATGGGCGCGCAGATGCTGCGCGAAGTCGCTTCCAAGACCAACGACACCGCGGGCGACGGCACCACCACCGCCACCGTGCTGGCGCAGGCGATCGTGCGCGAGGGCGGCAAGGCGGTCGCCGCCGGCATGAACCCGATGGACCTGAAGCGCGGCATCGACATCGCGGTTCACGCCGTGGTCAAGGACCTCGAGAAGCGCTCCAAGCCGGTCGCCGCCTCCTCCGAGGTCGCCCAGATCGGTACCATCTCGGCCAATGGCGACACCGCGATCGGCAAGATGATCGCGCAGGCGATGCAGAAGGTCGGCAATGAAGGCGTGATCACGGTCGAGGAAAACAAGTCGCTCGAGACCGAGGTCGACATCGTCGAGGGCATGAAGTTCGACCGCGGCTACCTGTCGCCCTACTTCATCACCAACGCCGAGAAGATGACCGCCGAGTTGGAAGACGTCTACGTGCTCTTGCACGAGAAGAAGCTGTCCGGCCTGCAGTCGATGCTGCCGGTGCTGGAGGCCGTGGTGCAGTCCGGTCGTCCGCTCCTGATCATCGCCGAGGACGTCGAGGGCGAGGCGCTGGCGACGCTGGTGGTCAACCGCCTGCGCGGCGGACTGAAGGTCGCCGCCGTCAAGGCGCCGGGTTTTGGCGATCGCCGCAAGGCGATGCTGGAAGACATCGCGATCCTGACCGGCGGTCAGCTCATTTCCGATGAACTCGGCATGAAGCTCGAAAGCGTCACCATCAACATGCTCGGCCGCGCCGGCAAGGTGGTGATCGACAAGGAAAACACCACGATCGTCAAGGGCGCCGGCAAGAAGAAGGACATCGAGGCCCGCGTCACCCAGATCAAGGCGCAGATCGAGGAGACCACCTCGGACTACGACCGCGAGAAGCTGCAGGAGCGCCTTGCAAAGCTCGCCGGCGGCGTCGCGGTGATCAAGGTCGGCGGCGCGACCGAGGTCGAGGTCAAGGAGAAGAAGGACCGCGTCGAGGACGCCCTCAACGCGACCCGCGCGGCCGTTCAGGAAGGCATCGTGCCGGGCGGCGGCGTGGCGCTGCTCCGCGCCAAGAAGGCTGTCGGCCGCATCAACAACGACAATTCCGACGTTCAGGCCGGTATCAACATCGTGCTGAAGGCGCTGGAAGCCCCGGTTCGCCAGATCTCGGAAAACGCCGGCGTCGAAGGCTCGATCGTGGTCGGCAAGATCCTGGAGAACAAGTCGGAGACTTTCGGCTTCGACGCCCAGACCGAGGAATATGTCGACATGGTCGACAAGGGCATCATCGATCCGGCCAAGGTGGTGCGCACCGCGCTGCAGGACGCTTCGTCGGTGGCCGGCCTTTTGGTGACCACCGAGGCCATGGTCGCCGAACTGCCGAAGGAGCCCGCCCCGGCGATGCCCGGCGGTGGCGGCGGCATGGGTGGAATGGGCGGCATGGGCTTCTAAGCCCCGCCCCTTCTCACGCCAACCAATCGAAGGCCGCCTCCGGGCGGCCTTCTTTTTTGGCTCACGACACGAGAGCGAACGAAACAGGCCGGCCACCACGGCGTAAGAGACAAGCTGCAATCTCACGTTATGCGGGCAAGCTGGCAGGGCTCCCTCCCCCCTTGCGGGGTCCTTGCGGGGGAGGGTTGGGGAGAGGGGTAAGCCGAGCACTCGAACGAAGAGATCGGGCGAGCATGCGCCAAACTATTAACCCCGCGACCAATTCTAGTGTCACGCGTTCGTCGCACAGCGGACCAAGCGGCACCCCTCTCCCTAACCCTCCCCCGCAAGGGGGGAGGGAACCCTTCCGCCGGTGCGTACCTCACTAATGCTGGCGAGCAGCCGTAATGCAATGTGGCGAGCACGCTCGTCAGGCTCGCTCTGCGCGCGCAAGTCTCCTCACGGCCTTCTTTTTGGCCGAAGCTACTGAGGTTTGCTACCTAGGCGTCTTCCGATTCTGTGGTCTCAGGGAATTTCACATGCGCGCGCTCCCTCTTCTCCTGCTCGGTCTGGTGATGGTCTCCCCGAATTTCGCTATCGCCCAGATGAAACTCCCCAGCAAGACGGCGCCGGGCGCGACCGAGACGCGCTATTTCACCGCGATCGACGGGCTGATGGACGGCAATGCCGATGTCATTCTGAAGGAAACCCGCCAGGGCAAGAACGTCACCGCTGCTACCCTCGACGTCTGCTACCCCGCAGCGAAGGGCGCCGACCGCAAGGACCGCTTCGTCGCCAACCTCGCCGTCAACGGCCAGAACCTGACCGGCACCACGCAGAGTCTCGGTGACAAGCTGCCCGTTACCGTCAAGCTGGTGCGCAAGCCTGTCGGCGACACCTTCGAATTCCGCGGCCAGATCAGCATCGGCCAGACCGTGACCGAAGTGACCTCGACCGACAATTCCGATCTCAGCGAGAAGGAATTTCTGGACAACCAGACCAGCGACGACGGCATCACGCCGGCGCCGAAGGATTTTACCGACGTCTCGCCGGAAGCGATCGGCGTGCGGGTCAAGCTCGACGCCGCGCTGGATTTCCTCAAGAGCCTGAAGGGCGAGGCCGTCGAGGTCGGGCTTTCCAGCCTTTCGGTCTCCTGCGATGCGCTGCGCGCCGGCGAGCAGACCATCAACCTCACTACCGATCCGGAGCGCGCCACAGCGCTGATCGCGAAGACGAAGTCGACGCCAGGCGTGGTCGCCGCGGGATGGACCAGCGGCATCATCGAAATGGACCGCACCATCCGTTTTGCAGCGGCCGATTGGCGCGACGGCGACAAGATCAACAGGGACAAGATCGCGTCCGCCATTTCAGGCGTGCTCGCGAAAACGCTTGCCGCCAAGGCCGCCGGCGCCGAGTGGGACGCCAACACCGGAAAACTGACGCTGAGCTTCAAGCGGCCGAGCCCGATTTATCCCGCGCTCGCGCTGACCGAAACTGTCGAGGTCACCGCGCTGGTCTCGCCGGATAAACCGGGCGCCACCGATCGGTTGATGCTGTGGATCTCGAGCCCGGTGATCACGACCGCGGATGAAGGTGCCGGCCCACAACTGCATTTGTCGGAAGAATCCACGGGCGACGAGGAAGGCGGCGAGCCGAAGGACGACAATGGTTCGGTCGAGGCGCTCGCGAAAGAGTTCAAGGGCCAGCACTGGGACGCCGACAAGTCGGTGTGGAAGTAGAATATGATAGCCGAGCGCGCCACAGAGCCCGATCGTTAAGATTCGATTCAGTTTAAAGGAACATCATCGGTAGCTGAACCTGGGTCACACCATGCAAGACCGCGAGCCGAGTACCTTTGATAGCATCTGGTCGGGGAATGTGGTTGGCGGCCGAGGGCCGGAGCAGCCGGCGAGTTCGTGGGATTTTCTCAGGCCCGATCGCGATGACGTACTGGTGGTGCGGGAGTCATTTCGCGACCGGACGCGCAACGCGCTGCTGGTCACCGTGGCCGTGGCGGCAAGCTTTGGGTTGGGATGGGCCGGCGGCCTGAGCTGGCCCGAGCTGGCAGGCACGCTCGGCCTTGAAACTGTTGCGCAAGCGCCCGCGCCGCGCATTGCTGAAGCACGGTCGAGCGGCAAGATCGAAGGCGCCCGGAAGACCGCATCCACCTCGGACTCGCCCGCCATTGTCGGAAGCATTCCTAAGCCGTCCGCCGTGTTGTCGGCCGGTGCACGCCCGTCTGCGGGTCCGGTCTCCCAGGCAAATGCGAGCCCCTCGCCGATTGCGCTGCGGCCGCAGCCTTTGGTGGCGGCGCCGGAAACGAAGCCGACCACCATTTCCGGCTGGACGGTTGTCGATGTTCGGGATGGCACCGCCGTTCTCGAAGGTCCCGACGGCATCAGGATGGCCGCGCGCGGCGACACCATTCCCGGAATCGGACGCGTGGAGTCCATCGTGCGCTGGGGCGGACGCTGGGTCGTCGCCACCGCCGGCGGCTTGATCGCGACGCCCTGACTGAACGTTCGACCTAGTTCGTGTTGATGCGGAAGCGCAGCGTTTTCGCGCCGACGAACGACACGAAATCGCCCTGCCGCTTCCAGGTGCCCGCCTCGGCCAGCGCCGCGATCAATTCATCATCCTGCTGCCCGCGATCCGGTGGACAGGGCCGGTTCTCCATCGCGCCGGGAACGAAGATCACCGTGTTGCCAGCCACCGAAAACTGGCCCTTGCCGCCCTTGCACCAGAGTTCGAGCACCACCTCGCCCTTGTCGCCAATCTCCAGGTTAGGAATCCGCTTCGAGCCGCGTTGACGGTCCACGTCGAGTGTCATTTCCGCGCCGAACGGAAAGCCGTCATCGGCGCGCGCCGGGCTGAAATGCAGTGTGGTGGCCGTCAGCAAGAGCGAAGCGGCGCCTGCACGGGCCGTACGTACGAATGAAACCATGTACCCTCTCGAAAATACCCGACCTACCGCGCCGCGCCGTTCTATTGAACGGCGAAGTGATTGGCTAGGGCGTGTGAGGCGAGCACGCCGGTCAGGCTCCCTCCCCCGCAAGGGGGGAGGGAACCCTTCCGCCGGTGCGTCCCTGACCATGTGAGGCGAGCACATTGGTGCGGTTGCTCACCTCACGTTGCTCACGACCTCGCGTTACATTGCGTCACGGCCGCCTCGCGCCTATTCAGCACCAACATCGTGAACGGATAGACTGCGATCAAAAGCGGGGTTGGGCAGCCTTGGCATGGGCTACCTTGGCACCGCCAACGCTCACAACCTCGCGAAGTTCGATGGCCGCCGCCCCTCGCCCGCACAGCCATGCTAGGGTCTAGCCGAGAGTGCGACAAGCCGCCGCAGGCAGGCGAAATCCATAACCTAGCAGCAGGCCATAATTCCCACATCCTTTCAGTGCGTTAGACCCAATTTTCCGGAGACGGTGATCTGTGAACAATATCCGCTCGACGCTCGCCACGGTATGGCGCATTGCCGCCCCCTATTTCAGCTCCGAGGACAAATGGGCCGGCCGCGCGCTGCTCGCCGCCGTGATCGCGATCGAGCTTGCGATCGTCGGCATCAACGTCCTGATCAATCAGTGGAACCTTCGTTTCTACAACGCGCTGCAAGAACGAAACTGGGACAACTTCGTTTCCGAGATCATCTACTTCAGCGTCCTGGCCGGCATTTTCATCGTGCTGGCGGTCTACCAGCTCTATCTCAATCAATGGCTCCAGATCCGCTGGCGCCGCTGGATGACCGCGCAATATCTCGGTGACTGGCTGCATCACGCCAACCACTACCGGATGCAGCTTCAGGGCGACGCCGCTGACAACCCCGATCAGCGCATGACCGACGACGTCAAGCTATTCGTCGATCGCACCCTCAACATCGGCGTCGGCCTGTTGAGCTCGATCGTCACGATAGCGTCCTTCGTCACGATCCTGTGGGGGCTTTCCAATGCGGCGCCGCTGCACATGTTCGGGCAGGACATCGCCATCCCCGGTTACCTCGTCTGGGGCGCGTTGATCTATTCAGTGCTCGGCACCATCCTGACCCATCTGATCGGCTGGCCACTGGTCGGCATCGATTTCAGGCAGCAGCAGTACGAAGCGGATTTCCGCTTCAACCTGGTGCGCGTGCGGGAAAACTCCGAACAGATCGCGCTGCTGCACGGCGAGCAGGCGGAGCGCGAGCGCCTTCTGGTTCGCTTCGGACGCGTGGTCGAGAACTGGCTCGCCATCATGAACCGGACCAAGAAGATAACGGCGTTCACGGCCAGCTATAATCAGGCGTCGGTGATTTTTCCCTATGTCCTGGTGGCGCCGGCCTACTTCGCGGAAAAGATCCAGCTCGGCGGCATGATGCAGACCGCATCGGCGTTTTCGAACGTTCAGGGCGCGCTTTCGTTCTTCATCACCATCTATCGCCAGTTGGCGGAGTGGCAGGCCGTGGTCAACCGCCTCGACGGATTCGAGGCTGGGATCGTAGCGGCAAGAGAACTTGCAACGCGCACTGATCGGATTCACATCGCTGCCACGCAGGGCGACGGCGCCATCAGCCTGAAGGATCTGGTGCTACGGCTGCCCAACGGAACGCCGCTGGTGAACGCGGACCGGTTCAGCTTCCGCAAGGGCGAGCGCACGCTGATGACGGGCCCCTCGGGCTCCGGCAAATCGACGCTGTTCCGCGCCATCGCCGGCATCTGGCCGTTTGGCTCCGGCGCCGTCACCGTTCCTGCGGGTGCAACATTGATGCTGCTGCCGCAGCGGCCGTATTTCCCAACGGGAACGCTACGGGCGGCGGTCGAATATCCGGCCAAGGAAGGCGCGTTCGCGCCTGCGCAGATCAGCCAGACGCTCGAATTGGTCGGGCTGCCGAAGCTCGCGTCGCAACTCGATGAACACGGGCACTGGAATCGGACGCTGTCGCTCGGTGAGCAGCAGCGACTTGGATTGGCACGCGCGCTGTTGCATGTGCCGCAATACCTGTTCCTCGACGAGGCGACGGCGTCGCTCGACGAACCTTCGGAGGCGGCGCTGTATCGCCTGCTCGACGCCAAATTGCCGGCGACCACGATCATCTCGATCGGCCATCGTTCGACGCTCGATGACTTCCATGATCGCAATGTCGTGCTTGCCCGAGCGGGAGATGGATTCGCGCTTCAGGACAGCAAGAGCGCCGCTGCGTCGTAGCCATCCGGGCTACGATTCTCCTACAGCCAGCGCCGCGGCCATGGCTGGCGGCGCACCCAGCGGTGCCAGAGATAACAGAAGGCGGTCAATAGCAGCGCGCCGGCCAGCACCGGCGCGAGCAGGAACGTCCAGGGCAGATTGCCTGAGACCACCAGCAGCGGATTGATGCCTGCCGGCGGGTGAAAGGTTCCGGTGACGTACATCGCCAGAATCGAAAGGCCGACGGCTGCGGCCGCTGCCCACGCCTGCGGTCCCGTCAGCTTCAGCACGATCAGGCCGACCAGGGCCGACACCACGTGACCGCCGATCAGGGCGCGCGGCTGCGCCGGCGCCACGTCAGGCGATCCGATCACCAGCACGATCGAGGTGGCGAACGGAATCACCGCGAGCGGATAATGAAGCGCGAGCGAGAACCACTCCATGACGCCGATCGCAATCGCGCCGCCGAGGCCTGCGACCGCGCCGGCCAGAACGTTGCGGTGATCGTTGCGCGAGATCGCCTTACGCGCCGCGCTGCGCCAATCTCGTTTCATCAGGTGCCGCCACTAAAACAAAAGGGGCGGCAGATCGCTCTGCCGCCCCTTCGTCTCCGACAGGAAGATCTTACTTCAGGTTGGTCATCGCGGTCAGGTCAGCCGAGAGCTTGACGATGCCGGCGGCGCCGCACCACTTGGAGCCGACGCCACTCGGATTGATTGGCGTGAAGCTGCCGTTGAACGTCGCGGTAAAGTCGCTCGTGAAGGCGTTACAATCACCCTGCGACAGGTTGGTGTCGGAGTAACGGAAGTCCAGCGTGAAGACCTTGTAGGTGAAGCCGATGCCGATGTTCCAGGTGTTGTAATCGGCATAGTCGATGCCGTTCGGGAACGCGGGCACGCCGTAGAAGGAGTCCGAGGTACCGAGCCACTGACGGCCGAACTCACCCGACACATACATGCCGATGCCGCTGGCGCCGAACCAGGCGCTCGGCGCGATCACCTTGCCGACGATCGACGCATAGGTGCCTTCGGCACCGGTGTTCAGGAAGCTCGGCGTATAATAGACATTGCCGCCCAGCGAGAAGTTGTCGTTGAAGGTATAATTAACCTTGCCATAGACTTCGAAGAAGTTGAGGTCCTTCTTGATGACGTTGCCGTTGAGCAGAGCATTCTGCAGACATTCGGCGCTAAGCGGATTGCCCGCGAAATCGGTCGGAGGAACAACGGGGCCGTAATGGCAGGTGCCGCCCGGATACATGTAGCCCCAGGCACCGACGTCGAAGGCGAAGGCACCAAACGTCGCGCGGACACCGCCGTAAGCGTCGACTTCAGCCGCGGCACGGTTGGGGAAGGAGATGCTGGCGGCAGCCAGGCCGACATAGAGCTGAACGTCCTTGTTGACGTTGTAGCGCGGCTCGAAATAGGCGTTGACCGACGGCTTGTGGTTGGACTGGGTGATGCCGCGGAAGATGTAATCGTTGGTGATCCCGGCGCCGAAGGCGATATCCCAGGGATCGAACGCAACCGGCGGCGGCGCCTTGACGGCCTTCACCCGCATATCCGCGGCGACAGCCGAACCGGACACCATTGCCAGCGCCGTTGCTAACAAAGCCACTTTCTTCATATCGATCCCCATCACCCTTCTTGACAGTCCAGCTCCGGCGCCCCCCGGGGCAAGCGATAACCGACTGCGGCCAAATGTCTTAACGTGGTCACAGAGTGGGCCGCGGCGTCATGGTCGTGAAGCAAAAAAGTCAAGCACGTGCCGCCTTTTTAGGCGTTTAGGCCATTTCCAGAAATGTTCTGGGCGTGTGTTGCATTCTCACAACAATTTTACGGTTTCCTGATTGCCCGGCGGCGTACCGAACGGGAAAAACGCGGCACCGGTGACACACCGGAGAGCGGCTCTTCCGAATCAACCTCCCCGTGAAAATACCGCTCCGGTCGCTTCGCCACTCCTTTCGACCAGTCCCAACAAAAAGGCCGCAGCGGGTGGGACGCTGCGGCCTCTCGAAATATCCGGTCTCGGCGAACGACCTAGTGCTGCTGATCGCCGCCGTTGGAGGAGCCCGATCCCCATGACGGGTTGGACGGCTCCGGTGAAGCCCAGCTCGGCGCAGGCGCCGGTTCGGGCTCCGTCATCGCCGGCTCCGGCTGGGGAGCGGCGGGCTTGGCAGCCGCCTTCCTTTTCTTGGCCGGGCTCTTCTTTGCAGCCTTCTTCGGCGCGGCGGCCTTTGACTTCTTAGCGGCCTTCTTGGCGGATTTCTTCGCCGACTTCTTGGCGCCCTTCTTCGCTGATTTCTTGGCAGCCTTCTTCGCCGACTTCTTGGCGGACTTCTTCTTCGCCGCTACGGCCTTCTTGGCCTTCTTGGCCTTTTTAGCCTTCTTCGCCTTCTTACTCTTCTTCGCCATCGTGGTCCTCCTGTTGCGCTTGTCCATGCTGTCGAGCGCTTCGATAATCCGCAGGCTAGACCGGGGCGACACTTCTTCGAAGTGCCCTCCCGCTCCATCCTTGTCTGGGCATGATCTCCGGGCGAGACGCTTGGCGCGCGCCCGTCCCGAGGAAAACCGGATGCCGATCCGCTGTCGAGGCGCGGCGCAGGCTTTCCGGATCATGCCAAGGGCCGATCGATCAATTCAATCCTGGCCTGGGACCTCCCGTCGCCCAATCGAGAAGCTCAATCGTGTGCACCACAGGAACTGACGTACCGCCGGCAATTTGCACCATGCACCCAATATTGCCTGCAGCGATCATGTCCGGTTTGACTGTCGCAATGTTGGCGACCTTTCGATCGCGCAACCTGCTCGCAATGTCGGGCTGGAGAATGTTGTAGGTCCCCGCCGAACCGCAACACAAATGGCTCTCAGGTACATCTTTCACCACGAATCCATTCTTGGAAAGCAATTCTTTCGGAAGGCCTGTGATTTTCTGTCCATGCTGCAGCGAACAGGCCGAGTGATAGGCCACCGTTACGTCGCCTTTCTGGCTCGATGGCGTGAGCGCAATGCCGGCGAGATACTCGGTGATATCCTTTGCCAGCGCAGAGATTTGCGCTGCGGGGCCAGCGAAATCGCGATCCTCGCGCAGCATGAAACCATAGTCCTTGATGACCGTGCCGCAGCCCGACGCCGTGATCAGGATGGCGTCGAGGCCGCCTTGTTCCGCTTCCTTTTTCCACACCTTGATGTTGGCGCGAGCCCGCGCCAGCGCGTCACCGTCCTGCCCGAGGTGGTGGGTGAGCGCGCCGCAGCATTGCTCGTCCCTGACCAGGACGACCTCGATGCCGTGGCGCGTCAGGAGATTGACGGCGGCCTGGTTGATGCGCGGCGCCAGCACCTGCTGGGCACAGCCCTGCAATAGTGCGACCCGCCCGCGCTTCTCGCCCTGGGCCGGAAACACGCTGCCGCCCGAGGGGCCCGGCGGCGGAAGGCTTTTCGGCGCGAGCGCCAGCATCGCCTTGACCCGCCGCATCAGCCCGGGGATCGCGGCCGCCTTCGCCGGCAGCAGGGCCGCGAACGGGCGGGCAAGCCGCGCCATGATCATGCTGGCGCGAAACAGCTCTGGCCGCGGCAGCACGAGCGCCAGCACCGCGCGCAAGGCCCGCTCTGTCAACGGCCGCGAATAGTCGCGCTCGATTCGGACCCGCGCCTGATCGACCAGGTGCATGTAATGCACGCCGGACGGACAGGTAGTCATGCAGGCCAGGCAGGAAAGGCAGCGGTCGATATGCTTGACCACCTCCGCCGTCGGCGGGCGGTCCTTTTCCAGCATCTCCTTGATCAGGTAGATGCGCCCGCGCGGGCTATCGAGTTCGTCTCCGAGCAGGACGTAAGTCGGACAGGTCGCGGTGCAGAAGCCGCAATGCACGCAGGCGCGCAGGATCTTGTCGGCTTCGGCGATATCGGGATCGGCGAGCTGGGCCAGTGAGAATTCGGTTTTCATGACGCAGATACCCTCACCATCCGGCCGCGGTTGAGGATGATCTTCGGATCGAAACTGTGACGCACGCGCTCGCTCAGCGCGGCGATGCCGCCGGATTGCGGATGGAAGACGTCGACATTTCGCCTGGTCTCTTCGGACGCGCGGATCAGCGATGCGTGGCCGCCGGCCGCCTCGACGCGTTGACGCACCATCGCGGCCTGCGCGTCCGGCTTGGGCGGCAACGCCGCCCAGATCATGCCGCCGCCCCAATCATAGATCACGTCGCCCCCGGTCTCGCGCGCCAGCGCCTGCCCGAGCGCGCCGCCGGATGCCGGCGGACAAACGATCCGCCACACCGGCCAGGCGCCGAGCGCGCCGCTTGCGGCGAAAGGCTCGACGTCGCGGATCGCGCTCCAGAGCGTTGCCGAGGCAGCGTCCTCAAGCATTTCCACTGACCCGAACGGCGCAAGCGCTTTGCCCAGCGAAGCGGCGCGATCCGCGACCGAAGCCGCTATGCCTTCGAGCCGCAATAGCGTGACCGCCCGCCCCTGAGATGAAAAATCCGCAAGCGCGCCGGTCGCAGGGCGGAACGCCGAATTCGGCAGGTGCGCTGCGCCCGAGACGTCAAACGGCGAGCCGAGTGCTGTGGTCATCGCCCGGTTCGCCGCCACATCGTCGAGGCCTGCGAGCACCAGCGTGCGCTCGCTCTCGGGCTTCGGCATCACCTTCAGCGTGACTTCGGTCATGACCGCCAGCGTGCCCCACGACCCCGTCAGGAGCTTGCAGAGATCGTAGCCGGTGACGTTCTTCACCACCCGTCCGCCGGTCTTGAAGCTGTCGCCGAAGCCGGACACCGCATGCGCGCCCAGCAGGTGATCGCGGGCGCCGCCGGCCTTGATGCGACGCGGACCGGCGAGACCCGAGCCGATCATGCCGCCGATGGTGCCGTTGCCGGATACGCCCGTCAGCGCGGACGTATCGATCGGCTCGAAGGCGAATTGCTGGTTCTTGGAATCGATCAGCGACTGCACGTCGGCAAGGGGCGCACCGGCCTGCACCGTGATGATCAGCTCGTTCGGCTCATAGGCGCTGACGGCGTTCAGCGCCGACACATCGAGCACGGCATTGGTCGCCATCGGCTGGCCGATGCCGCGCTTGGTGCCATGGCCGACGATCTCAAGCGGCTGCTCGCCGGCGATCGCCGCCCGCACGACCTCCTCGACGTCCTTGGCGTCACGGACTCTCAAGGTGTCCACGGCGCACCCGAATTGCATACGGCATTCGCTGCGTGGCAGGTAACGCAATCAATCGCGCCGATCGTTTCGCCAGGTGTGCTGATAGGTAGTTGCCGTATCTCTTGTGTCAGCGCCCGAGGCTCACCCCTCTCCCCAACCCTCCCCCGCAAGGGGGGAGGGAGCCCATCCGCCGGTGCGTTCCTGACGAATTGCCATTCTCCTACTGGTTCGCGAGACGCTGGAGCTGTGAGTCGAAGCGAGGCGAGCACGCTCATCAGGCTCCCTCCCCCCTTGCGGGGCAGGGTTGGGGAGAGGGGTAAGCCGCACGAGAGGTGCTCATGAGACCCCCCGTCACGTCTGCAACTATCTTTGAAGTTCATCACTAAAATCTCGGCAAATCCGGAAACGCGAGCTTGCCGCCATGCACATGCATGCGGCCGAGTTCGGCGCAGCGATGCAGCGTCGGGAACACTTTTCCGGGGTTGAGCAGACCCTGCGCGTCGAAGGCGCATTTCAGGCGCTGCTGCTGGTTGAGGTCTACTTCCGAAAACATCTCGCCCATCAAATCGCGCTTCTCGATGCCGACGCCATGTTCGCCGGTGAGCACGCCGCCGAATTCGACGCAGGCCCGCAGGATGTCGGCACCGAAGGCTTCCGCCCGCTCGATCTCGCCAGGCTTGTTGGCGTCGTAGAGGATCAAGGGGTGCAGATTGCCGTCGCCGGCGTGGAACACATTGGCGACGCGCAGATCGTATTTCGCCGAGAGGTCGCGGATGCGCGCGAGCGCCTTCGGCAGCGCGCCGCGCGGAATCGTGCCGTCCATGCAGAGATAGTCGGGCGATATCCGCCCCACCGCAGGAAACGCCGCCTTGCGGCCGGCCCAGAACAGATTGCGCTCGGCTTCCGACGTTGAAATCTGGCAACTCGTCGAGCCGCAACCTTGCGCGATCGCCTCGACCCGCTTGATCAGTTCGTCGACCTCCACGCCCGGACCATCGAGCTCGATGATCAGAAGCGCCTCGACATCGAGCGGATAGCCGGCGTGAACAAAAGCTTCGGCGGCGTGGATCGCCGGCTTGTCCATCATCTCCATGCCGCCGGGAATGATGCCCGCGCCGATGATGTCAGCGACGCATTCGCCGGCGGCCTCGACCTCGGCGAAGCCGACCATTAGCGCCCGGGCCGTCTCCGGTTTCTGCAGGATTCGCACCGTGATCTCGGTGATGACGCCGAGCAGGCCCTCCGAGCCGGTGATGATGCCCATCAAATCGTAGCCGGAATTTTCGGCGGCCTTGCCGCCGATGCGCAGGATCTCGCCGGACATCAGCACGATCTCGCAAGCGAGCACGTTGTTGGTGGTCATGCCGTATTTCAGGCAATGCACGCCGCCGGAATTCTCCGCCACATTGCCGCCGATCGAGCAGGCTATCTGCGAGGAGGGATCGGGCGCGTAATAGAAACCGGCATGCGCCACCGCCTGGCTGATGGCGAGGTTGGTGACGCCAGGTTCGGTGACCACCACGCGGTTGTCGAAATCGATCTCGCGGATGCGCTTGAACTTGCCCAAGCCCAGCAGCACGCCGTCCACGAGCGGCAGCGCGCCGCCTGACAGTGACGTGCCGGAGCCGCGCGGCACCACCTTGATGCCATGTTCGAAGCAGTATTTGAGAACTCTGGATACCTGCTCCGTGGTATCGGGCAGCACCACGACCATCGGCGGCTGCCGATAGGCGGTGAGTCCATCGGACTCATAGGCCAGCATCTCGGCCGCGCTGTCGATCACGCCTTCGCCCGGCACGATCGCGCGAAGAGCGGCAACGATGGCATCCCGGCGTTCCAGAACCGCCTGATCGGAAGCCGGCATCATGATGGCCATGCGAATCCTCCAGGCCCGGCGAATAACGATTTGTGGTGGTAAATCAAGCACGTCTGCCAAGGTTTGGGTAGGCTATCCGAAGGTCGGATTGCCACGCTTCAACCGATCAGTTCTCTCTGGGACAAGTCGGCAATGGTGAAACCTGTCAAAGTTTCGTGGCTTGTCCAATCCAAGCGGGCCTGCCACAAGAAATCCGCCTCTCTGGGAAGAAACAAAGAGCACCACATGAAAATATCGACTTTGAGCGCGCTGGTCGTCGTTACCTCTTTGGCCGCATCATCGGGCGCGCTGGCGCAGGATGCCGCCGCCGGCAAAACCTCGTTCAACAAATGCCTGGCCTGCCACGCCATCGGCGAGGGCGCCAAGAACAAGGTCGGTCCGGTGCTGAACGGGCTCGACGGCCGCAAGTCCGGCACCATCGAGGGCTATTCCTATTCGGACGCCAACAAGAATTCCGGCATCACCTGGGGCAAGGATGTGTTCCTCGAATACATCAAGGACCCCAGGGCAAAGATTCCCGGAACCAAGATGATCTTCGCCGGCATCAAGAACGAGAAAGAAGCCGGCGATCTCTGGGCCTATGTCGCCTCGTTCGACAAGGACGGGAAGCAGAAGTGAGAGCACCCTCCCCTGGAGGGCCCCTGGAGGGGGAGGGTCGGCTCACATGGAGCGCAGCGGAATGTGAGACGGGGTGGGGTGATCTCTCAACACGGGCACTGTTGGATGTGGAGAGACCGTCACCCCACCCCGCCGCTCATTGCATGAGCGTCGACCCTCCCCCTCAAGGACTACGGGATCCCCGAAAGTGATTCCCCGGATTTTGTGAATGTGATTCAAGGCCTTTCGACCTATTTTGGCGGGAGGCATGCGATGTCTTTTGGCGATATTCGGGTTGCTGAGCGTGCTGATTGGCTG
>NZ_MAXC01000003.1:0-192500 GCF_001693485.1 Bradyrhizobium sp. LMTR 3
CGGCTGGAATTGCTACTACAAGCCGCCGGGCCCAAAGACCATGCGCGACGGATGGAATCGGCTCGCCGCCACACTCGAGGGATATGCCCTTGCCACCCAACACGAAAATCCGGGAATCCCGTAGCCCTCAAGGGGAGGGTGAAGTCCGCAGCCCTGCGCTGATTGACAGAGCTCCAGCACTCGCCCCGTCAAGCCAGCGTGTGCACGATCACCGGTCCGGCGGTCGCGGTGGCCGGCCCGGTCAGCAGCGGCGCCAGGTCGTGTTCGATCCACGCCAGCGCGCGCTTGTTGGATTCCTCGGCGGCCGCGAAGTTGTTGAACAGGCTGATCGCGATCACCGTATCGTCGGGCGCATAGACCACATAGTAGCCCATGAAGCCCTCGACGCCGCTGATGACGGGAATCGCGCCCTCCTTGATTCTGCGTGTCAGCTCTTCGGCCTTGCCGGGCTTGGCCTTGCCCTGACGAATGGCGGCGTACATGGGGCTCTCCCTCCAAGGTAAGCTGCCCGACATCGCGACTCCTAGAGATTCGGTTCCGATGAATCAGAACCGAAGCTCTAGGTTCTCTATTCGACGCGTTTTCTTCACACGAACCGGTATCCACTTCGCTCGAAAACGCTATGGGGCTTCATCCCCGGCGGGACGAGCAGCGGAATCCCGCGCGCACCGATCGTATCGCATACAGAGCCGTCAGGCCACGGTGTCCACGCCGTGCTGGGTCGCGCGAGAACGCGTCGACAGAACCCGACCTCTCTCACGCTTCAGTTGGCCGCCGCCGTAGCATTCGGTGCTATCCCGCCGATCATCGCCTCGATTTCGGCGATGACGAGATCGGGAACCGCATTCTGAATCATGTGACCGACGCCGGGCAGCACGATCAATTTCGTGTTCCGGGCGGCCGCCGCGAACGGCCGTGAGTGGATGTTGGTCGACACCGTCTTGTCGGCGTCGCCGGTGATGATGGTGACGGGCGCCTTGATCTCGCCGTAGCGCGGCGCCTGCTCGGCCACCGCCGCCTTCAGCGTCACCAGATCGCGCGCATTGGCGATGAATTCGCGCGGTCGCAGCAACAGCGGCGTGGCGGTGTTTTTGACAAAGCCGTCCGGCATGGTCTGCGGCAGGAACACGCCCCGCGCGCCCGAATCCGCCAGCAGCATTCCGAGCGGCAGCGTGATGGTATAGGCGAACAGCGGGCCGACCACCGGCGTGGCGATCAGCTTGTTGTAGCGCCCGACGCCGCCGGGCCAGGGATAGGCCACCGGCGCAAGCATCACCAAACCGGCGACAGCCTGCGGGTAGTCCAGCGCGATGCGCGCCCCCAACGCGCCGGCCCAGGAATGAACCACGAAGATCGCCTGGCCGACGCCGAGCTTGGCCAGCGCCTCCTCGATCATGCGGGCCTGAATTTCGGGCGTGGAGTCCTGAAGGCGCGCGCGGGTGCTCCAGCCATGCCCGGGACGGTCGATCAGAATCACGCGATGCCTTCCGGCAAGCCGCTCCCCGATCGGCTGCCGCATCACTTCCAGATTGGAACTGGCGCCGTGCAGCATCACGACCGGCGGCCCGGCCGCATCGCGCGGGCCGATATCCAGGATATGCAGGGCCCCGCCCGCCACCTCGACCAACCGGCCCTGGGCCGGATGGGCCCGTTCGCTGAAAAAAACGCCGGCTTGCGTGACCAGCGCCAGCACGACCAGCGCCGCCACCAAAATCACCACCAACATCGAGAATTTCCGGCTGATTTTCTGCACCAGCGAGCTACGGTCCGGACCGGCGCGGGTTTCGGAGGTTGTCCACAGCGGGCCGAACCTGTGGATAGCGGGGTCATACTGACGTCATCAGCAGGTTTGTACAGTGACGTTGCCACTTTTGCCATGTGTGCGCGTGCCTGATTGGGGGGTAGCCAGGCGCCTGCACTGTACCCAACATCCACAGGAACAGGGGCGCTCACTACAAATTGTTCCAGCGTATCATCGGAGCACTACCCATGATTTTCGACGCAAGCGAAGCCGCCATCGATCAGATCGTAGCGAGTTGCAATGGCGACATCCGCGGCGCACTCAAGGCGCTGCTGCGGGTCAACGAGCAGCTTGAGACGGAACTGGCGCAAATCTACGCGGCGGTAGGCCTCGACGGTCTGGCCCGCGGCAGCAACGCCGTACACTAGGTCTTGTGAACCGACGCGTTTTCCAAAGACGCAAACGGCCCAAGAGCACTCTGGTTGGTGCTCGTTTTCCGCGTCTCTGCGGGCGGCTCGTCCACCGCCAGGCATTGGCTGATGGGTCGAACGGGCCAGCTTGGCGTCGTTAAGCGACTGCAGCCTACATCCTTCGAGACGCCCGCTACGCGGGCTCGTCAGCATGAGGGGTTTGAGCAACTGTGACGCAGTAGAACTAACCGCGAAAGTTCAGATATCGCGGCCTTCGACCTTTTCGGTCAGCGTCTTGACCAGTTCCGGCACCTTCTCGAGATGCGGATTGACGGCCAGCGCCTTGCGGAAGGCTTCCAGCGCGCGCTTTTCGTCGCCGATCTCCTGCATGATCATGCCGAGCCCGGCCAGCGCGCCGAAATGCCGGGGCTCGCGGATCAGCACCTGGCGGATGTCCTCGAGCGAACGGGTGTAGTCGTTCTTCAGGTAATACAGCGTGGCGCGACGATTCCATGCCTCGACGTAATCGGGACGCAGCTTGACGAGAGAATCCAGCAGTTTCAGCGCGACGTCGATCTTCTGTGCATCCATCGCGGCCTTGGCGCGCAGCATCAACAGCGCAGCCGTGTCGCTCGGCGTCTGCATCCACTGCGCCCAGATCCGCGCCTCGACGTGTTTGGCGCTGGCTTCATCGGGAGCAGCTTTCAGGGCACCGAACAGGAAGTCCAGCCCGCGGGTGCGATCCGCACCAACCTTCGGAAGCTTGCTCGGCGCTTCCGGCAACTTCTTCTCGGATTTCGGCGGAGGAATGACCCTGGGGTCGTTCTGGGCAAACGCAGCGGCCGGCACGGCCGTCATGACAGCGGCGAGGACCACGATCCGGCAGTTACGGGCGCCCGGGAATCTCAAAACCATGGGACAAGTCTAGACGCGCAAAATCGCGCCGCAAAGCAGCAGATCGTCAAAGACCCGTGAAGCGAAGAAAAAAGCCGGCTCGGCGCCAGGGATTAACCTTGGCGGGCCTTGAAGCGGCGCTGCACCTTGTTGATCACATAGACCCGGCCCTTGCGGCGGACCAGACGGTTGTTACGGTGGCGACCACGCAGCGATTTCAAGGAGTTACGGACCTTCATGGGACAATCCTGATGCTTTGAAAGGCCGTGCTGGAGGCCCGAACCTGAGCTACCCGAAAGTGGCAAAATGGGATCAATCCCGAAAAGCGGCCAACCGCCCGGGACGGGGCGGTTTCTAGGGCAAGGTGGCACCGGATGTCAATGCGGAAGGGCCGTTTCGGGGCCTCCTGGCTGCCGGCCCCAGAAAATACCCGTCATTCCCGGGCGCAAAGCGAACTATGGTGCGCAATTGCGCACCTGAGAATCTCGAGATTCCCCGATGCGCAATTGCGCATCTGAGGTCTGGTCCTTCGACCATCCCGGAATGACCGCCGCGGAAGCAGCCCAACACCCGATTCACTGGCAGAACAGGTCGCGCGGGAACTCGACCAGGGCCTCGCCGGTCGCGATCTTTTCACCCGTCTGGTTCTTCACCACCACGTCGATCAACACCCAGCGGGATTTTTCGGTCGCCTGCTTGGCCTTGATGATTCCAAAGGGCTGGATGGTATCGCCCGGCCTGACCGGCTTGACCCATCGCGTCTCCAGCCGGCGATGGATCGCGCCTGCAGGATACGCCCAGTCGGTGATCATGCGCGAGATCAGGCCGAAATTGTTCATGCCGTGCATGATGATGCCGCCGAAATTGGTCTTGCCGAAACTGCCCTTCATGTACTCGTCGTCGAGATGCAGCGGGTTGTAGTCGAGCGAGGCGTCGCAAAACAGGCGAATGGATTCGCGGCTCACCGCGAAGGTGGGGCCGTCGATGCTGTCGCCGGCTCTGAGCTTTTCGAACGTCGTGGTCATCGCAACCTCCCCGCTCAGATCGGCCGAATCGTCCAGCCGCGGCCGGAACAGATTACGTCGCCCTTCTGATTAAAGAACACATTGTCGTGCACCACGAACAGCCGCTCGCGCTTGATGAACTTGTCGAGCGCACGGGCCTGCAAGGTGATGACGTCGTTGGGCCTGGCCGGAATGTTGTAGCTCCAGGACTGACCGGCATTGACGGTGCCCGGCGAGCGCATCCAGTCATCCGCCGGCGTGCAGGAGAACATCAAGAGGATGTGGATCGAGGGCGGCGCGATCAGCCCGCCATAGCGCGTGGTCTTCGCATAGGCCTCGTCGAAATAGATCGGATGAGTTTCGCCGACCGATTTGCAGTACAGCTCAATCGCCTCTTTGGTCAGCGTGTAGGGGATGGTCTTGCGCGGCTCGCCGGGAACGATGTCGTCCCAGACCTTTCTCAAGTTGGCGTCTTTCCAGAAATCGGTCTCGAAGGCCTGCGTTTGGGCCATGCCGTACTCCCCTATTTTTCCGTCTTTTGCTTCTGCCGCCTTGCGGAATTCGTTATATAGTATAATCAATTTTCCAGACCCAAAAATCAAGCCGGCGGGAAACTCAAATGCCCAAGCTCAAGCTGCCCGATATCGAGAATGTCGTCGCGATCGACATCCACACCCATGCGGAAGAGCCCTGCGGCCTGCATGGCGACGACGGTTATGACGACTTCCAGGAGCGCATGGCCGAATACTTCAAATCGCCGCACAAGCATCCGCCGACCGTGCCGGAGACCGCGGCCTATTACCGATCGAAAAACATTGCAGCGGTGATCTTCCCGGTCGATGCCGAGCGCGAGACCGGCTTTCGCCGATACAACAATTACGAGATGCTGGAGGTCGCCTCCGACCATCTCGACGTTTTGATCCCGTTCGTCTCGATCGATCCGCACAAGGGCAAGTTAGGGGTGCGCGAGGCGCGCAAGCTGATCGAGGAATACGGCGTCCGCGGCTTCAAATTCCATCCGACCATGCAGGGCTTTTACGCCAACGATCGCATGGCGTACCCGCTCTATGAAGCGATCAACGACGGCGGCGCGATCGCGCTGTTCCACACTGGTCAGACCGGTGTCGGCAGCGGCATGCCCGGCGGCATGGGGATGCGCTTAAAATATTCCAACCCGATGTACATGGACGATGTCGCGGCTGACTTCCCCGACCTGAAGATCATCCTCGCGCACCCCTCCTTCCCCTGGCAGGAAGAGGCGCTGTCGGTCGCGACCCACAAGCCGAACGTCTATATCGACCTCTCCGGCTGGTCGCCAAAATATTTCCCGCCGATCCTGGTGCGCTACATCAACTCGATCCTGCAGGACAAGATGTTGTTCGGCTCGGACTGGCCGGTGATCACGCCGGACCGCTGGCTGGCGGATTTCGCCAAGCTCGAGATCCGCGAGGAGATCAGGCCGAAGGTGATGAAAGCCAACGCAAGGAAGATTTTGGGTATATAATCGAAGGCCATCATCGACGAAAGGTTGAGATGGCCAGTGACGAACTTTGCCAAGACCGTTGCCCTGCTCGCCGCGCTCTTAACCGGAAGCGCGGCCGAGTGCATTGCGGCTGAATCGTCAGCGACCTATGTCGAAATCGAGAACCCGCTTGCAAGTCCGCATCCACTGCAGGGCTATTTGAGACAAACCAAGGCTGCAGGCCCCTCGCCCGCTGTCGTGTTGTTGCATAGCTGCCATGGAAACTGGAAGCGGATCGATGAACGCTGGGGCAAGCGGATCGCGTCCTGGGGCTACGTGGTGCTCACTGTGGATAGCTTGGGTCCGCGCGGCCTTGAAATCTGCGACGACAGGGCCCGGATCGATTCGGCTGGGGACGCCTATCGTGCCCTGAACTTTCTGGTGCGCGATCCATTCGTCGATCCCGATCGTGTTGCTGTGATTGGTTTTGCCAACGGCGGCCGGGCGGCGCTGATGTCGGTCGACCATGGCTTTCTGGAACAGTCATCGCCGAACAAATTCCGCGCGGCCATTGCGTTCTATCCATCCTGCCTTGGTCTCAAGGGCGAGATGACCGCGCCAGCCCTGATCCTGATTGGCGAACTCGACGATTGGGCCTCGGCTAAACAGTGCCGTAATGTGGTGGAGGGCCGAGACGACTGGGGGATATCGCGGCAGAAGGACAAGGGCGTGCCGATCAAGCTGACGGTGTTTCCCGGCGCTTATCACGCATTCGATGCCCCGCAGCTCACGACGCCGCTCGTGTTGAAGGGGCACCACCTCGAATTCAATAAGCCGGCAACGGATCAATCATCCGAGGCGCTTCGTGAATTTCTCGGCGCGACCATCGGCGCGAAAGAGTAGTTACCATGACCATCAAAGCCGTTGTCTTCGACGCCTATGGCACGCTTTACGATGTCCAGTCGGTGGCTGACGTCACCGAGGATGCGTTCCCGGGCTATGGCGGGATCATCACGCAGGTCTGGCGCATCAAGCAGCTCGAATACACCTGGCTGCGTTCGCTGATGGGACGCTATCAGGATTTCTCGGTCGCCACGCGCGACGCGCTCGCCTACACGCTGCGCAGCCTCGGGCTGCAATATGACGACGATGCTTTCGCGCGCATCATCGAGAAATATCTGCATCTCGATCTCTATCCAGATGCGCTTGCGGCGCTGTCGGCGATGAAGGATTGCAGGCTCGCGATCCTGTCGAACGGCAGCCCCGACATGCTCAACGCGCTGGTGCAGAACAGCGGGCTCGACCGCGTGCTCGATGCCACCATCAGCGTCGACGCGAAGAAGATATTCAAGCCCAGCCCTGAGGTCTACGCATTGATCGAGGAGGTGTTGCACGTGCCGCCTGCCGAGGTGCTGTTTATCTCCTCCAATCCCTGGGACGCCTGCGGCGCCAAGGCGTTCGGGCTCAACGTCGCCTGGATCGAACGGGTGACGCCGGAAGCGATGGCGCTGGCCTGCCTCGAAAGCGAGACGCTGCCGCCCTTGACGATGTTCAAGATTTTGCGCACCCAGATGGATGAGCTGGGATTTGAGCCCGATCATCGCATCCACAGCCTCTCCGAACTGCCCGCACTGGTGTCTGCGCAAAGGTCCTGAACAAGATGAGTCTAGAGTCCGTGCGCGCCTTCTTTGCAGAAAAGGCGCCCGAAATTTCCGTGATTGAATCCCAAATGAGTTCTGCCACCGTCGCGCTGGCGGCGGAGGCTTACGGCGTCGAGCCGGCGCGGATTGCGAAGACGCTGAGCTTGAGGATCGGCGACCGCATCATCCTGATCGTCGCGGCCGGCACGTCGCGAATGGATAACAAGAAGGTAAAGGCGCTGTTCGGCGGAAAGCCGAAAATGCTCGGCCTCGAGGAGGTCGCCGAGATCACCGGGCACGAGATCGGCGGCGTCTGTCCGTTCGGACTGAAGACGCCGCTGCCGGTCTATTGCGACGTGTCGCTGAAGGCGTTCGACATCGTGGTGCCCGCCGCGGGCTCTACCCACAGCGCGGTGAAGATTACGCCTGCGCGCATGGCGGAACTGACGTCGGCCGAATGGGTCGACGTCTGCGAACTTAGGCCGGCCGAGGCCACGTCGACCTAGTAGTCTTCCTCATAATAAGGCGATGGCTGCATCGGCCGTGGCCGTACCGCTTGCGGCTGGCCCGGCTGCGGGGCGCGGGCTCGTGGCGCGTTTTGTTGCAGCCCGCGCGGCGCTGGCCGCGCATCGGCCTGCGATTCGAATACGGCGCGGCAACCGGTGGAGAGCTGCGGCGTGTTGTACCGCAAACATGCCACGATCCGGTTGACGTCCGGGATCTGGTCGCCGCAAAGCCGCCAGACGTCGGGCGTGCAGGCCATCTGCTGTTCCCAGGTTCCGCGATATTCCTGCGAGAAAGCGGGAACGGCAGCGCCAGTTCCGCCGCCGATCGCGAGGGCGAGTGCAAGGACGATCCGCTGCGTTTGCATGGACAGGTCCCCTTCTTTTCAATTTTCACAGGCGCGGAAGCTCCGCGCGGCGACGGCACTAAGCCTGTCGAATGAATGCGGCCATGCGACGTTAGTGCGAACAAAAAAATGTGAAGCGGGTTCCCCTACTCCACCTTGCCGATCTTCTTCACCGCCGCGACCAGCCGCGCGCTGTCTTCCGCGACGAATTTTGCAAATTCCGGCGCGTCCAGGTAGGCGACTGGGCTGCCGGCGGTCTCATAGGTCTTGACCACTTCGGGCGCCTTCGCGGCTTCCGCCATCGCTTCGCGCAGCCGCGTCATGATCGGCGCCGGCAATGCGCGTTGCGCAAACAGTCCCGCCCAGATGTAGAACTCGACATCCTTGTAACCGAGCTCCTTGAAGGTTGGCAGATCGGGGAAACTCTTGATGCGCTCGGCGCCCCAATTGGCGAGCACGCGCATCTTGCCGTCATCGACCTGCTGCTTCAGCGTGCCCGGCGCCGATGCCACCGCCTGCACGGTGCCGCTCAATAGCGCGGTAAGCGCCGGCCCGGCGCCGCGAAACGGCACGTGCAGCAATTTGATGCCGGCGCTCGCGGCAAACATTTCCATCGCCACATGCAGCGTGCCGTATGGACCGGACGAGCCGTAGGGAATTTGCCCGGGACGTTTTTTGGCGTCGTCGACGAACTCCTGCAGCGTCTTCCACGGCGCGGACGCCGGCACCGCCAGCAGCGTCGGATCGGCGAGCACGCGCGCCACGGCTGCGAATTGCGAGAC
The DNA here is from genome assembly GCF_001693485.1 of Bradyrhizobium sp. LMTR 3. Taxonomy (GTDB): domain Bacteria; phylum Pseudomonadota; class Alphaproteobacteria; order Rhizobiales; family Xanthobacteraceae; genus Bradyrhizobium. Next base: position 8,784 of record NZ_MAXC01000003.1, read on the forward strand.
TTCGTACGCCACCGGGCGGTCGAACAGACGGTCGGCTTCCGGCAGCACCGCAAGCGAAGACAGCGTCATCAATAGTGTGTGCCCGTCAGGCTCGGCACGCGCCGCCGCCGCATTGCCGACCGATCCGCCACCGCCGCCGGCGCGGTTGTCGACGATCACGGGCTTTCCGAGGATCCGCTCCAGCGCCTGCGCGATCGGCCGCGCCGCGAGATCGGCCTGCCCGCCGGGCGGAAACGGCACGATCATGGTGATGTTGCGCGAGGGGTATGGGCCTTGCGCTAAGGCAGCGTTGGAGAGCACGGCTGGCGCGAGCGGCAATGCGGCGGCAGCTTTCAGAAGTTCGCGGCGGTTCATGGTAGAAGCCTCCCCGGTTCATTTTGTTTTGGTTATTGGAGGCAGCCTAGCCTGAAGCCGGTACGTTGCGATAGCCGTACCCTTCACCCTCCGCTGGAGGGGGAGGGTCGGGTCACATGGAGCGCAGCGGAATGTGAGACGCGGCGGGGTGATCTATCCGCACGGGCACTGTCGGATGTGGAGAGACCGTCACCCCACCCCGCCGCTCATTACATGAGCGTCGACCCTCCCCCTCCAGGGCCCTCCAGGGGAGGGTGAGGACCTCGCCTACCCGCTCTTCCGCTTCTTCGCTCGCGCAAAATGCTTCGCAAGAAACTCCGCCAGCACTTCGACGCGCGCCGGCCTTGGGCCGCCGGGCGGCGTCACCAGGTGCACCGCGCCTTCGGGCTGGTGCCAGCCTTTCAGGATCACTTCGACCTCGCCGGATGCAATGGCGTCGCCGACGATGAAGTCCGGCAGATCGGCGATACCGAGGCCGGCGATGACGGACGGCAACAGCGCCTCGCCATTGTTGACGCGGAGCTGGCCTGCGGGCCGCACGCTGGCCTGTTCGCCTGACGCATTGGTGTAGTGCCAGACGCCGGCTGTCGAGAGATAGGCGTAGCCGAAGCATTTATGCTCCGCCAGATGCATCGGATGCGTCGGCCTGCCATGGCGCTTGAGATAGGACGGCGCCGCGACAGTGTAGCGCGGCATCGCGCAGAGCCGCCGCGCGATCAGCGACGAATCCGGCAGGCGGGCGATGCGCAGGCCGGCATCGAAACCTTCGCCGATCAGATCGACCGTCGCGTCGCTCAGGTGAAGGTCGATCGAGACTTCCGGGAAGGCTGTGAGAAATTCCGGCAAGATCGGCGCAACGGCTTTCACGCCAAACGTCATCGGCACCGCGAGCCGCACCAGCCCGCGCGGCGCCATCGATTGCGACAGGGCTTCGTTCTCGGCGTCCTCGCCGTCGGCGAGCAGGCGCGCGGCGCGCTCGGCGAGCCTTTGCCCGGCATCGGTCAGCGCCAACCGCCGCGAGGTGCGGTTGAACAGCCGCGCGCCGAGCCGCTGCTCGAGCCGACTGACGGCCTTGGACACCGTGGCCTTGGACAGCGCCAGCTCGGTGGCGGCCGCCGCAAATGACCGCAATTCCACGACTTTTGCAAAAATCGCCAACGCCTCGAAATCCGGGAGCTTGGACATTCGGATCACCCTAAGGCTCATTTTTTGAAACAATGAGTTTCGATAGTTTCTATTTCTATACCACGGCAGGAGGCATATCCAATGGCCATCGGAATTCGAGCAACGGAGAAATCCAATGACCAAGAAGCTCTCAGGCAAGGTAGCCCTCGTCACCGGCGGTTCGCGCGGCATCGGCGCAGCGTCTGCCCGCGCGCTTGCGGCAGAAGGCGCCAACGTCGCGATCAGTTATGTCGCTTCTCCCGACAAGGCGGAAGCGGTTGTGGCCGAGTTGAAGACCAAGGGTGTCAACGCCCGCGCCTACAAAGCCGACCAGGCATCCGTCGCCGATGTCAATCAGCTCGTGAAGAACGTCGCGAAGGATTTCGGGCGACTCGACATCCTCGTCAACAATGCAGGCGTCGCTGTCGGTGGCCCGATTGATGACGCCAATACGGATAGCGCAGCGCTGGCCCGGCAGGACGCCATCAACGTGCATGGCGTGATTACCGCGATCCGCGCCGCGTCGAAACTGATGGGCGACGGCGGACGCATCGTCACCATCGGCTCCGGTATCGCCACCCGCGCCTCGTTTCCGGGCCTGGCCGACTACGCCGCGACCAAGGCTGCCGTTGTCGGTTACTCCAAGGGCGCGGCGCGCGACCTCGGACCGCGCGGCATCACGGTCAACGTGCTGCAGCCCGGCTCGATCGATACCGACATGAATCCGAAGGATGGTGGCGATTTTGCCGAAACCCAGCGTGTCCAGCACGCGCTGCAGCGCTTCGGCACCGCTGAAGAAATCGCAGCCGGCGTAGTGTTCCTCGCAAGCCCCGAAGCGTCGTTCGTGACCGGCACGGTGCTCAATGTCGATGGCGGCTTCGGCGCGTAACTCAAATCCAGCGCGGCCGGGCGCAAGCCGCCCGGCCACTTCATTCAAGAACTTTCAACGAAGGAATATCCCATGATCGAACTCAGACCATTTGCAAAACTCGGCAGCGCCGATCACGGCTGGCTGAAGGCAAAACATCACTTCTCGTTCGGCAGCCATTACGATCCCGACAATATGGGCCACGGCGCGTTGCGGGTGTGGAACGATGACGAGATCGCGCCGAACACCGGCTTTCCCGCCCATCCCCACGCCAACATGGAAATCATCACCTATGTCCGCGAAGGCGCGATCACGCACCAGGACTCGCTCGGCAACAAGGGCCGGACTGAAGCCGGCGACGTGCAGGTGATGAGCGCCGGGAGCGGCATTCGTCACTCCGAGTACAATCTGGAGCCGAGCAAGACCAAGATCTTCCAGATCTGGATCGAGCCGACGACGAGGGGTGGCCAGCCGACCTGGGGCGCCAAACCGTTTCCGAAGTCGGATCGCTCCGGCAAGCTCGTCACCATCGCCAGCGGCATTGCCGGCGACAAGGATGCGCTGCCGATCCGCGCCGATGCGAGGGTGCTCGCCACCACGCTGAAAGCGGGCGAGAGCGCGGCGTATGAGGCGGCGAAGGCGCGTCACCTCTATCTCGTGCCGGCGGCCGGCAGCGTCGAAGTCAACGGCGTGCGCGTCAATGCCCGCGACGGCGCCGCGATCCGCGACGAGGCCAAGCTGACGATTACCGCGCTGGAAGATTCCGAACTGGTGCTGGTCGACGCGGCGTAAGCCACTCACCGATCGTCATGCCCGGGCTTGACCCGGGCATCCATCTCGCTTCGCAAGACTCTTCAAAGGCGATGGATTGCCGGGTCAAGCCCGGCAATGACAGCCCCAACAACAACTCACATCAAATCCAAAGGACAACCACCATGGCCAAAGTACTCGTGCTCTATTATTCCGCTTACGGTCACATCGAGGCGATGGCGAATGCCGTAGCCGAAGGCGCGCGAAAGGCTGGCGCCACCGTCGACATCAAGCGCGCGCCAGAGCTCGTGCCTGAAGCGGTCGCGAAGGCCTCGCATTACAAGCTCGATCAGACCGCGCCGATCGCAAAGATCGAGGACCTCGCCAATTACGACGCGATCGTCATCGGCACCGGCACCCGCTTCGGCCGAATGACGTCGCAGATGGCGAACTTCCTCGACCAGGCCGGTGGCCTCTGGGCCAAGGGCGCGCTGCACGGCAAGGTCGGCGGTGCCTTTACCGCAACGGCGACCCAGCATGGCGGGCAGGAAACCACGCTGTTTTCGATCATCACCAATCTCTTGCACTTCGGCATGACGGTCGTCGGCCTGAACTACGGCTTTGCCGGCCAGATGAAGCTCGACGAAATCACCGGCGGCGCACCCTATGGCGCCACCACGATCACCGGCGGCGACGGCAGCCGTCAGCCGAGCGAAAACGAACTCGCCGGCGCGCGCTATCAGGGGCGCGTGATCGCGGAGACCGCCAGCAAGCTGCATGGCTGAATGCGATATGGGCGGCGTTCTCTCTTACGAATGCCGCCCTATCTAGTCCTTCGGGGGCGGAGCCCGGTGCTGCCCGGAATGCACGAAATCGTGAGGCATAGTTTCTAACCGCTTTATGAATCCGTGATAGGTCTTCGGCCTCCCGGTCGGCGCGCAAAGGTTCTAGCATGAGCAACAATTCGCAAGTCCGGTGGCCGGAATTGCCGACCGCGGCGTGGCGTGACACCTATGCGACACTCCATCTTTGGACCCAGATCGTCGGCAAGGTCCGCCTTGCCAAATCGCCATGGCTCAATCATTCCTGGCACGTGGCGCTCTATGTCACGCCGCGCGGATTGACGACATCGCCAGTGCCCGACGGCGCACGAACGTTCCAGATCGACTTCGATTTCATTGACCACACGCTGCGCATCTCGACCAGCGACGGCTCGCTAGAGCAATTTGCGCTAGCAGGACATTCGGTCGCCAGCTTCTATGCCGCCACGATGGCAGCGCTTGCCGAGCTCGGCATTGCCGTTGCCATCGACGAGATGCCGAACGAACTGCCCGATCCGATAAACTTCTCCGAGGACACCGTGCACGCCGCCTACGATCCAGATGCCGTCGGGTGCTTCCTGCAAATTCTCGTCAACTGCGACCGCATCTTCAAGCAATTCCGAACCGGCTTCCTCGGCAAGGCCAGCCCGGTGCACTTCTTCTGGGGCAGTTTCGATCTCGCGGTGACGCGCTTCTCGGGACGCCGCGCGCCACGCCATCCCGGCGGGGTGCCACATTTGCCCGACGCTGTTGCACATGAAGCCTATTCACACGAAGTCAGCAGCGCCGGGTTTTGGCCAGGCGGTGGCGCTATCGATCATCCCGCCTTCTATTCCTATGCCTATCCCGAGCCGCCGGGTTTTCGCGCGACGAAGGTGCAACCGGATGCGGCGTTCTTCAGTGAAGCGCTCGGCGAATTCATTCTGCCATACGACGCCGTCCGGACGGCTGCCGATCCCGACAAGGCGCTGCTCGATTTCCTGCACAGCACGTATGAGGCCGCGGCAATCGCGGCAAATTGGGATCGCGACGCGTTGGAATGCGATTCCGGGCAGCCCGGCGTGGTGAGGCAGGTTTGAAGCTGCTGTGTAGGGTGGGCAAAGCCAACGAGTCGCGCGAACGCGCGGCCAGCGGCGAGCGCAAGGGCGCTCACGGCGACAGGCTCCGCGTGCCCAGCATCACGCGCGTGCAATGTCGAAAATGGTGAGCAAGCCTGCGGCTTTGCCCACCCTACGAACTGCCACTAATGCCGCAGTTGCGGCTTCATAATGGTCTGGCGAACTTCGGCGCCGCAATCGGCGCATTCATAGGTGAAGTCAATCTTGGCCTGGCTCCAATGCGGTTCGACGTCGCGCACATACATCGGAAGTCCGACACAGCTCGGACAAAGGACGAAACCCGGCTCAATGCCATGATGATGAATATAGGCTGGCATGTTGGCTCTCCCCACGGCAGCAATTCACGAGTAGCCCATCACCCGAAGCGCAGCATACGCGCGCGCGGCCAAGCCGATCATCAACTCTCGCGAACACATAATGAACGGCTGCATATTCCTGGCACGTGTTGCAGATTTGCACGGCAGTTCCCGTGCGGCAACAATGTGTCAGCTCTTATCGCGCGACAGCGACTAGCCGAGCAGGTGCTCGGATTTCGGATGCCTCGATGAGCCGGCTCATGAGTCGATCTTCGACGCCTTGTAGGGCTGCGGCTCGAGGCCGAACGCGGCCAGCACGCTGCCGATCGCCACCGTGACGGGATGCATGGCAATGGTCCACTCACGCTCGGTGAGGACCGCGTGCACGGCATATCCGAGCGAGAGCGGCAAGGCTGCCAGCAGCTTGGCCGTCAGCTTCGCCCGCAACCAGAACGTCGGCGTCGCCTTGCGTTGGACGTGATAATTGATCGCCCCGATCTGCAGGCCCCGCATCGCCAGCCATTTCAGGCTGGTCCGGCTTTGCGGCACGGTTTCGCTGATCGCGGCTTCGGCCGCCCAATGAAATCGCAAGCCGAGCCTTTCACAGCGATGGAAGAAATCGGTGTCTCCGCCACCGAGAAAATTGAAACGGAGGTCGAATGCCGGCATGCCCAACCGATCAAACACCGCGCGCCGGATCAGGCAATTGCCGCAGCCATAGATCACCGGCACTGGACCTGAGGCGTCGTAGGCCGGCGCAAAAGCGGGATGGCGCCGCAGCCCACGCTTTCGTTCGTCATCGAATTCAGGAAATACCGGACCGCCGACGATGTCGGCGCCGGTCGCCTCCGCAGTCCCGACCATCTGCTCCAGCCAATCCGGCGAAGCGATTTCGTCATCGTCGATCATCAGAAGGCTGGTGGCCAGGGGGAACATCTGCAGCGCCGTCTCGAAGGCGGCATTGATCGCATAGCAGTTTCCCTGCCGCGGCTCGATCACGCAGAGCCCCGACAATTTCGCCGACGCGAGGTATTCGGCGGCAACCGGCACGCTCTCGCTCCTCGACGCATCGTTCTCCACCATCACGACGGCGAAGCGGCGGCTGGTGCGCTGAACGGCAAGCGACTGCAGCGTCCGGCGCAGGTACTTGGGACGGCGAAAACAGGGGATGCACACCACCGTTTCGATTCCTGGATCGAGCGCCGGTGAAGCCGCCACCAGCGCACGCAGAGCTCTGACCGCCGGATCAGGCCGACCCATCCTGATATCGCCGATCGAGCTCTCTGCCATGAAAGTCTGGTCGTTCACGAATATGTCTCGTCGTCCCGAAACGGGATTGCCGGATTAATTCCGGGACACTTCCGTCTCGATAAAGCCGCTCGCTCGGGGGATTATCCCGTCCTTGCGGACGTAACGCGCACGGTGGTGCAAAAACCGATCCGGCAGCGAAACGTGACGCACCGAATTCCAGCGACGGTTAATGGATGGGGTTAATCCGCGCATCTGGCTGGAGCCGCGCCGGCTGTTCTGGCGCTATTGACCACCAATCCGCGAGCGCTTTATCTGTTGCTGAACAGGAGCCGATCGAGAGATCGGCGGGGCACAAAGCCGATGAACAGCCGTCCAATCATTCTCGTCACCGGCGGTGCGGGCTATATCGGCTCGCATTGCTGCAGGGCGTTGGATAAGGCGGGCTACCAGCCCGTCGTCTACGATAATCTTTCGACCGGCCATCGCAGCTTCGCCGCGGGCACGCTGGTGGTCGGCGACATCGCCGACAGGGCGACGCTGGCGCGGACCTTTGCCGAGCATGACATCGCGGCGGTCATGCACTTCGCTGCGTCGAGCCTGGTCGGAGAATCCGTTGCCGATCCGCAGAAATACTACGTCAACAATCTCGCCGGCACGCTGTCGCTGCTCGAGACCATGCGCGCGGCCGGCTGCAACCGCCTGGTGTTTTCATCGACCGGCGCGGTCTATGGCAGCGCCGACAGCAAGGCGCTGCGCGAGGACTATCCCTGCGCGCCGATCAACCCCTACGGCGCCTCGAAATGGATGATCGAGCGCGTGCTGGCGGATTATCGCATAGCCTACGGCTTCGGCTCGTTCGCACTGCGCTACTTCAACGCCGCTGGCGCCGACCCTGCCGGCGGCATCGGCGAATTGCGCGAAGTGGAAACCCACCTTATCCCCCGCGCGATGATGGCGCTGCAGGGACACGTGCCTGATTTCGCCGTGTTCGGTGACGACTACGACACGCCCGACGGGACGGCGATCCGCGACTACATCCACGTGACCGATCTGGCGGCTGCCCACGTGCTTGCGCTCGAGCTTCTGCTGCAGGGGCATACCGGCGGCGCCTTCAATCTCGGCACCGGCAACGGCTTTTCGGTGCGCGAAATCCTCGCGGCGATCGCCGCCGAGACCCGCCGCGAAGTCCCGCATGTCGTCAGGCCCCGCCGACCAGGCGATCCAACCTATCTGGTCGCCGATCCCTCCGCCGCACGCGCGACATTGAACTTCCGTCCCGCCCATTCGGATCTGGCCACGATCATCCGTACCGCCTGGGCTTGGCACAAGAAGGCTCACCCGCTGAAGACGGGTGCGCCTGGTCGCGACTGAACGGATCCACTCCGTCGGCCTGACGGCGCCAAGGACGAAGACGTCGTGCTGCTGGACATGGGCGAAGGCCCGGCGACCTCAACGGCGGCAGAAGAGAAGCAACCCCGGCCTCGCCGGTCCATTCCCGATACGCAACTATTTTGGGTGCGGCGCGTTTTTGTGTTCTCAACCAGCTTACGGATGTAGAACATGGCTGTTACCGCGCAGATCAAGGAACACATGGACGTCATCTCGTCGGACAGGAAGACGGTCGGAAAAGTCGATCATCTGGAAGGGCCCGACAAGATCAAGCTGACCAAGCAGAGCTCGCCTGATGGTGAGCATCACCACTTCATTCCGGTGTCATGGGTCGATCACGTCGATCAGCACGTGCATCTCAATAAATCAGGCGCGGATGTGACCGCGCACTGGCAGCACGGCCGGCAGTGACCGGCTGACACGCATTGCGCCGCGTGCGGATGTGGATATCATCTGATGACAGGAGATGAGATGCATCCGGCGGCGCGATTGCAGTTCGAACGCTTGATCGGCGAGTATGCACGCTGGCGGGCTGTTCCCGAAACCGAACGATCGCCCGCCCCAGCATGGTGGTGGGGACCGGCGATGGAGTTGCGCAGCGCGCCGCAATCCCTGCCGGCGGAATGGTGTGCCGAGCTTGGCCTGCCCAACCAGGCGACATATGCCGCCGCGGCAGAACTCCTCCTCAAAGCCATCGCGGGACAGACGACCCTGCCCTGGCCCGACGACTTTCCTCGCAAGGCTCCGGACACCAAGCTCGCGCGTGAGCTGCACCCGCAGCCGTCAGACGACGGTGCGTTCCAACCCTGACCCGGCATCCGGCTGCAGCGGCGGCGAGGCGAGCCGCGGTTCGGCCCGGAGCAGATCAGCCATCTGCTTTGCAGGCAGCGGCTTGGAGAACAGAAATCCCTGCATCTCGTCGCAGGCGTGATTGCGCAGAAACACCTCCTGCTCGACGGTCTCGACACCCTCCGCAATGACGGTCATGCCAAGCGCCTTGCCCATGCTGATGATCGCCTGCGCAATGGCCTGGTCTTCGGAATCGACGGGCAGGTCGCGAATGAAAGAGCGATCGATCTTGATGGTGTCGATCGGGAACTGCTTCATCAGCGACATCGACGAATAGCCGGTTCCGAAATCGTCGATCGCGAGGCGAATGCCGCGGCTCTGGATCGCGTCGAGCACCTTGATCGCGCGCGAGACATTCCGCATCACCATGCTTTCGGTGACTTCAAGCTGCAGCAGCACCGGCGACATGCCGCTTGCCAACAGCGCCTCGTCGACATCGTGCAACAGATGCGGATCGGCGAATTGCCGCGGCGACAGGTTGACCGCCATCGTCACCGGCCGCAGGCCACGGCGCTGCCAGGCCATGTTCTGCGCGCAGGCTTCCTTGAGCACCCAGCAGCCGATCGGAACGATCAGGCCGGTTTCTTCGGCGAGAGGGATGAATTGTCCCGGGGAGACGGTGCCGAGTTCGGGGTGCACCCAGCGCAGTAACGCCTCGACGCCGGTGATCTGACCGGTCGCCATGTCAATCTTCGGCTGATAATGCAGCGAGAACTGGTCGCGCTCCAGCGCGCGGCGAAGCGCGCTCTCCAGCGTCAGCCGCTCGATCGACTGTGTCTTGATCTCTTTGGTAAAGAAGCGGAAGCCGTTCTTGCCGTCCTCCTTGGCGAGATACATCGCCATGTCGGCGTTCTTGGTCAGCGTCTGCATGTCGGTGCCATCCGACGGATACATCGCGATCCCGATCGAAGCGGTGGTGTGGCATTCGTGACCGCTGAGCTGCAGCGGCTGGCCCAGTACGGAGAGAAGCCCGCCGGCTATGCGCTCCACCTCGTGACGCTCGGCTGCCTCCTCCAGAATGACCACGAACTCGTCGCCGCCGAGCCGCGCCACGACATCGCTCGAGCGCAGCGCACGGCGTAGCCTGTCGCCGATCTCCACCAGCAACATGTCGCCGGCGTCATGCCCCAGCGAATCGTTGATGACCTTGAACCTGTCGAGGTCGATGAACAGCAGCGCAAACTGCCGCTGGTAGCGCGCGGCGGCATCGATCGCGCGGCGAAGCATGCCGTTGAACATTTCCCGGTTCGGCAGGTTGGTCAGGCTGTCGTGCGATGCCAGGTACTCGATCCGCTCGTCCGCGCGGGTCTTTTCATCCGCGCGGTCGAAATTCTCCAGCGCAAAGGACACGTTGTCGACGAGCCGTTGCAACAACTCGGCAAATTCGGGCGTGAATGTATCCTTCTCGAGCGACATGAACGACATCACACCGACGGCTTTCCCATGCACCAGCAGGGGGAATGAAGCGCCGGAATTCGTACCATCAAGACGCGCACTGTGGTGAAACGCCTCGGTATTGGGATCCGCGAGGTAATCGTTGATGATGCAGGCGCGCTGAGAACGGATCGCCTGACCGCACAGCCCACGTCCCTCCGGGTGTGCCTCACTGGCCGATATCTTTGCCAGACGTGCGCTGAGGGCAGTCGGACCGGCGGCAGCGACAACGTCGAGATAGTCGCTGTCGGGTTTCGTCAACACGATGGAGGTCAGGGTGAACTTGCCGCCGTCGGCCGCGGCCTCGCACACCAGGTCGAACAGCTCCGCCCGCGACGTCGCGCGGATGATCGCCTCATTGGTCGCGCTCAGCGCCGCCAGCATGCGCGTCAGGCGCTCCTTCTGGATTTCGGTCCTCGCCTTGTCGTCGGCGCGGTCGAAATTCTCCAGCGCGAAAGATACGTTGTCGGCCAATCGCTGCAGCAGTTCCGAGAATTCGGGAGTGAAAGTGTCCTTATCCAGGGACATGTAAATCATGACGCCAACTGGCTCGTCATGCACCAAGAGGGGAAAGGCGGCGCCCGACTGAGCGCCATAGCTACCTACGACGGCTTGGAAGGCGGCAACGCGCTGGTCGCTAACATAATCATTGGTGATGCATGGACGCCTGGTTCGGAACGCCGTCCCGCTGAGCCCACGTCCCTCGGGACGGCTTTCATCCGTCGACAACCTCACGTGCCGCGTCGTCTCGGCTGCCGGACCGGAGGCGGCCACGATCCTGAGAAGGTCGCTGTCCGGAGTTGCCAGCGCAATGGTGGCCGACGTGAACCTGCCGCCATTTGCTGCAGCTTCGCACACGAGATCAAAGAGCTCCGTGCGGGACTTGGCCCGCATGATGGCTTCGTTGGTCCTGCTCAAAGCGGCGAACATCCGCGTCAGGCGCTCTTTCTGACTTTCGGTCCTCGCCTTCTCGTCCGCACGGTCGAAGTTTTCCAACGCGAACGACACATTCTCCGTGAGCCGCTGCAGCAGTTCGGCAAATTCGGGCGTGAACGTGTCTTTCTCGGACGAGATGAAGAACATCACACCGACGGGCTGACCGGAAACGAGCAGCGGAAATGCAGCGCCCGACATAGCTCCGTCGCTGTGAATGAACTGACGAAATGCCGATCCTCGCGGATCGGACCGAAAGTCGTTTGCGATGCAAGCTCGCCTGGAGCGGAACGCATTGCCGCAGAGACCGCGCCCTTCAGGCAGATCCGCGTCGGTCGAGACCTTGACCCGCCGCATGTTGTTTGCCGTCGGCCCTGCAACGGCCACCAGATCGATATCGTAGCTGTCGGGGCGGGCCAACAGGATGCTGGTCGAGTTGAACCGTCCGCCGTTTGCGGCAGCTTCGCACACCAGCTCGAACAGCTCTGCCCGCGACGTCGCGCGGACGATCGCTTCATTGGTCGCGCTGAGCGCCGCCAGCATGCGTCCCAGACGTTGCTTCTGGGCGTCGGCCCGCGCCTTCTCACTGGCGCGCTCGAAGTTTTCCAGCGCGAAGGAGACGTTTTCCGCAATCCGCGCCATCAGCGCGACGATCTCTTCGTCCTCCGCCCACAGCTTTCCGACGAAGAACAGCAGCACGCCGATACTCTCATCCGCCTTGATCAGGGGAGCGGCGACGCAGGCGGTAACGCCCGTCTCGCGGGTGGCCTGATGCCAGGGCTGCCCCTGTGTCGAATTGAGGATGTCGTTGTTGACGGCCGGCTGCTGTGTCCGGAATGCCTTGCCGCAGACGCCCGTTCCGTACGGGTTGCCCGCGTCGATCGAGAACGGCGCCCGCATGATCTGTTCGACGATTGCGCCTGTCCCGGCGGCCGGCTTCAGCCAGATCGAATCCGGCTCTGCAAGCAGGACCACTGTGGCCGCGGATTTGCCGCTGTATACCGCGGCGTCGCAAACGCGCTGATAGAGATCCTGTTCGGTCTTGGCGCGAAGAATGGCTTCGTTGGTCGCGCTGATGGCGCCGAACATCCGGTTCAACCGCCGCATCGCACGCTCGCCGTTCTTGCGCGCGGCCTCGTGGTCGAAATTGTCGAGCGCAAACGAAACGTTTGCCGAGACGCGCTCCAGCATCGATACGAGTTGCGCGTCGATCGAGTGCGCCTCGCGCCGCGAGACCAGCAACACGCCGACGCTCTGGCCATTGCAGATCAGTGGCAGCGCTGCCGCCGCGCCCACCTGGTTGGCCTCGGCGCCCTCGCGCCAGGCCAGCGAGCGCGGATCGTTCAGGAAGTCATTGCTGACGCATATGCGCCGGTCGCGAAACGCTTGTCCGGCAACCCCGTTACCCTCTGGCGTACCGGCCACGATCGAAATGTCGATGCTGCGAAGGCGGGGCACGTCATCGCCGCAGCCGGCGGCGAAGCGCAGGAGATTGGTTTCGCTCTCCAGCAAGAAGACCGATACAGCCAGGAAGTCGCCGACCGAGAACGCGGCTTCGCAAACCTTCGCATACAGTTCTTCGGGCGATTTGGCGTACAGAATCGCTTCGTTGGTCGCATTCAACGCCGCGAGTGTGCGCGCGATGTCGGTCGTCACCGTCCCCAAGCTCCCTGCCGGCAGCGCCGGGCTGCCCCTTGTGGATTTTATGCGTGCAACAGGCCTAAATGCTCGTTATTGGCGGCGGGAGTTGCGATTCAGAGTAAATGTCAGACCAACGACGAACGACTCCGCTCCGGAGAACTACGGCCCATTCACGATTTGTCAGCCATACCGCTGGCGCGCGCCGGCTGCGGATGCGGGCCCGCCACAAGCAATTTTCGGATTTTGCAGGATGAAAATCCTGATACGCGAGGGCCGTGCTGACGACATGGCTAACAGGATATTTCCACGCTTGCCCTGCTGCGGGCGCTTTGAGAGCATGCCGGTACCAAGCACGACCCGCGGTTCGCGCGGGCGCTCAAGGTGAGGAAACTCCCATGCCGATGGTCCAGGCCAACCGTCTCACGCGAATCGGCGCGGCCCTGCTTAGGGCTGCCGGTGCAACCGAAGAGGAAGCCAGCGCGGTCGCCGTCGGCTGCGTCAACGCCAATCTCGCCGGCCACGATTCGCACGGGGTGATCGCGATCCCGACCTATGTCGACCGCATCAAGGCCGGCCATATCGTGCCCGGCGCCAAATGGACCATCGTCCAGGAATCGCCGACCACGACCGTGATCGACGGCCATTGGGGGTTCGGCTTTCACGTCAACGCCAAGGCGATGGCCCTGACGATCGAGAAAGCCAAAGCCGCCAATGTCGCCGCCTGCACGGTGTTCCGCCAGAGCCATGTCGGGCGTCTCGCCGCCTATCCGCTGATGGCGATGCGGGCCGGCATGATCGGGATTGCTGCCGCCGATTCCGGCCGCTCGCCGAAGCATGTCGCGCCGTTTGGCGGCCGCGAGGCAAGGCTCGGCACCAACCCGATCTCGATTGCGGTGCCGTCGGATCTTGAGGCGCCGTTCTATCTTGACATGGCGACCTCGGCGGTAGCGGCCGGCAAGATCGCACTGTCGGTCGCGCGCGGCGAACGGATTCCGCAAGGCTGGATCATCGACGCCGAGGGACGGCACACCACCGATCCCACCCAGTATCGCAAGGGCGGGGCGCTGCTGCCGCTCGGCGGCAGCGAAGGCTACAAGGGAAGTGGGCTGGCGGCGATGGTGGAAGTGCTCTGTGGCCTGCTCACCGGCCTCGGTTTTGGCGTCGAGCCGACCGGCCGGCACAACGACGGATGTTTCATGGCGGTGTTCAATGTCGCAGCCTTCCGTCCCCTGAAGGATTTCGAGAGGGAGGTCGGCGAGTTCGCGCGTTATCTCAAATCGACGCCGCCGTCGGAAGGCTCGCCCGGCGTGTTCTATCCCGGCGAGATCGAACATATCCGCGAGCAGCAGCGCAGGCGCGACGGTATCGAGGTCGAGGACGCCACCTGGGAAAAATTGATGGCACTCGCCACCGACTACAAGCTCATCGCCGAGCTCGACCTGAAATGAAATCCAAACCAGTCCGCACAAGGAGAACGGCATGACACGGCAAATGGCGCTGGTGGGATTTTTGCAGGCGCAGAACTGCACCAACCTGCCGAGTTCATGGCGGCACCTGGAATCGCGCGACGATTCGATGTCGGCCGACTACTACCAGGAGATCGCCCGGATCCTCGAAGCCGGCAAGTTCCACATGGCATTCTTCGACGACCGCCTGGCGATGCCCGACCGCTACGGCAACGATCATGCCCACACCGTCGAGTACGGCATCCGCTGCGTGAAGATGGACCCGCTGATCGTGCTGACCACGATGGGCATGGTCACGACGAAGCTCGGCCTGGGGTCGACCTGTTCGACCACCTATTACGAACCGTTCGACGTCGCCCGCCGCTTCGCTACCCTCGACCTGATGTCGGGCGGACGCGCGGGCTGGAACGTCGTCACCTCGCTCAATGACGGCGAGGCCCACAACATGGGCAAGGACGCTCACCTCGAACATGATTTCCGCTACGATCGCGCCGACGAGTTCATGGAAGTCGTGCTCGGCCATTGGGACACCTGGGAAGACGGCTCCTTGATCATGGACAAGAAGAGCGGCCGCTTCGCCGATCCGGCCAAGGTGAAGCGGCTCGATCACAAGGGACAATTCTTCAAGTCGCGCGGGCCGTTCACCGTGCCCCGCTCGGAGCAGGGCCATCCCGTCATCATCCAGGCCGGCGCGTCCGGTCGCGGCCAGCGCTTTGCGGGGCGATGGGGCGAGGTGATCTTCACCGCCGCGCGCAATGTGGCCGCCGCCAAGGAAGGCTATGCGGCCGTCCGCAACGAAGCGGCGAAAGCCGGCCGCGATCCCGACCAGATGTTTCTCTGCAACCTCACCACCCCCGTCTGCGGCGCGACCAAGGCCGAGGCTGAGGACAAGATGGCCGTCATCAACAAGCTACCGCTGGAAATCGACGCGCTGTCGCTGCTGGCGGAAGCACTGAACTTCGACTTCGCCGCCAAGCCGCTCGATGAACCGCTGACCACGGAAGAACTCAAGAGCATGCAGGGCATCCTCGGCATTCGCGACGGCGTACTGAAGGCATCAGGCAAGACCAACCCCAGCGCGCGCGACTTCGTCACCTTCTCCGGTCGCGGCCAGGTGCAGGACGCGATCGTCGGCGGCCCGAAGGAGATCGCGGACAAACTCGAAGAGAT
The DNA here is from genome assembly GCF_001693485.1 of Bradyrhizobium sp. LMTR 3. GTDB lineage: Bacteria > Pseudomonadota > Alphaproteobacteria > Rhizobiales > Xanthobacteraceae > Bradyrhizobium. The sequence continues at coordinate 24,288 of NZ_MAXC01000003.1, forward strand.
GTTCGTCGAGCGCGGTTGCGACGGCTTTGTCATCGCGGCCACCATCGTGCCGGGCTCCTACGCCGATTTCGTCAAGCATGTGGTGCCGGAATTGCAGCGCCGCGGCCTGTTTCACAACGATTATGCCGGCAAGACCCTGCGCGACAATCTCGGCCTGAAACGGCCTGCCGCCGGCGCCTGGAAAGCCCGGCCGCGAGCCGCGGCCGAATAACGAGAGGGCACCTCATGCGTTGGCTCAAATTCACCACCGCCGGCAAGACATCCTGGGGCATTGTCGAGGGTGAGCGCGTGATCGCCGTCGATGGCAATCCGTTCGGCGAATGGCAGCGCGGAACGCCGTCGCATGCGCTGAAGGACGTCAGGATCGAGCTGCCGCTGATCCCGCGCACCTTCTATTGCGTCGGGCTGAATTATCGCAAACACCTCAAGGAAGCCGCCGACAAGGCCGGCACGGTGCCGAACGTACCCGACCGGCCCGAAATCGGCTATCGCGCGCAAAACGCGCTGATCGCCCATGATGAGGATGTGGTGATCCCGGCGAGCGCCACCGAGAAGATTCATTACGAAGGCGAGTTGGTGGTCGTGATCGGCAGGAAGGCAAAACACCTCACCGAGGCCAACGCGATGGATTGCGTGTTCGGCTATACGATCGGCAACGACGTCAGCGAGCGCACCTGGCAGAAGGCCGACCGCAGCCTGTGGCGCTCCAAGAATGCCGACACCTTCAAGCCGATGGGCCCCTGGATCGAAACAGATGTCGACCTCGACAGGATGGAAACGGTGATCCGCGTCAACGGCACGGAAACTGGCCGCTTTCGCACCAACGACATGATCTTCGGCATCGTACCGTTTCTCGTCGAACTCTCCAAATATTTCACGCTGTCGCCGGGCGACGTGATCTGGATGGGTACCGACGGCACCTCGCCTGATTTGAAAGCCGGCGACGTCGTCGAGATCGACATCACCGGCATCGGGACATTGCGGAACAGGTTTGTGAGGGAGAAGCTTTGACGTCCTCAGCAATGAAGACAGGTGGTCAGCGTACACTGAAACAACCGCTCAAATTGAAAGCGTCCCAGAGAAGGAGAAGCGCATGAAGCCCCGGATGAACTACTACCAGGCCGCGCCTGAGACCATCAAAGCGCTTGTCGCTCTGGAGGCCCAGATCGTCGCTTCAGGTCTCGAAAAGTCGCTGATCGAACTGGTGAAGACACGCGCCTCGCAGATCAACGGCTGCGCGTACTGCATCAACATGCACACCCAGGACGCCCGCAAGCTCGGCGAGACCGAGCAACGCCTGTATCTGTTGAGTGCATGGCACGAGTCGCCGCTCTACACCGACCGTGAACGCGCGGCGTTGGCCTGGACCGACGCGCTGACGCTGATTGCTGAAACGCATGCCCCTGACGATCTCTACGAAGACGTGCGCGCCCACTTCTCGGAAGCGGAGACGGTCAATTTGACCATGCTGATCGGGGCTATCAATGCCTGGAACCGGCTGGCGATCGCTTTCCGCGCGGTGCACCCGGTCAAGGCAAAGGCGGCAGTAGCGTAAAGCGAGGAGGTCAACTGCGCTGTCATGCCCCGCGGATGCGGGGCATCCAGTACGCGGCCTCTCGCTTCGAGCACTGAGGTCTCTGGGATACTGGATCGCCCGCTTTCGCGGGCGATGACGGGCCGAGAGTAAGGTGCGGTCTGTCACACCGCCGTTGCCTTGGCGAACTCCACATAGATCTCGCGCAGGCGGTTGGTCATCGGGCCGGGCTTGCCGTCGGCGACCTTCTTGCCGTCGATCGACACCACGGCCTGTACGAACAGACTGGCGCTGGTAACGAAGGCTTCCTTGGCGGCCAGCGCTTCCTCGACGGAGAACGCCCGCTCCTCGACGCGGAGCTGGCGTTCTTCGGCCAGCGCGACGACGGCCTTGCGGGTGCAGCCGGGCAGGATCTCGCTGCCGTTCTGCCGGGTCACGATTACGTCGTCCTGGGTCAGGATGAAGCATGACGACGAGCCGCCCTCGGTCACCTTGCCGTCCTCGATCATCCAGGCCTCGCCGGCGCCGGCCACCGCCGCAGCCTGCTTGGCCAACACCTGCGCCAACAGCGCGACGCTCTTGATATCGCGGCGGGCCCAGCGCAGGTCCGGCACCGTGATCACGTTGATGCCGGTCTTGGCCGACGGCGCATTGATGATGTCCTTGGTTGAGGTGAACATGATCAACGTCGGCTTTACGTTCTTCGGAAACGCAAAATCGCGCCCGGTGTCGGCGCCGCGCGTTACTTCCAGATAAACCATGCCGTTGACGAGATCGTTGCGCGCGACCAGTTCCTTCTGGATCTCCTGGATGCGCGCCGTCGTCTCCGGCAGCGCCAGCTCGATCTCGCCGACCGAGCGCTCCAGCCGCGCCAGGTGCGAGGCGTTGTCGATCAATTTTCCGTCCAGCACGGCGGCGACTTCATAGATGCCGTCGGCAAACAGGAATCCGCGGTCGAGGATCGAGACCTTCGCCTCGGAAAGCGGGACGAACGAGCCGTTGACGTAAGCGATCTGTTCCAAAGTAGAGTCTCCTGTAGGGAATGCGAAACGGGTGTGACGGACGTTATATGCAAGTCATTATTGATGAGGAACTCTCGCCGTCATTCCGGGGCGATGCGCAGCATCGAACCCGGAATCTGGAGATTCCGGGTTCGCCTCTGCGAGGCGCCCCGGAATGACGCTACGTCCCTAATGCGACAGAATCTTCGACAGGAACTTCTGCGCGCGTTCGCTGCGCGGACTGCCGAAGAAGTCCGTCTTCAGCGCATCCTCGACGATCTCGCCCTTGTCCATGAAGATCACGCGATGCGCGACCTTGCTGGCAAAGCCCATTTCGTGGGTGACGACCATCATGGTCATGCCCTCATGGGCGAGGTCGACCATCACGTCGAGCACCTCGCTGATCATCTCGGGGTCGAGCGCCGAGGTCGGCTCGTCGAACAGCATCGCGATCGGATCCATGGCAAGCGCCCGCGCGATCGCGACGCGCTGCTGCTGGCCGCCGGACAATTCGGCCGGATATTTGGTTGCATGTGCCTTCAAACCGACGCGATCGAGCAGCTTGTCGCCCTTGGCCATGGCCTCGTCATGCGAGCGGCCCAGCACCTTCTCCTGCGCGAGACACAGATTCTCGATGATCCTCAAGTGCGGGAACAGCTCGAAATGCTGGAACACCATGCCGACGCGCGCGCGCAGTTTCGGCAGATCGGTCTTGGGATCGTTGACCTTGATGCCGTCGAGAATGATCTGGCCTTCCTGAAACGGTTCAAGCGCGTTGACGCATTTGATCAGCGTCGACTTTCCCGAGCCCGACGGGCCGCACACCACCACCACCTCGCCCTTGGCGACGCTCGTGGTGCAGTCCTTCAGCACCTGGAAACTCGGCCCGTACCATTTATTGACGTGGCTGATTTCGATCATGGGGTCTCACCGAACAATAGCAATGCGTGCCTGCAGGCGCCGGACGCCATAGGACGCGACACAGGAAATCACGAAATAGACCGCGGCTGCGAACAGATACATCTCGACCAGCCGGCCGTCGCGCTGCGCCACCTTGCTGGCGGCGCCCAGGAAATCCGGGATCGACAGCACATAGACCAGCGAAGTGTCCTGGAACAGCACGATGGTTTGCGTCAGCAGCACCGGCAGCATGTTACGAAACGCCTGCGGCAGCACGATGTAGCGCATGGACTGGCTGTAGGTCAGGCCGAGCGCGCTCGCCGCAGCCGGCTGCCCTTTGGAGATCGACTGGATGCCGGCGCGCATGATCTCGGAGAAATACGCCGCCTCGAACATGATGAAGGTGACGAGAGACGAGGTGAACGCGCCAACGCGAATGGGGCGCGACGCACCCGTCAGCCACTGGCCGATGTAGGGCACCAGGAAATAGAACCAGAAGATCACCAGCACCAGCGGCAGCGAGCGCATGAAGTCGACATAGAGCCCGGCGACGCGGCCGAGCAGCTTGTAGCCGGACAACCGCATCAGCGCGATCAGCGTACCGAAAATCAAGCCGCCCAGCGCCGACAACCCGGTCAGCATCAGCGTAAAGCTCATGCCGTCAAGGAACAGATAAGGCAGCGAGCGGCGGATGACATCGAAATCGAGATTGTCGAACATGCTATTTCCCCGTGATGTAGCCGGGGATCGCCAGGCTGCGTTCGAGGAAGCGCATGCCGGTGACGACGACGATGTTGATCGCGAGATACATCACGGTTGCGGCGGTGAAGGCCTCGAACACCTGGAACGAGAATTCCTGCATCGCCCGCGCCTGGCCGGTCAGTTCGATCAGGCCGATGGTGATCGCAACGGATGTATTCTTCACGGTATTGAGAAATTCGGACGTGAGCGGCGGCATGATGATGCGGAACGCCATCGGCAGCAGCACGTAGCGGTAGCCCTGCGCCGTCGTCAGTCCGAGCGCGGTCGCGGCATTCTTCTGTCCACGCGGCAGCGAGGCGATGCCCGCGGCCAATTGCACAGCGACACGCGCCGACATGAACAACCCGACCCCGATCGCCGCCGTCCAGAACGGCGCATTGGGAATCTGCTTTAGCCACAGCCCCGCGCCGCGCGGCAGCAGTTCGGGCAACACGAAGAACCAGAGGAATAACTGCACCAGCAGCGGCATGTTGCGGAAGAATTCCACATAGCCGAAGCCGATCCAGGATGCGGTTCTCGACGGCAGCGAGCGCAGGATGCCGATGATCGTGCCGAAAATCAGCGCGATGACCCAAGCCAGCAGCGCGGTCTGGATGGTCAGCAGCAGTCCCGCCACCAGCATGTCGAGATAGGTCCCCGCCCCTGTCGGGTTCGGCTCGAAAAAGATGTGCCAGTTCCAGTTATAGTTCACGCTGCACCTTGTCCCCGAAAGTGCCGGTAAAGCTCTTGGTTATGACTGCGTATGCAAATGTCCGGCCATTCTTTGCTTTCAAAAAATGGCCGGATCTGCCGGTTGGAAGCCCCTCATCCTGAGGAGCCGCGCATTGCGCGGCGTCTCGAAGGATGAAGGCCCAACTGGGGCCTCATGGGTTCGAGACGGCGCTGGCGCGCCTCCTCACCATGAGGGTCAACAGATCACTTACTTATACGAATCCGGATCCGGCGAGTCCGACGGCTTGGCGAATTCGTTCTTCAGCTCGGCGCTGATCGGCGTGTTGAGGTTCAGGCCCTTGGGCGGGATCTTCTGCGTGAACCACTTGTCGTAGATCTTCTGGCCCTCGCCGCCGGTATAGAGCGCAGCCGTCGCCGCATCGACCACCTTCTTGAAGGCCGGATCGTCCTTGCGCAGCATGATGCCGTAGGGCTCGGGCTTGGAGAACGCATCCTTGGAGATGACGTAATCGCCTGGCGCCTTCGAGCCGGCAACCAGGCTCGCGAGCAGGATGTCGTCCATCACGAAGGCCACGGCGCGATCGGTCTCAACCATCAGGAATGCCTCGGCGTGATCCTTGGCCGGGATGATGTTGACGTTGAGGTTGCGCGCGGCGTTCGCTTCGGTGAGCTGCTTGATATTGGTGGTGCCGGCGGTCGAGACCACCGGCTTGCCCTTCAGATCGTCGATCGAATTGATCTTGCTCGCCTTCTTGGTGACGTAGCGGCTCGCGGTCAGGAAGTGGGTGTTGGTGTAGGAAATCTGCTTCTGGCGCTCGGCATTGTTCGTGGTCGAGCCGCATTCGAGATCGATCGTGCCGTTGGCGAGCAACGGGATGCGGGTCGACGACGTCACCGGGTTGAGCTTGACCTCGAGCTTGTCGAGCTTGAGCTCCTTCTTCACGGCATCGACGATCTTGTAGCAGATGTCCATGGCGTAGCCGATCGGCTTCTGGTTGTCGTCGAGATAGGAAAACGGAATCGACGAGTCGCGGTAGCCGAGCGTGATGGCGCCGGTGTCCTTGATGTTCTTCAGCGTTCCGGTGAGCTCCTGGGCCGTTGCCGGCCCGGCGCACAATGCACCCGCGACCAGACAGCCGATAATATGACGGTGTTTCACGTAACTTCTCCCTCCAAAGGTTTCAGATGATTGCTCATCCACCCTAACTCAGCAACTTGCCGGGCCGTTTGGCCGGCGGTCTCGAACCTGTCTTGGCAGAACCCTTGGCAAGACCCTTGGCAAGACCGCCTCCGGCGTGCCCGGCACTATGCCTGCACAATTCGGACCAAAACAGATTTAGCGCCCGTTGACCATCATGCATTCGGCCCCTGAATGCGACTAAAGACAAAGGCAACGCCCACTTGTCGCCGCCGATCGGGACCAGCCGTTTCCGGCCGGAAGCCGCCACAGTCCCCTCCGTTAACCAAGCCACGCCGCGTCCGCTGAGCGCCATCCCGCACAGCACGTCCGACATGTCGCTTTCAATGGCCCGCACGCCGAAAATGGGGGCGGTCTCCAGGATGAGATCGACCAGCCGGGCGAAATAGACGCCGGGCGAATACATCAAAAGGGGGACCGGATGCGACGCCCGGCCGGGTAGCGACGCGCCTCCCTTCGCCACCAGCGCCTCGCTGGCATAGGGCCGCAGGAATTCGGTGCCGAGCGTGACGCGCTCGTAGCGATCCGGATCGAGATGGATCGGCTGCTGGGCGTGGTGGTAGCAGATCATCAAATCCACGTTGTCGGAGACGAGCGAGGTGACGAGATCGTGGATGTTGCCGACGACCACAGAGCAGCTCAACCGCCGCTCTTGTGACCAGGCCTGCCACCAATGCGGCAGCCGGGCGGTGGCCATCGCGAACGGCAGGGCAATACGGATATGTTCGTTGCGGCGAAGTGGCTTGCCGCCAAGCTCGACGCGGCTGTCGAGCATCTGCCGCAATAGCTCGCCGGCATGCTCGCGAAAGCGCTCGCCTTGCGGCGTGAGCTGCGTCGGGTACACGCTGCGGTCGATCAGGTCGAAGCCGAGCCAGGCTTCGAGGGACTTGATCCGCCGGCTGAACGCGGCCTGGAACGTGTTTCGTTTCTCGGCGGCGCGGGTGAAATTGCCGGTCTCGGCCACCATCAGGAAATCCTGAAGCCAGCGAAGCTCCATCAAGCCCCCCGCATTGCAGGCGACAGCCGCGCCGCCACGACGGCCGCCACGATAGCCGCTCTGGGGCAACGCATGGCTGCGGACGCCAACCGGCGCTGGCTCTCGATGGCAAATGTGAAGCTCCATGCCGGCAAAGGTAGCGGGTCGCCACGCGGCATGACCAATGCAAGCTTTGCATCGCCTCCACTCGCCTTCGCTTCTGCGGCAGTCCCCGTCAATTCTCGCCCGTTCATGTCGCCCGTCCGCATTCGCCCATGATCGCATCTTCCTTAGCCTGCCATGCCTCCGGCAGGTTATGCAAATTTTGCATCATGCAGATTTGGCATCACTGGCGGCGTTCGGCGGCCTTAAACCTGGTGAGCAACACCCCTTCGTCGATCGTTTCTCACGCTCACGTTTTCACCGGCACCGGAGGCGCGCCTCCTTCGGCACAGCGTCACGGACATGGAACGCAAGCTGGTATTTGCGCCGCTCGCGCGCGACGGGCACACAGCCATACGGGTTGCCGGTATCGCCGATCTCGAAAGCGACACCACGATCGATGCAGGACGCGTCGAAGTCCTGCGCCGCGCCTCCGCCGAGTTGCTTGGGATCGACGCAGCCGGTGACGTCGAGCCCTGGTGCGGGCTTCGTCCCATGACACCCGACAGCCGGCCGATCATCGGCTGGTCGCCGCTTGACGGCCTCTTCATCAACTCAGGACACGGCATGCTCGGCTGGACGCTGGCGTGCGGCAGCGCGCGGCTGACGGCTGACTTGATCGGTTGCAAGGCATCGGTCACCGCGACCAGAGCGTTTGCCCTGCGCCGCGCTGCCTAATGGTCGATACGTTGCAAACGAGGGGAGCCGGCCCTCCGGGCCGCGCCCTAGCATCCCGGCGTCGGCCAAATTCCGTAATCCGGGATGCCGCGGCGGACCGATTGTCGCTTGCATCATCTCCAGCCTGTTGCGGCGCGGACGGCGCGAGCCTCCCAGCCACCAACACGCTTTTCTTCCTGGGCGATTTCAGGGATGATCGAGCCCGGGAAGAAACAAGCGGCTCTCGTGTCAAGAGAAGCTGCAGGGGAGTGTTGCATATGTTCAGACGTAGCCATTTGGCGACCGCCATTGCTGCCTTCATGCTGATATCCGCAGCCGCCGGCGCGCAGGAATATCCCACCAAGCCGATTACGCTGATCGTCCCGTGGCCGGCGGGCGGTTCGACCGACATCTCGATGCGCGCGATCGCCGAGAGCGCTTCGAAGGTTCTGGGGCAGCCGATCGCAATCGACAACAAGGCCGGCGGCTCCGGCACCGTCGGGCCTGCCACCATGGCGGCAGGCGCCAAACCCGACGGTTATACCATCGCACAGATTCCGATCACGGTGTTTCGGCTGCCGCTGATGCAGGAAGTCTCGTGGGATCCGGCCAAGGACTTCACCTACATCGTTCATCTCACCGGCTACACGTTCGGCGTCACCACGAGCGCCGAGTCGCAATTCAAGACCTGGAAGGACGTGGTCGACTACGCCAAGCAGAATCCCGGCAAGGTGACTTATGCGACGCCGGGCGCCGGCACATCACTGCATATTGGCATGGAGCAGATCGCCTCGATGGCCGACATCAAGCTGACCCAGGTGCCGTTCAAGGGCGGCGCAGAGACCAATGCCGCGGTGCTGGGCCAGCACACCATGCTGCAGGCGGATTCGACCGGCTGGCGGCCGCTGGTCGACGCCGGCAAGCTGCGGCTTCTGATGGTGTGGACCTCGGCGCGCTCGCCTAACTATCCCAACGTGCCGACGCTCAAGGAGCTCGGCTATCCCATGGTCTACGACTCCCCGTTCGGCATCGCGGGCCCGAAAGGCATGGACCCGAAGATCGTCGCCAAGCTGCACGACGCCTTCAAGAAGGCGCTGGAAGATCCGGCTGTCATCGCCACCCTTGCCAAATTCGACATGGTGCCAAACTACAAGAACACCGAGGACTACAAGAAGTTCGTCGTCGAGGTCACCGAGTCCGAGCGCAAGGTGGTCGACAAGCTCGGCCTGGCGAAAAAGACGAACTAGCTTCGGCCGTGTCCCGGACGCGGTGCAGCGTTCTTCACGCTGCTCCGCAGAGCCGGGACCCACTGCGTCCGCAAACACTACGCCCGCAAATTTATGGACCCGGCTCTGCAGCGCACCATTTCGTGCTGCGCAGCGTCCGGGGAACGGCTGAGAGAGTATCAATGAGTGATCAATCCAACGTCAATTTCCGCCTGAACAATTCAGAACTGTGGGGCGGACTGATCGGGCTCGCGCTTGGCGGCTTTGTCATCTGGTCCGGGCTCAAGCTGAAGCTCGGTACCATCAACGATCCCGGCGCTGGATTCGTGCTGTTCTATACCGGCATTCTGATATGCTTGTTCGCCGCCGCGATCATTATCGCGGCACTGACCGAGGGCGGGCCGACCTTCGGCTCGCGCTGGGAGAATACGCGCTGGACCAAGCCGGTCATCATCATCGCCTGCCTCATCGCGTTCGCGTTTTCGCTCAATACGTTCGGCTTTCTGCTGTCGTCGATCCCGCTGATGGTACTGCTGTTGCGCCTGGTCGATCCGGTGCGCTGGCAGCTCACGATTCCGATCGCGCTACTGGTCCCGCTCGGCATGTGGTGGATCCTCAAACGTTTGCTTTTGATCCAGTTGCCATCCGGCATCTTCGAAATCGGCTGACCGAACCATGGACACGCTCATCAACGTCGCGCATGGCTTCGGCGTCGCGCTTCAACCGGTCAACCTGATCTACTGCTTCATCGGCGTCTTCATCGGCACGCTGGTCGGCGTGCTTCCCGGCATCGGCCCGATCTCGGCGATGTCGCTGCTGCTGCCGATTACGCTGTCGGGGACGCCGGAATCCGGCATCATCATGATGGCCGGCATCTATTACGGCTCGATGTATGGCGGCTCGACCACCTCGATCCTGGTCAACATTCCCGGCGAGGCCGCTTCCGTCGTCACCTGTATCGACGGTCACCAGATGGCGAAGCAAGGCCGCGCCGGCCCGGCGCTCGGCATCTCCGCGTTCGGCTCGTTCATCGCCGGCACCTTCGCGCTGGTCGCGCTGATGCTGGTGGCACCCAAGCTCGCGAGCGTCGCGATCGCCTTCGGGCCCGCCGAGTACTTCAGCCTAATGGTGCTCGGCCTCGTCGTGCTGACCTTCCTGACGCAGGGCTCGATGCCGAAGGCATTGCTTATGGCCTGCATCGGCGTCGTGCTCGGTGTGATCGGTCTCGACAGCATCACCGCGCAGCCGCGCCTGACCTTCGGCCGGATCGAGCTAATCGACGGCATTGGCCTCGTCCCGGTTGTCATGGGCCTGTTCGGCGTCGCGGAGGTGCTGCTCAACACTGAACAAATCATCAAACGCGACATCATCAACACGAAGATCACGCACCTGCTGCCGAGCAAAGCAGACTGGAAGGCCAGCGCGGGCCCGATGTCGCGCGGAACGATCATGGGATTCCTTCTCGGCATCCTGCCGGGCGGCGGCGCGGTGATCTCTTCCTTTGCGTCCTATGCTCTGGAAAAGCGGCTGTCCAAGACACCGGAGCGCTTTGGCAACGGCGCGATCGAGGGCGTGGCGGGGCCCGAAGCCGCCAACAACGCCGCCGCCGGCGGCGCCTTCATTCCGCTGATGACGCTCGGCATTCCGCCGAATGTGGTGATGGCGCTGTTGCTCGGCGCATTCGTCATTCACGGCCTGCAGCCTGGGCCCTTGATGATCACGCAGAACCCCGGCCTGTTCTGGGGCATCGTCGCCAGCATGTATATCGGCAATCTGATGCTGCTGGTACTGAACCTGCCGATGATCGGCATGTGGGTACAGCTCCTCAAGCTGCCCTACAACATCCTGTTCCCCCTGATCATCCTGTTCACCATCATCGGCGTCTATTGCTCAAGCAACAACGTGTTCGACGTCTATGTGATGATCGCGTTCGGCATCATCGGCTACTTCATGCGCAAGCTCGGCTACGAGCCGGCGCCATTGGTGCTGGCCTTCGTGCTGGGACCGATGCTGGAGAACAATTTGCGCAAGTCGCTGATCCTCTCCCAGGGCAATCTGATGACCTTTATCGAACGGCCGATCTCGGCCGCCTGCCTTCTGCTCGCAGTCGTGCTGCTGGTCGCACCATTGCTGCCGTCGCTTCGCCAGAAACGCGAGCTGGTCGCGCTGGATGAAGAGGCGTGAGGCACGGCGCTGCCAATGACTTCTCAGCTCGTCATGCGCGGTCATGACAGAGTCACGCCTTCGCCTTCTCACCGAGGTCCCAGAATATCCCTGCCATGATCGCCAGCGCCTCTTCCGTCACCGGCAGCAGAATGTGCTCGTCCGGCGCGTGCTGCGAACAGCCAGGGTAGGAATGCGGCACCCAGATCGTCGGCAGGCCAAGCCCCTCGGCGAACACGTCATTCGGCAGCGAGCCGCCAAAGTTCGGCAGGATCGCCGGCGACTTGCCGGTGGTCTCCCCGATCGACTTCGCAGTCCAATTCACCCAGGGGCTGTCGACATCGGTGCGTGAAGCCGCGAAACGTTGCGTGCCGCTGACTTCCACCATCGGAAAGCCGTTGGCGTGCAAATGCGCGCGCACGGCGTCGATCACCTCTTCATATTTAGTGCCGACGACGAAGCGGAGCTGCAGCACGGCATTGGCGCGTCCGGGAATGGCGTTGGCCGGCTTCTCGATACTGCCCGACGACATCGCTAGCACCTCCAGCGTATTCCAGGCAAACAGCCGCTCTGCCGGCGATAGCCCCTCCTCGCCCCAGTCGGGCGCCAACGCCGGCTCGTCCGCGGTCGGCTCGATCTTCACATCCGCAAGCGCCGCGCGGACGGCATTCGATATCCGCGGCGGCTTGAGCGCGTCGAGCTTCATCCGTCCCTTGCCGTCGACAAGGCTCGCGATGGCGTTGCAAAGGATCGTCGCCGGATTGGCGAGCACACCGCCCCAATTGCCCGAGTGATGGCCGCCTTCGCGCAAGTTAACATCGAGGTGGATGCGGTTGCCGCCGCGGCAGCCGAGGAAGATCGTCGGTCGATCGGCCGAGAGCCGCGGCCCGTCGGACGCCAGGAACAGATCGGCCTTCAGCGCCTCGCGATGGGTTTCGCACACCTGCCGCAGATCGGGCGAACCGATCTCCTCGCCGGTCTCGATGATGAATTTGGCATTGAAGCCAAGCTTGCCGCCGCGGCTTTCACGCACGGCGCGCAACGCCGCGAGGTTGATGCTGTGCTGGCCCTTGTTGTCGGCGGTGCCGCGGCCATAGACGCGCTCGCCCTTGGTCGTGACTTGCCACGGATCGAGATTGTCGCGCCATTCGCCTTCCATGCCGTCGACGACGTCGCCATGGCCATAGGTGAGCACGGTCGGCAGCGAGGCATCCTCACGATAATCCGCCAGCAGGTACGGACCTCTGCCGGTCGGCGATTCGATGATGCGGGTGGCGAAGTCGAGCGCCGCAAAGGCCGGCTGGAGGTCGTCGACGAGATAGGCGCGCAGCGCCTCGCCGCTGCCGGGGTTCTGGCTTTCGGTCCGATATCCAACCCTGCGGCCGAGCTCGGCGAGAAACGCGCCGGAATGAAGTTGCTCACGCACCCGCGCAATCGCATCGGCTCTGTCAGCCATATTTCTTTCCTTTGTTCGCTAACGTGTTGGGACCGCAACCTATCGGGATAAGCCGCCCGCTGGAAGTGGCAGGGCCCGTCGAATGGCCCTTGCTAAACGCAGCGAGGATGCAACAATTTCAGGCAACAGCCCGGCGTCTAACCGGGCAAATGCGCAAGGGAACTGCGCGCTGCGAGGTTCGCGTCATGACAAAACAAATCCGGCTCAACGCCTTCGCCATGAACTGCGTGGCGCATCAATCGCCGGGGCTCTGGACCCATCCGCGCGACCGCACGCTGGACTACAACCGACTGCCCTACTGGCTCGATCTGGCGAGGACGCTGGAGCGCGGCCGGTTCGACGGACTTTTCCTCGCCGACGTGCTCGGCGTCTACGACGTCTTCGGCAACAGCCCGGACGCGGCGCTGCATAATGCCGCGCAGACGCCGGCCAACGAGCCGCTGATGCTGATCCCGGCGATGGCGGCGGTGACGCAGAATCTCGGCTTCGGCGTCACCAGCAATCTCTCATTCGAGCCGCCCTACCCGTTTGCGCGGCGAATGTCGACGCTCGATCATCTCACGGAGGGCCGCGTCGGCTGGAACGTGGTGACCGGCTATCTCGACAGCGCCGCCCGTGGCGCCGGCAAGGACAAGCAGACCGCGCATGACGACCGCTACGACATCGCTGACGAATATATGGAGCTGGTCTACAAGCTTTGGGAGGGAAGCTGGGAAGACGACGCCGTGCTGCGCGACCGCGCGCGCGGGATTTTTGCCGATCCGTCAAAAGTGCATCGCATCCAGCACGAGGGCCGTAACTACCGGCTCAACGCCATCCATCTTAGCGAGCCGTCGCCGCAGCGAACGCCGGTACTGTACCAGGCCGGCACCTCCCCGCGCGGTCGAAAGTTCGCTGCCCAACATGCCGAATGCGTGTTCATGTCGGGCCCGTCGGCCAAGATCATCGGGCCGCGGGTTGCCGCGATCCGCGCGCTGGCGCAGGAGATCGGCCGCAATCCGGCTGAAATCCTGATGTTCTCCATGATGACGATCATTCTCGGCCGCACCGAGGCAGAGGCGAAAGCGAAATACGCCGACTATCGGGCGCACATCGCGACGGAGGGCGCGCTGGCCTTGATGTCGGGCTGGATGGGCGTCGATTTCTCGAGCTACGACCTCGACCAGGAAGTGCGCCACGTCCAGAACGACGCCGGCCGCACTGCGCTCGACAACGTCACGCGCGCCGATCCCGACCGGGTCTGGACCGTGCGCGAGGTCGTCGAGCATGTCGGCATCGGCGGCGCGGGGCCGGTCGTGGTCGGCACGCCCGAGAAGGCTGCCGACGATATCGAGGCCTGGTTCGAGCAGACCGACGTCGATGGCCTCAACGTCGCGTTCGCCACTTCGCCCGGCGATTTCGAGGACATCGCCGACATGCTGGTGCCTGAATTGACAAAGCGAGGACGGTACAAGAGCGAGTACGCGAAGGGGACGCTGCGCGAGAAGCTGTTCGGCACAGGCCGCGCGCGGCTGACGGAGCAGCATCCGGCGGCGCGATTTCGCCCGCATGTGCAGGCGGCTGAGTAGCGCTCCGTCGTTCCGGGATGGTCCGAAGGACCAGACCCGGAACCTCGAGATTCTCAGGTGCGCAATTGCGCACCATAGTTCGATGCTTCGCATCGCCCCGGAATGACAAGCCTCTCAATTCACCGCGTTACTCACCATCACCTCGATCAGCTTCGCGCCGGGGCGGCTGAAGGCCGACGACAACACGGACTTCAATTGAGAAGGATCGGTCACCTTCGTCGCCTCCAGACCGAGCGATTTCGCCACGCCCGCAAAATCCACCGGGGGATCCACAAAATCCATGCCGACGTAATGATCGTCACCGTGGAAGGCGAGCAGCCGCTGCTTGATGATGCGGTAGCCGCCATTGTTGACGATGACGAACGTCAGCGGCAGCTTGTGGTTTGCGGCCGTCCACAGCGACTGGATCGAGTACATCGAGCTGCCGTCGCCGGAATAACAGACCACTGGCCGCTCCGGGTTAGCGAGGCTGACACCGACAGACGCCGGCAGTCCCCAGCCGATGCCGCCGGAGGCCAGCGCGTGATAGCCGTAGCGATCGCGGTGCGGACGCAGCGCGATCATCTGCCGCGACGACGTCAACCCCTCGTCGACCAGGATCGCGTTGTCGGGCATCGCATCGATCACCTGCAGCGCCAGCCAGTCCGGATCGATCGGCGAAGTCTCGGCATGTTTCGAAATCTGTTCGATCAGCGGCTTGCGCCTCGCGGTCCAGTTCTTCGAAATGAGTGCGTCCAATCCCTGGCTCGCGCGCGCCTGGAGCGTGCTGCCGCCGGCGATCTTTAGAGCCGGGACCAGGGCGCGCAAGGTTTCCCGCACATCGGCCTTGAGCGCGATGTCGGCGCCGTAATTCCTGGCGAGGTCTTGATCGACCAGGCCGATCTGCACGATCGACACCCCGTCCGGCAACGGATCGACTTCGCTGTAGACCGACATCCGCAAGGGATCGCCGCCGAGCGCGATGATGAGATCGTACGGCGACAGCGCGTCACGGGCGATCTTCTGGATGCGCGCCAGCGCACCCATGAAGCACGGGCTTTCCGACAGGAAATGGGCGCCATAGGGCGTCGGCGACTGGTAGGCTGGGCAACCCAGCGTTTCCGCGAGTTGAGCGGCCTCCTGCAACGCATCGCTTTTCACGATCTCGTCGCCGACAATGATCACCGGCCGCTCTGCCTTGAGAATCCGCGCGGTCAGCGCCTGCAACGATTCTTCCGACGGCTTGACGCGCGTATCGACGCGGGTCGAGCGGCCGAGTTCGATGCCGGCCTCGGCATTGAGGATGTCGCCCGGCAGCGAGATGAACACCGGCCCCGTCGGTGGCGTGGTCGCGATCTTGGCGGCGCGGCGCACGATCCGCGGCAGGTCCTCCAGCCGCGTCACCTCCACCGCCCATTTCACCAGGGGCGCAGCCATCTGCACCAGCGGACCATAAAGCACCGGCTCCGTCAGGCCGTGTCCCTGCTCCTGCTGGCCGGCCGTCAGGATCAGCGGCGTGCCCGTGAAGCTGGCGTTGTAGAGCGAGCCCATCGCGTTGCCCAGACCGGGCGCGACATGGACGTTGCAGGCGACGAGCTTGCCGGAGGCGCGGCTGAAGCCGTCGGCCATCGCGACGACCAGGCTTTCCTGCATCGCCATCACATAGGTGAGGTCGGGATGGTCCTTCAGCGCGTGCATGATCGGCAGTTCGGTGGTGCCGGGATTGCCGAACAGATGCGTAACGCCCTCGTCCTTCAGCAGCGCCAGGAATGCCGAACGGCCGGTGATCTTGTTCTTCATTTTTCCTCCCGCCCGCCGCTTCGATGACGTGCGGGGCGGAAGCAGATGACCAAACTTGGCGCATGTAAGCAATGGATCGCAGTCATGGCTGCTCTGCGCAGGCATTTTCCGTGTCCCCGGCGCCGTGCAGCGCGGCAGCGGTACACCGCGGGACCCGAACAAAAAAACGCGAAAACAACCCCATGCAAAGTAGAATGGGATCCGGCTCGCAGCACTCAGGCAGCTTGCGTCCGAGGCACGAGATGGTCCGTCGTCACGGCCTCATCCCGCTCTAGCCGTGTACTCATTAAGCGACTGACTGATGTCCGCTCAACCCTCAACAGCGGCGGAGTAGGCGACGGCCGGGATCAATCGCCCCGGACCGCTGTCAGTTGGCAAGAGGCGTCTGCGGCGCGATCTTGTTCTGCGCGATGATGGCTTCGGCCCGCGCGAGATTTTCCAGCAGGCGCTGGCTGGTCAAGACGAGGAAGTAATAGCCGAACTGCGGGTTTTGGAAGTAGATCTCGAGCAGCTTTTCATAGCTGATAGTCAGGACGCGGCCATCCTCGATACATTCGATCGTCGCGGTCCGGCGGTTGTCGGGCGTGAGGAAACCAAGCTCGCCCATCAAACGCCCCGCCGGAAGTTCGACGTTGATTTCGATGACCCGGAATTTGCCGGTAACGGTCAGCAGCATTTCGTTGGCTGCGTCACCCTTCTTCATCAAGATATCGCCCTTGCGATACTTGCGGTCGGTCATGAACGGCTTGAGCCACTCCATCGACATGTCGCCCTGTGTTGCGGTGCGCGCCTTCTTCACGAGAGCGAGCATCTGACGGAGACGGTAGGCATTGATGGGAATCATCAGGAGATAAAGAAGAAAGATCGTGACGGCTCCGGTGAGCGCACCGAAGATGGCGAAGAATGCGCAACCGATCATGTTCGCGACCCGCAGCGGCACCATCGTGTGCGTCAGCAATGTGGCGACAAAGAAGATCGCGCCGACCAGGGCGAACATATTGGCAAGCGTGATGTTGTGCAGAAAGATTTCCAGCAGGCGGTTGAAGATGGCGTCCCAGGTCACGTTGTTCGGATCGAGACCCATTTGGACCAGTATCTTCGCGAACCTGAGATTGTCGGTTGCTGCATCGAGAATGCGGTCCAGCATGATGGACATATCTCCTTTGGAGCCGGTGAGGCCAGTTTACCAGAAGTGGCTTTATCGCAGCGCAGCAAACTTGGCCGCCCGACTTCCGAGGCGGGTCACGAGCGGCTGTCGAAGGATCGCTGATGCGAAGTCCGGACTGCCCTCAATACCAGACCAGCCGCAGGCGACGAAGTTGGTCGGCTTGGGGCCAACACCAGACGTAGCGGGAAACGAGAGCCAACTGACGCGGCCTTCCCCCTTAGATGGGATACCGCCATCTCAGAGCGCGTCGGACGACAGCTAACGCCACAAAGTTTGCGAGGGTGCTGAACCAAAGGAAAGTTGGGACGATGACGCGGCCCATAAATGGATCAGGTAAACGATCTGCGCAATTAGACCAGCAAGCAGCCCCACCGAAGTCCAGCCAAGAGGTGTCCGGGGCGCGTAATCAGAGGATTTGCCGATTGGAAGGTCCGCGATCCAGAGTGCCAAAGCTTCCATTCTGAATACTCGCGTGTGGGACCGTTCCTGTGAGCCCCGAAGATATTTCACTCTTATGTGCAGCGCCAACCACGGTCAGACTTGTACCCGTTATATTTGGCGGTCATTCCCGGAGGACAATTCGGCTTTTGCCATTGGAGGACTACTACGCCACCGCCGACAAACACAACCGCCGCAAGTATCGCGAAGAGTACGATTTTGAGTTCTGCGTCCAATTTCTGCCTTGCTCCCTTCTCAAGCCGCAAGCGAGCCGCTGCGTTGAGGAAGCTACTTAGGCGCGCCCTCAGGGAGCAACCCGAAAGTCTGGAGCAAGCCGTAGATGAACGCTGCTAGTATTATGAGCCCGATAATGCGATTGATTTTGAACGCCAAGTCCTTTGCCCCTCAGTATCGAGAATTACCGCCGATAGCGTCCGGCTACAACTAAACGTTGCTCCGGAGATTTATCGACGACAAAACGCAAACAATTTTAGTTATGGCTGGGGAGTTTGCTTGCATGGCTACTAGAAAACGGCGGCTAAGGGTCAAAATGCGATATCGATCTGACTTGCAGACACTTCTGCTTTGCTCCCGACGGCGGACATCTGCCGATTAGCTCGGCATGTCGGTTGAGGGCCACAAGCGGAAGAAGTTTCGCTGGTAGCAGCGCATGGGATAGGCCATCATCGGCTCTGCATGACCCGGCTCATTTGTAACATCTGGTCCAGAATTGTGATCGTCGAAGGGATCATGGGGTCTGGCAAGTCGACGACCGTGTTGCGAATAGCTGATCGATTGAAGACATCCGGTGTCTCCGTCCTCGGCATTACCGAGGGCATTAGCCCACATCCGATCCGTTTCGATTGGGACCTGCCATGGGCGGACATGCCGGCAGCGCAACTGGCGAAGTCAGCCGCTGCCCGTTGGGGTGCCTACGCCACTTCTGCCTCGATGTCAGAGAGCATCACGGTTGTCGATGGACAACTTTTCCATGGGAATCTAACGGCACTGTTCCTGCTTGATGCCGACATAGCCCTGATTCGCGGCTATGTTCATGATGTGGTAGCTGCCATCAAGCCGCTACGCCCCTTGCTGATCTACTTCCACCAAGATGACGTTGACCGAGCTATTAGAACGATTGCTACTGAGCGGGGCGATGCATGGGTGACATATCAGGTCAATTGGAAACTGGCATCGCCGTATGCCGTTAGGCATGGCTTGGCTGGTCTTGAAGGGCTCATCGAGCTCTATCGCGATTATCGTCAGCTCACTGACCGGCTCTACACGGATCTGGATATCCCGAAGATCAGCATCGAGAACTCAGGAAGGGAATGGGCGAAGTATGAAGAGACCATCGATTCCATCTTGATGAACCCAAATGGGACTGCCGAGGTTGCGAATTTATTGCCCCCATGAGCAAGATAAGGTTTGCAGCCAGAGATCAGGAGTCGATCAAGAGGGCAGCGGTCGTCTGGTGGGTAGGATCACAGGCCACAACATGTTTGCCCGTGCAAGAGATCAGCGATTGATGCGATCCGAAATTGAAGTCCAGGCGAATGCCCGGTCCACGCCCTAGAACATCCCTTCACGGTCCGCGCGCTTCTTCTTTTTCGAGCGCTGCCAGACCACGCCGGGATATCCCTTCAGCGGCACCAGCGGCTCGCCGGTATAGGCCCATTCCTGCAACTCCTCGATCGCGATGTGATAGAGCGGCTGGCGGCCGGTGCGGCCGGAGAACAGCGCGCGGGGGATGTTGACCATGTGCGGCGAGCGCGGGCGCTCATAGACGACAGGCGTGCCGCAATTGGAGCAGAAACTCCGCACGGTCTTGGTGGCCTCGTCTTCGTAGCGCGTGAGGCTGGTCTTGCCCTTCGTAATACGGAATCGTTTGCGCCAGCTTCCGACATAGGTCGCATAGGCCGCGCCGTGCGCGCGACGGCTCGCCGGCGAATGATCGTGCCAGGCCCAGCGCGCCGGCACGTCGATCTCGAAGGCGACCTTGCCGCACAGGCATTGGCCCGCGGCAGGTTTGCCGAGGGATACGGCCTTGGTTTTCTTTTTCTCTAATTCCTCTTCTGGAAACATTTTGTGCCGCCTTTGCCGTCATTGCGAGGAGCGAAGCGATGACGAAGACGCTGTCATTCCGGGATGGTGCGTTAGCACCAGACCCGGAATCTCGAGATTCTCTGGTGCGCAATTGCGCACCATAGTTCGATGCTTCGCATCGCCCCGGAATGACGGCGGGGCTTTACGCCTGCTCCAGCTCGTTGTGCTCCGGATAATCCGTGTAGCCCGTCACATCGCCGCCGTAGAACGTCGCGCGGTTATAGGGCGTCAGTGGGAACCCGCGCTGCAGCCTGCGCGGCAGGTCCGGATTCGAAATGAAGATGCGGCCGAAAGCGACCGCGTCGGCATGGCCATCCCTGATCGCCGCATCGGCGGTCTCGCCGGTGAAGCCGCCGGCCGTGATCAGCACGCCCTTCCAGATCGGGCGGAACAGCACCATCGCCGACGGCACGTTCTGGTGGTTGACCTCGGCGCGGCCCGCGCCGGAGGAGCGCGGCTCGATGAAGTGCAGGTAGGCGAGGCCAAGCGGATTGAGCTGTTCGACGGCATATGTGTAGAGCGGCATCGGGTCCCGCTCGCCGCTGCCGTTGGCGACACCATAAGGCGACAGCCGCACGCCGACGCGGTCGGCTCCCCAGACCTCGACCACGGCCTTGGTCACCTCCATCAGGAAGCGCACGCGGTTCGGGATCGAACCGCCATACCGATCGGTGCGCAGGTTGGTGTGCGACTGCAGAAACTGCTCGATCAGGTAGCCGTTGGCACCGTGCACCTCGACGCCGTCGAAGCCGGCGGCAAGCGCGTTCTTCGCGGCCTCACGATAGGCGTCGATCACGCCCGGAATTTCCGACGTCTCAAGCGCGCGCGGCGTCTCGTAGGGCACCGCCTTGCCGTCTGCCGTGCCCGTCTTCAGGTCGGCGATCGGTACCGCCGATGGCGCGACGGGCAACACGCCGCCCGGCTGGAAGGAGGAATGCGAGACACGCCCGACATGCCAGAGCTGCAAGAAGATGATTCCGCCCTTGGCATGAACGGCATCGACCACCTCGCGCCAGCCTTCGATCTGCGCTTCGGTATAGATGCCGGGAACGCCGGGGCTGCCGAAGCCCGTCGCCATCACGGGCGAGGCTTCGGCGATGAGCAATCCGCCCGGCGTCGCGCGCTGCGCATAATATTCGGCATTCAGCGGCCGCGGCGCGAGGCTCGGCTTCGCCGCCCGCATCCGCGTCAACGGCGCCAACGCGAGACGATGATTGAGCTGATAGGGGCCGACCTTGAGCGGCGAAAACAACGATGGATAATTCATGTCTCTTCCAGAACCCCCGTGTTGATATGAATATGTAACCGCTTCAGCTTGTTCGTAAAAGGTTCATGACAACGGCGGCCGAAGCCGCCGCCATCGCATCCGCCGACCCGAAAATGTCTCAGGCCGTCTTGATCCAGACCGCCTTGACGTTGAGATATTCCTCGACGTGCTGCTTGCCGGACTCTCGGCCGTAGCCGCTCATCTTGTAGCCGCCGAACGGCACGGCCGGATCCATCGCCTGATAGCAGTTCACCCAGACCGAGCCGGCGCGCAGCGCCTTCGCGACCTGGTGCGCCTTGCTGACATTGGTGGTCCAGACGCCGCTGCCCAAGCCGAACGTGGTGGCATTGGCGCGCTTGACCAGTTCGTCGGTATCCTTGAAGGAGATCGCCGAGATCACCGGACCGAAGATTTCCTCCTGCGCGATCCGCATATTGTCCTGCACGTTGGCGAACACGGTCGGCTGCACGAAGAAGCCCTTCGAGAGCGCGCCTTCGGTCAGGCGGCCGCCGCCGGCCACTGCTTTGGCGCCTTCCTTCTGGCCGATGTCGAGGTAACCAGCGACGCGGTCCATCTGCTGCTGCGAGACCAACGGGCCGATCTGCGTGCCCGGATCGAGGCCGTTGCCGACCTGCAGCTTCTTGCCGAACTCGGCGACGCGGCCGACGAATTCGTCATAGACGTTCTCTTCGACGAACAGCCGCGTACCCGCGCTGCAGATCTGCCCGGAATTGGCGAACACCGCCATTGCGGCGCCCGGCACCGCCGCGTCGAGGTCGGCATCGGCGAACACGATATCCGGCGACTTGCCACCGAGTTCGAGCGACACACGCTTGAGGTTGCCGGCGGAGGCGCGGATGATCGACTGTCCCGTGACGTGCGAGCCGGTGAAGGCGACCTTGTCGACATCGGGATGCGACGCCAGCGCCGCCCCGGCGGTCTCGCCATAGCCGGGCACCACGTTGACGACGCCAGGCGGGACGCCGGCTTCCATGCAGAGCTCGGCAAGCCGCAGCGAGGTCAGCGGCGCTTCCTCGGCAGGCTTCAACACCACAGTGCAGCCGGTCGCGATCGCGGGACCGATCTTCCAGACGGTCGCGGCGAGCGGCCCGTTCCACGGGATGATCGCCCCGACCACCCCGACCGGCTCCTTCAGCGTGTAAGAAAAGATATCGCCGGGCAACGAGTTCTCGATGGTCTCGCCGTGCAGTGCCGTGGCCTGCCCGGCGTAATAGCGGAGCATGCCGAGCACGCGCAGCTTGTTGCCGCGGGTGCGGCTGATCGGTGCGCCCATGTCCATCGTATCGAGCTGCGACAGCTCCTCGAAATTCGTCTCTACGAGATCGGCCAGCTTCAGCAACAGGCCCTGCCGCTCATATGGCCTGACCTTGCTCCACGGTCCCTCGAAGGCGCGGCGGGCCGCCGCCACGGCGCGGTTGATGTCCTCCGCGTCACCTTCAGCGACGGTCGCGAGCAATTCGCCGGTTGCCGGATTGTGGGTCTCGAACTGTTTGCCGGAGGCGGCGTCGACCCACTGGCCGTCGATCAGCATCCTCTTGTAGGAACCATCCGCGTAAGGATGGCGCGTGATCGGAATCGCCTGCGTGACAGCCATGTTTACCTCCCTTGAAGTCGGTTGGGATTCTATGCCGCTATGTTTGCGGATCCATAGCGGTGACATGAAACCGTAATGCGGCCGGATGATTGCGGAAAGCGGCGGATGCGAAGACCTCCCATGCCCGTTCGTTCATGGTAGTCTAAGGTGTCGGCCTGCGAATACATCCCTCATCTATCCGGAGAATGACGATGCCCCATCCCGCGATGTCGCCAAATCATGTTGCCGTGATCACCGGGGGCGCCTCCGGCATCGGGCTCGCCGCCGCGATGCGTTTCGCCGGCTTCGGCATGAAGGTGTGCATCGCCGACATCGGCGCCGAGCGCCTCGCCGAGGCCGCGGCCAGGCTGGCAGGCGTCGCCAGGGGCGGTGCGGCCGACATCATGACGGCATCGGTCGACGTCAGCCGCTTCGATGAGGTTGCGGGCCTGGAAGCCGCGGTGCAAAAGCGGTTCGGCGGCACCGACATCCTGATGAACAATGCCGGCATTGGCCCCGACAGCAACAGTTTTGGTCCGCTGGAGAACTGGCAGCGCATTCTCGCGGTGAACCTGTGGGGCGTCATTCACGGCACGCAAGTTTTCGTACCTCACATGGTCGAACGCGGGCGGCCCGGCATCGTGATCAACACCGGCTCCAAGCAAGGCATCACGACGCCGCCCGGCAATCCCGCCTACAACGTCTCGAAGGCCGGCATCAAAGCGCAGACGGAGGCGCTGCAGCACGAATTGCGGAACCTGCCGGGCTGCAAGATCAGTGCGCATCTGATGATCCCCGGTCACGTCTTCACTCCCCTGACAGCGCGCGGCCGCACCGAGAAGCCGCCCGGCGCCTGGACGCCGGAGCAAACGATCGATTTCATGATCGAACGCATCGACGCCGGCGACTTCTACATCCTCTGTCCGGACAATGACGTGCCACGGCAACTCGACGAGCGGCGCATGTTGTGGGCGATTGGCGATATCGTGGAGAACCGCCCCGCACTGTCGCGCTGGCATCCGGATTATGCGGAGGCCTTCGCCAGGTTTGTGAAGGGGGGATGAGTCCCCTCCCCTTGTGGGAGAGGGTGGATCGAATGAGCGAAGCTCATTCGAGACGGGTGAGGGGTTCTCTCCGCGGATAGAAACCCCTCATCCGGCACGGACTTCGTCCGCGCCACCTTCTCCCACAAGGGGAGAAGGAAGAAGCCCACCATCGCGCGCGCGGCATTAAAATGGTGGGCACGTCGCTACGCTCCTTTGCCCACCCTACAAACCGAGCGCTACAGCGTTACCTGCTTGTCGCCGCATTGCTTGCAGGCGTATTTGACGCGGGTCGCGCCCTTCTCGGCCTGAACGCGGTTCGGCGCGCCGCATTTGCCGCAGACCGCCTCGATCCTGGTCTGTCCTTGCTTGACGACGAGGGTCTTCCTTTCCATCGTCTCGCGGATCAGGCGCTCGGCCTCCTCACGCATCGCTTGCTTCGACATTGGCCTGCCCCGTCATGAACTCGCTACGGCGGCGGTCTTATCACAGTCACAACGCGTTTCGTAAGCCGGGCGTGAAAAATCGTGGGACTGAAACTCACGTCGCCTCCGGCGTCAGCGCCAGCAGGCGCCGGAGCAGGGCCAGCGCGGTTTCGGTGGCCGGATCGGCCGAAATCACGGGAACCGCTAGTGTGATGACGTCGACCGGATCGTGCGATAGCACGATGAGGTGCGTTGCGCTGTTGGCGGCCAGCAGCGACACCACGCGTTCGACGGCCGGATCGGACGATGTCAGGCCCCACGGCGCATCGGGCTGGCGCAGCACCCGCCGGGTCGAGAGAAAATCGCGCAGCAGTTGCGGATCGTAGCCCGAGAGTTCGCTCTCCCGGTAACGCCGGGCACTCTCGAAGATCGGATGACGCGCGAGTTCCGCGATCAGCGCGTCGCGCGTTCTGGCTGGCGAGGCTGCGACGGAGTTGAGAACACCGGGCACCTGGGATTCGAAGTGGGCGCGCAGCGCGTCGACCATCAGCCCGATGGTGAGAACGCCCGCGATCGCTATCGCGCAAAATCGCATGACCTGCGCCGCATCGGCGTCCGGTGCGACAAACGCCGCGGCAATGCCGAGAAGCGCCGAACTCGACAGCCGCAATGCCGTCATCATCAGCGCCTGACGCTGCGTCTCTGCGCCGCGTTCCGCGATCAATATCGCGGTAACGACGAGCAATGCTCCCAATGCCCCGAGCCTGACCGGGATATCCGGAAACAGCACCCGGAAATCGGTGACGATGAAGGGAATGACCAGGATGGCGCCAACGGCAAGACGGCTAACGATGCGATTCTCCGATACCATCAGCGTCGCCCGGTCGCGCGTCGCCAGCAACCAGGCGCAGATGGCGAAGCCACCAAGCTGAAACAACGCGAGCAGGATGGCGGCGGGCATCGCGAGGGTTTCCAACCCGGCAGCGCCGGCAAGACCGAGCGCGATGCCGCCGCTCAGAAGCGCGATCTTGGCCGGGCGCGGGGCATGACGCCGCAGGATACCTTCGGTGACGATCAAGGCGCCGAGCGGAATCAGCGCGGCCGGAATGGCCGACAGGTTGTTGAGCCCTGCACTGCCGCTCCACCACGCGGTGCCCCGCACCAGGAACAGCAGCGCGATAATGCCAAGCGCGACCAGAAGACGCCGCGTCAGCGGGCCCTTCGGATCGCGCCGGTGCAGCGTGATCATGGCGACGCCAAGCCCGATCGCGCCGCAGAGATTGACGATGGAATCGGCGATCATGCCAGATGTCATTTCACCTGGTGTCATCGGCCGTTCCCTCGCCAAGGCCGCAAGCTGCCGAACGGACGCGTGTCGTCGAGCCAGTAAACCACCGGCAGTATCAGCCGCTGCAACGCCAGCACGGCGGAGGCCGCGAGCAGCGCCGGCAATGAGCCAGCCGGCACATCGCGCTGGATGTAGCGGCGGGCGCCGGCGAGATCGATGCGACCGAGCTGCAGGACGTCGTCGCCCCTGGCATAATCGAGCTCACGCGCGCACCAGGCGTTATATTGCTCGTCGCGATGTTTGGGTGCGGCTTCGAACGTTTTCTTCAGCGCGTCCGATCCGCCGGTATAGGCATTGGTGATAACAAAGCGCGCCTCGTCGAAGCCGGCGTCCTCACCCACGCCGAACACGGAGCGATGACGGGACATGATGCCGCGTGCCATTTGCAGATGCGCAAAGCTCTGGCGCGAATCCGGGTGCGGCGACGGAAAGACATCCGAAAAGGTCTGGCTGACCATGCCGACCACCGACGGCACCTGGGTGACGTTCGATATCCATTTCGGACGCAGTCCGTCACGGGCAAACAGAACGAGCGCCGTCAGGCCATACAGCACCCAGGAGAGCCCTTGCCCCCGCTCATCGGGATCGACCATGACCAGGCCGAGATGCGTTACTTCCACCGGCTCGCCATCGAGCTCGACCTTCATGACCGACAGCGCGTTGAAGGCAATCGGCCGGCCCGTTGCTTCCTCCGAGATCAGCGTGACGATCGCGCGCGACAGCCGTTCGCGCTCGCCGGAGAATATTCCGTAGGTGAGGCTCTCCTTCGGCAGTGTCTTGGCCGCCACGACGCGCAGTTGCGAGACCAGCTCGTCGAGTTCGACTTCGGAGAGCGACAGGCCGGGGGCTTCGACGATTCGCGTGATCAGCCCGGTATGGGTGCGCAGGGTGAGATCGATGGTGGGCTGGCGCAGTGCCTTCAGCCAAAATGCGGCGTAACCGCGCAGGCGGCCGGCGGTGGACCCGACCTGCACCAGAACGCGACGTGTCGCCGAATTGCCGCTCCAGAATGATGCCATGCGATCCGCTTGCATTCGGGCCGGACTTGTGCGCCCCGCCCGTTAAGGAGGCATGATTGCGGCACGTCGCGGTTGGGGCAAGGTAAACGATGCGTTGAAGCCTCGAACGCCCAACATGATATGCAAACGGCGGATACCGAAGCATCCGCCGCCTGCCTTCGTCAGTACCACGCCACAGGGTACGATGCCTGAATTCCATTTGTTCGACTTCGCCCGCTTGGGATTTCTGCGCTCGCGCCAGTTAATGACCTATGAGGTATGCAGTCTTAGGTTGCGGAAGGGTAAACGATGCATTTAGCGGCCGTATTAAATGATTCATGACGGGGAACGGCTGACGTTGCGGGGTCAGGTCGTCCGGCTGCGACGGTGCGAGAGCAACGAGCACGCACCTGTATTAAGCGCCCCGATGACTGCGATCGGAATCAGGGTGTGCAGCGGCAGCGTCATGCCTCCCAGTTGGGCTCCCAAGAAAAGGACGAGGCCGACGGCAACGGCCGCCCCGACGATCGCGGTCAAAGGCGCCCTCGAGGAAACAGGCACAACCCAAGCCAGAACTCCGTCAACGGGGCCGGTGATCGCACATACAACCAGACTGAACAAAAACGCTATCGGGACGCCGTAAAGGTCGGCGGCGTATCCACGGATCGCAATGGCCACAACTGAAAAGGCTATGAGCGTTCCGAGGACGGGACCCAGCAACACGAACACGAGCGCTCTTCGCAGCGAAGTCGGATGCCCGCGGCCGTCATCATTTTCAGGAGGAGGCACGGACATTCCCTTTCAGTTTGCTTTGCCTGGTAGCGAGTTGCTGCTTCTGGTGAGGGCGAAGGCGGACAAGCGAACGGCGGATGCCGAAACATCCGCCGCCCGCCCTCGCCAGCACCGCGCCACAGGCTACGCGGCCTTGGGAACTAGGCAGCCTTGGAAACTTCCATCAGCAGCCGTTCGGCCTTGGCGTCCTCGATGCGGTTCACCAGCTTGCCGCTCTCGTGCATGTCGCGCACGGTTTTGGTCAGGGTGACGCAGGACTGCACGAGCATCACGATACCCATCGCGAGATAGCCCTTGATCCAGAGATCGAGCGGCAGGAAGAACACGCCGACAGCGACCATGAAGGCCGAGGCGGCAAACGAAACGTAGGTGAAGGTAACCCAGGCACCGCTGTGGGGTTGGACGTTCTGGTTCATGATAATCTCCTGTTGATATGGGTTTTAATCGATCGGGTTCAGTTTCAGGCAGCTTGCGTGCGTTTGGCGTTCAACCGCGCGAGCACGTCGTCCGCGGTTGATTTCAGGCGTGGCCCAAAGCCCTGCTCGGCGAGCTTTTCGGCGGTCGCCAGCGGACCGCTGGCGGCATCGAGTTCGACCAAGGCGTCGGCCGCGGCCTGGGCCTCGATCTGGCGCTCACGCAGCCGCTTCAGCGTGTTCTCCGCTTCCGGCAGCGTGGATTCGTAAGGGCGCGCGGCTTCGACGCCGCCCCTTCGGAGCGCGCGAACCGCTTCCGACGCGCGAGCGATGCGACGGCCGCGATCGAGCTCGGTAATCCGCGCCTCGGCGTTGGCAACCTGGCGCTTCATGCGTGTGATTTCAGACGCAAACAGCGTCCGCGCGGTCATCGCGGCATCGCGGTCGGCCTCGAGATTGGCGATTGCCTGCGCCGCCTCGCGGGCGAGATCTTCCCTTCCGCCATCGAGCGCAGCGGTGGCGCGAACTTCGAGATCGGCGATGCGGGCGTTGGTGGCGTCGAGACGGCGCCCCTCCTGCTGGTCGCCCGCGATCGCCAGCGCCAACGAGCGCTTGGAACGTTCGACCGCGGCGGCTGCATCGCGCATCTGCTGATCGAGAATGAGCAGCGCCGTGCGGTCTTCCAGTTCTTCCCCCGCGGCAGCCACGCTACCCCGGAAAAGCGTCAAAACAGTTTTGAACATTGGTAGCTCCCTGTGTTATGAGCATTGCTCATGAAAGGGTTTTATCAGCGCCGTGAGCATTGCTCAAGAATTATTTTGAGCGACGCTCAAGATCGGAGAATGATGTCTAAGGCACTGGAAAGACGAGTTAAACTCCGGGAATCCCTGATCGAAGCGGCGGAGCGACGGATTGCCGCAGGGGGTCTGGCGGGGCTGAAAACACGCGATCTGGCGCGGGACATCAGCATCGCCAATGGCGCGGTCTACAATCTCGTCGAAGACGTGGACGAATTGATCCTGCGCGTGGGGTCGCGCACGCTGGCTCGGCTCGACGCCGCGCTCACGGCTGCTGAAGCCGATGGACCCGCCTCGCCTCGCGAGACACTGGTCCGCATCGCGGTCGCCTATTGCGATTTCGCCGCGGAAAATCTCGAACTGTGGCGCGCGCTGTTCGAGCACCGCATGGCGCCGGGCAAGCCGGTGCCGGATTGGGCCATCAGCGAACAGATGAATCTATTCCGCCATATCTACCAGCCGCTTGCCACGCTATTTCCAGAACGAACGCAGGGCGAACTAGGCGTGACCGCACGCAGTCTTTTCTCTGCCGTGCACGGCATGGTGCTGCTCGGGCTCGAGCAGAAGCTGATCGCGGTGCCGGTCGAGGCGTTGCGCAAGGAGATTGCGACCATCGTGCGCGCGATGGTCGATGGGCTGACGGGGAAAGCCGACTAAGACTCAAGTCGCTGCACTTCGAGAATCGTAGGGTGGGCAAAGCGCCAGCGTGCCCACCATTCTTGTTGAGAACCGAAGAGATGGTGGGCACGGCGCAAGTGCGCCTTGCCCACCCTACAAACCGCCACTAGATCTCGAGGGTAACGTAACGGTCAGTCTCGATCGTCGCGGTCGTGTTCCGGTAGGCGTTTCCACGGATCCTCGCCTCTCGGAGGCTCGCCGGGGCCGTAGTTCTCGACGATCAAATCTTCGAGC
This sequence comes from Bradyrhizobium sp. LMTR 3, assembly GCF_001693485.1. Taxonomy (GTDB): domain Bacteria; phylum Pseudomonadota; class Alphaproteobacteria; order Rhizobiales; family Xanthobacteraceae; genus Bradyrhizobium. The sequence continues at coordinate 53,643 of NZ_MAXC01000003.1, forward strand.
CAGACCGCGCCGTGCGGACCGGCGACGCGCTTCGAGCGCAATGCGCTGGTCCAGTTGCACACCTCGGGTTGATAGTACACATAGCGACTGCTCTTCGCCACGATTGCGAAGAAGAGGTAGGCGCGGCCCGGCTCGAAGTAAAATTCGCAATCCATGTCCTTGTAGACATCCAGCAGCTTGACGCGGGCGGCTAGTTTGTCGGCCCCCTTCCAAACTCGATCGACGTCTACGGTCCAGGTATGGTCCTTCACTTCCGTCACCCTGCCGGTGAAGACGTATTGAGTGCGTGCGAAGCCCTGACCAGGCGAGATTGAGTCGCACGCGCAGGCATGCGCGACGTCGGCTCCCGCCGCCGACAGACACAACAATCCGACGAGCCACGCGAGAACCTTCAACGGGGAACGGCACAACATGTGATGGGTCAAATTCACCTCCCGCGAAAGGAGTTCAGCCAAAGGTGCGAGCCGTTATGTCGCGCTGCGGGCGGCTCTCCGAGATGCAGCGCGATCGGTTACACCTCCACAATCACGTAGCTGTCCTCGACATGCACCGGAAACGTCTCGGCCACGTCCGCGTGGCCGCCATCAGGGTTCCTCGGATACTGGTTCTTGGCGATTTCTTGGCGATCTTGATGTCGCACGGACAAATGTGCCGCCGATGCCCGGTCGGGGCAAGCGCTCAACTTGAGGGGCCGCCCTTCCCTGGATGCACGGCGGCGCTCATCTTCCTTCTCCCCTTGTGGGAGAAGGTGGCGCGAAGCGCCGGATGAGGGGTTCTCTCCGCGGAGATAGACCCCGCATCCGTCCCAATCGCGCTTTCCGCGCGATTGATCCACCTTCTCCCACAAGGGGAGAAGGAAGAAACGCCCGCGATTGACAGGCCAATCGATCCCAACCCAAATGTCTGCCCAAGACACAGAAACGAGGCGGATCGCGTGGCTGGCAACGAACAAGAGAATTACGAATGCGACGCGCTGGTGGTGGGCTCCGGCTGTGCCGGAATGTCGGCAGCGGTCACTGCGGGACATCACGGGCTCAACGTTCTCATCGTCGAAAAGGAGCCGCGCTTCGGCGGCACCACTGCCCGCTCCGGCGGCTGGCTATGGATTCCCGGCACTTCGCTGGCGAAGGCGTGGGGCATCGAGGAAAGCCCGGAGCAGGCGAAGACCTATCTCCGCCACGAAGCCGGCAACAGTTTTGATGCCGCGCGCGTCGATGCGTTTCTCTCCGCCGGTCCCGCGGCGGTGGACTTTTTCACCGGCAAGACGGCCGTGCAGTTCGACATGCCGTTGACCTTTCCGGATTACCACGCGGAAGCCCCAGGCGGTGCGCAGGGCGGTCGCTCGATGGTGACGCGGCCGTTCGATGGCCGCGAGCTGGGCGAGCATATCAAGGATCTCGGCAATCCCCTCCCCGAGCTCACCGTGTTCGGCATGATGCTGGGCTCCGGCAAGGAGATCGTCCATTTCATGCGGGCGACCAAATCGCTGACTTCGGCGGTCTACGTCGCAAAACGCTTGTCGAAGCATTTGATGGACGTGATGCGCCACGGCCGCGGCATGACCTTGACCAACGGCAATGCGCTGGCCGGCCGGCTGGCAAAATCCGCGTTTGACCTGAAAATTCCGTTGTGGCTGTCCTCGCCCGTGCATGAACTGATCGTCGAGGATGGCACGGTGCGCGGCGCGATCGTCGAGCGCCATGGCAAGCTGGTGCGCATCATCGCCAAACGCGGCGTGGTGCTCGCCTGCGGCGGCTTTCCGCATGATGCGGCGAGGCGCAAGACGATGTTTCCGCACGCGCCCACCGGCGCCGAGCATTTTTCGCCGGGCCCCGTCGGCAACACCGGCGACGGATTGCGGCTGGCGGAGACCGCCGGCGGCCGCATCGAGGAAACGCTGCCGAATGCGGCTGCCTGGGTGCCGGTCTCCATCACCGAGCGCAAGGACGGCTCCAAGGGCGTGATGCCGCATTTCATCGACCGCGCGAAACCCGGCGTCATTGCGGTGATGCGCGACGGCAGGCGTTTTGCCAATGAAGGCAATTCCTATCATGACTTCGTGCAGGCGATGGTGAAGGCTGCAAAGCCCGGCGAGGAGATCACCGCGTTCCTGCTGTGCGATCACCGCGCGCTGCGAAAATACGGGCTCGGCTGCGTGCCACCGTTTCCGATGCCGCTGCGTCATCATCTCGCCACCGGCTACCTCAAGCGCGGCGCAACGCTGGCAGAACTGGCTGATAGAACCGGCATCGATCGACAGGGGCTCGAAGCGACGGTCGCCGAGTTCAACGCCTCGGCCGCGGAGGGGCGCGATCCTGCCTTCGGCAAGGGATCGCGCGCCTATAACCGCTACCAGGGCGATGCGCTGCACGGGCCGAACCCCTGCGTCGCGCCGATCAAGGACGGACCGTATTATGCGATCAAGCTGGTGGTCGGCGATCTCGGCACCTATGCTGCCATCAAGACCGATGCGCATGCCCGCGCGCTCGACGAACACGGCCAGCCGATCACCGGCCTCTACGCCGCCGGCAACGACATGGCGAGCATCATGGGCGGCAACTATCCCGGCGCCGGTATCACGCTGGGCCCCGCGCTGACGTTTGGATACATCGCAGGCAAGCATATCGCGGCGAATGCTTCCGAGACCGCCACGCGATGAACGGCCCTGCCGGCGGGGTCTGATGAGAAAAGGCACAGCGACAATCGAAGCCCCCGCAGCAGCAGAGCTGCAGCACACGTCGGACGCGCCGGCTCCATGTGTCGGCAAAAAAATTCCGGACGAATGTGTGCGACACCACATTGACAATCAACATTTCATGGCGCTCAATTAAAAGAATTATTCTTTATAGATACAACCGCGTACCATTTCAGTTGGTAGTGTGGCAGGCAATTCATGCTCCTTCCACGTACACACAGCCATGCGGTCTCATCCGGCAAGCGATCGGGCATGCGCGCGCGGAATTCCGCGCCACGTTGCCCGCTTTGTGATTCAGGCGATGCAACATTGAATCGCAGTGCATGGCAGGCGGCAACCACCCGCGGCGCCGTCATTTCGATAGCATCAAACTTTAGCGACCCGAAAACCCGAAGGGCAGGCTTCGATGGTAGACGAACCCGTACAATCCATTGGCGGTGAAGCGGCCGAGGGTGGCCCGCAGGACGGCACTGCACTCTGCCTTTCGGGCGGAGGCTATCGCGCGATGATTTTTCATATCGGCGTGCTTTGGCGCCTCTATGAGACAGGTATCCTTCAGAAGGTGAAACGCATATCGAGCGTCTCCGGCGGCTCGATCACCGCGGGGCTGCTCGCCCTCAAATGGAACAGGCTTACCGGGAGCCAAACCCCGGACATGCAACTCTTTCGTCAGGAATTCGTCGGGCCGCTGCGCGCGCTCGGGCGAACGACCATCGACGTCAAGGCCGTCATCCTGGGCCTGCTCCTGCCCGGGCGCGTGAGCGACCGTGTCGTTGCAGCGTATGAGAAGCACCTGTTCGGTTCGGCCACGCTGCAGGATCTTCCGGACAAGCCGAGTTTTGTCATCAACGCGACCAGCGTGCAGTCCGGCGCGTTGTGGCGCTTCACGAAGCCGTACATGCGCGACTACCGGGTCGGCGAGGTCCTGAAGCCCACCATCAGCCTGTCGAAAGCTGTTGCAGCTTCCTCCGCGTTTCCGCCCGTGCTGTCTCCCGTCGAGATCAAGCTGAACGATAGCGCATTCACGCCGAAGTCGGGATCCGACCTGCAGCGGCCTCCGTTCACAACGAACGTCGTTCTCTCGGACGGCGGCGTCTACGACAACCTGGGTCTGGAGACCGCCTGGAAGCGCTACCGCACCATCCTGGTGAGCGACGCTGGCGGAAAGCTTCAGGCCGAAGAAAGCCCGAAAGCCGATTGGGGCAATCACGCCTATCGCGTGTTCGATCTCGTCGATAACCAGGTGCGATCCCTGCGGAAACGTCAGGTGATCGATTCCTTCAAACAACATATTCGGTCAGGAGCCTATTGGGGAATTCGGACCAACATTCTCGATTACGGACTGGCAGACGCCCTGACTTGTCCGTTCGACGCGACCATGCGGCTTGCCGAAACGCCCACCCGGTTGCAAGCTATGGACGATCAATTGCAGGAGCGATTGATCAATTGGGGCTATGCAGTATGCGATGCCGCGATCCGGAAACATTACCAGCCTGCGTTGCCAAAACCTGACAAATTTCCCTTTCCAGCATCAAAGGTCTGAGCCATGACGGTGCTCATTCCGAGAACCTTGGCCGAATACATCCTGCTTGGACCGACCGGTGATCGCCGTCAGCTCCAGGACTCGCCGATTTTGGGCGATGTCTGGATTGCATATGCGAGCGAGGCTGGACCGCAGGAGCTGCTGATCACACCGTACAAGACGAATACAGCAGGCCTCGTCGCAAACTGGATCGATGGCGAAGTCGATCACGATCGGCTGATGCATAACGCGAGTGGTCGCGAGCCTCGAGAAATTGCCTATCTGCAGGGTGTAATCGCCGCACGGCTGTACTTCGACGAGGTGCTGCGCGTCATCGTACCGACGACGAGCTGGTGGAGCAGCGCGCGCATTCAAGGCGATATGGCGGTCTATCTGCAGGCCGCAAGCGGCAGTCAACGCATCAACGCCGTTCTGGATACAGTTCAGGAAATGGCGGCACACTGGAGCGATCCCAAGACAATCAAGAAATCGGCCGGAATGCTGACGGCACTCGATCGCTACGCCGCGCTCGCCGGCATTATTCTCTGGGCGGCCCAAACCACCACGATCGGACCAGATGCAAAACCAGCGGAACTGGCTGCCGCGATCAAGGCAGGAAAAGGCGACATTGCGCGCCTGCTGACCGATTTGTTCTCCGAAATTCTCGATCGCCAAGAACAGAACGACGCAAACCGGCGCAAGCAATGGAAAGATTCGCTCGTCTATCAGGTTTCACTCAATCGGCGCGCCGATATGGCCGTCGCTCGATCCGTGCCTTCAGTCAAGGCGGACGCCGCCCGCCTGCTCTTCACGGTCAATTGCGCAGAGATCGCGTGGGCCGTCATCGATTCCGGGATTCAGGGCGATCACCCATGCTTCAAGGATGCGACCGGGAAGGAATCCAGGGTCGTTGCCAGTTTCGATTTCAGCAACTTTCGCAAGATCGTCAACCTCGACAACCTCAGGATCTTCAACGAAAACGAAGATCCGGAAGTACAGGAGGGCAAGCTCAAGCAGCTTCTGCCGGACGGGCACAAACTGCCCGAAGGGCAGAAACTGAAGCAGGCCGGCGCCAAGCTGATCTCGAACCTCGTTCAATTGTCCAGGGATGCAAGGGCGCAACGCCCGATTCATTGGGAGCTGGTCGAACCGTTCATCGAAATCAAAATCGACACGCGCCCATCGGTAAGCGATCACGGCACGCACGTCGCCGGCATCATTGGCGCCAGGGCACCTCAAAAGCGAACCAAGGCCATTGCGGAAGACGACAGGATCGACGGGATGTGTCCCGATATCCGGCTCTACGACTTCAGGGTCCTTTCGCGAAACAGCGACGAGAAAGACACCGAATTCGCGATTATCGCCGCCTTGCAGTACATCAGGCATCTGAACGAGCGCCACGACTATATTTCAATTCACGGCGCAAACCTCAGTCTTTCGATCAAGCACGATGTGCGGAACTACGCCTGCGGCCGAACGCCGATTTGCGAGGAGTGCGAGCATCTGGTCGAAAGTGGCGTGGTAGTGGTCGCGGCCGCCGGAAACTACGGATTTCAGAGCTTTACGACTACCGATGGTGCGTTCGAAAGCTATGCCGCGTTCAGCATCACCGATCCCGGAAATGCGGACGGCGTGATTACGGTCGGATCGACGCATCGATCGCTGCCGCATACCTACGGTGTCAGCTTTTTCTCGAGCCGTGGTCCGACCGGGGATGGAAGATTGAAGCCCGATCTGGTCGCGCCGGGCGAGCGCATCCATGGTCCGTTCCGGGACGGCTGGGGCGACCTCGACGGAACGAGCATGGCCGCTCCGCATGTCAGCGGCGCTGCGGCGATGCTGATGGCGCGATATCCGGAATTCATCAAGCAGCCGCGCAAGGTCAAGAAGATATTGTGCGAAACCGCGACCGACCTCGGCCGCGAGCGCAGCTTCCAGGGCAGCGGGCTATTGGATGTGCTCAGGGCTTTTCAGAGTATTTGAGGAGGCTACCCATGATTTTCAGTCTGGACGTCCGGCGGGCACGCAAGGGCGATTGCCTGCTGCTGCACTTCGGCACCAAGCAGGAGCCCGGGCTCATCATGATCGACGGCGGACCCAGGTCCGTCTATGCGCCGCATCTCAAGCCGAGATTGATGGAAATCCGCGAGGCGCGCAAAATCAAGAAGAACGATCCGCTACCGATCGACGTGCTGATGGTCAGTCATGTGGACGACGATCATATCCAGGGAATTCTGGATTTCACCAGGGAAGAAATCGCCAATGTGGAGGCGCACAAGCCGCGTCTGCTGAATGTGTTCAGCCTGTGGCACAACAGCTTTGACGATATTATCGGCGGTCAGCCAGCGGAATTGACGGCGAAAGTGAACGCGACATTCAAGACGGAGGCCAGCACCGGAGCAGTCGAGCTGTCCGACGAAAAGGTCGAAAGCGTGGAAGATATCTTCATCGACCAGAATCCCGGAGGCAATGACGCCGCGGACGCGGAAGTGGTTGGAAGTTCCCTGAAGGTGCTCGCCAGCATCGCGCAGGGCTTTCGGCTGAGAAGGGATGCCGATCGGCTCGGCTATGGGCGCAACGCCGAGTTCGGGGGGAAGCTCATCGCCGCGCCACAAGGCAAGGCGCCGACCAGGATAGCCAATTCGCTGGACGTCACCGTCATCGGTCCCATGCTTGAAGAGATTGAGGCGCTGCACAAGGACCATCAGAAATGGCTTGAGGATCTCAAGAAGCAAGGAAAGACGCCCGAAGAGGCTCTCGCGGCCTATGTCGACAAATCCGTTCCCAATTTGTCGAGCATCGTGGTGCTCGTGGAGGTAGACAAGAGGCGAATGTTGCTGACCGGGGATGCGAGGGGCGACAAGATTCTCAAAGGGCTGCAACTGGCGGGCAAGCTCGACAAGGACGACGGCACAAAGATCGAAGTCGATCTTCTCAAGGTGCCGCATCACGGAAGTTCCAATAATCTCGACAAGGATTTCTTCGAGCGCATCATCGCGAAGCATTATGTGTTCTCGGGCGACGGCGAACACGGCAATCCCGAACGCGAAAGCCTCGAGATGCTGCTGAAGGCGCGCAAGGATGGCGACTACCAGATACACCTGACGTATCCATTGAAGGAAATAGACCAGCTGCGCGAGGAGGATTGGAACAAGGAGCGCAACAAGCAGATCGCGCGCAAGAAGAAGAGCGGAAAAGGTACGGTGCGCGAGGAATGGTCGGCGCAAGATCACGGTCTGCTGGCGCTTTTCGATGCCAATCCACAGTTCAAGGGGAAACTCAGGATTGTCGACAAAAAGAAGCCGCATATTATCGACCTGGGCGATCCGCTAGCGGCTTCCTGGCCGGCGCTGGCCAATTGACCCGCCCACCACGGCCCGAGTGATGAAGCTGGCGGCTAACACCGTTCCGGCTGCGCCGGTGTCAGAACCCGAGGTTTGGCCACACAGCGGAACGGGATATCGCAGGCGAGATTTGGACCAGCCGGCGATGCGGTGGAACGAACGTCGATCGATTCGATTGTGTTCTGATCCAACCGGAGATCGTTCCATGCGCGCGCAGCTCCTCGCCGCCGCCCTCGCCATCGCCGCAATCTTTGCTCCCGTCCTCGCTTTCGCCGGCGACGCCGAATGGCGGCGATACGTGATCGCGAGCACCGGGACCAGCATCGACATGCCGGTCTCGATTTTCACCATCGACGCCGGACCGCCGGAAGGCGGTACAGGACGACGCTTTTTCACCGATGACCGCCGCGCCGACCTGACGGTGCAGTCCGTTCCCAATCCGCAGAACGATTCGCCCGCCACGTTCCTGGCCAAGATGCGACCGCCTGCGGGCATCACCTATAAACGGATCACGCCTGATTTCTTCGCGGTGTCCAGCATTCGCAAGGACCGGATCTGGTACAACCGTTGCAACCGCGGCAACGGCACCCTGAACTGCGTGCTGATCAATTATCCCGTCTCCGAAAAACGCCAGTGGGACAACGTAGTCACGCGGATAAGCCATACGCTGCGAAGCTAACGCGCTCGTGACCGCATCTTAAGCAATCGGGAAAAAACAGCAGTTCTATTCCGGCGCGGGGAACCGTCCGATACGCACTGCGTTGCCGATGGTCCGCATCAGTAACCGCGAGGTTGTTTCGTGAATCGCAGGGATTTCCTCGCTGTTTCCGCATTACCATTGGCAACCGGCATAGCGCCCGGGCTTTTGCCCGCCGCCCACGCCCAGCCTGCGCCGTTCGATCGATCCATCGTCCGGCAAATGGCGCGCGACCTCGCAGGCAAACCCTACAAGGCGCCAAGCGAGAAGCTGCCCGACAATCTCGCAAATCTCAATTACGACCAGTATCGGGCGATCCGGTTCTTGCCGAACCGCGCGCTATGGCGCGGCGAAAAACTGCCCTTCGAGGCGCAGTTCTTCCATCGCGGATTCAACTACAAGAACCGCGTCGACATCTTCGAGGTGAAGAACGGCCAGGCGTCGATCATCCCCTACCAGCCCGACCTGTTTTCGTTCGGCGATCTGGCGCCGCCCGGCCCTGCGGTCGATCTCGGCTTTGCCGGCTTTCGGCTTCATGCGCCGATCAACAAGCCCGACTATTATGACGAGGTCTGCGTCTTTCTCGGCGCAAGTTATTTCCGCGCATTAGCCAAAGGGCAACTCTTCGGCCTTTCGGCACGCGGCCTGTCGATCAACACCGGCGAAGCCAAGGGCGAGGAGTTTCCATTCTTCAAGACGTTCTGGCTCGAGAAGCCGTCGGCCGACGCCAATTCCATCGTCGTGCATGCGCTGCTCGACAGCGAGAGCGCGGCAGCAGCCTATCGTTTCACCATCCGCCCGGGCGACACCACCGTGTTCGATGTTGACATGGCGATCTATCCGCGCGTCGATCTGACTCATGCCGGCCTTGCGCCGATGACCAGCATGTTCTTCTTCGGACCGAACGACCGCAAGGATGTCGAGGATTTCCGCCCCTCGGTTCACGATTCGGACGGGCTTGCGATTTTCAACGGCCGGGGCGAGGAGCTTTGGCGGCCATTGCATAATCCGAGGGATCTGCAAGTGTCCTCGTTTGGTGACCTCAACCCACGCGGCTTCGGCCTGATGCAGCGCCAGAAGGATTTTTCCGCCTACCAGGACCTGGAATCGAATTTCGAGCGCCGGCCAAGCCTGTGGGCGGAGCCGATCGGCGATTGGGGCGAAGGCGAGGTGAAGCTGCTGGAAATCCCGACCAAGGAAGAGATTCACGACAACATCGCATTGTTCTGGCGCCCCAAAGCGGCGTTGCCGGCCAAGGGCGAACACACCTACACCTATCGTTTGCACTGGGGGCCGGATACTCCAAAGCCAGCCTCACTGGCGCGATTTTCCCGGACCGGGATCGGCACACGAGGCGACAACGCTACGCTCTTCGTGCTCGACGTGACCGGCGAGCGGCTGAAATCGGTCGATCCGAAAAGCTTGCGCGGTGTCGTGACGGCCGAGAAGGCGAAGATCCAGAACATCGTTACCCAGCCAAACCCGGCGACAGGCGGCTGGCGATTGAGCTTCGAGTTGTTGAAGGAAAAGACCCCGGTCGAACTCCGCGCATCGCTCATGCAGAACGAAGAGGCGGTATCGGAGGTCTGGGTTTATCGATGGACACCTTGACGAAAGCCGGCGGCTCGCCCGGAAGGCGGGATATTCCTCCGACCGATTTCCTTCCTCCGGAATCGCCGACGGATATGACGGTGCAGGCGTTGCGGCGGTTCGAGCCGCCGCCAGCGCCCGATTTTGCGCCGATGTGGATCCGGCGCGCCTTCGTTCTGACCGGCACCGCGATCCTGACTGCGGCAGGCTGTTATGAGATGCACCGGGTGCTCCGGGTCGGTGGTGTCACGGTGCTGGAGTCCATCATCCTTGCGCTGTTCGTGCTGCTGTTTGCATGGATCGCCTTCTCCTTTATGTCGGCCCTTGGCGGTTTCTTCGTGCTGCTGATGAGAAGGAAGGATGAGCTCGGCATCGACGCCAGTGCGCCTCTGCCCGCGATCCACAGCCGCACCGCGATGCTGCTGCCGACCTATAATGAGGACCCCTATCGCGTGCTGGCGAGATTGCGCGCGATCTACGAATCGGTGGAGCAGACCGGACACGGCGCGCAGTTCGACTGGTTCGTGCTGAGCGACACCACCGACACCGCGATCTGGATCGCCGAGGAAAAATGTTTTCTCAAGCTCCGGCAGGACGTCGGCAGCACCGCAGCAATCTTCTATCGCCACCGCCCTCAGAACACCGCGCGCAAGTCGGGCAATATCGAGGAGTGGGTCAGGCGATTCGGCTCCAAGTATGAATGCATGCTGATCCTGGACGCCGACAGCTTGATGACGGGCGACAGCATCGTTCGGCTCGTTGCCGCGATGGAGGCGCATCCGAAGGCCGCGCTGATTCAGACGCTACCGGTCATCGTCAATGCAAGATCGCTGTTCGCGCGCTGGCAGCAGTTCGCAGGCCGCCTGTACGGTCCGATGCTGGCCGCGGGGATCGCATGGTGGCATGGCTCGGAAGGCAATTATTGGGGCCACAACGCCATCATTCGCGTCCGCGCCTTTGCACAACATGCAGGCCTCCCCGAACTCAGCGGACGCAAGCCGTTCGGCGGGCATATCATGAGCCATGACTTCATCGAAGCGGCGCTGATGCGGCGCGGCGGCTGGGCCATCCACATGGCGCCGGCGCTCCGCGGCAGTTACGAGGAATCTCCGCCCACGCTTTCAGATTTTGCCGCGCGTGACCGTCGCTGGTGCCAGGGCAATCTGCAGCATCTGGCGCTGCTGCCGACCCGCGGCTTTCACTGGGTCTCGCGGCTTCATCTGCTGACGGGGATCGGGTCATATCTCACCGCGCCGCTCTGGCTGATCTTTCTTGTTTTCGGAATCCTGGTCTCGTTGCAAGCACAGTTCGTACGGCCCGAATATTTTCCGAAAGGATATTCGTTGTTTCCGCAATGGCCGGCGCAGGATCCGGTCCTGGCAGCATGGGTATTTGCAGGCACGATGGGAATGCTGATCGTGCCGAAGCTGCTGGCCTTCATCGTGCTCCTTGCCGATCGCGACACGCGCAGGAAGTTCGGCGGCGGCCTGCTGGTGCTTGGCGGCATCGGTGCCGAGACAATCCTTTCCGGTTTGACCGCGCCTGTCATGATGATCTTCCAGTCGTCCGCTGTCGGCGAAATCCTGTTCGGGCGCGACGCAGGATGGCAGGTTCAGCGCCGGGACGATGGCGCGGTCGCGCAGCGCGACATCGTCAGCACCTATTCGGTGCCGACATTGATTGGCATCGCCATGGCCATCAGCGCCTACGCCGTCTCGCTGTCGTTGCTGCTGTGGATGACGCCGGTGATCCTCGGTCTGTTGCTCTCCGTTCCGATCGCGATGCTGTCGTCGTCGCCGGGTGCGAACCGCAGGTCCGGATTGTTCAGGACCCCCGAGCAGACGGCGCCGCCGCCGGTGCTGGCACGCGCCAACCAGCTCGCGAGCGCGCCGCATTCGTCGCTCCCCTGCCCGCTGCGCGAATTGCTCGACGATGCTCGCCTGCTCGAAGCACACCTGAACAACCTCTCCGGACAAAAGCTGCGGAAGCGCGGCGACGTCGATCCGCATCTCGCGATCGCGCGCGCGAAGATCGAAGATGCCGAAACGTTCGAGGAGGCCGCGGGGTTTCTGAGCCCGCGCGAGAAGTTCGCAGTGCTCAATGCGCCGGCGGTTCTTACCGGCCTGTTGGCGTTGCCCGATCATCGAGCGTGAGACGAACTCCCTCGAAATTTACCTCATCTTTGCAATCCAGAGTGGGTGATCGACTGGGATGAGGCTGGCGGCCGTCCCGTCTTGGCCGGCACTGCAAATCTGCTAGACTGCCTGCCAGCGAGGCGAAAAAATGGAAGCGCCCGGACCCGAGCGAAGGCTCGCAGCAATCCTTGCCGCCGATATGGTCGGTTTTAGCCGGCTGATGGAGGTCGACGAGGCAGGGACGCTCGCACGCCTGAAGACCCATCGGCTTGAACTCATTGATCCGGCCATCGCCAAGAATCGCGGTCGCATTATCAAGACTACCGGCGATGGCCTGCTGGTCGAATTCCACAGTGTTGCCGACGCAGTGCTGTGCGCCGCCGAAGTCCAGCGCAGGATGATGCGGCGCAATGCCGACGTGTCGCCGGCGCGATGGATTCAGTTCCGCATCGGCATCAATCTGGGCGACGTCATCATCGAGGAAAACGACATTTTTGGCGACGGCGTCAATGTCGCGGCGCGGCTCGAGGTGCTCGCCGAGCCGGGCGGCATATGCGTCTCGGGGGCGGTGCGCGATCAAGTCGGTGATCGGCTCGACGAGATCGCATTTGAGGATCTCGGCGAGCAGAGCGTCAAGAATATCAGCCGCCCGATCCACGTCTTTCGGGTGCGGCTTGAGCCAGCAACCGCAGCGGCCGAGAGTGGCAAGGATAGCTCGGCGGCGACGTCCGTTACCAGAAAGCCGTCCATCGCTGTGCTGCCGCTGGTCAACATGAGCGGTGATCCGGAGCAGGAATTCTTTGCCGACGGCCTCACCGAGGACATCATCACCGAACTGTCGCGCTTCCGCGACCTTCTCGTCATCTCGCGGAACTCGACCTTCGTGCACAAGGGCAAAGCCGTAAAGGTGCAGGAGGTCGCACGCGAACTCGGCGTCGAATATGTCCTGGAGGGCAGCGTACGCAAGGTCGGCGATCGCGTCCGTGTCACCGTGCAGTTGATCGACGCGCAAACCGACCGGCATGTCTGGGCCGAACGCTATGATCGCAAGCTCGAGGATATCTTCGCCATCCAGGACGAGGTGACCGGGGCGATCGTTGCCACGCTTCCCGGCCGCGTCGAGGCCGCCACGCAGGAACGGGCGAAGCGCAAGCGGCCGGACAACATGGCAGCCTATGAATGCGTACTCGCCGCCAAAGTCCTGCACCACCGCTCACGGCGTGAAGACAATGCGCAGGCCCAGATCCTGCTCGATCGCGCCATCGCGCTCGATCCGAATTATGCGCATGCCCACGCCTGGAAGGCGTGCGTGCTGGGCCAGACCTGGGTCTACGGATGGTGCGAAGATCGCGACGCCACCTTCCAGCAGGTGGCTGACGAGTTGCAGATTGCGCTGGCGCTCGATGACAATGACAGCGACGTTCACCGCATCCTGGCCGCGGTGAACCTGACGCGCGACGATCATGACAGGGCGGCCTACCATCAGGAGCGGGCACTCGCGCTCAATCCCAACTACGATATCGTCGTAGTGCAGCAGGGCGAGTTTCTGACCTGGCTGGGGCGGCCGGAAGAAGGGATCGACTGGATCAGGAAGGCAATGCGCCTCAACCCGTTCCACCCCGAGCGCTTCTGGAGCCACCTCGGTCGCGCGTATTATTGCGCGGAGAAATTTGCCGAAGCCGCAGAGGCGTTCGCGCGGATCACGCGGCCCGACTTCACCCATCACGCCTTCCTCGCCGCCATCTTCGCGCAGATGGGCGACGCCGTTGCGGCCGGCGCGCATGCCGCAGAGGTCATCAAGCTTGAACCGGGTTTCTCGGTGGCCGGCTATCTCGCAACCCAGCACTACAAGCAGGAAGCCGATCGGGCGCGTCACGAGGCCGGCCTGCTCAAGGCGGGGTTACCGGCGTGAGATTGGCAACGGTCAGGTCACAATGTGATGGCGGTGCTATCGAGAAACCGACGACTGCTTGCTTGCGGTTGGCAGTCCGTCTTCGCTTTCACTTCGTTCAAGCTACGCCGGACACGCTCCGACCTGACAGTCTCCGCGTGGCTGCGCCACGCGTAGCCCGTCAGGGCGAAGCGTGGTGGGCGCGACAGGGATCGAACCTGTGACCCCTACCATGTCAAGGTAGTGCTCTCCCGCTGAGCTACGCGCCCCGGAATGGGATGACCTGTCATCCCGCTCCAGCTTTATTCGTATTGGGTGGGGTCCGTATATCGGCTCCAAAGCGCCCGGGCAAGGATGCTCGGCACTAATTTCTGCTGCCTTTTCGAACGAAACAGCCGCCGAATCAGGCCGCCAGCATCTTGTTCACTTCGCTGACCAGTTCGCGGAGGTGAACGGGCTTGGCCAGCACCTTGGCGTTCTTGGGTGCCTCCGAATCGGAATTCAGGGCGACCGCGGCAAAGCCGGTGATGAACATGATTTTGATGTCGGGGTCGAGTTCCGAGGCGCGGCGCGCCAGCTCGATGCCGTCCATTTCGGGCATCACGATATCGGTCAGCAGCATCTCGAACGGCTCCTCGCGCAGCCGCTGATAGGCCGACATGCCATTGTCGTGGGGCGAGACCTGAAACCCGGCGTTTTCCAGCGCCTTGACCAGGAAACGTCGCATGTCGTTGTCGTCTTCGGCGAGGAGGATCTTGTGCATGGCGGTCAGTCGTTGAACCTGGCTTGGAGGATCATTGCGCCCACTAAGCCCGACAGAGGGTAAATTTCGGGTGAAAGGTAACGGCTTCTTGGCGGCAGCGGGCAGCGCTATTTTTGTAGCGGCGCGCATCAGGATCGATCAAGGCGGCGCTTTTCAGGCGTTTACGACACCTTCCAGGAAAACCGTGGCTTTTTTCGCTTGGCAGAATGATTACGATTACGGACAATGCATCCTTACAATACCCGCCCTTCCGGTGGAATCGGTCGCATGACCGGCCGGCCGAAGGGAAATGCGGACATTCAAGGGACGGCGCCCGACGATGACCCAGCTTGATGGCGAACTGTCGCCTCCCTTCGAGATCGTGGAGCCGCAGCATTGGCGGGCGCCGATCATCTTCAACTCGCCCCATTCCGGCTCCGTCTACCCGTCCGAATTCCTCAACGCCTCCCGGATCGACCTCGCCGCGCTGCGCCGCTCCGAGGATTCGTTCATGGACGAATTGATCGGTGGTCTGAGCGACCAGGGCTTTCCGACGGTGCGGGTCAATTTCCCCCGCTCCTATGTCGACGTGAACCGCGAGCCCTATGAACTCGATCCGCGGATGTTCACCGGCCGCCTCCCGAGCTTTGCCAATACCCGCTCGATGCGGGTGGCCGGCGGCCTCGGCACCATCCCGCGCGTAGTCGGCGATGGGCAGGAAATCTATCGCGAGCGGCTTTCCGTCGATGACGCGCTGGGGCGGATCGAGGCGCTCTACAAGCCGTACCACCGTGCGCTGCGGCGGCTGATCAACAAGGCCCATCAGGCATTCGGGACCGTGATCCTAGTCGATTGCCACTCGATGCCGTCGGTCGGCGTATCCAGAGACGAGCCACGGCGGCCCGATATCGTGATCGGCGATCGCTACGGCACCAGTTGCGCGAGCCTTTTGCCCGATGTCGTCGAGCACATCATGAGCGGGCTGGGCTATTCGATCGGCCGCAACAAGCCCTATGCCGGCGGCTTCATTACCGAGCACTACGGCAACCCTGCGAGCGGCCTGCACACCGTGCAGCTCGAACTCAACCGCGCGATCTACATGGATGAGCGGCGCAGGGAGCGCAGCCCCCGCTTTGCCCAGGTGGTCACCGATTTCGCAATGCTGGCGGAGGCGCTGGCACAGGTGCCGCTCGGCGACCTCGGCCCGTTCCAGGCGGCGGCGGAGTGACGCTTCGTCATTCCGGACGTCGCGAAGCGAACTATGGTGCGCAATTGCGCACCTGAGAATCTCGAGATTGCGGATCGCCGCTGCGCGACGTCCGGAATGACGGCTGAAGATTAAAGACGGCACAAAAGAAAAAAGGGCCGCTTGAATGAACAAGCGGCCCAAGTCTAGGGAGGAAACGCCCAAGGAGGGCAGCGATAGCGCGAGGCGCTACCGCACCGCAACAATATGCGACCGCGCTGCACAAAAGGCAAGAGTTTTCGGATCACTTCCGGTGCAAACCGGGTCAGTCCGGCAAATCGGCAACACCGGTGGTTATGATCTTTTAGTTCAATTATATCAAAGGCTTATAGACGTAGCCGCGTCAGTTCCGAGCTTACTGCAGTGCTGGTATGCCAAAACTCGCGACTTCGTGATGGCCGGGCTAACCAAAAATCCACGCCTGAAACGAAGCCTTTTCGAAAGCGATTCGAAAGTCCGTTCGCAAGAGGAATGGGAATAACGTGCCGTTGGCGATGCGCGGCAGCCCGGATTGGGCTAGAGCTTCGGTTCTGATTGAATCAGCCGAAGCTCTAGCTTCTTGTTTTGACGCGTTTTCTTCACGCGAACCGGTATCCACTTCGCTCGAAAACGCTATGGGCAAGAGGCGGCATTTCTAGTGCGGTAAGGGACAGCCGTGACGGTCATCGATTTTACAGCGTTTATCGGGCGCCTTGCTACCGCTTCGGGCGAGACCATCCTGCCGTTCTTCCGAACCTCACTCTCGATCGACAACAAGAGCGCCAGCGACTTCGATCCGGTCACCGAGGCCGACCGCGCCGCCGAAGCCGTCATGCGACGCCTGATCAAGGCCAATTTCCCCCAGCACGGCATTGTCGGCGAGGAATTCGGCAACGAGCGCGAGGATGCCGAATATGTCTGGGTGCTCGACCCGATCGACGGCACCAAATCCTTCATCGCGGGCTTTCCGATCTGGGGCACCCTGATCGCGCTCTTGCACAAGGGCATGCCGGTGTTCGGGATGATGCACCAGCCCTATATCGGCGAGCGCTTCTCCGGCGATAGCGGCTCGGCGCACTATTCCGGGCCATCCGGCGAGCGCCGGCTGACGGTGCGCCGCTGCGCATCGCTGAAGGAGGCGACCTCCTTCACCACCAGTCCACTGCTGATGAACGCCGCCGACCGCGAGATCTTCGGTCGGGTCGAACATGCAGTGAAGCTGTCGCGCTATGGCGGCGACTGCTATTCCTACTGCATGCTGGCGGCCGGCCATCTCGACCTCGTCGTCGAGACCGAACTCAAGCCCTATGACATCGCGGCATTGATCCCGATCGTCACCGGCGCCGGCGGCGTCGTCACCAATTGGGAGGGCGGGCCGGCTCAGAGCGGCGGCCGCATCGTCGCCGCCGGCGATGCCC
The DNA here is from genome assembly GCF_001693485.1 of Bradyrhizobium sp. LMTR 3. Lineage (GTDB taxonomy): Bacteria > Pseudomonadota > Alphaproteobacteria > Rhizobiales > Xanthobacteraceae > Bradyrhizobium. Next base: position 70,902 of record NZ_MAXC01000003.1, read on the forward strand.
GGGTGCACGAGGCCACGCTGAAATTGCTGAATAGCTAGAGGCAAGGCCAGAGAACCCGATGGATGCATTGATCGTCGATATGCAGGTCGGGCTTCTCAATGGGAAACCGAAGCACGATCTGACCGGTGTCGTCGAGCGCATCAACCGGCTCGCCGCCAGCATCCGCGAACGTTCAGGCCTGGTGATTTTCGTGCAGCATTGCAGCGGCGCGGAAGACGATTTCGTGCCGGGCACGCCGGGCTGGGCGCTTCTGCCGGAGCTCAATCGCGTTCCTGCCGACATCGTCATTCGCAAGACCCTGAACGATCCCTTCGTCGAGACCGATCTCGCGGCGCGCCTGAAGGAAATCGCGCCCGACCGGATCCTCATCACGGGATGGGCAACCGACCTTTGCGTCGATGCGACTGTCCGATCGGCCGTTTCAAATCATTACGACGTCGTGGTGGTAACCGACGGACACACCTTGAACGACCGGCCCCACCTCGACGCGGCGAGCGTCATTCGTCACCATAACTGGGTCTGGAACCACTTGATCACGCAGCGATCGGTCAGGCTCGCACGTACGGACGAACTCTTGCGTTAACGAAGACAACCCGCCTCATTCGACCACCTCGTCGGAACTATGCATCGACCGATCCATCCCCTAGGATCGCACGCGAACGCGCGCATAGACGCGGGACCACGGGGAGGCATTCATGCGATTTCTCGGCAGACTGCTGACGGGACTGATGCTGCTGCTATCGCCAGCGCTGGCCTCGGCACAGGATTTTCCCGCAAAACCGATCAAGCTGATCGTGCCGTTCCCGGCCGGCGGTCCCAACGACATCATCGCGCGGCTGGTCGGCCAGCGCATGTCGGAGATCTTCAAGCAACCGGTCGTGATCGACAATCGCGGCGGCCAGGGCGGTGTGCTCGGCACGGATGCGGTCGCAAAGGCGGCACCAGACGGCTACACGATCGGGATCGTCAGCGCGAGTTCGCTTGTCATCAACCCAACGATGGAAAAGGTGCCCTACGACGTGGCGAGGGATTTTGCGCCGGTCACGCTGGTCACGACAGTGCCGGAGATGCTGGTCGTCGCCAGCAACGTGCCCGCCGGCGACATGAAGGAACTGATCGCGCTCGCCAAGGCTCAGCCTGGGAAACTCAATTTTGCATCCGCCGGTGTCGGCGGCATGCCGCACCTTGCCGGTGAACTGCTCAAGCTGACGGCGGGAATCGACATCGTGCACGTGCCCTACCGGGGCGCCGCGCCCGCCATCAACGATCTGCTCGGCCAGCAGGTGCAGATGGCGTTCCTCGATCTGCCGGTGCTGTTGCCGCATATCAAGTCAGGCAGCCTGCGCCCGATTGCCCTTGGCGCGCCGAAACGTGCATCCACCTCACCTGACGTGCCGACCACCGCGGAAGTCGGCATGCCCGACCTGCTGATCGAAAACTGGTACGGCATGATCGCGCCGGCCGGTGTGCCCGAGGCGATCGTCGCCACCCTGAACCGCGTCGCGAACGAGGCGATGAACGATCCGCAGGTGAAGCAGAAGCTTGCAGATCAAGGCCTGACGGTCGCCGGCAACACGCCCGGGCATTTTCGCGACTACATCGGAACCGAGGCCCAAAGGTGGGCGCGCGTCATCAAGGCTGCGGGGCTTGCCACCGGCAAGTAACGCCGGGCTTTCCCAGACCGTCAGCATTCGCGCTCCCTCACACGTTCAACGTGGCGCAGATTTGCGCAGGTGCTCGGCCAATTGCTGCGCGGGCTTGGGCAGTGCCCGAAAGCTCCGCGCGCAGATCACGAGCCGCCGGTTGGCCCAGGAGTCCCGGATCCTGATGACATTGATCTTCATCGATCGCGCGCATCGCTTTGCCGCGACTTCAGGCATCACGCCAATCCCGATGCCGGCGGCGACCATCTGACCAATCGCATCGAAATTGTTCAGCCGCGCACGAAAGCGCAGCCGCGCGCCGAGACGCGCGGCGTGTCCGCTAACATGGGCGTGCAGCGCGATCGAGCTGATCAAGCCGACGAAATCGCGCTCCACTATTTCGGCGAAATCGACCTGCCGCCGATTAGCCAGTTCGTCGTTCCGCGCGGCAACCAGCACCAACCGATCCTCGCTGAACGGCATCCGCTCGATACTGTCTGCAAGCGCGTGTTCGGCGGCAAGCCCGAGATCGGCGGCACCGATGACGATGGCGCGTGCAATCTCGCTGCTTTCGCGTTCCTCGACGTCGATCGAAATGTGAGAATGTGCAGCCAGAAAGGCAGCCAACGTCTTCGGCAGATATTCCGAAAGCCCCGACGTGTTGGCGAGGAAACGGACGGTGGCTTTCATACCGCGGGCAAAGTCAGCGAGATCGCCACGCATGGTCTCGATGTTGTGGAGCACGATCCTGGCATGGTCGAGCAGGCTTTCGCCGGCTGGCGTCAACTCGACGCCGCGGCGGCCGCGCCTCAGCAGCGAAACACCGAGCGCCTCTTCCAGGCCCTTGATCCGCTCACTCGCCGACGCCAACGCGAGATGGACCCGCTGCGCGCCATTGGTGATGCTGCGGGTCTCGGCGACCGCGACGAAGAGCTGAAGATCGACCAGATCGAAACGCATGGGAATTTCCTAACCCTCATGGTGAGGAGCGCCGACGGCGCATCTCCGGACGATGCTACGCATCGCCGGGCGAACCATGCGGCCCGGCTGCCGCCCGCGGCCATCCTTCGAGACGCGCGCCATGCGCGCTCCTCAGGATGAGGACCAACGTGCGTGCCGATAGCCTTCGCCTTCCCCGAAGGCTGTCTCCGTAATCTCCAGATTGTGCCCGATACGCCGATAGGTCAATGTCCGCCCATGTTCGATTCCCTGCTCATTCTCATCGCCGCGGCGTTCCTGCTGGCCGGTTTCATCAAGGGCGTGATCGGGCTCGGCCTGCCGACGGTATCGATGGGCCTGCTCGCGGTGACGATGTCGCCGGCGCAAGCGATTGCGATCATGATCGTGCCGGCGATCGTCACCAATGTCTGGCAGACTTTTGGCGGCCCGTATTTGCGCGACATCATGCGGCGGCTGTGGCCGCTGATGGCCGGCACCGTCGCCGGCATCTGGCTGAACGCGGGGCTTTTGACCGGCCCCTACGCGCCCTATGGCACCGTCGTGCTCGGCACGCTGCTGGTGATCTACGCGATCCTCGGTCTCAGCAAGCTCCACTTCAAGGTTGCGCGCCGCGACGAGAAATGGATCGGCGGCATCGTCGGCCTGATCACCGGCGTGGTGTCGGCCGCGACCGGCGTTCAGGTGATCCCGTCGATGCCTTATCTGCAGGCGATCGGGATGGAGAAGGACGAGCTGGTGCAGGCGCTCGGCGTGTTCTTTACCGTCGCCACGGTGGCGCTCGCCTTCAATCTCACCACCGCGGGCCTGCTGACGGCGGCGACGGCGCTGCCCGGCGCAATCGCGATGGTGGCGTCCTTTACCGGCATGTTCATCGGACAGGCGGTGCGGAATCGCATGCAGCCGGACGTGTTCCGCCGCTGGTTCCTGATCGCGATGATCTTGCTCGGCCTCTATCTCGCCGGCAGCGCCTTCGTGAAAATCCACGGCTGAAGCATCAGCGCGCCTCCAGCATCGCCACGCGGATACCGAGATAGACGAACAGTCCCCCGAGCGCGCGGTTGATCCAGGCCACCGCGCCGGCCGATTGGCGGATACGGCCCGCGGCCCGGGCTGCGAAGGCGGCGATGCAAAAGCACCACAACGTGCCGCTGGTGATGAAGATCAGGCCGAGCACCAGGAAGGCCAGCGTCTTGTGGGCAGACTCCGCCGCCACGAATTGCGGCAGGAACGCCAGAAAGAACAGCGCCACCTTCGGATTGAGCACATTGGTCAGGGCGCCCTGCCAGAACACGCGGGCAAGCGATGTCTCGCTGCCTGCCGAACCATTGCCTGACACTCCAGTCTCCGCCAGCGGGCGCGAACGCGACAGCAGCATCTGGACACCCGTAAACAGCAGATAGGCAGCTCCGACCCATTTCAGGACCGCAAAGGCCGCAGATGACGCCATCAACAGCGCCGAGAGGCCGATGGCGGCGCCGAACACGTGAACGAGGCAGCCGGCGCTGATCCCGGTCGCCGCAGCCGCCCCGCCGCGCCATCCGAACTGGATGCTGCGGCCGATAATGTAGGCCGTGTCCGGCCCCGGGGTGATATTGAGCAGCAGGCCCGACAGAATGAATAGCCAGAGTTGGTGAATGCCGAGCATCTCTGTCATCGTTTGATGGTTCCTTGGGCGCCCTCAGCCTTATTGCGCGCAGATGCCAATCCCCGAGGGATTGCAGTACTATCATGGGGAAATCAGGCTTCCACCAGATTGTGCTTATTTTATAAACATTGGAATTGGTTGGCTGACCGCGTAGTGGTTATCCTGCCCATTCCGGGGCCGTTGGGGATATAGTGGGGATATGGAAAGACGCCTGGCAGCCATCGTCTGCGCTGACGTCGCCGGCTACTCCCGAATGATGGGAGCCGACGAGGCGGGGACGCATGCCACGTTCAAGGCCCATCGAAGCGCGATCTATCCGATCATCCTCAATCACGGCGGCCGCCTGGTGAAGAACACCGGCGACGGCTTCCTCCTGGAGTTTCCCTCTATCGTCGGTGCCATCGAGGCCGCGGTCGCGATGCAGATGGTGATGGCGGAACGTAACGAGCACCTGCCCGCCGATCGCGCCATGCAGTTTCGCATGGGCATCCACATGGGCGACGTGATGGCCGACGAGGACGAGGTGTTCGGCGACGACGTCAACATCGCGGTCCGCCTCGAATCGGTCGCCGCCCCCGGCGGCGTGGCGGTTTCGGGCAAGGCCTGTCATGAAGCGGGCAAGCGCCTCAGCGTCACATTCGTCGACGCCGGTCCCTACCGGTTCAAGAACATCGAGGAGCCGATCCATGTCTGGACCTGGCAGCCCGGGGGTGTCGATGCCGTCGGCCCGGCACCCAAGGCCGCGTCCGAGATATCGGCTACCAACCTGCCCGCCCAATATCGCACCGCGATCGTGGGCGTGCTGCCGTTCACGAATTTGAGCGAAAGCGCGGACGAGTATTTTTCCGACGGGCTGACCGAGGACCTTATCCACGCGCTATCGCTGCAGTCGTTCTATCGGGTACTGAGCCGCAACTCGACGTTCTCGTTCAAGGGCAAGAACGTGAGCACGCGCCTGATCGCGCGCGAGATCGATGCCACCTATTTGATCCAGGGCTCGGTGCGCCGCGCCGCCAACAAGATCCGCGTCACCGCCGACTTGATCGCACCCGAAACCGGCGAGCAATTATGGACCGGCCGGTTCGACCGCGACATGGGCGACCTGTTTGCGATGCAGGACGAGCTCACCACCAGCCTGTCGGCGGCGATCGCGGCTGAAATCTACCGGGCGGAGGCATCTGCCCCGCCCCGCTCCTCTTCGAACGACATCAGCGCCTGGGATCGCTTCCTCAAGGGGCTGTCCTACTACTACCTGCACACCAAGGCGGACTACGAAACCTCGATCAGCCTGTTCAAGGAAGCCATCGCGCTCGATCCGACGCTGTCGATCGCGCGCGCCTATCTCGCCACCATCCAGATCCAGGGCATTCAGTTCGGATGGATCAAGAGCACGCGCGAATTGTGGGACTCCGCGATGTGTCTCGCGGAGAGCAGCGTCCGGCTCGATCCCCGTTCGTCTTTCGCGTTTCAAATTCTGGCCTATCTGCACGCGGTGGAAGGACACTATGAAGCGGCAATGGATGCCGCAAAGCGCGCAGTCGGGCTCAATCCGTACGACATGGGTGCCCGCGGCGTGCTCGGCTTTTGTCATCTGATGAGTGGCGAACACCGGCAAGCCATCGAACTGTTTACGATGGCAGCCCAGCAAGGCAACAACGACCCTCGATATCAGTGGGCCGCCGTGAACGCGTTCAGCCATTACCTGCTCGGGCAATACGACGCTTCGCTGTCCTGGGCGCGCGAAGAGCTTTATGTCAATCCCAATCATCTCCAGGCGCTGGCGATACGGGCGGCGGCGCTCGCGCAATTGGGACGAACCGCGGAAGCCAAGAGCGCGGCCGAGGTTCTCCTGAGCAACTATCCAAACCTGACCGTCGACCGGTATTTGCGCAATTTCCACTGGAAGCTGCCGGCCGACATCGCCCATTATCGCGACGGCCTCGTGAAGGCCGGCATCCCCTTCAGCAGATTGACCGTCGTCGACTCCGCTCCGAAGCTCGCCGCGGATTCCTGAGCGTGTGTAAGCCTATCGGTTGACACGGCGTCGAATTCCGCCAAACTTACCCACACCCTGAAGTAGCGCGCCGCCGAATTCCATTTTCAGAACCGTCATCCCTCCGCGTCGGGAACGGCCATTTTCATATTCGGCGCCTTTGAGGATTTGAGTCATGTCGGACCAACGCATTGCCACCGCCCCGGGCGCTGCGCCCGCCGGGCAGTTACCCGTTTCGCCCAACAACCCCTGCCCCTTCCTGCGCGCATTAGTCGCCAACGGCTATGTCGGCGGCCATGTCGTGCCGCTCTCGCGGCTGTCCGAGATGATCGGATTGGCAAGCGGCGAAACGGGCTCAGAGCAAAAGGAAGTGCGGCGGAAAGCCTGGATGGTCGCCGTCATTGCCAACGGCCTCGGGCCACTGCGCGTATTCAAGAGCGCAACGTCAGGCGCCGTGCTCGACGAGCTGCGCAACGGCCCGCTCGACAAGCATGGCGGCGGTTCACGCATTCTCGACGCCGAAGCAAACGTCCATGAAGGTCAAATCGAACGGCTCGCCAGCTTCGGCAAGGACTGCAAAGATCCCGCCGGAGGCATCGAGATCGGGCTGACGGCGAAGGAGATCGAGGCCTTCATGGCAGACAATATCAAGCGCGACGGCGATGCAGCGCGCTGGTACTTCCCGATCCTGATGAAGGGCGAATGGCCGGTCCTATTGAAAATCCTCGGCAAGGGCGAAGGCGAGGCGCGCTACCTTAGCGTGGCCGAGGTCAGGACGCTGTTCGTCGAGCGGCGTTTGCCGGAACGAATTACGGCACGGCTGCCGAAGCCGGCGGCTGGAAGATAATTGCCGCAGGGCGGGCGCGGCCGGCCACGCATTCACTCTGGCTTCGGCCCGTAGCCTGGGACCCATCTTTCGTGCTGAGGCAAGTCGTCCTGAATCGTCCACCAGGGCGCGCGCGACGACGTAAATACGTGCAAGCGCGGCCGAACCTCGGGATCATCGTCGAACAAGCCGGCGGGGATGCTGACTGTCTCAAGATAACTTGCCTTGCCTGGCGTCAGGCAGCCGCACACCTTGCAACGATAACGGAAACTGCCGGGCGCGGATTCATAGCGCACTGTCATGTCCTCGCCTGCCGAAAATCGAAACTTGTCAACTTCGACGTGAGCGTATGTTGCGAATGCTGCGCCGGTTAGCTTGCGGCAATTGGCGCAATGACAGTGCGTGATCGATCGAACCTTGTCGACTTCGAACCTGACCGCGCCGCACAGGCAGCTTCCACGAATCATGATCGCATTCTCCAGACCCGGAATATAGCCGAAGCGGTTTGTGTCGATTGAACCGGCTCGAGCCGCAGCAATCAACTATTTGAACAGCGGCGTCCCCGGCACGAACGCATCGAACGCCGCCCAGAATTGCGCGCGGTAGCGGTCCTGCTCCTGCAGGATCTCGTGCTTGGAGCCTGCGATCACCAGATGCGAGCCGGCGCGTAAGTGATAGGCGAATTCCTCGATCGCCGCCGTCGAAACGATGGTGTCGTTGCTGGCGGCCAGCATCAGGATCGGCTGGCGGATTTCGGACGGGTAGTTCAAGCCGCGAAAGGTATTCATTGCCCTGAACGCGGTATCGGCCCACGCCACCGTCGGCGAGCCGATGCCCAGCGTCGGGTCTTCTTCCAGGATCGCGGCGTTGCGGGCGTAGCGCACGGGATCGCTGGTGAAGGGGTTGTTGATGAAGGATTCCGTTCCGGTCAGCGCATCGCTGCCGCCGGGCACGTAGCGGCCGCCCTGCCCCATCAGCCGCATGATCCGAAGCAGCGCCCGCGTCGGAAACGATGTCGTGCGCCCCGGCAGGTCGATCATCGGCGCCGACAGCACCATGCGGTCGAACCAGCGTTTTCCCGCATGCGCCACCCGCAGCATGACCGCGCCGCCCATCGAATGCGCCAGCGCGAAATAAGGCGGCGGACAATCCGGCAGCACGACCTGCTGCACGAAGGTCTCGACGTCGACCTCGAAATCGGAGAAGTCGCGGACGTACCCCTTGCGCGGATCGCGCAGGCGGCGCGAGGAATGCCCCTGGCCGCGCCAGTCGATCATCGCCACCGCAAAACCGCGATCGCGCAAGTCGCGCACAGTCTCGAAATATTTTTCGATCTGCTCACTGCGCCCGGTGAAGACGCAAACCGTGCCCTTGCGCCCCGCCGGCGGCGCCCAGCGTGCAAACCTCAGTTCCGCGCCGTCGGGCGTCTTGATGGTGCCCGAGACGACGTCCTCCGGAACCGGATTGGCGGGGATGGAGACGAGCGTCATGAGGAGGAACCGGCTAGGTGAACAGGGCTGAAAATCAAGGCGGGAGCGTAAAAAAGGGCCTGTTTTGCCCCCTCTTGAACGCCGTTTCACCCCTCCCATATCACTTCTGTGCAGGCCACTACCAGTGTTTCGGAACCGAAGCCAAGGCTTCAAAAACCAAGGCTTCAAAAACCAAGGCTTCAAAAACCAAGGCTCCAAAAACTGAGGCTGCACGGGACTAAAGCCCGGCCCGATGGCGGGCGGGTAATTGCAACAGTCGCTCAATGGAGGACTATCCTATGCGTACCTACGATCTTACCCCGTTTTATCGTTCCACCGTCGGCTTCGACCGCTTCTTTAACTTGCTCGATCAGGTGACCTCCGACGGCAGCCCCGGTTATCCGCCCTACAACATCGAGCGCACCGGTGAGAACGCCTACCGCATCAGCGTTGCGGTTTCCGGCTTCTCGCAGGGCGAGCTTTCGATCGTCGCGAAGGAAAACACGCTGACGATCAAGGGCGAGAAAACCGCCAACGAGAACGGCAAGGACAAATCCGAAGTGCTCTACCGCGGCATCGCCGCACGCGCCTTCGAGCGCGTCTTCCAGCTTGCCGATTTCGTGCAGGTGAAGAACGCCTCGCTCGAGAACGGCCTGCTCCACGTCGATCTCGTCCGCGAGATCCCCGAGGCCAAGAAGCCGCGCAGCATTCCGATCAATTCGGGCGCGCAGGCCCCGCAGGTGGTCGACGCTTCGGTCGCCGCGTAACACGGTAGGTTCAGCCGGTATTGGCTGAACACGAAAACGCCCCGGGGAGACCGGGGCGTTTTTTTGTGCGCGCATCACGAAGACGGCGCAATCCGGCTCCGCTCATTAACAGCGAATTTAAATGATGTGCGCTCCTGCAACGACTATTTGACCGCGTGCCTCGGCACCGGCGGCGCCGAGACGCGTAACGTTTGCAGTTCGACGACGTATTCACCTTCGCACCCAGCGCTTCAACAGACCTATCAAATCAGGAGAGATCGATGACAAGGTTACGGATCGTTGCGGCGCTCGCCGCCAGTGTATTTGCAGGATCGTTTGGCGTACTCACCACGCCGGCACAGGCCGCGGCACCGGTCAAAGTGAAAAATGTCGTGCTGGTGCACGGCGCCTGGGCCGACGGATCGAGCTGGTCGAAAGTCATTCCGCGGCTGCAGGCAGCGGGACTTCACGTCACGGCGGTCCAGAATCCGCTGACGTCGCTGGAAGATTCCGTAGCCGCCACACGCCGCGCGCTGGCGCAACAGGACGGTCCGACCGTGCTGGTGGCGCATTCCTGGGGCGGCACCGTGATCAGCGAAGTAGGCACCGACCCGAAGGTCACGGGGCTGGTCTATATCGCGGCGCGCGCGCCCGATGCGGGCGAGGATTTTGTCGCGCTCTCGCAGAAGTTTCCGGCCGGCCCGGCGCGCGCGGGCGTTCAGGAACATGACGGCTTCACCAAATTGTCGGAGGACGCGTTCCTGAAATACTTTGCCAATGGCGTCGACCGGAAGACGGCGGAAGTCCTCTACGCCGTGCAGGAGCCGACCGCGGCATCCCTGTTCGCCGGCCGCACCACCGCTGCCGCCTGGCGCAGCAAGCCGAGCTGGTACGCCGTGTCGAAACAGGACTACACCATCAATCCCGATCTCGAGCGGTATCTCGCCAAGCGGATGAATGCCACGACGGTCGAGCTGGAGGCCGGCCACCTGTCACTGGTCTCTCAGGCCGACAAGGTCGCCGACCTGATCCTGGCCGCCGCCGGCCAGCACGAATAGCTCTTCGCAATGAAAAACGCCCCGGGGAGACCGGGGCGTTCTTGTGGCTGTCGTCCCTGCGAACCCAGGGATGACGGTAGAGTTACTCCAGCCCCTGCACGTCAGGCATCGCCTGCGTCGGCGCAATCTGCGGGGCGGGCTTGGCCGGGACCGAACCCGTCACCGCCGGCGACGCTGCGGCCTGAACTTCGGTCGGCTTCGGCGCAGGCGCTGCAGCCTGCTTGACCGGCGCCGGTGCAGGTTTGGCGGCGACCGGACTGGCCTTCGGCATCGGCACCGCGCGGCTCGCGACATGGGGGGCTGGCCGCTGCGGCCGCGTCGCGGCCTGGACGTTGGCCGGGGTGGCCGGCGCATGGGCCTGCGGCGGCGGAGCCCCCGGAGTTGCCGGAAGCGCGCTGTGCTCCTCGTAGAAATTATCGCCCATCCGATGGGACGGCACGAAACGGATGATCCGGCCGTTGCGTGCGTCGATTACCAGCCGGCCGTCCTCGCCGCCGCGGTCGAGCGCCGCAATCGTGTAGACCAAGCCGCGCAGCCTCGGGATACCGAGCGGCGAGAATCCGTTATCGCGCAGCACGGAATAGACTTCGGTCGACGGCAACAGTCCCGGACCGTCTCCATACTGCGGCACGGCTCCGTAGCGCGGCCCAGGCTCGTAGTACGGCCCGGGAACCGGTTGCGGTGCCACCGCATAGGGAGCGTCGAAATCCGATGCCGCCCTGTATGGCGAGCGCCCGATCTCATAAGGCCCGGGCACCTGCGCCTGCGCGCCGCCCGCAAGAAGGACCAGTCCCGCCGCCAAAGATCCCGTGAACAACTTCATCACCGAAAGCTCCTGTAAGCCCCGCAGCCTCCGGACCGTAGCCGGAGCATTTTGCTCACTCGTCGACGGCCCGGGGCGAATTTCATTGCGAAATCCGGCGGTCCTTGGGCCGGATCGGGGCGCCGCTGCCGCAAACCTCCAGCGGGCGGCTTTTCCCCCAGGCTAGCAGGCGTCGATCCGCATGCGAGCGAGGACTTTCACGCGCTTGTGTGATAAAGAAAAATTTGGCATGGTCGAAGTTAGGACAGTATCACTGTCTCAATTGCGGAGCCGTCCCGGCACAGGGATTGCAACGAAACCGTGGCGACACGAGCTCCAGGGCAGTGCAGGCAAGGCCGTTCCTCAGGGACGTTGAACGCCCAAGCCTGAATTTAAGAAATTGCGGCTCGCGGCGGACGAGCGGTGGCCCGGGGGGTGCCGCAAGCGTCCAAGGTGCGCCGACGATGCGGTGAGGCCCTTAGCCTTTTTGAGAGGAATGAGATGAGCGGGTCGGAATTCGAGCGCGAAAACATCGTGACAGAAACCCTGTCGGCGACCGCGGCTTCGAAACCGGCCGACATTGTGCGCGAGCATGACTGGCGCCCGCCGGCCGAGGGCCTGTACGACCTCGGCATGGAGAAGGATTCCTGCGGCGTCGGCTTCATCGCCAACATCAAGGGCCGGAAGTCGCATCAGATCGTCTCCGACGCGATCAGCATTCTCTGCAACCTCGAACATCGCGGCGCAGTCGGCGCCGATCCGCGCGCCGGCGACGGTGCCGGCATTCTGGTGCAGATCCCGCACGCGTTCTTCTCACGCAAGGCCGCCGAGCTCGGCTTCAAGCTGCCGGAGCCCGGCCACTACGCGATCGGCGCGCTGTTCATGCCGAAGGAGACGGCGTGGCGAAAGGTGATCCAGAGCATCATCGCCGAACAGATCAAGGAAGAGGGCCTCGTGCTGCTCGGCTGGCGCGATGTGCCGTCCGACAACGCCTCGCTCGGCGCCACCGTCAAGCCGACCGAACCCTACCACATGCAGGTCTTCATCGGCCGCAACGGCACGGCGAAGACCGAGGACGAGTTCGAGCGCAGGCTCTACATCCTGCGCAAGTCGATCTCGCAGGCGATCTACCAGCGTCGCGACCGCGGGCTCGCCGGCTATTACCCGGTCTCGCTGTCCTGCCGCACCGTGATCTATAAAGGCATGTTCCTCGCCGACCAGCTCGGCAAGTACTATCCCGACCTGCACCAAGAGGATTTCGAGAGCGCGCTGGCGCTGGTGCATCAACGCTTCTCGACCAACACCTTCCCGACCTGGTCGCTGGCGCATCCGTACCGGATGATCGCCCATAACGGCGAAATCAACACGCTGCGCGGCAACGTCAACTGGATGGCGGCGCGGCAGGCTTCCGTTCACTCGGAGCTCTACGGCAAGGACATCAGCCGCCTCTGGCCGATCTCCTACGAAGGCCAGAGCGACACCGCCTGCTTCGACAACGCACTCGAATTCCTGGTGCAGGGCGGCTACTCGCTGCCGCACGCGGTGATGATGATGATTCCGGAAGCTTGGGCCGGCAATCCCCTGATGGATGAGCAGCGCCGCGCTTTCTACGAATATCACGCCGCGCTGATGGAGCCGTGGGACGGCCCTGCCGCGATCGCCTTTACCGACGGCCGCCAGATCGGCGCCACGCTCGACCGCAACGGGCTCCGTCCGGCGCGCTATCTCGTCACCAAGGACGACCGCATCGTGATGGCGTCCGAAATGGGCGTGCTGAAGATCCCCGAGGATGAGATCGTCACCAAGTGGCGGCTGCAGCCGGGCAAGATGCTGCTGGTCGACCTCGAACAGGGGCGCCTCATTCCCGACGACGAGATCAAGGCGACGCTGGCCAAGAGCCACCCCTACAGCGACTGGCTGCATCGCACCCAGCTCGTGCTGGAGGAATTGCCCGATGCGCCCGTCAAGGGCATGCGTTCGAACCTGCCGCTGCTCGACCGGCAGCAGGCGTTCGGCTATTCGCAGGAAGACATCAACATCCTGATGACGCCGATGGCCGCGACCGGCGAGGAAGCCGCCGGCTCGATGGGCAACGACACGCCAATCTCGGCTCTGTCGGACCGGCCGAAGCCGCTGTTCACCTATTTCAAGCAGAATTTCGCGCAGGTCACCAACCCGCCGATCGACCCGATCCGCGAGGAACTCGTCATGAGCCTCGTCTCGATCATCGGGCCGCGGCCGAACCTGTTCGACCTGCAGGGCATGGCCTCGACCAAGCGGCTCGAGGTGCGCCAGCCGATCCTGACCGATGCGGACCTGGAGAAGATCCGCTCGATCACCGACGTCGCTGATACCCATTTCAAGTCGCGCACGCTCGACACCACCTTCCATGCCGGCTTCGGCGCCGCGGGAATGGAACAGGTGCTCGACGAACTCTGCGCGCGCGCCGAAGGCGCGGTACGCGAAGGCGTCAACATCATCATCCTGTCCGACCGCATGGCGGGCACGGACCGGATTCCGATCCCCTCGCTGCTCGCCTGCGCCGCCGTGCATCATCATCTGATCCGCACCGGCTTGCGCACCTCTGTCGGCATCGTCGTCGAATCCGGCGAGCCGCGCGAGGTGCATCATTTCGCGTGCCTCGCCGGCTACGGCGCCGAGGCGATCAATCCGTATCTGGCGTTCGAAACCATCATCGCGATGAAGGATCGCCTGCCCGGCGCGCTCGACGACTATGAAATCGTCAAGCGCTACATCAAGTCGATCGGCAAGGGCCTGTTGAAGGTGATGTCCAAGATGGGCATCTCGACTTACCAGTCCTATTGCGGCGCGCAGATTTTTGACGCCGTCGGGCTGAAGGCCGATTTCGTCGCGAAGTATTTTGCCGGCACCCACACCCGCATCGAGGGCGTGGGCCTGGTCGAAATCGCCGAGGAAACGGTGCGGCGCCATACGGACGCGTTCGGCGACGCGCAGGTTTACAAGACCGCGCTCGATGTCGGCGGCGAATACGCCTACCGCACCCGCGGCGAAGACCACGCATGGACCGCTGAATCCGTATCCGCGCTGCAGCATGCCGTGCGCGGCAACTCGCAGGAGCGCTATCGCGCGTTCGCCAAAATCCTCAACGAGCAATCGGAGCGGCTGCTGACGCTGCGCGGCCTGTTCCGGATCAAGACCGCCGAGGACGAGAAGCGCAAGCCGGTGAAGCTCGACCAGGTCGAGCCGGCCTCCGAAATCGTCAAGCGTTTCGCCACGGGTGCGATGAGCTTCGGCTCGATCTCGCGAGAGGCGCACACCACGCTCGCGATCGCGATGAACCGGATCGGCGGCAAGTCGAACACCGGCGAAGGTGGCGAAGAGGCCGATCGCTTCAAGCCGATGCCGAACGGCGATTCAATGCGCTCGGCGATCAAGCAGGTCGCCTCGGGCCGCTTCGGCGTGACGACGGAATATCTCGTCAACTCCGACATGATGCAGATCAAGATGGCCCAGGGCGCCAAGCCCGGCGAAGGTGGCCAGTTGCCGGGCCACAAGGTCGACGCGACGATCGCGCGCGTGCGGCATTCGACGCCCGGCGTCGGCCTGATCTCGCCGCCGCCGCATCACGACATCTATTCGATCGAGGATCTGGCGCAGCTCATCTACGACCTCAAGAACGTCAATCCGGACGGCCAGGTCTCGGTCAAGCTGGTCTCCGAAATCGGCGTCGGCACGGTGGCCGCGGGCGTTGCCAAGGCGCGCGCCGATCATGTCACCATCGCGGGCTTCGAGGGCGGCACTGGCGCCTCCCCCCTCACCTCGATCAAGCATGCCGGCAGCCCCTGGGAAATCGGCCTTGCCGAAACGCATCAGACGCTGGTGCGCGAGCGGCTGCGCAGCCGCATCGTGGTCCAGGTCGACGGCGGCTTCCGCACCGGGCGCGACGTCGTGATCGGCGCGCTCTTGGGCGCCGACGAGTTCGGCTTCGCCACCGCGCCACTGATCGCGGCCGGCTGCATCATGATGCGCAAGTGCCATCTCAACACCTGTCCGGTCGGCGTCGCGACCCAGGATCCGGTGCTGCGCAAGCGCTTCACCGGCCAGCCCGAGCACGTCATCAATTACTTCTTCTTCGTCGCCGAGGAAGTGCGCGAGATCATGGCGCAGCTCGGCTACAGGAAGTTCGACGAAATGGTCGGCCAGACCCAGATGCTCGACCAGTCCACGCTGGTGGCGCACTGGAAGGCCAAGGGGCTCGATTTCTCAAAACTCTTCGTCCGCCAGAAGGAGGAGAAGGGCCAGAAGATCTATCACGCCGAAGCTCAGAACCATCATCTGGAGAAGGTGCTCGACCGCCGCCTGATCGAGAAGGCGCAGGCTGCGCTCGACCGTGGCGCGCCGGTGAAAATCGAGGAGGAGATCAACAACACCGACCGCTCCGCCGGCGCGATGCTGTCCGGGGCGGTAGCGAAGATCTACGGCCATGCCGGGCTGCCGCATGACACCATTCATGTCAGCCTGAAGGGCACGGCAGGCCAGGCGTTCGGCGCGTGGCTGGCCAAGGGCGTCACCTTCGATCTCGAAGGCGAAGGCAACGACTATGTCGGCAAGGGCCTGTCGGGCGGCCGCATCGTCGTCAGGCCGCCGCGGAATTCCGGCATCGTGCCGGAAGAATCCATCATCGTCGGCAACACGGTGATGTACGGCGCGATCGAGGGCGAATGCTACTTCCGCGGCATCGCCGGCGAACGCTTTGCGGTGCGCAACTCCGGCGCGATCGCGGTCGTCGAAGGCGCCGGCGATCATTGCTGCGAATACATGACTGGCGGCATCGTCGTGGTGCTGGGCAAGACCGGCCGCAACTTCGCAGCCGGCATGTCCGGCGGCATCGCCTATGTGCTCGACGAGGCCGGCGACTTCGCAAAGCTCTGCAATATGGCGATGGTCGAACTGGAGCCGGTGCTCTCGGAAGAGATGATCAACCAGAACACCTATCACCACACCGGCGATCTCGAAGCGCATGGCCGGGTCGACGTGTTCCAGAACCTGCTCGACTCCGACGTGGAGCGGCTGCACGTGCTGATCACGCGCCACGCCAAGCTGACCGGCTCTAAGCGGGCCGCCGAGATCCTCGCGAACTGGAAGGGCTGGCTGCCGAAATTCCGCAAGGTGATGCCGGTGGAATACCGCCGCGCGCTGAAGGAATTGAAGGTCGACGCCGACGCCGAGCCGAAAATCGCGATCGGGGCTTAAACCTTAAACCCTCATGGTGAGGAGGCGCGAAGCGCCGTCTCGAACCGTGAGGCCAACACACGGGCCTTCATCCTTCGAGACGCGGCGCATGCCGCTCCTCAGGATGAGGGTCGAGCGAACAGACGAACGAGAGATGCAGGGGCATCAGGGTTTAATGGGCAAGATCACAGGTTTCCTCGAGATCGACCGGAACGAACGCAAGTATGCGCCGGTCGCCGAGCGGTTGAAGCATTATCGCGAATTCGTCATTCCGCTGAGCGAGAAGGACACCCGCGACCAGGCCGCGCGCTGCATGAACTGCGGCATCCCCTATTGCCACGGCACCGGCTCGGTGGCGCCGGGTACGCCGGGCTGCCCGGTCAATAACCAGATCCCCGATTTCAACGACCTCGTTTATCAGGGCAACTGGGAAGAAGCCTCGCGCAACTTGCACTCGACCAACAATTTCCCGGAGTTCACCGGCCGCATCTGCCCGGCGCCGTGCGAGGCATCCTGCACGCTGAACATCGACGACAACCCGGTCACCATCAAGACGATCGAATGCGCGATCGTCGACCGCGCCTGGGACAATGGCTGGCTGAAGCCGGAAGTCGCGCCGGCCAAGACCGGCAAGAAGGTCGCGGTCGTCGGCTCCGGACCTGCAGGCCTTGCGGCCGCGCAGCAGCTCGCGCGCGCCGGCCACGACGTCCACGTCTACGAGAAGTTCGCCAAGGCCGGCGGATTGCTTCGTTACGGCATTCCCGATTTCAAGATGGAAAAGCACATCATCGACCGCCGCGTGACGCAAATGGAGGCCGAGGGCGTGACGTTCCATTACGGCGTCCATATCGGCGGCACTTCACAAGGCGCGATCGATCCGCGCGAGCTGCTCAACCAGTATGACGCGGTAGCCTTGACCGGCGGCGCCGAAGCCGGCCGCGATCTGCCGATCCCCGGCCGTGATCTCGACGGCATCCATTTTGCGATGGACTTCCTGCCGCAGCAAAACCGCCGCGTCTCCTCCGAGCCGCTCGGCGACGTCAAGGATATCCTGGCCGGCGGCAAGCATGTCGTCGTGATCGGCGGTGGCGACACCGGCTCCGACTGCATCGGAACCTCGTTCCGGCAGGGTGCGAAGTCCGTAACTCAGCTCGAAATCATGCCGGCGCCACCCGAGCACGAGAACAAGGGTGTGACCTGGCCGAACTGGCCGTTGAAGATGCGGACCTCGTCGAGCCAGGCCGAGGGCGCGAGCCGCGAATTCGCCGTGCTGACGCAAAAATTCTCCGGTATCGACGGCAAGGTGCAAAAGCTGCATTGCGTGAAAGTCGACGACAAGTTCAAACCGATTGCGGGCACCGAATTCGAGCTCGAAGCGCAGCTCGTGCTGCTCGCCATGGGCTTCGTGCATCCGGTACACGAAGGCATGCTGAAGACGCTCGGCGTCGACCTCGACCAGCGCGGCAACGTCCGCGCCAACATGGCCGACTACAAGACCTCGCTGCCGAACGTCTTCTCCGCAGGCGACATGCGCCGCGGGCAATCGCTGGTGGTGTGGGCAATCCGCGAAGGCCGCCTGTGCGCGCGAGCGATCGATCAGTATCTGATGGGGACGACGACGCTCCCGCGCTAGGCTGCGCGTTACTCGACGTAACATCGGCCATCACGCAAGCTGTCATCACCCGCGAAGGCGGGTGATCCAGTATTCCAGAGACGTCCGTGAAATTCACATAAAGCCGCGGCGTACTGGATGCCCCGCCTGCGCGGGGCATGACAAGTGGAGGGCGGTGCGAGAGCAGCCCTCAGTTCTGCAATCTCACCCCCAGCATCACCACCGTCGACGCCGTGCTGTTCCCCGCCAGGTTCGAATCCAGCCAGTCGCGCCGCAGCGTACCCCTGAGCCAGACATTACGGTTCATCTTGTAGATGGCCTCGCCTGACACCGCGTAGATCTTGTCGCGCCTCGGATTGCCCTGATAGTCGAGCGAACCCCAGGTGAACTTGCCGATCGCGGTCAGCCAGCGGCGGAAGTCGTGGTCGACTTCGACGGTGTAGACATGCGTCAGGACGCCCGACGTGCCTGGCAGCGTGGTCTCCGTGATCGTGGTGTCGGAATAGAATTTTGCCGTCGTCAGCGGCGTTGCGGTCCAAACCAGCGAGGACGAGACGAGCAGGCCTTCCAGGCGATCGAGCCTCGGATCGACGTAGTCGCGCGCGGCATAGCCGACGGCGATTTCGCCGGTCAATAGCCGCGAGAATTCGAAGCTGGTGCCGCCCTTGACGTAGCCGCCACTGGAATCGCGCGCAAATCCGCTGCGGTCGAGCCTGACGTCATGCACGCGGCTGTCGCCCTGCACTTCCACGAACGGCTTTATGCCCGGCTTCAAATCATAGCTGACGCGGCCGACGCCGCCGTACTGGTTGAAGTTGCGGTCGTCGTTGGTCGTCGAAGTGCCATCGGTGAGCTTCGAATTGGTATAGTCGGTGCGGTCGACGGTGGCGCCGGCGGAAACCTGCAGCCGGTTGAAGCTCTGGTCGACGCCGATAGTGGTGCCCAGCGTGGTGTAGATCGGATATCTGGCAAGGCCAGCCTGCACGTTCGGGCTGCCGGGATTGTCCGTCGAGACGAACAAGCGTCCCTGCGCGGTCAGCCTGGTGTCGCGGCTGACGTCGAGCCGGCCGTCGACATGGCCGATGAAGTTGGGCCGGTCGACATCGAGCGGCGCCGACAGCGGCGTGCCGTCCGCGTTCGGCGTGAGATTGCTGCCGTAGCCGGTGAAGGAGCCGCGGAGATCGGCCACCAGCGCGTGGCGCTCCCAGTCGGAGACCGCCAAAAATTCCGGCGCGATCACATAGAACGGCTTGCCTTGCGCTGGGACGAGCCGGCCGGGATTAGTGTCGTAGCCGCTCGAGAATTCGACCGCGGATTTGATCAGGAAGCTGCCGGCGTAGTC
Source organism: Bradyrhizobium sp. LMTR 3 (assembly GCF_001693485.1). Lineage (GTDB taxonomy): Bacteria > Pseudomonadota > Alphaproteobacteria > Rhizobiales > Xanthobacteraceae > Bradyrhizobium. The sequence goes on from NZ_MAXC01000003.1 coordinate 90,212, forward strand.
GCCGACCGCGCCGAACGGATCGTCATCGATCCTGAGACGCTTGCGCGGCGGCTGTCCCACCACCGCTCCCGCCATCGCCGGCGGGATCGGGGTTTTGTGCGCTGATTCCGATGGGGGAATCGACAGCCGAAGCCGCGCGTTCGCCGCAATCGGCGGCGGCGGACTACCGGGTCCGACCGGCGGCTTCGGCTTCGCCTGCCCCGGATAGTATTTCGGTTTCTTGCGCTTGCGGTTGAGCGAATCGTAGCCGATGTCGGCTGCGCCGCTCGCGGCCGGCAGACCGTATTTCGGGATCTGTCCGATCCGCGACGGCGCGGGCTTGTCGCTCTCTTGCAGCTTCGGGCTGTTGAGAGGATCGTTCACCTCTGCCGCCGTCCGGCGCAGCGGCGAATCGGGCGGCAGCATCTGACTGGTGCGCCTTGAGCTGAACAGGTCCGGGGTGACGGTTTGCGCTCGCGCTGCGGTTCCGGTCAGGGCGATCAGCGCAAGGCACGGCAAGGCTGCGCGGAAGAGGCGCGCGCGGCCGTTCCGGCCCGATGCAGGCCCCGCCATCACGATAAAATATACCCCAACAAAAACAGACACTTGGTGGACGCACGCCGAACGCTCGCGGAACACGTCGTTAATGGAGTTAAAACAATTATGGTTAATGAGCCGTTGAGGGCGGCAGCCCGCGTCGCTTCCCCGGACAGCCCATGCTATGCAGGGGTTCGGGGCGCGAAGCCCTCCTTCCCTGGGGCAGACATGGCCAATCCGAATCCGCTGATGGTACAATCATCCGGCTCTGAACCCGCTGATGCCGCCGTCCTATCGGCGCTGCGCACGCTCGATGCCGAGGGCAGCGGCATCGCCGCGATCGCGGCGGCGCTGCAGTCCGACCTTCGCGCACCCTTTGTCGCCGCCGTCGATCTGATCCGGAACGCCAAGGGACGGCTGATCGTCACCGGGCTCGGCAAGTCGGGCCATATCGGCCGCAAGATCGCCGCGACCTTCGCCTCCACCGGCACGCCCGCCTTCTTCGTCCATGCGGCCGAAGCGAGCCATGGCGACCTCGGCATGATCACGCCGGACGATGTCATCCTGGCGCTATCGTGGTCCGGCGAGCAGCCGGAGATGAAGAATCTGATCACCTATGCCAAGCGCTTCCGCATTCCCGTGATCGCCATGACGGCGGAGCGCGAATCTTCCCTCGCCAAGGCGGCCGGCATCGCGCTGACGCTGCCGAAGGCGCGCGAGGCCTGCCCGCACAACCTCGCGCCGACCACCTCCTCCCTGATGATGCTGGCGCTCGGCGACGCGCTGGCGATCGCATTGCTGGAAGGCCGCGGCTTTACCTCGGTCGATTTCAGCGTGCTGCATCCCGGCGGCAAGCTCGGCGCGCTCCTCAAATACACCCGCGACCTCATGCATACCGGCGACGCGGTGCCGCTGAAGCCGCTCGGCACCAAGATGTCCGAGGCGCTGGTCGAGATGACGTCCAAGGGCTTTGGCTGTGTCGGTATTGTCGACGCACGCGGACACATCGTCGGCATCGTCACCGACGGCGATTTGCGCCGCCATATGGGGCCGCAGCTCATGTCGGCCACCGTCGACGAGGTGATGACGAGGAATCCGAAGACGATCGACCGCGACGTGCTGGCCGGCGAGGCGCTGGAGATCCTCAACTCCTCGAAGATCACGACACTGATCGTGACCGACGCCAATAAGCCGATCGGCATCGTGCACCTGCACGATTTCCTGCGCGCGGGCGTGGCGTAGGGTCCCCGTCGTTCCGGGGCACGCGAAGCGTGAACCCGGAACCTCGAGATTCCGGGTTCGATGCTACGCATCGCCCCGGAATGACGGTCGGAGCGGAAACCGCGCCGCGTTCTCCTCCAGCGGCAGCGCCAGTCCGTTCGCGAGATACGACACGGTGCGATAGAATCCGCACAGCAGGATGATCTCGAATATTTTCGCCTCGTCGTAGTGCGCCGACAGCGCCGCGAATTCGGCGTCATCAAGCGTGGCGCGCTCGTGCAGCGCATCGACCGCGGCGATCAGGGCCTGCTCGGCCGGCGACCAGCATGCGTCGGTGGCGGCGCCGAGCACGGTGGCGCGGACCTGCTCTTCCGTCAGATGCGCGGCTTCCGCGAACGTCGTGACATGCACGCCCCATTCGTACTCGCAGCCTGTTCGCGCGCAGGTGCGGTCGATGACGATCTCGCGTTCCCGTAAACTGAGCGGCCCGCGATCCAGCAGGCTGCCGTCGCGGAATTTCTCCCAGGCGCGCGCATTGCCGGCCATGACGCGAAACAGCACGAGCGGCGGCGCGCCGCGCATGATGCGGTCGAACTGCTCGGCAATGTCAGGTGCATAAGGCGGCTCAAGTGGCGCGATGCGCGGCATGGTTTGTGACACGGGCCAACTCCTTTGCTACTGATACAGTAGCAAAGCTACGCTTTTTGTAGCACAATGCAAGGAGGTGACGGGAAGCTAAGCCACCGCCACCGTCAGGCTGGCGCCATCGGCCTGCACCACCTTGACCCGGCTGCCGGCCGGCGCGTCGGGGCCTGCGACGCGCCAGATCGTGTCGTCGATCCGCACGGTGCCGGTGCCGTCGACGATCGGCTTTTCCAGCGTGAACTCGCGGCCGATAAGCGCCTTGGTCCGGTTGTTGAGAAACGGGTTGCTCAGGCTGCGGCTGCCCTCGCTGCGCGCAAAGTGCCGCCACGCCGGTACCGCGGCAACCGCGAATACCGCAAACATCAGGAGTTGCGTCTGCCAGGACGGGCTGATCGCAAACGACACGAGCCCGACCAATAGCGCCGCGAGCCCGAGCCAGAACATGAAGACACCCGGCGCGAGCAATTCCAGCGCCATCAGGACGAAGCCGAAGATCAGCCAATTCCAGGTGCCCAACGTCGAAAATATCTCGGCCATGACACGAACCTCTAATCAATCTTCCAGATCAAGCTCTTACCGCTGCGGCGTAACCGGCGGCGGGGTGGGACCGGTGTTCGGCACCGACGATGTCCGCCGTGCGGCGGCCGCAGCGGAAGCGGCACTTTCGCCGAACGTCGCCTTGGCGATCTCGCCGATGCCGGCGAGCGAGGACAGCACGCTGGTTGCTTCCAGCGGGATCATCAGGATCTTCTGGTTCGGCGAATCCGCGAACTGTCCGAACGCCTTGATGTACTTGTCGGCGATAAAATAGTTCAACGCTGCGACATCACCCTTGGCGATCGATTCGGAGACCATCTGCGTCGCCTTGGCTTCCGCCTCCGCCAGGCGCTCGCGCGCTTCGGCGTCGCGGAATGCGGCTTCGCGGCGGCCTTCGGCCTGCAAAATCTGACCCTGCTTGGCGCCTTCCGCGCGCAAAATTTCCGACTGGCGCTGGCCCTCGGCCTGCAGAATGTCGGCGCGCTTGACGCGCTCGGCCTTCATCTGCCGGCCCATCGCCTCGACCAGGTCGGCCGGCGGCACGATGTCCTTGATCTCGATGCGGTTGACCTTGAGCCCCCATGGCGAGACGGCCGCGTCGACCACGCGCAGCAACCGCTCGTTGATCTCGTCGCGATGCGACAGCACCTGGTCGAGATCCATCGAACCCATCACCGAGCGGATGTTGGTCATGGTCAAGACGATGATGGCCTGCTCGAGATTGGCGACCTCGTAGCTCGCTTTCGCGGCGTCGAACACCTGGAAGAAAGCGACGCCATCCACCGTCACGGTGGCGTTGTCCTTGGTGATCACCTCCTGCTCGGGAATGTTGATCACCTGCTCCATCATGTTCATCTTGCGGCCGACGCGGTCGAAATAGGGAATGATGAGGTTCAACCCCGGCGACAGCGTGCGGGTGTATTTGCCGAACCGCTCGATGGTCCAATCATAGCCCTGCGGCACCGTTTTGACGCCCGCGAACAATGTGGCAATGACAAGCAGAACAAAGGCAATCGCGAAAATGTCGAAGCCACTCATAAAGTCCCTCCAGGGCCGGCAAGGTACGTTGCCCGGCGCGATCTCTCATTTGTCTGCAACGGCGTAGGCCCGGTTCAGCCGGCTGTTCTCAGTTTATGGTTATATAGCTAGGGAATGGTTTGCGGGCCACCAGATGTTCTTGGGCCCGAACGGCGAGTTGGTTGTTGATGTGGTTAAATCCAGCCTTGAAGCTCGCGCAAAACGAGTTGGCGGATCACGTCCATGCCGGGCTCGCTGTCGTTCAGGCAGGGAATTGCGGAAAACTGCTCGCCGCCATTGTGCCTGAAGATCTCGGCGTTTTCCTGCGCAATCTCCTCCAGCGTCTCCAGGCAATCGGCGGCGAAGCCGGGCGTCACCACCACAATGCGTTTCACGCCGTCTTTCGCCAATTTTTCGATGGTCTTGTCGGTGTAGGGCTGCAGCCACTCGTCGCTGCCGAAGCGCGATTGAAATGTCAGGACCAGTTTGGAGGCATCAAGGCCTAACCGCTTGCGCAAGCTTTCCGTCGTTGCGACGCACTGCGTGTAATAGGGATCGCCCTTGTCGACATATTTCTGCGGCATGCCGTGAAACGACGCCACGATCAGTTCGGGCTGGAATGGCAGGGCCGCCAGATGTTCTGACATCGAGACGGCGAGCGCTTCGATGTAATCGGGATTGTCATAGTAAGGCGGGCTCACCCGCAGCGTCGGCTGCGCGCGCATGTCGGCGAGCGCGCGAAACACCTCGTCGCAGACCGTCGCCGAGGTCGCCGCGGAATATTGCGGATAGAGCGGCACCACCAGCAGGCGATCGCAGCCTTGCGCAGCCAGGGCATCGATGCGCGAGCGGATCGACGGATTGCCATAGCGCATCGCCCAATCGACCACGACGTGCTCGCGATCGGCGATCGCCGCCGCGAGCTTGTCGGCCTGCGACCGTGTGATGGTCTTGAGCGGGGATTCGCCTCTCTCGGCGTTCCAGATCTTCTGGTAGTCGCGCGCCTTTCGACTGGGACGCACCCGCAGAATGATGCCGTTGAGGATCGCTTTCCAGACGAGGCCCTGATCCTCGATCACGCGGGGGTCGGAGAGGAATTCCTTCAGATAGACCCGCACCCCCTGGGCATCGGCGGTATCGGGCGTGCCGAGATTGACCAGCAGTACGCCGATGCGTTGCGGCTGGATTGCCGGTGCCGTTGCATTTCTGGGGGGAACGACCGCGGTCATGATTTCGATGGCTTCGCGCGTTGCACCATCCTTGTCAAGATAACCGCCGGTTCGCTACGCTTCCCAAATGGCGGCTGGGCGCGCGTGCGCGGGGAGGAACCATGACGATCGCCGAATGGTGCGTTTTCGGAACGCTGCTGCTGTATCTGCTGACGATCGCATCGGTCAAATGGGCCGCCTACGGCCGTTTCGACAATGCCAAGCCGCGCGATCCCGCCTTCTACCAGGACCCGATCCGCGCCCGCGCACTTGGCGCGCATCAAAACGGCATCGAGGCCTTTCCGTTCTTTGCAGTCGCTGTGCTGCTGGCGGAGTTTCGGCTCGGGCCGCAGCGCCTGATCGACGAACTCGCGATTCTCTTCGTGATCGTGCGGATCGCCTATGTCTTCACCTATCTCGGCAACCGCCCAACGCTGCGCTCGATTCTCTGGACCCTCGGGTTCGCGATCAACATCGCAATTTTCTTTCTGCCGGCGATCAAGGGATATTTGCCGGTGTAGGGTGGGACTGGCCGTCATGCTGTGCGCTTTCACCGTCATTGCGAGCGGAGCGAAGCAATCCACACCTCAGCTCGGGGATAGATGGATTGCTTCGCTGCGCTCGCAATGACGGGGAGATAGCGACGCAATACTCGACTGTCATCCCCGCCAACGGGTCGCGCGAATGCGCGCCCGAATGACAGGCTCCGGCGGGGATCCAGTAATCCGCGGCTTCTCGGTTCAATCATTGACGTCTCTGGATACTGGGTCACCCGCCTTCGCGGGTGACGACGACCGAATATGAATTCGCGATCTCGCGGCGCAGTGCGTCCGAGGTTTGCTCTCCACTTCCCGCCCTCTTGATCAGAGGGCGCAGGGAAGACCGGGTGCTTGCCGCACCCGCGGTCTCGTGTGCAATTGCGCATAGCAAAAGCGCACACGAGCATACAGGTACAGCGGGAGCATCCCGGCCTTCCCTGCGCAATGGCTTTACGGCTTACTTCGTGCTCTCCCCGGCGAACGGCTCTTTTGCCACCGTCGCCCCCGAGAAGCTTCGCTTCTTGAGGACTTAATGCCAGCACCGCGACATCAGGACCACACGACTTCGCCGTACGCTTCAGGCGCCTACGCCTTGCGCATTCCGCGTCCATCGCATCTCACCGCACGTTCGTGACGATCGCGAGCGCCCCTCAATGGGTGAGACGGGCGGAAATATGCGACTGATTTGCCTCTCGCGTGAAGCGGAATATTTTCGATTCTTTCTGTTTCTTGGGCTTGACACTATTTCTGAAAATCAGAAGTGATTTGCGCATCGTGTTACCTTGCCAGTTCGTAGGGTGGACAAAGCGCAAGCGTGCCCACCATCAAGCAGCGAGTTCGATGATAGAGGGTGGGCACGTCGCTAGCGCTCCTTTGCCCACCCTACGAGATTTGCACCCGTGCTATCCACGTCATTGCAAGCGAAGCGAAGCAATCCATGCTTCAGCAAGCGCCGCCATGGATTGCTTCGTCGCTTCGCTCCTCGCAATGACGTGGATAGATTCGATACGACGGAAGCGAACAGCTCATCAGCCCAAATGCCGCTCCCGCGTCGCGATCAGGTCGCGGATCGCTTTCGATATCGGGACCGGGCGATGGGTTTGCTGATCGGTGTTGACCCAGACGATCTCGCCGGTCACGAGCGCGTCACCGCCACCTTTCCGAAAAATCGCGAGTTCGAAGGTGAGGCTCGAATTACCGATCCGCGCCACCCGCGCGCCGACGTCGAGCTCCCAGTCGAACCGGACCGGCGCCTTGTATTCGATGACGGATCTGACGACGTGGAAATCGACGCCGGATTTCCTGGCGTCGGCATATTGGTCATAGCCGAGCGCGCGAAAATATTCTGATATGGTGGTGTCGAAATAGGTCAGGTAGTGCGCGTTGAAGACGACGCCCTGGCCGTCGATTTCGGAATAGCGCACCCGGAACGGGTGAAAGAACCAGAATTGCTCGCGTGACATGGGATTCCCGGCTTTGCGTGTTCAGCCGCCTGCATAGCGCAGCGGGCTGGCTTCATAAAGCCGGGGCTCCGTGCTCTCGGTCGTCATTCCGGGATGGTCCGAAGGACCAGACCCGGAATCTCGAGATTCTCTGGTGCGCAATTGCGCACCATAGTTCGTGCTTCGCACGCCCCGGAATGACGGCGTAGAAGTTAGAGACACGTCGCGCGTTCGGCGGCGAGATAGCCGAACAACAGGCCGAGGCCGAACAGCAGCACCAGGCCGGCGGCGCCGAATTCGATGCCGCGCATGATCAGCGCGCCGCCGCCCTCGCGCCCGGCGCTCAGCCGCTTTGCCAGGCCCTTCGCCGATACGGCGATCACGGCGATGGCGGCGACCGTGATCGCGGTCCCGAGACCCATCACGAAGGTCGCGGCGATGCCGGCCAGGAACAGACCCTGCGCCAGCGAGAATACCAGCACCAGGATAGCACCCGAGCACGGCCGCATGCCCACGGCAAAGATCGTCCCCAAGCCGCGCCGCCAGCCGCCGGGACCGGCGAGTTGGTCCGGTGTCGGCCCGTGCGAATGGCCGCAATGCTCGTCATGAACATGGGCATGGCCGTGATCATGGTCATGACCATCGCCGTGATGATCGCCGCGATCATGATGATAATGATGGGCGTGGCCGTGGTCGTGGGCCGTGGCCGACGCCATCGCCAGCTCCGGCTTTGCCTGCAGCGCGCGCATAAAGCCGCCGCCCTTGGTCCAGACCAGCCGGGCGCCGAGCGCCGCGATCAGCGCGTAGCTGACGATCTCGATCGCCTTCTCCGCAGAGCACATCGTCTTGGCGGTGGAAGAGAGCAGCCAGGCGAAGACGGCCACGATCGCGACCGCCACCAGCGCCTGCAAGAACGCCGAGGCGAACGACAGCACGATGCCACGCCGCGCCGTTTCCTCATTGGCGACAAGATAGGACGAGATCACGGCCTTGCCGTGGCCGGGGCCGGCGGCATGAAAAATGCCGTAAGCAAAGGAGATTCCAAGCAGCGTCCAGACCGCGCTGCCGTCCGATTTCGCCGCGCGGATGGTGGCGGACATTTCGCGGTAGAATTCGGATTGCTTGGCCAAAATCCATCCGATCACGCCGCCGACCTGCGGCTCGGCCGCCGGACGTGGACCACCGAACGGATTCTGCGCCATCAGCGCATGCAAGGCAGCATCGAAAATCACGACGGCCGTGATCGCCGCGGCCGTCATTGCGATACCCCGCGCGAGGCCCATGGGGAGCATCCGCCTCACGGACAGTTCACCGTGATCTTGTTGGCGAACATCGCGCCATAGTTGGAATTGTCGCCGTTCAAGAAGTTCTGCTCGTTCAGGCGCTGGGTGTTGGCGGTCTGGTCGTTCGGCCGCTGGAATTGCATCTGGCAGGCGGCGGGCGCACCGATCAGCTTGATGGGGTCCTTGTCGTCGAACGTGAAGTCGATGAAGTAGGAGGGATCGAACACCTCCAGCGCCACCTGCTTGGAGGTCGCCGGCGCCTTCAGCGGCAGCACGAAATGCAGCGTCAGCGCGCTGTCCTTGTATTCGAGATAATAGTCGACCGGCTCCTCGAATTTCGTCTTCTTGCCGTCGGCTTTGGCGAAGGTGAAATAGGCGAAGTCCTTCAGCGACTCGACATTGGTCTGTGCCAGCGGCGCCAGTTCCTCGCGGGTATAGACGCCCTTGGTCTTGGTCGCGACACCCTGCAGCGCGTAGGTCGAGAACATGTCATCGAACGTCCAGGCGTGACGCACACCCGTCATCGCGCCGTCGGGCGCGTAGACCACCTCGCTCCTGGCGGTGATCCAGACATGGGGATGGGCCTCGGCCGCGGCTGTGCTGAGCGAAAACGCGACGATCACGCCCAACAATCCGAACAGCACACGCAAGATGTCGTCCCTGCGAACGCAGGGACCCATACGCCGCGCTCTCTCTTTTTGGCAGTGTGGCAAAGGCTGTTCCTTTACGACGAATATCCGGGGTTATGGGTCCCTGCGTTCGCAGGGACGACGGAGAAGGTCGCGCGCATCCTCAAGCCGCCGGCGTTGCTTCGAGCAGTCCGCGACGGCGCAGCAGCGCGTCGGCCTCCGGCTCGCGGCCGCGGAAGGCGACATAGGCGTCCTCGGGGTCGCGCGAGCCGCCCGACGAATAGATGTCGTCGTGCAGGCGTTTTGCCACCGCGGGATCGAAGATATCGCCGGCCTCCTCGAACGCGCCGAAGGCGTCGGCATCCATCACTTCCGACCACATGTAGCTGTAGTAGCCCGATGCGTAGTGATCGCCGGAGAAGATGTGGCCGAATTGGGTCGGCCGGTGCCGTAGCGCAATTTCGGCGGGCATGCCGATCTTCTCCAGCTCCGCCTTTTCGAACGCAGCCACGTCGCGGCTGGCGGCGGCCGGCTGGGTATGGAATTCGAGATCGACCAGCGCCGAGGAGACGAACTCCACGGTGGCAAAGCCCTGGTTGAATTTTCGCGCGGCGAGGAAGCGCTGCAGCAGGTCGTCCGGCAGCGGCTCGCCGGTCTGGTAGTGCCTGGCGAACTGCCGCAGCACCTGCGGCTGCTCCTGCCAATGCTCGTAGAGCTGCGAGGGCAGCTCGACGAAATCGGTGAACACCGATGTCCCCGACAGCGAGGGATAAGTCACATTGGACAGCATGCCGTGCAGGCCGTGGCCGAACTCGTGGAACAGGGTGCGCGCGTCGTCCGGCGACAGCAGCGACGGCTGGCCGTCCGCGCCCTTGGCGAAATTGCAGACATTGATGATCAGCGGGGCGACGTCGACGTCGAGCTTCTGCTGGTCGCGCAGCGAGGTCATCCAGGCGCCGGAGCGCTTTGAGGGCCTGGCGAAATAATCGCCATAGAACAGCGCCTTGTGCTTGCCGGCGGCGTCCTTGACCTCCCAGACCCGGACATCCGGATGCCAGACCGGAATGTCCTTGCGCTCGGAGAAGGTGATCCCGAACAGGCGGGTGGCGCAGTCGAAGGCGGCCTCGATCATGTGATCGAGCACCAGATAGGGCTTTATCGCCGCGTCGTCGAAATCGGCCCGCCGCTGCCGCAGCTTTTCGGCGTAGTAGCGCCAGTCCCACGGGGCGAGCGCGAAGTTGCCGCCCTCCTCCGCGATCAGCGCCTGCAGCGCGTCGCGGTCGGCGAGCGCCCGCTCCCGGGCCGGCTTCCAGACCCGCTCCAGGAGGCTGCGCACCGCCTCAGGCGTCTTGGCCATGGAATCCTCCAGCCGGTAGGCGGCGTAGGTCGGAAAGCCCATGATCTTGGCGGCCTCCTCGCGGAGCGCGAGGATCTCGACGATGGTGGCGTTGTTGTCGTTGGCGTTGCCATTGTCGCCCCGCGCGGTGAAGGCCTTGAAGACCTTCTCGCGCAGGTCGCGGCGGGAGGAGCTCTTCAGGAACGGCTCGACCGAGGAGCGCGACAGCGTCACAATCGCCTTGCCCGCCATGCCGCGCTCTTCAGCGGCGGCCTTGGCCGCGGCGACGAAGGCCTCGGGAAGGCCGGCACGATCGTCGTCCTCGCCGAGCTCCATGAACCAGTCCTGCTCGTCGCCGAGCAGATGGTGGCTGAACGAGGTGCCGAGCTGGGCCAGCCGCTCGTTGATCTCGGCCCGGCGCTTCTTGGCGACCTCGTCGAGGCCGGCGCCGGCGCGGTAGAAGTTGGTGTAGGTGCGCTCCAGGAGCCGCATCTGTTCGCCGGTCAGGCCGAGCGTGGCGCGGTTCTCGTGCAGCAGCGCGATACGGCCGAACAGCACCGCGTTCATCATGATCGGGTTCCAGTGCCGCGCCATGCGCAAGGAGACTTCGTTGTCGATCTCCAGGATCGCCGGATTGGAATGCGCCGAGACCAGATCGTAGAACACGGCAGCGACCTTCGCGAGCAGCTTGCCCGAGCGCTCCAGCGCCGTGATGGTGTTGGCGAAGTCCGGCACCGTGGGATCATGGGTGATCGCCGCGATCTCGGCGGCGTGATCGGCAAAGGCCTGCTCGAAGGCGGGCAGGAAGTGTTCCGGCTGGATCTCGCTGAAGGGCGGTGTCTCGAACGGCGTCTGCCACGGCCGGAGCAGCGGGTTTTCGCCAGCTTCCGAAGGGGCCGCCGTCTGCAGGGTTTCTGACATCACAATTCCCGTTTTTGCCTCGTTTTCTTGGGCTGAAACCGGTACCGATTTCGCTCGAAAACGCTCCAGAAGATGCGGCAATCTATAGCACGCGATGCGGCATTTTTGGGCCTTTTGCGCTTGATAGCGAGGGCCTTTTCGGAGAGATTGCGCCCCCATAACAGGACCTTTTTCATGAGCCCACAGCCCGCCTCCACATCCTCCCGCCAGATCGTCTGGCCGAGCGTCATCACCGTCATTTCGGCAGCGATCCTGATCGGCGCGGAAGTGTTCGGCGCGGCGTTTGCCGGCGGCTGGGCGCTCGCGATCCTGTTCGGCCTCGACGACACCAGCGCGCACATCCTCCAGGCGGTGCTGTTCGGCATCGGCGTGATGATCATGGTGGCGTTCATCCGCGGCGCACAGCGCATCGAGCCGTTCTTCAAGCGCGCCTGACGCGCGTTCAAGAAAGCGCTGCGGCACAGGCGCTAAAGCGTTCATCGCCTGTCCAAGAAAATCTTAACTTCCATTCATGTTTGTCGTGAGCCGTGACGCTGCGAACGCTTTCGTAAGCACACGTCGGGGAAATTTGTCCCCAGCCTAAAAAAATTCTTGCGCAGCAGAATCAAAAGTCTTATTTCCAGCCTTGCCCAATTTCGCACGTGCCTGTGGTCGTGTGTCAGTCGGTAGGTATCCGGACAAGAGGCCGGACAGCCGCCAAGGGATGAAGAACCGAGGGTCGCTCCTGTTCGAGTGGCCAGCATCTCTCTCAAGAGATGCCGTTGAAGGTCCCTCCATCCTTTGCAACCGTGACTGGCAGCCGGAGGCGAACCGGCGCACCCCGCTCTCAACGGGGGACGCGACTTAAAGCAACGACGGATCGGGCTTTTTTGGTCTCTACCGGCATTCCACCGCCGGCGCGGGCTACTGAAAAGGCTTGTCCTTCATTGCCAGGTGAGCGGGCGGGAAAATTCCCAACCAATCCACGGCAGCACAATTCGGTTCTTGAGTTCGAGGCTTCGTCGCGTCTCCATCGTGCGGCAACGCCAGAGCACTCACGTCCGAGATCAAATTTGAACGGGTCCTTGTCGCAAAGGCCGTTTGGAGGGTGCTATGACCGAACGTATTCAGGAATTCCTGCGTAACCGCCGCAGCGAGGGCCAGGACACCGAGCCGTGCCTCGTCGTCGACCTCGAAGTCGTGCGCGACAATTACCAGACCTTTGCCAAGGCGCTGCCCGACAGCCGCGTGTTCTACGCGGTGAAGGCCAATCCGGCCCCCGAAGTGCTGTCGCTGCTCGCCTCCATGGGCTCCTGCTTCGACACCGCAACCGTTGCCGAAATCGAAATGGCGATGGCTGCCGGTGCGACGCCGGACCGCATCTCCTTTGGCAACACGATCAAGAAGGAGCGCGACATCGCGCGCGCCTTCGCGCTCGGCATTCGCCTGTTCGCGGTCGACTGCGCCGCCGAAGTCGAGAAGATCGCGCGTGCCGCTCCCGGCGCAAAAGTGTTCTGCCGCATCCTCTATGACTGCGCCGGCGCCGAATGGCCGCTGTCGCGGAAGTTCGGCTGCGACCCGGAGATGGCGGTCGAGGTGCTCGACCTCGCCAAGCGTCTGGGGCTGGAGCCGGTCGGCATCTCGTTCCATGTCGGCTCGCAGCAGCGCAAGGTGAAGGCGTGGGACCGCGCGCTGGCGATGGCCTCGACGGTGTTCCGGGACTGCGCAGAGCGCGGGATCAACCTGTCCATGGTCAACATGGGCGGTGGCTTCCCGACCAAGTACCTCAAGGACGTTCCTCCGGTCCTGCAATACGGCCGGTCGATCTTCCGTGCGCTGCGCAAGCACTTCGGCAACCAGATCCCGGAGACCATCATCGAGCCGGGCCGCGGCATGGTCGGCAACGCCGGCATCATCGAGACCGAAGTCGTCCTGATCTCCAGGAAGAGCGACGAGGATGAGGTGCGCTGGGTGTATCTCGACATCGGCAAGTTCGGCGGTCTCGCCGAGACGATGGACGAGTCGATCCGCTACGCCATCCGCACGCCGCATGACGGCGCGGAGATGACGCCGTGCGTGCTCGCAGGACCGACCTGCGATAGCGCCGACGTGCTGTACGAGAAGATGCCGTACCCGCTTCCGGTGACGCTCGAGATCGGCGACAAGCTGCTGATCGAAGGCACCGGTGCCTATACGTCGACCTACTCGTCGGTGGCGTTCAACGGCATCCCGCCGCTCAGGACGTACCACATCTGACGCCTCGTTAGAGGCTCGAATAGCGGGAGCCGGTGCGACGGCTCCCTCCCCGTCATTTGCGAATTTTTGACAACGCTTTGCGCGGCAAGCTTGCCGTTGCGAGCGGGGACTGACGTGCCATGACTGCTTTGCGGAAGACCACTCAAGCCCTCATCTCCGATGCCGCTCCGTTCGCGATCCGTGCGGAGCGGGCCTCGGACGTCACGGCGCGTGAAGCGCTGCTGGATGCCTGCTTTGGCGACAACCGCCATATGCGCGCCTGCCAGCGCCTGCGCGACGGACGCACGCCCGCCGAAGGCCTCAGCCTTTCGGCCGTGAGCAAGGGCCGGCTGGTCGGGACCGTTCGGTTGTGGCACGTCAGCGCTGGGGGCATCCCGGCGCTCATGCTCGGCCCGCTGGCGGTGGAGGCTTCCTCCCGCCAGCTCGGGGTCGGGGCTGCGCTGATGGACCACGCGCTCGCGGCGGCGAAGGCGCGTGGCCATCGCGCGGTAGTCCTGCTGGGCGATGCGCCATACTACGGCCGCTTCGGCTTCTCGGCCGCGAAGACCGGCGAGCTGGCGCTGCCGGGCGCCTTCGAGCGCGACCGCCTGCTCGGCCTGGAGTTTTGCGAAGGCGCGCTCGACGGCGCCTGCGGCATGATCGTTCCGACCGGTGCACGCTTGACGAAAACAAAGGCAGTGCGGGCCAGGAAGACGAAGGCCTTGCTCCTGCCGCGCGTGGCCTGAAAGCCATGTCGGAGAGCCCTCCCGCCGCCGTGCGCCCGCGCTGGCGCAGCGTCGTCACGACGGTCCTCCTGGTCATGATCTCGGTCATGATCGTCAGGGACATTCTCGGGCGTCGCTGGAGCGCCGGCGCGCCGCCGGCCTCCGACTTCACCCGGCATTCCCGGTGACGCCGCCGGGGGTTGCGCGCGCCGGGGAAAAGCCCTTAAACCGCGCCCATCCCGCCGGATCCTTCCCAGGATCGTTCCCAAGATCGAGGTTCCGATGCCCCGCCGCCTGATTTCCACCGGCTCGCCGTTCGAGAAGACCGCCGGCTACAGCCGCGCCGTCATCGACGGCGATTTCGCCTTCGTCGCCGGCACCACCGGCTACGACTACACGACCATGGTCATCCCGGCCGATGTCACAAGCCAGGCACGCAACTGCTTTAAGAACATCGAGGCGGCGCTCAAGGAAGGCGGCTTTGCGATGGCCGACATCGTCCGCGCCACCTACTACATCACCGACATTGCCGATGCGGACGCCTTCTTTGCCGTCTGCGGCGAAGTCTTCGGCGAGATCCGTCCGGCCACGACCCTGCTGGTGGTCGCCGGCCTCTACAAGCCCGAGATGAAGATCGAGATCGAAGTGACGGCCAAACGGCGCACCGCCTGATCCTTCCATTCCCGCCAGTTTCTGCTTTCTGGAGACCGACTGATGAGCGCACTCGCGAAAATTCACGCGAAAATCACTGGCCCGATTGTCATGATCGGCTTTGGCTCGATCGGCAAAGGCACGCTGCCTTTAATCGAGCGCCATTTCGACTACGACAAGGAGCGCCTTGTCATCATCGACCCGCATGATGACGGCGAGCTCGCCAGCAAGCACGGTGTACGCTTTGTCAAACAGGCTGTGACCCGAGACAATTACCGCGAGCTGCTGATTCCGCTGCTCACCGCCGGCGGCGGCCAAGGATTCTGCGTCAATCTCTCCGTCGACACCTCCTCGGTCGACATCATGACGATGTGCCGAGAGATCGGCGCGCTCTACATCGATACCGTGGTGGAGCCTTGGGCAGGCTTTTATTTCGACAAGAACATCGGTCCCGAGAAGCGCTCCAACTACGCCCTGCGCGAGACCCTGCTCGCCGCCAAGCGAAAGAGCCCGGGCGGCACCACCGCGGTCTCCACCTGCGGCGCCAACCCCGGCATGGTGTCCTGGTTCGTCAAGCAGGCGCTGCTCGACATCGCCCGTGATACCAACACGCCCTTCAACGAACCGAAGAGCCGGGAGGGCTGGGGCCAACTCGCACACAAGCTTGGCGTGAAGGGTATCCATATCGCCGAGCGCGACACCCAGCGCTCCAGAAATCCGAAGCCGATGAACGTGTTCGTCAACACCTGGTCGGTCGAGGGTTTTGTGTCCGAAGGCATGCAGCCGGCCGAGCTCGGCTGGGGCACGCATGAAAGATGGATGCCAAACAACGGCCGCGAGCATACCGAGGGCTGCGGGGCAGCGATCTATCTGCTGCAGCCCGGCGCCAACACCCGCGTGCGCTCGTGGTGCCCGACGCCGGGGCCGCAATACGGCTTCCTCGTCACCCACAACGAGTCGATCTCGATTGCGGACTACTTCACCCTGCATGACGGAAACAGGGTCGTCTATCGCCCGACCTGCCACTATGCCTACCACCCCGCCAACGACGCGGTGCTGTCGCTGCACGAGATGTTCGGCTCCACCGGCAAGATGCAGCCGAGCTGGCACATTTTGGACGAGCACGAGATCGTCGACGGCATCGACGAACTCGGCGTCCTTCTCTACGGCCACGCCAGGAACGCCTACTGGTACGGCTCGCAGCTCTCGATCGAGGAGACCCGCCTCGTCGCGCCCTACCAGAACGCCACCGGCATGCAGGTGTCGTCGGCGGTGCTGGCCGGCATGGTGTGGGCGCTGGAAAACCCCGAGGCCGGCATCGTCGAGGCCGACGAGATGGATTTCCGCCGCTGCCTCGAAATCCAGATGCCGTATCTCGGCCCGGTGAAGGGGTTTTACACCGACTGGACGCCGCTGTCGGACCGGCCCGGCCTGTTCCCGGAGGATATCGACACGTCGGATCCCTGGCAGTTCAGGAACGTGCTGGTGCGGTAACACCGCAACAGAGGCGCTGCAGCTCCCGCTGCAGCGCACATTGTTCTTCCATGGACTCGACCGGCGTAGAACTACGCACGGGATCCCGGCACCGTGTAAACAGTCGATTAATCCAATCGCGCCATCCTGAAGGGTGAATTTCTGCGAGGGCCCTTGGGCCGTCGCCAAGCTTTTGAGCGGCGGCTCCCTCGATGGAGCGAGCAACATGCGCAGCATCATTGCCATCGTGCTGTCGGCGGCGGCACTGGCGTCGTGCACGCCCGAGAGCGGCAGCAATGCCGACGTCACGGGCTCGATCGACAATTGCGCCCGCAAGCTTTTCAGCCAGTACAATCCCAAGGACAAGAAGCAATGCGTCGCGGTGTGCATCGCCTGCGAGCGCGGCGTGGTAGTGACCTGCTCGACCGCCTGCACGCTCAGGGGCGCACAATAGTCGCACCCCTGCGGCGGATCTCCGTTACGCGACGCCGCCGAGATAGAGCCGCTTGACGATATCGTTGGCCCTCAATTCATCGACCGACTGCGCAGCCACCGCGATCTCGCCGTGAACGATGATGTAGCCGCGGTCGGCGATCCGGATCGCCTGGTTGAAATTCTGCTCCGCCATCAGCACCGTCAGTCCGACGCGCTGCTTGAGCTCGCCGATCTTGGCAATGGTCTGCGACACGAGTAACGGCGACAGCCCGACCGACGGCTCATCGATCAGCAATAGCCGCGGCGACGACATCAGCGCGCGCGCAATCGCCAGCATCTGCTGCTGTCCGCCGGACATGGTGCCTGCGAGTTGGCTGCGCCGCTCCTTCAGCACCGGAAAGGTGTCGAAGACGAGCGCGAGATTCTGCTGGATGGCGCTGCGGGCCATTCTCCTGAATGCACCGAGCATCAGGTTTTCCGTCACCGTCAGCTTGGGAAACAGCCGCCGCCCCTCCGGCACCAGCGCCACGCCGAGATCGACGATCGCCTCCGGCGAGAGCTTTGTGAGGTCATGCGCCGCGCCGTCGATCGACAGCGCAAGCCGGCCGCTATCCGGGCGCACCAGGCCCATGACGCACTTCATCAGCGTGCTCTTGCCGTTGCCGTTGGTGCCGAGCAAGGCCACGGTCTCGCCGGCCTCGACATGCAGCGTGACGCCGCGCAGCGCCTTGACGGCGCCGTAGCCGGCATCGAGGCCTTCGATGGCAAGGCTAAGTGCCAAGATAGGCCTCCTGCACCCGCTTGTCGGCCATCACCTCGCCAGGCGCGCCGAGCGCGATGATTTTTCCGGCGTCGAGACACATCACCCGTTCCGAAAAGCGCATCACCGCCTGCATGATGTGCTCGATCATGATGATGGTGATGTCTTCCTCGCCAAGGCTGATCAGGAGGTCGAGCACCTCGTCGACTTCGGAAGACGACAGCCCCGCCATCGCCTCGTCCGAAATCAAAAGCTTCGGACGCACCGCCATCGCGCGGGCGAGCTCCATCTTGCGCAGCTCCACCTGGCTCAGCGTGGCGCTCGCGGCGCCGGCTTTCGAGGCGAGCCCCATCCGCGTCAGGATCGACATCGCGATTTCTTCCTCCGCCGCGGCTGAACCGGCGGCGGCGAAGTCGAGCCCGACCATGAGGTTTTCCAGCACCGTCATGCTCCTGAACGGCCGCGGAATCTGGAAGCTGCGGGCGATGCCGCGGCGCGCGCGTAAGTGCGGCGGCAGTTGCGTGATGTTCTCGCCGCAGAACACCACGCTGCCGACCTGCGGCTTCAACGCCCCGGAGATGCAGTTGATCAGCGTGGTCTTGCCCGAGCCGTTCGGGCCGATCAGGCCGAACCGTTCGCCCTTTCTGATGTCGACGCTGATATTGTCGAGCGCGGTGAAGCCGCCGAAGGTCCTTGTCAGGGTCCCTACTTGCAGCAGGGGTGCGTCGGCGGCTGTATTCATTGCTTGCCCCCCGCGCGCAGACGATAGCGCGGCCGCAACAGCCCAATGATGCCCTTCGGCGCGCCGACCACGAACAGCACCAGCATGATGCCGAGCACCAGCACGTTGACCTCCGAGGAGATGGTCACGGCGAGAAGCTGTTGCGTCGAGCCGAGCAGGATGGCCCCTAACACAGGTCCGATCCAGTGCGCAGTGCCGCCGATCAGCGCCATCGCCAACGCCGAGACCGAGTAGCTCAGGTTGAACGCCGAGGACGGATCGGCATATTGCAGGTACATGGCGGCGGGCGCGCCGGCCGCGGAGATCAGCGCGCCCGAGATCATGCAGGCGATCAGCTTCAACTTCAGCGTCGGCACGCCCGTGCATTCGGCGGCGAGCTCGTCGTCCCTGAGCGCCTGCAGGCCGCGGCCGATCCGGGAATTTTGGACGTAGCGCGCGATCGCGACGGCGATGACGACCAGGACGGCCTGCACGAAAAACAGCATCTTCACATAGCTGTCGAACGGCGCCGTCACGGGCGGCCGCTGGATCTGGATGCCGGCCGCGCCGCCGACGAACCGCCAGTTCATCACAAAGGTCTCGATGATGATCGCCAGCGCAATCGTCGCGATCGAGAAGAAGATGCCGCGCATCCGCAAGGTGAGGAGGCCAACGCCAAAACCGAGCGTCATGCCGACGACAGCGGCGGCTGCGATCTGCACCGCGAGCGGCGCACCTGTCGCCTTGAACAGGGCTACCGCCGTATAGACGCCGACGCCGAAAAAGGCGTTGGTACCGAAATTGACGTAACCGGCGTAGCCGCCGAGGATGCTCCAGGCAACCGCAAGCGCGATGAACTGCAGGATCACGTAACCGGCAAAAAACGGATACTCGTTGCGGACGATCTGCGTCATCGACAACACGGCGACCAGGAAGACGGCGACGGCGGCCCAGAATGCGATGCTGTGGCTGCGCTTGTTCATCGGCCGAGCAGACCTTGCGGCCGGACGGCGAGCACGCCGAGCAGCATTGCGAACGAGATCGCCGGCGCCCATGAGGCACCGAACAACGTCAGCACGATGGATTCGGCGACGCCGAGGATGATGGCGGCGATCAGCGTGCCGCTGATGCTGCCGAGCCCGGCCATGACGACGACGCAGAAGGTCCGCCCGATATAGGCGCGATCGAGCGTCGGCTCGACCGGCGCCACGATGATCAGGAGCGCGCCGGCGATGCCGAGCACGGCGGTGGCGATGCCGAAGGCAAATTGCTTGATGCGAACCGGATTGGCGCCCATCAGCCGCAGCGCCTCCTCGTCCTGCGCGACGGCGCGGATCGCGCGGCCCATGAAGGTTTTCGACAGATACACGGCAAGCAGCACCGTCAGCGCCAACGCCACAGCGAAAGCCACCAGTTGCCGGATCGGTATCCGAAACTCGCCGAACCGCCACGACTTGCCGATATAGGTCGCGGAAACCGAGCGCTGGTCGACGCCGAATTGCAGGATGATCAGCACCTCGATGATGAAGGCGATGCCAAAGAAGAACGCGATGCCGCGGACGGCCGCATCGCTGCCGCGCCGCTCGAAGGTTTCGTAATAGACGCGGTAGGCCAGCAGGCCGAACAGGAAGAACAGCGGCGTGATGGCGAGGCCCGCCAGCAACGGGTCGATGTCATAGCTCTCGTTGAGCTGGTACACGCCATAGGACGCCAGCACCAGGAACGCCGGATGCGCGACATGGGGAACGTCGAGCAAGCCGAACGAGACGGACAAGCCGACGCTGACGGCTGCATAGAAACAGCCGAGCAGCACACCAAGCACTACTGCCCCAAGCAGCAGGTCCATCGAAAACAATTCAAGTCCCCCCTTGGCCCTGAGCCGGAAAAGCCACGAGGCCTAGTTTCGGGCAGCCTCGAAGGGAGTGATGAGTTCTCCGGTTTTCAATTTGTCAGGAAATAGAATCACCTGCCTGCCGGAGGAGCGGAACTGTTCGATATCCTTGTCCTTCACACCGCGGAACTGGGCCTGCAGCGTCGCGGTTTCCTTGCGCTCGCCATCGGCTGAAAAAGCGATCGGACCGACGATGGTCTTGTGTTCGTTCTCGCGCAGGTATTTCGCGATGCCCTTCTGGTCGAGCGACTTGGTCGCGCCGACCGCCGCCTCGATCATCTGGCCCATCGCATAGCCGAACGGCGCCAGATAGTAGCCGAGCGGATCGACCTTGGCCTCGACGGCGCGCTTGGTGTACTTGTCAAAAAATTCCTTGGTGCCGTCGAAATACATGCTCTTTTCCGGCAGCCAGGTATTGTAGTTCACGACGCCGTTGAGCAGCGATCCGAGGTTCGACATCACGGCGGCAAATTGCAGGCCGACCATGCCGCCGCCGAAAATCTTGACGCTGTCGCCGATCCCGATCTCGTTCACGGCACGCAGGATGCCGGCCGAATCCGGCGGATAGGACGCGACATAGACGATGTCGGGCTTGGCCGCCTTCAGCGCACGAATGATGGACGAAAACTCAACCGTGTTCGGCGGGTAGACCTGATCGAAAACGATCGGAATATTGCGCTTCTTGGCGACGTCCCGCGCGGTGAGCGCGAGGTTCTGCGCGAACTCCTGATCCGCCGTCAATAGCGCCATGTTCTTGCCGCCGGCCTTTTGCGCCAGGTCGAGGAACGAAGCCGCCCAGCTATCGGCCGGCCCCCAGGGTGCATTGTTGAACCACATGTCGTGGCCGACCTTGCTGTTCACCTGGAACGAAAAATTCCCCATCAGCAAGAGGCCGCGCTGCTTGACGAACGGCATGATCGGCGCGGTTGGCACCGTCGCATAGGGCGCGAACAGGAGATCGACCTTGTCGACGTCGACCAGCTTGGCGTAGATCGCCGGCGTCTCCGATGCGCTCGACTTGTCGTCATAGACGACCAGTTCGACCTTGCGGCCGAGCAGCCCACCCTTGGCATTGACGTCGTCGCGCCAGATCTCGATGCCGAGCAGCGACGCCTTGCCGCCGCCGGCGAGGCCGCCGGTCTGCGGCATCGACATGCCGATCTTGATCGGCGGCTGCTGGGCAAGCGCGCTCGACCCGTGCCCTACCACCGCGACGGCCATTGCACCGCCCAGGAATGTTCTGCGTTTCATTGCTTCCCCCTTGTGTATCGTTATGTCATTTCGGCTTGCCGGATCTCCGCCCGGTCGCTCGCGAAATAGCTGGGTTGGATCGAGGCTAGAGCATGGTGATTCTTGGTTGGATGAGTTGGCCGCAGATGAGCTTTACCTCTCCCGCTTGCGGGGGAGGCGTAGGCCACCTTCGGTGGCCGGCCTCTGAGACGCCGAGGCAAAGCCTCGGCTTTGGCGAAGCGCCGGGTGGGGGCTCTCTCCACTCGGGCAGTGTCGCCCGCGGAGACACCCCCACCCCAACCCTCCCCCGCAAGCGGGAGAGGGAGCGCACCTTCTTCGTGGTCGCAATCAAGCCTAATTTCATCATGGTTTAGCCGGCTCCGACGGCTGCCGTTTCACTCTTGGCCGATTGCTTGATGATCGCCGACGGATCGGCGCCGACGCGCCCGCTGGTCTTGTCGGCGGCGCTTTCGCGCGACAGCCGCATGTCGAAGCGGATGCTCGGCATGTCCTTGATCGGGCAGTCCGGATCGTTGGCCACGACGTCGACGGCAAGATCGCCGGACGAGCCGAACACGACATCATCGGCCAGATGGGGATCGTCGCGCAGATAGAGCGCCGTGACCAGTTCGCGATAGCCGGCTGCGCCGACCAGGAAGTGAATATGCGCCGGACGCATGCCATGCCGCGCCTGCGCCTTCACCATCGCGCCGACCGGACCATCCATCGGGATCGAATAGCCGAGCGGCTTGACGGTGCGCAGCACATAGAACCCATTGGCATCGGTGGCGAACACACCGCGGTAGTCGACCGAGGTCGCGCTGGCCTGGATGTCATAGAGGCCGTCGGCGCCGGTCTGCCAGATCGAGACAGTGGCGCCCGCGACCGGTTTGCCCGCGGCATCGGTGACGCGGCCATACAGCACGCACTCGCTGCCGGGCTTCGGATTCTTGGCGATCGAACTGCCGGCTGCAAGCGTCGGCGTGGCCTCGCGGTAGAACGGGCCGAGCAGGCTGGTGTGGGTGGCTTCCTCGAGCGCGGTTGCGTCGTGCATGCCGTTGACGAGCGCCGAGAGTCCAAGCGTGTCGGACAGCAGGATGAATTCCTGCCGTTCCGGCGAACACATCTTGCCGGCGGCGGTCATGAATTCGATGCCCTTGATCCATTCCGCGGGCGTCAGGTTGACCTCGCGGGCAAAGGCGTGGAGATGTTTTACCGCCGACGCCATGATCTCCTTCAGGCGAGGGTCGGGCGTCGTCGCCATCTGGTCGAGCACGGCGTCCGTGATCGTTTCCGGCGTTAACTCACGCATGCGTCACTCCCTGAGCTGCCGGCTGTTATTCGACCTGCCGGCTGTTTTGCAGCAAGCCTAACCGCTTGTTGGGGATCAACACAAGGCGTTCGAAGGCGAGGCCTGCGCCCTCTCCTACGAATTGATACGGGCGAATAGGTCACATGGCCCACACATTTGCGCATCAAACGAGCGCGGCGGGGCTTCAGCCCACGATTTTGCGATTGCACAATCAGCGCAACGGCAGTGGGATCATTTTTCCTTTTCGCGGATCGGCGGCGCGGTCTTCTCCGCCGGCGCTGGCGGCAGCGCGGGCTGAGCACCCGACTTCTGCGCATCCGGGTCGGGACGGGCAGGCTGCGGCGGAATGTCTGACGGCCTTTGCCCGGTCGTGCCCGGCTCAGGCGGCGCGGGCGGTTTGGTTTCCGCGTCTGGCGTCGATTGCGTCGGCGGCGTCGCCTGCGCGACGCGCTGTGAATCACGCGCCACGATCTCGGTCAGCGACAGCGCCGAAATGATTAGGCCAACCGCGATCAGCGTGGACGCGCCCAGCATTTCCCTTCGGTATTTGCGTTGACGGGCATCGACAGGCATATCGTTCGACCCACAAAATGTTTCGTGGGCTCAACGGCCGGCAAGGCGCATAGTTCCGAGGGGAACCTGCTTCGCACCCGTCCGAGACGCCTAAAGCATGATGAAATTAGGTTTAGTTGCGACCACGAAGAAGGTGCGCTCCCTCTCCCGCTTTGCGGGGGAGGGCTGGGGTGGGGGTGTCTCCGCGGGCGATACTGCCCGAGTGGAGAGAGCCCCCACCCGGCGCTTCGCGCCGACCTCCCCCGCTAGCGGGAGAGGTGAAGCGCGTCTGCGGCCAAATCGATCTAGCCAAAAATCATCATGCTCTAGAATTCCAGCATCCCGGCGTCGCCGTCCTCGGTGCCGAAGGCCAGCAGCGTGCCCTTCGCGTTCCAGGCCAGCGCCGAGACCGGCTCGCTGCCGTTGCGGCGCACCAGAATTTCCGCGCCGTCCTCGAGCCGCACGATCAGCACGGTGCCATCACTATAGCCTGCGGCCATGATGTCCTGCTTCGGATGACAGGCGACCATGGAAACGCGCGCCTGCAGCGGCGCCAGCATCGCAGGCTCCTTGCCCATCGGACCGTCCTTGCTGGCGAACGGCCAGATGATCACGCTGTCCGCACCCGACGTGGCGAGCCCCTTGCCGCCCGCGCTCCACGACATCGAGCGGACGCGACCGGGGTAGCCGCTCATCCGCATGTGCCTGATATCGGCGAGCCGCCAGCCATGCAGCGCCGGCTCGTGCATCGCGGTGACCAGGAATTTGTTGTCGGGACTGAAGGTGACGGCCAGGTGCGAGCCGGCCCATTCCAAAAATTCCGGCTTCGCCGCCATGTTGGGAAACCACAGCGTCACGCCATTGTAGTGGGCGACCGCCACGCGCAGGCCTTTAGGCGCGAAGGCGAGGCCGCCGACCGTCGACGGCGCGTCGAAAGTCTTCTCCTCGCCCTTGCCGCCGCGGACGAACGCCGTCTTGCCAGCCGACCAGGCAAACGCGCCATCGGGATGCAGCGCGAGATTGTCGATCCAGCGCCGTTTCGCGTCGGTCGCAAGCACCGACGTCTCACCCTTTGCATCCAATGCAACGAGCTTGCCGTCGTCGCCGCCGGTGACGACGCGCTTGCCATCGGACGCGGTGCAGAGGATGGCGCCGCCGTGCACGACCACATGGGAGATTTCGCCGGTGGAATCGGCGATTGCGACTTTTTCCTCGGCACACACGAAGGCAGCGCGCTCGCCGAGGAAATGCACGGCGGAGACGGGTGCACCGACCGCGACGGATTTCACGCGGTCGGTCAGGGATGCAATGGTGAGCTGTTCGGAAGACATGATTTCCGTCTCACGCAGCAATACAGCTTTCGAAACCTTCGCGGATCGTCTTTTCCGGCAACTCGCGGCCGATGAAGACGACGCGGCTTTCGCGCGGCTCGCCTTCCTTCCATTGCCGCTGATGATCGCCTTCCAGCATCATGTGAACCCCCTGGAACACATAACGGTCGTCGTCGTCGGTGAAGGAGAGGACGCCCTTCGAGCGCAGTATCTTCTGGCCCTCGGTGGCGACGAGGTTTTGCAGCCACGGCATGAATTTGGTCGGGTCGAGCGGCTTGTCCGACCGCAGCGACAGCGATTGCATGTCCTCGTCGTGGTAGTGCTTCAATCCGCCATGGCTGTGGCTGTGATCGTTATGATGGTCATGGCCATGATGGTGCTCATGATCGTGATGGTGATGATCGTCGCCGGCGTCGAGGAATTCCGGCTCGATCTCCAGAATGCGATCGAGATCGAACGCGCCGCGTTCCAGCACGTCCGATAGCGCGACCTTGCACCGCTCGGCGCGGTGCAGCTTTGCATATGGATTGATGCCACGAATTCGGGCCTCGACTTCGGCCAATTCCGGCTTGGAGACGAGGTCGGTCTTGTTCAGCACGATGACGTCGGCAAACGCGATCTGGTTCTTGGCTTCCGGCGCATCCTTGAGACGATCGCTCAGCCATCTGGCGTCCGCCACGGTGACGACCGCGTCGAGCCGGGCGTTCTTCTGCACGTCCTCGTCGACGAAGAAGGTCTGCGCCACCGGCGCCGGATCGGCCAGCCCCGTGGTCTCGACGATGATGGCGTCGAACTTGCCCTTGCGCTTCATCAGGCCGTCCATGATGCGGACGAGGTCGCCGCGCACGGTGCAGCAGATGCAGCCATTGTTCATCTCGAATACTTCCTCATCGGCGCCGATGATGAGGTCGTTGTCGATGCCGATCTCGCCGAATTCGTTGACGATGACGGCGTACTTCTTGCCGTGGTTTTCCGACAGGATGCGGTTGAGCAGCGTGGTCTTGCCGGCGCCGAGATAGCCCGTCAGCACGGTCACTGGAATTTTTTGGGACGAAAGTTCAGACATATTGGCTCCGGAGCGGAAATGGCTTTGCGCACCGGCAGCAGGGAGGCCCCTGCCCTATGGGCTCAGCGCGCTGGTCAGGGCCTTTATATTGTGCCTGACCATCGCAATGTAAGTGGGAGAATCGCCCTTTTCGCCGGTCAAGCTGTCGGAATAGAGCGTTCCGCCGACCCTGGCGCCGGTCTCGGCCGATATCCGGCCCATCAGGCGGGGATCACTGATATTTTCGAGAAAAACTGCCGGTATTTTGGCCGCCCTGATCTGGCTGATGATCTTTGCGACATCGCGGGCGCTGGCCTCGGACTCGGTCGATACGCCGACCGGCGCAATGAATTCGATGCCATAGGCAGCGGCGAAATAACCGAACGCGCCGTGGGTCGAGATCACCTTGCGGCGCCCTTCCGGAATTTTGGCGACCGTCTCGCGCACCTCGCGGTCCAATGCGTCGAGTTGCGCCAGATAGGCGCTGGCGTTCGACTTGAAGGTTTCGGCACCGCCGGAATCGGCGGTCGCCAGCGCGTCGCGGATATTGGCCACGTAGATCTTGGCGTTGGCGACCGATTGCCAGGCATGAGGATCGGCTACCGAGCCGAGCTTGAGCGGCGTAATGCCGGTCGTCGCGGTTACGACGGCCGCCTTTCCGCCGGCGGATTTGACGAGCCGCGACAACCAGCCCTCGAACCCAAGACCATTGACGAACACAAGCTTTGCACCCGCAACCCGTTTGGCGTCCGAGGGCGCCGGCACATAAACATGCGCGTCGCCGTCGGGCCCGACCAGCGTCGTGACCACGACGCGATCGCCGCCGACCTGGCGGACGAAATCGCCGATGATCGAGAAGCTCGCAACGACGTTGAGGCGATCCGCGGCGCGGGCCGGGCCGACGACCGCGAGCATGGCGAGAGCGATAAGCCAGTACCGGATCATGACTACGCCTCGAGATGACGGCCGGGAAACATCTGCCGGACCAGACCGCTGACGGGGCCGAACAACAGCGATGCGACATACAGCACCGCCGCGATCAGGATGACCGCGGGGCCTGAGGGAATTTTGGTCTGGAACGACAGCACCAGTCCGGCATAGCCCGAGACAATCGCGCTCGCCACCGCGATGCAGATCATGCCGGTGATGTCGCGCGACCAGAACCGGGCGATGCCGGCGGGCAGGATCATCAGGCCGACGCCGAGAAGCGTGCCGAGCGCATGAAAGCCGTTGACCAGGTTGATGACGACCAGCGCCAGGAACGCCAGATGTGCGGGCGCGCCGGCGCGAGAGACGGTGCGCAGGAACACCGGATCGACGCATTCGATCACGAGGGGACGGTAGATCACCGCCATCACCACGAGTGTAATCGTGGCGTTGAAGGCGATCACCAGCAGCGTCTGGTCGTCCATCGCGAGGATGTTGCCGAACAGCACGTGCAGCAAGTCGATATTGGTGCCCTTGATGGAAACGATGGTAACGCCGAGCGCCAGCGACACCAGGTAGAAGGTCGCGAGCGAAGCGTCTTCCTTCAGCTCGGTGTTGCGCGCGACGAGGCCGGCGAGCAGCGCGACGGTAAAGCCCGCGATCAATCCGCCTGTCGTCATCGCGAATAGATTCAACCCCGAGACCAGAAAACCGATCGCAGCGCCCGGCAGGATCGCATGCGCCATGGCGTCACCGACCAGGCTCATCCGCCGCAGCATCAGGAACACGCCGATCGGCGCGGCGCCCAGCGCAAGCGCGATCACGGCGGCGAGCGCGCGGCGCATGAACTCGAATTCGATGAAGGGCGCGAACAGTGCGTCGTACAGCATCAGGCCGCCCGTGATGGCATGTCGGCGGCGCAAGCTGCGGCGCTGTCGTCGAAGGCTTCGCACATCTTCATCGCCACGAGCAGATTTTCCGGTGTCAGCACTTCGGCGGTCGGCCCCCACGCAACCGGCCCGCGCGCCAGCAGCAGGGTTTCGGGGAAGTGGCTTCGCACCATCTCCAGATCGTGCAGCGCCGCCAGCACGGTACGCCCCTCGCCATGCCAGCGCCTGACCAGCGCGATCAGGTCCGCCGAGGTTTTGGCGTCGATGGCGTTGAACGGCTCATCCAAAACGATGAGGCGCGAATCCTGCAGCAGCACCCGCGCAAACAGCATGCGCTGCATCTGCCCGCCGGACAGCGTGCCGATCGCGCGGTTTTCGAAACCGTTGAGCCCGACCGCGGCGAGCGCCGCCAGGATCTTCTCGCGCGCGGCCTTGCCGATGCCGCCGAACGGACCCGTCGAACGCCACAGGCCGCTGCCGACGAAATCGAACACCGAGATCGGGAAGCTGCGGTCGATGTCGACGCTCTGCGGCAGATAGGCGATGTCCCTGCTATCGAGACCGCCGAGACCGATTGCGCCGGACAGCGGCTTGAGGATGCCGGCCACCCCCCGAAACAGCGTCGACTTGCCGGCGCCGTTCGGCCCGATCACCGCCATCAGCGCGCCCGGCGCGACCTCGCCGTTGAGGTGATGCACCGCCGGATGCCGGTCGTAGCCGAGCGTGACGTTTCGGAATTTGATCTGCGCGGCCATGCTCACCTCATCGCGACTAGGACAACGGCCCACAGAGCGACGCTGACGGCGAGCGCTGCGGCAAGGCGGGCTGACACGGTCATCCGCAGAATCGACCAGGGCGCGGCCTGCGCCGGATGCGGCGTCGCCGGGCCGTGGCTGTGGGCGTGAGCGTGATGCGCGTGGTCGTGGGAGTGAGCGTGAGGCATGGGTCGACGTTATAATATAACATTACGGGAGTCCACGAGGGGCGTGGCCTATAAATTGTATCTAGACGGCCTTGGCCCGTCGTGCCCCCGCACAGGCGAAAGCGGGTGTATGAGGCAGCATTCTCGTGACACATTGCGCCCGGGCCAGCCGTTCGCGGTCGCGTTAAAATCGAATGGCCTTGTGGCCCTCCTCGCAAGCCCCCTCACGGCTTCCCAATCACCATCGCGATCGCGGCCGCCAGAAACGGAAACGGCACTGACACCGCGGCGCGAAACCAGACGAAGCGGGCCGGCATGAAGGGAATTTCCCAGAGGATCATGCGCTGAAAGGCGAACAGCGCCCAGGCGACGACATAGGCGATCACCTGCGGCGGGCCGCCGCCGACTTTCAGCGCCACCGCGCCGATCGAAAAACCGACCACCGGGCCTCCGGGCGTCGCCGCGCCCGCGATCACCGCGGTCAGCACGCCGAGCCAGCCGCTGTCCGGTCCGAGCCAGCCGGTGATGACTTCCGGCGGGATGACCGCGGCGATGTAGCCCGAGCCGATCACGCCGAGCGCAATGCGCGGCACGATGTTGATGAAGTCCATCGAGCCTTCGCGCACCGACGACACCAGCACGACGCGGCCGCGCCGCCAGGCCATGAAGCCGAGAATGGCGACCGACCCCCACAGCGTGATGTCGATGATCAGCGCCGACGCCGTCACGACGGCTCGCCCTTCGGATACATCCGCACGAAGACGAAGCGGCCGAGCCAGCCTGCCAGCACCGGGATCGGCAGCGAGATCACGATGCGCCACAGCGTGAAATCGGTGCCGAGAATAGGCAGCTCCCAGGCGACCGCGCGGCCGTAGCCGATCAGCGTCCAGCTCACGACCATCGCGATGGTGGCGCCGAAATCGGCGCCGACCGTGAGCAATGCCGCTGCCACCGGATAGGCGGTGAACGGGCCGCCCGGCAGGATCGCGCCGAATGCCGTTCCGATCAAAAGTCCTTTCAGGCCCGATTCCGGCCCGAGCGATCGCGAGACTTTGTCGTGCGGCAGAATTTCCGCGATGAATCCGCCGAGCAGGCAGCCGGCCAGCACGCGCGGAATGATTTCGCCGAACAGCCAGAGGTCATGGGTGAGAATATTGAGCACGCCGTCGATGCCGTCGCGCCGCCACACCAGCGCAACGCAAATCGCGACGAGCGCACCGATCACGATCATCGACCAGCCGACCGGCTTGCGGGCACGCCGGGGTTTTGGCTCGCCGTCGTCGGCTGGCGCCGGGTCTGTTAGCGGAGGTTCTGACAAGGCTGTGGAGTTTGGCGGGTGAAGCTAGTCCATCCTGCTTAGTCCCGCGCGTGTGGCGAAGCAAACGGAAGCTCGCGCGATACCCATGCGCTTCTCAGGGACGCCCATGCGAGGACATCACGCGGCCCGTTCGTACGGCGGTTGGTTCAGGTGAACTGCCGCACCAGTGCGAGACCGCCGAACAGCCCGGCAATCGAAAGCATGACGGAGCCAATCACGTAAAGCGCCGCGAGCCCAAGCTCGCCGCGCTCGTAGAGCAGCGCCGCATCGAGCGAATAGGCCGAGAACGTGGTGTAGCCGCCGAGGACGCCGGTCATCAAAAACAGCCGCCAGGGCTGCGACGCCTCGCCCTTGAAGGCGAGATAACCCGCGATCAGCCCCATCACGGTCGAGCCTGATATGTTGATGATGAAGGTGCCCCAAGGAAACCCGGTGCCGAGGCAGCGGGCGCAGGTGAGATTGATGAGATGGCGCAGCGTCGCGCCAAGGCCGCCACCGAGAAAGACCAGCAGATAGCTCATCGCAGCAATTTTCCTACGTCAGCGAAGTCGCTCCGGCACGCCGCTTGCGCCGCAAGCAAACGATGGCGGCAAGGATTGGAGCGGCCAAATGAAAGGCGGCAGTGGGGATGCTGCCGCCTCTCGGATGTCATTCCGGGGCGATGCCAAGCATCGAACCCGGAATCTCGAGATTCCCCGGTTGCGCAATTGCGCACCTGAGGTCTGGTCCTTCGGACCATCCCGGAATGACCGTGTTTACGCTCCGGCCTTGCCGAACAGCTCGTCGACGTAATCCCAGTTGATCAGGTTATCGCAGAACGCCTTGAGATAGTCGGGACGGCGGTTGCGATAGTCGATGTAGTAGGAGTGCTCCCAGACGTCGCAGCCGAGAATCGGCGTCGCGCCGTAGACCAGCGGGCTCTCGCCATTCGCGGTCTTGGAGATTTCGAGCTTGCCGTTCTTCACGGACAGCCAGCACCAGCCGGAGCCGAACTGGCCAACGCCGGCGGCGGCGAAATCGGCCTTGAACTTCTCGAGCCCGCCGAGGTCTTCGGTGATCTTCTTTTCCAGGCGGCCGGGCAGCTTGCTGCCGCCGCCATTCGGCTTCATCCAGTTCCAGAAATGCAGATGGTTGTAATGCTGGCCGGCATTGTTGAACACGGCCGGATTCTTGCCGAACGAACCCTTGACGATCTCCTCCAGGGACTTGCCTTCGAATTCAGTCCCCTTGATCGCGTTGTTTCCGTTGGTCACGTAAGCCTGGTGATGCTTGTCGTGGTGGTACTCCAGCGTTTCCTTGGACATGTGGGGCGCAAGGGCGTCGTGGGAATAGGGGAGATTGGGCAGCGTGAAGGTCATGGGGTGATGTCCAAACTGATGGGAGACGTGGTCTAACGGGAACCCTTATAGAAGGTTCCATTGCGCATAAACACCGCAATTTGGCAAGAACGGGAAGACTTCCGGTAACGCCGCGTCCCGCGTCCAGCGTATGACGGGCATGGCAGCCGCAAGCATTGGCGCAGTCAGGTGATGAAATGAGCATCGAGATCGACGTCCTGAACGGGGACTCCTCATGGCCGCGCGCCGAACCGCTGATGCAGGCGGTGTGGCCGCGCCATGTCGTCGAAAAACTGTCCTGGGGTCACGTCAAATGGGCCCATGCCGATCTGCGCGTGCTGATTGAGGCACCCGAGGACGCGGAGAGGCCGGGCCTGGCCTGCCATGTCGGCATCTATTTCCGCACCGCGACCTGGGACGGTCGCAAGGTCCAGATCGGCGGCATCGGCGGCGTCTCGACGCGGGACGATTGCCGGGGACGCGGCTATGCCACGCTGGCGCTCAACGCCGCGATCAGGACCCTGCGCGATCACGAAGCGGTGCGGTTTGCGATGTTGTTCTGCGAGCCACACAATGAAGCGTTCTATCAGGCGCGCGGCTGGCATGCGTTCACCGGCGAGGTCTATGCCGAGCAGCCGGAGGGAAGGATTCGCTTTGAGGCGATGGCGCCATACGTGTTCGATTTCACCCGCAAGCCGCGCGATGGAATAATCGACCTATGCGGCCTGCCGTGGTGACCCCTGCGCGGGGTGCGGGTGGCTTGCACGCGGCCAGCCGGATAACATGTCATCCATAATCTATTCGATTTGGATCGCCGGTAACGCATGACCCTTGACGCCCCGCTCGACATGCGTCCCACCGCCGCCGTTCCGCTCGCGCCGGTCAACGGCCTGCTCACTTCGCCGATCCTGCTGACGCTGCTGACACTTGCGCTTCCCAATGCGATCGCCATGGTCGGCACTACGCTGGTTGCGGTCGCCGAGACCTCCTATATCGGCCGGCTCGGCACTGAGCCGCTCGCCGGGATCGCGCTGGTGTTTCCCTTCGTCATGCTGACGCAGATGATGTCGGCGGGCGCGATGGGCGGCGGCGTTTCCTCCGCCATCAGCCGCGCGCTCGGCGCCGGCGACCGCGACCGCGCGGCGACATTGGCCCTGCATGCGGCGATGATCGGCGCCTCTGCCGGGCTGTTCTTCACGGTAACGATGCTGGCATTCGGGCGCGACTTCTATGGCCTGCTCGGCGGGCGCGGCGGCGTGCTCGAACAGGCCATGCAATATTCGAACGTGCTGTTCTCCGGCGCGATCGCGATTTGGCTGGTCAACACGCTGGCCTCCGTGGTGCGCGGCACCGGCGACATGCGGATTCCATCGATAGCGCTGACCGGCATCGCGCTGGTGCAGATCGTCGTTGGCGGCGCGCTGGGCCTTGGGCTGTTCGGACTGCCCGGGCTCGGCATGCGTGGCGTTGCCGCAGGCCAACTCGCCGCCTTTACGCTGGGGGCTATCTTTCTCGTCTGGCACCTCGTCAGCGGCCGCAGCCGGCTGACGCTGAACTTCAACGGCTTCAAATTCCAGCGCGACATGTTCTTCGACATTCTCAGGGTCGGCGCGGTGTCCTGCCTTTCGCCGCTGCAAACCGTGCTGACGGTGTTGATCTTCACCAAAATCCTGGCCGGCTATGGCACCGAGACGCTGGCCGGCTATGGCATGGGCTCGCGGTTGGAATTCCTGTTGACGCCGATCGCCTTTGCATTCGGCGTCGCCTCGGTGCCGATGGTCGGCATGGCCATTGGCGCGGGCCTCGTGACACGCGCGCGGCAGGCGGGGTGGACCGCAGGCGCTGCGGCCGGCATCACCGTCGGCGCCATCGGACTCATCGTTGCAGTCATGCCGGCACTCTGGGTTTCGATGTTCACCAACGATCCCGGCGTCACCGCCGCGGCTTCTTCCTATCTCGTCTGGACAGGACCGGCGTTCGCCTTTTTAGGGATGGGCATCTGCCTCTATTTCTCTTCGCAGGGTGCTGCGAAGGTCGGCGGTCCCGTGATGGCCGGCACCGCAAGGTTGCTGATGGTCGGCGGCGGCGGCTGGTGGCTGGCCTCAGTGGGGGCGCCGGCATGGACCTTGTTCGCACTGGCGGGCACGGCGATGGTCGTTTACGGCCTCGGCACGGCGCTGTCGATCCGTCTGACCCGCTGGGGCAAATGATAACGGCAAGTTGCGCTCAATCCGACGTTGCACAAATCTGATTTGTTGCTATGCAGGCCTGCTTTTTCGTAAGGAATGATTCATGGTTTGCAGAACGGCTTTCATCATCGCGATCTCGGCGGCATTGCTGGCCGCGCCATCCGCCTTCGCGCAAGGCGCCGAGCCGACCGGCGTCTGGCTGACCCAGGCGGGCGATGCCAGGGTCAAAATCAGCAAATGCGGCGGTGGAATCTGCGGCGTGATCGTCGCTCTGAAGGAGCCGGTCGATCAGGCCACGGGCAAGCCTCAGGTCGATGACAAAAATCCGAACCCAGCCTTGAAGCGGCGG
Source organism: Bradyrhizobium sp. LMTR 3 (assembly GCF_001693485.1). Taxonomy (GTDB): domain Bacteria; phylum Pseudomonadota; class Alphaproteobacteria; order Rhizobiales; family Xanthobacteraceae; genus Bradyrhizobium. The sequence goes on from NZ_MAXC01000003.1 coordinate 123,778, forward strand.
CCGATGATCGGCCTTCCCCTGTTCAGTGGCATGAGCCCCAGCGGCCCCAACAAATGGTCGGGCCAGATCTACAATGCCGATGACGGCGGCACCTACGCCAGCAGCGTCTCGGTAACAGGCGCAGACACGCTAAAGGTCGAAGGCTGCGTCGGCGCGCTCTGCGGCGGCGAGAACTGGACGCGCGTGGGGCGGTAAGCCGGATTCATCGACCCACTGCCGATGCGGTGCGAGCCCCCACCCTAGCCCTCCCCCGCAAGTGCGGGAGAGGGAATGCACCCTCTCTGCGTCGAACACTCTCTCCAAGCAACTGCCAGGACCCCCTCTCCCGCTTGCGGGGGAGGGTTGGGGTGGGGGTGCTTCCGCATATTCGATCGCAGATGGCGCGCGCGATTCCTCTACGCCGCCATCGCTTTCAGTGCTGACGCCGCCGACGCGTAGCCGCCGCGGGCGCCGTCGATGAAGTGGACGTGATCGCTGCGCATCACCGAGGGCACGAAGCAGGTCATCATCGCGGCGTCCTGCCGGTGCAGGCCGTAGCGCACGACCTTGCTGGAAGCCGCCTTTTCCAGAATCTCCGTCAGCGCCCGTTCAAGCTCGACCGTGCAATCGAGGATCATCCGCAAGCCATCGTCATATTTGCGGAAGTCGGAATTCTCCACCACCTGCTGCACGTAATTCTTCGGCACGAAATTGCCGACCTTGATGCCGAACCGCATCACAACATAGGCCCAGAGCGTGACGGCGAGCACGACGGCGCGCCGCTTCAACAGCGGCCCGCCGCGCGCGGCGCGCGCCTCATATTCGACGCCGGCTGGCGGCCAGCGCAGCGGTGGCCCATCCGGCGGCACCGGCCGGCCCGCATCCGGGCTCTGCTCGACCAGTTTGATGACGTCCTCGATCACCTTGCGGAACGCTAACGGATCGGCGCCCTTGGCCGGGACCACCAGCACCGACAGAATGAGCCCGCGGGAGGAAGGAATTTCCTCGAACCGGCACGACAGCCCGGACAGATCGGGCTGCGTTCCCGGCTTCGCCGGCGGGACCGCGAATTCGCCCCGCTTCATCGCGGCATCCGCCCATCCCAGTCCGCCGCCGGAAAACATCGCATAGGACAGATTGGACGACGGCCCGAAGCGAGCGACTTTGATATCGAGGCCCTGCGCCCGAATGTCCCTCACCGGCACCAGCGCCACCCGCATCACCAGATCGAGATCGGCCCTGACCCAGGCCGCGGTCGCCGCCAGCGCCTCGCGCGCGTGCGAAAGATCGGCCGGCGACACCGCAAAGCTCGCACCATCGCCGCCGAACACGAACGGAAACTCGCGGCCATCAAGCGCATTGGTCACAGCCGCGATCACGGCAGCGCCGGCCATGTTGACCGCCTTGTAGCGCTGATTGGCGATCGCCCTGGTCGACTCGACGATGTCGGCGACACCGACGGCCCAGTCGTCCGGCAACGGCGTATACAGCGCCGGGTCCATCAGGCTGCCGAAGCCGCGAAAGACCGGGATCGCGCCATAGAAAATGTCGGTGCCGTCAGACGTCGTCATGGCGATCTGCGCTACCCCGCGTTAGCACCTTTCCTGGCAGATACGGCCAGTTCTGGAATTCGGTTCAAACAGGCGACCGAATGTCCTAACCCTTTGCGATCCCCCGCAGCACCAACTGGTTGAGCCGGTTGGCAAACGCCGCCGGATCGTCCGGCAGTTCGCCGTCGAGGATCTGCGCCTGCTCCAACAGCAGGAACGACAGGTCTCTGGCAGCGTCCTTGTCGCCGGCAATCGCCGCGACCAGGGGATGGCGCATGTTGATCTCGAGGATCGGCTTGGTGGTCGGCCCCTTGTTCTGCATTGCGAGCAGCCGCTCGAGCATGCGGTCCTGTGCGCCGCCGCCGGCGACGAGGCACGACGCGCTCGAGGTCAGCCGCTGCGAGGCCCGCACGTCGGAGACGCGCTCGCCGAGTGCGTCCTTGATCAGCGCGATCGTCATGGCTTCATCGGCGCCGCCTTCGTCTTTGTTGTCCTCGGCCTTTTCATCCAACAGCGGGATCAGTCCGAAATCGATATCGCCCTGGCTTAAGGATTTCAGCGGCTTGCCGCCGAAATCGAGCGACGCGGAGGTCCAGAACGCGTCGACCGGATCGGTCAGCAGCAGCACCTCGATGCCGCGGGCGGTTGCGGATTCGAGCTTCGGATTCGACTTCAGCCGTTCGACGCTCTCGCCGGTGAGATAATAGATGTCGGTCTGGTTCGGCTTGAGGTCCTCGACATATTGCTTGAGCGAACGCTCCTCGCCCTTTGTCGTGGTGAATCGCGACAATTCGAGCAGCTTCTCGCGGCGCTCAAAGTCTTCCCAGATGCCTTCCTTGATCACAGGGCCGAACGCGTCCCAGATTTTTGCGAACGCTTCCGGCTCCTTTTCGCCGAGGCTTTCCAGCTCAGATATCACGCGGCCGGTAACGGCCTTTCGGATCTGCGCGAGCTGCGGATTATTCTGCAGCATCTCGCGCGAGATGTTGAGCGGCAGGTCTTCGCTGTCGATCACGCCGCGGATGAAGCGCAGATAGGCCGGCAAGAGATCGGCGTCGTCGGCGATGAAGACGCGGCGGACATAAAGCTTGACCTTGCCCTTGCGCGCTTGGTCGAACAGGTCGAACGGTTTTGTCGACGGCGCAAACAGCAGCACCGCGTAGGACTGCCGGCCCTCGGCGCGATAATGCAGCGTCATCGCCGGTTCGTCGAATGCGCCGGCGACCTGCTGGTAGGCCTGCTTGTAGTCCTCCGGCTTGAGCTCCGATTTCGGCCGCTGCCATAGCGCGCTGGCCGAGTTGATCTGGCGCGGCTCACCCTCCTCCGGCACCAGTTCGATCGGAAACTGGATGTTGTCGGACCAGGCGCGGACGACACGTTCGATCTCGTAAGTCTCGAGATATTTCGCTGCTTCCTTCTTCAGATGCAGGACGATCTCGGTGCCGCGCGTGACGCGCGTGGCGTCTTCGTCGCTGGCTTGAGCGATCTCAAATCCACTGCCGCCGGAGGACGACCAGACAAAGACCCGATCGGAACCGGCACGGCGGCTGGTAACGACGATGCGCTCGGCGACCATGAACGCCGCATAGAAGCCGACACCGAACTGGCCGATGAGGTTGGCGCCGTCCTTGGCCTCGGTGAGGCGCGAGAGAAACGACTTTGTGCCGGAGCGCGCGATGGTGCCGAGATTGTCGATCAGCTCCTGCCGGTCCATGCCGATGCCGCTGTCGACGACGCTCAGCGTATTGGCCTGCTTGTCCGGCGCGATACGGATCCTGGGCGGCGCGCCGTCGGCGATCAGCTCGGGCGCCGAGATCGCCTCATAGCGCAGCTTGTCGCAGGCGTCAGATGCATTCGAGATCAGCTCGCGCAGGAATATATCGGTCTCCGAATAGACCGAGTGCACCATCAGGTTCAGAAGCTCGGCGACCTCGGCCTGGAACGGCTGGGATTCGGGGGCAGTGGTGGTCGTCATACGGGGCTCGCAATGCAAACAGGGCAGGACGGGAAGCCCTGATATAACGATGCCATCTGGGGTGGCAAGATTTGCGACGACGCACCAAAAGCCTGTTTGCCCCCTTACCGCTCGACGAAAGCGCGCTGGAACTGATCCAGAATCGGCTTGAAAAGGTAGCTGAGCATGGTCCGGCTGCCGGTCTGCATGAACACTTCCGCCGGCATGCCGGAGACGAGCTGCAGCCCGGCGAGCAGTCGGCGCTCCTCTTCCGGCAGCATAATCCGGACCGTGAAATAGGATGTGCCGGTCTGCTGGTCGCGGGTGGTATCGGGCGAGACGAACGACACCTGACCAATCAACTGTGGCGTAACCCGCTGGTTGAAGGCCGAGAAGCGGATGAAAGCCTGCTGACCCTTGCGCACCTGATCGATGTCGTTCGGCTGCAACCGCGCCTCAATCTGCAGATCATCCGAATCCGGCACCACCTCCATGATGGTGTCGCCGGGGCGAATGACGCCGCCGATGGTGTGCGCGTTGAGCTGGTGGATCACGCCCGAGGTCGGCGCGCGCATCTCGATACGCTCGAGCACGTCGCGCGCGGCGACGCTGCGTTCACTCAGTTCAGCCTCCTTGCCCTGCGCCTCGCCGAGCTCCTTGACGACCTCGGTGCGGACATCTTGGTCGAGCCTGACCATCTGAAGCTTCGCCTCGTCGACCTTGGTTTTGGTCTCGGCGATCGTGGAGAGCAACTGGCCGCGTTCGCCTTCGATTCTGGCACTCTCGCGCTGCAAGGCCGTGAGCCGCGCGATCGGCACCAGACGCTTGTCGAAGAGGTCCTGAACGCCGGTGAGCTCGCCGGTGATCAGCTCCAGTTGCTTGGCCTTGGACGAGACCTGCGCCTCGAGGCCGATGATCTCCTCGCCAAGCTGGGACACCTTGCTCTGCAGCAGCTCTCTCTGGCTCTCGCGCGCGGTCACCCGCGCCCTGAACAGCGAGGCTTCGGAGGCCAGCACTGTCTTGACGTTACCGTCGTCCAGCCGGGTCGACAGTTCGGGCGGTATGGCCGGCTTGGGCAGACCGTCGCGCTCGGCGACCAGGCGCGAGATCTTCGCCCGCACCTCATCGAGCTGCTTGCTCACCACCTGAAGGCTGGCCTGCGCCTGCGTCGAATCTAGCCGCAGCAGGAGATCGCCGGCGTTGACCCGCATACCGTTGCTGACGGCGATCTTCGCGACCACACCGCCGGTCGGATGCTGGATCGCCTTGACGTTGGACTGCACCACCAGATTGCCCGGCACCACAACCGCGCCCGACAACGGCACGAACGCCATCCAGCCGCCCGCCAGCCCGCCGACGATGAGCAGCACCCGCAAGCCCATGCGCAATTCGTTCTCGTAGGCGCGCCCCGCCCGCAGCACGATGCTCTCGCCGGGCGCTGCCGCTGCGTCAGCCGATCCATCGCGGTTGGCAAGGAAGGCAACCCCTGCGGTCAGGCCAGTGCGGACGACCCGCGTCACGGAACGCTCGCGCGGCACGGCGCCCGCAAGGGCCGGCGGCGCCAATTGGGGCGCCGCGATGCGAGGCGGCTCCCGCCGGTCATCGATCTGCAAAAGCTCCGGTCTCGACCTCGGCATGTTCATGAGCGACGGATCGTCCGGCGCGATGATTGGACCGCGCGCCTGCCGTTCGTTCGGCCATGGATTGCCGCGCGCGCTGGCCGCCGGTGGCGGGGTCATGAATTGCGGCTCACGCGTCACGCGCCCGCCACGCGCCGCCGGAGGTTCGGCATCGAAAACGTCGGAGCGGGATCCAAAGGGGCCGAGCCAATCCAGCACCCGCCCCATCTTGCCCTTTTTCTTCGACCGCTTCGGCCGGGCGGGACGCGAACGCCGCGCGCCCTGACGTGGCTCGTCATTCGCCGGACGACGAAGCGGTGGCCGCTGGTCCGGCAGATTGTCGAGCTCGAACGCCTGCCGCAATCGCTGCAGTTCGAGGATCAGCGCCTGGCCCTGAGGCGCCACGACCTCGTCGTCCGCTCCACCGACCCGGCGTCGCGCCACTCTTTCATCGGTGTGTACGTGATCGAAATTCTTCATGAAGAAACACTCTCGGCAAGTGATGGGCGCTGGTCTGCCTTCGCCTGCGGCGGGCCTGGCGGCGATCCCGGCGCCCCCTTGCCGTTGGCGTTGCGGACGCGCGCAAAGACTTCTTCGCGCGGGCCGAACGCGATCGCCTTGCCCTCGTAGAGCACCATCGTCATATCAAGCGCGGAAAGCGCGCTCGGGCGGTGCGAGATGACGACGACGATGGATTTGTTCTGGCGCATGATGGCGATGGCGCGGGTCAAGGCGTTCTCACCGTCGGCATCCAGATTGGCGTTGGGCTCGTCGAGAACGATCAGAAACGGATCGCCGAATACCGCCCGCGCCAAGCCAACGCGCTGCTTCTGTCCAGCCGACAGCGAGATGCCGCCCGCCCCTATTCGCGTCGCATAACCTTCCGGCAGGCGCAGGATGATGTCATGGACGCCGGCGATCTGGGCGGCCTTGAGAATGGCGTCGGAAGTTGCGTGTTCGTCGAAACGGCAGATGTTCTCCGCTACCGTGCCGTCAAACAAGCCGACGTCCTGCGGCAGATACCCGACGTGCCGGCCGAGATCCTCGTTGCGCCATTGATCGAGGGAGGCGCCGTCAAGCCGCACCGCGCCGCGATGCGCCGGCCAGATTCCAACCAGCGCCTTGGAAAGCGAAGTCTTGCCCGACGCGCTGGCGCCCAGCAGCGCCAGCCCCGCGCCGGCCTTGAGCGAAAACGTAACGCCAGACACGATCGGCATGTCGAAACCGGGCGCCGCGACCGCGAGATTTTGTACGGACAATTCGCGGCACGGACGCGGCAGCATGACCGGCGGCGCCGGAGGCGGCGCGGTCGCCTTGCAGATGTCGCGCAGACGGGCGAGGCCCTGGCGGGCCGCGGCCAGTTGCTTCCAGGTGCCGAGCGCGATTTCAACCGGTGCGAGCGCGCGCCCCATCAGGATCGACGACGCGATCATGACGCCGCCCGACGCCTTGTCGACCACGACGAGATAGGCGCCGATACCGAGCATTCCCGATTGCAGAATGTAGCGCAGCACCTTCGCGGCCGAGCCGAGATTGGCATAGACGTCGGTGGCGCGGATGTTTTCCTGCAGGTAGCGCTCGTTGGCCTGCGACCAGCGCGCCGTCAACCGGTCCGTCATGCCGAGCGCGCGGACGATTTCCGCGTTGCGCTGCGTCGCATCCGCCAGCACCTGGCGCTGCGCGTTCATGTCCATCGCCGCCTTGGCCGAATTGCGCGAGATCCGCTCGGTCAGCAAGGTCATCGCAATGATCGCCGCAGTACCCAGCAGCGCCGTGAAGCCGATCGCGGGGTGAAACAGAAACAGCCCGATCAGAAAGACCGGGATCCACGGCATGTCCAGGAATGCCGTCGGCCCCATGCCCGACATGAAGGTGCGCACCTGGTCGAGATCGCGCAGCGGCTGCTGCATCAGGACCGGCTTGACGCCGCGCAGCGGCAAGGTGGCGAGCGCCGAATGGATCGAGCCTTGCAGGCCGGCATCGAACAGCGTTGCGACCCGGCACAGCATCCGCGACCGCATCGCGTCGAAATATCCCTGCACCAGATAGGCGAACAGCACCATCAGGGACAGGCCGAACAGGGTCGCGAGGTTACGGCTCGGAATTACCCGATCGTACACCTGCAACATATAGAGCGGGCCCGACAGCATCAGGATGTTGATGACGCCGCTGAATACAGCGACGCCGATCATGCGGCGCGCACTGGCGCGCAGCGCATTCGTGACCGGATCGTCAGCGGCCAGCGTCGAGCGCAGGCCCGACATTGCGCGGGGCGCCGACGCTGCCCGCGCTCGGTCCTGCGTCTGACCCTGAGCGATACTCATTGAACTGCCCTACGACCCGCTCGATCGGGTCTCCCTGCAGGTCTCCTTGACGCGCGATGCGGACCATTTTTCGGCAAGAATGCGACGAATGCCGATTGTTCAAGTTCGCCCTTGGGTCGAACGGTGGCAAACGCTCGGTCGTTGCCGCAACGGCGTGCACACCTCCGGCCAAGACGCCGGCACCGAAGATGCGGCGCGTCAGACAAGGGCCGCGATGCCCTTCTCGCGCGCGCTTCATTCGCCGTTTTCCCGCGCGGCGTGTGTCATGGATTCGTCCGTCTATCACCTTGCTTCGGCGCTCATTGGTCGCTGTGTCGGCCGAATGACGCCATGAAGCTAAATGATGCTTCACCATGCGCGACGTCCCGCCCCCTGGCGGATGGCCGCGCCTATGCATCAATGGATTCGACTGGACAGCAGGGGACGAACAATGGCTCGCTTGGCTCACGGGGATCAGCCCGACGCTGATCTCGATCTCCCGACCGATGAAGTCGCCGGCCCGCCAGTCGCTCCGGCTTCTCCGTCCGCCGTCGAAGAACCGCCGCCGGCCAGCCAAACGACGTCACGGCCTGTGGGTTCGAATTTCTCCGACCTCGGCTCAACCCTCAGCGGCACGGCTCGGGCGCCGGTGGACGCCGCGCAGCAAAGCGCGCTCGGCAACGGCGCCCAAGCAGCCGGCAGCATTGCACACCACACCAACGATCTCACCGCGGTGCAGAACAATCTGCTGGCCGAACTCAATACAGGCCAGTTTTCCGGCGCCGCGCTCGGCCATGTTCAGGCGATGCTGTCCGACATCACCAGCGCCATTTCGGCGGCCAACGCCTCGGCGAGCGCGGCAGGCTCGTTCGGCAACGCCGCCGGCGCAGAACAAGCGCTTCGCGTCAGCCAACTCAGCGTCATCAATGCCGTCAGTACCGATCCCGTGCTGGCGAGTCCGGCGCCGGCCGCGCCCCTGCCGACCGGCACTCCGGCGCCCGCCGCGCCTCACAATCTCGCGGAGATCGGCGCGATCTTCGACGACGTGGCCAGCCAGATCCTCGGCGGGGTCAATGACGGTAACCGGGCGCAGATCACCGACGACATCAATGCTGTAATATCGGACATGCAGGCGCTGATGACCGCCAACCCGGAACTGTTCGACGGGCTGACCGGCGTCCATGCCGATGAGATCGTGCAGCAACTCCAACTTGAGCTCGTCTATATCAACGACCCTGCGATAAGCCCCACGGCGGCACAGGCCAGCGTCGACAACATCCTCGACATCATCGACATCATCCAGAGCGATGCCAATCTGGCTGATATGGCAACGCAAGACGGCATCGGCGGCCTTTCGCCGCTTCCGGATGACACCTCGCCGGCTCCGAAATATCTCGACAATGATGTGCAGACGGCGTTTGTGGCCAATTTCATTGCCCAGTCCAATTCGCTTGGAAAGCAAGCCGTCGACCTCGTGGGAAGCCAGGACAGCGAGGCGATCGCCGCGCTGATCGGCGACCTCAGGACATTCGAGAAGAGCGTCACCGATTTCGACGCGGACCTGGGCGGTATCCTCGGCGCCGAGATTGCCGCGATGATCAAGGGATTGCAGACCGGCAACGCGACGCTGGTCGTCGCTGCCGCGGACCAGATGCACGGCAATGCGGCCGATGCCGGCGGCAACAATATCCCTGTTACCGGCGGCACCTACAATCCAGACGGCTTGACGGTCGCCGAGGTGCTGGGGACGCCGGTCGCGCAGACGTCCGTAGCCGAAACGCCGGCGGCGCTGGCCGCGGCGGCTAGTCTGGACGTGCAACAAGTCGCAGCCCCCACCATCAGCGGCGAGCCGGTGATGTTTGCGACTGCCGACGTGGAGACCGGGGGCGCGGACCAAGCCAATTCGGACATGCCCGAATTGGCACATCATTTACATCATATGTGGGGATAGCGGCGCGCGGCGCGACCTCCAGCGGCCCCGACACGTCGGGGACGCTGGAGGCCGATACATGAAACAAGAAGCGCGTTCGCCGATCCGGCTTACGCGGCGGGCGCAAAAGAGCTCTTCACCGGCCAATGCCCGCAAAGAACGATCTTGGACGATGGCCTCACCGACGGCGTTGAGGACCATCACTAGTACGGCAGCGACATCGGCGGTTGGCGGGATCGGCGCCAACAGTTGCTGTTCGGTAAGTGCAGTAGCGGGGCGTATGTGTGCGGCAGCGTAAGACGGACTATGGGACCATCATTCTACACTGGACGTTCGTGGCCGCATTCGCCGTTGCGCTCGTCACCGGCTTACGCATTGCGACGGAAACGCCCGACCGCACCTGGATCAACTGGTTCGACGCCGTGCTGCCGCGCGACAGCGTATGGATCGCCCATATGCAGGCGGCCGTCGTCCTGGTCGCCGTGGCGATCGGCTACGTCGTCTACATGCTCCGCTCCGGCCTCGGACGCCGCGTCCAGCTCGACAAGGTTCGCCTGCGCGGATTGTTCGGCCGCGGACAGGCCAGATTGAGCGCCGTGATTGCCCTGATGTACTGGATTTTCTTCGTCACGATGTTCGGTTTGCTGGTCAGCGGCGGCGCGCTCTATTTCGGCTTCTACTCCGGCTACGACGTGGCGATGCTGCATTGGGTGGGGACCTGGGTGATCCTCGCCTTTGTCGCCCTTCATGTCCTGACCCAATACAAAAGCGGCGGCATCTCGCAACTGCTGCGTATCTTTCGTCCCGCGCCGTTGCCGGCGCCGCCGCCGCGGCTCGATGCCGTCGAACTCTTGGGGCTGCTGGCCGAGCGATCGGCGCGCGCGCCGGAATCCGAAGACCCACCGCCCGAGGTTTCATCGCATTCACTGCAGCCCCGCGCGGAGGCGCGCCACGATCGGACGCGTGAGCCGGATCCGGCGCCGCGATCCCATGCCGGGCCTTCGAGATCGCGAAACCCGACGCTGCAGGCCAATCCGTTCCTCGTGGCGGCCGCCGCTGCGATCACCGGCGCTTCGCTCCTCGTGGCTACCGATCGGCTGGCGGTGGACGGTGTTCAGATTCGCCGCATCAATCCCGCCGACGCGCCGGCCCTCGACGGCGACACGTCCGATCGGGCCTGGCGCGGCGTCAAGCCGTTCTCGCTATTGACGGGAGAAGGCGGAAATTTCGACGGCAAGGGCGAAACCAGAATCGAAATTCGCGCAGTGCATGACGGCACCTATGCCTATTTCCTCTTCACCTGGGAAGATTCGACGCGCTCGCTGAAACACCTGCCGCTCGTCAAGCAGGCCGATGGTTGGCACCTGCTTCATTCCGGCTTTCAGCTTGGCGACGAGCATCAGTACAACGAAGACAAGTTTTCGGTGCTGCTGACCACGTCGGATGTCACGCTGGCGGGCGGGCGAACCTTTCATCCCGGGCCGCAGCCGGTCGCCGGCGCGCCGGCCACCATGAGCGGTCGCGGACTGCATTACACGGCATCCGGCTATGCCGATGTCTGGCAGTGGAAGGCCACGAGCGGCGCGGCCGGATGGATGGACGATACGCATTTCGGGCCGCCGCTCGATCCGACACCGATGCAGGCGGCAAACGTCGTTCCGTACAAAGGCGGCTTCGCGCCCGACCCGGGCACGGCAAACTACCGGGACAATTTCACCGTCGAGGCCGACACGTCGGCCGGTCCGCGCCGTAGCCGGCTGATCGCTCCGCTGCGCCTGCCCAAAGTCGTCGCCGACACGACGAGCGCGATGGGAGATATCGATCTCGATCCCAACAACGGCGAAAGCGACGGCGCGCGATGGTTCATGACCGAGCAGGATTCCGTGCCGTATTCGACCAACGTCGACGCCCGCATCCCAACGGGGACCGTGATCCCGGGCGTCATCCTGGGCGGCGAATTTTCAGGCGACCGCGCCGACATCAGAAGCGCAGCCCGCTGGGCTTCCGGCCACTGGGCGCTCGAGGTGAAGCGTCGGCTCGACACCACGAGCCAATTCGACGTGCCGATCAAGACCGGCATCTTCATGCGGGTCGCCGCTTTCGACCACAGCCAGATCAGACATACACGGCACGTCCGTCCTATTCGTATCGAGGTGGAATAATGTCAAGGATTTGCAAAGTCACCGTTAACAACGAGCCGCATTTGGCCAATCGCGGCGAGCTTCTGCTCGACTGGGCGTTGATGAACGGGGTCGATCTTCCGCATGATTGCCGTTCCGGAATTTGCGGCGCCTGCCGCGTGCGGCTCGTCGACGGCCAGGTATTCGGCGGCCATAGCCGGGGCGACGACATGATCCATGCCTGCCAGGCCAGAATCGTTTCCGATCTCGAAATTGCGATCGAGGCAGCTCCCGAGCCGGTGGCGCTGTCGGCGGAAGTGGCGCAGACCGTTCAACTCGCGCCCGATGTGGTGGGTGTCGACATCGAGCTGCCGAAGCCGCTCGATTATCTCCCCGGCCAGTACTCCAAGCTGCAGTTTCAGGGATTCCCGGCAAGGTCCTACAGCCCGACCTATCCGCTGGAAGGCCGGCCCCACGATCGCATCCTGCACTTTCATATCCGAAAGGTCGCGGACGGGCTGGTATCCTCGGCGCTCGGCCACGACATCCGCGCCGGACATCGCGTCAAGCTGACCGGGCCGTACGGCCGCGCCTTCTTCAGGCAAGGCCATTCGGGCCGCATCGTTCTCGTCGCTAGCGGCACCGGTTTCGCCCCGATGTGGTCGGTCGCGGTCGCCGCGATCATGGAACAGCCGCAGCGCGAAATGGTGTTCGTGGTGGCGGCGCGCAGCATCCGTTCGCTCTACATGCACGCGGCGCTGTGCCGGCTGGCGCTGTTTCCCAACGTCACGCTGATTCCGATGGTATCGGAGCCGCAAAACATCTCGCATGCGGTTCGCAGCGGTCGGCCGACCGATCATTTGCCAAAACTCACGCCTGACGACGTGGTCTACACCGCGGGCGCGCCGGCGATGACCGATGCGGTGGCGCGAATTGCAAAGGCTGCGGGCGCGCGATGCTACACCGATCCCTTCGTACAGGAGCCGCGAACGGTGGAGCAGGCCGGCCTGATGTCGCGCCTCACCGGCTGGCTCAGCGAGCCGAAGATCGCCATCCCGTTGCAGCCGGCGCAACGGGAGGCACCGATGCCGCGAGGCGCAGCCGCGGTGGGCGCGGGTAACCGGTAAAGCATGATGAAATTTGGTTTAATTACGACCGCGAAGAACGTGCGCTCCCTCTCCCGCTTGCGGGGGAGGGCTGGGGTGGGGGTGTCTCCGCGGGCAATACTGCCCGAGTGGAGAGAGCCCCCACCCGGCGCTTCGCGCCGACCTCCCCCGCAAGCGGGAGAGGTGAAGCGCGTCTGCGGCCAAATCGATCTACCAAAAATCATCATGCTCTAGCCGGCTGCGGGATTGCCGTCGCTTTCAGCCAGAGATCGCTGCGATATATCGCTGAACGGACATTTCGAACGCCGCCTTTGCATTGTCGGCGATGTTGCGGCCCCACCATGCGCCATAGATGCGATCGAACGCCAGAGGCTCGACCGCGCGTGCGATCCGGCGCACGGCTGCGGCATTGAGCGGGATGTAATTCGGATAGCTGTACATGAAGCTGAGCGAGCGGCGGTCCATCGCCACCATCGCAATATCCCCGGTGAGCAACGCGCCCTGCCCTTGTGCGCCGGCGCGCCAATGCAGGACCGTGGCACCGGCGAAATGTCCGCCGGTCCGCACCAAGAGAATATCGTCCGAGAGCCGGTGGCTGTCGCCGGTCCATGGCACGATTGTCCGATGCGGCCGCGTGACAAAGTCGCGGTCGTCGCCGTGCAGATAGACCGGCACGCCGCCGAACGCCTCGCTCCAGTCGGCGACCGCGCCATAGTAGTGCGGGTGCGAGACAGCAATCGCCTTCAGGCCGCCGAGCGAACGGACGTAGTCGATCGCCTCGGGCGTGGCTAACGGCACGCAATCCCACATCACGCAGCCATCCGCCTCACGCACGAACAGCGCGCGCTGTCCTATCGCAAAACTCGGCTTGAGCGCGATGCCGGGAATGCCGAGATCGTCACGCCAGACGAGCTTGTGGTGCCGCGCCAATTCCTCGCGCGTGAGCCACGCCTGTCCCTTCCAGTTCACAAATTGCCGTTCGTCCTCGCAGACCGGGCACGCGGCTGGTGGCGCAGCACTTTCGGGAAACTGGGCGCCGCATTGTTCGCAGGTCCATAACGACATCGGCATCACTCCTGTTGGAAGGAGTGGTAACGCATAACGGCAGGGCCAGCCAATACGAGACGCGGATCAACACTTAGTAACCGATCGCCGCGCCGTCGCTGCGCGGGTCCGAACCGCCGCTCAGCATGCCGCTCGGCCGGTCGATGGTGATGCCATGCGCATGGCCCGCCATTTCGTTCCAGGCGTCCCAGCGGTTGATGGTGTGACCGCGCTGTGCGAGCGCATCGATCGTATCTGTAGGGAACCGGCGCTCGATATGCAGCGTGTCGCGCGCCTCGCCGAGCGCGAAGCGGCCGGACAGAAATCGCGGCATCTCGATCGCTTCCTGGATGTCGAGCCCGAAATCGACCATGGCGGAATAAAGCTGGAGCTGGATCTGCGGCTGGCCATCCGCGCCCATGCAGCCGAGCACGCTCCAGAGCTTGCCGTCGCGTTTGGCCATCGAGGCGATCAGCGTATGCAGCGGGATCTTGCCGGGCTCGAGGCGGTTGGGATGATTGCTATCCAGCGAGAAATACGCGCCGCGGTTTTGCAGGATGACCCCGGTGTTTCCCGCGACCACGCAGGCGCCGAACGCGCCATACAGGCTTTGAATCAGCGACGCTGCGTTACCTTCGCGGTCGACAGCGGCGACATAGACCGTGTCGCCGGCGAGGCTGCCGAAGGATGGCACCATGTCCCATTTCAATGCCGACTTCCCGTCGATCAGCCGGCCGCGCAGGTGCGCGTATTCCTTCGATATCAGCCGCTCGACCGGCACCCCGACAAAGGAAGGATCGGCGAGCATCTGATCGCGGTCGTGATAGGCAATCTGCTTGGCCTGCACCATAAGATGCAGATGGTCGGGCCCGAGGAAATCCTTTCGGTGCAGTTCGTGGGGCTCGAGGAGGTTGAGCATCTCGATCACGGTAAAACCCTGCGTCGGCGGTGGCGTGTTGAAGACGGTGACGTCGCGGTAGCGGCCAGCGAGCGGCTCGCCCCAGATCGCCTTTTGCCGGCCGAAATCGGCCAGCCGAAACAGGCCGCCTTTCTCTTCCGAAAAGCGCGCCATTTCAGCCGCGACATCCCCGTGATAAAAGCCGGACCATCCACCATCCGCGATCGATTGAAGCGTGCGGGCAAGGTTTGCATTGGTGAGCTTTGCGCCTGGCCGCGCTGCCGCCCCTTGCGGAAAGAACAGCGCGGCGACCTCGCGATCCCCAAGCAGATCATCGCGCATCATCTCGATAAAGTTGGCGAGGCGGCCGGTGATCGGAAAGCCATCGTGCGCATAGCCGATGGCGCTCTCGATCACGCGCCGCAGAGGCAATCGCCCATGGACATTGTGCGCTTCGATCCAGCTCGCCACGGCGCCCGGCACCGTGAGCGTCGCCGGCACGATTCCCCGCAGCGGGATTTCCTTCAACCCTCGCTGCTCGATCGACGAAAGCGTGGCGTTCTCGGCCGCCTTACCGCCGCCATTGAGATAGCGGATCTCGCCGCTGGCGCCGTCGTGAACGAGCCAGAACGCGTCGCCACCGAGACCGGTCATGTGCGGATAGACGACGGCGAGCACCGCGCTCGTCGCGATCGCGGCATCGATGGCGGAGCCGCCGGCGCGGAGCACATCGATGCCCGCCGCGGAAGCCAGCGAATGCGGCGACGTCACCATGCCGTTCGACGCGAGCGTCACCGGCCGGCCGGTACGAATGTCCAATTCAAGCCTCCGAATATGCCAAGCCGTCAGGCGCGAATCCGCCTGATCATGTACCTGCGATTCGTGGTCGGTCTCCTTGCTTGATGAAAAGAAACAGCGCGGACGTCAGCCGCAGCATGAACCCTTGTCGCGGTTGTCCCGGCTCGCAGCGTTCCGGTCGGGCGGCAGGTCCATCGCCGGGTTCTCGGCAAAGAAGCCGTTCGGCTTCAGCGTGAAGCCGACATATTCGACCGGCATCACCGGAAAATCCTCGGGCCGGCAGACATGCGTCGCCCCAAAACTGTGCCAGACCACGATATCCTGGTTTTCGATGGTGCGGTTCTGGGCGATATATTTCGGCAGACCGTCGCCGCCGGCATGCTGGTTCGGAAACTCGCCGCTCGCGTATCGCTCGTCCCGCGCATAGCGCGTCACCCAGACGTGCTTGGTCGCAAATCCGCCGCGCGAGGTCATGTAGCAGCCCTCCTGCGCCAGCATCGCGGGCGCACTGTGCGCTATCAGCTTGTACGCCGTCGGACCGCCGACGCTGTTCGTTCTGTTGGGGTTGCTGATCTTCCAGTACCGTCCGGTCCGCCCGTCGGCTTCTCGGGCCGCGTCGCGCTCGCGCGAGAGCGTTCGGGCCGTGACATCGAACACGTTGCCGTATGGGTTGTCCGTACCCCACGGCCGCGGGCGGAATTCGTGTTCGGTGACGGTGTTGCCCTCGCCGTCGAGCATCATGTGCAGGCGGGCATTGAAGAAGTGCTGATGAGTCGGGCCGCCGAGATTCTCGGCGACCATGCCGCCCCACGGGTAGTCCTTGCCTGCAGCGATCGCCGCGGTCTGGATGATGCCGGTCAGTTTGACTTCGAGCTGGATGGTGCCGTCCTGATAGAAATACCAGAAGAAGCCGTAGTCGTAGTTTCCGACTGTGGTGAAGAAGGAGATGACGAGGCGGCGCGATCGGCGGACCTCAAACGTCTCGTTGCGGAACTCGTAATGCTTCCAGAGGATCCCGTAATCCTCTTCATGCAGGCAGATCGCGTTCTTCATGATGCTGGGCTTGCCGTAATCGTCGGCGACCGGCACATCGAAATAATTGATATGGCCGAGGCAGTCGCAGCCGAGCTCGAGCGCGTTGGCGAGCTTGCCCAGTCCATACTCGCCGGCATCGAAGGCGCATTTCCAGAAATGGTTCGCGGTCGGATCGGCATAGGGCACGATCATGTCGGTGACGCTGGCTCGGTAAATGATCGGCCGTTCGCGCGCACCGTCGCGGAACGATATCTGGTGCAGCACGAGGCCCTCGCGCGCGGTCCAGCCGACGCGGAACGACCAGTTCTGCCAACCGACCTTCCAGCCCTCGACTGTAAAGCTCGGGCCGTCCTTCTGTACGACGTCGAGCGGCTTGACGTCTTTGCGCGTTTGCGGGATCGACGCCCGGTCGTAGTTGCGTGACGTCTTCGGGATCGCGATGATGTCGGGTTCGTCGACCAGATGGACGATCCTGTTCTCGATCAGGTCGACCAGCGCGACGACGCCCTCGATCGGGTGCGCATAGCCGTTGTCCTTGAGATCCCTGCGCCAATAGGACACGGCGCTGACCAGCCTGCGGCCCTTCTCCACCTCGCGGTCGAAATAGCCGGCCGAGAACGGATCGACCTGAACCAGTTCGATGTCCTTGTCATCGAGACCACGCCGCTTCATTGCGCGCCGCCAGTCCGCGTCGGCCTTGACGATGTCGCCGACCTTGAACACCTCCTCGATGGTGATCGGCGGCTGGCCGTAAGGATGGGCCTTGGTCGAATACTCCCGCCACGCCGTCACGGACTTTGATTCAAGGTCCACGGTGGCGACATGCGTCGCGCCGGTCTTGCTGTCGAACAGGGTGGCGGCGGCCCGCCGTGGCAGCCCAACGCCCGGCTCCCAGCCGAGGACATCGGACTTGGCGGGCTCTTCGAGTTGCACTTGGGTAAATCGCGCGTGCGGGCCCAGTCTCTTTTCCTTCTTCAGTATTTCGGACGCCAGTGCGACTTCGGCCTCGCTGAGCGGGTCGAGCGGGTGATCGGCATCTGAGCCGACAGATGGCTTTGTAGGTATCATAGCGGACCGAATTCCCATGGACTGGCCGCAGGTTACGGCGGTCCGAGACGGCGCGTCTTGAATGAACCTGCCACGTCCGGCGCTGGTTCGGCCCTTGCCAGAGCCACCAATCCTGCGCGACGCTGGGGGTTCATCAACCGGATGTCGTCACGCGATGCCGATCAGCGTCTCCACCGACCCGATCCGTCCGACGGAGCGTCAGGCCTTCTGGACCGAGGCGATCTGCCGGTCTTTCGCCAATATCGAAACCAAGCCACTCGGCTCCGCCCTCGTCAGCGGCCACTTCGAGTTCGTCGAGATCGGCGATGCCAAGCTCGTGCGCTTCGACAGCAGCCCGCAATGCTACACCCGTGATGCCAGGCTGGTGAGCCGGGCCGGTTCGGACGAATTCATGTTCGACTTCCAGCGGCGCGGGCGCAGCGCGATGGTGCAAGCCGGCAACGAGGGCACGATCGATCCGGGATATGGCGTGCTCTATGACGCGCGGCGTCCGTTCGAGGATCGGCTGTTCGGCCCCGAACAGTGCGTGGAACTGCTGATCGCAACCGTCCCCGCCGCGCCGCTGTTGCGGTCCGTTCCTGGCGCGGAGCGATTATGCGCCAAGCCTGTGCCGCTATCCGGAACTGTTGCGCGTTCGATTGCCGCGATGGTTCGCAACGCGATTTCGTTGCCCGATGCACCGGGGCGACGAGATGAGCCAGACATCGTCGCCTTTTTGTCGGCTCTGCTGCGTCTTGCCGCAGGCGCCAGCCATCAGCTCACCCGTCCCAACCTGTTCCGCCTCATCGATACCTATCTGAGGGCCAATATCGCCGCTGTCCGGCCAGTGCCGGCGCTCGCCGCCGAATTCGGCATCTCGGAGCGGACCTTCCATCGCATCTTCGCCGACCGCGACACCACGTTCGAACGGCATGTCCTTCATCTGCGGGTCGAGCTGTTAGGCAACCTGCTGCGGCAGGCTTCGCTTGCCAACATTTCGATCGCGAGATTGGCGCATCAGTGCGGGTTTGCCGATGCCGCTCACGCTGCACGCGCGTTCAAGAACAAGCATGGCACCACGCCGCGGGATTTTCGCGCAAGCGTACCGGTTCGGTTCTAGGCAGGCATGCCGGTTCGGTTCTAGGATGCGGCCATCGCCTGGTTTGCTTCGTAATAGCTGCGATACCAGGCCGCGAACCTCTGGATGCCGTCCTCGATCGGGGTTGCCGGGCGAAAGCCCACGTCGCGCACGAGGTCATCGACATCGGCATAGGTGGTCGGCACGTCGCCCGGCTGCATCGGCAGCAGTTCCTTGTTGGCCTTGCGCCCCAACTCCCGCTCGAGGATGTCGAGTACGAGCATCAATTCCTGCGGCTTGTTGTTGCCGACATTGTAGATGCGCCAAGGGGCGATGCTCGATCCCGGGTCCTGAATTCCGTCCAGCCCGGGCCCGGGCTGCCCGACCTGCGGCGCGCGATCGATCAGGCGGACCAGAGCCTCTGTCACGTCGTCAATATAGGTGAAGTCGCGAAGCATCCGGCCGCCATTGAACAGCTTGACCGGATTGCCGCGGACGATCGCGTCCGCAAACACGAACAGCGCCATGTCGGGCCGATACCACGGACCGTACACCGTGAAGAAGCGCAAGCCGGTGCACGGAATTCCGTAAAGGTGGCTGTACGAATGAGCCATCAACTCGTTGGCCTTCTTGCTCGCGGCATAAAGGCTGATCGGATGATCGACATTGTCATGCACCGAGAAGGGCAGCTTCCTGTTGGCCCCGTACACGGACGACGAGGACGCGAACAGCAAATGACGGCAGCCATGGTGCCGGCATCCCTCCAGGACATTGGTGAAGCCGACCAGATTGGCGTCGACATAAGCGTGCGGATCCTGCAGCGAGTAGCGCACGCCTGCTTGCGCGGCCAGATGGATGACGACGGGAAACCGATGGCGCGCGAACAGCGCCGGTATCGCGACGCGATCGGCCACGTCCAACTCTTCAAATTGAAAACGCGAAGCGTTGCGCAGGATCGCGAGCCGGGCCGCCTTCAGTTGCGGATCGTAGTATGAATTGAGGTTGTCGAGCCCGACCACGCGGTGGCCCGACTGCAGCAACCGCTGCGCCACGTGGAATCCGATGAAGCCCGCGGCTCCCGTTACCAGAATTGCCTGATCCGGCATCATGCGTGCATCCTCCCCACCAGCCGTTGTCATGACGGCTCATGCCGTCAGTACGCCACAGATTTTGGCCGCCCCACGCCGCAGTACAGAAAGCCGTTCCGCCTCACCTCCTCCGGAGAGTAGATGTTGCGCAGATCGACAATCACGGGACAGGCCATGATGGTGGACAACTCCTTGAGATCCAACGCCCGGAACTGCTCCCATTCCGTGACGATGACGAGCGCGTGGCATCCTTTCGCGCAACGATAGGCGCTGTCGCAGAAGGTAACGTTCTCGAACACCTTCTTCGCCTGCTCCATGCCGACGGGATCGAAAACGCGCACCTCGGCTCCCATGTCCTGCAGCGCGGTGATCAGCGGAATCGACGGCGCATCGCGCATATCGTCGGTATCGGGTTTGAACGTTACGCCGAGCACCGCAATGGATTTGCCCCGGATGCTGCCGCCGAACGCATTCGCGACCTTGCGCGCCATCGCCCGCTTGCGCTGGTCGTTGACGGCGACCACCGTTTCGACGATGCGCACCGGCGATTCATTGTCCTGGCCGGTCTTGATCAGCGCCATCGCGTCCTTTGGAAAACAGGAGCCGCCAAAGCCCGGACCCGCATGCAGGAATTTCTGGCCGATCCGGTTGTCGAGCCCGATCCCGCGCGCGACTTCCTGCACATTGGCGCCGACCTTCTCGGCGAGATCGGCAATCTCGTTGATGAAGGCGATCTTGGTGGCGAGAAAGGAGTTGGCTGCGTATTTCGTCAATTCGGCGGTGCGGCGATCGGTATAGAGGATTGGGGAAGCATTGAGGTGAAGCGGCCGGTACACCTCGGCCATCACGCTGCGGGCCCGCGGGTTGTCCGTTCCGATCACGATCCG
This sequence comes from Bradyrhizobium sp. LMTR 3, assembly GCF_001693485.1. GTDB lineage: Bacteria > Pseudomonadota > Alphaproteobacteria > Rhizobiales > Xanthobacteraceae > Bradyrhizobium. The sequence goes on from NZ_MAXC01000003.1 coordinate 144,214, forward strand.
GTCGGGATGCTTGAAGTCGCGGATCGCCGCCCCTTCGCGCAGGAATTCGGGATTGGAAACGATGGCAACTTTGGCGTCGGGATTTTCTTCGCGGATGATGCGCTCGACTTCATCGCCGGTCCCGACCGGGACCGTCGACTTGGTGACTACCACCGCCTGGTCGGGAAGCACGCCGGCGATCTCGCGCGCCGCCGCATAGACATAGGAAAGATCGGCATGGCCGTCGCCGCGGCGCGACGGCGTGCCTACCGCGATGAACACCACTTCCGCACCGCTGATGGCCGATTTCAGATCGCTCGAAAATGAAAGGCGGCCTTGGCCAACGTTTCGCGCCACCAGTTCGGCCAGTCCGGGTTCGTGGATCGGCATCTCCCCGTCGTTGAGGCTCGCAACCTTCTCCGCATTGCTGTCGATACAGACGACCTGATGGCCAAAATCGGAAAAGCACGCCCCTGACACCAGCCCGACATAGCCGGCGCCAATCATCGCTATATGCATTACGGTTCCTGTCTGATAAGCCGCGCGGCCCAAAGGCCGCGCCGGCGGGAAGGCGATGGAACGACGAGCTAGCTGCTCAGTATCGATTCGCCGTCGAGATGACGGGGAAAGAAGAAGAAGTTGTTGACATAGAACTGTCCGTTCTTGCGGCCGCCGTCCGGCCGCAGCGCATCGGCGTCCTGAAGCCTTCGGGAATCGAACTGTTCCACTCCAATCACGTCGTTGTCCTTCAGAAAGAACCCCCGATAGGATTTGTTCCGAAAGAATTCGAACACCAGGCGGGTCGCCTCGGCGCGATGGCGATCCTCCGCCTCTACCAGGAATACCGGCTGGCAGCGCTCCAGAAGCTCGACGGCACCGTTCAGCACATTCAACTCGTGGCCTTCGACGTCGATCTTCACGAACGCCACGTCCTGGTCGATGACGGCGTCGAGCCGCGCGATCGGCACATGGGCGGAAACGAGCCGCGCCGATGAATCGGCTCGCGCCTCCAGTGAGGCAAGGCCGTACACCAACCCATCTTCGCCTTGCGGGATGAACAGTTCGGCGTCGCCGTCATGATCCGACAGCGCGATCTCGTGAACGCTTACGTTGCGCGCCGAGGTTCGGCGCAACAACCTGGCCATCTGCTGCGAGGGCTCGAAGGCATGAACCTGCCGGGAAAGGCGCGCCAGCCGCCGCGTGTAGAGGCCGCAGTTTGCGCCGACGTCGACCGTCACCGCGTCGTCGGGAATGACCTTGTCGAGATAGGACAGTTCCCGCTCCGCCGATTTGGGGCGTTTCATGAAATGCCATTGCAGCCATATCGAGGGAAACGCATCCTTCACCAGTTCCTTGACGTGTTGCTTTGTGTTCATCGCTGCCTCCCTTCGTGTCGCGCGCGCACGCCTCGTTGCGGCGTGCGTCGCCCTCGATGCGGATGCTGCCTCCCACCCCACCACACCTCAAACGCGGTCATAGATGTCCTGCACGCGGACGATGTCGTCCTCCCCGAGATAGGCGCCCGACTGGACCTCGATCAGGTTGAGGGGAACCTTTCCGGGATTCTCCAGACGATGCATGCATCCCAAGGGGACGAAGATCGACTCGTTCTCGCGCAGCAGGATTTCCTCGTCGTCGCGCGTAACGATTGCGGTGCCGTTCACCACGACCCAATGTTCGGCGCGATGATAATGCTTCTGCAGCGACAGCTTGGCGCCGGGATTGACGGTGATGCGCTTGACCTGAAACCGCTCCCCGGCATGGATCGATTGGTAGTATCCCCAGGGGCGATGCACGCTGTGGGTCTGGGTTGCCGAGCGATGGCCGTTTGCCTTCAGGCGCTCGACCAGCTTTCCGACATCCTGGTCGCGTTTGCGGCTGGTCACCAGAACGACGTCCGGCGACGTGGCGATGACGAGATCCTCGACGCCGAGCGCCGCGACCAGTTGCCCGTCGCCCCGCACGTAGCAACCCGAAGCATCTTCCACGACCGCATCGCCAATCACGACATTGCCCGATGAATCCTTCTCCGCCATCGACCACAGCGCGGACCAGCTTCCGACATCGCTCCAGTCGAACGTGGCGGGAACCACCACCGCATTGTCGGTCTTCTCCATGATCGCATAGTCCATCGAGATGGCCGGACAGGCCTCGAAAGCGCGCTCGTCAAGCCGGAGGAAATCAAGGTCGCGGGTTGCGCCCGTCAACGCCTTGCGACAGGCGGCCAGGACCTCGGGTGCGCGGTGCGCCAACTCGTCGATGAACTGACGCGCCGGCAGCAGAAATATCCCGCTGTTCCAGACGTGCTCGTCGCAGGCCAGGAGGCGCTCGACCGTCACCAGGTCCGGCTTCTCGACGAAGCTGGCGACGTTACGAATCGGAGAAGCGGCGTCCAGTTCGTCGCCCATCCGGATATAGCCGAAACCGGTCGCTGCCGATGAAGGCCGCACGCCGAACAGGACGAAACGGCCGTAGCGCGCGGCCGTGACGCCCGTCGATATCGCGGCGCGAAACGCGGCGTGATCCCGCACCCAGTGATCGACCGGCATCGCCAGTATCACCGCATCGGGATCGGCTTCGCTGGCGAGCAGCGCTGCAACCGCAACCGCAGGAGCGGTGTTTCTTCCGAACGGCTCGAGTACGATGGTCGGACGATCGACGCCGACCGCGCGCAACTGCTCGCCGATCGCAAAACGATGCTCGGCGTTTGCGACCACCATCGGGTCCGTAAACAGCGAGCGATCGTCGACCCGTAGCGCCGTTTGCTGCAGCAGGGTGTTCTCGCCGAGCAGCGAGAGCAGTTGCTTGGGATAGGTTTCGCGCGAAAGCGGCCACAGCCGCGAGCCGGCGCCACCGGACAGGAGAACGGGTACGATACGGCCGCGCGGCTCGATCATCGGCATTGCATGGTCCTTCGATGTTGCGACGTTGAGCTCGGTCAGAATCCGCTTCCCGACAGGAACTCTTTGCGGATCGTGCGGATGATGATCATGATGTCCATGCGCAGCGACCACCTCTCGATATAAACGAGATCGTAATCGATCCGCGAAACTGCAGGACCGAACTCGGCCGTGCTTCCCCTGCAGCCGCTGACCTGTGCGAGCCCGGTAATGCCCGGCCGCGCCGTATGCCGCTGAAAATAGTAAGGCACGAGGTGTTCGTAGGGCAGATCTGCGGCCAGCATTCCCGGCACGTGCGGCCGCGGCCCAACCAGCGACATATCGCCCTTGATCACGTTGATCAGTTGCGGAATTTCGTCGAGGCTGGTCTTGCGCAGAATTCGCCCCACAGGCGTTACGCGCGCGTCGCCCTGAACCGTCTGCGTTACGCCGCGCACATCACCCGCATCCGCGCGCATGGTGCGGAACTTGTAGATCTTGAAGCGGCGGTTGCGATACCCGTACCGATATTGAAAGAACAGCACCGGGCCCGGTGACGTCAGCTTTATCGCAACTGCGATGACGATCAGGACCGGCGCGAAGAACAGTAGTGCGCCGCTTGCCGCAGCAATATCGAACGCACGCTTTGCAATCGACGAGGATGGCTCATTTCGCGCCCTTCGGCGCGACCGCCGGCGGGCTCGATACGCGCCATGCGTACCGCCGCCGGCAAACTCGACAGGACGGACTGATATCTCAGTTCGCTCTCTTCGAATCGGCGCAACGTTGCTCCGATCGAAGTTGGCTGTCACGATGGAGGCCATGACTCTCCTCTCTCTGCGGAAACTGGACTGTGAATCGAGCGCGTGGAGTTACTCGACAGCGAGTGGGACGATTTCGCAGCAGCGAACGCCCGCACTTCGCGGTCGCTAAGACTTTCCAGAATCTTGAGCGAAGTTTGGCGCAAATGCGAAAGCGGTGCCGCACGCCGCGGAACTGAATCGTTAATGAGATTTGTGCGACGCGATATTTCGATTTGTTCGGAGATGCTTAGACTCGATTTGCCCGGTTAATGAGCTGCGCGTGACTCGCGGCTGCCATGCATAATCGAAAAGTGCGGAACAAATTCCATTGTTCGATTCTCGATGAATGTAGCGTCGCTGCACGGGCAACAAATACCTGTCTCGTCGTTGTTTTGATCGAGTTTGTTAATCGAACGCCAAGCGATCCGCTTGCAGCCTGACGACTGGTAGCGATTAAGGCGCACGGAGCTGCTGCGGTGGTCGCAACATTTGGAAAGAAGCAGAGACGGCAGCGATTCGCGAGCCGTCCACCTTGCGGAACGCTTCCAGGGAGGCGCACATGATGGCCGAACGTCTGCACAGCCGTGCGCTGGTGCCGGTGCGGCACAGCACATTATCGCCCGACCGCAGGCTGAGGAACCGCATCATCATCGCGAACGCGGTTGCGTGGATTGCGATCGTGATCCTGATCTGCCTGCTCTTTTTCTAGTCTATTACTTGTGGCTGCGTCTCGGCGTATGGTGTCATGGATTGACCGCCACGCGGTTCCATGATCGACATCGCGCACCATGCACCGAACGTCTGCGGGAGCTTCACGCTCCGTTAACGCTTCAACGCCAGCCGATACACGCATCTATGCGGTCGGCGACATCCACGGCTGTGCCGATCTGCTGAGCGAGATCATCGCACGCATCGACGAGGACATAAGGCGGAGGCCGATCGCGCACACAATCGAAGTCTATCTCGGCGATTATGTAGATCGCGGACCGCACTCCAGGACGGTGATCGACCTGCTCACGATCCGACTCGTTGCCAATCACGCCGTGTGTCTACGCGGCAACCACGAAGCGGTGATGGAAGGGTTCCTTCAGGATCCGGCCATCCTGCAATATTGGCTGCAACTAGGCGGCATGCAGACGCTTGCATCGTATGGCGTTGAACTACATGACGAAACCGCCACGGCGAGCGAGGTGCATCGCCGCTTTCTCGACGCGTTTCCGCGTGCACACGAACTGTTCATGCAGTGCTTGCGCAATCAGTTCAGGTGTGGCGATTTCCTGTTCGTGCACGCCGGCATTCGTCCGGATGTCCCGATCGATCATCAGGATCCCAACGACCTGATTTGGATTCGCGATGCGTTCCTCGACTCTACACTAGATCACGAACAATTCATCGTGCACGGTCACACGCCAGTGCCGCATCCGGATATCAGGCACAATCGAATCAACATCGATACTGCCGCGTGGCGCACGGGAACGTTGACCTGCATTGCGATCGAAGGATCGGCGATCCTCTTCCTGTGACTCGCATGCAATGTTTCGTTAACGCATGCGCGCAGATTGGGCACATGGAACTTCGTCATCACATTCTTTCGCCGTTTTTGCTTCCATATGATCCGCGGCTGTTACGTGCATTCATGGAGATGCAGCTATGCAGCAACGGTCGTCCAGCGCCGGCCCGACGCTTCCCTCTCTTCTCTTCGTCCTTGTAATCGCCGGCACCAGTGCCGGATTTTCGATTCGTGCTTCAGCACAAACACCACCATCCGCATCGTCTGCGGAGCGTTACGTTCTCGGTCCGAACGATCGAATCAGGCTGAAGGTCTACGGCGAACCTGACATCACCGGCGAGTATGAAATCGACAATGGCGGTCAAGTTTCGATTCCGCTCGCCGGTCACATCAGGGCTGCGGGCGCCACGACGCGGCAGCTTGAAAAAGCGATAGCATCCGCGCTTGCAAAAGGAATCGTGCGCGATCCGCGCGTCAACGTCGAGATCGCGCAGTATCGCCCGTACTACATTCTCGGCGAAGTGAAGAAGAGCGGCGAATATCCATACCGCAATGGGTTGACGGTCATGGACGCGATCGCAAGCGCCGGCGGCTTCACGTACCGTGCCAACGAAAACAAGGTCTTTCTCCGTCGTGCAGGTGCCGGCGCAGAAGAGACCCACCCTCTCGATGCTCCCGTTCCGGTCTATCCCGGCGACAACATTAGGGTTCCGGAGCGCTACTTCTAGCGTTTCGGAATTGCGGATGAGGTGATGCCGCTCATGAGCGGATGACGGCGCATGTTGCGCTGTTGTCACAGTTCGCATTTTGCACATGCGAAATATTTTGCGACGCGAGGAAAACTTTTTCCGGCAAGGCGCGTTGCAAGCGAGCGCATCACTTCAATCTCACAACTCAAAAACCTTGCGCCCGCGTACCGAGTAGAGGCCTGCCGTTCTTATGCGCAGTCGACGATCATTATTTGAGCGATGGGCCTCGCCCGATAAGTGTTCGCCGCCTTCGCGTTCCCGCAAGGGATGGGTGATGGGATTCGAATCTGCATCGCTGAATGCGTCTGAGGGAAGCGGAGAGCGATCGCGCTCCATCGGCGTGCCCGGCCGATGCCGCTTCGCCCTGTTGCCCGCTCCGGCGGCAGCCATCCTGCTCGGTCTCGGATCGTCCGCGAACGCACAAGCCATTCCGTGGACCAGCGGAGAGTTCGCTTCACCCTGGAACGCGCAGAAGATCTTTGAACCGTCATCGCTGCCGGACAGGACCGATCCGGACAATCGCGAAGAGATACCACCCGAGGACATGCCGGTGAAAAAGCGACAACAGCCCGGTTATGAACCCGTCGGCATTCGCTCCGGCTCCTGGATGTTCAACCCGTCGCTGACCGCCGGTACCTTTTACGACAGCAACGTCTTTGCGTCGAACACCGCGCCGCGCTCCGATATCGCGGCAGTGATCGAGCCGACGCTGCGCGCGCATTCGCTATGGGGGCGGCATGGCGTCGACCTGAAGCTGAATGCACAGTCGACGGCCTACAGCCAGTATTCGAGCCTGAACCAGACCAATGCCAGCCTGAAGGGTAATGGCTGGTTGGACATTACGAAGGACACGATGCTGCTGGGCAGCTTTCAGATCGCACATCTGAACGAAGGCGTCGGCACGCTCACTTCCCCCGCCAACGCCATATCTCCGACGCCATACAATCTGATGTCCGGCGACGTCACGCTGCGGAAAGAATTCAACCGGCTGACGACATCAGTCGGCTTCCGTACCGATTCCTACGACTACGGATCGACGCGCGCGCAGGACGGCACCGTCATCAACCAGGACGCCCGCGACGGACAGATCTACGCGCTGCACAGCCGGATCGACTATGCGATCTCTTCGACCCTCGGCTGGTTCGGCGGCGTGGAAGGCAATCAGCGCGACATCAGGGGGACGCCAGGCCACACGTTGGACTCGCAGGGGTATCGCGCGCTGTCCGGCATCACGATCGGCTTCAGCAATCTGGTGACCGGCGAGTTCGGCGCCGGTTATGTCCAGCAGCGCTTCGACGATCCGTCGATCGGCAACATCGAAGGCCCCTCCTACCGCGCGCGGCTGACATGGCGGCCGACGCGCCTGCTCGACGTGCATTTCAATGCCGAGCAGCTCGTGACACAGACCACCGACACCAGCGCCACCGGCGTGCTCGCGAATGCGGTTCAACTCGGCGTCGACTATGAACTGCGGCGCAACGTGATCGTATCGCTCGCGGGCGGTTACGAGAACGACCGGTTCTTCGGCCAGGTCCGCAAGGACAACGTGCTGACATCAGACACGCGGGTCAAATATCTCGTCAACCGCTTCGGCGCCGTTTCCGCCTACTACCGCTACACCAAGCGCGACAGCGACATTCCCGTCTTCAGCTTCGACAAACACCTGGTAGGAATGAATGTTACAGCGCAATTCTGACCTGCCCTATGTCGTCCCCGACGAACCTCCGGTTCGCCCTGCGGAAAGCTGGCAGTATCCGACCGTCGATCTGCGCGAGATGGGCCGCATCCTGCGCCGGCGCTACAAGCTGGTGGTATTGCCGGTCGCCGTCCTGCTCGGGTTGGCGCTGACCTATCTGACGCTCACGACTACTCTATATACGGCGACGTCGACCGTGCTGGTCGATCCGCGCCGCGCCAATGTCGTCGAGACCAACCAGTCCGTGCTGTCGAATTTCGGCACCGACGATGCAACGATCGAAAGCCAGACGCTGCTGATTCAGTCGGTTGCGATCCTGGTGCGCGTCGTCGGCAAGCTGAAGCTGACCGAGGATGCGGAATTCAAACCCAAACCCGGCCTGCTTGATCCGATCAGACGGCTGTTCAGCATGTTCAGCGGCAGCGGGCCAAGCGACGGTGCAAGCGCCGAAGACGCCGCCAGGGCGCGATCGGTCGAGATCCTTCAGAGACGGATGAAAGTAACAAGGCAGGGTACCACCTTCCTCGTCGACATCGCCGTCAATTCGGAATCGCCGCAGAAGGCCGCAACCATCGCAAATGCGGTTGCGGACGCCTATTTCGACGAACAGGTCCGCGCCAAACACGACGCCACGCGTATTGCCGCGAACTGGCTCAACGGCCAGATCGACGAGTTGAAGTCGCGAGTCGTTGCGTCCGAGAAAGCGGTCGAGGATTATCGTTCGGCCAACAACCTGATGGTCTCGCAGGGCGTAACCCTCAACGACCAGCAGCTCACCGACCTCAACAACAAGCTGATCGCCGCGCGCGTGCAAACGGCGGAGGCGCGGGCAAAGTACGAGCAGGTCCAGGACATCGCGAAATCAGGCGGCGATCCCGGCGGCATCAACGCGGCCATTTCCTCGGAAATGATCACCAAACTGCGCACGCAATATGCCGACATCGCCAAGAACGAAGCGGATCTGTCCAGCAAATACGGCGCGCGTCATCCCCTCGTCGCCAATGTGCGGGCGCAGCGGCGCGACACCCAGAAGCTGATCAACGACGAAATCCGGCGGATACTGGAGAGCACGAAGCACGACTATGACGTCGCGCGTTCCCGCGAGGTGTCGCTGCAGCAGAATCTGGACCAGCTCCAGGGCGTGTCCACGTCCTCCGGCCAGGCGCAGGTACGTTTACGTGAACTGCAGCGCGAGGCCGAAGCCAGCCGTACACTCTACGAATCCTATCTGGCGCGCTCCAAGGAAACCACCGCGCAAGAGAGCCTGGAGATGCCGGATTCCCGGATCGTGACCAAGGCCAGCATCCCGATCAGGCCGTCGTCACCCAAGACGATGCTGATCCTGGGGCTTGCCCTGATGCTCGGGCTCGGGGCGGGCAGCGTGCTGGCCTTCCTCACCGACTATCTTGACGGCCGCGTCAAGACACTCGAACAGGCCGAATCCATTGCGGGTGTCCCGGCCCTTGCCGCGGTTCCGTTGATCGGCACGCGCGAGCTGGCCCGTCTCGCGCGGCGCGGACGCAGCGAACTGGACAGCTACGATCCGAAGACCACGAAACTGCTGCCGCCAGCGTTGCAGCCGCCCTTGACGCGTTACGCGATCGACGAGCCTGGCACGTTCTTCGCGGAGGCCATCCGCGCGGTCCGCCTGTCGCTGCAACGGACGATGCGGTCGCAGCCGGTGAAGGTCGTGCAGGTCACCTCGGCACTCGACAGCGAGGGCAAAACCACGCTTGCCATCAACCTGGCGCAGTCGCTGGCGACCCTTGGCATCCGAACGCTGCTCATCGATGGGGACCTCCGCAATCCACAAGTGACCCGCTCCCTGTGTCCGCGCGCCGACGCCGGACTGCTGGAAGTCGCGATCGGACACGTCGCCCCGGAACGCGCCGTCCTCGTGGATCAAAGCACCGGGCTCTCTGTGTTGCCGTCGACCAGGATCAAGCAGGTCGAGTTCATCACCGAACTGATGTTCTCCGACCGGATCGTCGACGTGCTCGATTATTTCCGCCACCGCTACGAATTGATCGTGATCGACTCGCCGCCGCTCGTGCCCCTGGTCGATGGCCGCGCGCTCGCCGAACTGGCTGATCGCATCATCCTGGCGCTCGCGTGGGACCAGACCCCCCGCGAAGTGCTGTCCCATGCCATGGACCTGCTGTCCCCCGTCGGTGACCGGATCATGGGAACGGTGCTGACCCGCGTCGATCTCAGCCGCCTGCAATTCTATGACTATTACCGCAGTTCGGCCTACCTGAAGCCATACGGCACCGCGGGCCTGCATGCCGGAGCGGCGCGGTGAGAGCGCGCGGACCGCTGAATGGATCGTCCGGTGTCGCACGGGTGCATCCTCGCCACCCTGCTTCACCGGCGGTGCGGGCAGCTTCCCCTGGCGGCGGGCGCGTCGCGAATGCCGACGCGTTCATCGAACGGATCGCGACCGGCTTGATGCTGCTGGCCGTCATGGCGACATTCACGCTTTCGTCCTCCGTGCTGACCAACTGGAAGATCCACTATTTGACGGCGGGCGGAAATTTTTACGAAAAGCTGCACCCGGCGACCTATTTCACGTTGCTGGCATTCTCCCTGCTGCTGATGCGCAGCCGCGGACCGGTCGGCGAAATCAACCGGATGTTTTCCGAATCGAAGCTGCTGCTGGCCTATCTGCTCTGCTGGCTGTTTCTGCTGGTCCAGGTGATCGTGCTCGGACGCCCGTTCACAGTCATCATCGACACGTTTCTGCTGCCGATCCTGATCGCGATGGTGATGTGGCAGTTGTCGCCGGTGCAAAGGCGCCCGCTGGCCTGGGCCATTCACCTCACGATCCTGCTGAACGTCGTACTCGGATATTATGAATATTTCTCCGGCCACCGGCTGATCCCGCTGACGCTCGGCGACGTCGTGGTGATGGGCGAATGGCGCTCCGCGGCACTGCTGGGTCACCCGCTCACGGCATCCGGTATCGTCGGCGGCTACGTGTTGGCGCTGGCGCTTCGTCCGGCGATTTGTCCGCCGATCCTGCTGCGGCTGCCCTTGATCGCGTTCTGCCTGGGATCACTGATGGCGTTCGGCGGCCGAACGGCGCTGGTCACGGTACTGGGGGTCCTCGGGTTGATCGGAGCCTTCGAGGCGGTGCGCCTGATACAGGGAAAGCGAACGCAGCTTCCCGCAGCCATTCTGGCCATCTGCGTCTCGTTTGCCACCGGCGCCATCGTCTTCGCCGCGCTCGACCTCGGCATTTTCGACAAGATGCTGCTGCGCTTCTCCTCCGATAAGGGCAGCGCGCTCGCGCGCTTCGCCACGTTCGACCTGCTCTCGCATTTCGATTGGAACGAACTGATCCTCGGCCCCAACCCGGTCCGGGTGAATGCGCTGCAGTCGCAGCTCGGCCTCAACTACGGCATCGAGAACTTCTGGATTGCCGCCATCGTCCAGTTCGGCCTCATCCATACCGTCGTTCTGACGATCGGACTGATCTGCTTCTTCGTCGAATTGCTGCGCCGTTCGAGCCCTGCGGCATGGGCCATCGTGCTGCTGATGATCGTCATCGCCGCGAGTTCAGTAAGCTTCTCGTCGAAGAACATTCAGCTCGCGCAATTCGTGATCCTCATTTCGGTCATGCTGCCGCGCGAGCAGCGGCGCATCGCCGCATCGGCGCAAGTCCGCGCGCCTGTCACCTACCGGTCCGTTCCGGCATAACTTCAGGAATCCCTTTCGTATGCCCATCTACGTCGACAACACCCACCTCGGACGCCACGTCACCGGTCTCGAACGCATCACCCTGGAGCTGTTCTCCGCCGCGGCGCTTGCGCCGCTCGATGTCGTGCCGGTGACGGCGACGGGTCTTCGCCAGATGCTGACGACGCAGACCCTGGGCCTGCCGATGCGGCTCGCCGCGTCGTCCTCGATCCTGCTCTGTCCCGGCTTTCCGCCCAGTCCGCTGCTCCGGCCGTTCGCATCGCGGGTGCTACCCTATATCCACGATGATTTCCTGATCACGCGGCGCTCCGAGCTCAACATGCGGGCGCGTCTCTATATGGCCGGCCCCTTCAGGCTCGCGCTGCGCCACTATCCGCGCTTTCTGGCCAACTCCGGCGATACCAGGCGCAAACTTGCCGCGCATTGCCGGTCGGACGCCGAAGTGACGCTCTATCGTCCCGCGGTGCGCAATGTGTTCGGCCTCGACCCCGGACCGCGCGGCGAACGGAGCGCGCGGCCCCAACCGCTGCGGCTGATCGCGCTGGGCACGGTCGAGCCGCGCAAGAATTTTACAGCGGCGGCGAAAATCCTCGACGCTCTGCGCATGCAGGGATTTCCCGACGCTACGCTGGATATCGTCGGAAGGCCGGGATGGGGTAACGACTGGCAAGCCCTCGAGAAGCAGCCGGGCGTCACGCTGCACGGATATCAGTCCGCCGACCGCCTCAATCAATTGCTCGACGCCGCCGACCTGTTCATCTGCACCTCCCATGACGAAGGCCTGGGATTGCCGCTGCTGGAAGCGCAGTACGCCGGCCTGCCGATCATCGCCCCCGATGCCTCCATCTTTCGCGAGGTGCTCGGCGAGTCCGGTATCTACATCGATACCGCCGATCCTGCTGCGGCGGCCGCGCGGATCGCGGCTGCGCTCTCGACCGAGGATTGGCGCGCCCGATACGTGGCGCAGGCAATACGAAATCTGGCGCGCTGGAACGATCTGGCCCGCGGCGACCGCGAGAACGTCATCATCCTGATCGCCCGCCTTGCTCACCTCCAGGGAAACGCTACTTCGGAGTGCCGCCGCCTTGCATGACACCAGCGCCACAAGGCACCAAGATGGATTACGGATCATCGCGGCCGGCGCCGTGGTGATCCTTCACTATTCCGACTACTTCAAGGACTTGCCCATCGGCCGTTTCATGGTCGCGCACACCTGGCATTTCAATCTGTTCGTGGACCTGTTCTTTGTGGTCTCCGGCTTTGTCATCGCCCGTCAATATTTCGGCCGCGTCGACGATGTCGCATCAATCGGCCGCTTCCTCTGGCGTCGCCTCGCCCGCATCTATCCGCTACATCTCGCTACACTCGCCTTCTATGTGGCGCTTGCCGGCGCACTCCATTTCGGCGCCGCCCGAACGGACAACCCGGCCCGTTATCCGCTTTCCGATCTGCCCGCGCAATTCCTGCTGCTTCACGCGTTCATTGGCGACCGCTTGACGTTCAACTTCCCGAGTTGGTCGCTCTCGGCGGAGATGTTTTGTTATCTGCTTTTCCCGCTGGTCGCCCTGATCGCGCAACGTCGCAAGGAGGTGCTCATTGCGCTCGTGGTCCTTGCCGCGCTCGCCAATTCGCTTTGGGCATCGGCTGCCGGAACGGAGCCGTGGGCCGACTGGATCAACCAAGGCGGCGCCTTCAGGGCGCTGCCTGCCTTCAACCTCGGTATGGCCTGCTATCTGTTTCGCGACCGGATCGCGCGTTGGCCCGCGATGCCGGGCGCGCTGGCGGCGTCGCTAGCGGCGTTTATCGTACTCGGTTCCCTGCTGCCGACGATGACCGCGCTGCTTGCGATCTACGCCATCGCGATGCTTGCGATTCAGGTGGACTGCGCCGGGCGTGAGACGCTGCTGTCGCGGCTCGGCTTCGATCGCTGGTCGGCGCTGACCTATTCGTGTTACATGTTGCATATTCCGGTTGCGACCGTCGTCATCACCCTTGGATCGCGCCTGATTCCCTTGTCGGAGCATGAACGACTGATTCTGGCGCCGGTGGCGATCATCGTTCTTGCATTTGCGAGCGTCGTCTCGCTGCGCACGTTCGAAACGCCGCTGCGGCGATATCTGACCGAGGCTTACGACCGCCGCGCCCTCAAACATGTGCCGTCTCCAGCGATCTCGCGGCAGGAGAGCACATGATGACGATCGTCGAACGCGTATCAGCAAACCCGCCATCTTTGAGCGTCTCGCGCGCAACGGCCCAGAGCCGCGATAGCGTCGTCGACACCATGCGCGGCATCGCCATTATGATGGTGATCGGAATCCATTCGCTGCCACAGCCGCTCGACGCCATCTGGGCAAGATCACTCGATGCAGCGCTACGGCCCTGCGTGCCGGTGTTCCTGTTCGCCTCCGGATATCTCACGGCGCTTTCCGGCCGGGTTCCGCTGGCAAAGCGGTTAAGGGCAGCCGTGGTCCCTTACGCGATCGCGTTCGCCGCCGCCTACATCTACATGGCGCTGCATAATCCGGCGATGGACCATCGCATCGGCACGACGTTCGCCCGGTTCGGGCTGGGATATGTGCTCGTCTACTATTACGTCTTCGTCTATGTCTGCTGCACGCTCGGTCTGTGGCTCGTCTTTGCGGCCGGCGGGGACGGACAAACCGCTTCAAGGCAACGGATCACCACTCTTCTGCTGCTCACGATCGGCTGCGGTTTGCTTGCCGGCAGTTATTTGGATCCCGCCATGTCGAGGCTCGGAGCGTCGGAAGCGCTGCTCGACGAGATCCGCCTGCGCGACATTCCGTTCTGGTTCTCGTTTGCCGCACTTGGCGCGCTGACTGCGATGTTCAGAGACCTGCTCGAACAGGATATGCGCCGCGCGCTCCTTGGCGCCATGCTGGCCGCCTACTTGTTCTATGCCGCCGTGCGCATTCTCGGCCTCGGCGACGCCGCCACTTACGATTCGACCGCCTTCTTCCTCTATGCGGCCCTGTTCTGCGTTTCGCTGTTCGCCATCCAGCCGAAATCCCTGCTACTCGGGTGGATCGGCTCGGGCAGCTACTTCATCTATCTCTGGCACATATTCATCGTGATGGCGCTGCGCGATCATACCGCGCTACGCCAACTCGGCGGCGTCGCGAGCTTTGCCGTTTCCTGCGTCTTGACGGCCCTCATCTCTACCGCGGCGCTGCTCGCCGTACGGCAACTCGCCTCGCCCCGAATCTGCCGCTGGCTGGGGGCTTGAGCGATGCTCCTCAAGCACACTCTGCTCTATCTGCCCGCGCAATTCGTCGGACCGCTGTTCCAGCTTCTGGCGATGATCGTATGGACGCATGTCGTCGACGAGCACACGCTTGGCGTCATCACGCTGATTACGGCCACGCACGAATTGCTGCAGATCGGCTTTCTCGCCTGGTGGTCGCAATTTGCGTTGCGTTTCCTCGGACGGTACCAGGACGTCAATGACGCGCCGCGCTTCTATCGCACCGAAAACGTGGTCTTGCTGGCGTCCCTCGCGTTGCAAAGCGCGGCCGTCGTCGGAATTCTGCATCTGGTCATCGCGCCCGGCGCCGGAACGGGCCTTCTGCTGGTGGCAATCGCCTATGTGATAACCCGGTCGCTCAACCTCTATATCGGTGAACGCGCCCGCGCGCGGCAGCAGATCCGGGTCTACACGATCCAGCAGGTGTTCGGGCCATCCATCGGATTTGTCGTGGGCCTGGTGTTGATCAAACTGCTTGGCCAGTCCCCGGATTGGCCACTTGCGGGTTACGCGGCCGCGCAACTGACGGCCGCGCTCATCGTCCTGCCCTGGATCGGCTGGGGTCACCGCTTGTGGCCGATCGACCGGGAGATCGTGGTCCACGCCCTGCGCTACGGCATTCCGCTGATTGTCGGCGGCGCGCTCGGCTGGGTCGGGCTCAACGCATCGCGCTTCATCGTCAACGAAATGTCCGGAGTGGCCGCCGCCGGTCTGTTCGCCGTCGGCTATGGCCTCGGCCAGCGGGCCGCGGCGGTCGCGGCCATGCTGGTGACGGCAGCAGCGTTCCCGCTGGCGGTGAAAAGCATGGAGCAGCACGGCGACCAGGCCGGGATGCGCCAGCTCGCCAACAACAGCGCTCTCCTTGTGGCAATCCTGGCGCCAAGCCTCGCCGGCATCATCATACTGAGAAACGAGATCGTGCATCTCCTGATCGCAGCGCCGTTCCAAACGGTGACGCTCGCCATCCTGCCGCTTTCCACGCTCGCCGGCGCAATCCGCAACCTGCGTGCCCATTTCGGCGACCAGGTCTTTCTCCTGCAAAACCGCACGCGCTGGATGATGGCCATTGCCGCAATCGACGCGTCGATGACCGTGGTGTTGAGCGCCTTGTTCCTGCCGCGATGGGGACTGCCCGGCGTCGCCGGCGCCACGGTGCTGGCGGCACTGGCCGCCGCCACCGTGAGTTTCTCGATCGGGTTCACACGATTTGGCCTGCGCCTTCCGGTCGGCCATCTCGTGCGCATCGTATTGGCCACCATCGCCATGGCGGGCGTGCTGCGGATATTTCCGGAGGCCCGAACGATTCCGATTCTTGGAGCCCACATTGCGGCAGGCGCTGCCACCTATTTCGCAGCGCTTGCCCTGCTCTATGCACCGTCGCTGGTGCGGATGCTTCGGCCGCGCCCACAGCATTCAGGTGCGTGAGCGCATTCGACGATCGGCGCCTACGAGTTCCTGGCATTCTCGAACGCGCGCGCCATCGCGAACCAAAGCGGCTTCTTCTGCATCGACGAATCGAACGGAAGCGGCCGAGGCAGCCGTCGCGCGAGCGGATCCTTCTTCTTTGCCGCGTCGGTATAGAACGAGTAGTTATCGGCAAGTTCCCACGCGATCACCATTTTGACGGCCGGCACCCGTAGCGCGTTGGTCAGAAACTTCTCCGCCGTCTCGGCGATCATGGCATCGCGCGCTGCGATGTCGTCCGGAAACGTGTCGTCGCGCACGTCGAATTCGGTCAGATAGATATCGACGCCACGTCCGGCTAGCGCGTGAAGGAATTCGGCAAACCGTCCGGGATCGTGCGGGTAGCGAGGCTGCAGGTGACTCTGCAATCCAACGGCATGCAGCGGCACGCCGGCATGCTTCAGTTCGTCGACCAGTTGCAGCAGGCCGCGACGAACGGCGAGGCCGACATCGTCGTCGCGCTCGCTCTGCGCCTCGTTGAGAACCAGTTTTGTCTTTCGGTCGATCCTCGCCACGCGCTCGAAGGCGCGACGCACATAGCCGGTACCGAATGTGTCGTACCACGGACCGAGCCGGTAGCCGCCGGGCGCCTTGTGCCCGGGCCAGAACGGCTCGTTGACGACATCCCATGAATGCAGCTTGCCTACATAGCGGGCAGCCACTTCGTCGACATAGGAATCGAAGAACCTCTCACGCTCGGCACCGCTCATGCTCTTGATCCATTGCGGAACCCATTCGTTCCAGATCAGGCAGTGACCGCGCATCGGAATGTTGTGGCTCGCACAAAATTGCAGCAGACGATCTGCACTCTCGAAACGCTTCGGCCCCGGTTGCGGCGCGATGGTTCCCATTTTCATTGCAATGTCCGTCGTAACGATGCGCACCTGCGTCTGGTACAGCTCGCGATACGCAAGGTCCTTGTCGATCACCGGGCCTGCAGCCGCGCCGAACACGATTCCGTTACGAGCTGCGATGACGCCGAGACTCTGCGCAGGCTGCGCGGCGAATGCTTCCTTCCCGCACGAAGCGACGCTTGCTCCTGCGATGAGAGCAAGCGCATCTCGCCTCGACCACTGCTGCATAGCTGATCTCCATCATGTGAATGATTCGCCGCGATGTCTCGTCGTTCGCAACGCGGCATCGCCATCGTTGCGTCGCATTAGTTCGATTTCGTGACGAATGTCCGTCGAGAAAATTTTCGGCACGCAGTTCCCGCCGCGAAGCACGCGTCTGTCGATCGTCCCCCACAAGTGCGTCTCTCGATTACATCATCAAGGAGTCGACATGTTGGAACCACCAACGCAGTTGCAGTCCAGCCTCACTGTCGATGGGATAGCGATCAATGTTCCCTCGCTTCCGGCAGCCGTATCTTCGATCGTGTCGGCCGCGCAACATGGCGACAACTTCAGCGTCTGCACGCTCAATCTCGACCACATTGTCCAGCTTCAACACCACGCCAATTTTCGCGCGGCCTATCGTCGTGCCCGATTTGTCACCGCCGACGGGTTCCCCATTGTCGTGCTGAGCCGCCTCATGGGCGTGCCAATCGAACGCACGACCGGCGCCGATCTCGTCGAGCCTGTTTGCGCGGAAGCCCGCAAGAAAGGACTCCCGGTCTTTCTGCTAGGGGCGAACGATCTCACGCTCAAGACGACGGCACGGCGTTTGTCGGAACGATTCAAGGGATTGCAAATCGCGGGATGCTTTGCGCCGGGAGCAGGTTTTGATCCCTATTCCAGCGAAGCTGATGCTGCGATCGAACGCATCCGAGCCTCGGGCGCCAGAATTTGCTTCGTCGCGCTGGGTGCGCCACGGCAGGAGCTGTTCGCGGCGCGATGCCTCGATGAACTCGATGGAACCGGCGTGTTGTGCATCGGAGCCGCACTCGACTTCATCGCCGGCACGCAAAGCCGCGCGCCGTCCATCGCGCGCAGAACCGGGCTGGAATGGGCGTGGCGCATGCTGCGCGAGCCGCGCCGGCTCGGCCCCCGCTATATCAGATGCATGACAGTAGTTCCGCGCCTCGTTGCGCGAACCATTCCGCAAATCGTCGAAGCACGCATGAGGAAAGCGGCATGACTTCAACATTGACCCTGGCGCTACGGGCGCGAAATGCCAACCGGGTAAAGCCACGTTACCAGATCTGCCTGATCCATCCGTTCGATCCGCGCGGCGAGAAGGTCGGCGGCCTCGAAACATACATCCGCGATTTCATTACGTTCCATCCAACCGACACCGACATTCTCTTCATCGGCGTCGACTCGACGGGCGAGCTGGAGCTCGGCCGGCTGCATCGGATGACGTTCCGAGGTCGCGGCTTCGACTTCCTGCCGATCCTGCACTATTCGGACCAGCAGGCGCGCGAAGCGGCCCGCAGCGTCCGTACCTCGCTGACCGGGCAATTCTTCATGGCACTGCTTCGCCACTTCGGCCCGATCGCAAGGCTGATCCGCGCCAGACGGTGCTCGGTCGATCTGCGGCGGGTGGAATTCTCCTGGTTACCGGCGATCCTGCGGCTGCCGTTCGTGCAGATGCTTCACGGCGAGGGCGCGCCGAAATTGCAGATGGATTCGCTGCTGCGGAAATACGCCTTCGTCCACAATACCGGCGAGCGGTTTGCCGTCGCCATGAGCGAGAAATTTCTCTGCGTCAATCCGTTCATCACCGAGCGGTTGCAGCGGACCTATCCGCGCCGCAAGGACAAGATCGACACGCTCTGGACATGGGTCAACACGGATATCTTCAAGCCGCAACTCTGGCCGCTGAACTCGTCGCCATTCCAGATCGTGTTCGCCGGCCGGCTCGACGAGTTCAAGGATCCACCGCTGATGTTTCGCACCATCGACCGCCTGCGGCGGCGATTGAACGGCGACGTACGGTTTCACTATATCGGCACCAGCGACCCGCACCGGTTCGAAGAGTTCGCCGCGATCGAAGACATCACCGTCCGCCACGGCTTCAAGGACGCCGCCGGCATGGCGGAGACGCTGGCAAGCGCGCATGCCGGCATCCTGACATCGGAGTTCGAAGGCATGCCGCGCTGCGTGCTCGAGACCCTTGCGGTCGGCCGGCCCGTCGTCGCCATGCACCTGCCGCAGCTCGAACCCGTGATTCATTCCGGCGTCAGCGGCCATCTGGTAGCGCGAAGCGGCAGCCGCGACGACATGGCCGATGCGCTCGCGCAGCGGTTCGTCGACGTCCGGAATGCCATCGACGCAGGCACGGTGAACCCGGTACAAGTCGCCGACTCCATCCGCGCGTTCACTCCGGGCACACAGCTTGCGCGAGTCTTCCGCTATCATCAGGAAATTCAGGATGCCCGCGGACTTGCCGCCGCGGCGCCGACTTACTGAGGGCGCCGGGTTGAACATCCTTCTGTTGACCAGCGAGTTCGCCCCCGCGATGGGAGGAATTGGGACTTACGCGCGCGAAATTGCGGCGGCGGCGAGCCGGCTCGGCGCCAAGGTCACCGTGGTGGCGCCGGACTACGCACGGCAGACTGCGGACGACGACCGCGCCCTGCCCTTCGAGGTCGTCCGCTACAGCGGCGGCCTCCACTCCATGCGCGACATGCCGCGCAAGATCATGCTGGCACGCCGCGGCGTTCGCGGCGACCGGTATGACGTGGTTCATGCCGCCGATTGGCCGTTCTTCATTCCGGTTGCGCTTTCGAGATGGCGAACGCAGGCGCGGGTATTGATGACGGTGCATGGCACCGAGATCAACGAAACGCAGACGCCGCTGAAGCGCATGGCGATCCGCGGCGCCGGCGTGTTCGGACCGCGGACGGAGATCGTCGCCAACAGCGGTTTTACCGAGACGCTGTTCCGCGAGCGGTTTGCCGTCGACCCGCGCCAGATCAGCGCGATCAGTCTCGGTGTATCGGAGTTCTGGTTCGGCGGCCGACGGACGCGCCGGGAGATTCGCTTAGGCCATCGTCTGCCGGAAGACCGGCTGGTGATGATCACGGTCGCGCGCATCACGCGCCGCAAGGGACATCATCTGACGCTGGCCGCCTTGTCGCAGGTTCCGGACGATCTGCGCCATCGCATCACGTGGCTCGTGATCGGCCCGGACGGCGAAGCCGATTATGTCGATACTCTGCGGCGCGACGCCGAAGCGGCGGCCTGCGACATTCGTTTCCTCGGCCCGCAATCGAACGAAGACATCCGCGATCTCTATGCGGCCTCGGATTTCTTTTGCCTGACGGGTCTCTCCGACACCACCGGCCGGGTGGAGGGATTTGGATTGGTCTATCTCGAGGCCGGCGCCGCCGGCCTGCCGAGCGTCGCGACCGACGTCGGCGGCGTGCCTGACGCCGTGCTCGCCGACGAGACTGGAATTCTCGTGCCGCCGTCGGCCGAGAGCATATCGCAGGCGATTGCAGAGCTGGCCGCCGATCGGAACCTGCGCGCCATTCTCGCGGCAGGCGCATCCTCCCATGCCCGCGCCCTTTCATGGGAACGATGCGCGGCGATGACCTATGGCCTGCCCTACACCGGCAAGCCGGCATCTGCAGACCGCGCCATCGGAATAACGGCATGAGGCTGCTGGTCGCGACCGCGATGCTGCTGACGCTCGCAAGCGGTGCAGCGCGGGCGGACAACGAGAACTGCCGCAAGAGCCGCGAGTATCTCCTGGGAACGCCGGGCGGGGACCTGTCCCTGACGCCGCAGGCCTATAACGACCTGTTCAAGATCTGCGTCGCGGCATCAGCCATGCCCAACGTGAAGGATGCGTATATCCTGCGCGATGGCGGCATCGCCGTGGTCCCCAAACAGGACAGTGTTTCAGCGACGGCAGCCACGCTGGCTCAGTTCTGCGACGCCTACCCGCGCGGCGTGCTCCGCTTCATCACCAGCAAGGAAAGGCTTTCGATCCGCTCCGTGACCGACGTCGCACGGATGTCGTCGACCTCGTCCACGCCCTGCAAGAAGATTAAAGGCGTTTCCTAGAGCCGCGCGCAGTCCGCCTCACTTCTGCCGGTTGTAGTAATCCGGCATGTCATGTGGATCCATCGCCTGTTCGGCCCTGCGCCCCAGGAAGAAGAAGCCGCTGGCGGCGTCTGCTGCGGCCCGGCCGCGACCGAACGCATCGAGATATCTGATCCAGAAAAACGGCAGCACGATCAGGCGTGACAGCTTGTTGCCCGCGCCGAGTGCGCGCGCGAAATAGCGGATCGACCATTCAAGCGCCACACCGGCGCCGCCGACCGGTCCGGCGTTGATCTCGGAAAATCGCCTGAACAGCCAGCGGTGACCGCTCTGCGTGAAACGCGAGAAGTCATAGGCCCGCTCGTGCACCTGCTGCATGAAGGGCGTCTCAGCATAGACCAGGCCTTCCAGCCGCAGCACCCGATGCAGTTCGGCAACGACCGTTGCGGGCTCCAGCACATGTTCCAGCACCGCCTGCACCCAGACGCCGTCGAACACGCCGTCTTCGAAGGGCAGGCTGTGGGCGTCAGCCACCAGCATGGTGTGCGGCGAAGCGTAGACGTCGGTGCCGACAAGCTCGATGGAATCGTCCCGGTAGAGTTCATCAGCGCCCAAACCGATCGTCCCGCCTCCGACAACGAGTACAACCGGCCGCCTCGACTCCCGCTTCAAGAGCTCGATGAACGTTGCGCTGTTGGTGACCGCAACCGGATTGCCTCCAAAGGTAAGGCGATGCAGCCGCGATCCAAGGGAACGGCGACTGACGTCGCGCTGCAGCGCCGAGCCATTCTCGGCCTCGTACATCCTGCGTTCAAAAATGCTGGCTGCGAAATCGATCAGCACCGGCTGCGCGCCGATCATCGGAAACCCGGCTCTGCTATAATCGCAGGCACGGTTTGAGCAGGTTGGCTGTGACCACACGTTGCGCAGCGGCGACGAGCAGCGAGGACAGCGAAGACGCCTTTTCCAGTGCGCGGGTTCCGTATTCGCTACCGAATGATCGACGGCAGAAAGCTGCAAAGAAGGACCTCATATGTCATTTCTTCTGCCCTGCCCCGGTCATGGTTCGCAATCGATGCTATTTCGAATGCAACGACGGCGCAACAATGCGGGACCGGGAACAATTCGGATGGTTGCAATTGGATGTCGCAGGAAGCTGCAGCCAGATGCCACCGTGAGGGCTTGCGAGAACGCAACGCACAAACCCGCCCTGCTGTTTCGACCAAATTTTAGGATTTGTCGAAAGCCTTGCAGCCGGCGCGTTTCGCGCCGCCTGGTTGGCGAGATCGGCCTCAGCCGACGAAACCCGGCATCTGCCCGATCAGGTGAGGAGCAGGTGGTCCCATATCAGGTGCGTCATGGACACATCATGACCGAGATCAATCTGGATCACGCGGTCCCCGATTGACTCCCCTGCCTTGAAATCCCTTGTCACATCATGTCTGACCATCTCGCTGAAAATGAACGTATCGCGGCTTGCGCTGTTCAGCGCGTCGCTGACAACCCTTGAGGTCAATGTGACTCGAGCCTCATCGGTGTTCCCGATAGGTAAGCCGTCATGATTGTCGAAGGTGAGCCGCTCGCGGGTGCCACCGATAAACGGCCTCAAGCACCCAAGGAGGCGTCCCTCCGCGTTAGGGCTGATACTTTCGACCGTATCATGGCCGTCGACCGGTGGCGGAGAGGCGGAGTTGCCATCGGTCGCGGGCATTTTCAGCGTGCTGCCGGAGCTCTGCGCCGGACTGGCGAACAGACCGCTGGCGTCGACGACGCCATCGGCGAACTGCAGGAATTCAAGACGCGTGAGATGATCGGTGCCGTCGCGGCCCGCTATCCGGTCGTTCACCACGAGTTGGCCGTCGACAATCGAGATGTCGTAGTCTCGCACATCGCCGGAAAAGTTCGCTGTATCGATGCCCTCTCCACCATCGATGATGTCGTCGCCGGCGCCCGCTGTGATGAGATCGTTGCCCGCGCCGCCATCGATCACGTCGTTGTCCGTCGCCGCGCCGGAAAGCCAATCCTGGTGGTTGGTCATGTCGACATGGATATTGTGGACGTAGAGATCGAACGTGCCGGGCGAGCTTGCATTGGCGGCGTCGGCTGGTGTCAGCGCGACGCCGTTGATCAGGAAACCCTTGATATGCAGCGCCCGTCCCGGTGTGGCGTTTGCCAGATTGACGTCGATGGAGGCGATCGGGCCGAAATCGACGAAGCTTATCGTGAAGGTCTGGTATTCAGATGGATCCGCGGCCGGCTTGAACTCCATTAGTCCGGATGCCGGCTCGCCGTTGAACTTGATTTGGGCCTGCGCGCCAACGCTGCCAACCGCGGAGCCATAGCCCACGAGGGTAATCGTTGTTACCGCCAGTTTGCCGCTGCTTGCGGGCCCGCCGACAATGACATCCGCGCCGGCACCGCCATGGATGATGTCATCGCCCAGCCCGGCATTGATCGTGTCATCCCCCCGGCCGAGGTCGATCAGGTCGGCGACAGCCGATCCCCTCATCGCAAGATCGGGCACGGCCCCGTCGCCATGAAAATACTGCGAGACGATCGCCTCGGCCGGCTTTCCCATGACGGAATAGCCCGTGCCCGAAAATTGATTATTGAGATCCCATTGCCAGAGCTCGACGCCCTTGAACCAACTGCCGCCATGGGCGGTCCAGACCTGGAAGAAGGCATTGAAGGCGTCCGCCTGCTCCAGCACGTCGGGCGTACCATTGCTCGTCCACGATCCCGGAGAGATCGCGGTGCCATCGATGCTGCGATAGCCGACCTCGGTCATCAGCAGCGGCTTGTCGTATTTGGTCGCGAGCAAGTGGAGAAAATCGACCGGTGATTTGTAGTCGAACGCTGCCGCGTAATAGGGATTGACCGGAACGGCAGTCCAAGCGTCGACCAGATCCTGCACTGTTGGCGCATCGCTGGCCGTCAACGGCGGATAGGTGTTGACGCCGATGGTGTCGAGTTGATCCCAAAAGCTGACATGCGAGGCCTCGTCGGTCGCCGCTGCGTAGGTCAGTTCGCCGTGATAGACCTCGCGGACGGCCGCAATGAGATCGATCCAGTAGCCGCGATACGGCTCGCCAGACAGGCTGCTCATCTCGTTGCCGATCGCGAACATCTCCACGCCACCGGCCTGCGCGACGGTAGCGAGGTGCACGATCTCGGCCTTGTAGGACGCGAAAAAGCCCGCGACATCCGCCGGCGCCAGGTTGGATACCCTGGTTCCGTTCAACGTCGAGAGCGCAGCCTTGAACAGCACCGATAGGCCGGCATCATGCGCGGCCTTGAAGCCTGACAAGAGGCTGGCGTCGCTTTCGGTCTTGGTAGGTTCGGCAAAGACCGCGTTGGACGTTCCAGTCTGTGTCCATATCCGCGCCGTGAGCTCGATCGAATTCGATCCGAGCGACGCGATCTTTTGAAATGCCTGCCTGGCCGAGACGCTTGAGAACTGTCCGTTCCATTCGGACAATGCGCCAAAACCCTGAACCTCGAAAATGCTTGCCACCCGCACACCCCGCCCCTGTGCGACGGATAGCGCGAGGGATTAACATTCAGCTTAAGATGACTTCGGATTTGTACGGAGCAGCCCTCGCTTTTTTCGGCGCGTGTTTCACGCGCTGAATGATCGCACGTCAGGTTCCGGGGCAGGAACTTCGCTCAAATCAAGGGCATCAGTGCCGAAGGCAAGAAGCTCTCACGTCGGCCTTTAATGCGACATCAGTACCGGAACGGTCATCGTGTCCAGAATGCCGCGCGTCACGCCCCCGAGGATGAACTCGCGCAGCCGCGAATGGCCGTAGCCGCCCATTACGATAAGGTCGGCTGATAGATCTGCCGCGTGTGACAGGATTACGTTTGCGACATCGGTCCGATCGGCGATAAGCGCTTTGCTGCTACTATTCAAGCCGTGGCGCGCCAAGTGTCTGCCAACGGCCGCCAAGGATTCTTCGGCTTCCCGACGGCCACTACCTACGTTGATCACCTCAATCGATTTTGCGCGCTCCAATAACGGCATCGAGTCCGCGAGCGCCCGCGCGGCGGTACGGCTTCCGTCCCAGCAGACGAGAATGCAGCCGAGCTTGATGCCGTCCTTTTGGATACTGGGTACGACGACGACAGGCCGTCCGGATTCAAACATCACTGCTTCAGCGGCAGGACCGGCGGAGGTCGTCGCTTCCGGCTCGGTCTGCGCAACGATTGCAAGATCGAACGTCCGCGCAATACGTCCAAACGTCCTTGGGATTCCTTCGATGCTGGTCTCGACCATCTGCGCCTCGGCAGGAAGATGAGCCTGCGCCGCCGCCTGTTTGAATCTTTCGATGGCCCCGTTGGCCGCCCTGGCGCTCTCTTCGCGCAGGGACTCGATTACGTCGGCCGGAACACCCTCCATGCCGCCGGCCACAATCGCTGGGGAGTGACACATTGCGATCCCTGCAATCTGGGCGTCGAACGTCCTGGCGACGGATATCGCGTACGCTGCTGCAGGATCGCGAGAGTTACCGGTCGCCAAGTTGACGACAATATCCCGAATCACGGCCAGCCTCCTCATGATGAGCGCCCCTCGTGGAGCAAAGGGCTTGCGAGTTGGTTCGTGTAAAGCGGCCGCTCAAAATGAAGAACTCCGCGCGGCCCGCATTAGTTCCGGGCGCAAAGGTTAGTGGAGCGGTCCCGCCGAGAGCAGGGCACGTCCGTCCTCAGGTTTCGCGATTATTGAAGGATCGCTCCATCATCCGCTGTGTCTCAGCCGCGGCTTGGGCAAAATTGCCGGCTGCGGCGACAGGCGCCCGCCGTGGGCCTCTTCGTGCATCGACCGCAAATAGTGCTCGGCGTGCTGAAGATAGTTTTCGGCTGCGATCAGATCGCCCTTCAGCGCTTCAGCGCGCGCCAACTCTACGTAGCGCTCGTAATTCCGTTGTGCGTTCTGAGACTGCCTCGGGGGGCGGGTCCTGACGACTTTGCTTTTCCGTGACTGTGTTCTTCTCGCCATTGTGCTAGCTGTAAAACTGATCTGCGGCGCAAGGCTATCGCCGACGACGCGTTCTGGTCCGGGCTGCCTTCTTGGCTGCCGCAGATCGCTGCGCCGGGCCTTTGGTCTTTACGGCCTTCCGAGCCGCCGCTGAGCGGGCCGAGGCGGAGCGACGCGAGGCGGCGCTTCGTGCTTGTTTCGACAGTGCTGCACGTGACGCCGTGCCGCGTGGTTCACGCTTGAGGGTCTGCGATACAGCACGTGAAACGCGCGGCCGGCGTCGGGTCTTTCGCTTGCCCTGCCCCGCCTCATAGGCGTATTCGGCACTTCTGCGGGTCCTTGCCTTGGCCTTGCCTTTTGCCGGCGGACGGAGCGGAACACCCGCACGCCTCGCCTTGGACAGGCCGATTGCAATCGCCTGCTGCGGCGATCTCGCTCCATGTTGGCCACGGCGGACTTTGCGAATCTCCTCATGCACAAATTCGCCCGCCTGGGTGGTTGGCGATTTGCCCGCGCGTTTATCCCGTCTGGCCTTCTGCACTGTTCTTCGCTCTGGCATGATCGACTCCAATTGGTGGTGCATCGCCCCGCGAAACGGCTCTGCCAGTAGCCGTTCTCTCAAGACACTAACGTCCGACCGCGGGAAATGGTCCCGGACGCTTTGGCCGGATACCCCGCGCGCCGGCTCGCTGCTTGCCACCGAGAATTTCGCCGATGTCATACAATGCACGCGACGCCGTACGGCGAATTGGGCACGATCTTGGGCTGGATGGTCCGTCAGGACAGTGGAAGGTCCACCAAAACGAAAACTCCCGCAGCGTCAGCTACGGGAGTGTCGGTATCGTTGGTTGCGGGGGCAAGATTTGAACTTGCGACCTTCAGGTTATGAGCCTGACGAGCTACCGGGCTGCTCCACCCCGCGTTAAACCGTTGCACTGCCTTCGAAAAACCGGACCCGACGTGAAAGCCGGCCAACGCGTGGTCGCGCCGATCGATCCCGTCCGGAGGCTTCCTGAGAAGGCGACCCGGGCAAGGCCATCGGGTGCGAGGGGTATGTATCAACGTCACCCTGCTTTGGAAAGGGGCAAGAAGGGGCTTTTGCAGATTTTATGACAGCAAAAACGAGGGGTTGGAGCGTCAAAACCGGCCTTTGGAACCGCTCTTGCCATAAACGCCGCAAAAGCGGAGTTTTGTGCCCAAAGCCGCGGCCCGTCAGGTCGCCAAAACAAAAAATCCGGGAGGGGGATGGGCGTGACCGATATCTTCGATTTCGTGGTGGTGGGTGGCGGCTCCGGCGGCTGCACGGTGGCGGGACGGCTATCGGAGGATCGGAAGACGTCGGTGGCGCTACTCGATGCCGGCGGCAGGAATGACAATTGGGTGGTCACGACGCCGTTCGCGCTCGTGCTGATGGTCGCCGGCAACGTCAACAACTGGGCCTTCAGCACCGTGCCGCAGAAGGGCCTCAACGGTCGCATCGGCTATCAGCCGCGCGGCAAGGGGCTCGGCGGATCGTCAGCGATCAACGCGATGGTCTATATCCGCGGCCACCGCGCCGACTATGATCAATGGGCCTCGCTCGGCAATACCGGCTGGTCGTTCGCCGACGTGCTGCCCTACTTCAAGCGCGCCGAAGACAATGCCGATTTTGACGGCGAGTACCACGGCAAGGGCGGCCCGCTCGCGGTCAACAAGTCGCGTACCGGCAATCCGGTGCAGCAGATTTTTCTGCAGGCGGCGCAGGAAGCGCAGTTTCGCCTGCGCGAGGATTTCAACGCCGACGAGCACGAGGGCCTCGGCATCTATCAACTGACGCAGAGGAACGGCGAACGCTGCAGCGCCGCGCGCGCCTATATCCACCCGCATATGGGACGCCGCGCCAATCTGCGTGTCGAGACCCACGCCCACGCCACTCGCGTCCTGTTCGAAGGCAAGCGCGCGGTCGGCGTCGAGTACCGGCAGGGCAAGGAGCTGAAGCAGATCCGCGCCCGGCGCGAGGTGATCCTCTCCGCCGGCGCGTTCCAGACCCCGCATCTCCTGATGCTGTCGGGCATCGGCGACAGCGCCGAGCTTGCAAAGCACGGCATTGCCACCATGCATTATCTGCCCGGCGTCGGGCAGAACCTGCAGGACCATCCGGATTTCGTGTTCGGCTACATGTCCGACAATCCCCACTTCAACGGCATTTCACTCAAAGCGCTGCCGCGGCTGCTGCGGGCCATCCGACAGTATCGCCGCGAACGCACCGGGCCGATGACGTCGAATTTCGCCGAATGCGGCGGCTTCCTGAAAACCCGACCCGATCTCGACATCCCGGACATCCAGCTTCATTTCGGCATGGCGATGGCCGACGATCATGGCCGCAAGCGCCATCGCGGCACCGGCTTCTCCTGCCACGTCTGCCTGCTGCGGCCGAAGAGCCGCGGCAGCGTTTCGCTGCTCGGCGCCGATCCATTTGCGCCGCCGCTGATCGATCCGAATTTCTTCGACGAGACGGAGGACCTGGAAACCATGGTTGCCGGCTTCAAGACCACGCGCCGGCTGATGGAGACGCCGGCGCTGCGCGCGTTGCAGAAGAAGGAGATGTTCACGGAAGGCGTGCATAGCGATGACGACATCCGCGACGTGTTGCGCGCCCGCGTCGACACCGTCTATCATCCTGTCGGCACTGCCAAGATGGGCGTCAACGATCCCATGGCAGTGGTCGATCCGAAGCTGAAAGTGTACGGCGTCGAAGGATTGCGCGTGGTCGATGCGTCGATCATGCCGACCCTGATCGGCGGCAATACCAATGCACCGACGATCATGATCGGGGAAAAGGCCGCCGACATGATCAGAGCGGAGATGCGGGCGGGTTGATTGCCCCATCATTGCGAGAAATCGTAGGGTGGGCAAAGCCAACGGGTCGCGCGAACGCGCGCCCGATGACAGGCTCCGCGTGCCCACCATTGCAGTATCGATGCGGATGGATGGTGGGCACGGCGCTGGCGCGCCTTTGCCCACCCTACGATTCTCGCAATGATGAGAGAGCCGATTTCCGGGATCGCAAATATGCAATATCCGCACGCCTCGGCGGCTTATCAGAAGCATCCGACTTGGCTAGAGTGGCCGCATCGGACTACAAGAACATCACCTGACGGAACGGGAGAGAAAAAGTGGATCTTGGGATCAAAGGCCGCCGTGCCATCGTCTGCGCATCGAGCAAGGGCTTGGGACGCGCCTGCGCCATGGCGCTGGCCAATGAGGGCGTGCATGTCACGTTGACCGCGCGCGGCGCGGAGGCGCTGAAAAAGGCGGCCGACGATATTCGCAAAGCGAGTCCCGGCGTCACGGTAACCGAGATTGTCGGAGACATCACGACGCCGGCCGGCCGCGAGGCCGTCCTGAAGGCCTGTCCCGAACCGGACATCCTGATCAACAATGCCGGCGGCCCGCCGCCCGGCGATTTCCGCAACTGGACCCGCGACGACTGGATCAAGGCGATCGACGCCAACATGCTGACGCCGATCGAACTGATCAAGGCGACGGTGGACGGCATGATGGCGCGGAAATTTGGCCGCATCGTCAATATCACCTCGGCCGCGGTGAAGGCGCCGATCGACATATTGGGGCTTTCCAACGGCGCGCGCGCCGGACTCACCGGCTTCATCGCGGGACTGTCGCGCAAGACCGTGATCAGCAACGTCACCATCAATGCGCTGCTGCCCGGACCGTTCGACACCGACCGCCTGCGCGGTGTGGGCAAAGCAGAGGCCGAGAAGCGCGGCATCCCGCCGGACCAGGTGTTTGCCGAGCGCGCCAAGCAAAATCCAGCCGGGCGGTTCGGCGATCCGGACGAATTCGGCTACGCCTGCGCCTTCCTGTGCGGCGCCAAGGCTGGCTTCATCACCGGCCAGAACATCCTGCTCGACGGCGGTGCTTTCCCTGGCACGCTATGAGGGCAGTCTGGTACGAGCGAACCGGGCCGGCACAGGAAGTGCTGGCCTATGGCGAGATGCCGACGCCGGTGGCCGGCCCGGGCGAAGTCCGGGTGCGGCTGGAGGCGTCCGGCGTCAATCCCGCCGATGTCGGCCGCCGCGGCGGCGGCTACCGGCCGATGGAATATCCGCGCGTCATTCCCAACAGCGATGGCGCCGGCATCATCGATCAGGTCGGCGACGGCGTCACGCGGCTCAAGATCGGCCAGCGGGCTTGGCTGTTCAACGGCCAGCGCAATGGCCGCGCGTTCGGCACCGCGGCTGAATATATTGCGCTCGCCGAACATCTGGTGACGCCGCTGCCGGATAGTCTCTCGTTTGCCGAAGGCGCAACGCTGGGCATTCCCGGCATGACGGCATGGTGCTGTCTCTATTGCGACGGGCCGATCGTGGGGCAGACCGTGCTCGTCACCGGCGGTGCCGGCGCGGTCGGGCACTATGCCGTGCAGCTCGCCAAATGGGGTGGTGCCAAGGTGATCGCGACGGTCAGTTCGGCAGCCAAGACCGAGCAGGCACGTCTCGCCGGCGCCGACCTCGTCGTCAACTACAAGACTGA
This sequence comes from Bradyrhizobium sp. LMTR 3, assembly GCF_001693485.1. Classification (GTDB taxonomy): domain Bacteria; phylum Pseudomonadota; class Alphaproteobacteria; order Rhizobiales; family Xanthobacteraceae; genus Bradyrhizobium. The sequence continues at coordinate 174,697 of NZ_MAXC01000003.1, forward strand.
GGACGTTGTTGCGAAGGCGATGGCCTTCACCGGGCAGCGCGGCGTCGATCGCGTCGTCGATGTCGATTTCGGCGGCAATATCGAGACCACGCTGAAACTGATGGGCGCCAATTCGACGATTGCAGTCTACGCCACCAACGGCAACCGCACGCCGGTGGTACCCATGCGCGAATTGATGGAGAAATGCATCGCGGTCCGCGCGCTCGTGCTGTTCGCGCTGCCGCCGCCGCTACTGGCGGCCGCGCAAGCCGACATCACGAAATGGCTGTCGGCAGGTCGGCGCATCCACAACGTCGCCGCGCAGTTTGCACTCTCGGACACCGCGCTGGCGCACCTTGCAGTGGAGAAAGGCGACAAGCTGGGCACCGTTATCGTGGATTGCGCTCGTCTTCTTCCCGCTGGCTGACTCCGGAGGAATCGGCCGTCGTTCGCTCCTCGTTCCAGGTAAGGCCGAACTCGTCGAGTCCCTGCGCCAGCAAATCTCCAAGCATCGGCTCGCCGAGAAGATAGCGCGCGGTGTCGCGGTCTCGCTGGCCGGCCGCTTCCGTACGTAGATCCTCCCATTCCTCGATGGTGGCGTCGCCGCGCCCCAGTCGCATCAGGGCGACGAGAGCGACCCTCTCGTCCTCGGAAAGCGAGTTGATGAAGCCGGTGATCTCGCCGACGACCGGATCTTTTCCGTTGTCCTGCAACACGTCGATCATGTCGTCATCGCCCGCATTCGACCCTGAATCCGGATCGGATGCCCCTTCCTTGACGTCGAACTGCCGGGCTTTCTCGATCAGAAAGCCGATTTTTTCGGGCGAAATCGTGAGTTCTGGCATCGCATGTTCCTCATACGGGCTATGCGATAACGCCAAACGCTGTCGGATGATCCATTGCACCGGCAGATGGAAACCCGCATCCTCGCCCGAACAACCAGAAACGAGAGGATGCGCCGGATGCACTGGAACGTGGGCAGGGTCAGGATCACGAGAGCTGTCGAAATGGAGACTGTCGGCAGCACCCGTTTCATTCTTCCGCTCGCGACCAACGAGGAAATCCGGAAACTGCCTTGGCTGATCCCGCAATTTGCGACCGAGGAAGGCCGGCTGAAAATGTCGATCCATTCGTTCCTGGTCGAGACTCCGTCGCGCCGCATCATCGTCGATACCGGCCTCGGCAACGACAAGCAGGGCCGCAATGTGCCGAGCTGGAACAACCGGAAGCACCCGTTCCTCGACATGCTGACAGCGGCGGGCTTCCCGCCCGACAGCATCGATACCGTGCTGTGCACGCACCTGCATGTCGACCATGTCGGCTGGAACACGAAACTCGTCGACGGCAAATGGGTGCCGACCTTCGCCAATGCCCGATATGTGTTCGGCAGAGGCGAATACGAGCACTGGCGCGACCACAGCGATGCGCCGGACAAGCTCGCGGTATTCGACGATTCCGTGAAGCCGATCACCGACGCCGGCAAATCCGAGCTGGTCGCCAGCGATGCCAGATTGTCGGATGAAATCACGCTGATCCCGACCCCCGGCCACAGTCCCGGCCACATGAGCGTCCACATCAAGTCGGACGGCAAGGAAGCCCTGCTGACGGGGGACGTCGCCCATCATCCGTGCCAGATGGCCCATCTCGACTGGTCATCGACCGCCGATTCCAATCCCCAGCAGTCGGCCGAAACCCGCCGTGAACTGTTTTCGCGCTTCGCCGACACGCCCACACTGGTGATTGGCGGGCACTTCAGTGCCGGTTACATCAAGCGCGATGGCGATGCGTTCAGGTTCGTGGCGCTGAATCCGTAGGGTGGGCAAAGCGAAGCGTGCCCACCATTCCTTGCCGCTGGCGATGGATGGCGGGCACGGCGCAAAGCGCCTTTGCCCACCCTACCCTGCGCTTTCGGCAGTTGAATTTCCTGCGCCGCTGTTCCAAGAAGCGTCTGAAGTTTACGAAAATCCCCCGAAATCCTCAAGAAAACCCCCGCAGGGAGCGATAAAATGAAGCTTGTTCGTTACGGCGCCAAGGGTGCGGAAAAGCCCGGCCTGATCGATAAATCCGGCCAGTTGCGCGATCTTTCCGCCCACGTCAGGGATCTCGACGGAGATGCCTATGCGCCGGCCTCGCTGGCCAAGCTGGCGGCGCTGGATACCTCCAAGCTTCCCGCCGTCGACGGCAAGCAGCGCCTCGGCGCGCCGGTCACCGGCATCTCGAAATTCGTCGCGATCGGCCTGAACTACAGCGACCACGCCAAGGAGACGGGATCGCCGATCCCGACCGAGCCGATCTTCTTCATCAAGGCCAACACCTCGCTGTCGGGCCCGAACGACGCAGTCGAGAAGCCGCGCGGCTCCACCAAGCTTGACTGGGAAGTCGAGATCGCCGCCATCATCGGTACCCGCGCCAAATATGTCTCGGAGGCCGACGCGCTCAACCACATCGCCGGCTACTGCGTCTGCAACGACGTCTCCGAGCGCAATTTCCAGATCGAGCGGCTCGGTCAGTGGACCAAGGGCAAATCGCACGACACGTTCGGCCCGCTCGGCCCGTGGCTCGTCACCAAGGATGAAATCCCCGACGTGCAGAAGCTGTCGATGTGGCTCGATGTCAACGGCAAGCGCTGCCAGACAGGATCGACCTCGACCATGATCTTCTCGATGGCGAAGTGCATTTCGTATGTCTCGCAGTTCATGACGCTGTTGCCGGGCGATATCGTCACCACCGGCACCCCGCCCGGCGTGGGACTCGGCATGAAGCCGCCGACCTTCCTCAACGTCGGCGATGTCGTCACGCTCGGCATCGAAGGACTCGGCGAGCAGCGCCAGGAAATCATCGCGGCGTGAGCCTGCGCACGTACCAACCCCCGTCATTGCGAGGAGCGACAGCGACGAAGCAATCCATCCCTCCATGCGCTCGGAGACAATGGACTGCTTCGCTTCGCTCGCAATGACGGAGGCCCCAATTCCCAATGTGCTTAGCCTTAAGAGGCTTCTTTCATGAAACTCACCTTCTCCCCCGCCTCGCCGTTCGCCCGAAAAGTCCGCATCGCCGCGATCGAGACCGGCCTGCTCGACCGAATCGAATTCACTCCGGCGACGGTTGCTCCGGGTCAACCCAATGAAGAGTATTCGAAGATCACGCCGCTGAAGAAACTGCCGGTGCTGATCCTCGACAATGGCGACGTCATTCTCGATTCCTATGTCATCGTCGAGTATCTCGACGAGCTCGCCGGCGGCGGAAAGCTGATCCCCGCATCCGGGCCCGAGCGATGGAAGGTGAAGAGCGACCATTCCCTGCTGCAGGGCATGCTCGATTCCATGCTGCTGTGCCGGTACGAAAAAATGGTGCGGCCGGAAGGGCTGCGCTGGGACGCCTGGCACGACGACCATTGGAGCAGAGCGTGGGCCGGCATGGCGCGGTTCGAGAACAAGCCCGACGTGCTGTCCGGTCCGTTCAACATTGCGCAGATCGGACTGGTTTGCGTGCTCGGCTATGCGGACTTCCGCTTTGCCGATTGCGGCTGGCGCAAGGCCTACCCAAAGCTCGATGCCTTTCATCAGAGGATGATGGAGCGGCCGTCGGTGAAGATCTCGGTGCCGCCGGCGGCGTAACGACGAGAGCAGGAGACGGCAGCATGACCGAGGCGAGCAATAAACTGCGGCGCCTCGGCCTGGCCGCCGTATTTGTGCTGGCGGCGTCCGGCGCAGCCGCACAGCTACAGGAATTCTCCACCGGCCAGCGCAATCTCGCCTGCGGCAGTCCGGCATCGATCGGCGACGGCTGGCAAACCGCGACGCCGGAAAGTGTCGGCCTCGACGGCGCCCGGCTGTGCGGCATCGCGGCGCGACTTGCTGCGGCCAATGCCAACGTTCATGCGGTGGCGATCGTCCGCCGCGGCACACTCGTGTTCGAGCAATATTTTCCGGGCTATGACGAGCCTTGGGGAATGGGCGGCGGACGGCACGAATTCGATGCGACGACCAAGCACGACATGCGCTCGGTGTCGAAGAGCGTGATTTCCCTGCTGGTGGGGATCGCGATGGATCGCGAGTTGATCAAAAGCGTCGACGAACCCGTCGTCAAATTCTTCCCGGATTATTCGACGGTGAAATCGCCGGGTTGGGACAACATCACCCTTCGCCATCTGCTGACAATGTCGTCAGGCATTCAGTGGGACGAGAACCGCGCCTGGAAAGATCCAGCGAATGACGAACCGCATCTCGGCAGCGAGGCCGACCCGTATCGCTATGTCCTGTCGAAACCGATCGCGGCGCCGCCGGACACTGTGTGGAATTACAATGGAGGCGGCACGGACCTGCTCGGCAACATCATCGAACGTGTGTCGGGCCAATCGCTGGAGGCGTTTGCGCGCGAGGCGCTGTTTGCACCGCTTGGCATTTCGGACTGGGAATGGATGAAGTACCGAAATGAACGGGTGGCCCCTGCTGTCGGCCTTCGTCTTCGTCCGCGCGACGCCGCGAAAATCGGCCAGCTCATACTCAACAAAGGGGCATGGGGTGGCCGTCAGATTGTTTCGGATAAATGGATCGAGCAATCGGTCACACCGCGTTTTCAGGCCATCGGCTATTTCGGCGGCCTGTTCTATTACGGCCAGCAATGGTGGATGGGCCGCACCTTGTCGGGAGACAAGGATGTGAAGTGGATTGCCGCCGTGGGCCTCGGGGGTCAGCGGATATTCATTGTTCCCGAGCTCGATCTCGTCGTCGTGACCACATCTGGACTTTATGGCAGCCCGCGCCAAGGTCAGGCAGCACTCGACATCCTTGCCAACTTCATCATTCCGTCCGTCCGAAATAACAACACGCGCTAAGTCAGCAGGAAAAAATGAGCCTGAAATTCACCGTTGGCGATCTCGCCATTCACCGCATCATCGAGCAGGAGACCACCTTCCTGCCGGCTTTGGAGATGCTGCCGGGGCTGACGCCGGAGGTTCTGGCGGAGCATCGGCCGTGGATGCAAAGGATCGGCGCACTCGATGATAGCGACGTGCTGATCCTGTGCTTCCAGTCCTACGTGGTGAAGACGCCGCACCACACCATTTTGATCGATAGCTGCATCGGCAACGACAAGCCGCGGCCGCACCGGCCGAAATGGAACATGAAAGCGGATGATACCTATATGCGCGGCTTGGCCGCGGCCGGCTTCTCCGTCGAGGACATCGACTACGTCATGTGCACGCATCTGCATGTCGATCATGTCGGCTGGAACACGCGGCTCGACAATGGCCGCTGGGCGCCGACATTCCCGAATGCGCGCTACGTGTTCGACAAGACCGAATTCGACTACTGGACCGAGACGCACGCGAAAACGCCGGTGCCGCCGTTTGGCGATAGCGTGCTGCCGGTTGTCGAGGCCAAACAGGCCGAAATCGTCCGTAGCGATTTTGCGATCGGCGATCACACCCGCATCCTGCCGACGCCGGGCCACACGCCCGGCCATGTCGCCTTCACCTTCGGCCGCGCTAAGGATGACGCCGTGTTCTCGGGCGACCTGATGCATTCGCCGCTGCAGACGCGCTATCCGGAACTATCCGTGAAGTTCGACATCGATCCGACGCAGGCGGCGGCGACCCGGCGCGGCTTCCTGGAGCGCTACTGCGACACCGATACGCTGTGCTGCACCGCGCATTTTCCCTCGCCGTCGGTCGGAAAGATCCGGCGCGCCGGCAATGGATTCTCCTGCGAGGCGATATGAGTTCGAACCCATCCGCTTTCGAGACGCTTTCGATCGAACCGGTCGACGAGCACGTGACGATCATTCGTCTCAATCGACCGCATGCCTCCAATGCGCTCAACACCCAGATGGGCCGCGATCTCGTGCGCTATTTCGAGGAGGTCGCGCTCGATCCGAAGAGCCTACGCTGCGTCGTCCTCACCGGCGCCGGTGATAAGGCGTTCTGCGCCGGCGGCGATTTGAAGGAACGGCGCGACATGACGGATGAGGCGTGGACGCGCCAGCATGTCATCTTCGAACGGATGGTGCGGGCGCTGATCGACTGCCCCGTCCCGATCATCGGCGCCGTCAACGGCGCGGCCTATGGCGGCGGCTGCGAGATCGCAGGCTGTTGCGATTTCCTCTACGCCACCGAGAACGCGCGCTTCGCGCTGACCGAGGTGACACTCGGCATCATGCCGGGTGGTGGCGGCACGCAGACCCTGCCGCGCGCCGTCGGCGAGCGCCGCGCCAAGGAGCTGATCCTGACCGGCAAGCCGTTTACTTCAGCGGAAGCACGTGACTGGGGTTTTGTGAACGAAGTGTTTCCGCTGTCCGAACTATTGCCGGCGGCGCTGGCGACCGCCTCGCGGATCGCCCGCAACGCACCGATCTCCGTCCGGCAGGCAAAGCTCTCGATCCATCGCGGCCTGCAATTCTCCTTGCGGGACGGCCTCGCGCTCGAGATCGAGGCCTATAACCGCATGGTGCCGACGGAAGATCGCCGCGAGGGCGTGCTGGCCTTCAACGAGAAGCGCCCGCCCAATTTCAAGGGCCGGTGAAGACCTTCAATCGAACAGGCTCGGCGTGTGATTCACCGCCGCGCCTTCGATCGCCAGCATCTTCAGCTTCGTCACCACCCCGCCATTGGCGGAGAAGCCACCGGGCTTGTTGCCCGCCGCCAGCACGCGATGACACGGCACCACGATCGGACAGGGGTTGCGCCCGAGCGCCTGACCGACGTCGCGCGACAGCTCCACGCCGCCCAGCTTCTTGGCGATATCGCCATAGGTCATGGTCTTGCCCGGCGGTATCGTACGCGCGATGTCGTAGACGCCGCGGTTGAATTCGGGGACGCCGTCGAGATCGAGTACGACGTCGGCGAGATCCTTCGGCTTGCCTTCGAGCAGTTCGACGATGCCGTCGATCGCGGCCTGCACCTTTGCCGGCGGCGGCGTCTCGATCAGGTCGCCATGGCGTTGCTGCAGGCGGGTGCGGGTCTTCTTCTCGTCGCCCATCGGCAATTGCACCGAGGTAATGCCGCGCTCGCCCCAAACGATGCCGCAACGGCCTATCGCGGTATCGAATATCGTAAAATGGTGCCCGGTCATGACTGGCTCCATATTCTCCTGTTCAGTGCCACCCAGCTTCGCATCTCGAGCCAAATCTAGGCTTGGAGATTATTGCTATCCACCCGAATCCCGGGGGAACTTGACGGCATGAACAACTTCCGCTGATCTGGGGCTCCTGCCGGCGCCCTGCAATGGCCAAAGCCTCTTTCATCCCGAGACCGCATGCAAACTCTTCACGTCAACGGCTATGACATGGCCTATCTCGATGTTGGCCACGGCGCCGGCAATGGCCCGCCGCTGGTGTGCGTGCATGGCTCGCTGTGCGATTTCCGGATCTGGTCGTCGGTGCTGGGACCGCTGACGCGCAGGCACCGGGTGATCGCACCGTCGTTGCGGCATTTCTTCCCCGACCACTGGGACGGCGTCGGCGACACCTATTCAATCACCCAGCATGTTGACGATGTGATCAGCTTCATCGAAAAACTCGATACCAAACCGGTCGACCTGATGGGCCATTCCCGCGGCGGGCATATCTGCTTTCGCGTCGCACAGCGCCGGCCTGATCTCTTGCGTAAGCTGATCCTGGCCGAACCCGGCTGCGAACTCGACGCTACGCTCGATCCCACTTACACGCCCGGCCCCTCGCCGCTGGCTGGCATGATTGCGGCCTCCGCCAAGGCGATCGCCAAGGGCGACATCGACGGCGGCCTGCAGATTTTCATGGATGCGCTGGAAGGTCCCGGCGCCTGGAGGCGGCTGCCGGCGACGCCGAAGCAATTGCTACGCGACAACGCGACGACGCTGATCGGGCAGATGCGCGACCACCGTCCGCCCTTCTCCAAGGCGGATGCGGAAGCGATCATGACGCCGACGCTGTTCATCGGCGGCGCCAACACCAAGGGTACGCTGCCAAAGGTGCTCAATGCCTTGGCCGCCAACGTCAGGGGATCGCGCGTCGAGATGATCCCGGGGGCCACGCATCCGATGTTTGAACAGGCGCCGCAGAAATATTGCGAGATCGTGCTGTCGTATCTCGCGGAGGATTGATCGCGATGCAGACCTTGAACGTCAACGGCTACGACATGGCCTATCTCGATGTCGGCAGGGGCGCTACCAACAGCCCGCCGCTGGTTCTCGTGCACGGCACCCTCGGCGATTTCCGCACCTGGAACGCAGTGCTGGGGCCGCTGTCGAAACGCCACCGCGTGATTTCGCTGAGCCTGCGGCGGTTCTTTCCGGAGCATTGGGACGGCATCGGCAACGACTATCTGATGGCGCAGCACGTCGCTGACGTCATCGGCTTCATTGAAAAGCTCGATGCCGGGGCGGTCGACCTGATCGGCCATTCGCGCGGCGGCCATATCGGATTCCGGGTGGCGCAGGCACGGCCTGATTTATTGCGCAAAGCCGTCCTTGCCGAACCGGGCGGCGATCTCGAGCCGGCGCTGCAGCCGAGCAGCCCACCTCCCGGCCCCGTGCCGCTGGGCCCGCGCATTCCGGTCGCGGCCGAGATGGTGCGAAACGGTGACATCGACGGCGCGCTGGCGCTGTTCGTCGATGGTATCGACGGCGAAGGTGCATGGGCGCGATGGCCGGCGGTGGCGCGGCAGCAATTGCGCGACAACATCTATACGCTGCTCGGCCAGGTCGGCGAGAACCGCCAGCCATTCCTGAAGAGCGAAGCGGAGGCGATCAGGACGCCGATGCTGTTGATCGGCGGCGGCGACACCAGGGGCGCGCTGGCGGTGACCTGGCCCGTGCTGGCCGAACATATTCCGGGCGCGCGGACGGCGGTGATCCCGGGCACGCGCCACTGGATGTTCGAACAGGCGCCGCAGGCGTTTTGCAAGGTCGTGCTGGATTTCCTGGCGGCGTAGACGCGCCGCCCACTTCTTACTTTTGGTCGAGCCGCCACGCACCATCCCAATCGGCGGCCGGCGGGTTGACCCGAAAATTCTCGACACGCTTGGCCAGCGCCGTGGCCGGTCCGTCGCCAGGGACCGCCTCGAGCGCCGCATGAAAGGCCCGGCGCGCGTCGTCCCAGCGGCGCTCCCGATAGGCGGCGAGACCTTCGGCATATCGCTCCCGCAATGCCAATTGCTTCTCGGTGAGCTCGCCCTTGCGTCCCAAAATATCGAACACCGCCTGGGGAACGGTCTGACCGGCAACAACCAGCCGATCGATCTCGCGGGATTCGACCGCATCGCCGGCCGCCGTGATCGCAACCTCCGAAACCAGCGAATGACTGCCATAGACCTTATTGGCGTTCTCCAGGCGCGATGCGAGATTAACCGCATCACCCATCACCGTGTAGCTCATCATGAATTCCGAGCCGATACTGCCGACCAGCACTTCACCGGTGGCAACCCCAATGCGAACGTCGCAGTCGCTCGGCACGGTGCGTATGCCGAGCAATTCGGGCAACTCCCTGCGCAGCGCCGTACCGCGATCGGCCATCTCGACGGCAGCGAGGCAGGCCAGGCGCGCCTGCTCGCTGTGCTCGGTAAAGGGAGGGCCCCAATAGGCCATGATCGCGTCGCCGATATACTTGTCGATGATGCCGCGATGGCTGCGGATCGGCTCCGACATCGTCGATAGATAGTGGTTCATCACCTTGACGAGGCCCTGCGGCGTCATGCCCTCGCTGAGGCTGGTAAAGCCCTGCATGTCGCAGAACAGCACGGTCATCACCCGCCGCTCGCCGGCGGTGGCAGTCAGCGATCGCTGGTTGATCAACCCTTCCACCACGCGCGGATCGACGTAGCGGCCGAAAGTCTCGCGCAGGCGCTCCTTGTGGCGCAGTTGCTCGACCATGTTGTTGAAGGCGGCAGTGAGCTGGCCGATTTCGTCGCGCGTGGTGACGTCGATCGATCCGTCGAGCCGGCCGGCCTCGACGTCGCGGGTGCCGTCCAGCAGCCGCCGCACCGGGCGGGTGATACCGGTGCTGACGAAGAACGCGAACGTCAGCCCGAGAATGGCCGCGAGCGTCGTCACGATAGCAGAGATGACGATCGCGCGCTGCTGATCCCGCATCGTCACGGCCGCATCGCTGCGGACCTGCTCGAACATGTCGTGCCGGATTTCCTCGATCTTGCGATTGAATTCGTCGCGGAGCGCGTCGGTCCGAACAAGGCTGGCCCGTACTTCCGGCATGTTGCCGGCTTCGAGCAGCGGCCACATCCGCTTGCTCTCTGCTTCCAGATAACGGCGAAGGTCGCTCGTTATGGTTTCGATCCGGTTTTCGATCCGTCCAAGATTGGCGTCGTCGGAGACGGTGGTCGGATCATCAATGATTGCAATGATCAGGGCGCGCGCAGCTTGCGCCTCCTGGTCAATCTCCCTGCCCTTAGCCTCATAGATGGCTTGCTGATCTGCAAAGGCGGTCTCGTCCGGTGGTGTCTGTATCTTGAGGAATACCATCCGGCGAACCACCACCGCCTGCTCCAGCGAGCGGACGTTCATCCGCGCCAGATGCCCATATGCTTCGACATATTTTGTCGTCAGCTCATCGAGCTGATGCGCAATTTTTCGCGTCATCACCGTCGACAGCGCCGAGATGATCACCATCAGAAAGATCAGTCCGATGGCGATGCCGAGGATTCGCTTGCGGATGGTCGGTCGCAGCATCGAGGTATATTCTAAAACCAGGGACATGTTGGGAAACGGATGAAGGCAACAAAAGCGAAAGCCCGGCCGATCCGGTCGGGCTTGATGTTTAGCGCGCGCCGGTGAATTAAGCACGTTCCGGCGCGTTAAAATTGGCGATAGTTTTGGGGATACCCCCTGGCTACACCTTCCAGACGCCCACAGGCTGACGCACGGCTACATTGAGCCTGTTCCAGACATTGATCTTGGCGATCGCCAGAATCAACGCCGAGAGCTCCGCCTCGTCGAAATGCTTGTCGGCCTCACTCCAGACCTCGTCCGGCACCGGATCGGCGCGGTCGCTGATCCGTGTCAGCGCTTCCGTCAACGCCATGGCCGCGCGCTCGGCTTCGGTGAAATAGGGCGTGTCGCGCCAGGCGGCCACCGCGAACAGCCTCTCGCCGGTCTCGCCGGCCTTGCCGGCGAGTTTTGAGTGCATGTCGACACAGACGCTGCAGCCGTTGATCTGGCTGGCCCGCAGGTACACCAGTTCGAGCAGCTTTTCCGGCAGACTGTTCTTGGTCAGGTCGCCCAGCGCCTGCAGCGGTTTCATGGCGTCGGGAAGGACCATGACGGGATGATTCATTCGGGCTTGCATCATTTTGCGCTCCATATGGTTGGTTCTGTTTTTGACGCGGCGGCGCCGATCTGCTGTCACATCGGCGCGCTTTCGTTCGTCATCACCATGACGGAACGCGACATGGGAATGTGACCGATGGACGAGAAAAAGTTTCTGGCTGAGAAATTCGAGGCCAACCGGCCCCATCTGAGGGCGGTGGCCTACCGTATGCTGGGTTCGACGAGCGAGGTCGATGATGCCGTGCAGGAAACCTGGCTGCGGCTGAGCCGTTCCGATACCAGCGCGGTCGAAAACCTCGGGGGTTGGCTGACCACGGTCGTCGCCCGCGTCTGCCTCGACATGCTACGCTCGCGCAAATCGCGGCGCGAGGAACCAATGGGTCCCCACGTGCCGGAACCTGTCGCCGATGACCAGCATGGGCGGGACGCAGAGATGGCCGACTCCGTCGGCGCGGCGCTGCTGGTGGTGCTGGAAACGCTCGCGCCTGCGGAGCGGCTTGCCTTCGTGCTGCACGACATGTTCGCGGTGCCGTTCGAGGAGATCGCGCCCATCGTCGGCCGCACGCCTGCCGCGGCACGGCAACTGGCCAGCCGCGCCCGCCGCCGGGTGCAGGGCACGCCGCCGCCGGATCCCGACTTCGGCCGACAGAAAAACATCGTCGAGGCCTTCATCAAGGCTTCCCGCGAGGGCGACTTCGAGGGGCTGCTCGCGGTGCTCGATCCCGACGTGGTGTTCCGCGCCGATTCCGCCGCGCAGCGACTGGGCTCGCTCGTGGAAATCCGTGGCGCTAAAGCGGTCGCCGAAGCCTTCAAGGGACGCGCGCAAGCCGCCAGGCCGGCGCTGGTCGACGGTGCATTGGCGCTCGCCGTCATTCTCGGCGGCCAACTGCGCATCGTGGTGCGGCTGACGATCAGTGGCGACAGGATATCGGCGGTGGAAGCGGTGGCCGATGCCGAGCGGATTGGCCAGTTCGACGTAAGCCTGCTCACATGAGCGACGTCATCTTTGTTGCGGAGAACACGATCGCCTGAACCGGCATCCGGCCGGGATCGCCGAATTCGCGGCGCAACGCCTGTGCCAGCGCGTTGACGATCTGGTCCGGGTCAACGCCGCCGCGCGCCCGGACCTGATCGATCAGCGGATTACCATGGACGGCTGCCCGCGCGAAGCTCGCGACGTCAGGGAGTTCTCTTACCTGCCTGATCACGGCAATGCCGACGTCGCCGAAGCCAGCCGTGATCAGCATCTCCTTGATCGGGTCGATCTGGTGGCAGGAGAACGGCACTTTGTAAAACTGCGGTGGGTCGGTCGCGAAGAAACCGCCCGCCACTTCGTGCGCGATCCGGCCGAACGGATTGTAGCGGTGAGAGTCCCAAACGCTGAGCACGTAGCGGCCGCCGGGCGCGAGCACACGATAAGCCTCGGAGAAGGATTCTGCCTGGTCCGGAAAGAACATTAGGCCGAACTGACAAGCGATCGCATCGAAGCTTGCATCGGCGAAGGGGAGCGCCACCGCATCGGCAGGCTGGAAGGCGACCTGCTCGCCGGACTGAAACTTGGCGCGGGCAATATCGAGCATCGGCGGATTGAAATCCGTCGCCGTCAGTTGGGTATCGGCCGGCAACGCATCGCGTAACTTGCGCGTAACAATGCCGGTGCCCGCCGCCGTCTCCAGGACCCGCGCCGGGCAGCCAGCCGCGACGCGTTGCGCCATGTCGGCGGCATATTCGACGAAAATTACCGGTCCGAGGCCCTGATCGTAATAGTGCGGGATGCTGCCGGTGAAACTCGCGGCGTTGTTGTTCATGACCATCCTCCGATCACGCGCCCCATCGAAGTATAGCCTGCCGGGCATGCGGCAACTGTGTGTCTCCCCACAAGCCCTTGACGGAGCCACGGCCGGTCGCTAATTTTGAATTCGGAATTCCGTATTCCAAATGGAACGGCCGGCATGATCCCACTGGATCCACTCCCCAACCTGATCGACCAGGTCTATGCCCGGATCCTCGAGGCGATCACCGATCGTTCGTTGCCGCCCGGGCATCGCATCCGGCAGAACGAGCTTGCAGAAAAGCTCGGCGTATCGCGCCAGCCGGTGTCCCATGCGCTGCATCTGCTGCATCGGCAAGGGCTCGTCGCCGAGAGCGGCCGCCGCGGATTTGAAGTCACCCGGCTCGATCCCGAACGCATTCGCCAGCTCTATGAAGTCCGAGGCGCGATCGACGCGTTGGCGGCAAAGCTCGCGGCTGGGCGGGCGAGAGCCGATGCTTCCGGGCGCGTGCAGCTCGAGGCGGCGCTGCAGGCCGGGCGGAGCATCGGCAAAGACACGCCGCTTTCGCGGCTGATCGCCCTCGACGTTGATTTTCACAGCGCCATCTATCGCCTCGCGGGCAATCCGGCGATCGAGGAAATGATCGCGCCGCAATGGCCGCATATGCGCCGCTCGATGGCGACGGTGCTGGCGGAGCTCGATTACCGCGAACGCGCTTGGGAAGAGCATGAGACCATTGGCTCGGAGATTCTCGCGGGCAACGCCAAGGCAGCCGAAGCCGCGGCGCTCGCGCATGCGCAGACGGCAGGACGAATGACCGAGGAGCGACTGAGGACGACTGATAGGGCCGCGTAGTGCAAGTCCTCATCCTGAGGAGCCGCGCAGCGGCGTCTCGAAGGATGGCCGCGGACAAGACTGGGGCCTCATGGTTCGAGACGCGCGAAGACGCGCTCCTCACCATGAGGCGAGAGAAAAATAATCAAACAGGAGGAAACACCATGAAACTGACGCCACAGCAGATCGAATTCTTCAACCGTGAAGGCTGGCTGTTTCTGCCGGAGCTCTTCAGCCCGGAGGAAGTGGATTATCTCGCCCGCGAGGCCGTCAGCATCTACGACGCCAACCGACCCGAGGTATGGCGCGAGAAGAGCGGCGCGCCGCGCACCGCCTTTGCTGCGCATCTCTATAACGAGGCGTTCGGCGCTCTCGGCGCGCATCCACGCATGATCGAGCCGATCGAGCAGATCTTCGGCGAGAAGGTCTACATGCATCAATTCAAGATCAACGCCAAAGCCGCCTTCACCGGTGATGTCTGGCAGTGGCATCAGGATTACGGCACCTGGAAGCGCGACGACGGCATGCCGGAGCCGCGCGCGATGAACATCGCGATCTTCCTGGACGAGGTGATGCCGATCAACGGCCCGTTGATGCTGGTGCCGAAGAGCCAGCACGCCGGCGACCTCAAGGCCTCGCATGACCTGGAAACGACGTCCTATCCGCTGTGGACCCTGGATGAGGAGACTGTCACCCGGCTGGTGAAGGAAGGCGGCATCGTCGCGCCCACCGGCAAGGCCGGCGGCATGCTGATGTTCCACGGCAATCTGGTGCACGGATCAAGCGGCAACATCACGCCCTACCCGCGCAAGATCGTCTACCTGACGCTGAATGCGGTCTCGAACTACATCCGCACCCCCACGCGGCCCGACTACATCGCGCATCGCGACTTCACGCCGATCCAGACGGTGGAGGACGATGCGCTGCTGCGGCTCGCGCGTGCACATCGGCAAGCCGCGGAGTAAGGCTCTCGTGCCCCGGACGCAGCGCAGCGCGAAGCGGTGCGCTGCAGAGCCGGGGCCCACTCCCGCTGTACCTCCTTCAGCGGTCCCGGCTCTGCGAAGCAGCACTGCGTGCTGCACCGCGTCCGGGACATGACAGCTCGGATCACCTCCCATGAACCTTCACCACCTTCTCAACGCCCGCCTGGCGGCCGGCAAGCCAGTTCGCGTCGCGCTGATCGGTGCCGGAAAATTCGGCTCGATGTTCTTGTCGCAGGTGCCGCATACGCCGGGACTCGAAGTGCCCGCCATCATCGACATCGATCGCGATCGCGCCCGCGAAGCCTGCCGCACCGTCGGCTGGGATCAGGCGCGGATCGCGCGAACGGTCTTCACCGACGACGGCGCGCGCGCGATCGCCGACAGCGCAGTGGACGTCGTGGTGGAAGCTACCGGTAACCCGGCCGTCGGCATTAGGCATGCCCGCGCGGCCATTGCGGCGGGCAAGCATGTCGTGATGGTCAATGTCGAGGCCGACGTGCTGGCCGGGCCGCTACTGGCGCAGGAAGCGCGCAAGGCTGGCGTGGTCTATTCGCTGGCCTATGGCGACCAGCCGGCGCTGACGGCGGAAATGGTGGACTGGGCGCGCGCGACGGGCTTTCGCGTCGTCGCCGCCGGCAAGGGCACCAAATACCTCCCCGCCTATCATGACGTGACGCCGGACGGCGTCTGGCAGCATTACGGACTGACGGCGGGCGAAGCACAATCGGCTGGCATGAACCCGCAGATGTTCAACTCGTTCCTGGACGGCACCAAGTCCGCGATCGAAATGGCGGCGATCGCCAACGCAACCGGACTGGACGTGCCGTCGAATGGTTTGCTGTTTCCGCCCTGTGGCGTCGACGATCTACCGCATGTGATGCGGCCACGTGAGGCGGGCGGCGTGCTGGAGAAGGCCGGCCTTGCGGAAGTCGTCTCTTCACTGGAGCGCGACGGCCGTCCTGTATTCCGGGATCTGCGCTGGGGCGTCTATGTCGTGCTGCAAGCGCCGAACGATTACGCCGCCGATTGCTTCAGGCAATATGGGCTGAAGACCGACGCATCGGGCCGATATGCGGCGATGTACAAGCCGTATCATCTGATCGGACTTGAGCTGAATATCTCGATCCTCTCGGCCGCGCTACGCAACGAGCCGACTGGTCACCCGCATGATTTTCGCGGCGACGTCGCGGCGGTAGCAAAACGCGATCTGCGCGCCGGCGAAATGCTGGACGGCGAAGGCGGCTATACCGTGTGGGGCAAGCTGATGCCGGCATCGAAAAGCCTCGCCGCCGGCGCGCTGCCGATCGGACTTGCTCATCGCGTCAAGCTGAAGAACGACGTCGCCCACGGCGAGGTGGTGTGCTGGAGCGATGTCGAGGTCGATGAAAACAGCGACGCCATCAAGACACGCAGGGCGATGGAAGCGGCATTCTCCACGAGACGATGATCGCGCGGCGGTGTCGGAAACAAGCTGCAGCCGGAAATTCCACTGCGCTGCGCATGCACGTTCAGGTCAAATGATGGACGCTGTCTTGCGCTGTCTTGGGCGCACGGCGGAATTACCGCAATGCGGCATGTACGATTAACCAGCTCTGCATTGAGACGCTCAATAATCAGGCAGCCAATAATCAGGCAGCTCTTCGCACTTGCGGCGAAACCAGAACGCTTGATTATCAATCACCAATTCGTCATCCTGCCTTCAGGTCCATAAAGCCGGGAAAATTGATTGCATCACCAAGAGCCTAGGTTTCAGGGCCCACATTCCTAAACAACAGTCCGGCACCGCCCATCGGAAAACCAGAGAAGACGACGTCAGATCGTTGTCCCTTGGTCGGTCTCGACGATAACAGAGGGAGACAAAATGAAACGTCGTGATTTCTTGAAGGTGGGCGGCGCAGGTCTTGCCGCGAGTGCGGTTGCCGCGCCAGCGATTGCGCAGTCCAACCCGGAGATAAAGTGGCGCTACACGGCAAGCTGGCCGAAAGCACTCGATACGCTGTACGGCGGCTGTGAATATTTCGCCAAGCGCGTTGCAGAAATCACCGACAACAAATTCCAAATTCAGGCGTTCGCGGCCGGCGAAATCGTGCCCGGTCTGCAGGTGCTCGACGCCGTCTCGAACGGCACCGTCGAGATGGGCAACACCGCGCTTTACTACTATTGGGGCAAGAACCCGGCCTTCACCTTCGGCACGTCGCTGCCGTTCGGCCTCAACACGCGCTCGCATATTTCCTGGCTGCGCTTCGGCGGCGGCATGGACATGCTCAACGACCTCTTGAAGGAGTATGGCTGCATCGGCCAGCCGACAGGCTCTACCGGCGCGCAGATGGGTGGCTGGTTCCGGAAAGAGATCAAGTCGATGGATGACTTCCGCGGCCTCAAATTCCGCGTCGGCGGTTTCGCCGGCACGATCATCGCCAAGGTCGGCGGCGTGCCGCAGCAGATCGCGGGCGGCGACATCTATCCGGCGCTGGAAAAGGGCACCATCGATGCGGCCGAGTGGGTCGGCCCCTACGACGACGAGAAACTCGGCTTCGTGAAGGTCGCAAAGTACTACTATTATCCGGGTTGGTGGGAAGGCACCGGCCAGGGCCACAACATCATGAACCTCGAAAAATTCAACGCGCTGCCGAAGCATTACCAGGCTGCGATCGAGACCGCGTCCTACGATACGTTCACCTGGGTCACCGGCAAATACGACTACGTCAATCCGCCGGCGCTGAAGCGGCTGTTGGCTGCGGGTGCGATCCTCAGACCGTTCCCGCAGGAAGTGCTCGAAGCCTGCTACAATGCCGCCAACGGCATCTACGCGGATCTCGCCAAGAACAACCCGCACTTCAACAAGATGTATACGAGCCTGTCGGCGTTCCGTAACGAGTCGCTGGCATGGAATCAGGTGGCTGAGCTGAGCTACGACAGCTTCATGATGCGGATGCGCACACGCACCTGAGGCGCACAGCCGCTGACAAAAAAGCCCCGGA
>NZ_MAXC01000003.1:197500-242824 GCF_001693485.1 Bradyrhizobium sp. LMTR 3
TAGCAAGCTATCTGAAGGATCATCCTTAGAAAGGAGGTGATCCAGCCGCAGGTTCCCCTACGGCTACCTTGTTACGACTTCACCCCAGTCGCTGACCCTACCGTGGCCGGCTGCCCCCTTTCGGTTAGCGCACCGTCTTCAGGTAAAACCAACTCCCATGGTGTGACGGGCGGTGTGTACAAGGCCCGGGAACGTATTCACCGTGGCGTGCTGATCCACGATTACTAGCGATTCCAACTTCATGGGCTCGAGTTGCAGAGCCCAATCCGAACTGAGACGGCTTTTTGAGATTTGCGAAGGGTCGCCCCTTAGCATCCCATTGTCACCGCCATTGTAGCACGTGTGTAGCCCAGCCCGTAAGGGCCATGAGGACTTGACGTCATCCCCACCTTCCTCGCGGCTTATCACCGGCAGTCTCCTTAGAGTGCTCAACTAAATGGTAGCAACTAAGGACGGGGGTTGCGCTCGTTGCGGGACTTAACCCAACATCTCACGACACGAGCTGACGACAGCCATGCAGCACCTGTCTCCGGTCCAGCCGAACTGAAGAACTCCGTCTCTGGAGTCCGCGACCGGGATGTCAAGGGCTGGTAAGGTTCTGCGCGTTGCGTCGAATTAAACCACATGCTCCACCGCTTGTGCGGGCCCCCGTCAATTCCTTTGAGTTTTAATCTTGCGACCGTACTCCCCAGGCGGAATGCTTAAAGCGTTAGCTGCGCCACTAGTGAGTAAACCCACTAACGGCTGGCATTCATCGTTTACGGCGTGGACTACCAGGGTATCTAATCCTGTTTGCTCCCCACGCTTTCGTGCCTCAGCGTCAGTATCGGGCCAGTGAGCCGCCTTCGCCACTGGTGTTCTTGCGAATATCTACGAATTTCACCTCTACACTCGCAGTTCCACTCACCTCTCCCGAACTCAAGATCTTCAGTATCAAAGGCAGTTCTGGAGTTGAGCTCCAGGATTTCACCCCTGACTTAAAGACCCGCCTACGCACCCTTTACGCCCAGTGATTCCGAGCAACGCTAGCCCCCTTCGTATTACCGCGGCTGCTGGCACGAAGTTAGCCGGGGCTTATTCTTGCGGTACCGTCATTATCTTCCCGCACAAAAGAGCTTTACAACCCTAGGGCCTTCATCACTCACGCGGCATGGCTGGATCAGGCTTGCGCCCATTGTCCAATATTCCCCACTGCTGCCTCCCGTAGGAGTTTGGGCCGTGTCTCAGTCCCAATGTGGCTGATCATCCTCTCAGACCAGCTACTGATCGTCGCCTTGGTGAGCCATTACCTCACCAACTAGCTAATCAGACGCGGGCCGATCTTTCGGCGATAAATCTTTCCCCGTAAGGGCTTATCCGGTATTAGCCCAAGTTTCCCTGGGTTGTTCCGAACCAAAAGGTACGTTCCCACGCGTTACTCACCCGTCTGCCGCTGACGTATTGCTACGCCCGCTCGACTTGCATGTGTTAAGCCTGCCGCCAGCGTTCGCTCTGAGCCAGGATCAAACTCTCAAGTTGGACTTGAAACCTTGAACCGGCTGATCACAACGTTTGACGAGGTCCCACCATATTTATCGCCCGCGATTCACATCGCTGACGACGATGGTGTAACCTTTAAAACGTGTACCGCCGAAGTCTTTCGTCCAGCCTCAATGCTTCAATACTTGCGTATTCAAGCGATCGAGACTCGCAAGGACTCCGCCGTCCACGTTTCTCTTTCTTCATCTTCACTTGTCAAACAGCCCGGGACCGCTGGGGTCCCACCCTTCCATCTCTGGAAGGTTCCGTAGCCACCCATCCGACGACAAATAACAACCGATTGCTATCGGCTGTTGAGTCACTCATCGTAATGAGGAGCTTACGGGGCGCGAAGAGATGCCTTGGCCTCGGGGCCAATGCATCGCCGCGCTCAGTGGCCGGGTTATAGGCCCGCCCGATCGGGGTTGTCAACGCCCTTCGTCAACAAATTGTCGCATCGCGTCGAAGAATTTTGGGACGCCAAGAAGTCCCTATGTTTCGGGCCTTTGGCCGCACTTGAGCCACAATCCTGCGACGTTCTGACTATAAGGTAAGCATTGAATCACCGGATGCCAGTGGGGGCTGCCCGGTGTTCATCTACCCGGGACAGGCGATCTCGAGGAACCCGTTGCCTTTCCCACGCGGCCAGGAAACTTCGAGAGATCTGCTGACCATTGACGTTCGAGGCTGCGGCCGGTCTTCTTCTGGCCTCTGATTCCCGAATTTCCATGCGTGCGGCAACGCCATGCTCCGGAATCGCTCCCTCAAAAGGGCGGAAACGTGGGGTCTGGATCGGGCGAGGTCTTGTCGGATGTCGATGGAATTTGGGGGGACACAGGGTTGAGCCAGAAGGCGCCACGCGGAAGCGGCTATGGACGCGAGATCGGGATCATTGATCTCGGTCACGAGCCGCCACTTTCCGTGGATGGCTCCGAAGCCGCGGTGATCGATCGCCGCCGTGTCTCTGTACAATGGTTCAGCGGCACTATCCTGACCGGTCTGTGCGGCGCGGCCCTCATCGGCGGCGCCGTTTTTGCGTCCCTCGACGGTGAAATGACCTTTGCCAAGGTGCCGGAGCGCGTCGAAGGCGCGTTGCGCGGGGCATTCGGCGCCAATGACCGTACCGCCGCCCTGCACAAGAGCGACCGCCTGCCGCCGCCCGGCGAATCCACCGCCTCGCGCAATGTGATGAGGGTATCGACGGTTACCCGCGTCGGGAACCGCGACGTGATGCGCGTGCGGCCATTCGTTCGCATCTCCGGCAATCTATCGATGACGACGAGCGATCTCGCCGCCAAGATCCCGCCGTTCAATGCGCAGCGCATGCTCACCGATGTCGGCACCGCGACTCAGCCGGCTTCCGAGGATCCGAACAATCCCGAGGCGGTCGAACCCGACGCTGAGGTTTCCTTCGTGACCAAGGATCTCGCAACGGTGCTGCCGAAAGCAAAAGTCTCCGCCGTGGTCGCGCTGGACGAAGTCCTGATGCGGGTGCGGGATGCCGCGAACTGGCGCGGTTCGGGCGGCGTCCGCTACACGGCGCTTGCCAATGCCACCGCCGACGCCAGCGGCGTCCAGTCCGATCTCAAGCTCGCCTATGCCACCGAAGGCAACGTCTCCGATCCCTATGCCGGCTTTGAAACCCGCATCGTGCCGGAAAATGTCACCCTGCTGCCGAAGACCAAGGAGCAGATCACCGGCGGCAACCCAACCGGCGAACGCGTTCACATCGTGAAGAAAGGCGACAGCGTCGCTTCGATCCTACGCGACCAGGGCGCGACGCCGGATGAAGCCAGGGCGATCGCGTTGACCCTTGGCGCCCGCGGCCGCGACGGCGGTCTGAAGGAAGGCCAGAAGCTGCGCATCCTGATGGCGCCCTCGGGCCTCGGCCCCGCCGCCCGGCTGCAGCCCTATCGCGTGATCGTCGCCAACGACACCACCGTCGAAGCCGTGGCCGCGCTGTCGGACGTCGGCAAATATGTCGCGGTCGACGTGCAGAGCATGAATACCGTCGCCGAGGCCCCCGCCGGCAAAGATGACGACGATGACGACGAGGATGACGGCAGCGGCGTCCGGCTCTACCAGAGCATCTACGAGACCGCCATGCGCAACAAGGTGCCGGCCGCGGTGATCGAGGACATGGTCCGCATCTATTCCTACGACGTCGATTTCCAGCGCAAGGTGCAACCGGGCGACTCCTTCGACGTGTTCTTCGCCGGCGACGACGAAGCCACCCCCAGCACCGAAAAGACCGAGGTGCAGTTCGCTTCCCTCACCGTCGGCGGCGAGACCAAAAAATACTATCGCTTCCAGACCCCGGACGATTCCGTCGTCGACTTTTACGACGAGACCGGCAAGAGCGCGAAGAAGTTCCTGGTCCGCAAGCCGGTCAACAACGCCATCATGCGGTCGGGCTTCGGCGGCCGCCGCCACCCGATCCTGGGTTTTACGAAGATGCACACCGGCGTGGACTGGGCGACACCCTATGGCACGCCGATCTTCGCCTCCGGCAACGGCGTGGTCGAGAAGGTCGGCTGGGAAGGCGGCTACGGCAAATACGTTCGCCTGAAACACAACAACGGCTACGAGACCGCCTACGGCCACATGTCGGCGTTCGCCAAGGGCATGGAGCCCGGCAAGCGCGTGCGCCAGGGCCAGGTGATCGGCTTCGTCGGATCGACGGGCATGTCGACCGGCGCCCATGTCCACTACGAAATCCTGGTCAACGGCCGCTTCGTCGACCCGATGCGCGTCAAGCTGCCGCGCGGCCGTTCGCTCGAAGGCTCAATACTGGCGAGCTTCGAAAAGGAGCGCGATCGCCTCGACGCCCAGATGAGCAACCGCGGCAACTCGGCCCGGGTTTCCGAAGCCACCGGCACCACGCCGCAGACGCGCCAGGTCAGCCGCTGAGCCCTCGATAATCCACTCGATAATCTATCTGCAAGGCCGGCAGGGCTTCTCACGCCGCGTACCGGATCTATGGCAGCGGCCGCGCCCGACGGTTTCGTTTGCCAAACTTCCCGCCGCGACAAATACTGCCTCCATAAAAAAACCGTGGGAGGTAGCGTCATGACGAGCTGGCTTGCACTCGCAGCGAGTGTTGCGGCGATCGTTTTTGGATACGCGGCCGGCGCATCGGCGCAGACCTATGAGGTCACCAAGCTGGTTCCGGGCTCGGCGTTTCATGGCGTACACGGGCTCGGGATCGACAAGTCCGGCCGCCTGTTCGCCGGCAGTGTCGCGGGCGCCGCGCTCTATGAGATCGATCGCGCGAGCGGCGCGGCTAAGATCGCGGTCCCCTCCCCCGAAGGCATGTCCGACGATATCGCGTTTGCGCCCGACGGCACCATGGCATGGACAGCCTTTCTCACCGGCGATCTCTATTCGCGCAAGGGCGATGGCCCGGTGAAGAAGCTCGCCTCTGGCCTGCCCGGCATCAACTCGCTCGCCTTCCGCAAGGACGGGCGGCTGTACGCGACGCAGGTGTTTCTCGGCGATGCGCTCTATGAAATCGATGTCGAGGGCGCAAAACCGCCGCGCAAGATCATGGAGAAGATGGGCGGTCTCAACGGTTTTGAATTCGGACCGGACGACAGACTGTATGGTCCTCTGTGGTTCAAGGGCCAGGTCGCCAGGGTCGATGTAGACAAGGCCGAACTCTCCGTGGTCGCCGACGGCTTCAAGATTCCGGCCGCGGTCAACTTCGATTCCAAGGGCAATCTCTGGGTGGTCGATACCGCGCTCGGCCAATTGGTGCGGGTCGATCCGACGACCGGCGCAAAGAAGATGGTAGCCCAGCTCAAGCCCTCGCTGGACAACCTCGCGATCGATGGCAAGGACCGCATCTTCGTCTCCAACATGGCCGACAACAGCATCCAGGAAGTCGATCCGGAGACCGGCGCGGCGAAGCAGGTCATATCAGGCAAGCTGGCGCTGCCCGGCGGCATCGGCGTCGTCTCCGACGGGACGAAGGATACGATCTACATCGCCGACGTATTCGCCTACCGCACCGTGGACGGCGCGACCGGCGAGGTCTCCGAACCGGCGCGCATGCATGCCGACGGCGTGACGCTGGAATATCCGATGAGCGCCACCGCCAAGGGCGACGACGTGCTGTTGTCGAGCTGGTTCACCGGCACGGTGCAACTGATCGACCGCAAGACCGGCAAGACCAAGGAGATGCTGCACGGCTTCAAGGCGCCGCACGACGCCGTCAAGCTCGGTGACGGCTCTATCCTCGTCAACGAGCTCGGCAGCAAATCGCTGGTCCGGGCCAGCGGCGAGCACGGCAAGGACCGCACCGTGGTGATCGGCAACCTCGAAGGCCCGGTCGGCCTCGCCGTCGGATCGGGCGACACGGTCTATCTGACCGAAGCGTTTGCCGGACTGGTCTCGAAGGTCGAAGCCAACGGCGAGAAATCCGTGGTCACCAAGGATCTGAAGGGCCCCGAGGGCATCGCAGTCGCGCCCGACGGCAAGCTGATCGTAGCCGAAGTCGGCGCCAGGCGGATTGTTCAGATCGACCCGAAGGACGGCACCGTCACCGAGATCGCCGCCAACCTGCCGATCGGATTGCCGGCCGCGCCCGGCGGCCTGCCGAGCAACATCCCGACCGGCGTCGGCGTCGGAGCGACGGGGGTGATCTACTTCTCGTCGGATCTGGAGAACGCGATCTATAGGATCACGAAAAAATAGCTGCAACCGCGGCCGGTTCGGCCTTGCCGGATCGGCTTGCGGTTACGACGCCGCGCTTGCGATCAGGAAGACAATTCCGATCGCCGTAAGTCCGAAGGCAACGGCGGCCAGCGGCAACAGCATGTCGATGGCCGCATCCGTGCCGTGAAGCCTGCTGCCCCAGACTGCGAAATCGCCGTGTCTCCAATCGTGGAAGGAGGTCTCGTCGGAGTGCGGTTGATGTGGCTTCGCGTGCCGCTTCCAGACCAGCGACAGCGACCACGGAAGCAGGACGGCAACCAGCAGCAATACGCTGACCATGGCCAGCAGAAGTCCGATGTCACTCTGGCGGTCGAACAATATCCAGGCCGCTGCTGCAAACCACGCCACAAGCCCGACGGCGGCCCCATAGATACTGGGGTGGATCTGATCGAAGACGCGTCTGTTGCGTAGGACTATTTCTTTCGTCATCGGAGGGAACCCTGTCTCTGGGTTGCTCTGGGCCGCTGCTCCCGGCAGTAGCCGACGCACACTACCTGCAAGGGCAATTGCACCGTCGTCCGGCGGTTTCATTAATTTACGTTCAGTCGCGGCCCCGATGGAACCTGAACGGCCGTTATCCCGTTGACTAACTGGCAAAATCTTCAATGGAGGATGCCATGGAGAACTGGAGCAACGCAAAATTGTGCGACGTCGCGAACCTGGTCCTCGGCGCGATACTGTTCTTTTCGCCCTGGATGTTCGGCTTTGAGGCCGGAACGGTCTCCACCAATGCCTATCTCACTGGTCTCGTAATCGCGATCATTGCGATAGCGGCGCTGGCAGCGTTCGCGGTGTGGGAGGAGTGGCTGAACCTGATCGTCGGACTATGGGCACTGGTATCGCCTTGGGTACTGGGCTTCCAGGGGACCACGGCGATGACGGTGCACGTGTTGATCGGCGCTGCCGTGGCGGTGCTGGCGGCGATCGAAATCTGGATCATGACGCAAAACCCGCCGCGGCTTACTACGGGCCGCTGAGGCGCCTTGCCTGCGCACCGCCCGCCGCATGCTGGCGGCGGGCGATTGTTGGTGCGACGTGAAGGGGATGAGCAGCAATGAACCGCATTACCCGGGACGACATCATCAAGGCAGTCAGCGGGGCTGACGAAGTCACGATCGCCCAGATCATCGGAACCGGCGCCACAGTAGATGAGCTGGCGGAAGCTCAAGCCTGGATGTCCAATGACGAGCCGATGCTGAATGCGGGCCGGCCGCTGGCGACCGGCCGGGTCCGCGAACTCGTGGATATACTGACGGAGCTCGAGCCCGAGGACGATGATCCCGGTGAGCCGGGGCCTGCCGTCAGTTCAACGGAATGACACAAGCCACGGGCCCCTTGGCCAAAAGCCCCGAACATTGCGTGTTCGGGGCTTTTGCGTTGGGGGGGCGCCTCAATTCAGCTTGCGCTTCGGCACCGGCGCTTCGAATTGGGCGATCTCCGCGGTCTGCGCGGCCTTGCCGTTGAAGGTCAGTACGTTGCCTTCGCTCGAAATCACGACGCCGTCGCCGTCGGCAATCTCGCCGGCGAGGATCATCTCGGCCAGCGGGTCCTGCAGGTTGCGCTGGATCACCCGCTTCAGGGGCCGCGCGCCGTAGGCCGGATCCCAACCCTTGGCGGCCAGCCAGTCGCGCGCCGCGGCATCCAGCGTCAGCGTGATCTTGCGATCCTCCAGCAGCCTCTGCAGGCGAGCGAACTGGATCTCGACGATCCGGCCCATCTCGCTCTTCTGCAAGCGGTGGAACAGGATGATCTCGTCGACGCGGTTGAGGAATTCGGGCCGGAAATGCGCCCGCACCATCGCCATCACCTGTTCGCGCACCGCCATTGTGTCCTCGCCTTCCGGCTGGTTCACCAAAAACTCCGAGCCGAGGTTCGAGGTCATGATGATCAGCGTATTGCGGAAGTCGACGGTGCGGCCCTGGCCGTCGGTCAGCCGGCCGTCGTCGAGCACCTGCAGCAGCACGTTGAAGACGTCTGGGTGCGCCTTTTCGATCTCGTCGAACAGCACCACCTGATAGGGCCGCCGCCGCACCGCTTCGGTGAGCGCGCCGCCCTCGTCATAGCCGACATAGCCGGGAGGCGCTCCGATCAGCCGCGACACCGAGTGCTTTTCCATAAACTCGGACATGTCGAGGCGGACCATCGCGGTCTCGTCGTTGAACAGGTATTCCGCCAGCGCCTTCGTCAGTTCGGTCTTGCCGACGCCGGTGGGGCCCAAGAACATGAACGAGCCCATCGGGCGGTTCGGGTCCTGTAGCCCAGCGCGCGAACGGCGCACGGCGGTTGCCACCGCACGCACGGCTTCGGCCTGGCCGACCACGCGCTTGCCGAGGCTATCCTCCATCTTCAGGAGCTTGTCCTTTTCGCCTTCCAGCATCTTGTCGACGGGAACGCCGGTCCAGCGCGACACCACCTGTGCGATGTGGTTGGCGGTTACCGCCTCCTCCATCATCTCGCCCACGTCTTCCTTGGCTTCGAGTTCGGCGAGCTTCTTTTCGAGTTCGGGAATTCGGCCATAGGCGAGCTCACCCGCACGCTGGAATTCGCCGCGGCGCTGGGCATTGGCGAGTTCGATGCGCAAGGTGTCGAGTTCGCTCTTCAGCTTCTGCGCGTTCGACAGCTTGTTCTTCTCCGCGCTCCAGCGCGAAGTCAGGTCGGCCGACTGCTTCTCGAGTTCGGCCAGTTCTTTTTCCAGCGTCTGCAAGCGGGTTTTCGAGCCGAGATCGGTTTCCTTCTTCAGGGCCTCCTGCTCGATCTTCAGCCGGATGATTTCCCGGTCCATCAAATCGAGCTCTTCCGGCTTGGAATCGACCTGCATCTTCAGCCGCGCCGAGGCCTCATCCACGAGGTCGATGGCCTTGTCGGGCAGGAAACGATCAGTGATGTAGCGGTTCGACAGGGTGGTCGCGGCGACAAGCGCGGAATCGGTGATGCGAACGCCGTGGTGCTGCTCGTATTTGTCCTTCAGCCCACGCAGGATCGAGATCGTGTCCTCGACCGTCGGCTCGGAGACGAAGATCGGCTGGAAACGCCGTGCCAGCGCGGCGTCCTTTTCGACATGCTTGCGATATTCGTCGAGCGTCGTCGCGCCGATGCAGTGCAGCTCGCCGCGCGCCAATGCCGGCTTCAACAGATTGGACGCGTCCATCGCACCGTCCGCCTTGCCGGCGCCGACCAGCGTATGCATCTCGTCGATGAACAGGATGATCGAGCCTTCGGCTGAGGTAACTTCCTGCAGCACCGCCTTCAGCCGCTCCTCGAACTCGCCGCGGTACTTGGCACCTGCAATCAGCGCGCCCATGTCGAGCGAGAGCAGTTTCTTGTCTTTCAGGCTCTCGGGCACGTCGCCGTTGAGGATGCGCAGCGCCAAGCCCTCGACGATCGCGGTCTTGCCGACGCCGGGTTCGCCGATCAGCACCGGATTGTTCTTGGTGCGGCGGGAAAGCACCTGGATGGTGCGACGGATTTCCTCGTCCCGGCCGATGACCGGGTCGAGCTTGCCGTCGCGCGCGGCTTGCGTGAGGTCGCGGGCATATTTCTTCAGCGCGTCATAGGCGTTTTCGGCCGATGCGCTATCGGCTGTACGGCCCTTGCGCAGCGATTCGATTGCCGCATTGAGGTTTTGCGGCGTGACGCCGCCCTTGCTCAGAATGGTACCGGCCTCGCCGCTCTTCTCGAGCGTCAGCCCCAGCAGCAGCCGCTCGACCGTGACAAAGCTGTCGCCGGCCTTCTCGGCCGCTTTTTCCGCCGCGTCGAAGGCGCGCGCCATATCCGGGGCAAGATAGATCTGCCCGGCGCCGCTGCCCGAAACCTTCGGCAGCTTCTTCAGCGCGTCCTCGGTGGCCTTGAGGATGGCACGGGAATTACCGCCAGCGCGGTCGATCAGCCCGCCGGCCAGTCCCTCGCTGTCGTCCAGCAACACTTTCAGCACATGCAGCGTCGAGAACTGCTGGTGCCCATCGCGCATGGCGAGCGATTGCGCAGCCTGGATGAAGCCGCGCGCCCGCTCGGTGTATTTTTCAATATTCATCTTTTGCTTCCCTCGGCATGCCGCGCCCACCCGGGGCGCGATCAGCAAAAGTGGGCACCGGTTTTGCGTCCGATCGCGCCCCATTTATGTTTGGCGCGTGACCTTGACGCGAAACCGCACACACTTTCGCGGGTCACGCGTGGCATGATTGCGGCATCTTCATTGGGTATCCGCGGACCGCGTTGATATTCCTCAACCGGCCGCGGGTCGTCGCCCTGTTTTCAGGCTTGACGCAAATGTGGGCACTGCCGGGCGAAACGGAAGAGCCGCAGCCATAAATTCGGAGTTGTGGCGCGAGCCAAAGGAATCTCTTAATAAGCCGCATGGACGCGACCTCCCCCGCCCGGATCGCCGGGATTTACCGTTACCCCGTCAAAGGCCTGACCCCGGAGCAGCTCGACCGCACCGAGCTCAAGCCCGGGCAAACCCTTTTGGCTGACCGCCGCTACGCCATCGAGAACGGCCCCTCCGGTTTCGATCCGGCGGAACCGAAATGGCTGCCGAAGCCGCACTTCCTGATGCTGATGCGGGATGAGTGGCTGGCCGGCCTGCACACCCATTTCGACGACGCGAGCAACGTCCTCTCGATCCGCCGGAACGGCGAGATTGCAGCCCAGGGCGACCTCACGACCGCCGAGGGCCGGCGGACAATCGAGAACTTCTTTGCCACCGCCTTTGCCGGCCAGATCAAGGGCCCGCCAAAGGTGCTGGAAAGCCCCGGCCACAGCTTTTCGGATGTCGCCCGCAAGGTCGTTTCGATCATCAACCTCGCCAGCGTCCGCGCCATCGAGGACATCGTCGGCGCCCCCGTTCATCCGCTTCGCTTCCGCGCCAATCTCTATGTCGAGGGCTGGCCGGCCTGGCACGAATTCGACCTGCTCGACCGCACGCTTGCGATCGGCGATATCAGGCTGAAGGTGGTGAAGCGCATCGTCCGCTGCGCCGCCGTCAATGTCGATCCCGATACGGCCGAGCGCGATCTCGCGATTCCCCCGGCGCTGCAGCGCCAACTCGGCCACGGCGATTGCGGGATCTATGCCGAGGTGATCACCGGCGGCAGCATCAGCACCGGCGACGCGATCGCGGCGGAGCAGGCCGAGTTGTTGTAGCGTTTCTGCCGTCATTGCGAATACGGCGCACACGTGATCGTCATCCCCGCGAAGGCGGGGATCCAGTACGCCGCAGCTTCTCGTTTCAATCGTTGACGTCTCTGGGATACTGGGCGCCCGGTCCCAGTGCGCAATTGCGCACAAGGCCGGGCGATGACAACTGAGTATGCGGTCCGCCTTCTCGCGACGCATTGCGCCCGAGGTTTGCTGAATTCCTTTCCCCCCAATCGGAGGGAGCAGGGAAGACCGGGTGCGCGCCGCACCCGCGGTCTCGTGTGCAAAGTGCGCAGAAGAACACGCACACGAGCATACAGGTACAGCGGGAGCATCCCGGCCTTCCCTGCGCAATGGTTTTACGGCTTATGCCGCGCTCTCCCTGGAGACGAATTCCTCTTGCCTCCATCGCTGCCGGCTTGATGGCGCTCCGATCCGGTTGGATCGAAGTCGCCACCGGCAGCTTGGCACCAGCCACGGGTGTCGGGACCACACGGTTTTGCCGTACGCAACAAGCGCCGTACGTCCTGCGCGCCGTGCTCGCTCACGAAAAATCGCCCTGCGAACACCTCTCGCGCCGACGCTGCGCGTCCACCGCATCCCATCCCGCGTCCGTGACGATCGCGATCCGCCCCTCGTGAGGGATGAGACGGCGGGATTCCTAGTACTGATTTGGGTCGGCGGAGAAGGGAATTATTTTCTCGTCGGCGGCTGGACGACCCAAATCGCCTTGAAATGCTTGTGCAAATCGAGTTTTACGCGCAGCGGATTTTCCGGTCCGTAAGAGCAGAGACGAGGAGCGGTAAGCGGCGCGCTTATCGATCAGATTCAGGCTCGGGATGTCAGGGCAATTACCTTTCGAACGAGATCGGCGAGGCCGTTGGCGCCCATCCTTTCCATCACCCATGCGCGATAATTCTCCACAGTCCGAGTACTGATCCCCAGCTTGTGCGCGATTTCCTTATTTGACAAACCCTCCGCCACAAGCTGCATGACTTCGACCTGGCGCGGTGACAGCTCGGCCACACGCGCTTGAAGGGCCGCGCGTTCTCTGTGCTCGCTTCTAAGGCGGTTTCCGCTTTCGATCGCCTGCGAGATGCTGGCGATCAGCCGTTCATCGTCCAACGGCTTCTCGATGAAATCGAAAGCGCCTTGCTTGATCGCCTGCACAGCCATCGTGACATCACCGTGCCCGGTAATGAAAATGAGCGGTATCGCTCCTGCATGCTCCTTCAGCTTCTGTTGCAGCTCGATACCTGACATCCCTGGCATGCGAATGTCCGAAACGACGCATTGGGGCGGTTCGGTGGCCAGCGCGTTCAAAAAGCTCTCCGCTGACGAATACGCGCGCACGGGAATCCCCCGTCCCTCAAGGAGCATGCTCAAAGAATGCAGAATTGCGTTGTCGTCGTCGATCAGAGCTATCGTCATGCAGCCGCGTCCGAACTGTGCACGGCTGGCAGCGTAAACGATGCTGTAGTGCCGTGCTTTGTGCTTTCAATCCGAAGCTCGCCGCCATGAGCTTCGATCACCGATCGTGAAAGCGAGAGACCTAATCCCAATCCATCCGGCTTCGTCGTCGCAAAAGCAGAGATTGCGTCGTCCCCGAGATCGGGGTCAATTCCGGGACCATTGTCACTCACCCGGATCGTGACCTTTCCATTCGGTCCTGTCACACCCTCGATAACGATCTTGCCATCATACCGGCCCGCGCCGGCCAGCGCTTCGGCGGCATTGCGGACAAGATTCAAAATGACCTGCTCAATCTGCAAGCCATCCGCAAGCACCGGTGGGACATCCCGTGCAACCGACGTTTGACACCCGATGCCGCGCCGCTCCAGCTCGGGACCAAACACCGCGACGGCCTCTGCTACGAGCGTTGTGACACCGACGGCGCTCGTCTCGATGCTCCCAAGCCGGATGAAATCGCGCAAGCGATTCACGACGGCTCCCGCTCTATCGACTTGCACGATCGCCTCCGCTGATGCTGTTGCTGCGGCTGCAGTATCAGGTGGCGTTTTCTCGACGGCCCGCTTGGCAAGCCGGACATAGTTGCCGATCGCGGTGAGCGGCTGGTTGATCTCGTGCGCGACTGCGGCAGCAAATTCTCCCATGGTTGCGAGCCGCCACGCTCGATGAAGGGCGTCCTGGTGTATTCGGAGCTGATGTTGTGTGCGCCGCTGCTCCGAAACCAGCACTCCTATGGCAAGGCCGGTCGCCGATAGAACAGTCATCAGCGCCTGATAGGCAACGACATCAGTTCCGCTTTCATGCGATAGCTCGATCGCAGCGATCAATCCAATCTGAATGACGGCGAGGCCGAGCGTCACGCCTTCCAGACCGAAGCGCACCGCGATCCAGACCACGGGAACGAAAAACACATAGAAAAGCTGGAAACGGAGCGCCTCGGTGAAACCGAATACGCCCCAGAGCCCGACAAGGACTAGGAGAAGAATGGCCGCGGCTTCCCACGAGACCACGGGAAACCTCCGCCGCGTGAACACGATGAGAACAAACGGCGTGAAAACGATCACGCCGATCAAGTCGCCGATGAAAGCTCGCAGCGATACCTGTACGAAATCATGTGATGCAATGATCCCATGCAGCACAAGAACAAGTGCGTGTCCAATCGACACGAGCGCAATGCTGGCGGCAGCTATCGTCACGAGCCACAGCAGGGAGCTGCGGGACGACAATGAACGATCGAAGCCGAAGCGACGGTCCAGCAGCAGAAGCGCAGCCGAACCATATCCGAGGCCGGTAATCGCCACGACAAGCAGCTCGACGCCGAGCGGAAGAGGCAGGTCGCGAACAATCAGATCGGCAATCAGTGGCGCCGCAAACAGCCAAGGCATGTACGCGCCGCCGAACAGCAGGATCAATGCGAAGCTGAGGCCGGTTTGCGGATTCCAGGGTGTGATGCCGAACGTGGCGAACGGATGGACGTAGCTGATCCAGTCGAGCAGCACGTAACTGACAAGATAGCCCAAGCCGACCGCAAGATACCAGCGCGACATCCGAAGCACCAGCGGCCCGCCTGAGTCCATGTTTTCGAAGCCCAGTTGCCGCATGATCACATTACTCCGCGGCGCATGATGTGCGCGATTAGGTAGTTTTACTCCGGGAACAACCACACCGCAAAAGCCCCGACGGTTTCGCACCGAATTGTCCGGCGGCGGCTTGGCCGTCAGTCTAGCCCGATCAGAAGCGCACAAAAGGCGAGACTCGGTGCCGGATGAAACGCCCTTCGAAGTCGCGATGGTGGCGGCGGCAATCTTTGCCATAGCTGTGCTGCATACCTTCTCGACGCGCTCGTTCGAACGCATGGCGCATATTCAACCACGCCATGCCGGGCTTTGGCATCTGCTCGCGGAAGTCGAGGTGGTATTCGGATTCTGGGCGGCAGTTCTGATTGCCTTCATGGTGGTGAAGATGGGCAGCACCAGCGCGCTCGCCTATCTTGAAAGCCGCAATTTTACAGAGCCGGCGTTTGTCTTCGTGGTTATGGTCATTGCCGCGAGCCGACCGGTCATCCAGATGGCGGCGGCCCTGCTTCGCCTCGTCTCGCACCTGATTCCCCTGTCGCAACCCACCGCGTACTACCTCTCGCTGCTCTCGGTAGGTCCATTGCTCGGCTCCTTCATCACGGAACCTGCGGCAATGACGCTGACGGCGCTCCTGCTCCGCGACCAGTATTTTGCTGGCGGAGCGCCGAGGAAGTTCATGTACGCCACGGTCGGGGTCCTGTTTGTCAATGTGTCCATCGGCGGCACGCTGACGCCCTACGCCGCGCCTCCCGTGCTCATGGTTGCAGAGCAGTGGGGCTTTGACCTTCCGTTCATGTTGAAGACGTTCGGATGGAAGGCAGCACTCGCCGTGGCAGTCAATGCTGCAGGCGTCACGTTTCTGTTCCGAAACCATCTGCGGAAGCTCGCGGTGTCGCCAGCAAAGCTGGATGTCCCGGCCTGGAGTTCCGGAGTTCATCTCGGCTTTCTCGGCGCGGTGGTCGCCTTCAATCATCACCCGATCGTGTTTCTTGCGCTCTTCATGTTCTTTCTCGGCTTTGCCGAGGCGTACAAGCGCTATCAGTCGCCACTCATCCTGCGGGAGGGCCTGCTAGTTGCGTTTTTCCTGGCCGGCTTGGTGGTAATCGGCGGCCAGCAGAAATGGTGGCTGCAACCGCTTCTCAGTGACATGGGGCCCACCATGCTGTTCACAGGCGCCACCCTGTTGACTGCAATAACTGACAACGCAGCCCTGACATATCTTGGTTCGCTCGTGGACGGCGTCTCCGACGAATTCAAATACTCCCTGGTCGCAGGAGCGGTGACGGGCGGTGGGCTCACGGTAATTGCAAACGCACCGAATCCGGCAGGATTCGCGATCCTGAAGAACAGCTTCGAAGACGGGACGATCAGCGCAGGCGGCCTTGCCTTGGCTGCGCTCGCTCCAACCCTCGTCGCCGCTGCGGCGTTTCTGTTGCTCCCGTGAATCTAGACGGAGATGTGCATGACAAACCCGGCCATAACAACAACTGCCCCCGGCGGCATCGGGCATGAGGTCGCCGGTTCGGCAACAAGAGGCATGCGCTTTCTCGCCGTCGTCGATGGCAGCGAACGCACCAATCGCATTGTCGACTTCGTGGCCGCCATAGCCCAAGGCAAGGACAATGTGGAGGCCACCATTCTGAACGTGCAGGATCGACATTATGAGGCTCGCTTGCGCGGCTATCAGAGTTTCAAGAAGGACGAAATTGAGGACCGTCTGATCAACGATGTCGGATTGCCCATCGTCAATGGCGTGGCCAAACGACTGGGCAAGGTGGGCGTTGTTTGCTTGTCGAAGGTCAAAATTGGCGATCCGCTGCCGATAATCCTGCGTTGCGCGGCCGAAGACAGATGCGACGTTATCGTCCTGGCAGATCCGCAACCGCAATACATGCGGCGCTGGATACGGGCCATGGGCTTGCCGCTTGTATCTTCCCTGATATCGCGCGTCATCGCGGCCGCCTTGGTTCCGGTCGTCATTGTGAAGTAGAACGCCACACTTGCCGGATTAACAGGGCTCACCGCGACTTCACTAATGTGCCCCAACTACGCGATCAAGCTGTTCTGCAACAGTCGCGCGCCGCATCGAAACTCGATAGCCCGAAGCCGGATTCGGCGGCCCCGACAACCTCGATGGAGCTATTCCGCCGGCGCAAGCTGGCCCCTGCTCGGGCGTGCTGCAGCGGTCTCGCGCACCCGGACACGGGCACGGCGCTTGCGCCACCAGATCACGACGCCGGTCACCGATAGCGCCGCAACGACCAGCCCCATCACCGAGATCAGGATGCGGCCGGGCAGCCCGACGATCCGTCCGGAATGCAGCGGGAATTGCGCCTGCACGAAGATATCAGCGGCGGTGCCGACCCACGGCAGTCGCTCGCCGATCGGCCGTCCGTCCTCGCTGTCGTAATAAAGCTGCGCCGGACCGACACCGCCGGCGCCATGATCGTCGCCGGGGTGGAAGAAGGCCGCAGCATACACGCCGTGGGCCGGGCCGTAGTTGATCGAACCGACAGGCGTGGTCCATCCCCTGCTCTTGCCGTCGGCCGCGGCGCGCGCGGCGATATCGGCATACGTGACCTTGGGTTCGATCGGATCGTCGAGATGCCGATAGGGACGCTGCTCATACGGCGTCGGAGTATAGTCCGATACCGTCTTCATCAGCGGCGAGAACACCTCGAAATACAAATTGAGCGAGAACGCCGTGAAGGCGATGACGAACAGCAGCGCCCAGGTCCACAGGCTGAAAGCGCGGTGGATATCGAAATTGATTCGGTAGGCACTGCCCGAGGTCTTGATCTTCCAGGCCGGCGCCCAGCGCGCCCAGAAGCCACGGCCGAGTTCGCGCGCAACGGCAGGCGCCCGTTCTGCCCTGGCGCGGCGACGGGACGGCAGCGTCAGATAGAAACCGACGAAGCAATCGATGGTCCAGATGATGGCGATGACGCCAAGCACCCGCATCCCCCAGCGATCGCTGCCCCAGAACTCCGGAATGTGCATGGTGTAGTGCAGCTTGTAGAGAAACGAGACGAAGTTGGCGCGCGTCACCGGCCATACCGCGCCCCAGTAACGCCGCCCGAGCTCGGCGCCGGTGTTGGGATCGAGGAAGATCTGGTTGTAATCCAGGCTAAATCGCTTGCCGGTGGCGGGATCGATCCGCGGCAGCACGAAGAACCACAGCGATTCGCCTTTTTCCGGGGTCATGAACATGTGGACGACGCGCGCGCGCGGATCGCGCTGCTCGATCAGCTTGACCAGCTCGACGGAAGGAATCGCAGGACCGCTGCTGGTGACGTCGAACAGGTGCTTGTTCAAGAGGTCGTCGATCTCGTGATCCCACGAGATGATCGCGCCGGTGATGCCGGAAAAAAACAGAAAGCCGGCGGTGAGAAGGCCGGCCCAGCGATGCAGTCGCCCGAAGATCGATTTCATGGCTTTCGCCCGTGCTGTTGGTGCCTCAATTAGCAAACATCATCACCGCCGGTCGATTTGACCGGCGGTGATGTATCGGTCGCATTTCGCGGCCGACCTACCATCGATAGGTCAGCTTGGCGATCGCCTTGCGGCCCTCGGCATAGAAGCAGCTCGTGTAGCCGTAGCAGGCCGCGACATAGCGGGTGTCGGCGATGTTGGTGACGTTCAGCGCCAGGCGATAGTTGTCCTTGGTGTAGGCCAGCAGCGCGTCGACCGCGGTGGAGGCCGGCACCTTGAAGGTGTTGGCATCGTCGCCGAAGGTCGAGCCGACATAACGGACGCCGCCACCGACCTGGACGCCGGCGAGCGGCCCGCTCTGCAGCGTGTAGTCGGTCCACAGCGCGAACCGGTTGAGCGGCACGGTGGTCGGCGCCTTGCCGACGTTTACGGGGTCCTCCGTGACCACGGCGTCGATATAGGAGTAGGCGCCGCGGACGTTGAAGCCTTCCGTCAGCGTGGCCGTGCCTTCGAGCTCGATGCCGCGCGAGTTCACCTGCCCCCTCTGCTCGGCGGTGTACGACGGAGGGGCGAAGGTGACGACATTGGACCGCGTCAGATCGAACGCCGCCAGAGTGATCAGCGCATTGATTCCGACCGGCTGATATTTCACGCCGACTTCATACTGAACGCCGGTTTCCGGCTTCAGCAACTCGCCCGCGGCGTTGGTGTTGAGCACCGGCAGGAATGATTCGGCGTAACTGAAATACGGCGCGATCCCGTTGTCGAAATTGTACATCACTGCGGCGCGACGGGTGAATGCCGAGTCATTCGTTCTCGCGGAAGACCCGGGTCTCGCGAAAGACGCGGCGAGAAAATCGTCGAGATCGGTCGTGGCGAAGTCCTGCCGGGCGCCGAGCAGGAACGAGAGCCGGCCGAGCTTGATCTGGTCCTGCGCGTAGATTCCGATCTGCGACTGCTTGATGTTCTGGTCGTCGGCAGGGCCGGTGTTGGTCCATGTGTTGGTGTAGACAGGCGCGAACACGTTGATCTTGCCGGTGCTGTACCCTGAAGCGACGTCCCGGAACGAGGTATTGCGGTAGTCGATGCCGAACAAGGTGGTGTGGCTCAAAATGCCGGTGACGAACTTGCCCTGGAGCTGGTTATCGACTGCGAAGGAGTTGATGGTCGTTGCACCGCCAGAACCGGCGCGTGACATCAGGCCTGCGGCTTCGTCAGCCGCCGAGGCGTAGCCCAGGCCGTAGAAGCTCTGCTGTTCGTTGTGCATCCATGCATAGCGCAGGTTCTGCCGGAACGTGAGGGCTTCGTTGATGTCGTGCGATAGCAGGTAGCCCGCCGTGGCCAGTTCGGTATCAAACCGGTTGAAATTGGGCTCCCCGCCGAAAAACGTGTTCGGGATGATGCGGCCGTTGTTGGGCCACACCGTGCCCGACGGCGGCAGGAATTGCAGGCCCCAGCCGGCGGTGTCCTTTTGATAGTTGGCCAGCAGCGTGATGGTGGTGTCTTCGTTAGGCTTGATCGTCACCGAGGGCGCGATGAAGACGCGGTTGTCCTTGGTGAAATCGACCTGGGTTTCGCCGTCGCGGACGACGCCGGTAAGGCGCCACAACACGGTGCCTTCCTTGTTGGCGGAGCCGCCAACGTCAAACTGGCCCTGGTAGCGATTGAAGCTGCCGCCCGAGACGGAGATCTCGCCGAACTGATAGGCCGTGGGCAGCTTGCTGACATAGTTGAGAATGCCGCCGGTGCCGCTGCCACCATACATCACCGAGGATGGACCCTTCAGCACTTCCAGACGCTCGGCGCCGTAGGGCTCCAGACCGAGGAAGTGCACATAGCGGCTGCTGGGCACCCGCAGGCCGTCGAGATAGAGGCCCGGCATGGTCATGTCGAAACCGCGGATCTGCAACCCGCCGAAGCGGGTGTCGGAACCGCCGTTGACGTCGCCGCTGACGCCCGCGGTATAGCGGAGCGCCGCGCCGACCGATTCGGCTCCCTGGTTTTTGATCTGGTCGGTGGTGACGACGGAGATCGACTGCGGGGTTTCGATGATCGGCGTGTCGGTCTTGGTCGCGGTGCCGGTGCGGGTTGCGACGAAGCCGCGGACGGGGCCGTTGGCGCGCTCGCCGGCACCTAGGCCCGATACGAGCGCAGCCGGTGCCGCCTGCGGGTTGGCGGCGCGAGTAACGCGCGCCGCGCGCGTGGTCGCAGCACGGCGGGATGGTTGGGCCGCGGCCGGACGCGCGCGCTGTTGCGGCGCGTCCACGGTGACCGGCGGCAGTGACGACTGCGCCAGCGCAGCGCCTGTCGGCAGGGAGAGCGTGAAACTGCTGACTGCCCCAAGGCAGATCATTCGCGTCAGTTGAAGTCGTGTGGCGGAAAACGAATGAAATGCCGTCAGTGTCACCCTTAGATACCCCGAAGTCTGCCGGCTTGGCCGGTAGGATTTTTGATGCCCCGCTCTAGCGCAGGCATCTTCGGAGTTCGATGGGCTGTTGCTAGAATTGCTCCAGACTGCGGAATATCCCTGAGATCGTTCAATACGCGCACGTCGTCTTGCAGACAGCCACCGCGTGCGACGGTGTTCTCATCATCGACGTCAATGGGACTGGAGAGAAGCGCCGGTCTGCCGATGGCAACAGCTAGGGAGACTTGCGATCGCGTCGCCTTCAATCGTGACGCACATCAGCGTCGCGCCGACGCACAGGTCGCCTCGAACTGGATTTC
Source organism: Bradyrhizobium sp. LMTR 3 (assembly GCF_001693485.1). Classification (GTDB taxonomy): domain Bacteria; phylum Pseudomonadota; class Alphaproteobacteria; order Rhizobiales; family Xanthobacteraceae; genus Bradyrhizobium. The sequence continues at coordinate 218,074 of NZ_MAXC01000003.1, forward strand.
AGATCCCAAGCGCGATGAGGCCAGTACAAACCACAATCAAACTGACGACGATAACAGCAAGAAAACTGGATGAAGCAAAATCTTCGCGCATGACGACACCTACCGCCTCAGGCAAATCTCGCGTGAGCCTGAACCTCGCCCCTGGCAGTCTCGGATAGCCTCCGGTTGTTTGGGGAGATCCATCAAACCATGGGTTTGTTTCAAGGTGTCTTCGTCGGACTGAGAAAACGACTTCGTCGGCAGTCCCTGCTGTTACGTCCCAGAGTTCCCACGAAACGTCCTCACGAAACTGAGAAGCCAGTGCGGCATAGGGATAGGCCGCGCCGACCTTAACTCCACGCAACAAGGGCCGGGTTTCCGAGATGTGGCGTAGTTCATACGCCGCTGCCGCGCGCCCCGCATTACGCATTGGCGAACGGAGGGCAGTGGCAATGGAAGATACCATCCGGCTCTACCGAACGCTGTTGGGCATCGCGCGGATCTGCGCTCGCTATCCGAGAGCGCATTTTTCCTCGCCGCCAGCTCCATTGCTATCCACGCTGCCGTCACTTACGCGACCGTCCATCCCAGCAACTACGTCACTGATTTTGTGCTGAGCCGGTCCGGCCTTTCAACGTACGCTTCCTGTTCATTTTACGGGACGTTCACAGCAGGACTGCTGGCCTGGCGGCCGAACCGGCTGCCATTCGCACTGAAGGCCGCAGCGCTGTTCCTGCTGGTCCGCGCCGTGTTCGTGGCCCTCACCCACGTGGTGCCCATTAACTCAAGGCAGACAACGCCGGCTTTCTTGCCATATAGTTCAGCACTCAGACGAGCGGGATGTCTGTTCGGAGGATTGAGGTGATGCGCAAAACACGGGGATCGTTACTCCTGACTATCGCTGCTGTCCTTTTCAGCCCACCAGTAGAGGCGCAGCAGGCTCCTGCCGAAACGCCGCAGACCATGCTGTCGGCTCAGATTCGTACGCAGGGGTTTACCTGCGACAAGGCGCTCGGCGCCGCCAGGGACAGGAAGCGCTCACAGCCGGACCGCGCCGTCTGGGTCCTCAAATGTAGCAACGCGACATACCGCGTCACACGCGCTCCCGACATGGCGGCGAAGGTCGAAGTGCTCCGGTAAGCGAATGATCTTCGATCAAAACGGGCGCCGTCGGATATCCTCCGATCGCGGCTATCTCTCCTCGTCAGCGGCGTAGGGTGGGCAAGCCACCGGGTCGCGCGAATGCGCGCCCCGGTGGCTTTGCCCACCCTACGAGTCCTGGATGCTGTCCGATCAGTTCGTCGGCATCACGTAGGCGTAGATACGGCCGCGCGAGACTGGCAACTCGCGGACGCGGTTGCCGCTGTTGCCGGAGATCATGATCGGATTGCCCTTGGCGTCGATGCCGGTGATGATGCCGACATGGCCGCCGCGGCGGCCGCGCGACATCACCGCAATCGCGCCGACCTGCGGACCGGAAATGCGCTGGCCGTACTTCGCGAACGAGCTCGCCATGTCCGAGCCGGTGCCGCGATAGCCGGAATGCTGCAGAACCATGTTCATGAACCGCGCACACCACAGGCTGCCGCGTCCCGTGGGGTTGCCGCCGAGATATTTCCGTGCTTCGGCGACGACGTTCGATGAGGTGTAGCCTGAGGCCATCGCGCCGCTGGTCGGCGGTACCGTTGAATTGGATTCGACACTCGTTCCCGGCGCGACGCTGGCGTTGGCATCGGCAAGGCCCCGCGCGTGCATCTGCGTGACCGCGCGCTCCCAGCGCGATGTGTGCGCGGCGTGCCGGAGCCGGGCACGACGGCCGGCGCGATCGGCGCGCGCTGCCTTTGCTGTGCTGGACGAGACGAAGCCGCCGGGTGTCGCCATCTCGGCGCGGTTTCCCATGAAGCTCGTTCCCATGAAGCTCGGGTTGTTCTCGACAAAGCCGCCCGCCTGCATGCGTGCAGCCCTGCGCTCCCAGCGCGACATCCTGAGAGCATGGCGATGGTGGCGGTAGGCGTAATGATGCTTGACGTGATGGCCGGCGTGAGCGCGAGCGTGTCGCCCTGCGCCGTGATTTGGTTTTGCTAAAGCCGGAGAGACAAATACGAAAATGGAAGCCGAACACAGTGCCAGCGCGACGAAACGAAGCGACTGGCGAAACGCAAACAACTGACTCATACTTGGTCCTCTAACACTCCCACACTTTGCGTTCGTCTACGAACGAACGCGGCCGGCGTTTTGCGTTGCGGGGTGTGACGAGAGGAAGATTTTATGTGGCGGAGAGGAAACAATTTCGGGGTAATTCCGCGGCGATTCGATGGCGAAAATGAGCCTTACCTGCCGCATTGCAGCCCCGAGAATTAATTGCAATTTTGTGGGTTAGCTGCGCAAGGAAGTTACGCAAAAGCAAGAAAATCGAGAGGAAAACGAAATGCCTTATGCCGCCGCCAAGGATCGCGTCCGTCTCTATTTCGAAGAGGCCGGAATCGGGACGCCGATCATCTTCCTGCACGAATTTGCGGCCGACCACACCAATTGGGAGCCGCAGATGCGCTACTTCTCGCGCGGCCATCGTTGCATCGCCTATTCGGCGCGCGGCTATACGCCATCCGACGTGCCTGATACGGCCGAGGTCTACACCTACGAGTATTTCTACACCGACGCGCTCGCGGTGCTCGATCACCTCGGCATTGCGAAAGCGCATTTCGTCGGCCTCTCGATGGGCTCCTATTCCTCGCTGCAGGTTGGCCTCAACGCAGCCGACCGCGCGCTGTCGATGACGCTCGCCGCGGTCGGTGCCGGCTCGTCACTCGAACATCTCAACGCCTTCCGCGCGCAATGCGCCGCCAATGCCGGGCAGTATGAGGCGATCGGATCGGTTGAAGTCGCCAAGGAGACGCGTGAGGCGCCGAGCCGGATTCCATTTTTGCTGAAAGACCCGCGCGGCCACGCCGATTTTTACGCCGCGCTGGCGCGGCACGATGCCAGGGGCTCGGCCAACACCATGCGCAGCTTTCAGGGCAAGCGACCGTCGATCTACACCATGACGGATGCGATCCGACGCGTGCCGACGCCGGCGCTGATCCTGTGCGGCGACGAGGACGACAATTGTATTGAACCGAGCCTGTTCCTGAAGCGGCATTTGCCGGCCGCCGGGCTTTCGTTCTTTCCGAAATCGGGCCACGTGCTCAATCTGGAAGAGCCGGCGCTATTCAACGAGATGGTGGAGCGGTTCATCGCGCTGGCGGAGGCCGGGCGATGGCCGGCACGCGATCCGAGGTCGATGGTGGCGGTTCACGTCTAGCTGTCACGGTCACTGCAAGTTGCGCCTCAGCGTGACAACCACGTGTGAGGGACGTACCGGCGGATGGGCTCCCTCTCCCCTTGCGGGAGAGGGTTAGGGAGAGGGGGGCCGCTTGCTCCGTCGTTGGACGGACAGGAATAAGCCTCCGCGAAAGCTTTCTATGGCAACGGATCGTGTGTTGCGCGAGCTCTCCGTATCTCTTCGGCAGGAGCCCGGGGCTACCCCTCTCCCCAACCCTCCCCCGCAAGGGGGGAGGGAGCCCTAACGGCGTGCTCACCTCACGTGCGTTGGCAATGACGGTGTCACTTCCCCTTCCCGCCCCTGCTCAGCAAGAACACGCCCTGCTCGCCGAACATGTTCCAGACCCACCAGGGCAGGTTCAGCGGCACGGGGCGGCCGTAGAGATCGAGCGCCACCGCGCGCTCCATCTTGACGTTGATCTCGTCGCAGAGCTGCACGAAATCCTTGATCGTGCAGAAATGGATGTTCGGGGTGTCGTACCAGGTCGCCGGGAGATTTTCGGTACGCGGCATGTGGCCTCCGACGAGCAGTTGCAGCCGCATCTTCCAGAAGCCGAAATTCGGGAACGACACGATCGCGCGCTGGCCGATGCGCAGCAGGTTCTCCAGGACCGGCTTCGGCTGCCGCGTCGCCTGGAGCGTCTGCGACAGGATGACGTAATCGAAAGCGTCGTCGGGATAGTTGACGAGGTCGGTGTCGGCGTCGCCCTGCACCACGGCGAGGCCCTTGGCGACGCAGCGGTTGACGCCCTCGCGCGACAGCTCGATGCCGCGACCATCGATGCCCCGGCTCTCCAGGAGTTGCAGCAATTCGCCGTCGCCGCAGCCGACGTCGAGCACTTTGGAGCCGGCCGAAATCATCTCGGCGACCAGGAGATGATCGGTGCGATACTTGCCCGTGCGATCGGGCGCTATACCGCCGAGCGGCAAGGCTTGTTCCTGACGGGCCATATCAACCGCCTGTACCATCGAGGCCGCGCGCCTTGCCCGCGGATTCCAGGAAGGCGCGGGAAATGTCGAAGAACTCGGGCACGTCGAGCAGGAAGGCATCGTGGCCGCGATCGGTCTCGATCTCGGCGAACGACACCCGCGCGCTGGAGGCGTTCAGGGCATGCACCAGCGCGCGCGATTCCGAGGTCGGAAACAGCCAGTCGGAGGTGAACGACACCACGCAAAAGCGGGTCTTGATGCCGCGAAACGCTTCCGCCAGCACGCCGTCATGGTCGGCGGCGATATCGAAATAGTCCATCGCGCGCGTCAGATAGAGATAGCTGTTGGCATCGAAGCGCTCGACAAAGGACGAGCCCTGATAGCGCAGATAGCTTTCGACCTGGAAATCCGCGTCGAACGAAAACGTCGGCAGTTCGCGATCCTGCATCCGCCGCCCGAACTTGCGATGCAGCGCGGCGTCGGAAAGATAGGTGATGTGCCCTGCCATCCGCGCCACCGCCAGCCCGCGATGCGGATGCGTGCCGCGTTCGAAATAGCGCCCGTGGTGCCAGTCCGGATCGGCCATCACGGCCTGCCGGCCGAGTTCGTGAAACGCAATGTTTTGCGCCGAATGGCGCGTCGAGCAGGCGACCGGCAGCGCCGAAAACACCCGTTCCGGATAGGCGGCCGTCCATTGCAGCACCTGCATGCCGCCCATCGAGCCGCCGATGACGCATAACAATGTTTGGATGCCCAGCCGGTCGAGCAACATGGCCTGGGCGCGGACCATGTCGGGGATCGTGATGATCGGAAAATCCAGTCCCCACGCCTTGCCGGTCGCCGGGTTGGTCGAGGCCGGGCCGGTCGATCCCATGCAACCGCCGATCACGTTAGAACAGATGATGAAATATCTGTCGGTATCGAGCGGGCGGCCTGGACCGACCATGATTTCCCACCAGCCGGCCTTGCCGGTCAGAGGATGCATGTTGGCGACATGCTGATCCAGCGTCAGCGCGTGGCAGATCAGGATCGCGTTGGAGCGGTCGGCGTTCAACTCGCCATAGGTCTGGTACGCGATCTGGAACGGCGCGAGATCGACGCCGCAATCGAGCTTCAAGGGCTGCTCGATGCCGAATTTGGCCACCGGCGAGGTCGGATGATCGGCCTCGTGGGCGCGGTCCTCGCTGTGAATCGACGGACTGGATACCGACTGCAATTGTGTCATCCCGACCTTCCTCCTCGCGGAGGTCCTTAAGGACAGAAATCAGGCCGTAAAAAACCCGGCCTGAACGAAAGGTTCGGCCGGGATCAATCTGTCCCCGGCCTGTTTAGCGAGTTGTTTAACGTGGCTGCAAGCCGGCCGGCTCAAATGACCACGGAATGGAACAAAGCTAGTCCGAAGCAGGTCCCCCGTCAAGGCAGCCGCATGGTTAACCGGGCTCGCAGGCCTCATGGCGAGCAGGCGCCCTTGCGCCGTCGCGAACCATGAGGGAGAACGGGCTTCATCCTTCGAGACGCGGCGGAGGCGCCGCTCCTCCAGCAATAACGGCGAAGCCGTTATGCAGGGATGAGGTAAAGCTCTCATCAGGTTATGCCAAATGTCCAAGGCTCCCCCGGCTCCGCCCTCGCTGCAGGAATTGCGCAAGGAGATCGACGCGATCGACGAGCAGGTCCATCGCCTGCTGATGGCGCGCGGCGACATCATCGACCGGCTGATCCAGGTGAAGCAGACCCAGGAGGTGGGCTCGGCGTTCCGGCCCGCGCGCGAGGCCAGCATGATGCGCAGCCTGGTCGAGCGCCATCGTGGCATCCTGCCGCTCGATACCATCGAGAGCATCTGGCGCGTCATCATCTCGACCTTTACTTACGTCCAGGCGCCGTTCTCGGTGCATGCGGACGTCTCGATCGGCGAGCCCGCGATGCGGGATTCGGCGCGGTTTCACTTCGGCTTTGTCGTGCCCTATGTCGGCCATTTCAGCGCACAGGCCGCGGTTGAAGCCGTGGCGAAATCGAAGGGCGATCTGGCGCTGGTCTCGGCGGTCTCGAGCCGCACGCCGTGGTGGAGTGCGCTGGAAGCCGAAGGCGCGCCAAAAATCATTGCCCGGCTGCCGTTCCTCGAACGCGCCGATCATCCGGCCGCGCTGCCGGTATTCGTGATCTCGCGCGTGGCCGATGATGCCATGGTGACGGAGGTGCAGATGTGGAGCGTCCGCGTCTCCGGGTGGAACGCCGATATCGCCCGCGCGCTCGCCCCGCTCGCCGAAATCGTCGCCGTGCCCGATACCGCTTTCGACGGCGCAGCGCTTTTGGTATCGGATGCCGGCACCGGGTTCGAAAAGATCAAGACCGCCCTGATCCAGGCCGGCGCCTCGGTGCGCTCGTCGGCTCTCGTCGGCAGCCACGCAACACGCTATACGGTGCCCCCGAACGGGTCGGCGAAGCCTTAAAACGCCGCCCGAAATTCCGGAGTTGAAGATGAACCGCCCCGTGCCGAATCCCGGCATTCTCGATATTGCGCCCTACACGCCCGGCAAGACCCCGGTGCCGGAGCCGGGCCGCAAGGTGTTCAAGCTGTCGGCCAACGAGACCCCGTTCGGGCCGTCGCCGAAGGCAATCGAAGTCTACAAAGACGTGGCTGATCATCTGGAGGACTATCCGGAAGGAACCTCGCGCGTGCTGCGCGAAGCGATCGGCCGCGCCTACGGGCTCGATCCCAACCGCATCATCTGCGGCGCCGGCTCGGACGAAATCCTCAATCTCTTGGCGCACACCTATCTCAGCCAGGGCGATGAGGCGATCTCGACCGCCCATGGCTTCCTGGTCTATCCGATCGCGACGATGGCAAACGGCGCCAAGAACGTTGTCGCGCCCGAGACCAATTTTACCGCCGACGTCGACGCCATTCTCGCGCGCGTGACGCCGCGCACGAAACTGGTGTGGCTCGCCAACCCGAACAACCCGACCGGCACCTACGTGCCGTTCGACGAGGTCAAGCGGTTGCGCGCCGGCCTGCCGCCGCATGTGCTGCTGGTGCTCGACGCTGCGTACTCCGACTACGTGTCGCGCAACGATTACGAGCTCGGCCTGGAGCTGGTGGCCACCACAGAAAACACCGTGATGACGCACACCTTCTCCAAGATTCACGGGCTGGCGGCGCTGCGCATCGGCTGGATGTTCGGCCCGGCGCACATCATCGATGCGGTCAACCGCATCCGAGGTCCCTTCAACGTCTCGACGCCGGCGATGCTGGCGGCGGTCGCCGCGATCGAAGACACCGCGCATATCCAGAAGTCGAAGGCGTTCACCGAGGAGTGGCGCAACTGGCTGACGGAGGAGATCGGCAAACTCGGACTGAAGGTGACGCCGAGCGTCGCCAATTTCGTGCTGATCCACTTCCCGACCGAGAAGGGCAGGACCTCGGCGGATGCGGACGCGTTCCTCACCAAACGCGGCCTGGTGCTGCGGGCGCTGAACAATTACGGCCTGCCGCACGCACTACGCATGACCATCGGCACCGAGGAGGCCAACCGCCTCGTCGTCGACGCCCTACGCGACTTCATGGCGGCCAAGTGAGTACGGTGCCGATCTTCCGACGCGTCGCGCTGATCGGCTTTGGCCTGATCGGCGGCTCGATCGCGCGCGCGGTGCGGGCTCAGGGGCTCGCCAGCGAAATCGTCACCACCGCGCGCTCGGCGAAAACCCGTGCGCGGGTTACCGAGCTCGGCATCGTCGATCGCGTGCTGGAGACCAACGCGGAGGCCGTCAGCGACGCCGACCTCGTGATCCTCTGCGTCCCCGTCGGCGCCTGCGGGCTGGTGGCGCAGGAGATCGCGCCGTTCCTGAAAGCGGGCGCGATCGTTTCCGACGTCGGCTCGGTGAAGGGCGCCATCGTCCGCGAAATGGCGCCGCATTTGCCTGATAATGTTCACTTCGTTCCGGCCCATCCGGTCGCCGGCACCGAGCATTCGGGTCCTGATTCCGGCTTCGCCGAACTGTTCATCAACCGCTGGTGCATTCTCACCCCGCCCGAGGGCACCGACCCCATGGCGGTAGAAACGCTGCGCGCGTTCTGGGCCGGCATGGGCGCCAAGGTCGAGACCATGACGCCTGATCATCACGACCTGGTGCTGGCGATCACCAGCCATCTGCCGCATCTGATCGCCTACACCATCGTCGGCACCGCGGACGAACTCGAAGAGGTGACGTCGTCGGAAGTGATCAAATTCTCGGCCGGCGGCTTTCGCGACTTCACCCGCATCGCAGCGTCGGATCCTACGATGTGGCGCGACGTGTTCTTGAACAACAAGGAGGCCGTGCTGGAAATGCTCGGCACCTTCAACGAGGACCTCTCGAAACTCACCCGCGCCATCCGCCGCAACGACGGCGAAGCGCTGTTCGAGCATTTCACCCGCACCCGCGCCATCCGCCGCGGCATCGTCGAGATCGGCCAGGATTCGGCAGCACCGGATTTCGGCCGGCCGCATCCGCCGCTGGAAAAGAAGGCTGAGTGAGGAGTACGTCATCGTTCAATTCGGACCTCGCGATGGAGTCGAGGTGCCGCTCCACACCACCTCGTCATACCCCGCGCATGCGGGGTATCCAGTACGCCGCGGCCTATCGTTTCAATCACGACCGTCTCTGGAATGCTGGATCGTCCGCCGCGGACGATGACAGTCCCGTAGGATGGGTGGAGCGAAGCGATACCCATCATGGCTCCGCGCAAGGATTGATGGGTTTCGCTTCGCTCTACCCATCCTACAGGTAGCCTGCGCTTTAAAACAGCGGCGGCACCTGCCCTACTTTTATCGGGCCCAGAAACACCGCGCCATCGACAAAACGCAGCGGGAAGGCGCGCGCTTTCCGCCCCTCCAGCTCCGCCTCCTTGCCAAGCGCGTTGATGCTGGCGGTGACGCCGGCATTGGCGTTCTGCTTGACGACCTTGCCGAGCCCCGGGATCGCCCTGTCGAGCGCGCCGAATAGATTGTTGAGGTCCTGGCTCTTGACGCCGGGCGCGACGCGATCGAGCGTTGCCTGCGGCACGCCCTCTTCCAGCATCTTCTCGATTCCGAGCGCCGGAATCACGCGCTCCAGTCCTGTCACCGTCATCTGCAATTCGCCGTCGATCCGCCCCTGCGCATTGAGGCGCAGCGTACCGGCAGCCAGCGAGATCAGATCGCCCTGCTGAATCCGCGAGCGGACGATCTCGACATGACCGCCCGCCGCCTGCAATTCCCTGAAACGTTCGGGCCACGGCTTCGGCGTAAAATCCTTCAAACCGGTGAGCTTGGTCTGGATGTCGGCGTCGAACGGTTGCGCCAGCACCGGGTGCACTTCCTGCAGGTTGCCGCCCGATATCTGCAGCACGGCCTCGATCACGGGCTGATCCCTGGTCGAGCCTTCGGCAAGACGGCCGTGCAGCTCGACATGGCGGGCGCGCGCCAGCGGCGTCTCGACCGGTCCGTTGACGCGGTCGATCGAGGGATTGTCGAACACGATGGAAGCGCGCTGCGGCACATCGGGCAATCCGCTCACGCTGCTGCGGCCCAAGGTCCAGTTCACCTTCATCGACGGCGGCTGGCCGCGATCGGCGAGCGTAGCCGGCGCCTTGAATTCGGCGATCAAGAGTCTCGGCTGGTAGATCTGCGCGATCACCATGATCTCGCCGAGTCGCGCGGTAAACGGCATCTGCGCGCCGGCGGTCTGCGAGACCAGCGAAACGCTGGCGTCGTCGCAGCGGACTTCGAAGCGGAACGGGAAGCCGGCCACCGAACGCTTGCCGCACGCATAGACCCGGCCGGCCTTTGCCTCCTGCAGCGCCCACGCATCGGCGCGCACGCCGACTTCCGAAGCGGCATAGAACCAGAATGCGCTCCATGCCGCGGCAACAACAAGGAGCAGTGCAGGCGCGATGAACAGGCGCCACAGCGGGCGCCGGCGCGGCGCAGGGGTCATGTCGGGCATGCGGCGTCCTTTGGCTAACGATTTTGGTGGCTAACGATTTTGGCGAATGTAAGTATCCGCTCGTCGCAACAAAAGGCATTGAATCCACTTCGCTTTGTCGCGCCGTTCTGATAGCGGTGCACCCGGCATGTCCGCAATTGAGTTCAACGATACGGAATTCTCGAAAGGCGACCTCTGGGTGTTCGGCTACGGCTCCCTGATGTGGCGCCCGGGCTTCGAATTCATCGAACGGGTTCCGGCGCGGCTGATCGGCGAGCACCGCGCGCTCTGCGTCTACTCCTTCGTCCACCGCGGCACGCCGGAAAAGCCCGGCCTCGTGCTTGGGCTCGACCGCGGCGGCGCCTGCCGCGGCATTGCGTTCCGGGTCGCGGAAAAGAACAGCGAAGCGACCATCGCCTATTTGCGCGAGCGCGAGCAGGTCACCTCGGTCTATCGCGAGGTGAAGCGCTCATTGTGGCTGGAGAACGAGGCGCGCCAGCGCGTCAGCGCGCTTGTCTACGTGGTCGATCGCGGCCACGTGCAATATGCCGGGCGGCTGTCGCTCGCCGAGCAGTTGCGCCATGTACTGCAGGGACACGGCCAGTCCGGCGTCAACCGCGACTATGTTATCGCAACAGTCAAGGCGATCGAGGCGGAAGGCTTTCGCGATTCCCAACTGCACCGGCTCGCGGCGATGCTGCACGACCAGCATCCGCTGCCGCTTCCCACAGAGGACAGCGACCGTTGAACTGGGGTGTGTACTCATAAAGCCGACTGAAATGTCTGACGTGCGGTTGGACGATCATGTATGGCGATTTTCGAAGGTATCGCTGTTCCGACCGGACGTCTTTGAAGCCCTTCTTTGACGCGCGTCGTGGTGATCCGGGATGTAGGTCGTATTGACCTGCGTCAAACTGAACCAAACCCAAGACTGCTAGTAAGATTTATCCGAAAACTGCGGGCGAGGGCATGATATGATCACCAGTTGCCTGAAGCGGTTGATGATTGCCGGCCTTACTGCCGGGTTTGCTGGTGCGGCTCAGGCCGAAGACGTCGACATCGGTAAGTCAGAATTTCAGTCTTCGTGCGCGAGCTGCCATGGCACGGATGGAAAGGGCAAAGGACCTGTCAGCGAGCAGCTCAAGGTACCGCCTTCCGATTTGACGATGTTGGCCAAAAACAACAACGGGGTCTTTCCCACGAATGCTGTTTATGAAACCATATATGGATCGAAAACAATTCCCGCTCACGGCACGCGTGAAATGCCAATTTGGGGAGAACGATTCAACCCCATTATCAACTTGCCTCACGCTGTTGATCCATTTTACTGGAGGATGGCCGGACCGGAGAAAAGCCCGGAAGTTGTCGTGCGAGCGCGCATCCTCGCTGTTATCGATTATCTGAATCGTATTCAGCGAAAGTAGCCACCGACGCGCATCAGATTACTTGTCCCCCGGCCGGAGGGCCTCGTTCGCTCGACAACAGAGGCCGGAAGCTACGCGCCTAGTTGGCTTGCGCGGTCGCCGGCGGGCGCGGCGCCGGCGTAGGCTGATCGGCTTCCGGTATCACCTCGATGCCGACATCGGCCAGCCGCACGCGCACTTCGGCGGCGACATATTTCACATATTCCGACAGCAACAGACGCAGCGTCGCGCCGCTGGTCCACCACGGCTCGTCGCGCCATTTGTCGCCGATCACCGCGAACGGAATCAGCGTGACATCAGGCATCGCATGCGACAGTTCCAGAATGGCCCGCGGCATGTGGTAGTTCGACGTCACCACGATCAGCGACTTGAAGCCGCGCTCCCGCGCCCAGCGCCGCGTCTCGGCGGCATTGCTGCGCGTGTTGACCGCGGAGCGGTCGAGATCGACGCAGCAGCCGAGCAGCGACTGGTTGTCGGGCAGCGAGCGCGAAATGTCGCGCGCGGCGTTGGTCGGATGCACGCCCGAAATCAACAGCCGCTTGCCGTAGCCCCCGGCCAGCAATTCCATCGCATCCGACACCCGCGACGAGCCGCCGGTGAAGACCACGATCCCGTCGGCGCTGCGCGCCGGCTTGATTTCGGCGCCGCGCAATTGCGAGAGAAAGGCGATGAAGCCTACCGCCGCGCCGACGAACAGGATCGCCATGGAACCGACGATGGCCGCACGCAGCCATCCGCGCGGCCGCGCCGCACCCGCCCTCGGCGTGCTATCGTCGTGCTGCAAATCCATATCGTCCGGCAATCCTCGTCCCACGGATAATTCTAGAACGTTTTCAGGCGAAGTGGAGTCCCGGTCCGCGGGTCAAGTCCGTGACTTGCTTCACTTGAAAATACCAATGGCCCAAATCAATCGATATCGTCCAGCGTCGCAAACAGCGTCCGCCGCGACGCCCAGGCGGTAATGGCGGCAATCGCCACGGCCTGTACCGCCAGCGCCAGATAGCCGGATGGCGGCAGCGAAAATGTCCCGAGCAGCGCTGCGAACTGATCGCCGACGGGGGTGCCCGAGAACCAGCCGGCGATCGATTCGGAGAAGCCGAAACCCAGCATCGCGGCGCCGCCGCCGATCACCCCGCCCTCCAGCCCGAGCCGGAGAAAATGCCGCAGGAAGTGGTTGGCGATATAGCGGTCGCCGGCGCCGACGAAGTGCAGCACCTCGACGATCGGGCGATTCGCCGCCATCGCGCCGCGGGTCGCGAACGACACCGAAATGATCGTCGCCACGATCACCAGTGCGAGAATGCCGACGCCGGCAAACACGGTGGCGCCAGTCATCGAGCGCATGCGCTCGATCCAGGCGCGGTGATCGTCGACGCTCGCCGACGGCGCCACTTGCGTCACCCTGGAGCGCAATGCCGCGAGGTCGAGCGTGGTGCCGGGCTGGACCCGCGCCACGACGACGCGCGGCACCGGCAATTGCTCGATCGACAGCCCGCTGCCGAGCCACGGCTCCAGCAAACTGGCCGATTCATCCTTGCTGAACGGTTTGACCTGGACGATGCCGGGCTGCGTCCGCATCGCCTCCACCACCGCGGCCGCATCGCGCTCGAGATCACGCCCTGCCTGCGGTCGCACCTGAACGGTGATTTCGCTGGCGACTTCGGACTGCCATTCCGCTGCCGACGCGCTGACGAGCAGCACGGTGCCGGTGGTGATGGAAGCGAGGAACGTCATGATCGCGACGACGGCGACCAGCGCTCGGCCGGAGATCGACGCCCGCGGCACGATCGGCGACATGTTGCGCGCCCGCGCCGGCACCTGCGGACGTTCGTTGCCGAGGTCCACCAGCGGCCCATGCTCGTCACCGGCCCTACTCATAGATGTGCAGCCGTCCCTGGTGCAGCACCATCCGCCGCGCCTCGTACTGGTCCATCAGCGTGATGTCGTGGGTCGCGATGATCACCGCGGTGCCCAGCCTGTTCAATTCGATAAACAAGCGTAGCAAGCGCCGGCCGAGCGTCGGATCGACGCTGCCGGTCGGCTCGTCCGCCAACAGCAATTGCGGCCGCGAGATCACCGCGCGCGCGATCGCCGCGCGCTGCTTCTCTCCGCCCGACAGGATCGGCGGCAGCGCGTCCATGCGCTCGCCGAGACCGACCCACTTCAGGAGATCGATCACCTCACGGCGATAGCTGGATTCGTCACGGCCCATCACGCGGAACGGCAGCGCCACGTTCTCGTAGGTCGTCATGTGGTCGAGCAGACGAAAATCCTGCAGCACGATACCGATCTTCTGGCGCATGTCGGCGATCTGGTCCTTGCCGAGCAGCGAGACATCCTGGCCGAACAGGTTGACGAGGCCGCGGGTCGGCCGCAGCGACAGAAACAACAGCCGCAGCAGCGAGGTCTTGCCCGCGCCCGAGGGCCCGGTGAGAAACTGGAAGGAGTGGGCCGGAATCAGGAAGGAGAGGTCGCGCAAAATCTCCGGGCCGAGCCCGTACCGCAAACCGACATTTTCGAACCGAACCAAGCTCAGCTCCGCTCGACATGTACCATGGCCGAGCTCCGCTCGGCATGGACGGTAGCCGAGTTCCGCTCGGCGTGGACCGTGGCCGGAAACCCCGGACGTGAACCTGAACCTGGACCCGAACCTGAACTTTGGGCTCGTGGCCCGCTGGTTTGGGCGCCAACCGGACAAAACGGTTTTGCGGCCGTTATGGTTTCCGATTCGTTAACGGTCGGTATGTAGCATCCGGGCGAAGACACTGGTGAGATGGGCTCCATGCATATCGTTTGTCCCCATTGTACAACATCTTACGCCATCAATCCGGCCACCCTGGGCGCCGGCGGGCGCACCGTCCGCTGCTCCCGCTGCAAGGAAACCTGGCTGGCGCGGCCCGAGGACGCGATCGAACTGGCCGCCATGCCGGCAGCCATGCCAAGCGCTCCGCCAGCTTCGGCGCAATCGAGCCAACCGGCCGCAAACGATGCCGCGGCCGAATGGGAGGCGATGGCGCGCGAGGAAGAGGAACAGGACACCCCGGTGGTCGACAGTCCCTCGATTTCGGCAGGCTGGCCGGCCGAGGGCGAAGGGTCGAGCCAAGGTGGCGACAGGGGCGGCGACTGGCCATCGGTTGCCCGGCGGGATGCGGAAGACCATGGGGATATCCCGATCACCACGCACCGCGAGCGGCTGGCCCGTCTTTTCCGGCTGCCCTCCCTGCCCCGTATTCCGTTCATCGCCTCCGTCGGCCTGCCGACCGCCTGCGCCGCGATGGGCGCGCTGATACTGGCGCTGATGATCTGGCGCGCCGAAATCGTGCGGCTGCTACCGCAAACCGCGACGTTCTACAAGATGGTCGGGCTGGAAGTGAACCTGCGCGGGCTGGCGTTCAAGGACATCAAGATCACCAACGAGACCGTGGACGGCAAGCCGGTCCTGGTCATCGAGGGCGTGATCGTCGGCGAGACCAAGAAGCCGGTCGAATTGCCGCGGCTGCGCTTCTCCGTCCGCGACGCGCAGGGCGCCGAGATCTACGCCTGGAACGCGGTGCTGGAACAGCCGGTGCTCAAGCCCGGCGAGCGCGCCCATTTCAAGTCGCGGCTGGCTTCGCCGCCGCCCGAAGGCCGTAATATTGACGTACGCTTTTTCAACAAGCGGGATCTGGCCGGCCACGCCTGAACCTGGCCGCGCTTCCGCAAGTCGAGAGATCAAGACTTCATGCCACGCGTGCTGATTGCCGATGACGAAGACTCCATGCGCTCGCTGGTGGCACGCGCCATCGCCATGGATGGCCACGAGACCGTCACCGCCGAGGACGGCGCCGACGCGCTCGATATCCTGACGCGCGAGCAAGGCCTGTTCGACCTGCTCTTGACCGACATCCAGATGCCGGTCATGGACGGCATCGCGCTGGCGCTGACGGCGGCGCGCGATTTTCCCAACCTGAAGATCCTGCTGATGACGGGCTTCGCCGACCAGCGCGAACGCGCCTCCGGCCTCAATGCGATCGTGCACGACGTGGTGACGAAACCGTTTTCGGTGCACGACATCCGTACCGCGGTGGCGGACGCGCTGGCGGCGCGGAAGGCTGGGTAGTTGCAAAGCGAGTGAGGCCCAGCGGTAAGCACCGCGCGCCCTCAACTCGTCATCCCCGCCAACGGGTCGCGCGAAGCGCGCCCGATGACAGGCTCCGGCGGGGATCCAGTACGCCGCAGCTTCTCAACTCTCTCGCTGGCGTCTCTGGAATACTGGGTCACCCGCCTTCGCGGGTGACGACAGTTGGGGTGATGACCGCCGGTTGAGCCGAGCCCCTCAATAATCCTTCAACAGCCGCTCGATGTAATCGAGTTCGATCTGGGGCCGGGCCGGATCGCCGAGACGGCGGCGCAGTTCTTCCAAAATCCGGCGGACCCGTTGCACGTCGATCTCGCCGGGGATCTTCACCGTATAGTCGTCGGTGAATTCGTTATGGCGCATCGGCCGTCCGAGCGGATCGGTCGAGTTCGCGGCGCCCTGCTGGCGGCCCCTGGGATTGCCGGGCCCGTCGCCGGCCTGATCGCCGTCGCCCTGCTGCATGGCTTCCGCAAGGCTCTGGGCGCCCTTGCGCAGCGCGTCGAGCGCGCGGCCCTGCGAGTCCACCGCGCCCTCGGCATTGCCTTCGCCGAGCCGGCCGGTGGCATCGCCCATGGCCGAATCGGCCTGATCGAGCCCGTCCTCGCCGTCGCCTTGCTCGCCACCTTGACCCTGCTGGCCCTGCCCCTGTTGGCCCTGCTGCCCCTGCTGGTCGCCACGCTGGCCCTGCTGGCCGCGCTGGCCCGGGCCCATGCCGCGCTTGGCGAGCTCTTCCTGCAACTTCTTCAGGCGGTCGCGCAGGCCCTGCTGGTCCTGCTGCAGGTCGCCCATGCTCTGGTCGCCCTGCTTGCCGCGATTGCGGTCGCGCCGCGAATCCTGGCCCTGCTTGTAGGTCTTGTCGCGCAACTGCTGCTGCTTGCGGATCATGTCGCCGAGTTCGTTCAGCGCCTGCTCCATCTCGTTGTCGCCGCCCTGGCCGGGCTGCGCCATCTGCAGGTTTTCCAGCATCTGCTGTAGCTGTTCCAATAGCTGCTTGGCGGCATCCTTGTCGCCCGAACGCGACATCCGCTCCAGCCGGTCGAGCATGTTCTTGAGATCCTGCTGGCTCAGCATTTTGGTATTGGGATCGAGCGGGCGCGCCTGTTGCTGCGGGTTGTTGCGGAACTGCTCGGCGAGCTGGCGCAGGAAATTATCCAGCGCAGCGCGCAGATTATCCGTCAGCTTCTTGATCTCCTCGTCGGTGGCGCCACGCTCCAGCGCCTGCTTGAGCGCGTCCTGCGCGGCACGCAGCGCCTTCTCGACATCGGTGATGTTGCCGTCCTCGATGGTGACGGCAAGCGCCCACATGCTGGCGACGACATCGCGCAGCGCGGCATCGGTTCGCGCCTCCTCCAGTTGGTGCTTGACACTGAAGAGACCGAGATAGTGACCGGCTTCGGGTGTGAACAATTCCGGCGCGATCATCAGCGCATCGAGGGCGGTAAAGACTTGCGAATTCTGATTGGCATCGAGCGCCAGAATGCGGCGCTGTTCGATCAGGGCGCGCGCGAGGGGCTTGGCGAACAGCCGTTCCGGCAGCCGCATGTTGAACGGCGCACTCTTGCCCTCATTGCCGGCCTCGTCCTTGGCCGTGAGCGTCAGCGTCACGTCGGCGCCGGCATAGGGATCCTCGCTGAGATCCTTCACGGTCTGGCCGACGCCGTTGCGGGTGCGCGCATTCGGCAGCACCAGCGCAAACTGCGGCGGCTCGAACAGCGGCCGTGGCTCGGCCTTGTCGGCCTCCTTGCTCTTGTCTTCCTTGTTGCCTTCCTTATTCCCATCCTTGCCGGAATCGGGAACACGGACGGCGAATTGCGCGCGCGCTTCGGTGACGCCGTAATCATCCTCGAGCTTGTAGGACGTCTGCAGCGAGCCGCGGGCCTGGCGCTCCGGATCCTTCGCCAGCGAGATGGTCGGGGCACGGTCGGGCGTCGCCGCGAAGCGCCACAGCGGCTGGCCGGAGGGCGCGCGGACATGCGCGGTGCCGTCACCCGTGATCTTGAAATGCCGTTCGTTGGTGCCCTTCGGCGCCTGCTCGCTGGGCGCGACCTCGGTCACGCCGCCGCCGACCACGACGTCGATATTGCCGCCGCTGGAGCGCACCAGCAGCGTGCTGCCTGCAGGCACCGGCAATGGTGCCCCGCTCTCGGGAGAAGCTGCATCCCTGTTGGCGGCAGACAGAATGACCGGCGGCTTGCCGGTATAGAGCGGCGGGGTCACCCAGGCATCGACCCGGACGTTGGCCGGCGCCAGCACGCCGTTCCAGTCGAACGCCGCGGCAATTCGTAGCCGGCGCTCGTCGCCGGCGGCGACATAGGCAGCCGCCAGCATCACCATGACCAGCGCGCGCAGCGCCCAGGGATCGTGGATCGCCAGCCGCGGCGAAGGCAGCCCGGCGCGGATCCGTTTGATCGAGGCCAGCGTGCGCTCGCGCTGCTCCCGCCACAGCGCCTGCGCGATCGGATCCCTGGTCGAGAGTGTATCGGTCAGCGCGGTCGCCGGGCGATGGCGAATGCCGGTGCCGCGGTCGAGCCGGCTCAACGCCTCTTCGCGGCTCGGCCAGCGAAATCGCGCGAGCGGGAACAATGCGGCCAGCGCCGCGAGGGCGAACAGGCCGAGGCAGATCGCGCGTGCAAGGAACGGCAGCGCCAGCCATAATCCGGCCCAGGACACCACCAGGAACAGCCCAATGACGCTCAGAAACCGGACGAGCCCTGGCCAGGTACGTTCCCACGCAATCGCGTACTGGGCCCGTTGCAGAGCCTGCGTCAGTTGAAGCCGCGCGACGGCATCCGGCTCGCGCGCTGGCTTTGTGGGGTCGGGGGAAGCGCCGCTCAACAATCTCTCCGGGTTGTCGGTAAGTCAGCCTAGCACAACGGCGGCAATGAGGCACCCGTTCCCGGGGTAACCCATACCCGGAAATACGCATAACATAACACGAAGGCGTGACTGCGGGCGTCCCTCCCCGTAACGTCCGCGCCGAACCGTAAAACTACGAGGAAGCGACATGGACCAGAAGACACACGACAAGGGACTGGAAATTCGCAAAGCGGTGCTCGGCGAGGCCTATGTCGACAACGCGCTGAAGAGCGCCGACAGTTTTAACAAGCCGTTCCAGGAACTCGTCACCGAATATTGCTGGGGCGCGGTGTGGGGCCGCGAGGAACTGCCGCGCAAGACCCGCAGCATGCTCAATCTGGCCATGATCTCGATCCTGAACCGCCCACATGAACTGAAAGCACACATCAAGGGCGCGCTGACCAACGGCGTCAGTCGCGACGAGATCCGCGAGATCTTCATGCAGGTTTCGATCTATGCCGGCATCCCCGCCGGCGTCGACAGCTTTCGCATCGCGCGCGAGGTGTTCGCGGAGTTGGACAAGGGTTGAGGCTCTCGCCCCTCATGGTGAGGAGGCGCGCAAGCGCCGTCTCGAACCATGTGGCCCCGCTAGTGCCATTCATCCTTCGAGACGCCGCTCACGCGGCTCCTCAGGATGAGGACCGCCTCCCGACAATTCAGGAAACATCACCATGGAAATCGGATTCATCGGCCTCGGGAAAATGGGTTTCCCGATGGCGCGCCGCCTGATCGAGGCCAGGCATCAACTCACCGTGTTCGATACGCGGCGGGAAGCCATCGACAAGCTCGTCGCGCTCGGCGCGCAGGCCGGATCGTCGCCAAAGGATATCGCCGATCGCTGCGAGACGGTGCTGGCGAGCCTGCCGTCGCTGCAGGCTTCGCTCGAGGTTGCGACCGGCGCGGGCGGCGTGATCGAGGGGAGCCGCGTCAAACGCTTCGTCGATCTCTCTACCGTCGGCTCGCAAATGGCGGCCAAGATTCACGGTCTTCTAGCGAAGAACAACATCGTGCAGATCGACAGCCCCGTCAGCGGCGGCGTCGGCGGCGCCGAGAAGGGAACGCTGGCCGTGATGGTCTCCGGCCCGCGCGCCGATTACGAGCTGACAAAACCCGCGCTCGACGTGATCGGAAAAGTGTTTTTCATCGGCGAAAAGCCCGGCTCGGCGCAAACGATGAAGCTGGCGAACAACTTCCTGTCGGCGACCGCGATGGTGGCGACGTCGGAGGCGGTTGTGATGGGCGTCAAGGCGGGGCTCGATCCGGCCGTGATGATCGACGTCATCAATGCAGGTTCCGGGCTCAACACGGCGAGCCGTGACAAGTTTCCGCGCTCGGTGCTGCCGCGCAGTTTCGATTTCGGCTTTGCCACCGGACTGATGGTGAAGGACGTGCGGCTCGCGCTGGAAGAGATGAAATCTCTGGGGCTGTCGATGGAAGTCGCCGAAGCGGTCGGGCGCTTGTGGGAAGTCATCATCCGCGACGAGGGCGCGGAGTCGGATTTCACCGCGGCGATCAAGCCGATCGAAAAGGCAGCGGGGGTGGTGGTCGGCGGCGCGAAGGGAGGTAGTGCGTAGGATGGGTGGAGCGAAAGCGATACCCATCAATCCCGGTGCGGAAACGTGATGGGTATCGCTTCGCTCCACCCATCCTACGAAATCACAACCACGGCGCAGGCTTGTCCATCGCGATCAATTCCTCGACCTCGATGCGGGGGCGGACCACGGCGTACCGGTCGTCCTTGACCAGGACTTCCGGCACCAAAGGCCGCGTATTGTAGAAGCCGGACTGCACCGCGCCATAGGCGCCGGCGGTCATGATCGCCAGGAGATCGCCGGGCTTGGGCTCGGGCAAATTGCGATCGAGCGCGAGATAGTCGCCGGTCTCGCAGACGGGTCCGACCACGTCGGCCGTGATCGTCCGCACATCCTTGGCCGGCTCGCGAACCGGGAGGATGTCGTGGTGGGCTTCGTAAAGCGTCGGGCGGATCAGATCGTTCATCGCGGCGTCGATGATGACGAAGTTCTTGGCTTCGCCCGGCTTCACATAGATGACGCGGGAGACGAGGATGCCGGCATTGCCGACGATCATCCGCCCGGGCTCGAACATCAGCGTGCAGCCGAGATTGTGCGTCACCCGCTTGACCATCGCGGCATAGGCCGACGGCAATGGCGGCGCCTCGCGGTCGGCGTGATAGGGTATGCCGAGCCCGCCGCCGAAATCGATATGCTCGATCTTGTGGCCGTCGGCGCGCAGCGTCTGCACGAAATCGGAAAGAATCCGGAACGCGGTCTCCATCTTGGAGAGGTCAGTGATCTGGCTGCCGATGTGCATATCGGTGCCGGTCACCTCGATCCCCGGTAAGCTGGCCGCACGGGCATAGACCTCGCGTGCGCGTGCAATGGGAATGCCGAACTTGTTCTCGGACTTGCCGGTGGCGATCTTGGCATGCGTGCCGGCGTCGACGTCCGGATTGACCCGCAACGAAATCCGCGCGGTCTTGCCGGTCTCGACCGCGAGCCTGGACAGCAGTTCCAGTTCGGGTTCGGACTCGACGTTGATGCAGAGGATGTCGGCCGCGAGCGCCGCGCGCAGCTCCGTCTCGGTCTTGCCGACGCCGGAAAACAGAATCTTGCCGGGCGGAATCCCCGCCGCCAGCGCCCGCTTCAACTCGCCGCCGGAGACGACGTCGGCGCCGGCACCAAGTTTCGCCAGGGTGCGCAGCACCGCCTGGTTGGAATTGGCCTTCATGGCGTAGCAGACCAGCGTCTTCTCGCCGGCAAAGGCCTCGGTGAAAACGCGGTAGTGACGCTCCAGCGTCGCCGTCGAATAGCAATAGAACGGCGTGCCGACGGCATCCGCGAGCTCGGACAGATTCACGGCCTCGGCGTGCAGCACGCCGTTGCGATAGTCGAAGTGATTCATGGCGTGCTCAGTCTCAGTCCAGCAGCGGATCGAGAACGAATTTCTTCTTGCCGCCCTTGGGGGCGCTGGGGCCCGCCTCGGATCCGTTGGTCGAATTGAAGACGCCGGGCTGTGCCGCGCGCTCGGCCTCGGTATCCGACGTGGCCTGCGCCTGCGGCGGCGCGCTTGGCGGCAAATCGAGCCCGCCCTTGCGTCCGCAGCCGCCGAGCGCGAGCGCGGTCACGCTCAGCACGATAATGGCCCATCCCGACGATGACGGGCGGTAGTTATTGATCACGACGAAATCCCCAATGCGCGCCGCACCATACAAAGGTTGCCGCAGTCTGGCGAGTGCCGATCGGCCACGGAAACCCAAGAAAAACCCAAGGAAACTCAAGGAAAAACCCAAGAAATTGCAGCGAAAATTTCGCTCAGCCCGATTTTTGCTCTTTTTCCAGCCGCTTCAGCCAGGCTTTGGCCTGCGAAAGCACGTTCTTCGGCGCGGTGCCGCCATAGCTGGTCCGGCTTTTCACCGAGGCCTCCACCGACAGCACGCGCAGGGCGTCCGCGGTGATGTCAGGCTCGACCTCCTGCATCGCCTTGAGCGGCAATTCGTGCAGCGCCATGCCCTGCTTCGACGCGAGCGCCACGATTCGCCCGGTAACATGATGGGCGTCGCGGAACGGCATCTTCAGCGTCCGCACCAGCCAGTCGGCGAGATCGGTAGCGGTGGCGTAGCCCTCGCCGGCCGCGGCCTTCATCCGCGCCTCGTCGGGGACGAGATCGAGGACCATGCCGGTCATGGCGCGAATCGCGAGCGAGAGCGCGGAAAACGCCTCCATCGCACCCTGCTTGTCCTCCTGCATGTCCTTTTGATAGGCGAGCGGCAGCCCCTTCATCACGATCAAAAGCCCGTTGAGCGCGCCGATCACCCGGCCGGTCTTGGCGCGCACCAGTTCGGCCGCGTCCGGATTGCGCTTCTGCGGCATGATCGAGGAGCCGGTGGTGAACTTGTCGGAGAGCCGCACCAGCCCCACCAGCGGCGAAGTCCAGATCACGATTTCCTCGGCAAAGCGCGACATGTGCACGGCCGCGATCGACGCCGCCGACAGGGTTTCGAGCACAAAGTCGCGGTCCGATACCGCGTCCAGCGAATTGGCCATCGGGCGGTCGAAGCCGAGCGCCTTGGCGGTGGCAGCGCGATCGATCGGAAACGAGGTTCCGGCGAGCGCCGCGGCGCCGAGCGGCGATTCGTTCAGCCGCTTGCGCGCGTCGGCAAAACGGCCGCGGTCGCGCGCCGCCATCTCGACATAGGCGAGCAGATGATGCCCGAAGGTGACGGGCTGGGCGGTCTGCAGATGGGTGAAGCCCGGCATCACAGTTGCGGCATGCTCCACGGCCCGCTCGGCCAGCGCGAGCTGGAAGGCAGCCAGCGCCGCGTCCGCCTCGTCGATCGTGTCGCGGACATAGAGCCGGAAATCGGTCGCCACCTGGTCGTTGCGCGAGCGCGCGGTGTGCAGCCGCCCGGCGGCCGGCCCGATCAGTTCGGAAAGCCTGCTCTCGACATTCATATGGATGTCTTCGAGCGCACGCTTGAAGTCGAACGAGCCCTTGCCGATTTCTGACAAAATCGTGTCTAGACCCTTGCCGATATTTTTCGCATCACTCGCGGTGATAATGCCTTGCGCGGCCAGCATTGCAGCGTGGGCCTTGGACGCGGCGATGTCCTGGGAATAGAGGTGACGATCGACGTCGATCGAGACGTTGATTTCCTCCATGATCGCATCGGGGCGCTCGCTGAACCGGCCGCCCCACATCTTGTTGCTCATGACTTCTCAAGCCCTGCCATCTATATCGTCGAGCCCATACGAAACGCCGCGCCGGTTTCGGCCGTAACTCGACCGTAGTCTTGAGCCCTGCATAGCCATATCTGACACAGGATGACAAACGATATGCCCGAAATGTCCCCGCCCCGCCCCACCACGCGGCGCCGGATCCCGATCACCATCGGTGCGGTGGCGGCTGCGGGCGTGGTCGGATTGGGCGCGTTTTACGGGCTCGGCAGCTTCAAGCGCGGGACGGGCGGCGACCCGTCCTGTGCGGGAGCCGTCGAACTGGCCCGCAAGATATCGCCATTGGCGCATGGCGAGGTGGCCGCGCTGACCATGGCGACGACGCCGTTGCGGCTGCCCGACCTCGCCTTCGAGGATGCCGAGGGCAAGCCGAGGAAGCTGTCGGAGTGGCGCGGCAAGACCGTGCTGGTGAACCTGTGGGCCACCTGGTGCGTGCCTTGTCGCAAGGAAATGCCGGCGCTGGAGAACCTGCAGGCCAAGCTCGGCGGCAAGGATTTCGAGGTGGTCGCCATCAACATCGACACCCGCGACCCCGAGAAGCCGAAGAACTTCCTCAAGGAGGCCAATCTGACCCGGCTCGGCTATTTCGCCGACCAGAAAGCCAAGGTTTTTCAGGATCTTAAAAACATAGGCAAGGCGCTGGGCATGCCCACCTCGGTGCTGGTGGACGCCCAGGGCTGCGAGATCGCCACCCTTGCCGGCCCCGCCGAATGGGCCAGCGAGGACGCGATCAAGCTGATCACGGGCGCGATGCAGCCGAAGAAGGCGGGGTCTTAGGGGCCACGCAGTGGCGGCGGCATTGCCCCCGGTCTCCCCTGTCAGACCTCATCCTGAGGAGCCGCGTTAGCGGCGTCTCGAAGGATGAATGGCACCAGCGGGGCCACATGGTTCGCGACGGCGCTAAAGCGCCTGCTCACCATGAGGGTTTAACGGTTAGTCGGGGGCTGGCTTAGGCCGCAATATTGAGGTTGCCGCCGACGCCGGGGGCGAGATTGGCGGTCGAGGGCGTGCCGAGCAGCGTCTGAACCGCGGCTTTCTCGGCATCCGCATTCTGCTTGATGATCGAGGTCTGGATCTGCTGCTGCGTGCCCGCCGCCTGCATCGCGAGCATGCTCGAAACCATCGCCATCATATCCATACGCAGCACTCCTCAAACCTGAGGGCACCGTACCCCGGCACCGGTTAATGAATGCTTGGCGAAACTGAGCGGTGGAGAGGTCAGCCGAGTGCAACCGACGAATCTGTAGATGGGGTAACGGGCCCCGGTCTGCCTTCCAGGCAAGCCGCGCTTGCTACGGCGCCATTGGTGGCGCGCTTCGCGCGGCCTGCCTGGAAGGCGGGCGGTCGTCCCTCACATTGATGGTGTTACGGAGTCAGAGGGATGAGCCTCGCTCCAAGCATCAGGGAGAGACGACCATGGAGTATTATGC
>NZ_MAXC01000004.1 GCF_001693485.1 Bradyrhizobium sp. LMTR 3
GCATAATACTCCATGGTCGTCTCTCCCTGATGCTTGGAGCGAGGCTCATCCCTCTGACTCCGTAACACCATCAATGTGAGGGACGACCGCCCGCCTTCCAGGCAGGCCGCGCGAAGCGCGCCACCAACAGCGCCGTAGCAAGCGCGGCTTGCCTGGAAGGCGGGCCGGGGCCCGTTACCCCATCTACAAGAGACCCGGCCCTGGCGATGTTCTGCTCACGCCTTGAAATAGGCGATTTGCGTCGTGGTTGCGAGGAGGCGCCCCGACGGCGACCATAATTCGCCGTGCTGGTCGCCATAACTCCTGTGGAAAATTCTGGCGTCGGCCACCGCCAGCACATGCGTGATGTCCTCGGCCGCCAGCTCTTCCGACGCGGTGTGGAAATACGTCGTCAGCGATACCGTGCCGAACGGGACCAGTTCTCGCCGCGCCAGAAATATCCGTCCGAAGAAGGCATCCGACATCGATATCAGTGACAGCATGTCGACCTTCCGCGGCGTGCGGTCGCCGATCCACTGTTTGGAGAATGCATCGAGCGGCGGCGAAGCCGGCGTGCCGTAGAAATTCGGCTCACCCTCGACGAAGCGGAAATCATACTGGTGCGTCCAGGTCATCGGCGTGTTCGGAAACGAACGTGACTGCTCGAACGGCGCGGCGCCCGGAAATTTTGCCTGCTGGTGCGACCAGGACGGGCGGCGCTCGGCGAACACGGCGGTCGCCAGCGTCGCGACATCGCCGCCGCCTTGCGTCATCTCCACGCACCAATGCTGGCTCGAACGGTTGGCCTTGACCAGGCGCACGTCGAGATCGAAGCCGCCTTCGGTGACCGGTGCGCAGAAATTCACCGTGACCGACAACGGATCGCCGGCACGCTGCGGATGCTCCATCAGCGCGCGCAGGATGGTCGCTGCCGTGCAGCCGCCGAACGGGCCGACAAAGGCCCAATAGTCCGGGCTGGTCTTGCCCTGCCAGCAGCTATCGCCGGCGGTGACCCGCGTGGCGTCGTCGAAGAGGTGTGGGGCTTTGGTGAGCATTTATGTTCTTCGGTTGTGAGGGGTGCGACGTCGTTGCCGCAGATACCGTCATTGCGAGCCAACGGGTCGGGCGAACGCCCGCCCGATGACAGGCTCCACGAAGCAATCCATCGCGCCGCAAGTGGAGAAATGGATTGCTTCGTCGCTTACGCTCCTCGCAATGACGTGGATGCAGTATCGCGACTATTCCGCCGAATTCAATGACGTCTGAGGTAATGGTTCCGTGCCCCCGGGGCTTATCGCGTCGCCCCGCGCTGGGCGCCTGCTTCCGGCACCGGCGCAGCCGCGCGCACCGGCACGTTCCAGATCTCCTCGGCATATTCGCGGATGGTGCGGTCGGAGGAGAACCACGGCATCCGCGCCACGTTGAGGATCGAGGCGCGGGTCCAGGCCGGCACCACTTGCCAGCGCGCGTCGATGCCGCGCTGCGCCGCGTAGTAGGAATCGAAATCGGCCGAGACCATGTAGTGGTCGAGATAGCGCAGCGCGTGGCCGATCGAGGCGAAACGGGCGCGATCGTCGGGCGAGAACGCGCCGCTCTCGATTGCGGTGATGGCGCGCGCCAACCGCGGCGAGCGGCTGATCACATCGGTCGCATCCAGGCCCTGCTTGCGCCGGATCATGACGTCGCCGGCCTCCATGCCGAAGATCGCGATATTCTCCGCGCCGACATGGTCTCGGATTTCGATATTGGCTCCGTCGAGCGTGCCGATCGTCAGCGCGCCGTTCAGCGCCAGCTTCATGTTACCGGTACCGGAGGCCTCCATGCCGGCGGTCGAAATCTGTTCGGATAGATCGGCGGCCGGAATGATCACTTCGGCGAGGCTGACATTGTAGTCGGCGAGAAAGACGACCTTCAGCCTTCCTGCGACGTCAGGGTCGTTGTTGACGACTTCGGCGACATCGTTGATCAGCTTGATGATCAGCTTGGCATAGCGGTAGCTCGCCGCCGCCTTGCCGGCGAAGATTTTTACGCGCGGCACCCAGTCGCGCTGCGGCTCGTCCTTGATCGCCTGGTACAGCGCAATGGCCTCGACGACATTGAGCAATTGCCGCTTGTATTCGTGGATGCGCTTGATCTGAATGTCGAACAATGCCGACGGATCGATCTTGACGCCAAGGCGTTCGTTGACCAGCCGCGCCAGCGCCAGCTTGTTGTGATGCTTGACCTCGCGAAAACGCTGCTGGAACGCGTTGTCGCTGGCGTGGGCCTCGAGGCGCTCGAACAGCGAGAAGTCGTCGAGCACGGCCTCGCCGCAGACCTCGCGCATAAGCCCGGTCAGCTTCGGGTTGGCCAGCATCAGCCAGCGGCGGAAGGTGATGCCGTTGGTCTTGTTGGTGATGCGGCCGGGATAGAGATGATTGAGATCGTGGAACACGGTCTCTTTCATCAGGTCGGAATGCATCGCCGAGACGCCGTTGATGCGGTGCGAACCGACGAAGGCGAGCTGCCCCATCCGCACGCGACGTCCGGATTTCTCGTCGATCAGCGACACCGACGCGCGATATTCGATGTCGCCGGGGCAGCGCTGATCGGCCAGCGCCAGATGCGCGGCATTGATGCGGTAGATGATTTCGAGATGCCGCGGCAGCAGCCGCTCGAACAGTTCGACCGGCCAGGTCTCCAGCGCTTCCGGCAGCAGCGTGTGATTGGTGTAGGAAAATGTCGCCACCGTGATCTTCCACGCCTCGTCCCAGCGGAAATTGTGCAGATCGACCAGGATGCGCATCAGCTCGGTGACGGCGAGGCTCGGATGGGTGTCGTTGAGCTGCACCGCGACCTTCGACGCCAAGCTGCGCAACTGCCCGTCCGAGGCGAGGTGCCGCTTGACCAGGTCCTGAAGCGAGGCCGAGACGAAGAAATATTCTTGCCGCAGCCGCAGTTCGCGGCCCGCGGGGCTCTCGTCGTTCGGGTAGAGGAATTTGCAGATCGATTCCGCGCGCGCTTCCTCGGCGACGGCGCCGAGGTAGTCGCCGGTGTTGAAAACGTCGAGTCGCAAGGGATCGGGCGAGCGCGCCGACCAAAGCCGCAGCGCGTTGACGTGCTGACCACGCCAGCCCACGATCGGCGTGTCATAGGCGACGGCCTGCACGGTTTCCGCCGGCCGCCACGTCGCGCGGTCACGCCCGCGATCGTCGACGTGATCGACAAAGCCGCCGAAATGAATGTGATAGACCACCTCCGCCCGCAGGAATTCCCAGGGGTTGCCGAAGCTCAGCCATTCGTCCGGATATTCCTGCTGCCAACCCTGCGAAATGATCTGGCGAAACAGGCCGAAATCGTAGCGGATGCCGTAGCCGATGGCGGGAACGGCCAGCGTCGCCATGCTTTCCATGAAGCACGCCGCCAGCCGCCCGAGACCGCCATTGCCGAGCGCGGCATCCGGCTCGCATTTGCGCAAATCATCCAGGCCGACGCCGAGATCGCCGAGCGCCGCCTCGAACACCGGCAACAGGCCCATATTATTCAGCGCGTCGGTGAACAGACGGCCGATCAGGAACTCGAGCGAGAGGTAATAGACCCGCTTGCTGCCGGCATCGTAGCTCTCTTTCTCGGCCGTGAGCCAGCGGTGCACGATGCGGTCGCGCAGCGCCAGCGCCGCGGCCTTGTACCAGTCGCGACGCGTCGCCATGCCGGCGTCCTTGCCGATCGCAAGGCGCAACTTGGCGAGGATCGCGCCCTTGATTTCGGCCAACGCGAGCTCATCGATCGGCTGGCCGAGTGCCGGATAGTTCCCTGCAATTTGTTCCTGCAAAACGTCGATCCCTGCGTTGAGACTCACAACATACGCGCCTTGTCCGGCAATCGAAACGCCGGAGAACGCCGGAGTGTGTTGTGCACTGCGCTGGTATGAATTTATGCAAAGACCGGGCCGATTTCGCGGCACCGGTGCGCCAGCTTTGGTGTTATAATCCAATACCAAAGTACAGGGATCGCTGGGCTTGGCGGGTAGATGCCGATTGGGATCCAAGGAATCGCGTGCCAGCAAAACGGGGAGGCCTGTCATGAGGTTGACGATCGAAATCGCTGCCGCGGCGTTATTGATGGTCTGCATCAGCGCCACTAGCGCCGCCTTTGCCGCGGGCAAGACCGGCAGAAGTGCCGACGGGCTGAGCTGCTCGTTTAGCGTTGCAGCCGGCGCTTCGCCTGCAGCGCGCTGTGCCGCGATCAAGCGGCAGTGCGGCGGAAAATTCCACGCCAATTATTGCGGCGACAAGCTGTTGTCGGCGATGTGAAGGATTGAGTTGCAGGCGGTTCACCGCTGAGAGTGGATTCGATCGCATTCGCCCGATCGATCGCGTCGGCCGCTTCCGGCAATAGCGTCCGGACCTGGCCGGCTTGCGTCTCGTCCATGATTCTCGATTCCCGCGGCAACCGGAGAGGCGAAATTTTGGCGCGCAGCCAGAACAAATTAAGAACACCTTAGCAAGTCTTTGATATATCATTGTGATTCGGCGCGCCGCCGACACAACATATAGCCCCATCCGAGTTTGCGAGGACTACATGTCCACCATCGCTTTCGATCAGTTCGCTCTCACCCGCATCGCCGATTTCGCGCGTTCGTTGTCGCGCCTGCATCAGGCCTCGCGCCGCCAGCTCGTCGACGACGACGCGATCGACCGCGAGTTCAATGCGGTCTGCATGTCGGTGTGGGGCTACACCACGGACGATTTCAGCGACGAGCTGTTCTCGATCGACGATCACGCCTTTCTCGATTCGCTGGATGAGGCGCAGGCGCGGATTTTTGCCGCTGAGCAAGGCTACGATCTCATCGACGACCAGGGCATGCTGACGGACTGGTGGGGCTATTGCTGGATGATCCTGGCCGAGAAACGCGGCCTGCTCACGGCGGAAAACCGCGCTGCCGCGCGCGCGGCGATCGAGGAACAATATTTGTCGGCCCCGAACGTGATCGGGGTCATCGTCGGGCGGTAGTGCTGGCGTCAGCTACGTGAATGCTGCGAGCCCGGGCCCACGCTACTTTGCATGGGGTTGTTTTCGCAATTTTGTGTTTGGGCCTTGCGGTGTACTGCCTTATTGCGCTTCCGCCCGTTTCGCAGCCTTCGGCGCGGTGATCTTCGGTATCGAAGCGGTCGGCAGATCGTCGTCGCGCTTCGTCTCGGGCAGCGGCGCGCTGCCGGCGACCATCTCGGCGCTGACCGGCGCGACCTTCATTTCGCCGAGCCGGGCGCGGACGTCGGCCGTGAGGCCGGGATAGGATGCGACCGGCGTGAACTCCGCCGTGTGGTCGGCGCCAAGACGCACGCCGGTATAGGCTACCAGGCCATCGGTGGTGGCGACGACGTCGCCGGAGCGCAGCGAGGTGTCGAGCGCGAGATCGACCGGCGCAAGCCCGGACGGGCTTCTGCCGTTGCAGGTGCAGTCGGCGTTCAGCGCCTTGCGATAGGCGTAGGCGTTCTCGCTGTCGGCATAACGCTCGCCGTTGCTGGCGGTCGCATGATCGATGTTGCTGCCGTAGAACACCTTGGTGACGCTGGCCGGACAGAACGCCTGGCAGGTCTGCACCGGCGAGGCGGTGCCGCGCGTGGTCAGCGGAAAATATTTGCCGTCGCAGCTTCGCACGCAAAACGCTGGCCCGGAGCCAGCCACGCGCGGGGCCGGGGCGAGCGCTGCTGGCTGCTGATTGAGGCCGAACGGATCGGCGAAGAAATTGGCTTGCGGTGACGCTTGCCGCGTCTGCTGCTTCTGCGCGCCGCCGAACAGGAAATCGAACAGGCCTTCGGCGGAAACGCTGTCGGGCGCGAGCAGGAGAGCGCCCGAAAGGATCGCTGCGGCAACAAACGTCGCGCGGCGCCGCACCCGCGAAAAAGCCAACTCTGTACGCAACGCCAACTCCACCCAACGCAACAAACGCGCTGAAGCGCGACGGCTTCAGTTCGGGTAACCTTAACGGCGGATGGTAAATGAGTGATGAGCGGGGCGGGGGGAAGACCTATTCACCCTTTCAAAAATTCACCCGCCTTGTACAGCGAACGAAACTCAAGCCCTGCCTCGGCAAAGGCTTCGGTCGCGCCTTCCTCGCGGTCTACCATCGTGAGCACCAGCACGATCTCACCGCCGGCTTCGCGCACGGCCTCGACCGCCTTCAACGCCGAGCCGCCTGTGGTGGTGACGTCCTCGACGATCACGATGCGCTTGCCCTGCAGGGTCTCGCCCTTGGCCAGCCCCTCGACCGCGAGGCGGGCGCCATGTTCCTTCGGCTTCTTGCGCACGAAGAAGGCGGCTATCGGGTGGCCCTTGATCCAGGAGAGCTGCGCAATCGCGCCCGCCAGTGGGACAGCGCCCATCTCCAGCCCGCCGACGAAATCGAGATTGTCGTCCTTCAGCGCCTCATAGGTCAGTTCCGCCAGCAGCGCCGCACCTTCGGGGTCGAGCATGGTCGGCTTGAGGTTGAAGTAGAAGTCGCTCTTGCGGCCCGAGGCCAGCGTGATCTCGCCGCGGCCGAACGAGCGCTTGCGGATGATCTCGGCGAGGCGGGCGCGGGAGGCTGATTTGGACAAGGCGGTTTCCCCGAAGGTTTCAGGCGGGGCGCAATCTATCGGCGCTGCAGGGCAGATTCCAGCGCCGATCCAGCGCCGTCAACAGGGCACAATGTCCTGCCGCGGCCGCGGCGAACGCAGGGACGACATTCGAAAATGGCCGGTTGTAAGCCGCTTTGGTTCCGCGCTACGGGAGGTCAAAGCTTCGCCTTTGGGGAAACCGTAAATGACGATCGAACTGCACACCTGGAACACGCCGAATGGCCGCAAGATCTCGGTTGCGCTGGAGGAAATGGGGCTGCCCTACAAGGTGATCCCGGTGAACATCACCAAGGGCGAGCAGATGGCGCCCGCCTTTCTCAAGCTCAGCCCGAACAACAAGATCCCGGCGATCGTCGATCCCGACGGCCCCGGCGGCAAGCCGGTCGGCATCTTCGAGTCGGGTGCGATCCTGCTTTACCTCGGCGAGAAGACCGGCAAGTTCCTGCCCAAGCCGCTGGCCGAGCGTATCCCGGTCTATGAATGGCTGATGTGGCAGATGGGCGGATTTGGGCCGATGCCGGGCCAGGTGCACCATTTCATCGCGCTGGAGAACGAAACCGACCGCGCCTACGGCCTAAAGCGCTTTATGGCCGAAACCCGCCGGCTCTACGGCGTCCTCGACCGTCGGCTGGAGGGCAGGGAGTTCGTCGCCGATGCCCTGTCGGTCGCCGACTTCGCCATCCTGGGCTGGGCCTGGCGCCATCCGCGCCACAAGGTGGAGCTGAAGGATTTCCCGAACGTCGAGCGCTGGTACAACGCGATGATGGCCCGCCCCGCGACCAAGCGCGGCATGGAAGCCAAGCTGGATTGATACTCGCTGTCCCGACCCACCGTTGTCGTCGCCCGGCTTGACCGGGCGATCCAGTACGCCGCGGCTTTTCCGACTGAGTGAAGTGGTCAATGCAGCACGAGTTGCGCTTCACACCACGTGCTCTGGAATACTGGGTCGCCCGGTCAAGCCGGGCGATGACAACGGTGGGTTGGAGATGGCGGAGTGTTACGCCCTTTTCGCCTCGAACGCCATCTTCACCGCAAGCCCGGCCAGCACGGTGCCCATCAGCCAGCGCTGTAGCAATAGCCACGTCGGCCGCGAGCCGAGGAACATTGCGATCGATCCGGCGGCGAGCGCGATCATCGCGTTGACGCTGACGCTGATCACGATCTGGATCGCGCCGAGCGCCAGCGACTGCGTCAGCACGCTGCCGACCGCGGGATCGATGAACTGCGGCAGCAGCGCCAGATACAGCATCGCGATTTTCGGATTGAGCAGATTGGTGACGAAGCCCATCGCAAACAATTTGCGCGGGCCGTCGACTTGCAGCTTTTTCACCTGGAACGGCGAGAGCCCGTTCGGTTTCAGCGCCTGCCACGCCAGCCACAGCAAATAGGCCGCGCCCGCAAACCGCAGCGCGTCGTAAGCATAGGGCACCGCGAACAACAGCGCCGTGATGCCGAACGCCGCGCACAGCATGTAGAATACGAACCCGAGCGCGACGCCGCCGAGTGAGACGATCCCGGCCACTGGGCCTTGCGTGATCGAGCGCGAGATCAGGTAGATCATGTTCGGCCCCGGCGTCAGCACCATGCCGAGCGAGACCAGGGCGAAGCCGAGCAGAGTTGTGATGTGAGGCATGGGGGATCCGTGGCGAGGAATGCGCACGTTTCTAACGTGCGAGCCGCGGCGATGTCATTTCGTATATTGCTCCGAGGACATTTCTGGGAGGGCATTTCCGGCGGTGACGGAAGCCTACACGCCTGTCATCGCCCGGCCTTGTGCGCAATTGCGCACTGGGACCGGGCGATCCAGTACGCCGCGGCTCTTCCGATGAATGCGATAGCCAACACAGCGGCGCGAACGGTGCTCCGCAGCGTCGTGCTCTGGAATGCTGGATCGCCCGGTCAAGCCGGGCGATGACAGCGTTGTTGCCTCAATGCGCCTCGTCCCAATTATTAGCCGCCCGCGCATCGACCTGCAGCGGCACCGAGAGCGCCACCGCCGGGAACGGCGCGTCTTGCATGACGTGCTGGACCACCGGCAGCGTCGCCGCCACTTCGTCGTCGGGCACCTCGAAGATCAGTTCGTCATGCACCTGCAACAGCATCTGCGCCGACAGCTTCTTCTCCGCCAGCACATCTTCCATCCGGATCATGGCGCGGCGGATGATGTCGGCGGCGGTGCCTTGCAGGCGCGCGTTGATTGCGGCGCGCTCGTTGAAGGAGCGGATCGAGGCGTTGGAGGCCTTGATGTCGGGGTAATGGCATTTGCGCCCGAACAGGGTCAGCACATAACCATTGGTGCGGCAGAAATCCCGTGTCTCGTCCATGTAAGCGCGGATGCCCGGGAAGCGCTCGAAGTACTTCTTGATGTAGGCCGAGGCTTCCTCGCGGGCGATGCCGAGCTGGTTGGCAAGTCCGAATGCCGAGATGCCGTAGATGATGCCGAAATTGATCGCCTTCGCGCGCCGCCGCACTTCGCCCGGCATGTCCTTGATCGGCACGCCGAACATTTCGGACGCCGTCATGGCGTGAATGTCGAGCCCGTCGCGGAACGCCTGCTTCAAAACGGGGATGTCGGCAATCTCGGCCAAGAGCCGCAATTCGATCTGCGAATAGTCCGCCGAAACCAGCTTGTGCCCGGGCGTAGCGATAAAGGCGCGGCGGATCTTGCGGCCGTCCTCGGTGCGAACCGGAATGTTCTGCAGGTTTGGCTCGTTGGATGACAGCCGCCCCGTGGTAGTCGCGGCCAGCGCGTAGGTCGTGTGCACGCGGTGGGTCTGCGGATGCACGTAATTCGGCAGCGCGTCGGTATAGGTCGATTTCAGTTTCGAGACCTGGCGCCATTCCAGAATCTTCTTCGGGAATTCATGACCCTGTTCGGCGAGTTCGTCGAGGATCTGCGCCGAGGTCGACCACGCCCCGGTCTTGGTCTTGGTGCCGCCGGGAATGCCCATCTTGCCGAAGATGATGTCGCCGATCTGCTTGGGACTGCCGACATTGATCGGTTCGCCGGCGATCTCCTGCAACTCGGCCTCGACGCGCGCCGCGGTCTGGGCGAAATCGCCCGACAGCCGCGACAGCACCTGGCGGTCGATCGAAATGCCGCGCCGCTCCATCCGCGCCAGCACGGTGGCCAGCGGCCGCTCCAGGGTCTCGTAGACCGTCATCATGTGCTCCGCGGCGAGCCGTGGTCTGAGCACGCGATGCAGCCGCAGGATCACGTCGGCGCTTTCGGCCGAATAGACGGCCGCCTTGTCGATCGCGACCTGGTCGAAGGTCAGCTTGTTCTTGCCGTTGCCGATCAGCTCGCTTTCGCTCGTGACGGCATGGCCAAACCAACGTTCGGCGAGCGACCCCAGCGCATGTGAATTGCGTCCGGCGTCGAGCGCGTACGACATCAACTGCGCGTCGTCGACGTTACACAGGGTGACGCCGTGCTGCGCCAGCATCACGGCGCTGAACTTGATGTCGAAGCCGATCTTGAGAATGCCAGGCGATTCCAACAGCGGCTGCAGCGCCGCCAGCGCCTCGGCGGCCGTAATCTGGTCCGGCGCGAGGCCAGCGTCGAACAGGCCTGCGCCGCCGCCGGATTGCTTGTGCGTGAGTGGAATATAGCAGGCGTCGTTTGGCGCCAGCGCCAGCGCGATACCGCAGATGTCGGCCTGCATTGGATCGTCCGAGCTCGCCTTGGCGACGATCGCAAACATGCCGGCGTCATAGGCCCGCGCAACCCAGGCATTGAGCGCATCGAACGTGCGGATGGTCTGGTACTTGGTCCGATCGACCGGCAGTTTTCGCGCGGCCTCCGCGCGGACCGCGGCCAGCGATATCGGCGTACCCTTGTGGCTCGCCGCCTTGTCCTGCTTGTCGCCGCCGGTCTTGCCCGGTGCGGCGCCGGCTTTGCCGGCGGGAGGACTGTCGAACAGCGTCGCGCCTTCGACATAGCCCTCCGGCTTCTTGCCCGATGGCGGCACCGCGAAGACACTGGCGCCGCTCTTGTTGCCTGCATCCGGCTCGATATCGGCGGGATCGATCTGCGAATATTCAGCGACACGGCGGGTAAGGGTGGAGAATTCCATCGCCTTGAGGAAGGCGATCAGCTTGCGCGCATCCGGCTCATGTACGGCAAGGTCATCGAGCGGCACTTCGAGATCGACCTTGTCGTCGAGCAGCACCAGTTGCCGCGAGATCCGCGCCTTCTCGGCGTTCTCGAGCAGCGCCTCGCGCCGCTTCGGCTGCTTGATCTCGCCGGCGCGCTGCAGCAGCGTTTCCAGGTCGCCATATTCGACGATCAGTTGCGCCGCGGTCTTGACGCCGATGCCGGGCACGCCCGGCACGTTGTCGGTGGAATCGCCGGCCAAGGCCTGTACCTCGACGACTTTTTCCGGTGGAACGCCGAATTTCTCGATCACCTCGGCGACCCCGAGGCGCCGGTCCTTCATGGTGTCGTACATGGTGACGCAGTCGGTCACGAGCTGCATCAAGTCCTTGTCCGAGGACACGATGGTGGCAGTAGCGCCGCGCTCGCAGGCGATGCGGACATAGGTCGCGATCAGATCGTCGGCCTCGAATCCGACCTGCTCCAGGCAGGGCAGGTCGAAGGCGCGCACGGCTTCGCGGATCAGGGCAAATTGCGGGATCAGGTCGTCCGGCGCCGGCGGCCGATGCGCCTTGTAATCGGGATAGAGCTTGTTGCGGAACGTGATTTCCGACTTGTCGAACACGACCGCCAGATGTGTCGGCCGGTTATCCTCGGGCATCTCGCGGAGCAGCTTCCACAGCATGTTGCAGAAGCCGAGCACGGCATTGACCTGCAGTCCGTCGGATTTGCGGTTCAAGGGCGGCAGCGCGTGGTAGGCACGGAAAATGTAGCCGGAACCGTCGACCAGGAAGACGTGATCGCCCTTGCCTGGACTTTTGGCGGGGGCCTTCTTGGCAGGGGCCTTGGCGGGAACGGGTTTGGCGGCGGCTTTGGGGGCTGTTTTCGGCATGGCCGAAATTTAGGGATTTTTGCGCGGATTGACAGCCTTGGGAGAGGGATTTTGAACCCAATACACACCCGTCGTCACCCGCACAGCCGTCATCACCCGCGCAAGCGGGTGATCCAGTACGCCGAGGCGGTCGTGTTCAACCGAGGAGGTCCGGAGTACTGGGTCGCCCGGTCGAGCCGGGCGATGACACCGGAATATTTGGATACGAAGCCTACTCCGCCGGCTGCAGCGCCGGCGCGGCCTTTTTCGGTGCGATCCAGAACGCGGCCGGGCGTTCGAACAGGAAGTTCGCCCGTAGCGCCAGCGCCAGGCGCCAGATCACCACTGCCCCCGCGACGCCCGCGACCGTCACGATCAGCGAGACCATTCCGATATCGGCGATCAGGCCGGTCTTCAAAAGCAGCGTTCGGGTCACCGCCATCGGCAGGAAGAAGGCGAGATAGATGACGATGGAATGCTCGCCGCAATAGCGCAGGAAATTCAGCCACTGCATGCGCGCCAGCAGCGTGCCCATGACGATGATGGCGCCGGCGCCCGCAAAGCCAAGTGCCAGCGAAACGAGCGGCCATTCGTCAAAGCCGGATACGACCAGCGCGCCGTTGACGAGCGTCCACAACGCGACGCCCACGAGTGCGAGGGCCGGGCGTACCCGCGCGCGGTCCGACAAAGCGAACACGTAATTGGCAAACAGGTAGCCGGAATAGAAATAGACGAAACGCCCGCAGAATTCGTCGATCACGGTCCAGCCGGTCGTGATATGCGCCATCTCGAGCGCCGCAGCCGCGAGCCAGACCGCAAGCGGCGGGACGCCACGCAACAGTTTTGTGACAACGAAGAACACCGGCAACAAATAAATGAACCACAGCGTGCCGAACGGCTCGATGAAGGATTCCAGATACATGAATCCGACATGCCGCCAACCCGATTCAGCGGCGAAGCCAGGAGCCTTGAAGCCGAACTGGATCGTCACCCACAGCACATAGAAGTAAGCGAAGTGCAGCACCTTGCGGTCGAGATAGGTGCGCCAGTCACGGTCGATGACAACGGCAAGAAACAGGCCCGAAATCAGGAAGAAATCCGGCATCCGGAACGGCTTTGCGAACATCACGAACGCATGCATGAAGCCGCTCTCGCCGGCCGCCGCTTCGACCCCCAGCACCGAATGCATCATCACCACCATGACGATGCAGATACCCTTGGCGTAATCCACCCAGTCGATGCGGGTGGAGCGTTCCGTGACGGCGGATGTACCGTTTGAAGTCATCGGTGTCCCTTTTCGGCGCGAGGCGGCCGCATCTTCGGCCCGATCCGTTGCTTTCTTCTTTATCCATACAAATCACATGCCGGGATCGGGCGCTTTTTCCGGTTTCCCCTTTGATGAAAAATGCTCTAAGACGCCCGCAAAATCAGGATTGGCGTTAACCATCAAATACGGATTGTTTTCATGCGAATCGCCATGATTGGCACGGGCTATGTGGGTCTGGTATCCGGCGTCTGCTTTGCCGATTTCGGCCACCAGGTCACCTGCGTGGACAAGGACGCCGGCAAGATCGAAGCCCTGCGCGGAGGCGAGATCCCGATTTTCGAGCCCGGGCTCGACGCGCTGGTGGCCTCCAACGTCAAGGCCAAGCGGCTGGATTTCACCACGGACCTGACCGCGCCGGTGGCGGAAGCCGACGCCGTCTTCATTGCGGTCGGAACGCCCTCGCGGCGTGGCGACGGCCATGCCGACCTCACTTACGTCTACAGCGCCGCGCGCGAAATCGCGGCGGCGCTGTCGGGCTTCACGGTGGTAGTGACCAAATCGACCGTGCCGGTCGGCACTGGCGATGAGGTCGAACGATTGATCCGCGAAGCCAATCCGTCTGCCGACGTCGTGGTCGCCTCCAATCCGGAATTTTTGCGCGAGGGCGCCGCGATCCGCGACTTCAAATTCCCCGACCGTATCGTGGTCGGGACTGACGACGAACGCGGGCGCAAGGTGCTCGGCGACGTCTACCGGCCGCTGTCGCTGAACCAGGCGCCGTTGATGTTCACCACGCGGCGCACCGCTGAACTGATCAAGTACGCGGCCAACGCGTTCCTCGCCACCAAGATCACCTTCATCAACGAGATTGCCGATCTCTCGGAAAAAGTAGGCGCCGACGTGCAGCAAGTCGCGCGCGGCATCGGGCTCGACAACCGCATCGGCTCAAAATTCCTGCATGCGGGTCCGGGCTTCGGCGGCTCCTGCTTTCCGAAGGATACCCGCGCGCTGGTCAAGATCGCGCAGGACCATGACGTGCAACTGCGCATCGTCGAGGCCGTGCTCGGTGTCAACGACATCAGAAAGCGCGCGATGGCACGCAAGGTGTCGAATGCCGCCGGCAACCTGCGCGGCAAGACGGTCGCGGTGCTCGGTCTCACCTTCAAACCCGACACCGACGACATGCGCGAGGCGCCGTCGATTCCGCTCGTCACCGGGCTGCTCGACATGGGCGCGAAAGTGCGCGCGCACGATCCGGTCGGCATGGAGCAGGCGAAGAAGGAACTGCCCGAGATCGAATATTGCACCGACCCTTACGAATGCGCACGCGGCGCCGATGCGCTGGTGATCGTCACCGAGTGGGTCCAGTTCCGGGCGCTTGATCTGGAGCGCCTGAAGAATGAAATGGCGCAGCCCGTCGTGGTCGACCTGCGCAACATCTATCGCCCCGAGGACATGGCCGCGCAGGGCTTCACGTACGAGAGTGTCGGACGACCGGCTGAGCCGAAGGTGTAGCCGCAACCACAGTTGTCATACCCCGCGCAGGCGGGGTATCCAGTACGCACGGTCTTCGTCAGTAGCGTCTGCGTTTACTGGATCACCCGCTTTCGCGGGTGATGACGGATGAGAGATTTTGCCTCTTACCTTCGACACGCCTCTCCCGATTGACGCGGTGCTCGACGAGCTCGGGCGCACGCTCGCGGCCAACAACGCGGCGGTGCTGGTGGCGCCTCCAGGGGCCGGCAAGACCACGCGCGTGCCGCTGGCGCTGCTCGATGCTCCGTGGCTGAAGCACAAGAAGATCATCGTGCTGGAGCCGCGGCGGATCGCGGCGCGGGCCAGCGCCGAACGAATGGCGCGGACGCTCGGCGAGCGGGCAGGGGAGACCGTCGGCTATCGCGTCCGCTTCGGCTCCAAGATCTCGCGCGCGACCCGGATCGAGGTGGTCACCGAGGGCATCTTTTCACGCCAGATTCTCGATGATCCCGAGTTGAACGGCGTTGCCGCCGTACTGTTCGATGAATTTCACGAGCGTTCGCTCGACGCCGATCTGGGGCTCGCGCTCGCCCGCGATGCGCAGACCGGCCTGCGCGAGGACCTGCGCATCCTCGTGATGTCGGCGACACTCGACGGCGCAAGGGTCGGCAAACTGCTCGGCGATGCACCAGTGGTTGCCAGCGAAGGCCGCGCTTTTCCGGTGGAGACGCGTTATCTCGGCCGCAAGGCCGATGCGCCGATCGAGCGGCAGATGGCCGATGCGATCGCGACCGCGCTGCGTGCCGATTCCGGCTCGGTGCTGGCGTTTCTGCCGGGCGCCGCCGAAATCCGCCGTACGCAGAATTTTCTCGGCGAGCGGGTTCATGACGCAAGCGTCGAGATCGTGCCGCTGTTTGGCGCGCTGGAAGCCGCCGTGCAGGACCGCGCCATCGCGCCGGCACCGAAGGGGCAACGCAAAGTCGTGCTGGCGACTTCGATCGCCGAGACCTCGCTCACCATCGAGGGCGTCCGCATCGTCGTCGATTCCGGCCTGGCGCGGGTGCCGCGTTACGAGCCCGATATCGGCCTGACGCGGCTGGAGACCGTGCGCGCCTCGCGCGCCGCGGTCGACCAGCGGCGCGGCCGCGCCGGCCGCACCGAGCCCGGCGTGTGCTACCGGCTGTGGGACGAGCCGCAGACGGCCTCCCTTACCGCCTACACCCAGCCCGAAATTCTTTCGGCCGATCTTTCCTCGCTGGTGCTCGATCTCGCGCAATGGGGCGTCCGCGATCTGGCGACGCTGGCGTTTCTCGATCCCCCGCCGGCGCCGGCATTGAAGGAAGCCGGCAGCCTGCTTCTCGAACTCGGCGCTCTCGATGGCGACGGCCGCATCACCGCAGAGGGCAAGAGCCTGCGTGCGCTGGCGCTGCCGCCGCGGCTGGCGCGCATGATCGTGGATTCGCACCGGCTGGGCGCGGGCGAGGAGGCCGCCGAAATTGCCGCTGTTCTCACCGAGCGCGGCCTCGGCGGCGACAGCGTCGATCTCGACCACCGGCTCGATCAGTTCCGCCGCGACCGCTCGCTGCGCGCCAGTAGCGCGCGCAGTCTAGCGCAACGATGGGCGCAGCAGGTGGCGGCGACGGAAGGCACTAATGAGTCGGCTCTTTCTTCTCCCTCCCCCCTTGCGGGGTCCGAGGCGAGCGAAGCTCGCTCTCGAGGCCGGGGAGAGGGGGCCACACGGGCAGTCTTTCCTGCGGCCACCCCTTCCCCCAACCTCGAGAGCGAGCTTCGCTCGCCTCGGACCCCGCAAGGGGGAGGGGAGCCCTACCGTTCTCGCTCGCCTAACGATGAAATCTCGACCGGCGTCATGCTCGCACTGGCCTTTCCCGATCGCGTCGCCCGCAACCGCGGCAACGGCAGTTTCGTGCTCGCCAACGGCCGTGGTGCTGCCGTCGAACAAGCCTCGTCGCTGGCGCGCGCGCCCTACATCGCCGTTGCCGAACTGACCGGCACGGCTGCGCAGGGACGCATTCTGCTGGCAGCACCGATCGCGCAAGGAGATATCGAATCGCATTTCGCCGATCAGATCGAAAGCACCGAAGAGATTTCGTTCGATCGCGGCGCGATGGCGCTGCGTGCGCGCCGCAAGCGGACGCTGCACGCAATCACGTTGTCGGAAGCGCCGATGGCGCTGTCGCCGTCGGCAGAGACCGCACGCATCTTCGCTGCGGGCTTGGTCGCCGCCGGGTTCGATAAGCTGCCGTGGTCGAAATCGCTGAAGCAATGGCGCGACCGCGTGATGTTCCTGCGCAAGGCGGAAGGTGAGGGGTGGCCCGATCTATCGGATGCTGAGCTGGCAGCCCAGGCCGAGAACTGGCTGGTGCCCGCGCTCTACGACAAGACCTCGCTGAAGGATTTTTCCCCCGGCG
Organism: Bradyrhizobium sp. LMTR 3; assembly: GCF_001693485.1. GTDB lineage: Bacteria > Pseudomonadota > Alphaproteobacteria > Rhizobiales > Xanthobacteraceae > Bradyrhizobium. The sequence goes on from NZ_MAXC01000004.1 coordinate 16,718, forward strand.
ATTTCTCGGATGCGCTGATGACGATGTTGCCATGGGAATTGCGCGCGCGACTGGAGCGCGAGGCGCCGACGCATTTCGAGGCTCCGACCGGCACCATGCTCGCGATCGACTACGAGGCCGAGCAGGGCCCGACCATTGCCGTTCGCCTGCAGGAACTGTTCGGGCTCAACACCCATCCTGCGATCGCCAAAGGCAAGGTACCGCTGGTGCTGGAATTGCTGTCCCCGGCACAGCGCCCGGTGCAGGTGACGCGCGACCTTCCAGGCTTCTGGCGCGGCAGCTATGCGGCCGTGCGTTCCGACCTGCGCGGCCGTTATCCCCGCCACCCCTGGCCGGAAGACCCGGCCACCGCGCTGCCGACCCGCCGGGTCAAGCCGCGCGGGACGTGAGGGGCTCTCCGGGCTGTCATTGCCGGGCTTGCCGCCTTCGCCAAAGCTTCGGCGGCCGAGCGCATCCTTGGCCCGGCGGAGCCTTGGCGGAGACGGGACCCGGCAATCCATCCTCTGAGAGAGACCTTTGTTGAGGATTGATGGATACGCGGGTCAAGCCCGCGTATGACGATTTCGCCGCATTAACACTTCACTCATCCTTTTCATCAAAATGACAGGCGCGGTCATCGCCGTTAGTCGCGGCTTGGCGGCTGGCGTGGTGATATCGGCGGTCTGGCAGTCGAGTGTGGCGTGATGCGTAACCTGATGATCCTTGCCGCCGTCCTGGTCGGCCTCGGCACCTACATGGCGCAGATGGCAGACAAGATGTCGCCGGCCTCGGCCTCCGCCAGCACGTCGCCTCAAAAAGCTCCCGTGCAAACGGTCGCGCAAGCCTCCGGCCGCAGCCTCGACATTCCCCGCGATGCGCGCGGCCATTTCCAGACCGACGGCCGCATCGACGGGCAACGCATCAACTTCATGGTCGACACCGGCGCCTCGCTGGTGGCGCTGAACGAAAAGTCGGCGGCGCGGTTTGGCCTGCGTCCCTCGCGCAGCGACTACAACGCGACCGTCACCACTGCCAACGGCACCATCAAGGCCGCACGTACGCGGCTTGCCATGATCGAACTCGGCGGCCTTGTGGTGCGCGACGTCGACGCCGTGGTGTTGCCGGACGAGGCGCTGTCCGAAAATCTGCTCGGCCTGTCGTTCCTGTCGAAGCTGAAGCGCTTCGAATACGCCAACGGCAGAATGGTGCTGGAACAGTAAGGTTACCCGGCTACCAAACCGCCGCAATTGACCGTCAAAACGCGTCGGCCCGCCTATCGCCCGGCCTGCGCTTTCGCTATGGCTGCGGTTCCCTCGCTTTCATGACAAGGCTACCCCATGTTCCCGAAGCCCAAATCCGTGCTGGTTCCGAATACCTATGACTTCGAATCCGGGCCAATGGTGAAGGCGACCGGCTTTCGCGAATATGACGCGCGCTGGCTGTTCGAGAAGGAAATCAATTTGATGGGTGTTCAGGCGCTGGGCATGGGGCTCGGCGCGCTGATTGCGGAACTCGGCGTGAAACAGGAAATCGTCACCGGCCACGATTTCCGCGGCTATTCAGCCTCGATCAAATACGCGCTGATTTCCGGGCTGATGGCCGCGGGCTGCAAGGTGCACGACATCGGGCTCGCGGTGACGCCGATGGCCTATTTCGCGCAATTCGATCTCGACGTGCCCTGCGTCGCCATGGTCACCGCTTCGCACAACGACAATGGTTGGACCGGCGTCAAGATGGGTGCCAACCGCCCGCTCACCTTCGGCCCCGACGAGATGACGCGGCTGAAGGAGATCGTGCTCAACGCTGATTTCAAGAACAGGGTCGGCGGCTCCTATCAATTCCACGAGAACTTTCCGGCGCGCTATATCGCCGATCTCACCAGCCGTCCCAAGCTGAAACGCAAGCTGAAAGTCGTGGCCGCCTGCGGCAACGGCACCGCGGGCGCGTTCGCGCCGCAGGTTTTGGAGGCGATCGGCTGCGAAGTGATCCCGCTCGACACCGAACTCGACCACACGTTTCCGAAGTACAATCCGAATCCGGAAGACATGGAGATGCTGCACGCGATCCGCGATGCGGTGCTGCATCACAAGGCCGATGTGGGCCTGGGCTTCGACGGCGACGGCGACCGCTGCGGTGTCGTCGACAACACCGGCGAGGAAATCTTCGCCGACAAGGTCGGCGTGATGCTGGCGCGCGACATGTCGGCGATCCACAAGGAAGCGCAGTTCGTGGTCGATGTGAAGTCGACGGGATTGTTCGTCACGGATCCGGTGCTGCAAAAGCAGGGCGCGAAGACCGCCTACTGGAAAACCGGCCATTCCTACATGAAGCGCCGCACCAACGAGATGGGCGCGCTGGCGGGATTCGAGAAATCTGGCCACTTCTTCTTCAACAAGCCGTTCGGCCGCGGCTATGACGACGGCCTGGTCTCGGCAATTGCGATCTGCGAGATGCTCGACCGCGCGCCTGACAAGTCGATGGCGGACCTGAAGAACGCGTTGCCGAAAACCTGGTCGTCGCCGACCATGTCGCCGCATTGCGCCGACGAGGCCAAATACGGCGTCGCCGACGCCGTGGTGAAGCATTTCGAAGCGCTGCGGAAGAAGGGCGACAAGGTCGCCGGCCAGAAGATCCGCGATCTCGTCACGGTCAACGGCGTGCGCGTCACCGTCGAGGACGGAAGCTGGGGTCTGGTGCGGGCCTCATCGAACAAGCCGGAACTGGTGGTCGTGGTCGAGAGTCCGGTGAGCGAGGCGCGCATGCGCGACATGTTCGAGGCGATGGATTCGGTGCTGCGCACGCACCCGGAAGTGGGTGAGTATAACCAGAAGATTTGAAGAGGGGCCATCGCCCCACTCACGATTGTCGTCCCCCGCGAAGGCGGGGGACCCAGTACGCCGCGGCTTCTCGTTCAATCACTAACGTCTCTGGGATACTGGGTCACCCGCCTTCGCGGGTGACGAGAGCGGGAAATATTTCGCGCGAATCTCTCTTACGCCGTCGGCACCGGCAGTGCGGTCACCGACTTGATCTTCTCCATCGCAAACCGCGAGGTGACATTCTTCAGGGGCACCGCGCTGATCAGCTTTTTATAGAACACGTCATAGCTCGCCATGTCAGCGACCACGACGCGCAGCATGTAATCGACGTCGCCGGCCATCCGGTAGAATTCCATTACCTCGGGCATGGCGCTGACGGCGTCGGCGAATTTTCGCAGCCAGGCCTCGGAATGGTCGGCGCTCTCGACCGAGACGAACACGGAAATGCCGAGCCCGATCTTGTTCTGGTCGACCAGCGCCACCCGGCGCAGGATCACGCCATCGGCCTCCAGCCGCTGGATCCGCTTCCAGCACGGCGTCGACGACAACCCGACCCGGTCCCCAATCTCGGCAACCGATAGCGAGGCGTCCTCCTGCAGCACGGTCAGGATCTTGCGGTCGATGGCATCCAGCCGGCGGCTGGCTTCAGGGAGCTGAACGGCTAGGTCGGTCATGAGAAGAATGTTCCATATGAAAGGTCTGATCCCCTCATATATAGAAAATTCTTCTATAGCAAGCCGTTAGTGGTCGGTCGAAGCCTGGCCCGCAGCTTGGCCGTGGGTCAAAAACTCTTCAACTTCAGCACGTTGCGGGGCTGCGAAGGCTCCCCCGAAGCGGGTGCATTTCAGCGCCGCCGCGGCGGAGGCGAATCGGAGCGCCCGCCGCAATTCCTGCTTTTCGGTGATCGCGAGCGCAAACGCGCCGTGGAACACGTCGCCGGCGCCCAAGGTGTCTACCGTATGCACCGGGAAAGCCGGGGTTTCCTGGATGCCGCCGTTCTCGTCGAGCCAGATCGTGCCCCTCGGGCCCCGGGTTCCCGCCAGAAACGAGGGGGTCAGTTTTGCAATTTTCTTCAGCGCCTGGGCATCGTCGCTAACGTCCGCGGTTTCCTGCAGCGGCTCGCTTGAGAACACCAGGTGGGTGGAGGCGTTCAACAGGCCCTCGCGCAACGACATCGCGCGATCGACGTCGACGATCACGGGAATGCCGCGCCGGACCGCCTCGGCGCAGAGCTCGGTGCAGAATTCCGCGCAGCGGCTCTCGGTGAGAATGGCGGCGCAATCGTCCAGCAGCGTGTCGAAGTCGGGCAACTTCACATGCCACAGTTTCGGATCGCGGAAGGTCACGATGGTGCGCTCGCCGGAAGGATCGATCATCACCGCCGAGATCGGCGTCACCAGCCCCGGCATATGGATGAGATGTTTTGTCTCGATGCCCTCATGCGCCATCTGCTCGAAGATGAAGCGGCTCGATGTTTCCTTGGCATCACCCATCGGCCCGCAAATCGAGGCGCGGCCACCGAGCCGAACGATGCCGATCGCGCCATTGAGCGCGTTGCCGCCGCAGATTTCGTCGAATGCGGTGGCGTTCTCCTTGGAACCGCGCCCGGGAACGCCCGGCGTATGAAAGGTGAGATCGCGCACCGGCATGCCGATGCAGAGGATGCGCGGAGGTATTTTCGGCGCCTTGTTCTGAAAGTTCATGCGTGAATCCGTCATGTCCGCTCAAGTCCCCAGTCAATCGAGCAAGCAGCCGCCGGTTCCCCGCTACGCGCAGTTATCCTCTCAGCCATGCAACCATTGGCCGATCAAATGATGCGCGATCGCGAAGGGATGCGCGGCGAACAGGCCGTCGGGGTGCTGGCGCTTGTGCATGAGAGCGACTTCGGCGCGATCGAACCAGCGCGCGTCCTCGAGTTCTGCGCGGTCCACTACGATCTCCTCGTTGAGCGCGCGCGCGGAACATCCGATCATCAGCGATGACGGATAGGGCCACGGCTGCGTCATGTAATAGCTCACGTCGGTGCAACGGATGCCGGATTCTTCGAAAATTTCCCGGCAAACCGCGTCCTCGATCGTCTCGGCCGCTTCGACGAAGCCGGCGAGGCACGACCACATTCCAGGCATAAACTGCTTCTGCCGGCCGAGCAGGCATCGGTCACCGTGCGTAACCAGCATGATCACGACCGGATCCGTGCGCGGAAAGTGCTCGGCCTTGCAGCTCGGGCACTCGCGCTTCCAGCCGCCTTCCTTCATCGCGGTGCGGGTACCGCAATTGGCGCAATAGCCGTGGCGCTGATGCCAGGTCACCATCGATTTGGCCATGGCGATCGCGGAGAGTTGTTCCGGCGGCACGGTGCCCTGCATGGCCATGCCGCGCAGCTCGGTCACGGCGACGTCGTCGCGCGTCATCAGCTTTTCCACGGCGGCCGCCGAAATCCCCATGCCGAACATCGGCGCGCCGTCGCGCAAGCCCAGAAAGATGGTGCCGGGATTGGCGCCGAGCTTCACCGCCTCTTCGACGCCGAGCAGCACGCGCGGCCCGTCCGCGTCCTGCTTCACCAGGAGCGAGTCGCGGTAGATCACATAGGCGCTGGCGTTGCGCTGGTTCTCCAGCGCGAACAGTTTTTCGTCGTTGGTGCGCAGATGCGCGGCGCGATCGAGAATATGGGTAACGAAAGCGGGCTTCCCCAGCGGATACTTGTCGAATGCGGACATCTATTCAACCCAACCAGATCTTGCGGCGAAGCGCGTTGATGAAATTCTGGACTTCCTCAGCGTCGTGCGCCAACGGCGGCATCACGCCCCAGACCGGGCGCGGCCAGGCCGCATCGCTGCTGCGTCGCGCGATGACATGGACATGCAACTGCGGCACCAGATTGCCCAGCGCCGCAACATTGAGCTTGTCGCATTTGGTGATCTCTTTCAGGGCGCGCGAGACGCGCGAGATTTCGGTCATCAACTGCGCCTGCTCGACATCGTCGAGGTCAATGATTTCCACCGCACCTGCCCTGCGTGGCACCAGGAGCAACCACGGGTAATGCGCGTCCTTGATGACCAGCACCTTGCACAGCGGCAGGTCGCCGATATCGATGGTGTCCTTTTTGAGCTGGGAATGCAGCGACCAGGCGGAGGCGTCAGAGGACATCAAGAGTTCCCATGCCCGATCCATGCCGGGCCGATAAAGTGCCTTCTGTGGGCACTCCCGATTTCATACCAAGGTGTCATCATCCGCGAAAGCGGTTGACTTGTCCGCCGTAGCTCAACGAGCGAAGGCGGATCCAGTACGTCGCGGCCCCTTCCGTTTTTACTGTTAGGCCGCGGCGTACTGGATACCCCGCTTTCGCAGTGTATGACAGGGAAACGCGGAGTATTACAGGGAAAGCCCCGCTTGCTTTCCGGACCTTTTGGCCCCAAATAAGGACCGGGAGATTGGCGGTGGACGAGCCACTCGCCAACCGGGTCAGGTCCGGAAGGAAGCAGCCCTAACGAGGTCCGGATCGGGTCGCTCGTCAGTCTCCTACCTGTTTTTCGAGCGAATCGCGCGCGAACGCGGCCAGTCTGCGCCCTGCGCTCGGTTTCGTTCCTATCCGCAAGCCGGCCCCGAGAGACAATCAATTGCGGATCGATCGATGAGTGATGCTGGCGCTCCCCCCGATATGACAGCAGGCGCCGGCCAGGGTGGCTTGGAGCTCGGCGGCCAGCCCGCCACCGCCAAGCCCTACCGGGTGCTGGCGCGAAAATACCGCCCCTCGAGTTTCGACGACCTGATCGGCCAGGAGGCCATGGTCCGCACCGTCTCGAACGCGTTCGAAACGGGAAGGATTCCGCAGGCCTGGATCCTGACCGGCGTCCGCGGTGTCGGCAAAACCACCACGGCGCGGATTCTCGCCCGCGCGCTGAACTATGAAAAGCCTGACGGTTCGGTGAAGGGGCCGACCATCCACATGCCGGATCTCGGCGTGCACTGCCAGGCGATCATGGAAAGCCGGCACATGGACGTGCTGGAGATGGACGCCGCGTCCCATACCGGCGTTGACGACGTCCGCCAGATCAATGACAGCGTGCGCTACGCGCCTGCCAGTGCCCGCTACAAAGTCTACATCATCGACGAAGTCCACATGCTGTCGACGGCGGCCTTCAACGCCTTTCTGAAGACGCTGGAAGAGCCGCCGGAGCACGCCAAGTTCGTCTTCGCCACCACCGAGATACGTAAAGTCCCGGTGACGGTGCTGTCGCGCTGCCAGCGTTTTGACCTGCGCCGGGTCGAGGCCGACGTGCTGATGGGGCATCTCTCCAACATCGCGAAAAAGGAAGGTGTCGAGGTCGAGCCGGAAGCGCTCGGCATCATCGCGCGCGCCGCCGAAGGCTCGGTGCGCGATTCGCTGTCGCTGTTCGATCAGGCGATTGCCCACGCGGCGGGGCTGGTGCGCGCCGACGCGGTGCGGCAGATGCTGGGGCTTGCCGACCGCACCCGGGTGATCGACCTGTTCGAGCATCTGGCGCGCGGCGATATCGCCAGCGCCTTTGGCGAATTCCGTTCGCAATATGACGTCGGCGCCGATCCGGTCGTGGTGCTGTCCGACCTCGCCGAATTCGTCAATTTCGTCACCCGCGTGAAGGCCGTCCCCGCCACCGCCGACAACGTCGCGTTCGGCGAGACCGAGCGCGTCCGCGCCCGTGAATTTGCTGCAAAGCTGTCGATGCGGGTGCTGTCGCGGATGTGGCAGATGCTGCTCAAGGGCATCACGGAGGTACAGACCGCGACTCGGCCGGCGGCGGCAGCCGAAATGGTGCTGGTGCGCATCGCCTATGTCGCCGACTTGCCGACGCCGGATGAGGCGATCCGGATGCTCGACCAAAACGGCGGGGGCGCGCAGATCGCGTCAGGTGGTACTGCGCCGTCACGGGCTGCGCCCACCGCGCCGGTATCTTCAATGTCTGCCGCGTCGCCGATGCGCACGCCTGCCTCGCCCCGCTCCGGCGCGGAAGCGTCCGCGCGCCCGCAAATGGCAGCGCCGTCGGCACAAACGGACTCCGCGCCGGTGCTGCGGATCACCACTTTTCCGCAGCTCGTCGCGCTCGCCGGCGAAAAGCGCGATCTCCTGACCAAGGCGGCGCTGGAAGCCGATATGCGCCTGGTCCGCTTCGAGGACGGGCGGCTTGAGGTGGCGCTGGAGCGGAATGCGGCGCGGGGGCTGGTCAACGACCTCTCCCGCAAGCTGGAACTGTGGACCGGGCGGCGCTGGACGGTGATCGTCTCCAACGAGGCCGGCCAGCCGACATTGCGTTCGCAGAACGAGCAAGCGAGAAACGAGCACGCCCGCGCAGCCGAGGCCGATCCGCGCGTGCAGGAGGTGCTGGCGCGGTTTCCCGGCACCAAGGTCGTCGAGGTGCGAAGGCTTGCCGCCGAGCCGCCGGAATCCAATATTATCACTGACGACTTGAACGAGACTTCCGACGGCGATGACGACTGATCGGACTCTCGAGAGGACGGATGAATGGCTGATTTTCTCGGCATGATGAAGCAGGCGGCGGAGCTGCAATCCAAGATGCAGGCGATGCAGGAAGAGCTCGGCAATCTCGAGGTCGAGGGCATTTCCGGCGGCGGGCTGGTTGCCGTTCGCATGACCGCGAAGATGGAAGTGAAGGGCGTGAAGATCGATCCGTCGCTAATGAAGGCCGAAGAGCGCGAAGTGCTCGAGGATCTCTTGGTCACCGCGCATAACGACGCGCGGCGCAAGGCGGAAACCGCGGCGATGGAAAAGATGCAGGCGCTGACCGGCGGGCTCGGCCTGCCGCCCGGACTTGGTCTCACCTGAAATGGCCGCAAGTGTTGCCGGGCCTGAAATCGAACGCCTGATCCAGCTCCTGGCGCGCCTGCCGGGGCTCGGGCCGCGCTCGGCGCGGCGCGCGGCGCTGCACCTGATCAAGAAGCGCGAGGCGCTGATGACGCCGCTGGCCGGCGCGCTCCAGGTGGCAATCGACAGGATTCAGGTCTGCAAGACCTGCGGCAACATCGATACCCAAAATCCCTGCACCGTATGCATCGACCCCAGGCGCGATCCCTCGACCATCGTCGTGGTCGCCGACGTCGCCGACCTCTGGGCGCTGGAGCGGGCGAATGCGACCAACGGCCGCTATCACGTGCTCGGCGCCACATTGTCGCCACTCGACGGCATCGGTCCGCAGGACCTGACCATCGACGCGCTGGTAGCCCGCGCACACGAGTCGCAAGTCAGCGAAATCGTGCTCGCACTGAACGCCACGGTCGACGGCCAGACCACCGCTCATTACATCACCGATCTGCTGCAGGACGCCAACGTCAAGATCACCCGGCTTGCCCATGGCGTGCCGGTCGGCGGCGAGCTTGATTATCTCGACGAAGGTACGCTATCGGCTGCCATGCGGCAGCGCACGCTGTTCTAGCCATCACCAACGGAACTGATCGACATGACGAAATCACGATTCGGCAAGCGCTATTGTTTTGCGGTCCTCATGGCGGCGGCCTTGATCGCGCCTTCCGCGTGGGCGCAGCAGACCGAGCCGGCGCCGAAGCCCGGCAAGCCGATCAAGACCGGCGACGTGCTGTCTGGCGAACTCAACGCCATGAAGGGTGGCAAGAAGCGCGCCGCCACCTACCAGATCACCAGCGAACCGCGCCGGCTGCCGCCGCCGAACGGGCTCTGCAATCTCGAAACCGGGCCCGAGACGTTCCAGCTCGTCACCAGCAGCGAGGCCCAGACCGCGCAACTGAAGAATTTCATCGGCAAGGAAATTTCCGTGAAGGTCGACGAAGTCGCCTGCGCGCGGGATGCCGGGCAGATCAGCGAAGCCGTGATCACCAAGTGGAGCGTGGTGACCAAACATTGAGTTGCGGCCGTTGTCACAAGCATCGCTGTCATCGCCCGGCCTTGTGCGCAATTGCGCACTGGGACCGGGCGACCTAGTACGCCGCGGCCTATCGGCTCTATCGACTGCTCTGGAATACTGGATCACCCGCTTTCGCGGGTGATGACGATTTGTGTTTGCGGATGCCGGGAAGCAACTAAACCTTCACCGGCCCCACCGCCTCAAAATGTCCGCGCCGCTGCAGCCACGTCAGCAGGATCAGGCTCGGCACCGCGATCGCAACCGAGATCACGAAGAACAGCGGCCAGCCCGTCGCCTCCGCCACATAGCCGGCGCCGGAGGACAGATAGGTGCGCCCGATCGCCGCCAGCGCGGTCAGCAGCGCGTATTGGGTCGCAGTATGCAGCGGGTTCCGGCATAGCGCCGAGAGATAGGCGACGAAGATCACGGTGCCGATCGCGCCGGTGAAGTTTTCCGCCGAAATCGCGGCGGCCAGTGCCCATTGGCTGGTGCCGACAAAGGCGAGCCACGCAAACACCAGGTTGGAGATCGCCTGCAGCACGCCGCCGATCCAGAGGCTTGCGACCAGCGAATATCGCCGCGCGACATAGCCACCGGCAAAGCCGCCGATCAGGGTCGCGGCGAGACCGACGCCCTTCACGATCGCGGCGTAGTCGTTGCGGGTGAAGCCGAGATCGATCACGAACGGCGCGGTCATGGTGCCGGAAAACGCGTCGGTGAGTTTGAACAGCACCACGAAGGCCAGCGCCGTCAAGGCATGCTTGCGCGACAGAAATTCGGAGAACGCCCCGATGGCGGCGTGCATGACGCGCGAGAATGCAGCCTCGTCGTGGGTCTTGGCCTCTGCGCGCACCGATTGTTCAGGCTCGGTGGCGGCCAGCACCGTGACGGTCCCGATCAGCACCAGCGCGGCCATGGCAACATAGCCCCACATCCACGCCGAGCTACGCCCGATGCCGGTGTCCTCGAACGCGCTTACGAGAAACAGCACGCCGGCGGTCGAGACCAGCATGCCGATCCGGTAGGCCGCGACGTAGGAGGCCATCCCGGCGGCCTGTTCGCTTTCAGGCAGGCTCTCGACGCGGAACGCGTCGACCACGATGTCCTGCGTCGAGGACATGGTCGCGACCAGAAGTGCGCCGAGCGCCACGAACAGCGGCGAGCGCACCGGGTCGGTCAGCGCCAGCAGCAGGATCGCGCCGATCAGGAGCAGTTGCGAGAACACCAGCCAGCCGCGCCTGCGGCCGAACGCGCGCGTGAAGATCGGCACATGCAGAGCATCGACCAGCGGGGCCCAGGCAAATTTCAGCGTGTAGGGCGTGCCGACCAGCGCGAACAGTCCGATGGTGCCGAGATCGACGCCGGATTCGCGCATCCACACCAGCAGCGTCGATCCGGACAGCGCCAGCGGCAGCCCGGACGAAAAGCCGAGCAGCAGCACGATCAGCACGCGCGGCTGGAGGTACACGGCCCAAGCCTCGCGCCAGTTTGGCGCGGGGGCTTTCTCGGGCGCGGAGGTGGCTTCTGGTGCGGTCATGCTGGGGTGTTAGCAGATTTTGCAACACTGTCATCGCCCGGCTTGATCGGGCGACCCAGTATCCCAGAGGCCTATCCGCCACCCCCGGCAATCTCAGGGTAAAGATCAATCCAGTCCGGATTTTGCTTCTCGATAAGCGACACCTTCCAGGCTCGCGGCCATTTCTTGAGGCGCGCTGGATGGCAAATTCGATCTGATCGAAAATTTCGAAATAGACGAGCCGACTTACCTCGTATTTCTTGGTGAAACCCTCGGCGAGCTTCAGCTTGTGCTCGCCAACACGCCGGATCAGATCGTTCGTCACGCCAATGTAGAGCGTGCCGCCGATCCGGCTGGCAAGGATGTAGACGTAGTAGCTGCGTGTTCCCATCTGCCGTCTCTGGGATACTGGGTCGCCCGGTCAAGCCGGACGATGACAACTCGGTTTGCGGCCGCCCGAAGAAACTACTCCCCCGCCTGCAGCTTGCGCGGCGCGGGGAACAGCTCGGCTGTTCCGCCCTTGACGAAGCGCGGCACTTCTACCGGCGCATCGGTCTTGCTGAAATCGAGTTCCTCGATCCGCCCGGCGCGCTTTTCGATCTTGTCGGCGGAGATCAGGATCTGGCGGACGTCCTCGTTGACGTCGCCAAAATGCTTTTGCAGCTTCAGCACGCGGTCGCGGAGGCGGCCCAGATCGTCGCCGAGGTTGAGCACTTCGGTGCGGATCTGGTCGGCGGCATCGCGCATGCGCGCGTCTTTCAGGATCTGCTGCATCACCTGGATCGCCAGCATCAATAGCGAGGGCGACACCAGCACGACGCGGGCGCGGTAGGCTTTTTGGATCACGTCGTCAAAGCCGTCATGGATTTCGGCATAGACCGATTCCGACGGCACGAACATCAGCGCCGTATCCTGAGTCTCGCCGGCGATCAGGTACTTCTCGGCGATGTCATTGACGTGTTTCATCACGTCGTTGCGCAGGCGCTGCGTGGCGAATTTTCGCTCCTCGTCGCTGCGCGCGTCGTGCAGTGCGGTCATTGCCTCCAGCGGAAATTTGGCGTCGATGCAGAGCGGGCGCTGATCCGGCAGGAACACCACGCAATCCGGCCGCTTGCCCGACGAGAGCGTGTACTGGAACTCGTACGAGCCCTGCGGCATGCCGTCCTGCACGATCGCTTCCATCCGCGCCTGGCCGAAGGCGCCGCGCGACTGCTTGTTGGCGAGCACGTCGCGGAGCGTGGTCACTTGAGACGTCAGGTCGGTGAGATTCTTGTGCGCGTTGTCGATGATGCCGAGCCGCTCATGCAGCACCCGCAAGCTATCCATGGTGTGACGCGTGGTCGCTTCCATCGACTGCCCGACGCGATGTGTCACCGAATCCAGCCGCTCGTTGACCGCGCGCGCCATCTCGGCCTGGCGTCCGGCCAGCGCCTGCGCCATGGCGTCGACCCGCCCCGTCGATTCGCTCTGCGCCCGCAGCATCTCGCTCAGCCGCTCCTCCAGCTCGTCGGCGCGGATCGCCTGCGCCATTGCCAGTTCCGCGCCGCGGCGGCCGGAGCGGGCGATGACGATGGCAATCACCAGCAGCAGCACCAATGCGAGCGCGGCGAAGCCTGCAAGCGCCTCGCGCACGTGAATCGGCAGGTCGCCGACGGTGAAGAGAATTTCGTTCATGTCAGCCTTGTAGCCCGATTCGCCGCTTGAAGCGAACGAAGAGGGAACGTCTATGGTAAATGCCGGGTCAATTTTCGTGGTTAACGCCGCCTTAAAAATCATGGTTAAGGCCGCCTTAACGGTCGCCGCGGCGGATTGACCCCGGCAGGTCAGCGGCTTAAATCCCGCGCCAGAGAAAAATCATGGCCATCAGAGAAATCATCATCCTGCCGGACAAGCAGTTGCGGCTCGTCTCCAAACCTGTCGAAAAGGTGACGACGGAGATTCGCAAGCTCGCCGACGACATGTTCGAAACCATGTACGACGCGCCCGGCATCGGTCTGGCCGCGATTCAGGTCGCGCAACCTTTGCGGTTGATCACCATGGATCTCGCCAAGAAGGACGAGAACGGCGAGACCAAGCCGAAGCCGCGGGTGTTCATCAACCCGGAAATCATTTCCTCGTCCGAGGAAATGTCGATCTACGAGGAGGGTTGCCTTTCGATCCCCGAATATTACGAGGAGGTCGAACGCCCGGCGCGGGTTCGCATCCGCTATACCGATCTCGACGGCAAGGTGCATGAGGAGGACGCCGATGGCCTGTTCGCCACCTGCATCCAGCATGAGATCGACCACCTCAACGGCGTGCTGTTCGTGGACTATCTGTCGAAGCTCAAGCGCGACCGCGTGATGAAGAAGTTTGCGAAAGCCGCCAAGCGCGCGGCGGGGTGAGGGAACGCACCGAGTTCTTGTTATGCCACTCCGCCTGATCTTCATGGGCACGCCCGATTTCGCGGTGCCGACGCTGCTCGAACTCGTGGCCCACGGCCATCAGGTCGTGGCGGTCTATACCCGTGTGCCGAAGCCGGGCGGTCGCCGTGGGCTGCAATTGCAGCCGACCCCGGTCGAGCAGGAAGCGCGCCGGCTTGGGATTCCCGTGCTGACGCCGGCGACGCTGAGGACGCCGGAAGCGCTCGCCGAATTCCGCGCGCACAATGCCGACGCCGCCGTCGTCGTCGCCTACGGCATGATCCTGCCGCAAGCCATTCTCGACGCGCCGCGCTACGGCTGCTTCAACCTGCACGCTTCGCTGCTGCCGCGCTGGCGCGGTGCCGCCCCGATCAACCGCGCCATCATGGAGGGCGATGCCGAGACTGGCGTGATGGTGATGAAGATGGATGTTGGTCTCGACACCGGTGACGTCGCGATGGCCGAGCGGCTCGCGATCACGGACTCAATGACGGCGGCCGATCTGCACGACGCGCTGGCGCCGCTCGGGGCCGACCTGATGGTGCGCGCCATGGGCGGGCTCGAGCGCGGCGGGTTACAGCTCCAAAAGCAAAGCGAAGATGGCGTGACCTACGCCGCCAAGATCGACAAGGCAGAGGCGCGGATCGACTGGAAGCAGCCGGCGCGCGAGGTGCTGCGGCATATTCACGGGCTGTCTCCCTTTCCCGGCGCCTGGTGCGAGTTGGCTACCGATGGCGAGCCGGCGCGGATCAAGATTCTGCGCTGTGAGTTGGCGAGAGGTTCAGGTGCGCCCGGCGAGGTGCTCGACGATGGTTTGACGATCGCCTGTGGTGACGGCGCGATCCGCATTCTGGAACTGCAACGCGAAGGCAAGGCGCGGATGAAGGCCGCAGATTTCCTGCGCGGCACGCCGCTGAAGGCTGGTGCGCGGTTTTCTTAACACTGTCATACCCCGCGAAGGTGGGGTATCCAGTACGCCGCGGCTTTTGAGATTGAACCGAGGAGCCGCGGCGTACTGGATCATCCGCTTTCGCGGATGATGACAGTTCCATTGGATTGAGATGCCCCGCTACAAACTCATCATCGAATACGACGGCACGCCGTTCTCCGGCTGGCAGATCCAGGATAACGCGCCGACCGTGCAGGGCGCGCTGGAAACTGCGGTGAAGGCGATCTGCGGCGAGGACGTGCGCGTCCATGGCTCGGGCCGCACCGATGCCGGGGTCCATGCGCTGGCGCAGGTCGCGCATTGCGATATCCAAAAGCCGTTTCCGCCGGGCCGCCTGCGCGATGGGTTGAACGCGCATTTGCGCCCGCATCCGATCGCTGTGCTCTCGGCGGAGATCGTGGCCGACGATTTCGAGGCACGTTTCTCGGCCAAAAGACGCCACTACCGCTACCGGATCACCAACACCAGAGCCAATCTCGCACTCGATATCAAGCGGAGCTGGCGGGTGCCGCGGCATCTCGATACGGATGCGATGGACGCCGCAGCCAAGAGGCTGCTCGGCAAGCACGATTTCACGACGTTTCGCGACACCGAGTGCCAGGCGAAATCGCCGGAGAAGACGCTCGACCAGCTCGACGTGATCAGGAAAGGCGATCAGGTTTCGATCCTTACTTCCGCGCGCTCGTTCCTGCACAGCCAGGTGCGCTCGATGGTGGGCTCACTGGTCTGGGTCGGCGAAGGCCGCTGGAGCGCCGATGACCTCGCAGCGGCCTTAGCCGCCCGCAACCGCGCCGCCTGCGGCCCAGTAGCGCCTCCGGAGGGGCTGTATCTGGTGCGGGTGGAGTATTAGGGGACCACGCTGGCGATCTTGTAGGATGGGTGGAGCGAAGCGATACCCATCGTGTCAGCGGCTCGACGATGGGTATCGCTACGCTCCACCCATCCTACGATTCCGTGCCGACGATGACGGCGGCGCACTAGGCAAAATACCTTTCCAACACCCCGCGATAGATCTTCGTCAGCTTCTCCAGATCGGACACCGGCGTGCGTTCGTCGATCTGGTGCATGGTCTGGCCGACGAGGCCGAATTCGATCACCGGGCAGTAGCTCGAAATGAAACGAGCGTCCGAGGTGCCGCCGGAAGTCGAGAGCTCCGGCTTGCGTCCGGTGATTTCCTCGATCGCGCTTACCGCGAGATCGGTGAACGCGCCCGGCTTCGTCACGAACACGTTGGAGTTGGAATATTCCCACACGATGCGGGCGCGGATGCGGTTGCCGCAGGCCTTTGCCAGCCGCTCCTCGACCAGCGCGCGCAAGCTTTCCTGCGTGTGGTTGTCGTTGTAGCGGATGTTGAATTTTGCACGCGCCTGTCCGGGGATGACGTTGCTGGCGGTGTTGCCGACATCGACGGAGGTGAACTCGAGATTGGACGCCTGAAACTGCGCGCTGCCATGGTCGAGCGGCTCGTCGCAGAGCGCCACGATCAGCCGCGAAATATCAGGCACCGGGTTCGACGCGCGGTGCGGATAGGCGACATGGCCCTGCACGCCATCGACATGGAGCGTGCCGGACTGCGAGCCGCGGCGGCCGATCTTGATGCAATCACCCAGCACCTCGACGTTAGAAGGTTCGCCGAGCACGCAATGATCGAATTCTTCGCCGCGCTCGGCGCACCACTTCAACAGCTTGATGGTGCCGTTGACCGAAATGTCCTCTTCGTCGCCGGTGATCAAAAACGAGATCGAGCCTTTCGGCTTGCCGCTGACGTCGGCGAGATATTGCAGCACGGCTGCGACGCTGCAGGCGATGCCGCCCTTCATATCGACCGCGCCGCGGCCATAGAGAAAGCCGTCCTTGACCTCGCCCGAGAACGCGCCGAGCGTCCACGCGGCCTCGTCGCCGGGTGGCACCACGTCGGTATGGCCGGCAAAGGTGATGTGAGGCGCGCTGTCGCCGATCCGAGCGTAAAGATTGTCGATATCGGCGGTGCCTGGCTCGCCGAAGGTCACGCGATGCACCTCGAAGCCGGCGTCCTTCAGCAGACGTTCGAGAACGCCGAGCGCACCGGCATCGGCAGGGGTGACAGAGGGGCAGCGGACGAGGTCGCGGGTAATGGTAACGGCGTCATTCATACCCCCGCTTAACACGCCAAACCGGCGGCGGGCCAGCCTTGTAACTCCGGGCGGCGGCAAAGCCCGCGGCCCGGAGATTGATCGCATCGGAGGGATTTTAGGTCCGAGCCCTAATCCCGCAGCAATTCGTTGATGCTGGTCTTGGCGCGGGTGCGCTCGTCGACGCGCTTGACGATGACGGCGCAGGCCGTCGATGGGCCGGGCTGGCCGTTCTTCAAGGGTTTGCCGGGCAGGGCGCCGGGAACTACGACCGAATATTCCGGCACTTCGCCGATGAAGGTTTCGCCGGTCTCGCGGTCGACGATCTTGGTGGAGGCGCCGAGGAATACGCCCATTGCCAGCACCGCGCCCTTGCGCACGATCACGCCTTCGGCGACTTCCGAGCGCGCGCCGATGAAGCAATCGTCCTCGACGATTACGGGCTCGGCCTGCAGCGGCTCCAGCACGCCGCCGATGCCGACGCCGCCGGAAATATGCACGCGCTTGCCGATCTGCGCGCAGGAACCGACTGTCGACCAGGTGTCGATCATGGTCGCCTCATCGACATAGGCCCCGAGATTGACGAAGGAGGGCATCAGCACGACGTTGCGGGCGATGAACGCCGAGCGGCGCACGATTGCGCCGGGCACGGCGCGGAAACCGGCATCGCGAAAACGGTTCTCGCCCCAGCCTTCGAACTTCGACGGCACCTTGTCCCACCACGACGCCTTGCCGGGGCCGCCGGGAATTTGGCCCATGTCGTTGAGGCGGAACGACAGCAGCACCGCCTTCTTCAGCCACTGATTGACCTTCCACTTGCCCGAGGCCTCACGCTCGGCGACCCGCGCTTCGCCCTTGTCGAGCAGCTCAAGCGCGTGATCGACGGCCTCGCGAACCTCGCCCTTGGTCGCCGTTGAAATGCCGTCGCGGGCATCGAACGCGGTGTTGACGGTGGATTCGAGCGCGGACAGGGACATCGGGATTTCCTCGGGGGATTGGGCAAAGTCGGTGGGCTTTTTCGGGATTTGGGAGGTGAGAGTCAAGGCAAACTCTCTCGTCGTCACCCGCGAAGGCGGGTGACCCAGTACGCCGAGGCGGCGGTAATTGATCGAGATGCTGGTGATTACTTGATACCCCGCTTTCGCGGGGTATGACGACCTACCTTGATTGAGCCAATCGCTCCAAAAATCCCGTCAAATCATCCGTGACATGATCGACGTAAGCTGCATCGCGGCCTTCCAGCTCCCAGTCCTCGCGCACCACTTCCTTGGCGCCGTCAGGCACCACCAGCACCGTGGTCATGCCGAGCTGGTGCGGCACCACGAGGTTGCGGGCGAGGTCCTCGAACATCGCCGATCTCAGGGGATCGACGCCGTGGACGCGCAGGAACCTGTCGTAGGTCTGCGGTGCCGGCTTCGGCTCCAGCTCGGCGGCGATGATATCGAACACCGCCTCGAAATGTTCGCCGATGCCGAGTCGTGCCAACACCGCGCCGGCATGGTCTGTCGAGCCGTTGGTCAGGATCAGCTTGCGCCCCGGAAGTTCTGCGATCGCAGCCCCCATCGCCGGGTTTGGCTCCAGCGGCGAATGATCGATCTGGTGCACATAGGCGAGGTAGTCGTCGGCGCGCACGCCGTGCTCGGTCATCATGCCGCGCATGCTGGTGCCGTAACGGCGGTAATAGTCCTTCTGGATCACGCGGGCTTCTTCCGCAGAGATCTTCAAGTAAGCGCCGATGAACTCGCCGATCCGCGCGTCGACCTGCTGCCACAGATTGACGTGATGCGGGTACAGCGTGTTGTCGAGATCGAACACCCAGGTGTCGATGTGGCTGAAGGAGCGGGAATTCATAGTACATCCTCGCTGTCATGCCCCGCCACCGGGTCTCGCCTCCGGCGAGCCCGATGACAGGCTCCGGCGGGGCATCCAGTACGCCGCGGCCTTCGAGGGTAACAATAGGCGTCTCGGAGTACTGGATCACCCGCCTTCGCGGGTGATGACGGAAAGAGTTTGAAGGATCGTAATTTCATCACGGCATCGCAAACCGCAGCGTTTTGCCGCCGCTACTCATATCGACCGGCGCAAACCCGATTGCGGCAAGCCCGCGCGTGCCGCAATCGCCCTGTTCGGATATCTCGAATTTGCTGTCGCGCGTGCAGAGCTGTTTGGGACCGCCCCAGTTCAACGGCTTGTCCCGGTACTTGATGGCGCGGTTTTCGCCGTCGATGGCTTCGGCAAAACTGTAGACCTGTTTGGGCTGGCCGATCACATCGGGATGCAGGCACTTGCCGGGATCGATGCGGTACCAGCCGCGGCTGGTCACCGCCTTGCCGTCGTCGGTGGCGACCGCCGCCATGATCTTGTGCGGCGTGTCGTTGCACCAGGTCAGCCCTGTGGAGGAGGGCTTTTGCACGGCGTCGATCATGGTGGTGAAGAAGTTTTGCGACTGCACGATTTCGGCCGCCAGTCCGCGGCTCTTCAGAAAGGCGCTCAAGGCTCCCTGCGTCTTCGGCCCGTCGACGCCGTCGATCGGCGCGGCGTCATAGCCCGCGATCACCAGGAGCCGCTGGATGCCGGCGAGCCGTGCCTGCTCGTCGTCATACTCGGAATCTTCGGCCAGATAGGCGACAAGGGTGCCGTCGTCGGTCCGCGTCGGCGTGATCTGGGTGAACGGCGCCGGCGTCTGGTTGCCGCGGCACTGGCGGGCGGCGGCGATGACGAAATTGTCCGGCGCGATGCACAGCGTGTCGCTGCCGTTCTGCGGGATCGGCGAGGCGCCGTAGACACCGAGCGCACGCGCGTTCAACAGGATGCGGTCGGCCGTCAGCGCGCCCTGCAGCACCACCCGGCAGGCGGCCGGATCGATCCGGAACCAGCCCCGCGTCGCGGTCGCCGATTTCTCGTCGATGCCGATCGCGGCCTCGACGACGTAGCTCATGCGGTTGCAGAGTTTCAGGTCGGCAAACGCGGGCAGCGAGGAAGCGAACAGCGAGATCGCCGCGGCCGGCAGCGACATCAGGAAGCGTGCAAAGCGCGGCCGTCGCGATGCCCTCCGCTCGTCATGCTTGGCCATGACGGCCCGTATGCGCGTCGCCGCTTTGCTCATCACTTGTGGATCAGCGTGCCGGTGCCTTGATTGGTGAACAATTCGAGCAACACGGCGTGCCGCATCTTGCCGTCGATGATGACGACGCCCTGCACGCCCTGTTCCAGCGCGTAGATGCAGGTCTCGACCTTCGGAATCATGCCGCCGGAAATCGTGCCGTCGGCGATCAGCTTTCGCGCGTCCTTCACCGATAATTCCGGAATCAGCTTCTTCGACTTGTCGAGCACGCCGGGAACGTCGGTCAGCAGCAATAGCCGCTTGGCCTTGAGCGCACCGGCCACTGCGCCGGCAAACGTGTCGGCGTTGATGTTGAGGGTGTGGCCGTCATGCGAGGTCGCCAGCGGCGCCAGCACCGGGATCAGCTCATAGCCGATCAACTGGTTCAACAGCGTGAGGTCGACCTTGTCGGGATCGCCGACGAAGCCGAGATCGATCGCCTTCTCGATGTTGGAATCCGGATCGACCATGGTGCGCGAGGTCTTGGTCGCCTTCACCATGTTGCCGTCCTTGCCGGACAGCCCCACGGCCTTGCCGCCGGCTTCGTTGATGTAGCCGACTAGTTGCTTGTTCACCGAGCCCGCCAACACCATCTCGACGATCTCAATCGTGGCGGCATCGGTGATGCGCAGCCCGGCGGCGAATTCCGACTGGATGCCGAGCCGCTTCAGCATGGTCGCGATCTGCGGCCCGCCGCCATGCACCACCACCGGATTGATCGCGGTCTGCTCCAGAAGCACGATGTCGCGCGCAAACGCCTTGGCGGTTTCCTCCGCGCCCATCGCGTGGCCGCCATATTTGATGACGATGGTTTCCTCGTCATACTGCTGCATATGCGGGAGCGCTTCCGACAGGATGCGGGCCTGATCGAGCGGGCTGATATCTTGCGCTGATGTCATGAAGCGGGTCTCGCCATTTTCGGATGTCGGGCCGGGTTCTATCCGATTGGCGGGCAGGGCGCAAAGTGGGGATGTTGCGGCGACGACCTCTTACTTCCCCTCTCCCCTTGTGGGAGAGGGTGGATCGAATGAGCGGAGCTCATTCGAGACGGGTGAGGGGTTCTTTCCGCTGATGCAGACCCCTCATCCGGCGCTTCGCGCCACCTTCTCCCACAAGGGGAGAAGGGAAGATTCACCTCTGCTTCGGCCAGGCTGCCGAAACCGCCAGCGCCAGCCAGCTCGCAATCAGCAGTGTCCCCCCGGTGGGCGCGGCCATCGTGAACAGCCCATGCCCGGCATAGTGCCGCAGCGTCAAATCGCCGGCGAACAGGCTCGCTGCGAGAACAAAGCCGAAAGCGCCCGCGATGCCGATTTTCGCGTGAACGATCCCGCGCTCGGCCAACGCGACGGCGCCTAGTACCGCGCTGGCGTGAAACAACAGCATCGACGAGGCGGAAACCAGCCGCGACGCGTCCGCGCCATGGGCGGAGGCTGCCGCCAGCATGACGCCGTCAGCGCCCATGATGGCGGCGAGCACGATCAGGATGCGGCCGGCGCGGTTCATCAGCCACGCTCCTTCAACAACCGCACCATCGCAGCGCGCAGTTCCGGCATGCCGGCGCTGGTGCGCGAGGAGGTTACCAATACATCCGGAAACGCCGCCGGATGCTTGGCGAGCGCGGCCGTGGTTTCGGCGATGTTCTTTTGCAGCTCAGCGGGCTTCACCTGATCCGCTTTCGTCAGCACCACCTGATAGCTCACGGCGGATTTATCCAGCGTCTTCAGCACGTCCTGGTCGACATCCTTGATGCCGTGGCGCGCGTCGATCAGCACATAGACCCGCGCCAGCGTGGCGCGTCCCAACAGGAATTGATGGATCAGCTTGGTCCAGGAGGCGACCTTGGTTTTCGGCGCCGAGGCATAGCCATAGCCGGGCATGTCGACCAGCCGCAGCCCGGCCTTGTCGGGCCCTTCGAAGAAAATCAGTTCCTGGGTGCGGCCCGGCGTATGCGAGGTGCGTGCCAGCGCGTTGCGCCCCGTGAGCGCGTTGATGAGACTCGATTTGCCGACGTTGGAACGGCCGGCAAACGCCACTTCCGTGCCCGCCATCGGCGGCAGTGTTTCGATCGAGGGCGAGGCCCAGACGAACTTCCATTCGCCGGCGAAGAGTTTTCGTCCCTCTTCGATCAGCTCCGCATCGGTTTCGGCGGTCATGCGAAGGTTTCTCGGTTCTTCACCGTCATTGCGAGGAGCGAAGCGACGAAGCAATCCATCTTTCCCCGTGCAGATGCATGGATTGCTTCGCTTCGCTCGCAATGACGGAGCATTGCGAGCGGCGCAACCGTCACGTCTTCTCGGCGGCCTTCTTCGGCGCGAACGTCGCCTTGAGATTGTCGAACAGCTCCACCTTCACGCCGTTCTTTCGCATGATGTAGCTCTGCTGGATCACCGAGAGCAGGTTGTTCCAGGCCCAGTAGATCACGAGACCCGCCGGGAAGCCGGCCAGCATGAAGGTGAAGATCAGCGGCATCCAGTCGAAGATCATCTTCTGGGTCGGATCCGGCGGTGTCGGGTTCAGCTTCATCTGGAACCACATCGTGATGCCCATGATGATCGGCCAGACGCCGAGCGCGAGGTAATATCCGATCACCGGCATATGCGTCGGATCGAAAGGCAGCAGGCCGAACAGATTGAACAGGTTGGTCGGGTCCGGCGCCGAAAGGTCCTTGATCCAGCCGTAGAACGGCGCATGGCGCATTTCGATGGTGACGAACAGCACCTTGTAGAGCGAGAAGAACACCGGAATCTGCAGCGCAATGGGAAGACAGCCCGCGATCGGGTTGATCTTCTCCTTGCGGTAGATCTCCATCATCTCCTGCTGCTGCTTCTGGCGGTCGTCGGGATAGCGCTCCTTCAGTGCCGCGAGCTGTGGCTGCACCGACTTCATCTTCGCCATCGAGGCGTAGGATTTGTTGGCGAGCGGGTAGAACAGGAGCTTGATCAGCACCGTCACCAGCAGGATGGAGACGCCGAAATTGCCGACCAGGTGGAAGAAATAGTCGAGCAACAGGAACATCGGCTTGGTGATGAAGTAGAACCAGCCCCAGTCGATCAATAGATCGAATTGGTTGAGCCCGAGCTGCTTGTTGTAGCCGCCATGGCCGGCCAGCGGGAAGTTGATGCCGACGACGCTGGCTTCCTTGGCGCCGGCGAACAGCCGAGCATTGGCGCTGCCGGTGCCGCCGATCGCAATCGTCTGCGGATCCAGCAGGTAGTCGGTCTGGTAAGTGCGCTTGGTACCGGCCAGGTTGGAGGAGAAGCGCGCCTGCAGCTTGGCGGTGGTGTCCGGCAACAGCGCCGACGCCCAGTATTTGTCCGTGATGCCGAGCCAGCCATTGGTGACGTTGAAGGCGACCGACTTAGCTTCGTCGATCTTCGAGTAGCTGTATTCCTGCAGGCGCTGGTCGCCGAGATAGCCGATCAGGCCTTCATGCAGGATGTAGTAGCCCGAGACCTCCGGCGTGCCGTGGCGAGAGATAAGGGCGAACGGATAGAGCGTGACCGGCGCATTGCCGACGTTGGTGACGTCGTCCTTGATGGTGAAGAGATAGCGGTCGTCGATCGCAATGGTGCGGCGGAAGGTGAGGCCTTCGCCATTGTCCCATTTCAACGTTACGGGGGTGCCGGGCGTCAGGCTGCCGGAGCCTTCCTGCTGCCAAACCGTCTCGCGGTCGGGAAGCTTGGCCGTCGAGCCGGAGGCGGCGACCCAACCGAATTCCGCGTAATAGGGATGCGCCGTCCCCGAGGGCGAGAACAGCACGATCGCCGGGGACTTCGGATCGACGGTGTCGCGGAATTTCTCCAATGCGAGATCGTCGATGCGCGCGCCCTTCAGCGCGATGCTGCCGGAAATACGCGGCGTCTCGATCTTGATGCGGGGCGAGGCGGCAATCGCGGCGGTGCGGCTGACGACCGGCTGGGCTGGCTGGCCGGCGGGCGCGCCGGGGGATGGCGTCGCGCCCGGTTGCGGCGTGGTGGAGCCCGGAGCCGTCTGTGGCGCCGACTTGTTGAGTTCAGCCTGGGTCTGCTGTTGCGCGCGCTGCCGCTCCATCTGCGGCATGTTGTAGAAATACTGCCAGGCGATCAGCACGAGGCCGGACAGAATGACGGCGAGGATGGTGTTGCGGTTGTCGGTCATCGTTTTTGAGGTCTCGCCATTCAATTCGGGTTTCGGGCCCGTTCGGTTCCGACTGTCGTCGCAACCGAGGCCCTCAGTTTTCGTTTTGACGCGTTTTCTACCGCAGATAAGTCTACGCAATCTGCGTAAACTTGATTGCTATGCGAACCGGAATCCACTTGGCTCGAAAACGCTTTGCCCGTCGGCTGCCGGTCGAGGCGATGCAGCGCCGAGCGGAGATCGTCGAGCATGGTTGCGAAGTCGCGGGTGAGCGCGGCGCGACGGCCTACCAGCACATAATCATGGTGCGGTCGCATTGATATGACGTCCAGCCGCTTCACCAGTTCGCGAAGCCTGCGCCGGATGCGATTGCGCTCGGTAGCAGTACCGTTCTTTTTGGTAACGGTGAAGCCTACTCGGATCGGGCCGTCATCGTCGCGGGCCAGGCCCTGCACCACGAAGGCAGCGCTGTTGGCCCGCGTGCCATTGGCAACGGCGAGAAAGTCCGCCCGCTGCCTCAGCCGATCCATGAATGAAATCTCCGGAAAGGATCCGGCTCAGGCGCTCAGACGCTTGCGGCCGCGCGCACGGCGAGCGGCGAGAACCTTGCGGCCGCCGGCGGTGGCGAGACGGGCGCGGAAGCCGTGACGGCGCTTGCGCACCAGTTTGCTGGGTTGATAAGTCCGCTTCACGGGTAGTTCTCCGCTGACCGGGCAATTTGCCTGTTGGATTGAGATGCGTCCGATGATGCGGGCCGGCCCGAAAACGGGCCATTTACGGCCCAAAGCGAGCCGCCCCCGGTGAAACCGGGCCATCGCGGACAATTGGCGCGGCTTATACGGGAGCGACCTGTTTTCGTCAATGTCGGGGGTTGCGGTATCAGCCGTTCTTTGAAACGTCGCAATTGGGGCGAATATATCTGTTTTCGTGGGGTTTTCAGGGGCAAGACGGCGGCGCGCCCGGACCATCGGAACCACGGGACATTAGCGATCGGTAATTTGACCGCTAGGTCGCCCAAACGCATCCTCGGAATCGCGATACCGACCGATTTGGGCCGGGGGGCTTGGGTCCGGCTCCAAAGAGCAGAGATATCAAGGCGGATATTCGTGTCAGCGACCGACGACCAGCCGACCCCTCAAGCACCGCGGCCCCGGGCCCAGCGGCGCCTCGGCCTGTCCGGCAAGCTGCTGCTGCTGACGATCCCGCTGGTGATGATCGCGCTCTTGATGATCTACGTGCCGTCGATCGCGAATTTCTGGACCAACCGGCTGAACGACCGTCTGGCGGCCGCCAACACTGCCGCCCTGGTGCTGGATGCGGCCCCGCTGGGAATGGTCCCGGATTCGCTCTCGCGTCAGATCCTGACCAGCGTCGGTGCGCGCGCGGTCGCCATCAAGATGGGACAACAGCGCCGGTTACTCGCCAGCGCCGACCTGCCTGCGGCGATCGATCGCAATATCGACATGCGCACCCTGACGGTGTGGTCCGCGATCGTGGAATCCTTTGAGACCATGCTGGATACCGGCAACCAGACCATCCGCGTGGTGGGACCCGCGCCCGGTGGCGCGCATTTCATCGAGGTCGTGGTCGACGAAAAGCCGCTACGGCTGGCGATGTACCGCTTTTCCAGCAATCTGCTGCTGGTCTCGCTGGGGATCGCGATGCTCGCCGCGGGGCTGGTTTACCTCGCGCTGCATTATCTGTTTGTCCGCCCGATGCGGCGGCTGACCGCCAATCTCGTCGGCTTCCACGAAAACCCCGAAAGCGCGGCGCGCATCATCGTGCCGAGCCAGCGCGGCGACGAGATCGGCGTCGTCGAGCGCGAACTGTCCGACATGCAGCGCGACCTCGTCTCGATGCTCTCCCAGAAGAGCCGGCTTGCCGCGCTTGGCCTTGCGGTATCGAAGATCAACCATGATCTGCGCAATCTTCTGGCGTCCTCGCAATTGCTCTCGGATCAATTGGCCAGCGTGCCCGATCCGCGGGTGCAGCGCTTTGCGCCGAAACTGATGCGCTCGCTGGAGCGCGCCATCGACTTCTGCCAGTCGACGCTGTCCTATGGCCGCGTCCAGGAGGCCGAGCCCGACCGCCGCTTGATCCAGGTCGAACCCGTGGTCACCGAGGTGCGCGAATCCGCGGGCCTTGCCGCCGACGCCTCGATCACCTGGATCAACGCGATCGAGCGGGGGCTCTCCATTGACGCCGATCCCGACCAGCTCTTTCGCGTGCTGCTCAACCTGGTGCGCAACGCGGTGCAGGCGCTAGACAGCCGCCCCAAGGGCGACGCCGCGACCTTGCAGATCCGAATCACCGGCCGCCGCGAAGGCTCGGTCGCGATCATCGAGGTTTCCGACACCGGGCCGGGCGTGCCGGCAAAGACGCGCGAGCACCTGTTCGAGGCGTTCCAGACCTCCGGCCGCCCCGGCGGCAGCGGACTGGGCCTGGCGATCGCCGCCGAGTTGGTCCGCGCCCATGGTGGCGACATCCACCTGGTCGAAGGCACCATCGGCGCCACCTTCCGCGTCTCGATCCCCGACCGCCCGGTGGAACTGCAGAGCGTCCGCAACGAGCGGGCTCGGGCGTAAGCGCTTGGTCTCTCACGTCATTCCGGAACGATGCCACAGGGTCCGCGCGAAGCGCGGCCCGATGACGGGATCCGCATCGAACCCGGAATCCAGAAGTCATGGCGCGAGATTCCCAGATGTGCGGGGCACATCCGAGGTTTGCGCTGTGATGCGCCCGGAATGACGGAAATACTGCCCGGAATTGGCTCCCCGATCGCATTTCCCCACCTTGCCAAGCGAAGCCGGAGCGGGTAGCTAAAGCGCTCTTTCGCGATGGTCCGAGGTCTTTGGTCGGACGCATCCGGGCCTCCTAAAGCCCTAATGCCAAGCGAAAACGCGCCCGTAGCTCAGCTGGATAGAGCACCAGACTACGAATCTGGGGGTCAGGAGTTCGAATCTCTTCGGGCGCGCCATTTTCTCTTCGCTCCATGACGGTGTTCGTAGGCTGGCGGCCCTGACCATCGGGCGACTGACGTCGAAGCCGCTCGCTGCCAAAGATGAACCCCAGCTGGCCCGCGTTTTCGAAGGCGCAGGCGTTCTTGCGGTGCAGCAACCGGCGGAAACGAGCCTTCCTGCAATGTGCGACTTGCCCGATCCAACGAAGGTCGAACCCGTGCGGCTGCCTCGCACGCACGGCGCCGCAGCATTGCTGCCGGATGCCCGGGATTCGTAAAAGGGTAGGCAAGGACAAACAGGGGCGGAGCATGTAAAGTCAGTTCGCGCGACCTTGGAGGCCAGCAGTCTGGCTGCTGCACGATCGGGTCGCCGTGTCATCGGGCGGGCTCGGCTGAGGTTTTGGGAGGGCGAGAGCGAAAACGGAGGAACCGATGAAAAAGGACATCTGGCAAGAAAACAAAGAGCGCTACTTCGAGTGGAATCCCATCGAAGGCCTCGGTGCCAAGTTCACATGGGCTGCGATCGGGGCAGTCGCGGCTGTCATCGCCATGTACCTGCTGCGCTAGAGCGCAACGGGGTTAGATGGACTTGCGATCGCGCTCCAGGTTTTGATTGAACATGATCTTTTCGGCAAACCGGTACCCACCCCCGACCACGTCGAGGGCAAGCTCTTCGGGATCATGCTCTAGCTAACTGGCGCGGAGTGGGGCGGAGCGCACTTCGCTTGCCGCGCTCTCGTGCGGTCGAGGAAGGCGACCCTGGAGGATGCAATGGCGCAAAGCGTGCTCGTGGTCGATGACGAGGCCAACATCCTGCTGTCCCTCGAATTCCTGATGAAGAAGGCCGGCTACGAAGTTCGCCTCGCCCGTGACGGCGAGGAGGCGCTCGCGGAGATAGGCAAGACGCGGCCGGATCTCGTGCTCCTCGATGTCATGATGCCGAAGCGCAACGGTTTCGACGTGTGCGAGGCCATCCGGGCCAATCCGGAGTGGCGGGCGGTGCGTGTCATCCTGCTGACAGCAAAGGGCCGTGACATCGAACGCGAAAAAGGCTTGGCGGTGGGCGCCGACGACTACATCACCAAACCGTTCTCGACGCGCGAGGTCGTTGAACGGGTTACCGCTTGGATCGGGCCGGCCAAATAACCGGGCAACAAGGGCGAGCGATGCAGGCTGCCGTTGCGATACCAATTCTCCTCGCAGCATTGGCGCTCGCCGCCTTCGCTGTGTCCGGCGTTGCGCTGTGGCAGGCTGTGCAAGGTGGCGGAGCGGTCGGCGTTTACATGTCCATCGCATTTGCCGTCGTCGCCGCTTTGGTTGCGCTGGCTTGGGCTCTGCTGCATGTCAAGCTCCTCAAGCCCCTGGCCGATCTGAAGCGGGAACTGCTGATGCAGTCGCAGATACGCGTCGATCGACCGCTCGCGGTCGATCGCGGCCACTTGCTCAATGGGCTACCGACGGCGGTCGACAAAATACTCGGCGCGCTCCGAGCCGCGCGTGGCGAGACACAGGAGGCCGTGGATGCAGCCACGCGGCGTGCGGAGGAACAGAAGAGCCGGCTCGAGGCCATCCTGCTCGATCTCTCCGAAGGTGTGATCGTCTGCAATCTCGAGCACCGCATACTCCTCTACAACCAAGCTGCCGCCCGGATACTCAACGCGCGCGATACGCTTGGGCTTGCCCGCTCATTGTTTGGTGTGCTGACGCGAGAGCCCGTGCTATTGACGCTTGAGCTGCTCCTGCAACGGTCAGAGGACGCAGCCGGCGATGAAGCCCGGTCCACCGCAGAATCGACGCTCGATTCCACGACGCGCCGCTTCGTCTGTGCGTCGGTCGACCTTGCTACTTTGCTGCAGGCGAGGCTCAGCCTGGTGCGCGAACCCTCGGGCCGCGCCTCAGGCTACGTGTTGACCTTTGCCGATGTCGGCGCCGAACTCGAGAACGTTGCCCGGCGCGATGCGCTCTTGCGTGAGGTCGCCATGGAATGGCGACGGCCACTTGCAAGCTTGCGCGCCGCCGCCGAAATGCTGGCGGGAGAGCTCGAAGCGGGCGAGCGTCGCGTCTTTCAGGACATCGTTGGCAAGGAGATCGGAACCCTCGATCGGAGCTTTGCCGACGTTGCGCAGCGTTACGAACGCCTTGCGACGGGTCAGTGGCCGTTGGCCGACATTTACTCGCTGGATCTGTTCCGCGCCGTCCGCAGGCATTTGGCCGACGCCGACGGCATCCAGGTCACCCCCGTGGGCGTGCCGGTCTGGATTCATGCCGACAGCCACTCGCTGGTGCTTGCGCTTGAGCATCTCATCCGCGCCGTTGCCAGGCACACGGCGAAAGCCGCCTTCGATATCGGAGCCGTGGTGCGAGGCGAGTACGTCTACGTCGAGGTGGTTTGGGACGGCGCACCGCTCGCCTCGGCGATTATCGAAGCCTGGCTGGCGGAGCCGCTGAAGGGCACGATCGGCAACCGCACGGTCCACCAGGTCGTGGAGCGACATGGCAGCGAGCTATGGAGCCAGGCGCTGCCAGAGGGGCGCACGTGCCTCAGATTGCCGCTGAGGAAGACCGAGCAGCCACGCGTCCCGGAACGGTCGGACCGCGTTGCGCCGATGCCGGAGTTATATGACTTCGACCTGTTTGCTCCTTCGACTGAGGCAATCAGGGACACGCCGTTGCGCAAGCTCAACCTGGTCGTCTTCGACACCGAGACCACCGGCCTCAGGCCCAACGAGGGCGATGAGCTCATCTCAGTCGGGGCGGTTCGTGTGGTCAATGGTCGTATCCTGACGGGCGAGACGTTCGAGCGGCTGATCAATCCGAGCCGCGTTATCCCGGCCAGCACCACGCGAATTCACGGCATCACCACCGAAATGGTGCGCGACAAGCCCCCTGCCCATGTCATCTTGCCACAGTTCAAGTCCTTCATCGGTGACTCCGTGCTCGTCGCCTACAACGCCGCGTTCGACATGAAATTCCTTGAGAACGGAGCCGAGCAGGCAGGCGTCAAATTCGACAACCCGGTGCTCGATGCCCTGCTTCTGTCCATGTATCTGCAGCCGGATGTGTCCGATTTTTCGCTGACCGCCACTGCCGAACGACTGGGTGTCGAGGTCATTCGCAGGCACACCGCAATCGGCGACGCCATGACCACGGCCGCGATCTTCGTGAAGCTCCTGGATCTGTTGAAAGCCCGCGGGATCGAGACGCTCGGTCAAGCCGCCAGGATCTCGAGCCGGATGATGGAGCAGCGTCGTCAGCAGGCACAACTTACATGATCGCGCGCCGCCGAGGCAGCAACGCAGCGAGGAGCGCATCGAGGTGACACACATGCCAAGGAGAGGATTGATTGCCGAGCGCTTGATCGGCTTGTTCCTGTTCGGTTTGCTGCTGCTCACACCGCCGTTGATCGGCGCCTTCGATAAGGCCACCTTCGTGGTTGGGATACCACTGCTCTACCTCTATTTGTTTCTCTCCTGGGCGTCGCTGATTGCCCTCACGGCGTTGATCGTCGAGCGGCCGGACCCCGACGAGGAGATTGCCGAAAGCGAGCCTGGCGCGGATCCCGACCAGGTCACCAACCGCGCACCGCGAGGGTGAGCCATGCTGGGCGGGTACGTCATAGTCACGGTCTCTTTCCTCTACCTCTCGATCCTGTTCGCCATCGCCTACTATGGTGACCGCCGCGCGGATCAGCGTAGGAGCATTATCGCGAGCCCCTACATCTTTGCGCTATCCATCGCCGTGTACGCCACAGCCTGGACGTTTTACGGTAGCGTCGGACGGGCTGCGTCCTCGGGCGTCAGTTTCCTGCCCATCTATCTTGGCCCGACGCTGACCTTCATCCTTGGCTGGTTTCTGATCCGCAAGATCATCCGCATCAGCAAGGTCAATCGCATTACCTCAATTGCCGACTTCGTTGCGTCGCGCTACGGCAAGAGTTCCTTCCTGGGCGGGCTGGTGACTATCATCGCGGTCGTCGGCATCATGCCGTATATCTCGCTGCAGCTGAAGGCGATCTCGACGAGCTTCGCCGTGCTCCAGCATTACCCGGACATCGTGATGCCGGCCAAGCTTGGCTCGACTCCGGTCTTGCAGGACACAGCGCTATACGTCGCGGTGATCATGGCCGCATTTGCCATCTTGTTTGGCACGCGGCACATCGACGCCAGCGAGCGTCATGAGGGCATGGTGGCGGCGATTGCCTTCGAGTCGGTGGTCAAGCTGTTCGCTTTCCTGGCGGTTGGGCTGTTCGTCACCTTCGGCATCTATGGCGGCTTCGGCGAAGTGTTCTCGCGCGCGGCCACCGATCCAGCCCTCGCGCGTCTCTTTACGCTCGAGGCAGCCGGCGGGTACACGAGCTGGATTTCGCTGACGCTGGTCTCGATGGCAGCCATTGTCTTGCTGCCGCGTCAGTTTCAGGTGCTGGTGGTCGAGAATGTGGATGAGCGCCACATCAAGAAGGCCATCTGGCTGTTCCCGCTCTACATGCTGCTCATCAACATTTTCGTCCTGCCGATCGCTTTTGGTGGGCTCCTCCACTTTCCCGGAAATGCGGTCGATGCCGACACCTTCGTGTTGACCGTGCCAATGGCCGAGCATTTTTGGACCATCGCGTTGTTCGCATTCATCGGCGGCCTCTCCGCGGCAACGGGCATGATCATTGTCGAAACCATTGCCCTGGCCACAATGGTGTCGAACGATCTCGTCATGCCACTCCTCTTGCGTTTCGGCCGCCTGCATCTCTCGGAGCGCAAAGATCTGTCTGGCCTCATGCTCGCCATCCGCCGCAGCGCCATCATCTTCGTGATCCTGCTCGGCTACGCGTATGTCCGGTTGATCGGCGAATCTTACGCGCTCGTCTCCATCGGGCTGATGTCATTCGTCGCCGCCGCACAGTTCGCGCCCGCGATCCTCGGCGGCATCCTGTGGAAGGGAGCGACCCGCCTCGGCGCTCTGGCTGGAATGAGCGCCGGGTTCTTGGTGTGGATCTACACGCTGCTGCTGCCTTCGTTCGCACGATCGGGGTGGATCTCAGAGAGCTTTCTGCAGGATGGCCCGTGGGGGCTTGCGCTGTTCAGTCCCTATGCGTTGCTCGGGCTTTCCGGCCTCGATCCCGTTGCACACGCCCTGTTCTGGACCATGGTGATCAATGTCGGGTTGTACGTTGCTGTGTCGCTTGTGACGACGCAGACCATGATCGAGCGCAGCCAGGCCGTACAGTTTGTCGACATCTTCAAGCAGCCATCCGAGGGCGCGCGCATTTGGCGTGGCACGGCCACCATTGGCGACCTCCGTCGCCTCTCGAACCGCTTCATCGGTGAGACCCTGACGGAACAAGCCCTCCAGCGCTTCGAGCGCGACCGAGGGCGCCGGCTCGACGATGCGCATGCGGCGGACGCGGACATCGTGCATTACGCGGAGCGGCAACTCGCCGGCGCCATTGGTGCGGCCTCCGCGCGGATCATGATCGCCTCAGTGTTGAGGGAGGAGATGCACGACATCGACGAGGTCATGCAGATCCTCGATGAGGCTTCTCAACTCGTTGTCTACAGCCGTCAACTGGAGGAGAAGTCGCAGCAGCTCGAGGCTGCGACGGCAGAGCTCAGGGCGGCCAACGAGCGGCTCAAGGAGCTCGACAAGATGAAGGACGACTTTGTCTCGACGATCAGCCATGAGTTCAGGACACCGCTCACATCGATCCGCTCCTTCAGTGAGATCGTGCACGACAATCCGGACATTCCCGTCGAGCAGCGCAAGATGTTCCTTGGTACTATCGTCCAGGAAACCGAGCGGCTGACCAGGCTTGTCAACGACATCCTCGACCTCGCCAAGATGGAGGCCGGCCAGACGGATTGGCAACTGGCCAGGATCGAGCCAAGGAAGGTGATCGACAACGCGCTCGCCGCAACGGCCGGCCTCTTCGCCAAGAACCCTCGCATCAAGCTTAAGTGTCGCGTGGCCGAGGATCTGCCGAGGATTCTCGTTGACGCCGACCGGATCACGCAAGTGCTGGTCAATCTGATTTCCAACGCGGTCAAGTTCTGCGACAAGGACAATGGTTTGATAACCATTGTGGGGCGAGCAGAAGCGGGATCCATCCTGGTCAGTGTGCGTGACAATGGTGTCGGTATCGCCAAGGAGGATCATAAGAAGATTTTCGAGCGCTTCCGCCAGGCGGGTGACACATTGATCGGCAAGCCGCAGGGCACCGGTCTCGGGCTGCCGATCAGCTTGCATATCCTTGAGCGCTTCGGGGGCACCATCTGGGTCGAGAGCGAACTCGGCAAGGGTGCGACTTTTTTCGTCCGCATCCCCTCGGCCGCCGCTTCGGCCGAGTTCCTCCAATCGGCAACGGCCGCTCGCGAAATCACTTGATCGCAACGTGGCGAGTTGCGCGCCAGCTAGTTCAGAGCGAGCGTTCCGCGAATTCCATATTCAGTGTTGCACGCAGGTTTTCGATGGCGCGGAAAGACGCCACGAGATGTTTGTTTTCGCGTGGTGAGAGATCAGCCACGGGGACATAGTTGGTGATCTCGCGCCCGGCCTTGAAGTCCTCCAGCTGCTGGCGCAGCAGGAGACGGGTCATATGCCTGAACGCGTCGGCAAGATCCTCATGGTCTCCAGCGCTGATGGCCCCCTTCTCCTTGAGGCAGTCAAGCCGGGTGAGAGTCGACGTGGCCGGAATGCCGGCTTTAAGCGCAAGCAGCCGCGCACCTTCCACGAGGGGTAGCGTTCCACGAAGCTTCAGGTTCACCACACCCTGCCGATCGTCCCCATGGTACTCCTTGCGCAAGCGTCCGAACCAGCCGAGTGCCACCTTGTGCTCGGCTTCGATGGCGAACAGGCGTCGGAGGAACTGAGGGTACTCCGGTGTTACTGCAGTGACATGGGTGCGGAGCTCGCTCGAGAGTGCGGGATCGCCGAACGCATGACGGAAATCGAAGAAGATATCGCAGTTCAGCAGCATCTCGGACTCGCGCCGCCTGATCCAGCTGTCGATCTGCCGGCGCCAATCCGACAGGCTTTTGCGCCAGACGGGGTTGGTGGCCATGACATCGCCGACGCAGAGGCGAAAGCCGACCGCGTCAAGCATCCGCGTCATGCGCTCGGCAAGCTCCAGAAAATATGCGTCCGCGCGCTTGCCTTGGCCGCCGACGTCGTCAGCGAGGATGAAGCCATTGTCCTGGTCGGGCGCCAGAAAGTTTTCGCCGCGCCCACCCGACCCCATGATAATGAGAGCGAACCGCGCAGGAGGCTCCCCCCAGCCGTCGTCGCGCATCGCCGCTTCGACCAGCCTCAAGACCCGCCGGTGGATATCGTTGTTGATCTCCGTGAGCAGCGACTGCACCTCCGGCGCCTGAACGTTGTTGTCCAACAGTGCGCTGGCAAGCTGGGCCTGCGCCTCCTTTATGAGGTGCAGGCCCTCGACGCTCTCCTCGTGCGTGAGCTGCTCGATGAGCGACATACTCTCGCTCGACAAAGAGGCGAGCGCTTCGTCCAGGGCGAGCATGCCGATCATCGCTCCGCTCCAGTCCACGACGGGGACATGCCGAAGCTTGCTAC
This sequence comes from Bradyrhizobium sp. LMTR 3, assembly GCF_001693485.1. Taxonomy (GTDB): domain Bacteria; phylum Pseudomonadota; class Alphaproteobacteria; order Rhizobiales; family Xanthobacteraceae; genus Bradyrhizobium. The sequence continues at coordinate 51,104 of NZ_MAXC01000004.1, forward strand.
GGCGCATCAAGGCGACCGCCTGGAAAAGGTATTCGTCGGCCCCCGTCACGACTACCGGCGACGTCATCACCGACTCGACGCCTTGATCGGGCTCCGTACGCCACGCGATCCGACGCACGACGTCTTGTTCCGTCACGATGCCCCTGGGCCGGCCCGCGCCATCGATGACGACAGCGCAGGACGCAGGCGTCGCCGTCATCAGGCTTACGACCTCGCTCACCGTCGTGCTCGGTGCAACACGCACAGGCGGCGGTCGCATATGGTCGCGTACGAGTCGCCGGAAGATCCCGGTTTGCGTACTCAAGGGTGGCTTGCTCCGCTGACCCACATGCTCCAGGCTTCCATCTCACGCCGGACGGTATTCTCATTGCTTTCGCAAGCGCAAGTACAACATGGTGCTGTCCGCGAGCTAATCGCGCCGCGCTTGGTATCGTAGCCTCCGGGTTGGAGACGAGGGGCATCGTGACTGCGGCAAACGCGCAGCAGTTCGTGGCGTGGCCTGTGAGAGAGGTTTCCGAAAAAACGTAATGACGTCCGGCATGTCGCCGACGGCGCGTGCGGGCGGTTAGCGGATCCGGCGCGAGTCGGCATTTGACATTAGACAGTAATTTCAAGCGATTGCGGGGATTGCTCCGCCCGCAGTATCGGCTGCGGACAGACGATATTCGGGTTTTCTACGATGTGTCCGGCACGACCGTCGAGGTTCTGGCAATAGTGCCCAAGTCGGAGGCCGAGTGATGGCTCGCACAATTCGGAAATCCGGAGTGAAGGAAGTTCCTCTATCCGAGGTCAAGGACGATCTGTCTCGCTTTCTTCGAGAAGCTGAAACGCTGGAGATCGTCATTACGCGCCACGGGAAGCCCGCAGGCGTGTTGATTGGCTTAGAGTCGGAAGAGGACTGGTTCGAGTACCGCCTCGAACATGACCCGCGCTTCCTGCGTCGCATCGAACAGGCGGCGCGCCACTTCTCTGGAAATGCGAACGCCAGCGGTCGCCGATTCCATGCTCGATGCGGCGATCCTTTCTATGGAGTAGCCGGCGATCTCGGATCGGGCTTGAGTTTCTCGAACAGAGTGCTCCAACTCTCCCGCCGCGGGCCCTTGCCCCACACGATTTCGAACGTCACCCGCGACGCGCCGGGATGCTGCATCGCTTCGACAAACGCCTCCGCGACATCGGTGCGGGCAATCCGGTGGCGAGGCGCCAGCGCGAGGGCGTCCTGACCCACAATGACGGCGTGCTCGCCGCCGGGGCGGTCGAGAAGGAAGCCTACGCGTATGATCGTATAGTCCAGGCCGCTGGCACGAACTTCTTCCTCGACGCGCCGGCGCCAGACGAGCGTGTTCCTCTTGAGGAGGTTGAGCAGGGCGCCCGCCAGGGAGGGCGTCGCGATGCCAATCGAGTTGAGATAGACGAAGCGGCCCGCAAGCCCGGCTTGCCGTGCAGCGGCGAGCGTATCCATCACGCCCTGATAATCGGTCGCCTTCACGAGACTTTCAGGCGCGTAACGTCCGCTCGGCGCGCCTGCCGTGAGGATGATGTGATCAACCTTTGCGACCGCCGGGGCAAGCGTGTCCGCCTTGGTGAGGTCCCCGGCGATCACCTCAAAGGAGGCGCCGAGTTCGGCTGCGGCTCTCGCCGGATCGCGCGCCAGCACCCGAACACGGAAGCCCCGCTCATGCAGCAGGCGCGCGATCAGGAGCCCGGTGCCTTTTGTGCCGCCGATGACCAGGACGCGGCTTTTTGCCGTCTCGCTCATCGGGCCTCCGGTTCAAGCGCTTTCGCGCTACTGTTGGCCATTGAACGCGCTCCCGAGGTCATGCGGCGAATGCTCGCGGATAGGATGGCGTGGCCTCGGCGGCTACGCCGGGCTGCGGAGGACGTCATCATAGCGCCATGGCGAAGCAATAGTGCCATCTTCATCGGCCGTGGCGCGCCATTTCGGTTCAAGGGCACGAACGCCTAGCCCCGCCGCCTCTACGCCAGAGGTGGCAGTTGGCGTTCGGAGCAGCTCGCTCCGCAGCCCACGAATGCGAACCTCTTTCCGGCTCACGACTTGCACCCGATGCGCGACAGCGCACTTGATCGCGGGCGAATGTGCCGTCGCCGTTCCCAATTGCGATTTAAAATCAGTCAATCTAGCTTACAACCGATTGCATAACGCAATCAGAACCGCGCGGATGTGCCGGGGTGAGGAAGGAATTGGGTATGGCTAAGCTCGTGTTCGGAATGAACCAGTCCCTGGACGGCTACGTCGACCATATGGCGTTTGGGCCAAGCCCTACGCTCTTCCGCCATTTCATCGAGGAGGCTCAGCGGCAGGCGGGCAGTGTGTACGGTCGCCAAATGTATGAGGTCATGCGTTACTGGGACGACGATCATCCTGAGTGGGATGCAGCGGAACACGCCTTCGCGGCGGCGTGGCGGAGCCAGCCGAAATGGGTCGTCTCGCGCTCGTTGAAGTCGGTCGGCCCCAATGCCACGCTTGTTGCGGATGATCTCGAGGGCGCGATCCGTGAGCTGAAGGCCGAGCGCGCCGGGGAGATCGAAGTTGCTGGCCCGGGCTTGGCGCAAAGCCTCACCGAACTTGGCCTGATCGATGAGTATCGAATCTACCTGCACCCCGTCGTGCTTGGTCACGGCAAGCCATATTTCGCCGGACCCCGGCCGCCGCTCCGCCTTATGGCTAATGATCGGATTGGCGAGGATGTGATCAGGTTGACCTACGTTCCTGCTTAATCTCGCGACTCGCCGGATGGAAATCGCCGCTGAAGTCTGATTTTGGATTGGGTCCAAAGCGACGCGAACGGCCCGCTTTGGTCGCCAACGCCGACGACATGGCGCGTGCATAAAGGACAGCTATCCCAACAAGCTCGCTTGCAGAAAGCCGCATCCCGGAATTCGCAGGCCGTTACGGCGACGTTTACCATTTATCGCAAGCAAATCGTAGCAGGGTTTTGGTACAGGGCCTGCGACCCCGGTAGGAACCATGCCGCTACTCTACGTTCCGACAATCTACGTGCTGATGCTGTCAGTCATGGTGCTGCTCGGCGCACTGAGCTTCTTCGCGTGGCTGCAAAATCGCGCGATCCGCGCGCTTGCCTGGTGGAGCGGCGCAGTGCTCGTGATGGCGGCCGCGCTTGGCCTGCTCTGCCTGCGCGGCACGATCCCGGACGTCTATTCGGTCGATCTCGCCTACGTGGTGTTGTTCAGCGCCTGTGCGTTGATGCTGGAAGGCGCGCGCTGCTTCGAAGGCAAGCGCCCGAGCCCCGCCGTCCTGCTCGCCGGTGCGCTGGTGTGGATCGCGGTCTGCCAGATCCCGGCGCTGTACGCATCCGCCACGGCGCGCATGATCATCGTGTCAGCCGCCGTGGGCTCCTATTCGCTCGGCTGCGCCTACGTGCTGTGGAGGGGCCGCGCCGAGCCGCTGCTGTCGCGCTGGCCGCTGATCGTGCTGACCGCGCTCGGTGGCGGCCTGTTTCTCGTGCGCATTCCGCTCGCCGTGGTGTCTCCGCTCGCAGAGGCACCGATCGCCAGCTTCGATGCCCTGCGGTCGTTCTGGTTCGCGATCGTGAGCACATTCACCCTGCTTTACTTCATCGCAATCAACTATCTCTTTCTCGCGCTCACCAAGGAGCGGAGCGAGCTCGCGCACAAGCGCGCCTCGATGACGGATGCGCTGACTGGCCTCGCCAACCGTCGCGCCTTCTTGGAATTCGCCGCGCAACGCCTGAACGCGCGCGCGAGCGGGACGGTCGCGTTCCTCGTGTTCGATCTCGACTGGTTCAAAGCAATCAACGACGGCCACGGGCATGCGATGGGCGACCGCGTGCTGCGGCTGTTCGCACATACGCTTTCCGCCAATCTGCCGCGGGACAGCATCGCGGGCCGGCTTGGGGGTGAAGAATTCGCCGCGATCGTCAGCGGGCCTGACCAACGGGCGACGATTGCGGCTGCCGAGCGCGTACGCGAGAGTTTTGCAGCGGCAGCGGGTGTCGTGGACGGCGTCCCGATCGCCGCCACGGTCAGCATCGGGGTCGCTCATGCGCACGACCAGCCGGCCGACATCGAGGCGCTATGCGAGCGCGCCGACAAGGCGCTCTACCGAGCGAAGGCGCTTGGCCGCAACCGGGTCGAGCGCGCCGTGGACGAATTTGTCCCGCTGGTACCCGAGGCGTCAGTGGAAGCCGACGTCACGCCGGCCGACCTTCTGATTCCGCCGCCCGAACAAGCGCGGCGCGCAATGAAGCGGGCGGCAGCCTGATCGCATCGGAGCCACTACCCGGCGCTTAGTTCGCCGCGTCCTTGATCGCGGCTTCGAAGGTCTTGGCGTCGAAGGCCGGCATGCTTTGGATCCGCCCCAGACCCTGGGTCGCGTACCAGACGGAGAACGCGAGCATCGCGCCCTCGTTCGGGGCATCGACGATATCGACGAAATCGTAGTAGCCCTGCGTGTAGTGGATCGACTCGACCTTGATGCCCAGCTTGTCGAGTTTTGTCTTGGCCTTGCCGATCCGCTCCGATTGCTTGCTTGCCCATTCCGGGCTCAGATTACCAAGCAGCACATATTTCATGGCCACCTCCACGAGCGGTTGATCATTTGCGCGAAGGACCACACAAATATACGCCTTCTCACGACCCATGCCCATGCCGTTTTGCGGAAGCAGGAACGGCGAGGCACGGGTTCCCCCCCGGGCGCTGGTCCTGGCCGACAAGCCCTATAGCCAGCGCCGGACCCGCGCGCAGTAGCGGCGATAGACGTCCCCGAACTTGCGCTCGAGGTAGGCTTCCTCGCGGGCGATCACACCGTAGCGGATGACTAGCGCGAAGGGCACCAGCGTCATCAACAGCCAGAGGCTGTTGAAGGCAATGGCCAAGCCGGCGAGGCCCAGCACCATGCCGAGATAGATGGGATTTCTCGTGAAGCGGTAGGGGCCGGCCTCCACGATGGTCGTGGTTGGCAGATTGGTGGGCACGTTCGAGCCGGCCCGGGTCATGGTAGAGATCGCCCACACAACCAGCGCCAGCGCGAGGGCAAACACGATCGCGCCCAGCCAGCCTGCAGGTAGCGCGGCCGGCAAGAACGGCAAGGGCATGAGCCAGTTGAGCGCGAGCCCGGCAAGCACCGCGAGCGCCCACGCGATCGGCGGCCGGACAATGACGCCAGCGGTATCTGCTATGTCAGCCATGACGGGACCGGTGAAATGATGTGGCTGAAGGCTGTTTGCAAGCATAGCACGAAATCGCGGGCAGGCCGAGATTTGCTGGTTGCATCGGGACGCGAAGGGCGGGAAGCGGAATTCAGATGATGCCGTGTTCTTTCAGAACGGCTTGCTCGTCCCCTGACACCCATCCAAAGATCTTTGGTGTGTCTTCGAGTTTCTGCACCAGATAATGGACCTCAAAATCGATGGAAACATCCGGGTCGTTGCCACGGTCGTAGATGGCGGTCCAAGCGACGTGCGCCAGGCAATGGTGCTCGTCGATAGGTGCGATGCGGACGTTGCGAAGTCGCATATCCTTCGTGCCGATTCGGCGATAATTTTCAAACCCCTGTCGCATCATCTGCTTCAGATGTTCGTCATTCCGGCCGACACTGACGCCAGCCGGAGAGGCAGCAACGAACGCAGTGGCGTATGAAGACGTCACCTGGTCCATATCCACTTGATCCCTGAGCGCCATCCGGAACAGCTTCTCATAGCGCTCAAACAGGTCCTTTACGTTCTTTTCCATAGGATGCGGCCTCCTCACTGCGGCTCTCTGGGCTCAATGCATTCTGCGCGAGGTGGTTTAGTGTGATCTAGTAACGCTGATCTGGTCCGGCCGTTCAAACATATTCGGAATGCTGTGAGAGGTAGATGGAAAAACTGGATCTGAAGAAGGTGAGGAAGCCACTCTTCACCGCTCCCCGTAACCGCTTCGTGACGATCGATGTGCCGCCGGTGTCCTACCTCATGGTAGATGGTCATGGTGACCCGAACACAGCCCCGGCCTATAGGCTCGCCGTCGAAAGCCTCTACGCGACGGCCTTTACGATCAAATTCTCCTGCAAGGCAAACGGGAACGACTTCGTCGTGATGCCATTGGAGGGACTTTGGTCAGCTCCTGACCCTGAAAGCTTTTCCGCGCGGCGCAAGGACGAATGGGAGTGGACCATGATGATCATGGTGCCGGACTATGTGGATGACGAAACCTTTCTGGCCGCCAGGGTCAAGGCGCGAGAGAAGCTCGGCGCGCTTCCTGAAAGTCTGAGGCTCGAAAGCCTGGAGGAAGGCCTCTGCCTCCAGGCATTGCACGTGGGAAGCTACGACGACGAAGGACCGCTGCTCGCAAGGCTGCACGGGGAGATCATGCCTTCGGGCGGCTACGATTTCGCCGGTCGGCATCATGAGGTCTATCTGAGCGACCCTCGCAAGACTGCGCCTGAAAAGCTCAAGACCGTGATCCGCCAACCTGTGCGCCAGAACTGAAAGTCCGCCACAGAAGCCGGCTCCGAAACTTGCAGCTAGTTCGCGGCGCGAATGCCCCGCTCACGTATGATCGCGCCGAACCGCTCGGAGTCTTTGCGGGACTTTTCCTTGAACTCTTCCGGAGACATCGGAGCGGCTATATTTCCGAGGGTCGCGATACGCTCGTTCAACGCGGCCGTGGCAAGCGATCGATTAACTTCCTTGTTCAAGCGCGCGACAACATCGGGTGATGTTCCGGCTGGCGCATAGATGCCGAATACGGCATCCGCGTCAAAGCCGGCAAGGCCGAGCTCATCGAGCGTGGGTACGTTCGGAAGTTGGGGCGATCGTTGCGGGCTTCCGATCGCAAGAGCATGGAGCTTGCCGGCTCTCACGTGCTCGATGGCGATGCCGGGGTCGAACAGGAAATCGAGTTGCCCCCCGAGCAGGTCGTTGAGCGCCGGCGCCGCGCCGCGGTAAGGCACATGCACTGCGCTTGTGCCGGTCATGTTTTTCAACATTTCTGCCGCAAGATGCGGAGAGCTGCCGATACCGGGCGATCCAAAATTCCGCTTTTCCGGATTGGCCTTCAGGTCGGCAATGAATTCCTTGAAATCCCGCACCGGACTGTCCGCCCGAATGACGAGATAGAAAGGCACGCGTGCAACGGAAGCGACGGGGATGATGTCCTTCGCAGGATCGAATGGCATTTTGGCATACAGATGCGGATTGATCGCCACCATTCCGCCTGAAGACATCAGCAGGGTGTAGCCATCCGGCGCCGACCTCGCTACGAATTCTCCGCCCAGATTTCCGCCAGCGCCTCCCCTGTTTTCGATCACGACCGACTGACCGAAAGCTTCGCTGAGAGGTTGACCTACAAGGCGCGCGAGCTGATCTGCGGCTCCTCCCGCGGGAAAGTTGACAATGAGGCGAATGGATTGGGTGGGCCAAGTCTGTACTAGTGAAGTCTGTGCCAGCGAAGTGGATATCAGGCCCGCGGCGAAGGCGATCGCGACCACAATGGCTCTCATGATTATCTCCCTGGGTCTTACTATTTGAAGGAATGGCGAAGGATGCTCGATCGATACGCAGGATTCCGTTCCGCATATGAAAGAGAGCGGGCGGGCAAATCACTTTCGCCCTGCGAGGAAATCGCCGATCGCCGCGACACAGGCGGGGTCTTCCTGCATGGCGAAGTGCCCAACGCCGGGCACGATATGAGTGCGGGCTTTTGGAATCGCGCCTGCCCAGAGTTCCGCCTGACTGGCAAGCGCGACCCTGTCTTTGTCGCCCCACACGATGAGCGTTTCGTTGGGAATCCGGCTTAGCCACCGACCGAGATTCGGGTGTCCCATGCCGTGAGCCTTCTGAATGTTGCTTAGCGCCTGGCCTTCCTTTTCCCTTGCCGCAATGAACTGCTCTGGCGGGGGTCCAAGCGAGCCTCCAGGAAAGTATCGGGCTGCAACTTCCGTTCGATGCGCCAGGTAGCCAGGCAAATCTTGCGGAGCGATTTTGGTGGGGTTGGCGCCGCGATGGTCAGGATGGTTGAGCCCGGCAGGCGCGTTCAGCACCAGGCGAGCAAAACGTTCGCCGGCGACCACAGCCATTTCTGCCGCCATCCAGCCGCCCATGGAATGACCCATGAGGTGCGGCCGATCCAGCCCCAATGCTGCGATGAGCCGCAAATTATGGACGATCAAATCCTGCATCCCGCAGATATGCGGCGCAGGTCCGCTTTCGCCGAAGCCGGGGTGGAATGGCAGATAGACGCGAAACCTGTCGGCCAAACCGCGCGCCCATTCCTGTCCCTCGATCGTTGCCGCTCCGTGGAGCGCCAGGACGGCCGGACCCCTTCCGATGACTTTTATGACCGTGTCCACGGCATCGATTTCGAGCTTTATCGTTTCGAATACCACGTCAAACTCCTTCCTGGCCGCGAGCCTGCGCTAAGGTTGGACCATCGTGCCTGTCGAAAGGGAATGCGCTCCCAATCTGCCGCGAGATTGCATGCGCACGAAATCGATCACCTGCTGGCCCACCGTCTCAAGCTGGCGTCTGGTTGCCGCGTCGGTACAATTTCCCTCGGCGTCGAACAGCGCGCCGGATGCGTTCAACATGGCACCAAGCGGCGTAGGCCAGCCTCTGAGGGAATGAGCAACCGTTCGAAGCGCGGCCAATGTTTGGCCAACCGCCTGCCACCCGCCGGCACAAGCAATACAGCCAACGGGAATTCCATCCAGATAGGCGCGTGTATCCGTTCTGAGTTCTTCCGCGTAGTCGAGCGCGTTCTTGATCAGTCCGGATATCGATCCGTGGTAGGCAGGCGACGAGATGATGATGCCGTGGCATTCACGAAGCGCGGCCAGGAGACGCGAAGCCTGATCGGACTGTTGCTGTCCGGGCATATACATCGGCAGAAGCAGTTCTGCGCCGGAGAGAAGCAGGGTCCTTGCGCCTTCATCCTCGGCGGCCTTGAGGCTGATCACGAGCGCGCGTTCGGACGATGACCCGCGCCGCGGGGTTCCTCCTATCCCGAGAATAAGAGGCTTATCCTGAATCATGCTTCGCTCCAGTTGTTGTGCCGCAAGCCCGCAATGCTCGGCTCGCAATCGGGCGCATCAACCTATCTGCGCGCGTCGCAATTTGGGGATTACCTCTTCGCCGAAGAGAGCGAGTGCTTCACGGCGACGCGGCGTAAAGCTCCTTCCCAGCATTGCGAGAAAATGGCCGGCGCCGCATTTGCGGCATTGATCGATGATTTGTTCAGCGACCTGCGCCGGCGTGCCGGCGATATAGTCGTCGTCATGCAGTGAAAAGCCGGCTCCGGCCCTCGGCGCATCGAGCAATGAGGATGTGCCTTGGACAACGCGCGGATCGCCAGCTACGACCTTCAATGTCGCTGCCTTCGCGGCGTGGGATTCCTCGCGCGCCTCAGCCGCATCGTATGAAATGGAGACATTGCGCCGGATTGCGAGTTGATCGGGCCCTGCCGGAAATCCCAACCGGGCAGACTCCTTCCGATACACGTCGAAAATTTCCGATATGCGGGCGACGGATTCGAAGCCGGTGCAAATCTTGGACTGCCTTTGAGCGGATTTCTGCGCGGATCCGGTACTTACAACCGTCGTCCATTTTGGCGGAGACGGCTGCAGGAAGACGTTCGGCATCAGGTTGAGGTCTTCGAATTTCCAATACTTTCCGCTGTGGCTGACGACGTGGTTCACGAGGGCGGCGTCGAGTATTTCCAAGGCCTCGTTGAAGCGCTCGCGGGCCTCCTCTATCCCTAAGCCTATCCGCGCGAACTCCTGCGGCACGCCGGCTGCAAAGCCGATCTCGAGGCGTCCCCTTGTCAGGTGATCGAGCATCGTCAGTTCTTCGATGACGCGCCATGGCTCATAAAGCGGCACGACCATTCCCATCGTTCCCAGCCGTAACCGGGTCGTGTGGCGAGAAATAGCTGCGATCAGGAGATTGGGAGAGGGGCTATATGAGTGACCGAAGTGATGTTCGCTAAAGAATATTCCTTCGAACCCCAGCTTTTCGACCTCGAGCCAATGCGCGTAGCCTTCGTCGAACACGGCAGTCACGGTACCGGCCAGGCTCTCCCCGTCGCTCAGGTTCGGGGCCTGCATGAATTCAAAGATCCATGGCTTGATCAAAGCGTTTCTCCCAATGCACGACTTATTTCTTGATTGCGTCTTGAGTACACGGGACTATTAAATTTGAAAAATCGATTATATTGATATGTGATATTTGAAAGATGGATGTAAGCCGATGCGGTTCGAAGGCCTGGACCTCAATCTCCTGATCGCGCTTGATGCGATCCTTGAAGAACGCAGCGTCATGGGAGCCAGTCGACGCCTTCATCTCAGCCAGCCGGCGATGAGCGCCGCTGTCGGCAGATTGCGTCAGTATTTCAACGACGAGATTTTCACGATTTCACAGCGAAAGCTGGTGCCGACGCCGCTGGCGCAATCCCTGGAAAGACCAACGCGGGACATCCTGCTGCGAATCCGGGCCAATCTGATCTCGCCGCCAAAATTCGACCCGGCGAGTTCTGAGCGGCGTTTCCGGCTGGTCGTTTCCGATTATGCGAGCATCGTATTGATGCACGCCGTCATGAAGCGGGTTTATCGCGCCGCGCCGCGCGTTTCGCTTGAGTTTCTTCCCTTCAGTGATCGGGTCGATGACCAGCTTCAGCGAGGGGAGGTCGATTTCGTCGTGATCCCCGATACAAATCTCATTGATGGTCATCCCAGCCAGCATTTGTTCGCGGACGAGTTCTGCTGCGTCGCCTGGCGCGGAAGCCGCCAGATCGGGCGCTCGATCTCGCTTGGCCGCTATCTTCAGCTTGGACACATAACCGCTCAGCTCGGGCCCATTCACGGCGTATCCTTCGATGAACGCGCCCTCGTGCAGTTAGGTTATAAACGCCGTATCGAGATCATTGCCCCGAACTTCACCGCGATGGCTGCCATGGTGATCGGCACGGACCGCATCGCGACAATGCATCATCGCCTCGCGGTAATTTTCGCGCGAAACTTTCCGCTGAAGCTGCTGCGTGCGCCGGTCCGCATCCCCGCATTCCGAGAAGCCCTGCAATGGCCGGCGTCCTTTCACCTGGATCCCGCACTTGTTTGGTTGCGCGAGATCATTACTGACGTTGCTGCCGAGGTTGACCGGACTCCGGCCAAGCAAATGAAGGTTGGGTAAAAGGCGGGCCTCTCAGAAATGATGGATCCCCAGCGCCGAGAATGCGCCGTCATGCGGCTCGTGGCCGTCCATGGTCGGCTGGCCGAGAAAGCCGAGCTGCAGCGGGATCGGATGCAGCAGCGACGTCGGTATCGCGCCCGCGGTGTCGAGCAGCGGTATGTCGTGCTGCGCAGCGCCCGACAAGTCTGTTGTGCTGGATGTCGGGCCGGAAAGGTTCGTCGTGAGCGGCTCCAGCAGGCTGGGGGCCGGTGCGTCATGGATCAGGCCGGTCACCGTGCCGGTCAAGCCGTCGAGGAGATCGGTCGCGGTGCCGGTCACGGTCGTCGTCAGTTGGCCTACGGTGGCACTCACGCTTGCGATCGTACTCGATACCGTTGCAAGCGCGGTGTCGACGATGCCGGTGAGGCTGCCTGCAAGGTTGTGAACGGATGCGCCTAGATCGAATGACGGTGATGCGATGCTGCTGCCGGGCGGCGCGCTGCCCGCGCCTGCCGATGGCGCGTCATCCAGCGCAGCGCTGAAGCCCGATAGCATGGGCGACGATGCAAGGGGCTGCGTGCCGAGCACCTCGCCTGATGGAGCCTCGGCGAGCGTCGCGGTCGCATCTTGCGGCGCGTTCGTCGCCGTGGCGTCGGCGTGGACCGCAGGCGAAAGCTCGGCTGCCGGAGCTTCGATCACACCGGCATGCTGGTCGTCATGGCCGGGTGCGGAATCGGCTGGCAGCAGCGCGGCCGGGACAATCGCTGCCGGAGGCGGGTGCAGGGCAGCCGGCTGCGCCGCGCGGGCTTCCCCCTCTTGCTCCAGGCGGTGCAGCGCGGTGTCGGCGTCGTTCAGCAGGCCGAGCAGCATGGTGGCGAAGGCAACCGATTCGGTTGCCGCGAGATGCCGGCTGCGTTCGGCTTCGTCGGAGCGGCGGGCATTCTTGACGGCGTCGGCCATGGCCATCTCCTCCTCAGCGCTCGCGGAACGCGCGGGTGATCTCGTCGCGCAGCGGACCGAGCAGATATTCGAACAGGGTTCGCGGACGCGTCGGCACGATCACCTCGGCCGGCATGCCGGCCTGCAGATCGATGCGCGACTTCTTGACGTCGTTGGGATCGAGCGCGACCTCGACGGCGTAATAACCTTGTCCCGACTTGTCGTCGGTCAGGCGGTCGGCGGACACCGTGTGCACGGTGCCGTAGAGCCGGGGACGCTCGATGTAGTTCACGCCGGTGAGCTGCACCTCGGCACGGTGGCCGACGGCGACGTCGTTGATATCGGACAGCTTCAGCTTTGCGGCGGCGATCAGCGGATTGTCGGTGGGCACGATGTCCATCAGCCGCGCGCCGGGTTGGATCACGCCGCCCTCGGTAAAGACGTCGAGGCCGACCACCGAGCCGGTCGCCGGCGCCGTAATCCGCGTGCGAACCATCACGTCCGTGGCGGCGTCGATCTTGGGCGCCAGTTCCGCGAGCTTGTTTTCGGTCCCGCGCAACTGGTCGGTGATTTCGCTCATCCGTGAGCGCTCCACCCTGGCGATCTCGAGATCGTTCTGCGCGATCTGCTGCTGCATGCCGGCGATGCTGGCCTGCTGCGCGCCGATATCGGCCTTCAGCCGGGCGTCCTCGCGCTGCAAAGCGAGGATGCGGGTCTTTGGCGTATAGCCCTGCGCGAACAGATGTTGCGCGCCGTTCATCTCGTCGGTCAGCAGTTCCCGCTGCTTCTCGGTGCCGGCAAGCTGCGCCTGCGTGCCCGCGATCTGCGCTTCGAGCTCTTTGATCTTGCCGCGCAGCACCGCCGTCTCGGCGGCGAACTGGTGCTTTCGCGCCGCCATCATCGCGGTCTCGTTGGCCATGGCCTGGCGCGCCGCGGATAGTTCGCCGCGCGCGCGGAGATGTTCGTCGAACTCCGGCGCATCTTTTCGGTCGCGTTCGGCGACCAGCCTTGCGCGCGCGGCCAGCGCAGCGTCGCGATCGGCCGTGAGCACATCGAGCTTGGCGCGCGGGTCGCTGTCGTCGAGCCGGATCAGGAGCTGACCTTTTTCGACGCGCGCGCCGTCGCGCACGGTGAGTTGGCGCACGACGCCGCCATAGGGGTGCTGCACGCTCTGCCGCCGCCCCTCGACCTGGAGGTTGCCGTTGGCGATGGCCGCGCCGGAGATCGGCGCGAGCGTTCCCCACATCGTCATCGCGGCAAGGAACGCCGCCACCACGCCGGCGCCTAGCAGAGCCGGCCGCGAGGGGCGTGCGTAGCGCGCGCGGTCGCGCATCGGGGCGAAGCCGTCGCCGATCGCCGTCATGATGCGCGCCCCGCGGCGGCCTGCTGGAGCGCGTGGTAGACCTCGCCCGGCGGACCCAGCATGTCGAGCATGCCGCCGCGCAGCACCATCATGACGTCGACGATGTCGAGAATGGTGGTGCGGTGGGTGATCACGATGATGGTGGCGCCCTCGCTCTTGGCCTGCAGCAGCGCCACCTTCAGCGCCTCTTCGCCGGGGGCATCGAGATTGGCATTGGGCTCGTCGAGCACGAGCAGCGGCGGGCGGCCGAGCAGCGCCCGCGCCAGCGCCAGCCGCTGGCGCTGCCCGCCGGACAGGCCGACGCCGCCGGGACCGAGCCTCGTATCGTATTGCTTCGGCAGGTCGAGCACCATCTCATGAATGCCGGCGCGCTTGGCGGCGTCGATGATCTCGTCCGTCGATGCATCGCCGAAGCGGGCGATGTTCTCGCGCACGGTGCCGGCGAACAGGCCGACATCCTGCGGCAGATAGCCGACATGGCGGCCGAATTCGAGCGGATCCCAGTGGCTGTAGTCGAGCCCGCCGAAACGCAACCGTCCATCGGCGGGTGCGATGGCGCCGACCAGAAGGCGAGCCAGCGTGCTCTTGCCGGAGCCGCTCGGGCCGACGATGCCGAGCGCCTGGCCGCCGCCAAGCTCGAAGGTCAGGTCCCTGATGACGGGCTCCTTGCGCGCCGGCAGCAGGCAGCGCAGTTCGCGTACCTCGATGGTGTTGCGCGCCCGTGGCACGATGGTGTGCGGCGGCGTCAGGTCGATCTCGCCGAGCAGTTCGCGCACCTCTGCATAGGCCTCGCGCGCGCCGATGAACTGTTTCCAGGTGCCGACCGCCTGTTCCACCGGAACCAGCGCCCGGCCCATCACGATGCTGGCGGCGAAGATGGTTGCCGGCGTGATCGCGTGGTCGATGGCGAGCCAGGCGCCGGTGCCGAGCATCAGCGATTGCAACAGCAGGCGGAAGAAGCGGATGGAGGAGGTCATCACCGCGTTCTTGTCGCTTGCAAGCGCCTGCTGCACCAGCATCGACGAGCGCTGGCTCTGCCAGTTGCGCTCCACCGCCGGCTGCATGCCCATCGCGCGGATCACGTCGGCGTGGCGCAGGATGTTTTCGGTGAACACATAGGACTGGTTGCCGGCGGCCTCCGCTTCCTTCATCGGCTCGCGGGTCATCACCTCGTTGAGACCGGCGAGGCCAAGCAGGAGAGCTGCGCCGATGGTCGCGACGATGCCAAGCAGCGGATGGATGAAGAACAGCAGCATCAGATAGATCGGGATCCACGGCAGATCGAACGCGAAATAGATGCCGGGGCCGGTCACGAAGGTGCGGAACTGATCGAGATTGCGCAATTGCTGCGCGCCGCGCGATGCGCCGCGCTGCGCCGAACGCACCACCAGCGCTTCGAACACGCGCGCGGACAATTCCATGTCGAGGCGGATGCCGCAGCGGATCAGGATGTACGAGCGCACCGCGTCCAGCGCCGCCATGGTGAGCAGCGCGATCGCCAGGATCAGGGTGAGGAGGACGAGCGTGGAGACGTTCTCGTTGAGCAGCACGCGGTTATAGACCTGCATCAAATAGAGCGGCGAACTCAGATAGAGCAGGTTGATGGCGCTGGAGAACAGCCCGGCCCAGAGGAATTGCGGCCACAGCGCGACCAGCGCCTGGCGAACGTCATCGATCCGTCGCGCCGGCGCGACCGAGTCGTCAAGGGTGGTCAGCATGCCCGTAGGCATTCGGCAATCACCTTAAGCGAGTTGACGTGAAGCGAGTTGACTTGGCGCTACGCGATCTACTCGTGCAGTGCATATATTGGAGACGTGGCGTGGGGATGCGCTCCCCACGCCGCGCGGTTTTGAAATGTCCGAACTCAACTGGAGTTAGGCGAGGCCGTGGAGCAGGCCGCCGGCATCGAGATGGCCGACATCGGCGCTGGCGCCGATCAAGGTCGGTGCGGAAACCGAGGCGTCGACGCCGTTGAGTCCGGCCGAGAGATCGATGCTCGGGTTCGTCTCAACTACTGCGCCGAGATCGAGCACGTTCGACAGGTCCGCCGTGCCGCTGGCGCTGGCAGAAGCACTGCCGCTGGCGCTGGCGCCGCCAAGTACGCCGGTGGCGGTTCCGAGCAGGCCATCGACGGTACCAAGCAGGTTTCCGAGTAGTGCAGCCATATAGTCAACTCCTATGAAGGTTGGCTGGAATGCGACGAACGTCGCGGTGCAAGAAGCCACGGCAGTCAGAAAGGTTGCAGACTCACATGCGGCGTTTTGGTGATGATTTGTTGGGAAGGGAACTTTCCGGTGTTGCCGGTCGGCGGTGGCCCGAGCATGATGTGAAGGCTCCTTTGTAAGATCTCCCTGGGAAGGTGTTTGGAAAGTCGATGTCGGAAGACAATGCGGATGTCGTGGTGCTCGGCGCGGGCATCGTCGGGGTATCGACGGCCTTTGCCGCGCAGCAGCGCGGGATGTCGGTCGTACTCGTCGATCGGCGCGAGCCGGGCAGCGAGACCTCATACGGTAACGCCGGCATCATCAGCAGCGGCTCGATCACGCCGCTCAACAATCCATCGCTGTGGAAGTCGCTGCCGAAATACCTGACCAACCGCCACGCGGCATTGCGTTGGAGTCCGCTTTGGGCGGTGAAGAACGCGGGCTGGGTCGCGCGCTTCTTGGCCAGTTCGGCCGCGTCGCGACTTGAGCCGCGCGCGATCGCGCTGCATGACTTGATTGGTGCCTCGGCGAAATTGCATCGACAATGGATCGTGCAAGCGGGAGCGGGACATCGCATTCGCGAGACCGGCTGGCTCAGGGCGTGGCGCAGCGATGCGGTTCTCGCGGCAAAGCAGGAGCAAGCCATGCTGGCCGAATACGGCATCGCCAGCGAATGGCTCGACCGCCAGGCCATCTCCGCGCTCGAGCCGGATATCGTGCCCGTTTACAAAGTGGGGCTGCTGCACACCCAGACCGCCTCGGTCGACTCGCCGGGCGAGGTGGTCAAGGCCTATGCGCGGATGTTCGCGAACGCCGGCGGCCAGGTGAGGCGGGCGGACATCAAGGCGATCCTACCCGGCGGCGATGGCTGGCGTGTGGTGCTGGCCGATGGCGAGATTTCGGCGCGGCATGTGGTGGCCGCGCTGGGACCCTGGTCGGCGGATATGTTGCGGCCGCTCGGCTATCGCGTGCCGCTGGCCTGTGAGCGCGGCTATCATCGCGAATTCAAGCCGAACCCGGCGCGTGCGTTGCGGCGGCCGATCTATGACATCGACGGCGGCTTCATCATGACGCCGATGGAGCAGGGCATCCGTGTCACCTCGGGCGTCGAACTGAGCGATCGCGATGCGCCGGCCTCGTTTGCCCAGCTTGACCAGATCGTTCCGCTCGCGCGCGGCGTGGTCGAATTCGGCGACGCTGTCGGCGATGCATGGCGCGGCTCACGGCCGACGCTGCCCGATAGCCTGCCGATAATCGGACCAGCGCCTCGGCATGCCGGCCTGTGGCTTGCCTTTGGCAACCAGCACATCGGCTTCACGACCGGTCCCGCAACCGGCGCCGCCATTGCCGCCATGATTGGCGGCGCGCCGCCGCCTTACGATGTCGCCCCGTTCGCGCCGAACCGCTACATTTGAGGCGGTGGACCTCGGTGTCCGTGATCCGCGCGCGGCCCCATCCCAAGCCCAAGATACTCGTTCGGACTTTTTTGACCGCAAAAGTTGCACCGGACCGGGTGCTTGTCGCCGGATTGCAGCTTGCAATGGCACACACATTGCATCACGGCCACAGGCCGTCGTCGCGATGGGAAATCGTTGCAATCGTCTCTTGCGTGGGACGACGGTTTGGTGACACTTGCGCTTGCTTTGCCGATCACGATGCGTGTGCGTCGGCGCTGGAGTTTGTTGATGTTGCGTCTGATTGCCCGGCGTCTTGCTCTCGGTGTGCTCGTCGCGCTGACCGTCATGACGCTTGCATTCCTGCTGACGCGGCTGTCGGGCGACCTTGCGGTTTCGATCGCGGGTCCGCAGGCGACGCAGGCCGACGTCGAAATCATACGCAAGGCCTACGGCCTCGACCGCCCGCTCTATGTCCAGTTCTTCGCCTGGACCGGCCGCGCCATGGTCGGTGATTTCGGCCAGAGCTATTTCTTCAAGGACAGCGTGGCGAACCTGATCCAGAAGCGCCTGCCGATCACGCTGACGCTCGGCCTGGTCGGCCTGAGCCTCGCCTTGCTGATCTCGCTTCCGCTCGGCATCCTGGCGGCGCTCCGCGAAAACACCTGGATCGACCGCGGCGTCACCCTGTTCACGATGGTCGGGCAGGCAGTGCCGAGCTTCTGGCTGGCGCTGATCCTGATGATCGTGCTCGGCCTGCAGCTCGGCATCCTGCCCATATCAGGCACCGGCACCTGGCAGCATTTCGTGATGCCCGGCATCGTGCTTGCCTTCACCGCGATCCCGGCGCTGACGAGGCTGACGCGCTCCGGCATGATCGAGGCGATGGCCTCCGATTACATCCGCACCGCCCGCGCCAAGGGCCTGTCGCGGGCGCGCATCATCTTCAAGCATGCGCTGCGCAACGCCGCCATTCCCGTGGTGTCGATCGCGGCGGTCCAGCTCGGCTTCATGCTGGGCGGCTCGATCGTCATCGAAACGGTGTTCGCGCTGCATGGCGTCGGCTATCTCGGCTGGGAGAGCATCGCCAAGAACGATTTCCCTGTCGTGCAGGCGGTGGTGCTGGTGCTGGCCGTGTTCTATATCGGCCTCACGCTCCTGGCCGACATTCTCAATGCGCTGCTTGATCCGAGGCTGAGGACCGGATGAGCGAGCCGATTGCCATTCAGGCGCCGCAGCCTTCGAGCATAGGTAGCTCGCGCATCGGCGCGGCCGGCTTTGCGATCGGGATTGCCATCGTCGCGATCGTCCTGGCGGCGGCGCTCGTCGGCAATGCGCTGGTGCCGCAGGATCCGTTCACCCAGGACCTCGGCAATCGTCTCAAGCCGCCGTTCTGGATGGAGGGCACCCAGCCGGGCCATTGGCTCGGCACCGACCAACTCGGCCGGGACTATCTCGCGCGGCTGGTCTATGGCGCGCGCATTTCGCTCCTGATCGGCATCATGACGGTGATCACGTCGGGGCTGATAGGTATCACGCTCGGCGTGCTCGGCGGATTCTTCGGCGGCCGCGTCGACGATTTCGTGCTGTTCGCCATCACGACGCGATTGTCGATCCCCGTCGTGCTGGTCGCGCTTGCGGTGGTCGGGCTGATGGGATCGGGTCTCGGGCTCGTCGTCGCCACCCTCGGGCTGTTGTTGTGGGACCGCTTCGCGGTCGTCGCGCGCGCGACCACCATGCAGGTTCGCAACCACGACTACGTCAGCGCGGCCTGGTGCGCCGGTGCCTCGATGCCGCACATCCTGGTCAAGGAGATCTTGCCGAACATCGCGAGCCATCTCGCCGTGGTGGCAACGCTGGAGATGGCGCTGGCCATCCTGCTCGAGGCTGCCCTGTCGTTCCTGGGGTTGGGCGTGCCGCCGCCGCTGCCGTCATGGGGGCTGATGATCGCCGAGGGCAAGGACTACATGTTCTTTTCGCCCTGGGTGATCATGATCCCCGGCGTAGCCCTGGCGGTTCTGGTGCTCGGCATCAATCTGGTCGGCGACGGACTGCGCAATCTGCTCGGCGCGGAGCGGCTGCGATGAGTGCGCTCTTGGATGTGGAGGAGCTTCAGGTAACGTTCGGCCGCACCGCGGCAGTGCGCGGCGCCTCGTTCCGGGTCGAGAGGGGTGAGACTCATTGCCTGGTCGGCGAGTCCGGCTGCGGCAAGTCGGTGACAGCGCTGGCGGTGATGAGCCTGCTCGCCCGCGGCGGCCAACGTTCGGCGAAAAAGATGAGCTTCGCCGGCACCGATCTGCTGTCGCTGTCGGACCGCGAGATGGCGCGCCTGCGCGGCAACCGCATGGCGATGATCTTTCAGGAGCCGATGACCAGCCTCAACCCGGCCTTCACCATCGGTTCGCAGATGGCGGAAGTGATGACGCGCCACAAGGGCGGCTCGCGCGCGGCGGCCCTCGACCGCGCCGCCGAACTGATGGGCCGCGTCGGCATCACCGCACCTGGCATGCGGCTCGGCCAGTTTCCGCACCAGCTCTCCGGCGGTCTGCGCCAGCGCGTGATGATCGCGATGGCGCTGATGTGCGATCCGGAACTGTTGATCGCCGACGAGCCGACCACCGCGCTCGACGTCACCGTGCAGGCACAGATCCTGCGGCTGCTTGCCGGCCTCAAGCGCGAGCTCGGCCTCTCGATCCTGCTGATCACCCATGACCTCGGCATCGTCGCGCGCGTCGCCGATCACGTGTCGGTGATGTATGCCGGCGAGGTGGTCGAGCGTGCGCCGACCGCGGAACTGTTCCGCGCGCCGCAACACCCTTACACCCGCGGTCTTCTGTCCTGTGTGCCGGTGCCCGGCCGGGTGCAGCGCGACCGGCCGCTCGGCTCGATCCCCGGCGTCGTGCCGGCGATCGGGCCCGGCTTTGCCGGCTGCGCCTTTCGCTCGCGCTGCGCCCACGCCGACGAAACCTGCGCGCGCGCGATACCGCGGCGTCGGGCGGGCGATGCGCATGATTATCTTTGCCGGCTCGAGCCGGACTGGGCGGAGCTGCAACCCGCATGACCGCCGCGATCGAGGTCGAGAACCTGCGGTGCGAATTCCGCGTCCACACCGGGCTGATGTCGGCGGAAAAGCGCGTGGTCGCGGTCGACGATGTCACCTTCAGCGTGCCGGCCGGTAGCGTGCTCGGCATCGTCGGCGAGTCCGGATGCGGCAAGTCCACGCTGGCGCGTTTGATCCTCGGGCTGCTCAAGCCGACGGCGGGAACCGTGCTGGTCGACGGCAAGCGCCTGTTCGACCTCGACCGTAAGGCGCGGGCGCGATTGATCCAGCCGGTGTTCCAGGATCCGTTCGCCTCGCTCAATCCGCGCCGGCGCATCAAGGATATCGTGGCGCTGCCGCTTGCAGCCCAGGGCACGTTCTCGCGCGGCGAGATCGAGCGCCGGGTCGGCGGCATTCTCGAGCGCGTCGGCCTGTCGGCCGCGATGGGCGAGCGCATGCCGGCACAACTCTCCGGCGGGCAACGCCAGCGCGCGGCGATTGCCCGCGCATTGGTGCTGGAGCCGCGGATCGTGATCTGCGACGAGCCAACCAGCGCGCTCGACGTCTCGGTGCAGGCGCAGATCCTCAATCTCCTGGCCGATCTGCGCCGCGACCTCGGGCTGACTTACCTTTTCATCAGCCACAATCTCGCTGTCGTCGAGCATGTCGCGAGCGAAGTCGCGGTGATGTATCTCGGCCGGTTCGTCGAGCGCAACGAGACCGACGCGCTGTTTCGCAAGCCCCGCCACCCCTACACCCAAGCGCTCCTGGAAAGCGTGCTGACGCCGGAGCCGGGCAAGGGCGTACCGGACATCGGCCTCGGCGACGCCATGCCGGATCCGTCCAATATTCCGCCGGGCTGCCGGTTCAACCCGCGCTGCCGCATCGCGGTCGAACGCTGCCGCCATGAGGCGCCAATGCCCATGGCCCGTCCGCCCCGGGGAATGGTAGAATGTCACTTGGCATAGGGCGTGCTTTGCGCCGTCTGTAATAGAAAAAAATGGAGAGCGATATGCGTATGCAAAAGAAGCTCGGCGTTGCAATTCTTGCGGCGGTTCTATCGGGTGTCGCTGCGTTGCCGGCGGCGGCGCAGAAATCGGCCGACACGCTGCGGATCGTGATGCGCGACGCGCTGCCCAATATCGACCCGTTCTACAACAATTTGCGCACCGGCGTGGTGATGCATCACCAGGGCTGGGACGCGCTGGTCTACCGCGATCCGGACACCTTCAAGCTGGAGCCGCTACTGGCCACCGAATGGAAGCTGCCCGATCCGACCACGATCGAGTTCACGCTGCGGCCGGGCGTCAAATTCCATGACGGCAGCCCGTTCACGGCCGACGACGTCGTTTACACCATCAACATCGTTGCCGATCCGGCGAGTCGCGTCTCGACCCCGTCGAACTACAACTGGATCGACAAGGCGGAGAAGACCGGCGATCTTTCGGTGCGCGTCAAGCTGAAGCGGCCGAACCCCGCGGCGCTGGAATATTTCGCGCTGGTGCTGCCGATCTATCCCAAGGCCTATCGCGAGAAGGTCGGGGCGGAAGGTTACGCCAAGGCGCCGGTCGGCGCGGGTCCCTACAAGGTGACGAAGGTCGAGCCCGGCGTCTCCATCGACTTCGAGCGCTTCGAGGACTACTGGGCCGGCAGCCCCAAGGGCAAGCCTGCGATCAAGAAGATGAGCGTGCGCTTCGTGCCGGATGCCGGCACCGAGATGACGGAATTGCTCGCCGGCCGCGCCGACTGGATCTGGAACATGAACCCGGACCAGCTCGAGCCCGTGAACCGGATGCCGCATCTGCAGGCGGTGCGCAAGGAATCGATGCGGATCGGCTTTCTCTCGATGGATGCGGGCGGCCGCACCGGCGCCGACAATCCTCTGACCAAGCTCAAGGTGCGGCAGGCGATCTGGCACGCGATCGACCGCAAGGCGATCGCCGACAAGCTCGTCACCGGTGGTAGCCGCGTTCCGTCTGCGCCCTGCTTCCCCTCGCAGTTCGGCTGCGATGCCGAAGCCGCGGTGGCCTACGCCTACGATCCGGCGAAGGCGAAGCAGCTTCTCGCCGAGGCCGGCTATCCCGATGGATTCGACGTCGAGCTTGCCAGCTACGTGCTGCCGCAATGGGGCTCCTCGGTGCAGAACTATCTGCATGCGGTCGGCATCCGCGCCAAGCTCAACCAGCTCCAGACCGCGGCGCTGATCCAGCGCGCCAAGGCCGGCGAGCTGCGGATGTATCTCGGAAGCTGGGGCAGCTATTCGATCAACGACGTCTCGGCCATTCTGCCGAACTATTTCGACGGCGGCGCTGACGACTACTCGCGCGATCCCGACGTGCAGAAATGGCTGATCCAGGGCGGCTCATCCATCAACCCGGAGATACGCAAGGAGGCCTATTCGGCGGCGATCAAGAAGATCACCGAGCAGGCCTACTGGGCGCCGCTGCATACCTATGTGACGACCTACGGCCACTCCAAGCAGCTCGATTTCACGCCATACCCGGACGAACTGCCGCGGTTCTATCTGGCGAAGTGGAAGTAGAGCCGGCGCGCCGGTTTGCCCGGAGAAAGCAGCGATGGAGCGGGATGACGAAGATGAGTCGTCCCACTCCGCATCATCAAGCGGGCAGGGCACTTCATCAAATGACCGTGTTCTTGAGGAGCGATTGCAGGGACAGCGCGTTTCGGCTGGGAGCATAACCCGGGATCACAACTACCGCGCGGACCTGTCATGTTGTTTCCATCAATCGCCGCATCGCCCGGCTGACGGCAGCGGCTGGCGATTTCGCGGTACATGTCCAAATGGCAACGACTTCGATCAGATGGTGGTGTCGCGCTGCAGGCTTGACCTTTCTGCTGGCCTGCCTGCCCGGTTCGGTGCCGGTTGGCATTGCCGACGCTGAGATGGAGTCGCGGGTTCGAGACATCGTGGCAGGCAACGTCGCCCCCGAAGCGACGGCTGATCATCCGGGCGGGGCCGCATCCGCGATTTACATCGCGGGCCGCGTGGAATTCTTCAACTACGGCTTAGCGGATCAAGCCAGGAAAGCGGCAATTACGCCGGACACGCTGTTCAATATCGCGTCCATGCGCAAGGTGTTTGAAGCTACGCTGGTGGCGCTCGGAACGCTTCGTGGCGAATTGAGGTTGGACGATCCCATCGACAAATACGTCACCGAATTGCGGGGGGACTATATTCGTCGGGTCACGCTCGGCGAGCTTGCAAGCCATACGTCCGGCCTCTTGCTGGCAACGGATCATCCGCCCTGGCCCAACGAGACGTACTCGTTGGCCAGGTTTCTCGACATGCTCAACGCCTGGACTCCCCATGCGGGTGAGGAGCCGGGCAAGCAGCGCGTCTATACGCACGCCGGCTATGTGCTGTTGCAGCTCGCGCTCGAGCGTCGGTATGGGCTTCCAATCAAGGAGCTCGTCGAAACCCGCATCCTGAAGCCCCTTGGCATGAATTCGACGCTGCTTCCGGACCGCGGGCCGGATAATCGCGCCATCATGAGCCCGGAGTTCATGCAGCGCGCCGTTCAGGGCTATTCCGATGACGGAACGCCAATCGGGCTGCCGGGTAACCAGCAGGGCTATTACCATTTCGCCGGGACCGGACAGATGTTCTCGTCGGCGCGGGATCTGGCGATCTTCCTTGCTGCTTGTGTCGACGGCAGAGGGACCGATCCGCAGTTACGCGAGGCCTTGCAGATCACGCAGCGCGAGATGTTCCGTGTGAGCGAGATGTTCGGACAGGCGATGGCCTGGGAGAATGTCGACGTCGATGGGGTAAGCATCGTCGACAAGCCGGGCGGTCTCAACAACGCATCGGCCTATGTGGGGCTGGTCCCCGCGCGAAAGGTCGGCGTGCTCCTGCTCGCCAACCGCGCCAATTTTCCGACGGAAGTCGCTCGCTACCGCATACTTCCGGCACTGTCACGAATGTAGATGGTGTCGAGCTTTTTTGACTCAGCCGATGGGGTGTGACGGCCGTGCCAGGCGGGTAGCGGCTTCGATTGGTGCGCGCACGAGTTCTGCCGCTATCTTCTCAACTCGGCGACGCCCAATTCCGCCCAGATCCAGTCGAAGCTGTAACTCGCCATCGCGGGGTTGGATTCGCCGGCCTTGGCGGTCCGGTTTTCCATCATCTTGAGCCAGTCGACGACTTTGGCACGACCGCTTTTGGTCTTGACCGCAGCCCGCGGTGACTTGTTGCCGAGCGCCGGGACGGGCTCATCGAGCGTCTCGCGATAATGCCGGTCCATGGTCTCGTGGATGATGGCGCGGTGCTCCTCCTCCGAAAGATCGAGTTCTTCGGGTTCATCGGCATCGCCTGACGCGAGCGCTTGCTCGACGGTCGTGGCCTCGATCGAGGGTTGTCCGATGCGCTTGCCTAGCACCGCCGACAACAACGCGCGTCCCCGTTCCGAGCGCTCCCGGGAATTCACTGACAGCACCAGCGTTCTGCCGTCCAGCTCCAGATGGCCGAGCGAGAGCGCGCCATCATCGAGGGACGTTTCGACGGTCAGGGATTCCGACGATCGGGCCCGGGCCGATTTCCTGCCGCGCTTCTTCCCGCCAATCCAGTTCCATTGCGTCGCGGTGATCGATCGCAGGTCCGCACACGAATTAAGCACCCTGCGGATCTCATCCTCCGTCGTGCTCTTGTCGAGCGGATAGCAAATAGTGCACAGCAGCAGTTCGTCACCATCGAAATTCCGCAACTCGGGAAGGTCGCGCTGAGCCTGATCGATCGCGTCAACCAGCCACATGCTCGTGAAAGTCGGGCTGGTCGCACGCAGCCTTTCGGTTTCGGAAAGCCTGGCGATCGCGGCGGCGTCGAACTCCTCTCCGATCGATCTGGCAAGCGCCTGCTCATCCTTCTTGCTAAGCTTTCCCAGTCTGCGAAGGCCGTCGACGAGCTCTTCCGATGACTGATGCTCGTACGGCAACACGGCTCCGCTGATCTGCGTCCGGCCTCCCACCTGCAAGACGCGTCCGGCGAAGCGATCCCATTGTTTGAGGAAACGCGTTGCCAAACGCTCGCTGATCAGGATCGGCTCGCCGCCGCGCACGAGGTCGCGCGCACGGAACGATTTATCGAGCACGACGTCGCTCACTTCATAGAGGCTCATCACCGAATTCCGCAATGCGGTGATATAGGCGCGGGTGGATGCCGGTTCCTTCGATCCCCGGTGCTTCAGATAGTCATCGACGATGTTGCTGCCGTCGCCGAACTCCCGCGTCAGCATGTCCTCGAAGGCGCAGGCCCAGACCGTGCGCATGAACATGTCCTCGCCGAGGATCGAGACGATCTCGTCCGGCTCGAGGCCGGTGTCGTCGCAAGCGGGCAGCACATGGAATTCGAGGACCTCCTCAAACCGGTCGCGCCATTCCTCCCGGGTCACCCATTCCATCAGCCCTGCGAGCAAATGCTTGCGCGCCATGTTCCAGCTCCGCCGCCCGTTTCTGTCCGTGCCGTACTCTATCGCTCCGAAGGCAGGCTGCAATCGCCCGCAGGGAAATCAACAGGTCAGATCAATGCTGCTCCGGCTCCGTCGCGGGCCGGCTTGCTTCCCGGATCGTTAGCCCATTGGCGTCGCACCATTCCCTCAGTGCCCGTAGCCTTGTTCTCAAATTCGAACCATCGGTCGAGCGCATTTTTTCGCTGCAGCAGACCCTTGAAACGCGCATAGGCGCCCCGCTTGCTGAAAATCCACCTGATCTCATCATAGTCTTCCGGGAGAAATTCCCTCGCGAACTCGAACACCAGCACCTTGCCGAGATCGAGTTCCTTCTTGTGAGGGATCGAGAGATACTTATCCTCGTCATCGGCATCCTCAGGCCAATCGTCGGCATCGTCGAACAGTTCGGTATGCCAAAGAAATTTGCCGGTCTCCCGGCAGAGGACGGCCTCGTGTGCGCCCACCGGCCCACTGCTGACGAATTCGACCGTAAGCTCCAGTTCATTCCAGTCGATCAGCATCAAGCCCTCCCGCTTGCCCGAGCGACGGCGCTCCCATTTCGCGCTGCTCTAATCAAATCGCGCCCAAATGCTATTGTTTGATCGGTGGCCTGTTCAAGTGCTCGTCACATGCACGCCCGGCTTCTGCCCGGCGTTCCACTTGCCGTCGATCGCCCGCTCGATCTGCGCCGCGAGCTGCAGCAACAGTCCGTCATTGGCCTGCTTCGCGATGGCCTGGATACCGAGCGGCAGGCCGTGCTCGTGGGTGGCGAGCGGTAGCGAGATCGCGGGAATGCCGCAGAGATTGGCGAGCGGTGTAAAGGCAAAATTGCGCCAGAGATTGCCAAACCAATCGAGCACGTCGGGATTGTCGCTGATCGTGAGATATTCCGTGGTGCCGACCTTCGGCGTCGGCAGCGCCGTGATCGGCGTCACGATGACGTCCCAGTCCTCGAAGAACGCGCCGAAGCTGCGCGAGGTCGTGTTGAACACCGCCTGCATGCGGGCACGGTCGGCGTAGGACGTGTGCCGGCCACGCTCCCAGATCCGGATATTGATGGGCTCGATCAGATCTTCCGGCGGCTGTTCGAGGCCGCGCGCCGCCAGCATGTTGGAGATCACGACGGCGAAATTGCTGATGTAGCAAGTGGTCTGCGCGGCGAAGGCTGCGCTGTAGTCGATCTCGGGCAGGGCGTAGTCGACGTGATGGCCGAGGCCCTCGAGAAAGCGTCCGGCCTTCTGCAGCTCGCCTGCGATATGCGGCGTCGCCCGGTATTCGCCCCACTGGTACGACAGCGCGATTTTCAGCCGGGCAGGATCGCGTGCGATCATCCGCGTATACGGCTCCGGCGGGCTCCAGAACGGCATGAATTCGCCCGGCGCCGGACCGCGGCAGGCATCGACGAAAGCAGCGGTATCGCGCACCGTGCGCGACTGGCAGCCTTGGATCGAGACCAGCCCGCTCAAGTCGGAGAGGAGCGGCGACAGCGAGAACACGCCGCGCGAGACTTTCAGTCCGATATTGCCGTTGACGCCGGCCGGAATCCGGATCGAGCCGCCGCCGTCGGTCGCGTGCGCGATCGGCACCGCGCCGGCGGCGACCATCGCAGCACTTCCCGCCGACGATCCGCAGGTGGTGTAGTCGGTATTCCAGGGGTTGCGGGTAACGTAGACGGCGGGATTGTCGGCCGAGCTGCAAACCCCGAATTCTGGCGTGGTGGTGCGCCCGATCAGATTGAGCCCGGCCGCACGCATCTTTCGCGTCAGGAACGTGTCCGCGGTGGCGCGATTGCCGCGCATATAGAGCGAGCCCATTTCCTGCAGCCGGCCCTTCAAGGTCGGACCGAGGTCCTTCATCAGGAACGGAAGTCCGGCAAACGGCCCGCCGAGATTGGTACCGTCGGTGGCGGGATCGGCGACCGCATCCTCGAACACTTCGACGACCCCCGACAGCGCGGGGTTGACCTTCGCGATGCCGGCGGCCGCCTGCGCCGCCAGTTCTGCGGCGGTCAGCTCGCCCTTCGCGACACGCGCGGCCAGCGCCACGCCATCATGATCGGCCCATTCGTTCCAGCTCATCGGCAAAGTCATTGGACTATCCTCTCGGCACAGCTTTGACCCCGGCGCACGGGACGCTGTCGTTCATTCGTTTGTCGCGCCGTCAAACCTTGATGAGACGCACCTTCGTCCCCCAGGGATCGGCCGTCTCGATGCCGTTCGCAATCGCTGCTGCCGGCGCGCCCGCCTGTCGCAGGCGCTGCTGCTGGGCCTGCAGGATTTCCTCCGACGCGACCTCGAGCGAAAACCATGCAAGTCCCGTGGACGCATCATCCCGCCGGCCGGCGCCGGAGCTCTGCCAGACATTGATGCCGAGGTGGTGGTGATAGCGCCCCGAGGACAGGAACGCGGCGCCGGTCCGCTTACGGGTCGGGTCGAAGCCGATGGCGCCGCCATAGAAGCGGTCGGCCTGTTCGAGATCGCCGACGCGCAGATGCATGTGGCCGATGCGAAGGCCGTCGGGCGCCCCGGCATAGTTGGAGATGCGCGGATTCGTCAGCGTCAGCAGACCGTCGATGTCGAGTGGGTCGGTCGCCATCGCGACCGTGCCGCCATCCCATTTCCAGCTTTCGGGCGCGCGGTCGGCGTAGACCTCGATGCCGTTACCTTCGGGATCGTCGAGATAGACGGACTCGCTGACGAGATGGTCGGCAAACCCTGAGAGCGGCACCTTGTTCGTTGCGGCGTGCACCAGCCAACGCGCGAGATCCTTGCGGGTCGGCATCAGGAAGGCAGTGTGATAAAGGCCCGCCGCACTCCGCGCCTCGCTGGCGGCGCCCGCGCGCAGGGTGAGATCGAGCAGCGGCACGCCGCCCGCGCCGAGGCGGGCGCCGGTAGCCGTGCGCTGCATGACGGTGAGCCCGATGGCGTCGCGATAGTAGTTGGTGACAAGATCGAGGTTACGCACGCGCAAGGTCACCATGCCGATCCGCATCGGCGTGCGGTTGGCGAAGATCGGCCCGGCAGCGCCGTCGGCCGCTCCTTCCGCCAACGCTGCCGCCGTGGCGGCCGCGCTCAGCGAGGAGGCGCCGGCCAGGTGAAGGAGGGTGCGGCGGGTCAGGTCGATGCTCATGACAGCTCCGTTTTTGATCGGCTCAGCGAAGCAAATCCCGCGCCGGTTCTATACTCCGCAACGTCGCAACAGGGCCAGCCGGACCATCGTTGCAGCAGAACGTTTTGCTCCGAGCAAGCTATTTTTCAGCCGCCCGTAGGGTGGGCAAAGGCGCTCTTCGCGCCGTGCCCACCATCTATCATCGAACTCGCTTCGTGATGGTGGGCACGCTTGCGCTTTGCCCACCCTACGCTGACTGATTTGCCTCGCGTGCAAGCGCAATCACGATGCACTGCTGCGGCAAATCAACACGACGGGCAAATCACTTCTGATTTTCAGAAATCGTGTCAAGCCCAAGAAACAGAAAGAATCAAAAATATTCCGCTTAACATGACGGGCAAATCATCGGCATAACTCCGCCCGTCTCGCCCATTGAGGGGCGCTCGCGATCGTCACGAACGTGCGGTGAGATGCGATGGACGCGGAATGCGCAAGACGTAGGCGCCTGACGCGTACGGCGAAGTCGTGTGGTTCGGGCGCCGCGGTGCTGGCGCTAAGCTGCGTGAAACTATTTGCGCAGCGACGGAGGCAAAAGAGCCGTTCTCCGGGGAGAGCACGAAGTAAGCCGTAAAGCCATTGCGCAGGGAAGGCCGGGATGCTCCCGCTGTACCTGTATGCTCGTGTGCGCTTTTGCTATGCGCACTTGCACACGAGACCGCGGGTGCAGCCAGCACCCGGTCTTCCCTGCGCCCTCTATTTGGAGAGGGCGGGAAGTTGAGAGCAAAGCTCGGACGCCATGCGTCGCGAGAACGCGTACGCACACTCCGTTGTCGGTTGCTCAGGACTAAGCCCCCGCCGGCACCTGATCGAGGAAGCCGGTGATGCTGCGGATGCGGCCGTCGCTGAGGACTGCGAAATCCGTACCCTTGATCGGGCTGTCGCCGCCGTCAGGGCCGAGGCCCCAGGAGAAGCGGACGTGGTCGCCAAAGCCATTGGGCTCGCCGATCAGCCTGAACCTGAAATCCGGAAACTTTTGCTGCACGCCCGCGATCAGCGCGTCCACGCCGTCATGGCCGTTGCCCGACATCAGCGGGTCGATGTACCGGGCATCGCTGGTCCAGTTCTGGCTGAGAATTTCGCGGCGGCGGCTTGGCGTCCGCTCGTTCCACAGATCGATGTAGCTGCGGGCGATCTTGTTGATGTCGGTCATCGTGCTCTCCTTCGTTCCGGCCGAATGGGCCGGCTGGCCGACTATCGAGAAATCCGACGCGCCAATCGATTACCTCAGAGGTCAAGGATTTCGATTTTGGCAATCAAGCATCTTGCGGATGCGGTGCTGACCTATTTCCGCCGATCGATCGATCGATCGATCGGGCTAGGGCCGGCGCCGGATCTGGCGTAAAAGCATGCGACCTCGGCTCTTGCCGTCCTCATCGTGGTGGGACGATCAATCGGGGAACGGGTGTGGCAGAGAAACCCAAGATACCGGAGACGCCGGAGCAGCATGCGGGCGCCGATTGGGCGCAGCAGGTGTGGCTGTGGCCGCTGGAGGCCACGCGATTGGCGCTCGACAGCTACGCGCAATGGTTCGCTGATCCCAAGCCCGCGCCTTCCAATGCGCCGGAGCAGATGCCGCTGGCCTGGACCACGCCAAATGTCGTGGCGCTGCAACTTCCGTCGATGCGGCTGCGGGCGTTTTCGCGAGGCAATGCGGGGCAGCCGGTGCTCGTTTGCGCGCCCTATGCGCTGCACGGCGCACTGGTCGCGGACTTCGCGCCTGACCATAGTCTGGTAGGGGCGCTGCAACGAGACGGCATGAACCGCATCTATGTCACGGACTGGCGCTCGGCCACGCCGGAAATGCGCCATCTGTCGATCGACAATTATCTTGCCGAACTCAATGTGGCGATCGACGAGATCGGCGCGCCGGTCGATCTTGTCGGCCTGTGCCAGGGCGGGTGGCTGTCGCTGGTCTACGCCGCTCGTTTCCCCGGCAAGGTGCGGCGGCTGGTGCTCGCCGGTGCACCGGTCGATGTATCCGCGCCGTCAGAACTCTCGAAGATGGTGGCCGCACTTCCGCAGGCAGCTTTCGAGCAGATGGTGCAGCAGGGAGGAGGAATCATGAACGGCGAGCACATGCTGCGGTTCTGGAACACGCCGTTCAGCCAGCATGACGTCGAAGCCGTGCTGCAAAGGAATCTTCGCGACGGATCGGACGAGGCGCGCATGCTGCTGGACCGTTTCAAGCGCTGGGATCGCGAGGCACTGGATCTGCCGGGAGCATATTATCTCGAGGTGACCGGCCGGGTTTTTCGCGAGAACCAGATCGCTGAAGGGCGTTTCGTCGCGCTCGGCCGCAGGATCGATCCTGCCGAGGTGCGCGTGCCGGTCTTCCTGCTGGCGGGAGAGAACGACATCGTCGTCCCGCCCGATCAGGCGTTCGCAACCGCACGGCTTTTGGGCACGCCGCCGGCATGGCTGGAACGGGCCTCCGAGCCATGCGGTCATCTCAGCCTTTTCATGGGGCGCAGCGCCTTGCGCCATTCCTGGCACCGGATCGCCCGGTGGCTTCAGGCCGATATCGGCGATGTCACGGGCGCACGGATCAGCGCGTGAGAGGCAGATGAAAATGCCCCGGATTGCGCCTGCAATCCGGGGCAGCAAGACGGTTGGCGGCTGGCTGACGTTACTTCGCCGCGACGACCATGATCTCGACGTTGTACTGCGGGGCGGCGAGCTTGGCCTCGACGGTGGCGCGCGCCGGGGTGTTGCCGGCCGAGACCCAGCCGTCCCACACCGCGTTCATCTCGGGAAAGGTCTTCATGTCGGTGATGTAGATCGTGGCCGACAAGAGCTTCGACTTGTCGGTGCCGGCCTTGGCGAGATGGCCGTCGATGATCGAGAGAATGTCCTCGGTCTGCTCGGTCACGCTCTTGCCGGCGGCCTTGCCGGCAACGACGCCGGCGAGATAGACGGTGTTGCCGTGGACGACGGCCTGGCTCATGCGAGGTCCGGTTTCGAAGCGCTGGATGGTCATATTGTTCTCCTGATAGGGGGCGGCGGTTACTTAGCGCGCTCGTGTCCCATGCGCCACTGCGTTATTTGCATTGAGCTTGGAGCCGCCATGCCGGGACAAGCTTGCCCATCATGGCGAGAAATCAGGAAGCCGCCTTTGCCGCCGCGCGTCCCGCATTCCTCCCCGAGAACAGGCAGCCGCCGAGGAAGGTGCCTTCCAGCGAGCGGTAGCCATGCATGCCGCCGCCACCGAATCCGGCGGCTTCGCCGGCGGCGTACAGGCCCCTGATGATCTCGCCGTTGGTGCCGAACACGCGCGAGTCGAGATCGGTTTCGAAACCGCCCAGCGTCTTGCGCGTCAATATGTTGAGCTTGACCGCGATCAGCGGGCCGTGTTCGGGGTCGAGAATCCGATGCGGCTTTGCGGTGCGGATCAATTTGTCGCCGATATAGCGGCGCGCATTGTGCAGGTTCATCACCTGCGCGTCCTTGACATAGGGGTTGATGATCTCGCGGTCGCGCGCCTCGATCTGCGCCTTGATGTGATCGAGCTTGAGCAGGTCGCTGCCGGCGAGCGCGTTCATCGCACTGACGAGGTCGCCGAGATTGTCGCGCACGATGAAATCGGCGCCGTTCTGCTTGAACGCTTCCACCGGCGCCGGCGCCCCCTTGTTGGTGGCGCGCTTGATCGTCATGCGCCAGCTCTTGCCCGTGAGATCGGGATTCTGCTCGGAGCCGGAGAGCGCGAACTCCTTTTTGATGATGCTCTGGGTCAGGATGAACCAGGAGTAATCGTAGCCGGTCGACATGATGTATTGCAGTTGGCCGAGCGTGTCGGAGCCCGGGAAGAGCGGCGCGGGCAGGCGCTTGCCGGTGGCGTCGAACCACATCGAGGAGGGACCGGGCAGGATACGGATGCCGTGGCGCGGCCAGATCGGGTTCCAGTTCCGGATGCCCTCGACATAGTGCCACATCCGGTCGCGGTTGATCAGCCGCGCGCCGGCCGCCTCGGTAATGCCGATCATACGGCCGTCGACATGTTCGGGGACGCCGGAGATCATGAACGTCGGCGGCGCGCCCAGCCGCTTCGGCCAGTTCTGCCGGACCATGTCGTGATTGCCGCCGATGCCGCCGGAAGCGACGATCACGGCCTGCGCACGCAGCGTGAAATCGCCGATCACCTGGCGCGAGGAGCTCTTGCCGCGCTCGACGCTGTCGGGTTCGAGCACCGAGCCGCCGACTCCTTCGACCGCGCCGTTCGTCATCATGAGTGTGTCGACGCGGTGGCGGAACTTGAACGTCAACCGGCCGTTTTTTTGCGCTTCGCGCGCGCGGCGCTCGAACGGCTCGACGATGCCGGGGCCGGTGCCCCAGGTGACGTGAAAGCGCGGCACCGAATTGCCGTGGCCCATCGCGTCATAGCCGCCGCGCTCGGCCCAGCCGACCACCGGAAAAATACGGTGACCCATCGCGCGCAGCCAGTCGCGCTTCTCGCCGGCCGCGAACGCAACATACGCTTCCGCCCATCGCTTCGGCCAATGGTCGTCGTCGCGGTCGAAGCCCGCGGTGCCCATCCAATCCTGCAATGCGAGATCAAACGAATCCTTAATGCCGAGCCGGCGTTGTTCGGGAGAGTCGACCAGAAACAATCCGCCGAACGACCAAAAGGCTTGTCCGCCAAGGCTTTGTTCGCCTTCCTGGTCGACGACAATGACGCGCTTGCCGGCATCTGCGATCTCCGTCGCCGCGACCAGCCCCGCCAAGCCGCCGCCGACCACAATTACGTCTGCATCGTCAGCCATCGTTTCCTCTCCCGTGCCGTTTTTGATTCAAGCCCGCGTCCTCGCGCGCGGTCAACGGCAATCGGACTCTTGTCTGTGACTGCATCGCTGCGGCAAAGGATTGCTTGTTCCAGTTTGGGACCTCTGCGCGCGGAGGGTGCAGCGGCCAAGCAACACTTGATTTGAATTTGTTTTGACTAGCTGTGTCTGCCTAGACAAAATCACGATCTCAAACGACGCTACGCCACGTCTTGCATCACGAAGACGATCAGATTCGGTTTCGACATTTTGGATTTGGGGCGGGATATGAAGCTGGTGACGGGGTTGCTTGCCGCGGTGCTGCTGCTGGCGGGGGTAGGGGCGAGCCAGGCGGTGGTGCGGATAGCCGACGATCGCGGCGGCCGGATCGGCACCTATGTCGACAGATACCAGGGCCTGCGCACCTCGGGCGAAACCGTGATCATCGACGGCCTGTGCGCCTCGGCCTGCACCATCGTACTCGGCGCGGTTCCCCATGACCGGATCTGCGTCACCTCGCACGCCAATCTCGGCTTCCATGCCGCCTGGGATTTCGGCGCCAACGGCCGTGCCATCACCAACCCCGAAGCAACACAGATGCTGTATTCGATGTATCCGCCGCCGGTACGGAGGTGGATCGCGGCGCGCGGTGGTCTGACCCAGCGCATGCTCTTCCTGCGCGGCAAGCAGCTTCAGGCGATGTACAGGCCCTGCTACCTCGACGCCCAGGCGTCCTCGAACAAGCCCGCTTCGCGCTGAACCGAACGGGCGTTTCGCCAAAGAAGTAACGCGGTGGCCGGACCTGCCGCCTTCGCTAAAGCTTCGGCGGCCGAGCGCATTCTTGGCCCGGCGAAGCGTTCGCGGAGACGGGTCCCGGCCATTTTGCTTTTTGTGCACCTCTCGCCCGACCTGCCCTCCGCATGACGTGATGTCGGGCGCGGCCATTCCGCTTGCCTGCTCAGGGAACTGGCCCTATCTGAACCCCATGGTTCAGCCGATTTCCACGCAAGTCCGAATGATGGCGGCGGCCCCGCGGCAGAGCAGGGTCGCGTCCGTGATCGTCTGGAGCGCTGCCGGCCTCGGTGCGGCGGCCGTGCTCGGCGCGGCTGCATTGTGGTTCCATTACGGCACCACGGTGTTTTTCGAAATGATCGCCGCCGGCATCTCGGCCTGCTTCTGACCGGGCAATAAGGAATTCCTGACATGGACCGGACCATTCGCCCGCTGGTGATTATCGCTGCCTTCGCCGCGAGCCTCGCGGTCGGGCTGACGATCATGCTGTGGGCAATGGGCGGCTTGCGAACCGTCACGGCGCCGGCCGCGATCGGCGGACCGTTTCAACTGACCGACCAGGCCGGCCAGACCGTCACCGAGCAGAATTTAAAAGGCAAGCCGACACTGATTTTCTTCGGCTTCACCCATTGCCCAGATGTCTGCCCGACCTCGCTGTTCGAGATATCGGAAGTGCTGAAAGCAATGGGCAGTGATGCCGATCGCGTCAACGCCTGGTTCGTCTCCGTCGATCCCGAGCGCGACACGACGGCCGCGATGAAGGACTATCTCTCCAGCTTCGACCCGCATTTGAAGGGGCTGACCGGCAATCCGGAGGCGATCGCAAAGGTGCTCTCGGCCTACCGGGTCTATGCAAAAAAAGTCCCGCTCAAGGACGGCGACTACACCATGGATCACACCGCGCTGATCTATCTGATGGATCGCGATGGCAATTTCGTAGCGCCCTTCAACCTGAAACGGACGCCCGAGGAAGCTGCCAAGGATTTGAAGCGCTATCTCTGAGCGGCAAGCCGGCCAAAGGGCGAAAACGGCCTCGCTTCGCGGGCCGGATGGTCTATAAGGCCGTGAAATTCCGCAAAGCCATTGCCGAAGATGCCATATCTTAACGTCCAGTTAACCAATGCAAGACTGCATCGAACCGTCAGCGCGTGGCTGGTCGGGTTGTCGATCGCGTCAGCATTGACGGTTCTCGGCGGCAATGCGGCGCAGGCGCAAACCCAACCCCGCACCGCCGTCGAGGCGGCCCCGCAGGCGGTGCCCGGCTTCTGGGACCCGCGGCGGCGCCCGGACCGGCCCGACATGTCGCGCCTCACGGTGATCCGGTTCCTGACCGAGACCGATTACCCGCCGTTCAACTTTACCGGTCCCGACGGCAATCCCGCCGGCTTCAACGTCGATCTGGCGCGCGCGCTGTGCGACGAGATCAAGATTTCCTGTACCATCCAGATGCGCCGGTTCGAGACGCTGGTCGATGCCATCACCAGCAACCGCGGCGACGCCATTATCGCTTCCATGGCTGTGACGCCGGCCCTGCGCGCAAGGCTCGACTTCACCGATCCCTATTACCGCGCGCCGGCGCGCTTCGTGTCGCGGCGCGATGCCGTGATGCCGGAGATCCGTCCGGAATACCTCGAAGGCAAGAAGGTCGGCGTCATCGCCGGTACTTCGCACGAAGCCTATCTGAAGGCGATGTTCACCGACGCCGAGATCAAGTCCTACCCGAACGACGATGCGTTGCGGCTGGCGCTCAGGCGGAGCGAGGTCGACTTCATCTTCGGCGATGCGATCTCGCTGGCGTTCTGGATCAACGGCACCGATTCCGCCGAATGCTGCGCCTTTTCCGGCGGGCCCTTCGTCGAGAGCCGCTATTTCGGCGAAGGCATCGGGATTGCGGTGCGCAAGGGCAATGATCTGCTGCGGACGTCGCTGAACTGGGCGCTGTTCCGGATCTGGGAAAAAGGCCGCTTCACCGATCTGTGGCTGCGGTATTTTTCGATCAGTCCGTTTTGACGCGTAGTCATTCCGGGGCGCGAAGCGAACCCGGAATCTCGAGATTCCGGGTCTGGTGCTTACGCACCATCCCGGAATGACGGCTTTGCCGTCATTTTGCATTTTGCCGCGGAGGCGCTAGTTTCCGCGGCCTCTGGAGAGAACCTTTAAATGTCCGTCATCGACCTTGCCGCCAGCCCGAGCGATTTGCGCGCGCTCGCCGAACAATCCAACGCCTGGCCGTTCGAGCAGGCCAAGGCCATTGTCGCGCGGCTGAAGAAGAACCCGAAGGACGAGGTACTGTTCGAGACCGGCTACGGTCCCTCGGGCCTGCCGCATATCGGCACCTTCGGCGAGGTCGCGCGCACCACCATGGTCCGCCACGCCTTTCGCGTGCTGACCGAGGACAAGATCAAGACCCGGCTGCTCGCGTTCTCCGACGACATGGACGGCCTGCGCAAGGTGCCGGACAATGTGCCGAAAAAGGAGCTGCTGGAAGAGCATCTAGGCAAGCCTTTGACTCAGGTGCCCGATCCCTTTGGTGAATATCCGAGCTTCGGCGCGCACAACAATGCGCGGCTGCGCAAGTTTCTCGATACTTTCGGCTTTGACTATGAGTTCGCGAGCTCGACCAACTATTATAAGTCTGGCAAGTTCGATGAGACGCTGTTGCGGATGCTGGAGCGTCTCGACGCCGTCATGAAGATCATGTTGCCGTCGCTTCGCGAGGAGCGCGCCGCGAGCTACTCGCCGTTCCTCCCGATCTGCCCGCGTACCGGTGTGGTTCTGCAGGTTCCGATTGTGGACCACGACGTTAAGAACGGCACGGTTTCCTACATTGATCCTGGAACGATTGCAGGCGAGCGCGTCACGGTCCCCGTCACCGGCGGGCATTGCAAGCTGCAATGGAAGCCGGACTGGGCGATGCGCTGGTTCGCCCTTGGCGTCGACTACGAAATGGCCGGCAAGGACCTGATAGACTCCGTGAAGTTGTCGGGCAAGATCTGCTCGGCGCTCGGCGGCACGCCGCCGGAGGGCTTCAATTACGAGCTGTTCCTCGACGAAAAGGGCCAGAAGATTTCGAAGTCGAAGGGCAACGGGCTCACCATCGACGAATGGCTGCGTTACGCCTCGCCGGAATCGCTGTCGCTGTTCATGTACCGCGAGCCGAAGGCGGCGAAGCGGCTCTATTTCGACGTGATCCCGCGCAACGTCGACGACTACCAGCAATTCCTCGACGGCTTCACGCGGCAGGATGCCAAGCAGCAGCTCGTCAATCCGGTCTGGCACATCCATTCCGGCAAGCCGCCGAAGGCGGATATGCCTGTCACCTTCCAGCTTCTGCTGACCTTGGTGTCGTCGTCGAATGCGGAGAACGCCGAAACGCTGTGGGGTTTTATCGGCCGCTATCGTCCGGGCGTCACGCCGCAGACGCACCCGAAGCTGGACGCGATGGTTGGCTACGCCATCAACTACTATCGCGACTTCGTGGCGCCGACCAAGAAGTTCCGCGAGCCGACCGACAGCGAGCGCGCCGCGCTGCAGGATCTGCGCGACGCGCTGTCGCAATTGCCGGCGGGGTCGAGCGCCGAGGACATCCAGAACGTGGTCTATGAGATCGGCCGCCGCGAACCGTTCCTCGATCAGGTGAAAAAGGGCAAGGACGGCCGGCCCGGTGTCTCCCTCGACTGGTTCAACATGCTCTATCAGGTGCTGCTCGGCCAGGAGAAGGGCCCGCGGTTCGGCTCGTTCGTCGCGGTGTACGGCATTGGGAATGCGGTGAATATGATCGACGGCGCGCTCGCAAGGAGTGCGTAGCTGTCTCGGTCGTCCCTGCTCAAGGCCGGGACGACACCGGAGGGCTTGGCTGCTGCCGCGGTCCCGCAAACCGGGATGGCAGGTCCGCTGCAATTTCAGCCATGGCGGCGCCGGATTGCGCTACACTACTGTACATAACAGCCGTCAAAGCCTCCGCCGAGGGGCCAGCAAACAAGCGCATTAGGGAGAAAGCTCATGCAGTTCAGGGTTTCGCCGAAGTCGCTCAGCGAGTACAGCGCCGAGGAATGGCAGGCGCGGGTCGATCTCGCGGCCGCGCACCGGCTGGCCTTCGTCCAGGGATTTTCCGAAGGCATCTTCAACCATCTGACCTTCGTGGTGCCAGGCAAGAGCGACCGCTATTACCAGATCCCGTTCGGCACGCACTGGTCCGAGGTTGCCGCGTCCTGCTTCATGGAAGTCGGCATCGATGACGGCGAGGTTAAAAGCGGCGAAGGCGAGGTGGAGCGGTCCTGCTATTGCATCCATGCGCCGATCCACAAGGCGCTGCCGCAGGCGAAGGCGGTGTTTCATACCCATATGCCGCACGCCAGCGCGCTGACGCGGCTCGAAGACCCCCGCATCAAGGAGATCGGCCAGACCGAGGTCGGACTGTCGGGCGCCATTGCCTATGACGACGAGTACACCGGTCCGGCGCTCGACCCAGCCGAAGGCGCGCGGCTTGCAAAAGTGATCGGCGACAAGACCGTGCTGTTCATGGCCAATCACGGCATCTCCACCGTCGGTGCCACCATCGCCGAAGCCTACGACAAGCTCTACTATGTCGAGCGTGCCGCGCAGGTGCAGATCTACGCGATGTGGACCGGCCAGAAGCTGAAGCAGTTGCCGGAGCAGGTCGTCGAGAAGACCCGGCGCGATTACATGGACGATCATCTCTACAAGGGCCCGACGCCTGCGCAGCGGCATTTCGATGCGCTGAAGCGAATGTTGGATCGGAAAGAGCCTGACTACGCGACGTAGGGCGTTTTCCCTTCTCCCCTTGTGGGAGAAGGTGGATCGCTGACGCGCAGCGGCAGCGAGACGGATGAGGGGTCTGTCTCCGCGGATGCAACCCCTCATCCGCCTTGCCTTCGGCAAGGCACCTTCTCCCACAAGGGGAGAAGGGAAGCGGAGCGGAGCTCGATCATCCAACCGCCCGGACAGCACGTCCGGCACGACACCGCCCCTACTGACTCGCCCACACGATCCTGGCGATCCAGGCGACGTCCTCGGCCTCAAGCGTGCGATCGGCATGCGCTGGATTGAGCGACTGCAGTTCCAGGGTCTTGGTGGTCCGGCGCTTCAATTCCTTGACCATCAGTTCGCCGTCTGACGTCTTGAGCACCACGCGGTCGCCGCGCCGGATCGGCGTGCCCGGCGACACCACGATGATATCGCCGTCGCGATAGATCGGCTTCATCGCGTCGCCCGAGATTTCCAGCGCGTAGGCATGCTCGTCCGTGGTCGACGGCAGCGCCATCTCGCCCCAGCCCTTGCCGGCAGGAAAGCCGGAATCGTCGAAATGGCCGCCGCCGGCTTGCGCCAGGGCGAGCAGCGGCACCGACTGCTGGCTGCGCGCGCCGTCCCCGATCAATTGCACGAAGGTCTCGATCGACGAATTGGTCGCGGCCAGCGCTTTGGAAACGGATTCCGTTGACGGCCAGCGTTCGCGGCCGTCGGCGGCTGTCCGCTTGGATTTGTTGAACGTGGTGGGATCGAGGCCGGCGCGCTTGGCAAGACCCGAGGGTGACATGCCGGCACGTTCCGCCAGCCGGTCGAGCGCGGTCCAGATCTGGCTGTGGGTCAAAATGCGTTGCGTCTTGGCCTGTCTGGCCATCGAAAATCCCTGAAGCGATCTAGGAATTATTGCCTCATTTGGCTGGTTCGCGCAATTCTTCCGGCCGAAGTCTGTGACCGCAGCGCTTGAGTTAGGCGCGAGCCGCCTTTACGGTCGGCCGCCAACCCGGCCATTTCCGGGAAAATCCCAAGAGACTCAACGACAAGCAGGAAGTCCGGAAAGCCGTGCCCACGATCTATAAAATCACTCCCGCCTCGGCTTGGCGCGAGGCCGAACGGCGGGGCGTCTACCGGGGAAGTAGCGACGATCTGCGCGACGGCTTCATTCATTTTTCGACCGCGTCCCAGGTCGCCGAGACCGCGCGCAAACATTATTTCGGCCAGACCGGACTGTTCCTGGTCGCGGTCGACGCCGACGCGCTGGGGGATGCGTTGCGCTGGGAGCGTTCGCGCAACGACGAACTGTTTCCGCATCTCTACGGCGAACTCGATCTCGGCGCGGTGACCGGCATTCTCGACATGCGCGCGCGGTCCGATGGCACGCACGACATTCCGGAGCTACTCCCGTGATCCGCGCTTTCGACGCCTTCTCGCTGCCGCTGTTGCGCTGGTTCGATCCGGAGGACGCGCATCGCATGGCGATCCAGGGCCTGCGGCTACTGCCGTCGGTCAAGCCGCGCGCCGACGACCACAAACTGGCGGTACGCGCCTTCGGCCTGAATTTTCCCAATCCGATCGGCATGGCCGCGGGCTTCGACAAGAGCGCGGAAGTGCCCGACGCGCTGTTGCGGCTCGGTTTCGGCTTTGTCGAGATCGGCACGGTGACCCCGAAGCCGCAGGGCGGCAATCCGCGGCCGCGGCTGTTTCGGCTCGAGCGGGATGAAGCCGTGATCAACCGCATGGGCTTCAACAATGACGGCGCCGAAGCCGCATTGCGCCGGCTGGCGGCGCGCGCCCACCATGGCGGCATTATCGGCGTCAATGTCGGGGCGAACAAGGATTCGTCCGACCGTGTGGCCGATTATGTCAAGCTGATCGAGACCTTTGCACCGGTCGCGAGCTATTTCACCGTCAACGTCTCCTCGCCGAACACGCCGGGCCTGCGCAATTTGCAGCAAGCGGCTGCGCTCGACGAACTGCTCGCCAAGGTGATCGATGCGCGTGAACGGGTGCGGAAGAATGCCGGAGATTCGCCGGTGCTGCTGAAGATCGCGCCCGATCTCAGCCTCGCCGAACTCGACGACGTCGTGCACATCGCGCGCTCGCGCCGCGTCGACGGCATGATCGTAGCCAACACCACGCTGGCGCGCCCTTCGATCCTGCGCGAGCAGGCCCGTGCGAAGGAGCAGGGCGGACTGTCCGGACGACCGCTGTTTCGACTGTCGACCCGCATGGTGGCGGAGACCTATGTCCGCACCGAGGGCGCGTTTCCGTTGATCGGCGTCGGCGGCATCGATTCCGGCGGCGCGGCGCTGACCAAAATCCGCGCCGGCGCCAGCCTGATCCAGATCTATTCGTCGCTGGTCTACAAGGGACTTGGTCTCGTCGACGACATCAAAAACGATCTCGCCTCGACCTTGCTGCGCACGGGGCGTGATTCGCTGTCGGAGATCGTCGGTGCGGATGCAGCGACGATCACGGCCGAGGACTGGCCGGTGAGGTGATCTCGTGCCCCGGATGGCTGAACGCGCTGATGGCGCCGCACCGCGTCCGGGACACGAACAGTCTAATCAAACGACTTCCTCAGCAGTGCCGGATACCGCAGCGCCTCTAGCCCACCGCGCGCGGCGTAATGGACCAGTAGCGCGCCCCACAGTCCGGCATTGCCAAACGAGCGCAGCGCAAACCACGCGGTGAGGAAGATCACGAGCGAAGCCACCATCAGATTGCGCATGTCGCGCGCCCAGGTGGCGCCGATGTAGATGCCATCAAAGGCAAAGGCGAACACGCCGAGCAACGGCGCAAAAATCACGAACGGCAAGTAGTCGCGCGCGATGCGCCGCACCTCCGCGCTTGCCGTCATCATGTCGACAAACGCAGGCCCGAACAGCAGGAAGCAGGCGGCGACCGCGAGCGCGAAGCCAAAGCCCCACATCACGACGAGCTTGACGGCGCCTGCGAAGGCCGCCTTGTCGCGCGCGCCATAGGCCCGGCCGCAGAGCTGCTCGGCGGCGTTGGCGAGGCCATCGAGGAAAAAGGCGCCGAACAGCAGAAAATTGTTGAGCACGGCATTGGCGGCGAGCGTTACGTCGCCGGCACGCGCGCCCTGTGCGGTGAAGAACAAAAACGCCGCGATCAGCGACGCGGTGCGGATCATGATGTCGCGGTTGACCGAGAGCATCGGCATCAGCTTGGCGGGATCGAACAGCATCGCACGGGAAACCGCGAGTTGCCCTTTCGAAAGCCGGCGGGCGATCAGCAATCCGAGGGTCAGGCCTGCGGCTTCCGCGATCAGCGCGGCGATTGCAGCGCCGGCAATTCCGAAGTCGAGCGCCAGCACCAGCACGACGGTTGCCGCCACGTTGATGAGATTGATCGTGATCTGCGTGCCGAGCGCCAGCTTGGCCCGGGCCTGTCCGACCAGCCATCCCAGCACCACATAATTGCCGAGCGCCAGCGGCGCCGACCAGATCCGGATCGCGAAGTACGTCTTTGCCGCGTGCGTAACGCTGTCGCTGCCGCCCATCACGCCCAGCAGAATAGTTGCCAACGGTATCTGCAGAGCGATCAGCACCGCGCCGACCAGTGCCGCGACGATCAGCCCGCGGGCCAGGATGGCGCGCAGTTCCGACGTCTCGCCGGCGCCGAGCGATTGTGCCGTAAAGGCGACCGTGCTCATGCGCAGGAATCCGAACAGCCAGAACATGCAGTCGAACAGTACCGAGGCCAAGGCCACGCCGCCGAGCAGCGTGGCGTCGCCGAGCCGGCCGATCGCGGTGGTCGAGACGATTCCGATCAGCGGCGTGGTCAGGTTTGCAACCATCGCCGGACCCGCGATGGCAAACACCTGTGCCGTCGTGACTTTCGATGGAGCCAGGGGCGAATGCATGCCTAGAGCTCGACAACCATGCCGTCATGGGCAGCAGTATAGGGCAGTTCGCCCAGCCGCCCGAGCATGTCGTCGCTCATATGCGTCAGCACCAGCCGTTTCGGGTTGATCTCGGGCAGATGCGCTGCGAGCGTTTTCAGGCTCAGATGGTTCTTGATGATCTTGTCAAAGTAATATGCCTCGGCGACGAACAGGTCGGCGTCGCGCCCCGCCGGGATCAGCGTCTCGGTCCACTCGGTGTCGGCGCTGTAGGCGATGACGCGGCCCTCCGCCTCGACGCGATAAGCCAGGAATGGCCCACCGGATTCGCCATGAACGACCGGATAGGGCGTGACCTTGACGTCGCCGAATGTGCGGCTTTGCTCCGGTTCAAGCGCGACAACCGAGAGATCAAAACGCTGCTTTGTCTTCGATGAATGCTCGAACAGCGCTTCCATCAGGCTGGCGAGTTTCGTCTCGATCCCATGCGGGCCGGCAATGACGAGCGGGCGCGAACGTCGCGTGAACTGCGCGTCCAGCAGCAGGAACGGCAGGCCGCCAAAATGATCGCCGTGGAAATGCGTGATCAGGATCAGATCGATCTCGTCGCGCGCAATGCCGAGCCGCTTCAGCGCCGGCAGCGACGACGCGCCGCAATCGATCAGGAAATTGACGTTGGCGCCCGTGACATGGAAGCAGGTGTTGTACCTGCCACCAGAGCCGAGCGCATCGCCGCAGCCGACAAATCGCAATTGCATCGGCTGCCACCGCTCAACGAGTAACTATCGCCCGCGCGGGGCGCCGAACAGCCGCGACAGCAGCCAGATCGGGACCACGATCACAGCGCCGAGCAGGAAGTAGCGCCACAGCCAGTTGACGGCGTCGAAGCCGAGATCCCACAGCCGCTGAAACAGCATGCGGATGCTGTGCAGGATATTCCAGGGATCGAACCCGATCGCGGCGAGCACCACGCCGACCAGGATCGACAACAGGATCAGCCGAAACGCCACCGACAGCGGCGAGCCGCCGAGAAAGCGATACAGGCCGTCATGGCTGGCCGGCAGGTCTCTGACGTCGTTGGGCATCGATTTCTCCTCGCGGGTCGTGCGCATTATAGGCACGGCGGGGCACATGGGGAACCCGTTCATGTCAGTCAATGGCCGCCATGCGCCTGCGGAATGTTAATTTGCCGTCACGTCCTTCAACATCCGTTCCAGCGTTTCCAGCCGGTCGGCCTCGCGCGGCGGCTTGCCCCAGCGCAGCCGGTTGATGCGCGGAAACCGCATCGCGACGCCAGATTTGTGCCGCGGCGAGCGCGCCAACCCCTCGAACGCCACTTCCAGCACCAGCCCCTGGTCCGGCTCATGCACGACATGGCGGACCGGGCCGAACTTTTCGGTCGTGTTGCGGCGGACGAAACGGTCGATCTGCAACAGCTCTTCATCCGTGAACCCGAAATAGGCCTTGCCGACCGGCACCAGTTGCTCGCCATCTTCGCCCGAGGTCCAGACGCCGAAGGTGTAATCCGAATAATAGGACGAGCGCTTACCGTGGCCGCGCTGCGCATACATCAGCACGGCGTCGATGATGTGCGGATCGCGCTTCCATTTCCACCACTGGCCTCTGGGCCGGCCCGGCAAATAGGGCGCGTCGCGGCGCTTGAGCATCACGCCCTCGACGGCGTCGGCATCCTCGCCGGCTCCGGCGCTGGCGGGGTCGGCGCGCGCGGCTATCAGCGCCTGCCAGCTATCGAAGGCG
This sequence comes from Bradyrhizobium sp. LMTR 3, assembly GCF_001693485.1. Classification (GTDB taxonomy): domain Bacteria; phylum Pseudomonadota; class Alphaproteobacteria; order Rhizobiales; family Xanthobacteraceae; genus Bradyrhizobium. The sequence continues at coordinate 95,754 of NZ_MAXC01000004.1, forward strand.
ATGGTCGGCGACAGATCGATGCGGGGATCGTTCAGCTTCCGGACGAACACTTCGAGATGCGCCCGGCGCTCGACAAACGGCAATTCGCGCAGGTCATTCTCATCGTCGCCGAGCAGGTCGTAGGCGCGCAGGTGAATCGGGAAGTCCTTGGTCAATTTCGGCGAGACGACTTTTCGATTGAGCCGCTGTTGCAGTACGTTGAAGGTCTGCACGCGGCCATCGCGCAGCACCAGCAGTTCGCCGTCGATCGCACCGGGCAGATGCAGCGACGGCAGGAGATCGGGAAAGCTGTTGGTGATGTCCTCGCCGGTGCGCGAGTAGAGCCGCGCCTGCATGTGCCCGCGCTCATCGCGACCGCCTACTGCCTGCACGCGAATGCCGTCCCATTTCCATTCCGCGATGAAATCGGCCGGATCGAGACTGGCGAAATCCGTATCCTCAATCGCATGCGCCAGCATCACCGGGCGGAACGGCGCCGGATCGCGGTTGACCGGCTTATCGCCACGTCCCTCCAGCCAGGCGAACAATTCGAGATAGGGCGGGGCGAGCCCCGGCCAGATCAGTTCGATCTCGTGGGGATCCTTGTCGCCAAGCGCGGCTGCTGCCGTTTTGGCGAGCCGCGCCGAAATCCCGATCCGCATCGCGCCAGTGACGAGCTTTAGCAGCGCCCAGCGCCCGGTCTCGTCGAGCTCGTCGAGCCAGCGCGCGAGCTGCGCCGGCAACTCGGTCTTGCCGAGTGTGCGAAGCGTGACGACGACTTCAGAGAGGGTGGGGGGAGGCGGGTTGTTGAGGAGCCGTAGGCCATTATTGGTACCACCCGTGTGGTACCCCTCTCCCTGACCTCGAGAGCGAGCTTCGCTCGCCTCGGGCCCCGCAAGGGGGGAGGGAACGGAGAGAGCGGTGGCCGTGGCTTTTGAGCTAACCCGCAGTGACAGCGCAGCACTCAACTGCGCTCCCTCCCCCCTTGCGGGGGAGGGCTGGGGAGAGGGGTGGCCCAGCAAAGACTCGCGGTGACCATCCGCGCCCTTCGGCCACATCAGCGCGACCGTCTCGGATAAGTCGCCGACGTAATCATAAGACAGTCCGAACAACACCGGATCGGTACGATCCATGATCAGGTCACGAATGAGCCCCGGCTTCGCATGTTTGAACGACAGCGCGCCGGTCAGCGCCGCCAGCGCGTAGCCGCGGTCGGGATCGGGCGTGTCGCGGAAATAGGCCGTGATCAGCCGCAGCTTGTTGTTGCGGCCGGGCTCGTAGGCGAGTCGGTCAAGCAGTTCGGCAAAGCGGTTCATGTCTCGGCCTCGTCGGCCGCGACCACCTCGTTTTCCTCCTCATCACCGTAGCCGACCAGATCGAGCGGCCGCGCGGCAAGCCCGCGCGCCTTGCACCAATGCACCAGCGCGTCTTCCTGGCCGTGCGTGACCCAGACCTCGCCGGCTCCGGTGGCCGCGATGGTGGCGGTCAGCCCGTCCCAGTCGGCGTGGTCGGATATCACCAGCGGCAGTTCGACGCCGCGCTGGCGGGCGCGCGCCCGCACCCGCATCCAGCCCGAGGCAAACGCCGTGACCGGATCGGGGAATCGCCGCGTCCAAATGTCGGAGGTAGCCGTCGGCGGCGCCAGCGTGATGGTGCCGGCGAGATCGGCCTTCTTCATGCCCTTCACCAGCCGCAGCTCGCCGAGCGCTATGCCGCGGCTCTCATAGTAGCGCGTGATCCCTTCCATCGCGCCATGCAGATAGACCGGGGCGTCATAGCCTTGCTCGCGCAACAGCGCGATCACGCGCTGCGCTTTGCCGAGCGAATAGGCCCCGACCAGATGCGCGCGTTCCGGAAAGAGCGCGACGGACGCGAGCAGCTTTTTCACTTCATCCGCCGCATCGCCATGGCGGAACACCGGCAGGCCGAAGGTGGCCTCGGTGATGAAGACGTCGCAGGGCACGACTTCGAATGGCGTACAGGTCGGATCGATCGCGTCCTTGTAGTCGCCGGATGCAACGATGCAGAGGTCCTTGCAGGAAACGGCGATCTGCGCCGAGCCCAGTACGTGGCCCGCCGGGTGAAACTTGATCTTGACGTCGCCGAGGCGGACCTCCTCGCCATAGCGAATCGCCTGCGTGGTCGCAGCAAAATTGTCGCCATAGCGCAGCCGCATCATGTCGAGCGTTTCCTGCGTGGCGAGCACGGCGCCATGGCCGGGCCGGGCGTGGTCGGAATGGCCATGGGTAATCACGGCGCGCTCGACCGGGCGAACGGGATCGATATGGAAGCCGCCCGGCTTGCAGCACAGGCCGGCAGCAACTGGCAACAGGATGTCGTGCGGACGCATCTAAGTCATATAGGAGGCCTTACGACGAATTTTACCTGTCATGCGCGGGCTTGACCCGCGCATCCATCTTTTGAAGAGTCTACTTTTAAGATGGATTGCTGGGTCCAGCCCGGCAATGATTGATTTTGGTTCCGAAAATGCCTGCCCGCCTGTTTCTGTCCTCCGGCGATCTGATGGCCGACCGCCGGTTCGAATTCGCGCGCGACCTGTATTTGAAGGGCGATCTTGCGGCCGCCGCCGATCTGCTGATGCAGGCGATCGAACTGGCGCCGAATTTCACCTCCGCCTGGTTCACGCTCGCCGATATCCGGGAGCAACTGGGCGAGCATGACGCGGCGATCTCGGCGTTTCGCCAGGCCCAGGCCAGCGATCCCGGCGACCGCCGTGGCGCCGGGCTTCGATTGATGCGGCTCGGCGCCGAGCCGTTGACCGGCATGCCGCAAGCCTATGTGCAAACGCTGTTCGATCAATATGCGCCGCGGTTTGAATCCTCGCTGGTGGACGATCTCGGCTATCGCGGCCCGGCACTGTTGTTCAAGGCGGTGCTGGCGGTGCGATCAGCCGCGCGCAAGCCGGCGTTCTTCAAGCGCGCGATCGACCTCGGCTGCGGCACCGGGCTGGCGGCGTCGGCGTTTGCCAGGGAGGTCGATCATTTCATCGGCGTCGATCTGTCGCCGCGCATGGTCGAGCGGGCGCGCGCCACCGGCCTATATGCGGAGCTGGAGGTCGCGGACATGCTGCAAGGCCTGCGCGTGAGGCCGGACGCCAGCGCCGACCTGATCCTTGCCGCGGACGCGATGGTTTATGTCGCCGACATCGCTCCCGTGCTGGCGGAAGCAGCGCGCGTGTTGGTGCCGGGCGGTCTCATCGCCTTCACCACGGAAACCCATGACGGTGAGGGTGTCAGGCTCGGGCAGGGCCTCCGCTACGCGCACGCCGCGGCTTACGTGCGTACGGCAGTCGAGGGGTGCGGCCTGCAATTATCCCGCCTCGAAGAATTATCGGCCCGCAACGAGGATCATGCGCCGGTTCCTGGTCTGGTCGCCGTCGCCGCGAAAACTTGACTGCTCTTCCCTTCTCCCCTTGTGGGAGAAGGTGGCGCGGATGCAATCCGCGCCGGATGAGGGGTTCTTTCCGCGGACGCAGACCCCTCACCCGTCTCGAATGAGCTGGCGCTCATTCGATCCACCCTCACCCACAAGGGGCCCACAAGGGGAGAGGGTGAAACTTGAGTCTAGGCGCTACGCACACCGCGAATGGCGGGATTGCGTGCGACATGTCAGCTATTGCCAGGCACTCTGGAATGCCTGATCAAAGCTCCCATAAGGGAGAAACAACAATGAACAAGAAACAGACCCGCCGTGAATTCGGCGCTACCGCACTCGCTACCGCTTTTGCATCAACGCTGCCCGCGCCGTTCGTCTGGGCTGCCGAGAAAAAATACGATCCGGGTGCGAGCGATACCGAGATCAAGATCGGGCAGACCGTGCCGCATTCCGGTCCCGGCTCGCTCTATGGCGTGCTCGGCCGCGTCGGCGAAGCCTATTTCCAGATGCTGAACGAGAAGGGCGGGATCAACGGACGCAAGGTGAAATTCTTCTCCATGGACGACGCCTACAGCGCGCCGAAATGCGTCGAGGCGACGCGGCGGCTGGTCGAGCAGGAGGAGGTGCTGGCGCTGTACGGCTCGCTCGGCACCGCGCCGCAGACTGCCGTGCACAAATATCTCAATTCGAAGGGCGTGCCGCAATTGCTGCTCAATACCGGCGCGTCGAAATGGAACGACCCGAAGAACTTCAAGTGGACCATGGCGGGCCTGCCGCTCTATCCGACCGAAGCGCGCATTCTCGCCCGGCATGTCGTGAGCGTGAAGCCGAACGCGAAAATCGGCATCCTCTACCAGAACGACGATTTCGGCCGCGATTTTCTCGGTCCGTTCAAGAAGGTGCTGGCGGATGCCGGCGGCACCGCCAAGGTGATCATAGAGCAGACCTACGATCTGACCGAGCCGACGATCGATTCGCAGATCATCAATCTCTCTAAATCGGGCGCTGACGTCTTCTACAATATCTCGACCGGCAAGGCGTCGTCGCAGTCGATCCGCAAAGTGACTGAACTCGGCTGGAAGCCGCTGCACCTGTTGTCGGCAGGATCGACCGGCCGTTCGATTCTCAGCGCCGCCGGCTTCGAGAACGCCAGCGGCGTCGTCGCCATTCGTTACGCCAAGGAAGTCGGCGTGCCGCGCTTCGAGAAGGACCCGGATGTGATGGCGTTCGAGGAATTGCGCAAGAAATATCTGCCCAACATCGACCCTGATAACACCATCGCCTTTGCCGGCTACGGCCAGGTCGCGTCGATGGCGGAAATCCTGCGCCGCTGCGGCGATGAACTCACCCGCGCCAATGTGCTCAAGCAGGCGACGACGCTGGCGGGCTTCCATTCGCCCTATTTCCTCGACGGCGTGAACTACAGCTACACGCCGGAGGACTACACGCCGATGAAGACACTCTACATCTCGATCTTCAACGGCAAGGACTGGGATATTTCGGAAAAGCCCGTGACGGAGTAGGGCGCGAGCGCCGCTGAATCCTCCCCCTCTCCCCGCCCTTCGCGGGGAGAGGGTAGGGGTGAGGGGCTCTCTCCACGAATACGACGACCGACGTACCTGCGGAGAGAGCCCCTCACCCGGATCGCTTCGCGATCCGACCTCTCCCCGCGAAGAGCGGGGCGAGGTGACTTCCGAGGCCCTCGACGAACCCGCTCCAACGGCTTACTTCTCCTGGTGTGCCGTCGCCCGATCCCTTGCCCTTCACGCCGCTTGAAACGGCTGCGCTCCTGCCCGACCGCTTCCGGCGCTGGTTCGCCGCGCGCGGTTGGTCGCCGCGCGAGCATCAATTGGCGCTGCTGGCAAAGGCCCGCGACGACCGCTCTGCTCTGCTGATCGCGCCGACCGGCGCCGGCAAGACGCTGGCGGGCTTTCTGCCGACGTTGGTGGAGTTGAGTGCATCGGCGGTGCGTGCTTCTCCCTCCCCCGTAAGGGGGGAGGGAGCACATATCGCAAGCGGCAAGATCATCTCCACCGGCCGCGGCGTGAAACGCTCCGGCGGTCTCCACACCCTCTATATCTCGCCGCTGAAGGCGCTCGCGGTCGACATCGCACGCAATCTGGAAACGCCGATTGCCGAGATGGGGCTGCCGATCAAGGTCGAGACCCGCACCGGCGATACGCCGGTGTCGCGGCGGCAACGGCAGCGGCGTTATCCGCCGGATGTTCTGCTGACCACGCCGGAACAATTGGCGCTGCTGCTGTCGTCCGACGATGCGCCGTTTTTGTTCTCCTCCCTCAAGCGCATTGTGCTCGACGAACTGCACGCTCTGGTCACATCGAAACGCGGCGATCTGTTGTCGCTCGGCCTGGCGCGGTTGTGGCGCCTGGCGCCGGAGATGCGCGCGATCGGGCTATCCGCGACGGTAGCCGAGCCGGAATCGCTGGCGCGGTTTCTGATGCCGCAGCGCGACGGCAAGGACGTGTCAGCCGATATCGTCGTGGCCGGTGGCGCGGCGGCGCCCGTCGTCGAGATGCTCGACACAAAGGAGCGGTTGCCCTGGGCCGGCCATACCGCGCGCCATGCGCTCGGCGAAATGTATGATCTGATCCGGCGCAACAAGACCACGCTGATCTTCGTCAACACCCGCAGCCAGGCTGAAATGCTGTTCCAGGAATTCTGGCGCATGAACGACGATGGTCTCGCGATTGCGCTACATCACGGCTCACTCGACGTCGCCCAGCGCCGCAAGGTCGAGGACGCGATGGCGGCCGGGAAGCTGCGCGGCGTGGTCTGCACGTCGTCGCTCGACCTCGGCGTCGACTGGGGCGATGTCGATCTCGTCATCAATGTCGGCGCGCCGAAAGGTTCCTCGCGGCTGATGCAGCGGATCGGCCGCGCCAATCACCGCATCGACGAGGCCTCGCGCGCCGTGCTGGTGCCCGCCAATCGCTTCGAGGTGCTGGAGTGCCGCGTCGCGATCGACGCCATTGCGGAGAATGCGCAGGATACGCCACCGTTACGTACTGGCGCGCTCGATGTGCTGGCGCAGCACGTGCTCGGCTGCGCTTGCGGCGAGCCGTTTTTTTCCGACGAACTCTATGAGGAAGTGCTGACGTCGGCGCCTTATTCCTTGCTGACGCGAACCGATTTCGACGATGCCGTCGATTTCGTCGCCACCGGCGGTTATGCGCTGAAGACCTATGAGCGTTTTGCGCGCATCAAGCAGGACAAGCAGGGTCGCTGGCGCGTTGCAAATCCAAAAGTGCGGCAGAGCTATCGCCTCAACGTCGGCACCATCGTCGAAGAGACCATGCTGAAGGTCCGTCTGGTGCGCTCGCGTAGCGGCGGGTCCGGCTCGACCGGCGCGCTCGGCCGCGGCGGGCGGATGCTGGGCGAGATTGAGGAAGCCTTTATCGAAGGCCTCGTCATCGGCGACACGTTTGTGTTCGGCGGCGAAGTCGTCCGCTACGAGGCGCTCGCCGAAGACGTGGTCTATGTCTCGCGCGCCAATGACAAGGACGCGAAAGTGCCGTCCTATATGGGCGGCAAGTTTCCGCTTTCGACCTATCTCGCCGAGCGAGTGCGCAAATTGCTCGACGACCGGCGCGCGTGGAATGCCTTGCCCGATCAGGTGCGTGACTGGCTGTCGCTGCAGAGGGATTTCTCCCGCGTGCCGGCGGTGCAAGAACTGCTGATCGAAACCTTTCCCCGCGGCAACAAACATTACCTCGTCTGCTATCCCTTCGAGGGCCGGCTGGCGCACCAGACGCTCGGCATGCTCTTGACACGGCGGATGGAGCGGGCGCGGGTGCGGCCGCTCGGCTTCGTCGCCAACGAGTATGCACTGGCCGTATGGGGCCTCGGCGATATGTCGTTCATGATCCGGCACGGCAAGCTCGATCTCAACGCGCTGTTCGATCCGGACATGCTGGGCGACGACCTCGAGGCGTGGCTCGCCGAATCTGCATTGATGAAGCGTACCTTCCGCACCTGTGCCATCATCTCCGGCCTGATCGCGCGGCGCTTTACCGGCGAGGAAAAATCCCGCCGCCAGGTGCTGTTCTCGACCGACCTGATCTACGACGTCTTGCGCAAGCACCAGGCCGACCACGTGCTGTTGCGCGCCGCGCGCGCCGATGCCGCAACAGGCCTGCTCGATCTCAAGCGTCTGGGTGATATGCTCTCGCGTATTCACGGGCGAATCAGCCATCGGGAACTCGAACATGTTTCGCCGCTCGCCGTCCCCGTGATGCTGGAAATCGGCCGCGAGTCAGTTTATGGCGAAGCAGGCGACGAATTGCTGGCGGAGGCCGCCGACGAACTCGTCAAAGAGGCGATGGGATAAGCGGGAAGGCACGTGACGGCAGGGGCGCAGTCTTCGGGAGACGATCAACAGATGCGCGCCTCGAAGGTCATGGTTGCTGACGTGACGTTCCGCGCCGATCTTTTCGGCGCGCTGTTCTGGCAGGAGCAGCGCCTGCTCGTCGTCTCCGACCTGCATCTGGAAAAAGGCTCCAGCTTTGCCGCGCGCGGCGTGCTGCTGCCGCCTTACGATACCGTGGCGACGCTGAGCCGGCTCGCCGCCGTCATTGCCCGGCACGACCCGCGCATGGTGATTGCGCTCGGCGACAGTTTTCACGATCGCAACGCGCATCAGCGGCTGTCGGCGCCGGATCGCGATGCGCTGTCGGCGATGCAGGCGCGGCGCGACTGGATCTGGATTTCGGGCAATCACGATCCGGCCCTGCCGGGCGACCTCGGCGGCACGGTGGCGAACGAAGTCGCGATCGGGCCGATCGTGTTCCGCCATGAGCCGACGGGGGCGGCGGGTGAAATCGCCGGCCATCTGCATCCCAAGGCGCGCGTCGCCACCCGGGGACGATCGATGGAGCGGAGGTGCTTTGCCAGTGACGGCGAGCGCGCCGTGATGCCCGCCTTCGGCGCCTATACCGGAGGCTTGAGCATCCGCGATCCGGCGTTTGCGAAAATCTTCCCGACGACGGCCTTGATGGCTCATGTGCTCGGCGACAACCGGCTGCACGCGATAGCGGCGTCAAGGTGCTATTGAGAATCTAGACCGCCGTCGGATCGTAGGGTGGGCAAAGCGAAGCGTGCCCACCATTTAAGAGTGGTGTCGTTGATAGATGGTGGGCACGGCGCTGCGCGCCTTTGCCCACCTTACGAATCTCCACATCTACGCCGCCTTCGCATCCACGCTGTCGCAGAACTCGGCGAGGCGGTCGGCGAGCCGCAGCGTTGCGGGGCTGGCGTCGGGCGAGGCCACCAGCGCCAGTTCGGTCTTGTCGATCGGCGCAAAGCCGTCCTTCGCCGTGAGCACGCGATGGCCGGCCTGGATCGCGATGTCGGAGAGAATGCTCAATCCCAATCCTGCGGCGACCGCGGCCTGGATGCCGGCGAGGCCGGACGAAGTATAGGCCATGTGCCAGAAGCGCCCGGCGCTTTCCAGCGCATGGATCGCGCGCGAACGATAGAGGCAGCCGGCGGGAAAGCCGATCAGCGGCACCGAGCCAGCGTCGATATCGACCGGATGGGTTTTGCTGGTGACCCAATGCACTTTCTCCGGCCACACCGCGATCGCGCCTTTCTCGCCGGCGTCGCGCTTGAGCAGCGCCAGATCGAGATCGCCGCGTTCGATGTCGCGCCGCAGATAGGTGCTCTGGTCGGCGCGCACATCGAGCCGCAGGCCCGGCCGCGACCGCGAAAACGTCGCCAGCAACTTGGCGAGACGATAGGCCGCGAAATCCTCGGGAATGCCGAGCTTGATCGCGCCTTCGCTTTCCGGCCGTGCCACCACGTCGCGGGCTTCCTCGGCGAGCGACAACAGCCGCCGCGCATAGGAAAGCAGCCGCTCGCCGGCCTCCGTCGGCGTCACGTCCTTGCCGTTGCGGTTCAACAGCGGCTGGCCGAAATCCTCTTCCAGCCGCTTGATCTGCTGGCTGACGGTCGATTGCGTGCGGTGGACGCGCTCGCCGGCCCGGGTGAAGCCGCCGGCATCGACGACGGACACGAAACTGCGCAGCAGCTCCAGATCGAGCATGTGAATGCTCCATTTGCAAATCCACTGAGCGCCAGTCTATCATTTAATTTCCAAATATCAAGGCGCGGCCCTAGATCAGGGGTGAAGGAGACTATCCATGTCGCTCGCCCCTTCGGTCGCGGTCCCCCGCGCCGGCTTCAATCTGTTACCGGTCTATATCGGCCTGTTCTGTCTGCTCTGGAGCTTTGCCTTCGTCGCCGGCAAGGTCGGCGTCACCGACTGCCCGCCGCTGATCCTGCTCACAGCGCGATTTTCGCTCGCGGGAGTCCTGATCCTCGGCATCACGGCGCTGCGCGGCGAGGCTTGGTCCTCGCTGACCTGGCGCGAGGCCGGAATCTTCGCCATCCTCGGCGTCGCCAACAACGCGCTCTATCTTGGTCTCGGTTATACCGGGCTGCAGACGGTATCGGCCGGCCTCGGCGGCCTGATTGTGAGCGCCAATCCGGTTTTCACTGCTGTGCTTGCGGCGTTGTTTCTCGGCGAGGCGCTGACCTGGCGCAAGGTGGCGGGACTTTTGCTCGGCATCTCCGGCGTCGCCTTCATCGTCTGGCACCGCATGTCGGTCGGCACAGATAGCTTTCACGGCATCCTGTTCACTCTCGCGTCGTTGGCCTCGATCGTCGTCGGCACCATCCTGTTCAAGGTGCTGGCGCCGAAAGGAAGTCTCTGGGTCGGCAATGGCGTGCAGAATCTCGCTGCGGGCGTCGTGCTGCTGCCGTTTGCGCTCACGCTTTCCAGCGTCGGCGACATCGTGCCGAGCGCGCGGCTCGCCGGCGCGTTCGCTTTCCTCGTGCTCGGCGGATCGATCCTGGCTTACCTGCTCTGGTTTCACCTTTTGAAGGCCTGCGGCGCGACGGTCGCGAGCGCCTATCATTTCCTGATGCCACCGCTCGGCATGCTGTTCGCCTTCCTCGTGCTCGGCGAACACGTCGAATTGCGCGACCTGCTCGGCATCGTTCCCGTAGCCCTCGGCATTTATCTGGTGACCCGTCCCGCAGCGGCTACCGATCAATCTTAATAGAAGGAGAAGTCATGACCATTTCCATCACCCTGATCGGCGGCCCGACGGCGCTCATTGAACTCGACGGCTTCCGGCTGCTGACTGATCCGACGTTCGACGAGCCCGGCGCCTATCAACTGCCGCACGTGAAACTGGAGAAGCTGGTCGGTCCCGCCGTCAGCGCGCACGATGTCGGCGAGGTCGATGCCGTGCTGCTCAGCCATGACCAGCACTCGGATAATCTCGATCATTCGGGGCGCGATTTTCTCAAATCCGCCAAGCGCGTGCTGACGACGGAGGTTGGCGCAAAGCGGCTCGGCGGCCATGCCGAAGGCTTTGCGCCGTGGGCATCGACCGAACTGACCAGCAAGAACGGTCATTCGCTGACCATCACCGCGACGCCGGCGCGTCACGGCCCGGCGGGAATCGAACCACTCGCGGGCGACGTGATCGGCTTCGTGGTTTCGTCGAGCAAGCCGGGCAGCCGTCCGATCTACATCAGCGGCGACACCGTCTGGTACGACGGCGTTGCCGAAGTGGCGAAGCGGTTCAAGGCCGGCGTGGTGCTGCCGTTCGCGGGCGCGGCGCAAACCCGCGGCCCCTTCCACATCACGATGGACACCAACGATACGATCGAAACCGCGCGCGCGTTTCCGGACGCGGTGATCGTCCCCGTGCATACCGAGGGATGGAAGCATTTCCGCCAGAGTGCGGACGATCTGCGCGCCACCTTCGACACGCTGGGTTTTGGGCTGCGATTGCGGATTCTGGAGCCGGGGGTGAGGACGGCGATCACGTAGAAGAACGACGCGCGACAGCTCTCTCCCCGTGTCATTCCGGGGCGCGCCACCTGGCGCGAGCCCGGAATCCACCCTCCCGTTAGTGGTTATGGATTCTCAGATGCGCAACTGCGCATCATGGCACCGCTTCGCGGCCCCCCGGAATCACGGCGCGGCTAGTCCAGAAAACTCCGGTCGAGGCCCATATTGGCAACGAACGGCTTTTCGTCCTCCAGCGCCCTGCGGAAAGCATCCAGCCCGGCGATATCCCGAACGTATCGCGAAAGTTTCGGATACGTCGCGGCGTCGACCCTGTAGCCGATATACTGGTAGACGATGAGGTTGGAGACCACCGCGATGTCGGCGAGGGTCGTCCCGTTTCCAACCAAAAACTTCCCGTCGATCTGCGATTCCAGATAGCCGAAGATCTTCGGCTGCACCGTCTCGAGCACGTCGTCGATGACAGCTTTGTCGGACGGCACCTTCGTGATGTTGGGCGCGACGATGGTCTGGTGAAACAGCGGATGCACAACGTGGCGAAACAGTGTGCCTCCGGCATAAGCATCGAACCACAGCGTGCGGCCGTAAGCCTTGGCGTCGACGGGCAGGACGGCCGGCGTCGGCTGCTTCCGCTCCAGATAAAGGCAGATCGCGTTGGAATCGGCGAGGGTGTAGTCGCCGTCCTGTATCGCCGGGATCAGCCCGGTCGGGCTGAGCGTGCTCCAGTTCGGCGGCGGATTGTCCGGGATGACCGGGATCACAACCTCGAACTTGTAGTCCATCTTTTTCAGGATGGCGGTGACAATGGCTTTGCGGGTGTGAACCGAGAGCGGAACGCCGTGGATCGTAATCATGTCTTCTCCTTGCTGGGTTTGGCCGCCGTCAATCGGCAAGCCGGTCAGGTTGCCGAAACGCGAGCGTCCGGGCGTGTGGAAGATTGTAATGGAGTGGAGCGGTCAGGCCGCCTTGCGGATCGGAAACTGGATTTCCACCATGGCGCCTTCGAAGCCGGGCGGGCCGGTGATAGGTTCGAGGAAGATTTCGCGGCAGGGTCCCGCGATCTCATAGTGGTTGGCCTCGATCCAGCGGCCGACAGTGCCGAACGAAGTGTGGCTCTCCGCGTTCGTGCCCGGCCTCACCACCGTCGCCATTGTCTCGACATCTGGCAGTTCGGTGGCGCGCAACACCAGGTCACCCGCGATACGCACGCTGGCGTTGGAGGGGCGCGTCAGTGAAAAGCCGATGTCGAGGTCGAACCGCTCGGAATCGGCGTCATTGCGGGCGACGACAACGAGCTTGTCGCGCAATGCCGGCCTGATCTGCCGCATGCCTTCTTCGGCGACGGTACGAACCATGCGGACCACCTCGTCCATGCTATCGCAGGTGCAGTTCACCGCCAGGAATGGCGTCGGCGGTACAGACTTCACGATGACGTCGAGCCCGTCCGCCTTGCCGTCGCGATCGATCTGGGCGATACGCGATTCGATATGCCGGAGCCGCGCTTCTTCCTCCCGCAGCGAACGTTCGAGCTGCGCCCGCTTCAGGGTGAGCATGCTGCGCAGCTCGGCCGGCGACAGCTCGCGATCGAGCAGGGGCCCGATCTGCTCCAGCGAAAGGCCGAGCTCCTTCAGCGCCAGGATGCTATTGAGCCGCGGTAACTGCCGAATCGAGTAGTAGCGGTAACCGGTCTGCCGGTCGATATGCGCCGGTCGCAAGAGGCCAAGCTGATCGTAGAACCGCAACTGCCGTCCGGACACCTGCGCGATCTGGGCGAATTCGCCAATCCGAAACATTTTTGGTCTCCGCCCTAGCTCGCAAGGAAGGCTTGCAGGTCGCTGGTCACGCGGTCGCGCTCGGTGACGACGATCCCGTGCGAGGCGTCACGATAGGCGATCAGCTTCGATCCGGCGATGCCGGCCGCGGTGGCCTTGGCCTGCTCGAACGAGACTGGAATGTCGGCCGTACCATGAAGCAGCAGCGTCGGCACCTTCACAGAGGCAAGTTCACTACGGAAATCCGTCCGGCTGAAGGCGTCGGTACACCCGAGTGTCGCGGCAATGCTGGCTCGCATGGCCATGGCAAGGGCGGAGTCGTGCACCTCCTGCGTCACCGGCACCGTCGATCGCCGCGTCTTGATGGTGCCGGTGCGAGCCGAGCCTTGCGCGAACGAAAAGCGGGGCAGCGCCACGGTAGAGGCCACAAGCAGGGTGGTGAAGGTACGGCGAGTCGAGGTCATGTCTGTCTCCCTCAGCGAATTGAGGAGGGCGTTATGGCCATTTGACATAGCGTCAAAGTCAAGCGGGTTTTGCGACTCCGGGCCTGTTCAGCGTCATTCCGGGTTCGGCTCGGACCCCCGTCGGGCGCGCGTTCGCGCGACCCGTTGGAGCCGCCCGGGATCGACGGCGGTGGCCTCCTCGTGCGGAACCGAACATGAGTCCAGTCGTTGTCGCTGCGCTGGATCAGAGGCATGGCGCACCACCCGAAACACGAGCACGCCCATCATAAGCATGGCGGCGAGAAGCCGGCGACAAAGCCGCACCAGCCCTTCAGCCTCCGCAGCTTCCTCAAATCGCTCGGGCCGGGCCTGATCACCGGCGCGTCCGACGACGATCCATCTGGAATCGGCACCTACAGCCAGGCAGGTGCACAGTTCGGCTACGGCATCGGCTGGACCATGCTGCTGACGTTTCCGCTGATGGCGGCGATCCAGGAAATCTCCGCGCGCGTCGGCCGCGTCACCGGGCATGGTATCGCGGGCAACGTGAGCCGGCATTATTCGCCATTGTTGCTCAACGTGGTGGTGGCGTTGCTGTTCATCGCCAACACGATCAACATTGGCGCCGATCTCGGCGCGATGGCGGACGCCACCAAACTGCTAATCGGCGGCCACAGCATCTTCTATGTACTGCTGTTCGGCGTGACCTCGGTCGCGGCGCAGATCTTCCTCGATTACAGGCGTTACGTGTTGGTGCTGAAATGGCTGACGCTCAGCCTGTTTGCCTATGTCGCCGCGCTCGCCTATGCTGAGGTTTCGTGGGGCGAGGCGCTCGCCGGCATTCTCATTCCGCGCCCGGCCTGGAGTGTCGATTATTTCACCACCATCGTCGCCATCTTTGGCACCACGATCTCGCCCTACCTGTTCTTCTGGCAGGCCTCGCAGGAAGCCGAAGATCAGCGCGTCGACAAGGCGAAGCGGCCGCTGGTCGAAAAGCATTACGGCGCGCAGAAGGAATTCAATCGCATTCGCGCTGACACCATCGTTGGGATGGCGTTCTCCAACCTGATCGCATTGTCGATCATCGTAACCGCCGCGGCGACGCTGCATGCGGCCGGAAAGACGGATATCCACAGCTCCGCGGACGCGGCCGAAGCCCTGCGTCCGATCGCCGGCGCGTTCGCTGAAACGATTTTTGCGCTCGGCATCGTCGGCACCGGACTGCTGGCAATTCCGGTGCTCGCCGGCGCCGCCGCCTATGCCGTCGGGGAGGGACGGCGATGGCCGGTCGGGCTCGCGCGCAAGCCCAAGGCCGCCGCCGCGTTCTACGCGGTGCTGGCGCTCTCGGCCGGCATCGGCATCGCGTTGAACTTCACGCCGATCAACCCGATCTCAGCGCTGTACTGGAGCGCGGTCATCAACGGCGTGCTCGCCGTGCCGGTGATGGTGCTGCTGATGCTCATGGCGCGCCGCAGGGACGTGATGGACCGCTACGTCATCAAGGGTCCACTATATTGGCTCGGATGGCTGTCCACCGCGGCAATGCTGCTCAGCGTCGTCGCGATGGGGGTGGGGTTTTTTGCCGGGAGATCGTAGATCGTAGGATGGGTGGAGCGAAAGCGATACCCATCATGTTCGCGCCGGGTTGGATATCCGATGTTGGGTATCGCTTCGCTCCACCCAACCTACGCATTGACGCCTAATCCTTGCGGAACACGATCGACGCCATCCATCCCGTCATCAGCGCCATGAACGCTGTGACGAGCCCATAGACAAACCCGTTCTGGCGCGCGGTTGTCGCAACGAACTGTTCAAAGCCGACTTTCACGATTTCAAACGCAGTGTCGGTCTTGGCCACCAGCGCGCCTTCGGCGAACAGCTTGATCTCGACATTGTAGAGACCGATCGGCACTTCCGCAGGCAGCGGAATGCCGGTGCGGAACAGCGTCGGCGTCAGGAACGTCACCGCCGAGGTCTCCTCGCGATAGAGGCCGTGCTGCTTGCGCAGCCGCACGAAGGCGCTGCGGAACGCATCGTCCGGCACGACGTCGGCGTAGTCGGGCCCGACGCGCTGGGTGAGCAGCACGTTGTTCAGCCCGAGCTGCTGCCGCCGCTGCACCTCGGGCGAGGCGATGGCGTCGAACGGGCGGTTGGAAAACAGCGCCAGGTAGGTCGGCACTTGGAGGAACTGCCGGGAGTCGGTGTTGATCCAGATCCCGAACCGGCGCTCCTTGCGGCGCGTCACCATGTCGGCGCGCGGGCCGGCAACCGTCACCACGAGATCGTAGGTGCGATTGGCCGGCGTGGTGGCGTCCTTCTCGACCGAACCGAACAGCACCAACTCCTCGCCGGAATAGTTCGGTGTCACGGTGACGCGATGGTTGGACACCGAAACGATCAGCCGTTCGGCCCGAACCGGCGACGCCGCGAGCACCGCGGCCAGCGCAAGCCATCCGAGCGTGCGGGCGAGGCGTGCGGTCATCCCGTCACTCCTGTTTCCCGCACGGTGAAGAGATCCTCGGGCCGGATCACCAGTTCAACGGCGAAACGAATGCCCACGGCGAGAACCAGTAGCCCGAGCAGCAGCCGCAAATGTTCGCCCCGGATTTTCTGCCCCGCGCGGGCGCCGAACTGGGCGCCGGTGACGCCGCCGACCATCAGGATCAGCGCCAGCACCGCATCGACCAGATGATTGGTCACGGCATGCAGCATGGTGGCGAACACCATCGTGACCAGGGTGAGCACCATCGAGGTGCCGATCACGGTCGAGGTCGGCACCCGCAGCACATAGATCAACAGCGGCACCAGGATGAAACCGCCGCCGATCCCCATCACGGCACCGATGAAGCCAATGGCCAGGCCGATCACGACGACCGGAATGACGGACAGATAGATTTTCGAGCGCTTGAAGCGCATCTTCAACGGCAGGCCATGAATCCAGACATGGCTGCCCGGGCGGCGCGTGGTGACAGGACCGCCGCGGCGCGCCCTCAGCAACGCCCGCAGGCCTTCCCAGAACATCAGGCCGCCGACGGTGGTCAGCAGGATCACGTAAGACGTCGCGATCATGAGATCGAGCTGACCGAGCGAGCGCAGCAGCGTGAAGGTCCAGACCCCCAGCGCCGTGCCTAAACTGCCGCCGCTCAGCAGCACCACCGCCAGAACCGGATCGATGGCGCGCCGCCGCCAGTAGGAGATCGCGCCGGAGAACGAGGACGCCGCGATGTGGCTGGCGACCGAGGCGACCGCGACCGCGGGCGCAATGCCGACGAAGATCAGCAGCGGCGTCATCAGGAAGCCGCCGCCGATCCCGAACATGCCGGAGACGAACCCGACCGCCGCGCCCATCGCCAGGATGAGGAAAACATTGACCGGAATGTCGGCGATCGGGAGGTAGAGCTGCACGCGCGTCCGCTTTTGTAGCTTTGCCGCAAGAGACGGCCGAGGAGCCGCTCAGGGCATGGTTTCTCTTGTATTTGCCGGCAGTGGAATCCGGTTCGCGCATGCACCTTTGCGTGCGCAGGGCCGGTTCCCGCGCCTTTGCATAACTGAATTCGGCAGCGTGAGGGACTAAAAATGCCCGGCAAGGCAAATTTTTGCCGTACGTGCGCGTGTCCCAGGGCGTTGAAACGCTGTTACAAAATCCCGAAAGCCAGTCTGTTCGCGGAGTCGGCGCTCGGCCGGCTCAGGGCTTTCCGAGCGGCTCGGTGACAAGGTTCATCGCCAGCGCCTGCTTGGGGCTGAGCCAGCGAATGTCCCTGGTCTCGGACATCGCTTCCACGATCGAGGATGAAACCCCCATTTTGGTCATGTAGCCCAACACCGCGCCCGATATCCGCTGAGCCTCTGCGACGGGATCGCCCAAGGGCCTGGTCGTGACAAACCGATGAACGCCCAATGCCGAGCCCAATACGCCGAAGCGGGTCTTGCCCCCGGCATAGGCCAGCACGCAGGCGCTGGCACAGTAACCGGGCTTGATGCGGCCCGACGCGTCGGCGCCGCCGACCGCGGTCGCTAGCCCGCGCGATCGGATGATCTCGCCCATGATCACGGCCTGGTTCAAATCACCGCCGGGGGAGGCCAACAAGACGATGTCACCGGGTGCGAGGTTGGCGTGGTCCAGCCTGCTGCGAAACCAGCTCGCCGCGGCGGGGCCGATCGTGCCGCTGACGAACAGGGCGCGGCGCCCCCGGCTCGAACCGTCGAGGTGGAGCGTATCGATCACCTGGGATGTCAGGCTTGGCGAGACGTACTGGTCCTTCCAGTAGTGCCAGGCCTCCGGTTGCGACAGGTCCCGGTAAGCGCGAATGCACACGCCGGCAACCAGCAGGATGAAGATCGCCACCGTCCAAAACTGCCATTGGCGCCGGGGTGGCCGGGGCGGCGGCGCCGGGGCCTGACCGGGCGGGAGGCGCGGTGGCGCAACCGCAGGGCCCGTCGGCGAGCGGCGGAGGCGATTTTCCCCGTTCTGGCTGTCGTCGGCTGACAATCGATCCTCTTGGCAAGCCAGACCCGTTCAGGATCAAGCTGACCAGAGCACTAATACGAATTTATAGCCGGGGATATGGCGGCGATGCCGCGGTAAGCGCTTAGTGAACGGCGGCGGTGCGCTTGGTCGCAGCCGGCTTGGTGGCGGGCTTGCCCGTGGCAGGTGAGGGGGGCGAATCCCAGCCGCCGGCGGGTGAGCCTACGTTAACGGCCTCGTCGGGCTGCGGCTCCACGGTGAAGGTCTGGATCGCAAGCTTGGCCGCTGCCAGCGACTGGGCGTCGAGGCGCTTGGCAACATCGTCGCGCTTGCGGCCGGCATCCGCATCGCCCTGGGCGGCTGCGAGGCTGAACCATTTGAAGGATTCGGCGAGGTTCTGTTCGACGCCGATGCCGCGGGCATAGAGGATGCCGAGGTTGAACTGGCTGTCGGCGACGCCGCGATCGGCGGCTTTGCGGAACCAGATCGACGCGCTCTTGTAGTTGGCACCCTTGCCGCCGCCATCGGCGTCGAGCACGGCCAGATTATGCATCGCCTTGGCGCTGCCGCGCTCGGCCGCCTGCACGTAGTAACGCCGCGCGATATCCAGGTCCTTTTTCACGCTCATGCCCTTCTCGTAGAAGGTGCCGAGCCGGAACAGTGCGGGCACCACGCCGGCTTGCGCCGCGCGGTCGTACCATTTGGCGGCCTCGTCGAGGTTCGGGGCGACGCCCTTGCCTTCGGCAAAGC
The DNA here is from genome assembly GCF_001693485.1 of Bradyrhizobium sp. LMTR 3. Classification (GTDB taxonomy): domain Bacteria; phylum Pseudomonadota; class Alphaproteobacteria; order Rhizobiales; family Xanthobacteraceae; genus Bradyrhizobium. The sequence continues at coordinate 114,399 of NZ_MAXC01000004.1, forward strand.
GCACGCCGACCTCGTAAGCCGCGGCCGGGTCGCCCTTCAGCGCAGCGGCGCGCAGCACCGGGCCGCCGATACCATCGGGCAGCCGCTCGCTCGGCGGCACCGCGATCATCGCAAGCTTGCCGCCGCTGGCCGGCATCGCCTGGATCGCGCCGGTGATATCGCTGGCCGTAACCGGGGACGTGGCCTGCGGCGGGGCTGCGACCCGCGCGCTGTCCAGCGTGTTCGGGGCGGAAGAATTGTTCGATTGCTTCTCGACCGGCGTCGGCGAGATCATCGAGGGCGCCTGCGGTGCGGGCATCGCAGGAGCGGGCCTGACGCTGCTCTCCGAGGGCGCGGGAGCCTGCGCCGGTGCGGCCGGCTCTCTCGACTGTTCCATCACCGGCAGTTGCAGCACGCTGCCGGTATCGAGCAGCGTCATCGCCATCTTGAAAGTGCCGAGCACGATCACGACCACGCTCGCGCCGACCAGCAACGAGCGGATTTTGGAGGAAATGCTCGAGGCGTTCTTGTCGTCCACCTTGGCCTTGTCGCCGCCCTTGTCCTTCGACGCGGCCTTCGCAGCCGAACGTCCGGCTTTCTCGGGCGGCGGCGCGGCGGCTGCGGCCTGCGCGGCGCGGCGCGCAGCGGCAATGAAGCTCGATGAGCTGACCGGCTCCTTGGGTGCGGAAGCAATCTCGCTGATCGCGTTTTCGGAAGCGGCGATCCGTTCGGATGGCGAAGCGACGCGCGGCGGCGGCCGCGTGCCAGGCTCGAGCGGGTGATCCGGCGGCAATTCCGGCGCGATTGCGGTGCGCGGTGCGGCCGCATGCGGCTCCAGAATTTCGCTGATCGCCCGCGGCGGTAGTGGCGGCGCAACCGGCGCGACCGCCTGCACGGCGTGGAATTCGCGCGGGGCGGCGGCAAAGGGCTCGGCACCATTCCCCTGCAGCGCGGCAGGGTTCGGCAATTCCGGCTTCGATTGCTGCGGATAGGTCATCAGCGGCGTGGTCGGGCGGGGCGCTTCCTCGCTCATTTCGGCCGCTGCAAGCGGAGCGGCGGACGCAGCCGGCGCACCGCGAACCCCGCGCAGATCGCCTTCGATCATCGACAGGCGATCGACCACATGGCCGAGCGTATTGTGAACGGTCTCCAGCGAGTCCTGCGTGCGGCGATCGGTCTCCGACTGGCTGAAGCGGATATCGGATAATTCGCGCTTGACCAGGTCGACGATGCCCGAGTCCGTCGGCTGCGATGCACTGCCGGAATTGCGGTTGGATTCGGCGAGTGCGACCAGGCTGGCGTGCTGGCGTTCGAGAGAACGCAAAATGTCGTGCAGGCCTTCCTCGACCCGTCCGAGGTCGATGGCCGGAGCTGCGGAACGATCGGCTTCCAGGCGCTCCAAGAGATACGAGACGCGCTGTTCGAGATGGGCAAATGCCGACGCATTGTCGTCGCCGGCCGGAATACGGTCGAGCCGCTCCGACAGCGAGCGCAGCGCGTTTTCGACATACTCCGAATTCTCGCTCGCGGCCGGCGGTTGCCGGGATTCCAGCGTCGAGGTCAGCGCGGCCAGGCGCTGTTCGAGAATACCGAAGGCATCGCTGTTGCCGTCAAAGCGCGAAAGCTGGTCGACCTTGGCCGACAGCGTGTGCACGTCGTCGGCGAGGCGGGCCAGCGCGTCGTTGGAGGCGACGTTGGAGACGATCCCGCGCAGCGCCGCGATCGCGCTTTCGAGCTGCTGCACCGTCGACGGATCGTCGTTCGAGCGCAGGATCAGGTCGAGCTTGGCGCCGAGATTGTGGATCGCCTCGTCATAGCCGGTGAGCTGCTCGGCCGGCGTCAACGAGCGCAACGCTTCGCGGATTTCGCCGAGCGCGCTCTCGATGTTGGCCAGCATCTGGCCGTCGGTGCCGTTGTGGCGGCTATCGTCGATGCGGCGGGACAGCGAGCGGATTTCGTTCTCGAGCGATTCGATCTCCCGGCGTGGCACCGCCTCGGTGATGGCCTGACGGATTTCGGCAAGCTCGCTGCGGAACGCCGCAATCGACTGTTCAATATGATCGGGACGCTGCAGCGCCTCGATCTGGCTCGTGATCTTGATCAGGTGCCGTTCGAGCGAAGAAAAGTCCGGTCCCGCAGGCGTGGCCTGCGTCATTGGCGGCACAGATTTGGGTTGCGCAGAATGGGGCTGGGGGGCCGAGGCCGTCGGCGCGGCATTGCGCGGCGGCATCGGGCGCGGCGGCGGAGTATCGAGTTCGTTCTGGCGCGCGGTGATTTCGGCGACCGCAAAATCCATTGAGGCCGGGCTAAGCGGCGGCGACGGTCGATAGACCTGGGCCGCGGCACGCTCGACCAAATCGGTCTGACGCTGCCGTTCCTGCATCTGGGCCTGACGCGCCGGCACGGGATTCGAAATCTGCGACAGCCGCGCGTCGAGGCGCGAAATGGCCTCGTTGAGCTGGCGCGCCACCGTCGGCTCGCCTTGAGCGGCTTCGCCGCGGGCTGCAGGCCGCGAAATCTGCTCGATCTGCTTTGTGATCGAATCCAGCCGCTGGTGAATGTCGGCCACGTCGGGGATCTGCCGGCCCGGCGTCGCCGGCCGCTGACCGGAGGGCGCGCCGAAACTGGGCGGGGCCGGTTCGCCGATGGTGGAATTCAGCCATTCGTTCAGCGACATGCCGGCGCGGCGCGCTGCCGCCTCGGCCCTGTCGCGGACCGATGGATCGATGCCGTCAACACTCCACGATACGCGCGAATTCATGCTCTCGTCCGGTTCCGCTACGGCGCCCCACCCGCGCCATCAGCCTCCCCGCGCGTCCCACTTGAGAGACAATCGTATTTTCGCGCGGGTCGCCTGCCTCGGAACTGACTTTTTCGCGTTACGGTAAAGAAGGGGTTAAGGAATGGGACGGACGGCCTCAAAAGTTATCGGGCGGCCAAATCGGCCGGCGTTAGCCGCTGGTTTCGCGCTTGACGTCCTCGATCGGCACGACGTTGGTCCGCTCCACGCCGGAAGACAGGGCCGACAATGCCTCGATCGCCTCTTCGCACCATTCCGCCACGGCGCGCTCGTGGGCGAGGCCGATGCGAAGTCCCAGCAATTTGCCGACATCGGCCGGCGGCGCCGTGCCGTCAGGGAATCGCTTGTTGAGCAGGCGTTCGTAGCGGGCGAAGCGGTCGCGGTGGTGTTCCAGCCGCGCCATCAGATCGGTGCGCAATGGTTCGATGTCGACACTGTCGAGCGCGTAGAGCCGCACCAGAAGGTCGTCCTTGATCGAAGCCGGAACGCTCGGCCGCGCGGCCCAATGCCGGAGCGCGGCGCGCCCCTCCGGGGTGAGGGTATAGACCAGCTTGTTCGGCTTGCCGGACTGCACCACCTCGCGGCCCTGGATGTGGCCGCGGTCGCGAAGCTTTGTGAGTTCCCGGTAGATCTGCTGGTGGTCGGCCTTCCAGAAAAACCCGATCGAGTTGTCGAACGTCTTGGCGAGCTCGTAGCCCGTCATCGGACGTTCGGTCAGGCAAGCAAGGATCGCGTCACCAAGCGCCAAGACGCTGGCCTCCGGCATTCATTGTGATTTGACATTATGCATAAAGTTGCATATGCGTCAACGCGCATAAGCTCCGGAGAAGCCGATTCTCTGGCGCCAGCCCGTCATCGCCCGCAAAGGAGACATGATGACCATGAGCGGCCTCGACAAGTGGTACGGCTACATGAAGTCCCATGACACGGCGGCGTTATGGGATCTGTTGCACCCGGATGCGGTGTTTGAAAGCCCCGTCGTTCATACGCCGCAGCGCGGGCGCGACATCACCTTCAAATATCTGGCGAGCGCCGAGAAGGTGCTGGGCGGCCCCGGCTTCAAATACACAGGCGAATGGCGCAGCCCGAACGGCGCGGTCCTCGAATTCGAAAACGAGATCGAGGGCATCAAGATCAACGGCGTCGACATCATCACGTTCAGCGATGACGGTAAGATCACGCACTTCAAGGTGATGGTACGTCCGCTGAAGGGAATCAATCTGCTACACCGCTTGATGGGGGAGCAACTCGCCAAGCAGTGACGAGGGGCGATCGAGGCCGTCACCATCCCCGGCGTCGTTATATGTCGCAATGGCTGTCGGGATATTTGCCGGCCTGGTCACTCCCTAGGACGTAGCGAACCGGATAAGGTCGCTTTCCGGAACGCCGCACAGTTTTACGTCAAGCGCCGCCGCCAGTTTTCAAGCCTGCCCCTGCCGGGAGAACATCATGCCGATCTACAAAGCCCCCGTGGAAGACGTCACCTTCCTGCTCAACGACGTGTTCCAGATCGACCGCTACGACAATCTGCCCGGTTTCACCGACGCCTCCGCCGATGTGCGCGAGGCGATTTTGGGCGAGGCCGCAAAACTCTCCGAAGAGGTGCTGCAGCCGCTCAACCGTGTCGGCGATCTCGAAGGCTGCAAGCGGCATGACGACGGCTCGGTGACGACGCCGAAGGGGTTCAAGGAAGCCTTCAAGCAGGTGGCCGAAGGTGGCTGGCTCGGTCTGTCGGCGCCGGCGGAATATGGCGGGCAGGGGCTGCCGGTGACGCTGAGCCAGGTCGTCACCGAATTCCAGAGCGCGGCCAACATGGCGTTCTCGATGTATGGCGGCCTGACCATGGGCGCGACCGCTGCGCTCCTGGTGCACGGCAAGCCTGAACAGAAGAACATGTTCGTGCCGAAGATGGTGGCGGGTCAGTGGACCGGCACCATGAACCTCACCGAGCCGCAATGCGGCACGGATCTCGGCCTGTTGCGCAGCAAGGCGGTGAAGCAGGCCGACGGCAGCTACAAGATCACGGGCACCAAGATATTCATCTCGTCCGGCGAGCATGACCTCGCCGAGAACATCATCCATCTGGTGCTGGCTCGCATCGAAGGCGCTCCCGCCGGCATCAAGGGCGTGTCGCTCTTCGTGGTGCCGAAATTCCTCGTCAACGCCGACGGTTCGCTCGGGCAGCGCAACGGTGTGTCCTGCGGCTCGATCGAGCACAAGATGGGCATCCACGGCAATTCGACCTGCGTGATGAACTACGACAACGCCACCGGCTGGCTGATCGGCGAAGAGAACAAGGGCATGCAGGGCATGTTCGTGATGATGAACGAGGCCCGCCTCGGCGTCGCCGTGCAGGGGCTGGCGCAGTCCGAAGTCGCCTATCAAAACGCCGTCGCCTATGCGCGCGAGCGCCTGCAGGGCCGCTCACTCACGGGCGCCAAGGAGCCTGAGAAGCCGGCCGACCCGATCATCGTGCACCCTGATGTTCGCCGCGTGCTGCTCACCATCCGCGCCTTCAACGAGGCGGCGCGCGCCATGGTGGTATGGACCGCGCTGAAGAGCGACGTCGCCCACCGCTCCTCCGATCCGAAGGATCGAGAGGCCGCCGACGACCATATGGGTCTGATGACCCCGGTCATGAAAGGCGTGATGACCGACGTCGGCTTCTCCAACGCGGTGCTGGCGCAGCAGATGTATGGCGGCCACGGCTATATCGCCGAGCACGGCATGGAGCAGTTCGTGCGCGATGCGCGCATCGCCATGCTCTATGAGGGCGCCAACGGCATCCAGGCGCTCGACCTGGTCGGCCGCAAGCTGCCGCGGAACGGCGGCCGCGCCGTGATGGCGTTCTTTGCCGAGGTCGCAGGCTTTGCCAAGGAGCACGGCGGCGACGAAGCGATGAAGCCGTTCGTGGCGCCGCTCTCGACCGCGCTCGGCCACCTGCAGCAGGCCACCGGCTGGCTGATGCAGAACGCGTTGACCAAACCCGACAACGCCGGCGCCGCCGCCACCGACTACATGCAATTGTTCGGCCTCGTCGCCTTCGGCTACATGTGGGCGCGGATGGCGAAGGTGGCGCAGGACAAGATTGCGGCGGATGGCGCCACGCCCTATCTGACGACCAAGCTGGTGACCGGCCGCTTCTTCATGGAGCGGATGCTGCCGGAAACCCACGTTCATCTGGCGCGCATTCAGTCCGGTTGCGCGACCACCATGGAATTGGCGGCGGAAGCCTTCTGATTTTTTCGCCGTTTCCCGTTCGATCTGCCTATAATATTATGATCCTCATACCAGGAGGGCGTCATGCCTGAGGCATATATCTACGATCACGTTCGCACCCCGCGCGGCCGCGGCAAGCCCGATGGCGCGCTTCACGAGGTCACGGCGCTGGCGCTCGCCACGGTGCCGCTGCAGGCGCTGAAGGAACGCAACAACCTCGCTGAAGACGTCGTTGACGACGTCATCCTCGGCGTGGTCGATCCGGTCGGCGAAGCCGGCAGCGACATCGCGCGCTTCGCGGCGCTGAAGGCGGGCCTCGGCGAAAGCGTTCCCGGCGTGCAGATCAGCCGGTTCTGCGCCTCCGGCCTCGATGCCGTGAATTTTGCCGCCGCCCAGATCATGGCCGGCCAGCATGAACTCGTGATCGGCGGTGGCGCCGAATCGATGAGCCGCGTCGGCATCGGCGCGTCCGGCGGCGCCTGGCCGATGGACCCGTCGATGGCGGTGCCGTCCTATTTCATGCCGCAGGGCGTCTCGGCCGATCTGATCGCCACCAAATACGGCTTTTCGCGCGACGACGTCGACGCCTATGCCGTGCAGAGCCAGCAGCGCGCCGCCAAGGCCTGGGACGAGGGTCGCTTCAACAAGTCCGTGGTTCCGGTGAAGGACGTCAACGGCCTCACCATCCTCGCCAAGGATGAGCACATGCGGCCCACGACGACGATGCAGTCGCTGGCGCAACTGCAGCCGTCGTTCACCGTCGTCGGGCAGATGGGCGGCTTCGATGCGGTCGCGATCCAGTCGCACCCCGAAATCGAGCGCGTCAATTACGTCCACCATGCCGGCAACTCTTCCGGCATCGTCGATGGCGCCGGCGCGGTGCTGCTCGGCAGCAAGGAAGCAGGCGCCAAGCACGGCCTGAAGCCGCGCGCAAAAATCCGTGCCTTCGCCAATATCGGCTCGGAGCCCGCGATGATGCTGACCGGCCCGGTCGATGTCACCGAAAAGCTGTTCGAGCGTTCCGGCATGAAGAAGTCGGACATCGACCTGTTCGAGCTCAACGAGGCCTTTGCTTCCGTCGTGCTGCGTTACATGCAGGCGTTCGAGATCGACAATTCGAAGATCAACGTCAATGGCGGTGCGATCGCGCTCGGCCATCCGTTAGGGGCGACGGGCGCCATGATCCTCGGCACCGTACTCGACGAGTTGGAGCGCACCAACAAGTCGACAGCGCTGGTGACGCTGTGCATCGGCGGCGGCATGGGGACGGCCACGATCATCGAACGGGTGTAACTGCGGTGGGGTGGGTTAGCCGAAGGCGTAACCCACCATGCCACGGCGAAAGAAGCGGTGGGTTACGCTTCGCTAACCCACCCTACGAGATCACAGACACAACCGCCGCGCCTGACATCGGCTGCCGGCACCGAGGGAGCACAACATGGCCTTCAAGAATTTCAAGCTCGAGACCGACGCCGACGGCATTGCGCTCGTCACCTGGGACATTCCGGGACGTTCGATGAACGTGCTCGATGAAACCTCGACCACCGAGCTCGAGGAGATCCTGAAACAGACCACGGCGGACGCCGCGGTAAAGGGCGTGGTCATTACTTCAAGCAAGGAAGCGTTCTGCGCCGGTGCCGATCTTTCCATGCTCGAGGGCATGAACAAGGAATACGCGAAAGTCTTCAAGGAAAAGGGCGAGGTTGCCGCAAACCAGATGCTGTTCGACCAGAGCCGGCGCTTTTCGCTGGTGCTGCGCGGCATCGAAACCTGCGGCAAGCCATGGGCGGCCGCGATCAACGGGCTGGCGCTCGGCGGCGGCTTTGAGGTGACGCTATCCTGCCACTACCGCGTTGCGGCTGAAAATCCCAAAACTCGCCTCGGCCTGCCCGAAGTGAAGGTCGGTCTGTTCCCGGGCGCCGGCGGCACCCAGCGCGTGCCGCGCCTGGTGCCGCCGCAGGACGCGATGACGATCCTGCTCAAGGGCGACCCGGTCACCGTCGAGAAGGCCAAGTCGCTGAACCTGATCCACGCCATCGTGCCGGCTTCCGACCTGATCAAGGCGGCGAAGGACTGGATCAAGGGTGGCGGCAAGGCGGTCGCGCCCTGGGACGAGAAGGGCTTCAAGCTGCCGGGCGGGCCGGTGTTCTCCAAGGCCGGCATGATGATGTTCCCGGCGGGGAATGCGATCTACCGCCGCGAGACCTACGACAATTATCCGGCGGCGCGCGCCATCATGAGCTGCGTCTATGAGGGCCTGCAGTTGCCGATCGACGCCGCGCTCCGCGTCGAGTCGCGCTACTTCACGCAAGTGCTGCGCTCCAAGGAAGCCGCCGCGATGATCCGCAGCCTGTTCCTGTCGATGCAGGAACTGAACAAGGGCGCGCGGCGGCCTGCGAACGTGCCGCCGACCAAGGTGAAGAAGATCGCCGTGATCGGCGCCGGCTTCATGGGCGCCAGCGTCGGCTACGTCTCGGCGCGCGCGGGCCTCGACGTCGTCCTGATCGACCGCGACCAGGAAAGCGCCGACAAGGGCAAGGCCCATGCGCAGAAGGTGATCGACGAGCAGATCGCCAAGGGCCGCGCCAAGGCAGGTGATCGCGACGCGCTGCTGGCGCGCATCACGCCATCAGCGGATTACGCTGCGCTAGGGGATTGCGACCTCGTCATCGAGGCGGTGTTCGAAGACCGCAAGGTCAAGGCGGAAACCTTCGCCAAGGCACAGCAATATCTGAAGCCTGACGCGATCTTCGCGTCCAACACCTCGACGCTGCCGATCACTTCGCTCGCCGAAAGCTTCAAGGATCAGGGCAAGTTCATCGGCATCCATTTCTTCTCGCCGGTCGAGAAGATGATGCTGGTCGAAATCATTCTCGGCAAGAGCACCGGCGATGTCGCGCTCGCCGCCGCGCTCGACTATGTGCGCGTGATCGGCAAGACGCCGATCGTCGTAAATGATTCCCGCGGCTTCTACGCCAACCGTTGCGTCGGCCGGTACATCGCCGAAGGCAACGAGATGTTCCTCGAAGGCGTGCCGCCGGCGATGATCGAGAACTGCGCCAAGATGGCCGGCATGCCGGTAGGTCCGCTGTCGCTGTCGGATGAAGTCGCCCTCGATCTCGGGCTGAAGGTCATCAAGGCGACCGAAGCCGATCTCGGCCCCAACGCCATCAACCCCGACCAGAAGAAGCTGATGGTGGAGCTGGTCGAGAAGCAGGGCCGCCTGGGGCGCAAGAATGCCAAGGGCTTTTACGATTATCCCGAGAAGGGCAAGGGTCAGAAGAGCCTGTGGCCGGGACTATCCGCGCTGCAGCCCAAGCAGCTCGACCCCGACACGATCGACGTCGAGGAATTGAAGCAGCGCTTCCTGGTGGTGCAGGCTGTGGAGGCCGCGCGCACGGTGGAGGACCACGTCATCACCGACCCGCGCGAGGCCGATGTCGGCTCGATCCTGGGCTTCGGCTTCGCGCCGTTCACCGGCGGCACGCTGTCCTATATCGACTTCATGGGCACGCGGAAGTTTGTCGAGCTCTGCCACAAGCTCGAGGCCAAATACGGCTCCCGCTTCACCCCGCCGAAGCTCCTCGAAGATATGGCGGCGAGCGGCGAGACCTTCTACGGCCGCTTCCCGCCGAAGAAGCAGGCGGCGTAACGCTCTCCTTCGTCATTCCGGGATGGTCCGAAGGACCAGACCCGGAATCTCGAGATTCTCAGATGCGCAATTGCGCATCAGAGTTCGATGCTTCGCATCGCCCCGGAATGACGAAAGCAAAAGGGCCGGATCATCGAACCGGCCCTTTCGCTTTTTCCGCAATCCGTGGAGCGTTCACGCCGCCTTCAGCAGCCCTTCCTTGGTCATCGCCTCCTGCACCATCGGGCGCGCGGCGATGCGGGCCTTGTAGGCAAGAAGGTTCGGCATATCAGAGAGATCGAACTTCAAGCGGTCGGTCGCCCACATCAGCATGGTGAACAGATAGCCGTCGGCCACGGTGAATTGCTTGCCCATCAGGTAGTCGCGCCCGGCCAGCGCCGTTTCCAGGTACTTGAACTTGCTCATGGCGCGATCCTTGAAAAACGGCTTGGCGTCGTCGGCCAGCAACGGCGAGAACATCGGCCCGAGATTCTTGTGCAGTTCGGTCGTGATGTAGTTCAGCCACTCCAGCAGCTTGTAGCGCTCGTCCGAATCGCGGGGCGGTGCCAGGTTCTTGCCCGCCTTGTCGGCGATCATCTGGACGATAATTGGCCCTTCGGTGACCAGTTCGCCCGAATCGAGGGCGAGGGCCGGCACCTGGCCCTTCGGGTTGACCTTCAAAAAGTCGTCACCATTCTCCAGCTTCTTGGCGCGCAGGTCGACCTTGACCAGGTCGTAGGGCAGACCGGCCTCGAGAAGCGCGATATGGGGGGACAGCGAACAGGCGCCCGGGGAATAATACAGTTTCATTGGATTTTTCCTTCCCTCGTAATTATTGGCGGGCTGACTAAATGCATCTGCATGGAATAGTCAAGATTGATGCACCTGCATTTAGTGCGGTACACTGATCTGTGACAGATACGGATTAGGCTATGAAACGCAAACCATCGACCGAGGCGACCGCCGCCTGGATCCGCCTGATGCGGGTGCAGAGCCGGGTGCTCGATGCCGTCGAACAGGATTTGAAGAAAGCGGGCTTTCCGCCGCTGGCCTGGTATGATGCGCTATTGGAACTGTCGCGCGCCCCGTCCGGCGAGATGCGCCCGGTAGAGCTGGAAAAGCAGATGCTGATCCCGCAATATTCCACCTCGCGGCTGATCGACCGCTTGGTGGACGAGGGCCTGGCGGCGCGGCGCGAATGCAAGATCGACAAGCGCGGCCAGTTCGTGGAGATCACCGAAGCCGGGCGCGAGTTGCAGAAGAGGATGTGGGGCGCCTATTCGGCGGCGATCGAAAAGCACGTCGGCTCCAAACTGTCCGATGTCGACGCCATGAAGCTTTGTGGTCTGCTCGACCGGCTGGGCTGCTCGTGCTCCGACGTCAAGGCGGCGGCTGCCCGCGACGGCGTGCCGGCGCGATGACATCTTTGATACGTTTCGTTGGTGCGGACGCCGCCGTCCGCACCCCTTCAGCCACACGGCGCGTTCGGTCGAATCGCCAGATATCCGGATTTTTTCATGGCGCGTGACCAGATCGATATGACGCCGCTGCAATCGCGTGACGAACTCGTCGCGTGGTTCGAGGCCGGCATCAAGCCGCCGTCCGAGTTCCGCATCGGCACCGAGCATGAGAAGACCCCGTTCACGCTGGAGGGCCGCCAGCCCGTGCCGTATGAAGGCGCGCGCGGCATCGGCGCGCTGCTCGAAGGCATGCAGCTTTTGCTCGGCTGGGAGCCGATCATGGAGCACGGCAACATCATCGGGTTGTATGACGTCACCGGGGGCGGCGCGATCTCGCTGGAGCCGGGCGGGCAGTTCGAATTGTCGGGCGCCCCGCTCGAGAACGTGCACCAGACCCAGTCCGAGCTGATGGCGCACCTGGCGCAGGTCCGCGAGATCGCGACGCCGTTGGGCATCGGCTTTCTCGGGCTTGGCATGACGCCGTCCTGGTCGCGGTCGCAGATCCCGGTGATGCCCAAGGGCCGCTACAAGATCATGACCAACTACATGCCGAAGGTCGGCCAGTACGGCATCGACATGATGTACCGGACCTGTACGGTGCAGACCAATCTCGACTTCTCCTCCGAAGCCGACATGGTCAAGAAGCTGCGGGTGTCGATCGCGCTGCAGCCGGTGGCGACCGCTTTGTTCGCCAATTCGCCGTTCACCGAGGGCAAGCCCAACGGCTTCCTGTCGTTTCGCTCCGAGATCTGGCGCGACACGGACAACGCGCGCGCCGGCATGTTGCCGTGGGTATTCGAGGACGGCATGGGATTCGAGCGCTGGGTCGACTACGCGCTCGATGTGCCCATGTACTTCGTCAAGCGGGGCGAGACCTATATCGATGTCGCCGGCTCGTCGTTCCGCGCCTTCTTCGAGGGCCGCAACAATTCGTTGCCCGGCGAGCGCCCGACGATATCGGATTGGGCCAATCATCTGTCGACGATCTTCCCGGAAGTCCGCCTGAAGCGTTATCTGGAAATGCGCGGCGCCGATGGCGTGCCGTGGGGCCGCCTGCCGGCGCTGCCGGCGTTCTGGGTCGGCCTGTTGTACGACAATGACAGCCTCGACGCGGCCTGGGAGCTGGTCAGCCACTGGACCGCCGCGGAGCGTCAGGCGTTGCGCGACGACGTCCCGCGCTTCGGCTTCAAGGCCAGGATCAAGGACCGCTATCTGTTCGAGGTTGCGAAGGAATGCCTGAAGCTGTCGCATGCGGGCTTGCGGCGGCGCAACCGCGTCGACCACTCCGGCCGCGACGAGAGCCGCCACCTCGAACCGCTGGAGCGCATCCTCGAAGCGGGCCGCACGCCGGCGGAAGAGATGCTGGATAAATTCAACGGCGATTGGGGTGGCTCCGTGGAGCCGGTCTATCAGGAATACGCGTTCTGATTAAACGGGTTGCCTGGTGTTCGGGCCGTTCATCCGCCGTACAGGTTGATGGCGCTCAAATGACAGCCGATCCAGCGTGATCCGAACGGCCGCCTGCCAGTCTTTCGAAAAATCATGCTGAATCAATGGGCTGAGGGCGGGACGACTTTTCGAGGAAAGTCATCCCGCGCTGGCAACGCGCATTCGAAAGCAACCGCAGATGGAGACAGGTCGCCTGCTCAGGGCGTGTATGGTGGCGCTCGCCTTCTTGGCGGCGGCCGTATGCGCGCGCCCGGCGCTGGCGCAGGCCAATTTCGACCGTCCCGGCGGCGATTATCTCAGCGCGCCCGTGACCTCGGGCGATCCGGCGGAATGCGCGCTGATCTGTGAGCGCGATCGGCGCTGCCGCGCCTGGAGCTTCAATTATCCGACCGGCTTGATCAAGGGCGCGGTCTGCTGGCTGAAGGGCAGCGTGCCGCCCCGAATCAAGAGCGGCGATTGCTGCGTTTCCGGCGTGCGCGGCGCCGGCGTGGTCGAGCGCCGCAATGACAGCGTTGAAACCTCAATCGACCGTGTCGGCGGCGATTACAAGAATTTCGACCTCAAGGACGGCGACGGCGATGACGCCTGCAAGGCAGCCTGCGCCGCCGACAACAAGTGCCGCGCCTGGACCTACGCGCGGCCGGGCTATGCCGGGAAGGAAGCGCACTGCTTCCTGAAGAAGGACATCAAGCCGCCGCGAAGGAAGGCGGGGTTTACCTCGGGGGTGGTGAGGTAGCGCCGCATCCACAGCCGTCGTCCCCGCGAACGCGGGGATCCATAACCACGAATGCCTGTTGTGTGCTTGGCTGTGGCCTCAGTTTTCGCGAGCACAAAGATCAGTGGTTATAGGTCCCTGCGTGCGCAGGGGACGACGATGATTGTCATGGTGCATCCACCGGCAGCACTGTGATCTCCGGCCACAGCGCCTTCCAGCGCTTCGCCTTCGCCTCGTAATTCGACGCAGAAAAATTCGTGCCCGGATTCGGTCGCGCGATCAGCCCGGCGACGTCATCAAAACCATTCGGCGCGTAAACCTCATAACCATCCCGCGTGCGCCGGATTCCGATCTGGGTGTTCTTGGTCAGAAAGCGATCGATGCCGTCGGTCGAGCAACGCAACGGCGGGTAGGGCAGGCCATGTTTCTCCGGGTACCAGAGGTGCACGCGCGCCTGGTTGCGCGCCTCGACCGCGATGCCGCGGCTTGAAAAGCGCTGCGCCAGCGTGCGGATGACGGCATCCTCGGCTTCCCAGGACGTATCGGGATCGAAATAGAACACGTCGTAATCGTTGATGCCGTAATCGACCGCGCGCCTCGTCAGCACGTTCCACACCGTCTGCACCAGGCAGCCGGAGACCAGCCACGCGTCCGGCAGCGACAGCCGAAACAGTTCCTCGGTGATGATTTCGTTGGCCGGGTTGCGTAAGGCAGCGGTGAGGAATTCGGCTTGATTCATCAAAGCGCCGTCGGTCGTTTGTAGGGTGGGCAAAGGCGCGCTTGCGCCGTGCCCACCATCTTGTTTCGCGATGGGAAATTGGTGGGCACGCTTTGCTTTGCCCACCCTACAAGTTCTACAAATTCCCGTCGAATTCCTTCACCGCCTTCTTCGACGCCAGCATGAGCCAGTGTCGCCGCAGGAACGGCTCGACGATGGTGCGGCTGGCCTTCGACAGGCGGATCAGCACCATCGGATAATCGCGGTAGTGATCGGTGAAGTAAAATACCTTCGGCTGGCTTTCCACCAGCATCTCGCGCTCATCCCTTGGCACGCCCGGCATCACCAGGCTGTCGCCGTCCTCCTTCAGCCGCACCAGCATCTTCTTGCGCACCTTCAAGGCCGGTGTGCCGTAGGAAGTGCCGTCCTCGACCTCCGGCCAGGCCAACGCGATTTTTCGGACGTCGTCGAAGGTCATGGCTGGCGCCGTAGGGTGGGCAAAGCGCAAGCGTGCCCACCATTAGCTTGATCGCCGGCGAGATGGTGGGCACGGCGCATATGCACCTTTGCCTACCCTACTTCCCGCTCAATGCACGGAGGTAAAAAACCGCGCCAGCCGGAAACCCGACAGCCAGGTCCATACCGGCTGGTTGCGCATGCCGAGATCCCAGGAGCCGACCACGGCATCGGCGCGGCCGATCAGATTGTCGATCGGCAATAGTCCCACGCCGCCGTCGCGCACGGAGACGCGGCTGTCGGCGGAATTGTCCCTGTTGTCGCCGAGCACGAACAATTTGCCCGGCGGCACCGTCACCTCGGGCGTGTTGTCGAGCCTTCCATTGTCGCGCATCTTGAAGATGGCGTGGCTGACGCCGTTCGGCAGCGTCTCGACGAAGCGATAGGCCCGTTCGGTGTTGCCGCGGTCGTCTTCGGCCTGCGCCAGGCCGTCCGGCTTCAACATCGCGGCATGGTCGTTGATGAAGAGCTGGCCCTGCCGCAACTGGATGCGGTCGCCCGGCAATCCGACCACGCGCTTGACCCAGGCCTGCGAGCGGTCGCCCGGCCAGCGGAACACGACGACGTCGCCGCGCTTGGGTGTTTCGCCGAACAGGCGTCCGGTCTCGGGTAGCGTGATCTGGATCGGCAGCGACGCCGCGCCGTAGCCGTAAGGATATTTCGAGGCGAGCAACGCATCGCCGATCAGAAGCGTCGGCTCCATCGAGCCGGACGGCACGTAAAACGGCTCGGCCAGCGCGCCCTTGGCGATGAAGACGACGGCAACGATCGCCGCCAATTGCACGGCCTGGGCGCGCCAGCTCGCCACCTTGCCGAGAGAAGCGTCCTTTTGATCACCTACCAGTTTCTCGTCGCTCACTAGCCCGTTCCTCCGACCGTGATCCTTTCCATCCGCAGCGTCGGCTGGCCGACGCCGACCGGCACGCCCTGGCCGTTCTTGCCACAGGTGCCGATGCCGGTGTCGAGCGCCAGATCGTTGCCGACCATGGTGATGCGGTGCAGGTCGGTCGGCCCGTTGCCGATCAGCATAGCGCCCTTCAAGGGCGCGCCGAGCTTGCCGTTCTCTATTCTGTAGGCCTCGGTGCACTGGAACACATACTTGCCCGAGGTGATGTCGACCTGGCCGCCGCCGAAATTCGCGGCATAAACGCCCTTCTTCACCGAAGCGATGATTTCCGCCGGATCGCGCTCGCCCGCCAGCATATAGGTGTTGGTCATGCGCGGCATCGGCACGTGGGCGTAGCTCTGGCGACGGCCATTGCCGGTCGGCTTCATGTTCATCAGCCGCGCGTTCTGGCGGTCCTGCATGTAGCCGACCAGAATGCCGTCCGCGATCAGCACGGTGCGGTTGGTCGGCGTGCCCTCGTCGTCAATTGAAAGCGAACCACGCCGCGACGCGATGGTGCCGTCGTCGACGACGGTGACGCCCTTGGCCGCGACCTGCTTGCCCATCAGTCCTGCGAAAGCCGACGTCTGCTTGCGGTTGAAGTCGCCTTCCAGCCCATGACCGACCGCTTCATGCAGCATCACGCCGGGCCAGCCGGCGCCAAGCACCACGTCCATTTCGCCCGCGGGTGCAGGCACCGATTCCAGATTGACCAGCGCCTCGCGGATCGCGCCGTCGGCAGCCTCGCGCCACGCCTTGGTTTCGATGAAGCGCGCATAGCCCTCGCGGCCGCCATAACCCTTGCTGCCGCTTTCCTGCCGGTCGCCTTGTCCGGCGACCACGGAAATGTTGACGCGCACCAGTGGGCGTATGTCGCGATAGCTTTCGCCGTCAGGCCGCAAAATTTCCACCACCTGCCAGGTGGCGCCCAGGCTGATGGAAGCCTGCCGCACCCGCGGATCCTTGTCGCGGACATAGGCGTCGATCTCTGCCAGCAGCTTGACCTTGGCTTCGAACCCCGGCGCATCCAAAGGATTCTCGTCGCCATAAAGCCGAACGTTGGTATGCGCGGGAGCAGCGGCAAAATTGCCGCTGTAGCCGCCGCGCACCGCGGCGACCGCGTCCGCCGCGCGAATTAGCGCCGGCAGCGACACGTCGGAGGAATGCGCGTAGCCGACCGCGTCGTCCTTCACCGCGCGCAGGCCAAATCCCTGCGAGGTGTCGTAGGTCGCCTGCTTCAGCCGGCCATTGTCGAAGCCGAGCGCTTCGGTCTGGCCGTATTCCAGAAACAGCTCGCCGTCGTCGGCGCCTAAAAGCCCCCGCGTGATCTCGCGTCTGACGGAATCGCGGTCGAGATTGGCGCGGTCGAGCAGGGAGGTGGTGGCGAGGTTGGTCATGCAGGCTCCGATGCGAATGTTCGCTGTCGTCCCCGCGAACGCGAACGACCCATAACCACAAGCGCCAATTGTAAGCGCAGACGTCCGGCGAGTTCACATTACAACGCGGACATCTGTGGTTATGGGTCCCTGCGTTCGTAGAGACGACGGTGGTGGAAGATAGTCACGACCGCAGCAAAAGGGGAGGGCCCCTCACGGCTGTTTGTCATGCGCTTTGCCGGCCGCATTCGCAGCCTCCGAATCGGACTCCAGCCTGCCATGCGCATTGGCCCAGCGGGACAGCTCGTCGAACACGGGTTTCAGGTCCTTCGCCGCAGGCGTCATTTCGTATTCGACCCGCGGCGGCACTTCGGGAAACACGGTGCGCTTCACCAGGCCTTCGTTTTCGAGATCGCGCAATTGGGTGGTCAGCATGTGCTGCGTCACGTCGGGAATGGCGCGCCGCAATTCGCCGAACCGGCGCTTGCCGCCGACCAACTGCCAGAGGATTTCGCCCTTCCACTTGCCGGAAAGCACGCGAAGGGCGCGCTGAAGCTGCGGCGCTGCCGGGCATTCGGACAGTGCGGGCTCATTAGTCTGCTTTTTCATACTACCCCAGAAAAATCATCCTACTTGTCAATTTCATCTTAGTACCGAATTTTGATTTTGAAAGCCTTGGGCACCTTAAGTCTTGGACACCTGGGGACCGCTTCTCAAACTTTCGGGAGTATTCGATGTCGGAGATTGCTGTACCTGCCGGGCGCCGTTGGACCCATGTTGGCGTGTGGATTGTCAGAGGATTGCTGGCGCTGGCGTTTCTGGGGGCCGGGGGCGTCAAACTCTACGGCGTGCCGATGATGGTGGACGAGTTTCACCACATTGGGCTCGGCCAATGGTTTCGCTATTTGACCGGCAGTCTCGAGATCATCGGGGCAATCCTGCTGCTGCTTCCACGAAAGGCCGGCTTCGGCGCGCTGCTGCTGATCTGCATCATGATCGGCGCCGTGATCACGCACTTGTTCGTCATCGGCGGATCGCCGGTACCGGCGATTGTCCTGCTCGCGCTCAACGCGCTCGTGGCCTATTCTGAGCGTGAGGCGATTGCCTCTTTCGCCAAGGCGTTTTGAAGCAGCGGCGATGCGCCTGTCTATCCGCCGGGTAATTAAATGGGTCGGGCTGGCTCTGACCTTCATCGTGCCGCTGGTCGTAACGTTGTTGCTGACCGAGCCGGGCTCCGCTGTCTCGAAACCGGAGGCGAAGCGCGCATTGCCTCCGGTGCATCGGCTGGTGCTGCCGATCAATAGCGACGATCCCACCACGATGCGGGCGTTGATCTCGACCTCGCTCAACCTTCCGAAATACTATCAGGAGCGCAACGAGCCGTTTATGATCGAGGTCGTTGCCTACAATGCCGGCGTTCACATGTTCCGTGCCGACACGTCGCCGGTGAAGGATATGCTGCAGGTGGTAAGGGCGGTGAATCCGAACATCCGTTTCGTGGTCTGCGATGCGACGAAGCAGGGCATGCAGCGCAGCGAGGGCCGTCCGATCACGCTGATCGATCACGTCGACCTGGTGCCGAGCGGGCCCGGACGCATTATCGAATTGCAGGAAGCCGGCTGGTCCTACATCCGGTCATGACAAACGGACACGCGCCATGACGCCACATCGCGGGCTAACACGTCGCACTGTCGTTGCAGGGATGCTCGGGGCTGGCGCCTCGGTCGCGATGTCGGCTGCATCCAGGCGCGCCCAGGCCGAAGGTCCGCCGCCATTCGCCACCTCCCGGCATCAGTTCATCCAGCTTCGTGGCGCGAGGCCTGTCCCGTCCGTGCCTATCCCGCGTCTCTCCGGCGGCGCGCTCGATTTGACCTCCTTGAGAGGGAAGGTGGTGCTCGTCAATTTCTGGGCGACCTGGTGTCCGGCCTGCCGGACCGAACTGCCGATGCTGGACAGCCTGGCGGCGAGCGACGTCAGGAATCTCGCGGTGATCGCGGTGGCAACGGATCGCGACCGCTCGGTCGTTGCGCCTTTCGTGAAAGGGTTGAAGCTTCGGCGCCTCGCGATCGGGCTTGATCCGGAAGGGCTTGTGGCAAGAGCCGGCGCAAGCGGCCAGGCCGACACGCCGTTCGCGCTCTATGGCATGCCCATTACCTTCCTGATCGGCATCACCGGGCAAGTCGAAGGCTATATCAGCGGTGAAGCAGACTGGCTTTCCATTGAGGCGCGCCGGCTGCTCGATTACTACGGCAGTGCCGGTTGAGTCGATCGGCCGAATCTTGCGGAGCTATCGGCTCGCCCTCACGGCAGCTTGTCATATCCCTCACCCAGCCCGTTCAGGCTGAGCGGAAACCCGATGCCCTCTTCGGGCGTCTCAAAAATAATAAACGTCGCCGTCTTGGCACCCCGGAGCTGGCCCAACAGCTTTTCGTCCATCACCACCTCGGCGACACAGCCATTCGGCAGGCAGCGGACAAACCCGGCGCGGCCGACGTCCTGGTTGTCGAGCTTGAGCCCAAGACCGGAGGGGAGCAGCACGCCGAGGGGGGCGACCACCCGCATCAGCTTGCTCTTCTGGTCGGCGGTTTTCAGCACGATCACGGTCAGGCCGGCGTTCGAGCGGTCCTCGGCGACCACGCTCTGGATCAGGGCGCATTGCTCGCCTTGGGCACCAGGCGGGGTGTCGCAGCGGATTTGCCAGTCGCCATGGACCGACCGCACCGCGCCTTGCGCGCTCGCCGCCTGGGTTAAGCCGAGCAGGAAGGCCACGGCGAGCAGGCCGCCGAGCCAGCGGGCCGGTTCCAGGCGATATCCTGCCTGATGTCGTCGCGCCCTATGTTTCGAACGCCCCATCCGGGTCGATCCTCTCACGATTTCCGGCAGCGCCGGCAGCACATATTGTAACTGGACTTACCCGGACTGATACGCAATGACGGCGCCTTGAAGGCAGTCCGGGAGCCAATCCGCGCCGTCGAGGACCATCGGACCCAAGCGAATCAGGTCGCTCGGGAGCGCCGTGAGTGTGCCTACATCCGGCAATCGGGCTGTCAAGCGGTGCAGGGCTGCCAAACGGCAGGTTTTGCCTGATTTGTCAGGAAAATCCGACGTCCGGCGAATAGCAGGTGACGCATGGCTTTGCGCCCCACTACTGCATTGCGAGAGCCTTAGAATTATGGTTTGAGAGGCTGGATTTCGACGCGTTCTAACGATCTGGCCCGGGGTGCCGCAGCAATACTGTTGCAGGTACTTTCGAAGGTGTACTTCCAAAGTACCTCCGGTAGGCCGTTTGTGAGGGCGGATCGTGCGGCATTTCCGGCCATCCGGCCGAAATGCTTTGGGGATTATTTCTAAAGGAGCGCGAGCGGCATGAAGATGTCGAGTGGCCTGATGGGCCGGCGGTTGCTGGGGTTGGCGGTAGCGGGCATGGCGCTCGTCTCCGGCGGGACGGCTTTTGGGCAGCAGCCGAAGCCGTGGGAAATCACGCTGCAGGAAGCCGCGACCCCGGTGATGGAAAACATCATCAGCTTCCATAATTTGCTGCTGGTGATCATCACGCTGATCACCCTGTTCGTGCTGGCGCTGTTGGTCATCGTGGTCGTGAAGTTCAACGCCAGGGCCAATCCGGTCCCTTCCCGGACCACCCACCACACGCTGATCGAGGTGGCCTGGACGCTGATCCCGGTGCTGATCCTGGTCGGCATCGCGGTGCCGTCGTTCCGTCTCCTGTTCCAGCAGCTCGACGTTCCCAAGGCCGACCTGACCGTCAAGGTCACCGGCAAGCAGTGGTACTGGAGCTACGCCTACCCGGATAACGGCAAGTTCGAGTTCGATTCGCTGATGGCGCAGGACAAGCAACCGCGCCTGCTCGGCGTCGACAACGAAATGGTGGTGCCGGTCAACAAGGTGATCCGGGTCCAGACCACCGGCGCCGACGTGATCCACGCGTTCGCGGTGCCCTCGTTCGGCATCAAGATCGACTCGATCCCCGGCCGTCTCAACGAGACCTGGTTCAAGGCGACCAAGACCGGCATGTATTACGGTCAGTGCTCGGAACTGTGCGGCAAGGATCACGCCTTCATGCCGATCGCGGTCAAGGTGGTGAGCGATCAGGAATTCGCGGAGTGGGTTGAGGCGGCGAAGAAGAAATATGCGACCAACCCGGCGAATACCTACGCCTCGGCTGGTCAGGCCGCGCAGTAGGGCGCGGGCCAAGGGACAAGCAAGGGACAAGGGCGACCGGACCTGAAAAGGTCCGAAAAGGGGACTGCAAGGCAGGATTACAAAATGGCAACGACCGCAGCGACACACCACGATCACGCCCATGATGACCATGCGCATGCCAATCCGACCGGATGGCGGCGCTGGCTCTATTCGACGAACCATAAGGACATCGGCACGATGTACCTTATCTTCGCGATCTTCGCGGGCATAATCGGGGCTGCGATGTCGATCGCGATCCGCATCGAGCTGATGTATCCCGGCGTCCAGTTCTTCCACGAATCCCACACCTACAATGTGTTCGTGACCTCGCACGGCCTGATCATGATCTTCTTCATGGTGATGCCGGCGATGATCGGCGGCTTCGGCAACTGGTTCGTGCCGCTGATGATCGGCGCGCCCGATATGGCGTTCCCGCGCATGAACAACATCTCGTTCTGGCTGTTGCCGGCCTCCTTCGCGCTCTTGTTGATGTCCACCTTCGTCGAGGGTGAACCGGGCGCCAACGGCGTCGGCGCGGGCTGGACCATCTACGCGCCGCTGTCGACCTCGGGCCATCCGGGACCGGCGGTCGATTTCGCGATCCTGTCGCTGCATCTGGCTGGCGCTTCCTCGATTCTCGGCGCCATCAACTTCATCACCACGATCTTCAACATGCGCGCCCCGGGCATGACCCTGCACAAGATGCCGCTGTTCGTCTGGTCGATCCTGGTGACGGTGTTCCTGCTGTTGCTGTCGCTGCCGGTACTCGCCGGCGCCATCACCATGCTGCTCACCGACCGTAATTTCGGCACCACGTTCTTCTCCGCCGACGGCGGCGGCGATCCGGTGCTGTTCCAGCATCTGTTCTGGTTCTTCGGCCACCCCGAAGTGTACATCCTGATCCTGCCCGGCTTCGGCATGATCAGCCAGATCGTCTCCACCTTCTCGCGCAAGCCCGTGTTCGGCTATCTCGGCATGGCCTACGCCATGGTCGCGATCGGCGGCATCGGCTTCGTGGTGTGGGCGCACCACATGTACACGGTCGGCATGTCCAGCGCGACGCAGGCCTATTTCGTCGCCGCCACCATGGTGATCGCGGTGCCGACCGGCGTGAAGATCTTCTCCTGGATCGCCACGATGTGGGGCGGCTCGATCGAATTCCGCACGCCGATGCTGTGGGCGATCGGCTTCATCTTCCTGTTCACGGTCGGCGGCGTCACCGGCGTCGTGCTGGCGAATGCCGGCGTCGATCGCGTGCTGCAGGACACCTACTACGTGGTCGCGCACTTCCACTACGTGCTGTCGCTGGGCGCGGTGTTCGCGATCTTCGCGGGCTGGTACTACTGGTTCCCGAAGATGTCCGGCTACATGTATTCGGAAACCATCGGCAAGCTGCACTTCTGGGTCACCTTCATCGGCGTCAACCTGGTGTTCTTCCCGCAGCACTTCCTCGGCCTGTCGGGCATGCCGCGCCGCTATGTCGACTATCCCGACGCGTTCGCGGGCTGGAACTTGGTGTCCTCGGTCGGCTCGTACATTTCGGGCTTCGGCGTGCTGATCTTCATCTACGGCGTGGTCGATGCCTTCATGAAGAAGCAGGCGGCTGCCAACAATCCGTGGGGCGCCGGTGCCACCACGCTGGAATGGACGCTGACGTCGCCGCCGCCCTTCCACCAGTTCGAAGTGCTGCCGCGCGTGCAGTAAACGGTTGTTCGCGGCGCGCCATCGTTGCGCGCCGCAGCTTTAGTGAAGCGAGATAAATCTTGTCGGTAGTCGACCACAACGCCATCGATGCCCTGCCTCGGATTTCCGAGGCTGATGTCGGTGATTACCTCGCGCTGCTGAAGCCGCGGGTAATGTCGCTCGTGATCTTCACCGCGCTGGTCGGCCTCTTCATTGCGCCCGGCCACGTCCATCCGGTCATCGCCTTCACATCTATTCTCTGCATTGCCGTCGGGGCCGGCGCCTCTGGCGCGATGAACATGGCCCTGGAAGGCGACATCGATGCTCTGATGACGCGCACCGCCAACCGGCCGATCCCGCGCGGACGCATCACGAGCGCGGAAGCGATGGCGTTCGGCCTGACGCTGGCGTTCTTCGCGGTGATGACGCTCGGCGTCCTCGTCAACTGGCTTGCCGGCGGACTGCTGGCGTTCACGATCTTCTTTTACGTCGTGATCTACACCATGTGGCTGAAGCGCTGGACCGCGCAGAACATCGTGATCGGCGGTGCCGCCGGCGCGCTGCCGCCTGTCGTGGCGTGGGCCGCGGCCACCGGCTCGCTGGCGATGGAGCCGCTGCTCCTGTTCCTCATCATCTTCTTCTGGACCCCGCCGCATTTCTGGGCGCTGGCGCTGTTCCGCAGCGACGATTATGCCCGCGCCGGGATTCCGATGCTGCCCGTGGTTGCAGGGCCCGACGCGACACGGCTGCAGATCCTGCTCTACACGATCGTGCTGGTCGCCATCGCCGCAGCGCCCTGGCCGCTCGGCTATTTCGACGCGGTCTACGGCGTCACTTCGCTGGCGCTCGGTGCCGGCATGATGTGGCTCGCGATCGAGGTCTATCGCCACCGCGAAGGCAAGCAGGCGCAGCGCGCCACCCGCCGGCTATTTGCCTTCTCGATCCTCTATCTGTTCGCGTTGTTTGCGACGCTCCTGCTCGAGGTCGTGATTCGCGCCGTCGCAGCTATGGTCGGGTAGGGGGCGCATGGAACGCTTATGGACGACAAGCGCAAGCCAGATGGAATCGTCCTCACCGAGGCGCAGAAGCGGAGCCGCCGTCATCGCTCGATCGCCATTGCGCTCGCGCTCGGTGTCCTCGTCGTGCTGTTTTTCGCGGTCACCATGGTCAAGGGGCCGGGCGTTCTCGTCCGTCCGTTGTGATTGAGATGCAGAACGACCCGCAGATCAGCGAGGGCAGGGCGGAAGGCGAGAGGGTTGCCTCGCGCCGTACCTTGACGCGCGATGCGGCCGTCGCCTCGATCTGCGGCTTCGTCGTGGTGCTGATGGTCGGCGCGTCCTATGCGGCCGTGCCGTTCTACAACTGGTTCTGCCGCGCCACCGGCTTCAACGGCACCACACAGGTTGCGACCTCGGCACCGTCAGACGCGCCGCTGGAGCGCAAGATCGCGGTGCGGTTCGACGCCAATGTCGGCCCCGGACTGCCCTGGAAATTCGAGCCCGAGCAGAACGAGATCGAAGTCCGCATCGGCGAGGTCGTCACCGTCTTCTATACCGTGACCAACCAGGCCGCGCGCGCCACCGCCGGCGTTGCCGCCTACAACGTCGCGCCGCTCACCGTCGGCGCCTATTTCCAGAAGATCAACTGCTTCTGCTTCACCGAACAGACCATGGGCCCCGGCGAGAAGCGCGAGATGCCCGTGGTGTTCTACGTCGATCCGGCGCTGGCGAAAGACGTCGAGAACGACGGACTGAAGACGATTACGCTATCCTACACCTTCTATCCCGTGCGCGAACCGGCACCGAAGCCGCTCGCGGCCGGTGAAACGGATAAGCGCAAGGGAAACCTGTAAGCTCGGAATTCCGTTTCTGGCGGGATTTCGCGATTTGATTGTTGAGACGAATATGTGCCGAAGGGAACGGCACATCTAACGGAGAGACCGCAATGGCTACGGCGCACGCGAAGCACCACGACTACCACCTCGTCGATCCGAGCCCGTGGCCGGTCGTCGGCTCGATCTCGGCCTTCATCATGGCCGTGGGCGCGATCGCCTGGATGCATCACATGTTCGCTGCCGCGCCGATCATCTTCGGCGTCGGCACCATCGGCGTGCTCTACACCATGGCAAGCTGGTGGGGCGACGTGATCCGCGAAGCCCAGTACAAGGGCGACCACACCCGCGTGGTGCAGATCAGCCACCGCTACGGCATGATCCTGTTCATCGCCTCCGAGGTGATGTTCTTTGTCGCCTGGTTCTGGGCGTTCTTTAATTCCGCGCTGTTCCCTGCGGATGCGGTCCACGCCACCCGCGACGCGGTGTTCGGTTGCGGCCCGGGGACGGCTGCCGGTGCCTGCAGCGTGCCGGGCACCTGGCCGCCGAAGGGCATCGAGACCTTCGACCCCTGGCACCTGCCGCTGCTCAACACGCTGTTGCTGCTGACCTCGGGCACCACGGTGACCTGGGCGCACCACGCGCTGCTCGAGAACGACCGCCAAGGGCTCAAGTACGGCCTCATCCTCACCGTCGTGCTCGGCGCCTGCTTCACCGCCGTGCAGGCCTACGAATATGCCCACGCCACGTTCACGTTCTCGGGCAATATCTACGGCGCGACCTTCTTCATGGCCACCGGCTTCCACGGCTTCCACGTGCTGGTCGGCACTGTCTTCCTCCTGGTCTGCCTGTTCCGCGCCTATGCCGGCCACTTCACCTCCAAGCAGCACCTCGGCTTCGAATTCGCGGCCTGGTACTGGCACTTCGTCGACGTGGTGTGGCTGTTCCTGTTCGTCACCATCTACGTCTGGTTCCGCGGCGCGGGACCGGTGGCCGGGCACTGATGCAGGCTTGACGTGCTACAAGGGGGCGGTCGGAAGGACCGCCCCTTTCTCTTACCCTTCTCCCCTTGTGGGAGAAGGTGCCCATAGGCGGCCTGCGGCCGCCGTTCTTCAGAACGCCGATGCTTTGCATCGGCTGCGGCGGAAGCGAAGGCGGATGAGGGGTCTGTCTCCGCGGAGAGAACCCCTCACCCGTCGCCTCACTTCGTGAGGCGCCACCCTCTCCCACAAGGGGAGAGGGAAGGAAAAGTCGATGGCTGACACGCAACCCACACTAACTCAGAGCGCGCTCCGCGGCCTTGCCTGCCGCTGCCCGCGTTGCGGCAAGGGCAAGCTCTATGCGGGCTTCCTCGACCTGCGCCCGAATTGCGAAGCTTGCGGGCTCGACTACGCCTTCATCGATTCCGGCGACGGTCCTGCGATCTTCATCATCATGCTGGCGGGCGCAATCGTGGTCACCGCCGCCCTGATCGTCGAAGTCAAATATCAGCCGCCGTTCTGGCTGCATGCGGCGCTCTGGCTGCCGCTGATCGCAGTGACCACGCTTCTGCCGTTACGCTCGATGAAGTCGCTGCTGATCGCGCTGCAATTCCATCACAAGGCGGCGCCGGGCCGGCTGATCGACCGCGAGCCGAAATGACCGGCCTTTCGTCACGGCGGCGGCCGGTCGTCGGCTTTGCCGTCTTCACGCTGCTGATGGTCGTGGCCTTCGCAGGCCTCGGAATCTGGCAATTGCAGCGCCGGGTCGAGAAGCACGCGCTGATCGCGATGCTGAACGAACGGCTCGCCGCTACGCCTGGCATGCTGCCGGCTCAATCGCAATGGCATTCGCTGACGCCAGCCAAAGACGAATTCCGCCGCGTCAGCTTCACCGCGACCTACGCGCCGTTGCCGGACGCGATGGTCTATAGCGCGGGCTCCGCGGTGCGCAATGACGTCTCCGGCCCCGGCACCTGGGCTTTCCTGCCGGCCCGTCTCGCCGATGGCAGCACCATCGTGGTCAACACCGGCTTTGTGCAGAACACGATGCAGGACCGGGCCCAGCAGGATCGCGCCGTGAGACGGCTCATCACCGGTGACCCGGTGCAGCTCACCGGCTATATCCGCTTTCCCGAGAGCGCCGGCACGCTGACGCCGCCGGAGAGCGTAGCAAAACGGCTTTGGTTCACCCGCGATCATCTCGCGATGGCGCGCGCGCTCGGCTGGGGCGAGGACGGCAAGGCCGTCGCGCCATTCTATGTCGATCTGGAACAACCGGTGCCGGAAAATGGCATTCCAAAGCCCGGGCCGCTCTCCGTGCACCTCAAGGACGATCACCTGCAATACGCCATCACCTGGTTCACGCTGGCCTTCGCAGTCGTCATCGCGTTCCGTGTATGGTGGCGTGCGCAGCGTCGAGCGTGAGACCCGTATTCATCCGGACTAGCCTGGTGGAACCTTTGTTCCGCACAATCATTTAAGGTACCACGGTGAGTTCCGGAAACAGGCTGTTCAGTGTCCATTCACGACGATCGCCATACTCCGTCACCCGCGTTGGAACTCGGGACAGGGTATGGCAACGTGGATGGGATCGCGGAATTGGCTGATGATTTCGATCAGGTAGCATTGGTGGTCGACTGGCTGGACGCGTGCCGCAATCGCGACCTCGCGACATTGCTCGACCTCTATTCTGATGACGCGATGGCCGAATGCCGGTGCGGCGAGGCCAAGGTCAGCGAAGGCCGCGCCGGACTCGAATCCTACTGGCGGCCGCGCCTCGATGCGATTGCGCCCACCGCATTCGGGCTGGAGGAAATCACGCCAACCGCTGACGGCGTCGTGCTCGACTACCTGAGCCACGAAGGCGCGCCCGTCCGCATCGCATTCACCTTTTCGCGCGACGCCAAGATCCTGCGGACCACCTGTGCCCCTTCGGGCCAGGCGTTGCGCCAGGAAGTTGCCGCCGTTGGCGACTGATCGTTAACTCCGTTCTGCGTGTTGCGAATGTGAGGTGGAATCGCCCACCGGAAGCCGGCAACGAATGCTGGTGCGCCCTGCCTCGCGCAGCAATTCAAGCGTCCCGCTCAGCGCTCGAACGCGCTCCAGCATTCCCGTCAGTCCCCGGCCGAATACCCGATCCGCCGGAAAGCCGATGCCGTCGTCGGATACTTCCACGGTCACTTCGCGCTCGTTGATACCTGCCGAGACATGCATCGATTTCGCCTTGGCGTGGCGGAGCACATTTGTCACCGCCTCCTGGATCACGCGATAGACCGTCTGCGACAGCAGGCCGTCGACCTCGTTCAGTGCCGCGTCGATCTGCGACGTCACTTTGAGATCAGGCGACTGCGCCTTCGCATTCCGCAGCAGCGTCTGGATGCTCTTCTCCAGGCCGAGCTCCTGAATGTAGAGCGGCCGCAAGCGGTCGAGGATGCGGCGGTTCGCCTGCTGCAATGTTTCGACCGACTGCAGAATGCCATCGGCCGCGCTCCTCAGCTCCGCATTCGCGGACGGGATGGTTTCCAGGAGCGCCACCGTGTTGGCGCGGATCCCGAACAGCAGTGGCCCGAGTTCATCATGGAGCTCGCGCGCCATATCCTGACGTTCGTCATCCTGCAGCGACATGATCCGGCGCAGCAGGCTGCGATTATCCTGGCTGAGGCGATTGAGGGTGCGGGCGAGTTTGTTGGCTTCCTGCGCGCTCCTGCGGATCTCGGGGGGACCGGCAGGGGAGATTAGCTGTTCGTAATTCCCCGTTCGCATGCGAGTCAGGCCGTCGCCCAGATTCTGCAGCGGCACCAATGCGGAGCGCACGGTGAAGTGGGCAATCGCCCCCGTCAGCAGCATCAGGACAATTCCGGCGCAGGCGATCGCCAGAAATCCGATCCACTTTTCGTAGATGTCGGCGGACATGTCCGGCGCAAACACGATATCGCCGACCTGCTTCCCCTCGACCATCACCGGGAAGGCTGTCCCGATTTCGGGGATGGCGAGGAGGTGGACGAACCAGTCAGGCACCGTTCCCAGGGGAGTCTGCACCTCGGGAGGGTAAACATCGAGGTCGGTCCCGAGGCGCCGAAACCGGATTGTTTCCGACGTTCCAAGTGATTCCACGAAGGCATCGAGGGTTGCTTGCGGATTGGCCGAAGCTCGAAGCGCAGCGTTGAGCGCCGTCGCGACCGTTCTGGCCGAGCGGGTCCCTGGCTGGGCTTCCTCCACAAGTTGCGCAGAGGCAAAGATCTGGAGCGAAACGGCTCCGGCCAGCAGGGCGGCCACGAACATCAGGCCGAGCGGCAGCAACAACCGCGTTCTAAGAGAAAGCCTTTCCCACATTTGCACTATTTTAGTTCCCGCAACCCAAGATTTCTCTTTCCAAATACCGCCAACCGCTTATTTATCCCGGAAGGGGATGGATGATGCAAAATTCCGCCAGACCGGCAACGAAGGTATTGATCGTCGACGACCATCCGGTGGTCCTGTCCGGTTGCCGTTCGCTGTTCGCCTCGGACAATTCCGTCAAGATCGAGGAGGCCACCGACGCCAAGTCCGGCCACCGCGCCTATGTTGCCAGGAAGCCCGACGTCACGGTTATCGACATCAAGCTTCCCGACGTTTCTGGTTTCGAGCTGATGCGGCGCATCCGCAAGGACGATCCGCGCGCCAGGATCATCATGTTTAGCATGAATGACGATCCGGCGTTCGTCGTTCGCGCCATCGAGATGGGCGCGCAGGGCTATGTTTCGAAGGGCGACGATCCGCGGATGCTGGTAAGGGCCGTCCGCAAGGTGGCCGCGGGCGAGAATTTCATTTCACCGCAACTGGCGGAGGCGGTGACGTTTTCAGGCGCGTCGATCAAGGCCAATCCGGCATCGCTGATGACGGCGCGCGAGCTGGAAATCCTGCGGTTGTTGGGTCGCGGCGACAAGATCGTCGAAGTCGCCGACGCGCTGGAGATTTCTTACAAAACGGTTGCCAACACTACCTCGCTGCTCAAGCAGAAGCTCGGCGCCAAGAACCATTCGGACTTGATCCGGATCGCGGTCGAGATGGGGCTCGGCTGAACGCACTGGCATCCGCGTGGGCTACACCACCAGCCGTGCCGCACGGGCGCGCTCCGTTCGCGCCGTTGCCAAGCAAGAAGATGATGCGGATAGTCTGCCGCCGGTTGACGGGAGAAACTGGCAAAGTAACCTTGCGGAGCATTTGCAAGGAGAGCTGGATGAACAGTCCGGATATCGCAGAAGCTGCGTTTGCACGGGCCTGGAGCGTCTACCTGCTGATCCACAGCGGTATCGACGAGAACGATGCACGCCGGGCCAGTCTCCAGCATTTTATCGAGCAGCGCTGCATGGCGGGCGAGACCGACACGGAGCTCCTGGCGGTCGAGGGGCTGAAATATCTCAAAAGCCTGGAACGACCCCGGAAGGACTAGTTCGCCGCCGCCTCGTCCGACGGTTCATCCTCGGTAAGATCGGGAAAAACTGGAACAATCGATTCCATCGCGCGTTGCCCGGCATTATTGGAGCCCTCGAGGAACGACGCCTTGAAGAATTTCTGACGATCGAAGCGCTGTCTCTCCGATGGCCTGTCGCGAAGACCGCTGCCGCCGCCGAATTCCAGGAGGCGCGAGACCACGATGGCGGGTGGCCGAAACCGGCACGAAAACCATGAAGGTCTGCACAAATCAGTGACGGACCCTTCCAGGAGAGAGGGCTGCAGGTTCGCCTGCGGCCCTTTTGTTGGTCCGGCAACAAGCATCAGCGCCGGTAACGCAGCGCCTCAACGAGCACAGCAGAGGCGGCTGAAACACCGAGCTGCGCCGCCGCCCCGGGTGAAGCTTCTTACGCGCGCCACTGCAAGGAACACGGTGAGATCGCTGATGTTTTGCCGCGCCATTCATGAATCCAGTTCATAGGTACAAGTTAATCCTGTCACCTAATAGGACGCGCCTGCGGCCGCTAGATGTTGGGCCCTGCGTCGCTCGCGCTCTATCAAACGTGAACGCCGGCCAGGAACAGCCGAAACGCGGCGCAGTTACAGGAGCGCAGCCGGATATTTCACGCGGGCAGCGGTCAAGATCGCGCGCTACCTCGAACGGATCCGGGCGAAAAGCACAAACGGGAACACGACATGAAAAGTCCGAGCGACTTCGAATTATCGCGCCGTAAACTGTTGGCGGGAAGCGCCGCATCGATAGCGCTGACGGCCGCGCCGTCCATCGTCAATGCGCAAGTGCCTGCCGTGGAGGCTGCCGTTGCTGATGTCTCTGCCGTATGGAAAGTCTCCTTCACCGTGAACGGAGCGGCGCGCGGCCTCACGCTGGACCCACGAACCACGCTGCTCGACGCGCTGCGAGAGCACCTGCATCTCACCGGCACCAAGAAGGGCTGCGACCACGGCCAGTGCGGCGCCTGCACCGTCATCGTTGGCGGAAGGCGGATCAATTCCTGCATGACGCTCGCCGTGATGCACGAGGGCGAGCGCATCACGACCGTCGAGGGGCTCGGCACGCCCGAGAACATGCACCCGATGCAGGCCGCTTTCGTCAAGCATGACGGTTACCAATGCGGCTATTGCACGCCCGGACAAATTTGTTCGGCCGTCGCAGTGCTCGACGAGATCAAGGCCGGCATCCCGAGCCACGTCAGTGCCGACCTGAACGCGCCGCCGCAACTCAGCAATGCCGAGCTCCGCGAGCGCATGAGCGGCAACATCTGCCGTTGCGGCGCCTATTCCAACATCGCCGAGGCAATATCGGAAGTCGCCGGGAGGCCCGCATGAGATCATTCACCTACGAACGCGCCCGCACGCCGGCTGAGGCCGCGGCTTCCGCGATGCGCAAGCCGGATGCCAAATTCATCGCCGGTGGCACCAATCTCCTGGACCTGATGAAACTCGAGATCGAGACGCCGGCCCATCTGATCGATGTCAACGGCCTCGCGCTCGACAAGATCGAGCCGACGCAGGAGGGCGGACTACGCATCGGCGCGCTGGTGCGCAACACCGATCTCGCCGCGGACGCGCGCGTGCGGCGCGACTATGGCGTATTGTCGCGCGCGCTGCTCTCCGGCGCCTCGGGGCAATTGCGCAACATGGCGACCACCGCAGGCAATCTGCTGCAGCGAACGCGCTGCCCTTACTTCTATGACACCAATCAGTCCTGCAATAAACGGAAGCCCGGCAGCGGCTGTGCGGCGATCGGCGGCTTCAGCCGCCAGCATGCTGTTATAGGCGTAAGCGAAGCCTGCATCGCGACCCATCCGAGCGACATGGCGGTGGCGATGCGCGCGCTCGACGCCACGGTCGAAACCGTGCGGCCCGACGGCGCGACGCGAACGATCCCGATTGCCGAATTTTACCGTCTGCCCGGCGATACGCCGCATATCGAAACGACGTTGATGCCGGGCGAATTGATCACCGCGGTGACGCTGCCAAAACCGGTCGGTGGCAAGCAGATCTACCGCAAGGTGCGCGACCGCGCCTCCTACGCCTTCGCGCTGGTATCGGTGGCTGCGATCGTGCAGCGCGACGGAACGGGGCGTGTCGCGCTCGGCGGCGTCGCGCACAAGCCATGGCGGGTCGAGGCGGCCGAGGCCCAGATGCCGCGTGGCGCCAAGGCGGTCGCCGCACAATTGCTCGCCGACGCCAAACCGACGCGGGAGAATTCATTCAAGCTGGCGCTGGCCGAACGCACGTTGGGCGCCGTGCTGGCTGAAGCGAAAGGCTGATCCGAAAGGTTGATCCATGAGATTCGAAACCGCTGCCACAATCAATCCGATCGACCAGCTCAAGGTGGTCGGCAAGCCCGCCGATCGCATCGATGGTCCGCTCAAGACCACGGGCACCGCGCGTTATGCCTACGAGCACCATGAAGGCGTTTCAAATCCGGCTTACGGCTACGTGATCGGCTCGGCCATCGCCAAGGGCCGGATCGCCGGTATGGATCTCGCTGCCGCCAAGTCGGCACCCGGCGTGCGCGCCATCGTCACGGCTGATAATGCCGGCAAGCTCGGCAAGGGTGACCGCAACACCGCGAAGCTGCTCGGCGGTCCCGACATCGAACATTATCACCAGGCGATCGCGCTCGTGGTTGCCGATACTTTCGAGCAGGCCCGCGCCGCTGCGGAACTCGTCCGCGTCGACTATGTCCGAACCGATGGCGCCTTCGATCTCGCGGCGGTCAAGGACATTGCCAAGCCCCGCGCCGTGTTCGGTGGTCCGGCCGATACCGCAGTCGGTGATTTTGCCGACGCATTCGCCGCAGCGCCGGTTCAACTCGACGCCAACTACACCACGCCCGATCAGGCGCATGCGATGATGGAGCCGCATGCCTCGATCGCCGCCTGGAATGGCGACAAGCTCACGCTCTGGACCTCGAACCAGATGATCGCCTGGGGAGTGGGGGAGGTGGCGAAGACGCTGGACATTCCAAAGGAGAACGTTCGCCTGATCTCGCCCTTCATCGGCGGCGGCTTCGGCTCCAAACTGTTCGTTCGCTCGGATGCACTGCTCGCGGCACTCGGCGCGCGCGCAACCGGGCGGCCGGTCAAGGTGGCGCTGCCGCGGCCCTTTGTCTTCAACAACACCACACATCGCCCCGCAACGATCCAGCGCATCCGCATCGGTGCGGCCCGGGACGGCAAAATCTCGGCTATCGGTCATGAAGAGTGGTCCGGCAATCTGCCCGGCGGCAGGCCCGAGGGCGCGGTCGCCCAGACGCGGCTGCTTTATGCCGGCGCCAACCGCATGACCGCCACGCGGCTCGCCGAGCTGAACTTGCCCGAAGGCAACGCCATGCGCGCGCCGGGCGAGGCATCGGGCATGATGGCGCTTGAGATAGCGGTTGACGAAATGGCCGAGCGGCTCGGCATGGATCCGATCGAGTTCCGTATCATCAACGATACCCAGGTCGATCCGGAAAAGCCCGAGCGGCCGTTCTCGCAGCGCCGCCTCACCGAGTGCCTGCGGACAGGCGCGGAGCGCTTCGGCTGGAACAAGCGCAATCCGCAGCCGGGCAGGGTCCGCGACGGCCGGTGGCTGGTCGGCATCGGCGTCGCTGCCGCGTTTCGCAACAATTTGCTGACGAAGTCGGCGGCGCGCGTGCGGCTCGACAACAACGGCGTTGTAACCGTCGAGACCGATATGACCGACATCGGCACCGGCAGCTACACGATCATCGCGCAGACTGCGGCCGAGATGATGGGTGTGCCGATGGAGAAAGTGGTGGTGCGTTTGGGAGACTCGACTTTCCCGGTGTCATCAGGCTCCGGCGGACAATGGGGCGGCAACAACTCGACCGCAGGCGTTTATGCCGCATGCGTCAAGCTGCGCGAGGCGGTCGCGCAAAAACTTGGTTTCAACTCGGCGGAAGCGGAGTTCGCTGATGGTGAGGTTCGCTCGGGTAATCGCCGCGTACCGCTGGCGCAAGCCGCGGGCGATAGCGGCCTCGGCGCCGAGGACGGCATTGAGTATGGCGACGTCGACAAGAAGTATCAGCAATCGACCTTCGGCGCGCACTTCGTCGAGGTCGGCGTCGATGTCGCCACGGCCGAGATGCGTGTGCGCCGGATGCTTGCAGTCTGTGCCGCCGGCCGCATCCTCAATCCGAAGACCGCGCGCAGTCAGGTGATCGGCGCGATGACCATGGGCGTTGGCGCAGCGCTGATGGAGGAACTCGTCGTCGACGAGCGCGCTGGCTTCTTCGTCAACCATGATCTCGCTGGGTACGAGGTCCCGGTTCACGCCGACATTCCGCATCAGGACATGATCTTCCTCGACGAGACCGACCCGATGTCGTCGCCGATGAAGGCCAAGGGTGTCGCCGAGCTCGGCATCTGCGGCGTTGCGGCGGCGGTCGCCAACGCCGTCTACAACGCCACCGGCGTCCGCGTGCGCGACTATCCGATCACGCTAGACAAGCTGCTGGAGGAAATGCCGGACGTCGGTTGAGCTTGAGCGAACGCGTATTGAACTTCGAGGCTTGACCCAGGGCATCCGCAAGGGAAGCGCCATGATCACGCGAAGACGTCTGCTCGCCACCACGGGCTCACAATACCGGGCTTGATTGGAGCAAAATCTTGAGAGCTTGACCTAGGGCCGGGCGCGTCCCGGCCCTCCACGTCTTCCTGCTTTATTGAGAAACCGTTTGTCGTTCGCTGCTCGCGGCGCCCTAATCTGACGTGGCAGGAATATGGCGGTGGACGAGTATCTCATTCTTCATAGCTAGCGCGCCAATCGTACCAAAAAACGCGCTAAAGTGGAGCCATGGAGATTCCACGCCCCCTGCCGTTCTCGGCATTCGAATGGCTGCTGTCCGGGCGGTACTTGCGGGCGCGTCGCAAGGAAGGCTTCATTTCCGTCATCGCCGGTTTTTCCTTCCTGGGCATCATGCTCGGCGTTGCGACGCTGATTATCGTGATGGCGGTCATGAACGGCTTCCGGAAGGAGCTGGTGGGCAAGATCGTCGGCCTGAACGGCCATCTTCTGGTGCAACCGCTGGAGCAGCCGTTGACGGACTGGGAGGACGTCACCGAGCGCATCAGTCAGGTGCAAGGCATACGGCTCGCCGTTCCCGTGGTGGACGCTCCGGCGCTGGCATCGTCGGCGCACAACGCCTCCGGCGTGCTCGTGCGCGGCATTCGTTCCGACGATCTCAACAAACTTGCCGCGATCGCCGGCAACGTCCAGCAGGGCTCGCTGGATGGTTTCGATCAGGGGCAAGGGGTCGCGATCGGACGCCGGCTTGCCGATCAATTGTCGCTGCGTGCCGGCGACAACATCACGCTGGTCGCGCCGGATGGCGCAGCGAGGTCGAAGGGCACGACGGCGCGGATCAAGCCGTACAAGGTTGCGGCGGTGTTCAGCATCGACATGTCGGAATATGATTCCGTCATGGTCTTTCTGCCGCTCGCCGAGGCGCAGGCCTATTTCAACCGCGCCGATGACGTGAGCGCCATCGAAATTTTTATCGACGGCAGCCCTGACCGGGTCGACAGCTTCCGAAGGCCGGTAGCTGACGCCGCGGGACGGCCGGTGTTGCTCGTCGACTGGCGGCGGCGTACATCGGCGTTCTTCGCCGCACTTCAGGTCGAACGGAATGTCATGTTCCTGATCCTGACCTTGATCGTGCTGGTCGCTGCGCTGAACATCGTGTCGGGCCTGATCATGCTGGTGAAGGACAAGGGCAGCGACATCGCGATCCTGCGCACCGTGGGCGCCTCGCGAGGGGCAATCATGCGGATATTCCTGATCGCAGGTGCTGCGATCGGCGTGCTCGGCACGGTGACCGGACTGCTCGTCGGCATGCTGGTTTGCCTGAATATCGAAACGATCCGGCAATTCCTGTCCTGGCTCACCAATACCGAGCTGTTTCCACCAAAGCTCTACTTCTTGTCGAAGCTGCCGGCGGAGATCGATTTTGGCGAAACCGCCGCCGTCGTGGCCATGGCATTGACGCTGTCATTGCTCGCGACGCTCTATCCATCCTGGCGCGCCGCGCGGCTCGATCCGGTCGATGTGCTTCGATATGGGTGAGGGCGGGGCGGGGGCGCCACTC
This sequence comes from Bradyrhizobium sp. LMTR 3, assembly GCF_001693485.1. Lineage (GTDB taxonomy): Bacteria > Pseudomonadota > Alphaproteobacteria > Rhizobiales > Xanthobacteraceae > Bradyrhizobium. Next base: position 150,397 of record NZ_MAXC01000004.1, read on the forward strand.
GTCATTGCGAGCGCAGCGAAGCAATCCACTTCTCCACTTGCCGCGCGATGGATTGCTTCGCTCCGCTCGCAATGACGGGGAGGGAACCCTTGAAATTCAAAACTACGCACTGCCGATGCCGCCACCCCTCTCCCTAACCCTCTCCCGCAAGGGGAGAGGGAACGCACCTTTTTTGAACGACTGGCAGTGATTGAAGCGACAGGCCCCGCAGCGCTCTTTTCGTCCACGAGCCATTTCCCCTTGGCCCCAAAACCCATTATGGTGCGCCCTCGCTTCGCGCTTGGCGAAATCTAATTCATGGCTAATATCAAAGGCTTGGCATAGGGCTTGCGCCTTTGGAGGGTGGTTTGACGCGCTATATTTCGACGCGGGGGGAAGCCCCCGTCCTGGGTTTCTGCGATGTGATGCTGACCGGGCTCGCCCGCGACGGCGGCCTCTACGTGCCTGAGGTGTGGCCGCAATTGTCGAGTGAGACCATCGCCTCCTTTTTCGGCCGGCCCTATTGGGAAGTTGCCGTTGACGTCATCAAGCCGTTTGCCGCGGGCGAAATTTCCGACGCCGATCTAGGCCGCATGGCGAATGAGGCTTATGCGACGTTCCGCCATCCCGCGGTGGTGCCGCTGAACCAGGTCAGCCCCCATCAATTCGTGCTGGAGCTGTTCCACGGCCCGACGCTGGCGTTCAAGGACGTCGCCATGCAGTTGATCTCGCGGCTGATGGATCACGTGCTGGCCAAGCGCAATCAGCGTACCACCATCGTTGTCGCGACCTCAGGCGACACCGGCGGCGCCGCAGTCGATGCGTTCGCCAATCTCGACAATGTCGACCTCGTCGTGCTGTTCCCGAACGGACGTATCTCCGACGTGCAGCGGCGGATGATGACGACGACGGGCGCGTCCAACGTGCATGCGCTGGCGATCGAGGGCACCTTCGACGACTGCCAGGCGCTCCTGAAGGCGATGTTCAACCATCACGGCTTTCGCGACGCGGTCTCGCTGTCGGGCGTCAATTCGATCAACTGGGCGCGGATCGTCGCGCAGGTGGTGTATTACTTCACGTCGGCGGTGGCGCTCGGCGCGCCCGCGCGTACCGTGGATTTCACTGTGCCGACGGGAAATTTCGGCGACATCTTTGCGGGCTACGTGGCGAAGAGGATGGGCCTGCCGGTGCGCTGGCTGCGCATCGCCTCCAACGTCAACGACATCCTGCCGCGCACGCTCAAGACCGGCATCTATGAAGTCCGCGAAGTTCACGCCTCCGCTTCGCCATCGATGGACATCCAGGTCTCCTCGAATTTCGAGCGGTTGTTGTTCGAGGCGAGCCGCCGCGACGCCGACAGTGTCCGCCGGCTGATGGCCTCGCTAAAGCAGTCCGGACGGTTCGTGCTGCCGGATGCCATGCTGGCGGCGATCCGCGAGGAGTTCGACGCCGGCCGCGCCGACGAGACCGAGACGTCGGCCGCGATCCGCGCCGCCTGGCGCGAGGCCGGCGACCTCGTCGATCCCCATACCGCGGTGGCGCTGGCGGTGGCCGATCGCGATACGTCGGACTCGAAGATTCCCAACATCGTGCTGTCGACCGCGCATCCGGCCAAGTTCCCCGATGCGGTGGAAGCCGCGTGTGGCGTGCGGCCGCAACTGCCGGCCTGGCTCGATGGCCTCATGACCAAATCCGAACACATCACGGTGATGAAGAACGATTCAACCGAGGTGGAGCGATTCGTGCGCTCGGTCAGCCGTGCCGCGAAGCAGGGAGTTGCCGGATGAGCGTTGATGTCACCAAGCTGCCGTCCGGCCTGACCGTCGTCACCGACACCATGCCGCATCTGGAAACCGCGGCGCTCGGCGTCTGGGCCGGCGTCGGCGGTCGCGACGAAAAGCCGAACGAGCACGGCATCTCGCATCTTCTCGAACACATGGCTTTCAAGGGCACGAAGCGCCGCTCGTCGCGCGAGATCGTGGAAGAAATCGAGGCGGTCGGCGGCGACCTCAATGCCGGGACCTCGACCGAGACCACGGCCTATTACGCGCGGGTGATGAAGGCCGACGTACCCCTGGCGCTCGACGTGCTCTCCGACATCCTCACCAATCCGTCCTTCGTGCCGGATGAACTCGAGCGCGAGAAGAGCGTCATCGTACAGGAAATCGGCGCGGCGCAGGATACGCCCGACGACGTCGTGTTCGAGCACCTCAACGAGCTCTGCTTTCCGGATCAGCCGATGGGCCGGTCGCTGCTCGGCACCGCGAAGACGCTGAAGAATTTCGATCGCGACATGTTGCGCGGCTATCTGGCGACGCATTACCGCGGCCCCGACATGGTGGTGGCGGCCGCCGGCGCGGTCGACCACAAGCGCGTGGTGGAGGAAGCGGCGCAGAAATTTGCCAGCTTCGACGCCACACCGGCGCCGAAGCCGCAACCGGCGATGTTCGGCAAGGGCGGCTCGCGCGTGGTTCATCGCGATCTCGAACAGGCGCATCTGACGCTGGCGCTCGAAGGCGTACCGCAGACCGACCTGTCGCTGTTTTCGCTGCAGGTCTTCACCAACACGCTAGGCGGCGGGATGTCGTCGCGGCTGTTCCAGGAAGTGCGCGAAAAGCGCGGCCTGTGCTACTCGATCTACACCTTCCACGCGCCCTATACCGACACCGGTTTCTTCGGCCTCTACACCGGCACCGATCCCGGCGATGCCCCGGAGATGATGGAAGTCATCGTCGACGTCATCAACGACTCCGTGGAAACCCTGACCGAAGCCGAGATCGCTCGCGCCAAGGCGCAGATGAAGGCGGGGCTGTTGATGGCGCTGGAAAGCTGCTCGTCCCGGGCTGAACAGCTTGCGCGGCACGTGCTGGCCTATGGACGACCGCTGACGGTGGAGGAGCTGGTCACCAGGATCGATGCTGTCTCCATCGAATCGACCCGCAACGCGGCGCACGCGCTACTGTCCCGCAGTCGGCCGGCGGTTGTCGCGCTTGGCAGCGGAAGGGGGCTGGACACGGCGGTGTCTTTTGCGGAAGGATTGACGCGGTCAAAGGCGAAAACGCTCCTACATTGAAGTAGGGTGGGGGAGAGTGGGCATGGCCCTGTTTCGTTTGCCAGCCAGCGGACCGGCTGCGCTCGTGCCGCGCGGCCATGGCCTCCTGCTGCGCGCTCCCCAGATGGCGGACTTCCCGCAATGGGCGCAATTGCGCGAACAAAGCCGGACCTACCTGACGCCATGGGAGCCGATCTGGCCGTCGGATGATCTGACCCGCGCCGGGTTCCGCCGCCGGCTGCGCCGCTACGCCGAGGATATCGCTGCCGACCGCTCCTATCCCTTCATCATCTTCCGTGAGCGTGATGGCGCCATGATCGGCGGAATCACGCTCGCCAATGTCCGCCGCGGCATCGTGCAGGCCGGGACCATCGGATATTGGGTCGGCGAGCCTCACGCCTGCCGCGGCTACATGACCGCGGCGCTGCGGGTGCTGCTGCCGACGCTGTTCGGTGAACTCAATCTGCACCGCATCGAGGCGGCCTGCATTCCCTCCAATACGCCGTCGATCCGGGTGCTGGAGAAATGCGGCTTCACCCGCGAGGGGCTGGCGCGGCGCTATCTCTGCATCAACGGCATCTGGCAGGACCACCTGCTGTTCGGCCTGCTGCATGAGGATTTCCGCGGCTGAACCGTTGATTTCTAAGCCTTTTGGGTGCCTTGGGTTCGCCGCCATTGGGCTGCTATAAGGCCGCGGGAATAGACGATGACGGGGATGGCAGGGACGTCGCATGGGTGACAATCGTTTACTCAGGGTAGCGATCGCGGCTGCGATCGCGGGTGGACTGGCTTGCACGATGGCCACGCCGGCATCGGCGCAATCGCTGACCGACCGTTTCAAGAGCCTGTTTGGGGGGAAATCGGACGAGCCGGCCACGGACGCGCCTGCCGCGCCGGTACCCCAGGACACCGGCGATCTGACCTGTCCGCCGGTCACGGTCCGGTCAGGCGCTTCCACCTACGCCGTCGCTGCCCCCGGCAAGCAGCCGGTAGGCAACGACCTGCGGTTCCAGGCGACGATCAGCAAGATGGCCCGCGAATGCAGCCTCAATGGCGGCGTGATCACCGCCCGGATCGGCATTCAGGGACGCGTCATCGCAGGCCCCGCCGGCGCGCCGGCTTCGGTCCAGGTCCCCATACGTGTCGCAGTGGTGCACGGCGGCATTTCTGAGAAGACCATCGCCACCAAGGCCTACCAGACCACGGTCAACATGACCGAAAGCGGCAGCGAGCCGTTCACGCTGGTCGCCGAAGATCTCACCTATCCGGTACCCCCCGGCGCTGACGGCGATCGCTACATCTTCTATATCGGCTTCGACCCTCAGGCCCTGAAGCCCGAACGCCCGGCGCCGAAAAGGAAGAAGCAATAAAAAAACCGGCGCGATCGTCTCGCGCCGGCTTTTGGTCGATGGTGGAAAGCGCTCAGTTCAGCTTGGCGCGAACCTCGGCAATGCCCTTGGTGAGCAAGTCGTCGGCGACCGAGCCCTTGACCGACTGCGACAGGATGGTCGAGGCGGCTTCGACCGCAGCGTTGGCGGCGGCGGCGCGGACGTCGGCCAGCGCCTGGGCTTCGGCAAGCGCAATCTTGCTCTCGGCGGTCTTGGTGCGGCGGGCGACGAAGTCTTCCATCTTGGCCTTGGCTTCGGTGGCGATGCGCTCTGCTTCGGCCCTGGCGTTGGCGACGATCTCCTCGGCCTCGCGCTCGGCGCTGGCGCGGCGGGTCTGGTACTCGCCGAGCAGCTTGGCGGCCTCCTCTTTCAGGCGGCGGGCGTCGTCAAGTTCGGCCTTGATGCGTTCGCCGCGATGATCGAGCGCCGTCAGTACCGTCTTGTGGATGCCGAGATAGGCAAACAGCACCAGCAGGATGACGAAGGCGATCGCGACCCAGGTTTCCGGTTCGGTGAACATCGGTCTATCCCTTCAACGACGCATCGACGGCTTTGCTCACCGTCTTCTTGTCGGGCAGCACGCCGGTGAGGCGCTGGACGATCGCGCCGGCCGCATCCCCTGCGATGCCGCGGACATTGCTCATCGCAGCTTCCCGCGTCGCCGCGATCTGCTTCTCGGCGGCGGCAAGCTTGGCGGTGAGCTGGTCTTCCAGTGTCTTGCGCTCGGCTTCCGCGGCCGCGTTCAGCTTCTCGCGGGTCTCGCTGCCGATGGCCTGGGCGCGGGAGCGAGCGGTAGCGAGTTCGGTCTCATATGCTTTCAGCGCCGCGTCCGACTCGTCCTTGAACTTCTGCGCCGCCGCCAGATCGCCCTCGATCGCGTTCTGACGTGCGTCGATCACGCCTTCGACGCGCGGCAGCGCAAAGCGGGACACGATCACATAGAGCGCGACGAACGCGATGACGAGCGACACCAGTTGCGAAGCAAACGTGCTCGACTCGAACGGAGGAAATCCTCCGCCGTGTCCGCCGTCGGCTTCGGTGTGGGCGCCGGTGCCCTTGGCCGGGGTACCATGACTTTTTTCAGCCACGGGGTTCTCCTGTTGCTGTCAGGCGCGCCGCCCGGAGGCGGCGCGTGTGGGTGCAGCTCAGAGCGGAACGAACAGCAAGAGCAGCGCGATCAGCAGCGAGAAAATGCCGAGCGCTTCGGTCACGGCGAAGCCGAAGATCAGGTTGCCGAACTGGCCCTGGGCTGCCGAAGGATTGCGCACTGCAGCGGCGAGGTAGTTGCCGAAGATGATGCCCACGCCGACGCCAGCGCCGCCCATGCCAATTGCCGCGATGCCCGCGCCGATAAGTTTAGCTGCTGCCGGTTCCATTTCTATAGCTCCTTTAGGGGGTAAGACAAAGGTGTGGGTGGAAATTCCCCGGACCGCTTAGTGTCCCGGATGAATGGCGTCGTTGAGGTAGATGCAGGTCAGGATCGCGAACACGTAGGCCTGCAGGAATGCGACCAAGAGTTCGAGCGCGGTCAGCGCCACCGTGAGCGCCAGCGGCAGCACGCCGCCGACCCAGCCGAGCGCGCCGAGCGAGACGCCGAGCATCGCGACGAAACCGGCGAACACTTTCAGCGCGATGTGGCCGGCCAGCATGTTGGCGAACAGACGTACGCTGTGGGAGACCGGCCGCAGGAAGAACGACAGGATTTCGATGAACATGACCAGCGGCAGGATGTAGATCGGCACGCCGGAGGGCACGAAAATCTTGAAGAACTTGAAGCCGTTCTTGTAGAGCCCGTAGATCAGGACGGTGAAGAAAACCAGGAAGGCCAGCGCCGCGGTGACGATGATGTGGCTCGAAACCGTAAACGTGTAGGGGATAATGCCGATCAGGTTCGAGATGCAGATGAACATGAACAGCGAGAAGATCAGCGGGAAGAACTTCATCCCTTCCGCGCCGGCGGTAGAGCGGATCGTCGAGGCGACGAACTCGTAGGAGATTTCCGCGATCGACTGCAGCCGCCCGGGAACCAGTTGCCGTCCCGCCATGCCGCCGATCATCAGTAGCGAGATCACCGCTACCGAGAGGAACATGTAGAGCGAGGAGTTGGTAAAGGCGATCGTTTGGTTGCCGATATGGCCGATCGTGAAGAGGGGTTCGATATTGAACTGGTGGATCGGGTCGATTTTCATCCGCGCGGCTCTTTATCCACCGGCCTGGCCGGCAATCGAATTTCAAATGTCGTGACTTCCCGTCGATGCTCAGCGTCTGCGGGAAGCTACGCCTGCAGATCTCACCACGTTGACCACACCGGCGACGAAGCCGAGCAGCAGAAACACGATGAAACCGAACGGCGACGTCGACAACAAACGGTCGAACCCCCAGCCAATCGCCGCCCCGACGACAACGCCCGCAACCAACTCCGAGGAAAGCCGGAAACCCAGCGCCATCGCAGATGCTCTGGCAGCCCTGTCTCCGCTTTCAGTTCCGGGTTGATCAGTCCTGAGTTTCCGGCTGTCACGAATTTCGGACAACCGTTGATCCAGACTTCCGAGCCTTGCGGAAAGCGCAGCTTCGTCGGAAGACGGCTGATCGCGATTCCCACTAGCGTTGTCGTTCTTGTCTTCGGCCATGCCCAAGACTCTAAACGATGCCAACGGTTGATGGAAATTACGCCCGTCACCCTTGAAAGCCGCGCGGACCATACTTACCGCGTCTAATCAAGTCAAGATTACGCCGTAGCCAGCTAGTGCTTTGATTTTTCTGGAATTATTCGAATATCGTCCGCGGCCCTGTGGACCCGCGATCGCAGTGCAGCAGTATTGCCACAGGGATCGATCTTGTGTGGATTTGGGCGGTCTGCTGGGATGTCCCGGACGAAGCGAAAATCCCAATCCCTGGAGCCCCCATGCCGCGTCAGGTCGATTACTATTTCTCGATCCAATCGCCGTGGGCCTATATCGGCCATCAGCCCTTTCGTGACCTGGTAAGTACTTACGATCTCAAGGTTAATCACAAGCCGGTGGTGCTGGTCGATCTGTTCTCGGAGACTGGCGGCTTGCCCTTGATGAAGCGCCATCCGGTGCGGCAGCGCTATCGGATGGTCGAATTACAGCGCTGGCGCGACAAGCGCGGACTGAAATTCCACCTGCAGCCGGCGAACTGGCCATTCAATGCGCGTCTGGCCGATGGCGTCGTGATCGCGGCGCTGGAGGCCGGCCTCGATCCCGACCGATATCTGCGACGGGCCTTTGCCGGCGTCTGGGAAGAGCAACTCAACCTCGCCGATCCCGCAACGATTGCGAAGCTCGCCGATGAATCGGGGCTGCCCGGCAAGCGATTGGTGCAGCGATCGGGCTCGGAAGAAATCACCGCGGCGTATGAGCAGAATCGCCAGGATGCGCTGGCCGCCGACGTATTCGGCTCGCCGGTCTACGTGCTGGATGGCGAGGTGTTTTGGGGGCAGGACCGCATCGAATTGCTCGGAGACGCGTTGAAGTCCGGCCGCGCGCCCTATAGCTCAGTAGTATAAGGGTGCCTTGAAAGCGCCCCGGCGGTCGAGGAAACCGGTACTGTCCTGAGGCGGGAGCAAGCCCATGAGCAGAGCGAAATCGTCCTCGAAATTGCCCGGCGTTACTGTGCTGGCCGTTTGTCTCGCCGGCGCCGGTCAGGCGCTTGCGGGCCCGATGCCGGAGACCGAGAACGGCCGCTACGCGCTGTCGCCGGCGGGCGATGGCGTGCTTCGCCTCGACACTCGCACCGGCGCAGTCTCGACCTGCAACAATTCCGGTGCGGGCTGGGCCTGCTATGCCGTACCTGACGAGCGGGCGGCGATGGACGCGGAAATCGGCCGTCAGCAAGCCGACATCGTCCGGCTGCAGGCCGAGAATGAGCGGCTCAAGGCGGACCTCGCCTCGCGCGAACCGACCGTACCGGGCAAGATCGAGGAGCCGTTGCCGAAATCGGACTCGCTGAAGAAAAGCGAGCCGAAGGTTGCCGAGGGCGAGCGCAAGATCGAAATCCCGCTGCCGAGCGACCGCGACATGGATCGCATGATGTCGTTCCTAGAGCGGGCCTGGCAGCGATTGATCGAGATCGCCAACCGGCTGCAGCGGGACGTCAGCGGCAAGATTTGACAGTCGCTGAATTTGTAGGGTGGGCAAAGCCAACGGGTCGCGCGAATGCGCGCCCGATGACAGGCTCCGCGTGCCCACCATGATTATCGGTGCAAGAACTGGTGGACACGGCGCAAAGAGCGCCTTTGCCCACCCTACGAAGATCGCCCTTGATGACCACACCCAAATCCCTTTCCCGCACTGCTCCATCCACGGTCAGCGCCATCACCATCGTGTCCTCGCAATTGACCGTGCAGACGCGAGGTGCCGGCTTTACCGACCTCACGGCTGAAGTCGCAAAATTCATCCGTGACGCACATGCGCGCGAGGGCGCGGTGACGCTGTTCATCCGTCACACCTCGGCGTCGCTGACCATCCAGGAAAATGCCGATCCGGCCGTGCTGGTCGATCTGGCCACCGCGCTGAACCGGCTAGCGCCTGAAAATGCCGGCTGGCGTCATGACACCGAGGGGCCGGACGACATGCCGGCGCACATCAAGACCATGCTGACAGCGACCTCGCTGCACATCCCGGTTTTGCAGGGCGCACTCGCGCTGGGTACCTGGCAGGCGATCTATCTGGTCGAGCATCGCGCCCGGCCGCACCGGCGCGAGATCGTGCTGCAGTTCGCCGGCAGCGTGGATTGAAAACCGAGTGGGCCCGGACTGCTGCGCGGCTTTTGTCTCGGCTAAAGTCCGATCGCCGAGAATAACAGCGCAGCGGTCCACATCACAACGGAGATGAGGGCGGTCCAGCGCGCGCACAGCAAATACGTCTCCCGCATGAGCGTCGAAACCATCTTCTGCGCAATCGCTTGGGGCGGGCGGCTTTCTTTGGGCAGATAGAGCCACATCTCGGTCCGGCGATGGTCCTTGGTTCTGGCTTCGCGGGCCTTCAGGACAAGGACAAGCGTCATCGCCATGGTCAGAAACCCTCCGGCCTGAAAGGCGGCCCGCGGAATGAACGACAGGGCGATCATGACGCAGAAGATCGCAAGCGACGAAAAGCCGCATGCGCGCAGCACCGTTTGATAGGCAAGACGGCGCATCTCTTCCATGCCGGCGCTACTCCGTCGTTCGCAAGCAAGCGGTTCAACGTAGCGGCTAGGCCTCCCGCCCTCAACCTCGGAGCCGGCCGGCTAGAGACCGACCTGGAGAAAATTGCCCACGGCGGGCAGCGTCAGTAGCGCAGTCCCGGCAAGCCAGATCCAGAGTGACACGTGGTTCGATTCCGAGACGCCGGTGACCCGCTCGTAAATGGCCGCCGGGACTCCGCCGAGAATGACGGTTGCGGTCGAAACCATCAGCGAAGCGAACATCAAGGTCAGCGACAGGTTCCCGAACAGCAGCGGACCTGCCAGCGGCTTGACGTATAGCAGCGCGAAAATCAACCAGAGCTGGTTGAATATGCCGTTGATCATTCCGAAGAATGCGATGCCGATGAAGTAGAAATTGCGGTTCATGATGTCGCTCCGCCGACACGGGGAGCGAGATCGAGCAGCAGCAAGGTGTAGTGAAACCCGACACGCAGCCAGAACAACCAGACGAAGCCAAACAGCCACAGCAACACCGGAGCGGTGATTTTCGGCGTGACTATCGAGACCACAGCAACGACGGGATCGGTGACCCGGCAGAAAAACCGCCAGATGTAATTCGGCGAATCCGCGTCGACCATCAGGCCGAGCAGGACGCGGCCGAGCATGGTGTACATCAAAGCCGCGAGCGCAAAATTCGGCAGATGGAAATACCAGTAGGCGGCCAGCGAACTTGAAGTACCCAAAGTCGGACTCTCCCTGGTCTGCGCGAGCAATCGACGACGGCGATAGTGTGATCGCGACGATGGGCAACAATGGCAAGCGGCGGTTCTCCCCGCAAGCCGGTTCAGTCACGGTCTTGCCAAAACAAAACGGGGCCCTCGTGAGGGCCCGTTTGCCGAAATGTGTAGCAGCGTTGCTAGGTCGTCTTCTCCTCGAGCACCGTCCTGCCTCGCGGCTTGCGGATGTCGTCGACATAGGCCTGCATTTCCGCCGACGGCTCCCTGCCGAGCTTGCTGACGATGTAGATGACAGCAAAGCCGAGCGGAGCGCCCAACAAGCCGCAGGCGATGTTAGTCAGGTTGAACCAGCCGACCTTGTTGGCCAGCGGGTGCGCGAGCGTCGGGAAGCTTTCCATGGCGTTTGGCAGCGCCATGGCCTTGGCGATATCGACCAGCGGCGCCCCCGTTGCCGCGTTCAATAGCGACGTCATGCCGAAGTACTTCACGCCCGCGCCCGGGAAGTACCGGGTCGTGACGAGATAGAACAGGCACAGTCCGAAGCCGGCGATGATGCCGCAGACTGCCCCGGTTGCTGTCGCGCGCTTCCACCACACGCCCATCACGAGTGCCGGGAAATTGCCGGCCATCGCCAGCGAGAATGCCCAGCCGACCATGGCCAGGATATCGCCGGGCTTGGTCGCAGCCGTCGCGGCCGCAACCACGGCGACGATCAGCAGCAGGATGCGGGCGATGATCAGCCGACGATGGGTCGGCGCGTTGGGGTCGATCATCTTGTAGTAGACGTCGTGGGAGAGTGCGTTGGCGATGGCGAGCAGCAGCCCGTCAGCGGTCGACAGCGCCGCGGCGAGACCGCCAGCCGCCACCAGGCCCGAGATCACGTACGGGAGTCCCGCGATTTCCGGCGTGGAAAGCACGATCACGTCCGTATTGATGACGAAGTCCTGCAGTCTCACGACCCCGGGATGACCGGCGATCGCCTTGCACGCTGCGACGACCGCATCGATGCTGCCTGCGTTCTTGCCGCAGATCTGGATCAGCCCAAGCTCACCCCAGTTGAACAACCACGGGCGAATGGCCGTCAGATCCCGTCCGATGATGTTGGTGTAGACCTCCAGCTTCGAGAACGCCGCGTAGGCCGGCGCCGAGAAGTACAGCAGGAAGATGAACAGCAGCGACCACGCGACCGATTGGCGCGCTTCGCGCACCGACGGGGTAGTGAAGTAGCGCATCAGGATGTGCGGCAACGAAGCCGTGCCGACCATCATGCACATGATGATCGCGAAGAAGTTGAGTGGGGTGTAGTTGAAGAAGGGCTCAATGTGCGGCTTCAGCGTTGCGGCCGTCGTCAGGCCGGTCGCCAGCATCTGCTGCTCGCGCGCGGTGATATCCGCAATTGCCTGTCCGTACGTGAGCTCCGGAATCGGGAAGCCGTAGTTTTTGGTGGACAGGATCACGATCGGCGTCAGGTAGGCGATGATCAGCACGATGTACTGGGCCACCTGGGTCCAGGTCACCGCCCGCATGCCGCCCAGCATCGAGCAGACCAGGATGCCGACAAGTCCGGCAAAGACGGCGATTTCGAACTGCATGCCGAGGAAGCGCGAGGCAATCAGGCCGGTGCCGTAGATCTGCGCCGTCACATAGGTGAAGGAGCAGGCCACCAGCACGATCACGCCGAGCGCACGGGCGAAATTGCCGCCGTAACGGAACGCAAGGAAGTCGGGAACGGTATAGGCGCCGAACTTGCGCAGGTACGGTCCGATCAGGATCGAAACCAGCACGAAGCCGCCGGTCCATCCCAGCACCCATGCCAGGCCGTCATAGCCGAGCAGGAACAATGTGCCGGCCATACCGACGAACGATGCCGCGGACATCCAGTCGGCGCCGGTCGCCATGCCGTTGTAGAGTGCAGGCACGCTGCGGCCGGCGACGTAATATTCGGACACTTGCGCCGTGCGCGAGAGAATGCCGATGATGGCGTAGACCGCGAGCGTGAAGAACACGAACAGATAGCCGAGGATCTTGTTCGGGACCCCGACCTGTTCGAGCACGGCGAGCAAAATGACGAAGGCGAGAAAGCCGCCGGTGTAGATGCCGTAGACTTTTCCGAGATTATTGAGAAAGTCGGAACTGCCGCCTGAAGTTCTTGTAGCCATGTCCGATGCTCCCCTTAATCTTCCTCGGCGAAGCCGAATTCGCGGTCAATCTTGTCTTGCTGTCTCGCGAACATGTACAGCATGACCACGAACACAATGAGTGAGCCCTGTGCGGCCATGTAGAAGCCGAGCGGGAAGCCCAGAACGGGAATGATGATAGCGTTGAGCGGCTTCACGAACATGTGGATGACGAAGCCGAAGAAGAACCAGACGCCGAGATGCGTGAACATCAGGCGAGAGGTCTTCGCCCAGTGCGCCTCTTCTCTCTGTTTCAGGTTTGCAGAATCAGCCATCGGTTGCGTATCCTCCTCAAGACACCGGTCAGCAAAGCCGGGATTGAATGATCGAGGGGATTGCAATCCCGTAGTACGGCGTCCCCCCTTTGCCGCTGTCCCAACCGACTCTTTGGCGGTTTGGGATGGGAACTTCTAACATCCCGAATGGCCAGCCTTAATAATACTTTCGGGGGGTAGAGCCTGCTAATGACGATGCTGCGTTGGAATCATTGGACTTTGCAGGTACCCGATTTTTCGTACAAGCTGACCTCAAGCTAGCCGCGGGACTGGAATGCAATGAAGCTGTTCGAAAAACTGTTTCGTCCCCGTCCGCCGATTCGCGACCGTGGGGCACTCGCGGACTTCGTCGATGCGCAGTCGGCGTTCATCGTGCAGAAGGGCATCTACGAATATTCGCGCGCCCGCGCAGGCCATTACGCCAAGGTGCTGTTTGCCGAGGAAGGCTTCGCCAAATCGGTCGAACACGCACGCTGGCAGGCCTTTCCGCTCGGGCTGTCGATGGTCGGCGAGACGGTAGATGTCGTATTGCGTCCGCACGCCGGGGAAGAGCGCCGGGCGGTGCTCGACCAGATCATCGCGGTCGTGCTTTCGGTGTTCGACCGCTATCCGGTGCCGCCCTCGATCGGCGAGGCCGCCTGGCAGGAGGCGCGGCGCGAACTGGCGCATCGGCTCGACCTGGTCGGCGGGCACGCGCCCAAGCGGGTGATGGACATTCCCGAACCGCTGGCCGAGAGCTACTTTGCCATGATGCCGATCCACGAAAAGCTGCGCGGGCGCGATTTCGCCACCACGCGCAACTACCTGCGCGTCAGCCTGTGCAACATCCATGACGAGTTGGTCGATCGGATCGATGCGCCTGCCGTGACCAGCGCACTGCTTGAATAGGGCGTCAGGCACATTGCCAACGCCAGGCTTGTCGACCGGCATCCACGGTGCGGCGGCGAGGGGAGGAGGCTGATGGACAGGGCGGCTGGCAGTGTCCCGCTGTTGTCACTCGACGCCGTTGTCATCGACGTCGAAACCACCGGGCTCGATCCACGCAAGGCGCGGGTGATCGAGCTTGCCGGCGTGCGGCTCACCGCTGGAAAACTGGTTGCCGACGGTTCGTTCCGTCAATTGGTTCGGCCGGCCGGCGAGACAATACCAGCCGAGACGACATGCATCCATGGCATCGACGATGCCATGGTGGCCGGCTCGCCGCGTTTTTCGGAGGTTTGGCCGCGCTTCGACGCGTTTGTCGGTCGGGCCGTCGTCGTCGGGCACATGATCGGTTTCGATCTCGCGATGCTGAAGCGCGAATGCGAACTGGCGGGGTTGCCATGGTCGCGGCCCCGGACGCTCGATACCAGGTTACTTGCGGAGATCGCCGCGCCGGATCTGGCCGGCTATGAGCTGGAGAAGCTCTCGGCCTGGCTCGGCATCGACATGGTCGACCGGCATTCTGCGCTGGGCGATGCGATCACGACGGTGCGGATATTCCTGGCGCTGGTGCCGAAGCTGCGCGAACACGGCATCCGGACCGTTGCCGAAGCCGAACGGGCCTGTCGCGCGCTCACCGCCGTGCTCGACGATCAAGTGCGCAGCGGCTGGATCGAGGCAGTCGACGCAGCGGCCCGCCTCGATTCCGAGCAAACCCTGAAGCGCTTCGACAGCTATGCGTTCCGCCACCGCGTCGGCGGCATCATGCGGACGCCGGCGATCTTCGTCCCGCCGGATGCCACGGTCGGCGAAGCGCTGGCGCAAATGGCGGACGAGAAGATATCGGCCATTTACGTGCGCGGACTGCCGCCGGGCCCGGAAGTCAGGGCGGCTGAGGCGGGTATCGTGACGGAGCGCGATGTGCTGCGCGCCGTCTCCCGGCTCGGTGCCCAGGCACTGCAGCGGCCAGTCGCTGAGATCATGAGCACGCCGCTGGCAGCGGTCCCGGCGGATGCGCTTGTCTATCGCGCGATCGCCCGGATGAATCGTCTCAAGACCCGCCATCTCGGTGTTGTCGACGACGCCGGCCACGTGGCCGGTGCATTGTCGACGCGCGATCTGCTGCGCCTGCGCGCGGGCGATGCCATATCGCTCGGCGAGGAGATCGACGATGCAGGCGACGCGCATGCGCTGTCGGCGGCCTGGGCGCAGTTGCCGCGCATCGCGCGAATGCTTCTGGCGGAAGGATTGTCCGGTCGCGATATCGCCGAAGTGATTTCCCTGGAACTGGGCGCTCTTTCCCGCCAGGCCGCGGTGATCGCCGAGCGGATGATGCGGGAGAGCGGCCGGGGCGGGCCGCCGTGCGAGTATGCTCTGCTGGTGCTCGGATCGGCCGGACGCGGCGAAAGTCTGCTGGCGATGGATCAGGACAATGCCGTGATCTTTGCGCACGGCGACCCTGATGGCGAGGAGGATCGCTGGTTTGCCGAACTCGGGACGCATGTCGCCGATATCCTGCACGAGGTCGGCGTGCCCTATTGCAAGGGCGGCGTCATGGCGAAGAACGCGCTTTGGCGCGGCTCGGTGGCAACATGGCAGGATCGCGTCGACAAGTGGATCACACGTTCCAGTCCCGCCGATCTGTTGTCCGTCGATATCTTCTTCGACCTGCGGGCGGTTAACGGCGACGGCGGCTTTGCCGTCTCGGTGCGTCAGGCGGCCTTCGCGGCGGCCGAAGGCCAGGTCGCGTTTATCAAACTGTTGGTCGAGAACGTCAGCGTTCCGGCGAGCCTGAAATTTTTCGGTGGGATCCGAACGGTCGCCGGCCGTATCGACCTCAAGGCGGCCGGACTGTTTGGTCTCGTTGCATGGGTGCGCGCGATGGCAATCCGCTATCACGTCATGGAGCGGTCGACGTCGGCGCGACTGGGCGGCGTGAAGGCGAGGGTTCGGGCCAGCGAGAGCGATCTCGATGCGCTTGGCGAAGCGCAGGGCACCTTTCTCGATCTCATCCTGTCGCAGCAGGTTGAGGACATCGCCCACGGCATCCCGCCATCCAACGCGGTTGCCGTGAAGCGATTGTCCAGCCGCGACCTCGATCGGCTGCGTACGGCGCTTGCTGCGGTTTCCAACATCGATGAGCTCGGCCGCGACCTCCTGTTCAAGGATTGACGCAAAGTTTCTTTTCGAAAGCGAAGCAATTTTTTCCGAGTTCCCTGTAGGCTCGGCCGGCCCGCCCCAAATCTCCAGTTGTTCATATTTTTTGCGTTGCACCATTCGAAGGAAATCGGTGCCGATTAACTGCTTTTGCGCGACGCGGGAAAGGTTGCCTTGCAAGTCGCTTCCTGACAGTGGACAATCAAATTGCTGTCAATCAGCAACGACTTGCATGCTTTCCCGACCTCTTGTCGGTGCCCGGAACAGATGATTGCTGCCAATACCCACCTCGTCATCGCCGATGACCATCCGCTCTTTCGCGACGCTCTGCGGCAGGCGGTTGCCAGTGTCGTGGCTTCGGCCGCCGTCAGCGAAGCCGGCACGTTCGACGAACTCACCGCGCTGCTCGAGCGCGATTCCGACGTCGACCTGATCCTGCTCGATCTCACGATGCCGGGGATTTCGGGCTTCTCGGGGTTGATCTACCTGCGGGCGCAATATCCGGCGATCCCGGTGGTGATCGTATCGGCAAGCGACGATGCGGGCACGATCCGGCGGTCGCTCGATTTCGGCGCCTCCGGCTTCATCCCCAAGCGCTTCGGCGTCGAGACGCTGCGCGATGCCATCATGAAGGTGATGGAGGGAGATATCTGGGTGCCGCCGGACACCGATCTCTCCTCGGCCACCGACCCCGACATGACACGGCTGCGCGACCGCCTGGTGACGCTCACCCCGCAACAGGTGCGCGTGCTGATGATGCTGTCGGAGGGGCTGCTCAACAAGCAGATCGCCTATGAGCTCGGCGTCTCCGAAGCGACCATCAAGGCGCACGTCTCGGCGATCCTGCAAAAGCTCGGCGTCGAAAGCCGTACGCAGGCGGTTATTGCGGCCGCGAAAATCTCCGGCGGCCAGTGGCGCCAGGGCACGCCGACGACTTAGACCGTAGGATGGGCGGAGCGCAGCGATACCCATCACCTCGCTAAGCGTGTGCGCATGACCAGCTATCGCCGCAATTTCATTGCCGGAGGCAGTTTCTTTTTCACGGTCAATCTAGCTGACCGCCGGCTACAATTGCTAACCGAAAATATCGATGCACTGCGGACAGCCTTCCGCGAGACGCAACGGCGCCATCCGTTCGCGATCGATGCGATCGTTGTGTTGCCTGACCATCTCCACACGGTCTGGACCCTGCCGGAGGGCGATGAGGATTTCTCCACGCGGTGGCGACTTATCAAGACATCCTTCTCCCGGAAGCTTCCTTTGGGCGAGCCGATCTCAAGCAGTCGTATCGCCAAAGACGAACGCGGTATCTGGCAGCGACGCTATTGGGAGCACACGATTCGCGACGAGATCGATTTTTCGCGTCACATCGACTACGTTCACATCAACCCTGTCAAACATGGCCATGTGAAACGTGTCAGCGATTGGCCATATTCGTCGTTTCATCGCATGGTGAAAAACGGTGTCTATCCAGAGGATTGGGCAGGCGATGCTTCCGGCCTCGACGGGGAGTTTGGCGAGCGGCGTTGAATACGTCGCGAGGTGATGGGTATCGCTGCGCTCCACCCATCCTACGGTCTCGCAATTCGGCTACTCCGCCGCCACCATCTGCTGCGCCCGCCACTGGCCGAGCAGGGCGCGGAGCGATGCCGGCTTGACCGGCTTGTTGAGGATCGCGATGTTTTCCTCGCGCGCGGCCGCGCGGACGTTGGGGCTGCGGTCGGCCGTGATCAGGATGGCGGGAATGTTTTCGCCGAACCGGCGGCGGATCTCGCGGATCGCGGCAACGCCGTTGCCGCGGTCGAGATGATAGTCGACCAGAAGGCCGGTCACGCTGTGGCCGGACAATTCGATCGCAGCTATCGCGGCTTCCGGGTCAGCTACCGCGATCACCTCGGCGTTCCAGGCCGTCAGCAGCGTCTTCATGCCGTCCAGGATCGCCGGATCGTTCTCGATGCAGACGATCAAGGCGCCACTCATAGGCATCTTGGAAAGCGGCGTCGCGCTGGTGACGGCGTGGGTGTAGTTGACCGCCTTGGCGACCGGCACGGTCACCGAAAATACCGAGCCGCCGCTGACGTTGGCGTCGATCGCGATGCCGTGGTTGAGCACACGCGCCAGCCGCTCGACGATCGATAGACCAAGGCCGAGGCCGCGGGCGATCCGCGCGCCCTGCTCGAGGCGGTGGAACTCCTTGAAAATCTCGCCGCGCTTCATCACGGGAATGCCGACGCCGGTATCGTAGACGGCGATCTGCAAGGATTGTCCGTGGCGGCGGCAGCCGACCAGCACGCGCCCGCGCGGGGTGTATTTGATCGCGTTGGAGATGAAGTTCTGCAGCAGCCGCCGCAGCAGCGAGCGGTCGGATTGCACCGGCAGCGAGCAGGGGACGAAGGTCAGCTCCAGCCCCTTGGCGCGGGCGATCGGCGCAAACTCGATCTCCAACGAGCGCATCAGGTCGGCCATCTTGAAGCTCGAGATCGAGGTCGTCATTGCCCCCGCATCGAGCCGCGAAATATCCAGCAGCGCGCCGAGGATCTCCTCGATCGCCTCCAGCGAGTCGTCGATGTTCTCGACCAGGCGGGAATCTTCGCCGCCGTTCTGCCGCTCGACGAGGCTCGTGACGTAGAGCCGCGCCGCATTCAGCGGCTGCAGGATGTCGTGGCTGGCGGCCGCCAGGAACCGGGTCTTCGAGATGTTGGCGTCCTCGGCGGTGCTCTTGGCCTGCGCCAGTTCGGAGTTCAGGCGCGTCAGTTCCTCGGTGCGATCGCGCACGCGCTTTTCCAGCGTCGCATTGGCGCGTTCCAGCGCCTCGGCGGCCTCGAAGCTCGGGGTCACGTCGGAGAAGGTGATGACGAGGCCGCCGCCCGGCATCCGGTTGGAGCGGACCTCGATCACCATATGGCGATCGGCCAGGCGCTCCAGATAAGGTCTGCCCTCGGTGGTGTACGCCTCCAGCCGCCGCGTCAATAGCGCATCGGGATCGTCGGCGCCGGACGCACCGACCGCGCCCATGAATTCGAGGATTTCCTGCAAGGGAATGCCGAGCTGCACGAGGTGCGGCGGCAGCGCGAGGATTTCGCCAAACTGGCGGTTCGAGCAGATCAGTTGCAGATCGGCGTCGAACACCGCGATGCCTTGGCGCACATGGTTGAGCGCGGTCTGCAGGATCTCGCGGTTGAAATGCAGCGCGGCGTGCGAATCGTCGAGCAGCTTCAGCGCGGCCTTGGCGGAGACGGTGCGCTTGCGCAAGAGAAGCGACATCACGAGGCGCGAGGAGGCCGCGCCGATCGAGGAGGCGATCAGGCGCTCGGCGTATTGCAGCAACTCGAAATCGGCAGGTGCCGCCGGATCGAGGTTGCCGGGATGACCGGCCGCAAAGGTCTCGAAGGCCTGGGCCGCGCGCTCGGGGCCGAGATATTGCGCCACCGTGCTCTGGATGTCCTGCACGGTCACGGTCGTGCGCCAGCGCCGGAACGTCGGGGCGATCGGCGCCAGCGTGTTCGGCACGAACAGGTCCGCCTGCAGCCGTTCGATCGAGGACGGCTGGCGCGCGATCGACATCAGGACGTAGGTCAGGATGTTGAGCGCGAGCGACCAGAACACGCCATGCATCAGCGGTGGCAGGTCGGTGCCGAGCAGCGCCTGGGGACGCAACGCCACGATGCCGAACGGTCCCTGCTGCAACAACAGAAGGCCGGCAGTGCTGTTCTCCAGGAAACTCGGCAGGAACAGCGTGTAGAGCCACACCGCGACGCCGACCAGCATGCCGCCCATCGCCCCGCGTGCGGTCCCCTGGCGCCACAGCAGGCCGCCGAAGAACGCCGGCGCGAGTTGCGCCAGCGCCGCGAACGACAGCAGGCCGATCGCCGCCAATTGGGTGTTGCCGAGCGCGCGGTAGTAGAAATACGCCATCACCATGATGGCGAAGATCGCCAAGCGCCTAATCTTGAGCAGGAAGTCGCCGAAATCCTTGCTGCCGTAGCGCGCCCCGGGACTTCCCTTCAGCACCATCGGCAGCACGATGTCGTTGGAGACCATGATGGAGAGCGCGACGCATTCGACGATCACCATCGCGGTCGCGGCCGACAGGCCGCCGACGAACACGGCAATGCTGAGCAGCGCGGAATTTGCCTCGATCGGCAGCGCCAGCACATACATGTCGCTGTCGACGGCGCCGAACGGGAAGGTGACGAGACCGGCGATCGCGATTGGAATCACGAACAGGTTGATGGCGATCAGATAGAGCGGAAACAGCCAGCGGGCGCGATTGACCTCCTCGAGACTGGAATTCTCGACCACGCTGACGTGGAACTGTCGCGGCAGCAGCATGATCGCGCAAAACGACAACAGCGTCATGGTCAGGAAATTGCCGATCGACGGCACGTAGCTGATGGCGCGCACTGCCTCCGGTGTCTTCATCGCGCGCTCGATCAGTTCGACGGGCGTGAACATCCAGAAGGTGACGAAAGCGCCGGCGGCCATAAAGGCCACCAGCTTGACGATGGACTCGGTGGCGATTGCCAGCATCAGGCCGTGCTGGTGCTCGGTGGCGTCGGTCTGGCGAGTGCCGAACAGCACCGCAAATGCCGCCATCGCGAGCGTAACGACCAGCGCGATGTCGCCGATCAGCGGCATCGATGAGAACAGCTTGTCCTCGGTCAGGATCGTCTCCAGCGACGATGCCACCGCCTTGAGCTGCAGGGCGATGTAGGGCACCGAACCCACGATCGCGATAACGGCCACGGTGGCGGCGACCGCCTGGCTCTTGCCGTAGCGCGCCGCGATGAAGTCGGCGATCGAGGTGATGTTCTGCGACTTGGCGAGCTGGATCACGCGCCGCAGCAGCGGCGTGCAAAGCCCGATCATCAGGATCGGCCCGACATAGATCGCAAGGAAGTCGACGCTGGTGCGGGTGGCGAAGCCGACCGAGCCGAAAAAGGTCCAGGACGTGCAGTAGATCGCGAGCGACAGCGGATAGATCAGCATGCTGGCGCGGCCGCGCTGGCTCGGCGACAGGCGGTCGCCGTAGCTCGCGACGACGAACAGCAGTCCGATATAGGCGAACGCGGTGGCGATTACGCCCCAGTCGTGCAGCATCGCTGCTTCTCTCCCTTCCAGGCCAGGGAACCGGAAGCCGGACTATAAACGCATTAAGCCGGCGGCGCACCGCGCCACCGGCCCAATCTGCTTGAATTCAGAGGGGTAGGGTTACTCGGCCGCCAGCGATTTCTGCCTCACGGGCAAGCCGAGGCGTTCCCAGACCTGCAGCAGCGCTTCGGCGAGCCGATCGATCAGCCCGTCATCGTGGTAGGGCGAGGGCGTGATCCGCAGCCGCTCGGTGCCCTTGGCGACCGTCGGATAGTTGATCGGCTGGATGTAGATGCCGTGCTCTTCCAGGAGGATGTCGGAAGCCTGCTTGCACTTCTCGGGATCGCCGACGAACAGCGGCACGATGTGGGTGTCGCTCGACATCACGGGCAGCCCTGCGGCGGTGAGGATCGCCTTGACGCGGGCGGCGCGGTCCTGGTGGCGCTCGCGTTCCCAGTTCGAGGTCTTCAGATGCCGGATCGCAGCCGTTGCGGCCGAGCAGATCGCCGGCGGCAGCGCGGTGGTGAAGATGAAGCCCGGCGCGTAGGAGCGGACCGCGTCGATGATCTCGGCATTGCCGGCGATATAGCCGCCGAGGCAACCGAACGCCTTGGCGAGCGTGCCTTCGAGCACGTCGATGCGGTGCATGACGCCGTCGCGCTCGGCGATGCCGCCGCCGCGCGGGCCGTACATCCCGACCGCATGGACCTCGTCGACATAGGTCATGGCGCCGTATTTCTCGGCGAGATCGCAGATTTTCGACAGCGGCGCGACGTCGCCGTCCATCGAATAGAGGCTCTCGCAGGCGATCAGCTTGGGCCGGTCGGGGCCTGCAGCGATCAAAAGTTCCTCGAGATGGGCGAGGTCGTTATGGCGGAAGATCTGGCGC
This sequence comes from Bradyrhizobium sp. LMTR 3, assembly GCF_001693485.1. Classification (GTDB taxonomy): domain Bacteria; phylum Pseudomonadota; class Alphaproteobacteria; order Rhizobiales; family Xanthobacteraceae; genus Bradyrhizobium. Next base: position 172,211 of record NZ_MAXC01000004.1, read on the forward strand.
TCGCAGCCGGCCTGGCGGACGCCCTCGATCATCGAATTGTGGTTCAGCGCGTCGGATAGGATGAGGCAGTTCGGAATGAGCTTTGCGATCGTCGAAATGCCGGTCTGGTTCGACACATAGCCCGAGGTGAACAGCAGCGAGGCCTGCTTGCCATGCAGGTCGGCCAGTTCCTGCTCGAGCTGCACCAGCGGATGATGGGTGCCGGCGATGTTGCGGGTGCCGCCGGCGCCGGTGCCGACGCGGGTCGCGGTTTCGACCATGGCGCCGACCACTTTGGGGTGCTGGCCCATGCCGAGATAGTCGTTGGAGCACCAGATCACGACATCGCGCTTGCCCTTCGGCGAGTGCCAGACCGCATGTGGGAAACGGCCCGCGATCCGCTCGAGGTCGGCGAAAACGCGGTAGCGCCGCTCGTCATGCAGGCGATTGAGGGCGGCGTGGAAGAATTTGCTGTAATCCATCACAAGACCTGGAACGGAACCGGCCGTATTGGCGTGGGGCCTTTTTAGAGCCTTTCCAGCTTTGATGTCCATGCGAATTCCCACATTTCGGCGCGCCTCCGGAATGCTACTTAGCCGGAGCAAATGTTGATCCGGATCAACGCGCTAGGCGAGTAGCGGTCCGCATGGCTGCACCGTCCGGCGTGGCTTTGGTGGCTGCGTTTCAGGTCGTGCGGAACCGCAGCACGCCGTCGCTGGCCTCGCAGGTCAGCCGTCCCTCGACCAGCATGTAGTTGACGTGGGCGACCAGTTCGCCGGCGGCGAAGCCCATCTGGTGTTCGTCCAGCACGTGCTTGTGGAACACGACCGGCACCAGCTCCTTCGAGGTCTGCGGCACCTCGCGGCAGGCTTCCGCGATCAGCCGGCAGCGATCCTCGTGATGGTCGGCGAGCTGCTTGATGCGGGTCTTCAGCCCGTAGAACGGCACGCCGTGGCCGGGCAGCACCATCACGTCGTACGGCAGCGTGGTGGTGAGGCTCGCCAGCGAAGCCAGATATTCGCCGAGCGAGTTCTGGTCGGGCTCGACCGCCCAGACGCTGACATTGGGCGAAATCTTGCTCAGCACCTGGTCGGCGGACAGGAATAATTTGTCGGCGGCGCAGTACAGCATCACCTGGTCGAGCGCGTGTCCGCCGCCGGTGATCACCTTGAAGCGGCGGGTGCCGATCACGACCTCGTTGCCATGCGAGATGCGCCGATAGGACGGCGGCAGCACCGAAACCCGCTTCAAATAGTCCTGCCCGCGGCCGAGCAATTTGTCGGTCAGGCTCTCGTCCATGCCGTGGCGACGGAAGAACAACCGCTGCGCGTTGCGCCGCTCCTCGGTGCCGCGATTCTGGTGATAGACCGATTGCAAATATTCGACCTGCGACATCTGCAGCGGGCAGTCGAAGCGCTCGACGATCCACCCGGCGAGACCGACGTGATCGGGATGCGAATGGGTGACGATCAGCCGCGTGACCTTCACATGCCGCAGCGGGCCCTCGAACAGGGTGGTCCAGGCGGCGATGGATTCCTCGTTGCCGAAGCCGGAATCGACCATCGCCCAGCCATCGCCATCGGCGAGCAGGTAGATGTTCACGTGGTTGAGCCGGAACGGCAGCTTGAGGCGGACCCAGAGCACGCCGGGTACCACCTCGACGACCTGATCGTGGCCCGGGTGGCTTTCGAAGGGGTACCGCAGTGCCTCGGCCGAGGACTGCACCGTGTCGGTTTTCGAATGCATGCTACCGGCTTAGCGGTAGAGGCGGCGCCGCGCTAGCCGAAAAACGGGCTGGCTGTCATTCCGGGATGGTGCGCAGTGTGCCGGCTACTTTGCATGGGGTTGTTTTCGCATTTTTTGTCGGCCAGGCTCGCGGCCGCGGGCCGCCGCCCGGCACATTTGGCTATGCGGCCCTGATATTCGACAGGAACGCGTCGATCTCCTCGCGCAGCACATCGGCCTCGCGGCGCAGCGCGCCGGAGGCGGTCAGCACCTGGCCGGCGGCGGTTCCGGCCTGCGCCGAGGCGGTGGAGACGCCGACGATGTTGCTGGAGACTTCGCTGGTGCCGCCGGCGGCATGCTGGATGTTGCGCGCGATCTCGCGCGTCGCCGCACCCTGCTCCTCGACCGCCGCCGCGATCGCGGTGGTCACCTCGTTGATCTCGCTGATCGTGTTGCTGATGTTGCGGATCGCGGAGACCGCGGTCTCCGTCACCGTCTGCATGCTGACGATCTGCTGGCGGATCTCGTCGGTGGCCTTCGCTGTCTGGTTGGCGAGGCTCTTTACCTCGGAGGCGACCACGGCAAAGCCGCGGCCGGCATCGCCGGCGCGTGCCGCTTCGATGGTGGCGTTCAGCGCCAAAAGGTTGGTCTGCGAGGCGATGGTCTGGATCAGGTCGACGACCACGCTGATCCGCGCCGCGTTGTCCGCGAGCCCCTGCATGGTGGCGTCGGTCGCACCGGCGTCGTCGACCGCCTTGCGGGCGATCTCCGCCGAGGTGATGACCTGGCGGCCGATCTCCTCGATCGAGGAGGACAATTCCTCGGTGCCCGACGATACGGTCTGCACATTGGCCGAGGTCTGCTCGGCGGCGGTCGCAACTGCGGTCACCAGCGCGCTGGACTGGTCGGCGGTCGCCGACATGCTTTGCGCGGTCGATTGCATCGAGCCCGCCGCGGTCTGCAGGCTGTCGAGCGCGGTGCGAACGGTGCTTTCGAACTCGACGATGCGGGCTTCCATGCGGGAGGCGCGCTCCGACTTGGCGATGCGGTCCTTGTCCTGCTCGGCGGAGAGCGCGCGGCTCTGGATCATGCTCTCGCGGAACACCTGCAGCGAATCCGCCATGACGCCGATCTCGTCCTGGTGGTGGGTCTGATAGACCTCAGTTTCGAGGTCGCCGCTGGACAGCAATTGCATCGAGTGCTGCAGGTTGCTGATCCGCCGCAGGATGTTGCGGCCGACATAGAGCCAGACGAACAGGATCGAACCGACCAGCGTCGCCACGCCGAGCGCGAGCATGATCATGGTCCCGAACGAAATCTCCTGACGCGCCTGCCAAGCCGCAGCGTCGGTTTCCTTCTGCACGCCATCGACCAATTGCTGCACGCTGATGCCGAGGCCGACATTGAGCTTGCGGGTTTCCTCCAGAATGGTCTGGCCGAAATCGTCCGCGTCGAGCTCCTGCTGGCGGACCTTGAAGACGCCGGTCTTGCCGTCGGCAAGTGCCAGCAGGTCCAGGGTCGCTTTGCGGACGACATTCATCGCCGTGGTCGTGGGCAGCTTCTCGACATTCGACCTCACGCGCGCCTGCGCGGTGCGGAATTCCTTCCCGATGGCCTCCAACGTATCGCCGCTGGTGGCCGACAACGCGGCGATCATGTCGAACGCCATCAGATTGCCGCTCGCGGCGATGTCGGCGAGCTGGTCGGCCGTCCTGTGGGCCTTGATGGCGTCGGCCTGCGAGAAGTTAGGAGCGGCGTAGATGCTGTAGAGTTCGGTCTGGGCGTCGATCGCCGCAGGGCCTGCGGCGGCAATGAAGCGCCGTTGAGCCTTTCGAACCGCTTCGTACAGTCTTTCGTGCTGGGCGGCCAGTTCGAGCCGCTCGCGCGCGGCCGCGCCGAGGCTCTTGATCACCTCATCGATGTTCTTCATGTTCTCGTTGAGCGCGGCAACGACCGCCTTGTCGGCGCCGAGTTCGACGATCACGCCGAGCTTCTGCAGCGCGACCGCCTGGGTCTCCTTCATTTTCATGGTGCGATCGTTCAGCGCCTGCTCGCTGCGCGCAGCCAGCAGCGCCGGCCCCTGGCTGGCGAGGCTCGCGCTCTGCGCCGAGAGTTGCAGGCTGGCGGCGAGGCGGGGAATATCCCGTCCGCTCAAGTCCACCATGGTCCCGCCAAGCCGCCCGAGCATCAGTCCGGCACCGGCAGAGATGATGATCGCCATGCCGGCGATGACGGCGAAGGCGGCAAACAGACTGCCCCTGACGCCGAAGCGGAAACCTTTGACTTGCAATTTGGATCGTAACGCCATCTGCCCGCTGCCCCGTCCACGCTACCTTGGGATGTTTCGGGCGGCAGTATCGCGATACCCGGTTAACAAGTTTGGAAAACCGGAGCTTTTTTCGCCATAATTTTAGCGGCAGACGTTTGCCACTGGATTTTTCCGTATTCCGGAAAACGCAGGCGAATGAACAAAACGCACAAAAACAAAAAAGGCCGGCGTGAAAGCCGGCCTTCTGCAATTCTCAGTTGAAAGCGCTCAGTAGCGTGCCGCGACGGGGCTTGCGAAGTTGAAGCGATAATTGACGCCGAGCTTCAGCGTGTGGTCGTCGTTATGGAAGCTTCCGAACGGCGCCAGCGCCGCAGGGGAAACAAAGCGGCTGCTGCCGAAGTCGTAATACATGTATTCGCCTTTGACCGACCAGTTCGTGGCGAACATGTATTCGAGGCCGGCGCCGACGGTGTAGCCGTGGCTGTGGTTGCCGTCGAGCAGGAAGGGGATCGGCGCGCCGGCGAGCGTCAGCCTCTCGCGGTTGTCGGAATAGGCGTAGCCGCCTTTGACGTAGAGGAGGCCCGCACCCCAGGTGTAGCCGATGCGGGCAGTGACCGAGCCGAGGCCGCGCTGATCATTGGTGTAGACGTAGGCGCCGGGGAAGGTGGCGTTGAGGTTATTCTTGCCGAGCCAGGAATACTGGCCCTCGGTGCCGAGCACCCAGTTCGGCGCAAACTGCCAATCGAGGCCGGCCTGAACGCCGCCGAGCAGTCGGGCGCTGGAGTCGCTCAGCACCGCGCCGTTGAAGTCGTGGCTGCCACTGAAGGCGCCGCCGAGATGGCCGCCGATATAGAAGCCGGTCCATTGAGCGGCGACCATCGCCGGCGTGTAAACGGGCTGCTTGTAATAGCGTGCGCCGAGGTCGGCGCCGAGGGCGGGCGCGGCGGCGGTGAGGGCTGCAAAGGCCACGAGGGCGGCGAGAATCTTCTTCATTTTTGCTGTCTCCGAAAACCGTTCGGCGACACCGCGTGCCGGCGTCATCCATGGCCACGCAGATAGACAGCTTTTATCTAAAATGCTGTCACTCCCGGGTGACAGCGGGCTGTAACCCAACCCATTGGCGGACAAACGTTTTTTGTACTTAATGAAGGCCTAATCAAAGGTAACGAAAGGCTTAATTTTCGCTAGCTCCGCAAGTCTCAGGCAAGTTTTCCTTAACCAATGCGGCGGCGCACGTCGCTGCGCATCTGCTCGCGGAAGGCTTGCCGCCGCGCCGGGCGATCTTTCGCTGGCACGTCGTGGCGGTCGAACACGTTGAACATATCGAGGATCGGGTAGTGGTCGCTGGCCATCGCCAGGATGCGCAACAGCTCCGCCACCGGCCCGGTCGGACCGGTGACCTCCCATTTACGGATCGTGTCGGCTCCGTCGGAGCCCGGCAACCCGCAGAGCTTGGCCATATCGGCCACCGACAGTGGCTGGCCGATGGCCTCACCGAGATGCTGGCGAAGTTTCTTCAGTTCGGCTCCGGTCACGGGTTCTCCATTACAAATCGACATCTGTGAAGTGCGTCACACACCAGATCAGGCCTGGGGACTATACGCAGCCTATTAGGTTTCCTGATAGGAGGTAACCAATGCGCCGATTGCTTGAAAGCCTTACCCCCCAGGCCCGCCAGATTTATTGGAAATGGGTTGGCGGCATGTTCGCCTTTTATGTCGTGCTGATGGTCACGGCTGCAGGCGTATTCGTCAGTCACGATTCAACGCGCAAGCTGGCGCATGAACCCGCCGCGACTGTGGCAATCGGCGGCAAGCAGCGCTTGGTCACCGAGACCCCGGCGTCAATCCGGCAGGCCGCGAGGTATTGAGGCCGGCTACCGGCGTTCAGACGCCGATCGCGTTTCGCGCTACCACGTCGCGATAGAAGGCAACGCTCAGTTTCGGCGTCCGGCGCTGCGTCTCGAAGTCGACGTGGTAGAGCCCGAAGCGCTTCTCGTAGCCATAGATCCATTCGAAATTATCCATCAGGCTCCAGAGGAAGTAGCCGCGGACCGGCACGCCCTCCGACGTCGCGCGCTGCAATTGCCGCAAGTAATTGCGCAGATACATGATGCGATCGAGGTCGTAGACCTGACCGTCGGCGCGAAGCTTGTCTTCCGACGAGGTGCCGTTCTCGCTGATATAGATCGTCTCGATGTTCCAGACCTTTGCCGCCAGCCGCGGCGCCCAGTAGATCGTTTCCGGCCCCACACGCAGCCATTCGGAATTCATGTGCGGGAAGGAAGCGGGAAACGGCAGCACGCTCCAGCCCGGCGCTTTGTCGGAAGCGGCGATGTAGAACTGCGGCGCGTAGATGTTGAGGCCGACGAAATCGTTCGGCTGCGAAATGATCTTCAATTCCTGATCGGTGAATTTCGGCGCGTTCTTGCCGGCGAACTGCAGAAAGCCGTCGGTATATTTGCCTTCCAGGATGACGCCGAGAAAGCCCGAGTTCAATTCGCGCGTCGCTATCTCGGCTGCGCGAACGTTTTCCGGCGTGTCGAACGCCGGCACGCAGGCCGCGATGTTTTCGGCCGGTCCCACTTTGGTGCCCTTGCGTCCATGGGCGCGGATCGCCTGCACGGCGAGGCCATGCGCCAGCGCCACATGGTGGCGGACCTGGTTGACCTCCGCATCGGGCAGTTTGAGCCCGGGGGCATCGATGCCCCATCCATAGCCGAAATTCACGAACCTTCCGGCTTCGTTGATCGTGAAGATCGACCGGACGCGATCCGTGATCCGCGCTGCCACATGGCCGGCATAATCGCTGAACGCTTTTGACGTTTCGCTGGATCGCCAGCCGCCGACCTTGTCCTCGAGCGCCTGCGGCAGGTCCCAGTGATAAAGCGTCCCGTACGGCTCGATGCCGTTCTTGAGGAGTTCGTCGACGAGCCGGTCGTAGAAGTCGAGGCCCTTGGGGTTCGGCTTGCCCGTTCCTTCCGGAAAAACGCGCGGCCAGGCGATCGAAAACCGGTAGGCCCTCGCGCCCAATTCCCTGATCAGGCCGATGTCTTCCTTGTAGCGATGATAGTGTTCGTTGGCGCGGTCGCCGCTGGTGCCGTCCTCGATCTTGCCTGATGTGTGCGAGAACGTATCCCAGATCGAACGGCCGCGGCCGTCTTCGTTCACGGCGCCCTCGATCTGATAGGCCGACGTCGCGGTGCCCCAGACGAAGTCTTTCGGAAAGCTCGCCGGCGCGGGCCGGTCGGATGCCGGTTGCGCGGCGGCATCGGCTGGCGCGGCAGCAATGCCCAGCGCGGACAAGCCCGCAAGCTTTGCAAAATGCCGGCGCGAGAATTTTCCGAACATCATCGTCTCCGGTCAGCGTTCGTCGATTTGGTAGGCGGATATGCTGTCGATCTCGAATGCGACAATATTGGGAGATTCGCCATCGACGAATCCCACGCCCTCGAGAGTCTTCGAGCCCATAGCCAGGTTCACGATCATGTACATGGGTTCGTGGAAGCCGACCGGGACCTTGATCTCGGAGACCGGCTGTCGGTCTATGAAATAGGTTATGCGATCCGGCTGCCACAGCACGCCATAGTCGTGGAACGCGGTCGGGGCGTCCGGCACAATGAAGTCAAACCCGCAGCGTTCCACGCGCTGCGTCTCCGGTATCCGCCAATGCGTCGTCATCACGATGTCGCCCGGCCGTTGCCCGCGGCCTTCCATGATGTCGACTTCCGGCGGCCAGCCGCCGTCATCGGCGAGCATCCAGAATGCCGGCCACACGCCGGTGCCGACCGGTATCTTGGCGCGGATTTCGAAATATCCGTACTTCTGGGCAAACCGGCTCTGGGTCGTCAGGATGCCCGAGATATATTCATTGTTGAACAGCACGGTCTTCAGCGCTGGCGGGGTCCGGCTGGCGACGATCGAGAGAACGCCGTCCTTGACCTTGAACGGATCGAGGCCGAGCGGCGTTGTTTCGCGCCCGCCATAACGCGGATCGACATAGATCTGCTGTTCGCCATTGTAGCTGGTCTTGCGCCTGAAGTCGGAGCCCTCGCCACCCCAGTAACGCGCTTCCGGCCAGGCAGCGCCGCCGGCGTAGTAGGGCGCCCATCTTTCATCCAGCAGCGGATGGGTATCGAAATCGTCGTGGAAAGTCCGGTGCAGGGCTACCGATGCGAACGATGCGGGGTTCGGCGCCTCGACGCGGCGGCAGCGCTCGCCGAGCATGGCGGTCGCAACCTGCAGCGTGAGTTTGGCCGTTGCCCCGGCGAGATCGGCCTGCGCCAACGCTGGCCCGGCAAACAGGCTGCCCATCGCGACCAAAGCGCACAGCATCAATCTCTCGGTCCGCCGTTCCCTTCGCGACGACAGGAGATCATTCACGGACGATGCCCTCGATCTGACGGTCTGCGGACGAACGGCGTGCGTACCTCGTTTGAGGTACGTAGTTATACGAGGTGGATACTTAACGGCAAGGTAGCCCTGATGTCCCAGAATGAGGTGCGTTGGAGCGCCTGATGCCGATGGCGCCGAGTGAGGGCTCGGCCTTTCGAACCATCGATCGTTCAATTTGTTTTCAGTTCTCCAAGATTGAGAGACGGTTTCTTCAATATTGGCGCGTACGGACTTTTCTCGACATGCTCGTCTACTATGTCACAGACGAACCGACGAAGTTGCCTGCAGTTCGCGCGATGTTCGAGCCGCAACACGCCGTGGTGCCCTGGTTGCTGGGCGGCGACGGCACCCGGCTCAGGTCGCATGGCGTGCTGATGGTCGACGTCGACCTGCGGCAGATGCCGCGCGTCGATCGGCTCAGGCTCATATTGCAGGACCTCGCCGGCATTCCCGAAAAACTGTTCGTCGTTCACAATCTCTCGCGCTCGATGGTAGCGCAGGCCTATGCGCTCGGCGCGACCGCGGTCCTTTCACGCGCCAAGGAAGCAATTCCCAAGGTTGCGCAGATCGAAGCGGTGGAAGCGGCCGCGGAGGACAAAGCTGCGGTTCCGGCATCGGAGATGGACGAGGGCGTGGCCGCCTTCGCCTCGATGTTTTCGAATGTGCGCCTTGGCAGGCCGGTGAAAGTTGCCGATGCGAAGCGTGCGACGTCGAAGATCATCCAGCGCGTCGGGCAGGATGGCCTTTCGGCATGGCTTGACGAGGTGCGCCGCTATCACGAGGGCACGTTTCAGCATTGCCTGCTCGTCACCGGCGTCGCGGTCGGCTTCGCGCTCGATATCGGGTTTTCCGGCACAGACGTATCGCGGCTCGGAATGGCGGCGACCCTTCACGACATCGGCAAGGCGCGCATCCCGCTGTCGATTCTGGACAAGCCCGGGCGCTTGGACCCTGACGAGGAGGAGATCATCAAGCGCCATCCCGCGATCGGATATGAACTGTTGAAGGGCGTGTCCGGCATCAGCCCGGAGATTCTGGACGGCGTGAGGCACCATCACGAATATCTTGACGGCTCCGGCTATCCAGATGGACTGAAGGCCTCGCAGATTTCCGATCTGGTCCGGTTGCTGACGATCTCGGACATCTTCGCCGCGCTCATCGAGTCGAGGTCGTACCGGCCGCCCATGGCCCGGCCCGCCGCCTACCAGATCCTGTGCGGCATGGAGGGCAAGCTGGAAGGATCGCTGGTCAGGGCGTTCCGCAATGTCGCACTGGGGCCGGGATGAGGTTGCGTTAGATTGCCCATACGGACAGTTCCCGTATCGGCGGGGCCGCCAGCACAATGAACCGGTGGCTGACCTTAGCGGAACTCGATCAGCGGTCCTGAAGGCTGGTGTCGAAGCGGTTCCCCGATCGCCTGCGACGCCGCATCAAAGGTTCGCCGTACCTTTACCGGCGTGGCGCGGTAGGGTACTCAGCAAGTATCGTATCCAAGATGGCTGCTCAAAGCCGGCACGATGCACGATGAAAGTGGAGTTGGTGGCGGCACAGCGCAGAAGACATTCCTGCCAAAGACTTCCCAGGAGATCTGCGTGTTCTTCTGAGGGACGAAGTCTCTCGTGATGGGCCGTCCGGCGAGCGCCGGTAATCGCCTTCTCATGGCGTTGCCGCCGGCAGACCTCGCGTTGCTCGCCCCTCATCTCCAGAAGGTGTCGCTCGAACAGGACGCCGTGGTGATACGAGCGGGAGATCGACGCCACCATGTTTACTTTCCCCATAGCGGGGCCATCTCCTTCATGCTCGGCCTTCCGAACGGAGAAACGATCGCAACCGCGGTAATCGGGCGCGAGGGAGCGATCGGGGCATTATCGGTGCTGGGACCCTCTTTCTTGTCCTCCGTGACCGCGGTCGTGCGGGTGGCCGGCACCGCCTCGCAAATCTCCGTGTCGCGGTTTCATGCAGCCTACATGGAGAGCGGCGCCATCAGACAGGTGGTCGAGGCGCACACGAGGTCGATACTCATGCAGTTCCAGCACGTCTCAGCCTGCAACGGACTGCACTCGGTCGAGGCCCGCATGGCCCGGTGGCTGCTTCATCTGCACGATCGAACCGAGGGCAACAACATCCTGGCATTAACGCAGGGCACGCTTTCGCAGTTGCTCGGGGTGCGACGAACGACCGTGACGCAGGTGATTGCCAAACTCCGCGCCTTAGGCGCCATCAGATCCGCTCGGCGGGGCTTGGTCGAAATTGACAGGCCGCGGCTCGAGGAGGCTACCTGTGAATGCTACGACATCATACGTTGTGCAACCGATCGGATCGTCCCGCATGAAGCCGTGAGGTCGCACCCGCATTTTGCATCGGCCGACAAACTCCACGGTGTATGATCGGTTTTAATAACCTCCTACAGACGGCCGCGACGGCGAGCAAGAAATCGGCAATGTTCGAGGAAGCGAATGACCGCTCGCAACCCGACGCGCGGAAGCCTTGTGGCTGATCTTTCAGGGAAGAGCTGGTGCTGCCAGACAGGATTGAACTGTCGACCTCTCCATTACCAATGGAGTGCTCTACCACTGAGCTACGGCAGCATGCCCGGTGTTCAAGGAATCGGCCCTAAAGGCCCCTACAGGCGGCCGGTTCTTGCCACAAGGGCCGTTCTGGTGCAAGCGCGCGGACAGGCTGAGAAAGCACCAAAATGGGGTAAAAATCGTCCCGACGATCAGGACCAGGAGCAATTGGGCTACTTCGGGCCTCGCACCGGTTCCCGACCTTGCCTTGAGCGGCCGAATCCTGGCTTCCGCTACTTGTCGCGGGGTTCGGGATCGTGGCAGGCCGGGCGCGATTGCGGCATGGCTGATCGAAAGCGGCTTCGAATGGCGGCGTCCTTGGCGCTGTTTTGAACAAGGCATGTTCGGCGGACTGACGATGAAGGGTGATGAAGACAAGAGCGCAGGAAAGACCGGCGCGGATGTGAAGGATTCACGACGCGACCGGCTGAAGCTGGCGCTGCGCGAAAATCTGAAGCGGCGGAAGTCGCAGGCGCGTGGGCGCAGCGATCCCGGCGCATCTTCCGAAAGCCCCAATGCGTCCCTAGATGACGCCAGCGGAGAAAAGCCGGGCCAGTAGCGTAGAGGGAATCCCCGATCGCTCGCCGGGCGGCCTGACAATTCTTTTGCAGTTGTTGTTTCTTTGGGTGGCGATCATGAGTGCAGACATCACGGCTGGTCCGGCGACCGGCGCGACTTCCACCGCGTTTCCGCGTTACGAACAGACATTCCCGGCGCTCACCCATCACGAAATCGCGCGCATGCGCCGGTTCGGGGAGCTTCGGACCTACAAGGACGGCGAAATCCTGTTTGAGACCGGCAAGGTCGGTCCCGGCATGTTCGTGGTGCTGTCGGGCACGGTCGCGATCACCCAGCGCGACGGCCTCGGCCATATCACGCCCGTCATCGACCAGGGCCCGGGACAGTTTCTGGCCGAGATCGGACAACTCTCCGGGCGCGTCGCGCTGGTCGACGGCCACGCCGAGGGTGACGTCGAAACACTGCTGATCCCGCCGGACCAATTGCGTGCGCTTCTGGTCGCGGAAGCCGAGCTCGGCGAGCGCATCATGCGCGCGCTAATCCTGCGCCGGGTCAGCCTGATCCAGGGCGGCGTCGGTGGTCCGGTGCTGATCGGCCCGTCCTCCCTCGGCGACACGGCGCGGTTGCAGAATTTTCTGGCGCGCAACGGCCAGCCGCACCACGTGCTCGATCCCGCAAGCGACAAGGACGCGGCCGATCTCGTCGCGCGCTATTCGGCCTCGCGGGCCGATCTGCCGCTGGTGGTGTGCCCCGACGGTACCGTGCTGCGAAATCCGTCGGAGACGTCGCTGGCGCTGGCGGTCGGCATGATCACCAACCAGGCGCATGAGAGACTCTATGATGTGGCGGTGGTCGGCGGCGGTCCTGCCGGTCTCGCCACGGCGGTCTATGCCGCCTCCGAAGGATTGTCGGTGGCGGTATTCGACGCGCGGGCGTTCGGCGGCCAGGCCGGCGCCAGCGCGCGCATCGAAAACTATCTGGGTTTTCCGACCGGCATTTCGGGGCAGGCGCTCGCCGGCCGTGCCTACAATCAGGCGCAAAAATTCGGCGCCGAGATGCTGATACCGGTTTCGATCCGGTCGCTGGATTGCTCGCAGCGCGACGGCGTGTTCGCGCTGGCCACCGAATGCGGGCAGTCGCTGCGCGCCAAATCCATCGTGGTGGCGAGCGGGGCGCGTTACCGGCGGCCGGAAATCGAAAATCTCGATGTGTTCGAAGGCCGCGGCGTCTGGTACTGGGCCTCGCCGATCGAGGCCAAGCTGTGCGTCGGCCAGGATGTCGTGTTGGTCGGTGGCGGCAATTCCGCTGGCCAGGCCGCGGTGTTTCTGTCCGGCCATGCGCGCAAGGTCTACATGATCATCCGCGGCGGCGGGCTGGGCGCCAGCATGTCGCGCTATCTGATCGAGCGGATCGAGGCGGCGTCCAACATCGAGCTGGTCTTCAACGCCGAGGTGATTGCGGTCGAAGGCGGCGGCGATGGATCGCTTGAACGCGTGCGCTGGAAGAGCCGGCTGGCGCCCGAACAGCACAGTTTCGATGTCCGCAACCTGTTTTTGTTCGTCGGCGCCGACCCGGCGACCCATTGGCTGGACGGCTGCGGCGTCACGCTCGACCGCGCGGGCTTTGTGGTGACGGGAGCGCAGTCCGAACAAAATCTCGGCCGCCCGGTGCCGCCCCTGGAAACCTCGGTGCCCGGTGTGTTCGCGGTCGGCGACGTGCGCTCCGGCTCGGTCAAACGCGTCGGCGGCGCGATCGGCGAGGGCGCACAGGTGGTCGCCGCGCTGCATGGTTATCTCGCCGACGCCGCGAAACCGTCGCTATGATACGGCGTGGCTGCCGTCATTTGTGACAGAAGCGCAAATATTTCGTGCATCATACAACTTTTGTCGATGCGGATGAACTGGCGCACATGCCTGCCTTGCCGAAGGCCGCACGCGATGCGTGTGGAAATTCTTCGCGCCGCGTCGTAACGTTTAGAAGATTTCCAACGAAGGGGGCGCGTCATGATTTTAGGTATGAGTTTGGCAACATTCGTTCTCGTGCACGTCATCATCAGCCTGATCGCCATCGTGGCGGGCCTCATCGTGATGTTCGGGATGCTCGGCTCGAAGCGGATGCCGGGCCTGACCGCGATCTTCCTGGTGTTCACGATCTTGACCAGCGCGTCAGGATTTCCGATTCCGCCTCTTTTGTCCGAGAAGCTGTTGCCGTCGCATATGATCGGCATTCTCTCGCTGGTGCTGCTGGCGATCGCCTGTTTTGCGCTTTACGGCATGAAGCTTAACGGTGCCTGGCGCTGGATCTACGCGCTGACCGCGCTGGTCTCGCTCTATCTCAACGTGTTCGTGCTGGTGATCCAGTCCTTCCTCAAAGTGCCGGCGCTGCATGCGCTGGCGCCGAGCGTGCCACCGGCCGAGCCGCCGTTCGCGATCGTCCAGGGCATCGTGCTGGTATTCTTCGTCGTCGTGATCATCGGCGTGCTCCGGCGATACCGGCCGACGCCCACATAGGCTGGCCTCTGGTATCTACCGAGGCAAGTCCGCACATCGCAATCAACCACGTCAGCTTCCGGGCGACGCAATGACGCGTGCTCGGGGATGATGGCGTAACCAGAGGAGAATTCATAATGCCCACCATCACCACCAAAGACGGCGTCGAGATCTTCTACAAGGATTGGGGCAAGGGTCAGCCCATCGTGTTCAGCCACGGCTGGCCGCTGTCGGCGGACGATTGGGATGCGCAGATGCTGTTCTTCCTGAACAACGGCTTTCGGGTCATCGCTCATGACCGCCGCGGCCACGGCCGCTCCAGCCAGGTGGCCGACGGCCACGACATGGATCATTACGCTGACGACCTCGCGGCGCTGACGGCGCATCTCGATCTCAAAGGCGCCGTTCATGTCGGCCATTCCACCGGCGGTGGCGAGGTGGTGCATTACATCGCCCGCCACGGCGAGAGTCGGGTGGCAAAGGCGGCGATCCTCAGCGCCGTGCCGCCGCTGATGGTGCAGACGCCGGCCAATCCGGGCGGACTGCCCAAGGAAGTGTTTGACGGATTTCAGGCGGCGCTCGCGGCGAGCCGCACGAACTTCTATCGCGACATCGCGGCCGGTCCGTTCTACGGCTACAACCGGCCGGGCGCCAAGCCGTCGGAAGCCGTCATCGAGAATTGGTGGCGCCAGGGCATGATGGGCGGTGCGAAAGCGCATTACGACGGCATCGTCGCCTTCTCGCAGACCGACTTCACCGAGGACCTCAAGAAGATCAATGTGCCGGTGCTGGTGATGCACGGCGACGACGACCAGATCGTTCCTTACGAAGACTCCGCGCCGCTATCGGCGAAGCTTCTGAAGAACGGCACGCTGAAGACCTACAAGGGCTTTCCGCACGGCATGCCGACCACGGAGGCCGCCACCATCAACGCCGATTTGCTGGCGTTTATCAGGTCGTGAAGCTTGGTCATTCCGGGATGCGCCTCTTGGCGCGAGCCCGGAATCCATTGGGCGCAAGCGCTAGAGGAGGAATGGGTTCCGGGTTCGCTCACTTCGTGGGCGCCCCGGAACGACGGCGTACCCCATCAAATCGCCGCAAATGTCGCTGCTTCTGCTGTGGACGCACCCGCTCATAAATTGTGCACAGCAGAGGGCATGGCATGGACCGCATTCGTATTGTCGGCGGCAGCAAGCTCAACGGCACCATCGCGATTTCGGGCGCGAAGAACGCTGCCCTCCCGCTCATGATCGCAGCCCTGCTGACCGAGGAAACGCTGATCCTCGACAACGTGCCGCGGCTTGCCGATGTCGCGCAGCTGCAGCGCATCCTCGGCAACCATGGCGTCGACATCACCTCAGTGGGCAAGCGGCCGGGCGACGGCCAATATCAGGGCCAGACCCTGCACATCTCCGCCGCCAACATCATCGACACGACAGCGCCTTACGAACTGGTGTCGCGGATGCGCGCCAGCTTCTGGGTGATCGCGCCGCTATTGGCGCGCATGCATGAAGCGAAAGTCTCGCTGCCAGGCGGCTGCGCGATCGGCACTCGGCCGGTCGATCTCCTGATCATGGCGCTGGAGAAGCTCGGCGCCGAGCTTGCCATCGACGGCGGCTATGTGGTGGCGAAGGCGCCCGGCGGCCTGCGCGGGGCTGCGATCGATTTTCCCAAGGTGACGGTGAGCGGCACCCATGTCGCGCTGATGGCGGCAACGCTCGCCAAGGGCACGACCGTCATCAGCAATGCCGCGTGCGAGCCTGAAATCACTGATGTCGCCGACTGCCTGAACAAGATGGGCGCGCGCATCAGCGGAGCGGGCACGCCTCGCATCACAGTCGAGGGCGTCGAGAAGCTGCACGGCGCCCGCCACACTGTGCTGCCTGACCGGATCGAGGCCGGCACCTATGCGATGGCGGTCGCCATGACCGGCGGCGATGTGCAGCTTTCCGGCGCGCGCCCCGAACTACTACAGTCGGCACTCGACGTGCTGACCGAGGCCGGGGCCGTCATCACCGTCAACAATGATGGCATCCGCGTTGCCAGGAATGGCGCTGGGATCAAGCCGGTAACGGTGTCGACCGCGCCGTTCCCGGGTTTCCCGACCGACCTGCAGGCGCAATTGATGGCGCTGATGGCCTGCGCCGGCGGTTCCTCGCAGATCACCGAGACCATCTTCGAGAATCGCTTCATGCATGTGCAGGAGCTGGCGCGGTTCGGTGCGCGGATATCGCTGGACGGCGAGACCGCGACCATCGACGGCATCGCAAAACTGCGCGGCGCGCCTGTCATGGCGACCGACTTGCGGGCGTCGGTTTCGCTGGTTATCGCAGGCCTTGCCGCCGAGGGCGAAACCATGGTCAATCGCATCTATCACCTCGACCGTGGATTCGAGCGGCTGGAGGAAAAACTTTCGGCCTGCGGTGCGTTGATCCAGCGCATTAGTGATTAGAGCATGATCCGGAAAAGTGGGAACCGGTTTTCCGAAAAGATCATGCTCAAACAAAAGATCGAAGGGCTATCGAGGATCCTATGCCGGCGGACCCGCTCAAACTGATGGCGCTCGACGCCGACGATCTCGCGGTCATATCGGCCCATGTGCAGGACGCCCGCGTTTTGGCCTCCGATATCGTCTGGCGGCAGGGCGAAAAGCGGCTGGTGGTCGGCATGAGCCGGCTCGACTGGGAGCAGACGCTGTCAGGCGGAACCGAACCGCGCCGCTTGATCGCGGCGCTGCGCTTCGATCGGGTGCTGGCCTGCAAATCGCGCAACATCGATCTGCAGCGGCGCGAAGCGATGCTGGAACTGGTCGGGATCGAATTCCACCCGGGCGAGGCCCCCGGCGGCAGCGCGCTTCTCCTGTTCAGCCATGGCGAGGCGCTGCGGCTGGACCTCGAGTGCCTGGAATGCGAGCTGACCGACCTCGGCACCGGCGACCTCGGCACCAGCGACGTCGCGATAGCGCCCCTGGGGCCGGAGGGGTGACTCCGCAGCCTTAGGGTGAGCAAAGGCGCGCTTCGCGCCGTGCCCACCATCTCAGCCGCCGGTGGTCGTTAGGGTGGGCTCGCTTCGCTTAGCCCACCCTACGGGTCGGTTTCCGGGGTAGCAAGGGTTGACGGCCCTTGGCCGCCGCGCCATTGAGCAGGGGCCTCCGACGTCTCTCAGAAAGCCGCCATGCCCGTCCGCCTGGATACCAGCAGCGCCGATTTCGGTTCACGATTCAAGCAATTCCTCGCCGCCAAGCGCGAAGTTTCGGCCGATGTCGAGCGCGCTACGAGGGCCATCGTCGACGACGTGGCCGCGCGCGGCGACGCCGCCCTGATCGAGGCGACCAGGAAATTCGACCGACTCGAGCTTGCGGCCTCCGGCCTGCGCGTGACCGCGGCCGAGATCGACGCCGCCGTGAAGGCCTGCGATGCCGCGACCATCGACGCGCTGAAATTCGCCCGCGACCGGATCGAGGTGTTCCACCAGAGGCAGTTGCCGAAGGACGAGCGCTTCACCGATGCGCTCGGCGTCGAGCTCGGCTGGCGCTGGAGCGCGGTCGATGCGGTCGGCCTTTACGTGCCCGGCGGCACAGCGGCCTATCCGTCCTCGGTCTTGATGAACGCGGTGCCGGCCAAGGTCGCCGGCGTGCCGCGCGTGGTTATGGTGGTGCCGTCGCCGGACGGCAAGCTCAATCCGCTGGTGCTGGCGGCCGCCCATCTCGGCGGCGTCTCCGAAATCTATCGCGTCGGCGGCGCGCAGGCGGTGGCGGCGCTGGCCTTTGGCACGGCGACGATTGCGCCGGTGGCCAAGATCGTCGGCCCCGGCAACGCCTATGTCGCCGCCGCCAAGCGGCAGGTGTTCGGCAAGGTCGGCATCGACATGATCGCGGGTCCTTCGGAAGTGCTCGTCATCGCCGACGCGACCTCCAATGCCGGCTGGATCGCCGCCGATCTGCTGGCGCAGGCCGAGCATGACGCCAGCGCGCAGTCGATCCTGATCACCGACAGCGCAGACCTGGCCACCGAGGTCGAGCGCGCGGTGGAGTCGCAACTCGCGACGCTGCCCCGCGCCGAGATCGCGCGGGCTTCGTGGAACGATTTCGGCGCCATCATCATGGTGAAAGAGCTCGACGAGGCGGTCGAGCTTGCCAACGCAATCGCGGCCGAGCATCTCGAAATCATGACCGCGGATGCGGATGCGCTCGCGGCAAAGGTCCGCAACGCCGGCGCGATTTTCCTTGGCCCCCACACACCGGAGGCGATCGGCGATTATGTCGGCGGCTCCAACCACGTGCTGCCGACCGCGCGCTCGGCGCGGTTTTCGTCGGGGCTCGGCGTGCTAGACTTCATGAAGCGCACCTCGATTCTCAAATGCGGGCCGGACCAGTTGCGCGCGCTGGGGCCTGCCGCGATGACCTTGGGCAAGGCCGAGGGTCTGGATGCCCATTCACGCTCCGTCGGATTGCGCCTCAATTTGCCATGAACAAGCCGCCGCCAGACGATGACCAGCACAACCGCATCGTCGCGGTGACGCTCGACGAGGAATCGATCGGGCGTTCCGGCCCCGATATCGAGCATGAGCGGGCGATTGCGATCTACGATCTGATCGAGCAGAACCTGTTCGCGCCGGAAGAGACGGTGCCGGGGCCGTACACGCTGCACATCGCGATAACAGGCAATCGGCTGATGTTCGACATCCGCCAGGAGGACGGCACGCCCGTGGTGGCGCATTTGCTGTCGCTGACGCCGTTCCGGCGGATCGTGAAGGACTATTTCATGATCTGCGACAGCTATTATCAGGCCATCCGCACCGCCACGCCCGACAAGATCGAGGCCATCGACATGGGCCGCCGGGGCATTCATGACGAAGGCTCGCGCACGCTGCAGGAGCGGCTGAAGGGCAAGGTGCGCATCGATTTCGAAACCGCCCGCCGCCTGTTCACGCTGATCTGCGTGCTGCACTGGAAGGGGCAGGACGCATGACGCCGAAGCGCAGCGAGGTCTCGTCCCGGACGAGAGAAGCCTGACCGCATGGAGGCGCCGCCCCGCGCGCGCAATCCGCAGGCCGTGCTGTTCGCATGCGGGCTGAACAGCGTGCGCTCGCCGATGGCGGCGAGCCTGCTGCAGCAGATGTTTCCGCAAGGCCTCTATGTGAAATCTGCCGGCGTCAAGAAGGGCGAGCTCGATCCGTTCGCTGTCGCGGTGATGGCCGAGCTCGGCCAGGATATTTCCGGCCACAAGCCGATCACGTTCGAAGAGCTCGAGGATTGGGAAGGGCTCAATTTCGATCTCATCATCACGCTGTCGCCGGAAGCCCACCACAAGGCGTTGGAGCTGACGCGCACGCATGCCGCCGATGTCGAATACTGGCCGACGCCGGACCCGACCGACGCCGAAGGCAACCGCGAGCAAAAGCTCGCCGCCTATCGCGACGTCTGCGACGGCCTATCGATGCGCATCCGCCGGAGGTTTGCCAAGGCCGGCGCGCCGAGCGGGTAAGGCTCTCACCGTCGTTCCTGCGAAAGCAGGAACCCCGAGCGTGAGCGCAATTGCGCTCATCGCGGCGCCGCGGCCGTGCGATTCGAGGCAGTGCCAGTCGCTGCCTGTCATTCCCATGACAAACGCCTGGTGGTTATGGGCCCCTGCGTTCGCAGGGGCGACGGAGATAGTGGAGCTTCAACAATCACTTGTTCCCCGGTTGTGGAATGGAGTGCCTTCCGATAGGTTCCGCGCGCGATCCACCCGAATCCTTCTCCCCGACACATCCAGCATGCTTGGCCGTCCCAAACTCGTTCTTGCTTCCGGTTCGCCGCGGCGGCTCAGCCTGCTCAACCAGGCCGGCATCGAGCCCGACGCGCTGCGCCCGGCCGATGTCGACGAGACCCCGAAGCGGGGCGAGCTGCCGCGCGCCTGCGCCAATCGGCTGGCGCGGGCCAAGGCCGATGCGGCGCTGAAATCGGTCCATCTCGACGACGAGCTGCGCGGCGCCTTCATCCTCGCCGCCGATACCGTGGTCGCGGTCGGCCGCCGCATTCTCCCGAAGGCCAATCTGGTGGATGAGGCCGCGCAGTGCCTGCGGCTGCTCTCGGGGCGCAATCACCGCGTCTACACCGCGATCTGCCTGGTGACGCCGAAGGAGGCGTTCCGCCAGCGCCTGATCGAAACCCGCGTGCGCTTCAAGCGTTTGAGCGAGGATGACATCCAGGCCTATATCGGCTCCGGTGAGTGGCGCGGCAAAGCCGGCGGCTATGCCGTGCAGGGCATCGCCGGCTCCTTCGTGGTCAAGATGGTCGGTTCCTACAGCAACGTCGTCGGGCTGCCGCTCTACGAATCGGTCACGCTGCTCGGCGGGGAGGGCTTCCCGATCCGCTTCGGCTGGCTCAATGCCAGTTGACGGCGGCCCTAAGGATTCCGGCGGGAAGGACCCCGGCGGGACCAAGCCGCCGCCAAAGCCCTGCCCGGTCTGCGGCAAGCCGGCCGACCCAGCCACACTCCCATTCTGTTCCAAACGCTGCCGCGACGTCGATCTGAACCGCTGGCTCTCCGGCCGCTATGTCATCCCCGGCCGCCCCACCGACCCCGAAGACGCCGAATAGCCGTGTCTCACCAAATATTTGGGGACGAGTTCGACGGCGGGCAGCGCCCAGCGAAGCCAAAGGCGAAGCCGGGTGGACAGGCGCGTCCGACCTCTCTATAAACCGCCCGCTCGGTGCGGCCTTTGGGCCTTCGAGTAGGCCCAGGTAGCTCAGTTGGTAGAGCATGCGACTGAAAATCGCAGTGTCGGTGGTTCGATCCCGCCCCTGGGCACCATGACGTCCTCTCGAAGCGATCAATAAAAGAACCGCTCCTCGACGATCTTGCCGTCCTTGACGGTGTAGAGGCCGATTTCGTCCATCTGCGTGCGCTGGCCGGTCGCCTTGGGCGTCACGTCGATCTTGAAGCGCAGGGCGAAGCGATCGCCGTTCACATAAGGCCCCTCGGCTTGGAAGCTATGCACATCATGATTGGCGGTCCACCATTCGCCCTTGCCGTGCACCGCCGCGCGGCCGCGGACCTCGCGCATGGGCCCCTCTTGGGCCTCGTAGCTCACGACGTCGTCCGACCAGAAGCGCTCCGCCTCGTCGAACTTGCCGGCTTTGAGTGCGGCGGTGAACTGCTTGGCAACCTCGGTGGTGCTCATAACGATTCCTCCCACTCTTGCTCTCGCTACATATCTTCTCTTCGGATCTTGTCGATGATGTGAACTGCCGGGCGTAGTCTGAAGCCGGGCCGACGTGTATCAGGGCACCAAATGGAGAAATCCCTTGTCCGAGCCTGATCGATCGACTCCACGAGACCCGGAGCCCATGCGCGCCACCGCCCGTCTGCCCGGCCTCGAGATCGAGATTGTCCACCGTCGTTCGGCAGAGGGCGATCGCGAGCAGATTTCCATCAACATGCTGGCGGTGCCCTCGTTCGATGCGTTCGAGCAATATCTGCGCGCGATGAATCCGTTCGCGCTGTGGGTCGAGGCCGCGCGAGCTGTCTGGGCGCCGTGGTTTGAGGCCACACGCACGGCAACGTTGCCATACGTGGATTCGCCGAAGCTGACCAAGGGCGATCCGCAGCCGGATTCGGAAAAGGCGGAATAGCGCCCGCACAGCGACAGCGACACTAGACTTGGCATTTCAATCGTTGCGTCCACGCCGCCCTTGAGCACCACATCGCCCATAAGCCCTGTCAAGGCTCAGAGTGGGAATTCATGTCTGGAATTACGGTGACTAATACGGTCGAGACGTCGTCGATTGAGCGCGGGATCAGTGGATTAAGTGCACCGTCATCGTAGCAGTTTCACTTCTGCTCCTGCGCCTTCATCTCTTCCGCGAACGGCCGCAATGCCTGGTTCATGTCGTCGAGACGCTTTTGCCATTCTGCGCCGGGCATGAAAGCAAGAACGGGGGCGTCGCCGGGCGAGCTCTTGATGTATTCCGGATCGCGCAAGCCATCCGCGATTGCAGCTTCCAGCTTTTTGACGACGTCGTCCGGAACGGCCTTTGGCACGGCGAAGCCGCGTTCCGCGGTCATCGTGAGTGCGATGCCTGCTTCCTCTGCTGTTGGAACGTCGGGGAGGGACGGAGAACGCTGCTTCGACAGGATCGCAATCGCGCGGAGTTGTCCCTTGTTGGTGCCGTGCAGCTCGGGGAGTTCGCTGAGGCTGACCATTCCGACCTGCAGATGGCCGCCCAGAAGATCGGTCCTTTGCGCGGCCGTTCCGCGATAGGAAATTTCGTTGGGCTCGACCTTGGCAGCGCTTGCCAGCATGCGGATCGCCAGATGTCCATTCGTGCCCGCGCCATTATGGCCGAATGTCACCGAACCCGGCTTGCTGCGCAGCGCAGCCAGAACGTCGGCAAGACTTGCAAGCTTGCTGTCCGCAGGCACCACGATCACGCTGGGATCGTCGACCACGCGCGCGACCAGGCGGATTTCATCCATGCTGTACTGGGTCTTTCGCGTCATCGGGATAAAATTATATCCGGGCACGTTGACCACGCCGATCGAGTACGCATCTGGCGCGGCGCGGGCAATCGCGGCAAACGCGATCTCTCCACCGGCGCCAGGCTTGTTCAGCACGACAAATTTGGACTTGCCGCCCAATCTCTGCTCGACGAACGGCAATAGCTTGCGCGCCATGACGTCGGTGCCGCCACCGGGAGCAAAGCCGATGACAACTTCGATCGGCTTGTCGTCCGGCCATCCCGCCCAAGCTGGTCCACAAGCTACAATTCCGACTGCTGCTGCAACCAGTGCGACGACCTTACTACGCATGACATTCCACCCTTTTTCTTGTTGTTGGGCGGTCGCGCCGCCGCCTGGCAGCGCGACCGACGATTTATGCGTATCGCTTGTATCTGTTCGGCTTGGCGAAGAACAGCGAACGGCAAGCATAGCCGCATGAGCCAAACGGGGCGCGCATTCGCGCGACCCGTTGGTTTATGCGGGCTACTTGCTGAGCTTTTATCGTCGCCGACGTGGTTTGTATTTCGGAGGGTCTGTTCCGGTAATTGCCCGATACCACGCGGCGTCTGATTGCGCGAGCGCTCTGTCCGCGGCAAGATCAGATTGCGCACGATAGAATTGACTTATGGCGAGATAGCAATCTGTGCGTGCTGGTCCGCGCGGTATCGCTTCGCAGTTCTCCTGCGCGTCCGCAACGGCAGGAGAGGCCACCAGCAACACTGTGACGAGACTTGCGGTCCAACGTGTCATACCGTCTTCTAGCAAGCGTAGCCCGGATGAGCGAAGCGACATCCGGGTTTTGGTTGTACCGATCCCCGCATATCGCTTTGCTCATGCGGGCTAGTTGCTGGAGCAAGGATCATTGAAGGCGGCACGTCGATCACCCCTCAGCGCGGGCATCCTGATGTACCGTTGCAGCGGGACGGGGCTGGAAGTCCTCCTTGTGCATCCGGGCGGACCTTACTGGCGACGCAAGGACGAGGGCGCATGGTCGATCCCGAAGGGAGAGATGGACGGAGAGGAGGATGCCAGCGCCGTTGCGAGGCGTGAATTCGCCGAAGAAACCGGCGTCGTGCTTGCGGGTCAGCCACTCGAGCCGCTGGGCGAAATTCGCCAGCGTGCTGGAAAGCGGGTGATCGCCTTCGCCGTCGAAGGCGATCTCGATGTTCACGCCATCCGGAGCAATACGTTTGAGATCGAATGGCCGCCGAGAAGCGGCAAGATGCAGACATTCCCGGAGATCGATCGCGCGGAATGGTTTGACCTCGCGGCGGCACGGGCGAAGATTATCGAAGGCCAGCGGCCGCTGCTCGATCGCCTTGCCGACCTTGTCGGCCAATCAGGAACGCCGCCATGAATGATCCGTTTGATCTGAAGCGTTTTGTGGATGCGCAAGCGCCGGTTTACCAGCGCGTCGTGGCCGAGTTGAGCCGTGGCCGCAAGCAAAGCCACTGGATGTGGTTCATCTTCCCTCAGCTCGCCGGTCTCGGCTTTAGCGACATGGCGCAGCGCTATGCGATCGCCTCGCGCGACGAGGCGATCGCCTATCTCAAGCACGATATCCTGGGGCCTCGGCTTCTCGAATGCACCGCTCTCGTCAACGCCGTTGAAGGCAAGGCCATCCGGGAGATTCTCGGCAGCCCTGACGATCTGAAGTTTCGCTCGTCGATGACCTTGTTCGCCGCGGTGTCTTCCGATCCCGCGTTTCCTGCCGCGATCGCCAAATACTATGGCGGTGTGGCCGATCGTCGAACGCTCGAGCTGCTTGGCGGTTAGGGCCTAAGCAAACGTAGCCCCGGATGAGCAAAGCGATAATCCAGGTTGAGGTAGTACCGATCCCCGCATGTCGCGGAGCCTGTCATCGGGCGCGCATTCTCGCGACCCGTTGGCTCATGCGGGCTACTTGCTAATGGTTCCATCGAGATGTGCACGCTGGGTGGCACGAGAACCAAGTTCAGCGTCGGCAACCGAACATTGCAATCACAATGTGTCGATCGGAATAAACGATCACAATAGCGCCCGGTCGAGGGCCTAAAGCGGCGGACCTTAGTTGGCGCGATCCAGCGATCCCTTGTTCTCGGCCGAAATACCGCGAGAAGGACAACGCGCCGATTCCGCGATAGCGGAGCGACGCGGCGCCTGATCCATGCCGGCGCGAGCCGGGTGCAACATCTGTCACATGTGCAGGCCGGCGTCGCTGGCCGCCGACCTGCTGCGCAAAAAGCAGAGGAGGCTCTCATGTCCACAGCATTCCGCGTGGTTCTCGAAGGCACTCAGGAAGTCCCCCCGAACGACTCGGCTGCAAGCGGTCTCGGCACCGTCATCTTTGACAGCACGGAAATTGCCGCGAGCTATACGTTTCGGATCGAGGGCGTCGATTACGGCCCGATTACGGGCGGTCCCGCCCAGACGCCGTCGACCGACGATGATGTCATCTCCACGCATTTTCACAACCAGGTGCGCGGAGTAAACGGGCCCGTTGTCTTCGGGCTGATCAACCCGGCCCAGGACGAGGATGATCTCAACATCGCGCTGAATGCGGACGGCTCCTGGATGGTCAGTGGTCGATGGGAGACGACGGACCCCGCCAGCGTTCCAATCACAGACTTCGCCGACGAATTGGGCTCAGCTCCGGTGGGAACGGAGATCCCGATCTATTTCAACGTCCATACCAACCAATTTGAAGGAGGCGAGATCCGGGGTCAGTTGATCGCCATCGCAGATGACAACGACAACGTTGTCGTCGGAACGCCGGGCGACGATTTTCTTCCCGGGCTCGGCGGCAATGACATCATCCGCGGCCTTGCCGGGAACGACAGACTTGAAGGCGGCGACGGCGACGACATTATCAGGGGCGGCCAGGGAGACGACGATATCAATACAGGCGCCGGCAATGACCTGGTTTTCGGTGGTCAAGGCAACGATACCGTCGGCGGCATGGCCGGAGCCGATACAGTCTTCGGCGGTGCCGGCGATGACTTCATCGCCTGGAACGACCCTACGGGCGATGTCGTGTTTGGAGACGCCGGGAATGACACGCTGCGAGGCGGCGACGTTGCGGCCGACACGATCTTTGGTGGTAACGGTGACGACCTCATCCGGGCGGTCGCCAACCAGCAATTGGCGGATCACGCGCCCGACCGCCTGTTCGGAGACCGCGGCAATGACACCATCATCGGCGGCAATGCCGGTGATACGATCGAAGGCGGCGCCGGCGACGACAACCTCGCCGGTTTCGGTGGAGCCGATCAGTTCCTCTTTCGCGAGTCTGAACCAGGCAATGATACCATTACCGACTTCGACGTAACGCAGGACCTCGTGGTGTTGGAAGGCTTTGGAGCTGACTTCGACCCGCTGGACAATCTGAGCGCGGCCGCTTCGGGCACCACCCTTGATCTCGGCGAGGGCAATCAGGTGCTGTTCCTGGGTCTTCTTCCGACCGAGTTGAACGCCGCTAATTTCCTCGTGACCGCTTGAGGTCGCGGAGGCGGGCTGGGATCTACGGCCCGCCTCCGGCTCCCCCTTGGCGATTGTCCGTCGTCTCGCGCTGCCTTCCAAAGCTTCTCCGTCATCTCACGAGTTAGCGCAGCGCGCTTATTCCTGAGATGACGGAGCAAAGGATCGGCGGGCCTAAATCCCGAACACGCTGAAGATCGCGCCGAAGATCGCTGCGATGACGGCCAGCACGCCGAAGATAACGGCGGCCAAAGCATTGAGCAGCATTTCGACCAGATCCGATGCGGAGCTTGCTGCAACGATTACGACGCAGCAACCGGCTCCGATCAGCATTGAGGTGACCATGCCGAACGCCACGATCCACAGCACGGTAAAGACCAGCCCGCCGAGAATCACCGCGGCGGCGATGCGGCGGAAAGGGCTGGCGTTCGATGCAGACCGTGCGGCCGGCTGTGGCGAATTCATTATCCGACAATCCTCTATGATCCGGATTGTCGTCGCCGGGCCGGAGAAGGTTCAACCGAACCTGAATGTAGCGCGCTCAGCTAATGCTGTCGGCGCGTGTCGACGTCCTGAGCGGCGGCGTCACATGCGCGGACGCTGCACCTCGTGCTGGCGCGGTTTGAGCATTTGCGAGCGCCGGCAGCCCCCATAATCACGCCGCCAGCGCATCCGGATTGACCTCGCCCTTGGCGATATCGGTGAGCAGCGCATCGATCTCTTTCTCTTCCATCAGGCTCTCGTGCAGCGTCGCCTGGTCGTTGCGCAATTCCAACTGCCCGGCCAGCGCGGCGGCCGAGCCGTAGGCAGCGATTTCATAGTGCTCGAGCTTCTGGGCGGATGCGATCAGGCCGGCATCGCGAAGATCGTCGCCCGCCAGCATGCCGAGCATCTTCCGGGTCTCGCGGATGAGCGCCTCCATGGCCTGGTCGACATGCGCCGTCGGATCTGCGCCATGCTGGCGAAGGATCGCCACAAGGCGGCCCTTCTGCGTGACCGTCTCCGCGTGATGGTCCACCAGCGCGTCCTTGAGTGCCGGGTGGGATGCCGCCGCCGCCATCCGCAGCAGGGCTTCCGCAAGTTGGTCCTCGACGCTCACCAGTTCCTGCAGTTCGGCAATGTACATGTCCTTGAAATTCTTGATCTCCATGGCGAAATCCTTCTCTCAGGATGCTTATGAGGCGATATCATTCCAACGAGGCCACGACGCATCTGGTTCCGGTCCAAGATCTGATCTCCAAGACCTGATCGAAGAGACCTGATCGAAGACCCAGGAGGTGCTGCGATGACGGAATGGTACTTTGTCTGGGTGGAAGGCCTGCGAGGGCCTGCGCCGCAGAAATGGTCATCGGACGGGCTTTGGGGGCAGGTCGGCCGTCAGGATGTCATCGTCCGTTTTGCGCTGAGCGACGAGGAAGCGCATCTGCCGCTCGACGAACTGGCAAGGCGCCATCCCATTCCCGACGGGAAATAGCCGGCGGCAGTCACGCGATGCCGGCGGCCGTTCGAAAGAACTGCCCCGCACCTGTCGCACCGGTCGATAGCGATCGCGGGCCGTCAGGATCGCCGGAACTTCTCCGCCTGGTTCCCTGCGATTTCAAAATGCCTTTCTGCGGAACATTGCGAATTTAATTTCGTTGCCGGCTTGAAGCGGCGCCAAGAGGCACCACTGTCCCGACTTCAATTCGGCGTGCTTGCGGAATTGAAAGCGAAGCTGCGAGCCGGCGCGCGGCGCCGGTGGGGACGAGCGATCAGGATCCGACACGCTTGACGTCAATTCCCTCCGCAGAAGAGCCGCGCGCGGTCAAGGCCGTCACGCGGTGCTCACCAACCAGAAGCCAAGTAAGGAGATCGTGCATGAAATTGAACTCGGCACAGGTGGAACGCGCTCTGACGCAATTCGAAGCCCAGGCGCTTCCCGACGATCATCCGGTGGTTCCGCAGCTAGCCAGCATGTTTGGGGATCATACATTCTTCCTCGACAGCGGCGGGCTCAACGTCCTGGAGCCGACCGAGGCTTCCGAGCGGGAAACCACAATCGGCATGATCGTAAACCTTGCTTATTGGAGCGATGAGACGCTGACGAAATTGTCGCCACACGAGCCCGAGCCGACAGGCGTGATCGTCAGTCTCGAATCCAGACACTGAACTCTTCGAGTCCGGGACTCGGCGTGTGTTTCAGACGATTTGTCGTGCGCGGTCGCGTGCCGCGCGCGGCGATTGCTGGAGTGCGCGAGGCAGGTTTCGAACGAGTCAGGTTTCGAAATGAACCCCGATCCGCGTCTCTTTTCGCCAGACGACGCGGCACGGCACATGGATGTGGTCGGCTTCGATCACCAGCGTGAAGCGTTCGGGAATGCCGACCGGGGAACTCACTTGGAGCGCAGCGCCGGTTTCGGAGAGATTGCGCACCGTGCAATCGATGACGGCGCCGCCGCCAAACGAAATCTTGCCCGACTTCAAGAGCCGACGTCGTGGTGCTATTCTGTGCTCGTCCACCACATGGACCTCCCTTCTGAACAGGGGAGTTTCTACGGGCGAGGTTACTATCCCGTTACCGAGCGTTCTACCCCGGATGCAACGCCAAGTCGTGGGTCGCCGCGGAACCGCCGCTTCCGCTCATCGAGCTTGGTCGTCCGTTCGCGCCCGCCGGCCCTCGATCGGGTAGGCCGGGTCATTGAATCCCGGCGTCGAGGGATGGCCGCTCACCACCAGCCGGTCGACCAGCGCCTCGTCCTCCGCCGTGAAGCGATAGTCGAGCGCTTGGAGATAGTCATCCCATTGCTGTTCGGTCCGCGGGCCCGCGATCACCCCGCTCACGAATGACGAGTTCAGCACCCATGAAACCGCGAATTGCCCGGCGGTGATGCCGCGCGCTTCGGCGTGCCGCTTGATCTCCTGGGCGAGCTGCAGCGATTCCGGCCGCCATTCGGTCTGCATCATGCGCTTGTCGGCGCGCCCCGCACGCGTGTCCTGGCCGGGCGCCGCATCCGGCCTGTACTTGCCGGTCAGCACCCCGCGCGCCAAGGGGCTATAGGGCACGATGCCGAGGCCGTAATAGCCGCAAGCCGGAAAGTGCTCGACCTCCGGCATCCGGTTCATGGCGTTGTAATAGGGCTGGCTGACGATCGGGCGATCGATGCCGTTGTTGTCGCAGATGTTGCAGATCTCGGCGACGCGCCAGGCGCGGTAGTTGGAGACGCCAAAATAGCGGATCTTTCCCTGGCGCATCAAATCGCCCATCGCGCGCACCGTCTCCTCCAGCGGCGTCGCGTGGTCCTCCTTGTGCAAATAATAGATGTCGATGAAATCGGTGCCGAGCCGTTGCAGGCTTTCGTCCGCGGCCTGCATCACCCAGCGCCGCGACAGCCCGCCGCGATTGGGATCGTCGCCGATCTGGTTGGCGAGCTTTGTCGCCAGAATCCAGTTCGTGCGGTTGTTTGAAATGGCACGGCCGACCACCTGCTCGGACTGGCCGCCATTATAGGCATCCGCGGTGTCGATGAAGTTGACGCCGGCCTCGCGCGCTTTCGCAATGATGCGCGACGACGTGGCTTCGTCGGTCGGGCCGCCGAACATCATGGTGCCCAGGCAGATCGGTGAAATCTTCAGGCCGCTGCGGCCGAGTTGGCGGTATTGCATTGGGGTAGGTCCTCCATCCTGGGCCGTCATTCCGGGATGGTGCGTCAGCACCAGACCTCAGATGCGCAATTGCGCATCGGGGAATCTCGAGATTCCGGGTTCGATGCTGCGCATCGCCCCGGAATGACGGCGTCTAACCCTCACTCTTCAATATCTTGAACACGCCGCTCGCCATCGCGATACAGCGTTTGTCGACCGTCACTTCGGTCGTGATGAAAATAAGGCTGCGGGTGGAGCGCACCACGTGCGGCTTCGACACCAAAACCTCTCCGATCTTGCCGGCTTCGACAAAGTGCGTATCGAGCTGCACGGTCGCCAGCGTCGGCTTGCCCGAGACGAAGCGGGCGGTCATGCCGCAGGTGCGGTCGGCGAAGGTCATGATGACGCCGCCTTGCACCAGGCCGCGGCGATTGTGGTGCTTGTCCTCGGTGGCAAGCGCGTATTCATGCGCGCCGTCGACGACGCGCTGCCACAGCGGGCCGATCAGGTGCAGGAAGCCGGAGGTTTCGACGATCTTCCAGCCGTCGGATTTTAGCTTGTCCGCGGCCTTCACTGTCATGTCGTGCTTTCCGTTTCCTGCGGGCTATCTTGCTGTCCGGGGTCATTTCATCTGATGCGCTGGTGTTGTAGTCAAGCGGGATGGCCAGGCCATTTGACGATACCACACGGCGGAATATTGCGGAGCTTTGCGCGGCATTTACGCGGGTGCCCTCGGAGCGCGCAGAGCCTGAGCTGAAGCGCGCCGCGGTCGCCATCGCGCTGACGGAAGCCGAGAGCGGCCCGGGCACCACATTTCTGTTGACCCGCCGCGCCGCAAGCCTGCGCGCCCATGCCGCCCAATGGGCGTTGCCGGGCGGGCGCTGCGACCACGGCGAGATGCCGGCGCAGGCCGCGTTGCGCGAGCTCCACGAAGAACTCGGCGTCGGCCTCGGCGAAAGCGATGTGCTGGGCCTGCTCGACGATTACCCGACGCGCTCAGGCTATCTGATCACGCCGGTGGTGGTCTGGGTCGGCACGAGCGCCGATATCGTCCCCAATCCGGCGGAGGTCGCCTCGGTGCACCGCGTCGCGCTCGACGACATCGAGCGAGCCGATGTCTTCAGCTTCACCAGGATTCCCGAAAGCACGCGGCGCGTGATCCGCTTCCGCCATGCCGGCCAGCACATCCACGCGCCAACGGCGGCGCTGATCTATCAGTTTGCCGAAGTGCTGGCGGGTCGCGAGACCCGTGTGGCCGAACTGGAGCAGCCGGTGTTCGCCTGGAAATAAGGTCGGCGCCGCTACCGAAACGGCTGCTCATCTCACCATGTGAGAGAGCGTGCTCACGCAGCGCGGGTTGCGGATGTTGGTGGTTTCGGAGACGATAGCTGCGTCAAAGAAGAAGAACATATCCGGGAGTCGCCCCACCATGTCCATCGGGAGAAAGTGGCTTTGCATCGCGGCCGCCATACTCGGCCTGAGCGCAGCAACAGACGTTTCGCACGCTCAAACCTATCCGGCCCGCGCCATCACGCTGGTCATTCCATTCGCGCCCGGCGGCAGCACCTCGATCGTCGGCCGCGCCATTGCCGACAAAATGAGCGAGATGCTCGGTGAGAAGGTGGTAGTCGACAACCGTCCCGGCGCCGGCGGTACGGTCGGCACCAAGGCGGTCGCGAAAAGCGATCCCGATGGCTACACGCTGCTATTGGGCTACACCGGCACGCTCGCCATAGGCCCCTCGCTCTACAAGAATCCCGGCTACGATCCGCGCAAGGATTTTGCGCCGATCGGCATGATCGGCAACGCACCGAATTCGCTCGTGTTGCATCCATCATTCCCGCCAAAGAGTGTCGCCGAATTGATTGCCTATGCGAAGGCCAATCCCGACAAGGTCAATTTCGGATCGGCCGGCGCCGGCACCGCCAGCCACATCACCGGCGAATATTTCGCCCGCGCCGCCGGCATCAGGCTGGTGCATATCCCCTACAAGGGCACCGGCCCGGCGTTGACCGATCTCCTCGGCGGCCATATCCCGATGGCCTTCGCGCCGATCCCGGCCTCGCACGCCAACGTCTCCGCCGGCAAATTGCGCGCACTTGCGGTCAGCAGCACCACGCGGTCGAGCCTGTTGCCCGACGTGCCGACGCTGATGGAGGCGGGGCTAGCCGGCTTCGACGCTTCGCTCTACTACGGCCTCGTCGCGCCTGCCGGCACGCCGCGGCCGATCGTCGACAAGCTCAACAAGGCCCTGCGCGACGCGCTCGCTTCCGACGAGGTGAAGAAGCAGTTGGGCAATGACGGCACCGAAATCACCCCCGGCACGCCGGAAGACTATGCGGCGTTCATCGACAAGGACGAGAAGAAGTGGTCGCAGCTAGTGAAGGCCAGCGGCGTCGAGCAGGAGTGACTTTCTCCCTTCTCCCCTTGTGGGAGAATGAAAAAGTGTCGCTCCCTTTCGGGGCTGACATCGCGGCGGCGCTTGCTACAACGATACGATGCGCCTGCCATTGATTCGCATGGGTTCCGGATTAGCTGCGCTCGCGCTGCTCGCGAGTGCGCCGCCTGCCGTGGCAACGCAGCCGCTCCCTCCCTCAACCGCCGACGCCATGGCGCAAGCCGCCTCGCCGCAGGCGATGGCCGACTACCGTCGCAAGCTGAAAGAGTATCAGGAGGCCCGCGCCGCCTTCGAAGAGCAGGCGGGCGCCTATTGGGCCTCAGTCTCCGAGAAGCGAAAGGGCCGCAACGCCAAGCGCCGGGAACGCCAGGCCATCACGCTCAACGATTACGTGCTGACGCAGCCGCCGGTCTACACCGGTCCGAAGCGCCCGGTCAGTCCGGAACCGGAAGAAGAAAAGCCGCCGCGCGAGCGCAAGCCGCTGCCGGTGGTTGCCGATTTTCTCAAAGCGGCTGCCGAGCATTTCCAGTTCACGCCGCAACGGCCGGCAACCGAAGTCGAATTCAAGCGCGCCTATGCCCGCTACGCGTTGGCCGCGGGACTAACGCGCGAGCAGGCGGTGCGGGTCTACTCGTTCGAGACCGGCGGTAACGGCAATTACGACATGCAGTCGGGGCTGAACCCCTCGAAACCGGGCTCGCGCGCGATCTCGACCGCGATCGGCTACAATCAGTTGCTCACCACCAACAGCGTCGAGCTTTTGGCCGAACAGGGCCACGAGATCATCAAGGAACTGACGGCAAGGGCCGCGACGCTGTCGGGTGCGCCGCGCAAGGCGATGGACCACAAGCTTGCCGTCCTGAAAAGGATGGTGGCGTTTACGCGCACCGTGCCGGATACCTGGTCCGAGCATGAGAAGCTCGCCAATACCCCGCAGGGCTGGGCTGTGCACGCCATGGTGCTCGATGTCGACGTCGGACCGATGCTGCAGACCCACAAGCTGCTGACATCGGTCCATTTCGCGCGCATCAAGGGCTATAATCGGCCGCTGACCGCGGCCGAACTCGAAATGATGAACCTAACCGGCGACGGCACCGGCCTCGACATGGTCACCATGCCGCAGGCGATGCGCGAGCAGGTGCCGACCTCGAATTTTTTCCAGCGCGGGGGCTACGAGCGTAACCCGGTCGCAATCCGCCATAACACGGTGGCGAAACTATTGGCGATCACCGACGAGCGGATGGATTTCAACTCCAGCAAGCCCGGCGCGAAGGAGTTGGCGACGGCGTTTTAGGTTGCCTCTGCCCTTCTCCCCTTGTGGGAGTAGGTGGCGCGGATGAAATCCGCGCCGGATGAGGGGCTCTCTCCGCGGAGACAGACCCCTCATCCGTCTTCGCGTTCCGCGAAGCCACCTTCTCCCACAAGGGGAGAAGGAAGAAAGTTCACTCTGACCCGAACATGAACTTGCCGTCGCCTTCCAGATAGGGGCCGGACCGCATGTAGAGCTGTCCATTCTGGCCGATGAAGAACAATGTGCCCTTCGGCACCTTCTTGGCCCCCTTGAGCAGCAGGCCCGCATTGTTCGTGCCCAGCTTGTAGGCGAGCGTCTTGCCGTCCCTGCCGTAGGCGTAGCCCATGTCCGACTTCAATTCCCAAGGCGTTGGTGCGGCGCCTTGCGCCAATGCGCCGGTCGAAAAGCCCGCCAGGATGGCCACCGTCAAAACCGTCTTCGTTGAAATGCACGTCATCATCCATCCTCCCCGTGAGCCTTCGGCTTCTGTCCCACGTTTTGAACAAATCACGAACGGCCTTACGCCGTCAATTGCCACCTTCGACGCATCACACGGCCCTTGAGACTTTGTGATTTCCCGCGTCCGACTTCGCGACTATGTTCGCTTTCCGGCGACAAGCATGCATTGCGAAAAACGTCATAGGGATGGTCAGGATGAACCACGTCATGAAGATCGGTCTTGGTGTTGCGCTAGCATTCATGACGCCGGCTCAAGCGGCAGAGGCTGACAATTTCAAGCTGTCCAACAACCAACGGATCGCCTGCAGCCGGGGCTTGAGTGCGGGCAAGCTCAACACCTCGACCTGCAAATCCTATGCTTACGTGTTCAACACCAAGACGTCAGAGTATTTCCGCTGCCAGGTCTCGATGGCGCTGACGCGGGACAACAAGGAAGTCATCAACGTGCAGGCCGACGGCGGCTGCACCAAGAAGCCCCGCATCTTCGATACCGACGCGAACTATTCGTTCGATGCCACCGAGACCGAGCCGCCGAATACCAATTCGTTCTTCGGCCCCGGCGGCTATGCGATCTGGGCCAGCGACAACAATAATCTGAAGGTGCGCGGCTGCATCATCATCTCGTCCGGTCTCGGCTCCGACATCGCGAAATGCATCGACATGAAGTTCGAGTGAGCCTCGCTCAGAGAGCCTTCTCGGGGCCGGCAGCAAGCTGAGGGCGCGAGCGCGCGAATTTGCGCACCCCGACGGGCTTGCCGAACAGATGGCCCTGGATCAGATCGAATCCCATGTCGTGCGCGGCAAGATAATCGGCGCGCGTCTCGATGCCCTGGGCGACGGCGCGAGCGCCGTTGTCTCGGGCCAGTTCGACGATGCTTCGGCATACCGTCTGCTTCAGCCGATCGTCGGCGCAGCCCTTGACGTATTGCTGGTCGACCTTCAACTCGACGAACGGGAAGCTCCGAAGCTCCAGCAGCGACGGCCATTCCGCGCCGACATTGTCGATGGCGATCGCGATATTGTGCAGGCGCAACCGTCTTGCGGTGTCCACTGCGAGATCAGGATGGTCGACCACCTCGCTGCTGTTGATTTCGATCAAAAGTCCGCCGAACGCGGGGTGGGCAGGCATTGCGCGGCACAGATCGCGCACCGCCGCTGCGTCGTCGAAGAACGATATCGGCAGGTTGATCGAGAGGTCGACCGGGCCCTGGCTCTCCAGCAGATAGCGCCAGTCCTCGATCGCGCGGCCGATCACGAATTCGGAAAGCTGGCAAAAATGCGGATCCTTGTCGTCGGGAATGAAGTAGGCCGGTGGGACCACGCCCCAGGCAGGATGCCGCATCCGGACCAGCGCCTCCGCTCCGCCGGGGACCAGCGTGCGTGTGTTGATCT
This sequence comes from Bradyrhizobium sp. LMTR 3, assembly GCF_001693485.1. Classification (GTDB taxonomy): domain Bacteria; phylum Pseudomonadota; class Alphaproteobacteria; order Rhizobiales; family Xanthobacteraceae; genus Bradyrhizobium. Next base: position 207,256 of record NZ_MAXC01000004.1, read on the forward strand.
TCTGCTGATACCACAATTCGAGCCAGCCAGCCTTCAACGCCTCGGCGACGTCGACGGCCGGGCTTGGCGCCGGCTCGGCAGGCAGCAGCGTCGCTAGGCTGGCGCGCAGGCTCGCCGCGCCGAACGGCGTCGGCAGGGAGGGCAGCATGGCAATGCCGTATTCTTCGCCAATTTGCCTGACGGCCTTAACCATGATCGTGTCGGGTTGACCGATCACGAGAACCTTGCCGCCGAAATTTTTTCGGACAATTGCCTCGAGAATTTCGCCGACATTGATCCCGTCGGCGCACACGCTGAGCACGATCAGGTCCGGCTGCTCCGCCTGCAGTACGCCTGCCAAATCGCCGGCCTGGCCGCATTCACAGGTGACGAACCCGAGATCCTCGAGAGCGTCGGAAAGAAACAATCGGAGGTGCTTTTTGCTGTCGACGACGCACGCTCTGGGCGCCAGCTTCCGATGCCCAAAGTGCGCCGCGCGCGAATACTCGACAAAGTTGATTTGCTCCATGCCACCCTCCCGCTAGCTACCCCAACGCCAGTGGTACATCGGCGTTGCGGTCGCAATCATGGAATTTTGCGGCAGGTCACATGATTACTTCAGTAGGGTTAAAGCAGCCGACAAGAATAAAATTTTAGGGAAACTGTTGCCGCAGCGCAGCCAACCAGCGCCCGGGCGACTCGACGGGGTCATTTCATCGGCTTCGACGCGCTGATGCCCGGCTTGGACAACATTTGATCAGCCTCGCGTGTTAACGCCTGTGGTCGCTCGCCGGCGCCGCGATGTTCGTGGCTCAGCGAACGGCGCCCGAACGCTCCCTCGCAGGAGCAGCAATGCCGCAGCGCTCACAACCCTTTCATCGGCCAAAAGAATGACCGCGGTCCTCGGCAGACCGCGGTCACTGATGAAGCAGGCCGAATTAGCTCCAGCACGCAGCCTTAGCCGCCGATGCCCTTCTCCTTGAAGTACTTCAACGCGCCAGGATGGAACGGGATCGGCGAGCGCTCCTGCACCTGGTTGTCGAGCGAGAAGCTTTCGGCTTCCTTGTGCACGGCAACAATGTCGGCCTTCTTTTCCACCAGCGTCTTGACGATGGTATAGGCGTCTTCATTGCTCATCTTGTCGCCGGTAACGATCAGATTCCAGACTTCGGTGATGGCGTTATCCTTGTCGTAGCCGGGATAGGAGCCCGCCTTGATCTTTCCGGGAGAATAGAGCTTGCCGTATTTGGCATTCATCTTCTCGGCCAGATCGCCATGGTCGATCAGCTTCATTTTCATGCCCGGCGTCGCCGCGAGATCGGTGATTGCGGCGGTCGGAATACCGCCGACCCAGAAGAAGGCGTCGATCTTGCGGTCCTTGACCGCGTTGACGGATTCGGCGACGCCGAGCCGCTCGCGCTTCATGTCCTTGTCCTTGTCGAGGCCGGCTGCCTCGATGACGCGGAATGCCATTACCTCGGTGGCGCTGCCGGGTGAACCCGTCGAAACGCGCTTGCCCTTGAGGTCTGCCATGGTCTGGATACCGGTGCCTTCCACCGTCACCACATGCATGCGGTTCGGATAGACCACGAGCAGCGCCTGCAACGGCACCTTGCCGCTCTTGAACTTGTCCTGCCCTTGCAGAGCATCGAGTGCGGCATCGGCCATGGTGAAGGCAAGCTCGCTTTTTCCCGCGCCGATCAGCTTGAGATTGTCGACCGAGCCGCCGGTGACCTCGGCGGTGGCCTGCACGTTGGGAAGGTTTTTCGAGAGCACGTTGGCAACCGCGCCGCCGAGCGGATAGTAGACGCCGCCGGTGCCGCCGGTGCCGATCGACATGGTTTTCTGCTGCGCATGGGCTGCGCCGGCCAAGGCGAGCCCCAGAGCCATCGCCAGTATCGCTGTGGTCTTTCTCATTTTTGTCTCCTCAATTGCTTCTTCTCTATGTCGTGACCGCAGGTCGCTCTGGCGACCGCGTTCTGGCCTGCCACAGCAATACGCCGAAACCGATGATCAGGCCCGGCACATAGGTGTAGCTGATATCGCGTCCGATGATCCATTCGGCCATTGCCTCAATCAGGCTTGGGAACACCAGCAGCAATCCCGATAGCAGAAGCAGGCCGCGCTCGACCGCTGTATTTTGTCGCAGTGCCCAGTTCTGGGCAAATGCAGCCAGCGCCAGCAGCCCCAAGCTTGTCTTGATCGTGATTTCGAGAATGTCGACCCACGATCCGCCCTTGGGGATCGACATCAGTAGGCCGCCGCCCTGCGGATCGAGCACGAAGACGAACGGCACCAGGAACGCCGGCAGCGTATATTTCCAGGACTGCAGCGTGGTCTTGTAGGGATCGCCGCCGGTGATGGCGGCCGCCGCGAACGGCGACAGGGCGGTCGGCGGCGAGACCTCCGACAGGACGGCATAGTAGAAGATGAACATATGCGCGGCGTAATCAGGCACGCCGAGCTTGACCAGCGCGGGCGCGGCGATGACCGCGCAGATGATGTAGGACGCCGTCACCGGCACGGCGAGGCCGATAACCCAGACGATCAGCGCGGTGTAGATCGCCGTCAGCAACAGGCTGCCGCCGGCATAGGCGATGACGATCGACGAGAACTTGAGGCCGAGTCCGGTCAGCGTCACGATGCCGACGACGATGCCGGCGCAGGCGCAGGTGGTCGCGGCATTGAGCGCGCCGATCGAGCCGTCGGCCAGTGCCTTCACCAGTTTGCTCGGCATCAGCGCGGTCTCCCGGCGCAGGAAGCTCAGCGCAAAGGTGACGACGATGGCGTAGAACACCGATAGCGACGGCGAGTAGCCGATGACCATGAAAAAGACGACGGCGAGCAGCGAGATGAAGTGGAATCCGTACCGCCTGGTCATCTGGCCGAGCGACATCTCGGGCGTGAAGGTCACGTTCTTGGCGTGGAATTTCTTGGCGTCCAGCTCGACCATGAATAACAGCGACATGTAATAAAGACAGGTCGGGATGGTCGCCATCCAGATGACGTCGAGATAGCTGATCTTGAGAAACTCGGCGATCAGGAACGCGGCGGCGCCGAGTACGGGCGGCGACAGGATCGCGCCCAGCCCGCCGGCAGCGAGCAATCCGCCCGCGGCGTTCCTCTCGAAGCCCGCCTTCGCCATCATCGGATAGGCCACAGTGCCGATCATTACGGTCGTGGCGACGCCCGATCCGGAGGGGCCGCCGAGCAGGAACGAGGACAGCACGACGGTGCGGCCGGCGCTGTTCGACTTGCCGCCCATCAAGGCCAGCGAGAAATCGATGAAGAATTTGCCGGCTCCGGAATGCTGCAGGAATGCGCCGTAGATCGTGAACAGGATGATCAGCGTCGCCGATACGTCGACTGCGACGCCGAAAATGCCTTCCAGCGTAATGAAGAGATGGCCGACCAGGCGGTCCAGATCGTAGCCGCGATGGGTCCAGGGCGCCGGCAGATACGGACCGAGCATCGCATAGGAAATGAACAGCAGCGACACGACCGGCATGATCGGGCCCGTTGTCCGGCGCGTCGCTTCCAGCAGCATCACGATGAAGACGATGCCGACGATCACGTCCCAGCGATCGGGCGTGGTGGCGCGGTCGGTAAAATCCTCGCCACCCCATAGCGCGTAGATGACGGTTGCTACCGCGACGATCCCGGGAACGACGTCCCACCAGCGCACGCGGTTGCGGAACCGCGTCGCCAGCGGAAACAGCAGGAAGCTCAAGATCAAGGTGAAGGCGACGTGGGTGTAGCGAAGCTCCTGGGTCGGAACGATGGCATAGGCCGCATAGAGGTGAAACAGGCTCATGACCACGGCAATCGTGGTCGAAATCCTTCCCGCCCACCCCATCAGGCGGTTGGTCGCGCCTTCTTCCGCCTCGATGTAGGCTTCCGCCTTGTGCAAGGCTTCGTCCGAAACGGTGACGACCTCGTCATTGGGCGGCGTTGTCTTGTCTACGGCCATACTTCCCCCGGGGACCGGTTAACTTTCCGGCCCGATTGCGGCGGGCCTCCTTCGCGGGCCGCATTCAGTCCGTTTTGGGTGGCGGTGGCAAGGGGCTTTTCGGCCTATGTCCAAGTCGCTGCTTTAGCTTTTCGGACAGGTTGACCCAGGGCCGCCGTCCGTCCAATTTCCCGCCCCAAAATTCGGATGCGCCGCATTCGTGCGCGCTGCAATGCAACGACAACCCAAAGGGAGAAGAAGTCGATGGAACGGCTCAAGGGCAAGGTGGCGATGGTGGTGGGCGCGGGATCGATCGGTCCCGGCTGGGGCAATGGCAAGGCGACCGCCGTCACCTTCGCGCGCGAGGGTGCCAGCGTGTTCTGCGTCGATCGCAATGCGGCTGCCGCAAAAGAAACCGTCAGCATCATCACGGGCGAGGGCGGCAAGGCTGCCGCCTTCACCGCCGACGTTTCGCGCGAGGCCGAGGTCGAGGCGATGGTGGCCGCGTGCCTGAAGGCCTATGGCCGCATCGACGTGCTCGACAACAATGTCGGCATCGCCGAAATGGGCAGCGTCGTCGAAGTGAACGAGGCAAGCTGGGACCACGTTTTCGCGGTCAATCTCAAGAGCGCCTATTTTGCCATGAAGCACGTCATTCCCGTGATGCAGAAGCAGGGCGGCGGCTCGGTCATCAACATCTCGTCGATCGCATCGATTCGCCATCTCGGCATCTCCTACGTCACCTATGGCGCCTCGAAGGCGGCGATGAACCAGATGACGCGCACCACCGCCGTGCAATTCGCGAAAGACCATGTTCGCGTGAACTGCATCCTGCCGGGCCTGATGAAGACGCCGATGGTCGAGCACTCGGCCGGCCTTGCTGCAAGCTATTCGGCCGGCGATGTCGAAGCGATGTGGCGGGCGCGCGACGCGCAGGTGCCGATGGGGCACATGGGCGACGCCTGGGACGTTGCCAATGCCGCGCTGTTTCTCGCCTCCGACGAATCCCGTTACGTCACTGGAATCGAGCTCGTGGTCGACGGCGGGATAACGGTGAAGTCGAGCTAGCCGCGACAACCACTCCCTTGTCGTCCCGGCGAACGCCGGGACGACAAGGTCAGCCCCGCGCGCTCAACTCCGCCCAGTCCAGTTCTTCTTCGAGCTGGTGAAATGCATCGTCGCCGATTTCCTCGGATTCCCGCAGATTGAGGAGCGATTGCCGCGCGGCGCGAATCGCGCGGCGGCGCAGCGGGTCGGCCGGCAGTTCGCCGCTGGTGAGGCCGCCATCGTCCCGGGCGCCGAGCAACAGTGCGCGGTATTCAAGCCGGAGCAACTCGGCTGCCTCGGATGGGTCGCCGTCGATTTCATCGAGCGCCGCCCGATAGGCTGCCGCCCGCGCGCGTGCGACTTCCGACGCCACCGGGTTCTCATCCCGCAGCCGCAGTGCCGTGATCAGCGGCCGTAGTGTCAGGCCCTGAATCACAAGCGATCCCAGCACCACAGTGAATGCTGTCAGCAGCATCAGGTCGCGATATGGAAAGTCTTCGGGCAGCGCGAAGGCCGCCGCCAGCGTAACGATGCCGCGCATGCCGCACCAGGAGACGACTATGCCGCCCCGAATGGTCGGCGCGGTCATTGGCCGTTTCGGGTGGAGTAGACGGCGCGCGATCACAAGCCGCAGCACCGCGCCGTACGACATCACCCAGACGATGCGCGTCAGGATTACGATGCCGAGCACGGCGGCGGCGACCAGACAATACTTCAACCGCACGGCATCATCGAGCCGTTCCCAAATCGGCCGCAACTGCAACCCGATCAGCACGAATGCCAGCACATTGAGGACAAAGACGGCGGTTTCCCACACCGCATAGGTGGGCACGCGCAGCCGCGCCGGCATTCGCGCCGGAGAGGTGCGCGCGAGCGTGATCGCATAGGCGACGATGGTGAGGATCCCGGACAAGCCGATATGCTCGGCGACGATCCATACCGTGAAGGTGCCGGCGAATTGCGTGATGATCGCGCTCGGCGCTTCCGTGATCCGCTGGGTCAACGGCATCCAAAGCCGGGCACACAGATAGCCAGCCAGCAGGCTTCCGATTAATGCGAACGCGATCGAGGGGGCGTGCTCACTCCATCTGAAATGATGGGCCATCGCGACGCCGACGGCGACGCGATAGACCAACAGCGCGCTGGCGTCATTGAGCAGGCTCTCGCCTTCGAGAATCTTGAGCAGACGGTGTGGCAGGTTGACCTGACGCAGGATTGCCGTCGCCGCAGCAGCATCGGGCGGTGCGACGATGGCGCCAAGCGCGACCGCTGCGGCCCAGGGCATGTCGGGCAGAAGCCAGTGCACCAACACCGCGACCGACGCGGTGGTGAGGCCGACGGCGACGAGGACGAGCGTGGAGACAGGCAGCCAGTTGTTTCGGAGGTCGCGCAGCGACGTGTCGAAAGCCGCATCCAGCAACACCGGCGCGACGAACAGCGCCAGCGCCAGATCCGGCTCCAGTGTCCATTGCGGTCCCGAAGGCACGAATGCCAGCAACATGCCGCCAAGCGCAAGAAATGTCGGGTAGGGCACGTTGAGCCGCCGCGCAAGCGCGGATAGCAGCACCGCGCCAAGCAGCAGCCCGATGATCCATTCAAATGCTTGCAATTCGGGATTCCCTGCCGGCCGAGATCAATGTCGCCATCAATCTAGCACCAAAACCGGCAGGTTTTCCCGGCTGAAGCTTGTCCTTATTCGGACGATCAGCTCAGCCTGGCAAGTTGTACTCGTCGCTACTGCGCCATCGCCAATATGCCGCCAGCGAAGGAATGCCACAGCGGAGAGAGGCTGATCGGCCAGTTCAGAAACTTGATCGCGATCAGCGCAATGCCGCCGTAGACATAAACCGGATGCGGCCGGCCGCGCGTTCGCCAGTCGAAAACGATGGCAGCCACCAGCAGGAGATAGGCGACGAGGGCCGGCGGGATGGTCACGGGGACCGGCGGCGGGCCGAGCGGGCCGGGAGGCGCGAGGAAGGTGAGAAACCAGCGGGCGACCGCGGCATCCAGCAGCGAAATGCTGGCCAGCAGCATCAGCCGCTTATGGGTTTCCGGCCGCCGGATCGCGGCAATCGCCAGCGTGAACACGACGGCAAAGAACAGAATTCCGCTGAGCGGAACGATCGAAAATGCGATTCCTTCATCGGTCAATCCCGCCGCCGCGGAGCGCTTCATCGCGTTGACCGCGACCAGGAAGCCGAAAATCGTCATCGCGGTCGCCAGCGAGACGCCGATCATGCCGATGGCGCGGTGCCGGGCGACGTTGCCGGATGCGGCAAGCCAGCTCTGGAATGCAAAGTAAAGCGACCAGGCGAAAAACAGCAGGCCGTGAAAGTGCACGACGGGCGAGGCCGAGAACGATCGCTTCGCCAGTGGCAGCCAGTAGGTCGGCGCGAAGCCGAGAAAGGCGACGGCCGTGCAGGCCAGGGCCATGTAGAAGTAGAAGTAGCCGGTTTGGGATTGCGCGATGGTGCGCGGCGGATTGAAGTCGGTCAATGTGGTCATGGCTGTTGAGTCCGCGAGAACTGCAAAAGGTTCACGGCAGATTTTCTCACGGATCGTATTCTTCCGTCTGTGAAGCGAATTACGTTTCCCGCAGGTCACGTTTCGGCCAAAATCTGTTCTTGCGAACTGGAAATCTGCAGGCTGCTTGTCGAAAACGCAGGTCACTTGCTAGGATCGCGACACAATCGACAGCACTTTCCGGATCAATTGATGCGAGGCTATCCCCACATCCGCAGCCTGGTCGTGGCTTCCCTGCTGTCGCTGACGTATGCGCATGATGCATCGGCGACCGGGACCGAGCCGGGCGAGGATATACGCATTGATCCTGCCGCCTGTCTTGCCGCCGGCCTTGCGCATGATCACGACAGGACGGTGCATCTCTGCAGCGCGCTGATCGACAACGCAAAGACCGAAAAGGCCGACCGCATCAAGGCACTGATTGCACGTGCGACCGCCTATGAGCGCAAGGACATGATCGACCGCGCCATCGCCGACTATGATGGCGTGTTGCGGCTCGATCCGGCGCACGCCGATGTTCACAACGCGCGTGGCGAACTCTGGCGCAAGAAGGGTGATCTGCCCAAGGCGGTGGCCGATTTTGCCGCGGCAATCAAGCTGAACCCGGACCACGTCGTCGCAAGAGCCAACCATCGGGCGCTGGCGCAGGAGGCGGAGCGGCAGGGCGCGCTGAAGGCGGTCGCCGGCAAACCGAGCTTCAACTGTGCCACTGCCCGCCGCAAGGTGGAGAAGGAGATATGCGCCAATCCCGAACTCGCCGATCTCGATCGCGAGGTTCAAGCCTCCTATATCAGGACGGCCGCTGAGAAGATGACCCCACAGCAGGCGCGCAAGCTGCGGCGGGAGCAGGAGGAATACATCGCCCGCCGCAACGCAGAGTACGGCCGGCCCGGCTACGATCTGAAAAAGGCCATGCGCGACCGCCTGCAGCAGATCAACGGGATCGACGGGTACTAGGCCGTTTTTTGGGCCCGATGAGGGGATACGCCAGCGCGGCGCGATGGCTGCCGGTGAGAAGCTCACTTCCATCGCCCGGCAGTAGAGCTTAGTCGAACGGTCAAGCCATTCCCGGCTTGATCTGGCGCAACTTCCCGTGACAATGCCTGAAATAAATGCTGCCCAGCCGTTATGGCCGGGCTTGTCCCGGCCATCCACGCCTTGCGAATTTTGAGGTGAAGCAAGCACGTGGATGCCCGGCACAAGGCCGGGCATGACGACCATGGGCGAACGAGCGGGGAGTGCGCCATGAACATCCAAGACAACAGCCGCTATCATGAGGTCCATGCCCGCTCGCTGGCGGACCCGGAGGCATTTTGGGCTGACGCCGCGCGCGAGATCGACTGGATCGAGCCGGCCAAGAAGATCTTCGATCCCTCGATGGGCGCGTATGGCCAATGGTTCGCCGGCGCCGTGGTCAACACCTGCTACAACGCACTCGACCGCCATGTCGCGGGCGGACGCGCCGACCAGGTCGCGCTGATCCACGATTCGCCGCTCACCAATACGATCTCGAAATTCACCTATGCCGAGATGCTGAAGGAGGTGCAGACGCTCGCCGCCGTGATGACCGACTTCGGCGTCGCCAAGGGCGACCGCGTCATCCTGTATATGCCGCTGGTGCCGGAAGCGGTGTTCGCGATGCTGGCCTGCGCGCGGATCGGCGCGGTGCACAGTGTCGTGTTCGGCGGCTTTGCCGCCAAAGAACTCGCAACGCGGATCGAGGACGCCAAGCCGAAGCTGATCTTCTCGGCGAGCTGCGGGATCGAGCCCGGCCGCATCGTGCAATACAAGCCGCTGCTCGACGAGGCGATCAAGCTCTCCAGTGCCAAACCGCAGGCCTGCGTCATCCTGCAGCGGCCGCAGCATCTTTGCGAACTCACCGCCGGCCGCGATCATGATTGGGCGGCGCTCCGCCGCGCGGCGCTCGACGCCGGCAAGGCCGCGCCCTGCACGCCGGTGCTCGCCACCGATCCGCTCTATATTCTCTACACGTCAGGTACAACGGGAGTTCCGAAGGGCGTCGTGCGCGACAATGGCGGGCATCTGGTCGCGCTGAAATGGTCGATGTTCAATCTCTACGGCGTCAAGCCGGGCGAGGTCTGGTGGTGCGGCTCCGACATCGGCTGGGTGGTCGGCCACAGCTACATCGTCTACGGCCCGCTGATCCATGGCGCCACCTCGATCATGTATGAGGGCAAGCCGATCGGCACGCCCGACGCCGGCGCGTTCTGGCGCGTCATTTCCGAGCACAAGGCCGTCGCGCTGTTCACCGCGCCGACCGCCTTCCGCGCCATCCGCAAGGAAGATCCGGACGGCGCGTTCATCCGCAAATACGATCTGTCGAAATTCCGCACGCTGTTCCTGGCCGGCGAGCGCGCCGATCCGCCGACGGTGGAATGGGCGGAAGCGCAGTTGAAGGTGCCGGTCATCGATCATTGGTGGCAGACCGAGACCGGCTGGTGCATCGCCGGCAATCCGGTGGGCCTTGGCATGTTGCCGGTCAAGCACGGCTCGCCGACGGTGCCGATGCCGGGCTATCAGGTCGACGTGGTCGACGAGGCCTCCAAGCAGGTCGCGGCAGGCACCATGGGCTCGATCGTGATCAAGCTGCCGATGCCGCCCGGCTGCCTGCCGACGCTGTGGCAGCAGGATGAGCGCTTCAGGGAAGCCTACCTCACCGAATTCCCCGGCTACTACAAGACCTCAGATGCCGGCTACAAGGACGAGGACGGCTATGTCTGGGTGATGGGCCGTACCGACGACATCATCAATGTCGCCGGCCATCGACTCTCCACCGGCGGCATGGAGGAAATTCTGGCCTCTCACCCTGATGTCGCCGAATGCGCCGTGCTCGGCGTCAAGGATGCGATCAAGGGCGAGGTACCTTGCGGCTTCCTGGTGCTGAAGGCCGGCGTGACGCGAGCTCCGGCCGAGATCGAAAAGGAGATCGTGGCGCTGGTGCGCGACAAGCTTGGACCGGTCGCGGCCTTCAAGCTGGCGATCACGGTGGGGCGCCTGCCGAAGACGCGCTCGGGAAAAATCCTGCGCGGCACCATCAAGAAGATCGCCGACGGCGAAAGCTGGACCATGCCGGCCACCATCGAGGACCCCAAGGTGCTCGACGAAATCGGCGACGCGCTGAAGGGCAGGGTGTAAGCGACTGTCGTCGTTCCGGGGCGATGCAAAGCATCGAACCTCAGGTGCGCAATTGCGCACCGGGGAACCTCGAGATTCTCAGGGGCGCAAGGGCGCCCCATAGTTCGGTCCTGCGGACCGCCCGGAATGACGGACCTTATGATGCCCGGGCTTGACCCGGGCATCCATCATCGTCAAAGCAGGCTGCCATTATTTCGATGGATTGCCGGCTCATCCCGATCAAGTTGGGGACGGGCGCCCGGCAATGATGAAACCTGGAAGGGACAGAGCATGCGACGTAACCTGCCACTCGCATTCCTCCTCATCGCACCACTGCTCGCGGGTTGCCTCGAACGCGGCCAGCCGACCATGGTCGACACCAGCGCCGACGATGACGCGTTCTGTCGCTCCAACAATGTTGCGCCGGGTTCCAACGATTACGTCAACTGCCGCAAGAACCGCGACGTCCAGCGCGGCAACGCCAATGCGCGTACCGACCGCGCCCAGCGCAATCTCGCCGAGCAGATGCTGAACAATCCGACCAGGCCGTGATCAGGAGGTCCGTATGAACGAAGATGTCTTCAACGTCAGCCTGCGCAAATTTCTCAAGCAAGTCGGCGTCACCTCGCAGCGTGAGATCGAAAAGGCCGTGCGCGATGCCATCGAGTCGGGAAAGCTGAAGGGCCATGAAAAGTTGCCGGCGAAGATGGTTCTCACGATCAGCGGCATCGGCCTGTCGCATGAGATTGACGAGGAGATCGATCTGGGCTGAGCGGTTTCTTCGGGACCCTGCAGTTGCAGGCGCGAAGCCCCTGTTGGGGCAGCGCACGGCCGTCGCGCAAAAAAAAGATACTTTGCAGTAACGGCTTGTCCTGCCACCGCCGCGCACGTTTCGAATCGATGCTATAAGTCGGGCATGGAACAACTTGCAATCAAGCTGCTGGGGTTTGCCGCCGCGACGTGCACAACCCTCGCTTATGCCCCGCAATTCATCAAGGTCTGGAGAACCCGCTCCACGGAGGACATTTCACTGGGCATGTTCCTCGTCATGCTGCTCGGGCTCGTGCTTTGGCTGCTGTACGGCCTGTTTTCCGGCGATGTCCCGCTCATCATCGCCAATGCCATAACGATCGTCCTGGCCGGCGGGATCCTGTTCATGAAGCTGAAATACGGCTGAGCCCCCAAACAAAAAACGCGGCAGGTTGCCCCGCCGCGTTCGACATCGGCCGTAGCCGATAATCTTACTCCTCGTCTTCGTCCTGCTTCTTGCCGCCGATGTTCTTGAGTTTGGCGAACACGGCATCGACGTTGAGGTCGTCCTCCGACTTCTCGCTCGGCTCGAATTCCGGCTCCTTTTTCGTGGTCTCGGAGGCCGGCAGCAGGGTGGCGCCGCCGTAAGCCGCGGGCACCGGCTTTTCCTTCGCCGCGCGTTGCACCTCGAAATCGAGCTCGATCTGCGAGCACAGGCCGAGCGTCACCGGGTCCATTGGGGTCAGCGTCGAGGCGTTCCAGTGGGTGCGGTCGCGGACTGAGGCGATGGTGGTCTTGGTGGTGCCGACCAGGCGCATGATCTGCGCGTCCTTCAGTTCAGGATGGTTGCGGACCAGCCACAGGATCGCACTCGGCCGCTCGTGGCGGCGCGACACCGGCGTATAGCGCGGGCCCTTCTTCTTGGCGGCTGGCGGCAGCACCACCTTGCTCTCGCCGAGCTTGAGGCGGTAGTTCGGGTCCTTTTCGCCCCTTTCGATCTCGTCGCGGGTCAATTGACCGGTCGAAATCGGGTCCATGCCCTTGATCCCCTGGGCGGCGTCGCCATCGGCGATGGCGCGGACCTCGAGAGGGTGCATTTTGGTGAAATCGGCCACCTGGTCGAAGGTCAAAGCGGTATTATCAACCAGCCACACGGCCGTCGCCTTGGGCATCAGCGGTGCATTGCTCATGGCAAATCTCCTTTGTGCCTCGCCCACCTCTTTCGGAGGCGAAGCCTGTGGTCATCGGTGATGACGGGAATTCAACGCCTATATAGGCCTTCCGGCCCCACTGGCGCAATGGTCTGCTAAAGTGCCTTGACACAGCTCGAAAGCAGTCCCAAGTCCTTATCCGAATTGGCCGTTCCCTGCCCGCCGGCAAGGGGTGATTCGGTCCCGAGATAGCGCCCCATGCCAGCCAAACCAGACCTCAGAATCGTGCTTTGTTCCCCCCGCGGCTTCTGCGCCGGGGTGGTGCGGGCCATCGATACCGTGGAGCGGGCGCTCGCCATCTATGGCGCCCCCGTCTATGTCCGGCACGAGATCGTGCATAACCGCTACGTGGTCGACAGCCTGAAGACCAAGGGCGCGATTTTCGTCGAGGAACTCGCCGAAATCCCGGACAATACCAACGCCCCGGTGGTGTTTTCGGCCCACGGGGTTCCCAAATCGGTTCCGGCGGACGCCCGCGCCCGCAATTTCTTCTCGCTGGACGCAACCTGCCCGCTCGTTACCAAGGTGCACCGCGAGGCCGCGATCCACTTCAAGCGCGGCCGTGAAATCCTGCTGATCGGGCATTCGCATCACCCCGAGGTGGTCGGCACGCTCGGGCAGTTGCCGACGGGCGCGGTGACGCTGATCGAGACCGCTGAGGATGCCAAGACGTTCGCGCCGAAGGATCCGAACAACCTCGCTTTCGTGACCCAGACGACGTTGTCGATCGACGACACCGCCGAGATCGTCGCGCTGCTCAAGGAGCGCTTCCCGAACATCAACGGCCCGCACAAGGAAGACATCTGCTACGCCACCACCAACCGCCAGCTCGCGGTGAAGAAGGTGGCGCCGGTTGTCGATGCCCTGATCGTGGTCGGCGCGCCGAACTCGTCGAACTCGCAGCGCCTGCGCGAAGTCGCCGAGCGTGAGGGCTGCCCGGTCTCGGTGCTGGCGCAGCGCGCCTCGGATCTCGACTGGTCGCGCTTCGAGGGCATCAAGAGCCTCGGCATCACGGCGGGCGCGTCCGCGCCGGAAGTGATCGTCGAGGAAATCATGGGCGCCTTCGCCGAGCGGTTCGAATTGCATGTGGAGACGGTGTCGGCCGCGGAGGAGAATGAGTTCTTCCCGCTGCCGCGTTCGCTGCGGCCCGAAGCTGCCGCCGAGTAGTCGCGATGGCGGTTTACACCGACGTCGCCGCCGAAGACCTCGCGGAGTTCCTGAAGGGCTACGACATCGGCGAGTTGCTCTCCTACAAGGGCATCGCTGAAGGCGTCGAGAATTCCAATTTTCTGCTGCATAGCAGCAAGGGTGCCTTCATCCTCACGCTCTATGAAAAGCGCGTGGCGGTGGACGATTTGCCTTACTTCCTGTCGCTGATGGCGCATCTGGCCGAGCGCGGCGTGCGTTGCCCGCAGCCCGCCCGTAACCGCAAGGGCGAAGTCTACAGCGAACTGGCCGGGCGTCCCGCGGCGATCATCAACTTTCTCGAAGGCATGTGGCCGCGGCGGCCTAATGCCGCGCATTGCACCGGCGTCGGCGAGGCGCTGGCAAAGATGCATCTGGCGGGCCGCGACTTCCCGATGTTCCGCAAGAACCCGCTGTCGGTCGAGGGCTGGCGGCCGCTGTTCGATCTCGCCGCATCGCGCGCCGACAGCGTCGCGCCCGGCTTGCAGGACTTCATCGCGCGCGAGCTCGATCACCTCGAGGCGTGCTGGCCCAAGGATCTGCCGCTCGGCGTCATCCACGCCGATCTGTTTCCCGACAATGTCTTCTTCCTCGGCGACAAACTGTCCGGCCTGATCGACTTCCCGTTTTCCTGCAACGACATCCTGGCCTACGACGTCGCGATCTGCCTGAATGCGTGGTGTTTTGAGCCGGATCATTCGTTCAACGTCACCAAGGCGCGCGCGCTGCTCAACGCCTATGGCCGCGAGCGGCAATTGTCTGATACCGAGCAGGAAGCGCTGCCGCTGCTCGCGCGCGGCTCGGCGCTGCGCTTCCTCCTGACGCGGCTCGTCGATTTTCTCAACGTGCCGCCGGGCGCGCTGGTGAAGCCGAAGGACCCGCTCGAATACGTCCGCAAGCTGCGCTTCCACCAGAGCGTTTCCAGCGTGCGCGACTACGGCCTGGCCCAGCCCGGATTTGTCGCTTGAGCGAATTGCCGCACGTGACGGTTTTCACCGACGGCGCCTGCTCGGGCAATCCCGGCCCCGGCGGCTGGGGCGCGATTCTGAGATTCGGCGATAAAGAGAAAGAACTGAAGGGCGGCGAGCCGCACACCACCAACAACCGCATGGAGCTGATGGCGGCGATCTCGGCGCTGGAAGCACTGAAAAAGCCGTGCGTGGTCGATCTCACCACCGACAGCCAGTATGTCCGCCAGGGCATCAGCGGCTGGATCCATGGCTGGAAGCGGAACGGCTGGCGCACCGCAGACAAGAAGCCGGTCAAGAACGTCGATCTCTGGCAGCGCCTCGATGCCGCGCTGAAACCGCACGAGGTGCGTTGGCACTGGATCAGGGGCCACGCCGGCCACGCCGAAAACGAGCGCGCCGATCAACTCGCGCGCGAGGGCGTGGCGATGGCGAGGTTGCAGGAGAGAGTAGTGAAGTAGGGCTCCTCTTCCCCTCTCCCCTTGTGGGAGAGGGTGGATCGATCGCGCAAAGCGCGATTGAGACGGGTGAGGGGTTCTCTCCGCGGATACAGACCCCTCATCCGGCGCTTCGCGCCACCTTCTCCCACAAGGGGAGAAGGAAGAAGAGAGCGCGATGTCGTGGTAACACTCAGAGCTGCCCCAGCAGCGTATCGCCGCCGGAAACTTCGACCTTGCCCGGCGCGGGCTCGAGGTTGAGCTTCTTCACCACGCCGTCTTCCACCAGCATCGAATAGCGCTTGGAGCGGATGCCGAGGCCATTGCCGGAGGCATCGAGCTCCATGCCGATCGCCTTGGTGAAGTCGGCATTGCCGTCGGCGAGGAATACGGCTTCGTCGCGCTGGTCGGTGTCGCGCTTCCACGCATTCATGACAAAGGCGTCGTTGACGGAGACGATGGCGATGATGTTCACGCCCTTGTCCTTGATGGCATAAGCGTTGAGGAAGATGCTCGGCAGGTGCATCTTGTGGCAGGTGCCGGTGTAGGCGCCGGGCACCGCGAACAGCGCTACCTTCTTGCCCTTGAAAATGTCGTCGGTGGTTTTGACCTGCGGGCCTTCCGCCGTCATCACGCGAAACTTGGCTTCCGGCAGCTTGTCGCCAACTTGGATCGTCATCGTCAATTCTCCCTCAATGAGCGGTTCGTGTTTATAGCGTTTTCGAGCGAAGTGGGTACCGGTTCGCGTGAAGAAAACGCGTCAAAACAACAATCTGGAGCGGACGCTCCAGACCGGGCAGGTGAACGGCACAATATTCAGGGGAGGAGAAACGGCAACGGTCGAGACCGTTCACGCTTGCGTCATCACGGCGAAAAGCCGCCTTCATCGAGGAATGCCTGCTCCTCCGGCGTTGTGGCGCGGCCCAAAAGGTGGTTGCGGTGGGGAAAGCGGCCGAAACGCCGGATGATATCAGCGTGGTGCTCGGCCCATTTCAGGCTTTCGGTATGGCCGGCCGCGCGTGACAGCTCGATGCAGCGCAACTGGTCGCCCAGGTGCTCCGAATGCATGAAAGGCAGATAGAGGAATTCACGCAAACCGGGATCGATCCGCGCGTCGACGCCGCGGTCGACGGCGCGGTGCGCCACCTCACGGGCGAGGCGGTCGCTGGCATAGGTCCTGATGTCGCCGCGGAACATGTTGCGGGGAAACTGGTCGAGCACGATGACGAGCGCCAGCGCGCCGTCATCGCTCGTCTCCCATGACGATAATTCGCCGGCCGCCGCTCTCTGCCAAAGGCCGAGAAAGCGCCGGCATACCTCCGCATCGAAAGCGTCGTCGCGCGTGTACCAGCGATCAGGGCCGGCGTCGCGCCAGAAGGCCAGAATGTCGGCTGGCGCGACGTTGGTCTCCGTCATGTCGAGAGGTCCGCCTGCGCCTTACGCCGCGGCCTTCTTCTCGTCGCGCAGTTCGCGGCGCAGGATCTTGCCGACATTGGTCTTGGGCAAATCGGTCCTGAACTCGATCTGCTTGGGGACCTTGTAGGCGGTGAGCTGCGTGGTGCAGTACTTGATGACGTCTTCGGCCGAAAGGTTTGGGTCCTTCTTGACGATGAAGGCCTTCACCGCCTCGCCCGACTTCGAATCCGCCACACCGATCACGGCGCATTCGAGCACGCCTGGATGCCCCGCGATCACTTCCTCGATCTCGTTCGGATAGACGTTGAAGCCCGAGACCAGGATCATGTCCTTCTTGCGGTCGACGATCTTGGTGTAGCCGCGTTCGTCCATGACGCCGATGTCGCCGGTGCGGAAGAAGCCGTCCGCGGTCATCACGTTCGCGGTCTCTTCCGGCCGATTCCAGTAGCCGGTCATCACCTGCGGTCCCTTGGCGCAGATCTCGCCCGGCTCGCCGAGCGGCACTTCCTTGCCGTCGTCGTCGCGGATCGAGATGTAGGTCGAGGGCACGGGAATGCCGATCGAGCCGGAGAACTGATCGGCGTCGGCGGGGTTGCAGGTCAGCGTCGGCGAGGTCTCGGACAGCCCGTAGCCTTCCGACAGCGCGCAGCCGGTGACCTTGAGCCATTTCTCGGCGACTGCCTTTTGCGTCGCCATGCCGCCGCCGAACGAGGTTTTCAGCTTGGAGAAGTCGACCTTGTCGAACCCGGGCGCGTTGAGCAGGGCGTTGTAGAGCGTGTTGACCGCCGGGAAGCTGTTGACCTGGTACTTCATCAATTCCTTGATGAAGCCCGGTATATCGCGCGGATTCGGAATCAACAGGTTGACGCCGCCGGCCCGCACCGCCAGCAGGAAGCACGCCGTCAGCGCGAAGATGTGGTAGAGCGGCAGCGCGCAGACGACGAAGAGTTGGTCGACATGCGGGGACTTCTTCAGCGCCGGCTGCAGCCAGGCGTCGTTCTGCAGCACGTTGGCGAGGATGTTCTTGTGCAGCAGCGTCGCGCCCTTGGAGACGCCGGTGGTGCCGCCGGTATATTGCAGGAAAGCGACGTCATCGCGCGTCAGTTGCGGCTTGCTCAGCTTCATGCTGCGGCCGGCGGAGAGCGCATCGTTGAACGAGACGGAGCCTGGAAGCGACCACGCCGGCACCATCTTCTTCACCTTGCGCACGACGAGATTGACGATCACGCCCTTGAAGCCGAGTAGGTCGCCCATGCTGCCGACGATCACGTGCTTCACGGAGGTCCTCGCAATCACCTGCTGCACCGTGGTGGCGAAATTCTCCAGCACGATGATCGCTTCCGCGCCGGAATCCTTGAGCTGATGCTCGAGCTCGCGCGGGGTGTAGAGCGGATTGACATTCACCACCGCATATCCCGCGCGCAGCACGGCGGCGGTCGAGACCGGGTACTGCAGCACGTTCGGCATCATCAGCGCGACGCGGGCGCCCTTTTGCAGGCCCTTGCTCTGCAGATAGGCACCGAGTGCCTGGGACATCTCGTCGAGGTCGCGGTAGCTGATCGACTTGTCCATGCAGATGAATGCCTTGCGATCGGCGAACTTCTTGAAGCTTTCTTCCAACAGCTCGCCCAGCGACGAGTACTGGGTGACGTCGATATCGGCTGGCACGCCGGCCGGATATTGCTTGAGCCAGATCCGCTCCATGGTATTTCCCCTCTGGTTCCGAGCCCGGCTCTGATTGCATCAGATCCGTGCTCTAATTTTTGTTTGACGCGTTTTCTTCATGCGAACCGGTACCCACTTCGCTCGAAAACGCTATGGCTCCCTGTTTCTCGGCCGGGCATGCCTTGTTTTGGGCAGTATTGTGAATGCCGCCGCCGATGGCAAGCGGCTGCGCGCTATCGACGCATTTCGGCGATCTGGAATCGTTCGGTCGAACGGCAGGAAAGCTGCCTAATTACGTGGCTCCGCGGCCCGTTAACCAGCCGGCTTGTTTTCGCCTTTGGGTTTAGCGGCGGCGTTCGGCTTGGCCGGCTTCGGCGCGGGCTTGTCTCCGACGGCGACGGGCTTGGCGGCCGGCTTTTTGTCAGCGGAAGCTGCCGGCTTTCTTTCGGCCGATGCGGCCGGCTTTCTCTCGGCCGATGCGGCCGGCTTGGCGGCAGCCTCCGGCTTGGCAGCAGCCTCCGGCTTGGCAGTCGCGTGCCGGACTGCAGCAGGCTTGGCTGCCGGCTTCGCGCTGGCTTCGGCCTTTGGTGCTGCGGCGTCAGGCTTCTTCGCTGCAATCGTCGATTTCTTGCCGCGCTTTGGCGTCTGCTTCTCGGCATCCGCTGCAACGGCGGCGATCAATGCCGGGCCGGTCTTGGTTGGACCGGTATAGACCGGAACAGGCTCGGACGGCTCCGCCGCAGCCGCCAGCAGATCCGCAGGTTTGACCGGGTGGTTCTGCAGCCCCGCCGTGAAGAAGTTCACCGCGGTCTCGCCAGTCGAAGTGTTGCCGTTGCTGGCCACGATGTCTGGGTCCTCGTCGGTGGCCGGCCGCTTGCGCTTGCCGTTGCACATCTCGTCGCGCAGGTTCGGCGGCGTCGCGTCGACCGGAACCAGTTTGTCGACGGTGCCGAGCGCGGGCGTCAGCCAGCCCAGCCCGTTGCCGAAGCCGCGCTCCAGCAATTGCGCTGCACGAATGGCCCGCGCCTGGCCTGAGGATGCGCCGAGCACGACGGCGATCAGCCGCTTGCCGTTGCGCGTCGCAGACGCAACCAGATTGTAGCCGGAAGCGCAGATGAAGCCGGTCTTGAAACCGTCGGCGCCGGGATAGCGCCCGATCAGCTTGTTGAAATTCTGCGTCACCCTGCGGCCGTAGCGGATCGAGGGGATCTGCATGAAGTATTCGTACTCGGGCAGGTCGCGAATGACGGCGCGTGCCAGCATCGCGAGGTCGCGCGCCGACGTGATCTGTCCATCCGCGGGCAGGCCGTTGGGATTGACATAACTCGTCTGCGTCATGCCGAGCCGCAAGGCGGTCTGGTTCATCATCGCCGAGAAACCGTCGACCGATCCGCCGACGCCTTCGGCGAGCACCACGGCCATGTCGTTGGCCGACTTCACCATCATCATCTTGAGCGCGTTGTCGATGGTGACCTGGGTGCCCGGAGGAAAACCCATCTTGGACGGCGACTGCGAGGCGGCGACCGGCGACACCGTCAAGAGCGTGTCGAGCGACAGTCGTCCTTCCTTGACCGCCTTCAGCGTGACGTAAGCCGTCATGATCTTGGTCACCGACGCGGGATACCAGGGCATGGTGGCATTGTCGGCCTGCAGCACCTTGCCGGTATCGGCTTCGACCACCAGCAGCGCTTCGGCGTGCACGGCGCGCGGCGTTATGACGGCAAGCGCCGTCGCCAGCAAAATCAGGTTCAATGAGGAAGCGCGAAGCAACGGGCGAAGAAGATGCACTTTTCCGTTCCGGTCCTTTGAGACCCGCCTTCGAAAAGGAGAGGTCCTTAAATCAAATGTTCGGGTTTCAAGCGTGTCCGGCGCCGTCGCATTGCGGCAAGTCGCAAAGCTATACCGGCTTGGCGATTCAGAACAGAGGCCCGACGATTTAATCGTGGACGAAGTAGGCGCAATTTCGGCGATAATTGAACCGTAACAGATGCTTGCCGGCCTATTTGACCTTGATGCCGGCCCGGGCATTCTCCTGCACCATGAACTGGGCCTTGGCGAGTTCCGCGAAGCGACCGCCCATGGCGACCAGTTCATCGAAAGTTCCACTCTCGATCACCCGCCCGTTGTCGAACATCAGAATGCGGGTCGCGTTGCGAATGGTCGAAAGCCGGTGCGCGATCACGAAGGTGGTGCGGCCCTTCATGACCTCGTCGAGCGCCGCGTTGACCTTGGCCTCGGTGACGGCGTCGAGCGCGCTGGTCGCCTCGTCGAGGATCAGGATCGGCGGGTCTTTCAGCAGCGCACGGGCGATCGACAGGCGCTGCCGCTCGCCGCCGGATAGCATCCGGCCGCGCTCGCCGGCATGGGTCTCGAATTTCTTCTCGCTGCGCTCGATGAATTCCAGCGCCTGGGCGCGGCTTGCGGCGACGCGCATTTCCTCGTCTGTCGCGTCCGGCTTCCCGACGAGCAGATTGTCCGCGATCGAGCGGTTGAACAGCAGCGCCTCCTGGAACACCACGCCGATGTTCCGCCGCAGCGCCGTCAGCTTCAACGCGCGAATGTCCATGCCGTCGATCTTGATGATGCCGGACTGCGGATCGAAGGCGCGATGCAACAGCGCAATCGCCGTCGACTTGCCGGCGCCGGTCGGGCCGACCAGGGCGATGGTCTGCCCGGGCAGAGCGGTAAACGAAACGTCTTCGACCGCGGGCCGTTTGCCGTCATAGGAAAACGACACGTCGTGGAATTCGACGAGGCCGGAAAGCCGTCCGGTATCGACCGCTCCGGGCCGGTCGCGCACTGCGGGTACAGCATCCAGCACGTCGAAGAATTCCTGCAGCCTTGGCGCCTCCATGAACACGCTGTTGATGAAGCTCACCACCTGTTCCAGCTTCTGGATCAGCATGGTCGCGAAGCTGACAAACATCACGATCTCGCCGACCGTCGTCTGTCCCTGCGCGTGCAGGTAGATGCCGACGGTAAAGATCGCGAGCACGGTGATGGTGGTGGAAGCGCGGGTGATGACGGTGACCAGCGCCCACCAGCCCAGTACCGGCATCTGCGCGGCGAGCAGCTTGTCGGCGACGAAACGCAGGCCCTGCACTTCAGCGTCGATCCGCACGAAGCTTTGCACCAGCGCAACGTTGCCGAGCGCGTCGGATGCGCGCGCCGAGAGATCGCTGTACTGCGCCTCGACGTCGCTTTGCATTCCGTAGGTTTTGCGCACGACAAACGTGGTCAGCAGCGTGAACACCACGCACAGCACGAACAGCAGGATTGCTAGCCGCCAATTGATGTAGAGCGCGAGCGGCAGCAGTACGACCAGTGACAGGATCGCCGCAAAATGCTCGCGGAAGAAGGCGAGCCAGAGCCGCCACAGTGCATCGGTGCCGTTCAGCATCACCTTCATCAGCCGTCCCGAATGGGTGCCGGTGTGGAAGGTGAGCGGTAGCTGCATGATGTGCTCGAAATAGTCGGTCAGCACCACCTGGCGCTGGCGGTGCGCCAGCTTGTCGGCATGGAGGGCGACGAGCGCGCTGCAGGCGATGGTGAACAGGCCGAATACAACCCAGGCCGCCAGCAGCGGCCAGGCCGAATTCGAGGCCAGCATCCCGCTCTGCGGCTTGCCCGAGAGTACGTCGACGATCTTGCCGAACAGTACCGGCTCGGCGAATTGCGCCACGGCCAGCAGGAGATTGGCGACGGCGAGAATCCAGCCCAGCCGCGCCTCCTTGCCAAGCAGCTCGAGGACACGGGTGTAAAGGCGCAGCATGGACATCAGATGAGGACTCGCAAGGCGATTCAATCGCCCATTGTAAACAGGGATCGCTCGGGACGACTAGTGAGGCCGGGCGCACACGTCAACGACCTGAGCAAGCGGCACCCCTCTCCCCAACCCTCCCCCGCAAGGGGGGAGGGAGCCCGATCAGTCTGCTCACCTCACTTCCTTCGCATCACAAGTGCTGAACATCGCGAGCATTTGTGAGAGAGGCACCGACGGATAGGTTCCCTCCCCCCTTGCGGGCTACGGGATCCCCGAAAGTGATTCCCCGGATTTTGTGAATGTGATTCAAGGCCTTTCGACCTATTTTGGCGGGAGGCATGCGATGTCTTTTGGCGATATTCGGGTTGCTGAGCGTGCTGATTGG
>NZ_MAXC01000005.1 GCF_001693485.1 Bradyrhizobium sp. LMTR 3
TATCCTCTTCCAACCCCATCAGGTGGCGGCCCTGCGCCGACCCCGCACAGAAGCGAGACCCCGGCGGGCGGACAACGCAAAGGGATTGACTAATCGAGGCCCGTTACAGAAGGGTGGGCAAAGCGCAAGCGTGCCCACCGTCAGCAGCGCGTTCGATGATGGATGGTGGGCACAGCGCTACGCGCCTTTTGCCCACCCTACGCGACCTGATCGGCGCCGCACACTCAACTGTCATTCCCGCGCACGCGGGAATCCAGTACGCTGCGGCTTATCGGTTCAATCACTGACGTCTCTGGAATACTGGATCACCCGCTTTCGCGGGTGACGACAGGTGAATGTGTGTCAGCGATCTCGCGACATGAACGAGGCGTTATCCCCACGGGCCGCGCGAAGCCGAGGGGCGGCCCCACGGACCGCGACGCGGATAGTTGCCGCGCGCGTTGGTGGGGAACGTGCCGCCCTGCGCGCCAAGCTCCGCCGCGAGCTGCTGCAAGGCGGCGATGCGGTTCTCGGTCGAGGGGTGCGTCGTGAATAGATTGTCCATGCCCTGACCCGACAACGGGTTGATGATGAACATGTGCGCGGTTGCCGGATTGCGCTCGGCTTCGACATTCGGCACGACATGCGCGGCGTTGGCGATCTTGGCCAGAGCGGACGCAAGCCACATCGGCTGACCGCAAATGCGCGCGCCGAGATCGTCGGCGGCGTATTCGCGGGTCCGGCTGATCGCCATCTGCACCAGCATGGCGCCGAGCGGGGCCAGGATCATCATGGCAATCGATCCGATGATGCCGGGACCGTTGTCGCGGTTGCCGCCAAAGAACATGCCGAACTGCGCCAGCATCGAGACCGCACCGGCGATGGTCGCGGTGATGGTCATCAGCAGCGTATCGTGATTTTTGATGTGCGCGAGCTCGTGCGCGATCACGCCCGCGAGCTCTTCGCGGCTGACCGACTGCACCAGACCCGTGGTCACGGCGACCGCCGCGTTCTGCGGATTGCGGCCGGTGGCGAAGGCATTGGGCTGCGGCTCGTCCATCAGGAACACGCGCGGCATCGGCAGGCCGGCGCGGCCGGCGAGCTCAGCCACGAGATTAAAGAGGTCGGGCGCCGTGCGTTGGTCGACCTCATGGGCGCCGTACATCGACAGCACCATACGGTCCGAATTCCAGTAGGCGAAAATATTGGTCGCAGCCGCGATCACGAGCGCGATCGTAGCACCGGTGGCGCCGCCGATCAGATAGCCGACGCCCATGAAGAGGCCGGTCAGACCGGCCAACAGAATGGCAGTCTTAAAATAGCTCATTGTCGTCTCCTTGCCGCCCGCGGCGGATACGCCGGGCTGGCATCCCAAAGGTAGGAACTCACCCGAGACCGCTTCAAGATGCCGAGGTGCGTCGAGGCGCCGCGTTTGGCGACAGGAACCAACGCGCCAGCCGGATTAACGATCCGTAATCCGGTGGGATCGCGTGGCTTTTCGGCTACCGGACGAGGCTGCTTGTAGAACGCCCGCCCCGCCGTCTACATTGCCCGGCAACGAGCAGCGTGATGAGGCGCCCGGGAAAGTGAAGTGGGGCAATCAATTTGCGTATGTTCGTCCGGAAAAAACTGGGAGGAAATTGAAGCAATGTTTTCGCATGTGATGATCGGCACCAACGACCTCGACAAGGCCAAGGCGTTCTATGACGCATTGCTCGGTACGCTCGGTGTGCGGCCGGCGCGGGTCGACGGCCACCGCATTTTCTACATCACCAAGACCGGAATATTCTCGGTGACCAAGCCGATCAACGGCCAGCCCGCGACGCCCGCCAATGGCGGCACCATCGGTTTTGCGGCCGACTCGCCCGAGCAGGCCGACGCATGGCACGCGGCCGGCATCGCCAATGGCGGAACGAGTTGCGAAAATCCGCCGGGCATCCGCGAAGGCAGCACGGGCAAACTCTATCTCGCTTATCTGCGCGATCTCGACGGCAACAAGATCTGCGCGATGCACCGGCTGCCGGCGTAAACGAAGATTGCAGGGTGGGTTTAGCCGAAGGCGTAACCCACCCTATGCAGCACAGGTTGCGGCACAATCGAAGGAACGTCGGGCCATGAAGCGATCTGTCATCTCATTGGCGGCGTCCGTCGCGCTATTCGCAGCGATCGCACTGCCCGCCCACGCCGAGCTCGATGTCGCCACCCTGCAGAAGGCGATCGAAGCGTCGCTCGCAAGCGACTATCCGAAGCTCGACGCGCTCTACAAGGAAATCCACGCCCATCCGGAGCTGGCGTTTCAGGAGGTAAAAACCGCCGCGAGACTCGCTGCGGAAATGCGCGCGCTCGGCTTTGAGGTCACCGAGAAGGTCGGCAGGACCGGGCTGGTCGCCATTTACAAAAATGGCGAGGGCCCGACGATCATGGTGCGCACCGAGCTCGACGGCCTGCCGATGGAAGAGAAAACCGGCCTCGACTATGCGAGCCGCGACAAGGCCAACTGGAACGGGCGGGAGGTATTCGTCGCCCATAGCTGCGGCCACGACGTCCACATGGCGAGCTGGGTCGGAACGGCGAAGACGCTGCTCGGCCTGAAAGAGCAGTGGCGCGGCACGTTGATGTTCATCGCCCAGCCGGCGGAAGAGATCGTGGCCGGCGCGCGCGCCATGATTGCGGACGGCCTGTTCACGCGCTTCCCCAAACCCGATATCGCCCTCGCCCTGCATGCCGGTCCGTTCTCTCATGGCACGGGCTTCTATCGCACAGGAGTAGGCTCGTCCGCTGCCGACGGCCTCGATATAACATTCCACGGCCGCGGCGGTCACGGCTCGGCGCCGCACACGACCGTCGACCCCGTGGTAATTGCGGCACGCTTCATTGTCGAAGTGCAAAGCGTGATCAGCCGCGAAAAGGACCCGACCGAATTCGGTGTCGTGAGCATCGGCGCCATTCACGGTGGCACCGCTCCAAATATTATCCCCGACTCGGTGCGGCTCTCCGGCACCATTCGCTCCTACAAGCCCGAGGTTCGCGCCAAACTACATGCCGGGATCGAACGAACGGCAAAGGCGGCCGCGGCGATGTCGGACGCTCCCGCTCCCGACATCAAGATCGTCGAGGGTACCAAGCCCGTCATGAACGATCCGGATGTGGTCGCAGCCACCGCAGACGTGCTGAAGGCGGCATTCGGCGATAAGTTCAAGATATCACCGCCGGGGACGGCCAGCGAGGATTTCTCCGAATACGCCGGCGCAGGCGTACCGTCGATGATGTTCAACATCGGCGTCTATGACCAGGAACGTATCGTCGCGGCACGCAACGGCGGCCCGCCGATACCGTCCAATCATTCGCCGCTGTTCGCACCGGTGCCGAGGCCGACCATCGAAACCGGCGTCACCGCGATGACGCTCGCGGTGCTCAGCGCGTTCGATCGGCACGCCAGGCGCAAATGAATTTGAATCGTAGGATGGGTGGAGCGGAGCGATACCCATCATGGCTCCGCGCAAGGGATTGATGGGTATCGCTCCGCTCCACCCATCCTACGCGCTTCCCACGACGCGGAAAATTGCGCGTCTACGCCCCGCGCTTGTGCAAGCCCCTCCCCGCCGTCTACATTGCCGGCCAACGAACCGAGCGCGCGCCCGCAGATGAATGGTCTGCGCAATGGGAGGAATAATCCATGAAACACGCCTACATCCCGCGAACGACGACCTACAATCTCAACCCGGGCGAAGAACTCAACGATCTGCGCATGTCGGACGAGGTTCGTCCGCTGTACGAGCACGTCAAAAAATTCATCCGCGAGACCGTCGATCCGATGTCGGTCGAGTTCATCCGGCTCGGCGAGGGCAAGAAGGACCGCTGGAGCTTTACGCCGGAGCAACTCGCGGTGCTGCAGAAGGCCAAGGACAAGGCCAAGGAAGAAGGCCTGTGGAATTTCTTTTTGCCTGATGCCGAAACCGGCGAAGGCCTGAAGAATCTCGACTACGCCTATATCGCGGTTGAACTGGCGAAGAATCCGCTGGCGTCGGAGACCATGAACTGCTCGGCGCCCGACACCGGCAACATGGAAGTGCTGGAGCGCGTCGGCACCAAGGAGCAGAAGGAGAAGTGGCTGAAGCCGCTCTTGGCAGGCGAAATCCGCTCGGCCTATGCGATGACCGAACCCAACGTCGCCTCCTCCGACGCCAAGAATATTTCCACCACGGCAAAACTCGTCGGCGACGAATGGGTGATCAACGGCGAGAAATATTACATCTCCGGCGCCGGCGATCCGCGCTGCAAGATCATGATCGTGATGGTGAAGACCAATCCCGATGCGCCGCCGAGCAAGCAGCAGTCGCAGATCCTGGTGCCGATCGACACCCCCGGCGTCGAGATTTTGGGCCCGATGCACGTGTTCGGCCACGACCACGCGCCACGCGGCCACATGCATCTGCGCTTCAACAATTGCCGGGTGCCGAAGGAGAACATTTTGCTCGGCGAAGGCCGCGGCTTTGAAATCTCGCAGGTTCGCCTCGGACCCGGCCGCATCCATCACTGCATGCGCACCATCGGCAAGGCGGAAAAGGCGCTCGACCTGATGGTGTCGCGCGGGCTCACCCGCGAAGCCTTCGGCAAGAAGATCGCCCATCTCGGCGGAAACTTGCAGATCATTGCCCAGGCGCGCTGCGAGATCGAGGCGATGCGCCTGATGGTGCTGAAAGCCGCGAAAGCGATGGACGTGCTCGGCAACAAGGAGGCACGGATCTGGGTCAGCATGGTCAAGGCCATGGTGCCGGAGCGCACCTGCAAGATCATCGACCAGGCGATCCAGATGCACGGCGCCACCGGTATTTCGCAGTGGAGCCCGCTCGGTGAGATGTACCAGGACGTCCGCCACCTCCGCTTCGCCGACGGTCCGGACGAGGTGCACTGGATGGTGGTCGGAAGGCATGAACTGAGCATGCCGTAAGGGGAGTCCCCATCGGCAATCCCCGTGGGGCGCCCCCACCCCAGCCCTCCCCCGCAAGCGGGAGAGGGAGTAGAGCGCGCTGAGTGATCACACCGTGCGCAACAGCAACAACGTTAGATATGCGCGCCGCCGTTGTTGAACGTCGGTCGCTCAGCGCGCGAAAGTGCGCCCCCTCTCCCGCTTGCGGGGGAGGGCTGGGGTGGGGGTGCCTCCGCATACTCGCTCGCAGAGAGAATGCGCTATGCCCACTGCACCTTGCGTCCGCGCTGCGTGATGGGCACGCTGCGCTTTGCCCACCCTACGCGGAGCCTCCATACATGCAATACGACCCCAGCGACCTAAAATCCCGCGAGCGCTACAAGGTGCTCACCTCCTTCGTGCTGCCGCGGCCGATCGCCTGGGTGACGACGATTGGTCCGACCGGCGTGGTCAACGCGGCGCCGTTCAGCTTCTTCAACGTGTTCTGCGAGGATCCGCCGCTCTGCATGTTCGCCGCCAATCTGCGGCCCGACGGCCGCGTCAAGGATACCGTAATCAACATCCGCCGAACGGCCGAATTCGTCGTCAACATGACCGACGAGCCGTTGGCGCTGGCGATGCATGAAAGCAGCGGCGATTTTCCGCCCGAGGTCGGCGAGCCGGACTATCTCGATCTCAAACTGGCGCCCTCGACCAAAATCGCCGTACCGCGGCTGGCCGACGCGCCGTTTGCGATGGAGTGCAAGACCTGGAAGGAGATCGACGTCAACGGCGACCGGCTGTTGGTGATGGGCGAAGGCATCCACTTCCATATCCGCGACGAATTATGGGACCACGCCGCGATGCGCGTGCACATGGAGCGCTATCACCCGATCGGCCGCATGTTCGCGGATCGTTACTGCCGGACCGACGACCGCGTGGTGTTTCCGCCGGCGGAAGGGGCGAAGACAGCGGTCTAATTTGTAGGGTGGGCAAAGCCAACGGGTCGCGCGAATGCGCGCCCGATGACTGGCTCCGCGTGCCCACCATTCCAACCACGTATGAAAATGGTGGGCACGGCGCAAGAGCGCCTTTGCCCACCCTACGCAGCCACCGGCCTATGCGCACGCAGGAAAGAGCGGGTCTGCCGCACCGCGAGCGGCACCCGCTCTTTCGGGTCCTTCCACGGAAACAGGCTGACTTCCGCGTTCGGCGCCAGCAGCGCACTCTCCATGGCGACCGCGTAAGGATGCGCCGGGATGTCGTCGGGCAGGATCAGCACCGGCGTCTGGCATTGACGGACGAAATCGCGCGTCACGGTGAAGACGAAATCGGGATCGGTGCGATACATCTTCGTCAGGAATTTTTCCGCCTGCTCCATCGTGATGTCGCTCCGGCGTTTTGTCAGTTCCGGCGCCCAGCCGGTCATGTTGTTATTGTAGAACAGGTCGCGCATTTCCGGACGCGAGCCTGACGGCATCGCCAGCACGGCGGCGACGACACGATCCGGCGCGCGCTTGATCAGATTCCAGATCAACGGGCCGCCGATGCAGAAACCCAGCACCATGAATTTTTCAAAACCGAGGTGATCCATCAGGGCGAGCTGGTCGTCGGTGTGGGAATCCCAGGGACGCTCGATCTCGAGCGGGCCGGTGGATTGGCCGGGCGGCGCGTTGCGCAGGTCGTACGCGATGCAGCGGTATTCGTTGCCGAACTCCTTGACGGCATTGAAGGGCGGATAGTCGCCGGTGATGCCCGAGATGTTCGAATTCAATCCGCCGCCGGCGATCAATAGCAGCGGAAAGCCGGAGCCGGCTTCCTCGTAGTGGATGCGAACCGAGCCTTTTTCGAAGAAGCTCATGGCGGTTTTTCCTCTGCCCTGTTGGGCGCGCGGCACCTTGTTGGTTGTTTATCGAGAGTCCCCGTGCGGAGACACCCCCACCCCAGCCCTCCCCCGCAAGCGGGAGAGGGAGACGAGCGCGCCATGTGGCGAATAGCTTAGTTGAAGACGGATGCGGGCGACAGACGTGGCCGTAATTGAACTCAAGTCATGCAGCAAGCACCGCTGCGCCCCCTCTCCCGCTTGCGGGGGAGGGCTGGGGTGGGGGTGCCTCCGCACATTCGATCGCGGATGGGTTCCTGTAACAAGCCTCACCCCTTCGCGGGCTCGCCGATCTTGTCCTGCGTCCTGGTATCGAAATCGCTCGCATCGTGCCGCTCGTGCAACTGGCTTGCCGGGTCGCCGGAGATGCGGTTGACCATGCGCCCGCGCTTCACCGCCGGGCGCTTGGCGATCGCATCGGTCCAGCGCTGCACGTTCTTGTATTCATGCACCGACAGGAATTCGCCGGCGCCGTAGACCAGGCCCTTGGCCAGCGCGCCGTACCATGGCCAGGTGGCCATGTCGGCGATCGTGTATTCGCTCCCTGCGAGATATTCGTTATCGGCCAAACGCCGATTGAGCACGTCGAGCTGGCGCTTCACCTCCATGGCGTAGCGGTCGATGGCGTATTCGATCTTGGTCGGCGCATAAGCGTAAAAATGGCCGAAGCCGCCGCCGAGAAACGGCGCGCTGCCCATCTGCCAGAACAGCCACGACAGGCATTCGGCCCGCGCCGCGCCGCTCGCCGGCAAAAACGCACCGAACTTTTCGGCGAGATGCATCAGGATCGCACCGGACTCAAACACCCGGATCGGCGTCGGTCCGCTGCGATCCATCAGTGCGGGGATTTTCGAATTCGGATTGACGGCGACAAAGCCGCTGCCGAACTGATTGCCGTCGATCTTGATAAGCCAGGCGTCGTACTCCGCACCGCTGTGGCCGGCGGCCAGCAGTTCCTCGAACATCACCGTGACCTTGACGCCGTTGGGAGTGGCCAGCGAGTAGAGCTGGAACGGATGGCGGCCGACCGGCAGCTCCGCCTCATGCGTAGGGCCTGCGATCGGGCGATTGATGGCGGCGAACCGGCCGCCACTTTCCTTGTTCCAGGTCCAGACTTTCGGCGGGACGTATTCGGCGGAATCGTTAACGGGGGCGTCGGTCATTCGGCTAGGCTCCAGGCTTCTTGGCCGTCTCGCGATTGCGTGATCCGTCGCGCGGCAGCCGCTGCAATCCATGTAAGGTTTCGTATCAGCACTGCAA
This sequence comes from Bradyrhizobium sp. LMTR 3, assembly GCF_001693485.1. Classification (GTDB taxonomy): domain Bacteria; phylum Pseudomonadota; class Alphaproteobacteria; order Rhizobiales; family Xanthobacteraceae; genus Bradyrhizobium. The sequence continues at coordinate 8,031 of NZ_MAXC01000005.1, forward strand.
CCAAACAAAAAGCGCACAAAACTCAGGGGAGGAATGCGGCCATGCTGCGTAGCAAGTGGAGGAGAAGCTCACCATTGCGCTGAAAATCTCGCGCCAGTGGCAAATGTACGCGGAGCAATGCTCCTGTGGCTGGCGTAGTCGAGATCGGCCATACTGGATGTGTCGCCACCAAAGAGACCATCCAAATGCTCCCATCGCAGCGCGCCCGGTTCGAGATACCGCGCCAGATCTGCTACCTGAATGCCGCCTCTTACAGCCCGCTGCCGATTCGAACGCTGGAGGCCGGCCGCGCCGCGGTTCTCCGCAAGGGCGCGCCGTGGACGCTCGAGGCCTCCTTCGCCAACCAACAGCATGAACGCGCGCGCCTTGCTGCCGCCCGGCTGATCAACGCCGAAGCCGCCGATATCGCGCTGATTCCCTCGGTCAGTTACGGCGTTGCGACCGCCGCGAAGATGCTGCCGATCACCCGCGGCACGCGCGTGATCGTGCTGGAGAACGACCACTCCTCGCCGGTGCTCGAATGGCATACGCGGGCCGAGGCGGAAGGGTTCGCGGTCGAGACGATTCGGCAACCCGACGATGGCGATTGGACGTCGGCGGTGGTTGCCGCGATCGAACGATCCGGCGCACCACCGGTCAGCCTGGCCTCGATCTCATCGGTGCACTGGTCGGACGGTGGGTTGATCGACGTCGACAAGGTCGGCACGGCACTCCGGCAGCGGAGCGCAGCATTTCTCGTCGACGCGACGCAAAGCATTGGCGTGCTGACGACCGACGTGAAGCGTCTCGACCCGGATTTTGTGGTCTTCCCGACCTACAAGTGGCTGCTCGGGCCCTACGGTCGCGCCTTTCTCTATGTTGCAAAACGCCATCAAGGCGGTATCCCGCTGGAGCAGACCGCGTCCGGCCGTCGCAACGTGCGCGCCGAGAACGCGGTCTATTTCACGGACGTCGGTTACGTTGGCGATGCGCGGCGCTTCGACATGGGCGAGCGCGATCATTTCATCTCGATGGAGATGGCATCGATCGGCATGGAGATGATGGACGAATGGGGAGCGCCGACCATTGCGCAACGTCTCGCGATGCTGACGGAGCGGATCGCGCAAGGCATACGCGACATCGGCGTCCACGTTCCCGAACCTCATCTGCGAGCGCCGCATATCGTGAGCCTCGCCTTCAAGGGCGGAATGCCGGCGGGCCTCGTCGAAGGACTGGCAAGCGAAGGCGTCTATGTCGCACAGCGCCTGGGGCGCCTGCGTGTGTCGCCGCACGTCTATAATGACGAAGCCGATGCCGACCGGTTCGTTGAGGTTTTGGGCAGGCGGCTGCGGGGCTGACCTGTAGGGTGGGCAAAGCCAACGGGTCGCGCAAATGCGCGCCCGATGACAGGCTCCGCGTGCCCACTATTCGTGCTATCGAATCGGAGAGATGGTGGGCACGGCGCTTGCGCGCCTTTGCCCACCCTACGGCAGCCGCTTAGGACGCCGCCAGCTTGCGCGGCTGCTCTGTCCGCTCCATCACAAATCCCTGATAGCCCTTGGCTACGACGTCATTGCAGATCTGCCGGTAGGGCCCGACGCCGCCGATATAGGGCATGAAGATCCGCGGCTTGCCCGGGACGTTGGCGCCCATGTACCAGGAATTCGCCTGCGGATAGAGCGTGCCGGAAGCGACCTCGTTGACATGGGCTACCCATTTGTCCTCGGCTTCGGTGGCGGCCTCCATCGTATCGAGCCCGCGATCGCGCATGTAAGCGAGACAGTCGGTGATCCAGTCGACATGCTGCTCGATCGACACGATCATGTTGGACAACACCGACGGGCTACCGGGGCCGGTGACGACAAAGAGGTTGGGAAAGCCCGCGCTCATCAGGCCGAGATAGGTGCGTGGACCTGCCGCCCATTTCTGGTTCAGCGTCTGGCCGTCGCGGCCCCTGATATCGATCTTCGCCACCGATCCCGTCATGGCGTCAAAACCGGTCGCCAACACCAGAGCGTCGACTTCGTAGTTTTTGCCGGCCACACGCACGGCGTTTTCGGTGATCTCTTCGATCGGATTCGACTTGATGTCGACCAGCGTCACGTTTGAGCGGTTGAAGGTCGCGAAATAATCGGTGTCGATGCAGATGCGTTTTGAGCCGATCGGATGGTTGTTCGGTTGCAATAGTCTTGCCGTTTCCGGGTCCTCGACAATGCCGGCGATCTTCTCGCGAACGAAATTCGCAGCGGTGTCGTTGGCGGCTTTGTCGAGCGCAAGATTGTTGTAGACCGACATGAAGGTAAGCCCGCCGTGATTCCAGCGCGCCTCGTACTTCGCGCGGCGCTCGTTGTCGCCGTCATCGAGCGCGCCGCGATCGGGCATCTCGGTGTAGATGCCGTTTTTCGCCACCTCGCGGGCGAAGCGCCGGATCTCGGGATAGTTGGCGCGGAATTTCTGCCGCTCTTGTTCCGTCAGCGGCGCATTGCGGGCGGGAATCGAGAAATTCGCGGTGCGCTGGAATACCGTCAGACGGCTCGCCTGTTCGGCGATGACCGGCACCGACTGAATCCCCGACGATCCCGTGCCGATGACGCCGACGCGCTGGCCGGTGAAATCGACTTCCTCATGCGGCCAGTGGCCGGTGTGGTAGACCTTGCCCTTGAACCGATCGAGACCCTTGATGTCGGGCATCCGCGCGTTCGACAGGCAGCCGGTGGCGAGCACGACGAATTTTGCCGACACCGTTTTGCCGTCCGAAGTCGTTACCGACCAGAGGGAGGTCGCCTCGTTGAACTCGGCACGATCGACGCGGGTGTCGAACTGGATGTCCCTTCGCAGATCGAAGCGGTCGGCGACGTGGTTGGCGTATTTCAAAATCTCCGGCTGCGGTGCATAGCGCTCGCTCCAGTCCCACTCCTGCTGCAGCTCTTCCGAGAACGAATAGGAATACTGCATGCTCTCGACGTCGCAGCGCGCGCCGGGATAGCGGTTCCAGTACCAGGTGCCGCCGACGCCCGAGCCCTGCTCGTAGACCCGCGCCGTCATCCCCTGTCCGCGCAAGCGGTGCAGCATGTACATGCCGGCAAAGCCCGCGCCGACCACGACGACGTCGTAGGCCTCGGGCGATTTGGCGGCGGCGGACGGCATGGCGGACATGGAGACTCCCTGAAAAGTTCTTTTGGTTGATTGGCAGCATTCTATCGATAGCGCCAAAGCGCAAGACGCAAATCGGCGGCCGTGCTCTGCATATTTTGCGAGATGGAATTGCACGTTCCTCATGGTGAGGAGCGCGTCTTCGCGCGTCTCCGGACGATGCTGCGCATCGCCGGGCGAACCATGAGGCCACAGTCGGGCCTACATCCTTCGAGACGCCGCTTCGCGGCTCCTCAGGACGAGGGTAAGGCGCTTGGCTTTCTGGTCTCCGATGGGCTAGCGTCGCGCGGAAAGCCGAGCAGCAATCACCGAATGCTGCCGCCGGGAGGTCACCATGAAATCGCCAATCTGCGACATGCTGGGAATTGAATTCCCCCTGCTCGCTTTCAGCCATTGCCGCGACGTCGTTGCCGCTGTCAGTCGCGCCGGCGGGTTTGGCGTATTGGGAGCGACCGCGCATTCGCCCGAGACGATCGAACAGGAATTGAAATGGATCGACGATCACACCGATGGCAAGCCCTACGGGCTCGACGTGCTGATCCCTGAAAACATTTCGACCGCGGGCGAAAAGGACGTCACCTGGAAGAGCCTGGAGGCGCGGATCTCGCCGCAGCATCGCGATTTCACCCGCAACCTGCTGAAGAAATACGGCGTCGAGCTGACGACGACCAATGTCGCCGACAACCAGCCGCAACCGTTCGACGCGCAGCGCGCGCTCGATGTGCTCGAGGTCTCGTTCCGCCATCCGATCAAGCTGATTGCGAACGCGCTCGGCGTGCCGCCGAAACAGATGATCGACATGGGCCGCAAGCATGGCGTGCCGGTGGCGGCGCTCGTTGGTTCGAAAGAGCATGCGCTGCGGCAGGTCGCTGCCGGCGTCGATATTTTGGTTGCGCAAGGTACCGAGGCCGGCGGCCATTGCGGCGAGGTTTCGACCATGGTGCTGGTGCCCGAGGTGATCAAGGCGATCAGGCCGGTCCGCGACGTGCCGGTGCTGGCCGCCGGCGGCATCATGACAGGCAGGCAGATGGCGGCCTGCATGGCGATGGGTGCGGCCGGCGCCTGGACCGGCTCGGTGTGGCTGGCGACGGTGGAATCGGAGACCACGGAAATTTTCCGCGAGAAGATGATCGCGGCATCCTCGCGCGACGCCGTCCGCTCCAAGGGCCGCACCGGCAAGCCGGCACGGCAATTGCGGTCGGTCTGGACCGATGCATGGGACCGCGGACCGGATAGCCCCGGCGCCTTGCCGATGCCGCTGCAAAGCATCATCAGCCGCGACGCCTTCAACTCGATCGACCGCGCGGCCGCCGCCGGCAATGTGCAGGCGCGCGATCTCGTGACCTACTTCGTCGGCCAGGGCGTCGGCCTGATCGACAGCGTGAAGTCGGCCGGCGCGGTGGTGCAGGAATTCAAGGAAGATTTTGCCGACGCGGTGGAGCATATGAACATGCTGATGGAGGAGTGATTGCGAAGCTCTTGTAGGGTGGGCAAAGCGAAGCGTGCCCTCCGGTTCGAGCAAGACGTTAGATGGTGGGCACGGCGCTACGCGCCTTTGCCCACCCTACGAGATTAGAAAGCGAAACAAGAAGAAATGTCCAACTCCTCCCTCCCCGAAGACCGCATTCCCGTCATCGTTGGCGTCGGCGAAATCGTCGACCGGCCCAAGGACATCGCCGCCGGCCTCGAACCGATGGCATTGCTCGAACAGGCGGTGCGGCGCGCGGAAGCCGATAGCGGCACAAAGCTGCTCGGCGAGCTCGGCTCGCTCGACGTCGTCAACTTCCTGAGCTGGCGCTATCGCGATCCCGAGAAGCAGCTCGCAGCAAAGCTTGGTGCTGCGCCAGCGCATTGCTATTACGGCCCGGTCGGCGGCGAGAGCCCGATCCGCTACATTCACGAAGCCGCAAAGCGGATCGCGCGCGGCGAGTGCAGCGTGGCGGTGGTCTGCGGCGCGGAAGCGCAATCCACCGCAACCAAGGCCGAGCGCGGCGGCATCGCCCTGCCATGGACGCCGTTCGCCCATGACGTCGAGGAGCCGAAGCGCGGTGCGGCGTTCCAGAAGCCGATGGCGGTGAAACTCGGGGTGTTCCGCCCCATCACCGTCTATCCGCTCTATGAATCCGCCACGTCAGCGCATTGGGGCCAGACGCCGCGCGAGGCGCTCGCCGAATCCGGCGCGCTGTGGTCGACCTATTCGAAAGTGGCGTCAGAAAATCCAAATTCGTGGCTGAAGAAGCGTTTTGCACCTGAAGAGATCATCACGCCGACGCCGGAAAACCGATTGATCGCCTGGCCGTATACAAAGCTGATGGTGGCCAATCCGACCGTCAACATGGGCGGGGCCGTCTTGCTGACCTCCCTGGCGAAAGCGCGTGCGGCCGGCGTAGCCGAGGAGCGGTTGATCTATCCGATCGGCGGCGCCTCGGCGGAGGAGCCGCGCGACTATCTGGTGCGCGACCAGTTTTACGAAAGCCATCCGCAGAACGCGGTGCTGAAGGCGGTGATGGATCTTGTCGAAGGCGACGGCAGGAAATTCGACGCCATCGAGCTCTATAGCTGCTTTCCCTGCGTACCCAAGATGGCGCGGCGGACACTCGGCTTGGGCCCCGACGTGCAGCCGACGGTGACCGGCGGCCTCACCTTCTTCGGCGCGCCGCTCAACACTTATATGACGCACGCGGCTATTGCGATGGTGCGGAAACTGCGCGAAGGCGGCAAGCTCGGCCTGCTCTACGGCCAGGGCGGCTTCGTCACCAAGCATCATGGACTGGTGCTGTCACGCGAAGCGCCGAACGACATGCTCAAGCAGGACACCAGCGTGCAGGCCGAGGCCGACCGCCATCGGCGTCCGGTGCCGGACTTCGTCACCGAGGCCTCGGGCAAGGGCAAAGTCGAGAGCTTTACCGTGATCTACAAGGGCAAGGGCGAGATCGAGCACGGCGTGGTGATGCTGCGCACCGAGCAGGATGCGCGGGCGCTCGCGCGTGTGCCGGCCAATGACGCCGCGACGCTCAAGCACCTGCTGGACATGGACCGCACCCCGGTGGGATCGGTCGGCGATATCGTTGCCGCGGATGATGGCGTGCTGGAGTGGCGGGCAGGATAGTTCTCGTGTCCCGGACGCGGCGCAGTAAACTGTAGGGTGGGCAAAGCCACCGGGTCGCGCGCATGCGCGCCCGATGACAGGCTCCGCGTGCCCACCATCCACGACGCGATCTGTTGATAGATGGTGGGCACGGCGCCAAGCGCCTTTGCCCACCCTACGGTTTACCGCATGCCGCGTTCCGTCCGGGGCACGATGGGACCCTCATGCCGCCCGCACCGTATCGAGGAACTTGTCGACCTCAAGCTTGAGGCGGTTCGAGTCGGCAGAGAGCGATTGTGCCGCCGAGAGCACCTGCGCGGAAGCCGAGCCGGTCTCACTCGCCCCGCGCTGCACGTCGGTGATGTTGGCGGAGACCTGATGGGTGCCCTCCGCGGCCTGCTGCACGTTGCGGGAGATTTCCTGGGTGGCAGCGCCCTGCTCCTCCACGGCGGCCGCTATCGCCGAGGCGATCTCGGCCAGCCTTTGTATCGTGCCGCTGATCTCCTTGATCGCGCCCACCGACTCCTGGGTGGCGCCCTGGATACCGGTGATCTGCTGACCGATCTCGCCGGTCGCCTTGGCGGTCTGTTCGGCAAGCGCCTTCACTTCGGATGCTACCACCGCGAAACCGCGGCCAGCCTCGCCGGCGCGTGCCGCCTCGATGGTGGCGTTGAGCGCCAGCAAGTTCGTCTGGCCCGCAATGGTATTGATGAGTTCGACCACGTCGCCGATGCGGCTTGCCGCCTTCGACAATTCGCTGACACGTTCGTTGGTGATCCGGGCCTGGTCGACGGCTTCGCCGGCCATCCGCGCCGATTCCTGCACCTGACGGCTGATTTCGTTGACGGAAGACGACAACTCCTCCGTCGCCGAAGCAACCGACTGCACATTGGTGGAAGCCTCCTCCGAGGCTGCAGCCACCATCGTGGTCACTTCCTGGGCGCGTTCGGCGGTCGTTGTCAGCGTTCCCGCAGACGCTTCGAGTTCCGTGGAGGCGGACGATACGGTTTCGACGATCTCGCCGACGGCTGCCTCGAAGGCGTCGGCAAGGCGGACCATATCGGCCTTGCGCTGCTGAGCGGCGATCTGGTCCTGTTTCATCTTGGCTTCCGCCTCGTCGCGGGCTTTCTGCTCCGAGACGACCTTGAATTTCTCGACGGCGCCGGCGACGGCACCGAGTTCATCCTTGCGGCCGAGGCCCGGCAGTACAACGGCGAAATTGCCGCCCGCGAGTTCGTCCATCGAGACGCTCAATGCGCGCATCGGCCGGGCAATCGTGAAGAACGAGAATATGCTGGTTCCGATCAGCAGGAAGATCGTGCAGAGGCCAATCGCCATGGATATCTGTTCAGCCGCCGCCATTTCGAGGGCGGCCTGGACCTTTTCCTTCTCCACGCTCTGCTTGGCGAAATCGGTGATTTGGTTGGCGAGCGATTCGAGTTCGGCCGCGATTGGTAGTGTAACTTCGCGAGCGATGCGGATCGCTTCCTCGTTCAGCTTCACGATCCGCGATGTGGCGTCAGGGGCGCCCGCCGCAGCAATCGCTTCGTCCCGCGCCTTCACGATCTGCTGGGCTTCCTTCACGTAGTCTGAAGCTCTCGTCTTGAGCTTCTCGATGCGCGCGCGGTTCTCGGCGGCGTGCGACAGTTTCAGCATCTCGTCACTGAATTGACTCGCCGATTTCAGACCGGCGGCCAGATAGTCGTTGGCTCTTTGCAAATGCGCCGCAGTACCGGCGAGACGAATATCACGAACACCGGTCTGCATACCGGCAATGGACGCCTTCGCATCCACTGAATCTCGCGCGACCGCCTGCTGCGCAGACATGCGAGCGTCCAGATCGCGCATTGCCGCATTTGCCCGCATTTGATTCGTCACCATCGCGGCAACGAGCAGGACGCCGAGGCCCGAGGCGATGCCGAGCTTGGCGCCGATCGAGAGATTGAAAATGAGACGGAAGATGCTGGACATGGCTGGCGTTCTCAAGAAACAGGTGGTCAGGGAGCGGCGATACCGTCTGCTTCCCGCACGGCGGGATCACGGTGAAGAAGTGCCGGGCCAGACGTCTGGACGAGCCGGATCGTTGCGAACGATGGGCTCCTGTGGCAAAGCCACAGAGCGGCACTCATGCCTTCAACGTTCCATACGATGGTTAATGGGGGACTAAGCCGACACCGCTCGAGGAACTGGTAGTATTACGGAAGCGCGGCGCGCTTTACCGGCATCATGACGGCTCGCTCGTCTGCTTGCGCGCTGCCGACAGCGTCTGCTGCGGCGTTTCGCCAAACAACTCGCGATAGAGCGCGGTGAACTCGCCCATGTGCCAGAAGCCGTTCACCAGCGCGACCGCCTTCACCGACTGCACCGATGCGCCGCGCACCAGTTGTTGTCTAACATTCCACAGTCGCCGCAGCCGCATGTAGCGATGCATGCTCATGCCGCGAATGGCAACCACGGCGTTATGCAGCGTCCGCACCGAGACCCCGAGTTGCCGCGCCACGTCGGCGCTGTACAACGTCTTGCCGGCGCTGTCGGCCACGAACTCGTCGAGCTTTCGGACCAGCGCCAGATAGTGGCTCAGACTGAGGCGCTTGGCTTCGGGTGTGGGCGATGCCGCAGCCATTGCCAGATCGACCGCCTGCAAAATCGATTCTTCAACGTGCTCGATCACGTTCGGCTGTGCGAAGCTATCGGGCGAATGCGAAGCCAGCGTCAGGACATCGCGAACCGTCACCCGGAGTGTTTCGCATCTATCCGGCAGCGTCGCGATCAATTGAGCACTATCGGCATCACCTGGCCAGCCGCGATCGTCGATGGAAGCAAAATTCACAAGCGCCACCAGATTGGCCTGCTGTTCCACGATCTCGCACGTCGCGGTGCCCTTGACCAGGAGCAAGGCCGGCGCGCGGGCTTCAACGCCGTTGATGATCAGCGAAGCCGCATCGTCCATCGTGAAGCCGACGATCGCACCGGTCGTGGAATACTGCATCTGCAGAATTCGAGGGAACGTCCGCTGCAGATGGACCGAACAGGACTTCAGCTTCAACGAGGCGAAAGCGGCGGCGAAGTCCTTGGCGTCGATCGGAATGCTCTTGGCATCGCCCAGTGCTTCGATGTTCCGGAAACGATCGACGTCCAGAGACCGGCAAACCTTTACGAATTCAGATTCAACTAGTTCATCAAGCAACGACACGCGGCGGTCATCCGAGTCATCGGTAGCGATCGTCGCAACAACGAAAAAGAACGCTAGCCGGGATTGAGAAGGATCGTATGCGTCAACTTGACGATGGCGGGTGGGTGCCTCGATGCGCCTCCCCTTTGGATGAAGCGTGTTGAGTCCCGGCCGATCTTCATTGACGCAGAACACATGGCAGTCTTCCGGCATCAGACCTTCTGAAGACCTTCTGACATCAGATCGTCACGATGCCTCTGCGTCTTACCACTTTTTCCCGACTACGAAAGTTCGTTCGCCGCATTTTGTCCCAGTTTCACTCATTGCGATTGATCGGCACGTACCGCAATCTCAACTTTACGATCTAGGGATGTCTCCCGCTCCTCCTGCAGCCGAAAAACCGACTGCTCATGGCAATTCGCGTTTCTGATTCGGATCGCCAGCGATCGCGAAGCCGGCATCAGGAACCGGCTTCGAACCGAATAGTCGGTGCGAGATCAGGCCGCCCGCACGGAATCGAGGAACCGGCCGACCTCGAGCTTGAGGCGGTTCGAGTCGCCCGACAGCGATTGCGCCGCCGCAAGCACCTGCGAAGACGCCGATCCGGTTTCGCTGGCGCCACGCTGCACGTCGGTAATGTTGGACGACACCTGCTGGGTGCCCATGGCCGCCTGCTGCACGTTGCGGGAGATTTCCTGCGTCGCGGCGCCCTGCTCTTCCACGGCCGCCGCAATCGTCGACGAAATCTCCGACAGCTTCTCGATGGTGCCGCTGATCGCCTGGATCGCGTTCACGGATTCCTGGGTAGCGGCCTGGATGCCGGTGATCTGCTGGCCGATTTCGCCGGTGGCTTTTGCGGTCTGCTCGGCCAGAGCCTTTACCTCGGAGGCCACGACCGCGAAGCCGCGGCCCGCCTCGCCGGCGCGCGCCGCCTCGATGGTGGCGTTGAGCGCAAGCAGATTGGTCTGGCCGGCGATGGTGTTGATCAGTTCGACGACGTCGCCGATGCGGGTTGCCGCCTTCGACAATTCGCTGACGCGGTCATTGGTCGTGCGCGCCTGCTCCACGGCGTCGTTGGCCATCCGCGCCGATTCCTGAACCTGACGGCTGATCTCGGTGACGGATGACGCCATCTCTTCGGTGGCCGACGCCACCGACTGCACGTTGGTCGAGGCTTCCTCGGAGGCCGAGGCGACCGTTGTCGCAAGTTCCTGCGCGCGTTCCGCGGTCGACGTGAGCGTACCCGCCGACACCTCGAGTTGGCTGGATGCCGACGACACGGCTTCGACGATCCGGCCGACTGCTGCCTCGAAATCGTCGGCCATCTTGCTCATATCCGCCTTGCGGCTCGCCACGGCGCGGGTCTCGGCCGCATGCTGCTCGGCCTCCAGCGACTGGCGGGCGATAGCATTGCTCTTGAACACTTCGACAGCCTTTGCCATCTCGCCAACCTCATCGCCGCGTCCGACGCCGGGCACCTCGACGGCAAGGTTGCCGCCCGCGAGATCGTTCATCGCAACCGTCATCCGCTGCAGTGGACCGGTGACGCTACGCGCCACGAAGATCGACACCACGAGCGTAAATAGCAGGACTACGCCGGCAACGATCAGCGAGCGCTGGGTCGAGGCCCAGGTCTGCGCCGTCAGGTCGTCGATGTAGACACCCGTGCCGACGACCCAGTTCCACGGGGCGAAGCCGACCACGTAGGACAATTTCGGCTGCGGCTTGTCGAAGCCGGGCTTCGGCCACTCGTAGGGAACGAAGCCGGAGCCATTCTTTCTGACGGTATTGACGAAATCGACGAACAACAGCTTGCCGTTGGGATCCTTGTAGGCCGAAAGATCGTTGCCATTCATCTCCGACCTGATCGGATGCATCACCATTTTCGGATGCATGTCGTTGATCCAGTAATAGTCGTTGTTGCCGTACCTGAGCGTCGCGATCCGCGCCATCGCCCGCTTCTGGGCATCGGCGTCGGAAACGCCGCCCTTCTGCACCGCGGCATGCTCTTCCTTGATGATGCCGAGTGCGACATCGCCGAGGTGGCGCAGCTCGATCTGCTTCTGCTGGTTCAATCCCGATGCCAGTTCGCGCGAATCGAGAAAGGCGATGCCCAAGAGCCCGGCAAAGCTCAGGCAGATGAGGGCATAGATCTTTCGGCCAACCGTCAGCTTGGCCCGGCTTATCATTCCAAACATGCTTCATCTCCCACGCGACGACGGCGGTCGTGCGCCCCACTGCGCGGAATCGTATATGTCAGGCGCTTTCTACCCGTTAATTTTGCACTCAGTAGATATACGGGGTTTTAACCACACCCGCGGCCAGCGCGTCCCGCCACAGTTCCGAACGGCAAAAGGCCCGTCCCTGGTTGAGGGGCGGGCCTTCCTAGGTCTCGCGGCCTGCCGGCTGCTTATGCCGCCCGCACCGAATTCAGGAACTTGCCGACCTCGAGCTTGAGGCGGTTGGAGTCCGACGACAGCGACTGGGCCGAAGAGAGCACCTGCGTCGAGGCCGATCCGGTCTCGCCGGCCCCGCGCTGCACGTCGGTGATGTTGGCGGAGACCTGCTGGGTGCCGCGGGCCGCCTGTTGCACGTTGCGGGAGATTTCCTGGGTTGCGGCACCCTGCTCTTCCACCGCGGCCGCAATGGTCGAGGATATTTCCGACAGCTTCTCGATCGTGGAGCTGATCGCCTGGATCGCACCGACGGACTCCTCCGTCGCGGCCTGGATGCCGGTGATCTGCTGACCGATCTCGCCGGTCGCCTTCGAGGTCTGTTCCGCCAGCGCCTTCACCTCAGATGCCACGACGGCGAAGCCGCGACCGGCGTCGCCGGCACGGGCGGCCTCGATGGTGGCGTTGAGCGCCAGCAAATTGGTCTGTTCGGCGATGGTGTTGATGAGTTCGACCACCGCGCCGATGCGGGCCGCCGCCTTCGACAATTCGCTGACCCGGTCATTGGTGGTGCGGGCCTGATCAACGGCCTCATTGGCCATCCGCGCCGATTCCTGAACCTGACGGCCGATCTCGGTGATCGACGACGCCATCTCCTCGGTGGAAGAGGCCACCGACTGCACATTGGTGGAGGCTTCCTCGGAGGCCGCCGCAACCATAGTGGTCAATTCCTGGGCACGTTCGGCAGTCGTCGTCAGCGTGCCGGCGGCGGCTTCGAGTTGGGTCGATGCCGACGACACGGTCTCGACGATATTGCCGACCGCACCTTCGAAATCGTCGGCGAGCTTGATCATCTCGGCCTTGCGCCGCTGCGCCGCGATCAGATCCTGCTGAACCTTGGCTTCGGCTTCCTCGCGCGCCTTGTGCTCGGCATTCTCGCGAATGACGGTCACCGTCTTGGCGAGATCGCCGATTTCGTCGCCACGGTCGGCGCCGGGAATCTCGACGTCGAGATTACCGCCGGCCATCTCGCCCAGCGCACCGTTCAGCCGCGTCATCGGACGCGCGACCCCGAGGAAGGAGAATGCCACCGAGGCGATCAGCGACGCGACGACGATGATCGCCATGATCAGGTTGATGCGATTGGCGCGCTCGGTATCGGCCATGACCTCGTCCTTGGAGGTCTTGGCATCCTTTTGCGCGGCCTCAACGGTTGTTTCCATCAGGTCGGCGACATCCGCGGCGGCCTTGACGGTGCGGTTGGCGATGATGTCGTTCTTGACCTGCTCGGTCTTTACCGCTTCCTCATTGGCGGCCAGGAAGCGCTTGACCGTCGAGGAAAGGTTGCTGACCACGACCAGCAATTCCCGGTCATCGGCCTCGCCGCGCAGCTTGTTGAACACGTCCTTCAGCGAGGCCTCGGTCTTGGCCATCTCCGAGACCAGGTTGGCATCGCCGGTTGCGCCGAGCTTCCAGGCGGCAGCCCGCAACGCGTTCACCTTTCCATCGGCCTGAAACAGCAAACGCTCGATCTCGAGGCGGTTGTCCAACTTCGCCATGGCCGGCAACTTCAACTGGGCATCGACCGCCTTGGTCCATTCTTCCGAGATGACCGAGCGCTTGTCGATCTGCGCCAGTAGCGTGATCTGCGCCTTGGCGAGATCTTCCACGGCGGCGGTAAAGCCATCCATCAAAGCCTTGATCTTCTGCAGCCGCTCCCTGGCGTCAGGCCGCTGCGCGGTTGCGAGCGCAGCGTCCAGCTCCTTCGCCCCACTCGCCTTGTAGCGCTGCAAATCGGCAATGGTCTTCTCGACCTCGGCGGAAGTCCTCGCCAGCCTGACATTGCCGGCCGCAAGCTGAATCTTGCGCAGGTCGATATGGGCGGAGAGCGAGTTGTCGGCCACCCGTTGCGACCAGGTGGCGCGCTCGCTGGCTTCCTCGATCCTCGATTCGGTGACCATCTGGTTGGCGACCATGCCGATCGCCAGCAGGACGCCGACCGCCCCGGCCAAGCCCAGTTTGTATCCGATACGGTTGAGCTTGATCATGTCGACGACCCCAATTTCTTCTGAATCAGTTTTCCGGATGCGGAATTTACGACGCAAAGGAACCGGCAACCTTCGCGGGCGAATCCCGAAAGATACGGCGCAGCGTAGCGGGGACCGGTTAATTTCCGCTTGCGTGAAATTACGGACATCCAGCCGGGTTGTGGGGCTGCTAACTTCGCGCCACACGCGAATAGGCCCGGCGCGCCTTCCGCGAGCCGGGCCCTTCGTCGACGGTCGGCCGGTTGTCAGGCTGCCCGGACCGACTCCAGAAACTTGCCGACCTCGAGCCTGAGGCGCTGGCTATCGCCCGAGAGCGACTGTGCCGCCGACAGCACCTGCGAGGAGGCTGCACCGGTCTCGCTGGCGCCGCGCTGCACATCGGTGATGTTGGTGGAGACCTGATGGGTGCCGCGGGCGGCCTGCTGCACGTTGCGGGAAATTTCCTGGGTCGCGGCGCCCTGCTCTTCCACGGCGGCCGCAATCGCCGAGGAGATCTCCGCCAGCCTTTCGATGGTGCCGCTGATTTCCTTGATGGCGCTAACAGAATCCTGGGTCGCGCCCTGGATGCCGGCAATCTGCTGGCTGATCTCGCCGGTGGCTTTTGCTGTCTGTTCGGCCAGCGCCTTGACCTCCGACGCCACGACCGCAAAGCCGCGGCCGGCCTCACCGGCGCGCGCCGCCTCGATAGTGGCGTTGAGCGCGAGCAGGTTGGTCTGGCCGGCAATGGTGTTGATGAGTTCGACGACGTCGCCGATCCGGCCCGCTGCCTTGGACAATTCACTGACCCGGTCGTTGGTGACGCGGGCCTGACCGACTGCGTCGGTCGCCATCCGCGCCGAAGCCTGCACCTGGCGGCCGATCTCGGTGACCGAGGAAGAAAGCTCTTCGGTCGCAGAGGCCACCGACTGCACGTTGGCGGAGGCTTCGCCGGAAGCCGAGGCCACGGCCGAGGTCAGCGTCTGCGAGCGCTCGGCGGTCGCCGACAGCGTGCCGGCCGACGCTTCGAGCTGCGTCGAAGCCGAAGATACCGTCTGCACGATCTCGCCGATCAGGCTTTCGAAGTTGCGGGTGATGCCGTCGACCCGCCGGCCGCGCTCGATCTTGGCTTCGGCGTCGGCGGCGGCAGCCTCGTCGGCGGCTTTCTTCGCAATCAGCGCTTCCTTGAATATCTGCAAGGTATCGGCCATCGCGCCGATTTCGGTTTTCTCGCCCTGATGCGGCACTTCCGCACTCAGATCGCCGTTACCCAGCGCCTGCATCGGCGTGACGATGGAGGCAATGCCGCTCGAGACGTCGCGAACCAGATAGACGCTGATGCCAACACCGATGATGACGGCGGCGCCGAGGATCAAGGCAAGCATCATGAGAGCGGCGGTGTAGCTGTCGGCCGCCTCCCTTGCCGCCTTGTCCGCGCCGGCATTGTTCAGGTCGATGCTCTTCTTCAGGACGGCGTCGGCATCGAGGCTGATCTTGTTGATGGTCGTGGTATTCAGGTCGTGGGCCTCGGTCGGGATATTCCCAACCGCCTTGCGCGACAGTTCCATTACCTCCTGGGTGCCCTTCCGGTATTTGTCCCACAGCCTCGACCATTCGGCATACAGCGCACGTTCCTCCGCCGAGGCAATCAGCGGCTCGTACGCCGCGCGGATCTTGGTGTTGTTCTCGATGACGGCGGCGAGCGTTTTCTCCATCGCGAGCTTCTCTTCCAGCGTCTCGGACAGCATGTGCTCGCGGATCACGTTGCGGTAGGTGATGGTGCCGGCGCGCAGGTCGCCCAGCACGCGGATACTCGGCATCCAGTTGGTGGCGATATCGACCGTGTTGGCGTTGATGGCGCGCATGTTCTTCACCGCGAGCAGACCCATGCCCGCCATCGCGACGAGCAGGAAGGCGACCACGGTGATGATCTTGGTGCGGATCGAATAGCGGGCGAGCATGGGTGGAATCTCTTGATTTTGGGCGCGCGGGACGCCGTCTGGGAAAAGGCCCGGAATTTGGAAGGAAGGATGCCTGGCGGATATCAAACCCGACGCTTCCTCAGGTTGAGTTAATTCGCGTCCGTACAAATACCTACGCGACAGTTCTCACCAGGAAATGAATGTCGGCTTGACGCGATCAGCGCATCAGCTTCAAGGCATCGGAGAAAAATTCCGCCCCGCCGAAATTGCCTGATTTCAGCGCAAGCAGCATCTCGCCGTCCTCGGCGCCGACCGCGCGCAAGACCGGCACGCCTGCAGCGATTTCTTCGCCGACGAGAAAGCCCGGAATCCGCAGCCGATCGACGACGGCGCCCGAAGTTTCACCACCGGCGACCACCAATCGCCGCACGCCTGACCGCACCAGGCCTTCGGCGATATCGGCCATCGCCTGCTCGATGGCATGTCCGGCTGCATCGCGGCCATGTCGAGATTGCAGAGCTGCAACCTGGTCCGGCGTCGAACTGCTGGCGATCAGGATTGGACCATCGCTGATTCGGTCGCTCGCCCAGGCCAGTGCGCGGCGCGCCTCTGCCGGCCCCGCGATTATCTGCTCGGGATCGAGATGCAGCACGGCCATGGTCTTTTCGGCATTGGCAATCTGCGCCAGGGTCGCCTGCGAGCAGCTCCCCGCAAGGCACGCAGCCGGTCCGCCGACCGGCGTGCCGGACACCGCGCTCGCGGAAGCCGCTTTGACCTTGCCGGAGGCAACCAGCGCCCGGGCAAGCCCGAGGCCAATGCCGGATGCGCCGACGGACAGCCGGTGATCCAGCGCGACGGCGCCGATGGTTTCCAGATCGCGGTGAAAGACCGCATCGATGATGGCCGCGCCGATCCCCTTTCCCGCCAGCTCCGCGAGACGTCCGCGAACCGCCTCCGCGCCGCGCGTGAGGGTCGCGAGATCGACCAGCCCGACCTGCGTCCGGCTCTGGCGCGCCAGCACCCGCACCAGATTGGAATCACGCATCGGGTTGAGCGGATGATCCTTCAGCGGGCTTTCGTTCAGCGGCACGGCCCCGACGAACAGGTTGCCTTGATAGACGGTGCGGCCGGTTTCCGGAAAGGCCGGCGTCACCAGCACGATCGCCTCGCCGGAGTCGGCGCGCAGCGCGTCCATCACCGGGCCGATATTGCCGGCGTCGGTGGAATCGAAGGTCGAGCAGATCTTGAACAGCACGTGACCGGCGCCGCGGGCGCGCAGCCATTTTTCGGCGGCGCGCGAACGGTCCACCGCGACGCCGGCCTCGATCGAGCGGCTCTTGAGCGAGATCACGACCGCATCGACCTCCGGCAGCGCCAGATCGTCTGATGGCACGCCGATGGTCTGCACCGTGCGCAGGCCCTGACGCGTCAGCGTGTTGGCGAGATCGGAAGCGCCGGTGTAGTCGTCGGCGATACAGCCAAGGGATAGTTTCACGGCTTTGCTCCGGCATAGGGCTTGAACCAGCCGAGGCCATCGGTGGTTTTGCCGCGCGGGTTATATTCGCAGCCGACGAAGCCGCCATAGCCGAGCCGGTCGAGTTCAGTGAACAGGAACGGATAGTTCAGCTCTTCGCCGTCAGGCTCATTGCGCGAGGGAATGCTGGCGATCTGGACATGGCCTGTTATCGGCATCATCTCGCGCAGCCGCATGGTGACGTCGCCGTGGATGATCTGGCAGTGATAGATGTCGAACTGCAGTTTCAGATTCAGTATCTTCAGTTCGGTGATCAGGTCGCGCGCGAACGAAAAATCGTTGAGAAAGTAGCCGGGCACATTGCGCGGATTGATCGGCTCGATCACGACGTCCAGCCCATGGGGCGCGTAGAACTCGGCTGCCCATGCCACCGACTTGTAGAATTGTTCGACGGCCTTCGTGCTGCTGCGATCGGCGATTCCCGCCATCAGATGCAGCCGCTTGACGCCGGTCGCCTTCGCGTAAGGCAGCGCGGTCTCCAGGCTTCGCTTGAGATCGTCAAAGCGCTCCGGCAATGCGGCAAAACCCTTTTCGCCGGCGTCCCAATTGCCCGGCGGCAGATTGAACAGCGCCTGCGTCAGACCATTGCGCTTCAGCCGTTCGCCGACAGCCTCGGCCGGATGATCATAGGGAAACAGGAATTCGACCGCGGTGAAGCCCGCTCTTGCCGCCGCATCGAAGCGGTCGAGGAACGGGACCTCGGTGAACATCATGGAGAGATTGGCGGCGAAACGCGGCATCGAAGGTCCCCTTCTTGATCTTGCTCTTACTTCGGCTCGCCCGGCAGATGCGTGCCGGTGACTTTTGCATACATGCGCGCGACCGAGGCATCATCGTCGCGGCCCATGCCGGCGGCCGACGTCATCAAAAACATCTGCAAGGCGGCAGCGGAGACCGGCACCGGGAATTTCGCCGAACGCGCCATGTCCTGGATGATGCCGAGATCCTTGACGAAGATATCGACCGCGCTGCGCGGCGCGTAATCGCCGTCAAGCACGTGCGGCATGCGGTTCTCGAACATCCAGGAATTGCCGGCGGACGCCGTGATCACCTCGTAGACTTTTCGGATGTCGAGGCCCTGCTTGGCGGCGAATGCGATCGCCTCGGAAGCGGCGGCGATGTGCACACCGGCCAGCAACTGGTTGATCATCTTGAACGCGGCGCCCTGGCCGGCGGCGTCACCGAGCTCGTAGAGCTTTGCCGCCATTGCGTCCAGCGCTGGCCGTGCCTTGGCAAACGCGGCCGGACTGCCGGATGCGAGGATGGTGAGCTCACCCTGCGCCGCGCGCTGCGCGCCGCCGGAGATCGGCGCGTCGAGGTAGTGCCGGCCGGTTTCTTCCAACTGTTTGGCGAGACGCCGCGCGACATCGGGGTCCATGGTGGCGGAGGAAATGAACACCGCGCCTTTCGCCAGCGTTTCCGCAACGCCGCTGGCGCCAAACAGGATGGTCTCGGTCTGGGCGGCGTTGACGACGACGCTGACGACGATGTCGGCCGATTTTGCGGCTTCCGCCGGCGTTACCGCGCCCTTGCCGCCATCGGCGACGAACCGCTTGACCGTGTCAGCCGAAACGTCGCACCCGGTGACCTCTAGCCCCGCGCGGCGCAGCGAGGTCGCCATGCCATAGCCCATCGAGCCCAGCCCGATGACGGCGACGCGCGGTTTCGCGGATTCTGGCATGCGGCGGTTCCTCGATGGTTTCTGTTCAACGGCCCATTCGGCCGGCGGCTTGGCGTCCTTGCGTATCACGGCTTGGCCGCGCTGCCAAAGCGTGAGACAAGGCGGAAAAGAGGTCGGTCCATGAGCGAAACAAGGCTCCGCGAGGAAATCTGCCGCTTCGGCCGCTCGCTGTTCGAGCGCGGGCTGACGCCGGGATCCTCCGGCAATATCAGCGTGAAGCTCGATGACGGCGGCTGGCTGGTGACGCCGACCAATGCCTCGCTCGGTTTCCTCGATCCGGCCCGAATGTCGCGGCTCGGGCCCGACGGACGGCTGGTATCCGGCGACGCGCCAACCAAGGAAGTGCCGCTGCACACCGCGCTCTATCAGACCCGCAGCGCCGCGCGCGCCGTGGTGCATCTGCATTCGACCCATTCGGTGGCGCTGTCGATGCTGCCCGAGATCGACCCCCGCGCCGCGCTGCCGCCGATGACGGCCTATTACGTGATGAAATGCGGGCACACTGCGCTCGTACCCTACTATCGCCCCGGCGATCCGGCCGTCGCCGACGCCATCAAGGGACTGGCCGGGAAGTACTCCTCCGTGCTGCTCGCCAATCACGGCCCGGTGGTTTCGGGCGACACGCTGGAAGCGGCGGTGTTCGCCATGGAGGAACTGGAGGAGACCGCGAAGCTCTATCTGCTGCTGCGCGGATTGAACCCGCGGTATCTGTCGCCGGCGCAGGTGGAGGATTTGACTGAGGTGTTCGGGTTGACGCTGCCGGAGAACGGGCACTCGTAGGATGGGTAGAGCGCAGCGAAACCCATCATCTCTCCGCGCAATGGAATTGATGGGTTTCGCTTCGCTCTACCCATCCTACGGCATCACAGCCCCAGATAGGCCCTCCTTACATCCGGATTGACGCTGATCTCCGCCGCGCTGCCCTGCATCAGCACGCGGCCGGTTTGCAGGATGTAGGCGCGGTCGGCGATTTCGAGGCATTCGGACATGCGCTGTTCGACGATCAGCACCGTCATGCCGGCGTCGCGGATGCGTTTGACGGCCTGGAAGATTTCATCGACCAGCTTTGGCATGATGCCCTGCGACGGCTCGTCGAGCATGAGTAGCCGCGGGCGCGTCATCAGGGCGCGGCCGATCGCCAGCATCTGCTGCTCGCCGCCGGAGAGCGTTTCGGCGCGCTGCTCCAACCGCTCTTGCAGGCGCGGAAACAGCTTGAACACGAGATCAAGCGGTGCCTCGCGGTTCGCTTCGCCCCGATAGAGGTAGCTGCCGAGCCTCAAGTTGTCGCGCACCGAGAGACGCGGAAACAGCCGGCGGTTTTCCGGCACATAGGCGATGCCGCGCGAGGTGATGATGTGCTGCGCCATGCCGTCGATGCGGGTGCCGTCGAACGACACGCTGCCGGAGCGAGGTCGCTCGGCGCCCGCAATCGATTTCAGCAGCGTCGACTTCCCGGCGCCGTTGGCGCCGGCGACGCAAACGATTTCGCCCTTTGCCACCTCGATCGAGACTGCCGAGATCGCGACCAGCCCCTGATAGGCGGTGGTGACTTCATGCACCGACAGCATGACGGTCTCCCAGATAGGCGGTGATGACTTTCGGGTCGCGAACCACGTCCGCGGGCTTGCCCTCGACCAGCACCTTGCCGAGATCGAGCACGATGGCGCGGTCGACGAGCGGCATCACGATTTCCATGACATGCTCGACCATCAGCACGGTGACGCCGGTATCGCGCACCTTGCGCACCAGTTCGACGCCGGTCTTGGCTTCGACCGGCGTCAGGCCGGTGAGCACCTCATCCAGCAGCAGCAATTTCGGTTCGGTCGCGAGCGCACGCGCCACCTCGAGCCGGCGCTTTTCGGACGGGACGAGATCGCTGGCCAGCACATTGGCGCGCGGACCAAGGCCACAAAACTCCAGCACCTCATGCGCCTTGCGGCGGGCATCGCGCATCACGGTGGTGCGGACCAGCGCGCCGACGATGACATTGTCGATCACGGTCATGGTCTCAAAACTTTTCACGACCTGGAAGGTGCGGCCGATGCCGCGCTGGCAGCGCTCCGCTGCCGGCAATGCGGTGACGTCCTCGCCGTCAAAGATGATCGAGCCTTGGGTCGGCGGCAGCACGCCCGCGATCAGGTTGAACAGTGTCGACTTGCCGGCGCCGTTCGGGCCGATCAGGCCGACGATCTCGCCGCGCCCAACCGAGATCGAGACGTCGCTGTTGGCGATCAGGCCGCCGAAGCGCTGCCAGACGCCGCGCGTTTCCAGAAGAGGCGTCATCGGACAGCCTCCTTGCGCTTGGCCGCAGACAGTCCTGCAAGGCCTTTGAACGAAAACAGGCCGATCAGCCCCTGCGGCCGCGCCAGCGAGATCGCGATGATCAGGCCGCCATAGACGATCAGGTCGACACCGCGACCGGAGCCCCCGACATAGGACCGCGTCAATTCGGTGAGCGGGATCAGGATCACCGCGCCCAGCATCGGACCCCATAGCGTGCCGATGCCGCCGAGCACCGCAGGCAACGCCATCAGCAGCGAGAACTGAAAGCCCATGACGCTCTCGGGATCGATAAAGTAGACGAACTGCGCATAGAAGCTGCCGCCGATGGCGACCAGGAATGCCGATACCGCCGCCGCGCCCATCTTGGAATTGAACACGTCGACGCCGAGGCTTTCAGCGGCTTCCGGATTGTCCTTCACCGCGCGCCACCAATAGCCCCATTTGGAATCCTCCAGCCACCAGGTGACGAACCAGGCGACGCAGGCAAGCGCCAGCGCGAAGTAGAAGTATGGCAGCTTGCTGCGTGGGAACTGGAATTTCAGCCAGCTATCGCCACGCGCCGGGATTTCGATCCCCATCGCAGCACCAGCCCAATCCCAGTTGTGGAACAGCAGCAGCCCGATCTCGGCAATGACGATGGTGGCGATGACGAAGTAGTGCCCGCGCAGCCGGAAGCAGGGATAGCCCAGCGCCATCGCAATCAGCGCGGAGATCACGCCGCCGCCGAGCATGCCGAACCATGGCAGCACACCGAACTTGGTAAACAGCAGCGCGGTGGTATAGGCGCCAAGTCCGAAGTAGAGCGCGTGGCCGAGCGAGATCTGCCCGCAATAGCCGGAAAGGATATTCCAGCTTTGCGACAACGCACCCCACATCAGCGTCAGCACCATGATGTTCTGGACGTAAACGTCTTTGACGAACAGCGGAACGGTGGCCGCAATCGCGGCGAGAACACAGGCAACGATGAGGTCGCGGCGGCGGCGTTCTGCGAAAGCGGTATCCATCACATCGATCCGAACAGGCCGCGCGGCCGGACAAAAACCACAAGGAGATAGACGGCATAGATGCCGACCGCCTTGAGCGACGGCGGCAGCAACATTGCGGTCGTGGCCTCGACGAGGCCGACGATGATGCCGCCGGCGAACGCACCAAACACGCTGCCAAAGCCGCCGAGCGCCACCGTCACATAGGCAATCAGCGCAAACGAGGCGCCGACATCGGGATAGATGTAAAAGAAGATCGCCATGACCGCGCCGGCGAGGCCCACCAGCGCCGCGCCGAGGCCCCAGCCCAGCGCAAACACCTTGTTCTTGTCGATGCCGACCAGCGCCACCGCGCCGGCATCCTCGCGGGTCGCTTCCAGCGCGCGGCCGAAATCGGTGCGGTTGATGAAGAGATAGAGCGCGCCGAACGCTGCAATCGCCACCAGTGCCCCGACCAGTTGCGGCACCGGCAGGTAAATCCCGGCGATCGAGACAGTTTTGCCGCCGAGCCAGGAATGGGTGACGCTGCGATAGTCGGGCGTGAAGAAGTATTGTGCCAGGCCGCGCATGACGATGGCGAGGCCAAAGGTCGAGAAAATCTGCACCATGCCGGCATTGGCTTTCGCGCGCACGGCAAAGCGCACAATCAATAGATACACGACGGCCCCGAACACGAACAGGGCGGCGGCGACCAGCGGTGCCGACAGCAAGGGATCGATCGCAAAGAACACGAACAGGAAGAACGTCGCGTACATCGCGATCATCAGGAATTCGCCATGGGCGAAGTTCACGACGTCCATCAGCCCGAAGATCAGCGCGAGGCCGACGGCGATGAGGCCGTAAAGCAGGCCCATGAGCAGGCCGCTCGCCAGGCTTTGGATGATGGTTTCGGCTGTCATGGGTATGCCCCCATCGCACGTCGTCCCTGCGAACGCAGGGACCCATAACCACCGGAGTTGCATTTGAAGGAAGGGCGTGAGGCCACGATGAAACCGATGCTCCCCGGCGTATGGGTCCCTGCGTTCGCAGGGACGACGCTGCGTTTGTGATGTCTCTCCAGAAGGCGTCAGCCTTTCTTCATCGGCCAGACGGCTTCGGCGATGGCGGCCTGCGGCGGGAAGATGGTGACGAACTTGCCGCCGATATATTGCAGCAGCACCGGGTCGGCGTCGTTGTTCTGGCCCAACTCGTCGAACTTCACGCGCTTCCAGGGCATGATGGTCTGCTCGCCCGGGATGTCGGTGGCGACCAGCGCCTCGCGGATCTTCTCGCCGTCGGTCGACTTGGCGCGATTGATGGCGTCCGCCATCACCAACAGCCCCATGAACTGGCGCGAGGTGAGGTCGTTAAAATCCTTGCCCGACTTCTCCTTGAACATGGCGTTGACCTTGCCGACCATCGGCCGCTTGGCGGCGAGATCGAGCGAGAAGCTGCCGCGCGAGATCACGCCTTCGAGCTTGTCGCCGACCGCATCATACAGCGCCTTTTCGGAGAAGCCGGCGTTCTGCGCCACGATCGCGTTCGGCTTGTAGCCGAGCTCGGCCATGGTCTTGACCAGCAGGATACCGTCGGTGGTGTAGCTCGAGGGCATCAGCACGTCGGCATTCGCCGTCTTGAGCTGCTGTACTTCCGCCGACAAGGACGGCGAGTTGGAGCGGTACTTGATGTCGGAGATGACCTTGTAGCCACGCTCGGAGGCCAGCTTGAGCTGGGTGTTGGCGGAGTCGGTGCCGAAAATGGTGTCCTCGTGGAACAGCGCCAGCGTGTCGATCTTGGTGCCCTTCTTCTTCATCGCATCGAAAAAGTTGAACATCGCGGCCGAGAACATCTCGTCATGCGGCGCGGCGCGGAAATAGAATTTGAGGCCGCGCTTGTGCAGGCTCGGCGAGGAATTGTCTGCCGAGATGAACGGGACCTGGTAACGCTCGCAGATCTGGCTGACGGTGACGGCAACCGCGCTCTGATAGGTGCCGATGACGGCGCAGACTTTTTCCTGGGTGATCAGGCGCTCGGTCTCGGCGCGGCCCTTCTGCGGATCGGCCTGATGGTCGGCGAAGACGAGGCGGATCTTGGCGCCGCCGAGGCCGGGTAATCCCTCGCCCTTCGCAAGCGGCAAGTCGAAATCGTGATTCTTGTTGATGATGTCGAGCGCAGTCTCGAACGACTTCTGGGCGTCGACGCCCATCTGCGCACTGGCGCCGGAGAACGGATAGATGACGCCGATCACCACTTCGGACGTTTGGGCGCGAGCGGCGATCGGGCCGAGCGCAGCGGCAGCAGTAGCTCCAAGCAAGACGTTACGGCGCGTGATGTTCATGGCGATATCCTTTGTGGGTCGGCAACTATCGATGAAACGGGCGAAGGGTACGGTAAAGCCTCAATGAGCAGCACGGGCTGCATCAAAGCACGGCAAGCGCTTTGTTCCTGAGATCGGTCACCAGCATCAATCCGGGCGCATGCGTGATCGCAAACGGCACCTTGGCGGCTGCGATCACCGATTGCGGCGTCACGCCGCAAGCCCAGAACACCGGAATTTCGTCGGCCTCCACCGGCACCGGATCCCCGTAGTCGGGTTTGGCGAGGTCGGCGATGCCGATCGATTGCGGAAGACCGATATGGACCGGCGCACCGTGCACCGACGGAAAACGCGAGGTAATCTGTATCGCGCGTATCGCATCCGCCGGCTTGAACGGCCGCATCGTCACCACCATTGGACCGGCAAACGGACCAGCAGGGCTGCAGGCGATATTGGTGCGGAACATCGGCACGCGCACGTCGCGCTCGATATGGCGGATCGGGAGACCTTCCTCCAGCAGCGCCTCTTCGAAGGAGAACGAGCAGCCGAGCACGAAGGCGACGAGATCATCGCGCCAGTGCGCCATGATGTCGGTCGGCTCTTCGACGATTTCGCCGTCGCGCCAGATGCGATAGCGCGGCAGGTCGGTGCGGATATCGAGATCGAGGCCGAGCGCGGGAATGCGGGGGTCGCCGACGTCGGACATGCCGATGATCGGGCATGGTTTGGGATTGAGTTGACAGAACCGGTGAAACGCGGCCGCTAACTTCTCGGGCAGAATCGCAAGATTGCCCTGGACGAAGCCGTTGGCCACACCCGCTGTGTGAGTAGCCATGCCGTTGCGGCACGCATGCCGGGCTGCCACGCTGGGCGATAAATCTGGCCTATCGCGGCCCGTAGTTTCCGTCCTCGCCAAGCCGGTCATCGTTGTCCCCGCTTCCATTCTTATCGACATCTACTCCCGCATATGGCTATGATAATGTCTAATCGTCTTTTCTAATCAAATTCGATAAATACTAATTATCAACCTGCGGGCCGAGGGTGCATGACTGATTTCAAGGCAATTGAGACTTTCATGTGGGTGGTGACGCTTGGCAGCTTTCGCGGCGCGGCCCAGAAGCTGAACACGACGCAGCCGGCGATTTCGCAACGGATCGCCCAACTCGAGCGCGAGGTGGGCGTGAAGCTCTTGCAGCGCGACCGTCGCATGGTGCTGCCGACGCCGAGCGGACGGCAATTGATGGTCTATGCCGAGAAGCTGATCGGGCTGCGCTCGGAAATGCTCGCCGTGGTCGGCGATCGCTCGGCGATGCGCGGCGTGCTGCGGCTCGGTGTCGCCGAAACCATCGTACACACCTGGCTGCCGCAACTGATCAAGAGCGTCAATTACGCCTACCCCAACCTCTCGCTCGAGATCGAGGTCGACATCACCTCGAATTTGCGCAACCGGCTGTTGGCGCAGGAGATCGAACTCGCCTTCGTGCTCGGCCCGCTGACGGCGCCGATGGTCAACAACCGGGCACTGTGCGATTATCCGGTGGGTTTTACGGCCAGCCCCTCGCTCGGCCTCGGCAAGCAGGAACTGACGCTGCACGATCTGGCGAAGTTCCCCATCATCACGTTTTCGCGCCGTACCCAGCCCTATGAGATCGTGCGCTCCCTGTTCAACCGCCCTGACCTGCCGCCGATACGGCTGCATGCCAGCGCCTCGCTCGCAACCGTGATCCACATGGCGATCGAAGGTCTCGGTATCGCCCTGATACCGACTGCGATCGTCGAGGACGACATGGCAAACGGGCGGCTACAATTGCTGTCGACCAATCTGGAGTTGGCGCCGCTGACGTTTTCGGCAAGCTGGCTCGCCTCCCCCGACACGGTCGCGGTGGAGCGCGTGGTCGAACTTGCGGCCAGCCTGGCCCGCGGCGGCGTCATTGTTGACGCGCCGCCGCAGGCGCGTCATTGAAATGACCGAACAAGAACGAATAATCGCGCCTGCCACCTGATCTCCCGGAACAGTGCATGACCAAGATCGGCTCCAATCTGCAAATCGATTCTGCCCGCCTGTGGGGCACGATTCACGAAACCGCCAAATTCGGCGCGACACCGAAAGGCGGCGTGCGGCGGCTGACGCTCGGGCCTGAAGACAAGCAGGTGCGCGACTGGTTCCGCGAGCGGTGCGAGGCCGCAGGGCTGGAAGTGCATGTCGACGCGCTGGGCTCGATGTTCGGCCTGCGCAAGGGGCGCGACATGTCGAAGGCGCCGGTTGGGCTCGGCTCCCACCTCGACACGCAACCGACTGGCGGCAAATATGACGGCGTGCTCGGCACGCTGGCGGCGCTGGAAGTGGTGCGCACGCTCAACGACGCGGGAATAGAAACCGAGACGCCGATCTGCATCTGCAACTGGACAAACGAGGAAGGCTCGCGGTTTGCGCCGGCGATGATGGCTTCCGCCGCATACGTCGGTGATTTCACCACCGACGACATTTTGTCGCGCAAGGACGCCGAGGGCGTCACGGTGGCGGAGGCGCTCGACAGCATCGGGTATCGCGGTGACGCGCCGGTGGGTCGCCAAAAATTCTCCGGCTTCGTCGAGCTGCATATCGAACAGGGGCCGATCCTGGAGGCCGAGAACAAGACCATTGGCGTGGTCGATTCCGGCCAGGGAGTTCTGTGGTACGACGGCAAGATCACCGGCTTCGAGAGCCATGCCGGCTCGACGCCGATGCCGCTGCGCCGCGACGCGCTGGCGACGCTGTCGGAAATCGTGCTGGCGATGGAAGCAATCGCCAAGAAGCACGGGCCGAAAGCGGTCGGCACCGTCGGCGAGGCGGTGATCGCCAATCCCTCGCGCAACGTCATTCCCGGCGAGATCGCCTTCACGGTGGATTGCCGCAGCGCGGATGCTGCCATCATGGACGCGCTGGACAGGGATTTGCGCGACGCGATTGCCGAGATCGCGGCGCGACGCAAGGTCGACGTCCAGTTCGACCTGATCTGGCGCAAACCGCCGACCCATTTCGATCCCAAGCTGGTGGATGCGGTGGAGAACGCCGCAAAAATGCTCGGCTATTCGCATCGCCGCATCACCTCCGGTGCCGGCCACGACGCCTGCAACCTCAACACCGTGATGCCGACCGCCATGGTGTTCGTGCCCTGCAAGGACGGCATCAGCCACAACGAGCTCGAAGACGCCACCCAGGCCGATTGCGCGGCGGGCGCCAACGTGCTGATGCATACCGTGCTGGCGCTGGCCGGCGTCGCGTCCTGATATCAAACCAAGAAACGGGGGAATGCCGTGCGCGGAGTTTTCGTCGACGCCAATGAATCGCTGGCCGTGATCTTTGAGCGGCTTCAGAACCCCGGCGATCCCGAGGTGCGGATCAACCGGAATCCCGATATCACCTCGGATCAATATCCCGGGATACTCGACGGCGCCGAGATCGCGATCGTCGATCACACCGCGCTGCCGATCGATATCGCGAAGAAATGCACGGGGCTGAAGCACGTGGTGTTTCTCGGCACCGGCGCACGCAGCTACATGAATCCGGAAGAGCTCGCCGAACTCGGAATCCAGGTCCACCTGATCAAGGGCTATGGCGACACGGCGGTCGCCGAATGCGCTGTTGCGCTAATGTGGGAAGGCGCGCGCGGACTTGCGAAAATGGATCGCGGTATCCGGGCCGGCAATTGGCTGCGCGATGACGGCATGCAACTGACCGGCAAGACGCTCGGCCTGATCGGCTTTGGCGGCATCGCCGCGGAAGTGGCGCGGATCGCGATCGGCTCGGGCATGCGCGTCGTCGCCTGGAACCGGTCGCCGAAAAAACATCCGAAAGTCGAGTTCGTCGATCTCGACGAACTCTTGACCGAGAGCGACGTCGTCTCGATCCATCTGTTGCTCAACGACGAGACACGCGGCCTGATCTCGCGCGCCTGCATCGAGGCGATGAAACCCGGCGTCATCCTGATCAACACCGCACGCGGCGCCATCGTCGACGAGGAAGCGATGATCGAGGCGCTGAAATCGGGCCAGATCCGCCATGCCGGCCTCGACGTCTTCAACATCGAACCGCTGCCGGCGGATCATCCGCTGACCAAACTGCCGAACGTGACGCTGTCGGCGCATTCGGCGTTCCGCACGCCGGAAGCGAGCGAGAATCTGATGCGCGCGGCGTGGGAGCATTGTCGAAGGATTGTTGTGAAGGGGAAATAGCCCTCTTCCTTCTCCCCTTGTGGGAGAAGGTGGATCGCTGACGCGCAGCGGCAGCGAGACGGATGAGGGGTCTGTCTCCGCGGAGAGAACCCCCTCCTCCGGCGCTTCGCGCCACCTTCTCCCACAAGGGGAGAAGGGAAGAAATCAATCCACCATCTCCGCCACCGCTTTGCCGCAGGCGACCGTATCCGCATTGCCGCCGAGATCGCGCGTGCGTAGCGTGCGTTCGCCCAGCGTACGCTCGATGGCGCCGACGATGGACTCCGCCGCCTGCTTCTCGCCGAGATGCTCCAGCATCATCGCGCCGGACCAGATCATGCCGATCGGGTTGGCAATCCCCTGCCCGGCAATATCTGGCGCCGATCCATGCACCGGCTCGAACACGGACGGAAAGTTACCTTCCGGGTTGATGTTGCCGGATGGCGCGATGCCGATGGTGCCGGTGCAGGCCGGGCCGAGATCGGAGAGAATGTCGCCGAACAAATTGGAGCCGACCACGACGTCGAACCAGTCCGGATGCAGCACGAAATTCGCGGTCAAGATATCGATGTGGTACTTGTCCCACTTCACGCCTGGATATTTCTTCGCCATCGCCTCCACGCGCGCGTCCCAATAAGGCATCGTGATCGAGATGCCGTTGGACTTGGTCGCCGAGGTCAGATGCTTCTTCGGCCGCGACTGCGCCAGCTCGAACGCGAATTTCAGGATGCGGTCGACGCCGGTGCGCGTCATCACCGTCTGTTGCGTGACGAATTCACGGTCGGTATCGGGGAACATGCGGCCGCCGACGGAGGAATACTCGCCCTCAGTATTCTCGCGCACCACCCAGAAATCGATATCGCCGGGCTTGCGGTTGGCGAGCGGCGACGGCACGCCGGGCATCAGCCGCACCGGGCGCAGGTTGACGTACTGATCGAACTCGCGCCGGAACTTGATCAGCGAGCCCCACAGCGAAACGTGATCGGGGATTTTCGCGGGCCAGCCGACCGCGCCGAAATAGATCGCATCATGATTGCCGATCTGCGCCTTCCAGTCCTCCGGCATCATCTCGCCATGCTTTTCGTAATAGTCCCAGGACGCGAAATCGAAATGATCGAAATGCACGGCAACGCCGTGCTTTTTCGCCGCCGCCTCCAGCACGCGCAGGCCCTCGGGGATCACTTCCTTGCCGATGCCGTCACCGGGAATGACCGCGATCCGATACTGCTTTTTGGCGCTGCTCATCGAGAGTTTCCTTGTTGTCTTGCCCGGCCGCTAATGCCGGTTATTCGATTGTCTTGCAATGGACCAATCCTGCCTGCCGCGCAACGCTGCACTGCAATGTTGACCGAGACGGCGCCCGCCGCTTACCAATTTCGCTGACCGTCTTCTACCCTCCTCTCACCACACGAGAATCCCATGGACCTGCATTTGCGCGGCAAGCGCGTCCTGATCACCGGCGCATCCAAGGGCATTGGCGCGGCCGCGGCCGAAGCCTTTGCCGAAGAAGGCTGCGACGTCATGCTGGCGGCCCGCAGCGGCGAGCAGTTGCAAGCGCTGACCGAGCGGCTGCGCTCGGCGCACCAGATCGGCGCGACCGCCCATGTCGTCGACTTGCGCAAGGGCGAGGACATCGCAAGGCTCGCCAAGGAAGCCGCCGATATCGACATTCTCGTCAACAATGCCGGCGATATCCCCGGCGGCTCGATCGACAAGATCGACGAGACGACATGGCGCCACGCCTGGGAGCTGAAGGTGTTCGGCTACATCAATCTCACCCGCGCGATCTACGCGCAGATGAAGGCGCGTGGCGGCGGCGTCATCGTCAACGACATTGGCGCGGCCGGCGAAAAGTTCGACGCCAATTACATCTGCGGCAGCGCCGGCAACGCGGCGCTGATGGCATTCACCCGCGCGCTCGGGGGAAAAAGCCTCGCCGACAATATCCGCGTGGTCGGCATCAATCCCGGCCCCGTCGGCACCGACCGCCATGTGACGCTCCTGAAGACGCGGGCGAAGAACCAGTTCGGCGACGAGAACCGCTACAAGGAATTCCAGAAGAACATGCCGCTCGGCCGCCCGGCGCATGCGCGCGAGATCGGTGACCTCATGGCGTTCCTGGCGTCGGATCGCTCGGGATATACGTCGGGGGTGATCTTTACGGTGGATGGCGGATATACGGCGGGGTGGGGTTAGGCCGCGCTGCACTGTCATTGCGAGGAGCGAAGCGACGAAGCAATCCACGTGTCCGCTTGTGGAGCTATAGATTGCTTCGCGGAGCCTGTCATCCGGCGGCGCTTTGCGCCGACCGGGTGGCTCGCAATGACGGCCTAGCTAGGCCGCCATGCATTATCTCCGGTCGGCCACTACTTCCATGCGTTTCCACTTTGCCGGAAAATGTTCTACAGCACGACCTGCGATCGAGAAAACCGAAGCAGGAGTATCGAAGTGGCTGATCAGGGGCTGGTGCGTGAGACGGCGGTTGCCATTGTCGGCAAGCTGAAATCGGGCGAGGTCACCCCACTCGACCTGCTCGACGTGCTGGAAAAGCGCATCGCCGAGGTCGACGGCAAGGTCAACGCGCTGCCGACGCTGTGCTTCGACCGCGCCCGCAAGCACGCCACCGCGCTGATGAACAAGCCCGTCGCCGAGCGCGGCCTGCTCGCCGGTCTTCCGATCCCGATCAAGGACCTCACCAATGTCGCCGGCGTCCTGACCACGCAGGGCTCACCGATCTACAGGGACAGCATTCCGGCAAACTCAGATATTCTGGTCAAGCATCTCGAAAACAATGGCGGGGTGATCTACGCGAAGTCGAACACGCCGGAATTCGGTGCCGGCGCCAACACCTTCAACGAAGTGTTCGGCCCGACGCGCAACCCTTTCGACACGTCACGCTCCGCCGCCGGCTCCTCGGGCGGCGCGGCGGTCGCGCTCGCGACCGGCACGGCCTGGCTGGCGCACGGCTCCGATATGGGCGGTAGCTTGCGCAATCCCGCGAGCTTCTGCGGCATCGTCGGATTGCGGCCAAGCATCGGCCGCGTCGCGCATACGGTAGCCGCGGCGGTCGATCGCAATCTCGGCGTCCAGGGCCCGATGGCGCGCAATGTCGAAGACATCGCGCTGCTGCTCGATGCCATGAGCGGCGAGCACCCCGCCGATCCGCTGTCGCTGCCGGTGTTGCCGAATTCGTTTCTCGCAGCCGTCCGCTCGGGCAATAAGCCGAAGCGCGTCGCCTATTCGCCCGATCTCGGCATCACGCCGGTCGACGCGGAAGTCGCCGCCGTCACCCGCAAGGCGGCGCAGCGCTTTGCGGAGCTAGGGGTCATCGTCGAAGAGGCTCATCCCGATTTGCGCGAGGCCCATGAATGCTTCCATGTGCTGCGCGCGTTCGACTTCGCGCTTTCCAAGGCGGCGCTGCTGCGCACGAAACGTGACCTGCTCAAGCCCGAAGTGATCTGGAATATCGAGGAAGGTCTGAAGCTGACGGTCGAACAGCTCGAACGCGCCGAGGCGCAGCGCGTCGCGATGACCGCGCGCACGCTGGAGTTCTTCGACAAATACGATCTATTGCTCGCGCCCGCCACGATCGTGCCGCCCTTCCCGGTCGAGAACCGCTACGTCGCCGAATGTGCCGGCAAGCAGTTCGACAATTATGTCGAATGGCTCGGCATCGTCTATGCAATCACGCTGGTGTGCTGTCCTGCTCTGTCATTGCCGTGCGGCTTCACGGCCTCGGGCCTTCCGGTTGGGCTGCAGGTGGTCGCGCCGCCGCGCGGCGAGGCGCAATTGCTTGCCGGAGCCAAGGTGCTGGAGGATATTCTGGGCGTGCGCGGCACGACGCCGATCGATCCGAGGGCGCCGAAGTAAACCAGGCGCGCTTACCGAGGGGCCCTTCACATGACCGATGAGAATGAGCCGCCGCCCGAGAGCAAGCTGACGCGCAGCAAGGAACGCTGGGCGCGAGAAGGCAAGTTCCTTACCGGGAAGACCTCCCGGCCTGAAGACCAACGGCTGCCGCCAGGGCAGCATCTGACCAGGGATTGGCCGACCCTCGATCTGGGACTGACGCCCAATATTTCGCGCGAACGCTGGCGGCTTGACGTCTACGGCGCAGTCGAAAAACCGATCTTCTGGGATTTTGCGCAGTTCACGGCCCAGCCGCAGAGCAAGTTCGTATCCGACATCCACTGCGTCACGACCTGGTCGCGCTACGACAATCAATGGGAGGGGCTGGCAACGCGCGACCTCCTGGACATCTGCCGGCCGCGCGAGGAAGCGCGCTTCGTGGTGCTGCACTCCCATGACGGTTACACTACCAATCTGTCGCTGGAGGATTTCGCCGCCGAGGATGCCCTGCTCGCCCATAGCTGGTCCGGTGCGCCGCTGGAGCAGGAGCATGGCGGCCCGGTGCGGCTCGTCGTGCCGCATCTCTATTTCTGGAAGAGCGCGAAATGGCTGCAGAGCATCGAGTTTCTGGCAGAGGATGCGCCGGGCTATTGGGAAGTACGCGGCTATCACAACCGCGGCGATCCGTGGGCCGAGCAGCGCTATTCAGGCGATTGAAGCCAATTCCGAGCGAGAACAGCCGAGGGAGAACAGCCATGCCGAGCGAACGCTTTCAATTCACCGGCGAAGGCGGCCATCAGCTTGCCGCTTCCCTCGATATGCCTGACAGCCCGGTGCAGGCCTACGCGCTGTTTGCGCATTGCTTCACCTGCGGCAAGGAAGTGCTGGCCGCGAAACGCATTGCGACGGCGCTCACCGCAAAAGGCATCGCGGTGTTGCGGTTTGATTTCACCGGGCTCGGCTCCAGCGAGGGAGAGTTCGCCAACTCGACCTTCTCCTCGAACGTTGCTGATCTCGTCCACGCCGCCGATCATTTGCGCGAAACCCGCACGGCGCCCGCGATCCTGATCGGCCATAGCCTGGGCGGCGCCGCGATCCTGGCTGCCGCCGGACAAATCCCGGAGGCAAAGGCGGTCGTTACGATTGCCGCCCCCTCCGATCCCGTGCATGTCACGCATCTCTTCAAGGATCGCCTCGACGATATCCGCACGCACGGCACGGTGGAGGTCCAGCTCGCCGGGCGGCCGTTTCACATCAAGCGCGAATTCCTCGACGACATCGCCGAACACAGCCTGGCGGCGCAGATCGCAAAACTTCACAAGGCGCTGCTGATCATGCATTCGCCGACCGACGACACGGTCGGCATCGACAATGCCACCAAGATTTTCGCTGCCGCCAAACATCCCAAGAGCTTTGTGTCGCTGTCGGGCTCCGATCATCTGCTGAGCGGCAAACCGGACAGCGCCTATGTCGCCGGCGTCATCGCCGCGTGGGCCGAGCGCTATATCGAGCCCGCCGCGGCGCAGCCTGTTTCTGCCACGAGCGACGCGCCACGCAACGTCGTGGTGCGTGAAACCCGCAACAGCAAATTCCAGCAGATCGTCGCCACAGGTCCCCATCAGATGGTGGCGGATGAGCCCGTTGCCGTCGGCGGCCAGGACAGCGGGCCCGGGCCGTATGATTTCCTGCTCGCCGGCCTTGGCGCCTGCACGTCGATGACGATGCGGATGTATGCCGACCGCAAATCGCTGCCGCTGGACCGCGTCACCGTGACGCTGAAGCACAGCAAGATTCACGCAAAGGATTGCGCCGAATGCGAGACGCGGGAGGGCATGCTGGATCAGATCGACCGGGTGATCTCGATTGAAGGCGCGCTCGACGCCGATCAGCGCACGCGGCTGATGGAGATTGCGGACAAGTGCCCGGTGCACCGGACACTGACGTCGAAGATACGGATCGTGACGAGGGCTGCGGATTGAGAAGTAACCTCTCTCCCCGCGAAGAGGGAGAAGATCAAACGGCCGCCAGCGGCCGAACCCGCAGCGCGCCGCGGAGACCGGCGGCGGTGCCGACGAGGATGCCGGCGAAGGCAATCAGCGACGCAAGCGCCAGCGTGGAAAATCCCGTCAACCCCTGCCCGATCGAGCAGCCGAATGCCATCACGCCACCGATGCCCATCAGCGCGGCACCACTGCCGGAGCGCAGCATGTGACGCGGCGACTGATAGCCTTCGAGTTGAAAGCGTCCGGTCAACAGCGCCGTCACGAGGCTGCCGGCGAACACGCCGAACACGGTGACGATGCCGAAATTGAGCGTCGAGCCCGTCGACAGCATGACATATTGAAGGGCGTCCGCGATCGGCGCGATGAAGGTGAGCGAGGTCACCGGCGTGGGATTGAAATCGTCGGCGCCGAGATAGCCGGTGGCAAACCAGCCCGCCGCCACCAGTAAGCCGATGACGAGACCCGCGGCGATCTGGCCCGGCGACCGCCGGAAAGCGGGATGCGCAAAGGCAAAAATGATCAGCGCGGCCGAGATGACCGAGGCGGCCAGCATGCGCGCGGCCGTTGCGCTCAGGCCTGCGGCGGCGAACAAGGCCGGCACCGAATTCGCCGTGGCCGTGGTCTGCGACGCCCCGACCATCGCGATGCGCGACGGGGCGATCAGGCCCTTCAGCGTCATCTGGGCGAAGATCGCCAGCACGACCACCACCACGAAGGAGCGGAGATTGCCGCGCCCGAGCAGCACCAGCGCGCGCGAGCCGCAGCCGTTCGACAGCACCATGCCGTAACCGAACAACAGCCCGCCGAAGAACATCACGGGCGCGGAGAATGACGGCTGCAGATAGATCGACTTGCCGACATCGACGAGGCCGCCCGCAGCCAGCAACTGCGTCATGGCCACCGCGACGCCGATCGCCAGCGCATAGGTGCGCACCAGCCGGCCATCGCCTTCAGCCCAAAAACCTCTGAGGCTACTGAGCAAGCAAAATCCGCTCAACAATCCGACCGATCCATAGACGAGACCGATCAGCAATCCGCTGATGACGACGATATTGGCACTGTCCAGCACTAGTGTTTCCCTGTTCCCGCGCGGCCGATGCAGCGGTTACCGCTCAAATAGGAAGCCATTTCAGCAGTTGCTAATATGTTGGAAATGTGCGCCCGTCCACGCCGCAACGATGCGGAGAATGAATCGCCCATCGAGGTCGGCGATGACGAAATAAAATCATTGCGCATGGGCGGGGTGCGGCAGGTTTATTCCCCATGAAAAATTTGAATCCCGCGCCTCCTGCGAATGCCTGTTTCAAGGCCGCAGGATCACCCGGTCGCGCGACGAGCCGGCGACCGCGAGGAACGCAGCGCGGGCCTGTTCCAGCGGATAGATCGCGGCCGGCTTGATCGGAAACGGCTTGAGATGCCCGCTGGCAAATCCAGGCCCGAGTTCCCGCAGCACCGCGCCGGTCGCGATCGACGACAGGCCGAGGGTATCGATGCCGACATAGGTGTGCTGGCCGCGATAGAACTCCAAAATATTGAACTGCACGATGCGCTCGATTGCAGCGATCAGGATCTGCCGCCCGCGCATCGCCAGCGATTGATGTGCGGCCTGGAAATAGGGATCGCCGACCGTGTTGAACACGATATCGGCGCCCTTGCCGCCGGTGAGTTCGCGCACGCGCGCCGCGACATCGGTTGCGGAAGCGTCGATGACTTCTACCTTTGAATTGGCGTGGCCTTCGTAGGGCTCGCTCTTGCGCACCACGCCGATCACCCGCGCGCCGTGCCAGCTCGCGATCTGCACCGCCGCCTGCCCGACCTTGCCGTTGACGCCCATGACCAGCAAGGTCTCGCCCGCCTTCGGAACGCCGGCGCGGCGCAAGCCTTCCATCGCGGTGACGAAGGGCACGCCGATGCCGGCCGCCTCTTCCCATGAAATGCCCTTGGGCTTCTCCACCACGGCGTCGGCTTCGACCACCAGATGCGTAGCGTGCGTGCCGTCCCGGCGAATACCGAGATCGCCGGACGAACCAAACACCTCGCGCCCGATCCAACCGTCCGGCCCATCGATGACAACACCCGCATAGTCGCGGCCCGGCGTGCGCGGAAACACCGCATAGGGCATCAGCCCGGTCGCCGCCTTGACGTCGGACGGATTGACCGCTGCAGCCTTGACCTCGATCAGCAACTCATCGCCGGCACGCGACAGCGCGTGCGTTTCGATGACGGGCGCAAGTGAGGCAGCGTCGGCGACCTTTGCCGGCAGGCGGACGCAGCGGGCCTGCACCGTGACAGGTCGAACATCGGAATTTTCGGCAACTGACATTAGAGAGTCCCGCTCGGCTTCTGAGCAGGAGTTACCCTTTCGGCCGCTTGTCGTAAACACGTTTCGCCTTGCCGAGCGAACGTTCCAGCGTTTCCGGCGCCACCGCCTTGATGCGCGCGGTGATGCCGATAGTGTTCTTGATGAACAGCGCAACCTTTTCGGCGTGCGCCTGCAAGCCGCTACCGTCCCAGCTTTCGGGACGGGCTTCGGCGAGCACGGTCATCTCGTCCATGCGCCCTTCGCGCGTCAGTTCGATGATGAAATGGCCGCCGCACCAGTCGGTCGCCAGCAACGCTTCCTCGATCTGGGTCGGGAATACGTTGACGCCGCGCAGGATGATCATGTCGTCGGAGCGGCCGGTGACCTTCTCCATGCGGCGCATGCCCGGGCGTGCGGTGCCCGGCAACAGCCGCGTCAGGTCACGGGTGCGGTAGCGGATGATCGGAAACCCTTGCTTGGTGAGCGAGGTGAATACCAGTTCGCCCTTCTCGCTGTCCGGCAACACCGCGCCGGTCTCGGGGTCGATCACCTCTGGATAGAAATGATCCTCCCAGATATGCAGGCCGTCCTTGGTCTCCACGCATTCCTGCGCCACGCCGGGACCGATCACTTCCGACAGCCCGTAAATATCGGTCGCGTCCATGTCGAAGGCCTGCTCGATCTCCACGCGCATTGCATTGGTCCAGGGCTCGGCGCCGAAGATGCCGAACTTCAATGACGACTGACGCGGGTCGAGCCCCTGCCGCCTGAACTCGTCGAGAATGGCCAGCATATAGCTCGGCGTCACCGTGATGATGTCAGGCTTGAAATCGTTGATCAGTTGCACCTGGCGTTCGGTCATGCCGCCGGAGACCGGCACCACGGTGCAGCCGAGTTTTTCCGCGCCGTAGTGCACGCCGAGTCCGCCCGTGAACAGGCCGTAGCCGTACGAATTGTGAATGATCATGCCGGTGCGGCCGCCTGCGGCGCGGATCGAGCGCGCCATCACTTCCGACCAGATATCGATATCGCCTTGCGTATAGCCGACCACGATCGGCTTGCCCGTTGTGCCCGAGGACGCGTGGACGCGGACCAGCTTTTCGCGCGGCACGGCGAACATGCTGAAGGGATAGTTGTCGCGGAGATCGGTCTTCGCCGTGAATGGGAATTTCGTGAGATCAGAGAGCTGCTTGAAATCGGAGGGATGCACGCCGGCCGCGTCAAACGCCTTCCTGTAATGGGCCACATTGTCGTAGGCGTGCCGGAGCGACCAGGCGAGGCGCTTGGTCTGTAGCGCCATGATCTCGTCGCGCGAGGCGCGCTCGGCCTCATCCAATTCAGCGCCGTAACCGCTTCCGCTGGATTTCAATCTTGCCATGGCCATGGCGTGTTCCTCTCGCTTGCTATTTTTGTTTGGTATCTTCGTCCGCGGCCGACAGCCACGTCCCGGCGACGGTGCGGGAATGGCCGCGGAATTCCGCAATCACGACATCGCCCGATGTGACGCGGACGTCATAGATCCCGGAGCGACCGTTGCGCGAAACTTCCCGCGCGGTTGCGACCAGCACGTCGCCGAGCTTGCCCGGACGGATGAAGGCGATGTCGCATTGCGCGGCAACCGCGCGCTCATTGCGGGAATTACAGGCAAAGGCGAAGGTGGAATCGGCGAGGAGAAAAATGAAGCCGCCATGGGCGATGCGCTGGCCGTTGACCATGTGCGGCTGCACCGTCATCGTCAGCGTCGCCTGCCCCGGCCCGACCTCGACAATTTTCATGCCGAGGCCCTTGCTGGCGTCGTCTTCCTTCCACATCGCCTCCGCGCAGGCGCGGGCGATCTCGTCGGGCGAAAGCGCGACGTTCATAGCGGGTTACCCGCTCTGCGAGACGGTTTCACGACGTTCTCTCCCTGTTACCGGGCTTGTTATCAAGCCTCGTTACGTAGTCGGTCAGTCTGGGAACGAAGCACCTGAGGTGTCAACGATCCCAAGTGTTTGCGTTAGCCATGTCCGTCATTCCGGGATGGTCCGAAGGACCAGACCCGGAATCTCGAGATTCCCCGATGCGCAATTGCGCATCTGAGGTCTGGTCCTTCGGACCATCCCGGAATGACGTTGTCGTCACACATGATCGTAGTCCACCACGACCTTGTCCGAGCACGGCCGCGCCTGGCAGGTCAGGATGAATCCCGCCTTCAGTTCCCACGGCTCCAGCGAATAGTTGACTTCCATCTGCGCCTCGCCCTCGACCAGCTTGGCGCGGCAGGTCGAGCACATGCCGCCCTTGCAGGCGAACGGCAGATCCATGCCGGCGCGCAATGCGGCGTCGAGAATGGCCTCTCCTTCGGCGACCGGCACCTCGCGGCGCTTGCCGTCGATGATCAGGGAGGCGATCGCCCTCGGCGGCGCGGACGGCTCGACAATCCTCTTCGCGCGCGGCTTGCCGCCGAATTCCGAGACAAAGCGCTCGACATGGATGCGATCCTCGGCAATGCCGATCTCGCGGCAAGTGGTCTCGATGTCCTCGCTCATACCCATGGGGCCGCAGATGAAGACGTGATCGACACTCGAGGCTGATACCAGCGAGCGCAGCAGCACGCGCACTTTCGCGCCATCGAGCCGGCCATGCAGGATCGGGATATCCTGCTCCTCGCCCGAGATGACGTGGAACAGCGACAACCGCTGCATGAAGCGGTCTTTCAGTTCCTCGAGTTCTTCGAGGAACAGCATGTTTGACGTCGTGCGGTTGCCGTAAAACAGGAAGAACCGGCTATTCGGCTCGCGCGCCAGCACGCCCTTGACGATCGACAGGATCGGCGTGATGCCGCTTCCTGCGGCAAATCCGACATAGACCCTCGCCTCATCCGGCGCAGGGGCGACGCCGAAGCGGCCGGTCGGCGTCATCACGTCGAGCTCGTCGCCGGCCTTCAATTCGTCTGCTGCCCAGTTCGAAAACGCGCCGCCATCGACCTTCTTCACCGCGATGCGCAACTCGCCGTCGTCAGGCCCCGAGCAGATCGAATAGGAGCGGCGCACTTCCTCGCCGTCCATCGTGGTACGCAAAGTGAGGTATTGTCCCGGCGCAAAACTGTAGTCGCCTTCCAGCTCCTTCGGGATCGCAAACGTAATCGACACCGCATCCACAGCCTCGCGACGGAGGTCGTTGACGGCAAGGCGGTGAAAGCGCGGCGCGACCGACATCAGCAGTCCCCTATCGTCATTGCGAGGAGCGCAGCGACGAAGCAATCCACACTTGTGTTGCTGCGGCTCCATGGATTGCTTCGCTTCGCTCGCAATGACGGCATAATGGCCTCAATGACACTTGAAATAATCAAAGGGTTCGCGGCAGGCCTTGCAACGCCACAGCGCCTTGCAGGAGGTCGAGCCGAACTCGGACAGCAGCTCGGTGTTTTGCGAGCCGCATTGCGGGCACGCCACCTGCTGTTCGCCGAACAGCGCGCGACGCGAGCGTGAGGCCTGCGGCGGGGCGATGCCGTATTCCCGGAGCTTGTTGCGGCCGTCGTCGCTCATCCAGTCCGTGGTCCAGGCCGGCGACAGCACGGTGCGGACCGTCGGGCGCGGCATTCCGGCGCGTTCCAGCGCCAGCTCGATTTCGAGCGCGATCATGTTCATCGCCGGACAGCCGGAGTAAGTGGGCGTAATCGCGACCTCAACGCGGCCGTCATGAACCTCAACCTCGCGCAGCACGCCGAGATCGGCGATCGTAAGCACCGGTATTTCGGGATCGACCACCTGTGCCGCCGCCTCCCAGGCGCGGCGGCGCAGATCGCTATCGCTGTGGATGGCCGTTACCATGTCGCCCCCGGAAACGTCCGCTGCATCGATTGTAATTCACTCAGGAGATGGCCGAGATGCTCGCTGTGCCGCCCACTGCGGCCACCCTGCTGCATCCAC
This sequence comes from Bradyrhizobium sp. LMTR 3, assembly GCF_001693485.1. Lineage (GTDB taxonomy): Bacteria > Pseudomonadota > Alphaproteobacteria > Rhizobiales > Xanthobacteraceae > Bradyrhizobium. The sequence continues at coordinate 48,798 of NZ_MAXC01000005.1, forward strand.
TTATTATCAGGCAGAACAAGCGTCGCTTCGTGGACGACATCCGATACCGCCTTCAGCCATTGCGGGCGCAAGGTAGCAGGGTCGATCGCAATGCCGGCATCGATCAGGCCGCGCTCGCTGTCGTCGACCTCAAACATCTCGCCGGTGAAAGCCCAGAGCTCGTCGATCGCTCCTTGCGCGCGGCGGTGGCTTTCCTCGGTGCCGTCGCCGAGACGGACGATCCATTCCGAGGAATGCCGGACGTGATAGGCGCTTTCCTTTTCCGACTTCGCCGCGATCGCCGCCAGCGTTGCATCGGTGGAACGCATCATCGCGCGCCAATAGAGATCGGCGAACGCAGCATAGAAGAACTGCCGCACCATGGTGCGCGCGAAATCGCCGTTCGGCTGTTCCAGCAGCAGGAGATTTCGGTACTGCCTGACGTCGCGGAGATAAGCGAACTTGTCCTCGTCGTTGCCCCTGCCCTCGACCTTGGCCGCGTAGGTATAGAGCTCGCGCGCCTGGCCGAGCAGATCGAGACCCATATTGGCGAGCGCCATGTCCTCTTCCAGCATCGGCGCATGGCCGCACCATTCCGACAGCCGATGGCCCAGGATCAACGCATCGTCAGCGCGGCGCAGGGTGTAGAGCACCAGCGGCGTTTCGGAGACGGTGATGTTGGCTGCGGCCATACTTTATTCCTGTCTATTCACATTCCGACCTCATCCTGAGGAGCGCCGAAGGCGCGTCTCGAAGGATGGGCTGCGAGTCCCGTTGCCGCCATCCTTCGAGACGCTTGCTTCGCAAGCTCCTCAGGATGAGGTCTGGGGCCTCATGGTTCGAGACGGCGCTGCGCGCCTCCTCACCGTGAGGGGAGAAAGAGTTCACATATGCCCGACTTCGTCGGGCACGTCGTAAAACGTCGGGTGCCGGTAGATCTTCGACTCCGCCGGCTCGAACATCATGCCTTTCTCGGACGGATCGGACGCCGTGATCGCGCTCGACGGCACCACCCAGATCGAGAGGCCCTCGCCGCGGCGGGTGTAGATGTCGCGGGCGGCCTGCAGCGCCAGCGTGGCGTCGGTGGCATGCAGCGAGCCGACATGCTTGTGCGCCAGCCCGTTGCGGCTGCGGATGAAAACTTCCCAGAGCGGAATGTTCGGCGTCGCCATCGTTGGTCTCCCTACTCAGCGGCCTGCAAGGCGGCGCGCTGCCGGCGTTTCTCGGCATAGGCCATCGCTGCTTCGCGCACCCAGGCGCCGTCCTCATGCGCCTTGCGCCGCGCCGCCAGACGGTCGCGGTTGCAGGGACCGTTGCCTGCCAGCACCTGCTTGAACTCGTCCCAATCAATCGCGCTGTATTCCCAATTGCCGTTCGCGTTCTGCTTCATGCCGGGATCGGGAATCGTAAGCCCCAGGAACTGGGCCTGCGGCACGGTGGCATCGATGAATTTCTGCCGCAGCTCGTCGTTGGAGAAACGCTTGATCTTCCACTTGGTCGAGGTGTCGCTGTGCTGGCTGACCTGGTCGGGCGGGCCGAACATCATCAGCACCGGCCACCACCAGCGGTTCAGCGCGTCCTGCGCCATCGCCTTCTGCTCGTCAGTGCCGCGGCACAGCGTCAGCATGATCTCAAAACCCTGGCGCTGGTGGAAAGACTCTTCCTTGCAGACGCGGATCATCGCGCGCGCGTAAGGACCATAGGAGCAGCGGCACAGCGGGATCTGGTTCATGATCGCCGCGCCATCGACCAGCCAGCCGATGGTGCCGATGTCGGCCCAGGTCAGCGTCGGATAATTGAAGATCGAGGAATACTTTGCCTTGCCCGCGAGCATCGCGTCGACCAGCTCTTCGCGCGAAGAACCGAGCGTCTCGGCGGCGGCGTAGAGGTAGAGGCCGTGGCCGCACTCATCCTGCACCTTGGCGAGCAGCGCCGCCTTGCGGCGCAGCGACGGCGCGCGGGTGATCCAGTTGCCTTCGGGCAGCATGCCGACGATTTCGGAATGCGCGTGCTGCGAAATCTGCCGCGTCAGCGTCTTGCGGTAGGCGGCCGGCATCCAGTCGTTGGGCTCGATGCGCTCGTCGGCATCGATGCGCGCCTGAAACTGCGCAGCCCGCGTGGCGTCCTCAATGTGGCGGTCGTCGCCGTCGGACGTGTTGAGCGCCTGCGTGTACATGGCGGACCTCCCGGAATTTATTGGGAGGAAATATATAACACAAATTATGATATGCAATATATTTCTGTAACATATCTACGGCCCGTCAAACCGCTTCGAAAGTTCCCCGCCGGGTTTCGGCAGGGACCCGCTTTCGTTGATCGCATGGCGGTCAAGCCACTGTTCGGACGCGGGAAGCAGCGCGCGATAGATCTCGCCACAGAGCGTTCGGGCGGCCCTGCCCGGCCAGTCCGCGGGCAATAGCGCGGTCGGCAGCAATGGGTCGCGCAGCACGACGCGACGGTAATGATGGATCAGGAGGATCCGTGCGGTGAACGCGTCGGCCTCGGTCAACCGCTCGCCGCGACCGAGCCAGCCGTGCAGCGGCTCGAAGGTCTTCATGAATTTCTGATAGGCGTCGGCGGTGCGATCGAGCGGCCAGCTTTCGCTGAGCAGACGCCGCCCGCTGTCGTCTTCCGCCGACACTTCGAGACGAATGGCGCCGGAGGCTTCCGCAGGCACCGGCACGCCCGACGGCGCCACCCATACGCCCGGTAGCGGACTGCCGAAACCAGCGTTCTTCAGCGCCTCGCGCGCGGCGTCGCGATCTCCGCCATTGCCGATCAGCAGCAGTTCAAATCGCCCGGTCCAGTCGGAGGCTGGCGGGCCGTATATGTGCCTGGTTGCGATATCAAATGTTTGCCGACCGCTCTGCACGAGCCGGTAGAAGCTGTTGCGACCGATTCTATTGCGCTCGAACCAGCCGTCGGCCGTCAGCCGCGACATCGCGGTGCGCACCACGCTGGCATCGATGTCGAGCTGCTCGAAAAATTCCAGCAGCGTACCGAGCCAGACCGAGCCGCCGCGCGGCACGATAGCATCGCCGAATACGGTGATGACGATCGATCCGGTGCGCGACGGTTCGCGCTTCAACTGCTGAATGATGCGGGCAAGCGGCGGCGACATGCGTCAAGGCATAGCGCGTTTTGCCGAGATGCAACAACGCTGATGCTGCAGCACGGCCGCATGGTTCGAGACGCGCTGCGCTGCCGCTCCTCGCTATGAGGGTCTAAAACATGATGAAATTAGGTTTGATTGCGACCAGGAAGAAGGTGAGCTCCCTCTCCCGCTTGCGGGGAGGGCTGGGGTGGGGGTGTCTCCACGGGCGACGCTGCCCGAGCGGAGAGAGCCCCCACCCGGCGCTTCGCGCCGACCTCCCCCGCAAGCGGGAGAGGTGAAACGCGGATGCGGCCAAATCGATCTAACCAATTATCATCGTGCTCAAGACCTCCTCCTGAGGAGCAGCCGTAGGCCGCGTCTCGAAGGATGAAGCCCCGAACTGCAGAGCGTGCGTACGGACTACCGATGCGGATTCGGGTAAACCACGCTGCGCCAGCCGCTTCGATCGAACGGCGACCACTTGCCTTCCGGCTGCGCCAGGCGATCGGCAACCGCATAGACCACGGCCGGGTGATGGCCCATGCCGCAATGGCTGCTTTCGACCTCGATGCTCTCGGATGTCGCTGACGTCTTTTCCATGCAGCCCTGCCAGGCGCAGATGCCGTCGGTGCGGCTGAAGATTGCGGTGGTCGGCACCGGCGGCGTCGCCGACAGCGCGCCGCCAAAACGGGGATCCTCTTCGTCGGCGCGACGGCCGCTCGCCAGCTCATAGACGCGCCAGGCGTTGGTCGCCTTCGGGCCTGACGCAAACGGGCTGCCGAGCGTGATCACCGAGCGCACGCGCTCCGGCATCATCTTGGCAAGCTGACGCGCATAGAGACCGCCGAGACTCCAGCCGACCAGCGAGACCTTGCGGCCGTGTGTGTCGTTCAACTCCTGCACCAGATCGACCATGGCGTTCTGCACGCCGTGGCGCAGGCCGAGGTTGCGCCCCTGACGCCAGCCGCTGACGGCATAGCCGCGCGTGCGCAGGAAGCTGCGCAGCGGTCGCGTCGAGGTGTCGGATGCAACGAGACCGGGCAACACCAGCACGGGATGCCCGTCGCCGCGTGGCGCCAGACTCAGCAATGGCAGCGCCCCCAGAAACGCGCCGAGTTCGTGAATGGCACGGCCCTCCAGAAGCATCAGGGTTCTGGACGGCGGCGAAAGCGTCTGTGCTGCAACGGACATCATATCTCCTCTCGGGCTCGGCCCCTTGCGTCGCGGCAGCCGGCCACCGGTTCAGTTAGACGCCAACGCGGTAGAATCGTTCGGCACTGCAATATAGTTCCACAAAAAGCTAGGGAACCGGCTTTCCCCTTGCAAGCAGTGCAGATCACATCTCGGATAACTAAAAGCGTTGACGTGATGAAATAGTCACAGCAGCCGCAGCAGGTATTCGAGAGTGTACAGCGCCAATCCCGCTATCCCGCCGATCAGCGATCCGTTGAAGCGGATGTATTGCAGGTCGCGGCCGATGTTGATTTCGATCAGCGAGATCAACTGCCCCATGTCCCACGACTTCACCTGGTCGGAGATGAAGGTCGAGACGCCGCTCTTCTGTTCGGCGATCACGGTGCGCAATACCGCCACGAGCCCCTGGTTGATCTCGGTGCGCAACTCGGCATCGCCGGCCAGTGCCTCGCCCGCTTTCACGAACATGCGCACCAGATATTGCTCCAACACCTGGGTCTCGCCCGAGGCGCTGCGTTCGAAGAACGAGCGTGCGTTGGCCCAGATGTGGCGTGCGAGACCCGTCACTTCGGGACGCGCCAGGAGATCGCGCTTCAACCCCTCGATCCGCTCGGCGTAGCTTGGATCGGTGCCGAGGCGATCGACGAAGGTCATCACCATGCGATCGAACTCGCCGCGGAACGGATGCGCGGGATCGTTGCGGACTTCCTCGAAGAAGGCGGTGGCGGAAGCGACGATCTTGTTCACCAGGAACTTGTCGGCGCGATAGAGCTTCAGCAGCGTCGGCAGTTCGGCGCGGATTTTTTCGCGGATCATCGCCATGGTTTCGGCCTGCGTCATGGTCTGATGCACCGCGCGCAGGATGTCATCGAGCAGGCCTGAATGCCGCCCCTCCTTCACGAATGCGCGCAGCGTTCCGGCCGCCAGCGGCGCGAGATCGATCGACATCAGTTGCGCGGTGATGCGGCGGCTGACGAACGTCATCAGCCCGGAGGTCTCCGTCGCCGCCACCGCTTCGGGCAACAGCCGCAGCGCAAAGCGCGCAAGATCCTCGCTGCGTTTACGGTCGCGCAGCCAGTCGGCGATGAACGCGCCGAAATCGATTTGCCGCAGCTTGGCCTCGACGGGAGCAGCTTCCAGGAAATGCTTCTCGATGAATTCGCCGAGCTTGTCGGCGATGCGGTGCTGGTTGCTCTGGATGATTGCGGTGTGCGGGATAGGCAGTCCCAGCGGCCGTTTGAACAGCGCCACCACGGCGTACCAGTCGGCCAGGCCGCCAATGGTGGCAGCTTCCGCAAACGCCGCGATGAAGCCGAAGGCCGGATGCATCGGCAGCAGCGCTCGTGCGGCGAGGAAGATCGCAAACGTCGCCGCCAGCACCGACGTTGCCAAAATCTTCACGCGCCGCAACTCGGCGGCGCGGATCGCGTCGCCGGGGCTGTCAATGATGAAGGTGGCCGGAAGGGTCATGACGGCTTTCGGAGAGCTACACCCACTTCAATCATAGCGCGATGCGCCCATCGCCGTCATTCCGGGGCGTGCGAAGCACGAACCCGGAATCTCGAGATTCCGGATCGCCGCTTCGCGTCGTCCGGAATGACAGGGATACCCGCCAAAAAAGAAGGCCCGCAAAAGCGGGCCTTCGAAACGGCAGTTGTCAGCGGATCGCGATCAGGCGGTCTTGGAGTAGACCTTGGCAAAGTTGTCCTGCGCGGTCTTGGCGCTGTCGGCGACGAGCTTGCCGAGATATTCGGTGGTGGCCTTCGCCCGCGTGACGAACACTTCGCCGCGCGCACGGACCAGGTCCGACTGGATCTGGGCGGCTTCGCTCAGCGACTTCGCCGAAGCGAGCTTGTCGATGCCGGCGAAGAACGCTTCCGCGTCCTGGAAGAGCGCCTGCTGGATGTTGCGGCTGATCTTGGCGGCCTCGGAAACCGAACCGGCAACGGCGGTCTCGATCGCAGCGGTCGCCTTCTCCGAACCGGCATAAAGGTCGGCTGCGCGCTCCTTGGCGGTCTCGGTCTGCTTCTTCACGAACTCACGGGCGGCTTCCGGAACTTCCAGGTTCTGGAGCTTGGTGAACGCCTCGGTGACGGGGGCGAAGGCATCCTTGACGGTGTTCAGCACGGAATTGGTTTCGGTGGTCATTGGGGGTCTCTCCATCCTCGGTTTGAGCTATGGGCTCACCCCGTCCGGATTGGCCCGGGGCACGTGTGTTGTGCCATAGTTAATGGTGCGTCGCAACATTAATGTTGCACCGCGATATCACAAATTCGTGAAACGCCTAATGGATGAGCGGTCCGCCCAGAGAACCGGCAAAAGTTCCACTTTAGGCTAATGCCGGAGTCGCCCCATCTACTTTGCATGGGGTTGTTTTCGCGATTTTGGGTTTGGCTAGTGCTGCACGGCCCCCGGGAGCCCATAGGCTTCCATCTGTGCCCGAACCTGCGCCACATTGTGCCCGAGCACGACGATGTCGTGCTTTTTGCCGTCGACATCCCGGACGTGATCGCGCAGCAGGGCCTCGGCCCGGAAGCCAAGGCTCTCGAACAAGGCGATCGCCGCTTGCTGGTCGACGGTCATCTGCACCGACAGCTTTTCCAGCCCGGCGCCCAGCGCCAGCGCAAACGTTTCCTGCGATAGCGCCCGGCCGACCCCCTGCCCGCGGACATCAAGCGACACCACCATCCGGATCTCGCCGACATGGGGCGACCATGAATGCGGGTCGCGCACCAGCGTGCCGCAGCCGACCACCGTCCCCGCCTTCACCGCCAGCAGGCTTACGATCTGGCCGCGCTCGATCTCGTTGATCCAGGCCGAGAGCACCTTTGGCTGGCTGATGTTGCGCGGCAGAAACAAGAGATCATGCGTCGGGAGCTTTTGCGCAAATGCCAGCACGGCGGCTTCGTCCGCCCGCCCCATCATGCGGAATTCGATCTCTCCGGAATCGGTCTTGACGTGGCGCGGATAGGAACGTGTCTCGCTCATGTTGATCTCTTACCTAGCCAGGAATCCAGTTTCGGCCACAGCCGCTTGATCGCGTTGGCGCCGGCGACGAGGCTGACGTGACCGCCCTTGAGGATCACCTCTTCCTTGTCGGTCGAACCGATCTTGGCGATCAGGTGCTTGGCCGCATCATAGGGCACGATGTGGTCGTGTTCGGCGACCGCATGCAGGATCGGCACCTTGATCCTGGAAATATCCGCCGCACGCCCGCCGACCGACATGTTGCCGTTAAAGAGCTTGTTGTCCCACATCAGGTTCTTGGTGATGTCGCGGAAATACTCGCCCGCCAGTGGCAGCGTATCCGTCGCCCAGCGGTCGAACATCCGGTACGACTTCACGAACTCGTCGTTCCAGATGTTTTCCCACAATTGCACCTGGCTGACGGTGCGCGACGCCGGCCGCAGCATTTCAAACGAGGACAGGATCATTTCGGGCGGCACATTGCCGACGCTATCGACGAGGCGATCGACGTCGAAATAGCGGCGGTCCGAAAAGTTCTGGAACAGCTTCATCTCGCGGAAATCGATCGGCGTGGTGAAGCAGATCAAATTCTTCATCGGCCCGTCATGGAAGATCGAGCCGTACAAGAGCGACAGCACGCCGCCGAAGCAATAGCCGATCACCGTAACGTCCTGCTCGCCGGAATCCTGCTGCACGCGGCGGACGCAGTCGGGGATGAAGTCGAGGACGTAGTCCTCCATCCGCAAGGATTTTTCTTCCGGCTTCGGCGCGCTCCAGTCCAGCATGTAGACGTCGTAGCCGCGCTTCAGCAGAAACTCGATAAAACTCTGGCCGGGCACCATGTCGAGGATGTAGCCGCGGTTGGTGGTCGCCATCACGATCAGGATCGGCACGCGGTAGATTTCGTCCGCAATCGGCCGATAGTGATAGAGGTTCATGGTGCCGCGGGCGGCCAGAATGTCCTTTGGCGTCGAGCCGAGCGAAGGGCCGGAGGTAGAAAAATATTCGACGCCCTTGATGCTACGCTGGATCGCGCGCTGCACCTCGGACTGGACCCGCTCCGAAATGGAAGCGAGATCGAGACCCGCGGGAGCGTTCATTTCTGCTCTCCCTCCGCGGGCGGACGCTTGGTGCGCGGCGGCCGCGGCGTGCCGTAGCCGCTCTCCGGCGCCAGCGAATTGTGGTGCACCTGATGCAACAACGCCTTGATCTCGTTGAGCTGGCCCTCGATCGCTTGCAGCCGCTCCGCCATGCCGACGAGCTGCGCCCGGCTCGGCAGGTTCATCGCCAGCAGGTATTTCTCCATCAGTTCGCCGAGCTGCTTCTGCGCGCCTGCGCTGACGCCGCCGACCTGGTTCATCATTTTTGAGAATTCGGGCGAGGCCATCGCCTGGTTGGCAAAGGAGTTGAACCCCTTCTCCATCTCCCCGATCATGGTCTGCCAGATCACGGCAGGATCGTTGCCTTTGTCGGCCATTGGCGCCCTCTCCCGAAAGATTACGAGCGCTTGCCACGCTTCGCTTGTGTTTGGCCCATACCACACCGTTGCAGCGGGCCGGTCAACCGCGGCGACGTCTTCTGCGGTGCGGGAAACCGTGCCATAGTTACTGAAGCCAGATAACACTTGAGGGAAGACACGCGATGCTCGCCCATCAGCCGCCTCAGATCGCCCGCGCCAACGGCATCGACATTTGCTACGAGATTTTCGGCGATCCGGCCGCGGAACCGATGCTCTTGATCATGGGGCTCGGCGCCCAGATGATCCATTGGGATGACGATTTCTGCCGCCAGCTCGCCGCGCGCGGCTTTCGCGTCATCCGCTTCGACAACCGCGACATCGGCAAATCCTCCCACCTTTCCGGCGGCAAGCGTTTGACTGCACTCGAACTCTTGAAGCAGCGGTTCCTGAAGATCCCGGTCGCGTCGACCTACAAGCTGATCGACATGGCCAAGGACACCGTCGGCCTGATGGACGTGCTCGGTATCAAATCGGCGCACCTCGTCGGCGCGTCGATGGGCGGCATGATCGCACAGGAAGTCGCGCTCTCATTCCCGCAGCGGGTGCGCTCGCTGACCTCGATCATGTCGACGACGGGCAACCCCAAGCTCCCGCCACCGACGCGGGAGGCGAGCGCCGTGCTGATGGCGCCGCCGCCGCGGACGAAGGAGGAGTATTTCGACCGGTTCGCCCAGACCTGGAAAGTGCTGCGCGTCGGCTCGTTCCCGGAAGACGAGGCCCTCGACCCAGCGCGTGCCGCCCGCACCTACGAGCGCGGCCTCAATCCGAACGGCGTCGGCCGGCAGTTGCGGGCGGTGCTCGCCTCCGGCAGCCGCAAGGAACGGTTGCATCACCTGAAGATCCCGACGCTCGTCATTCACGGCACCGTCGACCCGCTGGTGCGCCCCGAAGGCGGCAAGGATACCGCGGCATCGATCCCCGGCGCAAAGCTCCTGATGATCGAAGGCATGGGCCACGCGTTGCCGATCCCGATGTGGCCGCAGATCATCAACGCGATCGCCGGGCACGCGCAGGGTGCGGCGGCGAAGGCGGCGTAGCCAGTAGGGTGGGCAAAGGCGCACTTGCGCCGTGCCCACCATGCATCCAAATAGCCGGTGGAAATGGTGGGCACGCTTCGCTCTGCCCACCCTACCTTCTTAACTCTTCGTCGCGATCCAGATCACGTGGCGCACGCCGCGGCCTTTGCCGGTGGCGCGAATGTTGACTTCATTGACGTCGAAGCCCGCGGTGCGAAGACGTTTTGCGAATGCGGGATTGGGTCCTGACGACCATACGGCCAGGATGCCGCCCGGTCGCAGTGCGGCGTGCGTCGCACGCAAGCCAGCAGCGCTGTAGAGAGCATCGTTGGCCTCACGAGTAAGCCCCTCCGGTCCATTGTCGACATCGAGCAGAATGGCATCGAACGTCGAACGATGCGACCGGATGATGTCGGTGACATCCGTCTCGCGAATGCTGACGCGGGAATCGTCCAAGCTGTCGCCAAAGATTTCCGCCATCGGGCCTCGGGCCCAATTGACTACCGCCGGCACCAGCTCCGCCACCACGATCTGCGCTTGATTGCCGAGCCCGGCGAGCGCGGCACGCAGCGTAAAGCCCATGCCCAATCCGCCGATCAGTACATGCGGCTTAGCGACGTTTTCGATCTTCTTCGCAGCGAGCGTCGCGAGCGCGGCTTCCGAGCCCGACAGGCGACTGTTCATCAACTCGTTGCTGCCCAGCTTGATGGAAAACTCCGTGCCGCGGCGCATCAGGCGGAGTTCGCTGCCGGTGCCAGGAATGCGGGCGGTGTCGAGCTTTTCCCAGGGAATCATGTGGAAGCTTTAGCATAGTCCGCAGAACCGTAGGGTGGGCAAAGCGAAGCGTGCCCACCAACTTCGACGTGCGCAAGCATGGTGGGCACGGCGCTACGCGCCTTTGCCCACCCTACGATTTACGATTTACAAGATTCATCCGCCCGCCCAGACGTCCAGCACGTAGCGGTTCTTGGTGCCGAGATCGTCGATCCAGCGCAGGCCGGCATCGGCGTCGGCGCCGGACTTTTCGCGATAGATCGCAACCAGCGCGGCCTTGACGTCCGGCTCCATCTTGCCGCCGTCGCCGCAGACATAGACGATCGCGCCCTGCTCGATCAAGCTCCAGACCCGGTTCTTTTGCGCCGCCACCTGATGCTGCACATAGGTCTTCGGCCCGTCGGCGCGCGAGAAGGCGGTGTGCAGCTCAGTGATGCCGTCGATCGCGAAGGCCTTCAGGTCATCCGCGTAGAGAAAGTCCTGTTCGGGATGGCGGCAGCCGAAGAACAGCATCGCCGGGCCGAGCTTCGCGCCCTGCGCCTTGCGATGCGCGCGCTCCTGCAGGAAGCCGCGGAACGGTGCCAGCCCCGTACCGGGACCGATCATGATCACGGGCTGGGCCGGATCGTCCGGCAGCCGGAAGCCGGCCTTGGTCTCGCGTATGGTCGCATGCACGATATCGCCGACGCGGCGGCCGGACAGATAGTTCGAGCAGACGCCCTTGTAGACGCCACGCCCCGAACTCGCGGGCGATTCCACCACGCCGACCGTGACGCTGCAGCGCGACGGATCGATCGAAGGCGACGATGAGATCGAATAGTAGCGCGGCGCCAAGACCGACAGCATTTCCAGATAGGCGTGGAATGGCAGTTCGCAGGCCGGATGCTCTTCCAGGAGATCGAACACCGACTTGCGCCTGGCCAGCACGTCCGATCGGTAACGTTCGGTGGAAGCATCGTCGTCGCCGACGTAGCCGAGCAGCTTCGGCTTGGTGACGGGACAGCGCGTGTGTTCCGACATGATCTGGATCTGCTTGCGGGTCGCGATCTGCTGCAACTCGACGAACTCGGTCAGCAACCTCCCAACCGACACGGCATCGCCCACCGGCAATTGCGCGCGGCGGCCTTCGGCTACGTGCAGCCGGATCTGGTCGGCGGGGAGGAAGCCAAAACGGCGCGCGACGGAATCGACCAGCGCCGGATCGTTGCGCGGCACTACGCTCAGGTGGTCACCGACGCGGAAGGTGACGCCCGGCGGCAATTCCACCTCGATGTGGCGGGTCGAGCGGTCGGAAGGACTGGCGCCGGCCTTGTTCTGCAGTTCGGAATTCACCAGCACCTTCATCGGCGCGACGCCGCCCTGCGCGACGATGGTGTGAACGGCCGATGGCGCCACCGGCTCGATCGAATAAAGCGGCGCGTCGTCGGCGCTGCGAGCGAAGCCGGAATCGACCCCCAGCTCCTTCATGGCCGCGGGTGCTGCCGCCGCGAACCATTTTTCGAACTGGCCGTCGAGATCGCTGCGGGCGTCGCCCTCGCCGCGGCCGTAGAGGCTGCGCGCACCGTGCGCCGCCAACTGCTCGTCGATCATGCGCGGCACGGATTGATAGGTCGCAGCCCAGTCGCTGTTGCCGCAGCCGAACACGGCGTATCGTACCTTGGCGAATGCGTCTTTTGGCAGGCCGCTGTCCAGCCACTTGACGAACTGCGTGGCGTTGTCGGGGGCTGCGCCATTGTAGGAAGCGCAAAAGATCATCAGCGCGCCCTGCTCCGGCAGTTTGCCGACGTGATCGTCGAGCGCGCCGAGTTTTGTGGCGAAGCCGTTGACCTCGGCGAGGTCAGCCACCCGCGTCGCCAGCTCTTCCGCGGTGCCGAGATTTGAGCCATAGAGCACCAACAGCGGCGTGTTGTGGCCCGGGCGGGTCCGCGCCTGCGGCGCCGCCGCGCTTGAGGCAGCGGCCGCAACAGCGGTACGGCCGGCGAAGGCGCCACGGTCCTTGTCGGCGCGCGGGCGCACCTTGATCTTGAAACCATCCGGCTTGACGGTGAGCGTTTCCTTCAGGTGCATCTGGTAGCGATGCACATCGATCAGCTTGAAGCGCTGCAGGATCATGCCGATCGCCAGCGCCGCCTCGTGCATCGCAAAGCCGCGGCCGATGCAGGCGCGCTGGCCGTTGCCGAACGGCTTCCAGGCATTGATCGGCCGCTTGGCCTCGGCCTCGCGGCTGAAATTCTCGGGATCGAAGACGTCCGGGTTCGGACCCCAGACGCTGGGGTCACGGTGCAGCGCCATCACGAGCACGGTGATGAACGTATTCTTCTTCAGCTTGTACTTGCCGCCGCCGATGGCCTCGTCCTGAAGCGGCGTAATGCCATAGGCGGGCGCCGGCGGCCACATCCGCAGCGCTTCCTTCAACACTTGCGTGATGTAAGTGAGCTGCGTGACCTGCTGATAGGTCGGCTTGGCGTTGATGTCCGGTCCGAGCACCCGGTCGACTTCCTCATAGGCCTTTTTCAGCACCTCCGGATGCTTGAGCAGCGCGTAGATCGTGCACGAGAGAAGTCCGCTGGTGGTCTCGTGGCCGGCAATCAGGAAGGTGTTGATCTGGTAGCGGATGTTGATGTCGTCGAGCTGCTCGCCGGTCGAGCGGTCGATGCCGGTCATCATCGCGCCCAGCATGTCCTTCTTGGCCTCAGTGGCTTCCGCATTGCCGCGGCGCTCGGCGATGATCTCGTCGACCATCTTGTTCATGAAGGCGACGTCCTGGGCCAGCGTCTTGCGCCGCTTCTGCATCCACAGATTTTCCAGCGGCAGCCCGCGGGTCATCATGATGGTCTCGAGCGAGCGCACGAGCGACTCCACGAACGGGTGATAGTCGCGGCGGTAGAACGAATTGAAACGGTAGTCGAAGCCGCAGAGACCAATCGTGTCGAGCGTCAGCGCCGTCATGTCGTGCACGACGTCGATCTCCTCGTCGGCGTTGAGCCGCTCCCATTTCTTCACGAGTTGCTCGGCGATATCGACCATGCTCGGGTGATAGGATTGCATCGCGCGGTTGCCGAACGGCTGCAGCAGGATGTTGTGCGCCTTGCTCCAGTTCGGCTCTGTCGTGTCGGCGGTAAACAGCCCGTCGCCGCCGACGGCACGAACTCGGCGCAGCGAACCGCGCACCGTCTTGTCGAAACGCTTCTCGTCGGAGAGTTCGTCGATCAGAGCGTGGCCGGAGACAATCACGATCGGCGCGCCCATCATGTCGAGCCAGAAGATCGGTCCGAGTTCCTTGGACAGCTTGACCAGATGCTGCACCGGCGCGTTCGGGTCCAGCGACAGCATGTTGCCGACGACGGGCTTCTTCGGCGGATGCGGGATCGGACTGAGTTTATTGGTGGACGCCATTGTCGAAGTGTCTCCCCTGCCTAATCCCATCCACGCCGTCATTCCGGGGCGAGGCGAAGCATCGAACTCGGAATTTCGAGATTCCGGGTCTGGTCCTTCGGACCATCCCGGAATGACGGCGCAAGTTTCCGCTCGCTTTCGCAATGACGGCCGATTATGCGGACCTAGCCAAATCTTTTTCTACGCCATTCGATCAGCTTGCTACTGACCTCGTCCGGCTTTTCCTGCTGCGTCCAATGGCCGCTGTCGCGCACGAGATATTTCTCGAGGTCCGGCACCAGCTTCTCCATCCCCTCGGTCGCCGATGGCGGCAGCACCGCGTCGTTCTCGGCCATGATCATCAGCGACGGCACGCGGACGGTATGGTCGAGCCCTTCCGCGCGCTCCCAGTTGCGGGAAAAATTGCGGTACCAGTTGATGCCGCCGGTGAAGCCGGTCTTGGTGAAGGTGTCGACGAATACCTGCTTTTCTTCCGCCGACAGGATCGGCGTGCGCGGATCGTGCTTGGCATCGTAATTCGCGATCATCTGTGGAAACGCCAGATTGAGACGCGCTGATGCGCCGACACCCGCAATCGGCTGCTCCTCCGGCGTCCCCGGGGGCCGTGCCACCGGCCTGCGCATGAACGCGTCAAAGGTCTGCTCGACGCGGCTGCCGAAGATCCTGTCAGGCTCGCGGCCAGGGTCCTGGAATTGCACGATGTACATTTTGTCGCCGAAGCGCTGCCGAAACAGCTCGATCGGATCGGCCGGCATGCGATCCCAATGCGGGGTGTTGACGCCGACGACACCGGCGACGCGATCGAGATGACGCAGCGGCATCTGCCAGACGACGAAGCCGCCCCAGTCGTGGCCGACGAAGATCGCCTTGTCGATTTGGAGATGATCGAGCAGACCGACGAGATCGCCGGTCAGATGCTCCATGTCGTAATCCTCGACCGGCTCGGGGCGGTCGGTCGCGCCATAGCCGCGCTGATCCGGCGCAATCACCCGGATGCCGGCCTCGCTCAGCGCCTTGATCTGGTGCCGCCAGGAGAACGCGATCTCCGGCCAGCCATGGCAGAGGATGACCGGCGGCTTGTCCGATTTGGGCCCCGCCTCGTAATAGCCCATGCGAATACCGTTCACCTCGGCGAATTGCAGCGGCGGCATTTCAATCATGTCAGCCCCCTATTCAGCGGCGCTGGTCATGCTCGGCGGCGGCGCGAACGCCGCCTCCAGCGCTTCAAATTCGACCGGGAGCATGTCGCAGAGAATCTGGACATGCGGAATGATGTTGGCGCCGGCGATGAAGCCGAAATCGAGCTGGTCGCGGTAGCTCTGCACGGTGATGTTGAGCGCAATGCCATGCGTCGAGATCGACACCGGGAAGATGTGCAGCAGCTCGGCGCCGGCGGCATACAGCGTCTGCCGCGGCCCGGGCACGTTTGATACGGTGATGTTGGCCGCCGGCGGCAGCACGTCGGAGAGGTTGGAGCGGCTATAGAGCAGCGCAAGGATCTGGGTCACGATCGGCGCGCCCAGCATCGAGAGGTTGGAGACTTGCGGCATCAGCGCCCGCAGCGGATGCGACATCTCCTTCGACTTGGTGGATTGCGCGATGATGGTTTCCAGCCGCGTCTTGGGATCGTCGACATTGGTGGCGATCGCGCAGATCATGCCGAACACCTGGTTGTTGGCATCGGCGTTGCCCTCCTCGCGCAGTGAGATCGGCACCGCTGCGGTCAGGGATTTGTTGGGCAGCGCGCCCTGGCTGATCAGATAGCGGCGCACGACGCCGGAAGACAGCGCCAGCACGACGTCGTTGAGCTTGCCGCCGGAGGCTTTCGCCAGCGCTTTCGCGCGCGACAGCGAGATCGAGACGCCGGCAAAGCTGCGCTCCGACGAGATCGTCTTGTTGAGGATCGTCGGCGGCGAGGCCATGCTGGCCAGGCTGTCGCGCGACTTCGGATCGGAAACCTTGCCTACCACATCGGACACGCTCTTGAGCATTGTCGGAATGCTGCTGGCGAATTTCACCGCACTCTCGATCTGGAACATGGCGTTGTCGAACAAGATCGATCCGAGATCGCTTTTTCCCGAGCGCGGCAGCTCGAGACTCTTTGGCGCCGCCTTCGGGTCGAACGGCTGGGTCCAGAGCTGCTGGTAGGAATCGATCAGGTTGGCGGCGATGTCGCGCGGCTCCGGCGCCACCCTGCGCGCCGTCGGCGGATCGACCTGACGCGGCACCGGGGTGATGTCGTAGATCATGCTGGTGAGTGCGGCGCCGGCGCCGCCGTCGATGCAGGCATGGTGCATCTTGGAGTAAAGCCCGATCTCGTTGTCCTTCATGCCTTCGAAGACATAGAACTCCCAGAGCGGGCGGGCGCGGTTGAGCAGTTTGGCATGCATCCAGCCGACGATGCGCTCCAGCGTCGCACGATCGCGCGGCGCCGGCAGGCTGGCGCGGAAGATGTGGCGGTCGATGTCGAACTGGTCGTCCTCGACCCAGGACGGATGATCGATGTCGAGCGGCGCCTTCTCCAGGCGGGCTTTCAGGATCGGCGCGATGTGCAGCCGCGAGGCGATCATCGCCTTGAACTCTTCGAAGAAGTCGCCCTTGTAGCCCTCGGGCAGACGGAAGATCGCCATGCTGCCGACATGCATCGGCATTTCCGGGGTTTCCAGATACAGAAACGACGCGTCCAGCGAAGACAGCTTCTTGGCGTCCGCCATATTTTCCTCCCGCAGTAGAAAACGCGGCGCCTTGGCGGCGCTTCTGGCGTCTGGAATGTCTTTGTTATTGGAGCATATCCGAAAACCGGCAGCCATCCTGCATCAATTGCAGGGCGGATCTTTCGCGATCATGCCCTTAAGCTCAGGGCGTGGATTCAAGATTGTGCATTTTCGGGGGGCCCATAGGCAATGGCAAATGGTCCTGATCGGTCAAAATGCTTAAACTCGCCCTCCGCCTGCGCCAGGCGGTCGGCTACTGCCCACAATGCTGCGGGGTTGACGCCAAGCCCGATATGGCTGGCGAGGTGGACCTCGATGTTTTCGGCCGTGGCGGATGGGCGCAACAGGCTGGTGTGCCAGTTCACGATGCCGTCGGTCCGGGAATAGATCGAGGTCGCCGGCACCGGGAGGTCACCGGCGATGGCCAAGCGGATTTCCGGATTGTCGTCGACGGTCTCCCCCGACAGCACCTCGTAGAGCCGCGTGGCGTTGGTCGCGCGGATATCGCTGGCAAACGGGCTGCCGAGCGTGATCACCGAGCGCACCATGTCCGGCATCTGCAGTGCGAGATCGCGCGCATAGACGCCGCCGAGGCTCCAGCCGACCAGGCTGACCTTTCGGCCGGTGGCTTCATAGGTCCGCTTCAGGAGAGCTTGCAGTGCGCCACGCTTGGAAGCGATGCCGCCGAAATTGCGGCCCATGTCCCAGGCATAGGTGTCGTAGCCGAGTTCTTTCAGATAGCGCCGCATCGGCACCATCGATAGATCGCTGGCGAGAAAGCCCGGCAGCGCCAGCACCGGATGCCCGTCGCCCCTCGGCGCACGCAACAAGAGCGGCGACAGTAACAGGCTCGAATTCAGTTCGAACAGCGCCCGCGTCTCGGCCAGCATCAGAAACAGGCTTGGCGGTCGAAGCCGCTGCTCTTCTGTTGCCGCACCGCCTTCCGCGATGGCCACTCTCACTTGTCCTTCTTGGCCATGCCGCCGAGCCCGGCCATGGTCACGAACATATCCTGGAATCGCTCGGCGATCTTGGGATCGAACGTGAACCAGCTCTGGATCAGCGATTCCGGCGAGACCTTTTCGATGTTGGCCATCACCTGCTGCTGCATCTTGTCCATCACGGCGGTCTGCATCGGCGAGACGTCGGGCAATCCGAAGAACTGACGGGCCTCCAGCGGCGTGCAATCTATTTCCACGTTAACCTTCATGACCGCTCCTTTTGCTGCCCTTGGTGCAGTATCGCCACGATGACCCGAGTCACGCAAGGACAAGACCCGGTCCCCGGCCCCCTCAATTCCCGATATGGTCAACTCCCGATATGGTCAACCAAAGCGTTCGATGGCAAACGGCCTGACATCGGCAAACGGCGTGTCGCCGGTCATCATTTCGGCCAGCAGGCGGCCGGTCGCGGGTCCGAGCGTCAGGCCGTGGTGCTGGTGGCCGAAATCGAACCATAGCCCGCCATGGCGGGGAGCCTTGCCGATGACCGGCAGCATATCCGGCAGGCAGGGCCGCGCACCCATCCAGGGCTTGGTGTCGACCGGTTCGCCGAGCGGGAACAGTCTGTGCGCCCGCGGCAGGGCCCGCTCGACCTGGATCGGCGTTGGTGGTGCATCGCGGTGGGCGAACTCGGCGCCGGTCGTGAGCCGAATGCCGCGGTTCATCGGCGCCAGGAGATAGCCGAGATCGGTGTCCAGCACGGGATGGTTCAAGACCGCGTTGCCGCGCGGCTTGAGATGCAAATGGTAACCACGCTTGACCTGAAGCGGGATCGAATAGCCGAGTGGCGCGAGGATCTGGTCGGACCACGGCCCCATCGCCACCACCACTTCGCGCGCCGTAATGGTGCCTTCTAGCGTCGCCACCCGCCACCGTCCGCCGGACTGTTCGAGCGTTCGGGCGTCGCCGACAAGATAGCGCCCGCCCTTGCGGCCGAACAGCGCCGCATAGGCCTTGGCCAGCCCACCGGGATCGGGCACAAATCCCGGCGCGGGAAAATGGATCGCACCGCTGAAATCGCCGGTCAGATGCGGCTCGCGCGCTGATATCGCAGGCCGATCCAGCACCTCGCCGACGACGCCGTGCTGGCCTGCGCGCTTGAGGTCCTGCACCGCATCCGCAAGGGTCCTCTCGGAACGAAACAGCTTGATCCAGCCGGTCCGCCGCAACAGCTCCGGCACATTGGCTTCCGCAATCAGCGCCTCATGCTCGATCAGACTGCGCTGGATCAGCGGCAGTTCGGCCATTGCGCTGTGCAGTGCACGCTCCGGTGAAGAGGCGAGAAAATACCGGGTCAGCCACGGCAGGAAGATCGGCAAATCCCTGAAATGATAACGCACGTGCGGCGCGCGAAGAAACGCGTAGCGCAGGATCTGGCTCACGTCCCGCGGAAACATATAGGGAAAGACCGAAGCGCATTCGATCAGCCCGCCATTGCCGTAACTGGTTTCCTCGCCGGCTGTATCATGGCGGTCGATCAGAACCACGTTCCGGCCGCGTTTTTGCAGGTGCAAAGCGGCGCAGACACCGACCATGCCCGCACCCAGGACGAGAACGTCGGCCTTCAGTTCCGCCATCCGGCACTCCAAAAGTTTAATGTCACGTGCTCCTGCGCACCTTTTAAGGTGCAACCTAGACTTTGCCGCACCGCCGCGCAAACCGGCACGCACTGCGGGATAATGATGCTTGCGCGGCGGCTGGACTCTGGCAAATTGGCTCGGCAATATCCGGCGGAAATTGCTGATCAAAAGCGGGGAAATCGAACAAATGTCGGTACGTCAGACTTTGCTTGCAGCGGCCACGGCTTCCATCCTTGCCGTGGCAATGGCGCCGGCATCGGCCCAAAGCCTGCGCTATGCCAATCAGGGTGACCTCAAGTCGCTCGACCCGCACACGCTCAACGAGAGCACCACCCACGCGCATCTCGCACATGTCTTCGAAGGCCTTACCGCTCGCGACAAGGACCTGAAGATCATCCCGGCGCTGGCGGAAAGCTGGGAGACCCCGGAGCCGACCCGCTGGCGGTTCCATCTGCGCAAGGGCGTGAAATTCCACAATGGCGACCCGTTCACCGCAGACGATGTCGTCTTTTCGGCGGATCGTGTTCGCAAGAAGGGCTCAAACCTGCAGACCCGTATTCCCGCCGACGCCAAGGTCGTCAAGATCGACGACCACACGGTGGATTTCATCCTGACCTCGCCTAATCCCATTCTCAATTCGCAATGGGATACCTGGTACATCATGAACAAGAAGTGGGCCGAGACGAACAACGCCGTCGAACCGACGCCTGCTGCCGCCACCACGCCGAGCTTTGCCTCGCTCAATGCCAACGGCACCGGCCCCTTCACCGTCGAGAGCCATCAGCCCGGCGTCAAGACCGTGTACAAGGCCAATCCGAACTGGTGGCGCAAGCCCGAGCATAATCTCAAGGAAATCATCTTCACCCCGATCGGCTCAGACGCCACGCGCGTCGCCGCGCTGCTCTCGGGCGAAGTCGATGTCATCGAGCCAGTTCCGATCCAGGATATCACGCGTGTCGATTCCAGCCCCAACGCCCAGGTACTGAAGGGACCGGAACTCCGCACCATCTTCCTCGGCATGGATCAGGTGCGTGACGAACTGCTCTACTCCAACATCAAGGGCAAGAATCCGTTCAAGGACATCAAGGTGCGTGAGGCCTTCTTCAAGGCCGTCGATGTCGAACTGATCAAGACCCGCGTCATGCGCGGGCTGTCGACGCCTTCGGCGCTGATGATCGCGCCGCAATTGTTCAAATTGTCCGGCGACTTTACCCGTCCGAAACTCGATCCCGACGGCGCCAAGAAGCTTCTCACCGAAGCCGGCTATCCCGACGGCTTCGAAGTTACGATGGACTGCCCCAACGACCGCTATGTCAACGACGCCGCGATCTGTCAGGCGGTCGTCGGCATGCTCGCCCGCATCGGCGTCAAGGTAACGCTCTTGGCGCAGCCCAAGGCGCAATATTTCGCCAAGGTGCTGAAGCCCGGCGGTTACCAGACTTCGTTCTATCTGCTCGGCTGGACACCCGGCACGCTCGACTCCCACAACGTCCTGTATGACATCATGGGCTGCCGCGACGATCCAAAATCGAGCCGCGGCGAGGCCAATCTTGGCGGCTACTGCAACAAGAAGCTCGACGAGCTCGCCGACAAGGTGCTGCAGGAATCCGACATGGCCAAGCGCGACCTTCTGATCAAGCAAGCGTACGAAATCGGCGCAAAGGACTTTGGATACATCCCGCTGCACCAGCAGGCGCTGGCCTGGGGCGTGTCGAAGAAAGTGAAACTGAGCCAGCGCGCCGACAACCAGGTCCTGCTGTACTGGGCGACCAAACAGGACTAATCAGGCGTCAACACGGGTCCCGGTGGCTCTAGCGGCTTCCGGGACTTTTCGTTTCCAGGCGACAGCGACGTCCGCCGCCGCACCACGCCGCACCAAGAGAGCAGTGAAAGGAATACATGCTCGCTTTCACTCTTCGCCGCGCTATCCAGGCCATCGGCGTCATGATCGCGGTCGGCGTCATTGCGTTCTCGATGTTCCGTTTCGCCGGCGATCCCGTCAACCAGATCGTCTCATTGGACACGCCGGCCGCCGAACGCGAGGCGGTCCGCAAGTCGCTCGGGCTCGACGATCCCGTGCCGGTGCAGTTCGCACGCTATTTCGCCAATGCCGCGCAATTCAAGTTCGGGGTCTCCTATCAGTTCCGTCAGCCGGTTGCGAACCTGTTGATGGAACGCATGCCGGCGACGCTGGAGCTTGCCGCCTGCGCCACCGTTCTCGCCATGGTGTTCGGCATCCTGATGGGGGTCTATTCGGCGCTGCGGCGCGATACGATTCTGACAAAGTTCTTCCAGGCGGTGTCGCTGATCGGAATCTCGCTGCCGACCTTCCTGATCGGCATCCTTCTGATCTATCTGTTCTCGGTGACGCTGGGCTGGCTGCCTTCATTCGGCCGCGGCGACGTGGTGCGGATCGGCTGGTGGACCACCGGCCTGCTCACGCTTTCCGGCCTGAAGGCGCTGATCATGCCATCGATTACGCTGGGCCTGTTCCAGATGACCCTGATCATGCGACTGGTGCGCGCTGAAATGCTCGAAGTGCTCCGCACCGACTACATCCGCTTCGCCCGCGCCCGCGGCCTGACCACGCGCGCGATCCACTTCGGCCACGCGCTGAAGAACACGCTGGTTCCCGTCATTACCGTCGCCGGCTTGCAGTTTGGCTCGGTAATTGCATTTGCCATCATCACCGAAACCGTCTTCCAGTGGCCGGGCATGGGATTGTTGTTCGTACAGGCCGTGCAAAATGTCGATATCCCGATCATGGCCGCCTACCTGCTGATGGTGTCGCTGATCTTCGTTACCATCAATCTGGTGGTCGATATCCTCTACACCGTCGTCGATCCGCGCCTGCGCTCGACCATCCGCCGTCCGGCATGAGCGAGACTGATATGTCTGACGCCGTAGTACCACACCGAATAGAGTCGAGCCCGCAGCGGGCACGCTCGAACGCGAGCTGGCTGAAGCGCGCGCTCGACAGCGACATCTTCTACTCGTTCCGCCGCTCCCGGATGACGATGGTGGCGGCGGGGGTAACGGTCCTGTTCTTCCTGCTGGCGATCTTTGCATCGCAACTGGCGGTGCAGAACCCGTTCGATCCGGCGCAACTGCAATTGATGAATTCGCGGATCTCGCCGCTGTGGACCGCCGAAGGCCAGAGCCCGTTCCTGCTCGGCACCGATGAACAGGGCCGTGACGTGTTTTCTGCGATCCTCTACGGCTTGCGGATTTCGCTCGTCGTCGGCGTGCTCGGCGTTATCTTCGCCGGCACGCTTGGCATTACGCTTGGCCTCATTGCAGGCTATGTCGGCGGCGCGGTCGATGGCCTGATCATGCGCATCGCCGACGTGCAGCTCACCTTCCCGGCCATCCTGATCGCGCTATTGGTCAACGGCGTCGCCAAATCGGTGTTCAACAACCGGCTCGACGCCGGGAGCACGCTGGCAGTCTTGGTCGTTGCGATCGGCCTGAGTTTTTGGGTGCAATACGCCCGCACCGTGCGCGGCTCGGTCATGGTCGAGAAGAACAAGGACTATGTCGCGGCCGCGCAACTGATCGGCCTTCCCGCCCCCAAGATCATGCTGCGCCACGTGCTGCCCAACACCATGGGCCCGATTCTCGTGATTGCGACCATCAACCTCGCGCTCGCCATCATCACCGAGGCGACGCTGTCGTTCCTGGGCGCCGGCATGCCCGACACCATGCCCTCGCTCGGCACGCTGATCCGGATCGGCAACAACTATCTGTTCGCCGGCGAATGGTGGATCGTCGCCTTCCCCGGCATCGCGCTGGCGGGGCTGATCCTTTCCATCAACCTGCTCGGCGACTGGCTGCGCGACGCGCTCAATCCGAAACTCCGATGACCGTTCCCGTCCTCTCCGTGCGTAACCTCGAGGTGGAATTCCTCACCCGCCGCAGCGCGCTGCGCGCGATCAACGGCGTTTCCTTCGACATCGCCAAGGGCGAAGTGCTCGGCGTGGTCGGCGAATCCGGCGCTGGCAAATCGGTCACGGGACTGGCCGTGATCGGGCTGATCGATCCTCCCGGCCGCATTTCGGGCGGCGAGATCTATCTGTCGGGAACGCGGATCGATCACCTGCCGCCGGAAGAAATCCGCCGTATCCGGGGCAAACGGATCGGGATGATCTTTCAGGATCCGCTGACAAGCCTCAATCCGCTCTACCGGATCGGCGACCAAATCGTCGAGACGATTCGAACCCACATGAACCTGTCGGAGACCGCTGCGCGCAAGCGCGCCATCGATCTCTTGGCCGAGGTCGGCATCCCCGCACCGGACAAACGCATCGACGCCTATCCGCACGAATTCTCCGGCGGCATGCGCCAGCGTGTCGTGATTGCGCTGGCGATCTGCGCTGAGCCGGAACTGATTATCGCCGACGAGCCGACCACCGCGCTGGACGTCTCCGTGCAGGCGCAGATCATCTCGCTGATCAAGCGTCTCGGGCGCGACCACGGCACGGCGGTGATGCTGGTCACCCACGATATGGGCGTGATCGCCGAGACCTCCGACCGGGTCGCAGTGATGTATTCGGGCCGGATCGCCGAGATCGGCCCGGTGCAGGATGTGGTGCAGAACCCGCTGCACCCCTACGCCAAGGGCCTGATGGGCGCGATCCCGACACTCGCGGGCGAAGACAAGCGGCTGGTGCAAATTCCCGGCTCGATGCCGCGGCTGTCGGCGATCCCGCCAGGCTGCTCGTTCAATCCGCGTTGCGCCTTTGCATTCGACCGTTGCCGCGTCGATCGGCCGGAGCCACTCAAGCACGGTTCGCACGCCGTGGCCTGCCATCTCTTCGACACCGCGCCCCATGAAGCGGCGAAGGAGACCGTGGCATGAGCCCGCCCTTTGTCGATGTGAGGAATTTGCGCCGCGTGTTCGACGTCTCGAAGCCGTGGCTCAACCGCGTGCTGGAAGGCGGCCGTCCGGAATTCCTGAAAGCCGTCGATGGCGTGACGTTCGACATCAGGAAGGGCGAGACTTTTGCTCTCGTCGGGGAATCCGGCTCGGGAAAGACCACCGTGGCACGGATGGTCGTGGGACTTCTGCCGCCGACTTCGGGCGAAGTCATCATCGACGGCGTCTCGATGACGAATGCCAGGCAGGCGCAGGCACGGCAGCGGCTGCGCCGCCGGATCCAGATGATTTTTCAGGACCCCTACGCGAGCCTCAATCCCCGCTTCCGGGTCGATGCCATCGTCTCCGAGCCGATCCGCGCCTTCGACCTGATCCAGGGCGAGCGCGATATCCGCCTGCGCGTCGGCGAATTGTTGAATCTCGTGGGCCTGCATCCCGACGACGGCCTGAAATATCCGCATGAATTCTCCGGCGGCCAGCGCCAGCGCATCGCGATTGCGCGCGCGCT
Organism: Bradyrhizobium sp. LMTR 3; assembly: GCF_001693485.1. Taxonomy (GTDB): domain Bacteria; phylum Pseudomonadota; class Alphaproteobacteria; order Rhizobiales; family Xanthobacteraceae; genus Bradyrhizobium. Next base: position 73,416 of record NZ_MAXC01000005.1, read on the forward strand.
TGCGTCAGATGCCGAATTCATCGTTTGCGACGAGCCGACCTCGGCGCTCGACGTCTCGGTGCAGGCGCAGATCCTCAATCTGATGCGCGACCTGCAGGACAAATTCGGCCTCACCTATCTCCTCATCAGCCATAACCTCGCCGTGGTCCGCCACATGGCGACGCGCATCGGCGTGATGTATCTCGGTCGCATTGTTGAAATCGCCGAGGGCCGCGAATTGTTCGCCAATCCGCGGATGCCCTACACCAAAATGCTGCTCGGCGCGGTTCCTGACCTCGCGATGTGCGGCCGCCAGCGGATTCCGGTCAAGGGCGAAATTCCAAATCCGATCGACCCGCCACCCGGCTGCGCCTTCAACCCGCGCTGTCCGCTCGCCTTCGATCTGTGCCGGCGGCAAACGCCCGAGCTGATCAACGGGGTTGCCTGCCACGCCGTCAACCAACCGGTTGAGGCTGCCGCTTTGGTATGATCACGGAGATGGGTGCAATGCGTGGCATCCCAGTAGTTGGCATCCAGCCTCGCCTGTGGTCAAGTGCGCGCGCACCGCGATACCCAGCCGGCATTGGATTCCCATGAGCAACATCAATCCCGATCCGTTCACCACAAGGCCGGAAATCGAAGGCACCTTCGGCGTCGTCACCTCGACCCACTGGATCGCGACCGCCGTCGGGATGAGCATCCTGGAAAAGGGCGGCAACGCATTCGATGCCGGCGTTGCCACGGCCTTCACGCTGCAGGTGGTGGAGCCGCACCTGAACGGCCCGGGCGGCGACGTGCCGATCATCGTGCATGACACCAGGCGCGGCCGCACCGAGGTGATCTGCGGCCAGGGTCCGGCGCCTGCGAAGGCGACCATCGCGCATTACAAGAGCGAAGGCCTGGAAATGGTGCCCGGCACCGGCCTTCTCGCCGCCTGCGTGCCCGGCACGTTCGAATCCTGGATGCTGCTGCTGCGTGACTACGGCACGATGCGGCTGCGCGACGTGCTGGAGCCGGCGATTGCCTACGCCCGCGACGGCTATCCGCTGGTCGAGCGCGCTTCCGCAACGATCCAGGTCGTCGAGCAATTGTTCAGGAAGCACTGGACGACATCGGCGGCGGTCTACCTGCCAAACAACGAAGTACCGAGACCCGGCACGCTGTTCACCAACAAGCAGCTCTCCGAAACCTACGCCCGCATCCTTAAAGAAGCGGAAAGCGCGGGCGGCGATCGCGTCGCACAGATCGAGCGCGCGCGAAAGTCATGGTCGCAGGGTTTCGTGGCGGAAGCGATCGACAAGTTCTGCCGCACCCAGGAAGTGATGGACGTCAGCGGCTCACCACATCGCGGCGTGCTGAGCGCCGACGACTTGGCACGCTGGCAGCCGACCGTCGAGGCGCCGCTCACTTACGACTATGGTCGCTATACCGTCTGCAAGCCCGGCGTCTGGAGCCAGGGCCCGGTGATGCTGCAGCAACTCGCGCTGCTCAAGGGGTTTGAGCTCGACGGGCTCGACCCCGCCGGGCCCGACTTCATCCATCTGCAGATCGAATGCGCGAAACTCGCCTTCGCCGATCGCGAGAAGTTTTATGGCGACCCGAAATTTACCGACATCCCGATCGCGACGCTGTTGTCGGACGCCTACAATGACGAGCGCCGCAAGCTGATCTCTGGGGATAAGGCCTCGCTCGATTTCATCCCGGGATCGGTCGAAGGTTTCGGCTCGGTCGTCAAGCTGCGCCGTGCGGAAGGCCATCGCGAGGCGGTCGGTGCCATGGGCGCGGGCGAGCCGACCGTCGGCCGGTTCGGCGAGGTGCGCGGCGACACCGTGCATTTCGACATCATCGACCAGGCCGGCAATATGGTCTCGGCGACGCCGTCCGGCGGCTGGCTGCAATCCTCGCCGGTCATTCCCGAACTCGGCTTCTGCCTTGGCAGCCGCGCGCAGATGTTCTGGCTGGAGGAAGATCACCCGGCGGCACTTGCGCCCGGCAAGCGCCCGCGCACCACGCTCTCGCCCACCATGGCGCTGCGCGACGGCGAGCCGTACATGGCCTGGGGATCGCCCGGCGGCGACCAGCAGGATCAATGGACCACGCAGTTCTTCCTGCGGCATGTCCACGCCAAACTGAACCTGCAGGAAGCGATCGACGCGCCGGCCTGGCACTCCGAGCATTTTCCGATTTCGTTCTGGCCGCGTACCGCGCGGCCCGGCGTGCTCGTGCTCGAAAGCCGCGTACCGAACGCGACTATCGACACGCTGAAGAGCCGCGGCCATGTCGTCGAGGTCGGTCCCGAATGGTCGGAAGGCCGCCTCACCGCGGCCTCCAAGGTCGGTCGTCGCCGCCGCGCCGCCGCCAATCCGAGGGGCATGCAGGGCTACGCGGCGGGCCGGTAGAGGCGACTTGAGATGACCTGGTCGATCATTGCCCGTGAATCCTCAACCGGCCAGATCGGCATCGCGGTCGCGACCCGATTTTTTGCGGTCGGCGCACGCGTGCCGCATATCGCCCCGGGTGTTGGAGGCATCGCGACGCAGGCGCTGGTCAATCCCTACTACGGTATCGACGGCGTGAAGCTGTTGCGCGAAGGCCGCAGCCCCCGCGAGGTGGTGGACATTCTGCTCGTTACCGACGATGGACACGAGGCCCGCCAACTTCATGTCATGGATATCAAGGGCCGCATCGCAGCGCATACGGGGCGCGAATGCATCGACTGGTGTGGGCATATCCAGGGTGACGGCTTTTCGCTTGCCGGCAACATGCTGGCGGGCGCCGCCGTGCTCGATGACACGGCGAAAACCTTTGTCGCCAATGCCAGCCTGCCCTTTGCGCAGCGGCTGATCGTGGCGATGAAGGCCGGCGAAGCCGCCGGCGGCGACAAGCGCGGCAAGCAATCGGCGGCGCTGTTGATCCATGGCGAGGAAGAATGGTCAGATCTCGACCTGCGTGTCGACGACCATACAGATCCGTTGGCCGAACTTGAACGTCTCGAACAGGTGAGCCGCGAGCGCTGGGTGCATTTCCGCCCGTTCCTGCCGACGCGGAAGAATCCGGCGGGGATCACCGACCGCACGGTCATCGATGCCCGCATCGAAGCCGCGACGACGGGCAAGGCATGACGGCAAACCCGCTGATCGAAATCGAGGGCCTGCGCGTGGTCTTCCATGGCGATGATGGCCGCACCACGCACGCGGTCGACGGCGTCGATCTCAGCGTGGCCACTGGCGCGACGCTTGGCCTCGTCGGCGAATCCGGCTGCGGCAAGAGCGTGACCTCGCTCGCCGTCATGGGATTATTGCCGAGGCGTTCCGCTGAAGTGTCGGGTTCGATCCGTTTCGACGGTTTTGATCTCCTCGACATTCCCGACGATACGCTGCGCGATCTGCGCGGCAATCGGCTCGCGATGATCTTTCAGGAACCGATGACTTCGCTCAATCCGAGCTTCACCATCGGCGACCAGATCATCGAGACCATCCTGCGCCATCGCGGCGGGTCGCGGCGGCAGGCGCGCGAGCGCGCGATCGAGCTGCTACGGCGGGTGCACATCCCCTCGCCCGAGAAACGTGTCGACGAATATCCGCACAAGCTGTCCGGCGGCATGCGCCAGCGTGTGATGATCGCGATGGCGCTGGCCTGCGACCCGCGCCTTTTGATCGCGGACGAGCCGACCACCGCGCTCGACGTCACGTTGCAGGCGCAGATTCTCGATCTGATGCGCGAGCTGAAGGCCGCCAGCGGCGCCGCGATCATCCTGATCACGCACGATCTCGGCGTGGTCGCCGAAGTCTGCGACGAGGTTGCGGTGATGTATGCCGGCGAGATCGTCGAACGCGCACCGGTCGACGAACTCTTTGCCAGCCCGCAGCATCCCTACACCGTCGGCCTGCTCGGCTCGATCCCGCGGCTCGGCCGCCGTACTGAGCACCTGGCGACGATCGAGGGCATGGTGCCGAACATGACGAACCCGCCAGCCGGCTGCCGCTTCGCCGCGCGCTGTCCGTTCGTGCTCGACGCCTGCATCGCCGCGCCGCCGTCGCTTGCGATGGTCAGTCCCGACCACGCCTCGCGCTGCATCCGCGCGCCGCTGGAGCGGCTGGTATCATGATCGCGCCGCTCTCCGCTCTCGCGCCCCGGGCGCAGTGCAGCGCAAGCGAAGCGCAGCGATGCACTGCTGAACCGGGGCCCACCTGTGGTCCCACGCGACATGGGTCCCGGTTCTGCAGCGCACCGCCAAGAGGCGCTGCGCCGCGCCCGGGACACGGAAGGTGCCTGCGATGACCGCGCTGCTCGAAGTCGACCGGTTGGTAAAGCATTTCGTCGCCACGCGGTCGGTATTCGGCCGGCCCACGGCCTACGTAAAGGCAGTCGACGGCATCAGCTTCACGGTCGAGGCCGGCAAGACGCTGGCGTTGGTCGGCGAGTCCGGTTGCGGCAAGTCCACCGTCAGCCGGCTGGTGCTGCGGCTGATCGAGCCGGATGCGGGCAACGTTCGCTTCGAGGGCCGCGACCTCGGCGCGCTCGGCGCCAACGAATTGCGCGCCTTCCGCCGCGATGCGCAGATCATTTTTCAGGACCCCTATGCGTCGCTCAACCCGCGCATGACGGTGGGCCAGATTCTGAGCGAGCCGCTGGCGCTGCACGATCTCGTGCCGGCCCCGCGCCGCCGCGAACGGGTCGACGAGCTGCTGCGGCTGGTCGGGCTCGAGCCGCGCTTTGCCCGCCGCTACCCGCACGAATTTTCCGGCGGCCAGCGCCAGCGCCTCGCGATTGCACGGGCGCTGGCGGTAGAGCCGAAACTGATCATCTGCGACGAGCCGGTCTCCGCGCTCGACGTTTCGATCCGCTCGCAAATCCTCAATCTGCTGCGCGACCTGCAGGACCGGCTCGGCCTCGCCTACATCTTCGTCTCGCACGATCTGGCGGTCGTGAAGCACATCGCCGACCGCGTCGCGGTGATGAACCTCGGCGGTATCGTCGAAACGGCGGACGCCGAAGCGCTGTTCGCCGCGCCCCGGCATCCCTATAGCCGCGCGCTATTGTCGGCGATTCCCGTACCCAAACCGCAGGCCCGGCGCGGCCGCATCGTGCTGGAAGGCGAGATGCCGAGCGCGCTCAATCCGCCTTCCGGCTGCCGCTTTCATACCCGCTGCCCTTATGTCATCGAGCGCTGCCGCACCGAAATTCCGCCCCTGCTCGCCGACGGCACGGGACACGCCACGGCGTGTCACCGCACGGCCGAATTGCCGTCACCCGGGGCCATCGTTCCCGCCGATGGCGGATTTTCGCCGGTGCTGGAAAAATTGGTCGCCGCCTTCAGCGGTGGCACGGAAGGTGCAAGTCGCGTCGGGGTTGATGCATCAGGAACACGGCCAAGTGCGGTGTAATCGTGGATAAGGGGATGGCAGCATGAAAATCTTTCGTTTGGCAGTCACCGCGGCGGCACTACTGCTGTCGCTTCCGGCAACCGTTCAGGCCCAGACCACGCTGCGGATCGGGCTCGCCGAGGACCCCGATATCCTCGACCCGACCATGGCGCGCACTTACGTCGGCCGCATCGTGTTCGCATCGTTCTGCGACAAGCTGTTCGACATCGACGAGAAGCTCAATATCGTGCCGCAGCTCGCGCTGAGCCACGAGACCTCGGCCGACGGCAAGGAAGTCACCATCAAGCTCCGGCCCGGCGTCAAGTTTCACGACGGCGAGTCGCTGGACGCCGAAGCCGCCAAATATTCGATCGAGCGTCACCTCACCATGCAGGGCTCGTTCCGCAAGCCGGAGCTGGCGAGCGTCGATCGTGTCGAGGTGGTTGATCCCCTCACGATCAAACTTGGGCTGAAGGCGCCGTTCTCACCACTGATCGCGCAGCTCACCGATCGCGCCGGCATGATGGTCTCGCCGAAAGCCGCCAAGGAAGCCGGCGACAAGTTCGGACTCCGTCCGGTCTGCGCCGGGCCGTACAAATTCGTCGAGCGCGTTCAGCAGGACCGCATGGTGTTCGAGAAGTTTGCCGATTACTGGAACAAGGACAATGTGTTCATCGACCGCATCGTGTTCCTGCCAATCGTGGACGCCACGGTTCGCCTCGCCAACCTCAAATCCGGCGGGCTCGACCTGATCGAGCGCGTGCTTGCCACTGACATCAAGGACGTTCGGACCGATTCACGGCTAAAACTTTCGACGGCAATCGAACTCGGCTATCAGGGCATTACGCTCAACATCGGCAAGGATAAGGCCAAGGGACCACTCAGCCAGTCCGCCAAGGTGCGCCAGGCGCTCGATCTCTCGCTCGATCGTGAAGCCATCAACCAGGTGGTGTTCAACGGCGAGTTCAAACCGGGCAATCAATGGGTCAATCCGGATCATCCCTATTACCAGAAGGCCTTTCCGCTTCGCGGGCGCGACGTCGCGAAGGCCAGGGCGCTGCTGAACGAAGCCGGCGTCGCGCTGCCAGTCAGCGTCGACCTCATGGTGCCCAAGGGTGCGGAGACCGAAGCGGTCGCACAGGTAGTGCAATCGATGGCCTCCGAATCTGGCTTCGACATGAAGATCAGGGTCACGGAATTTGCGACCTCGCTGAAGCAGGCCGAAGCCGGTGAGTACCAGGCTTTCATGCTGGCCTGGAGCGGTCGGATCGACCCGGACGGCAATTCCTACGTCTTCCAGAAGAGCGGCGCGCCGCAAAATTACAGCGGCTGGTCCGACAAGGAGGCCGACAAGGCGCTCGACGACGGCCGCCTCGTCACCGATCAGGCGCAGCGCAAGGCGATCTACGAAAAGCTGGCCAAGATCGTGCTGGAGGAGAAGCCGCTGCTCTACATCTACCATCGCCGCATCCTGATCGCGCATACGACGAAGCTCGAAGGCTACAAGCAGATGCCGGACGGGCTGGTGCGGGTGGTCGGGCTGAAGCTGAAGTGAGCGCGATGCGCAGGCACGCTCTGTCCTCTCCCTCCCCCCTTGCGGGGGAGGGTTGGGGTGGGGGGTGCCACGAACTCAGAATCCCGTTGGGTTACCCCTCTCCCTGTCTCTCCCCCGCAAGGGGGGAGGGAACGGCGCGGCGAGAGCTTTTTTTCTCACTTAATTCTCGCAGCCGCGGATGACACCATGCTGAACTTCCTCGCGCGGCGGATCGTCCAGCTCATCCCGACGCTGTTCTTCGTCTCGATCCTGATCTTCTCGCTGCAGCAATTGCTACCGGGCGATCCGGCGCTGGTGATGGCCGGCGAGGAACGCGATCCTGATGTGATCGCGCAGATCCGCGAGCAGTACCGGCTCGATCAGCCGGTGCCGGTGCAATATGTCTACTGGGTCAAGGGCGTGCTGTCGGGCGATTTCGGCGAGTCGCTTCGCAACAAGGTGCCGGTGCGCGAATTGATCGCTCAGAAGCTGCCGGTGACGATGCAGCTTGCGTCGATGGCGATCGTGATCGCTTTCCTGATCGGGATTCCGGCCGGAATCATATCGGCTGTCAAGAAAGGCACGGCCTGGGACTATGGCGCCAATTTCTTTGCGCTGTGGGGGATCTCGACGCCGAATTTCTGGCTCGGCATCATGCTGATCTTCCTGTTCTCGATCCAGCTCGGCTGGCTGCCGGCATCGGGCTATGTGCCGCTGACCGAAAACTGGCGCGCCAGCATCGCCTCCACCATCATGCCGGCCTTCGTGCTCGGCAACGCGATCGCTGCGATCCTGATGCGGCACACCCGCAGCGCCATGCTGCAAGTGCTGGAAAGCGATTACGTCCGCACCGCCCGCGCCAAGGGGCTTCTCGAGCGCTCGGTCATTCTCAAGCACGCCATGCGCAACGCCCTGACGCCGGTGATCACGCTCGGCGCGCTCGAGCTGGGCACGCTGTTGTCGGGCGCGGTGTTGACGGAGCAGATCTTCTCGATCCCCGGTTTCGGCAAGCTGATCGTCGATGCGGTATTCAACCGCGACTATGCGGTCGTGCAAGGCGTCGTGCTGACCACGGCGACGATCTACATCACGCTCAATCTCATTGCCGACATCGCCTATGTCCTCGTCAATCCGCGGCTGAGGGCCTGAAGCCATGGCCGACACCACGCTCAATGCATTACCGATTGCTGTTTCCGACGAGCTGGAGAGCCCGGCGCGGCGCGCATTGCGCCGGCTGTTCAAGCGCAAGGGCGCGGTGGCCGGGCTTGTCGTGATCGCAACCTTCATGTTGCTCGCGCTGTTTGCTCCGCTGATCTCGCCTTATGAACCGATCGCGACGAGCTGGTCGCTGGTGCGCAAGCCGCCGTCGGCGCTGCACTGGTTCGGCACCGACGAGCTCGGCCGCGATATTCTCGCCCGCGTGATCTACGGAGCGCGGGCTTCGCTTCTGGCCGGCGCCATCTCGGTCGGCATCGCGTTGTCGATCGGCGTGCCGCTCGGCCTGTTGTCGGGCTATCGCGGCGGCTTCATCGATGCCCTGATCAGCCGCATCACGGATGCGATGCTGGCCTGCCCGTTCCTGATCCTGGCGATTGCGCTCGCGGCATTCTTGGGGCCAAGCCTCGGCAACGCCATGATCGCGATCGGCATCTCGGCAACGCCGATCTTCGTGCGGCTGACCCGCGGCCAGGTGATGAGCGTCAAGGTCGAGGATTATGTCGAGGCCGCGCGCGCCATGGGCAATCCGCGCTGGCGTATCGCGCTGTTTCACATCCTGCCGAACATCATGCCGGCGCTGTTGGTGCAGGCGACGCTGTCGATAGCGGCTGCCATCATCGCCGAAGCCGCGCTGTCGTTTCTCGGCCTCGGCCAGCAACCGCCCGCACCATCCTGGGGCAGCATGCTGAATGCCGCACAGCGCTTCCTGACCAATGCGCCGTGGATGGCGGTCTGGCCGGGACTGGCGATATTTCTCGTGGTCCTGTCGTTCAACCTGGTTGGCGACGGCCTGCGCGATGCGCTCGATCCGAGGGAGAGGTAGTTAAGACCCTCATGGTGAGGAGCGCGCTCGCGCGCGTCTTCGGACGATGCTTCGCATCGCCGGGAGAACCATGAGGCCGAGAGTGGGGCCACATCCTTCGAGACGCCGCTTCGCGGCTCCTCAGGATGAGGGGACCGTTCGGAAACTAGATCACCACTTCCCGCAGCACCCTTCGGCAATCCATCTCATATTCCAGATCGATCACCGGCGGCCGGGCGAAATGCCAGGTCAAACCCGAACGCGCGGCGCCGCGGCGAACCAGCGCATCGGCAAAGACGTGGTGGAAATCGTGGATGGTGTAGGTCTGCACATCGGTCGCGTCTTTCCAGCCGAACCCGAACTCGCCCATGCGCCGCTCCATCACGCCGGCGACGTAGCGGACCTTCTCCGCAATACCCTCGGGGCTGACGTCGCGGTAACGCACGGTGCGTTCGGCATAGCTCGCATTGCCCTCTTGCGACTCGCCGCTGCCCGCGATCACGAAGCTCGGCGCCGTGTTTTGGCTCGGCCGCGTGAACGAAAAGGCGTAGAATGACGGTTCGGCCGGAGGATCGATCTCCGGACAGACATTGCTGCGTGCCACCGGATTGGTCGTGCCGTCATAGACGCCCCATTCGCTGAGCGTCTGGACATAGTGCAGGTTGAAATTGCGGAACCCCTCGTCGGTGAATGCCGCCGGCGAGCGCAATTCGCAGGCGCAGAACGAGGTCAGCGGCCTGCCCGCCGCCTCGATGTACCTTGCGATCCGCGCAAAGCCTTCGGCCAGCGGCAGCCATTTGTCGAAGCGCACCCGCTCGATCTCAAATCCGGGATTGGCTGCGACACCTCCCGAATACTGGAACACGGCGGGAATGAAGCGGTAATTACCGGCGGGAAAGTCGCTCGTCATGTTGGCTCCCTGCTTTTTCTATCTTTTAGCATGGAGACACACCGGCGTCGCACCTCCCGGCATGAAAAAGCGGCGGCAACGATTTCCCGCTGCCGCCGCTTGCTATTCTGCGGTTACAAAGGCTCAGGTCGGCTTGAGCGCGGACCCAAGATCGAAATCCGCGATCTCCTTGGTCCGCTTGGAGCCGGCCTTGGCCTGGTGATCGGTGGCCAACCAGACATAGACCGCCGGCAGCACGAACAGCGTAAACAGCGTGCCGATCGACATGCCGGCTACCACCACGAGACCGATCGAGAACCGGCTGGCAGCGCCCGCGCCCGTGGCGGTCAGCAACGGGATCAGACCGGTGACCATCGCCGCCGTCGTCATCAGGATCGGACGCAGCCGGATGCGGGCAGCCATTTCGATGGCCGAACGCTTATCGAGGCCTTCCTTGAGCTGCAGCTCGTTGGCGAACTCCACCATCAGAATGCCGTGCTTGGTGATCAGGCCGACCAGCGTCAGCAACCCGACCTGGGTGTAAATGTTGATCGTCGCTACGCCGAAGAACAGCGGGATCAAGGCGCCGACGATCGCCATGGGAACGCTGATCATGATCACCAGCGGATCGCGCAGGCTTTCGAACTGCGCGGCCAGCACCAGGAAGATGATGATCAGCGCGAAGCCGAAGGTGATCGCGAGTTGATTGCCTTCCTGCACATATTGCCGGGAGTCGGCCAGGTAATCATGGCCAAAGCCGGCAGGCATCTTCTTCGCTTCGCCCTCCAGGAAATCCACCGCCTGCCCCACCGTCACGCCCGGCATCGGCACCGCGGAGAACGTCGCTGAATTGAGCTGGTTGTAATGCGTCAGCGCATTCGGATCGGTGGCGGTTTCGATCGACACGATGGTCGACAGCGGCACTAGCTGCCCGGTGTTGGTCGGGACGTAGTAACCGCCAAGCGATTCCGGCGACAGCCGCTTGTCGCGCGACACCTGCGGGATCACCTGATACGAGCGTCCCTCGAGGTTGAAGCGGTTGACGTAATTGCCGCCCAACAGCGTCTGCAAGGTAGCGCCAACCTGCGACATGTTGATGCCGAGGTCGCTCGCCTTGGAGCGGTCGATCGAGACACGAACCACCGGCTGATTGAATTCGAGGTCGCTGTCGGAGACGATGAACATACCGCTCTTGCGCGCCGCGTCCTTCAGCTTCGCCATCTGATCATAGACGGCCTGGAAGCCGGCGGTCGAATTGATCACCATCTGTATCGGCAGGCCACCCGGTCCGCCCGGCAACGGCGGCAGGTTGAACGCAAACGCCTGGACGCCTTCGATCTTGCTGATCTCCGCCTGCACCAGCGGCTTCAGCGCGATCGAGGATCGCTCACGCTCGTCCCACGGCTTGAGCAGCATGCCGGCAATGCCGCCCTGCGGGCCGTTGATGCCGTTGAGGACGAAGCGCAGGTCCGTTTCCGGAAACTTGGCAAAAGCCTTGTCGAGCTTGTCGCCGTAGAAGTCGACATAATCGATGTTGGCGTATTTCGGCGCCTTGGTCACCGAGAACACGATGCCCTGGTCCTCCTCGGGCGCGAGCTCCTTGGAGGTGTTCATGTAGAGGAAACCGACCAGACCCAGGATCGTCAGCGCGAACAAGCCGGTGATCGGGCGATAGTCGAGCGAGCGGTCGAGCTGGCGACCGTACCAGCGTGTCATTGAGCCGAACACCCTGTTGACCAGCCTCGAGAACCGCCCCTCGTCCGCGCTCTTCAGGAGGACCGAGCACATCATCGGCGACAGCGTCAACGCGATCACGCCCGACACGATAACCGAGCCCGCCAGCGTGAAGGCGAATTCGCGGAACAGCGAGCCGGTCAGGCCGCCGAGGAAGCCGATCGGCGCGTACACGGCGGCCAGCGTAATCGTCATCGAGATCACGGGGCCTACGATTTCGCGCGCGCCTTGCAGCGACGCCTGGACCGGCGTTTTTCCTTCCTCCAGATGGCGATGGATGTTCTCCACCACCACGATGGCGTCGTCGACCACGAGCCCGATCGCCAGCACCATCGCCAGCAGCGTCAGAAGATTGAAGCTGAATCCCATCATCAGCATCAGGCTGCAGACGCCGATCAGCGACAGCGGAATCGTCACCACTGGAATGATGACCGAGCGGAACGAGGCCAGGAACAGGAAGATCACGACCACCACGATCAGCACTGCCTCGATCAGCGTGTTCTGCACCTCGTCGATCGACGACTGAATGAACTTGGTCGAATCGTAGGCCACTTTCATTTTCATCGACGGCGGCAGGTTGCGTTCGATCTCCGGCATCAACGCGCGCACGCCCTTGACCAGCGTCAGCGGGTTGCCTTGCGGGGTCGCCTGCACGCCGATGAAGATCGCGCGCTCGCCGCTGAACGCGACGCTTGCGTCCGAGCTTTGCGCCGCAAGCTCGACGGTTGCGATATCCTCGATCCGCACGAAGCCGCCGTCCTTGGACTTGACGATCATCTTCTTGAACTGCTCGAGGTTCCGCAGGTCGGTATTAGTCTGGACGTTCGAGACGATGAAATAGCCCTTGGACTGACCGGCTGCTGCCTGGAAGTTGTTGGCGGCGATCGCCGCGGAAACGTCGCTCGGCGACACGCCGCGGCCCGCCATTCGTATTGGATCGAGCCACAGCCGCATCGCAAAGGTCTGGCCGCCGAGAATGTCGGCCGACGCCACCCCATCGACCGTCGACAGCACCGGCTGCACCACGCGTGTCAGATAGTCTGAAATCGCCGACCCCGAGAGTTCTTCGCTGGAGAAGCCCAGATACATCACGGCCGTGGTTTGGCCAGTCGTCTTGGTTATGACCGGGTCGTTCGATTCCTTCGGGATCAGATATTTGACCGAGTTTACCTTGGCGAGAACCTCGGTCAGCGCCTGGTTCGGGTCGAAATTCAGCTTGACGTAGACCTGAATCGTGCTGGTGCCCTGCACCGACGAGGAAGTGATGTAGTCGACGCCCTCGGCGGAAGCGACCGCCTGCTCGATCGGCGTGGTGATGAAGCCTTGAATCAGGTTGGCCGACGCGCCCGGATACGAGGTGGTGATGTTGACCACCGTATTCGACAGCTTCGGGTATTGCCGGATCGGCAATACGCTGGCGGCGCGCAGACCGATCAGGAGGATCAGCAGGCTGACGACGACCGACAGGACCGGACGCTTGATGAAAATATCGGTGAAGGCCATCGCAAAATCATCCCGCTGGGTTCAGCATTTCCGGGGCGCGGCCGAGCCATAGGACCGCCGCCCATCTTTCTTTCGCCGCGGCTCCTCAAGGGAGCCGCATCATGTATCAGTAGCGCGGCGGCTTCGCCGGAATCGCCGGCACCGGATCGTTCGAAATCGTCACGGCAGCTCCGGACTGCAGCTTGAGCTGGCCCACCGCCACGACGCGGTCGCCCTCCTTCAAGCCCTTCAGGACTTCGGCGCGGCCCTCGATGCGCTTTCCGGTCTGCACGAACGTGCGCGTCGCGATCAGGCTGGTCTTGCCGTCCTCCTCCTTCTTTTCACTGAGGAGGTAGACCGAGTCGCCATAGAGCGTGTAGTCGACCGCGGTTTCGGGCACGGTGACGACCGGCGGCTTGTCCGGCAGCACCACGGTGGTGGTCGCGAACATGCCGGGCTTGAGGATCTTGTCCGGATTCTGGATCGTCGCCTGCACGCGAATGTTGCGCGTGTCCGCGACGATCTGCGGCTCGATGGTGGTGATCTTGCCCTCGAAGGTGCGGCCCGGATAGGCGTCGACCGCGATCCGAACGATCTGGCCGACCTTGAGCTGGCCGGAGTCCTTCTCCGTCACGGTGAAGTTCGCATACAGCATCGACAGATCGGTCAGCGAGACGATCTGCGTCCCCGCAGTCAGATATTGTCCGACTTCGACCCTGCGAACGCCGAGTTCGCCATCGAACGGCGCCCGCACCAGTTTCTGCGAAATGATCGCTTCGGTCCTGGCGATGCCGGCGCTGGCCTGATCGAACACAGCCTGGGCGTTATCCACCGTCGCCTGCGGTCCGACCTGACGCTCGGCCAGTTGCTTGGCGCGATCCAGCGAGAGCTGCGCCAACCGCTGCTGCGCCTTGTAGTTGGCAAGGTCCGCCTGCTCGGGACCGTCGAACAACTGCACCAGCGGCATGCCTGCCTTCACGCTGGCGCCCGCCGTAAACTGGATATCGGTGATGCGGCCGTTGACGTCGGAGGTCACGTTGACCTGGTGCACGGCGGCAAGATCGCCGACCGCGGTCAGAAGATTCGGAATCGTTTCGGACTTCGCCGTGGCGATGTTGACGCTGGTCGGCGGCGGCTTCATGGTCGCGAAGAACTGCGCGATCATCTTGCCGCGGAAGTAGTTGAACCAGACCAGGCCGCCAACCAGCAAGGCCAGCAGCGTTCCGACGATGATGAGCCACCGCACCATTCGGACCGGCCGCTTGTGCGGCTTTTCCGTTATCGGTTTGCCCGAAATCTTGTGTTCGGTCACGATATTCATGTCATGCACTTTCTGCAGTTACCGATTGTCCCGAATTCGGTGACAGCTCGCCGTCCAGGTGAGAAGCAATTGCGGCTTCGGTAAGTCCGATGCCGCGCAGGATGAATTGACACAACTGCCGCTCCAGGTCGGCGGCGTTGCCGTAGGAAAGACAGGGCACGGGCGGAAGCCTCGTCAGCGCCGCCATCAGCACGGTGTGATGCGCGAACCAGAACAGGTTGAGCGGATCGCGGCCGATCCGCGCAGCGTCGCCGGCCGTTACAGCGCGCTCGATCGACGCGGTGAACACCGGCCCGATCAGGCCGGCGATCTTGTCGTAGAGCAAACGCGCGAACTCGCCGTCATCGAGGTGGCTAGTCGTCATCAGCCGCAGCCGCTGCGCTTCCTCCTGATCCGAGCCGTTCGACACCTCCATGAAATGGCCAACCATGCTCTTGACCAGCTCAACTAGTGTGGCAGTTGAAGGCTGCTGGCCGAGCAGGTGCGCGAAATCCGGATCGGCCTCGCATTCCTCGGCGAGGATTTCGGCGTAGAGCGCTGCCTTGGACGGGAAATGCTTGAACAACAGCCCTTCCGAAATGGCCGCAGCCGCCGCCACGCTCTTGGTCGTGGTGCCGGCAAAGCCGTGACGGGCAAAGCACCGCTTGGCGGCGCTCAAGATCAATTGCCGCCGCAAATCACTGGTCATGCGCAGGGTAGACATGGGGGCGTGAGTAATCACTCACCTTTACGAAGTCAAGGATACATTGCAGCGCACCAGGCGGATTCTGCTACCGGGTGGCGTCAAAGACACAGCCTCATCGCTTTGTTTGACCACGATTTTTCGGGAAATCGGGCTCTCGCGTTGCAGACTTATCCCGAAATGGTCGCAACCCCAAGGCGCTTGGATAAAGGCGCTTGGATGGCGTGGGGCTGAAAGCTGCGCCGACTTGACGCTTTGAACGCGGCGTCTAAGATAGTTGCAAATGCGACTAATTTGACGGCCGCTTACCCTTCCGTCTTCCCAACGAGTACGGCGAGCCATGAATCTGGATGCGCGCGAACTGGCGGCCACATTCGACCTCGAAAAGCTGACGCCGGAGTTCTATGCCAACCCCTACCCGACCTATCGCGCGCTGCGCGAGAACGAACCGGTCAAGCGGTTGCCGAATGGGTCGTATTTCCTGACCCGCTACGACGATCTGGTCGCGGCCTACAAGAACACCAAGGCCTTTTCGTCCGACAAGAAGAAGGAGTTCTCGCCGAAGTATGGCGACTCCCTGCTCTACGAGCACCACACCACGAGCCTCGTGTTCAACGATCCCCCCGCCCACACCCGCGTCCGCCGGCTGATCATGGGCGCACTTTCGCCGCGCGCGATCGCCGGCATGGAGCCCGACCTGGTCCGGCTGGTCGACCGTCTGCTCGACGCCATCGCCGCCAAGGGCAAGGTGGACCTGATCGACGATTTCGCTGCTGCGATTCCGATCGAAGTGATCGGCAATCTGCTCGATGTGCCGGAAAGCGAGCGCGATCCCTTGCGCGACTGGTCGCTGGCCATTCTCGGCGCGCTGGAGCCGGTGATCGGCCCGGACGCCTTCGCCCGCGGCAACAAGGCGGTGAAGGATTTCCTGGCGTACCTCGAAGGGCTGGTGGCGCGGCGACGGGTCAAGCCCGGCAATCCCGACCGCGACGTGCTGACGCGGCTCATTCAGGGCGAAGACAATGGCGAGCGGCTGACCGAGAAGGAGCTGCTGCACAATTGCATCTTCCTGCTCAATGCCGGCCACGAGACCACCACCAACCTGATCGGCAACGGGCTGGTCGCGTTACTGAACCACCCAGGCGAGAAACGCCGGCTGATTGAAAATCCCGAGCTGATCAAGACCGCGATCGAGGAAATGCTGCGGTTCGAGAGCTCCAACCAGCTCGGCAACCGCATGACCGTCGAGCCGTTCGATCTCGGCGGCATCGCGATGCCGGCGGGCACACCGGTGACGCTGTGCATCGGCGCCGCCAACCGCGACCCCGCCCAGTTCGCCGATCCCGAACGTTTCGATATTGGCCGCACGCCGAACCGGCATCTGGCCTTCGGCACCGGCGCGCATCAATGCGCCGGCATGACGTTGGCGCGGCTCGAGGGCGCCATCGCGATCTCGCGTTTCCTCGCGCGCTTTCCGGATTATGCGTTCGACGGCGAACCGGTACGCGGCGGCCGCGTGCGCTTCCGTGGATTTCTGAGCGTGCCTTGCACGGTCAACTAGTCTTACTGCGTCATAGCTGCTCAATCCCCATCATCTCAGGAATAAGCGCACTTGCGCTTATTCCGAAGGAGCCCGCGAGAAGCGGGCGTCTCGAAGGGTGTAGGCCACAGACGGGGCCTCATGATTCGAGACGCGCGGAGCCTGTCATCGGGCCGCGCTATGCGCGGACCCGTTGGCGCTCCTCACCATGAGGGACTTGTGACGCAGCAAGCCTAAGGCGCAGGCGAACTGTATTGGTCCTGCGTCGTAAAATCGCAACGTAAGTCATAGCCGCGACGAACGATTCCTGCGCTTGCGCGTTGATGCTCTTGGGCGACGAAGCGAGGGAGTGAGATCATGCTTTCGAGCGGCGCTCGCATCGCAGCATTTTTTCTCGGTATCTCCGCGATGGCGGTGAGCACCGGCTCGTCTGCCCAACCAGGAAGAGGCCTTGGCCAAGGCGGCGGGGCGGCGCCCGCAGCCCGACCGGCGGGTCCACCACCCGCTATGGCCCGCCCCGCCGCACCACCAGCCATGGCCCGCCCAGCGGCACCTCCGGCTATGGCCCGCCCCGCGGCACCTCCGGCAATGGCGCGACCCGCCGCGCCGGCGTTCCGTGCAGCTCCCCCGCCTCAGCGTCCAGCAATGGCCCCGCGCGCGGCGCCGCAAATCGCCGCACCGCCGCGAGCGGTCACACCGCGCGTTGCAGGACCACGACCCGAGATCCAGCGTGCAGCGCCGCCGCAGCGACCGGCCGTGACGAGACCCGAGCCGCGCATCGCCGCACCATCGCGCCCGAGCACATCGCCCGCTGTGGGCGCCCGACCGTCGCGACAGGAGCAGATCGAAACGCGTGCGCAACAGCGCGAGCAGCGCCTCCAGCAGCGCGAGCAGCGTATCCAAGAGCGGCGGCAAGTCGTGCAGGAGCGGCAGCGCGATATGCTTTCGCGCCAGAGCACGGAGCGGCAGAGCCGCATCGATCGCTTGCAGCAGCGTGTCCAGCAGTTGCAGTCGCAGAAGCCGGAAGGTCTCCGGGCGCAACGCGAGCAGCAAAGAATGCTGCAGACTCAAAATCGCCTGCTCCAGCGCGAGCAGCGCATCCAGGAACGTGACCAGGCACGCCTGCAGCGGCTAGGGCCTCAGCCCTCGGCTGAACCATCCGCCTCCGCCGCGGCCATGCAGGCGGCGGCCCGTGGGCGATTTTCCGCGCAGTTCCGCAGCAATGATGCCCTGCAAGCCCGCGCGGCGCTGACCGCCCGGGAGAACCGCTGGGCTCCGCGCCACGCCTGGCGGCGCGGCCATCGCGCCGCATTCGTGGCATGGCTCGGCCCGGTGTTCTGGCCTTACGCCTATTCCGACATCTTCAATTACACGTTCTGGCCCCACGCCTACGACCCCGGCTATTGGGCCTATGCCTATGACGACTTCGTCGACACGGTGTTTTGGGGTACGGACAGCCCGTATTCCGCCTACGCCAGATATCCCGAGCCAGGGGCGGCGGTCACGGATTATCGACCGGGCAAGCGCGCAAGCGTGAGCCGGCAGACGCTCCGGCAGGTGTGCAGAGAACCGGATGAGGGCGTGACCGCCTGGCCGATTGCATCGATCGTGCGCGCCGTGCAGCCGACGCCCGAGCAGCGCGCCCTGCTCGACGAACTGAAGGCCGCCGCAGCAAAGGCCGCCGACGTGTTCAAGGATACTTGCGCCGACTCCTTTGCCATGACGCCGCCCGGTCGCCTGCGCGCGATGACGAACCGCGTGACGGCAACGCTCGACGCGGTCAGGATCGTGCGTCCGGCGCTTGAGCGGTTTTACAATTCGCTGGATGACGAGCAAAAGGCGCGCTTCAACGCGCTCGGCCCGAACGTCGGCGAGCGTTCGCAACAGCAGCCGCCGCAGGAAGCGAATACGCAAGCCGAGGCCTGCGGCGATCCGAAGTCCAGCCTCACTCGGCTACCGATTGAGCGGATCGAGGCCGTGATACGTCCGGCAGGCAAACAGAAGGATGCGCTCGATCTCTTGAGCAAGGCGACGAACGACGCGGTTCAGAAGTTGCAGGCCGCCTGCCCCGACGACGTGCCGCTCACACCGCTCGGGCGGCTGGAGGCAATGGAGAAGCGGCTCGAGGCCATGCTGCAGGCAGCCGCGCTGGTGCAGCCGGCATTGGACGAGTTCTATGCCACGCTGAGCAACGAGCAGAAGGCGCGCTTCAATACGATGCCGCAGGTCGCAAGCCAGTGACCGAAACATGCCCGGCATCCTTCTTGACGAGGATCGAATATGAGGCAATCGCATTTTGTCACGCTGCTCGCCCGGCCAATATCCAGCCGTGGAGATGCACGTTGGCGGCACGGTCGGACGTTCCTGATAGGCGCGTTGAGCGGACTGGCGTATATGCTTGCTTCGCCTTCCGCCCTGCCCCAGGCGCCGCAAGGCGCGGAGGGCGTCTCAGGACAACAGGCGTTCAACAATGCCTGTCGGACGTGCCACATCATGAGAGAGGGCGACAATCGGCTGGGTCCCAACCTGCACAAGATTGTCGGACGGAAAGCTGGATCGCTACCAGACTATGGGTTTTCCAGCGCAATGAAGGAGGCAGGATTCGTCTGGGATGAGGAGAAGCTCGATCGCTTCATTGCCAACCCCGATGAGGTCGTGCCCGGCAACAGCATGAAGCCGTATGGCGGCCTCTCATCGAGCGAGGATAGAAAAAAGATCATCGCCTTCCTTGCTCAATCACGATAGCGCCGCAGGTTTTCGGGAAAAAGCCCCGGTCATTTCACCGCGCGCGCCAATGCCAAAGCGCGCTCCATCGCCTGCGTTACGATGACCGCAGAGCGCTCGTCGAAAATGAACACCATAGGCAACCCGGATTGCCGGTCCGGAGCGGACGGCTCCACGCGGCCCGATTCCGCCACAGATGTCGGGAAGTTCTAGTTGCCCGCGGTGTTGAAGCGGGAAAGGTCGCAATCCCGTTCGGCATATCTCACGCGCCGCAGGCCCTCGCGGTCTTCGACCACGGTCGGCCGGCAGCGTTCCCTCCAGGCAGCCTGGGCGGCTTCATCGGCTTTCAGTTCTTCCGCAGTCCGGGGCGTGATCTTCACGGTGCCGCGGCTGCCGACGTAGAAATTGGTTTGCTGGCTGGGAAGCAACGGCGCGCCCGAAGCAATGGCCGCGGCCTTGGCATTCGCTTCGGCCCGCGCCGCGCGGGCGGCCTGGGCGGCATCTGCGGCATGGCCGTGGTCCATCGCGAATTGCGCGGACGCGGACGATACCGAAGCGACGACGATCGAGATTGCGATGAAGACGCGCATGGACACTGCCCCTTGATGAATGCGTCCGTCAGGAATGACCGACAAGCATTGAGGCGGCGTAAAGCTGTGTGACTAACCGGATCGCAATTTGGTCGATAAAGGTTTAGCGGTCTTTTGGGCGCGCGTTGCCCGTTCATCGAGCTGTGGGGCTCGGAATTCTCCCCGCTTGCGGCGAGGAGAAGCGTGCTACTCGCTGCGGCCGAACTCGCAGCCCTTGCGGGCGTACACCAGACGGACGACACCTTCGTTGTCGTAGGTGCGTTGCGGCTTGCAGAACGCTTCCCACTTCTCGATGCTGGTGCGCCTTGCCCTTGCGTCTTCCTGATCCTGCGCCTCGCTGCGCACCGGATCGTCCAGATAGGACGTCGTGCATACCCTGCCGTGGAACTTGCTGTAGGTGCAGCGTTCCACGACCTGCCAGGCCTGCGCCGATGTCGACAGCAGGGCCAGTGCCGCAATTGCGTAAAGGATTTTCATGGTGTCGCTCATCGCTCGAGGAGACTTTCTCCGTGCGACTAGCTAGCGCCGGAGTTTATCGAGGCGCAACGGTAACCCTTTGTTAAGCTAAATACCCGCGGAAAAGGTTAAATCTGGAACCGCGCGCTGTCTCTTCACGTGACGCTATCACAACCAGAACGCGCGTCAGTTCACATACGAGACAACATCGTCCGTCATTGAGACAGCGAGACAAGCTTCTTCGCGTGACGGCTGCTAGACCACCGTGCGATGCCGCGCGATGCAGGTCTGCAGGACCTCGGCCATCGGCCTTGCCCACCACTCGTTGGAGAAGATTTCGATCTCGGAATAGCCGGCAAAGCCCTGCGCCTCGACCGCTGATCGCACAGATGTGATGTCGATGACGCCGTCGCCCATCATGCCGCGGTCGTTGAGGATGTCTTTTGTCGGCACCAGCCAGTCGCAGACGTGAAACGCCAGCAGGCGATCTTTCCCCGCGCGCGCGATCTGCGGCATCAATTCCGGGTCCCACCAGATGTGATAGACGTCGAGCGCAACGCCCAGCGCACCGGTGCGCTGCGGATCGAGCTGATCGCAGATGTCCAGCGCCTGCTTCGTCGTGTTCACGCAGGCACGGTCGGCGGCGTAGGCCGGATGCAAGGGCTCGATCGCGAGCGGCATGTTGGCCTCTCTCGCATACTCCAGCATTTCCGCGATCGCGTCATGAACCTGCGTACGCGCAGCCGCAATGTCCTTCGAGGCGGCGCTTCCCGGCCGCGAATATTGCGGCAGGCCGCCGACGACCAGCACGATGCAGGGCGCACCCAGCGCCTTGGCTTCATCCACCGCGCGACGATTGTCGTCGCGCGCCTCCACGCGATGCGCCGCATCCGCCGTGAACATGCCGCCGCGGCAATAGCCGGACAATTCAAGGCCTGCGTCGCGCACGGCCCGCACTGCGCGGTCGAGGCCGATGGCCGCAACCTGGTCGCGCCAGGGATCGATGGCGCGGATGCCGTGGCGCGCACAGGCGTCAATGATGGCAACGAGATCGCCCTGCTTGCGGACGGTCGCCGTGTTCAGCGACAGCCAGCGATGATCGCTCGAGAAATCACGCATCAGGGTTCGATGCCGCGCATTGCCAGCACCGTCTTCATGCGCCGCGTTGCCAGTTCGGGGTTGGAGAGCAGCCCAGCTTTATCCGCAAGGCGAAACAGTTCGGCCAGATGCAGCGTCGAGCGCGTGCTCTCCTGCCCGCCGACCATGGTGAAATGATCCTGATGGCCGTTGAGATAGGCCATGAACACGATGCCGGTCTTGTAGAACCGCGTCGGCGCCTTGAAGATATGTCGCGACAGCGGCACCGTCGGCCCCAATACGTCATGGAAACCGGCCTCGTCGCCGGCAGCCAGCCGCGACAGCGCGTAGGAAGCCGCCGGCGCGATGGCATCGAAGATGCCGAGCAGCGCATGCGAAAAACCTCGCTCGTCGCCCGCAATCAGTTCGGCGTAGTTGAAATCGTCGCCGGTATACATCTTGACGTTCTTGTCCAGCCGCCGGCGCATGTCGATCTCGCGCTGCTTGTCGAGCAGCGAGACTTTTACGCCGTCGACCTTGGCGGCGTTGGCGTTGATGATGGCAACCGCCGTATCCATCGCCTTGTCGAGATCGGCCGTTCCCCAATAGCCCGACAGCGCCGGATCGAACATGTCGCCGAGCCAGTGGATGATCATGGGCTCGCGAACCTGTGACAGCACCCGATTGTAGACCTTTGCATAGTCGTCGGCGCTACGGCCAAGCTTTGCCAATGCGCGCGAGGCCATCAGGATGATGCGGCCGCCGGCCTTCTCGACCGCCGCGATCTGTTCCTCATAGGCGCGGATCACGTCGTCGATCGATTTTGCGTCTTCCACTGCGAGGTGGTCGGTGCCGGCGCCGGAAAACACCAGCGCATTGTCCTTCGCTTTCGCAGCCTTCACCGAACGCTGGATCAATTCCAGCGAGGTCGGCCAGTCCAGCCCCATGCCGCGCTGCGCGGTGTCCATCGCCTCGGCGACGCCAAGGCCGAGATCCCAGACATGCTCGCGGAACGCGATGGTGCGGTCCCAGTCGATGGCGGATGTCAGCCACGGGTCGTTGTCGGCGAGTGGGTCCGCCACGACGTGCGCGGCCGAGAAGGCCACGCGGTTGAGCGCACCTTCAAGCTTCGCCGGAAACGTCCGCGACGCCGCCAGGCGATAATCCTCGATTTTGTGATTCCCGGTCGGCAGCTTCAGCGATAGCGATGACATCGGCAGGACTGGCTTGTTCATGCTTAAGCCTCCTCACACCTTGATCGGGGCAACGTCGATCCAGCGCCGCTCGCGCCAGCTCTGCAGCGCGCATTCGGCGAGTTGCACGCCCTTGGCGCCTTCCAGCAGCGTGTATTTGTAGGGCGCGTCCTCGCAGACGTGGCGGATGAACATCTCCCACTGCTCCTTGAAGCCGTTGTCGTAGACAACGTTGTCGGGAACCTTCTGCCAATCGGCATAGAAATCATGGGTGCGCTTCTCGTCCGGATTCCACACCGGCCGCGGCGTCGCCTGGCGCGCCTGGATCACGCAGTCGGTCAGGCCTGCCACCGCGGAGCCGTGCGTGCCGTCGACCTGGAAGGTCACGAGGTCGTCGCGGTAGACGCGCGTCACCCAGCTCATGTTGATATGCGCGATCACGCCGCCCTTGAGGCGGAACGTGGCATAGGCGGAATCATCGGCGGTCGCCGTGTACTTCTTGCCCTTTTCGTCGAAACGCTCGGGGATGTCGGTCGTGCCGAGGCAGGAGATGCTCTCGACCTCGCCGAAGAGATTGTCGAGCACGTAGCGCCAGTGGCAGACCATGTCGAGGATGATGCCGCCGCCGTCCTCGCTGCGATAATTCCATGACGGCCGCTGCGCCTCCTGCCAGCCGCCCTCGAACACCCAGTAGCCGAACTCGCCGCGCACCGAGAGCATGCGGCCGAAGAACCCGGAATCGCGCAGGAAGGCGAGCTTCTTCAAGCCCGGCAGGAACAGCTTGTCCTGCACCGTGCCGTGCTTGACGCCCCTGGTCTTGGCGAGCTTCAGCACCTGGATCGCCTCCTCCAGGTTGGTCGCGATCGGCTTTTCGCAATAGACGTGCTTGCCGGCCTCGATCGCCTTGGTCAGCAGCGAGGGGCGCGCCTGCGTAGTGGCGGCGTCGAAGAAGATCGTATCGCTCTTGTCGGCCAGCGCCTTCTCGAGATCGGTGGACCAGCGCTCCACATTGAAGCGCTTGGCGAGCCGTTCCACCTTGTCCGCATCGCGGGCGATCAGGATCGGATCGGGCAGCATGCGGTCGCCGTTCGACAGCAGCACGCCGCCCTGGTCGCGGATCGCGATGATGGAGCGGATCAGATGCTGGTTCAGCCCCATGCGGCCGGTCACGCCGTTCATGATCAGGCCGAGGCGTTTGGTCGTCATACTGCTTTCTCCAAAGGAATTCTGGCTGTGGGCTGCGCGAGCGGCGACATCGCGGACCAGTCCGGATGCGTGGCCGTGGCGAAGCCAGGTGTGGTCAGCGATCTCGTCAGGAGATCGCCGTCATGGATCGCGAGACGAATTTTATTGCCGTCGCGGACGTAGAGATCGGGATGGCCCGCGAGAAACGCCTTCGCCTCCGCGGCCGGCGTGTCGCCAAAACCGTCGACGTAATGGTGGCCGTTGCGCTCGGCGTGGGTGACGCCGATCAGTGCACCAAGCGCGAGGTCCTGCTGCACGGCAAGGCCCGCCTGGCAGGTGAGGTCCTCACCGGAGATGAAGCATTTTTCGCCGGCGTCGCTCCATTTGGCCGCGCGCGTAGCATTGATGATGGCCTTGTAGATCCCCTTGCAGGATTTCGACGAGATGCCGCTATAGCCGAGCGCCCGCGCCACCGGGAAGGCGTCGTAGGAATCGTCGGCCTCGTCGACGATGAAATCGCGCCGCGCCAACGCGCCGAGCGGCGATTGGCGCGTAATATCGCGCGGCATCGGCTGCTCGATATAGAGGAGCTTTTGCGCGATCGGCCGCAGCGCGGCGTCGCGGTCGAGCCGCTCGACAAGCGCATTCAATGCAGCGAGGTCGGCGTACTGTTCATTGGCATCGAGCGTGACGCGGTAATCGTACGACAGCGTCGCCAGTTCATTGCCGATCCGGATCAGCCGATCGGCATCGTGCGCGGGGTCGCCGTTTAGCTTGAGCTTGAAGTAGCGCGCGCCGGCGTTTTCTCTGATGTCGGCAACGCCGCCCTCGCCTTCGACCTTGTCGTCCATGCCGACCGTATGCCGGATCGCGACGCGCTCCAGCCGCTTGCGGGCTGCGAGAAAGCGCGACACGTCATCATCGCCGAGATCGCGCGACAGGCGTGCATCCACGCCTGCGATGTTGTCGGCCATGCCGTCGAAGAAGCTGGTTGCCGTGCAACGCAGCAGCGCGTCGAGAATCGCCTTGTCGATTTCGGCCGGCCCGTAGGCCGCCGCCAGCGGCGGAATGTCTTCTCGCGCGCAGGCTTCAATCTGCGCGCCGATGCAGGCCGCATGCAGGCCGAACGCAGTCTCGAAGCCGGAATACGCCAGGTAGATGCCGCGCGCGATCAGAAGCGAGCGCCGCAGCTCCTCGACTGTCTGCTCTGGCGCGAGATGCGGCCGCTTGTCGAACCATTTTGGAACCAGGAACTCGGCGCTCGCGCCGGCAGCCCTGCCCTTGCCTTCGACTTCGATCTCGACGCGCACAAAGGCCTGCGGCGTCGCATTGATGACGACCGCGCCGAACCGGAACGGCCGGGCGAAGGTGACCGGACGTTCAAAGAAGGAGATGTCTCGTACGGCCAGGCGTAACGGCATCGAGCCAGCTTTCAGTCCAGCGCGCTTTGGGTGAAGAAGTGCTTGCGAATCCGCTGCACCAATTCGGTGAAGGCGGGATCGGCCATCGCGTCGAGCGAGCGCGGGCGCGGCAGCGGCACGTCGTAGATCGCAGCGATCGCGCCGGGCCGCTCGGTCATGACAAGCACGCGATCGGCCAGGAACACGGCTTCCGGAATTGAGTGCGTGATCAGCAGGACGGTCTTGCCGGTTTCGCGCTGGATGCGCATGAGCTCGACGTTCATCTTCTCGCGCGTCATGGCATCGAGGGCGCCGAACGGCTCGTCCATCAGCATAATCTTGGGATCGTGCACCAGCGCGCGGCAGATCGAGGCGCGTTGCTGCATGCCGCCGGACAATTGCCAGGGCAATTTCTTCTCAAAGCCCTCGAGGCCGACCATCTTCAACAGCGCTTTCGCCCGCGGCAGATATTCGTCGCGCGGCAATTTCTTCATGTCGATCGGCAACATCACGTTGGAGAGGATGTTGCGCCAGGGCAGCAGCAACGCGTTCTGGAACACGATGCCGACATTGCCGTGCGGTTTTGTAACTTGCTCGCCTTCGACCAGAATCTCCCCCGTCGACGGCGCGAGCAGCCCGGAGATCATCTTCAACAGCGTGGACTTGCCGCAGCCGGACGGGCCGACCACGACAAAGAACTCGCCCTCGTTGATGTGGAAATCCAGCGGCCGCAGCGACGGCACGTCGCCGTCCCGCGAACGATAGGTTTTTGAGACGCCTGACAGCGTGATCCCGGACGCAGCGCCGCTGGCGCGATCGGATACCAGACGCAGATGCGCGGCTGGTTGGTCGATCTCGGTTGGTTTGGTCGCAGGATTCATTTAGCTCATTCCGTTGTCGAGATGCCCGTCATTCCGGGATGGTCCGAAGGACCAGACCCGGAATCTCGAGATTCCGGGTTCGATGCTGCGCATCGCCCCGGAATGACGGCTTATTTACGAACCGCCCTGCGGCAGGTAGTCGTTGGTATAAAACGCCTTCGGATTGTCCTTGGCCTTGGCATCCAACCCGCCATATTCGACCATCAGATTGACCGTGTCAGTCATGTTCTGGTCGGTCACCTGGAACGGCCGCTTGTTCTTGGTTTCAGCCGTGCGGTACAGCGGGATCGTCAGCTCAAAACCCTTCGTCAGCGTCTCGATCTTGCCGCCTTTCGGGTTGGCATCCAGGATCGACTGCGCCGCGCCCTTCGGATCCTTCTCGGCGGCTTCGACCGCTTTCGTCGTCGCCGACATGAAGCGCTTGACGAGATCGGCATTGGCCTTGACGAAATCGGTGTTGGCGACGACGCCCGAGCAGACCATGTTGATGCCGTAGTCGGCGAACTTGATCGCGTTGACGTCCTTACCCGTCGCGTCCTTGATCTTCATCGACTGGTCCATGACATAGCCGAGCAACAGGTCAGCCTGGCCGTTGATGACGGCGTTGAGCTTGGTCTGGCCGTCGCCGGCCACCGTCTGGAAGTCGCTTTCCTTCAGGCCGGTCTTCTTCAAAAACAGCGGCCAGATCTGTGTCATCGAGTCCGCAGGCGTGATCGCCACCGTCTTGCCCTTGATGTCCTCGGGCTTCTTGATGTTCTTTTCGACAAAGCCCATCGCCGACATCGGACTGGTCTGCAGCAGCACGCCGGTGGCCACGATCGGGGCACCCTTCACGGCCGCGCGCATCATGGTGGGCACGTCGACATAGCCGAAATTGGCGGTCTTGGCCGCAACGGCCTGCGTGGTCGCCGCCGAGCCGCGGCCTTCCTGGATCTCGAGGTCGATGCCCTCGGCGGCGTAAATGCCCTTGGCCTTGCCGTAATAGAACGGCGCGTGCTCGCCATAGACGTACCAGTTCAGCATTAGCACGACCTTGTCGGCGGCCGATGCCGGAAGCACCGAAAGCGCGGTCCAGATCAGGGCGGCGGAGATCGCCGTTATCACTCGTATCATGGTCATCCTCCCGTTTGGTGATGCAGCCCTTGGATAGGCCGCCTGTTGGTTTGGCTTAGGAAGCAAAAATGATGTCCTCGCGCTGGCTGACATGCCAGGGAATCACGAGGCGCTCGATCCGATCGACGACCCAGAACAGGACGACGCCGAGCAGCGCCAGGATCACCAGCGCCGCAAACATCGTCGGCAGGTCGAAGGTGCCGATCGAGCGCTGCATCACGTAGCCGATGCCGGAATTGGAGCCGACGAACTCGCCGACGACAGCACCGACGACGGCAAGCGTCACCGAGACCTTCAGGCCGGAAAAAATCGCCGGCATCGCGTGCGGCAGGTTGACGGCGCGAAACACCTGAAAACGGCTTCCCTGCATCGCGCGGGCGAGATCGACCATGTCGGGATCGACCGACTTAAAGCCCTGCACGGCCGACACCACGACGGGGAAAAACCCGAGCAGGAACGCCGAGATCACCTTTGGGATGATGCCGAAGCCAAACCACACCACGAACAGCGGCGCGATCGCGATCTTCGGCACAGATTGGGAGAACACCAGCAGCGGATAGACATAGCTCTCCACCGTCTTCGATCCGGCAATCAGCATCGCGACGGGAATGCCGAACAGCGCCGACAGCGCAAAGCCACAGATCGTGGCGTAAGTGGTGGGCCAGGCCTGCCGCAGCAGTTCCGGCCAATCCGTCCGCAGCACCGCCACGACATCGCCCGGCGCCGGGATCTGGTAGGCCGGAATCTGGAACAGGCGGATGGTGAGGTCCCACATCACCACGATGAACAGCAGGAACAAGAACGGCCGCACCCACGCCGCGTTCAGCGCTTTCGACACGCCACTCTCGCGCTTCAGCTCGGCCACGTCCCGCTCCCTGGTCATCGTCTTATGGACGGGAAATTAACCCGTTGGATAAATACTGGCAAGCGGGTTTGGTGTGACAATTTGTGACTTTCGGAGCCGAATTTGGCGGCTCGCAACCCGGATAATTCCCGTCGCCCCTGCGAACGCAGGGGCCCATAACCACAAGTGGGTGTTTTGCGACGGCTGGGGCCACCACACGGTGCAACAACTGGAAGCGGTGGTTATGGGTTCCTGCGAGAACGCAGGAACGACGGCTCACACCGGCTGATGCGCTGGCGGCCGGACGCCCTGCCCCACGGTCTTGCCGAAATCCGCGGTCGATTTCCCCGTCAGCGCCGCCAGCACCAGCGCCACCATATGGGCGAGGCGCTCGTCCCTCGCCTCCTTCTTCAGGAGGTCGCGACCGAAGATCACGGAAAGCGTCGCGCTGTTGGAAAGATAGAAGAAGCACAGCGCGGCGATCGAAATATAGAGCTGGACGGGATCGACGGCGACGCGGAAATCGCCGCTTTCGACGCCGCGCGTCACCACAGTGCGGATCATCTCGACAAACGGCGAATGCATCGACTTCACTTTGGTCGAGCGCTTCAGATGGCGCGCTTTTGCAAGGTTCTCGGTGTTGAGCAGCGCCAAAAACTCTGGGTTGCGGAGGAAATAATTCCAGGTGAAATCGATCAGCCGTTCGATCGCCTCGGGCGGATCGAGATGTTCGAGATCGAGCCCGCGCTCCTCGGAGCGGATCTTCTCATAGGCGCCTTCGAGCACCGCGAGGTAGAGGTCTTCCTTGTTGCCGACATGGTAGTACAGCATGCGCTTGTTGGCGCCGGCATTGGCCGCGATGCGGTCGACGCGCGCGCCGGCCAGGCCATGGGCGGCGAATTCCTGCTTGGCGGCCTCGAGAATGCGAAGCCGCATCCCCTCGGGGTCGCGCTGCCATTTCTGAACGCGTTTTGCCTTTGCCAAATCAGTTGCCCGTTGGTCGCATCGGCAAGCTGTAGCATGCAGGGAAGCGTTTGAGAATGAAGGTTGTTCACCTCCCCTCACGCGTCCTTCCCCGCCGACGGCTGTACCAGCAGCGTGGGCACGCCGCATGTGCCGTTCCGTACCGTCATCACCCGCGTTCCCGGCTTGCGGCCGGTGCGGACTTCCGAGACGTCGACGCCGGCCTGGACCAGCCGCGCATGGGTGGCGTCGATGTCGGTGACGCGCCAGCACAGGCCGCGAAGCTTGTCTTGAAGGTTGTCTTGAAATTTGTCTCGAAGTTTGTCCTGCGACGTATCCGTCTCCTTGCCCGGCCGGTGCGTGACCTCGACGACGAGGTCGCCGCAGCGGAAGAACATCAGCCGACCCCAATCGGGGTGCGAGCGGTCGAGCGCCATGTCGAGGCCGAGCCGCGCACCGTAGAGCGCTGCGGCCCGTTCCGGGTCCGACGTCGAGACCACGACATGGTCCAGCGCCGTGATCGATCCGGGCGTGGTTCGCACCGACAGCGGGCGCTCCTTGTCGCGCTCGAGGAAAAACATGCGGACGCCGCGCGTGGCCTCCGTTGCCGCGCGCGTGCGCTTCCACGACAGCACGGCACCCGAGATCGCGTCGCGGCTTTCGACGTCGGCGATCACGTCCGGCTTCAGCGTCAGCCGGTCGAGCCTGCGATGCATTTTGGCGATGTCGCTGGTACGGTAGCAGATGCTTGCGAGCCCCTCGCCTTGCGCGGCAAGAACGCTGCGAAGCCGGTCGGCGTTGGCGCCCTCGCCGCTCGGCGCCATCAATTCCAGCGTGGTGTTGTCGAGCGTGAACAGGACGCGGTCGGCGCCGTCCCCGCTGTTCTGCCAGGCCGGTGCGCGGGCAAACAAGGTCTGGTAAGCGGCGGAGGCTGCGTTGATGTCGCCGGTGAGAACGACGACGTGATCGAGGCCGGTGATCACGGAAAAAGTCCCCGCACGTTTTTGGCGGCGCGCACCTTCTCGACGCCGATCGCCATCGCCGCCGTGCGGTGCGGGATCTTGTCCGTCTTCGCTCGCTGCAGCATGTGGTCGAAAGCGCGATCGAGGATCGCGTATTCGCGCCGCGTCACTTCCTCTTCCTCCCAGAACAATTGCTGCAGGTCCTGCACCCATTCGAAGTAGCTGACGACGACGCCGCCGGAATTGCAGAGAATGTCGGGAATCAGGAACACTTCGCTTTGGCGCTTTTCCAGCACCAGATCGGCCTCCGGCGTGGTCGGGCCGTTGGCGCCCTCGGCCAGCACGCGGCACTTGAGGTTTTCGGCGCCCCTGGCATCGATCACCCGCTCCATCGCCGCCGGCACCAGTACGTCGCAGGGCAGCGTGAGGATTTGCTCGGGATCGAAAGTCAACTCGTTGGAGAACCCGGCGATACTTCCATGCGCGCCCGCATGTCGCATCAGCGCCGGAATATCCAGCCCCTTCGGATCGTGCAGCGCGCCGGTGTGATCGCTGACCGCGATGATCTTCAGGCCATACTGTTGTAGTTCCAGCGCGGCGTAGGAGCCGACATTGCCAAAGCCCTGGATCACGGCGGTCGCGCTGCCCGGATTGATCGATAGCTCCTTGAGCACCCGCTTGGCGAGATAGGCGACGCCGCGCCCGGTGGCTTCGCGACGGCCGAGCGTGCCGCCCGACGATACCGGCTTGCCGGTCACGATCTCGGTCACGGTTTGGCCTTGGTACATCGAATAGGTGTCCATGAACCAGGCCATCACCTGTTCGTTGGTGCCCATGTCCGGCGCCATCACGTCGGTATGCGGACCGACGAACGGGATCATCTCCTGCATGTAGCGCCGCGACAGCCCTTCCAATTCGCGCTTGGAAATCGTGGAGAGATCGACGTTG
Source organism: Bradyrhizobium sp. LMTR 3 (assembly GCF_001693485.1). Taxonomy (GTDB): domain Bacteria; phylum Pseudomonadota; class Alphaproteobacteria; order Rhizobiales; family Xanthobacteraceae; genus Bradyrhizobium. The sequence continues at coordinate 104,299 of NZ_MAXC01000005.1, forward strand.
ACGCCGCCCTTGGCGCCGCCATATGGCAGCCCGACGAGCGCGCATTTCCAGCTCATCCAGATGGCGAGCGCCGCGACCTCGCCGATGTCGACAGAGGGTGCAAACCGCGTGCCGCCTTTGGTCGGACCGAGGGTGAGGTGGTGCTGGACACGATAGCCTTCGAATACTGCGACCGTGCCGTCGTCGCGGTGGATCGGGCAAGAGACAGTAACCGCCCGCTTCGGCATCAGGATACGATCGCGCTCATCCATCGGAATTTCCAGATGGTTGGCGATGACGCCAAACTGATTAACCGCCATGTCGAACACGGGACCGGAATAAACCGTCATCATTTCCTCCACTTTTGTCGCACCGCTGGGGAAACCCGGGCAGCCGTCAGCCGTTATACGACGGTATGCCCCAGCCCCCCTTAAGGACGGTCGCAGTCTCCTCTATACTCCCATCTCAAGCAGCAAAGACGGCACGGTTGCGAATAATTTCAGCGAATGCATCCGATAACCAGTGCTAATGTGTGTGCGCCGCGCCGGGACCATCTTTGCCCAACACTCTGCAGGATATGACGGAAAACGCATGCAGGCCCTCTTCATCGGACAGACCTATATCGACGTTACCTTCATCACCGACCACATGCCGACCGGCGACGAAAAACACGTGGCCTCCGCCTATGCGGTGTCGTTTGGCGGCAACGCCGTGACGGCGGCGTTCTGCTGCGCCAAGCTCGGAATCGTGCCGGACCTGATCTCGACCATGGCCAACGACTGGCTCGGCCGCATGTTTCAGGACATGGCCGCGAAATATGGAATCTCTATCCATCCGCGCAAGGTCAACTCCTCGTCGCTGTCGTTCATCATGCCGAAAGACGGCAAACGCGCCATCGTACGCTGCCGCGACGACGAGCACATTCATCCCTTCCCGATGCTGAACCTGAAGGGCTGCCGCGCGCTGCATGTCGACGGCCATCAGCCGGACGCTGCGATCCATTATGCCAAACTCTGCCGCGAGGACGGCATTCTGACATCGCTCGACGGCGGCGGCCTGCGCACCAACACCCATGAGCTGCTGGAATTCATCGATGTCGCCATCGTGGCCGAACGGCTGTGCGAACAGATGGACAAGACGCCGGAGGCCATGCTGGATTATCTGAAGAGCCGCGGATGCCGGATCGGCGGCGTCACCATGGGCGAGAAGGGCCTGCTCTGGTATGACGAGACCGGCGCCGTCCGCCGCCTTCCCGCGCTTCCGGTTACGCCCGAACGCGTTATCGATACCAACGGCGCAGGCGACGTCTTCCACGGCGCCTACGTCTATTCCTATCTCGCCAATCCCGCTAAAAGCTGGCAGGAGCATTTCGAGCTTGCGCGCGCCGCCTCGACCTTCAAGGTCCAGCGTCTCGGCAATGAGGCCGGCCTGCCGACGATCGCCGACATCGAGGCGATCACGCGGGAGTTTCAGGTCAGCGCCTGAGCAAGCGAACGGGGGTTAGTACGCGTGGGGCGCGTGTTCGTCGCCGGCAGCATCAACATGGATGTGGTGGCGACGGCCGACCGACATCCGAAGGTCGGCGAGACCGTCGCAGGCCGAGCGGTGCATTATTTTCCAGGCGGCAAGGGCGCCAACCAGGCCGTGGCCGCCGCAAAGCTCGGCGCACCGTCAACGCTGATCGGCCGGCTGGGCGCGGATGCGTTCGGCCAGCAGTTGCGGCAGTTTCTCACCGCCCAAGGCGTCGACCTCGCTTTGGTCAAGGACACCGCGGATGTCCATACCGGAACGGCCGTGATCACCATCGCCGACGCCGACAACACCATCGTCGTCGTACCCGGCGCCAATGCGCTGGTCAGTACCGGGGATGTCACAGCCCCCGTGCTTGCCAAAGGCGACGTTGCCGTGAGTCAGTTTGAAATTCCGCAAGCCACGATCATCGCCTTCTTCAAACGGGCACGCGCGGCCGGCGCGACCACCATCCTCAATCCGGCGCCGGCGACCGTCTGCGGCCCCGAGCTGCTCGACCTCGTCGATATCCTTGTTCTCAACGAAACCGAGCTCGGGCTTCTCGCCCAGACCGATCTTCGCGACACCGACGACCCCATCCGTTTCGCCGAAGCGGCGCGGTGCCTGCCAGCGGGCTCCGAGAAAATCGTCTGCGTTACACTCGGCAAGCGCGGCGTGCTCGCGCTTGTCGGCGGCGAACCCTCGCTGATCGCGGGACGGGCCGTAAAGGCCGTGGACACCACCGGCGCCGGCGATTGCTTCGTCGGCGCCCTCGCCGCACAGCTTGCCAACGGCAAGGCAATCCGCGACGCGCTTGAATATGCCAATGCCGCCGCATCGATCTGCGTGCAGCGAATGGGCGCCGCGCCGTCGATGCCGACGGCAGCGGAGGTACCGGCGGTTTTACGTACGTAGCCTGACTTCGTAGGGTGGCAAAGGCGCGACAGCGCCGTGCCCACCATCCATCCAGGATCTCGCAAGGATGGTGGGCACGCTTGCGCTTTGCCCACCCTACAAAGCCGCAAGTTTAAGTCAGCGCACTCTTCAGGTCGAAGCTCGCGTCGGCAGCCTGCTCGGGCGTGATCGAGCCATGGACGGCAAGCAGGCGCCGTCCGAACATGTGATCGCCCGCGCGATTGACGGATTCGATGCCGACGAGTTGCCCGCCCCTGTAGCAAAAAGCCGAGAATGCCGCCTTGGCTTGATCGCCGCGCACCACCACGCGGTCGTAGCCGGTGGTTAGTCCCGCGATCTGGAGCTTGTCGGGCCCCTGATCGCTCCAGAACCAGGGCAGGCCGTCATACGGCTTGGCATCGCCGGTCAGCCGGGCCGCGACACAGCGCGCGTGGTCGGTGGCGTTCTGCACTGACTCCAGCCGCAGCGAGCCACCGAAACGCGGGCTCGCAAACAGCGCGCAATCGCCGATCGCCGAGATATTGGGATCGGCGGTCAGCAGGTGCTCATCGACGATGATGCCCGACGCGACCGGAAGGCCGGCGTCCGCCGCCAGTTCCACATTCGGCAACACGCCAACGCCGACCACAATCAGGTCGGCTTTCATGTGCCGGCCATCGCTGAGGCTGACGCCGATCACCTTGTGGCCGTCGCTCTCGATGCTGGTCACCTGCACGCCCAGATGAATACGAATGCCCGCCGCGGTATGGCGCGACTGGAAAAACTCCGAGATCTCCGCCGTCACCGCGCGCGCCATCACGCGCGTGCCGAGTTCGACGACGTCGACTTCGAGGCCCTTGGCCCGCGCCGTCGCCGCGAACTCCAGCCCGATAAATCCGGCGCCGATGACGACGACGCGCTGGCCTTCGGTGATGTAGTCGCGCAGCGACTGGCTTTCGTCGAGCGTGCGCAAATAACGCACGCTGTCGAGATTGGCGTTGGGAATGTCGAGCAGGCGGTTGCGCGCGCCGGTCGCCAGCACCAGATGGCCGTAGTCAAGCGAAGCGCCGGAGGCGAGCGCCACCTTGCAGGCGGCGCGGTCGATCGACACCGCGCGATCGGAGATCAGGTCGACCTTCTGGTCGAGATAGAATTTTTCCGGCCGGAACATCAGGCTGTCGGGCCCGCCGGTTCCTTTCAGATAGGCCTTGGACAGCGGCGGCCGCTGGTAGGGCAGATGGCCTTCATCGTTCAACAACACGATGCGTTCCGAAAAGCCGTGCTGGCGCAGCGAGGCCGCAAGCTGATAGCCGGCGTGGCCCGCGCCGATAATGACAACCGCTCCTGCCGTCATAGGGACATCCTACGTTCGAGCGCACGGGAATGACCCATGTCGTTTCCTCTCCGGTGATTTTGGCTTGCCTGCCTCGTCCCTTGGGAGCGGCGCTCGTGTCCGTCCCGAACGATGACGGGCGCTATCTGACCTCATGGAACGACGGGACGCAAGGGCATCTGCGGCCCTGAGGGCGGCGTTTGCCGCATTTTGCGGGCCTGGCCGGGGATTGTCACCTCTTGCCTTCTCTATTTAAATGTCCCGCCCGTCCGCGCGCCCCCGAGGCCTTGCCATGTCGACTTCCGATGATACCGCCGCCCCTGCCCTGCTGAGGATCGAGGGCCCGATCGCCACGATCACGCTCAATCGCCCCGCGGCCTTCAACTCGATCAATCTGTCGATCGCGCAAAAGCTCGAGCAGCTCGGCGCGGAGGTCGAAGGCAATGACGACATAAGGGTGCTGGTGATCGAGGGCGAAGGCCGCGCCTTCTCGGCCGGCGGCGACCTGCAGACCATCGGCGCCGCCGCCGCGAACGATACGATCGCGCCCGTGGTCGGGGAGCTGTTGAAGCACTACCATGCCTTCATCGAAGCGGTGCGGCGGATGCCCAAGATCGTGCTGTCGAGCGTCCACGGGTCCGCTGCCGGTGCTGGCATGGGCCTGGCATTCGTCACCGACCTCTGCATCGCAGCCGATGACGCCCGTTTCACGCCAGCCTATGCCAAGATCGGCGTCTCGCCGGATGGCGGCAGCACGGTCGGCATGGTCGGCACCGTCGGCACCCGCCGCGCCCTGCAGATCTTTCTGGCCGAAGACAGTTTTACCGCGCAGCAGGCCTATGAGTGGGGCCTGGTCGCCCGCGTCGTTCCGGCGGCGGAGTTGAAAGCCGAAACGCGCAAATTCGCCGAGCGGCTGGCGCAGAACCCGCACGCCGCAATCGCCGGCACCAAGTCGCTAATCTATCAGGCCGCGGTTACGCCGACGAAGCAGCAGCTCGATGCCGAGGAAGCGAAGATCATCGATGCCATGCAAACGGATGAATTTCGTGTCGCGGTGAAGAAGTTCACCAGCAAGTCGAAGTGATCATTTGGCGTGTACAGCGCCTCACTTTCGCTGTCATCCCTGCGAACGCAGGGACGACATCGTGGCTTCGAAAAGCTAGTCCTTCCCCTGCCCGCGCATGAAGTCGAAATCGCAGCCCTCGTCGGCCTGCAGGATCGTCTCGTTGAACAGATGCGCGTAGCCGCGCTTGGCCCAGTCGGGCGTCACGGCCGGTGCCAGCGCCGCGCGTCGCTTTTCCAGCTCCGCCTCGTCGACGAGCAGGTCGATGCTACGCTTGGCGACGTCGAGCCGGATCATGTCGCCATTCTTCACCAGCGCCAGCGGCCCGCCCACGGCCGACTCCGGCGTGATGTGCAACACGATGGTGCCGAACGCCGTTCCGCTCATACGCGCGTCTGATATCCGCACCATGTCCTTGGTGCCGCCACGCGCAAGCTTCTTCGGGATCGGCAGATAGCCCGCTTCCGGCATGCCCGGCGCGCCCTTGGGGCCGGCGTTGCGCAGAACCAGCACGTCGTCAGCGTTGACGTCGAGATCCGGGTCGTCGACCCGCAGCGTCATGTCTTCGACCGATTCGAATACCACGGCGCGCCCGGTGTGCTGCAGCAGTTTTGGGCTCGCCGCCGATTGCTTGATGACGGCGCCACGCGGCGCGAGGTTGCCATGCAGGACGGCCATTGCGCCTTCGGCCTTGATCGGATTGTCGCGCGGACGGATGGCGTCCTGTCCCGGAACATCTTCCGCGCCAGCGACAACATCGCGCAGCGTCTGACCAGTGATGGTCTTGGCGTCGAGATCGATGAGATCGCCAAGTTGCGCCATCAACTTCGGCACGCCGCCGGCATGATGGAAATGCTCCATGTAATGCTCGCCCGACGGTTTCAGATCGACGAGCACCGGCACCTCGCGGCCGAGCCTGTCGAATGTCTCGAGGTCGATCTTGTGCGGCGAGCGATGGGCGATCGCGGTGAGATGGATCAGACCATTGGTCGAGCCGCCGATCGCCTGCATCACGACCTGCGCGTTGCGGAACGATGCCGACGTCAGAATCTCGCTCGGCCTCGGTCCCTTGGCTTTCGCCATTTCAGCCGCGACCCTGCCGCTGGCCTCGGCCGAGCGAAAACGTTCGGCATGCGGCGCCGGGATCGTCGCGCTCATTGGCAGCGACAGCCCGAGTGCCTCGGTGATGCACGCCATGGTGCTGGCGGTGCCCATCACCATGCAAGTGCCGACCGACGGCGCCAGCCGGCCGTTGACGGCTTCGATCTCGTTGTCATCGATCTCGCCTGCGCGATATTTCGCCCAGAGCCGGCGGCAATCGGTACAGGCGCCGAGCACCTCGCCCCTGTGATGCCCGACCACCATCGGGCCCACCGGAATGACGACGGTCGGCAGATCGGCCGAGACCGCGGCCATGATCTGCGCCGGCAACGTCTTGTCGCATCCCCCGATCACCACAACGGCGTCCATCGGCTGCGCGCGGATCATCTCCTCGGTGTCCATCGCCATCAGATTGCGCAAGTACATCGAGGTCGGATAGGCAAAGCTCTCGGCGATCGAAATCGTCGGGAACACCATCGGCATCGCACCCGACAGCATCACGCCGCGCTTCACCGCTTCGATGATTTGCGGAACGTTGCCGTGGCAGGGATTGTAGTCGCTGTAAGTATTGGTGATGCCGACGATCGGCCTGTTCAGCGCATCATCCGAGTAGCCCATGGCCTTGATGAAGGCCTTGCGCAGGAATAGCGAGAAGCCAGCATCGCCATAACTCGTCAGTCCCTTGCGAAGTCCGTCGGCCATCTTCTTATTCCCTTTTTCGAGGCCTTGGCTTCCAGGCATCTGGTAAGCCCCGGCCACGATATGATCGTCAGTATGGTTTCCGGGCCCGCGCCGCAAGGGTGCATGACCCGGAATTCGATACCTCACTTCCAGTCGATGATCCGGCTCTCGTCGCCGTCGAACTCCATGCTGCAGAACGTGCCGCCCTGGTAGTAATCGCCGACCGGATCCGGCTTCAGCTTGGCCTGCTCGGCTATCGCGTGCTCGCGGAAATCCTCGGCCCGGCCGGTCGGCCGATAGCCGAGCTCGTAGGCGCGATGGTTGTCCCACCAGGCGCGCTCGTTGTAGGAGGCGCCGTAGAAGATTTCGAAGTGAATGTCGGGGTGGTCGAGCCCGATGCGGCAGAGCTGCACCAGGTCCTCCGGCTTCAGCCAGATTGACAGGCGGCGGTGATCCAGCGGCATCTCGCCGAAATTGCCGATCCGGATACAGGTGACGCCAAGCCCGTGCTTGTCGGCATAGAGCCCGCCCACGGCCTCGCCGAACACCTTGCTGACGCCGTAGCGGCTGTCGGGCCGCGCGGTGACGTCGGTGCCGATCCGGTGATGTCGCGGATAGAAGCCGACCGCATGGTTCGACGAGGCGAACACTACGCGCTTGACGCCTTTTTTCCGCGCCGCTTCGAACAGATTGTAGCCGCCGATAATGTTGGATTGCAGGATCGAATCCCACGGACCTTCGACCGAATAGCCACCGAAATGCAGGATGCCGTCGATGCCTTCGCAGATCGCCTCGACCTGCGCCAGATCAGCGAGATCGGCCGGCTTGAACTTCTCGTCCTTGCCGAGATCGGCCGGCGGCTTCAAGTCGCTCAGCAACAGGTCCGGATAGATCGGCGGCAACAGCTTGCGCAAGGATGTGCCGATCCCGCCGGCCGCGCCGGTCATCAATATGCGTGGCATTTGTTTCCTCTTGGTCTCGCGATCGATTTGCGGTCATTAGCAGGTAATGATAGCTAACCCAAACGCTCTGGGAACGCACCAACGAGAACAGCAAATGTCCGATGCAGCATCGCATTCAGCCGGCTGGAGCCCGGCCACCTATTACCCCGATCCGGCTATCCGTGCGCTCGATCCGCGCTTCGAAAAATACTGGCTCAAGCTGTCGGCGGTGGAGCGGCTGACCACAGGATTGCGCTGGGCCGAAGGGCCGGTGTGGTTCGGCGACGGGCGGTATCTGCTCTGCAGCGACATTCCGAACCAGCGTATCATCAAGTGGGAGGAGGAGACCGGCGCGGTCAGCATCTTCCGCAAGCCGTCGGATTTCGCCAACGGCAACACCCGCGACCGGCAGGGACGCCTGGTAACCTGCGAGCACGGCGGGCGGCGGGTGACGCGCACCGAATATGACGGATCGATCACGGTGCTGATCGATTCCTTCGACGGCAAGCGGCTGAACTCTCCGAACGATGTCGTCGTGAAGTCCGACGGCTCGATCTGGTTCACCGATCCGGTGTTCGGCCTCCTCGGCAACTATGAGGGCTACAAGGCCGAACCCGAGATCGACGCCAATGTCTATCGGCTTGATACCGCGACCGGCGAAGCCACCATCGTCGCAGAAGGCGTGCTGGGACCGAACGGGCTCGCTTTCTCGCCGGATGAAAAAATCCTCTATATCATCGAGTCCCGCGGCGTACCCAACCGCAAGATCCTCGCTTATGACGTCTCGCCTTCCGGCGACAAGCTTTCCAACAAGCGCGTGTTTGTCGATGCAGGACCAGGCACGCCGGACGGTTTCCGAATAGACATCGACGGCAATCTATGGTGCGGCTGGGGCATGGGCGATCCCGAGCTCGACGGCGTCGTGGTGTTCGCGCCCGACGGTGTCATGATCGGTCGCATTGCGCTGCCCGAGCGCTGCGCCAATCTCTGCTTCGGCGGCTTGAAGCGCAACCGACTGTTCATGGCCGCAAGCCAGTCGATCTACGCGCTCTATGTGAACACGCAGGGCGCACCGGGGGGATAGCTCCCCGCACACACAACTGTCGTCCCTGCGGACGCAGGGACCCATAACCACAGGATCGAGTTGTTGAAGCAGGTTGGAGCACCAGCCTTCGCAAAACGACTTCCTGTGGTTATGGGTCCCGGATCGGCGCTCGCTACGCTCGCTTGTCCGGGACGACAGGATGGTCAGAGACTCGCCCGCTCAGCCCTTCTTTTCCTGCGCGGCGGCGGTTTGCTTGGCAAGCGCGTCTTCGAACGCCTTCTCCAGTGTCGCCGCATAGGTGTTGAACTCGCCGGGGCTGACGAACGGATTGGGTCCACCTTCGGCGAGCTTGGCGCGCTTCTCCGCCATCTTGTACATTTCCGGATGCGGCGCGAGCAGCACATCCGGCTTGATATCCTTTGCCCGCGCGAACGTCTTCCGGTAATCGGTAACGATTCCGGAATAGGTCGGATTGCCGGCGAGGCGGTTCAGCGCCACCGTGCCGCTGCAGAAGATGAGGACCGAGCGCGTGGCATCGCCGTCCTTTACCGAGAATGCCCAGCTCGTGCAGCCCGGCGAGTGGCCGGGGGTTTCGCGGGCGGTCAGCGTGACGTCACCGATCTTGACCGTGTCGCCTTCGCGAACCGTGCGATCGACCTTCACGGGCGGAAACGCGAGCGAGGTGTCTTCCCGCGCGCCCGGATAGTAGCCGCCTTCGAGCAGCGGTTTGTCGGCTTCGCCGGCGACCATCTGGCCGCCGCTGGCCTGCTTCATTTCGGCGAGGCCGCCGGTGTGATCGATGTGCGCGTGGGTATTGAGCAGATATTTGACGTCGGTGATCTTGAATCCGAGTTTCTCGATGTTCGCTTTGATCTGCGCCGTTGACTCCGGCATCACCGTATCGACCAGGATATGGCCCTGCGGCGACGTAATCAGATAGGACGCAAGGCCGTCGGTTCCGACATAATAGACGTTGCCGATCATCTTGAACGGCTCCGCCGGCGTGTTCCACTTTACCCTGAGGGCCGCGAGCAGATCCTTCGGCGTTTGCGCGTCCGCGGCGGCGGTCAGCGACATCAGCGCGACGAGTGCAACGGCAATTTTCTTCACGGGCATCCTCCACACTTTTCTTGTAGATTGTCGCTGTATCGGCGCGCATTGACGGTGGCTTCAGCCTGACGACGATTCTGGTCAAAAAAATGCCGGCCGCGGTTCCGCAGCCGGCATCTTCACGAACGGCGCGAGTGCCGCATCAATTACGCCGCGTTGTAGCCGGCGACCGCCTTGACCTCGAGATATTCCTCGAGGCCGTACTTGCCCCATTCGCGGCCGTTGCCGGACTGTTTGTAGCCGCCGAACGGCGCGGTGCGGTCGTTCGGCACGCCCTGCAGGTTGACGTTGCCGGCGCGGATCTGGCGAGCGACGCGACGCGCGCTTTCTACCGTATCGCCGGAGACATAACCGGCGAGACCATAGGGCGTGTCGTTGGCGATGCGCACCGCATCGGCTTCATCCTTGGCGCCGATGATCGTCAGCACCGGTCCGAAGATTTCTTCGCGGGCGATCGTCATCTCGTTGGTGACGTCGGCGAAGATGGTCGGGCGGACATAGAAGCCCTTGTTGACGCCCTCGGGGAGACCGGGACCGCCGGCAACCAGGGTTGCGCCTTCGTCGATGCCCTTCTTGATCAGCGCCTGGATCTTGTCCCACTGGCCGCGATTGACCACGGGGCCGATGGTGGTGCCCTCGGCACGCGGATCGCCTGCCTTGGTCTTGTCGGCGACACCCTTGGCGATGGCGGCGACTTCCTTCATCTTCGACAGCGGCACGATCATCCGCGATGGCGCGTTGCACGACTGTCCGGAGTTGTTGAACATGTGCATCACGCCGCCGGTGACGGCCTTGGTGAGGTCGGCGCCTTCGAGGATGACGTTCGGCGACTTGCCGCCGAGTTCCTGGCTGACGCGCTTCACGGTGGGCGCAGCGCGCTTGGCGACGTCGACGCCGGCTCGGGTCGAGCCCGTGAACGAGATCATGTCGATGTCCGGATGCTCGGCCATCGCGGCGCCGACTTCGGGGCCGAGACCGTTGAGCAGGTTGAACACGCCCTTCGGCACGCCGGCTTCATGGAGGATTTCGGCGAAGATCAGGGCCGAGGTCGGCGTGAATTCCGAAGGTTTCAGGATCATGGTGCAGCCGGCGGCGAGCGCGGGCGCGACCTTGCAGGCAATCTGGTTGAGCGGCCAGTTCCACGGCGTGATCATGCCGACGACGCCGACCGGCTCGCGCACGACCACGGCCGAAGGAAGCGTCTCCTCGAAGTGATAGTTCTTCAGCACTTCGAGCGTGGAGGCGATGTGGCCGAGGCCGGCGCCGGCCTGCAGCCGTTCGGCCATCGGCAGCGGTGCGCCCATCTCGTCGGACACGGCGGCGCCGATCTCCTTCATGCGACCCTTGTAGACCTCGATGATCTTTTCGAAGAGCGCGATGCGCTCTTCGCGGCTGGTCTGCGAATAGGTCACGAAGGCGCGCTTGGCGGCGGCAACGGCCTTGTCGAGGTCGGCCTTGGAGCCGAGCGCAACTTCATACATCGCTTCTTCGGTCGCCGGATTGACGACGGGGGTGGACTTCTTGACGACGGGATCGACCCAGGCGCCATCGATGTAGAATTGCATGCGATTGACCATCGGAAACCTCTTTAATCTCGGAGCAATGGAGGGAGGAACGGAAGCGTTCGGCAGGCATCCTTGCACGAAAGCCACGGCAGTTGAACCCGCCATATGCGGGGTGCCGCAATGCGGCAGGCGCTGGATATAAGGATGGGGAGCGGAGGCAAGCAAGGTGCCTCCATTTACCGTCGTCCCTGCGAACGCAGGGACCCATACGCCGCGGCCTATCTTTGGCCACGCTGGCAGATACTTCCTGACGCAACTACCCCCTGTGGTTATGGGACGACGGTTATAAACGACGGCTACACCGCCATCTTCCGATGCCGCACCGGCGCTCCTACGGTGAGGCTTTCGGCGGCGTCGATGATGGCGTTGGCGTCGATGCCGTAGTGGCGGTAGAGGTCGCCAATCGTGCCGGTCTGGCCGAACTGCTCGACGCCGAGCGCTTCAGTGCGGTGGCCGCGGACGCTGCCGAGCCAGCCGAGCGCGGCCGGGTGGCCGTCGATCACGGTGACGAGGCCGCAATCGCGCGACAGCGGCGCCAGCAGCTTTTCGATATGGCTGAGATGCTGGATGCCACGGCGGTCACGGCGCAAGTTCCGCGCGGCGGACCAACCCGCATGCAGCCGGTCGGCGGAGGTTACCGCCAGTAAACCGACATCGCGGTGGCTTTCGCCGATCAAGCCCACCGCCTCGATCGCCTCGGGGGCGACCGCGCCGGTATAGGCGATCACGATATCGCAATTGGCGCCTGGCTCACGCAGCCAGTAAGCGCCCGCGGTGATGTCGCTCTGCAGGGCCGGAGTCATGATGCGCTGCGGCTGGTCGACCGTGCGGGTCGACAGCCGCAGATAGACTGAACCGCCCTCGCCGTCTTCGCGCTGCATATGGCGGAAGCCCCACCCCATGATCACGGCAAGTTCATCGACGAAGGCCGGCTCGAACGAAGCCAGCCCGTCCTGCGCCATGCCGATCAAGGGCGTCGCGATCGACTGATGCGCGCCGCCTTCCGGCGCCAGCGTGATGCCGGATGGCGTCGCCACCACCATGAAGCGCGCGTCCTGATAACAGGCATAGTTCAGCGCATCGAGGCCGCGCTCGATGAAGGGATCGTACAACGTGCCGACTGGCAGCAGCCGCTCGCCGTTGATCTGATGCGACAGGCCGAGCGCCGACAGCATGATGAACAGATTCATTTCGGCGATGCCGAGCTCGAGGTGCTGCCCCTTCGGCGAGAACTCCCAGGTGTAGGCGGACGGGATCTTCTCCTGCCGGAACAGGTCGTGGTTTTCGGCTTTGGCGAACAGCCCGCGACGGTTGACCCAGGCACCGAGATTGGTCGAGACGGTGACATCAGGCGATGCGGTTACGATGCGCGCGGCCAGTTCGGTATCGCCGCGCGCGAGTTCATTGAGCACCAGCCCAAAACCCTGCTGTGTCGACATCTGCGCCGCCGGCTTGAAGGCAAGCCGCTCGGGCACCTCGATGTCAGGCGCGGTCAGCCGGCGGCGGCCTTCCTGGTTGAAGGGCGCTGCCGCCAAAAATGCTTCGAGTTCGGCCGGCGACTGCGACAGGCCTTCGAACTTGTCCCATTCATGGCCGGGGCGGATGTTCTGCGCGGCGCGCCACTTCTCCATCTGCGCCACCGTCATCAGGCCCGCATGGTTGTCCTTGTGGCCCTGCATCGGCAGGCCGACGCCCTTGATGGTGTAGGCGATGAAGCAGACGGGCCGATCGTCATCGATGGATTCAAACGCCTCGATCATGCTAGCCATGTCGTGGCCGCCGAGATTGGACATCAGCGCCAGCAATTCGTCGTCGCTGCGGCGGTCGATCAGTTGCGAGACCTGCCCCTGATCGCCGATGTCGTCCTGCAAGTGCTTGCGGAACGCTGCGCCGCCCTGGAAGCACAGCGCGGCGTACATCTGGTTCGGGCAATTGTCGATCCAGCGCCGCAAGGCCTCGCCGCCGGGCTCGGCGAATGCCGCCTGCATCAGGCGGCCGTATTTCACGATCACGACCTCCCAGCCGAAATTGCGAAACATCGTCTCGAACTTCGCCCACAGCCCTTCACGGACGACCGCATCGAGGCTCTGGCGGTTGTAATCGACCACCCACCAGGTGTTGCGCAGCGCATGCTTCCAGCCCTCGAGCAGCGCCTCGAAAATATTGCCCTCGTCCATCTCGGCGTCACCGACGAGCGCAATCATCCGCCCCTCGGGGCGCTCCTTCATCCAGCCGTGGGCAGTGACGTAATCCTGCACCAGCGAGGAGAACAGGGTTTGCGCGACGCCGAGACCGACCGAGCCGGTGGAGAAATCGACGTCGTCGGCATCCTTGGTGCGCGACGGATAGGATTGCGCGCCCTTGAAGCCGCGGAAATTTTCCAGCTTGTCGCGGGTCTGGTGGCCGAACAGATACTGGATGACGTGAAACACCGGGCTCGCATGCGGCTTCACCGCGACGCGGTCCTGCGGCCGTAGCACGGAGAAGTACAGCGCCGACATGATGTTGGCGAGCGAGGCGGATGAGGCCTGATGGCCACCGACCTTCAAGCCGTCGACGTTAGGCCTGACGTGATTGGCGTGATGGATGGTCCATGACGACAGCCACAAAACCTTGCGCGCCAGCGCGGTCAGCATTTCCAGGCGTGCGGGCTCGATCGGCATGGCCATGCTCCGGAGGCGTTCAGTATGCGCCGATTTTAGCGGGCGGAGGGCTGCCAAAATTCTCAATTTCCTGCGACATCCCGCCCAATATTGGGATAGTTTCCCACAATCCGCCTCCAAACCCCGAGTTCATCCCAATGCCCTCCCTCGATGCCATCGACCGCAAGATCCTTGCCCTGCTGCAGTCCGACAGCCGCATGACCATGCAGGAGCTTGCCGACAAGGTCGGCCTGTCGGTGTCGCCCTGCCACCGCCGCGTCAAGCTTTTGGAAGAACGCGGCGTCATCACCCGCTACATCGCGACCGTCGACCAGAAATCGTTGGGGCTCCATGTCAGCGTCTTCATCTCGATCAAGCTGGCGCGGCAGAAGGAGGAAGACCTCAACCGGTTTGCCAAGGCGATCTCGAAATGGGACGAGGTGCTGGAGTGCTATCTGATGACGGGCAATCGCGATTACCTCCTGCGCGTCGTGGCGGCCGACCTCTCCTCCTATGAAGCGTTCCTGAAGACCAAGCTGACGCGGCTCGACGGCATCGCTTCGATCGAGTCGAGTTTTGCGTTGAGCCAGGTGAAGTATTCGATCGCGCTGCCGGTGTGACATCGCTCGCGCGCAATGACGATGGAGGCGACGCACACTCGACTGTCATCCCCGCCAACGGGTCGCGCGAATGCGCGCCCGATGACAGGCTCCGGCGGGGATCCAGTACGCCGCGGCTTCTCGGTTCTATCATCGATGTCTCTGGAATACTGGATCCCCCGCTTTCGCGGGGGATGACGACTGAATATGAGGCAACGTTCTCGCGACACACTGTGTCCGAGCTTTGCTCTCAGCTTCCCGCCCTCCTCATTCAGAGGGCGCAGGGAAGACCGGGTGCTTGCTGCACCCGCGGTCTCGTGTGCCATTGCGCATAAAGAACACGCACACGAGCATACAGGTACAGCGGGAGCATCCCGGCCTTCCCTGCGCAATGGCTTTACGGCTTACTTCGTGCTCTTCCCGGAGAACGGCTCTTTTGCCTCCGTCGCTGCGCAAACAGTTTCACGCAGCTTAGCGCCAGCACCGCGGCGCCCGAACCACACGACTTCGCCGTACGCTTCCTGCGCCTACGTCTTGCGCATTCCGCGTCCATCGCATCTCACCGCACGTTCGTGACGATCGCGAGCGCCCCTCAATGGGTGAGACGGGCGGAAATATGCGGCTGATTTGCCTCTCGCGTGAAGCGGAATATTTTCGATTCCCGGGCTTGACACGATTTCTGAAAATCAGAAGTGATTTGCCTGCCTCCGCCGCCGACCTTGCAATTACTGGATGTTCGATCCACCTTCCCAAGGGGCGGTATATCAGACGCGGCATATCGAATTGGAACGGTTGGACGATCTCGAAGCCTTCCTGGCGGTCATCGAGAAGGGCAGCCAGGCGGCGGCTTCACGTCATCTTCGGCGACCGTTGCAATCCCTCAACCGGTCCCTGATGGCGCTGGAGCGCGCGCTCGGCGTCGAGCTCGTCAAACGCACTACGCGACGGTCGGAGCCAACCGAGGCCGGGCGGGTGTTTTACGAACGCATCAAGCCGGCGGTTGCAGAAATCATCGAGGCGCGGGCCGAGGCAGCCAACCTGCGCGGCGAAATTCTGGGACCGTTGAAAATCGGCGCGCCCATTCTGTTTGCGTCATCCTACGTGGCGCCGATCGTCAGCCGCTTTCTAAAGCTCTATCCGAACGTGGATGTCGAGCTTCGCGCCTCCGACGAGCAGGTCGATCTCGTTGCTGATGGCCTCGATATTGCCGTGCGGATCGGCGACTCCGCCGATGAATCCCTGATCGCCCGCCGCTTGCACACGCTGCGCGTGGTCATCGTTGGCGCGCCGTCTTATTTCGCCGAACATGGCCGGCCGCAGCACCCAGGCGATCTCGAGCGGCACGCCTGCATCCTGCGGGCCGGCGCCGAGGTGATCGACAAATGGCCGTTTCGGATCGACGGCCGGCTGCAGTCGATCAGGGTGCACGGCCGCTTTCGTTCGAACAGCGCCGCTTCGATCCGGGCTGCCGCGCGCGAAGGCACCGGCCTCGCCCGGCTGCCGCTGTGGCAGATCAGCGATCTCGTCGCGCAGGGCGCGCTCGCGATCGTGCTGCCGGAATTTGAAGCCGAGGGAATGCAGATTCAGTTGGTCTGGCCGCCGACACGGGCGCCGCTGGCGCGCGTCCGGCGGTTCGTGGATTTTCTGGCGAGCAGCCTGAAGACCGATCTGCTTTAGCTTAGCACGTCAGAATACATTATATCCCGGCGCCAGCAGATGTTGTGGATCGTAGCGCCGCTTGGCTTCACGAAGCTGCGGCCAGCTTGATCCGAAGTGAACCTCCCAATCGCCAGGCGACATGGCGAAGGCACCGACCGGATACTGAACGCCGCCAGCTTCGCGAATGCGATCGTAGAGCGTACGATTTGCCGCAACCATCCGCTCTGCCGCCGCCGCATCGTTTGATGCGGGGATGCGAATGAGATTGAAGACGAAGACCATGTCTTCCTTCGGCAGGCGAACCAGCGGCGTGCGAAACGCTCTCGTGAGCAAAGGGTAGAGAGTTATCCGCCCGAACGGCCCAACGGCATCGCCCTTCAGGCCAGCCAGAATATCGCCGGCGACCCGTTCGGCGTTGCTGCCGCGCAGGAACGTCAACAACCAGGGCTGCGGATTGGACCATTGGCCTTTGGAGCGCAGCAGATTTTCAAATTTTCCAAACGCCAGGGCATCCTCGCGATAGGTCAGGTCAGTGATGACGGCGGCGCCGCGCTCATCCGACAATCCGGAAAGCACCGCCTTGTCATCGGGGGCCGAGCCGCTGCTATAAGGGATCGCGCCGTCGAGCTGGTACCGCCAACCGCCGCTGCCATCGGGAAGAATGGCCCCCTGCAACTGGTCGAAGCGCCCTTCCGTCAGCACGCGCCGCTGGTCCGCCATCAGGAAGCGCAAATCGCGGTAGAAGAGCTGAATGCGCCTGATACGCTCGGGAGCGCGCACCAGGCGCAGTGTTGCCCGAGTAACGATGCCGCATTGGCCCAGGCCGGCGCGGACGCCGTCGAAGAGATCGGCGTTACTGTCCGCCGAGCAACTCAGTTCATTGCCATCGCCCGTCACCACGTCCAGCGCGATGACGTTGTCGGTTTGCATGCCATGCCGGGATGACGTCGCTCCGATGCCGCCCACCGCGATCGTTCCTCCGACCGATAGACCGAGATAGTTGGTCAGCACCGGCGGCGTGAGTCCCTGCGCCAAGGTTGCGTCAAGCAGATCTCGCCATACTGCGCCGGCGTCGACCACGACGCGATCGTGCTGGATCTCGCGGATTGCGTTCATCGCGCTCATATCGACCACGACGCCGTCCGCGGACAGCGAGCGGCCATAGATCGAGTGGCCCTGACCGCGCGCCGCCACCTTGACATCGGCGCCTCTGGCCCAGCGCATCAGGCCCGCAATGTCGGCGCTCGATGCGGGCCTGAGCACGCCGCGCGGTTGCTGGTGAATGAGGCGGCCAAAATCATGGGCCGCGGCGGCGCGAACCTCCGGCTCGAGGCGGACATTGGCAGGCAGAGGCGAACCATCTGACGACACCGCTTGCGCCGATGCTGCCAAGGCGCTGGCGTGCGAAGCGAGCGCGGCGGTGACGCCGAGGCCTGCGCCCAGGAACATACGTCTGTCCGATGGCATGAAGCCCTCCTTGTCCAGAGGTCGTGACACTCACCCGCAAAGCTGCGGCCTCACCCGGCATGAGACAATGGCCACTGGGCCGGATGGACATTCCCGCAAACCGGGAGGATCCCGGCGGCAGCGATCGCCGTTCATGCTGTGTGAAAGTCTCTCAGCTTGCGTTCCCCGGACGCTGCGCAGCGCGTCCGGGATCGCGCTTTGCGCGACTCCGGCGGTGCGCTGCAGAGCCGGGGTCCATCTCGCGGGTACAATGGGTCCCGGCTCTGCGGCGCAGCGTACCGGACGATGCTTCGCATCGCCGGGACACGCTGCACCGCGTCCGGGATACGAGATTGAGGCGGACTTCGTCGTCGAGGTCGCCGCTGTCATTTCACATTCCTGGACGCATGGCCGTTTTCGCCGGATTTACGTCATTTCAGGCGGATCACTGCGGCTGTAGACTGTGGTTGGTCGATATGAGTGAGGGCGCGTGCCGGCAAACCGATGAATTCGCGACGTGTATTGTGGAGCGCGCTCGGCGCAGTCGCGCTTGTCGCCGTGGTCGGCGGAGCTTGGATTTTCTCATTGCCACCGGCGCCCTCGGCCGCGGCCCCGCCGGCGATCACGCAAGACGAGCGTGATGCGACGATCGCGGCGCTGAAGCCGCCGAAGCGGCAGCGTCCGCTGATCGCCATCATCGGGATCAACGACGCCACCGAGACCACCGACTATCTGATGCCCTATGGCATCCTCAAGCGCGCCGACGTCGCCGATGTCGTCACGCTGGCGACGAAACCGGGGCCGGTGACGCTCTATCCGACGCTCAAGGTCGAACCGCAGGCGACCATCGCGGAGTTCGATGCACAGCATTCTCACGGCGCCGACTATGTCATCGTCCCCGCCATGAGCCGCGACGACGATCCCGAGGCGCTGCAATGGATCCGGAGCCAGTCGGCCAAGGGTGCAATCGTGATCGGCGTCTGCGTCGGTGCCAAGGTGGTCGGCGATGCCGGGCTGCTGCACGACAAGCAGGCCACCACGCACTGGTATTCCGTCAAGGAGTTGCGCGGCAAGCATCCCACCATGCGTTATGTCAGAGACCGGCGGCTGGTGGTCGACAAGGGCGTGGCGACGACCACTGGGATCACGGCGTCGATGCCGATGTCGCTCACGCTGATCGAGGCGATTGCCGGACCTGACAAGGCGCGCGCCGTCGGCCGCGAGATCGGCCTCGCCGAGTGGGATACGCGCCACCAGAGCGACGCGTTCAAGTTCACGCGCCCGTTTGCGCTGACGGCTATCCGCAATACGGCCGCGTTCTGGGCGCATGAGCAGCTCGGCATCGAACTCAAGGGCGGTGTCGACGAGGTGTCGCTGGCGCTCGTCACCGATGCCTGGTCGCGGACCTATCGCTCACAGGCGGTGACGTTCGCCAGCACTGGCGGCGCGCAGCACAGTCGCGGCGGCTTGCGGATCATTCCCGACCAGGTTGCGGCGAGCTGGCCCGCGGCGCGATTGCTGCCGGCGAGCGAGAATGCGAAACCGGCAGAAGCGCTGGACAACGCGCTTGCGGGCATTGCTGCGCGCTACGGAACGGATACCGCCGACTTCGTCGCGATGCAGCTCGAATATCCGAAGCATCCGACGCCGTAGCATTGTAGTGCCGTAGGGTGGGCAAAGCGCAGCGTGCCCACCATCAAACGAGATTGTGGATGAATGGTGGGCACGGCGCTACGCGCCTTTGCCCACCCTACCCTGCTAGACGGCCCTCACCGCCACGGCTCGACGATGATCTTGGTGTGCACTCCCGGGTTGGCGAGATCGGCAAAGGCCTTGGCGACGCCGCCGATGCCGACGGTGGAGGTCACCATCGAGGCAGCGTCCACCTGCCCTTCCGCGATCAGGCGGAGCGAATAGGCGAATTCCTCCGGCGTGTAGCCGAGCACGTATTGAACGTTGAGCTCCTTCAGGATGCCGAGCATCGGCTCGGAGCGGTCGGTCTCCATGCAGACGCCGACCACAACAATGCGGGCATCCCGCGGCGCGCCTTCGAACACCTGCTGGATCAGGCCGGGCACGCCGACGCATTCGAAGATCAGCGCGGGTTTCAGCGCCGGCAACAGCGCCTGCAGCGGCGGGCGCGCGGCCTTTTCCTCCGGCGACATCTGGGCATGCTCGGCCCAGGTCGCGTAGGGCTGTGAGCGTGCGGGATCGACGACGACGTCGGCGCCGAGCTTTTCGGCGAGCGCGCGGCGGGCCGGCGAGTAATCGGCGGCCACGATCGGGTGCAATCCCCTGATCTTCAGCGCTGCAATGACGGCGAGCCCGACCGGGCCGCAGCCGATCACCAAGGGCACCTCGCCTCCCCTGATGTTGGCTTTTGCCACGGCATGAACGCCGACCGCGAGCGGCTCGGTGAGCGCGGCGTGCTCGGCGGCGAGGCCGTTCGGAACTTCGAGCAGCAGTGCTTCGCTGAGCAGCAGGCGCTCGGCATAGGCACCGACATTGTCGTTGGAATAGCCGATACCCTGCGGGCCTTCCGGGGTCAGCAGCGCCGGCAGCGAGCAAACCTTGGTGCCCGCCTTGAACTTGCCCGTGGTGCCGGGACCATAGTCCAGCACCTCGCAGCAGAATTCATGGCCGAACACGACATCGCGCGAAAGGTCCATCGGCTTGCGGCCCGGAAAATGCCTGGCGAGCTCCACCATGCGGTGCGCGTGCTTGCGCGCGTGCAGGTCGGAGCCGCAGATGCCGCAGGCCAGCGACTTCACCAGCACCTGCCCGGCACCGGGTTTCGGCTCCGGCATCTCGTCGACGACAATTTCCCCGTTGCGGAAAATGGCTGCGCGCACGAAGGATCCTCCCGGTGATTTTGCTCACCTTAGCACGGAGGATCACCACGAATAGCGTACAACGCCCTTGCCGGCGTAGGAACTGGTGCCTTGTGGGTGACCTGGATCAGGCGTTGGGCGACGACTCGCCCGAGACCGTCAGAAGCTGCGAGCGGCGGACGCGTTCGCGATGGGCGGTGTAGAGGCCTGAGGCGACGATGAAGGCGGCGCCGGTGATCGTGTAGGCATCCGGGACTTCGCCGAAGATCAGGAAGCCGAGTACGCTGACCCACAGCAATTGCGTGTAGGAAAACGGCGCCAACACGGAGGCGTCGGCGTAGCGGAACGCCAGCACCACGATCCACTGCCCCGCGGTCGATGCGACACCGATCAGGATGCCGAAGGCGATATCGTGCCAGGTCGGCGTCACCCAGACGAACGGCACCAGCGCGGAGAGAATGAACAGGCCCGCGATCGACGAATAGGTCATGGTGGTGATCGCGCGCTCGGTGCCGCTCATCATCCGCGTCATGATCAGCGTGCAGGCCCAGGCCAGCGCCGAGACCAGCGGAAAGAACGCCGCGGGGTGAAACGCGCCAGTGCCGGGACGCAGGATGATCAGCACGCCGACGAGGCCGACGCCGGTCGCAATCCAGCGGCGCAGGCCGACCTTCTCGCCGAGAAAGATGATCGACAACGCCGTGACGAACAGCGGCGCGACGAAACCCGTGGCGGAGGCTTCTGCAATGGGAAGAAACCGCAGGCCGGAGATGAAGAACAGCGACGAGCCCAACAGCGCTGCGCCGCGCAACAGATGCAGGCCGCGGCGTTTGGTCTGCAGCGCATAGAGCGGGGAACCCGGCAGCATCGCCGGCGTCATGATCATCGCGAACACCAGGAAGCGGATCCAGGCGATCTCGATCGACGGCAGGGTCGCCGACAGATATTTCGCCGTGACGTCGGAGGCGCCGAGAAACACCGTCGAGGCCAGCACCAGCGCGATACCCTTGAACGGCCGATCGGCGCGCGCGGGCGCCTTGCGGATCGTCGACTTCTTTTCGGGCAAAGGCAGGTGAGCGCTGTCCAGCCTGGCGGCTGCGGCGGGGGGCGGTGTCACGGCAATCTCGATAGGCAGCAATTTTCGAATCGGGCGAGGTTGTAAAAAACACCAATTCGCCCGGTGCGACTAGGTCCGAAAACAGGATGCGGATATGCGCTGAGGGCGCGATGGCAACACTTTGTTAAGGCAATACTTTGTTAAGGCAATACCTTGTTAAGGGCTGCGCAGATGAGCGCGCTACCGTCCTCGCAACGCCAGAATCTTCTCCGCGGCGCGCAGATGCGGCTTGTCGATCATCTTGCCGTCGATCTTCACGACACCTGACGTCGGATTGTCGTTGAACGCTTTCACGACCTTCTCCGACCAGGCGATTTCCTCATCCGTCGGCATGAAGGCGGCGTTGACGACATCGACGTGCTTGGGATGGATCACCGCCTTGGCAAGGAACCCATCCTGCCGCGCGGCAATGGATTCTTCCCTGAGCGCGTCGAGATCGTTGATGTCGGTGGCGATGGTATCGATGGCGACGACGCCGGCTGCGGCCGCGCTGATCAGGCAGAGATCGCGCGCCAGCAGGAACGGACCATGAAAGCGGCCGGCGGTCCGGTTGCGCGACGCGCCGAGCGACGCGGCGAGATCCTCGGCGCCCCACATCATGCCCCACAGGCGCGGGCTCATGTTCTCGAAATCCAGCAGCTTGAGCACCGCCCTTGCGGTCTCCGTCGCTACGGTGACGATCCTCGTCGATCCCTGTTCAATCCCGGCGGCGGCCTCGAAGGCATCGAGATACAGCGACAGACGGTTCACGTCGGCAGCGCCGGCGCATTTCGGCAGCACGATGCCGTCTGGCCGGCCCGGCATGACCGCGGCCAGGTCGCCAAGCGTCAAGCCGGTATCGAGCGCGTTGACGCGGACATACATCTTCTGGTTCGGATTCCGGGCGTCGAGCATCTCGCGCACGATCCGCCGCGCGCCGACTTTCTCATCCGGCGCGATCGAGTCCTCGAGGTCGAGGATCAGCGCGTCAGCCGCAGTCTTCTTGGCGCTCTCGAACTTACGCAGGCTGTCGCCGGGAACGAACAGGAACGATCGCATCGGTTTACGCCTTCGGTTTGCAATGCATCAGGCCAGTTCGGCGGCAGCTTGCCACCACCTCGCCGCGCTGATTGGTCATGGTGTGCTCAAACTCGACAATGCCCTGGTTCGGCCGCGACTTGCTCTCACGCTTGGAAATGATCCTGGTGTGCGCCCTGAGCGTATCGCCATGAAATACCGGTTTTGGAAATTTCACATCGGTCATGCCGAGATTGCCGATCGTGGTGCCGAGCGTCGTATCGTAGACGCTCATACCGATCATGATGCCAAGCGTATAGAGGCTGTTGAACAGCCGCTGGCCGAATTCGGTATTCTCGGCGAAATGCGCATCGATATGCAGCGGCTGCGGATTCATGGTCAGGAGACTGAACAGCGTGTTGTCCATCTCGGTCACCGTGCGGCTGAACTCATGATGGAATTCGCGGCCGACTTCGAACTCCTCGAAATACAATCCCGCCATCAGCGCCCCCTGTAGTTTGGCGTTCGCTTCTCGACGAACGCATTCAAGCCTTCCTGACAGTCCTCCGTCGTTGCAACGAGTGCAAAGCTCTCGGCGGCATTTTCGACCGAGCGGCGGAAATCGGCGTCGACCGCCCGCATGA
Organism: Bradyrhizobium sp. LMTR 3; assembly: GCF_001693485.1. Classification (GTDB taxonomy): domain Bacteria; phylum Pseudomonadota; class Alphaproteobacteria; order Rhizobiales; family Xanthobacteraceae; genus Bradyrhizobium. Next base: position 127,454 of record NZ_MAXC01000005.1, read on the forward strand.
AGGCATCGCGCCCGATCTTCATGACGATGGGTGATTTGGCCGCAAGCTTGCGCGCGATCTCCCGCGCCCGATCCAGCGCGGCTCCCTTCGGAACGACCTCACTCAGCAACCCCATGCGAAAGGCGGTTGCCGCATCGAAAGGCTCGCCCAGGAACAGCGGCCCAAAAGCCTGGTGCTTGCCAACCAGCCGTGGCAGTTGCACGAAGTGAATGGCCGGGATCAGCCCGACATCGATCTCCGGATAGCCGAAGGTACAGCCTTCGCCCGCGATGATCATGTCGCAGGAGATCGCAATCGTCATGCCGCCGGCGCGAACCGCGCCGTCGACTGCGGCAATCGTCGGCTTACCCATGCGATACTGGATATCGTTGAGCGCGAAATACAGCCGTTCGAGAAACTTCTTGGTCTCGATTCCAGGCTTGCCTCGGACGATGTCGAGATCGAGCCCGGCGCAAAACACCTTGTGCGCACTGCCGATGATAACGGCGCGCGCCGCCTCGTCGTCCCTCGCCTTCGAAAGCGCCGCCAGCAGCGCGTCGATCAGGTCCATGCTGAGCGCATTGACCGGCGGGCGATCCAGCATGATCTCGGCAATATTGCTAGATACAGAATAACCAACCAGATCGGTACTCATGCCGTGCCTCCCCTGACCTGACGCACCGCGCCGGCCTCGACCAGATCGTCGATAGTGCTAGGCCGAAAGCTACAGCGCGAGATAGCGCTGCCGAATGTTTTCGTTGGCTTTCAGCTCTTCGATCCCGGATGTGTAGACGATCTGGCCCTTGTCGATAACCGTCGCGTGGCTCGCAAGGCCAAGGCAAAAATGCATGTTCTGCTCGGCGATCAGCACGGTGGCTCCGGTGCCGCGGAGCTGCCGCAAGAGTTCGCCGATCCGCTGCACGATGATCGGCGCCAGCCCCTCGCTCGGCTCGTCCAGCAGCAGCAATGCGGGATTGCCCATCAGCGTGCGCGCGATCGCCAGCATCTGCTGTTCGCCACCCGACAACCTTCCCGCGATCCGATGCCGCAGCGGCTCCAGCAGCGGAAACACCTCGTAAATGCGCCGGATCGGCCATTCGTCCTCGCCGTTCGGCCCCTTCTTTGTCCCGATGACCAGATTGTCCTCGACCGTGTGTTCGGGAAAGATCTGGCGATCCTCCGGCACGAAGCCGAGGCCGGCGCGCGCGATGTGATGCGGCTTCAGCCCGGAGACAACCTTGCCTTGCAAGGTGACCGTGCCGCGGCGGGCCGGCGCGAGCCCCATGATGGCCTTCATGGTGGTCGATTTGCCGGCGCCGTTGCGGCCGAGCAGCGCCATCGTCTCGCCCTGCCGCACCGCCAGGCCGACGCCGAACAATATCTGGCTGGTGCCGTAATAGACGTCGAGGTCTTCGACCTGCACGACCGGCTGCGCACTCATACAGTGATCCCCGCATGATGTTCGGTGCCGAGATAGGCCTCGATCACCGCCTCATTCCGGCGGATCGCATCCGGTTTGCCGGTTGCAAGTATGCGGCCGTAGCAGAGCACGACGATCTCGGGCGCGATCTTGAACACGATATCCATGTCGTGCTCGATGAACACCACCGTGATCTTCTGCGTCTCCCAGAGCTCTCTCACCTTCTCGATCATGCGCCAGCGTTCTTCAGTGCCCATGCCGGCGGTTGGCTCGTCGAGCAGCAGCACCTTGGGATCGAGTACCAGCGCGAGTGCGATATCGAGCAGCTTCTGGTCGCCATGCGACAGCGTCGCCGCGGTGCGGTTTCGCTTGCTGGCCAGTCCCAGCAATTCCATCGCATGCTCGGCGCGGTCGCGGGTCTCCGCCAGCGGGAAGCGACGGTGCAGGAGGCCGGCTTTGCGCTGATCGGCGCACACCGCTGCCAGCATCGTCTCCTGCACCGTCAGCGACGGAAAGATGCTCGCGACCTGGAACGCACGGCCGATGCCGTGGCGAACGATCTCAGGCGGCGTGCGCCCGGCCAAGTCGAGGCCGTTGAGCAATATCTGGCCAGCGTCGGGCTTCAGCGCGCCGGTGATCAGGTTGAAGAAAGTGCTCTTGCCGGCGCCGTTGGGGCCGATCACGGCGGTGAGCGAACCGTCCGCGAAATCCAGCGTGACATTGTCCGTCGCCTTGACGCCGCCGAACGACTTGGAAAGGGAGCGTATCTCCAGCATCGCTAGCCGCGCTCCCTGGCACCGTTACGGCGTTGCGCGTACCATTCGACGACGAAATCCATCAGGCCCTTCCGCAGGCCGATCGCAAAGAACAGGATCACGATCCCCAGCACGAGGCCGTGATAATCGGTCAGGCGGGTGACGGTGTCGTTGAGGATCAGAAGCAGCACGGTGCCGACCATCGGCCCGAGGAACGTGGTCACGCCGCCGAGCATGTTGATGAAGATGCCTTCGCCCGAAATGGTCCAATAGGCGAATTCCGGATAGGCCCCCGAGACGAATAGCGCCATGATGATCCCGCCGGTCGAGGCGAACAGCGCCGCGAGCACAAAGATCGTCAACTTGGCACGCCAGACGTCGATGCCGATGAAGCTCGCACGCGTTGCGTTGTCGCGGATCATGCGCAGCGTGTAGCCGAACGGCGACTGTGCGATCCGATGCATCAAGAACAGCCCGATCACCAGCAACGCGCAACTCGCGACATAGAGATGCAATTGGTTCGACAGATCAATGCCCAAAAATGGCGGTCGCGGAATGCCACCACGCAATCCCTGATCGCCGCCGGTCAGCGATACCCAGGACAGAATCGTCGAGTGGATCAGCATCTGGAACGCCAGTGTTACGAAGGCGAAATAGATTTCCTTCAGCCGCACGCAGATGGCACCAATGACGAGGGCGACGACAAGCGTGATCGCCAGCGTTGCAACGAAAGCCACCGGGACGGGAACGCCGGTCTTCTGCATCATCAACCCGAAGCCGTAGGCGCCGAGGCCGAAGAACATGCCGTGGCCAAACGAAATCAGGCCGGTGTAACCGACCAGAAGGTTGAGCGACGTCGCGAACAGCCCGTAGGCGGCGCAGCGGATCACGAAGTCGAGCAGCAATTTGCTGCTGAAGACCGCCGGCAACAGCGCCAGCACGACAAAGACCGCAAGCGCGATCACGGCATCCCGATTGCGCCGGGTCTTTGCTTCATGGGGGACCTCGAGTGCCTGCTCGGCCTGCAATTCGGTCATGCGACCTCCTTGCCGAACAGGCCGGTCGGCCGCGACACCAGCACGATCACCATGAACAGGTACATCAGCCCCTCGGTAAACAGCGGAAAGCCCAGTGAACCGAACGAGCGGATCATGCCGATCAAGAGCGCCCCGATCAACGCGCCGAGGATCGAGCCCATGCCGCCGATTACGGTGACGATGAAGGATTCGATCAGCACCGAAAATCCCATGCCGGGCGTCAGCGAACGCACCGGCGCCGCGAGCGCCCCAGCCAGTCCCGCCAGCATGCCGCCAAGCGCGAACACGCCGCCGTAGATCAGGCCGGTGTTGATGCCGAGCGCGGATACCATGCCCGGGTTATGGGCGGCCGCCCGGATTACCTTGCCGATCCTGGTGCGGGCAAGGCCGAGGCCGAGGATCATGGCGGCCACGAGCGCAACACCGATCAAGAGCAGATAGTATGGTGGCACCACCCCGCCGGCGATGAACAGCGGCGCTACCTGGAACGCCGCCGGCATGCCCATCGATTTGAACTCGGGCCCCCAGATCATCCGCACCACGTCATCAAAGATCAGCACGAAGGCGTAGCAGACGAGAAGCTGCATCAACACGTCAGCGCCGTAGACCCGGCTCATGAAAACGCGTTCGAAGATGAGACCGAGGATGGCGGTACCCGCCGCACCACACAGCATCGCCAGCGCAAAACTGCCGGAGAACTGATAGGCCGTCATCGCGAAATAGGCGCCGAACATATAGAAGGCGCCGTGGCTGAAGTTGACGACCTTCAGTACGCCGAAGATCAGCGTCAGCCCGACGGCGACGAGAAACAGCAACATGCCGATGATGAAGCCGCTGGTGGTTTGCGTCACCAGACAGGCGGAGCTGGCGAGACAGCCGGTAAGCGCGTCGAGGTCCAAGGGAGAACATCCATTCGAGCGCGCCGGAACAGCACGCGAAGATCATTCGGCGGCGAGCGGGCAGCTTGCGCCGCCTCCGCCGTCGCGTTCAATCAGGTATAGCCCTTGCTCTTCTTCCACTCGGCTTCGAGTTCGAAGATCGTCTTCCAGTCGCCCGGCTGAACTTGCGGCACGTAGGGCTCCTGTGGGATCGTGGTTCCCCAGCCGATCGCATAACCCACCAGCGTCTGGTCCTCCGCACGCATCGTGACCGTGCCGTCGGCGCCGAACGGAGACTTGATCTTCAGACCGCGGAGCGCCTCCGCAACCTTCTTGCCGTCGGCGGAATTCGCCTTCTTGGACGCCTCCGCCAGCAGCATGATCGCCGTCGCATTCTCCCAGGACCAGTTGGTGGGATACTCATTGTATTTCGCCTTATAGGCATCGCCCCACGCGGCGTTCTCCGGCGTTGCAGGATATGTCTTGATATAACGGTTACCGGAGTGAATGCCCTTCGGCAGGTTCTTCACGACAGTCAGCGCGGTGTAGTCGGCCATGTTGACTGCAAACACTTCCATCTGACTGAACAGCGCGTAGATGTTGGCCTGGTCGATGTAGGACGTGAGGTCGCCGCCCCACAGGCAGGAATACAGCGCCTGCGGCTTGGCCTGCAGGATTTTTGTCACGACCTCGGTGTAATCAGGCTGGAACAGCTTTGGCCAGGACTCGCTGATGATCTCGATGTCGGGCGCGAAGCGCTTCAGATACGTCACGTATTCGCCGGTGGTGTCGCGGCCATAGGCGTAATCGGGCGAACAGGTCGCCCATTTCTTCAGCCCCTTGGCTTTCGCAATCGCCGCCGCATAGCTGCCGCCGACGATCGAGTCATGCACGCCCTGACGCGCGGTGCGGAAGGCGTTCGGAATGTGCTGCTTGGGATCGGCGGTCAGCGCGGAAGTTTCCGAATTGGTGTGAAGACAGAGCACGCCGAGATCGCGCGCCACCTCGTGCACCGCGAACGCGCCCGACGACGCTTCCGCGTCGATCAGGATTTCACATCCGTCGGTGTTGACGAGCTCGCGCGCGACGCGGGCGGCTTCCTGCGGCTGCCCCTTTGAATCGCGGATCACCATCTCGATCTGGCGTCCAGCGAGACCGCCGGCAGCATTGACCTTCTCGACTTCCAGCATCACGCCATTGCGCGATGAGGTTCCAAGCTGTGCCACGCGGCCGGAGAGAATGGTCGGCATGCCGACCTTAATGGTCTTGGCTTGCGCGCGCGCCACCCAGGGCGTCGCGAATGATACGGCACCGGCGCCCATTATCGCCAACGTCGCACGTCGGCTTACGCCCGGTTTGCGGGTTCTCGTCATTGCTTCCTCCCTGTGGGGTTGGCGTTCCCAATCCCTTCCGGAGATCGTGACGTCTCCGTATGCCAGAGGATTTCAGAGCGAGGGGGGTGACGTCAAGCCAAAGATGAATTACGAGTCAGAATTCATATATCGGAAAACCAGACCGAAAGCGGCGTTTCGAGCGGCAAATGATCAACCTTTCGAGCTTCATCGCTTTCCACGCCAGGCGGACGCCGGACCGCTGTGCGCTGAAATACCGCGGCGAGGATGTCTCCTACGCCACATTCGATGACCGCATCCGGCGGGTCGGCGGCTGGCTCGCCGCGCGCGGGATCGGCCCCGGCGACGTCGTCGCGGTGCTGATGCAGAACAGCACGGCCTTTCTCGAACTGGCATTTGCGGCCAGCCACATCGGCGCGGTGTTTCTGCCGATCAATTATCGCCTGTCCGCAGATGAAGTCGGTTACATCGTCGCCAATTCCGGCGCGCGCATCCTGATTGCGGACGAAGAACTCGCAAGGCTTGCCGCCAGCGGCGCACCGGTAGTGCTGCTCGACGCGTCAGCGCAATCCACGGTCACGCGGCTTGCGCCCGACATCGCGCCCGCCCCGATGCAGGTGCGGCAGCCGCGCGACCTGATGCGGCTGATGTACACGTCAGGCACCACCGACCGCCCCAAAGGCGTGATGCTCACTTACGAGAACATGTACTGGAAGTCGGCCGATCAGACGCTGGCTCTGGGATTGAGCGCAGAAACGCGATTGCTGGTGGTCGGTCCGCTCTATCATGTCGGCGCGCTCGACCTGCCGGGTATTGCGGTGCTCTGGCATGGCGGCCTGCTTTCCATCCACCGTAACTTCGAGCCCGAGCAGGCGCTCGCCGCCATCGAAGCCGAGAAGCTCAACGCCGCCTGGTTTGCGCCGGTCATGACGACCGCGATCCTCACCTGCCCGACCCGCGACCGCTACGATGTCTCCAGCCTGCGATGGGCGATCGGCGGCGGCGAGAAAACCCCGGAAGCACGCATCCGCGCCTTCTCCGGCTACTTCAAAAATGCCCGCTACATCGACGCCTATGGGCTGACGGAGACCTGCGGCGGCGACACTTTCATGGAAGCCGGCCGCGAGATCAAAAAGATCGGTTCGACGGGGCGCGCCATCGCCCATGTCGAAATCGAAATTCGCGATGACGCCGGCAACCGGCTGCCATCAGGCCAGAACGGCGAGATCTGCTTGCGCGGACCGAAGGTCACGCGAGGCTACTGGAAGGATCCGGAAAAGACCGCCGCCGCTTTCTTCGGCGACTGGTTCCGCACCGGCGATATCGGTTATCTCGACGAAGATGGCTTCCTTTATCTCACCGACCGCAAGAAGGACCTGATCATCTCGGGCGGCGAGAACATCGCCTCCTCCGAGGTGGAGCGCGTCATCTACGAGCTGCCGCAGGTGCGCGAGGTTGCCGTGGTCGGCATGCCGGACGAGCGCTGGGGCGAGAAGCCGGTTGCGGTCGTGGTGCTTTCGGACGGCGCCACGCTGGATTTGCCTGATCTCATCGAACATTGCCGCACGCGCCTCGCCGGCTTCAAGGTACCGAAGCAACTCATTATCCGCGATCATCTGCCGCGCAATCCTTCGGGCAAGGTGCTCAAGCGCGTGCTGCGCGCCGAACTGGAAACTCACGCATGACGCAATCATCGCAAGCCGCATCCGGTAAGGTCACGAAGTTGAACCGCGTCGAGCGCAACGCTTGGACCAAGCGCAGATTGTTCGACGCCGCCACCAAGATCGTCGGCAAGTACGGTTACGCCGAGGCTTCCGTCGCCCGCATCACCGAGGCAGCCGGCGTGGCCCAAGGCACGTTCTACAACCATTTCGAAAACCGCCAGGAACTGCTCGATCAGTTGCTGCCGAAGATCGGCATCGACATGGTTCACTTCATCCGCGAGCGCACCGGGACCGCAGATGCCGCGAGGCAGGAGATCGAGCGCTTCAGCGCCTTCTTCGATTTCATCCGCGAGGTGCCGGAATTTTTGCGCATCCTCAACGAGGCCGAGTATTTCGCACCGGTCGGCTACCAGAAGCATCTCGATAATATCGCGACCGCCTATGTGCGCATTCTCAAGCGCGCCCGCACGGCCGGCGCCATCGTTGATTTCAGCGACGAGGAGTTCGAAGCCATCGTTCACATGTTCATGGGCGCGCGCGGCTACCTGAGCCGGCGATACTCATACTCCGACGGCGCGGTAACGGCCGCGCCCGACCATGTCATCTCCGCCTATCGAAAGCTGGTCACGCGTGGGCTGTTCACACCGGATAAGGGCAACAGCCATGACCGCTGAAGGCATCGTTCTCGTCACCGGCGGCTGCCGCGGCATTGGCGCCGCCACCGCGATGCTTCTCGCCGGACAGGGCCAGAAGGTCGTTATTGTCGATATTGCGCCCGAACCGCTCGCGGACACGCAAACCATCCTGTGGCCGATGCCCTTCGATGTCGCGAGCGAAAGTGCTGTTGTCAGCGGCATCGCCGATATCGAGGCCGCGCATGGCCCGATCACAGGGCTGGTCAACGCCGCCGGCGTGTTCGGCAAGATGCACAAAATCGAACGCGTGCGGATGGAACAATGGGACCGCGAGGTCAATATCGATCTGCGCGGCACGTTTCTGGTGGCCCGAAGCGTCGGCGTGAAGATGGCCGAGCGCCGGCGCGGCGCGATCGTCAATGTCGCCTCCGTTGCCGGCATGACCTCAGGCCCGATCCACGCCTATACCGCGGCGAAGGCCGGTGTCATCCAGATCACGCAGACGCTGGCGGCCGAATGGGGACGCAGCGGCGTCCGCGTCAACGCGGTCTCGCCCGGCTTCACGCGCACCGCGGCGCTGGAAGCCGGCATCGCTTCGGGCGCGCTGAACAAAAAGTGGCTCGAAAGTCCGACCGCGATGAACCGGCTGGTCGAGCCGATCGAAGTCGCGCAGGCCATCGCCTGGCTGCTTTCACCAATGAGCAGCGGCGTCACCGGAATCAACCTTCCCGTCGATGCCGGCTATATCGCCGGCACCACTTGGGCCGCCTATGGCGGCTTGCCGAAAGCACCGGGCGCGTAAAACGAGGACACCAGCATGAATATCGAGCTGCCGCGCAAGAAACTCGATCTGTCATCGGCCATCGCCGAGGGCGATATCCGTGTCCTGCTGATGGTGCTGGTGCACATGACCGGCGATGAGCGCTGGCTGGAACCGCCTTACAGGCCCAAGCGCGACGTCCGCCTGATTCCGGATCCGCAGGCCGGCATGCCCCCGGAAATCCAGGGCGAGATCCGCGCGGCCGTCTTGAAGCTGTTCGCAAACGGTGAACCGAAGCCCGTCTTCACCGATCCCGGCAATGAATTGATGCTGAAGATGATGCGGGCGACGCTGGGCGAAGACGTGGCACCTGAATATGCGTCGCTGATGCGCGAGGAAATGGGCTTCATTCCCCGGGAGGCGCGCTGGACCAAACCGCCATCGGACGAAAAGCTGGCGCAGCAGCACGTGCTGATCGTCGGCGCCGGTGTCTGCGCCATCGCGCTCGGCGTCGCCCTTGGCCGGCTCGGCATCCCCTACACCATTGTCGAGAAGAACGACGAACTCGGCGGCACCTGGTATGTCAATCGCTATCCCGGGTGTGGCGTCGACACGCCCAACCATTCGTACTCGTTCTCATTCGGCCCGCGTAATCCGTGGACGCGCTATTTCGCCCAGCGCCAGGAATTGCTCGATTACCTGAAGAAGGTGGCGCTGGAATACGACATCCGAAAGCATCTCCGGCTCAATACGGAGCTGACGTCGTCGCGCTGGGACGAGAGCAAGCGACGCTGGATATCGACGTTGAAGACCGCCAATGGCGAAGAGATATTTGAATCGAACACGCTGGTCAGTGCGATCGGTCAGCTCAACGACCCCCACCCAGCGCACTTCAAGGGCGAGGAATATTTCAAGGGCGTGATGCTGCACTCCGCCCTGTGGTCCGACAACATCAAGCTCGACGGCAAGCGCGTCGCCGTCATCGGCACCGGCGCTACCGCCATGCAACTGGTGCCGTCGATCGCCGACCGTGTGGCGTCGGTCACCGTTTATCAGCGTACCGCGCAATGGGCACGCCCGGTGGCGGGCTATTCCGATCCCATCGCCGAGGGCGCGCAATGGCTGCTCGTGCACCTGCCGTTTTATGTGCAGTGGTATCGCTTCAATATGTTCTGGCGATATGGCGACGGCCTGCTGCCGTTCCTGCGCAAGGACCCCGACTGGCCGCATCCCGAGCGTGCCGTCAACAAAGGTAACGACCGGCATCGCGAGGAGCTTACCAATTTCATTCTCTCGGAGTTGAAGGATCGCCCCGATCTGATCGAGAAATGCGTGCCGACCTATCCGCCTTATGGCAAGCGCATCCTGCTTGACAACAACTGGTTCAAGACGCTGACGAAGCCGAATGTCGAACTGGTCACCGACAGGATCGACCATTTCGCGCGCGACGGCATCGTCGCCTCCGACGGCAAGTTGCGGCCCGCAGACATCATCGTCATTTCCACCGGATTCAAGGTCACGGAGATGGCGGCTCGCCTCAACATCACGGGGCGCGATGGAAAAAATCTGAAGGCGGCCTGGGCCAACGACAACCCAACCGCCTATCTCGGGCTCACGGTGCCGAACTTTCCAAATCTTTTCGTGATGCTCGGCCCCAATTCAGGTCCCGCACATGGCGGCAGCGTGATCTTCCAGTCGGAGTGCCAGAGCCGCTACATCTCGGCTTGCCTCGTCGAAATGATCGAGCAAGGTATCGCTGCGATCGATGTTCGCCCCGAGGCGCACGATCGATACATCGAGAAGGTGGATGCCGAGCACGCACAACTGATCTGGACGCATCCCGGGATGACGACCTATTACCGCAACAAGCAAGGTAGAGTTTTTTCGGCGATGCCATGGCGTTTCGTGGACTACTGGTCGATGACCCACGATCCTGATTTACAGGATTACCGCCACATGAAGGCCTGACATACATGCGCGCGGGAACCCGACAGATGTGTTTACTTGACACCTGCCTTCATCTGCCGCAGCATTTAGCACGACTGCACCTGTAGGAGTTGCGGAGCATTGGGCTCCCCGCTCCGCAGGCATTGGCGGCTCGGTTAGATGATCGAGACGACACGCAGCGGAAGCGGACGCATCGTCCGTTGGCCAACTCTTGGAGAGGAGCATGACGCCACCGGATCAGCCCGGTGACCTTGCTCAGCGCAAGGTCCAGGTGCGGTTGAGGTCATAAGCAGCTGCCAGCCTCATTGCACCTTCAACAATCCAAACCTATCCGCAGGACTGGAGCGCAAAGGCCACGCGCAAGCCGGATCCTGAGAACATACTGGTGTCTACCAGAAATCCTTCGCCTATAACGAAGATGTAGGGCCCCGCGATGCTCTTATGCACCGGGGCCCATTCGTTTTGGCGGGGCCCATTCATGTGGAATGTCAAAACCGCGTCGCATGGTTCCGTGCTCTACTCGGATCGGAGATACTGATCCGATGGAACGGGGAAACGCCATGGATAGGCCGCGCGTCCGCGTCTACACCGACTACAAGAGCCCCTACGCGTTCGTCGCCAACAAGCGGCTGTTCGAGCTCGAGGAGATCTACGGCGTCGAACTCGAATGGCTGCCCTACACGCTGCGCATCCCGGAATTCATGGGCACGGTGGAGGAGCGCACGCCGCATTTTTGGCGCAAGGTGCGCTACGCCTATATGGACGCGCGCCGCTACGCCAATGCACAGGGCCTCATCATGAAGGGTCCGCGGCGCATCTACGATGCCTTCTATGCCAGCGCCGGCATGCTGTTCGCGCAGCGCCACGGCCTGTTCCGCTCCTATCATGACACGGTTTTCCGCCGGTTCTGGAGTCATGATCTCGAGATCGACGAGCTCTCCGAGATCTCCAGCGTGATCGCCTCGCTCGGCGGGTCGTCAGAAGAATTCGAAGCTTACGTCCACGGCCCCGCGCGGGCAGAGCACGACCGCATCATCAATGAGGCGGAAGCGCTCGGTGTGTTCGGCGTGCCGACCATGGTCTTCAATGGCGAATTGTTCTGGGGCGGCGATCGCATCGACATGCTGATCGAGCGCATCCGGAATCCACAATCGATCGCGACGGCGCTCGGCAATCGTCACCGGACGTGAGATCGCAGACAAGGACCGAGACCCCGCACGAACTTTGGGCGGCGCCTGCCTGTAATTTGATCGCACATATCGTCGTCAGATCGCCGATGCTGACGTCAGGCGTAGCGACAGGTGCGTCCGATGAAGACATTCATTCGCGTCGTTGAATTGTGGGTGCCCGACCGAACCCGCACGCGCCTGGAATTCGGCGGCTGCCTTTGCAGCGACGAATATTTGGAGTTCAAGGCTGTCAGCGAGAACGCGCTGTTTGCCTATGACGAAGGGCTGCCCGGCAAGGCCTGGGCTTGCCGCCGTCCCGTCATCCTCACGAAATTTGCAAACTCCTATTTCAAGCGCACGGATGAGGCGATCGAAGCCGGATTGAGCTGCGGCGTGGCGCTGCCGGTTTTTGCCGGCGAATTCCTGATGGCCGTGATGGTGCTGCTTTGCGGCGACGACGAAAAGCACGTCGGCGCGATCGAGCTCTGGCACAACGATCCCGAGAAGTCCCACGAAATGGGACTGGTCGACGGCTATTACGGTACCGCCGACATGTTCGAGTTGAATTCACGGCATACAAAGTTCCCGCGCGGGTTTGGCCTGCCCGGCCGTGCGTGGAAGGCGGGCATGCCGCTCATTATCAAGGACCTGCACAATGCCAGGAGTTTCCTTCGCTGGGAGGAAGCGAGCGAAATCGGAATCAATTGCGGTGTCGGCATTCCCTACACGACGCCGCCGGACCAGACCTGGGTCATGACCTTCCTGTCTGCGCAGGCAACGCCGATCGCCAGGCGTTTCGAGATCTGGGTGCCGAACCCGGCGCGAACGGAACTGGTGTTTCAGTCTGGCGATTGCAGCAGGAATGCCGATCTGGCCTCACTCTACACCGCAAAAGCGATACGTAAAGGCGAAGGCAGTATCGGCGGCGCCTGGGCGACGGGCATGCCCGCCATCAACGAGCATCTGAAGGTCGATGACTCCATCGCAGCGCAGACGGCTCGCGCAGCGGGCATGAACCAGATCGTCGTTCTTCCCGTGATCGAAAACGCCCTGCTCAGGGCCGTCTTGGCCTGGTATCTCTGAAGGCGCCTTCAAAAATTCAGCGCGGCGCACGTACACGACAACGGCGCAGGGTCGTGTCAACAGATGGTGATTAAAACGAATTAAATATTGCTACTCGGCCGGAATTTAAATGAGATAATCCTTGCCAAAATAACCGGTGGGAGGCCCGTCCAAAATAACCGGTGGGAGGCCGTCATGGATACCCGCGCGCAAGAAGAGTTCAACGACCGGCGGAACTTTCTCATTTCGGCAGGCAGGTTTTCAGCCGTAACTCCTCCAGCGATTACCTTGTTGCTGTCTACTTCCTTGACATCCGACGCAATCGCGGGTTCGGGCAACGGCCTGCGGAAGGGTAACAACGGCTACGGCAATGGTGGTGGTGACAACAGCCCAAACGGCAAGGATGACCAATACCGCTAACGAAGCTGCGCGGTCATCAACCGCCTATTAGCCCGCTCTTTGAGCTAGCATGGCTTCCGGGGACCAGCCCCCAAGCCCAACCCGGAAGAAGGCGGCCCCAGTTTCTTTCCAGAAACTGGGGCCGTTTCGCTAGATGCCTGCGAGCCGTTGCCGCCGATCCCATCGGCCCGTCGGTATTATGCTACTAATTAACCGGAACTCACAGTTATTCAAGGATGCCTTAAGTTGGGCAAACGTGTGGCTGAAATGTCATAGGGGAATCCGGTTCCGTTTGCTAGCTTGTGCCCGATTTAGCGCAATTATTGAAGCGTTTAACATCAAGTTTTTTCAAATTGGGTGGGGACGGGGGCAGATGAAATCGTCGTTTTGTGCGGTCGCCAGCGTGCTTTTGGCGACAGCCGCGCCTGTGGCTGCGGAACCCTTTTCCATTAATGATGCATTGAAGCAGGCCACTCTCACGAATCCGGGCGTCGGCGAGGCATCTGCAAATCGGCGCGCAACAGAGTCAGAACTCCGCCAGACGCAGAGCACATTGCTGCCACAGGTTCGCGTGGAGGCCCGGTACGGTCCTGAAAAATTCGACCAGAGCGCTGCGGTGGTGAGCGGTTCGGCGCTGCCGGTTCCCGCACCCGGAACTGGCACTTGGCGAAATGGAACCCAAGGGTCGGTTGTCGTACGACAGGTACTGTTCGATGGATTTGCTTCCATTCATGACATCTGGCGGCAAACGGCCAGGGTTAACGCGGCCGCCTTCCGGGTCCGGGAACGGACAGAACTGATCGCGCTGGATGCAGCGGAAGCCTATGTTGATGTCGTCCGGTATATGAGGCTGGTTGATCTCGGGCAGCAAAACGTTGCCAACCACGAGCGGATATTCGCCAACGTGCAATCCCGCTTCTCGGGCGGTCGGGCCGGCGAAGGCGACTTGGAACAGGCGCGGGAGCGCGTGGAAAACGCGAGGGCGACGCTCGCGGAGTTTCGAAGGAATCTGGAGGAGGCCCGGGCCAAGTACCGCAAGGTCGTGGGACTGGAGGCGTATAATCTGCGCTTCCCGGCCCCGCTGGCGGGGTTGCCGGCTACCAGGGATGAAGCGCTGGCGATCGCGGTTCGCTTCAATCCGACCATCAGGGCTGCGCAGGCAGATGTGGACGCGGCCAAACACGCTTTCCGGGTCACGGACGGCGCTTTCGTGCCAAACGTCTCGCTCGAGGGCCGGGCGACCCACCTCGACAATACCTATCCGTATCTCGGCGTTACTCACGACGACTATAGCGGCAAGGTCGTGATGTCCTGGGACGTCTTCCGCGGCGGCCAGGATGCGTGGCGCCGCACCGAGATGGCCGAGCGTCACACCGAAGCGACCATGCGTCACGCGCGGTTGCAGCGGGACGCGCTGGAGTCCATCGACAAGGCTTGGGCTGCGCGGACGGTTACTGCAACACGCGTTGCGGCCTTGACGCGTCAATTGCAGGCGGACCGGAAAGCCATCGCGGCCTATGATAAGGAATATGAACTCGGTCAACGGTCGTTGATCGATCTGCTCAATGCGCAGAACCAGTATTTCAACGCGGCGGTCTCGCTGACCTCTTCGCGTGGCGTCATTGTCTTCGCCGACTATCAGATGCTGGCGGCGATGGGGACGCTGCTTGAATATCTCAAGGCTCCTCCTCCCGTGGATGCTGCGCCGATCGATCTGGCGCCGCTTGGCCTGCCCGTCTACAAGTTTCCGACGCCACGCGTGACCTTGCCGCAAACCGGATCGGAGCCGCTGCGTGTTGCAAATGCGGCCATCGACGCTTCCGCAGCTCCCTTGGCCTTTGCTGCCGCGGAACCACGGGCAGGCTTTACCGATCGCTGGCCGCGTGGGGCTGTCGCAGCAAGGATGCTCGGAGCGCCGGAATGGTTCGCCCAGAAGCATGGCCGTAGCCCAAGCCAGGCGGTCGTCGCTCACGTCGACCCGACGGCGCAGCTATCGATGTCGTATGCTTCGGCGTATGAGGGCAGGCCGTATTGGCTGTTGTCGGCCTTCCCCTCCGAGAAGAAGTAAACGACAGTTATCTGAGGTGAGCGTTAATATAATGTGCGGTTAATGACGCCGGAAGTGTCTGCTAATTAACTGTCTGAAAGAATAGCCGAATCCAGCCCATGCTTCGGACGGCGCTTTATTATATTCTGATGGCTTATTAGCCGCGTCGGTTGCGCGGGTCCTATTTACTTTACTGATGATCAGAGGCACTAGGTTGTTCTCGCGGACCTCCAAACAGGCGCAAGCTCGGCTGGCCAAAGACGAAGCGGACGGGGTCATTAGCGCCGCCGACGTCCATCCGCCACGTCAGGACCCCCTCGCAGCGTCCCTGACCTATCTGGCTGCCCATCATGGCCGAGCGGTAAGTCGCGAGGCGTTACTGGGCGGGCTGCCCATCCTTGATGGACGGCTGTCGGTCGCTCTCTATGACCGTGCCGCCAGGCGCGCCGGACTGGAAACCGAGGCGGTCAAGCGGGACATCCTCGACATCCCCGCCATCGTTCTCCCTGCGGTCCTGATCATGAAGACCGGCAAGGCGCTGATCCTTCTGGGAATCGATCAGGCTAGCCAAAGCGCCAAGATCCTAGACCCGACGAACCAGCCTGCCGCGCCGCAGGTTCAGAGCATCAAAGCGCTCAATGCGGATTACACAGGCTACACCTTCCTGGTGAGAGCCGCGACCGAAGCCAATGCGCGAGCCGTTGCCGCGGGAGATCTTCCCCGGAACCACTGGTTCTGGTCGGTCGTCAAAGTGCATTGGCGCAGTTACGGGCACGTTGCTCTCGCAGCCTTCCTGATCAACATGCTCGCGCTGGCGACGCCGCTATTCACCATGAGCGTGTACGATCGGGTCATTCCGAACGGCGCGCTCCCCTCTCTGGTCGCGCTGGCGATCGGAATGGGTCTGGCCATCGTTTTCGACTTCGTGCTGCGCACTGTGCGGAGCCGCATCATCGACATGACCGGGAAGACCGCAGACGTCGTTCTCGCCGCCAACATCTTCGAACACGTGATGGCGGTGAAGATGGCGCAGCGTCCGACCTCAGTCGGCATCATCGCCAATCAGCTTCGTGACTTCGATTCGGTTCGCGAGTTCTTCACGTCCGGCAGCGTGGTCTCTGCGACGGACCTCATTTTCGCCGTGCTCTTCATCGCCATCCTGTTCACGATTGCCGGTCCGCTGGCGTGGATTCCGCTCGTGATGCTGCCCATCATGCTCGCGCTCGGATTTACGATGCAGCGTCCGCTCGACCGCGCCATAAAACGAATGCAGGCCGAGTCCGCTGCACGCCATGGCGTGCTGGTGGAATCCCTCGCGGGGATGGAAACGGTCCGTGCAACAGGCGCCGAGGCCCGGATGCAAACGGCCTGGGAGCGGTCGGTCGCAGCAACCGCGCGGTCGGGAGAAGACGTCCATTTCTGGTCGTCGCTGACATTGACGAGCGCGAATGCGGCGCAACAGCTTACCAGCCTCCTCCTGCTCATCATCGGCGTGTTTCTCATTCTTGACGGCAAGCTCAGCGTTGGCGCCCTCGTTGCTGCCAATATGCTGGCTGGCAGGGTTTTGGCGCCGATTGCCGGGATCGCGTCCGTCATTACACGCGGCACCCAGACATTGTCTGCGCTCAAGTCGATCGACCGTATCATGTCGCTGGAACGCGAGCGGTCTCCGCAACGCGCCTATGTCGCCCGCAAAATTGAGCAGGGCCGCATCAGCTTCGAAAACGTCAGCTTCTCGTATCCGAACGCGCCCGGCAAAGCGCTCGACAAGGTTTCCTTCAAGATCGAGGCCGGCGAGCGAATTGGAATTATCGGCCGTGTCGGCTCCGGCAAGACAACGGTCGGACGTCTCCTGCTCGGTCTCTACGAGGCGGAAGAAGGACGCATCCTCGTCGACGGCGTCGACTCCCGGCAATATGATCCGTCGGACCTGCGCGCCGGCATCGGATTTGCGATGCAGGACACCGACCTCTTCTTCGGGAAGCTGCGCGACAACATTGCGCTGGGCAAGCCCGAGGCGACGGACGAAGAGGTGCTTGCTGCGGCACGTCTGTCCGGCGTCGAGAGCTTTATCGCCAACCATCCCATGGGATACGACATGCCCATCGCCGAAGGTGGCCGCAGTCTTTCGGGTGGGCAGAAACAGGCGATCGGGCTGGCGCGCGTGCTCATCAGGAAGCCTCGCGTGCTGTTCCTGGACGAGCCCACCGCGCATTTTGACGTGCGCAGCGAAACTGAATTCCTGGAACGGCTCAAGGGCATGCGCGGAGAACAGATGACCATCATCATCTCCACCCATCGCCTTTCGCTTCTCGGAATGGTCGATCGTCTGCTGCTGTTTGACAATGGTCGGCTGGTTGCAGACGGACCACGGGACAAGGTCCTCGCTCTGCTGCAAGGCAAGCCTGCGGCAGCTCCGCCCGAAACCGTGGCTCAACCCACTGTCGCGCCTCGCGCAGCCCTGGTGCAAAATCCCAATGCCGGCATCTGATTTTGCCTTCGCCAATGACATCCGTGCGGCAGCGGCAATGCGCACACCGCGAACCTCGCGCATGCTCTTGCAGGCTTTCCTCGCCCTGCTCGTGACGTTTCTGGTCTGGGCGCATTTCGCGGTCCTCGATGAAGTTAAACGGGGCAATGGCCGCGTCGTGCCTTCCCGCCAGACCCAGGTCGTCCAGACCCTTGAAGGCGGTATCGTCGGTGACATCCTCGTTCAGGAAGGCGCCATCGTTAATCAGGGCCAATCGCTGATGCGAATCGACGACACCAAGTTCGCGTCCGAGTTTGGTGAGATCAGGGAACGACGCGGTGCGATGGCGGCGCGCGTTGCTCGACTAGAGGCAGAGGCGCGCGGACGAAGCGAGATTATGTTCCCCGAACAACTCGACCAAGTGGTTCCCGCGGCAGTCGCTACCGAGACCAGCGTCTTCAAGATGCGGGGACAAAAGTTGGCGCAGGATGTGGACGTCCTAAAGCAACAGGTAACCAGACTGACGGGCACGCTCAAGCTTCTGGAACGCGAACTCGAACTCACCCGCAAGCTCTATGAGCAGAAGGTGGTACCCGAGATCGAGATGCTGCGGCTCGACCGCCAGGCCACCGAAATGCGCGGGCAGCTCGCCGAGGCACAATCGAAGATCGCCAATACCCTTGCGTCCTTTCGATCGCAGGCAGACGAAGATCTGGCCAAATCAAAGGGAGATCTCGCGGTTCTGGATGAAAACATCAAATCCGCTCAGGATCGCGTGCGCCGCACTGACCTGAAGGCCCCGGTGCATGGCATCGTTAATAAATTGAACGTGACGACGATCGGTGCGGTGGTTCAGCCCGGCGCCAATGTTATGGATATCATCCCGTTGGATGACACGCTGCTGGTGGAAGGCCGCATACGGCCCCAGGATATCGCCTTCATCCGCCCCAATCAGGACGCGGTGGTAAAGCTCTCGGCTTATGACTCGTCGGTGTACGGCTCGCTAAAGGGCAAGGTGGAGCGGATAAGCGCCGATACTATCGTCGATGATAAGGCGGCCGACCGGTCGGAGCGCCAGGAAACCTTCTATCGCGTAATGGTTCGCACCGATAAGAACCATCTGGGTACGACCGATAACTCGTTGCCGATCATTCCCGGCATGGTCGCCACGGTCGAGATCCTGACAGGCGAGAAATCCGTGCTCGATTACCTTCTCAAGCCGGCCCGTACCCTGCGGGACGAGGCCATGCGCGAGCGGTGAGGATGTTGCTTAACGGAACGTTACTCTCACCAGTTCAACTTTGAAGTGATTTTGAAGCATCCGGAAAACCGGCGATTGACCGCCTTTTCCGACATTCCCTCTATCCTTGCCTCCCCTTAACTCACCATAAGCGGCGAAGGCCGCAGTTTCCGTCCCGATAACAGATTGGGGCGGCCGATCGACGCAAAGACGTTGGCTGACGCTCCTGGACAAAGGGGACGTCATGACGCCGCGCGTAAAACTGCGGAGCCCGCGCTCGCACGCGTTGGCCGCGGGGATTATTCTCGCGCTCTGTGTTGGCGCTGCATCCGGCGCATTGGCCGCCGAGGATATGTCGCTGGACGAGGCCGGAGCAGATCTCGCGCCGGGCGGCGACCAGGCGTCGCCGGCGAAATTCTTCAGCATCAATGCCGTCCTTGCCAAGCATGATCGTCAGCGTGGTCGGGGCATCACCGATGCGGTCCGCCTCGCCGCCCTCACCCCTTCGAACATGGCGACGGATGCGCCGCCTGCGCTTCGGGAAGCACCCGCGGTTGGTGCCGAACCGTTCGGATTGTTCACATTCCGCGCGCCCGACGGCCTGCTCTGGCGCAAATGGCGCGGCGTCGAAGCCGCCATGGTGAAGGATCAGGCTATCCTCGATCATTGCCGGGCGGACGCCGGCAATTGTCCCGCGCACGCCGCCCAATTCCTGCGGCTCGTCGACGCGGTCGGGGCGAAGTTGGGACGCGACAAGCTTGATGAGGCCAACCGGGGCGTCAACGCGGCCGTCCGCTACGTCAGCGATCTATCGCAGCACGGCGAGCCGGATCGATGGAGTACGCCGCTTGCGACGTTCGCCTCGACGAAAGGTGACTGCGAAGATTATGCGATCACCAAGTATGTCGTGCTGAGCGCTGCGGGATTCCCCCGCAACGACCTGCAGCTCGTGCTGGTCCGTGACCGTATGGTCCGCCAGGATCATGCTGTACTGGCTGCGCGCCTAGACGGCCGCTGGCTGTTGCTTGACAACCGATTCTCCACGCTGATGGCGGATTCCGAAGCCTCCCGCTTCACGCCTCTGTTCGCTATCGATCACCAGGGCGTTCATCTCTTCGCCACGCCCTATGCGAAGCGACCGCTCGTTGGCGGCGAGGTCGAGGCGGCGCCCGCGGCAGCCACCAGCGACAAGACGATTGGTGTCGGCGCGTCGACCGACGGCGAATCCGGGCTGAACACCCTGCCCTTGCTGATGTAACGCATACGCTCTGCCGCCATCGGCGTCCCGAAAGGTCAAGAAAAAAGCCCGCCAGACGAATCCGGCGGGCTTTATTCGATGGGTCAGCTCAGAGACCCGGCTGCAGATGAGCCGCATCCACCGTCCCGCCGGCCTGAATGACGGCAAGAGCCATCTTCGCAGCCGCCGCTGAGGTATCGCCGTAGGCCTCATGCGTGAGCGGCTGATCGACGGTCGTGAAATGCATCAGCTCGCCTTCGCCTTGGGAGTCCAGACCACCCGGCGGAAAGCTCAGCTCGCCATGGCCCGGCCCGAAGTCGAGGATCTGATCGAATCCATGCGGCAGCTCGTGGTGGGCCGTATCGGCCGGAGCAGATGCCCCCAGCGACGCATCGAGATCGACCTCGACGAAGGTACCGTTGGTACCGTCGGCGTACGTAAACGAGCCGACCCCCGCAATCGTCTGCCCGTCGATGGGAGCGCCAGGCGTCGTCGTAAGATCGATGCTCTTGATGTCGAGGTCGCTGAGATTGATCAGTTCGCCGCCCTCGCTGACGCCGTTGTGGTTGGCGTCGCGCCAGACCACGAGGTCGCCGAATGCCTGATCCTTGCTGTCGACCACGCCGTCATTGTTGCCATCGAGGCTCGCCAGCGCGGCAATGCCGTCAGCGAAGTGACCGCCACTGAAGTTCGGCGTGAACAGCTCGTTACCGCTTTCGATCCTGCCGGAGCCGTCGAGATCCAGCGCAAGAATGCCGTCCTGGCCATCGGCGGTCCAGGCAGTCTGGTCTTGTGCACCATCGCCATTGATGTCGAACTGGACCCCGTCGCTGATGGAGCTGAACGAAATGCCGTGAGCTCCGAGATCAAGAACTATAGGATCGACGCGCCCGTTCCCGATCAACGTCGCGAGGCTGGTCCCGCCACTCGTCAGGGTAACATTTTCCAGATCGACCAGGATATCGTTGTTGTCGCTCTGGTTACCGCCAACCTGTTCGTAGACATAGGTGTGGTTGACGCCGTCGATCGTGGCCGTGAAGGCTACCGTAGCGCCGCCGCCGCCCAAATCGTTTTGCCGGAGATAGTCGACTACAGCAGCGACATCCTGGATTGAATCAAGCGAGAGCGCGCTACTGAAGGAGTCCGCATCATCAAACGTGATAATGCCGTTCGAAATGGCGTGCGATCTTACCTGATTTCCGCCGATCGTCAGGTCCGAGTTGGATCCGTTCGTACCCGCCGTACTTGACGCGGCAAAAGGCGTGCCGTTGAGCGTTAGCTTGTCAGCAGAAACATTGAAGTCCTTGATAATATCGTAGCCGGCAATCGTTCCGCCGTTTCCGCTGCCTCCGATCGTAACTGCAGATTCGCCACTAAAGATGCTAAACGTATCCCCGCTGGCACCACCAAACATGATGTCGCGCCCGTCGCCACCGTTAAGTGTATCGGCGAGATTGTTACCGATCAGAACGTCATTTCCGTTATCGCCGTTAAGCGCGTTGGAAGCCCCAGACCTACCGATCAAAATTTCGTTGGCGTTACCACCGGTCAGGGTCGTTGCGCTCGTCGGTCTGTTGTCGATCGTCACTGTGACAGCCGCCGCCGTGGCAGATCCATCAGTGGCCTTATAGGTGAACGAGCCGTTGTTCCCGCCGTTCAAGTTGCTTCCGTCGTCCGTAAACGTTACAGAACCGCCGTTGCCTGTCCCGGTCGCATGAGAGGTCGTACCGCTGGTGCCTGCGCTGACCGCAGTAACATCCAGTACGTTGTCCAGATCGGTATCGTTGGCTACCAGCGCCCATTCCGGGATCACAACGGCTGCATTGTTGCCGACATTGGTAATGACCGTATCTGCGGCAGCAGTCGGCGCATCGTTCACCGCGGTGATGTTGATCGTCACGGTCTTGGTAGCGGTCAGCGAGCCACCGCTGCCGGTGTCGCCGGTGTCATTGACCAGCAGCGTTAGCGTCGTACTCGCCGGCGGCGCATCCACATTGGCGTTGTAGACGATCGTACCGCCACTTCCGAACCATCCGCCATTGGTGTCGGTGCCGGCCAGCAGATTGTTGAGCTCTGCGAGCGTCCCGGTAACAGTGACAGAGGAAGTCCCATTCCCGGTGATACTATTGACACCGCTGTTGCCGGCCGCAACGGTCAGCGTTCCGGTTTCGACCGACAACGTCATGGAGATGACATTGTTGCCTGCGTCGATGTCGCCGACCGACATGCCGGTGTTGTGGAGGTTCAGGTTCGTCTGCTCGGTTGCGCTGTAGGGCGCCGGCGTAATCGTTGCCGTCGGCGCGTCGTTCACCGCATTGACGTTGACCGATGCGGTATCGGTGGCGATCGAGAACGCGGAGCTGCCGCCGTTGGTCGAGGTGTCCACCTTCGTGCCGGCGGTCCCGGTGCTCTCATCCCACGCGCGGAATGTGATGCCGTCCGTCACCGTGCCGTTGAAATTAGCAGCCGGCTTAAAATACAGCCGGGTATTGGCGTCGGCTTCGAGCAGCAGCGCATTGGCGTTGCTGACCGTTCCTACTGCAGTCCATGTGGCGCCATTGTTGGTCGAGTAGTACCAGGTGCCGTTCGCGCTGTTGGTAGCGGTAATGGCGATGCCGAGGCCGGGACCATCTGCATCCGTCACGTTGTCGAAGCCGCCGCCGGCCGTATCGAGCAGTGCGGACACGAGCGTGCCTACTGCGCCGGACGGCGCAGGCGCATCTTCATTGACGGCCGCTATGACCGGCGAATCCGATGCGTCGAGAACCGGCGCGCCGTTCACGTTATCGACGTTGATCGTCAGCGTCGAAGTTGCGGTGTCGCCGTCATTGTCCGTCAAGGTGTAGGTGAAGGGACGGCTGAAGTCTGCCGCGACTGTGGTCGGCGGCGTGTAGACATAAGTGCCGTCATCAAGATCGATGACGAAGCTCTCGCCGGCGCTGCCGGTGAACGTGATCGTCAACTTGTTGGAGGTGGCGTTGAAAGTGGCGGCGTTCCAGCCCGAACCCGACGTGGTGATCGCGTCGGTCGCGGGGTTGTAGGTGTAGATCTTGCCGCCGATTTCGATCGACTTCACATAGCCGCCGTCAGCGCCGAACGAAGTCGGAATGCTGCCGTCGATCACCGAGCCGGAAACGGACGGATTGACCGTACCGGACAACGTCGACTGGAGCTGGTTCAGGTCGGTGACGATCAGGGCGTCCGTATCGGTGCCGGAGCCCGTGCCGTCATAGGCCAGCGGATCGAGGTAGGTGCTGGGCGCCGAGGAGCCCAGTCCGATTGCGTAAGATACGATGTCGTTAGCATTGACGAAGTTGACCCAGTTGGTCAGTTCGGAGCCGGACACCTGGTCGTCAACTGGATCGGGTTGCCCGTCCGAGATGAAGTAGGAGACGTTGCGCACGCCTGATGTTGTCAGCTTGCCCGCATCAGCGAACGCATCGGGCGCGAGCGCCGCGGCCTCGTCGTAATCAGTGCCGTCGTCCGCCGTCAGGCCATCGATGTAGGTCTTTGCATCCGCTACCGACAGCCACACGCTGCCCTGCTTGTTCGCGGAGTCGTTGAACTTGATGATCTGGACCCTCACGTCGCCGGCGGCGTCGTACTGGTCGAGCAACTCCTTGGCGGCCGCCTTGAGCAAGTCGAGACGCGTCGCATAACCCGATACTCCGGAAGCGAACCCCATACTTCCGGAACGATCGAGGATCAGTAGGATGTTGGTGTCCGAGGATCCCTCGGTCACGGTCTTGACGATCGGCGCAGCGACCGGGATGTCGTCATCGATGGTGATGGCCAGCGTGCCGGTGGCCTTGTCGGCGGCGGGCAGCGTGGCATCCTTGACCTCGTAGGTCAGGTTGACGGTCGCGTCGTTCTCGTTGTTGCCCGCATCATGGAGAACAGGCTTGAGCAGCGTAAACACATAGTTACCGTTGCCATTGTCCGACCCGCCATCCACGACGACCGTGAAGATCGCGCCGCGCGCGGCGGACGATGCGGTCAGGGTATTGTTGGTGGCGTTCCAGCTATACGTAACGCTCTCGGAACCAACCAGACCCGGCGTGCCGTCCATCGGCGCGAAGTTGATCGGATCCGAGGTCGCCTTGCCGTCCGTGTTGTAGTTGTGCGGCAAGGTGCCGCTGGTGCTGATGGCCTGCCCGGACAGATCGTCGCCGAAGGTACTGCCCGCAATACCGTTCGGAAGACCTTCGTCGTCCAGCGAAGCCGAGGTGTTTCCTGCGGTCGGCAACGAGTTCGTCTGGACGCTGCTAAGCGTCACGGTTGCCGTTGAGGTATCGCCGTCGCCGTCCCTGATCGTGTAGGTGAAGCTGTCAGCACCCGTATAGCCAGCGTCCGGTGTATAGGTGAAGGTGCCGTTGTCGTTGTACACGACGGTGCCGTGCGCGCCATTTGTGACGGTAACCTGGCCGATGAGCGGCGAATTATCCGTATCGACACCATCGGCACCGAACCTGTCGTTACCCAACAGGCCGGTCAAAACCGTCGCATCGGTGACGGTCGTTGCCCAGATGTCATTGGCCGCCGTCGGAACGTCGTCGACGATATTGATTTTGATCGTCGACGTAGCAGTTTCGCCGTCGCTGTCCGTAGCTACGACGCTCAGGTTTTCGGGCAGGCCGTTGTTACCCTGCAGCGAAGCATGCTGCTCGTTGTCAACAAGCGTGTAGCTGTAGCTTACGGTGGTGCCGTTGAACGCGGTTACTGCAAACGTATTCCCGGTTGCTGTCGTAAACGAAGTAGCGGTAAAAACTCCGTTCGTGACGATGGCGTGACCGTCAATCATCAGGCTGTTAACCCCGTCGGCCGCCGCAATAGTAAATGTTCCGTTCTGCGAGAGGTTTCCGGAGTCCGGGCTCGAGCCGGCCGATTCGCCTACGCCACGGCTCGCCAGCAGATCGTTTTCATAGACGGTGATATCGCCGTCTTCGTCGTTGATGCCCGAAATCGTGACGCCGTGATCGGAAATGCCGATCGTCAACGTCGCGGTCGAGACATCCCCGTCGCCGTCGGTCAGCGCATACGTAAAGACGTCGTTCGCAACAACCGGCGACCCGTCGAAACGGGTATAGGTGTAGTCGCCGTTCTCGTTGAGAACGAGCGTGCCGTACTGGCCGATGACCTGGAAGTTTTGCGAGCCGTCCGGCGTCGTGACGGTGGTGATACCGACGACGCCCGTAACTTTCGCGCCGTCTGCGCCAAGCACATCTGCGCCGAAATTGGTCGTGCCTACCCCGGTGATGACATTGCCAGTAGCCGTCGCATTGTCGGCGTATGAAAAATCATCGAAACCGAAGTAACCGGGACCGTCGACTACAATCTTGTCGACGCTGCCCAGAGCGGAGAGATTCACATAGGTGGGCCCACCGGCTGCGCCCTGATGGATCTCCTGCGAAAAGCTGCTGACCAGAATGCCATTCACATAACCGGAAAAGGTAATCGTCATCGGCTCAGAGCCATTCGACGAGAACCAGGCTCCAAGCGCCGTGAACCTGCTGCTATCGGTGTGGGCGATGGTGATTGGGTCGCCCGCAGTTCCGGTATAGCCCGGTTGCTCCACGCCGTTCTTTTCACCGACGAAGGCAAGGTTGCTGCCGGAGTGAGGCGCATAAGTCGCGTAAGGACCTGAGCCCGGCGGATTGTGAACACCCGCCTGAATAAAATTGAAGCCGTGATAGGGCGACGCAATCGGCGTCTCGCCATTCTCAGCAAGCACGACGTCATCGAAATTCAGGGTCTGCACGGCGGTTGAAACGGAATCGGTGTCCGCGTTCGCCGACGGCATGTCGTCATCGACGCCGATCGTGAAGCTGCCGTTCACAGCGTCACCGTCGGAATCGGTGGCGGTATAGTTGAACGTCAGGCGGATGTCGTTCTCGTTGTTGCCCGTAGCGTGGTCGAGTTGATCCTTCAGCACGACGCGGAATGCGCCAGCGCCTTCATCGGACAACGATACTTCAATGACGGTGCGTCCGCCGGCAACGCCAGTCAGGATGGTGCCATCGCCATTGGTCGAGAAGACCAACGCTTCGCCCATCGAGGTGAGCGCGGACACGCCCGACACGCCGACGCTCGCATTGGCGAACGTCAGGCTGCGATCGCCGACACCATCCGGATGATCCTGGGTCAGCGTGCCGAACGAACCCGAATTGATGTCCACGCCGCTATCGAGGTTATCGGCACCCCACTTGATGTTGAGGTAGCCTGTTGACGTCGTCTCATTGGCGTCGCCATCCGTGTTGGCAACGTAATTGTCGCCCACTTGAGTGTCGTGGCTACCGAACGCGAGCGGCCCTGTCAGACCGTCCTCGTCGACGAAGGTCACGGGAACGAGGCTGACATTGTCGATATAGGCGCCGAGCGAATTCTCCTGCCCGGCCCCTTGGAAGCCGAGCACATCGCCCGGACCGGTCCCGATCACGCTGACGGTGATCAGTTGCCAGACACCCGCCGTCATGCCCGTCGAGTCGATCGATTTCACCACCTGCCCGTTCCACAACACGTTCAGGCTACCGCTGTCGGCGTTACCCTCGTTGGGACGCGGCGAATAGTAGAACGTCAGTTCATAGGCCTCGCCGGCATGCGTACCGGCGATCACCTGCTGAATGATCGTGTTGGTGTGGCCGGAGTCGTTGTAGTGGTCGCCGCCGGACAGATTCCCGCTGCTGAGATCGGAATCGAGCTCGATCAGCGCGTTGCCGTCCTGTGCGAACACGCCGCCGGCATTGCCGGTCTGCACTTCGAACGGCACATCCCCATGGGGACCGGCCACGCCGATATCCGATGAGGTCCAGCCGGCAAGGCTATGGTAGATCGACCACTGGTTATTGCCGAGACCGTGACCTTGCTCGAAGCTGCCATTGACGACGAGATTGTTCACCGCCGCCACAGGCCCGATGATCGGCATATCGTCGTCGATCGAAACCGAGAGCGTGCCCTTGACGGCATCGCCGTCGCGATCGGTGACGGTGTAGGTCAGATTGATGTTGATGTTGTCTTCATAGGCCGTCTGCGTACCGCCGACGTTCGGATCATCATGGACGGGATGATCGACCTGTCCAAGCAGCGAGAAGCTGTACGCGCCCGTCGACGGGTTGACCTGAATCTTGAACGCGGCCGTCGCGAACGCATGCGACGGCGTATCGGTCAGCGTCGACGCATAGAGGGTGTCGGTGCCGGCATCCCAGAAGTATTGAAGCGCCTGGTTGCCCGCCGTGATTGCATGGTTGCCGGCATCGACAACCGCCAATCCGTCCAGCGACGCGAAGCTGACGGTACCCGCCTCGTCCGCGCCGACCGAGAAGTTCAACGTGCCGGTCATCGGCGACACCGATGCGGCGTTGTCGCCTGCAGATGCGGTGTCGTGATTGCCGGAGGCCAGATCGTCCTCGTCGACGGTCACCGACGCGTTCGGTCCGACGACCGGAATATCGTCCTCGATTCCGATCGTGAACACGCCGCCGCTGGTCGTTGTGGTGGAGGTATAGGAGATATTGTTGACGCGGATCTTGTCGCCGTCCGCAAGATCGAAGCGGATGACGAGATGGTCGAACGTCCCGGTCGGGTCGATCGTCACCGCGCTTCCGTCGCTGGGCAGCGTCAGCGTGCCGCTGTCAGAGCCCGCGCTGCCGGACACCGGTACGCCGCCATGATAGGCAACCCAGGAAATCGTTCCGGTGCCGCTGCCATTGATGGTGAAGCTGACCGCATCAGTGCCGGCTCGCTCGAAAATGAAGCCCTGGTTGTCCTGGATTAGGTTATTGCCGATCCCGACGCCTTGCCCCGAGACGTTGAACGAGGCTGCATTGTCACCAGCCGTATTGACGAAGCTGTTCGCAGCCGTGCCGGTGAAGGTCAGGCCGTCGAACGTCACGCCGCCCACGGTATAGGTGTCGTAGTGCCCCGGCTGCAGCGTTAGCCCGGTTGTCACCTTCGTCGTCGTGGTCGGCCCCTGGAGCCGAATTGTATCGCCGTCTTGATCGGTGAACTGGATCGCGCCCGTGAAATCGAGGATCAGCTTCTGGTTATCGTCATTCGCCGGCGCGTTCGGCAGATGATCGATCTGGTCCTTCAGCGTAAACGAATAGTTGCCGTTCGGCTGGACGTCGAGCGTGAACACCACGCGGTCGCCGCCGGAGAATCCGGCCGTGCCATCGCTATCGACATAACCGGTCAGCACCGTTCCCGAGACGCTGTAGAGCACCGCAGCGCCCTTGGACGTCACTGCCGTCAGGCCGCTCGGGTTGGCGATCAGCGAGAAGGTTCCCTGCTCGTCGGCGCCGACCGAAACGAGCGTCGCCAGCGACCCCGTCGCAACAGTGGTCTGGCCGCCTTCAGCATTGCCGATCGACTGATGATTCGAATTGGCGTCGGTCAGCGCGTCTTCCTGAACCGCACCGGAAACCGACGCGCCGGTCTGAACCGGGATATCGTCCTGGACGGTGATGGTGAAACCGCTGGAAAGCGTCACGCCGTCGCCGTCGTAATCGACGAAGCGCACGACGGACGAAAGATTGATGCTGACGGTGTTCTCGCCATTGCCGGCGGCATGGTCGAGCTGGTCCTTCAACGTAAACGTGTAGTTGCCGTTAGACTGGATCTGCAGCATGAACACGGTGATGCCGCCCGCCTTGGCGGTCAGCGTGTCACCCGAAATGCTGTAGCTCAGCGCGGTATTGTGAGACGTTAGATTTTGGTTCTGCAAGGCGGAGATGCCGCTGCTGTCGAGAACGAACGATCCGTTCTCGTCCGCGCCCACCTTGAAGAGCGAGGTCAGCGAACCGTTAGCAACCGTCTTGCCGCTCGACCCGTCTTCGTTATTGCCGACCGAATTACCGCCGCTGTTACCGTTGGTTAGGTCGTCTTCTTCAACGGTCGCAGTAACGGACGCGCCACTGACCTGGATTGGAATATCGTCCCGGATCTGGATCGTAAACGCACCGGTCGCCAGCTTGACCGTGTCGCCATCGCCGTCGGTGGCGATGATGTACTTGGACAGATCAAGCGCAGTCGTCAGCAGGTTCTCGGTGTTGTCACCGCCGCCGCCATTCAGCGACGGATGATCGATCTGGTCCTTGAGCGTGAAGATATAGGAACCGTTGGATCCGACCGTGAGCGTGAAGACCTCGCGATCGATGCCGACCTGGTAACCCGAAGTCCCGCCCTGGTTGACGTAGCCGCGCAGCATCGTGCCGTCGGATACGATGAAGACGTCGCCGCCCTTGGAATCCAGGCCGGTGTTGACCGGGCTGTTCTGAACCGCGAGCTCGAATGCCGGCGAATCCGGACCGTCCGCACCGAAATTGACCAGCGCGTTCAGCGCGCCTGCGGTGCCCCTGGCAACGGCCGATCCCGTGCCGGTGGTCTCGCCAGCACGGTCTGCGTCGAGATTGCGCGTCGGCAATCCGTCTTCATCCACGGCAACCGAGATCGTGGCCTCGGTGACCGTCGGGCCGTCATCCTCAAAGCGGATCTTGCCGGAAATATCCGCCGAATCCCTCGCGGAGTCGCCGTCACCATCGGTGACCGTAACCGTGGCAAAAACCTTATTGCTTGCGATCGCAACATACTCGTCCGCGTCGCCCGTATTATTGTGTTCCAGCGAGACGTACTGGACTACTGAAACCTTGCCGGTGACCGGATCGATCGCGATCGCAAATGCCGCCGGGTCGCTTCCGCTGTTGCTCACGCCAGAGCCGAAGTCCGGCCCGTCGTAGCGGCCGACGATCAGATCGCCTTCCTTGAACAAATAGATGTTCTTGCCATCGGTGGTTTCGAGACCGGAATTAGTGCCGTTTCCACCGTTCAAAGTGAGCGAGAACACCTTGGAATTGGAGGTCGACGGACCATCGGCGCCGAAATTGGTCGAAACCGTCAGCGCCGCGCCCTCACTCTGCGCAAATCCGATCGCGCCATCGACCTTTTGGGCGTTCGTAAGGTGCGGATCCGAGCCCTTGTGGTGAACATTGGCGAACAAATCCCTGACCGCCTGCACCGTCGTATCGTCGTCGGATGACTGAACGTCCGGCGTCTCGTCATGAACGACGGAGAAGCCGCTTGCGGTATGTACTTCGACCGACGGACCGTCATCGAGGAAGGTGATCAGCTTGCCGATATTGACTGAGTCGGACGACTTGTCGCCGTCGGAATCGGTGACGGCAAGCGTAGCAATGATCTTGCCGTCGAGATTTTGCTGGACCGTAAGCGGGTCGTCGGGCGGCGCGTCGTTCCAATTGTGGCCGTTGTCGTTGCTCTCGTTGAAATCGCCGCGGTCGTCATGCTTGATCGAGAGATATTGAGCGACGCTGACCTTGCCGTTGGAATCAATGGCAATCGCGAACGCAACCTTACCGTCGAAGGCGCTGTTGGCGTCAGAAACCGTGCCAAGGATCAGACCGTCGGCATTGACGGAGAGCACAATCTTGCCGCCGTCGGTCACGAACAGACCGGAGTCCGTTCCGTTGCCGCCTGCCACGCTCAATGTGAACGTGTGCGGATAGGGCGGATAATCGGCGCCGATGACAGAATCGTCAATAACAACAGCGAAATCCGACCGCGCGTAGGCGATTGCGCCGTTGCCCGAATTGCCGCCATTGCTGTCGCCCGACACGTCCGGATCATCGCCGACAAGGCGCGCGCCATTGACAAAAGTTGCTTCGAGGTCGGCGAACAGATTCCTGACGCTGTTTGACGTCGTATCGTCCGCCTGGTTGCCTGGCGTTTCGTCGACCGTGACCGAACCCCAACCAAGATCGATATCGGCATGCGGAACGTCATCAGTCACGTTGATCGTGAACTTGCCGGTCAAGGAGATGCTATCGCCATCCTTGTCGGTGAAGGTGAGGATGGAGCCGAGGTCGATGTTGGGAATCGAGTGCTGGACGCCATCGTCAAGCGGGCCGGAGCGCAGATCACTGTTCTGGCCGCTGCCCTCCGTATGAATCAATTCGTCATACAAGCGGAATTCGTACGCCCCAGTCTCGGTATTCAACGTCAGCGAGAAGACCGGGTTGCCATGCGGACTTGGTTCGTTGCCCGTGATGATGATTTCGTGGGAGCCAACCGGGCCGTTTGAAATCGCATAGGTCAGCAGCTTGCCGTTCTCGCCATCGCCCTGGGCGGATTGCTTCGAGTACAATCCAAGCGCGCTCAGCTTCGCAATTGCGTCGGACGAAAAGCCGAACGAGCCGGTCTCGTCGGCGCCGACCGAAACCAGGCCGGCCAGCGTGCCCGACACGATCGCAGCGCCAGTGGAATCCTCGGTGGTGGAGCCGTCGGCACTGCCGTCATTCGGGCTGGTCCCCTGCGACCACGGCGTGAGGATATCGTCCTCATCGACCGTGCGGGAAATCGAGGCGCCGGTCAGGACGGGGATATCGTCCTGAATCTCGATCTTGAACGTTCCTTCGTCCAGATTGATGTGGTCACCGTCACCGTCTGTGGCAACGATGAAGGCCGAAAGATCGAGCGATGTGGTGAGGATGTTTTCGCCGTTGTCCCCGTCAGAATTATTCAGCGTCGGGTGATCGATCTGGTCCTTCAGCGTGAAGGTGTAGGAGCCATTCGCTCCAACCGTTAGCGTAAAGACTTCGCGATCACCGTCAGAGAAGCCCGATCCGGCAACGCCGGTTTCGACATAGCCATGCAGCGTCGTGCCATCGGACACGATCAGCACATGAGCGCCCTGCGACGTCAGGCCGGAATCGACTGGCGTGTTCTGAACAGCCACCTTGAATCCGGCCGCCGCAGGTCCATCGGTGCCGAAATCGACCAGCGAGGCCAGCGAGCCGGTAGCAACGGCCGAACCCGTTCCCCCTAGCTCTCCCGTGCGTCCAGCGTCGGCATTGTGAACTGCCAGCCCGTCTTCGTCGACAGTGCCGATCACGCTACCCTCGCCGATCAGCACTGGACCATCGTCCTGGAAAACGATGCTGGACGTTTCGCCGCCGGCGATCTGGATCGTTGCCGAGGACGTTGCGGTGTCGTTGTCAACGTCAGTGATGGTTGCCGTCAGCGTGATGCCGAGGCTCGCGAATACGACCCCGCCTTCACCTTGGTTAGAGCTGAGCAGGGTAAGGGCCTTGCTGGAATCGAAATTGTTGCCGTCCTGGCCATGGTCGATTGCCATGTATTGGTCGATCACGAGTTGACCGCCCGACAGGCTGCCTGCGTTGACGAGCGTGATGCGGATCGCGATCGGACCATTGGGATCGTTGCCGACATGACCCACGATCTCGGTGTCGCTGACCTTGAACAGATAGATGGTGTCGTCACCGTACAGGCCGCTGGGATCGGTCACCTTCAGTGTGCTGGCGACGCTACCAGACGGACCGGGGCCCCCCGTCAGCGAGAAGCTGTACTGATAGGTGGTCGACTTCTCACCGTCCGTTCCGGGATCCTTGACCACATTGAACAACGCCTGCAGAGCGCCCTGACCCTGCTCTTCGCCGCCCACGGCCGTCTTCACTTCGCCGATCGGGACGGTGCCGGTCGGATCCGGCGTCGTCGAGCCGGTATCATCAAGCGGTCCCGGGAAGCCGTCGGGGTTGGGATCAAAGCCGATAGATTCGTCGAGCGATAAAGTCGCCAGCTGCGCAGAGCCTTCGACCGGCTCGACCACCGATACGGAAATGGCCGGACCGTCATCGTCGAATGCGACGCCGATGGAATCTGTCGATACGTGCGTGACGACCACGCCGAGCGCATCGGTAACGACTTGCTGAACGAAAACAACGTCCGCGAGTTCGATCCGATCATTCGGATCGAGCGTGTTGCTGTGCTGAACGGCTTCGTATTGCGCGACGCTCAGCTTGAGGGAGACGGGATCAAGATAGAGCGCAAACGCGATTGCGCCGCCGGCGTTGGGGGTCGTGCCGTTCCCTTCACGCGCAACAATGAGATTTCCTTCCGTGAACAGGAATATCTCATTCCCGGTTGCGGTCGCTTTCAATCCGGTATCGACTCCGGCAAATGCGGCGCCGGTCGACGTGGTCAGCACATAGGCCACCGTACCGGGACCATTGGTGCCGAAGTTGACGTTCGCCGCGGCGATTTCGGACACGGCGCTCTGCGCCCACCCAATCAGTCC
Source organism: Bradyrhizobium sp. LMTR 3 (assembly GCF_001693485.1). GTDB lineage: Bacteria > Pseudomonadota > Alphaproteobacteria > Rhizobiales > Xanthobacteraceae > Bradyrhizobium. Next base: position 160,607 of record NZ_MAXC01000005.1, read on the forward strand.
GGCCTGCTGGAAGACGGCCGGCAAGAGTGGATTGGCTTGATCATCTGCGGTGAGTTGTACACCGAGCGTCTCGTCATGAACCGTCAAGACGCCCGCGAGCGTGAAGCTGCCCGAGGGCGCGACGTTCGGAGTGCCGTTGAAAATTTCGGGAGTAAGGGCGAAAGTGCCGAGCGACTCCTGTCCGAGCAGGTCGAGCGGATTGCCCGTTGCCAGCGGATCGACGGAGCTATTGCTGAAGTTCGCGCCGCTGGCTTGGGCATTCCCGCCGCCCTCGCCGGCCGCCGGCAAAATCGACTGGTCCGTGGTGATCGGAAATAGGCTTGCGAATTCGCTGACCGAAACGTCGCGCCCCGGCGCCACTTCGATAGTCAGGTTCTTCAGGGCATCATGCCTTGAATCGAAAAACGGCTCGACTGTCACGGTCGACTTGTTGTCGAACAGGATGATCAACCTATCGCCGACATGGACGAGCGTGATCTTCTCATTCGCGATCCCTGAAAAATCGACCTTGACCTTCTGGTCGTATCCGAGATTGACGACCACCGCCTGGTCGCCCATCGGCTTCGTCAGCTTGAAAATTCGGGGAGGTGCGGAACTGTTGGCGGGGGTGGAACCGGAAAGCTGAGCGACCTGAAATTGCGCGTTCATTAGTCAAAGTACTCCGCCAAAAAATGCGTTTAATTCAAGTTTGCAAAAAATATTCCAAACTTTTGACGTATTAAGCTATTGTTAACCAGCCGGCGCGGTCAACAAAATCAATTGGTTAACCTCCGTTTTTTGCCTCGCTGTGGTAAACTTGAAACGACGGCTGCCGCCTTGAAAACGGCTTTGAAATGAGCGACTTGCCTCGAACTGACCAACATTCGCGGCCGAGCGAGGACATCAGATGAAGGTTTTATTGCTCACCGGCGCCCTGTTTTTCGCCGGCCTGGCAGGCTGCGCCTCGGCCCAGGAGCAGTCCCGGACGGTCGAGCGAACGGTCAAAAGCGTGCCGAACAGGGACACCCGGATCGGGGTCTACCTCAACGTGCAACCCGATTGCACATCCGGGCCACTGCCAACGATTCGACTGGTCAGCCCGCCCGCCTCCGGCAAGGTTGTCGTCAAGAACGCGAAGGTCAAGGCTACCAACTACAAGGCCTGCCTGGCACTGGAAGTGCCGGCCTATGTCGCGCTCTACAAGTCGCCCGCGGATTTCCTCGGTAATGACGTGTTGACGATTGAGGTCAAATATGCCGGCGGCCGTACGGAAATCCAGAAGATTACCGTGAACGTCATGAGTGCAGGCGGAGGACAAAAAATCTAATCGCCGCGATTTGATTGGTCAGCACCGACCCTGATGGCGGATTCGTCGGGAGATTGTCCTCAACGGGAAATCGCAAGGGCCGGGCTCGATCCAGGGTGACCAGCAGCAAACCACCGCCAAAGACACGGTCCTGCCGGTGCACAACGGATTATCAGTTTGACGGTACGGCTGATTCTTGCTCTGTTGACTGCATTCTCTTTTTTGACTTGGGGGCAGCCATGCGCGCCGCATTGGGCAAATTCGTTTTGATCACAGCTTCATTGGGATTCACCGCATGGGCAAGCGCGCATCCGGCCGGCGCAGCGGACCTCGGTTTGATAACCGCTGGGCCCGGCTCAATAGGTAATTGCTCCGAATTCGTTTTCACTTGCGAGAATGGCAGGCAGTATCCGCTCTGCCCGATTGCAACGAGCGTCGTCGGTGAAGTCGTTACCGCATCGCTGCACACGGGCAACCGCGGGGGCATTCACGTTCGGCTGGTCCCGATGGGCGTCGGCTACCGATATGCCGGGCGCGGAGTATGGCTGGACGGCTTCCGCGAGAACGCGCTGCTCAACTTCGGAAAGCACAGTCAGGTCGCATGCACGATCCAGCGCTCCTGATCACGCACTGACTCCACGTAAAATCGGGGCCGAATAGGCCAGCCCCTACCCCTTTGTGCGGACTACGACGTGCGAAGCGCGGGGGTGCATATAGGCTTTGGACTGGACATAGCGCGCACAGTGATCGTTCCACTGGTGCAACTGCCAATTCCACTTCAAGCATCCGGATTCCACCGCAGAATCATATCCCCAATCCAGCCGATAAGGCTCATCCCCGAAGGGATAAGGACCGCTGTAAGCGCTGCTGGTTGAAAGGACCACGAGCGAAATGGCTGCGCCAGCAATTGCAAAGAACGATTTTTTCATAAGAACCCCGATCTGGAGCGCACACGCCGAAGAGTGCCAAATGGCTTCAAGCTTATCAAGCGACAAGCAGTGGTTTGACCGCGGTTTGCCGCCGGTCCGACGCAACTCTTGTTCTGCTCCTGATTGATATCGCCCCCGCCTATCATCTTCGGCCGATTGAACGCCCGAGGATCATTCCAGCAAACGCGCCAACTAACCCGCAATGTGCGGTCTCACTTTGTCGCTCTTGCCCAGAATTGCGCAGGGCTTAGATTTTATCACAACATGCGGCCAGTAACGTTGCGGGATCAATTGTTCATCGGTGCTGCAGGCTTTCGTTGCGGCTCGACTTCGACCGCGATAGCAGAGAGAAAGCTGCCTCGGACTCCCCTCTGCATTACCTCGCGCGCCAAAACGTCAATAAAGGACGCAAACCATCGTTGCGAGCTATATCACCAGATGCACGCGAGGTGGCCTCTGGATTGTCCATTCCATCTTAACGGCGGTCGAAGGCGGTGATCGCAGCGGCGGATTCTGAGCCCAGTGCACGGATTCATGTCGATGAAGTATCTCGATCTCGAAAGCGTCGATACCTAGTTGGGAGCGGCTCGGCCGGCACTTCGTTTTCTCCCAGAATATCCGCGACCAGTTCATCCTTAACGACCTTCTCCATCACAGCCCGCACAAGTCGCGTACGCGAGACACCGCGCTGCTTTGCAGCCGCCTGGAGATATTCAACTTCCAACGGGATCACGATATTCTTGATGGTCACAGCCAGTCCTCGATGCTCCTTTGCTTTACTGGTCTGCTCTGCTGACTAGCAATCTTGGCAAGAATAGGAGGGGACAACGGCAACCGTCGCCTTTCTGCTTTGCGCTGCGCTCATATGCATGGAAACGTACATAGACAGTTAAACTGAAATAAACGGCTGCGAACGATCAACTCACCCGTTGGCATTTTCTGCGCGCATTCAACAATGTGGCTCAGGTAAATGCCGCAACTAGTTTGCGCCGGCTATCGGGGGCCCACAATAAATGCGCCCTGATTTGTTATCTCCGTACTCGATCGCGCTCTGTGTAACCGATCTCGAGACCACCTTTATCCAGCCTGTTCGCGATTTATCAGACATGCCGCTACATCTTTCTGCGGAAACGGCTCGCCGGCCAAATGGATGCACTGCAAGCGAGTGTTCATTCAGCTTAACGCAATCATTTAATTGGTGAGCAGCTTGGCTAACTTTACATAATCTATGTAACCATATTAGATTGACGCCGAAATTTAATCGCGAGCGAACTGCGAACGCAGTAGAATTGCATGCCTGCGCGCCATTCCGTTCCGTCCGCAGGTCTTGAGCCAGGAAGACTTAATGAAGGACAGACCGAGCAAGGCCGATCGGCTGCCAGTAACGGTGCTCAGCGGATTTCTGGGTGCAGGCAAAACAACATTACTTAATCGCGTACTGACGAATCGCGAAGGCCTGCGCGTTGCGGTCATCGTCAATGACATGAGTCAGTTGAACATAGACGCGAATCTGGTCCGCAACGGTGGCGCCAATCTATCACACACGACCGAGTCGCTCGTGGAACTCAGCAATGGTTGCATATGTTGCACGTTACGCGACGACCTCCTGGTGGAGGTCAGGCGATTGGCTGAACAACGGCGCTTTGATTATCTACTGATCGAAGGAACTGGGATTGCTGAACCCCTTCCGATTGCGGCAACGTTCTCGTTTCGCGACGAGGCCGGTGTCTCTCTTTCCGATGTTGCGAGACTCGACACGATGGTCACCGTCGTGGATGCCTTGAGCCTGCTCGCCAACTATAGCAGTCGCGATCTGCTGCGCGACCGTGGTGAGTTGCGCGATGTCTACGACCAGCGAACGTTGGTCGATCTTCTGGTTGACCAGATCGAGTTTGCCGATGTGGTGGTGATCAACAAGGCGTCAGAAGCGACTGAGGCAACGCGTGCGGAAATTCGCAGGGTAATTGCCGCACTCAATCCCCAGGCACGTCAGGTCGAGACTGACTTCGGCAAGGTTCCTCTCGAGGCGATTCTTAACACCGGCCTTTTCGATGAAGCGAAGGCTGCGACACATCCGCTCTGGTATAGGGAACTATACAGCCCCGATTCCCATGTGCCGGAGACAGAGGAGTACGGCATATCCAGTTTCGTTTACAGGGAAAGACGTCCCTTCGATCCCGCCAGACTCTTGTCTTTTCTCAATGAGCCCTGGCCGGGTGTCATACGCGCCAAGGGACATTTCTGGCTTGCCACGCGTCCGAATTGGGTGGGCCTTCTCTCCGTTGCCGGGATACAACGTCGGTGCGAGCCCATGGGCTTTTGGTGGGCGACGGTCCCGAAGCCGAGCTGGCCAAGCCATCCTCAATTTCAAGAACATCTCAACGGCAGGTGGGATAGCACTTGGGGCGACCGTCGCCAGGAACTCGTGTTCATCGGTTCAGACATGGACGAAGTGTACATCCGAGCCTCGCTCGATGCCTGCCTTGCCCGTTCGGACTCTGGGTTCGATCCGGAGAGCTGGCGCAATCTGAGCGACCCTTTTCCACCGTGGCATTATCCTGATCACACCAACAATATCGGCGTGTCCCTTCGTTAGCTGGAGCTCAATGCTTGCCGGCGCGCGAGACGCCCGCGGCGAAGATAGGCGGCTTAACTGGCACCTCCACCGCAATGGCGACGCGAGAGCGCGCGTCCCGTCGCGACCCCACCGTCAGTGATCTCGAACAGTTTCACCAGCCATCGCGAGGATGACAGGTTCGTCTTGCCTGCGAGGCGATCGGTCCGAATTTTTCCGGCAGATCAGCCACCGATCTTCGGCCGGCCCTCGGTCCAGCCTCGCTTGAGCATCTACCCGGGCTTGCTTCGCCCGGTCTCGGGTGTGTTGCCGGTTGTTCGATGCGTTCGGCTGCAGACACGCATCGCGAAGCTGGTGTGTGTCCTGGTCTCCCTGGATGGAATGGCGTCTGGATCGGGACAAGGATGGATGCCTGCGGTGGTTATTCGACCGGACGGCCTGAAGGCCGGTCTCATCCAGATGCTCTTCTGGCAAGTCCGCGCCTTACGGAAAGCGCTGAAATTCAAGTTCTGTCAACGGTGCACGATTGCTGGTTGCCGGTTTCCGCGAATGCACCGTCAGAGAGCATCACCAAAAACCGCAGCAAATTCAGTACAAATGCTGAGGTTCGCAGGTTAGAGGAAATCAGCAGCGGTGTACCGTAGATGCACCGTCATGCACCGGGTCGATGCACCGTATTATGAACGAAATAATTTTAGCACTCGGCCAAAATCGCGCTGATTTGCACCGGTGCACTGATGGTGACCGGTAGATGCACCTCCCTCACAGAGGAGGAGGAGGAGGGGTTTTTCAGTGTGCACAAATACCGCTAAATTACCGCCCAAGCTTCCCGTGAGAAGGGGTGCGCAACCTTCGGAACGTAGCTCGGCAGGTGCCCCTTTTGGGGACGAAAGAGGGCCAAATCCTCGCCTGCCCCCTACCCCCGCTCACGCCAAGCGTTCTGCGCCGACCGCCGTCCTGTGACAGGCAAGCACCGCCTAAACATCGTCCCGTAGCGCGTCTCCGCACCGTCGACGAGGCGCTCCAGCCGATGATTGTACACGGCCTCCAGCGGGATCCATTTCCCCATCCGGAAGCGTGCCTTCCACCGGCGCTTCGAGGTTCGTTCACGCATGCGCCTCCCTCGCCATGGCTTCGAGCATGCTCGCCTTACGGGCATGCAAATAGTCGAAATAGCGGATGCTGGGATCAACGTTCCGGGCGTCCTTGAAGGCTCGGTTGAAGGCCTTCAGTTCTCCTGTGGCGCCCATCTTATCGATCGCCTCGTTGACGGCGACAACCGCAGCCAATGCGCGCTCGATGGCAGTGGCGTGCGATGTTAGCCCAACGCCGCCTTCATCAGCGAGCTGCGCAAGCTTCTCGACGATCGCGGCCCGGTCCCGCGAAGGCCGTTCCTGTTTCCAGAGCTGCAGACGGTACGCGAGGACGAAGTGAACGCCGCGGGTGCAGCAAAAGGCGATGCGGCCTTCCTCGCCGAGGGCGATCCATCTAGCGCCCTCCTCTCGAAACAGCTAAAAAGGCACCCGTCAGCGGATTTAATCTTTGAGCGGGCCTGAGCATGTTTTCTGCACTTCATTATCAGGCATGGCGGCGCGCGCGGGCGGCATATTACGCCTTCGGGCTTTCCAGATTGCCATTTGGCGATTTATTGGGGCGGGCAGTCAGCGAGTGGGAGATCGCGCAGGGATTCGGCGACAGCCCGAAAGAGAAGGCAAGATGGGATGCTGAATATGGGGATGGACGCTGGTCTCACCTGCAAAAGGAGCTGGCCAACTATTGGCTCCTAATCGGGTTCATGGACGCTTATCGACGCGGTGGGGAATACCTCGACGTCGGCTGTGGAGACGGCGTATTGTTCGAACGCTTCAAGCGGCTCGGGTATCAGCGCTATGTTGGTATCGACATTTCCGACGTGGCAATAAGCAAACTACAGCTCCACAACGACCAGCGCACCAGTTTCACTCAGGCGAATGCTGATATCCATGAACCAGTCGGACGCTTCGATGCCATCGTTTTTAACGAGTCCCTTTACTATTTGCGAGACCCAATAGGTTCGCTCGGACGCTATGCCCAAACCCTAAAATCCGACGGCTGCATCATTCTCTCAACTTATACGACGTCGCGTCGATCTATGGCTGTTTTGCGTGATGCAAAACGGGAAATGAGCGTAGTAGATGAGGCGAAGACCACCCGAGGGAATACGTCCTGGCTTTGCACGGTGCTCGCGCCTTAGCGCCATTTCTCATCATCGCTTGCCCTTCGGCGCCTCACCTCCTTTTCCGACCGGATTATTGGCCACGTTTTGGGAAGTCTCCGCCTCGATCGACCGCTTCAGCACATAGACGTGCGTCACCATGGTGCTGGGTAGTTCCGGAACGGCGTATGCGGTGGCTGCTACCTGCCAGCCATCGGCCCGAGCTCGTTGAGCTCGGCGGCCGCATCCTCGCCCAGCCAGCCGCGGAATGTGATGATCTTGTGCTCGTGCATTGCTTTTCCCCTCATCTGAACAGGCCCGGCTGGTTGCCGCGTGGATCAATCGATGCGGCCCGCTTTCGCGCCTCGGCGGCCCACTGCAGCAGATTGGCATACATGCCGTGGAACGTGCGGCGCCGCCGCGCTTCCGCGAGCATGACGCGGGCGTAATGGAGTTGAAACTTGCGCTCCCGGTCGGTGGCAGTCTGCTCGGTTTCGCCATCCTGATCATCCCCACTGCGCTGCGATCACGCCAGCGACAACCCGATCACAGTCGCGCAGACTATGATCCCCACATAAGCGTCTTTGCGGATCACCATCATCTCACCACCTCGTTTGCTGCGTTCCGTCGGCTGTAGTGATGGTCACCTCGCCTCGACCACGCCTGCTCTTCTTCCGTAGCCCAGCGAACGTTGCCGGGCTCGTAATGGCCGTCATTGTTGGGCTATCGATCGATCTCATGAAGCGGCGATGGGCATGGGCCAACATCAGCCAGGAACGCCTCGAAAGAAGTCTGCCACCGCTCACTGATTTTTATGCCCCGGCCACCATATCGCGGATAACGCTGCACCTTCGGATTGGTGCAGCGGGATTTTATGCCGGTCCAAATCTTGTATTCTCGTGATCGGCAGGTGCCGTGCGTTATCCGGGCAATCTTTCGGCTTTCCGATTGAAGGCGGCCGTAGCTTTTCGTAAGGCCCTGACGAAGATCGCCTCCGCGAACGGCTGCAATCTCTACTGTCACCGTCTAGTCGCCTCGGTCTCGAGGGGGCGCTTGGGATCACACTGCGACCATTTTCTCAGCAAGGTATTCAACTTGGCTCGCAGGACTTGGCTCGCAGGACGCGGTCCTGCTCAACCATCATCCCCTTTCCCAGTGAAAGGCTCTTGCTTAATTGCGGAAGGAACCGTCGCGAGCAGACCCGACGCAAAAATGACCTCGGCAAAGCGTCTGCGGAGCGTTGTCGGAACCTCCGCGCTGGAGAGGCAAATTGGGGCGAGCTCCACCCCATATTAAATCTCAGGTTGATCACCTCAATAAAAAACAATCAGAATGGTTATAGCAGGCCAAACGTCCTTCCCGGACCAATCTGCTGGAAAACCAGAGCTATTTGCCGATTGGGTCGGCTTGGATCGACATTTGGTCACCACCAAAACTTTGCTGCTCGACACGGAAGAAAATTTGATATTAAATATCTTTAAAGAATTAATATTTCATTTAAATTCAATGGAAATTAAACGTTGCCGGTGCGGCCATGGTCTTAGCAACTATTGCGGATAGCGACGCGACCATGGCCGAGCGGCAGATCGAACGCTGTGACTTGTCGAACCAGCATGCGTGCTCGCTTGAGGTCACTACCCAGCGCAGCATCGCGGTCCAGCGATCCACGAGTGGGCCGTCCATTGAAGCTGTCGCTCCTGTATCCGCCCAGTCATCACGGCTGCAGCCTCTCATACGTATTCCCCTTTCTCGCGCGAGGATATCATGAGGTCCTTCTACGTAGATTCCGGTTTGGGCCGTATTGCTCTCGGACTGCAGACTTGGCCGCGCACTCTCCTGCGAGGAAATGCCCGCACATCCGATTTGGACACTGATATCGAGCAGCTTCTCGCCGCGCGGAAATGGTGGGAGGGTCCGGGCATGATCGGCTTGGGTGCCGCCGCCTCGCCTTTCACTCAAATCGCCGAGGCACGCTTCGCAGGGTTGACAGCGGAAGTTCGAGCGCCAGCCACTGCGGCAGCCACGCCAGCAATGTCAGAGCCCGTTGTGCTCCTAGGCAGGGTCCCTTCGGCGGCGTTGGCCCCAACTAGCATTGGGTCATCTGCGCCCCCTCCGGCGGCTGCCGCTATTTGTGGTTGCGGCTACTTCCTGGCTCCTACGCGGGTGCTCGACCAGATAGCGGCCAACGCGGCGCATGTGCGTTTGAGCGGCCAAGTGAATGATAGCCGAGTATCAGGCGGGGCGGATTTCCTGTTGACCGGCCAGGCCGGGATCATGGGAGCCTCGGTCAGCGCGGAGATGTCTTTACAGAATGTTGCTCCAATCAAAGATTGGACGTTGGTAGGAGGCCAGACCGATCCGGGGCCTGGGACCGGCCAAGGCGGAGTTCTGTCGGGTTCGGTTACGACCACAACGGTTTCGCGAGCCGCCACCACGGAATCGTCCAACCTCGTCACGGCCGCCGCGACATCTACTAACCCGATCGTGCTCGAGAATCAGAAGCAGGGCACCCCGCAAAGTGTGTGGGATATCGATGGCGCCGGCAGCTCGAATATCGAAGGTTTTGCTACCGACATCAGCGTCGATAATGGCAACAGAATTGACTTCAAGATCAATACGGACTCATCAAACTACCGGATCGAGATCTACCGCCTTGGCTACTATGGCGGCATGGGTGCTCGATTGGTCACCACCATCCAGCATACGGGCGTGCAAAACCAGCCTGCGCCGCTGCGCGACGCGACCACCGGCCTCGTCGATGCCGGCAATTGGTCTGTTTCCGCATCCTGGGACGTTCCGGCGGATGCAGTGTCCGGCGTCTACATTGCGAAGCTCGTGCGCCAGGACGGAGTCGAAGGCGCAAATCATATCCCATTCATCGTGAGGGATGACAGCAGCACCAGCGACATCATCTTCCAAACCTCGGATACGACGTGGCAGGCCTATAATGGCTGGGGCGGAGCAAATTTCTATGGCGGTAACGGTCCGGCAACGGGTCAAGGCGCAGGACGCGCGTACGCGGTGAGTTACAACCGTCCGATTGCCACCCGTGGCGGAATTGGTCAGGCCTCCGGGCCGCAAGACTATCTGTTCGGTGCTGAGTACTCAGCGATCTACTGGCTAGAGCAGAACGGTTACGATGTCTCCTACATGGCGGGCGTCGATACTGACCGTTACGGCAGCTTGCTCCTTAACCACAAAATGTATCTCGACGTTGGCCACGACGAATACTGGTCGGGGCAGCAACGCGACAACGTCCAGGCGGCCCGCGATGCCGGCGTGAATTTGTCGTTCTGGAGCGGCAACGAGATGTATTGGCGCACGCGCTGGGGCAACAGCATAAGTAGCGACGGCACGGCCTACCGCACATTGATCTCCTATAAAGAGACCTGGGCAAATTCGTCGATTGATCCGACAGACCAGTGGACTGGAACGTTTCGTGATCCGCGCTTCAGCCCGCCAGCGACCGGCGGAGGTATTCCGGAAAATGCCTTGATCGGGCAGTTGTTCCAGGTCGATGACGTCGGCGTCACCCAACCCGACGCCCTGCAGGCAATCACAATTCCCTACGACGACGCCAACCTGCGCTTTTGGCGCAATACCACCGTCGCCAATCTTCAGCAGGGGCAGACAGCGACGCTGACGAAGAACTATCTCGGCTACGAGTGGGATGAAGCGCCCGACAACGGGTTCGATCCGGCCGGCCTGGTCCGGCTCTCCTCAACAACGCTCCCGGTCAGTACCTATCTACTCGACTATGGCAACACAGTCGGACCTGGCGTCTCGACACATAATTTAACCCTCTATCGCGCGCCGAGCGGCGCATTGGTCTTCGGCGCCGGAACCGTCTACTGGTCGTGGGGCCTGAGCGACAATCACGACCTGCAACCAACTCCCAGCGACCCGCGCGTCCAACAGGCGATGGTCAACCTTCTGGCCGACATGGGCATCCAGCCGGGAACGCTTCAGTCGGGGCTGGTCCCCACGACCGCCTCAACCGATACCACTGCTCCAACCTCCACCATCAATCCGATAGCCAGCTTTAGCGCGCAAAGCGTGGTCACAATTTCCGGTACGGCATCGGACCTTGGTGGTGGCGTGATCGGCGCCGTAGAGGTTTCGACTGACGGTGGAGTAACCTGGTATAATGCAATCGGCGACGAGAACTGGACCTATACCTGGTCGCCGCAGGTTGCCGGGACCTACACGATTAAGAGCCGCGCGGTCGACGATTCCATCAATCTGGAAACGCCTTCAGCAGGTCGCACCGTAGTCGTCTCTGCTCCATCTTACATTACGCTTTTCTCAGGCTCGGCAACCCCCGATATCGTCAACGTCACGGATGCAAGCGCTGTCGAGCTAGGCGTGAAGTTTCAAACCTCGGTGGCCGGTACTGTAAGCGGGATCCGCTTCTACAAGGGTAGCCAGGATACGGGAACCCACACAGGCGAACTTTGGACCAGCACCGGTACCTTGCTGGCGACCGCTACCTTCACAAACGAAACCGCATCCGGCTGGCAGAGCGTGACCTTCTCCAACCCGATCACACTGACGCCGAACACCACTTATGTCGCTTCCTACCACACGAATGTGGGCCACTACTCCGTCAGCCCTGATTACTTCACGAGCAATGTGACGAGCGGTCCACTGACCGCTTTCGCCAACGGCAATGGCGTCTATACCTACAGCAGTAACCGCGCGTTCCCAACAAACACGTTTTCGGGGGAGAATTACTGGGTTGACGTCATGTTCAATCCGTCCACCGCCAATGGCGTACCGGTGGCCGCGAACGATGTTGGGCCGACCATCGCACAGAATTTGGCGGCGACGATCGCGGCCGCGTCCCTGACCGCCAACGACAGCGATCCCGATGGCGATGCATTGAGCGTCATCGGGGTGAGCGCACCGACGAACGGCACCGTCGTCCTCAATACCCAGCCCAATCCGCAGAACAACACCATCACGTTCACACCCGATTCCGGCTATACCGGTCCGGCGAGCTTCAGCTACACGATTTCGGACGGACGCGGCGGAACCGCTACCGCGAACGTTAGCTTCACGGTGGCACCACCCGGAGCGGTTCCGGTTAGCCTGTTCAGCGCGTCAAATATACCGGCGCAGACCAGCCTTAATGACGGGCAACAGCTCGAGGTCGGGGTGAAGTTCACCTCCTCCGTGGCCGGTCAGATTACGGCGCTGAAGTTCTATCGCAGCGCCAGCGATACTGGCGCCGACGTCGTTGATCTCTGGACCTCGACAGGCACCCTTCTTGCCAGCGCGACCTTTACCAACACGGCAGCCTCCGGCTGGCAGACGGTGAATCTGCCGTCCGCGGTTTCCATCGCCGCCAATACCACCTACGTTGCTTCCTACCACACGACCGGCGCCTATGTGGCGACCAACAATTACTTCACCACGGCCGTCACGAACGGCCCCTTGACTGCCCCCTCCACCACGACGATCGCCGGCGGCAACGGGGTGTATTCATATGGCGGAACCAGCACGACCGGCATCTTCCCGACCAGCACCTATGGTGCTGCAAACTATTGGGTCGATGTCGTGTTTTCGCCGAGCGGCGGCGGCAGCAACCAGCCGCCGGTTGCCAACAACGACAGCGGCTACACCACCACGCAGAACACCGCGCTGGCGATCGCGGCGGCTGCGCTGCTCGCCAACGACACCGATCCGGACGGCGGTACACTGACGATCACGGGCGCAAGCGGCGCCGTCAATGGCACGGTCAGCTTCAACAGCCAGACCAACGTCGTCACCTTCACGCCGACTACCGGCTACGCCGGCGCCGCGTCCTTCAGCTACGCGATCGCCGACGGACAGGGCGGCACGGCCACTGCAACGGTCAGTCTGACGGTCAATGCGGCACCCAACCAGCCGCCGGTAGCGAACAACGACAGCGGCTACATCGCCACACAGAATACGGCTCTGACCATCGCCGCTTCGGCCCTGCTTGCCAACGACACTGACCCGAATGGTGATCCGCTGACCATCACGGGCGTGAGTGACGCCATCAACGGCACCGTCAGCTTCAACGCCCAGACCAATGTCGTCACCTTCACGCCGACCACCGGCTACACCGGCGCCGCATCCTTCAGCTATGGCATCTCCGATGGGCGCGGCGGCACCGCGACTGCAACAGCCAATTTGACAGTGACCACGCCATCGGTGAGCTTGTTCTCGAGTTCGGACACGCCGGCGGCTCTCTCGGATCCCGACGCGACCCAGGTCAATCTCGGGGTGCGGTTCACGTCCTCTGCAGCCGGCACCATCAACGGCATCAAATACTATAAGGGCGCCGGCGACACTGGCACCCATGCAGGTTCATTGTGGAGCAGCACCGGCACGCTGCTGGCGACCGCTACGTTCACAAACGAAACCAGCAGTGGTTGGCAGACGGTCACCTTCAGCAATCCCGTTTCGATCACCGCCGGCACGACCTATGTGGCAAGCTTCCACAGTAACGGCCACTACACGTCGACCGGCAACTACTTCACCACCGCGCGCGTCAATGGCCCGCTCACGGCACCCGCTGCCAGCAATGGCGTCTACACCTACGGCACGGGAAACCTGTTCCCGACCAGCACCTTCGGTGCCACCAACTACTGGGTGGACGTTCTGTTCAGCCCCGCGAGCAGCGGTGCCAACCAGGCACCGATCGCGGCGAACGACTCCGGCTTCGGCGTCACTCAAGACTCCTCGATCACGATCGCGGCGTCGGCGTTGCTCGCCAACGACACCGATCCGGACGGCGATGACTTGACGATCACGGGCGTAAGCAACGGCGTTAACGGCACCGCAAGCTTCAATGCCCAGACCAACGCCATCACTTTTACACCCAACTCCGGCTATACGGGACCGGCGTCGTTTACATATGACATCTCGGACGGCCGCGGCGGGACGGCCAACGCAACGGCCTCTTTGACCGTCAACGCGGCATCTGCGAGCATCGTAAGCCTGTTCAGCTCCAATCCGACACCAAGCTTGGTATCGGTTAATGACCCGAATTCAGTCGAGCTCGGGCTCAAATTCCAGGCGTCCAGTACCGGAGACGTCACGGGGCTGCGCTTCTACAAGGGCGCGTCGAACACCGGCACCCATGTCGCGCATCTCTGGACGAGCACCGGTACCCTGCTCGCCACCGCTACCTTTACCAACGAGACGGCGAGCGGTTGGCAGCAGGTGAACTTCGCCACGCCGGTGACAATCTCTGCGGGCACGACTTATGTCGCGTCCTATCACACGTCAGGAAACTACGCCGCCGATCCCGGCCTGTTTGCCTCGGCGGTGAGCAACGGACCGCTGACTGCACCGTCTTCAGCTACGAGCGGAGGCAACGGCGTGTATGCTTATGGGTCAGGCGCCCTTTTTCCGACGAACAGTTATAACTCCACGAGTTATGGCGTCGACGTTCTGTTCCGTCCGCAACTTGTGGCCTGACAGGGAGGATTTGCTACTTCACGGCCGGCTTCGGCGGCCTGGAAGCCCTCGGTCGCCGGCCTCCGTTGGCCGCCTGGCTGCGGAGCGGCATTTGAGATTGACCGATAGCTGCCAAAGGTTGCGGAGCTAATTTATTCGTCGCGCCGCCCAGATTTCGGCTGAGATGCTTCAATGCCGTAAAGTCGTGCGGGAGAGCCGAAGGCCTTAGCCCCTGGTGGGATATCCCGATTGACCAGCGAGTTTGCGCCAATCACCGCTCTGTCACCTACCGTGACCCCCATCTGAATGACAGCATTTGGGCCAATGTAGACCCCGTGACCGATCTTTGTCGGCGCGTAGTCGACCGGCTTCGCTCCAAGCGAGATAGAGCGATTCACGGTGTTGTGTGTGTAGATCTGAACACCGGCGGAAATGGAGCACCAATCGCCGATCTCAAGACGCCCACCCAATCCATCCAGAATGCAGCCCGGGCCGATCCAAGTATTTCGACCAACGATAACGTCACTCAGAACGAGCACATTATCATACATTGTCGTGCCCTCTCCGAACCCATAAGCAGCAGCGTTGTCATGGCGTTCGGAAATTAGGTCCGCGATCGACACTCTTCGATTGAACTGTCGCTTCTTGCGAGCTGCAAGAAGTTGAAAAAAGCGCCGGCAGAGCGCCAACCATTCGTCAGCCTGTTCTTCGGTTATTCGATGATCAAACCTTGAGTCCATTGGGCTTCTGCGCTCTCCGTGTGTTACTGTCTTGGGATTCGGCTGCAGGTCGGACAACGGAGCCGGGTTTGCATATGCATCAATCTGCCCAACTATCATCGCGAATTCAAGGTAGGTCGAAGATGAATAGGGTCTCGACCTAACTGCCCGTTCTGACATCTCATGCGAATTGCGAGTTGCCGGTTGTCGCACCCGGCGCCATGGGTCCTGGTGCGCTATGGAAACGATCCCGCTTCCTGCATGTCCCAATCGGCCCAAGTTTCCCTAACGCGCGGCAGTCTTCCAGTCAGAAACGCTTTCTCGTCAATCCCGGACTTCCCAAGGAAATAACTCCACAACCTCGACGTTAGGGGCCTGCGACAACTTCGCAGCCAAAAACGGGGCAAGCTTCTCGGCGATCCTCTGCCGCTCCAGATGTATTTCGCGACCGATCGCGTCAGAATACAGGCGCAGCATATGGATCGTGTTGCGCGGCACCTTGCATACTACTTGGCCGGAATCTGTTGTTGCTGGCACCAGAAGAGCTTGCCCGTCCCAAGTGACCTGGTCAAACAACCAGCGAACCACGTTAAATACCTCCATTTTAGTATAAGATATTATGTTGCATCCAATTTCCCCGCAAGTTACATTTAAAAATATTATATTGATATTTAAAATAAAGAGTTAGTTTAATTTTATGATCGAAGGGCTCCTTGTCATTATTGGCATGGAAGTGGTTCTACTCGTTTCAATCGCAGCGATGACGTTTCATCACAGGCGAATGGATGTGCTTAGTGGACGCTACTTTGCAAATGATCAAAGTGATCACGTGATCGAGCAGCTCGAGTGTGAGCAAACGGCACGACAGAGGGACGTGCTGACCGCTCCGCTCGACGAGCGGTCAGAACCGCCTCTACCCCGTAGCTCCGAACCGACACGTATTCGGAGGTGGGAGTTGTGGTGCTCTTACATTCGCCGCCTTACAGCCGCCCACGTCTCGGCGTCGGCGGATCGAGCTTGGGGTCCGCGACGCGCGCAATCCATGTCGAAGGCTGGTATCTCGACCAGCACGCTTGGCCAGGGCGGCCAAACGCGTGCGGCGCTCCCCGAAGGCACCAGAATATATGCAGTGGGCGACGTACACGGCCGCTCCGATCTTCTGGAGAGGCAGTTAGCAGCCATCGATGCCGATTGCAAACAACGTCCGGTTCCCCGTCCAATTACCGTCTTCGTCGGTGACTATATCGACAGGGGACCCGACTCGCGAAATGTGCTCGATCTGCTGCTACGATGGCAACAGTCTCACGAAGCAATCTTCCTTCGCGGAAACCATGAAACATTCCTGCCGCGTTTCATCACCGATCCACGCAGCTTGGATGAGTGGCGACAGTACGGCGGTCTCGAAACCCTGCTGTCTTACGGTCTTAAACCGAGCATCAATCCTGATCGAAACGAACAGACCATGCTGGCGACCGAGTTCGCGGAAACTCTTCCGCGAGAGCATCTCGATTTTCTGCAAGCGCTCGAATTGACGTTCAGCTGTGGCGGCTTTCTCTTCGTCCATGCCGGCGTTCGCCCCGGCGTTCCAATCCACGAGCAGACCGAGGATGATCTGCTCTGGATCCGTGACGATTTTCTCAACTGGGAACAGCCGTTCGAACGCTTCGTGGTGCACGGCCATACACCGGTGAACGAGCCCGATCTGAGGCTGAACCGGATCAATATCGACACTGGAGCCTACGCAACAGGACGGCTTACCTGCGTCGTCATCGAGAACACTGCCGTTACCCAGTTAGCAAGTGACGAGATTTAGTTGGACGTAACGTTCAGCGTTCCTTCAACGCGTGCTGCGCCTGATCCTGCAAGGGCTTGAGCAGATAGGACAGCGCGGTTCTTGACGGCGTCTTGATAAACACTTCGACCGGCATACCTGGCACCACCTTGGACGATCCGAGCTTTGCCAGTTCCTCGGGCTTGAGCAGAACCCGAGCCGTGTAATAGCTCGCGCCGGTTCGCTGTTCCTGTGTGAGGTCTGCGGAGACCACGGCGACTTCCCCATCTATCTCTGGGGTTGTCTTCTGATTGAAGGCCGCAAACCGAAGCGTTGCCGATTGACCAACATAGACCTGATCAATTTCTCGGGGAGCAATCTTGACCTCAACTGCGAGGGCGTCGGCATCCGGCACGATGAGCATGATCTGCTCGCCCGGGGAGATCACGCCTCCGACAGTATGGACCGCAAGCTGGTGAACTCGGCCGGACTGGGGTGCTCGAATGTCGATGCGATTGAGCTGGTCCACGGCAGCGATCTTGCGTTCAGCAAGTTCGGACAGCTTTGAGCGGGTTTCTATCAGATCCTTGCCAACCTCGGTCCGCAAATCCTGATCGATTTGAATGATCTGAAGCTCGACCTCGGCAATTTTGCCCTTTGCCTGCGCGATCATCCCGGCCAGTTGACTACGCTCGCCCTCCAGACGAGCGCTGTCACGCTCCAGCGCGTTGAGCCGAGCGATCGGCACGAGATTCTTCTGCCAGAGGCCGCGAACTCCTTCCAGTTCTCCAAGGATGAAATTGACTTCCTTCTGCTTGGCCTCGGCTTGTCCTGTATAGCCCTTGATTTCGTCCTGCAGCTGCGCTCGTCGCTCCTTGAGCTGCGACTTCTGCCCGTTCCGGGCCTGGCTGCGAAGCTCAAATAATGCCCGTTCGGCAGCGATGGCGCGCCCGGCTTCGGAACGGCTATCTTTCATCCTTTCCAGCAGAGCCTTTGGAAACCCAATCTCGTCGACGCTGTCCCGTTCTGCTTCAAGGCGAGCCTGGCGAGCGAGCAGTTCGTCGAGGCTCTTGGTGACAATCGTCGCGCTAGCCAGCGTCTGAGTTTCATCAAGACGAATTAGTATGTCACCCGCATTAACCTTGTCTCCGTCCCGCACCCGCAGTTCGCCGACAATACCGCCGGCGCCGTGCTGAACTTTCTTCACGCTCGAATCGACGACGACGACACCTTGTCCGATCACGGCGCCTGACAACTGCGAAGTTGCCGCCCAGCCGCCGATTCCAAACGTCACGAACGCCGTCATGATGATCCCGACGACCATGTATCGCTGAATCGAGTGCAGCGCTGGGGTCACCGCACTGTCCATCTGCCGCCTCCCTGGCTATCCGCCACCACCTTGAGCGGGACGGGTGTCCGCAGCACGGTCCTGAGAACCTCCTCTTTCGGACCAAACGACTGCGCTCTTCCATCGCCCACTACCAATACGTGATCGACGGCTTCAAGCGCCTTTGGACGATGGGCAACCACTACGACAATGCCCCCGCGGTTACGCACGTTGACGATTGCCTCGGTCAGCGCTGCCTCCCCCTCAGCATCGAGATTTGAGGTCGGCTCATCAAGCACCACCAGGAAGGGGTTGCCGTAGAAGGCACGCGCAAGCCCGATCCGTTGTCGCTGGCCAGCGGACAAGGACATTCCGCCCTCACCAACCTGGGTACTATAGCCCTCCGGGAATGAAAGGATGAGATCATGCACGCCTGCAATTCGCGCCGCTTCCAGGACGGCGTCCGGGGTGGCTTTTAGATCGAATCGCGCAATATTAACGGCGATGCTGCCCTCGAACAGTTCGATATCCTGCGGCAGATAGCCGATATGTTTACCCAATGCTTCCGAGGACCACTGATCCAGCGCAGCGTTGTCGAGCTTGATCCTGCCACGAAGCCGTGGCCAGACACCAACAAGCGCACGGGCCAACGTCGACTTGCCGGCACCGCTCGGCCCGATGATTCCGACGGCCTCGCCTTTTCGCAGCTGGAACGAAACATCATTAAGGATCAGCTTGTCTGAATCCGGCGCCGCGACATAAAGCTGCTCCACCACGAACGTTTCGGTCGGCGCCGGCAGTGCGAGCGGCTCCTTCTCCTTGGGCAGAAGTTCAAGCAGCTGATCCAGCCGTTGTCCGGACTGACGCGCGGCGACGAATCCTTTCCAGTTGGCGATCGCCGTCTCTACCGGGGCTAGTGCCCTCGCCGTCAGGATCGATCCAGCAATGATGATGCCGGCCGTAGATTCCTGATTGATGACAAGGACCGCGCCAACGGCAAGGACAAGCGACTGGAGAAATGAACGAAACACCTTGGACAGCCCACCGAGCCCGCTCGCCACATCGCTCGTTCTCTCGTGTGCGGCAAGGTACTTGGTATTCGTGGCCTGCCAACGCTGCGCAGCCTGCCGCCTCATGCCCATGGCCTGCAGAACTTCGGCGTTTCGTCGCCCCTCCGCAGCAAGCGCACTGCGTGAAACTGCCAACTGCGCAGATGCCTTTGCCGGGCCGCGCGTTCGCGTTTCAGTCAATACTGTTATGGAGACCAGCAACAGCCCACCCATCAGGGCGGTCACGCCAATCCAGAAATGAAAAAGGAAGCAGATGCCGAGATAAACGGGCATCCAGGGCAGGTCAAACAGCGCAGTTGGTCCACCTCCCGAAAGAAAGCTTCGGACCTGATCAAGATCCCGAAGAGGCTGCATGCCATCGCCGTCGCCCCGGGTCTTCAGTGGAAGACGAACCATCGAATCGAAGACTCGCGCTCCAAGCGTTTCGTCGAAGTAGCGGCCAATGCGCGCGCTTATTCGATTTCGGACCAGATCTAGGCTACCCTGAAAGACGTAGAGCACTGTGGCAAGGAACAGGAGCGCGACCAATGTCGGTATGCTCCGTCCGGGTAGCACCCGATCATAGACCTGGAGCATGAAGAATGAGCCTGTGAGCATCAAAAGATTGCTCAGGCCACTGAATATTGCCAGGCCCCAAAAAATCCGCCGGCAAGACCCCAAGAAGGCCTTCATCTCAGATCGCGGTTCATCGTAGTCCCGCGTCGAGCGCCACCGCGGGAATAGGCGCTGTCGAATGGCTTCGACCAAACGCTCTGCCGATCCAATCAACTCTGAAATGCGCAAGCGCGAACGCGCACGTTCCGCCAGAATCCTCAAGGCGGCGACCAATACCGCCCAATTCGATACGTCTATCTCGTCTAACTTCTGGAGCGGGGAGATTTCCCCCCGCCGTCCGAAATCAGTCATGGCACTCGCCCCTTGAACCATGCCCTTGTTGAGGTGCTATCCCCAAGGCAGATTAGACCAACTCCCTTTTACAAACCTTGCTCAGGCGAAGTGGAAGTCCTGACTACTCAGCGCACTCAGCTTGGTATTCTTCAGTGTGAGCGTATCGCTTCCGCTGGAAATGACGATATCCTGACCAACTTGGCTCGCGTGCGAGAGAACGCTCGCAAAGCTGTCGAACACCGTCTTGCTGAACTGGATCGTGTCCTGCACGCTTCCACTGGCCGCGAAATCCTTAATGACGTCGCGGCCGAAATTTGCGGCAAACACGAAAGTGTCGGCCTGACCGCCGCCAACCAGGATGTCATTACCTGAGGTGCTCTTCAGCGTATTGCTGCCTGTCGAGCCAAGAATTGCACTGCCCGAAGTACCAACGACCTGGCCAGTGTTATCGATCTGCTTGGCAGTATAGGTGTGTAGCGTGTCGGACACGGCCGACGATGTCTGGAAAGACCAGGTGCCATCGGCTGCCGCAGTAACTTTTCCAATCGACGCGTTGCCATCGTACAGCTTGATCTGACTGTTGGCATCGGCGACGCCTTTGATGGTGACGATGTCGCTCCAGTTCTTGTACATGGTGGTCAAGGCGACAGACGCAGCACCAATTACACCGTCACCATTCAGGTCCTGGTGGAAAGTCGTCTCCAGCGACTTCAGCGCGGTGCTGCTGCCCGACGAAACACCGATGGCATTGGATGTGAAGTTGCCGTTGCTGTCAGTGGCCCACACAAGATACTGGTCCGCATCCTTGTATTTCCACGCGACTTGATATCCGCTTGACGTCTGCTCGGTACCGATCGGCGTCCATGCACCAAATTGACCGGCAGTCACCGCTGCGCCGTTGAGCTTCAGCGAGGGCCCCGTGCCTCCAGCCACAGGGGCAAGGAAGTAGTTGGCGCCGGCTCCAACCAAGGTCGTCGAGCCGTACGACTCGATGACCGCCGGTGGCGCTCCGATTGTGCCGTCCCCGTTCAGATCCTGATGGAAGCTCGTCTCTATTGACTTCAGCGCGCTGCCGCTGCCCGATGAAACGCCGATGGCATTGGATATGAAGTTGCCGTTGCTGTCAGTGGCCCACACAAGGTATTGGTCTGCACCCGTGTATTTCCACGTGATTTGATATCCGCTTGACGTCTGCTCGGTACCGATCGGCGTCCATGCACCAAATTGACCGGCAGTCACCGCTGCGCCGTTGAGCTTCAGCGAGGGCCCCGTGCCTCCTGCCACAGGATTAAGGAAGTAGTTGTCCCCAATATTGACGGTGCTGGTTGAGCCAAAAGTCTCGATGACCGCCGTTGGCACACCGATCGTGTCGTCGCCGTTCAGGTTCTGATGGAAACTCGTCTCCATCGACTTCAGCGCGGTGCTGCTGCCCGACGAAACGCCGATAGCGTTGGATATGAAGTTGCCGTTGCTGTCAGTGGCCCACACAAGGTACTGGTCTGCCCCCTTGTATTTCCACGCGATTTGATATCCGCTGGCCGCCTGCTCGGCACCGATCGGCGTCCACGCACCAAATTGACCAGATACCACCGCTACGCCGTTGAGCTTCAGCGAGGGCCCCGTGCCTCCTGCCACAGGGTTGAGGTAGTACTTGTCACCACTCTGAACGAAACTCGTCGCGCCAGCCGACTCTATCTGCGTACTTGGCGATGGCGATGCCCCGCTGATCACGCTGCTGACCGACTGCGAGGCGGCGCTGACGTTGCCGGCCGCGTCGGCAGCCCTGGCCGTCAGCGCGTGCGTGCCGGTCGACAAGGCATTTGTCGTGACGCTCCAGGCTCCGGTCGAGTTTGTTGTCCCCGTTCCGACGACCGTGGTGCCGTCGTAGACCGTGACCGTGCTGTTGGCCTCCGCAGTCCCGGACAGCTTGACCTGATTGGCATTGACGATGGCGTTGCTGCTCAGGACCGGGGCAGTCGGCGCCACCGTATCCACTGTCACGGTCACTGCGCCGGACTTGGCACTGGTCTGACCGCTCGAATTGGTCGCGGTCGCGGTCAGCACATGCTTCGCGTTGGTCAGGACCGAGGTGATGTAGTCCCAGCTCCCGGTCGAACTGGCGGTCGTCGTGCCGATCTGGGTCGAGCCATCGTAAATCTTGATGGTGCTGTTGGCGGCAGCGGTACCCTTGAGCTGGAGGGTATTATCGCTGGTGATGCCATCGCCGGCCGCTCCGGTGTCGTTCGAGAACGACGCGATGGTCGGCGTCGCCGGTGTGGCCGGGGGTGCCGAGG
>NZ_MAXC01000007.1 GCF_001693485.1 Bradyrhizobium sp. LMTR 3
GTCATGGGGATGCTCCTGTTTTGAGTGAAGGTTGCGAACCCCTCATCTCAAGACAGGACGCCCCGTTGCGCTATCCTGTTAGCTGTGCTGCCTGCCGCAGCGCCCTACCGCGCGAGCGGTTTAGTCCTTTGACCCAAAGCGGAAATTACGGATACTTATAAACATTCGGACGGACTACCTCTGCGGCAAATTCTACCCAATCGGCGATGTTTTGATCGCCTTCATGCCTCATCCAATCGTATCGTCGATATTTCGTCATTGACAGTCTGAGAAAATCAAGCGGGCACAGACCGTGCGAAATATCTGTGCCAGCATGAGGGTCGCGGACCTTGTGAACATCAATTGCAAGAATACCCAAGTTTAACTCAGCGCTTTTTCTAATCCCATAGAGTATCCACGGTTTCTTGTACGTCTCGTACCCAACCAACACCGCAACAACAGAGCATTCCCGAAGCTGGTCGTCGATCCAGTTGTTTATACCTCCTGCTCGTTGTGTTGCTTCTTCAAACTCGACAGCATCATAGAGCGGCAAAGACTCTCCTTTGCCGTGCAATTCCCAAGCGTCGCGCACCTGCCGGGCCGTCTGCAAATCGCGATCAAAATCGAAGCTGAAAAAGACGCGTTGTGGCATCGGAGAACCTCGCACTAGTCAGGTCCATACATATCCCTCTGCCAAAGGACAGCCAAGGGTGGCGCGAACGTCCGGCTCTGGCCCAAAGCAGACTCGCTGAAAGCCGGCCAGATGTCCCCTTCTGAGCGGAAATCGGACATCGCCGAGTACATTGCACTTTTCGGCTTTGAGTGACGCCCGAGCCTACCCCTTCACCGTCACCGCCCGCCCGATCACGGGCTGCGCCGCGACCGGCGGATTGGATGTTTGCGCGGCGAGTTCGCCGATCAGGCGGTCGGCGTCGGCTGCGATACCATCGGGCGTCTGGATCACCAGCCGCTCCAGCGCCCAGCGATACGACGAGATACGCCGCTCCAGGCATTGCTGGACCCACTGCACGATCAGCGTGTTCTCTTCCATGCGCGCGATCGCATCGGCCTGTTCGCGCGGCGACAGTTCCGACACCATCTTCAGGCTGGCGCTGCGCTTGCGGTCGAGTTCTATGACGCGGATGGCGGAGGCAAAGAACGGTTCGAACCTCGTGATGTCGTTGCGAACGTCCTCGATCAACTGCTGATAACGCGAGGTGTGCGAGCGGTGCGGCTCGTCGATCAAAGCGCGTCCGTAGGTGGTGCGGTCGAACACCACCTTCTGCCGCCATGGCGAGGGCAGCGGCTGGTAATCGCCGAACACACTCTTCCAGGCGGGCCGCGAATGCGGCGGTTCGATCAGGGGATAGGCGAGATCGCGAAGCTGGCGTTCGTTTTCGGTGAGTTGGAAATGCGAAGGTCTTAGGCCGACGCTGGCCGTTGCCTCGGCGCCGAGCCAGCGGTGCATGTCGTCGTTACGCATGTCGGCACGGGTGCGGCCGAAATCGCCGCCGCTGCAGCCGCCGAGCGCTGCACCCGCAACAAGCAGCATGAGAGCCGGGAGTGACCGAAGCCCGGGGGTCCGGATCGGGAGGTGCAGCTCCGGCATTTCAAACGTCCGTCGTTCAGGGGCGCCGACGGCGACGGCGACCGGGCGCCGTCCCCTCTTCCGGCCCGCGTCCGTCGCCGGTTTCGCCGGCTTCGCGTTCGATGCGGATAACGGGAAGGATCAGCACGGTTCCCAGGCCATCGCGTGGAGCGCCATCCATGGTTGAGCCCGGCCGTCGCGAAGCCGCATCCGCCGGAAATTCAATGATGGTGCCCATTCCGTTCTCTCTGGTTGCCGCGGTCACGATTTTGACCGGCGACATGCCATTATTCAGAACAGAACGTGGTTAACGGCATCTTAATTTGTGCAGTCGGTACAGTTACGGGTTTCGGACTCCATACCTCTCCGAACGTTCGCATTTTATCGGATTCCTTCACGGGCTGTTTTCCTTAACCAACTCTTAAAGTGCCTTAACGTAACCTGACGCGAGGGATTACCGAAGTCGCGTACACCTGCCATGACCGCAGCTCCATTGTTTCCGGGATTCGACGGGCTGATGACGCTCTCGCGCCGCGAGGGCGTCGATATCCGCCCGACCTTGCTGCGCGTGCTGACCGATCTTTATGTCCAGACCAGCGCCCATTCCGCCGATGAGGAGCGGCAGTTCGTCGAACTGACGTCCCGCCTGATCGGCCAGGTCGACGACGCCACCCGCGCGGCGGTGCGGGCGCGGCTCGCGATCTATCCGGCGACACCGGCCGAGGTCATGGACAGGCTCGGCCTGCGGCGTGCGCATCCCGGCGAGCCGCTGCCGCTTGCGGCTTCGATTGCCGCCGCTCCGACCGATGCGCCGACGGTGAAACCGCCGACCGAGGCGCAATTGCGAATGGCGTCCAACCTGGCAATGCGGCCCAACGATGCTGCCGAAATCAGCGATATGTTCTTCACGGCCGGTCCCGGCGAGCGCGCGCTGATCCTGCACAATCTCGCCGATACGCCGCTGAAGGCCTCGGCGCGAATTCCCGCAGCCCGCGCCGCCCGCGCGCTTCATATCCTGGAAATGGCCGCGTTCGCCGAGGACGCCGAAAACTTCGCGCTCGAACTCGGCGACGCCCTGATCCTGCCATCGCGGATCGCAACGCAAGTTGTCACTGATCCCGGCGGCGAGCCGCTGGCATGCGCAGCAAAGGCGCTCGACATGCCGAGCGCAATCTTCCAGCGCGTGCTGCTGTTCCTCAATCCGGAATTCGGCTCATCCGTGCATAACGTCTATCGCTTGTCGCGACTTTACGATCGTTTGAGCGAACGATCCGCGCTCGTCATGCTGGCCGCATGGCGCGGCTCGACCATGGCAGTCAGCCGCGCCAAATATCGCGCCGCGCTGTACGACGAAGAACGGCACCGCGCGCGTGCGGCGGGTTCGCACACACGTCCAGCGGTGCAGCCTGGAATCGCGCCGGCCATACGCACCGGCACCGACGGCTCGAAGCGCTAGGCGTTCGGCGCCTCTAGGCTTTGGCCAAATCGAGAAAGTGCCGCCCTGCGCGGTCTTCGGTCTCGACGATCCAGGCGTCGGGATCGAAACGGAGTTCCTTGGCGAGACGCTCCTCCACGGATTGCTCGGGCACCGGCTGCGGCGAGGCCGGCGCGAACAGCCGCTCGGCCGGGCGGCTCTCGTCATAGACGGTCTGCGGCGCAGGCGCATACAGCATGGCGTTGCCGTCGAGCAGCGCCACCTTGACGAAAACCGCCCCCGCCTCCTCAGCCCCGCGCTTGCGCACAGCGCCAAAAATTCCCTCATTCTGGCAGCGGCGCAGGTAAGCGGCCACCCAGATGCTTGATTTCAATCGCATGTGATCGACGATAGGCCGACGAGCGGACAGATGCTAGTCGATCGGGTGCCCGATCATCGCCGTGAGCTCCTTCACCAGCCGATCGGACATCTGGCCGGTCACCGGCAGCTTGCGGTCGCGTTCGAATTTCGAGATCGCGGCCTGGGTGTCCGCACCGACCGCGCCGGTCGGCTTCAACTGGCCGTAGCCATATTGCGTCAGTGCGCGCTGCACCGCCGCGACGCGGCGCGCGCCGGCGCTTTGCCCATTCGCCGGAATCGGCGCCGGCGGTCGCACCACATTGGAAGGGGCCGCGGCGGGCGCGCCGGTCGACTTGACCACCAGATTGGCCATCGGATCGGCGTTCTTGGAATCGTTGTTCCTGGTATCGTTGTTCCTGGGCTCGGCGTTCTTGATCTCGATGTGTTTGGGATCGGCGCCCCTCACCTCGACCGGCCTGATTTCCGGCGGATCAGAATCGACCGGCCTTGTTATTTCGAGCGGGCGCGGGCGCGGCAGCGGACTCACGACGGCAGCTTGCGGCGCCGGCAGCGTCACGACTGAGCCGAACATCGGCGAGGGATGGCGACCGGCCTGCAGGAACAGCGCGTTGGCGACAATGGCGCAGATTGCGGCAGCCGCGAGCAGGCCCGCGATCATGTCTTTCGGACTGTGCAGGAGAATGCGCATCACGAGGCCGCGCTCTTCCTCCGCTTCGATCGCAACCGCTTTCGCGCCGCGACGGCGGCGGCGCGGCATCTCGTCATCGTCGTCAATGCGCCTGGGCACGTTTCTTCACCTGATCGACTTCATCCTGAGATTCGGGATCCTGAGATTCGGGTCGCAGCGCCGGCTTCAGCGTCGCGACGTTGTTCGAAGTGGTCAGCGAAGGCGCAAAGTCAAGGGGCAAGGTAACAGCCACCGTGGTACCCTCGCCGAGCCTGCTCTGCACGTTCATCTCGCCGTTGTGCAATCCAACCAGACCCTTGACGATCGACAGGCCGAGGCCGGTGCCTTCGTGCTTGCGCTGATAGGTCTTGCCGGCCTGGAAGAACGGATCGCCGATCCGCGCGAGATCC
The DNA here is from genome assembly GCF_001693485.1 of Bradyrhizobium sp. LMTR 3. Taxonomy (GTDB): domain Bacteria; phylum Pseudomonadota; class Alphaproteobacteria; order Rhizobiales; family Xanthobacteraceae; genus Bradyrhizobium. The sequence continues at coordinate 4,440 of NZ_MAXC01000007.1, forward strand.
TCGGCGGCGATACCGACCCCGGTATCGGTGACACTCAGCATCAGCCGCGATCCCTCGACCGCGGCGGAAACCGTCACGCTGCCGCCCCGCTCGGTGAACTTGATGGCGTTGGTGATGAGGTTCAGCGCGATCTGCTTGAACGCGCGGGGATCGCCGTTCATCACGGGCAAGTCCTCCGCTGCTCGGGTGATCAGATCGACGCCGTTGTCGCGCGCCTTCAGCGCCAGCAAATTGCAGCAGTGCAACAGTGCCGCGCGCGGCGCGAACGGCTCCGGCGAAATTTCGAAATTGCCGGTTTCCATCTTGGACATGTCGAGGATGCCGTTGACGACCGACAACAGATGCTGGCCGGAATCGTTGATCAACTGCGCATATTCCCTGCGGCGCGCGGCGTCGATCATCATCGCCTCTTCGTGCACGATCATCTCGGAGAAGCCGATGATGGCGTTCAGCGGCGTGCGCAGTTCGTGGCTCATGGTAGCCAGGAACCGCGTCTTGGAGGCATCCGCCTGCTCGGCGGCGGTGCGCGCCGTTTCAAGGGCCTGCTCCTGGATCTTGCGGTCGGTGACGTCGCGCATCACGGCGACGACCTCGGCCTCGGGCGAAACCTGCTCGAGCGGTCGGCAACGCATCTCGACCCAGATAAAATCGGCGGAAGCGTTCTGGCCGCGGCCCGCGTCGCGGCGCAGGCGGAATTCGACGCTGCGCTGCTCGCTGCCGCGCGCTGCATCCGACAGGGCCGTGAGATAGGCCGGACGATCGGCAACATGGACGCGGTCGAACAGCCCATGGCCGGTGAGCCGGGCGCCCGGCGTACCGAGCATGGCTTCCGCCGCCGGCGAAATGAACTCCACGGCGCCGCTGCGGTTGTGACGCGAAATAACGTCGCTCATGTTTCGCGCAAGCAGACGGTAGCGGTCTTCCTCGAGATAGAGCAGCGACACGGAAGTACGCGCCAGCGATTCCGCGCTAACGGCCAGTCCTGCCGCATAGAGCGTCGCCGAAGCAACGCCGGCACCCATCAGGACGCCGCGCAGCGCCGCGTTCGGCTCCGCCATCGGCAGCAGGTGAAAATGCCCGAGCGCGATCAGCGCGACGGCGCATGACAGCGCAAGCGCAGAGGCAAACAAGACCACGCGGCGCGAGGCCGACAGCGCCGCTTCCAGGGGAACGACGATGAGCCAGACCGCGGCGAACGATTCGATACCGCCGGTGGTCACGGCGACCATCATGACAAGGCCCGCCAGCGCCAGCGCGGACAGCATATGCGCGCCCTCGTAGCGGCCGGTGCGCGACAGGAACCAGGACAACAGGATGGGTGCGATCAGCCAGCCGAAGGCGGCGACCTCGAGCGCCGTGGGCGCCCCGCGCATCGCCAGATAGACCGGAAAGGCCGCGAGCGCCACCAGGCTGCCGAGCAGCCGCGGCGCGATGAAAGTGCGATGACGTGCACGCGTCAGCGCATCATATCGTGCCGAGGGATGCAGCAGCGCATCGAGACAATCGCGGATGATACTCAAAACAATCACGGCTCTCGCGCTTCGGCTTGTTCGTCAGACAGACGCGCCGGAACGCCCCCTTATCTTTGCGCCACCGTGTCAGAGTGAGCTTAAGCGAACGCTAAGGCCCGGCGCATGGCCGACCCACAACGCGCATCCGCGGAGGTTTGACGTCTCACGCGACGGTCATTCGACCCGGATGGTGAACGACAGGTTTCCAGCGCGATCGAACTATGGTTTCGAAATGGTGGATGCGCGAGCGGCGCGAATTTTCGCGCGGCGGTGGTCGTCAATCGAAAATTTACGCCGAATCGAATCGTTGCGGTTTTCAGAAAATTTTCGGCGATTTTACCTCAATGCAAACACTTGCGATTTATCGAGGGCTGTTAGTCAAAAACAAAGCCAGCGGACTTAACCGCAACACAACCATAAGACACGACCGGGGTCGCGAGATGTTTTTTCTGCTTCGCATGGCATTCTGGCTCGGGCTCGTGCTCGTGCTGTTGCCCAGAGAAAAGACGCCTGAATCGGACAAGGTGCCGCAGATCGGCGCGTCCGAGGCCGTATCGGCTGCGACCGCCGCCGTCTCCGACATGGGTCAGTTCTGCAAGCGCCAGCCGGCGGCCTGCGAGGTCGGTGGCCAGGCCGCCACGGCGCTCGGCCAGCGCGCCCAGGACGGCGCCCGCCAATTGTACAAGATCATCACCGACAAGAAGCCCGAGCCGCCCGCCGTCCCGGACAAGAAGCCCGACCATACCAGTTCGATCGGCACCGCCGGCGACGCCGAGGCGGTAACCGCGGCCGCCTCGCCCACTGATGCGCTGACGGAGGACGATATGGCGATCGAATGGCGGATGCCGCGGATGCCGTTGGCTTCAAAATAAGGCCGCGGAACCGGTTCCGTTTCCGTCGCTTTCGTTCAATCCGCATCCTATATAAGACTTACGAGAACGGACGCGGGCCAAGATGACGATCGACGAAATCAGGGACAATTTCGAACTGCTTGACGAGTGGGACGACCGCTACCGGTACGTCATCGAACTCGGCCGCACCCTCGACCCGATGCCGGAGGCCGAGCATTCCACCGAGAACAAGGTCAATGGCTGCGTCAGCCAGGTCTGGCTTTCCAGGCAGATCGACCGCAGCGGCAACGGCGAACCGAGGCTGAAATATCTGGGCGACAGCGACGCTCACATCGTGCGCGGCCTGATCGCGATTCTGCTCACGCTCTATTCCGGCCGCACGCCGCAGCACATCCTTTCAACCGATGCGCTCGCGGTATTCGACGAATTCGGATTCCGCGAGCACCTGACGCCGCAGCGTTCCAACGGCCTACGCTCCATGGTCGAGCGCATCCGCTCCGACGCGCGCGAGGCGCTTGCCGCGGCCTCGTAGATACGGTCGCATTGACCGGGCTTACTTCCGCTTCCGCGCCTGCTGGCCAAGTCCCATCTTCTTGGCGAGTTGCGAACGCGCCACCGCGTAGTTCGGCGCCACCATGGGATAATCCGGCGGCAGCCCCCATTTGTCGCGGTATTGCTCCGGCGTCATGTTGTACTGCGTGCGCAGATGGCGCTTCAGCGACTTGAAGCGCTTGCCGTCCTCCAGACAGACCAGATATTCCGGCGTCATCGACTTCTTCACCGACACGGCCGGCTTGGCTGGCTCGAGCGGCGTCTCGGGCCGGCCGCTCGACACCCGCATCAGCGCGGCATGGACTTGGCTGATCAAGTTCGGGATTTCCGAGGCCTGGGTCGGATTGTTGCTGAGATAGGCCGATACGATATTGGCAGTCAGTTCGACGGGCGTCTTGCCTGCGGGATCGGTCATGGCTCAACCTTCTGGGATCACGATGCATCTGTACGGTTCGGACAGTATCCAACCGCGCCTATACACCGGCGGCATCTTGTACAACTTGGCGTATATGAACGAAGTGCCGGGAAATTGACAAGAACGGCGCCGCTTTATTTCCAATAGTCGCCGCCCGACAAGTATTGCCGGTTCAGGACCGCTGATCGAGATGCGCGCGCAGTTCGTCGATCGAGGCGAAGCGCATCATCCCCTCCGGCATCTGGGCCTCGATCGAACCGTCGGAGTAGAGGGAATAGGCCATGCCATCGACGACGCCGGACTTCAGCACTGTCACCGCCGGCTGATCCTCCGTGCGCGGCGGTCCGCCATTGGTTTCCGCGAACGCCGGGGGAGTGCGGCCGCCGCGGCGTTGCAGCGGGGTTTCGCCGGATCTTGCGCGCTCCGCTTTCGGCCAGGCATCCTCGAACGACGCCCGTGGCGGTTCGTCCGGCTCGGCCGGCGGCACGGCGGGTGGGTTGGAACGAAGGTCCGATGACAGAAGGTCCGGCGGCAGCGGCTCACTGGCGCGCCCCTGCGCGCGCTCGCGCTCTCTTCGCGACGTCGAGGAAAACAGCAAATTGCGTTTCGGTTTCGGAGCCGATGGTGGCGGTTCGGGGTGTGTCGGCTCCGGGATCGGGTGATCGCGCAGGACAGCCTCGTTCTGCCAAGGCGGCGGCGCTGCTGGCGAGAAAGGCGGCGGTGCCGTTGGGGAGAACGGTCCGGGACCAGTGGACTGTTCGGCAGCCGGGAAACCGCCGCCGAAGGCAGCGGAATCCCGCGTCGCGGCAGCAGGAAGCACCGACCGCACCGCGGCCTCGCCGCGCGCTTCAGCCATACTGGCGCCGAGCCGCCGCGCAACGGTCTTCAGCTCGCGGACCGCGATCCAGAGCGCGAGCATGATCGCGCCGGTGCAGACGCCGATTACGCCAGCGATGATCAGCGTGTTGCCGGTGCTGAATTCCTTGATCGGGATCCCGAAGCCGATCGCCAGCAGCCCCGACAAAACGAGGCCGATCCCGGCGACCAACATAACAACCATCATTGAACTAACCCCTCAGCCGCGCCCGAAACGCTCGCAAGCCGCCCAACGCCACGATACCGTCATATTGTGCGCATCGCCACCCCGCCAATTGCACACTGGGTTCCGCATGGCGTTGTTCGGTTGCAGGAATCCTTTCTCGCAGGTGTTTCGTGCCATTCAGGTGCCGTTCACTCCAGCGCCCGTAACTTTACCGTCTACCAATTACTGCCCTTTTGTTGCATTGCATCAGGGATTTACGCCACAATTCCCAATTACTTGGTAATGGAACTGCGCTATATGGGTACCCGGGGAATGAGGCTCAAGAATATCCACGCTGGGCCATAGGGGACGCTGGGTTACCAATCGCCATGTCATCCATTACGACTTCTGCTCTCGATACGCCTGCGCGGCGCTCGATGGAGCGGACCTGTGACGACCTCGCCATCTTCGCGTTGGCCGTTGTCACGCTCGTTGCTGGCCTGACCTTCCGCGACTATGGACTGGGCTGGGACGACTACACGCACGCCGAATATGCCGATCTGCTGCTGCGGATGTACGGTTCCGGTTTCAAGGACACCGGCGCGCTGTCGTTCGCCAATCTCTACATGTATGGCGGCGGCTTCGACATGGCGGCGGCCCTGCTGCACAAGATCATTCCGCTCGAATTGTTCGAAACGCGCCGCCTGCTCGGCGCCGTCGTCGGGCTGATCGGCCTTGCCGTGACCTGGCGGCTGGCGCGGCGCGTCGGCGGCCCGCTCGCCGGGCTCGCGACGCTGCTGCTGCTGGCGCTGTGCCCGACCTTCTACGGGCACATGTTCATGAACCCGAAGGACGCGCCGTTTGCCGTCTCGATGGTGATCCTGATCCTGGGTCTGGTGCGCCTCGCCGAGGAGTATCCCTCGCCCTCACCGCGTACCATCCTGATCATAGGCCTCGGCGCCGGCCTTTCGATCGGCTGTCGGATTCTCGGCGGGCTGGCGATGGTCTATGCGATGGTGGGCTTCGTCCCGCTGTTGATCGAGGACGTTCGCACGCAAGGTTCGCGCGAGGCGATCCGCCGCTTCGCCCATGTCGTGTACGTCCTGGTCCCGGGGCTCGTGTTTGGATACCTGATCATGGGCCTGGTGTGGCCGTGGTCGATCATGGAGCCCGGCCATCCGTTCCAGGCGCTGACCTATTTCTCGCATTTCTTCGAAAAGCCCTGGAAGGAAATGTTCGACGGCGCGCTGGTCTCGGTGCCCGACATGCCGTGGTCCTACTTGCCGACGCTGTTTGCGCTGCAGCTTCCCGAGATATTGCTCGCGCTTCTGTTCGCTGGCGTCGTCGGCACCTTCATGTCGCTGTCGCGCGTGGACGTGACAGCGCGCCGCAAGACCATCTTCCTGATGCTGACGCTGGCGGCCAGCCTGCCGCTGGTGATCGCGATGGTGAAGCGGCCGGCGCTCTACAACGGCATCCGACATTTCGTTTTCGTGATCCCGCCGATGGCCGTGCTAGCCGGCGCATCGTTCGCCTGGGGTATGAACTGGCTGAAGAACAATCACCGCCGCTGGCAACCGGCCGCACTGGCGGTGTTCACGTTCGGCCTGCTGCTGCCACTCAGCGAGATGATCCGCCTGCACCCTTATGAATACACCCATTTCAATCACATTGCCGGCACGGTTCGCGGCGCCGACAAGATGTTTATGCTGGATTACTGGGGGCTGGCGCTGAAGCAGGCTTCCGACGGTCTGCGCGAGGAGCTGGTCGAACGGCAGGAATTTCCTCCACTGGGACGCAAGTGGAAGGTCGCGGTGTGCGGCCCGCAGCGCCCGGCGCAGGTAGCGCTCGGCCCGGACTTCACGATCGGCTGGGACAGCCAGTCCGCCGATTTCGCGATGACGCTGGGCGAGTTCTACTGCAAAGGCCTCACTGCGCCGGTCATGGTGGAAATCAAGCGCGACGACGTCGTGTTCGCGCGCGTCTACGACATCCGCGGCCGCGCCATCTCGACGCTGTTGGCGATTCCGGCGCCCTGATCCCGCATAACAGCCGCGCCCGGCCGCGCCTTGTTGCTGAGCTGCCGCAGGGCTAAGGTCGCTCTCGAAAATCAACAATTCCCGAGCGCACGAAAGGTTATGGCGGCGTGACCGTACTGGTGACCGGCAGTTCCGGCCATCTCGGCGAGGCGCTGATGCGTACGCTGCAGGCGCAGCGGCGCAAGGCCATCGGCATTGACGTTCTGCCCGGCGTGTTTACGCACCATTTGGGCTCGATTACTGACCGCGCTTTCGTGCGCCATTGCATGAAGGGCGCCACGACCGTGCTGCACGCCGCGACGCTGCACAAGCCGCATGTGGCGACCCACAGCCGCCAGGAATTTATCGACGTCAACATATCAGGCACGCTTAATCTGCTCGAAGAGGCCGCCGCAGCCGGCGTCACGACGTTCGTCTACACCAGCACCACCAGCGTCTTCGGCGAGGCGCTGGTGCCACCGCCGGGCGAGCCGGCGGCCTGGATCACCGAAGATGTCACGGCGGTGCCGAAAAATATCTATGGCGTCACCAAGGCTGCCGCGGAGGATCTGTGCCAGCTCTTTGCACGCAATCACGCGCTTCGCACCGTCGTGCTGCGCACCTCGCGCTTCTTCCCTGAAGAGGATGACAATCGCGCGACGCGCGAGGCCTACACCGACGCCAACATCAAGACCAACGAGTTCCTCTATCGCCGCGTCGATATCGAAGACGTGGTCAGCGCGCATCTGATGGCGGCCGACCGTGCGCCATCGGCCGGTTTCGCGAAATACATCATCAGTGCCACCACACCATTCTCGCGGAACGACACGGCGGAACTGCGCAACGACGCGCCGCGGGTGGTCCGCCGTTACGTGCCGGAGTTTGAGGCTGAATTTGCGCGGCGCGGCTGGACGATGATTCCAGGCATCGATCGCGTCTACGTCAACGACCGCGCGCGTGCCGAACTCGGCTGGCAACCGCGCCACGATTTCCGCGCGCTGATTGCGCGGCTGCCGGCCGGCGATGATATCCGCAGTCCACTCGCGCGGGAGATCGGCAGCAAGGGCTATCACGACCGCGTCTTTCGCGAGGGACCCTACCCGGTAGAGTGAGCGCGGCGAGAGTATCGGGTGGACAAGCTGCGCGGATGCGCTAAACTGCCTGTCACACACCCTCTACACGTCTCGGAATCAAAACGTCGTCCAATCCCGGGCGGCGTTTTTATTTGGGCGTATCGTAGGGTGGGCAAAGCGAAGCGTGCCCACAATTCAAACCAATCGCGCGGAGAGAGTGGTGGGCACGGCGCAAGAGCGCCTTTGCCCACCCTACCGCTCGGAATCAAAACGCCGTCCAATCCCGGGCGGCGCTTTTATTATGGATGCCAGGAATTCAGCGCGGCGTACACGACCCCGAGAACGATGCTGTAAGTCAGGAGCATCATCAGCGAAAACAAAGCGGGCTCGAGGCCGAGGTCGAGCGCGGTGGCGAACAGCCCCAACCCCAACAGGGGGAAGAATATGAATCCCATCAGGACCCAGCCGAAGATTCCGAACGTCGCTCCCTTGGCCGCGCCGCCTTTGCCGGGCAGCCACGGGTAAACCCGCCCGAAAAGGAAACCGAGAATCGTCGCACCGTTCAAGAACGAGAGCGCCCAGGGAATCAATGGATGGACCCGACCGCCCGTGAGACGACCAAGCGCAACCTGCAGGTTTTCGTAGGGTTGAAAGGCAGGAAGCAGTCCAGTCCGCGATTTCAAGTACATCAAAAGCGTATGAGCGGCGCTACCGCAGAAACCTGCGATAGCCGCTTTCCATATCCAATGCCCGGCCATGCGCCGCGCTAGCGCGGCGTCTCCGCGAACGCGCCCAGGATCCGCGCCCAGGAGCGGATGCCCTTGTGATAGCTCTTCAGGTCGTACTTCTCGTTCGGCGAATGGATGTTGTCGTCGTCGAGGCCGAAGCCGACCAGCACGGTGTCGAGGCCGAGCGTGCGCTTGAAATCGGCGACGATCGGGATCGAGGCGCCGGAACCGATCAGGAGCGCTTCCTTGCCCCACTCGTCCGTCAGCGCGCGCTTGGCGGCCGCCAGCGGCTTCATGTTCCAGTCGAGCGCGATCGCCGGCGCGTTGGAATGGTCGGTGAACTCGGCCTTGCAGTCGGCAGGCACGCGCGCCCGGACATAGTCGCGGAAGGCTTTGCGGATCTTTTCCGGGTCTTGCCCCTCCACCAGCCGGAACGAAACCTTGGCCGAAGCTTCCGCCGGGATTACCGTTTTGGAGCCCTCGCCGGTATAGCCGCCGATGATGCCGTTGATGTCACAGGTCGGGCGCGAGGAAACCTGCTCGATCAGCAGGCGATCCTTTTCACCGGCCGGAATGGAAAGACCGATCGGCTTCAGGAATGACTCCGGCGTGAGGTTCAGGTTCTTCCACTGCGCCAGGATATCCGGCGGCAGGTCTTTTACGCCATCGTAGAATCCGGGAATGGTGATGTGGCCGTTCTCGTCATGCAGGCCGCCGAGAATGTTGGTCAGTACCCGGATCGGGTTGCGCGCGCCGCCGCCGAAAATGCCGGAATGCAGGTCGCGATTGGCCGCCTTGATCTTGACCTCGTCATAGACGAGCCCGCGCAGCGAAGTCGTGATCGCCGGCGTGTTCTGATCCCACATGCCGGTGTCGCAGACCAGTGCGAAGTCGGCCTTCAGATCAGCCTTGTTCGCTTCCAGGAACGGCACGAAGTTTTTCGATCCGATTTCCTCCTCGCCCTCGATGATGATCGTGATGTCGACCGGCAGCGACCCTGTGACCTTCTTCCAGGCGCGGCAGGCCTCGACGAAAGTCATCAACTGGCCCTTGTCGTCCTCCGCGCCGCGCGCGACGATAATCTTGCGGCCGTCGGCATGGTCGGTGACAACGGGCTCGAATGGCGGCCGGTGCCACAGATTGAGCGGATCGACGGGCTGCACATCGTAATGCCCGTAGAACAGGACGTGCGGCCGGCCGTCGCCGCTGCCGTTCGCCTTGTCGTTGTCCTTGGCAACGATCGCGGGATGCCCCGCCGTCGGCCTCACCTCGGCCTTGAAGCCGAGTGTCGCGATATCCTTCGCCAGATGATCGGCGGCCGCCTTGCAATCGCCGGCAAAAGCCGGATCGGCCGAGATCGACTTGATCCGCAACAGCGCGAACAGCCGTTCGAGGCTGTTGTCGAAATCAGCGTCGATGTGATCGAGGACCGGCTGGATCTTGGCGTTCGACATGGCTTATTATCCCTGGCTGTGAGCCTTGTTGTTAGCGTCAAGTTGTAGCTTGCCCGTGGCCTGAGGCAAGACAACGTCTTCGGCAGGCGGACGCAATATGTGCCAGACCAGCCCCGCCACGAGCAGAATGGTAGCGGCGAGATTGTTGCCATAGGCCTGCAGATCAACCGGAAACAGCGGCAGCGACAGGCACAGCAAGCCGCCCGCAATGGCAAGCAACGCCCAAGTTCCGGTTTTGACCGCCGGGCGCGGATCGTAAGCGGCGCGGTGGACCAAAACAGTGATCGGGAAGAACAGCCACAGGAAGTAGTATTGTCGGGCCAGCGGCGAAGCGACCGTGATCAGGCAAAATAGGATGCCGATCTCTTCCGCATCCGACCGTTCCGTGCGGCGCGAGGCCGGCGGCATGATAGCAAGATAGCCGAGCCCGATCGCGAGCGAGATCGCCACGACGATCCAGTTCGCCGTCCTGAAATCGACGTCGATGATGTTCATCGTGCGCACGGGTTTGGCCGGATTGTCCTGGTTGTAGTTGACCGGCCGCGTCAGCCGGTGCGTCACCGCGATGACCGACTGGTTGACCCACGACCAGTTCTGCGCGTCGCGCTGCCCGAACCCCTTCTCCGAACTCGAACCCACCATGCCCTGGTACCAGGTCCTCAGTTCCGTAAAATTGTGCTGGAAGCCGCGAAACGGCGCCGGCAGCACGAACAGGAACAGGCCGATGAAAACCAGCATGCTCGCGGCTGCCGCCCACTGTCGTCGCCACACCAGATAGGGCAACACCGCGACCGGAAACACCTTGATCGCGGTAGCGAGCGCAAACATGCTTCCCGCCATCCAGCCGCGGTGATCGCGCAGCAGCCAGAACCCGTAGAGCATCAGCGCCAGCAGCACGAGATTGGGCTGGCCGAGGTCGAACATGTCGAACACGAAGGTGACGGTGACCAAGCCAGGCAGTGCTTCCAGCCATGGCCCGGGCTTCTTCCCCGATCCCGCCATCGCGTGCGATAATTGCGCCGTTATCCACCATGCGGCGATGTTGAGAAACGACAGGATGAGATAAAGCGGGATCTTGCCGAAAAAGCTCGGGATCGCCAGCAGCACCGCCGGTAACGGCGGATAGATGAATTCGAAATAGGCGGCGGGGTCGTCAGGGTAAAGATTCTTGCCCTGCAGCACTTGCTGACCTGCCCAGAACCAGAGCGGATAGTCCTTGGTCTTGCCGTTGCCCCAGATTTCCGGGACCAGCACGTCGGCGGTCAGCGCGATGCAACATACCAGAAACAGCAGATCGAGCGGCCTTCGCAGCGATGGATATCTCAGCACACGCTCGTTCCGGATTCAGAGGAGATTACGTCGCGGATCTTCACGCGAATCGACTACCACCTTCGCTCAAAAACCCCTATCGCCGCAGCAAGCCGCCGAGCGCGCCGCGCACCAGCGCGCGACCAACTGAACCGCCGAGCGATCCGCCGACCGACTTGCCGAGATCGGCAACGATGCCACCGACGACCTTGTTGGTGACCGAACGGGTGACGTCTCGAGCGATGACTTGACCAGTCGTCAGCCTGCCGCGCCTGACGTTGGTGCCGAAGATCGTGCCGACGATCGAGCCGATCTGGCCGAGAATGCCGCCGCCAGCGCCACCATCCTGCCCTTCCGCAGGCGCCGCCGTCGTAGCCACCCGCTTCTGCAGCATCTCGTAGGCGGATTCGGCGTCGACCGCGGTGTCGTATTTGCCTTTGACCGGGCTCTTGCCCATGATTGCCTTGCGCTCTTCCGGCGTGATCGGCCCGATCCGCGCCGTCGGCGGCCGGATCATGACGCGCTCGACCATGGTTGGCGTGCCGCCGCCTTCAAGGAACGACACCAGCGCCTCGCCCTTGCCGAGTTCCATGATGACTCGAGCGGTGTCGAGCTTGGGGTTCGGCCGGAAGGTCTGCGCCGCCGCGTTCACCGCCTTCTGGTCGCGCGGCGTGAAGGCGCGCAACGCGTGCTGCACGCGGTTGCCTAACTGGGCGAGCACCTTGTCCGGCACGTCGATCGGATTTTGCGTGACGAAATAGACGCCGACGCCCTTGGAGCGGATCAGGCGGACCACCTGCTCGATCTTGTCGAGCAATGCCTTCGGCGCATCGTTGAACAACAGATGCGCCTCATCGAAGAAGAAGACCAGTTTCGGCTTCGGCAGGTCGCCGGCTTCCGGCAGCTCTTCGAACAGCTCCGACAGCATCCACAGCAGAAACGTTGCGTAGAGCCGCGGGTTCTGCATCAGCTTGTCGGCGACCAGAATGTTGACCATTCCCCGGCCGTCGCTGTCGGTCTTCATGAAGTCTTTCAGCAAAAGCGCCGGCTCGCCGAAGAATTTAGTGCCGCCCTGGTTTTCCAGCACCAGAAGCTGTCGCTGAATGGTCCCGACGGTCGCCTTGCTGACATTGCCGTAGCTTTGCGCGACCTTCCGGATCTCGGCAAACGGATCTTCCTCGTCATCCGGCCCCTTCTTGCGGCCATTGGGAACGATTGCATCCAGCAGCGACCGCAGATCCTTCATGTCGAGCAGAGGTAATCCGTTTTCATCCGCCACACGGAATGCGACGTTGAGGACGCCTTCCTGCACGTCGTTCAGGTCGAGCATTCGCGATAGCAACAGCGGCCCCATTTCCGTGACCGTGGCGCGAACCGGATGGCCCTGCTCGCCGAACACGTCCCAAAACACGGTCGAGAACTGGTCGGGCTGGAAATTGAGGCCCATCTCGCCGGCACGCTTGAGGATGAAGTCCTTGGCCTCGCCGACTTCGGAGATACCGGACAGATCGCCCTTGATATCGGCCGCGAACACGGGAACACCGGCGCGGGCAAAGCCCTCCGCCATCACCTGCAGCGACACGGTCTTGCCGGTGCCGGTCGCTCCGGTGACGAGGCCATGCCGATTGGCAAGCGCCAGCGTCAGCCAAGCCGTCTGTTCGCTCTTTCCGATGAAAATTTTCTCGTCAGTATCGGCCGTTTTGTTATCGGGGGTCGCCATCGCATCGCCTCTTCGCGCGCCGGGGATTTGGTGGCGATCATATCGCATCCTGCCCGCGGATTGAAACCGTCGGCGGTACAAACGTGAGCGTTCGGCCGCCTCTCGTTCATGCTTCTCATGCTTTTTTCCAACCTTCGGCAGGAAAATCGAGAGCGCAGCGCAACAAGTCAGCGTGAAACCGGCCTTCACTCTTGCATTGCTGCAACACTCGCGACTCGATCTAGGCCTTCGCACGCGCGGATCGCTTGTAATTCAGATCGCAGGCGCTCAAGATCAATTTGCAAGTGGACGACCCGGTAAAGCCGGTTTGGGGACGGGGCAATATGGACGAACTGGTAGGGCGACTGGCCTCCAAGGCCGGTATCGATCGCGCTGTCGCTGAAAAAACCATCGGCATCGTTCTGGGTTTTCTCCGCAACGAGGGTCCCTCCGACAAGGTTCAGGCTCTGATCGACCAAATTCCGGGTGCCGAAGCTGCGATTGCGGCTTCCAGCAGCAATGGCGGCTTCGCGAAGCTGATGGGCGGAGGCTTGATGGCGGTTGGCACCAGGTTGATGGCGCTCGGTCTGGGCATGAGTGAAATTCAAAGCGTGGCGCGTGAACTTTTCAGGTTCGGTCGCGACAAAATCGGAGCGGATCAAATGGGCGAAATCATTTCGGGGACGCCTGGTCTCAGCCAGTTCGCATAGTCATCTGGTGAGCACATTCGGCCCGGGCACATTCTTTTTTCATCTGGTATCATGACTTATCCCCTTTCCGAGATCGATGGCTTGACCGCCTACTCTGCCTCGAAACTGAAATCGTTGGGCATTCGCACGACCGATGCGCTGCTGGAAGCCGCTCGCACCGTGAAAGGGCGCAAGTCGCTCGCAGCGAAGACCGGCATCAGCGAGCAGCAACTGCTGGAGTGGGCCAATTTTTCCGACTACATGCGCATTCCCGGGATGGGCAAGGCCAAGGTTGGCCTGATACGCGCCGCGGGCGTCACCACGGTACGCGAACTCGCCCATCGCAATCCGGCGCGACTCGCCCAGAACATGAAAGACGTGAACACGAAGTGCAAACTCGTCCGGGTTTTGCCCTCCGAACGATCGGTCGAGCAACTGATCGAGCAAGCGCGCAAGCTGCCGCCCAAAATCAGCTATTGAAGATCGGCGACTGAAGCGACAGGCCGGTCCCGCGGTGCCGGCCCTCACGCCTTGACTCGGCGGCGCGGACCGCGCAAAGCGACCGCATGACGGCAGCCAAGCTCAGACCTCCCGCTGCGTCCGGTCCGGCCGGTCAATCGGTGCTGCCTGCGCTGCTGTCCAGGCCCTATCCGGCGGTGATGGGTGTGCTGAATTTGACGCCGGATTCATTCTCGGACGGCGGTCAATTCGCCACCCCGGAGCGGGCGCTGGCTCAGGCCCGGCGGATGATCGCCGAGGGCGCCGACATCATCGACATCGGCGCGGAATCCACCCGGCCTTACGGATCGGAACCGGTCTCGGCGGAAGAAGAATTGAAGCGCCTGCAGCCGGTACTGTCCGATGTCGTCGCGCTCGGCATTCCCGTGTCGATCGACAGCATGAAATCGGCCGTCGTCGCCTGGGCGCTCGATCAGGGTGCCGCCATCGCCAACGATGTCTGGGGCCTGCAGCGCGATTCCGGCATGGCCGGGCTGGTCGCGGAACGTGGTGCGCCCGTCATCGTCATGCATAACCGCGAGCTTGCCGATCCTGCGATCGACATCATGCAGGATATCGCCGCTTTCTTTGCGCGTTCGCTCGACATCGCCGCGAAGGCGGGAATTTCATCCGACAAGATCGTGCTCGACCCCGGCATCGGCTTCGGCAAGACGCCCGAGCAGAGTATGACCGCGCTGGCGCGGCTCGGCGAGTTGCAGTCCCTCGGACTTCCACTATTGGTCGGCGCCTCGCGCAAGCGTTTCATCAGCACGGTGACGCCGTCGGAACCGCATCAACGCCTCGGCGGCTCGATTGCCGCGCATCTGCTGGCGGCCCAAAACGGGGCGCGGATCATCCGGGCGCATGACGTCGCCGAAACCGTACAGGCGTTGCGCGTGGCTGCGGCAATCAGGGAACGGCAATGAGCGATACGATTTTCATCACCGGCGTCGTCATCCATGCCCGCCACGGCGTGATGGAGCACGAGACCAAAGTCGGGCAACGGTTCGTGATCGATCTCGAACTCTCCGTCGACCTGTCAGAATCCTCGCACTCTGATCGCCTGTCCGACACGGTGTCTTATGCCAGCGTGGTCGAGACCGCGACCGCCGCGTTCACCAACACCAACTACAAGCTTTTGGAGCGTGCGGCCGGCGCCGTTTCCGACGCGATCTTCGCGGCGTTCCCACGCGTCCATGCGGTCAAGGTCACGGTCCACAAGCCGCATGCGCCGATCGCCGAGATCTTCGAGGATGTCGGCGTGGTCCTCGTGCGCAAACGGTCATCGCCCTGACATGGCGGACGTGCTGATCGCGCTCGGCGGAAATGTCGGCGATGTCCGCGCGACGTTCAAAAAGGCCATCTCCAATATTTGCGGCATGACCCAGGGGGCGTTGCTCGCGCGTTCCTCTGACTACATCACCCCGCCCTGGGGCGAGGAACACCAGGCGCCCTTCATCAACGCCTGCATCGAGATCGAAACCAGCCTCGATCCGCATGCGCTGCTGTTCACGCTGCACAAGATCGAGAAGAAGTTCGGCCGCGACCGCGCTCATGAGACGCGCTGGGGCCCGCGCACCCTCGACCTCGACCTGATCGCCTATGATGACGTCAGCCTCGACAAGCCGGAACTGACGCTGCCGCACCCGCGGGCTTTCGAGCGCGCCTTTGTGCTGGTGCCGCTGGCCGAGATCGTTCCCGACCGTATCATTGCGGGACGCCGCGTGCGGGATGCGCTGGCACAATTGTCGACCGAGGGGATTGAGCGCTTACCCGACCTTGATTGAGCCCAAAAAGCCCAAAACAACCGTTTGGCTTGGCGGCCGCCCCGTGGCAATTTCCGGCCAAATCAAGAGACGACCAGGGAATGATGGGCCGGATGACTGATAACGATGAGCTGACATTGGCCGCGGAGTTTCCGCAGGCGACCTACGAGGACTGGCGCAAGCTGGTCGACGGGGTGCTGAAAGGCGCACCGTTCGAGAAACTGGTCAGCAAGACGTCCGACGGGTTGAAGATCGATCCGATCTATCACCGCGCGAAAGGTGCCACCCCGGTCGCCGGCCGTGCCGCCGCCGCGCCCTGGCAGGTCATGCAGCGGATCGATCATCCCGACGCCAAAGCGGCCAACGCGCAGGCACTGCACGATCTCGAAAATGGCGCCACCGGGCTGACACTGGTGTTCGCCGGCGCCAATGGCTCCCACGGGTTTGGATTGGACCCTTCGGCCGAAGCCGTCGAAGCGGTTCTTGACGGCATATATCTCGACGCCGGCATCGGTATCGAGCTTCAAATCGGTCCGCAGTCGCGCATGGCGGCGATTCACGTCGCCGAATATATCAAACGCAAAGGACTTAGTCCCGCGGCCTGCGATATCCGTTTCGGTCTCGACCCGCTCGGATCCTGTGCGGTGTCGGGCTCCAGTCCCCATAGCTGGGACGAAATCGTGCCCGCGGTTGCCAGTGCGATCCAGGGCCTCACCACCATGGGCTTTAAGGGTCCGTTCGCAGCGGCCGATGGACGAGTGATCCACGATGTCGGAGGATCGGAAGCGCAGGAGCTGGCATTCGTGCTCGCCTCGGGCGTCGCCTATCTGCGCGCGATCGAACAGGCCGGGATTGCGCTCGAAGATGCACAGGGCCTGGTCTATGCGCGGCTTGCCGCCGATGCCGATCAGTTTCTGACGCTGGCGAAATTCCGCGCGCTGCGGCTACTGTGGGCGCGGATCGAGCAGGCCTGCGGTCTGACGCCCAAACCGCTATTCATCGCCGCCGATACCGCCTGGCGCATGCTGACGCAGCGCGACCCTTATGTGAACATGCTGCGCGCAACGATGGCGACCTTCTCCGCCGGCCTCGGCGGCGCCAACGCCATCACCGTATTGCCGCACACCCTGGCGCTGGGGCTACCTGATCCGTTCGCACGACGCGTGGCGCGCAACACGCAACTGGTGCTTTTGGAAGAATCCAATCTCGCCAAGGTGAGCGATCCCGCAACCGGCTCCGGCGGCATCGAAACGCTGACGCGGCAACTCTGCGAAGCTGCATGGTCGCTGTTCCAGGAAATCGAGAAGGCCGGCGGCATGTTCGCGGCGCTCGAACAGAATCTGATCCAGAAAAAGGTCGCCGCCACGCGGGCCGCGCGCGAGGCCAATATTGCCAAGCGACGTGACGTGCTGACCGGCGCCAGTGTATTTCCGAACCTGCATGAGGCAGAGATCGCGGTGCTCGATGCGACGCCGGTGGTGCTGCCGTCCTATGGCGAGGCGAAATTCAAATTCGATTGCCTGCCACCGATAAGGCTGGCCGCTCCGTTCGAGGCGCTGCGGGACAAATCGGACGAAAAACTCAAGGCATCGGGCGCGCGGCCAAAGATATTCCTCGCCAACCTGGGGACGCCCGCAGCTTTCACCGCGCGCGCCACGTTCGCAAAAAGTTTCTTTGAGACCGGCGGCATCGAGGCGCTCGATAGCCAAGGATTTGCGGATCCTGCAGCACTCGCTGCCGCATTCACGGCGTCCGGTGCGGCAATTGCCTGCCTGTGCACGTCCGACAAGGTCTATGCGGAACACGCGATACCCGCCGCCAAGGCCCTTCAAGCGGCCGGCGCCAAGCATATCTATTTGGCAGGACGGCCCGGCGAACAGGAGGCTGCGCTGCGCTCGGCCGGTGTCGCCGACTTCATCTTTGCCGGCGGCGACGCGCTGGCGATGCTGCAGGAAGCCTGGCAGCGGATGGAGCGAGCATGACGGAAAGCAACCACAAGACGGTCCTGACCGGCGGCTGCCAATGCGGCGCCATCCGCTTTGCAGTGTCGAAAGTGCCGCCCAAAGTCAGCATCTGCCATTGCCGGATGTGCCAGAAGGCATCGGGCGCGCCCTTCGCCTCCCTCGCCGATATCGAGCACGAGCATTTCACCTGGACCCGCGGCAAGCCGGCGTCGTTCCAGTCTTCTTCCATTGCCGAGCGCGATTTCTGCGCGGCCTGCGGCACGCCCCTGACCTACCGGCTGATCGGCGGCCCCCGGATCGAGATCATGACCGGCGCGTTCGACCGCCCAGACCTGGTTGTGCCAACCCGGCAATATGGCACCGAATCCCGGCTCGGCTGGGTGGTCGGCATCGCCAACCTCCCGAGCCAGACCACGCAGCAGAATTACGGGCCGGAGAAGATGGCGACCATCGTCAGCCATCAGCATCCGGACCATGATTAGGGGTGGCGATCGCTGCCAGCCACATGTGCTATAATGGGTAACATGAGCCGCATACCGAACTTTGCGAATATCGCCTTTGAAGCCACCGCGCCCGCACAGCCCGCCGGCAGCACCGAGCCCTGGCTGACGCCGGAGGGCATTCCGGTAAAGTCGGCCTACAGCGAGGCCGATCTCGAAGGCATCGATTTCCTGGAGACCTGGCCGGGCGTCGCGCCCTATCTGCGCGGCCCCTACCCGACCATGTATGTCAACCAGCCCTGGACGATCAGGCAATATGCCGGCTTCTCCACGGCGGAGGATTCCAACGCGTTCTATCGCCGCAACCTCGCCGCCGGGCAGAAGGGCCTTTCGGTCGCGTTCGACCTCGCCACCCACCGCGGCTACGATTCCGATCATCCGCGCGTGTCCGGCGACGTAGGAATGGCGGGCGTGGCGATCGATTCCATCTACGACATGCGCACGCTGTTTGCGGGCATTCCGCTCGACCAGATGAGCGTGTCGATGACCATGAACGGCGCGGTGCTGCCGATCCTCGCGCTGTTCGTCGCAGCCGCCGAGGAACAGGGTGTTCCGCCGGAGAAATTGTCAGGCACCATTCAGAACGACATTCTGAAAGAATTCATGGTGCGCAACACCTACATCTATCCGCCGGCGCCCTCGATGCGGATCATCTCCGACATCTTCGCCTACACCTCGCAGCGGATGCCCAAATACAATTCGATCTCGATCTCCGGCTATCACATGCAGGAAGCTGGAGCTACGCAAGACCTCGAACTCGCCTATACGCTGGCCGACGGCGTCGAATATTTGCGCGCCGGGCTTGCGGCGGGCCTCGACGTCGACCGCTTCGCGCCGCGGCTGTCGTTCTTCTGGGCGATCGGCATGAACTTCTTCATGGAAGTCGCCAAGATGCGCGCGGCGCGGCTGCTGTGGGCAAAACTGTTGAAGCAGTTCAATCCGAAGGACCCGCGCTCGCTGTCGCTGCGCACGCATTGCCAGACCTCCGGCTGGTCGCTGACCGCGCAGGACGTCTTCAACAACGTGATGCGCACGACGATCGAGGCGATGGCGGCGACCCAAGGCCATACGCAGTCGCTGCACACCAACGCGCTCGACGAGGCGCTGGCGCTGCCGACGGATTTTTCGGCCCGCATCGCCCGCAACACGCAATTGTTCCTGCAGCAGGAGAGCGGCACCAACCGCATCATCGATCCCTGGGGCGGCTCCTATTACGTCGAGCGGCTGACGCGGGATCTCGCGGCGAAGGCCTGGGGCCATATCCAGGAGGTCGAGGCGCTCGGCGGCATGGCGAAGGCGATCGAGGCCGGCGTGCCGAAGCTCAGAATCGAGGAAGCTTCCGCCAAGACGCAGGCCCGGATCGACGCCGGCAAGCAGGCCGTGATCGGCGTCAACAAGTACAAACCGGTCAACGAAGCGCCGATCGACGTGCTCAAGGTGGAGAATTCCACCGTGCGGCGGCTGCAGATCGACAAGCTGAAGCGGCTGCGCACCGAGCGCGACCAGAAGGAAGTCGATTCTGCGCTGGCCGCG
Source organism: Bradyrhizobium sp. LMTR 3 (assembly GCF_001693485.1). Lineage (GTDB taxonomy): Bacteria > Pseudomonadota > Alphaproteobacteria > Rhizobiales > Xanthobacteraceae > Bradyrhizobium. Next base: position 24,020 of record NZ_MAXC01000007.1, read on the forward strand.
CTGACGCGCAGCGCCGGCGAAGGCAACGGCAATCTGCTGGCGCTTGCGATTGACGCGGCGCGGGCGAAAGCCACCGTCGGCGAAATTTCGGACGCGATGGAAAAGGTGTTCGGGCGGCACCGCGCCGAGATCAAATCCATCACCGGCGTCTACAAGCGGGAGGCGTCCGCCATGTCCAACCGGGTCGAAAAGGTGCAGGCGCTGATCGATGCGTTCGAGACTGCCGAGGGCCGCCGGCCTCGCATCCTCGTCGCCAAGATTGGTCAGGACGGCCACGACCGCGGCCAGAAGGTGATCGCATCCGCCTTTGCCGATGTCGGCTTCGACGTCGATATCGGACCGCTATTCGCTACCGCCGACGAGGCGGCGCGCCAGGCGGTGGAGAACGACGTCCATATCCTCGGCGTATCATCGCTGGCGGCGGCCCATCTCACCGCCGTACCGGAGCTCAAGGCCGCGCTGAAAAAGCATGGCCGCGAGGACATCATGATCATCATCGGCGGCGTCGTCCCGCCGCAGGATTATGAGGCGCTGTATGCGGCCGGCGCCGAAGCGATCTTCCCGCCCGGCACCGTGATCTCGGACGCCGCCGAAGAGCTGATCCACAAGCTCAACGCCCGGCTCGGCCATAGCGAGGCGGCGGAGTAGCTGATAGACTGGTGAGATCGAGCCCAGGTCACGCCATGACACGAGAAGAGATTATTTCGACCATCCGGAAGAACGCCGACGCAATCAAAGCCGAAGGCGTGACGCGGCTCGCCATCTTCGGTTCGCGTGTGCGCGGCGACAATCGTCCCGACAGTGACATCGACGTGCTATCGAGGTCGAACCCGATGTGTCCTTCTCGCTTCTCAACTTGATCGGTGTTGAGCATATCATTGAGAACGCTACGGGGTTACCTGCGCAGGCCACCATGCGTCGATCCATTCCGCCGCGCTTCGCCGAACGAATCGCGGACGATATTGTCGAAGTGTTTTAACGTGCGACCGACTATAGCTGATCGGGTTGGCCATATTGCCAACGCCATCGGCAGCATTCGGGAAATCGTAGCAGGGCAAACGCACGATAGTTTTGCGAACAATCTGGTGATGCGAATGGCCGTCGGGCGGCTACTCGAAATCATCAGCGAGGCATCGCGATTTATCCCACCAGACATGCAGGCACAGGAACCAGGCATCAATTGGAGGCGGTTGGCCGATCTCGGAAATCATGCCTATCATCGGACTGACGCTGGCTTGCTATGGACAATGATCGAGGATGACCTTGAGCCCCTCCAAACTTTCGTTGAACGTATTGCCAAGGAATTGAAGCGTTGACTTTTCCCAAGGGACTTCGGGGCGCGTTCAGCATTGTCGGACTGCTGGGCTCGCTGTCAATCTCGGCAACTCTTGCCGCCGAGCCCAAGCCGGAATTTTCCATCAAGACCAAATGGCTCAAGGCCAGCGTCTTTCTCGACGCGACGATCAAGGCCGATGCGGCGCTGGCGGCGAACTGCCTGGCGGAGGGAAAAGCGTGGGCGCAGAAGAACCGCGCCGATGCCGACAAGGAACGCAAGCAGGACCCTGGCCTCTTCCGCAACGCGTGGTCGTATGAACGGAAATACCAGACGCGCTCGGTGGTCGATGGCCGCTACGTCAGCATCATCAGGGCCGATTACGAATATACTGGCGGCGCGCACCCCAACAGCTCGTCCGATACGATCCTGTGGGACAAGTCAGCCGGCAAGCGCATCAGCATCCGTCCGTTCTTCACAGAATCGGCTGACAACGGCCCGACGCTGAAAGCGATGCGGCAAGGCGTCATTGCCTCTCTCACGGCCGAGAAAAAGAAACGCGGCGCGGAAGGCACTGATACCAGCGCCATCGAGGGCATCGAGCCAAAGCTTCTCAAGATCGGGCCCGTCGCACTGGCGCCATCGACCGAGGAAGGCAAGAGCTCCGGCCTGAACTTTTACTACGCTCCTTACGCGGTTGGCTCCTATGCCGAAGGCGAGTATGTCGCCTTCGTGCCGTGGGAGACGTTGAAGCCATATCTGACGCCGGAGGGCGCCAGAATTTTCGGTGGCGCGCGACCGAAGGAAGACGAAGACCGGCCGCATTGACGGATCAAGCAGCAAGCCGGCCGAGCGACCGTTCGAGCGAATGCGTCCAATCCGGAATCCATGACTGGAACAACGCCTGCCAGCGATCGGCATCCTGCGGTGCGGTGTCGAGCTTCACCGACCATTCGATGAAGGTCCGGTTGCCCTCGACGACCGGAAGCAGGTGCATCGTTCCCTCATAGCGCACCGGCGTGGGCGCGTCCGGCGCCAGCCCGGCCGGAAACGGCAACGGCTCGATGCCCGCATAGGTCAGCGAATGCGCTGCATCGGAGTGGCCGGCGAGTCGCTGCCTGATCCAGTTGCCGAGATAGCAGAAGCGCCTGACCGCGCCGATTTCGTCGCCGTCCTTGTCATCCTCGATCACGCTCTCACTGACCCCTTCGATATAGGCCGGATAATTGTTGAAATCGCGGATCAGGGCCCACACGATTTCCATGGGATGGTCCAGCACGGTGCTGTAATAGGCTGTTGTCATGGCTCTCGCTCCGCAAGCGATCGCGGCTCGATGACTGGGCCGCACATGGATACCTATTTCGGGTGGCCCGATCGCCGCCACCCGATTTCCGGATGTGGCGCGATGCCACCCGGTGGCGATCCCCATCGTTCGCCAATGCCTTGCGACCCCAACGCAAAGCCGCCTAGAATGTCTGATCACAAGAGCGCCCGGCATCACGGACGCCGCAGGGAGGACCATCAATGTCCAAAAAGATCACGCGCCGCGCCTTCGCGGCTTCATCCGCTGCTGCCGCGGCTGTCGCAGGCTTTGGTTTCAAGCCGGCTTTGGCGCAGGCCTATCCGGCACGGCCGGTGACCGTGATCGTGCCCTGGGGTGCCGGCGGCGGCACCGACGCGACCGCGCGCATTGTCGCGGCGCTGTTGGAAAAGGATCTCGGCCAGCCGTTCAACGTGGTCAACCGCACCGGCGGCTCTGGCGTGGTCGGCCATTCCGCGATCGCGACCGCGCAGCCCGACGGCTACACCATCGGCATGCTGACGGTGGAAATCTCGATGATGCACTGGCAGGGGCTCACCGAACTGGCGCCCAAGAGCTACACGCCGCTGGCGCTGATGAACGAGGATCCGCCCGGCATCCAGGTCAGTTCCACCTCGCCCTACAAGACCGTGAAGGAACTGGCGGATGCGATCAAGGCCGCTCCCGCCGGCAAGTTCAAGGCCTCCGGCACTGGCCAGGGCGGCATTTGGCATCTCGCACTGGTCGGCTGGATGCAGGCGATGGGACTTGCCCCCAATCACGTAGCCTGGGTGCCGTCGAACGGCGCCGCGCCCGCGATGCAGGATCTGGCTGCCGGCGGTATCGACCTCACCACCTGCTCGGTGCCGGAAGCGCGCGCCATCATCGAGGCCGGCAAGGCGCGCAGCCTCGCCGTCATGGCTACGGCGCGCAACCCTGCATTCCCCGATGTGCCGACGCTGAAGGAAGCCATGGGCATCGATTATTCGACCGGCGCTTGGCGCGGCATTGCCGGCCCCAAGGGCCTGCCCATTGATGTGGCGACGAAACTCACCGCGTCGCTGAAGAAGGTCTATGACTCCAAGGAGTTCAAGGACTTCATGAGCAATCGCGGCTTCGGAACGGTGTGGGGCGATGCGGCCCAGTTCGCCGCCTTCATGGAAAAAGGCGACGCCCAGATGGGCGTGGCGATGAAGGCCGCCGGTCTCTCGAAGGCCTGATCCGTCTTCGCCGGCTGACATCGTCCGAAATCCGCGGAGTTAGTCCATGCGTCTACCCGATCGCGTCACGGGATTGTTCCTCGTTGGCCTCGGCGCGGCTGCCGCCTATGGCGGCTGGCAGTTGCCGCCGGTGCCCGGCCAGCCGGTCGGGCCCAACGTCTTTCCGCTGGTGATCGGAACGGGCCTGGCGCTGTGCGGGCTCGCGATTGCATTCGGGATCGGCCGCAGCTTTGAAGAGGAAGAGCACCTCATTCCGGTCGAGGGCGGCCAGCCGCCGCCGCCGACCAGCAAGCTCTATGGTCTGCGCGCCCTGCTCCCACCGGCTCTTTTGCTGTTCTACGTGGCGATCGCCGACCGGCTCGGCTTCATCCTCACGGCGGCGATGATCGTCTACGTGACCTCGACCGCGCTCGGCGCGCGCTGGAAAGTTGCGTTGCCGCTCGCGCTGCTTGCGCCGATCGGCATCCACCTGATTTTCTCAAAATTGCTGCGCGTGCCGCTGCCGCCCGGCGTTTTGCCGATGCCCTGGTGATCGATGCTCAACACCCTCACGCAAGCCTTCGCGCTCATCACCACCTGGGAAGTCATCATCGCGATACTCGCGGCATCGGTCTATGGCCTCGTCATCGGATCGCTGCCCGGCCTGTCCGCGACCATGGCGACCGCCCTCTTGGTTCCGGTCACGTTCTATCTGTCGCCGATCGCCGCGATCGCCACCATCGTGGCGGCATCCACCATGGCGATCTTCGCAGGTGACATTCCCGGCGCGCTGCTTCGCATTCCTGGCACCCCAGCCTCGGCGGCTTACGCCGACGAAGCCTATGCCATGACGCGCAAGGGCGAGGCCGAGCTCGCGCTCGGCGCCGGCGTCTGGTTCTCCGCCGTCGGCGGCATCGCGGGGACGCTCTCGCTGATGATCCTGGCGCCGCCGCTCGCCGAGATCGCGCTGTCGTTCTCAACCTTCGAATATTTCTGGCTCGCTTTCCTCGGCCTGATGTGCGCCACGCTGGTCGCGCGGTCTTCCCCGGTGAAGGCGATCGCGAGCATGTTCATCGGCTTGCTCGTCGCCTGCATCGGCATCGAAAACCCCGGCGGCGTGCCGCGCTTCACGTTTGGAATGACCGACCTCTTCGGCGGCATCGAACCTATCCCGGCGCTAGTCGGCGTATTCGCGGTGGCGCAGGTCATGCGCGCGATGCTGACGCCGGAGCCGCCGCCGATCCCGCGGCGCAAATTCGGAAGCATCTTGGCGGGCCAGTGGAAGCTCACCAAAAAATACAACTGGCAGATGACGCGCGGGAACATCATCGGCATCATCATCGGCGTGCTGCCGGGCGCCGGCGCCGACATGGCCGCATGGGTCAGCTACGCCATGTCAAAGCGGTTCTCGAAGGAACCGGAGAAATTCGGAACCGGCCACGTCGAGGGCCTGGTCGAAGCCGGCGCCAGCAACAACGCCAGCATCGCCTCGGGCTGGGTGCCTTCGCTGCTGTTCGGCATTCCCGGCGACACCATCGCGGCGATTGCGATTGGCGTGCTCTACATGAAGGGCCTCAATCCGGGCCCGACGCTGTTCACCGAAAAAGCGTCGAGCATGTATGCGATCTACCTGATGTTCATCATCGCCAACATAATCATGATCCCGCTCGGCATCATCATGATCCGGCTCGCAAGCCACGTGCTGCGCGCGCCGCGCTCAACCGTGATGCCGGTCATCATGCTGTGCTGCGCCGTCGGATCCTTCGCCATCGGCAACAACATATTCGGCGTCGTTATCGTCGCGACCTTCGGGGTCATCGGCTATGTCATGGAGGAAAACGGCTATCCGGTCGCCGCCATGGTACTTGGCATCGTCATGGGCACCATGATCGAGCAGAGTTTCGTCACCTCGCTCATCAAGTCCGACGGCAGCGTGTTGCCGTTCTTCGAGCGGCCGATCGCCGCCATCCTCGCCGCCATGGCGATTGGCGCGCTGATCTGGCCGGTGCTGGTCTGGGTATGGCGGAAGCTCAAACGCACGCCCGTTCCAGCCGCGTCGGCGCGCTGAAGGACTGCGCAGGGCCCCCTCGCCTGCCTGGCGCGGGCGTTGTAAACCAAGCCATGACCCTGCCGAAGAATCCTTCCCCCGATGTCGGGAAACTCGCCAAAGAACTCCGCTCCGGCCACCGCGCGGCGCTGGCGCGTGCGATTACCCTGATCGAGAGCAGGCGCGCCGATCACCAGGCCGCGGCACGCGATCTGGTTCAGGCGCTGTTGCCCGACACGGGCAAGGCGGTGCGCGTCGGCATTACCGGCTCGCCCGGCGTCGGCAAATCCACCACCATCGACGCGCTCGGCATGTTCCTGATCGAGCGCGGCCACAAGGTCGCGGTGCTCGCGGTCGACCCCTCCTCGGCCCGCACCGGTGGCTCGATTCTCGGCGACAAGACGCGGATGGCGCGGCTGGCCAATTCCGAAGCCGCCTTCGTCCGGCCCTCGCCCTCGTCCGGCACGCTCGGCGGTGTCGCCGCCAAGACCCGCGAGGCGATGCTGCTCTGCGAGGCGGCCGGCTTCGACGTGGTGCTGGTCGAGACCGTCGGCATCGGCCAGTCCGAAACCGCCGTCTGCGACATGACCGATTTCTTTCTCGCCCTGATGCTGCCCGGCGCCGGTGACGAATTGCAGGGCATCAAGAAAGGTCTGGTCGAACTCGCCGACATGATCGCGATCAACAAGGCGGACGGCGACAACGTCAAGCGGGCCAATCTGGCGGCGGCCGACTATCGCTCGGCGCTGCATATTTTGAGCCCCCGCTCGGAGCATTGGCATCCACCGGTCGTGACCTATTCGGCGCTGACCGGTATGGGCATGGACACGCTGTGGCAGAAGATTTTGGATCACCGCACCGCCATGAATGCCTCGGGCGAGTTCGCCGGCCGGCGGCGCGAGCAGCAGGTGAAATGGATGTGGTCGATGCTGGAGCAGCGGATGATGGCGCGGCTGCGCTCCGATGCCGCGATCCGCGCCAAGGTAAAGAAGACCGAGGCCGAGGTCGCCGACGGCCGCATCACGCCGGCGGTCGCCGCCGAGCAGATCGCGGAGTGGCTGCGGTGAGCGACAAGCTTCGCATTCTCATCACCGGCTTCGGCCCGTTCCCCGGCGCGCCTTACAATCCGACGCAGCCGCTGGTGGCGCGGCTGACGCGGTTGCGTCGTCCGGCCTTTGCGGACGTCGAACTGTCCAGCCGCATTTTTCCCGTCACCTACAAGGCGGTCGACAGCGAATTGCCGCTGGCGCTGCAACAGCACCGGCCGCATGCGCTGCTGATGTTCGGCCTGGCTTCGCGGACCCCTTATTTGCGGATCGAAACCCGCGCCCGCAATGCCGTCACCATGCTCTGGCCCGACGCTGCACAAACCCGCGCGCGCAAGGGCTCGATCGCCGACGGCGCCGATGCGCAAAGGTTCGGCCCACACACGGCCAAACTACTGCATGCGGCCAAGACCACCGGCCTCGATGCCCGCGCCTCGCGCGATGCCGGAAGCTATCTCTGCAACTACCTGAGCTGGCGCGCGATTGAAGCCGTGGATGCCGGCAACGGCCCGCGCCTCGCCGCCTTCATTCACATCCCGCCGCTGGCGCGCAACGGCGCGATCAGACTAAAAGGTTTTCCGCGCATCACGCTGGAAGAACTGGTCGATGCCGGCGAAGCGATGCTCATGGAAATGGTGCGGCTGGCGCGGAGAGCGGCGTAATTTCGTAGGGTGGGCAAAGCGCAGCGTGCCCACCATTGCGGTCCGCAAGTGGAAATGGTGGGCACGGCGCAAACGCGCCTTTGCCCACCCTACCGGGGCAGCGCCGTACCCAACATTAACCCTACCCCTAACAATCGCTGCTCTTCTTCCCGGTGTTCACCATGCCTAGCCGCCCTTCGCGATACCTATGAAACGCGAATGCCACGACCTGCATCGCGCTAGGGTCATCAGCCATGGACATGAACCGCCGCCATCTCATTGGAGCGTCCGCCGCCGGTGCAGCCGGCGCGCTGGCGATGTCGCCTGACGCCGCCCGCGCAGCGCCCCTCACCTCCGCGCTCGGGCGCGACGTCACGCAATATGGCGTCCGCCCCGGCAGCCCCGACGATCAGACGGCGAAACTGCAACGCGCGATCGACGAGGCGGCGCGCGCGCAGGTGCCGCTAGCGTTGCCGCCGGGGATCTACCGCACCGGCATGCTGCGGCTTTCGAACGGCACGCAACTGGTCGGCGTCCGCGGCGCGACCAAGCTGGTGTTCACCGGCGGCGCCTCGATGCTGCAGAGCGAAGGCGCCAACAGCGTGGGCCTGACCGGCATCACCTTCGATGGCGGTCGCATTCCGCTGCCGACGCGCCGCGGCCTGGTGCATTGCCTCGGCGGTCGCGACGTCCGCGTCGCCGATTGCGAAATATCGGGCAGCGGCGGCAACGGCATCTGGCTCGAACAGGTTTCGGGCGATATTTCCGGTAACATCTTCACGAAAATCGCGACCACCGCCGTCGTATCCTTCGACGCGCTCGGCCTGATCGTCTCGCGCAACACCATCACCGATACCAATGACAACGGCATCGAAATCCTGCGCACCGCGATCGGCGACGACGGCACGCTGGTTCTCGACAACCGGATCGAGGACATCAAGGCCGGCCCCGGCGGCTCCGGGCAGCATGGCAACGCCATCAACGCCTTCCGCGCCGGCAATGTGATCGTGCGCGGCAACCGCATCAAGAATTGCGACTATTCAGCGGTGCGCGGCAATTCGGCGTCCAATATTCACATCACGGACAACAGCGTCAGCAATGTCCGCGAGGTCGCGCTCTATTCGGAATTTGCATTCGAAGGCGCCGTGATTGCCAGTAACACCGTGGATGGCGCCGCCGTCGGCGTCTCCGTCTGCAATTTCAACGAGGGCGGACGGATTGCCGTCGTCCAGGGCAACATCATCCGCAATCTCCTGCCGAAGCGGCCGATCGGCACCGCGCCCGATGACGACGCCGGGATCGGCATCTATGTCGAGGCGGATTCGTCCGTGACCGGCAATGTGATCGAGAACGCGCCGTCGTTCGGCATCATCGCCGGCTGGGGCAAATATCTCCGCGATGTCGCTATCACAGGCAATGTGATCCGCAACGCCTTCGTCGGCGTCGGCGTATCGGTGCTGCCGGGCGCCGGCACGGCGCTGGTCAACAACAACATGATTTCGGAAACCCCGCGCGGCGCCGTGGTCGGGCTCGATCACGCCCGCACGATTACGACCGATCTGTCGGCCGAAGGCGCCCAGCGTTACGCGCAGGTGGTGGTGGGAGGCAACGCGGTGCGGCGGTAGTTCGCCCTCCTCGCCCGCCTACAGCGCGTTGCGCAACGCGGGATATCGTTCCTTCATCGCGTCGAAATCGATCGCCGGGAATGGCATTTCCTCCAGCGCCAGTACATCCGGCACGGACGGAGCCTCGTCCGCCACAACGAGTTGGCTTTCCAGCGCGACCAGAACATCAGCGGGAACGTCGCGCGGCGGCGTGGCCGCAATCGGCGGCGGCGCGGCGACAATCGGTGGCGACTGCAGTTGCGGCTGAAGCTGCACAACCGGCGGGCGATAGCCCTCGTCGGGCGGCAGCGGCGTCAGCAGCAGCGGCGTCGTTCGACGGCGGCCGAGCCAGGCCATGTCGATCTGCGTGTTGTCGAGCGAAGCCCCGCGGCTCAACAGGTCCCGCCAGGTTGCGACGGCGGCCTTGGCTTCCTGGATGTTTTCGAGGAATTCGCGCTCGGTGTGAAAGCGGCGCCAGCGCCCGGTCTCGAACAGTTCAGTGAGGTATTCCAACCGTTGCTCGGCAAGGCTGCACCAGCGCGCAACGATGTTGCGGCCACGTGCCACGTCTGCAGGATGTGCCATAAATCAGCCCGTAAGAGAGGGACGGACGCAGACGCAACCCAGACGAATCAGTGGAATGTGACTGGGATATTCTGTGGAAAACTTTTTCGTTGTCCAGTGCGTGAAGCTACAGGAGTACGCAACAATCGAAGAAACCCGCACAAAACGGGTTAATCCGCTCTATTCGCGGTCAAGGCCACTTGAGAAGATGCACGGGAAAATTGCGCATCGCGCAGACGAGTCGGAAAACTTGCAGTTGCAAGCCGCCGCGGTGCCGCACAAAACGCAGCTTCGTCCAAAGACCTGCGCCGAAAATGAAAGACCCGTCCGGGGGGACAACCGGACGGGTCAAGCTATATGGGCGCTTGGGGTGGATGGGCGCTCGCGCCGGATACAGCCTATGGGGAGGGATTACCGCTCCCACATAGATAAGTCGCGACACCCTCGCCGGACGTTCAAAACGCCGGACGGATTTTTTTAACCTTGTGTTCGGGGAGGTCGTCGGAAAATCGCTACGTGGCAGGCTATTTTGCGGCGTTTGCGGCCGATTTGTCCGCTGCCATCGAGGGCGAGGCGTCGTTCAACGCGCGACTCACGGAAGTGTTATCCGCGGCCGGGTCATGCGCCGGCGCTTTCTCCCCCGCCGGCCTGCCGGAAGCGGAGGCAAGCGGAACCGCCGATGCGGCGGCCGCGGCCGTGACGGCCGCAAAGGCATCGGCCCCACCTGCCCCAAACTGATCGTCACGGCCGGGGGTGCCGAGATCGCGGGCGGTCCTGGTCAGAATTGCGCGAACGTCGCCTGGCTTCAACGAAGGATTGCGCTCCAGCATCAGCGCCGCGACGCCGCTGATATAGGCGGCGGAGAACGAGGTGCCCGACGTGATCTGGTATTTTTCATTGGGCGCCGGCAGGAAGACATCCGCGCCCGGTGCGGCAACCGCGATGTGGTTGCCCCGGTTCGATGCCGCAAACAGTCTTTCCTGCGCGTCGGTGCCACTCACCGCAATGACATTGGGATTGGCGGCCGGATAGAGCGGCGGCGATTTCGCACCGGCGTTGCCGGCCGCGGCCACCATCAGGATGCCACGGGCCGCCGTCGCGGCGATGCCCCGCTCGATCAGTGGATCCTTCGGACCGGCAAAGCTCATATTGATGATCTGCGCGCCGTGCTCGGCCGCGTAGTCCAATCCCCGGAGGATTACGTAGGACGTGCTCTGCGCGCCCTTCGATCCCGCGCCGAACGCGCGGATCGCGATCAACCTCGCCTCCGGCGCGCTACCCATCAGTTTGGCATGCGCCACGATCGCGCCGGCAATGCCCGTGCCATGGACATGCGGACCTTCCTTGCTTCCGAGCGCATCGAAACTGTCGGCAACCGAATTGGCGAGTTCGGGATGCTTGGCATCGACGCCTGAATCGATCACCGCAACGGTGACGTTCATGCCGCGGACGAGCGCGTGCGCCTGTGGCAGCCGAAGCTGGGTGACGGCGTACTGCGCGGCATCGCCCGCGGTCGAAGCCTTCTGATCCTGCAGGAAGTAACGGAAATTGAGTTGCACCGAACGCACGCTGGCGTCGGCCGCGAGTTCGCGGCGCACGGTGTCCACCGGCCGGTTATCGACGATGCGGAACAGACCGATGGTGCCGCCGAGCAGCGGGAAGTTCTGCGACGCGATGCGTTCCAGGCCGTGACGCCGCGCCAGTTCGTCGGCCTCCGTGGTGGATAACGCGCCGTCGATTTCGGCGACGAGTTCGTTCTTGACCGCGCGCAGATTGACCGCTGCCCGTGCGTTGTTGTTGCCCGATCCGCTCTTGCCCTTCTTGGCCGAGGTACCGTTGCCGCCGCCGGCCGACATCACCGGCCGATCGAAGCACTCGCCGTCGGGACCGCGAAGCGCATATCCGCAAGCCGGATAGAGGTTGGGCGAAAACCGCGCATGGGGAAGCGTCGACTGCACACCGGCCCCCGGACGGACCCGCAGGGTCGAGGTCATGGTGCCGATCCGGGACGGCGGCGTCCGTGCGACGGTATCGGCGCGCATGGCCGGCCGCGCCGCGACGGTCGGACTGATCCGCGGCGTTACCGTCGGACTGATGGTGGGCATCCGCGAGCCAACGTTCAGACTGGGGGTGCGCATGATGCCTTGCGCATGTACCGCCGAAGGTCCGACAGCGATCAGCGGAAGCAGCGCGGCCGACAACACCCATGCCGCACGCTGGGTCCTTGTCCACCAACTCACGCCATCATGAACCATGGGACCTCAGCTTGCCCGGCCCGCGCCAGCCGGCCTTATGGCGTTGCCACCGCCAGGCTGACGATTTTCTCGCGTTGCAGCCTGCTCAGCAGGCCAGCAACTTCGTCCTTGCTCATCGCCTTGTTGCCGAACTGCAGCCGGAACATGCCGCCCTTGGCGCCGTCGATCGAGGCCTGGTAGTTGTCGAGCAGCGCCGTGATGTCGGCGATGCGCGCTTCAGGCGCGAACCGCACCAGCGCGCGCGGCGGCGCGAGGCTGCCTCCGAGATCGCGCGTAATCGGCGCCGATGACCGCTCGTTCAGGCTCAGCGACGCCGTCTCGAACAACGCGGTCTGGCTCTTCATCAGTATGGCGCCGATCACGCCGGCCTGCAGCACGAGCGCCACGGCGCCAAGGCTCGCCGACCAGGCGAGCGTACGCGGCGACAGGCTTGCGAAAAATTCCGACACCCGCGAGGACAGGCTCACCGAGCGCGAGGGCTCACGCGCAGGCTCCGCGTCGATTGCGGCAAACAGCTTCTGCATGGCGCGCGCCGACGGTGCACCCAGGCTCTCGTTGAGGCCGATCGTCTCGGCGTATTCTTCGCGGATGACGGCATACTGCCGGGCAAGCCCGGGATCCCCGGCAAGCGCTTCCTCGACGCGGCGTGCATCGCGCGCGCTCAGGGTGCCGGCCGCGTGGAAAGGCAACAGCATCTCGACGTCGCTGGGCTCGTGATCCAGCATTTTTTTGCTCGCTGCCATCATGGCCAACCTCGCTCTATGCCTGCTGCTTTGAGCAACTCGGCCAATTTCTTGCGCGCATAAAACAGGCGCGTCTTGACGGTGTTCTCCGGAATGCCGACGATTTCGGCCACCTCTTCCACGGACTTCTCGTGGTAGTAGACGAGATCGACGATCTCCCGATGCTCTGCCGAAAGTGCCGTCAGGCACTTGCGCAACGCTTCACCCGTATCCTTCTTCTGCACCACCACTTCCGGATCGTCGGACGTATCCTCGATCGCGTTCGCGGCTTCCTCGTCCAGCCCAACGTCCTTGCGGCGCCTGAGTGCCGAAAGAGCCTTGAACCGCGTAATCGCCAAGAGCCAGGTGGTAACGGCGGATCGGCCTTCGAACTTGCCAGCCTGACGCCACACATCGAGAAAAACCTCGCTGATGAGGTCTTCCGCGACCTGTTCGTCCCTTACGAGCCGAAGCCCGAAACGGAACACCCTGACATGGTGCCTTCCGTAAAGCACCTGCATGGCGAGCCGGTCGCCTTGAGCGATCCGAGCGATCAGAATTTCGTCTGAAGCCGCCTGTGTCGCACTCAATGGCCGTCTCGCAAGGTTGGTCTGACGGGGGTGGCCGGCGGTTCGATGCGAAGAGTGAGATTCTTCACATTACGGCAATGCCCGGATCGCATGTGTGACCTACCCCACAGATGGACATGGCCGGGCCATTCTGCCGCCAGAAAGGAGCTAAACCCCAGAATTGGTACCATATTACGGAAACACTTTCCTGAAAACGCGCCACCCCAACCTTAGCAAGGCCTCGCCGGCAGGGCAGCATACGCGTGACGCCGTGGGTTCCCGCACAGGCAGGTTCCGCACTATCGGAATTCGGCAGATTTCCGTTGCGAAATCAGTGCAATGGCAGGGTTTTAACGGAGCCGATTCGACCTCAAAAGATACCAAACCTAAAGGCTTTATTCCCTAAAGTTTCGTCCGGCATCACCAACAGCGGCGGGACATGAGCAGCGCGGCATCATTGCTTCAGGGGCAAGGCTCTCACAATGCGACCGCGCGCGTCGCCCGCCTGCCGCTGGATGTATTGACGCGCCGGGCCGGCCAGCGCCGCCAGATGCTGGCCGTGCAAGGCGTCAGCTATTTGCTCATCACCTCGGTCCTGCTGGTCTACTGCTACGCCGGCACCGTCCCGATCATCATTCCATCGACCTATTTCCTTTCCGGCATCGGATTGGTGTCGGTCTTTGTCGTGTTGTCGGAAGCCCATTTCAACGACCGGTTCGAGGACCACTATCTCACGATCTTCCAGGTCGCCGGCCACGTCGCGCTCCAGCTCTGTTTTCTGCTGGCCGCGCCACAGATCGGATTTGCCTTCCTGAGCGTCGTATTCCTGATCTTTGGATTCGGCGCGCTGCGAATGACGTCGTGGCAAGCGATCATCACCTGGACCCTCACCATCGTAGGCCTGGCGCCGATCTTCCTGTTTACCAGCACCCCGATCGGCCTGCCGATTACCACCCAGACCGAACGCGTCGCTGCCATGCTTTCCTTTGTCCTCACGATCGGACAATGCGCATTCGTGGGGCTGTATGGCTCTACCATGCGCAAGATGCTCTACGACCGCAGCTTCGAACTGAAGGCAGCGTACAAGCGGATCGAGGAGCTTGCCGAACTCGACGAACTGACCGGGTCGTCCAACCGACGCAGCATCATGCGGATGCTGGAGGAGGAGATTGCCCGCGCGAGCCGCAGCGGATCGCCCTGCTCGATCGCGCTGATCGACCTCGACTGGTTCAAGCGCATCAACGACGCCTACGGTCACCCGACCGGCGACGAGGTGCTGCGGACATTCTCGATCACCATGTTTGCCAACATCCGCAGCATCGACCGGTTCGGCCGATATGGCGGCGAGGAATTCCTGCTGGTGCTGCCCGACATGGACGTCGACCAAGCCATGCACGCGCTCGACCGGTTGCGCGCCATTATTGCCGATCTCGACTGGAGCGCGTTCTCGCCCGGCATGAAGGTGACGATGTCGGCAGGTGTTGCAACGCTGAACCCGAACGAGACATCAGACACATTTCTCGCGCGCGCCGACAGCGCGCTCTATGCAGCCAAGGCGCAGGGACGTAACCGGATTACCAGCGCCTGATCCGACATATTTCAGCTCCGGCGGCGAAGAAACCCGCCGCTTTTGCTCCAGGACAGAGTCATGATTTCGAAGACCGCCACCGCTCCTTCTCCCGGAAACCTGCTTGACGAGTTGCAGTCCACGCTTGCGCACGGAACGGTCGCTCGCCGGGTAGAGACGCTGCGCCGGGTGACCGATCTCTTCATCAACGGCGCGGTGGATTATTCGGACGAGCAGGTCGGGCTGTTCGACGACGTCTTCCAGTGCCTGATCGACCACATCGAAACCTCGGCCAAGATGCTGCTGGCCAACCGTCTTGCCCCGGTCGACACTGCCCCGCCGCTCACCATCCGCGCGCTGGCATTCGACGACGTCATCGAGGTGGCGGGTCCTGTGCTGTCGCAATCGATGCGGCTCGACGACAAGACCCTGATCGAGAATGCGCGCAGCAAGAGCCAGGCGCATTTGATGGCGATCTCGACCCGCAAGACGCTGAGCGGCGCGGTCACCGACGTGCTGGTCCAGCGCGGCAATGATCAGGTGATCCAGTCGACCGTCAACAATCCCGGCGCGGAATTCACCGAGCGCGGCTTTACCCGCCTCGTCAGCCGCGCCGAAGGCGACGACGATCTCACCGCCTGCATCGGCATGCGTCCGTCCGTGCCGCGGCATCTCTACCTGAAACTGCTCGCCAAGGCCTCCGACACGGTGCGACAACGGCTGGAGGCCGCCAATCCCCAGCAGGCGGCCGAGGTGCCGAACGTGGTCAAGGAGGCAACGCGGCGCGCGCGCTCGGCGACCTCTGATATCACCAAGGACACTGAGATTGCGCACGCGCTGGTGAAGTCGCTGTACGAGGACGGCCGGCTCGACGAATCCGAACTGGCATCGTTTGCCGATGCCGGGAAATTCGACGAGGCCAACGCCTCGATTGCGGCGCTCGCCAATGTGCCGGTCGCAATCGCCGAGAACATGATGATCGAAAGCCGGGCCGAAGGCGTGATGATTTTGGCGAAGGTCGCCGGGCTGTCATGGTCGACGGTCCGGACCATCATCAGGATGCGCGACGAACTGTCCGGCGCGGAGCCGACGGATCTTGCCGCCTGCAGAGACACCTATGAACGGTTGCGGCCTTCGACGGCGCAGCAGGTACTGCGCTTCCATCGCATGCAGCAGAATACACCTGGCGTGTTGACGCCTAGTATCTGAGCAGCTTCGCTCCGGCGAGCGCGCCGATCGCCGCCACCAGTGCGGTCGCGATCGTGTACCAGGTCGCGACGAACAGCGGTGAATCATCCGTGCAATGCGAGGCATAGAGCGTTGCCGCCAATCCCGCCGACAACAGTCCGGCGATGGCGCCCGCCAATGCAGGCCGCGACGGGGCACCGTGACGCAATCCGAGCAGCGCGCCGGCCAGAATCGGCAACGACATCAGCGGGATCGCCGTCAGACAGACCCACGAATTCTTGCCGACCAGCCGCGTCATCATCGGCAACCGTTGCGGCATCATCATTTCGCCGCCGATCCCGGCGGTCAAAATTCCCACCGGTGCCAGCAGCAGCCAACCAAATCCGCGCAGCGAGGCTTCGGGCCGCGACAGATGCAGGCTGACGGCAATAGCCGAGATCGCCAGCGCCAGCGTCACCGCGAATTTCAGGTCGAAGAACGGATTGCGCATCGCAACCATCACGTCGGGCCTGAGGCCGAGTTCGGTGAAGAACATCAACAGCGAAACCGGCGCCGCGGCCAAGAGCGCCAGCATGAGCGCGAATCCGACCGGGCGCCCGCGGTGCGCGTTGTCGGCCGCCAACGTTCGAATGAGCTGATCGGTATCCATGCTCAATTTTCCCGCAACTTCGCCGTCAAGCTGGTCAGCCCCCGGTGCAGCGCCACCCGCACCGCGCCCTCGCTCATCGAAAATTTCGCGGCCGTATCCTTGATCGAGGCGCTGTCGACCGCGATCGACTGCAGCACCTCGCGCTGCCGCGCCGGCAGCGTCTGGAGCTGGGCGGCGACCTCGCTTGGCGAAGCCGTTTCGGCCGGCGCTTCGCCCGGCAGCGTCTCGGCGAAATCGTCAATATCGACGAAAATGCGCCGGCCGCGGCGGCGCAGCGCATCGATCAGCTTGTTGCGGGCGATCGCGAACAGCCATGGGGCAAATGGGGCGGTGACATCCCAGGTATGCCGTTTCAGATGGACCGCCAGCAAAATGTCCTGCACGATGTCCTCGGATTGATCGACCGGTTGCCCTGCCCGCGCCAGACCACGGCGCGCCGCGGCCCGGAGCACGGGCGTGACGGTCTTGAGCAGGCGATGATACGCCGCGCTGTCGCCTGCAATGGCCGACCGCATCAGGCCGGTCCATTCGTCATCCCGTTCGCGCACCCGCGCTCCTACCCTGCAATTCGGTCGATCTTTCAATTTGTTACGTCAGGATGACTCGATCACGAACTCGTGATCGAAGGTCCCATCGGCAGCTTGGGCTGGCCCCCTATCCGGGGGAATCGGGGGACAGCCGGCTGCGCGATGGCAGGCTCATAACATCGATTGCGCGGCCTCGCATCCGGCGTAGCTCGCTAAATCCGCGTCGGCAAAATGCCCGCCGGCACGTCGGCTGACTGACATTGCCCAGCTTTTGCCCGGTGTTGCCCGAAGATTCCCATTTTCCGCCGCGCTGTGGACACCTGGGGGGTCTCATTTCGCCGCCGGGCGGCGGCCAATGGGGAGATTCCACATGACGATCCGAGCCAGCGCGGGGTCGGCCTTCATTCTTGCGGCAGGGCTTTTGTTGGGTTTCGCAGGACCATCGCCGGCGACGGCGGCCGGCGCCGATGACGCCGCGGTGTCGAAACCGGACAGCGCAACGTCCGAAAAGTCCGCCAAACAGGGTTCGCGTTCCCTGAAGAAGCGCTCCGCCCATCGCAAATCTACGCGTGCGGCATCGAAACCCGTCGATGACAAAGAGCCTGAGGAAAAGCAGGTCGCCGATGCGAGTGGCGGCACTCCGCCAGGAATGCCCGAATGGCTCGCCAACGCCAACGCGCAAATGACGGCAGCCGATGCGCCGGCCGACAGCGCCAAGGGGATGTCGGCGGCGATGTCCGAGAAGGCCAATACCGTCCTGCAATCGGCGGCGGACAAGCCGGCTGACGCCGAGGCGCCGGCCGATGCTACCGTGGTTGCCTCAGACGAACTCAACGATGTCGATCGGGCGCTGCAGGAAACGCCCTCGGCGCAAACGTCTGCTACGCAAACCGTTGTAATGGCCTCCACTTCCAGACCGGCGTCCGAGACCGTCGCGCAGGCCAACAACGACAGTTCCACGCTGGATAAGACCTCGCTGATCGGAAAGATCTTCATCGCCTTCGGCGCGCTGCTGACGGTGGCGTCCGCCGCGCGCATGTTCATGGCGTAGCTATCGGAATACCGGACGCGGCATCCCCGCATCCGGGATCCTTTCCAGCCCACTTGAAGCCCACCCCGGCAGCGGGCACATTGCCCTCGAAACGGACTACCCGGGGTGGATCATGGCAACGTTCGAAAACATCATTGTCGAGAGCAAGGGCGCGGTCGGCATCATTACGCTGAACCGGCCGAAAATGCTCAACGCGCTGTCGTTCGGCGTGTTTCGTGAAATCGCCGCCGCGGTCGATGACCTCGAGGCCGACGACAAGATCGGCTGCATCCTGCTCACCGGCAGCGAAAAGGCGTTCGCCGCCGGTGCCGACATCAAGGAGATGCAGCCGAAAAGCTTCATCGACATGTTCTCCAGCGATTTCACCGCCATCGGCGGCGACCGCGTCGCCACCTGCCGGAAACCGACGATTGCGGCCGTCAGCGGCTATGCGCTCGGCGGCGGCTGCGAGCTTGCCATGATGTGCGACATCATCATCGCTTCCGATACCGCCAAATTCGGCCAGCCCGAAATCACGCTCGGCACCATCCCCGGTATCGGCGGCACCCAGCGGCTGACGCGCGCGATCGGCAAGTCCAAGGCGATGGACCTCTGCCTCACCGGACGCATGATGGATGCGGCCGAGGCGGAGCGTTCCGGTCTCGTCAGCCGCGTCGTTCCAGCCGACAAATTGATGGAAGAAGCGCTCTCGGCCGCAGAAAAGATCGCCTCGATGTCGCGGCCCGCGGCCGCGATGGCCAAGGAAGCCATCAACCGCGCGTTCGAGACGCCGCTGTCGGAGGGCATGAATGTCGAGCGCAACCTGTTCCACTCGACCTTCGCGCTGGAAGATCGCGCCGAAGGCATGGCGGCGTTCATCGAGAAGCGCAAGCCGGTGAACAAGAACAGGTAGGCCGTCATTGCGAGCGAAGCGGGGACGCCAGCCAGCCCATGATGATCATTCCCCGCGCATGCTCACGAGCAGCAAAAGCGACGCAGCAATCCGTTGCCACTTCGCATGCGGAAGGATGGACTGCTTCGCTGCGCCGCAACGACGTGGACATAAGCGGCGCAGACACCGTGTCATCCTCCGTGTAGGCGGAGGTCCAGTACGCCGCGGCACCGCCCAAAATTCGGAAAACAACCCCATGCAAAGTAGCGCGAGGGGCCCGGGGGTGACCTTCGCATCTTGCGAAACGTTTGACACGTCGGGCAAATCAGGGGCAACAGTGGATTGCGGGATTACGTGCACTCAATTAACTATTCTTGTGCACCGTAATTCCGCAGCCCGTGGCGCACGCGGGTGCAGGAATTTCCTTGCGAGGCTGAAGCCAAGCGACGTGGCAAGCAGGACCGGCGGAAAATCGATCGATTGAGACGCGAGAACGCCCTGGAGCTTCTCGTGTGTCGTCGAGGAAATGTACCCGATCGGCAGGCTGACTGCGACGCACCAGGCCCAGTGCCTGCTCACAAATCCGATCACGGTGCCGAGCGCGATCCAGAGAATCCCCCACGGCAGCAAATAGGCGGCCCACAAGATAATAATGGGCAGACCTGCTGATCCAAACCCGGACAGCGCGATCGTCACGGCAATGAGCCCTGCAATCAGGCTGGGCCAGGACCATTCGGTCGAGAACCGCAGCAGCGTCGGTAGCGGAGAGATATCTGTCCGCACACGCTCATCCAACGACCCCGTCGACGGCAAGATGAGGCACTTCGATGCGACATGGGCAACGAGGACGATCAGGCATCCGAAGAAGACGCCGAAGGCAATAAAGGCGATCCCATGAAACAGACTCATGATCGCCGTGCCCTGGAGTGCCGCAATGAAGGTGGTTGCGAGCGCCGGCAGGATCTCGCTTTTCATCAACTGCGGAAATGTGAGATAGAACGCCCCAAATCCTGTGCACAAAATCGAAATGAACAGCGTGACGAATGTCACCCGTATGATGGCAAAGGACCCGGCGGCCATCTTTCGCGACAGGCTGGGGTACGACTTAGTCGGCCAGATCCAATATCCGAAGGCTGCGGACAGCAGCAACGGGAAATAGATCGGGGTCCAGGGAATGACCTGCGGAATGAGCTGGTCGAAATCGATGCCCCCTATGACCTTCGGTTCTGTCGCGTAGCCCAGGATCGTGCTCTTGAGGAAGTAGGCGAAAAACAGCGCGAACAGCAGCGATGCGATTTTTTCGGCCCTGATGATCATCGCGGCGATATCTCCCGGAATCGCGGCATGTCGGAGCTAGACTGCATTGGACGCGCGTTTGTTTCTAGAAGGATCCGGATTTGCGCCTGGCTCGTAAGCTCCTTGGAGAGCTCGGCCATTCGGTTTCGGGCCTTTTCGTTCGCGCCGTCCCGATTGGCGATCCGATACATCGCGTAGATCTGCTTGACGTCGCGTTGTCCGAAACCGTTGTCCAGGAACGTGGCGTATGGCATGGCGCATATCGGGCTGGCGGTGCGATCGACACACTGTTTCAAAATCCCGACGCCCTTCGCGAGGTCGCCTTGACCGGAGCGGGCGGCAAACTCGGTGTAGTACATCGAAAGCGTTAGCATTGCCGTTGGTTCGTTCAGTTCGGCGGCGCGCTCCAGCCACTTGAGGGCATCGGACGGATCGTCGGAGATTCCCTGCGCATAAGCCTGCATGCGGCGGACGCCGAGATGTGTCAGCGCCTCGCGATGGCCGCGCGCGGCAGCCTTTGCCATCAACCGGTCGGCCTCAAGATCGTCCTTTGCGATGCCCCGGCCCGTGGCGTAGAGCACCGCGAGAAAGAAGGCGGCCTTCGCATCGTCCCGATCGGCAGCAGCCCTGAAATACTTTGCCGCGCGTGCGGGATCGATGCTGCCCATCCAGCCGGAGAGATATCCCTGGCCAGCGACGCGGGCGGCATCGACGTCGCCTTTGGCCGCTGCGCCCAGGATCAGCTTCTGGCCTTTTTCGATATCGTGCTGGATACCGGGCACACCGATGATGTGCAGCACGGCGAGCACCGCCATCGACTTGACGTCGCCTTTGCCCGCGGCCTGCTCCACACTGAGAACGCCGCTGCGGAGCGTTGCGCCGTCCGGCTGCGCCATCAGCGCCAGCCCGCGGACCAGCAGCACGTGCGGATCGTCCGATCCGGCCGCTCCGAGCAATTCCAGCGCCTTTGGCGAGTTCTTGCTCCGGTAGGCGCGCCAGGCCTCCGTCAGCAGGGATTTTTGCGGCTCTGGGTCGCCTGCAAAATATTGCTCGTCGAATCCGAGGTCGCCAAGCTGCGGCATCATGCTGCTGTCACGGCGAGCGAGCCTGGCAATGTCGTTCGGCGTCTTGATGTCCTGCTCCGTTAGCTTCGGCGACGTGACCGCAGTTCGTGCCGCCTGGCCAATGACCGTGAACGACTGCAAGCCATGAATGAATAACAGAACGACGGCGCCAATGACGGCGAATTCGCAGAAGCCGCGGAACGTGGCGTTGACCGCATAGAGGTCGAGAAAGAGGCGGAAGGCGCTCTTCCGTTCCCCCTGCAGGATGTGGGACTGGCCGGCCATCGTCAGCCGGCGGTCGCGCGTTGCAGGCGCGTTGCAAATTGGTCGCGGTGACCGTCGGCGGCCTCGACCCGGACGCACTCATCATCCTGCATCAGCCGGATTTCGACAGCGCCGGCGGCGCGTGCGTCGATCAGGCCGTCGGTGATCTGCCGTTCGATGGCCCGCGTCATGTCGCGGACGCCGCCCTGCATGCGGCCGGAGAGAGCGTTGATGGCCCGCATCAGGATTTGCGGATCGATGCCGCCGCCGGCGATCTTGAGGTTGAATTGCAGCGCGATGGCTTCGATCTCCAGCGCAACCACCCGCGCGATATCCAATCCCTTCAGCGGCCGGAACGCGAAGACGTCGTCGATCCGCGACAGCACTTCGGGCGAGAACTGGGCATCCGCCAGCGCGGCCTTCGCCAGCCGACCCAGCTCTTCCGCGGTTTCATTGCTCTGCTCGGCGATCTCGCCGATCCGGCGCGAGGCGGCGTTGGTGGTGAGGATGAAGATCGCTTCATTGGTCGCGACGCGCGCTCCGTCGCTGACCTCAGTGATGAAGCCGTCGTTCCACGCGGTCAGGAAGCGCTTGTGCACTTCCGAATGCGCCTTTTCGAACTCGTCCAGCAGCACGATCGCGTTCGGCACGTCGCGCAGCGCCGCAGTCAGCGAACCGTAGCTGTTGGAGCCGACATAGCCCCGCGCCTGGCCGAACAGGCTGGCGGCCGCGTGCGGCTGGCCGAACTGGCTCATGTCGAAGAAGTGCAGATGGCTGCGCCCGCCATAGAGCTCCTCGGCCAGGATCTTGGCGAAATGCGTCTTGCCGACTCCGGGCGCGCCGGCAAGGCAGAAGACGGCGACCGGCTTGTCAAGCCGTCTTGCCGCGATGCGCCGCCGCAATTGCTGGGCGATCGCCCTGATCGCCTCGTCCTGGCCGACCACGCGGGAGCTGATGCGATCAGCGAGATCCGCGGCGTCGATCGTGATCAGGCTTTGATTTCGTTTTTCGTAACCTTCCTGCAGACTGGTCTTGTTGGAAAGCCGATCCAGAATATCCATGACGAACCTCGGCAGATATGAACCGCGATAGAGAAAGATGGCTATGGCCGCGCCGGCCGCGCCGATCACAAGGGTGATGGCGAGCGCGGGCGACGCGTGGTCGATGGTGATGAGGGCGAGGAGTTGGAGCAGCCGGCCGAGCCAGGGGGACATCCCCATCATGGCACCACCTCGATCCGTTCGCCGGGCCGCAGGATGCGCATCGGCATCGTGCCGCTGCTGGTCGCAAATGCCACCGTGATGCCGCCGCCCTGCCCGTCGCGCAGCGCGGTGACGCCGATCGGACCGCTGTCGGCGAGCGCCACCGCGACCGGCGTCCAGCTCTTGGCCAGCACGATCTGCTGCGTCAGCCCCGAGGCCTCGACCGCCACGGTGTCGCCATCCGGATCCATGCTGTCGGTAAAGACAATCCAGCCAAGCCGCTGCCGCCGTTCGATCACCGCCTGCGCGATCTCGGCACGCTGCGCCGGGGCCACCCTCATGGCGGCAACCGCCGAGGCGACCGCCGCGCGATCGTCGGATGATACAAGGGTGACCACATTCCCCGAGAGCTCCTCCGGGCGGGAAGGAATTTTCGCGGTCGTCTGCGTATCGGTGTCGACGGCGGCATAAACCCCGCCCCCGACCAACGCGAGCAGCAGCAGCAAGACGGGTGCGAGCCGCGTTGATTGTTGGGCCGGGAGCGGCAGCGACAACGGAAGTTCGAGCTGCGGCTCGTCGTTTGTCGATGACATAAAGCTCCCCCGAGGATTGCCCGGACAGGTTGCATGCGGATTCCCAGCGCAATGTTAACGCGGGGCAGGCCGTTACGTCTCAGCGCGGAGCAAAGTTAAACCTCCATTACTGAACTCTGTCGAATTGAAGAGCTTTCAGGGGGCCCGCTGCGCTTTGCCCCTCCACGCCGCACCCGTGCTATTTCGTCCGCACCAGCGCCGCATTGACCAGCGCGCGATAGGCGCGCTCGGCAAACGTCGTGGGGCGATCGAGACCCAATCGCGCCAGGCATTCGCGGGCGGCAGCGTCCGGCGGCTGCGTCATCCCTTGCCACAGCAACCCAGGCAGAATCAGCGGCATCCGCTGCGCTTCCCGCAGCAACTGCAGCGCCGGTATCAACCGCTGCTCGATCTCGGTAAAATCGCTACCGAACGGAAACGATGGCAGCAGTCCGTCCTCGCGCGCAGGCTTTAAGGCATCCGCGATCCGCTCCGGAAAATTCTCGCGATGCGCGCGCGGAATTTCGAACTCCTGCGGCAGCTTGCCGGCATCCTTGGCGATCTTCACCAGTTCGTCCTGGAAACGGGAATCCGTGACCGCGAGCATTGCCGCGATGGTCTCGGCGTCCGATTTGCCCCTGACATCGGCAACGCCGTATTCGGTGACGAACACGTCGCGCAGATGCCGCGGGATGGTCTCGTGAGCGTAGTTCCAGCGGATGTTGGAGTGCGTCCTGCTGCCCGCCTGCCGCGTCGCTTCCAGCGTGAGGACCGAGCGTGCGCCTTGAAGCGCGAACGCCTGCGCGACGAAATTGTACTGACCGCCGACGCCGCTGACGACCTGGCCATTGTCGAGACCATCGGAGACCGCCGCCCCCATCAACGTCGCCATCATCGCGTTGTTGACGAAGCGGGCATCGATGCGCGCTCGGCGCTTGGCATCCTCGTCGCCATAGAGCTCGTTGGTGGACGATACCGGCATCATCTGGATGCGCGCGAGCTGGTCGGCCGGCATCTCGCGCAACGCGCGATAGAACGATTTCGGCCCGAGGAAAAATGCGCCGTGCAGCACGACGCCGTCGACCTCGCGCTTGAGAATATCGGCCTCGATCAGGCTGAGAAACGCCTCGATCAGCATTTCGCTGACCCCATACAGCCCCTTAGCGAACGGTGCGCTCTCCACCGGCTCCACGCCGGGCGCGAGCCGCTTCATGATGGCGCGGAACTGCGCACTGTCCCGATGACGGACGATCAGCCCCTGCGCCAGCGCATCGCCGACTTGCCCGATACCGATCTGCAGCGTGCCGCCATCAGGTACGAGACTCGCGGCGTGAAGCCCGATCGCGTATTTGGTGTCGCTGACCGGCTCGGCCGGCGGGGCGAACAGCGGGAAATCCGTCGCGGGGCTGTCGAGCACGGCGGAAAATTCCTCCCCCGGCAGATCGCCCGCACCCGGCATGAACGGCAGTTCCGAATTGACTTGCGCGAACACTTTGAACGAAGCGCGCCCCTCGGCGCGGGCGCGCAGCAGATCAAGCGCTGTGTCGGTGTTGCAGCTCAGGCTGTAACGCGTCCCGCCGTCGACGACGCACTTGGCCACCAATGGCGTGACGACATTGAGCCCGCGTGCCAGCAAATACGATGCAGCATGGGTATAGTTCGCGGAGATGTAATGCTGCTGCGCGAACGGCACGTGCAGCCATTTACCGGCCAGGAAGAAAAACTCGATCACCTTGACATTGGGCGGCAGTTCTCCGGCATGCAGTGCATTTGCATAAGCGAGGTCCGGATAACCACCAAACAGGCGATCGATCACCGGGTTGATGAAACGCTGTTCGAGCAGGCTCGAGGGCCGCGGCTTTTCCAGCGTCAGTGCGGAAAATAACGTCAGCTTGATCGAATGGTCGGCCAGTGCGCGTGCATACAGAGCGTTGACGACGTGGTTGGCCTTGCCAAGCCCGAGCGGCAATCCAACCACGAGATTGGTTCCGACGTCGCGGATGATATCCTCCGCGATCGCTTCGGGATCGGAAAACAGTTTTGGCATCACATGCGAACCTGCGGCGTAGCTGGCAGGCAGCCGTCCTGGAATCGGACGCCAGCCACGAGAGCTATAGCCTATCTTCACCAAGATTCATCTGTGACGAACCGGCAACAGCCAAGCACGGACTTTCACCGAATTAATGTACTGATGTCGCGCGGCAGTTTGCCTGTGGCCAGGGTGCCCCCTAAACAGGTAGACGAACCGAGGATGTCGGCGGGGGCGGACGGACAGTGCATGATCCGGAATGACGGGTAACCGGCATTCCGGATCATGCTCAAACAAGAAGATAGAACGGGATGACTCGATGCAGAGTTATCACGTTCTCGTGTTGACTACGGAATCAAATGACCAGGCGCGCCGCTAGGGTTGGCTACGTTGAAAGACGGTTGCTTCGATCGGGCATTTGCCTTGCTGTGGCTTGCTTCGCGCTTGCCGCGCCAGCCGCGCATGGTGAAAGCCTCCCCGCGGCGCTGGCCAAGGCCTACCAGACCAATCCCGCGCTCAATGCCGAACGCGCCCGCCAGCGCGCCACCGACGAGAACGTGCCGCAAGCGCTTTCGGGTTATCGGCCGCAGATCGTCGCTACTCTTTCCGCCGGCTTTCAGGCGGTGCGCAACCTCTTGCCCGACAACACCGTCCAGTCGGCGAACCTGAAGCCCTGGACCATCGGCGTGACCGTGTCCCAGACATTGTTCAACGGCTTCAGGACCGCCAACAGCGTGCGCGTGGCGGAATTGCAGGTGCAGGCAGGCCGCGAGGCGCTGCGCAATGTCGGTCAGGGCGTGCTGCTGGATGCGGTCACGGTCTACACAAACGTTCTCGCCAACCAATCGCTGGTCGAAGCCCAGCGCGCCAACGTCGCGTTTCTGCAGGAAACGCTCGGCATCACCCAGAAGCGTCTGAATGCCGGCGACGTCACGCCCACCGACGCTGCGCAGGCCGAGGCGCGTCTGAGCCGGGGTCGCGCCGATTTGAATGCCGCTGAGGTCAATCTGGCCGTCAGCCAAGCGACTTATCTTCAGGTCATCGGCAACGCGCCGAACCAGCTCCGCCCTGCTGACGCCGTCGACCGCCTGCTGCCGCGCAGCCGCGATGACGCCACCGGGCAGGCCTTCCGCGGGCATCCCGCCGTAATGGCGGCAAGCTTCGATTTCGACGTCGCCACGACTTCCATCCGCGTCGCCGAAGGCAGCCTGATGCCGACGATCACGCTGCAAGGCAGCGCCAGCCGCAGCAAGGACTCGGACCCCACGCTTGGCACCCTCGGGACCGATCAGGCCTCGGTGACCGGCCAGCTCACGCAGCCGATCTATGATGGCGGCATGGCCGCCTCACAGACCCGACAAGCCAAGGAAATCGCAGCGCAAAGCCGGCAGGTGCTGGACCAGGTCCGCAATCAGGCCCGCACCGCCGCGGTCGGCGCCTGGGTCGCCAATGAAGGTGCCAAGATTGCGGTCACGGCATCCGAATCTGAAGTGCGCGCCGCCACCGTCGCGCTGCAGGGCGTGCAGCGAGAGGCGGCGGGCGGCCAGCGCACCACGGTCGACGTGCTGAACGCGCAGCAGGACCTGATCCTGGCAAAGGCACGATTGATCGGCGCGCAGCGCGATCGCGTCATCGCCTCCTATACGCTGCTGAGCGCAATCGGCCGGCTCGACGTCAAGAATCTCGGCCTCAACACACCGGACTATCTCCCGGAAGTGCACTACCATCAGGTGCGCGACGCCTGGCATGGCCTGCGGACGCCGTCCGGCCAGTAGGTTGTATTTTGTCGCGGTGTTAACCGGACGCTGATCATGTCCGGTATTTTCAGTCGCCAGCAACTCGCCTTGCCGTAAAACCCGGGTCCGTCCCGCCCCCCTTTTGATGATCGATTTGCGAGGCCCTGTGGTTTCAAACATCCTGCGCTGGTCGGCCAACGGCCTGCTGGTCCTGTTCCTGTCGGTAATCCTTCTGATCACCTCATTTCGCATGGCGGCGTCGATACGCGAAACCAGCACCCGCGCGCAACTGGCGCCAAGGACCGGCCATCTGGTGCCGACGCGTTCGGGTGGCGTGTTCGTGCAGGAGAAGGGGCCGGCGAATGGCATTCCCGTGGTCCTGTTTCACGGCACGGCGGCGTGGAGCGAGCTATGGCGGCATACCACCGACGTGCTGGCGGCGGCCGGCTTTCATGTGATCGCGCTTGACCTGCCGCCGTTTGGATTCTCGGACCGTCCCGGCAGTTACACGCGGCAGGACCAGGCTTCCCGGATCAACGACGTGCTCGATACGCTGGAGGCCCCGCCCGCCATCATCGTCGGTCATTCGTTCGGCGCCGGTGCGGCGACCGAACTCGTGATGCGATATCCGGATCGGGCGCGGGCACTCGTGCTGGTCGACGCGGCGCTCGGATTGACGGCAGCGCCATCGGCGGCGCCCTGGGTGATCCAACCGCAATGGATCCGCGAAATCCTGGTGTCGCTGACCATCACCAATCCGATCGCGACGAAAATGCTGCTCCAATCGATGATCGCGAAGAAGGAACGCGCGCTGCCGGAATATGTCGCGATCCTGCAGCGGCCGCTGGCGCAGCGCGACAGCACGAGCGATATCGCCGACTGGCTGTACTATTTCCTCGGCGCCGATCCCAACGCCGCAAGCGCGGACCGCAATGCCTATGCGAAGCTGGAAGTCCCCGTCGCGATTCTGTGGGGCGACAAGGATACCATTACCCCGGTCGAGCAAGCCCACGATCTGCGAACGCTGCTGCCATCAGATACGGACCTGACATTGCTGCCGGGGCTCGGTCACATTCCGCAAATCGAGGACCCCGGCCTGTTCAATGACGCCCTGCTCAAGACGATTGGAAAACTCTAGACTCGACCGAGATTCGAACCGGCCGGAGACATCATGGACATCATTAGATTGTGCGCCTGGGGCTACGCCGCCCTGCTCGGCTTCGTGATCCTCACCGGCTACATCCCGGCCTTCATCGATGCCAATGACATGATCTTCGGCCTGTTTCGCCGCACCTGGTATGCCGACGGGTTGCATCTGGTGTCGGCGCTATGGGCCGCAATTGCGGCGATGACCTCGCGTCGCGCCTCGGAATTGTTCTTTCAATTATTCGGCGTGTTCTATTTCGCCGACGGCGTGCTCGGCCTGCTCACCGGCAGCGGCTATCTCGACTTCGGCATCCTGATCAACGGTGTTCTCAACCTGCCGCTCTCGACGCGGTTTTTCGCCAACGCGCCACATCTCGGCCTCGGCGGCGTGGCCATCCTGATCGGCTATCTGCTCGCGCCGCGGACGCGGACCGCCGTTCATGCTTAAGTGGCTGCGGCGCATCCTGGCAGTCGTCGCGATCCTGATTGCGCTGACGGTGCTTTTGCCACTGGCCTATGTCGAGGGCATTTGCCGGCCTGCGACGAGTACAGCGACCTCGACTGCGCCGGCCGTCACCCTGCCCGCGATCGATGAGCCGGGCTACCGGCGCAAGCTGAACAACACGTTCTTCACGTTCCCCGAATGGTACATCGTCTACTCCTTCGAGGATTTCGGTCGCTTCCTCGACCGCTCCAGCGAAAGCCATTTCAACTATCTCGGCCACATCTTCGGTTTCTGGCGTAGCTTCTGCACCATCAATCGCGCCGTGCCCGCAACGGCAGAATCGCTGGCCGAAGTGAAGACGATGATTTACGTGATCGGCATCAGCTATTCCGTCGAATATGCCGTCAAGGGATTCTACGAGAATACGATCGGCCGCGTGTTCGAATGGATCAGAGGCGAGAAGCGCACCCCGCAGGATGAATTCGGCCGCGCCGTGCTGCAGGACTATGCCGCGTTCCTCTACACCGTCCCCTGGTACAAATATCCGTTCCGCGAGAAGCTCGACGGCCTGATGGCAATCTCGGCGCCGACGCCGAGCAGCTTGCGCAGCCGGGAGCGCGACTTCGCGCTCGGCGCGGAATACTTCGTCAAGATCGGTTACGCCGCGCTGATCCAGAAGGCGCTGGACGCCAGCAACGACAACGAGCCGCGCGACATCATGTTTGCCGTCGCGACGCTGCCGCCGGAGGTATTGGCAGAAGAACCGCGCATCAAGCCGATCCGCGCGCTCAACGCACAATGGCAGCTCGTGCAGACGCCGCGCTACAAGGCGTTCACCGACATCCTGCAGCGGCTGCTGGATCAGGGTTATGGGGTTGCGGAGATCGCGGGCAATCACGACATTCTTGTCACCGCGATTGCGCCCGATGCCGCCAAGCTCGATATCAAGGGTACGACGGAGCTGTTTTCACTGGAGCTCGATGCGAAGCCCGGCTTCCGCCGGGCGGGCCTGAAGGCAAGGATCGACCGTCTCGCCGATATCAACCGCGAGCTCAAGGCCAGGGGTGCAAACATTGAGCACTTCTATGACTACTGACGGACGCCAGCGCGGCGATGGGCGTTGGGGCGGGATTGCCGGCGCGATCGCCCTCGTCGTGTGCGGCTGGCTTGCCGTTGTCACCGCGTTGACCTTCGGCTCACCCCCCG
Source organism: Bradyrhizobium sp. LMTR 3 (assembly GCF_001693485.1). Lineage (GTDB taxonomy): Bacteria > Pseudomonadota > Alphaproteobacteria > Rhizobiales > Xanthobacteraceae > Bradyrhizobium. The sequence continues at coordinate 54,053 of NZ_MAXC01000007.1, forward strand.
GCAAGTCAATGGCGGTCATCGGCCCGCCGTCCCAGGCACTGGCCGCGATCGCCAAGGCCAACGGCCGCATTCTTGCGTCGAACAACTTCGTCACCATCGCGCGTTCCGACGACGCCGATTTCGTCGGCCGTCTCTACGCGGCCGGCGCGCTGTTGGTGCTCGACGCCGAACAGGCGGGCGGCTGCAGCGGCCTGCCGCCGAAGCGGCTCACCGCGCAGCTTTGAGGACCAGGGTTCCAGCCATCCTCCCCGCCCAGCTCGCAGGCTTAATTCTTCTGTACCTGCAGCCTGTCTCCCAGCTTTAGTATCCATTTCGGCTGAAATCCCTGTATAATGAGGGTGGGCCGACCTTCCGGCCGATGGGCTGAGACCATGATCAAGACACCAATGAACCGACTGGTCGTGCCCCTGATAGGGCTTGTTGTGGCCACTGGCATTGCAACGCTGGTCGCCATTCAGTACATCCGGCGCGAGCCGATTGCTGACAGGACCGCAAGCGTCGCGCCAAAGCCGGTTACTGACGAGCGCGTTAAGGGGCCTGCACTCGCAAGCGTGCAGGCGGAGGCAAACGCGGTGGCGGCCGCGCTGGCCGGATCGACGGCCGCGCCCGAGAGCGGCGATGGCGGACCGGCGTTCGACGTCGCCCGCATCGAGCCGACCGGCGAAGCCGTGATCGCGGGACGCGCGGCGCCGGGCGTCACCGTGGAACTGCTGCGCAATGGCGAACTGCATGATCGCGTGGTCGCGGATCAATCCGGACAATTCGCGATGATCCCGCGCCCGCTACCGCCAGGCACCTACGATCTGACGTTGCGCGTCAAACAGCCGGACGGCAGGGAGATCATGTCCAAGCAGAGCGTGACGGTGGCGCTTGAGCCGAACCTGAAGGAACGGCCGGTCGTGGCCCTGATAACGCCAAACAAGCCTACCGTCGTGATGTCACAGCCGGCCCAGGCGAAGCCGGAAACCGCTGCAGTGGTTGTGGAGGCGGTCGAGATCGAGGCCGGCGGCAAATTCCATGTGAGCGGCCGCGCGCGCGCCGGCGCTCCGGTGAGGCTCTATCTCAACGACAGCTTTATTGCGTCGGTAACGGCGGCGGCGGACGGACGTTTTGCCGTCACGATCAATGAAGGAATCGGACCCGGGAGTTATCGCGTAAGGCTGGACGAGGTGGACTCGAAGTCCGGCGTGGTGCGTGGACGCGCCGAGGTGCCGTTCAACGCGCCCGACCCGGTGGTTACTGCGTCGGTACCGCCGCAGACCTCACCGTCCAAGCGGCCAGACTCCGTCGCCCCGCCGCAGTCTCAGGTGGCGGATGCTGCAGCCGCCACCCTGCCGGCCGTAACGAACTCCTCCACCGTGGTGGTGCCGAAGATCGCGACCACCACGGTATCGCGCGGCGACAGCCTGTGGCGCATCAGCCAGGCCACCCTCGGCGCGGGCACGCGTTACGCCACGATTTACAAGGCCAACCGAGAGCAAATCCGCAATCCCAACCTGATCTATCCCGGCCAGATCTTTGTCATTCCCAACCCGGAAGCCAATCCTTAAGGAGTGTTCAAACGGACTTTCAAGCTCCTGCCGTTCTAAAAAAATGGCCTTCGAAAAACAACGAACGCGTCAAAGACACTGTCTGGTCGATCCCGTACTCGGTCCTTGATGGCACCTTGGACGAATGCATCACCAAGTTTCTGGAGCAACCGCTCAGCCAACGCCATCTCTACGAGATTCATACCGCCCCACAGGGCGATTTGATCCCCAAGATAATTTCCGCCGAACTCGTCGTTGAACTTGCGAGGCTGCGCGATTTCTTGTGATGTCCATGATTACCATCTCGCCTTGTTGAGTGATGCACGATGCTCGGGATGGCAGACAGGCATTACGACGCGTACTTCTGGTAAAACGTATTGGTGAACAACTCGCCCGGATCATACTTCCGTTTCGCTGCGAAGAAATCGTTGATCTGTGGGTATGAGCGCTGCAACTGGTCCTTCGAATAGTAGAGCTGGTAAGGCAGGAAGAACCGGCCCTTGTGCGCGATGGTGAGGTCGATCAGTTCTTCCGTCGCCTTTTTCATCCGCCGGCTGCCCTCTTCGTCCGTGGTCTGGTTGATGTAGAGCACCAGCGAGAACGCCGGCTCCGGCGAATAGGTCAGGAAGTTGTTTTCCTGATGCACGACGCGCACCGATGCGTTCAGCAGATTGGTCTTGTTGTCGGTCAGCACCTTGCGCATGCCGTCGACAAACGAAACAAACTGGCTGCGCGGGATGAAATATTCGTGCAGGATGTCCGTATCGTCAGGCAGCGAGTTGCGCAAATAGGGCACGGAATCGTGCATGGGGTCGTTGCGGTTGACGAGGCAAGCATCCGCCGATCCGATCGCCTGCGCGCGCGTCGCCGTACAGTTTTCCATGCGGTGCTCGATGTGCTTCTCGGACAGCCACTTTATTTCCTGAAACAGCGGGCCTTGCTTGGACAGGTTGATGGTCAGCCGCCGCAGCTTGGTGCCGCTGACCTCGCCGAGCGGCTGGCGCTTGAAATCGGTGCCGTCGATTTTGGTGTAGGTATAGAGCAGCAGTTCCTTCAGGAACGTGCTCGGCGCAGTCGAGAGATGGCCGTACATCAGGCCTATATCGGCGTCCTTCTCGATCTCGCCGGCGAACAGCGCCGGAAATTCCTTGTAGTCCATCATGCGACGGCCGGTCTGGTAGACGAGGTTGTCGGCAATATCGAGCTCGGCCTCGACGATCACGCCGAACAGGCCGTAGCCGCCGACCACGAGGTTGAACAGATCCGCATTCTCGGTCGACGAGACCGTGCGCAGCGAACCGTCCGCCAGCATCACCTTCATCGACTTGATCGATTTCGCGAGCGCGCCGGCCTGATGGTCCATGCCGTGGGCATTGACCGAGATCGAGCCGCCGACGGTGAAGATGTCGGTCGACTGCATGGCGCGCACCGCAAAGCGCGGATGCAAGACGTTCTGGATGTCGTGCCAGGTCGCGCCCGGCTGCACCGTGATCGATCGCGAACTCTCGTTGAGCACGATCTTGTTGAAACCGCGCATGTCGAGCACAATGCCGCCCTTGCGGAAGGCGTGCCCGCCCATGCTGTGGCGGACGCCGGCGGTGGTGACGGAGAGCCTGTTGTCGCGTGCAAAGGTCAGCGTCCTGGCGATGTCCTCGACGCTGCGCACCTCGACCACGCCGTAGATTTCGGTCTTGTTGAGACAGCTCGCATCATTGATGCTGCCGCCAAGCTGCGACCATTTCACGTCCTTGAGCGGCGCTATCGCCTTGATCCGCTCCAGATCGATTTTCGCCTGCTCGCCGCCGCCGCCGACCGCCGGGCCGCAATCCTTTTCCCCGGCAGGATCGGCCGCCAGCGCCTGAAGCTTGCGGTAGCTGTAAACGCCGAGCAGCACGACGACCACGGAGACGCCGGTTTTGAATTTTTGCGAAAATTTCTTCATGAATTGATTCCAGGGGATTGCGAGATATTCCGGGCGGGCGGATCTTTAGTCAAATCTGGGCGGCTTCTGGTTCGATAGACCGGTTGCGTTACCGAAGCGATAAGCCGGAGCGGACAATTGCAGAGCTGCCGCATACATGTGAGAGAACGCGACGCAGTATAATGCTCACCTCCATAGCGGCCGGAGTGATCATGAACGATAGAACCGCCTCTGCCAAAGCGGCGCAGCCGGCGACGCCGGTGAATTTCGAGGTGCCCGCGGACGCCTGCGACTGCCATACCCATATCCACCCCGATCCCGAAAAATTCCCGTTCTTCTCCGGCCGCGTCTATACGCCCGAACTGGCCTCGCCCGAGGAAATGACCGCCCTGCACGAGGCGCTGCACATGGAGCGCGTGGTGATCGTGACGCCCTCGATCTACGGCACCGACAATTCGGCCACGCTGTTCGGCATGGCGGCACGGGGGCCGACCGCGCGCGGGGTTGCGGTGATCGACGACAAGACGTCGGAGAGCGATCTCGATGTCATGGGCAAGGCCGGCATTCGCGGTATCCGCCTCAATCTCGCGACCGGCGGCGTCAACGATCCGAGCGTCGCCCGGCCACGCTTCACAGCCGCCGTCGAGCGCATGAAAGCGCGCGGCTGGCACGTGCAGATTTTCACCAACCCGGCGATGATCACCCCGATCAAGGATCTGGTGTTGGCCTCGCCGGTGCCGGTCGTGTTCGATCATTTCGGCGGCGCCAAGGCAGCCCTTGGCGTCGAGCAGCCGGGCTTTGCCGACCTCGTGGATCTCGTCAAATCGGGCAAGGCCTATGTGAAGATTTCCGGCGCCTATCGCGCCTCCAAACTCGCGCCCGATTACACCGATTGCATCCCGCTCGCCAAGGCGCTGATAGCAGCCAATCCCGACCGCATCGTCTGGGGCACCGACTGGCCGCACCCGAACTCGGTCACGCCTGCGGACAGGAAGATCACCGACGTCACTCCGCTGTTTCAGATCGACGACGGGCGGCTCTTGAATCAGCTTCCGGTGTGGGCGCCGGATGCGACGATCCGCAAGAAGATCTTGGTCGACAATCCCGCCCAGCTCTACGGGTTCTGAAGCCCGGCACTCGACATCGCGGCCCGCTGCTGTCCGAACGGATCGCGGTCGTAATTGCGCAGCCAGTCACCGGCCTTGCGCAGGCCGCCGAACGGGAACAGGTGGAATCCGGCGATCGGCACGGTTGCCGCCCCGGGCGCCGCTCGCAATCCCCTGACGACGTCGTCAGGTCCGGTGTCCGTCAGCAGGCGGCCGAACCGGCCGATCTGGGCCCGCAGCGCACGCATGGAATTGCCGATGCCGCAGCGGAGCGCGAATTTTGTCAATGTCGCCGGCGTTGCCGGACCGGCCAGGCCGACGATGACAGGCAGATCGATACCCGCGCGATCGAGGGCGCCGATCCATTCCAGGATCGGCGTGCTCTCGAAGCAGAATTGTGTGACGACATCGACCCGCGTTCCGGTCCGCCGCCCCCAGTCGCGCCACGCCTTGAGGCCGTTCAGCGCGTCCGGCAGATCGTGATAGGGGTGCCCCTCGGGATGACCGGCAATGCTGACGGATGCAATCGCATGCGCCTCGAGCAGGCCGCTGGCGGCGACATCGCGTGTCGATTTGAACGGGCCTCTCGCAGCGGCGACATCGCCGGCGATCAGGAGGATGCGCGAGACATCGGCCTCGCCGCGCGCCCGCGCCAGGAAATCGTTGAATGCTTCCCGCGAGGCCATTTCGCGCGCCGCGATATGGGGCACCGGATTATAGCCGGCCCGGCGCAGCGCGGCAGCCGTCTCAATGTTGTGGCAATAATTATCGCCGGGCAGGAACGTGATCGTGACGTCGGTGCCTCCAGCGAAATGATCGCTCAGTTCCGCGATCTGATGCCCGCGCGAGGAAATTTCGACGGATGCCGTCGGCAGTAGCGCGGCTAGTCTAGAGGATTGATCGGAGACGATCACGAGCGCCTCCCTTTGTCATGCCGGCGCGCGGCGGCGCGAGATCACATAGGTTTCGTCGTTGAACCAGAGGCCGCCATGTTTCTTCAGCACACGATCGGTGGCTTCGAGATAGCGGCCATCGCGAACCACTTCCGACAACCTGTTGTCCTCGATCTGCGCCACATAGATCGCGGCGTTCCAGGCCGCGAACAGCGTCGAGGTGCCGATCGGGCCGCTGACCTCGTCCGGCAGCGTGTGCATCTGGTAACGGAAGATCGAGCGTGCATCCGAGGACGCATTGAAATTGTAGTGGCGTGCGACCGCGCCAAGCTCGTGCTTGACCTGGCGCAGGATCGCGTAGCGGTCGGTCTTGAAGGGATCGTCGCCCGGCCAGACCTGATCGATGATCTCGATGCCGGGATCCTTGCCATGCGAATGAATGCCGATCAGCCGTCCACCCGGGCGCAGCGCCTTGACCAGCGGTGTCACTACCTTCGAAGCCTTGAACTCGACGCTCGCCCGCGCCCGATAGGGTTGCGAGGCGATGACCAGATCGTAATCGGCCATCACGCGGCCGGGCCGCGGCATGATCGGATCGAGCAGGAAGGAATGATCCTCACGCCGCAGCGTCAGGATCACCGGGCGCTGGTAGACCGGATTGCCCGTGGTCGGGCTGATGCCTGCGCGCCAGTTCTCGGCCAGGAAGCTCTCGAGCTCGCCGATCTGCTCGGCGAAACCGTGCGCGGTGTTGCCTGATAGCGTGACGTCTTTCCAGATCAGGCCTTGCGCTGACGTGACCGAGCGTGGCGTCAGCCATGGCGCCTCGGCGTAATAGAGGTTGGTCACGACCAGCACGGTGGCGGGATGCTCGAACAGGCGGTCCGCCATTTTCTCCAGCATCAGGCGGACGTCTTCGTAACTGATCTCTTTCGCCACGGCATAGAGCGGCATGGTGGGGAAGCGCGCATGCACCGCCCGCATCACCCGCGACAGCACGGTGCCGTCGCCGACGCCGGCATCGAAGATACGAAGCGCCGGCGGCGCCGGCTGCAGATTGCCGAGCTCGAGCGAAATCCGGTTGCCGACCTCGGTCTTCTCGCTGCAGGTCGAGACGAACAGCAGGTATTTTTGGCGGTTGTCGAAGAATCGGAAGCCTGGCGGCGCGACCGCATTGGCGGCGGCCGCGTCGTTCAGTGGTTGGGCCGAGAGCGAGTTGGCCGGCGCGCCGTCCGATTCCGGCCGATGCTCGGCGAGATACGCGCGGACCTTGTCGAGCGTGCCGGTCGTGATCCGGGCGCCATCGCGTAAGCGCGACACCAGCTTGCCGTCATTGACCACCAGCCGGCCGAAGGTCGATTCGGCCGTGCGCGTCTGGCGGCAATAGTCACGGATTTCTCCGAGTACCTGCTCGGCCGTGGGCGCCGATTTTGCCGGCGGCGCGTGGCCGTTTTGTTGCCCCGTAGATCCTTGGCCAGATGCTTGGCTAGATCCTTGGCTTTCCTCGATCCGCATGGCTTGCTCCTGCGGTGGTCCCTGCCGGTATCAAGGGACGGCCGCCGGATCGCGTCAACCACAAACCGAGTGGGCAGGAAACATGGGCATGTGCCCACACGATTCTAGCGTGCGCGGCGTGAAAACACCGAGATCAGCACCGGCAGCGTCACCAGGATCACCAGCGGCGCCAGCATCATGCCGGTGACGACCACGATCGCCAGAGGCTTTTGCACCTGCGAACCGATCCCCTCCGATACCGCCGCCGGCAGCAGGCCGACCCCGGCCACCACGCAGGTCATGAGCACCGGCCGCAACTGCAATTCACCGGTGCGGATCACCGCCCGCATCCGCTCATAGCCTTCGTCGATGAGTTGGTTGTACTGCGACAGGATGATGATGCCGTCCATCACGGCGATGCCGAACAGCGCAATGAATCCGATTGCCGCCGAGACGCTGAAGGGAATTCCCGAGATCAACAATCCGAGCACGCCGCCGAAGATCGCCATCGGGATCACGCTCATCGCGAGCAGCGTATCGACCATCGACCCGAAATTGAAAAACAGCAGCACACCGATCAGCGCCAGGCTGATCGGCACCACGATCGACAGCCGCCGGATGGCGTCCTGCAGATTTCCGAATTCGCCAACCCATTCGATCCGCGATCCCGGCGGCAATTGCACCTCGGCGGCGACCTTGTCCTGCGCTTCATGGATCGCGCTGCCGAGATCGCGGTTGCGGACCGAGAACTTGATCGGCAGGTAGCGCTCCTGTTGTTCGCGGTAGATGTAGGCGGCGCCCGAGATCAGGTTGATCGAGGCGACCTCGCTGAGCGGGATCTGCGTGATCGTGCCGCCCTGCCCGGCCACGCCGATCCGTAAGTTATGGATCGCCTCCGCGCTCTTGCGGTATTCGGGCGCGAGGCGAACGATGATCGGGAAATGCCGGTCGCTGCCGGGCTCATAGAGATCGCCAGCGCTGTCGCCGCCGACGGCGACCTTGATGGTGGCGTTGATATCGCCGGGCGATAGGCCATAGCGTGCCGCGCGGGCACGATCGATATCGATCTGGATTGTGGGTTGGCCGAGCGAAGTGAACACTGCGAGGTCGGTAACGCCCTGCACCGTGCCGAGCACGGATTTGATCTTTTTGGCGGTGTCAGTCAGCGCCTGCAGGTCGTTGCCATAGAGCTTGATCGAGTTCTCGCCCTTGACGCCCGAGACGGCCTCCGAGACGTTGTCCTGCAGGTATTGCGAGAAGTTGAACTCGACGCCCGGAAAGTTCTCCTGCAACTGCCCCAGCAATTGCGCTGTCAGCTCGTCCTTGTCATGGGTATCAGGCCACTCGCTGTTCGGCTTGAGCGGCGCGAAAAACTCCGCATTGAAGAGACCGGCGGCGTCCGTTCCGTCGTCGGGCCGGCCGTGTTGCGACACCACCGATTCGACCTCAGGACGCGCGCGGATGATCTTGCGCATCTCGTTGACGTAGGCATTGCCCTCCTGCAGCGAGATGGTCGGCGGCAGCGTGGCGCGGATCCACAAATTGCCCTCTTCCAGCTTGGGCAGGAATTCCAGTCCGAGCAGCCGCGCGAAAGCAATGGTCGTGAGCACCAGGACGGCCGCGCCGGTGAGCACGATCCTGCGGTTTACGAGGGCCCATTTCAGCACCGGCACGTACAGCCGGTCGAGCTGTTTCACGATCCAGGTTTCGGCTTCATCCAGATGCGAGGGCAGGATGATCGCGCTCAACGCCGGCGTCACCGTGAAGGTCGCGATCAGCCCGCCGGCCAGCGCGTAGGCATAAGTCCGCGCCATCGGCCCGAAGATATTGCCTTCGACGCCGCTCAGCGTGAACAGCGGCAGGAAGGCTGCGATGATGATCGCGGCGGCGAAGAAGATCGAGCGCGACACGTCGATCGCCGCAGACAGGATGGCGTGGCTCTTCATCCCCATCGTGGTGTCGAGCGAGCTGCGCTCGGCTTCCGACAGCGCGCTGGTCTGCGTCAGCCGCCGGAAGATCGCCTCCACCATGATCACGGTGGCGTCGACGATGAGACCGAAATCGATCGCGCCGACCGACAGCAGATTGGCGGATTCGCCGCGCAACACCAGGATGATCACGGCGAAGAACAGCGCGAAGGGGATCGTCGCGCCGACGATCAGCGCGCTGCGGAGATCGCCGAGGAATACCCATTGCAGCAACACGATCAGGATGATCCCGACCACCATGTTGTGCAGCACCGTATGCGTGGTGATGTCGATCAGATCCTTGCGGTCGTAGATACGCTCGATCTGCACGCCGGGCGGCAGGATCGAGGAATGATTGATGTCGTGGACGAGCTTTTCGACACGGGCAATGGTCGGCGAACTCTGCTCGCCGCGCCGCATCAGGACGATGCCCTGCACGATGTCGTCGTCCTGGTCGAGGCCGGCGATGCCGAGCCGCGGCTTCTCGCCGATCGTGACATGGGCGATGTCGCGCACCAGCACCGGATTGCCGCCGGACTGCGATACCATCGTGTTGTTGAGGTCGTCGATCGAGCGGATCAGCCCGACGCCGCGCACCACGGCGGATTGCGCGCCGATATTGACGGTGTTGCCGCCGACATTGATGTTGGCGTTAGAAACGGCCTGCAGCACCTGCGGCAGCGTCAGCCCGTTGGCGACGAGCTTGTTGAAATCGACCTGCAGCTCGTAGGTCTTGGTCTTGCCACCCCAGCCGGTGACGTCGATGACGCCGGGCACCGCGCGGAAGCGGCGTTGCAGCACCCAGTCCTGCAGCGTCTTGAGATCGAGCACGCTGTAGTTCGGCGGGCCCTTCAGGCGGTAGCGAAAAATCTCGCCGGTCGGGCTCAGCGGCGAGATGGTCGGCTGCACGTTGCCCGGCAGTGGCGCGAGCTGCGACAGCCGGTTCAACACCTGCTGAAGCGCTTCGTCATATGTGTAGTCGAACGAGAACTGCAGCTTGACGTCGGACAATCCGTACAGCGAGATGGTGCGGATGGTGCGCAGGTTCTTGATGCCGGCGACCTGGGTTTCGATCGGGATCGTGATGTAGCGTTCGATCTCTTCAGACGACAGCCCCGGGCTTTGGGTCACGATGTCGACCATCGGCGGGGTCGGATCGGGATAGGCCTCGATGTTGAGCTGCTTGAACGCGATCAAGCCGCCGACCAGCACGGCGATGAACATGCCGACCATCAAATAGCGGCGGCTGACGGCTAGGGCGACCAGGCGATCCATTCAGACCGAAGCTTTCAATGAGGCAAGCATCAGCTTCCGGACGCGGCCCGGTCGATGAACAGAGCGCCCTTGGTGACGATCTGCTCGCCGGGCTTCAAATTGCCGACTACCTCGACGAGATCGCCATTGGTGAGACCAGGCTTGACCTGACGCAGTTCAATCGTCTTGTCCGGATGCGCGACCCAGATCCGGACCTGATCGCCTTCATAGATCAACGCCTGCTTCGGCACGCCGACCGCAGGACGGTCGCCTGCCGAATAGATCGTGACGTTGGCGAACATCTCAGGCTTCAGCGTACCGTTCTTGTTGTCGATCGTGGCGCGGACGAGCAGCCGCCGCGTCGCAGGGTCGATTGCGGTTGCGACGTAGTTGATCCGCGCCGAAAGCGAACGGCCCGGCAGCGCCAGCACGTTGAACGTCACCTCCTGCCCGACCGCGACGTTCGCGCAGTCGCTTTCGCGGACGAAGGCCGTCATCCAGACGGTGGAGAGATCGCCGATCACATAGATGGGGTCGCTGGCGCCGGCGTTGACGTATTGCCCCGGGCCGATCTTGCGTTGGACCACGGTGCCCGCGATCGGTGCGAAGATGGTGATCTCGGGATTGATGCGGCCCTTCTCCTGGAAGGTCGCGATGTCGTCGTCGGTGAGGCCGAGAAGGCGCAATTTGTTGCGCGCTGCCTGGACCGCCGTTTCCGACGAGCGCACGTCATTCTGCGCCTGGATCAGCGTCGCCTGGCTCTGCTGATAATCCTTCAGCGGAACGGCCTTGCCCTCGAACAGGTCCTTGGCGCGAGCTCCCTGCAACTCCGCCAGATCAAGCGCAGACTTTGCCTTGTTCATCGCGCTCATCGCCGCGATGAAATCGTTTTGCGCCTGAACGTTATCAGCGGCCTCGATCACGAACAGCGGCTGGCCCTTGACGACGCTATCGCCTGGCTTGGCCAGCAACCTGGTGACGCGGCCCGCATAGGGCGAGAACACCGGTGTCGAGCGATCTTCGTCGATTGCGATCTTGCCTTCGGTGACACGCTCGGCGCGGAAGTCGCGTTCAGCGACGGGCTGAATGGTCAGGCTGGCCCATTCGGCTTGGCTCGGCGTGTAGCGCTGCAGTCCGCCCTTGCGGGACTGGCTCGAGATTTCCGAATGCCCGCGCTTTGGGCCGCCGAGATGGATGGCGCCGTAAGCGGCCGCCCCAGCCACTGCCATCAGGGCAACGACCACGACCATTTCTGACCTAACCGTCTGCAATCGCTTGAAAAATCGGCCAAACATACGATATGGGTTCCAGCGACAATTTGTCTCACCCGCGCTATAATGCCCAATTGGCGTCCCGCACAACCCAAAAAAACAAAATAGCCGTACCGGACGCGATTAAAATTTGGAGAGGCAGGCTCTGAGGGGACCTCCTATTCGCGGACGGGCCATTGCGGCGGGTGGCTGCCGAGTGGCATCGCCGGGCCCGCCCAGAACGCTGGCGTTTTCGACAACAGCGCCGAGTGCGTCACGTACCGCAGCGGCCCGAAGCCGGAGCCCACCTCCGCGATGAACGGCTTCACCGCTTCCCCCTTCAGATCCTCGATCGCAAGCCCGCCGGCCACTCGCCCGAGATTCCAAAGCCAGCGTCCGGTCTGCGCCAGCGATACCTGGACGTGCCAACTACCGCCTTCGCGCGCCTGGCGCGCCTTGGCCATCATGGCGCCGAACGCCATGAAGTAGCCGGTGGCGTGGTCGAGCATCTGCGCCGGCAATTCCTTGGGTCCAGCGACACCTGCGGCCTGCCCCTCGGCATGGTTGAATCCGGTCGCCGTCTGCACCAGCGAGTCGAAACCGCGACGCTCCGCCCAGGGGCCGGCGGCACCATAGGCCGACAGCGTGACACAAATGATGCCGGGATTGATGCGCGCAGCCTCCTCCGGCGAGAAGCCGAGGGCGGCGAGTGCGCTAGGTCGATAGCCTTGCGAAAAGATATCCGCGTGCGCCAGTAGATCGCGCAGCACGCCACGCCCCTGCTCGCTCTTGAGTTCGACAAAGCTCGTCAGCTTGCCCCTCCCGGTGTCGATGACGAGCCAGGGGATCGCCGGCAAATCGGGCCCCGAGATCAACAGCACGTCGGCGCCATGCGCGGCGAGCGTTCGGCCTGCAACGGGACCTGCGATGACGCGCGACAGATCAAGCACACGGATACCTGCGAGCGGCCGCTCGCCCTTGGGCCACAGCTTTGGCGGCGCCGCGCCAATCTTCGTGATCGAGATCAGCGGCAATCCGGCGAGCGCCTTGGCATGCGGTGTCGCCAGCCATTCGTCATGCGAGCGCATGAAGGCGACGACGCCGCCGCTCGCATAGGCCGCGGTCTCGAACGCCTCGCCGTCCCATTGCAGCAGCGCGGCCTGCACCGCGTCACGCTCCGGCTTGCAGTTCAGCACCTTGCAGACGGCGTCGCGGTGATGGGGAAAATTGGTGTGCAGGCGCACGAAGCCATCGCGGGTCTTGTAGACACCGGCGATGGCGTCCCAGGCCGGCGGTGGCGGCTTGCCGTCGACGCGCAGATAACGCTCGCTCCGGCATTCGACCACGGCATGGCGCATATCCACCGCGACGTCCTGCGTCTCGCCGCTGCGCATTTTCCAGATCTCGGCGGCTGCAAGCCCGGTTGCGGCGACGCTGACCTGCGCCGCGGCGGCGACGCGAAACGACGACGGCAATTGCGGTTCGTCGCCGGTCAGCGTGAGCGCGCCGAGCGCGCACGGATCGCCGCCGACGGAGGTCCAGATATCGGAGAGCATTTCTCTGGGGCTTTGCATCGGCGTGTCTCTTCCCTAGTTTCTCAAGCTCTGCCCGACCACCAGAGGAGTTGCAATGGCTGCCATCGATCCCCTGACGGCGGGAGCCGTTTTGCTTGCGACCGCCGCAACGGATGCGGTCTACGTCATGTTCACTTCCGCGGTGGTGGCGCGCAAGCGCGTGCCAGCGGCGACCTGGAGCAGCGTCTGGTATTTGCTCTCGTCGTACGCCGTCATCAGCTACACCGAGAACTGGGTTTACGTCGCCTTCGCCGCACTCGGTTCGTGGCTCGGTGCCTACGCGACGATTACTTTCCTGCACCGTCCGCCCGGCGGCCCGCCGGTGGGCGCGGCGCCGGAGTAGTGTGCGCATCCGGCTACGAGTTCATTGAGAACCGCCCTGGAATGGGCGGAAGGGAGAGGCTTTCTCGGTTTGAGCTTTCGTCGTAACCGCCGTCGTCGCTACAATGCTGCGGAATCAACTAAGGAAAAACAAGATGGACTTGGGTTTGAAAGGCAGAAACGCCGTCGTGCTCGGCGGCACGCGCGGCATCGGACGGGCGATTGCGGAAACGCTGGCGGCCGAAGGCTCGGGCGTCGCCGTGTGCGCCCGCAATGCGGATCAGGTCGCCGCCACCGTTGCCGAGCTGAAAGGGCTTGGCGTGCGCGCCACCGGCGCGCCGGTTGACGTCACCGACGCGGCTGCGCTGAAATCGTGGGTGTCGGATGCGGCCGGGGAGCTAGGCAGCATCGACATGCTGTTTTCCAATGCCGGCGCCATGGCGCAAGGCGGCGATGCTGCCTCCTGGGAGCAGAATTTCCGGCTCGACGTGCTCGGCGCCGTCAACGCATTCGAGGCCGCGCGGCCGTTGCTCGAAGCGGGCGCGCAGAAGACCGGCGATGCAGCCTTCATCATCATCTCGTCGATCTCGGCGGCGCAGGCGGATAGCGCCAGCTCCTACGGCCCGATCAAGGCGGCGCTGATCCACATGGCCAAGGGACTGGCGCGGCAATACGCGGACAAGAAAATCCGCGTCAATGTGGTGTCGCCGGGCACGGTCTATTTCAAGGGCGGCATCTGGAACATGGTCGAGCAGAATATGCCGAAACGCTACCAGGATGCGCTGGCGCGTAACCCGACCGGCCGCATGGCGACGCCGCAGGAAATCGCCAACGCAGCCGTGTTTCTGGCGAGCCCGGCCTCCTCGTTCACGACCGGCTCGAACCTCGTCGTCGACGGCGCGATTTCGAACCGCGTGAATTTTTGAGGAAGTTGGTAGGGTGGGCAAAGGCGCATCGCGCCGTGCCCACCATCCATCCCGGTCGTGAATGGTGGGCACGCTTGCGCTTTGCCCACCCTACCATTCCGGAATGACGGACGGAGCACCGCATTGCGGAGGCCTTAACGTGCCGACGGGACTGGCAGGGTTGTGAGAGCTCGGCTTACAACTCGCAAACCAAACCGGTCAATTTGAATCGATAAGCTAACTGAACTTTACGAACTTGCCCTCACTGTGAGCCTGCTTCGATGACCCAGCCGCTGGGTCCAATGACGGATGGCCACGATGATTGTCGACGAGCAAAGGACAAAAGTGCAGCGCGAACCGCGACGCCAGCTCCGCAAGCGGCCGACATGGATGACGACCGACAACGGGACGACGAGGATTGAATGCTTTGTCCTGGACGTCTCGCCGGGTGGCGCCAAGATCGTGACCGATGTCGCGTTCGACGTCAGGGACAGCTTTCAACTGGCGCTGGTACCCGACCATACGACGCGCCAGTCCTGCGAGGTGGTCTGGCGCCGGGGCAAGACCTACGGCGTGAAATTCCTGTCTTGAGGAGCGACGCTTAGAACCTCATCCTGAGGAGCGGCATCTTTGCCGCGTCTCGAAGGATGCAGGCCCTGTCGCCTGATGGCCTTGCTCGCCGCCGGAGTGCCATCCCGCCCCGCCCTACTCTCGTCGCCATTGGCTTCGATATGTGACTGTATTATTACAGTCAGATGTCAATTCGATTACGGCGGAGCGGCGAATGAGCTTGGAATGGCAGGCGCGGTCAGGTTCCCTGGCCTGGTCGAATCCCGTGTCCTGGTGGTGGGGCCTGCTGACGCTGGTGAGCGGCGTCAATATCGCCATCTGGTTCGCGCTGTACCGCGAGCTTCCCGTCCAGCCGACCGGCGCTGCCGGCGGCTCGTCCGGCATCGGAATGATGCTGCTGTTCTGCGCGGCCTATGTGTTCGGCTGTGCCTTCAGGTCGTTTCTGCCGCGCGCCGATGTGCAGCGGATCTGCCTGGTCGACACCTGGTTGTCGAGCGTCATGGTCGGACGTTCCGTGGCAACCGTGGCCGAGATCTGCTTCGTGGCGCAATGGGCGATTATCCTGCACCAGCTCGGCACGATGACCGGCGCGGAAACGACCGTAAATGTCGCGTGGGTGATCGTGCCGCTGATCCTGATCGCGGAATGCCTTTCATGGTATGCGGTGCTGACCAGGAATTATCTCGGCAACGCCATCGAAAATTCGCTGTGGGCGGTTGCCTTCTTCGCCGTCGGCGTCGGCCTTTGCCGCCTGCTTCCGGAATTCAACGGCGCGGTTCGCATAGGCCTCGTCGTCGCCATCGCGGGCATTGTGGGCTTCCTGGCGTTTCTGATGACGATCGACGTCCCGATGTACCTGAAGCGCTGGCGGACCGGGGATGCCGATGGCGACAAGCGCCTGACGCCGCGCGAGGGCCTGCGCGACGTCAGCACGCGCTGGGTCGTGACGCACGACCTGGCCGAGTGGAAGGACGAGATTGCCTGGATGTCGCTTTATTTCAGCCTGGCCGTCTGGTCCAGCCTTGCGCTTTGCGTCTTCTATTCGCTCGAACATCATTTGCCGCAGTACCGGACCGAAGCAGCGATCACGAGCGCAGCGCCCAGCACGACCGTCGTCGGCAGCACCCGGTGACACAACCGCCGCCGCGCTGAAACTTGCGCCGCTTTGCGGCGTTACACGCCTGCGTCGCGGGTTGCGCGACTTCTATTTCAGAAGGGCGTGTTTTGGACTGGACTCAGATAGGCATCCATTTTCTGACGCTGGCCGCCTCGTTCGCGCTGGCCATACCGATCGGATGGGATCGCGAGAAGCGGGCGCGCAGCGCAGGCCTGCGAACCTTCCCGCTGGTGGCGCTGGCAAGCTGCGGTTTCGTGCAAGCCAGCGAACAGTTGATGGTGAATTCTCCCGATGGCATGTCGAAGGTGATCGAGGGTGTGATCACCGGCATCGGCTTCATCGGCGGCGGCGCGATCCTCAAGCACGGCACGACCGTGCAGGGCACGGCGACGGCGGCGAGCCTGTGGGCCACCGGCGCGATTGGCCTCGCCGTCGGGCTAGGCAGTTATGACGTCGCGGTGACGATCGCGGTGGTTACGTTCCTGACGCTGAGGCTGCTGACGCTGGTGAAGGACGAACACGACCTGAAGATGGATTGAAGTCCGGGGGACGGGCTGCGGCAACCAACGGACAGGGAATAGCAGTCACGACGCTGTGAAGGTGTTTCGTCGCCCGCGGCCATATGAATATTTCCGCCCTCCCGGCGAAGCCATTTTTCCCGGACGACGAAGAAATCCGGAAACAATCTGCTGGTAGTGTGACACAATGATCAACCTGGCGTCCGATCATGTGGAACCTGATCAACATACTGTACCGGGAATATTGCCTGGCCCGGTTAAAGGACATGCGTAGGGTTCATCTCTCGCACTGAATACCAGTGGCGCGAGCAATCCATCGCAGCCACCATCTGCGGTTCAGCCAGCGACTCGCGGTGAACCGACATCAGAGAATCCAGCCGGAACCAAGATTGAGGGAGGAGGATATGCAGCCATCGACAGACGATCTGCTGATACGCCAAATCAGTGCCCTGATATCAGCGACCGCTGCTGCGGCGTCCAGCCCAAGGGAGCACGCTCCATTCGTGGAGGCAAGGCTATACGAAACTCTCGCGGCACATTGCGCCGAAAAGCAGAGGCTTGCAGCAGCCTTTGCGAAAGGCGGAGCCGGGACGGCGCAAAGAGGATTGATCTACTGGTAACGAAAGACGTGTCCAAGCGAAAGAGGCCGCCAGGTTTGGCTTCCGATCTCCGGACCAACCGGAAGAACGTCACGCCTGGGTAGCTTCTGATCCCCGCCGGCGACTTGCCGTTTCCCGCTGTACTGTCGCCGGCGCTGCCAGAGCTTGAAGAAACTCCACGGGCACCGGGAATACGATCGTCGAATTCTTTTCGCCTGCAATGTCCTGCAGCGTCGACAGGTAACGCAATTGCATGGACTCCGGCCTCCTTGCGAGCATCTCTCCTGCTTCCACCAGTTTCTCGGCGGCCTGCTGCTCCGCTTCGGCGCCTATAATTCGTGCGCGGCGGTACCGTTCGGCCTCGGCTTGACGAGCAATGGCACGAATCATGCTCTCGTTGATGTCGACGTGCTTGATTTCGACATTCGCGACCTTGATACCCCACGCATCGGTCTGGCTGTCGAGAATTTCCTGAATATCGCGATTGAGCTTGTCCCGCTCGGCCAGCATTTCATCCAGCTCGTGCTTGCCAAGCACGGACCTGAGGGTGGTCTGTGCCAACTGGCTGGTGGCGGCCATGAAGTTTTCCACCTGGATAACGGCTTTGTCGGCATCTACCACGCGGAAGTAGATAACTGCGTTGACCTTTACCGAGACATTGTCTCGAGAAATCACGTCCTGGCTGGGAACATCCAGCACGAGCGTACGAAGATCTATCCGTACAAGCTGCTGGACGATCGGCACCAATATGATGAGCCCGGGACCTTTCACGCCGGAAAAGCGCCCCAATGTGAAGACCACCGCACGCTCGTATTCCCGCATGATCCGAATCGCCGACAGGAGCACCGCAATGATTATGGCTCCGATCACGATGTACGGGAGGGTCTCTGTTACGAATGTTGGCATGGTTTCACTCCTCATGATTTCCGTGGGGCGTCAGGATCTGGCACGACGAGCAGTTTCAGGTTTTGACGTTCGAGAACACGCACGCGATCGCCCGGGGTGAACTCGCTTTCCGATTTCGCCGCCCAACGTTCTCCCATGACCAGGACCTCGCCTTTGCCGTCGGCCCACGACAGCACCTGCCCCGCGCTGCGAAGCAGAGCCGCTTCGCCTGTGGTCACCTCGCGCCGATGCGCCCGCCATGCCGCCGCCAGTGCAATCACCAGGAATCCCGCGCTGGCAATGGTGGCCGTGGCGACCACCGGCCATGAGAGTTGGAAACCCGGCACGTCGCCGCGAAACAGGAACAGCGAGCCAACGGCGAACGAGACGACGCCGCCGATTCCGAGCACGCCAAACGAGGGCAGAAAAGCTTCCGCAATCATCAGCGCAATGCCGAGCAACAGCAGGCCGGCACCGGCGTAGCTGATCGGCAGGAGATTCAAGGCATAGAGGCCGATGAGGAGAGCGATTCCGCCGATCACCCCGGGGAAAATAGCGCCTGGACTGATGAACTCGAATAGAAGCCCGTAGAGCCCGATCAGCATGAGTATGTAAGCGATGTTCGGATTGGTAATCGTGGCCAGAATGCGGTTGCGCCAATCGGGCTCAATTGCCGTAGTGCTCAGGCTTCCGGTATGCAGACTGACCTGTTGATCATTGATCGTTACGGTTCGACCCTCGGCCTGGGACAACACATCGGATAAATCCTTCGCAACAATCTCGATGACACGCTGCGACTGGGCCTCGCTCGCGGTGAGAGTGGCGGCTTCCCGGACGGCTTTCTCCGCCCAGGAAACATTTCGTCCCCGAAGCTCTGCCAGTCCCCTGATATAGGCAACCGCATCGTTGATCGCCTTCGCCTCGCCTGCATTGGCCGGCGACGAGGCTCCTTTCTTGTCACCGTCTTTCTTGTCATCATCTTTCTTGTCATCGGTGCGCCAGCCGGAGCCGCCGCCGCCAAGCAGGACGGGCGTGGCTGCACCGAGATGCGTGCTCGGCGCCATCGCGGCGAGGTGGCTGGCATAAACGATGTAGGTGCCGGCGCTGGCGGCTCGCGCACCGCTCGGGGTCACGTAAGAGATCACAGGAATGGGGGACTTAAGTATCTCTCCTATGATCTCGCGCATTGAGGGGTCGAGACCGCCAGGCGTATTCAGTCTCAGCACGATGACCTTCGCCTGTCGCCGACGCGCCTCCTCAAGTCCATCGCGGATATATTCAGAAGTCGCCGGCCCAATCGCTCCATTCACATCCAGTAGAATGGCGACATTCGCCGGCTCGCTACTTTGTCCAAGTGCTGCTCCTGGGCCAAGTACGAGCAATGCTACGGTAAAAAGCCTGTAAAGAAAGTGCACCATGGTAGTCGCTCAAAAGCTTGCGCGACGAGACAGTCACAACTGTGTGGCCCATTCGCAGGTAAACCTGACTGTTACGGCTGGAGCGCAGGAACGGGGCCGGGCGGGCGGTGACATGTGCTGAAGTCCTGTTGCGCAAAAGCGCGCTCCGCAGGTCATGTGAAGCGAACGCACATCCGAAATCCCGGTTCCCCAAACTTATGCCTCCGGGACGGATTTCATCTCGGTGTGCCGGCAACACCCTGGATGATGCACGGCGATCACCGCCGTCCGAAGAGAGCGGCTCAATGAAAATCGCGGGACGGCGGCAGGATGCGGACGTCGCGGGGGTGACGGATTTTCTGCGCGGGCGCGTCAGGGTGATCGCGGCGGTCGTCGTTGAGCGGTTCGACCAGCGCGGGCCCTGCGGGCACCGGGTGCTTGCGGCTTAACGCATCATTGGCGAGGCCGATCAGGTCGTGGGAGCGGTCGAACATCCGCTGCGCCACCAGATGCGTCACCTGCTCCGGGCTGCTCTGGATATAGCCTTCGACCAGGATCAGGCGCGCGCCCATCACCTCTTTGCGGTACTGCTCCATCACCTTGGGCCACACCACGATGTTGGCGATGCCGGTCTCGTCCTCCAGCGTCATGAAGACGACGCCCTTGGCGCTGCCCGGCCGCTGCCGCACCAGTACCACGCCGGCGCAGCGGATACGGCGGCGGTCGTTGCTGTGATTGACGTCCTTGCAGGGGACGACACGCTCTTTCGTGAACCGCTCGCGCAAGAATTCCATCGGATGGCCCTTCAGCGACAGTCGGACCGTCTGGTAATCGGCGACCACCTGCTCCGGCAGCGGCATCTGCGGCAGCGGCTTGGCGTTCTCGTCGGGCTGCTCGCGGGCGACCGCGGCCTGAAACAGCGGCAGCGGCACGTCGTCGGGCAGCCGCCGCACCGCCCAGAGTGCTGCGCGGCGATCGAGACCGATCGAGCGGAAGGCATCGGCGTCGGCAAGTAGGATCAGCGCGCGCTTGGGCAGGCCGGTGTCGCGGGCGAATTCCTCCAGCGAGGTAAAGGGCCGGCGTTGACGGGCGGCGACGATGCGGTCGGTCCAGTCGGTTGCTTCCACAGCGGCTAGTCCGCGGGCACGCTTCACCTCTCCCGCTTGCGGGGGAGGTCGGATCGCATCGATAGATGCGATCCGGGTGGGGGAAGCTCTCTCCATACGGGCAGTGTGACTCGCGGAGACACCCCCACCCCAGCCCTCCCCCGCAAGCGGGAGAGGGAGCACAGTCCCCGTGCGGCTGGCCGAATGGGATTCCGCCTCCGATATACCGCGAAACGACGACTGCATTCGCTTCAGCCGCTCCTCGTCTTCATCGAGCCAGTGAAAACCATCGATCTGGCGGAAGCCGAGCCGGACGGCGCAATATTTCCCGCTCCCCTCCTCCAGCGTGTTCTGGGCAAAGCTGTAGGAGACGTCGATCTCGCGGACCTCGACGCCGTTCTTGCGGGCGTCGCCGACGATCTGGGCGGGCGCGTAAAACCCCATCGGCTGCGAATTGAGCAGGCCGCAGCAGAACGCATCCGGATGATAATGCTTCAGCCATGACGAGACGTAGACGAGCTGCGCAAAACTTGCGGCGTGGCTTTCCGGAAAGCCGTAAGAGCCAAAACCCTTGATCTGGTCAAAACAGCTCTTGGCGAATGCCGGGGCGTAGCCGCGCGCGATCATGTTGTTGATCAGCTTGGCCTCGAATTTTCCGATGGTGCCGACGTTACGAAACGTCGCCATCGCACGGCGCAAGCCGTTGGCTTCCTCGGGCGTGAATTTTGCGGCTTCGATTGCGATCCGCATCGCCTGTTCCTGGAACAGCGGCACGCCGAGTGTCTTGTGCAGCACGCGGTACAATTCGTCCGAAGGGCCGTGCTCGGGCGCCGGCGAGGGATAGCTCACCTTTTCCTGGCCGTTTCGCCGTCGCAAATAGGGATGCACCATGTCGCCCTGGATCGGACCGGGGCGGACGATCGCGACTTCGATGACGAGGTCGTAGAAGGTGCGCGGCTTCAGGCGCGGCAGCATGTTCATCTGCGCGCGGCTCTCGACCTGGAACACGCCGAGGGATTCGCCCCGCTGCAGCATTTGATAAACTTCGTCGTCGTCCTGCGACTTGATGTCGGCCAGCTCGTAACGCCGACCCTTGTGGTCGGCGATCAGATCGAAGCTCTTGCGGATGCAGGTCAGCATGCCCAGCGCCAGCACGTCGACCTTCATCATGCTGAGCGCGTCGACGTCGTCCTTGTCCCATTCGATGAAGGTGCGGTCGTCCATCGCGGCGTTGCCGATCGGCACATAGGTGTCGAGCCTATCCTGCGTCAGCACGTAGCCGCCGACATGCTGTGACAGATGGCGGGGGAATTCGATCAGCTCGGAGGCCAGCGCAACCGCGAGCTCGACCATCGCATTCGCAGGATCCAGCCCGGCCTGCCGGACCTGCATCTCATTGAGGCCCTTGCCCCAGCTCCCCCACACGGTGTCGGCAAGCGCTGCGGTAACGTCCTCGGTCAGCCCCAGCGCCTTGCCGACGTCGCGGATGGCGCTGCGCGGGCGGTAGTGGATGACGGTCGCAATGATCGCGGCGCGGTGACGGCCGTAGCGGCGGTAGACATATTGCATCACCTCCTCGCGCCGCGAATGCTCGAAATCGACGTCGATATCGGGCGGCTCCAGCCGCTCCTTGGAAATGAAACGCTCGAACAGCAGGTCGACCTTGGTCGGATCGACCGAGGTGATGCCGAGCACGTAACAGACGGCGGAGTTCGCCGCCGATCCCCGGCCCTGGCACAGGATGTTCTGGCTGCGCGCGTAGCGGACGATGTCGTGCACGGTGAGAAAATAATGCGCGTATTTGAGCTCGGCGATCAGATCGAGCTCTTTGCGCAGGGTGGCGCGCAGCTTGCCGTCGATCACGCCCCCGAAATATTTGTCGACACCGGCCCAGGTCAGGTCTTCGAGGTGCTGTTGCGCGGTCTTGCCCGGCGGCACTGGCTCGTCCGGATACTGGTATTTGAGCTGGTCGAGCGAGAAGTTGATGCGATCGGCAAAGCGCATGGTTTCCGCAATCGCCTCGGGCAGATCGCGAAACAGCCGTGCCATTTCATGGACAGGCTTGAGATAGCGTTCAGCATTGGCCTCGAGCCGCCTGCCGATCGCATCGATCGTGGTCTTCTCTCTGATACAGGTCAGCACGTCCTGCAGCGCTCGGCGGGCGGGATGGTGGTACAGCACCTCGTTGGTCGCCAGCAGCGGCACTTTGGCCGCGAGCGCCAAACGATGCAGCCGCTCGAGGCGGCGTTTGTCGTCGCCGCGGTAGAGCAGGCTTGCGGCGAGCCACACGCCATCGGCATCGGAGTTCTTCAGGCGCTCCAGCGTTGTCTGCGCGCTCGCCACGTCAAAGCGATGCGGCAGCGCCAGCACCAGAAGCTGGCCCTCGGCGAAATCGAGGAGGTCGTCGAATTTCAGGTGGCATTCGCCCTTTTCGATCCGCGTGATGTCATCGCCGCGTTTGCCGCGGGTGAGTAACTGGCAGAGTCGGCCGTAAGCCGCGCGGTCGCGCGGATAGGCCAGAATGTCAGGCGTGCCGTCGATGAAGACGAGACGCGCGCCGATCAGAAGCTTTGGCTTATGCCTGACGGCAGGGTTGTCGAGCTCGCTCCAGGCGCGCACCACGCCGGCCAGTGTGTTGTGGTCGGCGATGCCGATCACGGGAATACCAAGCTCGCTTGCCTGATGCACATAGGCGCGCGGATCCGAGCCGCCGCGCAGGAACGAGAAATTGGTGGTGATGCCGATTTCGGCATAGTCGGGCACAGGGCTTTTCATGCGAACAATCCATGCACGAACCATCTGATAGAAGCGGGCTCGCCCTCCGCATCCGTCGGTTCGCTCTCATAGAGGCCGTCGCGAAAGATCCAGAAACGAAGTCCCGCTTCATCCTCGATACGGAAATAGTCCCGCGTCGGGCCGTCGCTACCCGGCTTCCACCATTCCATCGCGATGCGTTCGGGCCCCTCCACCCGCACCACCGCGTGCGTGACGCGCCGCCAGGTGAATTGATGCGGCGGGCCGTCGGGCACGGTTGCGAACGGCACTTTTATCGGCTCCGGCTTGTCGAACAGGCGCAAGGGGCGCAGCGGCGGCTCGCCCTCGATACGCTCGGGCCATGCCGCCTGCGTCGCGGCCGCCAGATGATGCTGCGCTGGCACCGACAGCACCGCGCGTTCGGGGATGTGGGTATCCTCCGGCAGATGCACGACGACGCGTTTTCCGCCGATGCGCGCGGCGATGCGGTCGATCAGCGCGGACAGTTCGTCATTGTCATGGACGTTGGCATCGAGATCGCGCTGCTGCTGCACCACGATTTCGGTGCGGCTGGCGGAGAGACGGATGAGATCGAAGCCAAAGCCGGGGTCGAGGGGATCGTTGAGCGCATCGAGCCGCTCGCGGAACAGGCGGTCGATCACATCAGCTTTTGTCACGGGACGCCCGGTATCGACCGAGATCGTGCGTACCGCGCCGTCGGTGCGGAAAAAGCTCGCCTCCAGCCGCCGCGCGCCCTTGCCCTGCTTGTCCATCGCCGTAACCAGCATTTGAGCGAGCGCGGACAGGTTCATCGCGATCACGGTGTCGGTGGCGACCGGATCGGGAAAGCGTTTCTCGACGATGTAATCCGGCGGCGGTTTGCGCGGGCTGATCGGCGCATCGCCCTGCCCGAGTGCCTGCTGCAACAGCGTCGTGAAGGGCGCACCGAACCGCGCCGTGATTTCGTGCGGCGCGCGCGAGGCGACGTCGCCGATGGTTTTCAAGCCGGCGCGGCGCAGGCCGGCGGTGATGGCATCGCCGGCGCCGAGCGCAGATACCGGCAGCGGACTGACGGCCTCCGCCTCCTCGCCATCGGCAACGATCTTTCCGGAAGTCTGGCGCGTCAGCGTGCGGGCGCAGATCGCGGTGCTCGCGATCGCGGCGCTGACGGCAAAGCCGCGGCGGCTCAGCGCACCGCTGACGATCTGCAGCAACGCACGCTCGCCGCCGAACAGATGGGCGCAGCCGGTGATGTCGAGGAACAAGCCGTACGGCGGATCGAGCGCCACCAGCGGGGTGAAGCGGTCGCACCAGTCGGCGATGTCTTCGAGTGTCTTGCGATCGGCGACTTCATCCGCGTCAAACACCGTCAGCTCGGGGCAGATCGCGCGCGCATTGGCGAGCGGCAGGCCGATCGAGAGGCCGGCCTGGACGGCAAGATCGTCGAGGGAGTGGATCAGGATGGCATTGTGCTGCTTGGCGACGACGACGGAGGGCGAGGTTTGCGTCATCTCGAGAGTAGGACTCGCGGCGAGACCCCCACCCGTAGCCGATGCTCCGCATCGGCGTTCTTCTAAAGAACGGCGGCCATAGGCCGCCTGTGCCTCCCCCGCAGGCGGGAGAGGGAGGGCACCGTTTGTGGGGTGAGAGATATCAATCCGGGCACCGCTGTCGTTCCCTCCCCCCTTGCGGAGGAGGGTTAGGGAGAGGGGTAAGCCGCACGGGCGGTGCTCGTGGCCACCCCTCTCCCCCGCCCTCCCCCGCAAGGGGGGAGGGAGCCCACTGTCCGTGCGGTTAGAGATTTCGCACGAAACCGCTTGGCAATTTTCAGCTTGCGCGGCGCTGGCCGGCGAAAGCTTGCGCTTGATGCGGTCGATGGGCAGGCGTGGCAGCCAGAGGCTGAGGATACGCCGACGGTTCTCTGAATAGGCGCTCATCACAATTCCATTCCATGATCCAGCGGCCGACCGGGCCATGACGGTTACGAACGAGCTGCGCGTCGAACACCGGCGCGCCCCAGGCGCTCCAAGGCGCCGCAGGCTTTGGAGGAGCTGACGGCGGCGAATGCGCCGCGCGCACGATCCATCTTGTCTCCGCGGTCGAGGGGCGCGGCTCCGCCGCCACCCGCAGCAGCAATGCGGTGACGCCGGAGGCTGCTGCGGCCAGCGTGAGCTTGCGGCTGGCGACAAGATCGAGCTGACGCGCCTGCCCCCAGACTTCCAGCACGACGGCGCCGAGCGCGTCGCAGGCCAGCGCATCGGCGGCGGTCCGCAGCGCGGCGTCGGTGTCGGTCGCGCGCACGGTGACGAGCAGCCGCGGATCGAGCCCGAGTTCGGCGAGCCCGCTCATCGACAGCGCGCCCGATTCAATTTCCGAAAAGTCCTGCCGCACCCAGACCAGTGGCCGGCGCGGCGATACCCTTCCCGCCAGCCCTGCGATGAAGCCGGTTGCGGTCGCGCTCTGGTGTCCCTCGGCGAACACTTCATGCACCGCCGCGAGCGCAAGCCCGCCGTGCAGCACAGCATCCGCCGCCTTATGTCCAAGCGTAATCTTGTTGAGGTCATGCGCATCGCCATGCGCCTCCAGGCGCTCGATGCTTCCGCGCAAACTCGCAAGCGTGCTTGTGCGTGCGGTGCTCATCCGCCGTCCCTTCAGAAAATTGGCCTTTACCGCTTTTTCCCTAAGTGAACGCGCGGCTGGCTCATTTGTTCATGATATGTTCTAATATAAAGCTAACAGCGCCGGCAGAGTCAATCGAGATCGACGCTTTGGCGATTCATGAGCGGAATCAAAGGGATTCGGGGGCTCCTCAGACGAGGGAGTATGAGGCATGAGCACAATGCACCACATCACTCTCTCCAGCCAAACTGATTTCGATGGCTGGCGTAAAGCGGCCCGCGCGCTGGCGCTGAATGACGTGAAACCGTCCGACGTGAGCTGGCGCGTGGCTGATGATGCGCCGGAATTGTTCGAGCCAACGGCAGCACCGCTCGAGCCGCCACAGGGCACCTTCAACGTGCCGGCCAGATTCGTCGAACTGGCTGAGATTACGATCCTGCACCGCAACCCCGAGCGCTTCGCCCTGCTCTATCGCCTGCTATGGCGGTTGCGAATGCATCACGATCTGCTTGAACCCGCGACCGATCCCGACGTAGCCGAGATCACCGCGATGGCCAAGGCCGTGCGCAGCGACGAGCACAAGATGCACGTCCTTGTCCGCTTCCGCGAAATAGGCCGCGAGCAGAAATCGCACTTCGTCGCCTGGTTCGAGCCGGAGCACCACATCGTCGAACTGGCCGCCCCGTTCTTCGCGCGCCGTTTCGCCGACATGCCCTGGTCGATCCTGACGCCTGATCTCTGCGCGCATTGGGACGGCCACGTCATCTCGTTCACGCCGGGAGTCAGCAGAAGCGAAGCCCCCAGCACGGACCGGCTGGAGGAAACCTGGCGGCGCTATTACGCCAGCATTTTCAATCCCGCCCGGCTGAAAGTGCAGACCATGCAAAAGGAGATGTCCCGGAACTACCGGCGGAACCTGCCGGAGGCTTCATTGATTAAACCCCTGGCAAGCGACGATAAGGCAAGCGATATGCCCCGCAAACACGCCGATGATATCGAGACGCTGCGCGAAGAAGCCGCCGAGTGCCGCGCCTGTCATCTTTACAAGAATGCCACCCAGACCGTGTTCGGCGAAGGCCGGCAAACCGCGCGGATCATGCTGGTCGGCGAGCAGCCCGGCGACAAGGAAGACCTCGCCGGCAAACCGTTCGTCGGGCCCGCGGGGCAAATGCTCGACCGCGCGCTGGAAGAAGCCGGCATCGACCGCCGCACGGTCTACGTCACCAATGCGGTCAAGCATTTCAAGTTCGTGCCGCGCGGAAAGATCCGTCTGCACCAGAAGCCGAACACGCCGGAGATCAAGGCCTGCCGGCGGTGGTACGAGCGCGAGTTGGCCGCGATCAAACCCGATCTGGTGGTGGCAATGGGCGCAACCGCAGCGCAAAGCGTGTTCGGGAAAATTACGCCGATCAACAAGAACCGCGGCCGTGCGATCGATCTCGACGACGGCACCAGGGCGCTGGTGACGGTGCACCCGTCCTATCTGCTGCGATTGCCTGATGCCGATGCCAAGGCGCGCGAATACCGGCGCTTCGTCCAGGACCTCAAAATCGCCGCCGACGTGCTGCGAAAATCGGCACATGCGGCCTGAATTCCGCCAATCCGATAGCCGCAATTTCTGGCGAAATAGAACGGGAAAAATTGACAATCCTGCTTGCAACTATTAATTGATAGAGGACACAATCGCATTCTCAAGGGAATGTGGCAAGGGAATGTGGGACGTCTGCTCACGCTATGATGCTCCCACATGGTCGACGCGCTGCGCGGTTCCCTACCTCCAGCCCCGGCGCCGTGCAGCGCGCGACCCTCTTGTTAGCCTCTCGCCACGGCCTCCAGTTCTGCAATATCGAACTTGACCATCTTCAGCATGGCCTCGGCAACGCGCTTGGCTTTTGCGGGATCGGGATCGTTCATCAATTCGCCGAGCCGCCTGGGCGCGATCTGCCAGGAGAGGCCCCAGCGATCCCTTAGCCAGCCGCATTGCTCGATCTTGCCGCCCTCCCTCAAGGCATCCCACAAATTGTCGATCTCGGCCTGCGTGTCGCATTCGACCATGATCGAAAAACTGTGGTTGAACCGGTCGAGGAGCCCCGCCTCGATCGCCATGTAGCGTTGGTCGCCCAGGGTAAAGGCCGCGATCTTGACGCTGCCGGGCGGGCCGCTCGGGCTCTCGGCCGGCAGCGACGAGACCCACTGGACTGACGAGCCGCGGATCAGCGAGGTGTAGAAGCCGATCGCGGCCTCCATATCCTTTTCGAACCAGAGATGCTGTGTAACCTTCATCGATGCTGCCTTTCTCCATCAACTACTAGCCGGCGCGGCCGCACCTGTGACAAGGACGGATGGAGCGGGCGGCGTTCCGACAGGGGCGATTAAAAATATTGTGGAATTTCCCTGAACCACCTGCGGCCTGGACAGCGCGCATCCCTGGCCTTACGCGGCCGGGATAGCCCAACTGTCATTAACGGTTCGCAATCTCCTGATGGCGTAGGTGCCGCTCTGCCGGCCGCGATCTGCCTGTCGGCGAGTTCTACGTACTGTTCTCGAACCTGTTCTGACGACATCGGCGATACGGTCGGAACGCTGCAGTGGCAGGCCCCGACCGGATAGCGGGAGACCGGAACCAAACTGCGGCCTTCTGCTTTTCCGCAAAGTACCTGACGGATGATACGGCAGGACATCGACATTCACACATCACGTGAACCCAACAGCTCTGCAGCCGGAGCCCGCCATGACCAAAAGGCCCCCGAATGGCACCAAGCCGATCCACGATCCGATTCGGGAGGAAATGCTGGACAGTTTCGATGAAGAACTGGAACTTGAGATCGACGACGATCGCCTCGATGCACTGACCAATGAATTTGCCGACCATACGGCAGAAGAGACGATCGATCGGCGCGTGTATTTCAAGGAATTATTCCGTCTGCAGGGTGAATTGGTAAAATTGCAGACCTGGGTGCAGGACCATCAGCTCAAGGTGGTGGTGATTTTCGAGGGGCGCGATTCCGCCGGCAAGGGCGGCGTCATCAAGCGCATCACCCAGAGGCTCAATCCGCGGGTCTGCCGCGTCGCGGCGCTGCCGGCGCCGAATGAGCGTGAGCGCACCCAATGGTACTTCCAGCGTTACGTTTCGCATTTGCCGGCCGGCGGTGAGATCGTGCTGTTCGACCGTAGCTGGTACAACCGCGCCGGCGTCGAGCGCGTGATGGGCTTCTGCACCGAAGATGACGTCGAAGAATTCTTCCGGTCGGTGCCGGAATTCGAGCGTATGCTCGTGCGCTCCGGAATCACCCTCATCAAGTACTGGTTTTCCATCACCGATGAAGAGCAGTATTTGCGCTTCATGATGAGGATCCATGATCCGCTCAAGCAGTGGAAGCTCAGCCCGATGGATGTGGAATCGCGCAGCCGTTGGGAGCAATACACCAAAGCCAAGGAAGCGATGCTGGAGCGTACCCACATTCCGGAAGCTCCCTGGTGGCTGGTGGAGGCCGACGACAAGAAGAAGGCACGGTTGAACTGCATCGCGCATCTGCTCGAACAAATTCCCTACCAGGAAATCAAGGTCGAACCGGTGGTACTGCCGCCGCGGGTTCGCAATCCGGAATATAGCCGCGGACCGATTCCACCCGAAATGTACGTCCCAGAGCGCTATTGAGCGCGGCGTGACCACCAGATGCTGAAGGCGAAGAGCCCCACACTTCAAGTCGCGGCTGAGCGGGAAAAATAAAGAAGGCCCGCACTGGAGATACGGGCCTTCCTTGATGTGACCTCGCACTTCAAGTGCGATCGAAGTTGAAGGACCTTACGACGCCGCCAGCTTGTTCTCGACCAGCTTGATCCAGTACGAGGTGCCGTACACGATCGCCTCGTCGTTGAAATCGTAGGCGGGGTGATGAAGCCCCGCGCTGTCGCCGTTGCCGCAGAAGATGAACGCGCCCGGCCGCGCCTCCAGCATGTAGGAAAAGTCTTCCGCGCCCATCAGCGGCGGCATCTCGTGGACGTTCTGGGCACCGGCCACCTCCTTGGCCACCTGCGTGGCGAACTCGGTCTGCTCGGCGTGGTTCTTGGTCACGGGATAGCCGCGCTCGTAAGTGAGGTCGATCTTGGCCCCGGTCATCCTGGCTACGCCCTCGCACACCTCGCGCACCCGCTTCTCGACGGTCTCGCGGACTTCCGGCGTCAGCGTCCGCACGGTGCCCCGGAGTTCCGCGGTGTGCGGGATCACGTTGCGGGCGTTGCCGGCGTGGAACTCGCAGATCGAGATCACCGCCGACTCCAGCGGATCAATGGTCCGCGAGACGATCGACTGCAGGGCAGTAATGAGCTGTGAGCCGACGAAGACGGAATCGATGCATTTGTTGGGGCGCGCGGCGTGCCCGCCGAGCCCCTCGATCTTGATGTCGATCGAGTCGGTCGCGGCCATCACAGGGCCGGTCCGGATGGCGAATGAGCCGACCGGAATTCCCGGACCGTTATGCATGCCGTAGACCTGCTCGATCCCGAACCGGTCCATCAGCCCGTCCTGGATCATGGCGGCAGCGCCCGCGCCACCCTCCTCGGCCGGCTGGAAAATCACGACCGCATCGCCGGCGAAATTCCTGGTCTCGGCGAGGTACCGCGCTGCACCCAAAAGCATCGCGGTGTGACCGTCATGGCCGCAGGCGTGCATCAGGCCCGGCGTCTTGGAGGCATGAGGAAGGTTGGTCGCCTCTTCGATCGGCAGCGCGTCCATGTCGGCGCGAAGCCCGATCACCTTGATCTCGCCGTTGCCGGGCTGCTTGCCCTTGATGACGCCGACGACGCCGGTACGGCCAAGGCCGGTGGCGACCTCGTCGCAGCCGAATTCGCGCAGCCGATCGGCCACGAATGCTGCAGTGCGGTGCACGTCGTACAGCAACTCGGGATTTTGATGGATAACGCGGCGCCAGGCCTGGATATCGGGTTGCAGATCGGCGACGCGGTTGACGATGGGCATGGGAATTCTCGAACCTCGGGTTGGAACGTTAAACCTCTGTAGCATGCAAGCGGCGGTCCACCCAACAGAGCCTGGAGACGCCGCCCATTCCCGGACGTCATGGCCGGGACTTGTCCGAGCCATCCACGTCTGACTATTAGGCACAAGGGGCGCGTGATGGGCGGAAACTGAGCATGCCGAAAAGGCTTGAAGGCGATTTCGATCATATCGTGGTGGGCGCCGGCACCGCCGGCTGCATCATGGCCAACCGGCTGTCGGCCGATCCCAAAAACCGCGTGCTGATCCTGGAGGCCGGCGGCAACGACAACTGGATCTGGTTTCACATCCCCGTCGGCTACCTCTTTGCGATCGGCAATCCCCGCTCGGACTGGATGTTTCGGACCGAAGCGGAGCCCGGGCTCAATGGGCGGTCGCTCGCCTATCCGCGCGGCAAGGTGATCGGCGGCTGCTCCGCCATCAATGCGATGATCTCGATGCGGGGCCAGGCCGCCGATTACGATCACTGGCGCCAGCTCGGCCTCACCGGCTGGGGCTATGACGACGTCAAGCCGCTGTTCAAGCGGCTGGAGGATCATTTCCTCGGTGAAAGCGAACATCACGGCATTGGCGGCGGCTGGCGCATCGAGGCGCCGCGGCTGTCCTGGGAGGTTCTCGACGCGGTCGGCGACGCCGCCGAGGAGATGGGCATCAAGCGCATTGCGGATTTCAACACCGGCGACAACGAAGGCGTCAGCTACTTCCACGTCAATCAGAAGCGCGGCCGGCGCTGGTCGTCGGCGCGCGGTTTTCTCAAGCCGGTGCTCAACCGCGCCAATCTGCGGCTGGAAAAGCACGTGCTGGTCGACCGGCTCATCGTCGAGAACGGCCGCGCCGTCGGCGTGCGCTTCATCCAGGGCAATGAGGTGATCGAGGTCCGCACCAAAGGCGAGGTCGTGTTGTGCGCGGGATCGATCGGCTCGACCCAGGTGCTGCACCGCTCCGGCATCGGACCGGCCGACTGGCTGTCCCCACTCGGCATCGATGTTGTGCTCGACAGACCGGGTGTGGGGCGCAATCTGCAGGACCATCTGCAGCAGCGCGCGATCTACAAGGTCGAGGGCGTCCGCACGCTGAACGAGACCTACTGGTCGCTGGTCCGGCGCGGGATGATGGGGCTCGACTATGCCTTCCGCCGCCGCGGGCCGCTGACGATGGCGCCCTCGCAACTCGGCATCTTCACGCGCTCAGATCCACGCCGCGCGCGCGCCAACATCCAGTTCCACGTACAGCCGCTGTCGCTCGACAAGTTCGGCGATCCCCTGCACCGCTTTCCCGCCATCACGGTGAGCGCCTGCAATCTGCAGCCGACCTCGCGCGGCACCGTGCGCATCCGCTCGGCTAGACCTGACGAAGCGCCGTCGATCGCGCCGAACTATCTCTCGACCGAGGACGACCGCCAGGTCGCGGCGGATGCTATCCGCACCACGCGCCGGCTGATGAAGCAGAAAAGGCTGGAGCGATATCGGCCGCAGGAGTACCTGCCCGGCCCAAGCGTCGGTGACGACGATGCGTCATTGGCAAAGGCCGCCGGCGATATCGGCACCACGATCTTCCATCCCGTCGGCACCGCGAAGATGGGCACCGCGAACGACCCGATGGCCGTGGTCGACGAGCGGCTGAGCTTTTACGGCATCGCCGGCTTGCGCATCGCCGATGCGTCGGTAATGCCCACGATCACGTCGGGCAACACCAATACGCCGACGGGGATGATCGCGGAGAAGGGTGCGACGTTGATCCTGGAGGATCAGCGCAAATAGCTGCGTAACGAAGCAGCGCAGATGGCCCAACGGATCATCCAGGCTGCACGCTCACGCTACTGCGCCCCGCGATAATTCCTCGGCGTGACCTGCCTCTGCCGCAGCCGCGGTTCGGGCGTGGGCACAGCCTGGTTGTAATAGGCATTGGAATTGTAATAGGCATTCGACCGATCGAACGACCGGTATGCCGGCCGGCCGCCGAGCACGTCGGCATTGGGATGATAGAAGGAGTAGGCGCCGGGCTCCTGGATCGCGGGTTGCGCGAACACCGGCGTTGCGATCGCGGTCATCAGAAACGCGGCGGCGAGTGTTGGGATAGACTTGGTCATTGGTGATATCCTCTTTTGTCGTGAAATCACTCCATCCAATTGGGTATCGCAGCGCAAAAGCGGATAACCATGCGACGGCTCTCACCGCGATTTGAAAAGCCGTGCTTGAAAGCGCGCGATGGCGTGAACGCCGCGGAATATGCTCGCCAGCAAGTCAGTAGAATATTCGTCTACAAATGAAATGATCGGCCGGCCTGCCCGCGCTGGAATATCGGCGGAGACGTGCGGCGGCAGGATGAGGCGAAGGCCCGCCGCTTCCGGTTGCAAGATCCGCAAAACTGACACAGATTCCCACTATTGCCGGAGAATAACGGTGAACGCGAGAATCGGAGGGCACGTCCATGATCAAGGTAAGCGTGATGTATCCCAATACGCCCGGCGGGCGCTTCGATCACGACTACTACCGCGACAAGCACATGCCGCTCGTGAAGGCGCGCATGGGCGACGCCTGCAAGTCCTACACGGTCGACAAGGGCCTGGCCGGCGGCGCGCCCGGCGCTCCCGCCACCTATGTCGGCATGTGCCACATCTTCTGCGACTCGATCGAGGCGTTCCAGACCGGCTTCGGGCCGCATGCCAAGGAGATTATGGCTGATATCCCGAACTATACCGACCAGTCTCCGGTGATCCAGATCAGTGAAGTCGTCGTCGGCTGATGGCGCAGCCGCGGCTCGCAACGTCGCGATGTAGGGTGGGCAAAGCGAAGCGTGCCCACCATCCATGACCGGTCGCGTTGCTTGATGGTGGGCACGCTGTCGCTTTGCCCACCCTACGATCCGCGAACTGGTTTGCCTCGCGTGCAAGCGCAATCTCGATGCACCGCTGCGGCAAATCAACACGACAGGCAAATCACTTCTGATTTTCAGAAATCGTGTCAAGCCCGGGAATCAAAAATATTCCGCTTAACGCGAGAGGCAAATCAGTCGCATATTTCCGCCCGTCTCGCCCATTGAGGGGCGCTCGCGATCGTCACGAACGTGCGGTGAGATGCGATGGACGCGGAATGCGCAAGACGTAGGCGCAGGAAGCGTACGGCGAAGTCGTGTGGTTCGGGCGCCGCGGTGCTGGCGCTGAGCTGCGTGAAACTATTTGCGCAGCGACGGAGGCAAAAGAGCCGTTCTCCGGGAAGAGCACGAAGTAAGCCGTAAAGCCATTGCGCAGGGAAGGCCGGGATGCTCCCGCTGTACCTGTATGCTCGTGTGCGTGTTCTTTATGCGCAACGGCACACGAGACCGCGGGTGCAGCAAGCACCCGGTCTTCCCTGCGCCCTCTATTTGGAGAGGGCGGGAATTTGAGAGCAAACCTCGGGCGATCGGCGTCGCGAGAATACTTCGTCACATTCAGTTGTCATCGTCCGCCAACGGGTCGCGCGAATGCGCGCCCGATGACAGGCTCCAGCGGACGATCCAGTATCCCAGAGACAGCAGTGATTGAACCGATAAGCCTCGGCGTACTGGATCGCCCGGTCAAGCCGGGCGACGACAGGGAGGAAGTACGGCTGCCGTCACCCCCGCAGTGCCTGCAGTCCCTTGAACGTCAGCCGCTTGGGGTCGCGGA
Source organism: Bradyrhizobium sp. LMTR 3 (assembly GCF_001693485.1). Classification (GTDB taxonomy): domain Bacteria; phylum Pseudomonadota; class Alphaproteobacteria; order Rhizobiales; family Xanthobacteraceae; genus Bradyrhizobium. Next base: position 88,489 of record NZ_MAXC01000007.1, read on the forward strand.
CGCCGGCCAGATAGAATTTGCGGATGAAGGCGATCGCCGCGTCGCGGTCGCAATCGGTCAGCGCCACAAGGGCATCGACGGCAATTCGCTGGGCGTCCATGGGCTTCCTCGTGCTGTCAGGGGCCGCAAGCTATGCAGCGTGCGACACGACGGTTAATCCGGCGTTAACCGTGAGGACATGTTGGACGATTCGAAGCCATCTACGTATACGCGAAACGACGCATCGGACGGCCGCACGCACCCTCGCGAGGTGCATCGCTCACGAATACTGCATCACGCCGTCGTCGACCTTGCCGTAGCGGAGCGTGACGATGTCGAGCGCGTAGTTCTGGTACAGCCGCCACGGCCGCTTCGAGCCCTGCTTGGGCAGTTTGGCGATCGAGCGCTGCACATAGCCGGAGGAGAAATCCAGCGACGGCAGTTCGGTGACGTCAGGATCGACATTATGCGGCATGCACTGCTTGTAGCCGTTGCGGTCCATGTAGTTGATCAGCCGGCAGACATATTCGCAGGTCAGATCGCATTTCAGCGTCCACGACGCGTTGGTGTAGCCGAACGCCGCCGCCAGGTTCGGAATGTCCGAATACATCATGCCCTTGTAGTTCAGCGTTCGTGCGAAATCGACCGTGCGGCCGTCGACGCTGACTTCGAGCCCGCCGAGCACCTGCAGAACCAGCCCGGTCGCGGTGACGATGATATCGGCTTCAAGCTCGCTGCCGTCCTTCAGCTTGATTCCGCCCCTGGTAAAGGTGTCGATCTCGTTGGTGACGACGGAAGCGCGCTTGTCGCGGATCGACTTGAACAGGTCGCCGTCCGGCACCAGGCAGAGCCGCTGCTCCCACGGATTGTAACGCGGCGTAAAGTGCTTAGCCACGTCGTATTCCGGTCCCAGCGCCATCTTGACGCCGCCGAGGATCAACTGCTTGGCGCGCTCCGGCTTGCGGCGGCAGAGCTGAAAGAAATACATGCCGAACAGCACGTTGCGCCAGCGGATCATATGATAGGCGAGCTTGGCGGAGAGCTTTTGGCGCAGCTTGTTGGCGAGCGCGTCCTCCGCCGGCCGCGCCACCACGTAGGTCGGCGAACGCTGCAGCATCGTGACGTGCGCAGCGGTCTTGGCCATCTCCGGCACCAGCGTCACGGCGGTCGCACCCGAGCCGATCACCACCACGCGCTTTCCCGCATAGTCGAGGTCTTCGGGCCACTTCTGCGGATGCACGATCTGGCCGGCGAAGTCCGCCGTGCCCGAAAAATCCGGCGTATAGCCTTCCTCGTATTTGTAATAGCCCGAGCACATGAACAGGAAATTGCAGGTGAAGCGCACGGTCTCCGCCGCGCCCTCGCCCACGTTGCGTTCGGCCTCCACCGTCCAGCGCGAATCCGGCGACGACCACGCGGCGCGTTTGACGCGGTGGTGGAAGCGGACGTGCTTGTCGATGCCGTTGTCGGCAGCGGTCTCGCGAACGTAGTTCAGGATCCGCGGCCCGTCGGCGATCGCCTTCGGCTCGGTCCACGGCCGGAACGAATAGCCGAGCGTGTACATGTCCGAGTCGGAGCGGATGCCGGGATAGCGGAAGAGATCCCAGGTGCCGCCGATGCAGTCGCGCCCCTCGAGAATGACGTAGCTCTTGCCGGGACACTTCTCCTGCAAATGATAGCCCGCGCCGATGCCGGACAGTCCCGCGCCGACAATGAGGACGTCGAAATGCTCTGCCGCATCGGTCATGGCGATCTCCCTGCTTTCAGATGTAATGGCCAGCAGGCAGAAATTGCAACTCGCATTGTCAGGTTGCTGCGACGATACAGGCTGTATCGGAATTTACCGTTGAATTTCAACCGTCGCAGGTTGTGCGACCGATCAGCAAAAAGCCCCGGATCGCTCCGGGGCTTGGTCGTGCTTCAGGACGTCGCCCGCGACGTGAAGTCAGTAGCGGTAATGATCCGACTTGAACGGGCCTTCCGGCTTGACGCCGATATAGTCGGCCTGGTCCTTGCGCAGTTCGGTCAGCTTGACGCCGATCTTGGCGAGATGCAGCCGCGCCACCTTCTCGTCCAGCGTCTTCGGCAGCACGTAGACCTTCTTCTCGTACTTGCCGTCCTTGTTGTTGGCGAACAGTTCGATCTGCGCCAGCGTCTGGTTGGTGAAAGACGCCGACATCACGAAGGACGGATGGCCCATGGCGTTGCCGAGATTCACCAGGCGGCCTTCCGACAACAGGATGATGCGGTGCTTGTCGGGGAATTCGATCTCGTCGACCTGCGGCTTGATGTTGGTCCACTTCAGGTTACGCAAGCCAGCGATCTGGATCTCGTTGTCGAAGTGACCGATGTTGCAGACGATGGCGCGATCCTTCATCGCGCGCATGTGGTCGATGGTGATGATGTCCTTGTTGCCGGTCGCGGTGACGAAGATGTCGGCGCGGGGCGCCGCGTCTTCCATCGTCGTGACTTCATAGCCTTCCATCGCCGCCTGCAGCGCGCAGATCGGATCGACTTCGGAGACCATGACGCGGCAGCCGGCCTGGCGCAGCGAGGCCGCCGAGCCTTTGCCGACGTCGCCGAAGCCCGCGACCATCGCGGTCTTGCCCGACATCATGACGTCGGTGCCGCGGCGGATGCCGTCGACCAGCGATTCACGACAGCCATAGAGATTGTCGAATTTCGATTTCGTCACGCTGTCGTTGACGTTGATGGCGGGGAACAACAGCGTCCCCTTGTTCGCCATATCGTAGAGGCGGTGCACGCCCGTGGTGGTCTCCTCCGAGACGCCCTTGATATTCCCAGCGATCTCGGCGAAGTACCCCTTCGGCTTCTCCTTCAGGAGGCGCTTGACGAGCGCATAGAAGATTTCCTCTTCCTCGGACGTCGGCTTGTCGAGGAAGGCGGTATCGCCCTGCTCGGCGCGGTAGCCGGCATGCACCAGCATGGTGGCATCGCCGCCGTCATCGAGGATCATGTTGGGCGTGCCGCCGCCGTGCCAGTCGAACAGCTTTGCGGTGTAGTCCCAGTATTCGGCGAGCGTCTCGCCCTTCACCGCAAACACCGGAATGCCGGCGGCGGCGATCGCGGCAGCCGCATGGTCCTGCGTCGAATAGATGTTGCAGGACACCCAGCGGATGTCGGCGCCGAGTGCGGCCAGCGTTTCGATCAAGACCGCGGTCTGGATCGTCATGTGCAGGGAGCCGGCGATGCGAGCGCCCTTCAGCGGCTGCTTCGGACCGTATTCCTCGCGCGTCGCCATCAGGCCCGGCATCTCGGTCTCGGCCAGCGAGATTTCCTTGCGGCCGAATTCGGCGAGCGAAATGTCCTTGACGATGTAATCGGTGAAGGCGGGCTTCTTGGCGGCGGCGGTGGTCATGGGGAGTTTCCCTCTGTTGAGTTCGTCATTCCGGGGCGCGCGTGAGCCACGAACCCGGAATCTCGAAATCATTGAAAAAGGTTCCGGGTTCACCGCTATCGCGGTGCCCCGGAATGACGCTGTTAAGACTAAACTGCGCGCTTGAGCGGTTCGACAAGGTCGGTCTTCTCCCAGGAGAAGCCGCCTTCATTGTCGGGCGTGCGACCGAAATGGCCATAGGCTGCGGTACGCGCGTAGATCGGGCGATTGAGATCGAGATGGGTGCGGATGCCGCGCGGCGTCAAATCCATCGCCTTGGCGGCTGCCTTCTCGAGCTGGTCCTCCGGCACCTTTCCAGTGCCGTGGGTATCGATGTAGATCGACAGCGGACGCGCCACACCGATCGCGTAAGCAAGCTGCAGCGTGCAGCGATCGGCGAGACCGGCGGCGACGATGTTCTTGGCGACATAGCGCGCGGCATAGGCGGCCGAACGGTCGACCTTGGTCGGGTCCTTGCCGGAGAAGGCGCCGCCGCCATGCGGGGCTGCGCCGCCATAGGTATCGACGATGATCTTTCGGCCGGTGAGACCGGAATCGCCGTCGGGGCCGCCGATGTAGAACTTTCCGGTCGGGTTGATGTGCCAGATGGTCTTGCCGTTGATCCATTCCTTCGGCAGCGCCTCGCGGACATAGGGTTCGACGATGTCACGAATCTGATTGGAGGTGAGGTCCTCGACCAGATGCTGGTGCGAGACCACGATCTCGCGCACGCCGACCGGCTTGCCGTTCTCGTACTGCACGGTGACCTGGCTCTTGGAGTCCGGACCGAGCACCTTCTCGCGGCCGGAGTGGCGCGCTTCGGAAATCAACCGCAGGATCTTGTGGGCGTAGAAGATCGGCGCCGGCATCAGGTCAGGCGTCTCGTTGGTGGCGTAGCCGAACATGATGCCCTGGTCGCCCGCGCCCTCTTCCTGGTTGCTGGGCTGCTTGGCATCGACGCCCTGCGCAATGTCAGCGGACTGCGGATGCAACAGGATTTCAATGTCAGCGGTCTTCCAGTGAAAACCCTCCTGCTCGTAACCGATGTCCTTGATGGCCTCGCGCACGGTGCTTTCGATCTGCTCGTTGGTGACCGACTCCGGACCACGAGTCTCACCGGCGATCACCACCTTGTTGGTGGTGGCAAGCGTTTCGCAGGCCGCGCGGATCTGCCATGGATCGATGCCCGCCTTCGGGCCTTCCCGGTAGAACAGGTCGACGATCTCGTCCGAGATTCGATCGCAAACCTTGTCCGGATGACCCTCGGAAACCGACTCGCTGGTGAAGAGATAGGAGGCGCGCATCAACAAACCCCTTGTTCCCGCCGGACCCCGGCGGCTGTCTGTGTTGTGTATCCTGGAATGTCAGTCGCGACGCCGCGAAATGACGTAGGATTCGTCGTAAAACCAAAGCCCGTTATGCTTGCGCAGAACCTCTCTGGTGGCATCGAGCGTCCGGCTGTTTTCAGTCATTTCGGTCAACCGGTCGTCTTCGATCTGGGCGACATACACCGCCGCATTCCACGCTGCAAAGGCCGTCGAGGTTCCGATCGAGCCGGTGACCTCGTTGGGCAGCGCTTCCATATCATAACGGAAGATGGAACGGTTATCGGCGTAGGCATTAAAGTTAAGGTCCCGCCCGGCCGACCCCAGCTCGTATTTCACCGCGCGCAATAGCTCATGACGGCTCACGGCGAAAGGATTTTCTCCCGGCCAGACCGACTGGATGATTTCCAGCCCCGGATCCTGCCCATGGGAGTGAATTCCAATCAAACGGCCCCCTGCCCGCAGCGACCGGGCCAACGGTGCAATGATCCGCTTGGCGCGGAAATTCACAGAGGATTTTGCCCGATAGGGCTGGGAAGCGATCACAAGGTCGAAATTGGCCTCGGTCCGGCCGGCCCGCGGGATGATCGAATCAAGCAGGAACCGGTGGTCCTCCCGGTACAGCACCAGCGCCACCGGCCGCTCATAGATCGGCATGCTCGATTTGGGGCTGATATTGGCCCGCCAGTTTTGTTCCAGAAACGGCCCCAGTTCGGCAATTTGCGTCTCAAACTCCCCCGAAGAGGCCCCCCGCAGGGCCACCTCATGCCAGATCATGCCCGCGGCTGCCGCGGGCGAGGCCGGCGTCAGCCAGGGCGCCTCCGCGTAATGCATGTTGGTCAGGACGATGACGGTCGCCGGGTGCTCGAACAGCCGGTCGGGCACCTTGTCGAGCGTCAGGCGGACGTCCTCCAGGCTCAACTCTTTGCCGGCGATATAGAACGGCATATGGGGAAAACGCCCGTGCATCGAGCGCATCACCCGCGCGAGCACCGTGCCGTCTCCGACTCCTGCGTCGAATACCCTGAGCGCCGGCGGCCGCGGATGCAGGCTCGACAGTTCCAGCGCCACCCGCTCGGCAATCACCCGTTTTTCGCTGCAGGTATGGACGAACAGCAGGTATTTCTGCCGGTTCTCGAAGAAGCGGAAATTGCCTCTGGGATCGCGCTTTTCGGGCGGCACTTCGAGGCCGCGCGGCGGCGGCAGCGCGCCGGTGGACGCCGCGATATAGGCCTGGATGCGGTCCAGCGTATCGATGGTGATGCGCTTGCCCTCGCGCAGCCGCTGCACCAGCTTGCCGTCGTTGACCGCCCGGCGTCCGAACGTCGTCTCCGCCATGTCGGCCTGGCGGCAGAACTCGGTGATCTGGCTGAGGATCTGGTCGTTTTTCATCGGGCCAGTGGTTGGGACATGCCGGTGGGCAGCGGGAGATGGCGGAAGCTTCCTACCATCATCTGCCCAACAAGTATACGTCCCGAAAAGGGTGAGGCGTCATTGGAACCCGCCGCACCTGCTAATATACATGATGACAAAATGAAACTTTGGCATGCCGCCTTGCTCCAGCTTACAATGCTGGGCCCGGCTATTGCGCACCGCCCTCACCCCGTCATTGCCAGCCACCCGGTCGGCGCAAAGCGCCGCCGGATGACAGGCTCCGCGAAGCAATCCACCTCTCCGCACGGGGACAGATGGATTGCTTCGTCATTATCGCTCCGCGCAATGACGGCTGAGAGCCTACGACTTCCCCCACACCTCGTTCGCCACTTCGACCGCGAGGCTCAACTTCGCCCACTGCTCCTCCTCGGAGAGGATGTTGCCTTCCTCGGTGGAAGCAAAGCCGCATTGCGGCGATACTGCGAGCTGGTCAAGCGGGGCGAACTTGGCGGCCTCATCGAGGCGGCGCTTGATGTCATCCTTCTTCTCGAGCTCGCCGAACTTCGAGGTGATGACGCCGACCACTACGACCTTGTTGCCCTTTGGCAAATAGCGCAGCGGCTCGAAGCCGCCGGCGCGGTCGGAATCATATTCGAGGAAATAGCCGTCGTAATTGGTGCCGGCCAGCATGGTCTCGGCCACCGGCTCGTAGCCGCCGGAGGAGATCCAGGTCGAGCGGAAATTGCCGCGGCAGACGTGCGTCGTGATCACCATGTCGGCCGGGCGCTCGGCAATCGCATAGTTGATGACGCGCGCATAGATTTCCTGCAGGCCGTCGGGATTGTCGCCGCGATCGCGCGCCTTCTGCAATTCGTCCTGCGAGCAGAGATAGGCCCAGACCGTATCGTCGAACTGCAAGTAACGGCAGCCGGCGTCATAGAACGCCTTCACCGCCTTGCGATAGGACTTGCCGAGGTCGAGGAAGAATTCCTCCAGATCAGGATAGACCTCCTTCGAGATCGACTTGCGGCCGCCGCGGAAATGCAGCACGGCCGGCGACGGGATCGTCATCTTCGGCGTGACGTGAGCCGTGTCAGCATGCTTCTTCAAGAAGCGGAAGTGATCCAGCATCGGATGGTTGTCCGGGAAGTCGAGCTTGCCGATCACGCGGACCGCATCATGCCTCGTTTCCACGCCGGCGAACTGGATGCCCGTGTCGGGGTGGAACAGCTCACAGCCGGTGAGATGGCTAAGAAAGTCGAAGTGCCACCAGGAGCGGCGGAACTCGCCATCGGTCGCGAGCTTCAGCCCGATCGAGGCCTGCTTGTGCACGACCTTTTCGATCTCGAGGTCCTCGGCCTTGCGCAGGTCCTCCGCCGTGATCTCACCCTTCTCCAGCTTGGCGCGCGCTTCCTTGATGCGCGGCGGACGCAACAGACTGCCGACCTCGTCGGCGCGGAACGGGGGCTTTGTTCTCTGCATGGTCTCAACTCCCATAAATCTAGCGGGCGGCCGCGCCGGCGACGCCGAGATAGCGTTCGAGCACGGCGGGATCGGCCTTCAACGCGTGGCTTGGCGCATCATGCACGATTGCGCCGCGTTCCAATATCACAACCCGATCGGCCAGCCCCAGAATCTTTTGCGCATTCTGCTCGACGATAACAGAGCAGATGCCGCCCGCCCGGGTGATCGTGCCCAGCGCCCTTAATAGTTCTTCAACGATGATCGGCGCCAGTCCCTCGGTCGGCTCGTCCAGCAGCAGCACCTTGGGATTGAGGGTCAGCGCGCGGCCGATCGCCAGCATCTGCTGCTCGCCGCCGGAAAGCTGGTTGCCGAAATTGTTGCGGCGCTCCTTCAGCCGCGGAAACATCTGGTAGATCTCTTCCACGGTCCATGGGCCGGGCTGGGCCACCGCGGTCATGTTCTCCTCGACCGTCAGGGAGCGGAAGATGTTGCGTTCCTGCGGCACCCAGCCGATCCCGGCCCGCGCGCGCTGGTCCGGGCGCATCGCGGTGATGTCGAGCCCGCCAAGCGCGATCGTTCCGCCGAAACGGCGGGTGATGCCGACGATCGAGTTGATCAGCGTGGTCTTGCCGGTGCCGTTGCGCCCCAGGAGCGCCAGCACCTGGCCCTCGCCCAGCGACAGCGACATCGAAGGCAACACCACGGCTTCGCCATAGCCCGCGCGCAAGGCATCGATGGCGAGAAGCTCAGGCATGGACCGCCTCGCCGAGATAGACCGCCTTCACTTGCGGATCGCGCGCCACTTCGTCCGGCGGACCTTCCACCAGCATGGCGCCGTTGACCAGCACCGAGATACGGTCAGCGAACGAGAACACCAGGTCCATGTCGTGCTCGATCAGCAGCACCGTGACGTCGCGCGGCAGGGCAGCGACCGCCGCCAGAATATCGTGACGCTCGCTCTCGGGCACACCGGCGGCGGGCTCGTCGAGCAGCAGCACGCGCGGCTTGGTCGCGATCGCGACCGCGATCTCGAGCAGGCGCTGTTTGCCGTAAGGCAGCGTCGCGGTGCGCTCGTTCATCACGTCGAGCAAATGAAACCGTCCGAGCGTCTCCGCGACCTCGCGGTTAACGTCATCGCGCGTGCCCATCCGCCGCCACCAGTCTCCACCACGGCCGAGACGTTCGGAGACGGCGAGCCCGACCGTTTCGAGCGGGGTCAGGTCGGCATAGAGCTGATTGATCTGGAAGGTGCGCGACAGCCCACGTAGCACCCGTTTGTGCACCGGCACATCGGTGATGTCGTTGCCCTCGAGCAGGATCCGTCCCGCATTGGGCTTGAGCACGCCGGTCAGCAGATTGATGACGGTGGTCTTGCCGGCGCCGTTGGGCCCGATCAGGGCATGGCGGGCGCCCTGCTCCACCTTGAGCGACAGCTCGCGCGTGACCCGCAAGCCGCCGAAGGATTTTTCCAGCCCCCTGGTTTCGAGCGCGATCGTCATGGCGCATCACTTTCGGGAACGGCGACGACGGCCTTGCGTCCGAAGACCTGACGGATCACGAGGTTCGGCCCCCAAAGCACCCAGCGATGGATGCGCTCGCGGCCGACCAGCACCATCACGACCAGGACGAGCCCGATCCAGAAAAGCCAGTATTGCGGCGTGATGGTCTGAAACAGTTCCTGCAGCATCTTGAACACGACGGCGCCGATCAGCCCGCCATAGAGATAGCCGGTGCCGCCGATTACGAGCACCAGCATCAGATCGGCCGAGCGTTCGAACGCGAACACATCGAGCGAGGCCAGCGCCGTGGTCTGGGTGAACAGCGCCCCGGCAATGCCGGCGTAGAACGCGGCAATCGTATAGATCGCGATCAGGCGCCGATTGACGGGCACGCCGATGGCAGAGGCTCGCAGCGGGTTATTCTTGATCGCGCGCAGCGACAGGCCGAACGGCGAATTGACGATCCGCCGCGCCAGCAGAAACAGCAGGAACAGCACGATCAGCGAATAGAAGAAGCCGGTCTTGCCGAACATGTCGAACGCAAACAGACCGAGGATCGGCTGCATCTCGATGCCCTGGAGCCCGTCGGTGCCGCCGGTGATATTGGAGAACCGTTCCGCCAGCGCTTCGAGCAGCAGCGCAATGCCGAGCGTCACCATCAGCCGTGTCAGGTCGACGCCGCGGATGACGAGGAAACTGGTGAGGAAGCCGAGCACCATGGCGACGAGGCCGGCGACGACCAGCGCGATCACCGGCTCGTTGATGATGCCATGCAAGGCGAGCAAGCCCGCCGAATAGGCGCCGACGCCAAAGAACGCGGCGTGCCCCAGCGAGACAATGCCGGCGTAGCCGAGGATCAGGTCGAGCGACAGCGTGAACAACGCCAGCCGCAGGATATCGGTCATAATCAGATAGCGCGAGGGAAACAGGAACGCGCAGGACAGCGCAAGAATCCAGAACGCGATCTCGGCCGGGCGCCAGCGGGCGCGGGCGATGGCATGGGATGAGACGTCGGAGGCTGCGGTCATCGCGAACTCATCGCGCAGCGGCGCGGCCGAACAGGCCGTTCGGACGCCAGATCAGAATGACGATCATGATGGTGTAGATGACGAACGGCCCCATCTTCGGCACGTAATATTTCCCGGCGACGTCGCCGATGCCGAGCAAAAGCGAAGCAAGGAACGGCCCGGTGATGCTGGAGGAGCCGCCGACGGTGACCACGATCAAAAAGTAGATCATGAATTTTAGCGGAAAATACGGATCGAGCCCGAGGATCTCGGCGCTCAGCGCGCCGCCGAGGCCGGCAAGGCCACAGCCGAAGGCAAAGGTGAACGCAAACACCTGCGGCACGTTGATGCCGAGGCCGCTGGCGGCGCGCGGATCGTCCACCGCGGCGCGCAGGCGGCTGCCGAAACGGGTTTTCGCCAAAATCAATTGCAGCGCCACCGTGAGCAGGCCGCAGATCACGATGATCATCAGCCGGTAGCGGCCGATGCCGACGCCGAAGAAGTCGAACTGTCCCTCGAGCGCGGCCGGCAGTTTGATGAAAATCCGCGACGATCCCATGATGTAATCGACCGCCGCCACCGACATGAAGGTGAGGCCGATCGTGAACAGCACCTGGTCGAGATGGCTGCGGGTGTAGAGGTGGCGGTAAAGCGTGCGCTCCAGCGCGACGCCGATCAGCGCGCTGACGACAAACGCCAGCGGCAGCGCGGAAAAGAACGGCCAGCCCTGATTGTTCACCAGCACCGCGCAGATATAGCCGCCGGTCATGGCGAAGGCGCCATGGGCAAGGTTGACGAAATTCATCAGCCCGAGCGTCACCGCCAGCCCGCAGGCGAGCACGAACAGCAGCATGCCGTAGGCGACACCGTCGAACAGGATGGTGAACAGCGTGGTCATGGGAGCGCCGAAGAACCTTTAGGACTCGTCATTTCGGGGCAGCGCGCCAGCGCTGAACCCGGGATCTCTTTGCAACAACCTCGAGATCCTCAGGTGCGCAATTGCGCACCATAGTTCGCATCTTCGATGCGCCCCGGGATGACGACTTCGTCGTCACTTCTTCGTCTTACCGGAATCCTTCACCGCCTCGAAGGTCGCGAACTCGACGTTGTAGAGCTCGCCGTCGACCTTCTCGACCTTGCGGATGTAGATGTTCTGCACGATGTCGCGGGTTTCCGGATCGATCATGATCGGGCCGCGGGGGCTTTCCCACTTTGCGCCCTTCATCGCCGCGATCAGCGCGTCGCCGTCGGTCTTGCCGCCGGTCTTCTTCAGCGCCTCGTAGATCAACCGGATACCGTCATAGCCGCCGACAGCCATGAAGCCCGGGCGCTGGCCGAACGCCTTCTTGTAGGCGGCGACGAATTCCTTGTTCGCGGCCGAAGGATGCGCGGCCGAATAGAGATGCGCCGTCACCGTGCCGAGCGCCGCGTCGCCCATGCCGTTGAGCAGGTCGTCGTCCATCACGTCGCCGGGGCCGATCACCTTGATGCCCGCCTTGTCGAGGCCGCGCTCGGCATACTGTTTCATGAAGCTGCCGCCCTGTCCGGCCGGCACGAACACGAACACCGCATCGGGCTTGGAATCCTTCATGCGCTGCAAGAACGGAGAAAAATCAGGATTTTGCAGCGGCACCTTCACCTCTTCGACGATCTCGCCGCCACCGGCGGTGAAGTTCTGCTTGAAGAAGTTCAGCGCGTCGTTGCCGGGCGCGTAGTCGGAGGTCAGCGTTGCGACCTTCTTGATGCCGTTCTTCGCGGCCCAATCGCCGATGATGGTACACGACTGCGCCAGCGTGAACGAGGTGCGCACGATATAGGGCGAGCGCTCCGTGATGATCGAGGTGCCGGCCGCCATCACGATTTCGGGAATCTTGGCCTGCGTCGCCAAGGGGGCCGCGGCAAGCGCTGCCGGCGTCACGCCGAAGCCTGCGATGAAATTGACCTTTTCGTTGACGATCAGTTCCTGCGCGAGGCGCTTGGTGTTGTCGGGAACCGCTGCGTCATCCTTCAGGATGACTTCGATCTTCTTGCCGGCGACGATATCGCCGTTCTGCTGCATGTAGAGCTTGACCGCGTTGTCGATCTGCTTGCCGGTCGATGCCTGCCCACCCGTCATCGGCAGGATCAGGCCGATCTTGACGGTCTCCTGGGCGTAGGCCGGCGCAAGCGCCAGCATCGCGGCGACCGAGCCTGCGGCCAGCAACATTTGACTACGAATAGACATGAGCATCTCTCCCCCTGATCGGCCTTGTGTCTCGAACCGAGTCCCCGGCCCTTGATCTCACCATAACCCAGAATTTTCCGCCGGGTAGCACGGCAACATGGCGTCCTTGCCCGCCTTGTTGTCAATCGGACCATTGGCGTGTCGCAGCGAAGAAGCCGCATAGCCGCGAAGGACGCGATGGTATTATAATATGATCAACGTTGCTGCCCTAACCTCCCTGCGACTGCTGCCTATTTGTACGATTGTACAAATGAAATGGCCCTGTCAACAAAGAACCACTCTCGCCGGTTCCCCAGAGCAACGCCCTAAATCCATCATCCTTAAACGGTTAAGGTTGTAGTCTTCTGCCGATGCCGATCAGCGCGCGCCACATTGTCACGATCGTCACCGTTGCCCTCGCGGGCTGCGGCTTGAGCGGCTGTGGGACCATCAACGAGAAAGTCTCAGCCGGCGTCAGCGATGCCATTCCGGCCTGGGCCGGCGGGTTGCCGGCCGACGCGCCGCCGCGCCCGGGAACCGCGAAGTATGACGAGTACATGCGCGAGCGCGAGCGAAAGCGCCTAATGCCGGCTTCCGAGCGCGACAAGGAGACCAACCCGGCTCCCGCGTCCAAGGATGCGGCGCGCTAATCCATAAACACCACGGTCTTGCGGCCATTGAGGATGACGCGGTCCTCGAGATGATGGCGCATGGCACGCGCCAGCACGCGGCGTTCGATGTCGCGGCCCTTGCGCGAGAGATCTTCCGGCGTATCGCGATGGCTGATGCGCTCGACGTCCTGGTCGATGATCGGGCCCTCGTCGAGGTCGCGGGTGACGTAGTGCGCGGTGGCGCCGATCAGCTTGACGCCGCGCTCATGGGCCTGGTGATAGGGGCGCGCGCCCTTGAAGCCCGGCAGGAACGAATGGTGGATGTTGATACAGCGCCCGGACAGTTTTGCCGACATTTCGTCCGACAGGATCTGCATGTAGCGCGCCAGCACGACGAGATCGGTTTTTGTGTCCTGAACCAGTTTCCAGACGGCCTCTTCCTGCTCGCGCTTGGTTTCCTTCCTCACCGGCAAATAGTGGAACGGGATCTCGCCGAAATCGAGCGAGCTGTAAGTCTCGCGCGGATGGTTCGAAACGATTGCGGTCGGGATCATCTCGAGCTCGCCGGTGCGCCAGCGATAGAGGATGTCGACCAGGCAATGATCCGACTTCGAGACCAGCAGCATCACCCGGCGGCGATTGGCGCGGTCGCGCATCTGCCATTCCATGGCGAAGCGGTCGGCGATTGCGGTAAAGCCGGTCTGCAGTGCCTGCAGTTCGACGGCGAGATCGGCGGCGGTGAACACCACCCGCATGAAGAATTTCTTGGTCTCGATGTCGTCGAACTGCTGGGCGTCCAAAATGTTCTGACCGTTATGGGCCAGAAAGGTCGACACCGCGGAAACGATGCCGGGGCGATCCGGGCAGGACAGGGTCAGGACGAATTGGTGATCGGGCATGGCGCTGACTACAATTCAGGCAGAAGGGTGAAAACCTCGGATTTGCGCCCTGCTCTATCACCGCCGACGCGCTTGCGCCAATCCGGAAACCGGGGTCAGGATGAACAAAGCGCGAAGCAAAAGCGTTGGAGCGAGATCATGGCTGACAGATTGAACGGTTACCGCATCCTGATCCTGGAAACGCGCGAGGAAGCGCAGTTTTCCCGCCTGCTCACCGAACAGGGCGCCGACGTGCTGCAATGCCCGATGTTCACCATCCACGACGCGCCGGACCCGGCGCCGCTCGAAGCCTGGATCAGGCGGTGCATCGAGAGGCCTTTCGACGATCTGGTGCTGATGACCGGCGAAGGCCTGCGCCGGCTGATGAAGGTGGTCCGACGCATCGGCATCGAACAGGAATTCATTGCCGCACTCGGCAAGGCGCGCAAATTCGCCCGTGGCCCCAAGCCGGGCAAGGCGCTGCGCGAAATCGGGCTGGAACCGCAGATGACGACGGAGAAGCCAACCTCCGAAGGTGTCGCCGAGATGCTGTCACGCCTCGACCTCAGCGGCCATCGCCTCGGACTGCAGCTTTACCCGGACAAGGATCACAGCGTCCTGATCAGCGCGATCAAGGCGCAGGGCGCAGAGGTCGATACCGTGCTGCCTTACGTCTACGATGCGCAGGCTGCCGATGCCAACATCATCAGTGCGATCGACGAGATGGCGGCCGGCCGCATCGACGCGATCGCGCTGACCAATCTCGGCCAGATTCGTCGCCTGATCGAGGTCGCGCGTGCACGAGGTTGCGAGGACCGGTTACGCGAGGGGCTTGACCGCACGCCAATCGCTTCGGTCGGACCGGCGGTGTCGGATGAACTCAAGGCTCACGGCCTGCGCACCGACATCTATCCGGCCGAGGACGCCTTCTTCATGCGGCCGCTGATTTCGGCGATGGCAGCGGCGCTCGCGAAAAATCCGCCGCGCGCGGCTGCGGGAAGCTGACAGTTCGGACATAAGCCGGATTACCGGCAAGTGCGCACTCGATCACCCTGCAACCGGGTCGATCATCGCACTTGGTAAGGTCGCCAGCCGTGCTGTTGCCATCCGTATGCAAATCGGGGATTCGCGCCACAATAGGAAAACGTTCCATAGGCCGTAGCCTGGCACTGCTGGTAGCTCGTAAACTGACATAAGCCCGGGTAGCCGTAATCCCTGCCCTGTAAGCAGTAGGGATAATCGTAGGGATTGTTGGGTTGAGCAGATGCCGATGGCGCTGTGAACATCATGGCTGCAAACGCTGCGGCTCCAATGGACTTGCACATTTCAATTTCTCCACTTGATGCAAAACCGCTGTGAATCGAAGCATCCTCTTTGGCCGCTGAAGCGTAGCTTGGTAACCTTTCACACGCTTCCATGGCTCATGATCCCATCTATTCAGCGTTTAAGGGGCGTCAGGCCAATCGAAATACACGCGCGCGACTTGATAGCGCCGAAGTCTCCTGACGGATCGAACGACCCCGCTCAACGTCGATGGTCGCTCCGAGCCGTTTAAGCTTCGCCGTAATCGCGGCTCAGCCGCAGACTCGCACGCGGCGGACCCGCCAGCCAGGGCCGTCCCAGAAACGCTGGTTCACCCATTTGCAACTGCCAAATCTTCGTAGGGCCCGCGACTTGCTCCATAAGGGCGGGCCAATAATAGCGGCCCGGAGCCGCAACGCCCGCGGTGACGCCACGCTGTGCGCTCACGGGCGTCGCGGCGAGCGAACCATCGTAGCTACCGCGACGAAGGCGGCAAATGTTTTCTTCATTCGAAGGGCCTCCTTGGAGGATACCGCCTTCGGTCAGCGCCGGTGGACGGTCAACCCTTGGTGAAAATGCCGCGCTAGTCCACCTTGGCCCCGGCGAACTTGACGACCTTGCCCCACTTCTCGGTTTCATCAGCCACCAGCTTGCCGAAATCGGCGGGCGAGCCCGGCAGCAGAATGGCGCCGATCTCGGCAAAGCGTGCCTTCGCCTTGGGGTCGACGAGGATTTCGTTGACCGCCTTGTTCAGCCTGTCGACGATTTCCGGCGGCGTGCCCTTTGGCGCTGCGAGGCCATACCACGCGCTCGCCTCGTAGCCCGGCAGGAAATCCGCAACCAGCGGCAGATCCGGCAGCACGTCCGAGCGCGTCGTGCTGGTGACGGCAAGCCCGCGCAGCTTGCCGGATTTGACGTGCTCGGCGCAGGTCGGAAGATTGTCGAACATGACATGCATCTGGCCGGAGAGCATGTCGGTGAGCGCCGGCGCACCGCCACGGTACGGCACGTGCTGCATGTTGATGCCGGTCAGCATCTTGAACAGTTCGCCCGACATGTGGATCGTGGAGCCGTTGCCTGACGATGCCATGTTGAGTTTGCCCGGATTGGCCTTGGCATAGGCGATCAGTTCGGGAATCGACTTGATCGGCAGCGAAGGATGCACCACCACGACATTGGGAAAGCGAATGATGCCGGCGATCGGCTCCATCTCCTTCATGAAATCGAAGGGCAGCTTGTCGTAGAGCGTGGCGTTGATGGCGTTGGCCGGCGCCACCAGAAGCAGCGTGTAGCCGTCAGGGGTAGCGCGCAGCACCTGCTCGGTCGCAATATTGGTGCCGCCGCCCGGCCGGTTCTCGATGACGAAGGATTGCCCGAGCTTTTCCGACAGCCATTGCCCCATCAGGCGCGAGGTGAGGTCCGCCGAGCCGCCGGGCGTATAGCCGATCACGAGGCGAACCGGCCGCGATGGATAGGCCTGTGCGCTTGCGATGCTTGACGTAACGGGGAGCGCAGCCGCACCGGCGACGAGCTGCAAGAATTGGCGACGCTGATATTCCATCATGCTTCCTCCGACAACACACGCCGGCGGCTCTTTGCGACCGCTCGGCGCGTGCATCCTAGAGCATGATCGGGAAAATTGGA
Organism: Bradyrhizobium sp. LMTR 3; assembly: GCF_001693485.1. Lineage (GTDB taxonomy): Bacteria > Pseudomonadota > Alphaproteobacteria > Rhizobiales > Xanthobacteraceae > Bradyrhizobium. Next base: position 105,172 of record NZ_MAXC01000007.1, read on the forward strand.
TACCGATTTTCGCCAGGAAGAGGCGAAATGCTTTCGCGTTAGCGCGACTGACAGGGCTTTCGTTCGGCGAGCTAGACGCTCACCGCTGCTCGAACATAGTCGGACTATCCCGGCTTGCCGTGGTCGCTATGGCGGCGGCGGATAGCGGTCGAAGGTGGGCAGCTCGTGCGCGCGCTCCATCCAGCGAAGGCGCTCTGCGACCTGGACATGCACCATGGCCGGCACGGCGTCGGGATCGTCGTAGGTCGCACTCTGGATATCGACGAGCCCGGGCAGCACATTGGCGTTGGTGAAGAAGAGACCGGTGCCACAGTTCGCGCAAAACTGTCGCCGGCCATGCTCCGATGATTGGTAAACCTTGGGCGTTCCCTTCGTTACCTTGAGCGCGCCCTCGGCGTACATCGTCCACCCAACCATCGGCGCGCCGGCGTGACGACGGCAATCCGTGCAGTGACACAGCGCATGAACGATAGGTTTCCCCGCGATCTCGTAACGGATGCCGCCACAGTGACAGCCGCCGGTGATGTTGCTCATGTTCGCCTCCAGAATTCTGTGCGTGGACGTCGCGCGGATTAGCAAAGCCTCATCCGCCGACAATCGTCTAGCGTTGATACTGGCGGCGGATTACGCTTCGCTAATCCGCCCTACGAAGCTACGAGGTCTGTGGTTACGCCGACTTCCTGACCGCGTTGTCGACCAGCGTCTTGCCGAGCGACCAGATCGCGCCGGGCACTTTGTGGCTCGCGGCAATGACGTCGTCGAACGACTTTTCGATCCAGGTGCAATCTTCTTCCGTGATCACCAGCGGCGGCAGCAGCTTGATGGTGTGGCTGCCGTGGCCGGAGACTTGCGTCAGGATCTTGTGATCCTTGAATAGCGGTACGGTGATGAGCTGGCAGAACAGGCCTTTGTTTGCAGTCTCCAGCAGATTCCAGGAAGCCTTCAGCTTCAGCGATTTCGGCGGACCGAACTCGATGCCGATCATCAATCCCTTGCCGCGCACTTCCTTCAGCAATTCATAGCCGGGCACCATGCGGGTCAGCGCAAGGCGAAGCTCGGCGCCGCGCTTGGCGGCCTGCTCGACAAGTTTCTCCTGCTTGATCACATCGAGAGTGGCGATCCCGGCGGCCATCGCCATATCGTTCTTCGAAAAAGTCGAGCCGTGCACGACCGCGCGATCCATCTGGTTGAAGATCTTGTCGAAGATGGACTTGCGGGTCAGCAGCGCGCCGACTGGCACGTGACCGCCCGACAGCGCCTTTGCCAAGAGCACCATGTCGGGCTCGACATTCCAGTGCTCGACCGCGAGGAATTTTCCGGTGCGGCCGATACCGGTCTGGATTTCGTCGGCAATGAAGATCGTGCCGTATTTTTTGCACAGCGCGGCAGCGCCCGGCAAAAATTCATCTGAGGGCATGTTGACGCCCTTGCCCTGGATCGGCTCGACGATGAAGGCTGCGACCTGGCGCGACGACAATGCCTGCTCGAGCGCGGCGAGATCGTCGAAAGGTATCTGCGTGCATCCCGGCAGCAGCGGCTCGAAGCCGCCTCTGAAGTTCGCATCGTCCATCAGCGACAGCGCGCCGTAGGACAGGCCGTGGAAGGAATGCGAGCAGGAGACGATACCGGGACGGCCGGTCGCACCGCGCGCGAACTTGATTGCGGCTTCGACGGTCTCGGCGCCGGAATTGGCAAAGAACACCTTGTCCAGATATGGAACATGTTCGAGCAGGCGTTCCGCCAGTACGCCCGCCAGCGTCGAGACGTCGAGTTGCACCAGATTGGGAAAATCGCTGTCGAGCACGCTTTTCAGCGCCAGACGCAGCGCAGGATGATTGCGGCCAATCGCAAAAACGCCAAATCCGCTGAGTAGATCGAGATAGCGGGCCCCGTCACGATCGAACAGGTATTGTCCTTGACCCTTCTGAAAGCCCACATCGTAGCCGATGGTCTTCAGCACCCGGACGAGCTGCTCGTTCAGATGGCGCGCATGCATGGAACTGCGCTGCGCCTGCCGCTCCACAAACAGCCCGGAAACGTCTAGATATGAATCTGGCATTGGCTACATACGTCGGTTGATGGCTGTTTCGTCAACTGAAAACGCTCAATGTGGCGTTTTGACCCCGCTTGGATCATCTACTTAAACACAGGTTCGAACCATGTTGCACTGCCTAAGAACTGTCGCGCGCACAATAGTTTATTCGGGAATCATTTTAGCCACAGGTCTTAATGCGGCGCTGGCCGCCGATCCCACCGGTGACTGGAAGGTGGCCGACGGTGTTGCCAACATTCGCGTCGCCCAATGCAACGGCAACATCTGGGGCGTCGTTGCCTGGGAAAAGATGCCGGGCGGCAAGGACAAGAACAATCCGGATGCCTCAAAGCAGAGCCGGCCGACTTTGGCCATGCCGATCCTGATCGACATGAAGAAGAAGTCCGGCGTCGATGCGTGGGAGGGTGAGGTCTATAACGCCAAGGACGGACAAAGCTACAGCGCGACCATCAAGCCGGTCGGGACCGACCAGCTCGAGATTCAAGGCTGCGTGCTCGGCTTCCTCTGCGGCGGCGAGACCTGGACCCGTGTCGGTCCGCCGATCCCCTTAAGCCCCACCAATAGCATGGCCAAGGGCGCACCGAAGGGTGCATCCGGCGCAGCGCCCAAGACCGCAGCGCCAGCCGCCCCGCCGAAGACCACGGGTGCTGTAAATCCTGCGCCCGCGCCGAAGGCCGCCCCCGGTCAGAAACAGGCGGCCGCCCAGCCCGGCGATATCGGCGACATCTGCCTACTGCCCGACATCGCGCGGTTTGCCCATTAGCGCCGGCTGGAACAGCAACACTGCAGCAAGCGTGATGACAAACGACAGCGCCAGCAATTTACCCATGCTGGCGGTGCCGGGATGACTGGATAGCCACAAGCTTCCGAAAGCGGTCGCAGTCGTCAGCGCCGAGAAAAAAATCGCGCGTGTCAGGCTCGACTGCAGCAGATTATTTCTGCCCTCGCGCCAGGCCACGACGTAATAGATCTTGAAGGCGACGCCGACCCCGAGCAGCAGCGGCAATGCTACGATGTTGGCGAAGTTGAGCGGCAGTTCGATCAGCACGCAGAGCTCCAGCGTCACCGCGCCGGCCACCAATAGCGGCACCATCGTCATCAGCACGTCGGTGACGCGCCGTAGCGTCAGCCACAACAACAGGCTGATCACCACCAGCGCCCAGATGCCGGCGTGAATGAACGCCTTCACAATGGTGTCGCCGGATTTGAGGATCGACACCGGTCCGCCGATCGCGTTCGGCTCGGCAGCCAGCACCGCATCGGCAAAGCGGCGTAAATTGTCGTTGTCGTTGGGATCGCCTTTCGGCAGCGCCTCGACGCGGATCAGCCCGTCCTTGGACTTCCAGCTATTCAACAGTTCCGGCGGCAGCGTCTTCAGCGTCACCGGCCCGGCTTGCATGGTGTTCCTGAGCTGGTCGAACACGATCTTGAGCGGGGCGACGAAGATGTCCTGGGCCTTGTCGCGCGTCGCCTGGTCGCTTCCGGCAAGCTTGGACAACGCATCCGCCAGCCTTCGCGAGGCAACCGCGCCCGGCCCCTTGCCGTCGCCCGCGGCCCTGCGCAAGCTGTCGACCGAACTCTTCAGCGCCTCTACATTCTCCTCATCGGTGGGCGCCGCGTCGACCGAGTCGGGATTGAGCGCGGGGCCGACGACCTTCGCTGCCTTTCCGATCAACTGGAGCTTGGCTGGCTGGTCTTCGGGCACGAAGCTGTCGATCGACATCACGCGAAGAACTTCCGGCAACTTCTCCAGCCGCGCCTCGATCTTCTTCGCTTCGGCTTCGGAATTGGTCAGCACGTTGATGGCGTTGGCGCCGGTGTTGGGATCCTTGCGCAGGTCGAGGAAGGTCGCGATCGATTCGGCCTTCGGATTGCGCAGGTTGATCGGGTTGAAGTCGAACTTCATGAAGTAGAGCAGCGGCAGGCCCGCCACCACGAGCAGCAGCGTTCCGGCGACGATGATGACGCGGTGCCGTTCGAGGAACTCGTCGACCGGCGCCAGAAACGCGTAACCGACAGGCTCGCTTTCTCCGGGCGGGTGAAGCAGCTTCAGCAGGGCTGGCAGCACCGTGATGCTCGAGATGAACGCGATCAGCATGCCGGCGCCGGCAATCTTGCCGAGTTCGGAAATGCCCTTGTAGTCGGTGGGCAGGAAACAAAGAAAGCCGGCAGCGGTCGCCATCGCGGCAAGCGACAGCGGCACCGACGAACGTCGGGCCGCGCTCTCCAGCGCCAGGGCCAGATCTTCGTTCTTGAAACGCTCGGAACGGTAGCGGACGCTGAATTGAATGCCGAAATCGACGCCGAGACCGACGAACAGCACGGCAAAGGCGATCGACAGCAAGTTCAGCGATCCCACCATCATCAGGCCGACCGCGGTCGTCAGCGCCAGGCCGATGAACAGGTTCACGAACACCGCGAAAATGATCTTCGCGGAGTGCAGCGCCATCCAGAGAATGACGAGGACGATAAGCACCGTTGCGACGCCGTTGACGATCGCGCCATCCTGCACGGTCGAATATTCCTCGTTGGCGATCGGAACCGGGCCGGTCAGCCGGACGCGGGCGCTGTACTCGCCCGCGAAATTGAGGTCGGTCGCGGCCTGTCGGATCGCGTCGGTCGCGTCCCTGCCGGGTTCGAGCGCATTGTAATCGAGCTTCGGCTTGAATTCGATGAAGGCGCGGCGGTCGGCATCGATCAAAGGCTTGTCGCTGACGAGTTCGCGCCAGGAGAACGTCGCCGTCCCCTTGCTCAGGATATCCTCGACCGTCTGGCTGATCAGGTTGAAGGGGCGCTCGGTATTGTCGAGCTTGACCTGCCCGCGCTTGACGCCGGCAAGTCCGGTTTCCAGCGCGCCGGTCAGGCCGCGGATCGAAGGATCGCCGGCCATGATCTCGATCAGGGGCGCTGCGGCTTCGAGCTGGCCGGCGACCTTGCCGACTTCTTCCACCGGCAGGAACAACAGCCCGTTCTTTTCGAAGAACTCGCCGGAACCCAGCGGCTGCACCGATTCGAAATGTTTGGTGTCGCCGGACAGCTTCGTGGCCAGCGCCTTGGAAGCCGCACTGGCGAGTTCCGGGGTCGGCGCCTCGACGACAGCCAGAATCAGCTTTTCACGGTCGAAGGCGTGCTCGAACTGGTTGTCGCGTTTGCGCCAATCGAGATCGGGCGAAATCAGCGTATTGATGTCGGTGTTGATGGCGAAATGCCGGGCGGCATAGTAGGCGCCCCCGACCGCCAGAAGCAGGGAGACGATGACGACGAGAGTGGCAAACCGCGTACAGGCTCTGACAACGGCGACAACAATACTGGTCAGCACTTCGTTTCTTTCTAAATCTAAAGGAGAGAGCTGGGCGAAAACGCCCCGCTGTCTAGCGGAGTTCCCGCAGCCGATCTAATGTTGTTTTGGTTACTTCCCCGAGGGTTCAAGCGAAGTCGCCACAACAGACCGGAACGGGCGTTCGGGCGCCGGTATAGCCGGTCCGGGTGGGCGATAAAGTGACGAACCGGTGAGGAACAATCGGCCACTCAAGTGCGTTTGTCGGTATCTAGATACCCAACAATCAGTAACCATTGCGCGATCCACCTTTTCCATCCGCACAATTTTTGACACATAGTCCTGCGCTTCCATGTGCCTAGTATGGGGATTACCTATGGGAACCGGCCATGGTGCGGATATTGCAAATATCCGGAGTGTGATCGGCTGCACGGAGGCCTTCGGGTGAATTTGCGAATTCGGTACTTGGTGCAACTTGCGTAATGGACATCCCATGGAAGTGTATCTAGCGCAGCCCCGCGGATTTTGTGCGGGCGTCGTGCGTGCCATCGAAATCGTTGAGCGTGCGCTCGAGAAATACGGCCCGCCGGTCTATGTCCGGCACGAGATCGTGCACAACAAATACGTGGTCGAGAGCCTGAAGGCCAAGGGCGCGATCTTCGTCGAGGACCTGTCGGAAGTGCCGCCGCTTGCGGTGACCGTGTTCAGCGCCCATGGCGTGGCCCGCAGCGTCGAGGAAGAGGCCGCCGCCCGCGGTCTTCCGGTCCTCAATGCCACCTGCCCGCTGGTCACCAAGGTCCATAATCAGGGTAAACGGTATATGTCCAAGGGCCGCACCCTGGTCCTGATCGGCCATGCCGGCCATCCCGAGGTCGAGGGCACCATGGGCCAGGTTCCGGGCCCGGTTCTCCTGGTCCAGAACGTCGACGACGTGGCGGCCCTGCCGCTGCCGACCGATGCCCCGGTGGCCTATATCACCCAGACCACCCTCAGCGTGGACGACACAAAGGACATAATTGCCGCCCTTCAGGCCAAATTTACAGATATTCAAGGCCCCGACATCCGGGATATCTGCTATGCGACACAGAACCGCCAATCTGCGGTAAGGGACCTGAGTAAGCTGGTCGACGTCATCTTGGTGGTGGGGGCCGCCAATAGTTCCAACTCAAACAGGCTACGCGAAATCGGCACCGAGGTCGGCGTCGCGAGTTATCTCATTGCTGACGGGAGCGAGCTGAACCCTGATTGGCTGAAGGATGCAAAGGCTGTCGGCATTACGGCGGGCGCATCGGCGCCCGAAGTTTTGGTCGACGACGTGATCGAGGCTTTGAGGCGTATCGGACCCGTCACGGTCTCGGTGCTGCCCGGCCGGGAGGAAAACATCGAGTTCCGGCTTCCGGCCGAACTGACTGCGGGTTGATCCACTTCAAGATTTACAGGTCCAGAAAGAAAATCTCCAAAATGGCAATACCGTTCTTCAAGGAAATGCGTATCGGCGGCTATCTGATGAAGCAAAAGCTGCTTGGCCGAAAGCGCTATCCGCTCGTACTGATGCTGGAGCCGTTGTTCCGCTGCAACCTCGCCTGCGTAGGCTGCGGCAAGATCGACTACCCCGACGCGATCCTCAACCGCCGCATGACTGCGCAGGAATGCTGGGATGCGGCCGACGAATGCGGCGCGCCGATGGTGGCAATCCCCGGCGGCGAGCCGCTGATCCACAAGGAGATCGGCGAGATCGTGCGCGGCCTCGTGGCGCGCAAGAAGTTCGTCTCGCTCTGCACCAACGCACTGCTTCTGGAAAAGAAGCTCGATCTGTTCGAGCCCTCGCCGTACTTGTTCTTCTCGGTGCATCTCGACGGCCTCAAGGACCACCACGACAAGGCGGTATCCCAGAAGGGCGTGTTCGACCGCGCGGTTTCCGCCATCAAGGCCGCGAAAGCGCGAGGCTTCACTGTCAACGTCAACGCGACCATCTTCGACGGCCATGCCGCCGAGGACATCGCGAAGTTCCTGGACTTCACCACCGAACTCGGTGTCGGCGTCTCGATGTCGCCGGGCTACGCCTATGAGCGCGCCCCGGACCAGGAGCACTTCCTCAACCGCACCAAGACCAAAAAACTGTTCCGCGACGTCTTTGCGCTCGGCAAGGGCAAGAAGTGGAATTTTATGCATTCCGGCCTGTTCCTCGACTTCCTGGCCGGCAACCAGTCCTACGAATGCACGCCCTGGGGCATGCCGGCGCGCAACATCTTCGGCTGGCAGAAGCCCTGCTATCTGCTTGGCGAAGGCTATACCAAGACTTTCAAGGAGCTGATGGAGACCACGGACTGGGATTCCTACGGCACCGGCCGTTACGAGAAGTGCGCCGACTGCATGGCGCATTGCGGCTACGAGCCGACCGCGGCCAACGCGGCGTTCGCCAACCCGCTCAAGGCGATGTGGGTCGCGCTGCGGGGCGTCCGCACCTCGGGTCCGATGGCGCCCGAGATCGACCTCTCCAACCAGCGCCCGGCGCAGTACATCTTCTCCGAACAGGTTCAGAAGAAGCTGTCGGAAATCCGCCGCGACGAGGCGGCTACCGCCGCCGCCAAGCAACAGGCGAAGGCCCCCACCGCCGCCTGAGCGGAACGAAGCAAAGATTTGGGGCCCCGGTACAGGTGAACCGGGGCCTTTTTTGCGTTCGCGAACCTTCAGGGGAGCACTGCGGGTTTCGTCCGTCGCGGGGCCTAACGGGATCGCGATCCGGATAGCTCCGATTCCTCCCGACGAGTCCGCAGCAGATTCTCGATCTCTGCCGCGCGCAGCGAACTGAGCGTGCCACGCTCGATCCCGAGCGGGACATTCCGGAGTGCCAGTTCGCGGTACAATGCGCCCGAGGAAGGAAACCGCTCGTCCAACGCTTCGAGGTGCTTGAGGATCGTTCCGACATCGCCACGCGCCACGCACCCGCCCATGCCGTTCGCCAAACCGCCGTCCCGAACGGCCGCGACCGTCCCACGCAGCAGCGGCATCATGGCACGCAGCGCGTCGGCCTCACTGGCGCCAAAACTCTTCCAGAGGTCGACCCCTTCCTTGAGCAGAGCAATCAGGAACGGACCGACATAGTAAGCCGAGGCGTGATAAAGCGCCCGAACGCCGGGCGGCAGCGCCAGCGGTTCGCAACCGATGCTGGTCGCGAGCATTTCCAGTTCGCGCCTGAAATCGGGTTCTGCCTCGATGCCGACGGTGCATCCGCGCAGCCCCTTGAGCGCGACGTCGGGATTTGCAAACATCTGCATCGGATGAAATCCGCCGGTAACGGCCCCAGCGGATTTCGCGTGATCCAACGCTGTCAGTTCGGTCGCTCCGCTGCAATGGACGACGCGGTGACGCGTCTCCCAGCGCAGATCGCGGCACACCGGCAGGATCGCGTCGTCGCTCACCGCCAGGAAGACCATATCGCAATTGTCCACGACCTGCTGCGCATGCGTCATCGGCCGCGCTGACGGTACGCGGAATCCCAAGCGCCGTGCCGCATCGAGGCCGCGGTTGTGGAATGCGGTGACGCGGAGGCCCGCGCGGTCAAACGCCGGCGCTAGCGTTTGCGCCACACGACCGGCGCCGATGAAGCCTATTCTCAACGCCGCGAGCGCCGCACTCATTGCGCATAGCTCCCGTCGATGCGGTCGAGCCTTCGCAGCAGCGCCGGCCATTCCAGCAGGCCGTAGCCGGCTTGCAGATTTTTTTGCGCAGCTTCATTCAACGTCGGATTGGTATCACGCTCATTTTCCAGCGTGATCTCGGTGCCCGCGAAGCAGGTCACGGTGTTGTTGATCGCCGGTTCGGTCGGCGCGTGAAGCGGCTGGCCGCAGCCGAGCGCGTCGACCTGTATCCGGCAAGCCTGCTCCAGCCAATAGATGGCATTGAACGCCTGCGGAATCGTATTGCCGCAGACCAGCAGGCCATGGTTGCGCAGAACCAATACGTTGTTTCGGCCGAGATCGGCGACAACCCGGTCGCATTCGTTCCGATCGATCGCCGGTCCCTCGAAGTCGTGGTAGCCGATCCGCCCGTGAAACCGCATCGCAGTCTGGGACAGCGGAAGCAACCCTCCGGCAAGCGCGCTGACGGCCGTGCCTGCCCGGGTGTGGGTATGGAGAACGCACTTCACGTCGGGCCGGGCCCGGTGAATCGGGGCATGCAGGTAGAAACCTGCCACGTTGACACTGTAGCCATGATCGGGCTGCAGCAAGGTCCGGCCCTCAATATCGATCTTGACGAGACTCGATGCGGTGATTTCCTCGTACAGCATCCCATACGGATTGATCAGGTACTGGTCGTCATGCCCCGGCACCTGCGCACTGATGTGATTGTAGATCAGGTCGGTCATTCCGTAGAGCGCCACCAGTCGATAGCACGCCGCGAGATCAACCCGGGTCGCCCACTCCGCCTCGCCCACAGCGGCCCGGATGTCGTTGACGGAGCGAATTTCGGTTTGACGCATATTACTCGCCGCAACCGCGGCCCCCTCTAGTGGCGGATGACCGCGGCACGCTCCACGATCCGACCAAGGCCTTCCGACGATGGAAGCGCACCGAATACATGCACCCCATCCATGCCCAGCCGTGATTTCACGAACAGATCGGCGGCATCTGCATCGCCATGCTGCAGCATCTCGGCAGCCTGCAACGCATGCGCCATGCGCGTGACCAGGGCCCTCGCATGCCCGTCATCCGGATATTGCGCACGCAATCGATCGGCCAGATCTTCCGTGCTGTTGTCATAAATCCGGTTGAGGCCCCTGCTCGCCCGCAATTCGTCGACAAAGGCGTCCCGACAACCGGTATCCCGCTGTATGGCTCGCAGAACGTCCATGCACATCATGTTCGAGGTGCCTTCCCAGATCGAATTCAGCGGCGCCTCGCGGTAAAGGCGCGCCATCGCATTCTCCATGATGAAGCCGTTGCCGCCATGCACCTGCAGGCACTCGTAGCTGAACGACGGCGCGCGTTGACAATTCCAGAACTTCACCACGGGCGTCGCGACACGCGCCAGGAGCCGATCGTGTTCGCTGGCCTGCAGGCCGTCGGTTGCACGCGCGACCCGGAATGCGCCGAGCATCGCCGCCTCGCTCTCGAGAGCGAGGTCGGCTAGCACATTGCGTTGCATGGGGAGCTCGGACATCGGCCTGCCGAACGCAGTTCGCGTTTGCGCGTGGCTCAACGCCAGGCTCAAGGCCTGCCGCATCAGTCCGGCGGAGCCTACCGCGAAATCCAGCCTGGTCAGATGAGCATGCGAAAGGATTTCCCTGATGCCGCGTCCTTCTTCGCCGACAAGGATCGACCACGTGTCGTGGTACTCGATCTCGCATGAAGCGTTCGAGCGGTTGCCACACTTGTCCTTCAAGCGCAAAATGAAGAAGCGGTTGGCGCTGCCATCGGGCAGCAGGCGCGGCACGAACAGACAGCTTACGCCGGATTCGGTTCGCGCCAGTGTGTAGAACCCGTCAGCTACCGGCACTGAAAAAAACCACTTGTGGCCAGTGATCGAATAGATTTCGCCATGGGCGCCGCGTTCGACGAAACGTGCGGTCGTCTGGGTTTCACGCAGATCGGAGCCGCCCTGCTTCTCAGTCATCGCATAGCCGATGACGGCCGCACGCTTGGCGTCGATGGGGAGGCGCCGCGGATCATAGTCCGCCACCAGCGTTCGCTCCCGCCACGTCGCAAATTGCGGCTTGCCGGAAAATCCGGCGATTGCGGCGTAAGCCATCCCGGTCGGGCAACCGACGCCGTTCTCGATCTGATTCCAGAGATAGCTCAGCGCCGCGCGCGCGAAATGTCCGTTTGGTTCGCTCGTCGACCACGCCAGGCTATGGACCTCGCTCTGGAACGCCAGCGCCATCAATTGATGCCAGGCCGGATGAAACTCGACCCAATCATTCCGGTTGCCGTACCGGTCATGGGTCAGCAGCTTCGGTTGGTGTTCGTTGGCTAGTCGCGCAGCCTCCTGCACGGTTTCGCAGCCGGCGTGAGCTCCGAGTGCAGAAAGCTTGTCCTTCGTCCACGGCGCAATCTTCGCGACCAGTCCGCTTAACGCCCGATCGCCGTCGAATGCGTTGAAACCGAGGGGTGGCCGCGCTTGATTGCGGACTTCGTGGGTGGCAAACGGGCTCGCCTGCGCTTCCGCGATGGCAACCGGCTGGGCAAGCGCATTCATGCGGAAGCTTTCGATACGAGTTTCAATTCGGGCGTGGCGCGCTGAAACAGCATGCGCGCGGAAAGCCCCGCGATCTCTTGTGCGATCACCCTTGCCGCTTCGGAATCGGGCGCCGCTTCCGGCGCCAGAGGACCGACCAGGGCCTCCATGAAAGCGCCGGTCACGCACGATGCAGCGACGTTCGCATCGATCTGAATGAATTCGCCGCTCGCGATGCCACGCCGAACAAGCCGGGCGACTTGATCGGCCAGGGCCGCCCGGTATTTCAGGCGCGCCGCATCGATCTCCGGTTCGCACGGTTCGGCGATCAGCGCGTAGGCCAGACGGCGGCCGCGCATTGCCCGGATCGCAAAGGTGTAAATCGCGTCCACCAAACACTGGGACGCAGACCCTTCGGCCTCGGCGATCGCGGCGACCACGGCCACCTCGCGCTCGGAAACCAGCCCAAGCACTTGCGCGTACAGGTCCGCCTTCGAATCGAAATAGCGGTACACGCTGCCCGTCGCCACTCCCGCCCGTGCGGCGATGAGGGCGATCTGGGCATCCTTCCACCCGCTCAGCGCCACGGCGTCCCGTGCGGCATCCAGAATCCGCGCTTTGGTTTCAATGAGTTGATTGAGGCGGACAGCGGCGATTGCCATAATGAACCTTAATTCATGAATAGAGGATCATTATTCATTCTCAATTCAATGGCGGTTTTTGTCAAGCGCCGACCCGGCCCCGAGGTCAGCCTAACGGCGCCAGTCAGTTCGGCATGAGGGTTACCCGATTGTACAGGCCGTGCGTCGTTCGGCGGCGTGCACGCTTGATGTAGCGGATCCACCTAATTTTAGGGCCCCGGTTCGAGCGACCCGGAGCCCTTTATCTGATTTGACGCCTTCTGAAGTCCAACACCCCGGGCGGATCAGATCTCCGCGGTGGCGAGGCTCTCGCCGTGCAAAAAGCCGCGGCAGCCGCGCAGCGAGCGCAGCGCGCGGTTGAAATCGAGCCCCGTGGAGACCAGCGCGCGCAGCGTGGCGGGATTGCGCACTACCCCGCGCAGCACCTTGCCGAGGTCGATATCGCCGTTCGGCTTGATGGCGCTCTTGGCAAGCGCCGGAAGCGCCCTTGTGGCCGGATCGGAGATGACCCGCAGCGCCGCGAACGGAAGCCCCGCCTCGGCCGCATAGGCCGCCGCGATGTGGCTCTCCATATCGACCGCTGCCGCCCCGGTCTCCGAATGCAGCGCGGCCTTGCAGGCGGTCGCCGCGATCACTTGTTCCACACCCGAAAGAATGCCACGTACCACGCGCCGGCGGCGCAGCGCAGCGCGGGTAATCATTTCCTCGTTCAGCGCCAAGCCTGCCAGAAACCGGGTATCGCCGGCCAGAACCTCGGTTGCAACCACCACATCGCCTGATTTCAGCGACGGATCGAGCCCGCCGGCGACGCCGAACGAGATCACACCCCTGAAAGTGGTAGGATCCAGCGTTGCCAGCAGCGCGCGCAATTGCTGCGGATCGCTGGAACTGCAGATAACGATCATGCCGGGCCCGGCCGCAATACGGGCTTCCTGCACCAATCCTGTAACGATCAAAACCGGCCGCGGATCATTCGAATTGCGATCAACCGAACTGTCCACGATCGCGGCGGCCCCCGCCCCCCAAGTCACATCCCGACCCCTACCACCCTGCTGTTGGTGCTTCTCAAATTCCGATACCGCGCCAGCGCCCAGAGCGGAAAGAACTTCGAGTAGCCATGATACCGCAAGTAAAACACTCGCGGGAAGCCCGTAGCCGTGTAGCGCGCCTCGTCCCAGAGTCCTTTCTCCGTCTGTGTGGCTTTTAGGTACTCCACGCCCCGTACGACAGCCGGATGTTCCACCTCGCCGGCCGCCATCAGGCCAAGCAAGGCCCATGCCGTTTGCGAGGAGGTCGATGGCGCCTGCTCATATCCCTTGTAATCGAGTCGGTAACTGACCGCATCCTCGCCCCAGCCGCCATCCCGGTTCTGGATCGAAACCAGCCAGTCCGCCGCCTTCCGAATCATGGGATCCTGATGGTCCACGCCGGCGGCATTGAGCGCACACAGCACCGACCAGGTTCCGTAGATGTAGTTCAGCCCCCAGCGGCCGTACCAGGAGCCTTCCGCGAGCTGGGTGCGGCGCAAATAGGCAATCCCGTCCGCGACCGCCTTGCTGGTCTGCGCGGTCTCGCCGAGCTGAGCCAGCATCGAGATGCAGCGCGCGGTGACGTCCTCGGTCGGCGGATCGAGCAGCGCACCGTGATCGGAGAACGGGATGTTGTTGAGGTAATATTCAAGGTTGTTGACGTCGAAGGCGGCCCAGCCGCCATCACGGCTCTGCAGGCCCTCGATCCACTCGCGGCCGCGCGCAATCGCCTGATCGTATTCCTTGCTGCCGGTCTGTCGGCGCGCCCGGTCCATCGCCATCACGACCACCGCGGTGTCGTCGAGATCGGGATAATGGTCGTTGTTGTACTGGAATGCCCAGCCGCCGGGACGAACGTCGGGCGCCTTCGCCGCCCAGTCGCCCTTGAGGTCGAGCACCTGCCGCGGCTTCAGCCAGTCGAGACCCTGCTTCATCTTCTTGAGCGTGTCCTCGCCGCCCGCTTCCGCCAACGCGTGGCAGGTCAGCGCTGTGTCCCACACCGGCGAGACGCAGGGCTGGCAATAGGCCTCGTGCTCGCCGATCACGAGCAACTTGTCGATGCCCTTGCGGGTGACCGCACGCGGCGGATAATCCGGTCCCTTGCCGAGCGCGTCGTACATCATGACGATGTTGGCCATCGGCGGATAGATCGCACCCATGCCGTCTTCGCCGTTGAGCCGCTCCTCGGTAAACGCGAGCGCGGCGTCGATCGCGCGCTGGCGCAGCTTTTTCGGAAACAACGGTTCGACCACGCGCAGGATCTTGTCCAGCGCGCTGAACAGCGTGAACCAGCCCCAGCTTTGATGCGGCGCCTTCGTGTTCATCCCGACCGACTTGGGATCCTGCAGAAACAGCTCGTCGATGCCGACGCCCTTGGGATTCTTCGCCAGCGGCTTCAACGCTGCCATCACCATCAGCGGCACGATCGTGGTGCGCGCCCAATAGGAAATCTTGTTGAGATGGAACGGCGACCACATCGGCAACAGCATGATCTCGACCGGCAGCACCGGCACCGCGCGCCAAGTCAATACACCGTAGAACGCCAGCAGAAACCGCGTGAAAACGTTGACGCGGGCAGCACCGCCGCGGGAGCGGATCGCCTCGCGCGCGCGCACCATATGCGGCGCATCGACGGAATCGCCAATCATCTTCAGCGCGAAGTAGGATTTGACGCTGGCGCTCATGTCGAACGGGCCATCCTGCACCAGCGGCCACCCGCCATGATTGCCTTGGGTGCGACGTAGATAGTTCGCGATCTTGGCTTCGAGCTCATTGTCGATGGGCTCGGCGAGATAGTGGCGCAGCAGGATGTATTCGGCAGGGATGGTGCTGTCGGCTTCCAGCTCGAATACCCAGTGTCCGTCGGATTGGCGGTAACCGAACAGCGCCTCGGTCGCGGAAGCGATGCTCTTCTCCAGCGCAACGGGGTCGACGGTGTTTGTTTTGTCGATGGCAAGCATTTCGCTATACATCCCTATATTCGCGACGGGCTCTGTGAGGCCGGTCACGCAACTCGTCCTCAGGCTTAACGCCTCGCCAGGACCAGATCGGCGGCGCGATCGCCTGACCGCACCGATCCCTCGATGGTTGCCGGTAATCCGGTATCAGTCCAGTCGCCGGCGAGAAACAGGTTTTTGAACGATGTCACCGCACCCGGCCGCAGTGCGTTCTGCTCCGGCGTAGCCTCAAAAGTCGCACGGCGTTCGCGCACGATCTGCCAGGGCGGCAGCGGCAATTCGCCCGGCAGGCCGGCGGCTTTGCAGACATCCCGCCAAATCGCCAGCGCGAGTTCTTCGCGCGGCATGTCGACGAGCCGGTCGCCATTGCTGATGGTGACCGACAACCGCTGCGGGAATGCGAACAGCCACTCCACCAGCCCGCCGACGACGCCGAGAATCGGCGGCGCATCCTTGGGCGGGTCGAAGCGGAAATGCGCGTTGACAATCGCCCGGAATTTCGACGGCGTCTTCAATCCGGGCAGCAGCGCCGCCGCAGGGCGCGGCGGCACGGCGAGTACCACGACGTCGTCGGAGCCGAGCGCGATGGTGTCGCCAACGAATTTCAGCTCGCCGACATGGCTCCCCTTCATCACGAGTTCGCGCAGCTCATGGCCGAGTTGGATCGAGGCGCCCCTGTCCTGCAAAAGCTTGATCGCCGGCTCGACCAGCACAGCGCTGAGGCCATCGCGCGCGATCAGCGGCCGGCAGGCCTGCCCGCCCGCCAGCAACGTTTCCCGCACGATCGCGCCGGCCAGGCCCGCCGAACCCTCCGGCGGATCGACATTGAGCGCGGCCAACAGCAGCGGCTGCACCAGCCGCTGGTACAGCGTGCCCTTGCAGCGGATCGCATTGCCGACCAGTTTATCGGTCCCTGCCCAGATCAGCGGCATCAATGCGAGGTAATCGAACAGCTTCGTATCAGGGACGCGGCGAGCCTCGTCGAACACCCACAACGGCAACTTGCCGTCGCCAAGGTCGAGTTGCCAGCGCTGGCCGGTTGAGATGTCGATAAAGGGAAACTGCGCAGCCTTTGGCCCGACCAGCCCTGCCTCGGTGCCGATCGATTTGGCGTAGGCCAGCGCATGACGGTTGCCGGACAACAGCAAATGATTGCCGTTGTCGATGGTGAGGTTGGTGGCCGCATCGAAATAGGACCGGCAACGGCCGCCGGTCTGCTGCGTGGCCTCGTGGACATGCACCAGGTAATTGGCGTTGGCGAGCCGCACGGCCGCTGAAAGGCCGGAAATGCCGGCGCCGATGATATGAACGTTTTTCTGCATCAGATGATCGCGTATCGGAGAAGGATGGCGATCTTCGCCCATTTGTGGACGCGGACCGGCTCGCGCGGAGCGGCAAAGCCCCGGGCCAGCAGCAAGTCCAGGATCGCGCGGTAATATTTCGACATGATCCGCGGCGCGCGCACCACGCGCCGCGAATTGCGCTTCATGATTTCGTCGGCTTTCTCGAAATGCTTTTTCGCGCGCTCGGCCAGCGGCAGACATACTTTCGGCAATGCGCGATCGACGATCACCCGCTGCGGATCGTCGGTCGTGATGCCGGCAAGCAGCAGCCCCTCGCGTGGCAGATAGAGGCGACCGAGGCCGGCGTCTTCATCGATGTCGCGCAGGATATTGGTCAATTGCAGCGCGCGCCCAAGATGGTGGGCGAGCAGGATGCCGTCTTCCTCAGGCAGGCCGAACACGCGCACCGACAGTCGCCCGACGGCGCTGGCGACGCGGTCGCAATAGAGATCGAGGGTGGCAAGATCCGGCGCCCGGATGTCTTGCGGCACGTCCATCTCCATGCCGTCGACGACGGCCAGAAAGTCCTCGCGCTTGAGACCGAAGGTCTTGACCGACGCGGCGTAGTCCTGCAGGCGCGGCGGTGGGTGACCCCGGTACAGCGCATCGATATCGTCGCGCCATTGCTGGAGCGCGGCCAGCCGCTCGGGCCGCGGGCCATCGGAATCGGCGATGTCGTCGACCTGGCGGCAGAAGCTGTAGATCTGGAACATCGCCTCGCGCTGGTCGCGCGGCAGGATGCGCATCGCAGCATAGAACGAGCTGCCGGATGCGGTGGCACCGTAATCTGCGTTGGCCGCCGCCGGATGCAACGTCATGCGCCGGCCGCCGGATTTGCCTGGGGACGGCGTCCGATCGCGCGGCGGGTGATCTCGCCGGCGATGCCGCCGATGGTATGGCCGAGCAACTCCAGCTTGCTCAAATGCACGCGCTCGCTCAGCGGATCGCGCACTTTCAGCATGCCGACGATCTTGTCGGCAAACGCCTGGATCACGGCAATATCGAGCCCGAGCCGGAAATCCTTTACCGCGGCACTCAACGACTTGCTTTCATTGAGAAGAGTTTCAGTCCGCACCGCGAGCGCATGGAGACATTGCAACAGCGCCGGTTGCGATTTCGCCTCACCCAGCATCTCGACGGTGGCCCCGCTTGCTGCCAACGCATCGCGCGGCAGGTAGACGCGGTTGAGGTTTTTGTAGTCCTTGCCGCAGTCCTGCAAATGGTTGTTGATCTGCAATCCCGCGCACAGCGCGTCGGAAGCGGCCCAGGTCGCAGTGCTCTCGCCATGAACGTCGAGCATGAAACGGCCGACCGGCATGGCAGAATAGCGGCAATAATGAATGACGTCGTCCCAGTTTTCGTAGCGTAGCTTATTTACGTCCATCCGGAACGCGACCAGCACGTCGAGCGCGTGGCGCGGCGCCATCGCGCGCTCGGCCAAGGCACGGCGCAGATTGACGGCCTCCGCTTGCGTGTCGCCCTTGCCGAGCAGCTCGGCTTCGAGCAGATCGAGATAGCGCAGCTTATCTTCCGCGCTAAGGGTCGCGTGGTCGGCGATGTCGTCGGCAGTCCTGACGAAATTGTAGAATGCGAGGATCAGCGCCCTGTGACGCGGATGAATGATCCACGACGCGACAGGAAAATTCTCGTCGCGGTCGGTCTTTCCGGATCGCAGGTCGCTCGCGGTGGTCATCAAGAACTGGCTACATCAATCGGGATTGGCGGCATGCGCCGGTGCCCGGCGCATGCGAGAAGATCGCGAGCCCCATATAGGGGAATACGCCGCCAAAACCAATGCTATATGGTCTGATCAACCCCGCCCGTGACGCGCGTCATAGAGCCGAAAAAACGGCTTTTTCCGCGAGGGTTAACGGACGCGGTGCGCCTTATTGGCCGTTGTTCTTGAGAACCTGGTTGCAGGCCGCGCTGATCTTGGGCCGATTTTCCTTGAGGCACGCCAGGATCGTGAGATCGCCCTGATCGATGACCGGGCGGCAGAATTTCTGCACGTCGCGCGTACAGGCCTTCTGCTCCTCCGCCGTTCCGCTGCGCTGTGGTTGCTGGGCGAAGGCGATACTCGACGAGATCGACAACAAGGTGAGGGCCAGGAGAGATTTACGCATCGTATTCCTTCATTTCGGCAGCATGAAATCCCGTTCCCGATTTGCGTTTCGGCATCGCCGGGGCGGATTTTGTTTGGATGGCAGGTGCCGCGTAACGCAGCAACGCGCACAGGACAAGCATGGCAAATACGGCTAAATTTACGGTGCTCCCAGCACGGTAAATAACCGGCTGATATCTAACGTGTATTTCTGCCACACTTTCTCGGAAATTGGTTCTTGCAGACGGTCTTGGGCGAAGCTAGATGCTGCGCCGACGGAGCTGATGGAGCGCTTTGATTCCTCTCGGTCGCTTGCGCGTTTCTTCTGCCACGACCGCCGGAAACAGCATACGGTCATTTGAACCTAACATACTGCGGGAACACTAAATCTTCGATGCGGCGAGACCTATCTTTGCGAAGAACGTCTATTTGAGGGGAAGACTCACGATGAAACTGTTTGGTTCCAGCTTGCTCCGTCAGGCTCTTGCAGTGGCCGGCGTCGGCGCCGCGCTGATGTTGTCGGTCGCTCAAAGCCATGCGCAAGCGGGCGGCCCGTTTGCCGGCTTTGATGGAAACTGGAGCGGCACAGGCACGGTCGCGCTGTCCAACGGCACCACCGAGAACATCCGCTGCAAGGCCGACTACAAGGTCAACGCCAACGGGCTTGGCCTGAAGCAAAACCTGCACTGCGCCAGCGACAGCTACAAGTTCGATCTATCGAGCGATGTTACCAGCCAGGGTGAACGGATTTCGGGCAACTGGAGCGAAAAGAGCCGAAACATCTTCGGCAATTTGCAGGGCACCGCCGGCGGCGGCCAGATCGACGTGTTTGTCGAAGCATCGGGATTTGCAGCCAACCTGAATCTGCGCACCACCGGCAACAAGCAGAGCGTGCAGATCGACTCCAAGGGCGAGATCCGCGGCGTCAAGATCACGATGACCAGGACCTGATTCGGTTCTTCAAAGCAGTAGCGCCAATGGCGGCTTCCCCCGGGTGCCGCCATTTTTATTTTCGGCAGCTCAGCGGAATTGCCACGCCCAATACGCATCACCGCGGTCGCGGCGTTCCGTCACCTCGACGCGCATGAAGCGATCATGCGCGAGCGCGGCGCCCACCCACAATTCGTTCCAGGCATCGAACACTTGAGGCGACAGCGCTTCACGTTCCGCCATCAGGCGCCACGAAGTCTGGCGCACGGTTGCGCCCGTACCTTCGACTTGCAGTTCCGCATCGTCGTCCTGCCCCCGCGCAAGCCGGACGAAGGCCTTGGCGAAACCCACCGCCCCCGCCTCCACGCCACCCAGCAGCGCAGCGACGTCGTCGAAGGTGTGCATCCCGACGAGCCGCGCCGCGGCGCCGGCGAGATGGCCGCCCTCCTCCGGTCCGAGCACGGCAATCGTCTCCGGAACGATCGAGGTGATGTACTCCATCGCATAATTGCGAAGCACCTTCTGCAGCCGTTCCTCCGGCCATGTGTTCTCCGGCAGGCGCGGCGCGAGCTCGGCACGGAACGGCGGACAGCGTTCGCCCGGCGAAAACTGCAGTCGCTCCTCGGGCGCGAGATCGTGATTCCATTCCTTGTAGTAACCTTCGAGCCCCGGCTGACCGTCGACGGTCTGACCCGTGCAGACAAAGCCGAGCCTGGGATTGCCGAGCACGACGCCGTTATTGGCATGCCATCCGCGCAACATCGCCCGCGAGACTTCCGAGGGGATTCCGCAAATGGCCGTGCCGGACCAGATCCAGCGCGGCGGCGGATAGCGCACCCAGGCCTTGGTGTCGCTCTCGCGGACATATTCGACCTTTACGCCGCCGACCTGGTTCGACAGATAGTGATACTGGGCGCACGCGACCGCATGCGGAAGCTGGTCGAGGCCGAGCTTCTTCAATCCGGGAAGGAAGCGCGCCAGTTGCTGGCGCCGGAAGGTGCGAAATACCACCTCGGCCGCGCGCGGCGCGCCGGCCCGCGACGCCAGCATCAGGATCAGCCCGGTGAGATAGGAATGATAGATGTGTTCGACCGCGCGGTAGGCGACAGCGTCGGCCGCAGGGCGAGCGGCTAATCCTGCAGACGTCATTCCTCAGCCCCTCTGCGGCTGCCGTTGGCCGGCAACCCCTGTTGTTCAGCAGCGTTCGTTACTCGGCAGCCTTGTTGTCCGCGGGCTTGACGTGACTGACGCCGCGAATCTTTTCCGACAGGCTGATCAGGAACATCGAGGTCGGCCGCAGGATGAAGAGGTCAGCGACCAGCGCTGCGATCATCGAGAACGCACTGAGCCAGCCGAACAGCCGCAGCGACGGCAAATCGGAGAACACGGTGACGCCGAGGCCGCAGGCCAGCACCACCGTAGTCAGAATCAGCGCCGGACCGACCAGCACGGTGGCGCGCTCGACCGCCAGTCCCGCAGTCACGCCCGGCTTGCTCTCCAGCCGCAAGCGGTTGAGGAAGTGGATGGTGGCGCTCAAGCCGAGGCCGAACGATACCGTCAGCGCGACCACGCTGGCGAATTGCAGCCCCTCACCCATTATCCAGAGCACCGTGCCCGATGCCACGACCGGGAAGATGCCCGGCAGGATGCAGGAGAACATCACCACGACCGAGCGGAATGCGAGGCCAATGAAGATCGCGACCAGCAGGAACTCGACCGTGAGGCCGGCATTCAGCTTCGAAATCATGTTGGCGCTGTTGCGCGCGGCAATCGCCGACAGACCGGTGACCGCGATTTCATAGCCGGGATGCTCGGCCCGCACCTTGTCGAGCGCCTTGTCGAGCTTGTCGACGACGGGAAGGATTTCGCTCGAATCGAGATCGGGAACGCGCCCTGACACCACCACGGCATCCTGATCGGCCGAGATGAAGCGGCGGACCAGATGTTCCGGGATGACGCTGACATATTCCTTCAGCGTCGCGACGTCGCTGCTGCCGGCCTTCTCGGCGAGCCAGCGGCGCAGCGTTTCCAGCGACCAGACGTTGCCGACACCGGCCGACTTCTCGACCATCGAGTGGACCTCGGCGATCGTCTTCAAGGTTTCCGGCGCGTAGAGCGAGGCGCCCTTGGGGAATTCGATCAGCACGTCGATCGGATTGGCGCCGGTGAGCTTGGCGTCTAGCCGGCTCGATGCCGCCACCGCCTGCCGCTTGTCCGGCACCTGATCGGCGAGCCGGTAGCGTGGCTCCAGCGTCGCGTAGATGTAGCCGAGGCCGGCGACGAAAAGCAGCGCTATCAGGCTGAACAGCCCGGGGCGACCGACCATGCGCACCGCAATCCAGTAACAGAAATTGCGCAGCGCCTGCACGCCGGCGTCGGCGCTCTGGAATTTCACCGCAAAAATCTTCTCGTTGCGGACGAACAGCACGCCGAATACCGGCACCAGCGACAGCACGGCCACCAGCGCGATGATGGTGGCGGCAAGACCGGCCTCGCCGAATTTGCGGATCAGTTCGGAATCGGAGAATTGCAGCGCGATGAAGGAAATGCCGGCGGTGCCATGGGTCAGCACGCAGGCCGGGCCGACTACCAGCACGGCGTTGGTGAAGGCCTTCAGCTTGTCCTGGCCCGCAATCAGCCGGTCGCGCGCCGCGAACGTCAGCTGCATGGAGTCCGAGAAGCTGATCACCATGATGAGCGGCGTCATCACGTTCAGGAACATGTTGAGATTGAAACCGGCCCACCCGAGGCCACCGAGCGCGAGCAGGATCGCGATGATCGGCGGGAAGGCCGCAACGACCATGAACGATATCTTGCGGAAGAAAATGATCGCGATGATGCAGCCGGCCAGGATACCGAGAATATTGTAGGTCAGCCCGTCGCGCTTGACCGCGTTGCGGATCTCGAGCTGCATGACGGGAACGCCGGAAAGCTGGGCGTTGAGCCCGCTGCCGGAAAGATCCTCGGCCATGATCTTCCGCATTTCGCCGACCACCGTACCGAGCTCGTTCGAGGAAACGACCTTCGGCTCCAGCGACAGCACGATCAGCGCCAGAGTGCCATCCTCGGACAACAGCTTGCCGCGAATGATCTCGTTGGATTTGACGGTCTCCACGAACTTGTCGTAGGCGGCGCCCTGCGGCAGTTCGGGCGGGAACAGCGCGGCCGGCAACTTGCCGGGCTCCGGCGCCTGACGCGCCGAAAACAGCGAGACCAGGCCGCGCACACCCTCGACCAGTTGCAGGTCGGTGACCATGTTGCGGATCTTTTCGAGGTTCTCGCGGGCCAGCAGCGTCTTGCCCTCGACCACGACCAGCACGTCGAATTCGGTCGCCGGAAAGCGCTTGGTCACGGCCTCATATTGCTTGAAGTCCTTGGAATCGGAGCGGAACAACTGGCTCAGCGAGTCGTCGATCTTGATGCGCTGGATGCCGAAGATCGCCGCCACGATCAGCACCGCGAGAATGACCATGGACAGGATCGGCGCTTTGACCGCGATCAGCCCCATGCGCTCGAGCCCGAAGGCGATGCTCTTGCCCGGCGGCGGTTCCTCAATGGCTGCGACGTGGACGCGACTTTCCGAGTTCTTGTCGAGCATACCCTGTCCAGTTCTCACGTCGCCTGTTTGTGTAGCTTGGTTTTTTGTGCAGCTTGGTGGCGCGAATACGGCTTTGCCAGCCCCTATCCGATCGGCACTAGCCCTTGAAATCACGCGGTAAATTAATCGGCGCCGTTTTACAGGCCCGAACCTGATCCGGCAAGCGCGCGCGGCAGGGCAAATCGGCACGCAAATGTCGAAAATGCGCGTTAAGTCTCTGATTTGCCACACCTGCCAGCACCACTGGCGGCGATCAGCGCGGTTCCGCTTTCGTCCTTCAGCGCCACGCCCGTGACCTGGCGCGCGATGCCTTCACGCACCAACCACGCGATCTTGAAGGTGGCCTCATCGTAGCTCAGGCCTGCGCCGTGGATATTGGATACGCAATTGCGCTTCTCGTCGGTGAGGCCGATGCGCGGCGCAAAGGTCAGATAGGCGCCGAGACTGTCGGGGGCCGACAGGCCGGGCCGCTCGCCGATCAGCATCACCACCATCTGCGCGCCGAGCACGGCACCGATCTCATCGCCCAGCGCCACGCGTGCACCGGAAGCGACCACGACATGGCCGCACCGGATCCCGGTCTCCGCCAGGCGCGGAGCAAGATGGCGAACCAGGTCCACCGCGTGGACATTGACGGCCGCCGGCGACAGCCCGTCGCCGATCACGATTACAACCTGGTTCGCACCGCCGCCTCGCCTTTCCAGCGCGCGCCGTGAATCCGGGTCGAGCATGCGTCCGAGATCGGGGCGGCGCAGATAGTCGCGCCGGTTGCGAGCCTGACTGGAAACCTCGCTGACCTGCAGGCCGAGGCCGGCCAATTCCGCAACGAGTTGCCGCGCATCGAATGGGGCATGCACGGCATCGCGCGCGCGTGCGTGGTCGAGGGTGAAGGCAAGCAGCGCGTCGGTCGGCATGCTCGCGCCGGAGCGGCCGAGCCCGACGCGCGCCGGCGTCAGCTCCCGCAGGGCTTCGAGCGAGCGGGTCGGCGGCGCCGGCGTTTTCATGATCCTTACTCGGCAGGCACGGAGGCCTCGCGCAGCCGGATCGAATAGTTCGACGCGTTCTGCTGGCCGCCGGACGCCGCACGCGCGAACTTGATCAGATGATGCGCGATCGTGGCCGAACCGATCAGCCCTTCGAGATCGCCGCGCCTGAGGCGCCCGATCGCGAATTTCCAGAACACGCGCCTGTAATCGCTGAGCACCCCGACCTGCCAGAAGATGTTGCGCAGCATGATCAGCGCGCGCCTGATGTTGGGCCAGGTCTTCATTTCAGGCGCAACCGGCACCTTGATCCGGTTGGCGTAGGTGTAGTCGCATTGATACTGGTAACGCGCGTAGAGCTTCTCGGGCTGGAAGGCGACCTCCATGCATCGCTTCCAGGAATTGATGACCTGGTCGTAGGGCATCAGGAATTCGACGTTGGAATCGCGGCTCTCGTCCTCGTTGAGCCGGCCTTCGCGCTCCAGCCGGTCCCACAACGGCGTCTTTGGCAGCGCCTGCAGCAGATTGATCGTCAGCAGCGGAATCCGCGATTCATCGACGAAGTTGAGCAGTGCGTCCGCCGTGCCCGGCTTGTCGGTGTCGAGACCCATGATGATGCCGGAGACGACCTCCATGCCGTAGGAATTGATGGTGTGGATGCCTTCGTGGATCGGGACCATCATGTTGTGGTCCTTGTGCATTGCGTGCAGCGCATCGGGATCGGGCGTCTCGATGCCGCAGAACACGGTGACGAACCTCGCCTCGCGCATCTTCTCCAGGATCTCGGGCCGCTTGGCGATGTTCAGCGTCGCCTCGCAGGCCAGCCGCACGACGTAGCCCGTCCTCTTCTGCCATTCGATCAGGTGCGGCAGCAAATCCAGCGTGGCCTTGCGGTTGCCGATGAAATTGTCATCGACGAAATAGACCGTGTCGGTGATGCCGCATTCGCACATCCTGTCGAGTTCGGCAACGATCTGCTGCGGCGTCTTCAGGCGCGGATTGCGGCCATAGAGCCCGGGGATGTCGCAGAACTCGCACTGATAGGGGCAGCCGCTCGAATACTGGATGCTGCCGAGCAGATATTTCTTCACCTCGGCCAGTTCGTAGGCCGGAATCGGAAACTCCGTCATCGACAGGCGTTCGCTGGTCGTCAGCACCACCTGCTGCTCGGGACGCGAAGGGTCGCGCGCCAGCCGCGCGATCAGTTCATCGGTGGCGTCGCCGAGTTCGCCGACATGGAGATAGTCGAACGAGGGATAGTAATCCGGGCACGCGCTCACCGACGGGCCGCCGATCGCGACCGCAAGATCGAAGGCATGGGCGCGGCGACAGATGTCGTTCATCTGCTGGCGCTGGATGTGCATGCCGCTGACGAACACCGCTTCCGCCCATTCGAAGTCTTCCTTGCTGGCGGGGCGAATGTTCTCGTCGATGAAACGCACCTGCCAGTTTGCCGGGAGATAGGCCGCGATCAGGAGCAGGCCCTGTGGCGGCATGAAAGCCTTCACGCCAGCGGTCAGGGGATAGGCGTATTCGAACGTGCCGAAAGAAGACGTATAGCGCGGGAAGACGCACAGGATACGCCGTACCGTTCCAATGCCCTCAGCTCTCATCAAATTTCCTCAAGGCTGACATGAATTTAAGCACGACATTGAAAGTTGGGCCAGAAATTCTTCAACATTGTGACTGTGACTTCTAACTCGCTTTGGGTTCAATTGGTTGCACGAAAATCTGCAGGCTGGAGTTCAGGCGATCAGCCGCGAGGCAAATTCGGGCAGCAGGCCGGCATTGCCGGCAAGCCGGAAATTGCCGTCCGCGAGGCCTGATCGGACAAGCCAATCGTCGAACTCCGGCGCCCGCTTCAAGCCGAAGAGGTCCCGGACGTAGAGCGCGTCGTGGAAGGAAGTCGACTGATAGTTCAGCATGACGTCGTCGGCGCCCGGTACGCCCATGATGAAGGTGACGCCGGCGGCGGCCAATAGCGTCAGCAGATTGTCCATGTCGTCCTGGTCGGCCTCGGCATGGTTGGTGTAGCAGACGTCGACCCCAAGCGGCAGGCCGAGCAGCTTGCCGCAGAAATGGTCCTCCAGGCCGGCGCGGATGATTTCCTTGCCGTCGTAAAGATACTCCGGACCGATGAAACCGACGACGCTGTTGACCAGCAACGGATCGAACGCGCGCGCCACCGCGTAGGCCCGCGCCTCGCATGTCTGCTGGTCGACATTGTGATGGGCGTTGGCCGACAGCGCCGAGCCCTGCCCCGTTTCGAAATACATCAAATTGTCGCCGACCGTACCGCGGCGAAGCGACAGCCCCGCCTCACGCGCCTCGCGCAGCAGCGCGAGATCGACACCAAAACTGCGATTGGCAGCCTCCGTTCCCGCGATCGACTGGAATACCAGATCGACCGGCGCGCCCTGCCCGATCAATCCAAGCGTCGTGGTGACATGCGTGAGCACACAGCCCTGCGTCGGGATATGCAGCCGCGAGATGATGCCGTCGAGCAGCCGCAGCAACTCGCCGATCACGGCCGGATCGTCGCTGGCCGGATTGATGCCGATGCAGGCATCGCCCGAGCCCAGGAGAATGCCGTCGAGGATCGAGGCGGTAATGCCCTTGGTATCATCGAAGGGATGGTTGGGCTGCAGCCGCACGCTCATCCGCCCCTTCAGGCCGATGGTGTTGCGAAAGGCCGAGGTCACGGCGCATTTCTTGGCGACCAGGATCAGATCCTGGTTACGCATCAGTTTTGAGACGCCGGCAGCCATTTCCGGCGTGATCCCGCGCGAGACCTTCGCCAAAGACTCGCTTGTTGCGGCATCGGAGAGCAGCCAGTCGCGGAAGCCGCCGACGGTCAGCGACGATATGGCGGCAAAGCCCGGCGCATCGTGGCTGTCGATGATCAGCCGGGTGATCTCGTCTTCCTCATAGGAAATGACAGCCTCGTTGAGGAACTGCTTCAGCGGCACGTCGGCGAGCGCCATTCGCGCTGCGATCATCTGTTCCGCGCTATCGGCCGCGATGCCGGCAAGACGGTCGCCGGATCGCGGCGGCGTCGCCTTGGCAAGCAGCTCGCGCAAACCGTCGAACGCATAGGTGGTGGCACCGATGATCTGCCGATAGACCATGCTGACCTTCCTGCGCCGTATCCACTCCGTTGCCTGGCTAGTCTATGCCGGGCGACCGGCCAAGGCTACAGGCCGCAATCAGCGAAGTGTCGGCATCGTCCGGGCATCGATCCGCTCGAGGCCGTGCGCGGTGGACGGGACCAGCCATCAACGTCCCGCCTGTGATTAATCCAGCGTACCAAAATGGCGGATCGAAAAGCTTATTTGGTAAGCCACCGCGCTGAGCGCAAACAACATGTGGAATTTTGGGTTGCGCGTTCTCGCGGCTACCACGGACAGCAAAATGAATGCGCTGGTGGCGACGAGATATTCCAGCCCCAGCGATCGCAGATGCGCTTCGCCCTTTATCCAGGTATCGACCACATCGAGCGCTTCCGTGAGGGCCGCAAAGCCGAAGAACCAGCGGCGGCGGGAGAGAAAGTAGTCCTCGTAGCCCTTATATTCATCGAGATCCTGCGGGAAAAGCAGGACGCTCAGGAAATAGTACATCGATGCGTACACGCAAACGAAGAAGTAAAGGCCATACGTCCAGTGCTGGATGTGGCTCAGCCGAAACTCCCACCACCAGAAGGCAACCACGTTCAGGAGCGCCCAGGCGACCCAGCCAAGATGTACAGGCCAAATCGCGTAGCGACCGGGGTGCTGGACCAATGCCGCGATGCCACTGACCAGACGCGTGACGCTGAGCCCGAGGATCAGGGCGATCAGCACGCGCACGTGGAGATAGAGATCGAGATTGCCCGGCAAGGCGGCACTTTGAGTCATGAGTCCCAATTCTCACGCATAATCGAAGCAGCGCGGCGCCACCTTCGCCGTGCTCGCTGTCTAGCTTGATTCGCGCCACGAATGCCTGCCAACCGTTCTTCGGAGGATCATGCGGCTGCGCCGTCATGGCGGTACCGGCTCGTCTTGTCGGGCACTTCCGGGACCGCGCATCTTTCGCCGCACCGGCCACCTCCAATTGCGCTGATATACCAAGGCCCGTTGCAGTCGCACCAACCTGCCGAATTTTCCCGGCGAGTCATATCGCGATATTCAAGTAATCATTTGAAGTTATTCGATGATTTGTCTTTAGTTGCGGTTCCACGAACTTCGCGCGTTAAGACATTCTCCACCAAAATTCAGCACATTGCCTGCGCTGACGGCATTCACTGGATCCTACTCCGGCGTGCCGGTACGGCTGAATTTTCCCGTACTTATTTT
The DNA here is from genome assembly GCF_001693485.1 of Bradyrhizobium sp. LMTR 3. Taxonomy (GTDB): domain Bacteria; phylum Pseudomonadota; class Alphaproteobacteria; order Rhizobiales; family Xanthobacteraceae; genus Bradyrhizobium. Next base: position 133,592 of record NZ_MAXC01000007.1, read on the forward strand.
GGTGACGCCATGGCATCCCGATTTTCGCTTGCAGCCAAATTGTATTCGATCTTCGCGCTGTTCGCGTTGCTCGTCGCAGCCATCACGGCCTTGTCCGATTACAACACCCGCCAGAACGCGGCCCTCACCGAAGCGGTCTCGATCGCCAGCCGCGCCGCGCTCAACGTCGAGCGCATCAATTCGCTGGTCTATGCGGTCGTGATGGAATCGCGCGGCATCTACATGTCGAGCGAGCCGGCGGTGGTGAAGAAATACGGCGACGGACTCCTCAAGTTCAACGAGCGCATCCTTGATGTCGTGAAGAACTGGGAAACGCTGGTCCAGGCCGACGACGCCCAGCAGTTCGCCACCTTCAAGAAGCGCATCGAACAGTTCGTCGACTTCCGCAAGGAGCTGGTTCGCCGCGGTGTCGAGATCAACGGGGCTGCGGGGCGTGAATGGGGCGACAACGACGCCAACCGCCAGGTGCGCACCGCACTGAACAAGGATCTCGAGGCGCTCTCCAAGGTCTACGCCGAACGCAGCAGGAGGCTGGCCCAACAGACCGACACCAACCATACGATGGCATTTATCCTGACTTGCCTCGGCGTGCTGGCGCTGGTGGTGGTCGTCCTGGGCGTGCTGATCATTTCCCGTTCGATCGCGCGCCCGCTCTCGGTCATCACCGCCACCATCAAGCAGGTTGCCGACGGCGCCGAAGGCATCGAGGTTCCACATGCTGAACGCGCCGACGAAATCGGCGCGCTCGCCCGTGCCATCAAGATCTTCCAGGAAGCGATGGATCGCAACCGCAACCTCAATTCGCAGGTGCTGGAAGATTCCAGAGCGCGCGATGAGCGTACCCGCCACATCGAAGCCTCGGTCGATGCGTTCCGGGAAGCGATCGGCGGCGTGCTGCGCGCGGTCACCGACAATGCGAGCTCGATGCGCGGCACCGCCCAGACCATCGCCAGCGTCTCATCGGAAGCAAGCGGACGCGCGGTGGCCGCCAACGGTGCGACCGAACAGGCCTCCAGCAACGTCTCCGCCGTCGCGAGCGCTGCCGAAGAGCTCTCCGCTTCCGTCGAGGAAATCGGCCGCCAGGTGCGCCAGTCGGCCAGCGCCGTCGAGCAGGCGGGCCAGCGCACCGAGAAATCGGTCTCCGAAATCGAGGGGCTTGCGGCTGCGACCCAGCGCATCGACGGCGTGCTCAACCTGATCCAGGCGATCGCCGAGCAAACCAACCTCCTGGCGCTCAACGCAACGATCGAAGCCGCGCGCGCCGGCGACGCCGGCCGCGGCTTCGCCGTGGTCGCCCACGAGGTCAAGGCGCTGGCCGAGCAGACCGCCAAGGCGACCGCCGAAATCGGCCAGAACGTCGGCCTGATCCAGACGTCGACCAAAACCTCCGTCGAAGCGGTCCGCGAGATCGGCGCCGCCGTGCGCGACATCAACGAGGTGACTTCCATCATCGCCAGCGCAATCGAGCAGCAGGATGCGGCGACCCGTGAAATCTCGGCGAACGCGCAATTGGCGGCGCAGGGCAACGGAACGCTGGTCGTCAATATCGGGTCGCTCAGCGACGCCATCGGCACGACGAGCACGGCGGCGACTTCGGTCCTTACTGCATCCAGCGAACTGACGGCCACGGCCGAAACGCTGTCGCGCGAGGTCGAAAAATTCTTCCGCAACCTGCGTGCGGATTCGTCGGAGCCGGCGCGCAAGACCGGCACGTAAGCCGGCGGCATCTCGGGTTCGCGCCAGAGTGTGAGGAGCCTACGAATCTGGCTCCGCAAAGTTCGGCAAGACTTCGGATTGACACTTAATCCGCCGACACGCCGACTATTGGGCCCTCGGCACGCCGCAGGACTTGTTCGGGAGAAGCAGCCTGATGGCAGTCCACGCAACGTCCGTGAGTCATATCTAATGATTCGAGGCCCCGGTTCGGGAGCTTGATTCATGCCTATCTCGACTTTCGCAACCTCGAAATCGGCAGGTGCGAGATGAGCTGGATATCGGACATATCGCTGATATGGCAAAATCGACGCGAATGACCCAAACCGGACGCACGCGATTCATATATCATTCAGTATTTGAGCACTTCGTGGGTTGACGCGATCCACTTCTACAACCTAGTGACGATTACAATTGGCGCTGGATTACCGAAATGATTCGTGGGGTGCTAAGGGCCATCGCGATTGCCGTCACAATCATCATCGCCGCAAACTATGCGCCACTACTTTCCTGGCATACGGATCAGGACAAATGCACGTTCGGTCCTGTCTCGAATGAGCAATATCGCGCTCATTTGCTGAAAGCGCAAAAGCAACGACCCAAATGGGCTGCTTTTAGCAATGATGGTCGAGAGATAGGCGCGCAGTTGAATTCTCAATTATCCGAGATGCTCACTCCTAAAGCTACGCTCTATGAGCGTATTGCAATCATTCACGCTATCCTGCGTGCGATTGGCGCAGAGTACCTGAACACGAACGGGAGAAAGGATTCGGATCCTTTCGATTCTGCTCATAATCGACGACATGACGTGACATTCAACTACCAGGTTGACATAAATCGGTTGGTGCTCTTTCAGCCATATCCAAGACGCTTATGGATTGTCGCCGGCCTGAGAGATCCGGATCTTCTGCGCGTGAGTATCACGAAGCAAGAAGATCGCATCACTGCGGCGCTTATTTCCGTGTTCGATCACCCTCCAGATGCGTTACTGGTGCCATCCGGGGAGAGCTGTCCACCCGTCCCTTCGACAGCAGAAGCAGCTCGCTACCAGATCGAGCAAAAATAGAGAACTTAATCGGGGAGGTCTGCTTGGCACTTTTCGGACTTGGGGCAATGTCCGACTTGAGTCCGCAAAATGCTGCAAAGCAGACGTGGATCAAGCCACGTTCGCCAATCTCGGCTTTTGGGCCCTACGGCTTAGGCCGACCGCACGGTTGCGAGGAACTTGCCGACCTCGGCCTTGAGGCGCTTGTTTTCGTTGGAGAGCAGTTGCGCGTTGGCCAGCACCTGTGAGGACGCCGTGCCGATTTCGCCGGCGCCACGGTTGACGTCGGCGATGCTGGTCGCGACCTGGGTCGAGCCCACTGCCGCCTGCTGCACGTTGCGCGCGATCTCCTGGGTGGCAGCGCCCTGCTCCTCGATGGCGGCAGCGATCGCCGCAGCGATTTCGGAAACCCGGCCGATGGTGCCGCTGATCTCCTTGATGGCGTGCACCGATTCCTGCGTCGCCGACTGCATCTCGGCGATCTGGGTCGAGATTTCGCTGGTTGCCTTGGCGGTCTGGGTGGCGAGCGCCTTGACCTCCTGGGCAACCACCGCAAAGCCGCGGCCGGCGTCACCGGCCCGGGCGGCCTCAATGGTCGCGTTGAGTGCCAGGAGATTGGTCTGCTCGGCGATCGTGGTGATCAACCTGGTTACGTCGCCGATGCGGTTTGCCGCCTCCGACAATTCGATGATCCGGGCGTCAGTCTTTTGCGCCTGAACGACGGCCTCGTTGGCGATCCGGTTGGAATTCGCAACCTGCCTGCCGATTTCATTGACGGAGCTGGCCATTTCCTCGGTGGCGGACGCCACCGACTGCACGTTGCTGGAAGTCTCCTCGGAAGCCGCGGCGACCACGGTGGAGAGCTCCTGGGTGGCCACGCTGCTGTTGGTCAGGATCGCGGCGGAATTTTCCAATTCGGCCGAGGCTGAGGCAACGTTCTCGACGATATTGCCGACCGCGATCTCGAAACTCTCGGCCAGGTTATGAAGCTCGGCACGGCGGGCCGATGCCAGTTCGCGGTTCTTTTCCTCACGCTCCGCCGTCTCGCGTTCGGCCTTGGCGATCGCCTGCACCTTGAATTCCTGGATCGCGTGCGCCATCTGGCCAACTTCATCGCGGCGCTCCAGACCCGGCAGTTGAACCTCGAAATTGCCGGCGGCCAGCTCGCGCATCGCCCTCGACATCGCAACGACGGGCCGGGAAATGCTGCGACCGATCAGAAATGAAACGACGATACCGGCGAGCGCAACGAGCAGGAGCGCTGCCATCAGCGTCATCTGTTGTTGCTCGAGCTTGATCCCGGCGCGGGCAATCTCGCGATCCTTGCTATCGCTGCTATGGGCGATCAGGTCATCGACCAGCTTTTCAATGACGGCAAAATTTCGCTCTGCACCCTTGATGAATATCAGCGCCGAACCGGCGTCGCCGTCGGCCATCTCGATCGCGTTTTTCGATTGCTTGAGATAGCCCGCGACCGCAGCTTTCAGCTTGTCGAAAGTCTCCGGGCCGAGCCCGCCCTTGATGCCTTCGACGGCCTTCAGCGCCTCGGAAATCTTGCCGGCCGCAGCCGAAGCCTCCTTGGCGACCGCAGCTACTTTCTTCTCGTCCTTTTCGTTGGCTGCAGTGGCAGCAAGACGATAGAGCTTGGCGTGCGCCGTCCACACCGTTGTAGTGAGATCGTTGGCCAGCTCCGATTGCCGGACCGGACCCGACACCAACGCGTCAACGGCGGCCTGATTCGACCGCAGCGTTTGCAACGCATAGGCGCCGAGCCCGATAAGGACGGCGATCAGGAACGCCGGAGCGAGCTGGACTTTCCATGAGAGGCCAATGTTCTTGATCCAGCCGAGCATATCACCCCTTCAGTGCGGCGATCGCCGCACAACAACGCAAACGCTTGATCGGGGTCAGAGCTTGTAGACGCCCGCACAGACGGCCGTGTTATCCAGCTTCTCGCAGTACATTTCCTTCGGCTCGACCTTCTTGCTCACCGGATTGACGAACTTGTAATCCTGCCAGAACGAAGGCTGCTTGGCGGCGAGTTCGACGCGTTCCTTGACGTAGAGCTTGCCGTCGACATCCTGGGCGTCGATCAGATCCTTGCCGACGAACTTCTCGTTCGAGCCGTGAGCCAGCACTTTGCCGTCGAGCTGGTAGACCACGACATAGAGATCGCGGTCGCGGAACTTGCTGGCCTTGTTGGTGAGCTCGGGATACGCCTTTTCGGGTCCCTGCTCCTTGATGAAGGTAACGGCCAGCTTGACCATGGCAACGGCTTCATCCTTGCTTGCGCCGCCGCCCGCGCTGGCGGTACCGCCGAAAACGAGAATGGCTGCCACGGCGGAAACGAAAGGCTTTGTTGACCAATTGTTCACGATTATCTCCTGGCTAGGTGGACGCAACTTGCAGGCGCGGTTCCGCGCACGTCATGCTGGCAACAAAAGTGCAAACCTTCCGTTAAAGTGCCTATCCGTAGTGCAGCGGAGATTAGCGCGGCTTCCCGCTGCGGCAGGACAACCAATTCTTAAAGAAGTCCGGCACGGAGGCATTCCAGCCTCATTCCACCAGCAGCACGTCCACGGCCACGCTGAGCTTCTGCTTGGGCGATCCGACGATGATGCCGTCGACCGGCGAGACGTCGGAGAAGTCTCTGCCGATCGACAGGACGATATGATCGTTCTCGACCAGGAGGTCGTTGGTCGGATCGAAGCCGACCCAGCCGAGCTCGGCGCCGCACCAGACCGAGACCCAGGCGTGGCTGGCGTCGGCGCCCTGCAGGCGCGGCTGGCCGGCGGGCGGAACGGTGCGCAGATAGCCGCTGACATAGGCCGCCGGCAGGCCGAGCCCGCGCAGGCCCGCAATCATCACATGGGCAAAATCCTGGCAGACGCCGTGGCGCTTCTCGAACACTTCCTTAAGCGGCGTCGAAATCACGGTGGCCTTGGAGTCGTACCTGAAATCGCTGCGGATGCGGCGCATCAGGTCGACGGCGCCCGTGAGGATGCCGCCACCCGGCGCGAAGCTTGGCGCGGCATAGGCAGTGAGCGGCGCCAGCACCGGCACCAGCGAGCTTGCAAAGACGTATCCGACCGGCGAAGCAGGACCGAGGCTGGTAGCCTCAAAGGCCACGTCGCGGATGAGCTCCCAGGGCGGGCTGGGTGCCGCGCGACCGGGCGCCTGACGCGCGACCGAAACCCGTGAGCGGGAATCGATCCGCAAACTACGATGCGCGGTCTCGATCAGCACGCTCTCGGTATGCGTTCGGAAAAAGTCCCGCCGCACCGTGCGTTCGGCCGGCCGCGGCCGGATCTCGACTGCGTGCGAGATCAATTGCTGCCCGTCGCCGGTTCGCGGCTCCAGCCGCAGCGAGCAGCGCGCAAAACTCACCGGGCTCTCGTAAGCGTAAGTCGTGACGTGACGGATATCGTAGATCACGCAAGACCCGTGAGCTTCTCCGGCCGGCTCGCATTGGGCCCGTGCGGGAAGTAATGCAGGCCGATGGCGTCGGCCAGGTTGAGCAGATCCTGTTCGAGTGCAAACAGCGCTTTCACATCCAGCGTGGCAGCCTCCGCCGTCGTCAGTGTTGCCTGCAACGCCACCGCCAACCGCTGCGGCCGCTCGATCAAACCGTGTTCCTTCAGGCTTGGCAGCGCCGCGATGTGGTCATTGAGCGCTGAGACCTGAAACGCGACCGAGCGCGGATTATAAGGGTCGAGCACGGCGAGGTCGCGAACCGGCGCCAGCGCCGGCCCGACCAGATAGCGCGAGCGGTAGGTGATCTGGCAATCCACCAGCGTCAACAGCACGTCGAGGTCGTCTTCGCCCGCCTCGTCATAGGCGAACTGCCGCGCGAACCGCGCGGTGTTGATAGCGCGCTCGGCGCGGCGGCCCATGTCGAGGAAGCGCCATCCGGCGGCGCGGTTCATGTTCTCCTGCGCCAGGCCGGCAAGGCTCGCCAGCTCCTGCAGCGTCAATTCAGCGGCGCTGACGATGCTGTCGTCGTCGTCGACCTGCAGCGCGAGTCGCTCCACCATCTCGGTGATGATCTGCCAGGCATCGGGCGAAAGCCGCTCGCGCAGCGAACTCGCAGTTCGCTGCACCGATCGCACCAGCGAAAGTGCGGAACCGAACTTCTCCTCGCTTTGCAGCGCTTCCGCGATGACCCGCGCCGGATTGGTCCGCGTCGCCTGCGAGGTAGCGCCCCAGGTCACCAGAATCCGCTGGATACGCTCGACCGAATGCAACGCGGTCGACGCTCCCTTGGCGGGATCGCGCGTCGAGGTGCCGAGCGCGCGGATCAGCCGCAGCGTCGCCTCGGCGCGTTCGAGATAGCGGCCGAGCCAGAACAGATTGTCCGCGGCACGGCTCGGCACCACGCCGGCGATCCGCCTGATCCGCACCGTGTCGGCGCCGGGCAACAGCGTCGCCGACGCTACGGCCTTGTCGGATACCACCCAGACATCCGCCGACCGCGCCCCGTCACCCATCGACACCGCACGCGCATCCGCCTGTTCGGCGATCCGGCAAAAGCCGCCGGGCAGGATGGTCCAGCCTTGCGGGGTAGCGGCGGCAAATACCCTCAGCACGAACGGGCGCGGCGTGATCCGACCCTGCTCCCACACCGGCGTCGTCGACAGCCGCACCAGTTCCTGGCCGACATAATCGATGCCGCGGTCGGTGATCGCCTGCCTGAGCCGGTCGCGCTCGGCTGGCGGCAACTCGCCGGCAAGCACGGGCGCATGGCCGGCAAAGCCGGGAACGGCCCGGCCATAGGCGCCCTCGATGACGAAATCCTCCAGCCGCGACAGCACTTCCTCACGCGCCGATTTCTGGCCACACCACCAGGTCGCGATGTGCGGCATGATCAAGGTCTCGCCGAGCAAGCGGCGGCACAGGCTCGGCAGGAATCCAAGCAGCGCCCTCGCCTCCAATACGCCCGAACCCGGCATATTGGCGACGACGACGCCGTCCTTGCGCAGCACGTCGATCAGGCCCGGCACGCCGAGATGTGACGAGGCATCGAGCTCCAGCGGATCGAGAAAATTGGAATCGACCCGGCGCAGCAGCACGTCGAGCCGCTTCAGGCCCGCGACGGTGCGGATATGGATGCGGTCGCCGCTGACGGCGAGATCGTCGCCCTCGACCAGGAGAAAGCCGAGATAGCGCGCCAGCGTGGCGTGTTCGAAATAGGTTTCGCTGAAGGCGCCCGGCGTCAACAGGCCGATGCGCGGCTCGTCGCGGTCGGCGCTGGCGCGAAGCGAATCGCGGAACGCTTCGAAGAACGGCGCCACGCGCTCGACGTTCATCGACTTGTAGAGATTGGAAAAGGCGCGCGACAGCACCAGGCGATTTTCCAGCGCATAGCCGGCGCCTGACGGCGCCTGCGTGCGGTCGTTCAGCACCCACCAGCGCCCGTCGGGGCCGCGGCCGACGTCGGCCGCATAAAAATGAAGATGACGCCCGCCGGGTGGTTTGACGCCGCAGACGGCGCGCAGATATTCATTGCTGCCGGCAATCGCGGCCGCAGGCACCGCGCCCTCGCTCACCAGCCGGGCCTCGCCATAGAGATCGCGCAGGATCATTTCGAACAACTGCGCGCGCTGCGCGATACCCGTGGTCAGTTGCTGCCAATCGGCCTCGTCGATGATCAGCGGCAGATGGCTGAGCGGCCACAGCCGGTCGGCGGTTTCGCCGGGGGCGCGATAGGTGACGCCGGCCTCGCGCAGATGCCGGTCGGCGGAGGCGAAGCGCCGCTCGATATCGCCGGGCGAAAGCGCAGCAAAGGCATCGAAAAAGCGAGTCCAGGCCGCGCACGGCGCTCCATCGGACCCGATATATTCGTCGGGGGTGCCGGGCAGCCGCGCATAGTCGCGCGTCCATTGCGCCATCCGGCGCTGGCCCGGGCGGGCCTTGCTCTCCTGACTGTTGCCTTGGCCTGACATTTCGATTCCCCGAGACCGTCGCTTCCGATTAGATCAGGAGCGGCGTCCTCAAGTCGAGCGTCAAAGGGAATTCAATTGTGCGTTCCTCGGGCGGCGGCTCGATCCGCCCCGGGGTGTGGCCGTGATCCTGAAACCGGGCCAGCCGCCGCGCCTCCGCCTCATAGGAATTGACCGGCTTGGTATCGTAATTGCGGCCGCCAGGATGGGCGACGTGGTAGACGCAGCCGCCGAGCGAACGGCCGTTCCAGCTATCGATCAAGTCAAATGTCAGGGGCGCGTGGACCGGGATGGTCGGATGCAGCCCTGATGCCGGCTGCCAGGCCTTGAAGCGGACGGCGGCCACGGCCTCGCCGGAGCGTCCCGTTGATGTCATCGGCATCCGCCTGCCGTTGCAGGTCACGACGTGGCGTCCCTCGACAAAGCCGGTCGCCTTGACTTGCAGGCGCTCCACGGAAGAATCGACATAGCGCACGGTGCCGCCGGCCGAGCCCTCCTCGCCCAGCACATGCCAGGGCTCCAGCGCCTGACGCAATTCCAGCGCGACGCCGCCGTGGTGGACACGGCCGAACACCGGAAAGCGGAATTCGAGTTGCGCCGAATACCATTCCGCCGAGAAATCGTAACCGGATAGCTTGAGCTCATCGAGCACGCCGAGAAAATCCTCCCAGAGGAAATGCGGCAGCATGAAGCGATCGTGCAGCGCAGTTCCCCAGCGTACGAACTTGCCCTGCTGCGGCTCGCGCCAGAGCTTTGCGATCAGCGCGCGGATCAACAATTGCTGCGCCAGCGACATCCGCGGGTCGGGCGGCATTTCGAGCGCGCGGAACTCGACCAGCCCGAGACGGCCGGTCGGGCCATCAGGCGAATAGAGCTTGTCGATGCAGATTTCGGCGCGATGGGTATTACCTGTTATGTCGACGAGGATATGCCGGAACAGCCGATCGACCAGCCATAGCGGGGCTTCGATATCGGGCGGCGGCACATGCGAGAGCGCGATCTCCAGCTCATAGAGCCCGTCATGCCGCGCTTCGTCGATACGCGGCGCCTGGCTGGTCGGGCCGATGAACATGCCGGAGAACAAATAGGACAGCGACGGATGGCGCTGCCAGTACAGCACGAGACTCCTAAGCAAATCCGGGCGGCGCAGGAACGGCGAATCCTGCGGCGTAGAGCCGCCGACCACGACATGATTTCCGCCGCCGGTGCCGGTGTGGCGGCCATCAACGAGAAAGCGGTTGGCGCCGAGCCGGACTTTCGCGGCGTCTTCATACAGGCCGAAGGTGATGTCGACCGCCTCGCGCCAGCTTTGCGCCGGCTGGACGTTGATTTCGATCACGCCGGGATCGGGCGTCACCTTGATGACCTCGATGCGTGGGTCATAGGGCGGCCCGTAGCCCTCGACATGAACCGGGAACTGCATCTCCTCGGCGGTCGCTTCCACCGCCGCGATCAGGTCGAGATAGTGTTCGACCTTCTCGACCGGTGGCATGAAGACGCACAACACGCCGTCGCGGATTTCGACCGAGGTTGCCGTGCGCACCGGCTTGGGTTTGCGCTTTGCTTTCGGCGCGTGCGCCAATCTTGACTCGTCCCCTATTCCGGACTCCTCGTCCTCGGCCGCCAGCTCCGGCCGCGCATCCATTGGATCTTGCTCGACGAGGTAAGGATATTCTTCCGGCGGGACATGCGGCAGCGACGCCATCGGCAACCGGAGCCCGAGCGGGGAATCGCCTGGGATGAGAAACAAATGGCTACGCCGGAACTGCCAGCGCTCGCTCATCCAGCGAGGACTATCGGCGTCCGCATGCTGGATCGGCAGCACGAACCCTTTCGGCTTGTCGAGCCCTTCATCGAACACACGCGCCATGCGTGATCGCTCTTCGGGATCGAACAGCTTGGAGTCGCCGGGATTGACATTGACCGGAAGTGCGGCTTCCTTTTGCAGCCAATGCACGGGGTCTTCGTATGCCGGCATCACGTAGCTGGCGTCGAGGCCGAGCCGCTTCGCAGCGGCTTTCATGAAGGTTTTGGCGTCTTCAATCTTCGCCTTGCGCGAATTCTCGATCCTCGCGATCAGCTCGGCATTCTTCCAGATCGGCACGCCGTCCTTGCGCCAATAGAGTCCGAACGCCCAGCGCGGCAGGCTTTCGCCCGGATACCATTTGCCTTGCCCGTAATGTAGTAACCCGCCCGGCGCGAAGCGCGCTCGCAGCTTTCGAATCAGCTCATCCGCCAGCGCCTGCTTGGTCGGGCCGATGGCAGCGATGTTCCATTCCGGCGATTCCAGATCGTCGATCGAGACGAAGGTCGGCTCGCCGCCCATGGTCAGCCGCACGTCGCCCTGCCTGAGATCGGCATCGATCTGCTCGCCGAGCCGATCGAGCCGTGTCCAGGATTCATCGGAGAACGGCCGCGTGATCCGCGGCGCCTCGCGGATGCGCCTGACGCTCATCTCGAAACCGAATTCGACGTTGGCGAAACCCGCACTGCCCGAGATCGGCGCCGCTGAGCGATAATGCGGCGTGGCGGCGACGGGAATATGCCCCTCTCCCGTCAGCATACCCGAGGTGACGTCGAACCCGATCCAGCCTGCGCCGGGAAGGTAGACCTCCGCCCAGGCATGCAGATCGGTGAAATCGCTTTCGACCTCGCGTGGGCCTTCGACCGGATCGATATCGGGACGCAATTGCATGAGGTAGCCCGAGACGAAACGTGCGGCGAGACCGAGATGCCGCAATGCCTGGATCAATAGCCACGCGGAATCGCGGCACGAGCCGGAACCGCGCGCCAGCGTCTCCTCCGGCGTCTGAATGCCCGGCTCCATCCGGATGACATACTTGATCTTCTTTTGAAGCTGAGCGTTGAGCTCGACCAGGAAGTTGACCGTGCTGTCGGCCTCGCGCGGAATCTCCTTTAAGTAAGCCGCGAACAGCGGCCCCTGCTCGGAGGTCGCGAGATAGGGCGCGAGCTCGGTCTTGAGATCGTTGCTGTACTGAAACGGAAAGGAGTTTGCGTAGGGCTCGACGAAGAAATCGAAGGGATTGACGGCCGTCATCTGCGCGGTGAAGTCGACTTCGATTCTGAGCTCAGACGCCTTCTCCGGAAAGACGAAGCGCGCCAGCCAATTGCCCTGCGGATCCTGCTGCCAGTTCACGAAATGATTGGCTGGCGTCACCTTGAGCGAATAGCTCAGGATCGGCGTCCGCGTATGCGGCGCCGGGCGCAGGCGAACGGTCTGAGGGCCGAGATCGATCGGTCGGTCGTATTTGTAGTGCGTGACGTGGTGTAGTGCGACGTAGATCGACACGGACCGGAGACTCCAGCGGCTTTTTTAAGCAGAACACCGGTTCCGGGCGGGATCAAGCATTAACAACGGGCACAAGGTGCCTACGGGAAGTGCGGATGTTCGACGTCGTCATTCCGGGATGGTCCGAAGGACCAGACCCGGAATCTCGAGATTCCGGGTTCGATGCTTCGCATCGCCCCGGAATGACGATCAATCACTTACATCGTAGCCCCAAGCACCCACGGCGCGAACTCGGCACCGCCGAAGTCGAAACTCTCGCTTTTGGTCGGCTGGCCGGATGCCGTTTTCAGCATCAGCTCGAAGATGCGTTGGCCGCATTGCTGCACGGTTTCCTCGCCGTCGAGGATGGTGCCGCAATTGACGTCCATGTCATCTTCCATGCGCTTGTACATCGGCGTGTTGGTGGCGAGCTTGATCGATGGCGCGGGCTTGCAGCCGAACACGCTGCCGCGGCCGGTGGTGAAGCAGACCATGTTGGCGCCGCCGGCCACTTGACCCGTGGCCGCGACAGGGTCGTAGCCGGGCGTGTCCATAAAGACGAAACCCTTCTTGGTGATCGGCTCGGCATAGTTGAGCACGTCGACCAGATTGGTGCTGCCGGCCTTCGCCATCGCGCCCAATGATTTTTCCAGGATGGTGGTGAGGCCGCCGGCCTTGTTGCCGGGGCTTGGATTGGCGTTCATCTCGGCGCCCTCGCGCCTGGTGTATTCTTCCCACCAGCGCATCAGGCCGACGAGTTTTTCGCCGACCTCGCGGCTGACGGCCCGCCGCGTCAGCAGATGTTCGGCGCCATAAGTCTCCGGCGTCTCCGAGAGGATCACAGTGCCGCCGTGGCGCACCAGCAGATCGCTCGCAGCACCCAGCGCCGGATTGGCCGAAACGCCGGAGTAACCGTCGGAGCCACCGCATTGCAGCGCCACCGTCAATTCGCTGGCTGCGACCTTCTCGCGCTTTACTTTATTGGCGTCGGTCAGCGCCTCCTTCACGAAGGCGATGCCGGCCTCCACCGTCTTGCGGGTGCCGCCGACTTCCTGGATGTCCATCGCGCGCAAACGTCCCGCGAGCTTCTGCTCCTCCATCAGCCCGCCGATCTGGTTGACCTCGCAGCCAAGCCCCAGCACGACCACATGGGAGAAATTCGCATGCCGCGCATAGCCGCCGAGCGTCCGCCGCAACAATGCCAGCGGTTCGTTCTGCGTCATGCCGCAGCCCGTCTTGTGGGTCAGCGCCACCACGCCGTCCACGTTCGGATAGTCGGCCAGCGGGTTATCGCCGGTGAACGGGTTCTTCTTGAACATGTCGGCGACGATGCCGGCGACATGGGCGCTGCAATTCACCGAGGTGAGGATGCCGATATAGTTGCGCGTCGCCACGCGGCCGTCGGCGCGGCGAATGCCGTCGAAGGTGGCGGGCAGATCGAAATTCGGTACCGGCTTGACGTCGACGCCATAGGCATAGTCCTTGGCGAAATCGCCCATACCGCAGTTTTGCGTGTGCACATGCTGGCCCGGCGCGATCGGCGCCGTGGCAAATCCGATGATCTGGCCGTAGCGGCGGACCGGCTCGCCCATGGCGATCGGCCTGATTGCGACCTTATGGCCGGCCGGAATCCGTTCGGTCGTGGTGACGCCCTCAGCCACCAACATGCCTGGCGGCAAGCTCGCGCGCGCGATCAGCACGCCATCGTCAGGGTGCAGGCGGATCACGGGTGCGGGGGTGGTCATAAGATGTCTCCTTGCCTCTAAATCTATCGTGCCCCGGATGCTGCGCAGCGCGGAGCGGTGCGCTGCTGATCCGGGGCCCCACACACCGCTGCTGTTACTGGGTCCCGGCTCTGCGGTGCACCGCCAAGAGGCGCTGCACCGCGTCCGGGACACGAGCCCTTTACGCTTTTCCGCCCGAATCCTTCCTCGTCTGGTTCACCTGCATCTTGGCGTAGGTCATCATCAAGCCACTCTCGTTCGAGAGCGTGACGAGCTTGAAGCCCATGTTGATGGCGCGCACCGCGCCCTCGGCGCCCGAGCAGTGAATGCCGGGATTGAGCCCTCGCTTGCCGCATTCCTTGACGATCTTCTCGTAGATCTTGAGGATTTCAGGCTCGTCGCGGTCGAGCTTCGGCACCAGGCCATAGGAGAAGCCGAGATCGGAGGGGCCGATATAGACGCCGTCGATGCCCTCGACGTCGAGGATCGATTCCATGTTTTCGACTGCCGTCCTGGTCTCCATCATCGGCAGCAGCACGATCTCGTCGTTTGCCGTCTGCTGGTAAGAGCCGGCCGAGCCGTACATACCGGAGCGGATCGGGCCATTCGAGCGCGTGCCCTTCGGCGGATACTTCGCGTACTGGACGAGGTTCTTCGCCTCCTGCGGGGTGTTGATCATCGGACAGATCACGCCATAGGCGCCGCCGTCGAGCACCTTGCCGATGATGCCGGGCTCGTTCCAGGGCACGCGGACCATCGGCGTCACCGGATGGCCGTTCATCGCCTGAAAGCATTGGACCATCGAGAGGTAATCCTGCACGCCGTGCTGCATGTCGACGGTGACGCTGTCGAATCCGCATTGCGCGATCACTTCGGCCGAAAAGCCGGAGGGGATCGCGAGCCACGCGTTCACCACGGCCTTGCCCGAGGCCCATACTTTCTTGACGTTGTTGGTTGCCATTGATCGCTTTCCCTTTGTGATCGTTACAATTGTTGAAGTTCGCAGATTTGATTAGCTGGTCGCGCGCTGAATGCTCGATTCGCTGACGCCGACCTCGCGGGCGGTGTTGACGATCGCAGCCCAGGTATCATCAGGCAGCGGCACGCCGTTCCTGGTGCGCTCGGCGCGCGTCTTCCGTTCCGGGTCGCCCGGGACCAGCACGGACTCGACGCCGGCGATCGGCTTGGTCTCGCGGATGAAGTCGGTATAGCGCGAGATTTCGTCGTCGAAATAGCTGGCCGTGTCGATCACCTTGGGATCGATATAGAAGGCAAGCATGCCGTTGGCGAACTGCCGGCCGCCGGAAGTGGCGCCGGTGCCGGTCAGCGCGCCGCCGAGCAGTTCGCA
Organism: Bradyrhizobium sp. LMTR 3; assembly: GCF_001693485.1. GTDB lineage: Bacteria > Pseudomonadota > Alphaproteobacteria > Rhizobiales > Xanthobacteraceae > Bradyrhizobium. Next base: position 148,650 of record NZ_MAXC01000007.1, read on the forward strand.
GATGAAGGCGAGCCCCGAGCCCTTGTGCTCGCCGAAGGCGCGGATCGCGCCGGTCCCCTTGGTGTGGTCGCGCGGCCCGTCCGGCGTGTAGGGACCATAGAGCACGGACGGCTCTTCGCTCAGCGTGCCGTCGGCATCGACCAGTGCGCCGGTGGGAAGCTTCTTGCCGCCGCGGCTGGCGACCAGCACCTTGCCTTCGGCGACGATGGAGGTCGCGAAATCGAGCACGATCGGATCTTGCCCCTGGCGCGGAATGCCGACGCAGTAAGGCGCGGTCGAGAGCCGTTTCTGGACACCGCCGTACGGCGCGACCAGCAGCGAGCCGGCGGCATTGACGAAATGCACCGACACCAGCCCTTCGGCGGCGGCCATTTCCGCCCAGTCGCCGACGCGGCCGATGTGGCCGGCATTGCGGAGCGCGATGGCTGACAGTCCCGCCTTCTTGCACTTCTCGATACCGGTCCGCACAGCGAATGGCGTTGCGGTCTGGCCATAACCAAACTTGCCATCGACCACCGCGAGCGACGGGGTGTCGACGACGATCTCGGGCGTCTGGTTGGGAACGACGTTGCCTGTCTTCTTCCAGCGGATATAGACCGGAACCCGGATCACGCCGTGGCTGTCATGGCCAGTCAGATTGGCTGTCGTGAGATAAGTGGCGATCCGCCTTGCTTCCTCGGGCGAGGATTCCGAATGCGAAAAAACCTCTGCGACGAAGTCGATCAGATTGTTGACTTTTATTGTGACCATGTCCGGATTTCAGCCCTGTCCTTGCACGGGAGAGCCTGAGTTCGAACAGCTACCCACGTGACTCCCGCACCGGTTTTGATGACCGGCTTGGCCGGCACTTTGAACGAAAAATCGCGCACGTGTCTACCGCCTCAGTCGCGTTTGACAAATGATTGCAATCATTTGCCGGCCGCTATGCATCGGGCCAGTAGCATCATGCAAATTTGCGCTTACTCGTCTGCTTCGACCTCGCCCTCACCCGCTACCTCCATCGCGGCAAGGCTGCGCTCGAGTTCGCCCAGCATGTCCTGCAATTCGGCGAGCTTGCGTGCGCCAAAACGATGCGTGATCTCGGCGTAGATCGCTTCCGAGGTCGGCGCGACGGCCTCGATCAGCTTCAGCCCCTTGGACGAGATCGACACCTCGCCGCGGCGAAGATCAGCCTTGGCCGTGCGGCGTTCGATCAGATCGCGCGCTTCGAGATCGCGCAGGATTCGCGACAGGCTCGGCCCCAGCAGGAAGGCGACGCGTGCCAGCTCCGTCACCTCGATGGTATCTACCGCCGTCAGCGCGCGCAGGATCCGCCATTGCTGCTCGGTCAGCCCATGATTGCGCAGGGACGGACGGAACTGGCGCATCACGGCTTCGCGCGCGCGCAGTAGCGACATCGGCAGCGAGCGCGAGAATTCGCGCATCGGCGCGCGGCGTGCCTCCGCCGTTCCCTCCTGGTCCGAACGCGATCCGTTCGGCGATTTCTTGCCTGACATCTTCAGTGGCCCGCCCATCGGGAATCCTCGATTCCGGCAAGGATAGAGTTTTGCGGCGCAACAAGCATCAAATCAGTTTGCGCAAGATAACTTAACATGTTAAACAAATTTCAGCACCCGCTTTTGCTGATCGAGCCGGACGCCCCATGGCCCTTTCCAGAGACGATATCCGAAGCGCCGCCAAGCGGCTCGATGCCGCCGAAAAGACCCGCAAACAGATCCGGCAGCTTTCGCTTGAACATCCCGGCATAACGATCGAGGATGCCTACGCTATTCAAAAAGCATGGGTCGAGATGAAGGTCGCGCAGGGGCGCACCGTGAAGGGCCACAAGATCGGCCTGACCTCGAAGGCAATGCAGAGCGCGCTCAATATTGACGAGCCTGACTCCGGCATCCTGCTCGATGACATGTTCTTTGCCGACGGCGGGCTTGTACCGTCAGATCGTTTCATCGCCACCCGCATCGAGGCCGAACTCGCCTTCGTGATGAAGTCGCGGTTGGCTGGACCGGACTGCACGATGTTCGACGTGCTCAACGCCACCGACTTCGTGGTGCCGGCGCTGGAGATTCTGGATACGCGGGTCGAGCGGATCGATCCGCAGACCAAGGCTAGCAGGAAGATTTTCGACACCATCGCCGACAACGCCGCGAATGCCGGCATCGTGCTCGGCGGCCGGCCGATCCGGCCAATGGACACCGACCTGCGCTGGATCGGCGCGCTCTGTTTCCGCAACGGTCAGCTTGAAGAGACCGGGCTTGCGGCCGGAGTCCTCAATCATCCCGCGACGTCAGTGGCGTGGCTTGCCAACAAGATCGCGCCGAATGGGTTAGCGCTCGAAGCCGGCCAAGTGGTGCTGGCGGGCTCGTTCATCCGACCGATCGAAACCCGCAAAGGCGACACGATCCAGGCGGATTATGGACCTTACGGTTCGGTGAGTTGCTACTTCGCCTGATGCTTTAAGACGACAGGAGCCATCGGAACATGCCGCACTTCACGATTGAATATTCAGCCAATCTCGATGGGCGCGTCGACATGGGCGCGGTCGTGGAACTCGTCCGCCAAGCGGCGGTCGAGACCGGCATCTTCCCGCTCGGCGGTATTCGCGTCCGCGCGATCAGATGCGAGCACTATGCGATCGCGGACCGCCGCCAAGCTTACGGCTTTCTCGACATGGTATTGCGGCTTGGCGAGGGCCGCGACCTCGCCACCCGCAAGAAGGCCGGCGAACATATTTTCAAGGCGTTGTCGGCCTACCTTGATCCGGTGTTTGCGAGCGAAAAGTTCGCGCTGTCGTTCGACATGCAGATCAACGACAAGGAAACAAGCTGGAAGCGCAACAACATCCACGAAGCTCTGAAAGTGGAGGCTATCAATGGATAAGGTGACACCCAAGGACGGGTTTCAGGCCAATCGCGACCGTGTGGCTCCCCTGCTCGCCAAGCTGAAGAGCGAAGGCATCGGGCATATGATCGACGGCAAGACCGTGCCGTCGGTCTCCGGCCAGACATTTGAGACGAAGTCCCCGGTTGATGGCGCAGTGCTGGCATCGGTCGCGCGCGGCAACGCCGAAGACATCGACCGCGCCGCAACCGCCGCCGCAACGGCCTTCAAATCCTGGCGCGACATGCCCGCCGCCGCGCGGAAAAAATTGCTGCATCGCGTGGCCGACGCTATCGAGGACAACGCCGATGATATCGCGGTGCTGGAATGCATCGACACCGGCCAGGCCCACCGCTTCATGGCCAAGGCCGCGATCCGGGCGGCGGAAAACTTCCGTTTCTTCGCCGACAAGTGCGGCGAAGCCCGGGACGGCCTCAACACACCCAGCGAGGAGCACTGGAACATCTCGACCCGGGTGCCGATCGGCCCGGTCGGCGTGATCACGCCGTGGAACACACCATTCATGCTGTCGACCTGGAAGATCGCGCCGGCGCTGGCTGCCGGCTGCACCGTCGTGCACAAGCCGGCCGAATGGTCACCGGTTACGGCGGACCTGCTGGCGAAGCTTGCGAAACAGGCCGGCTTGCCGGACGGCGTGCTCAACACGGTCCACGGCATGGGTGAGGAAGCGGGCAAGGCGCTGACCGAGCATCACGCCATCAAGGCGATCGGTTTCGTCGGCGAGAGCTCGACCGGTTCCGCGATCATGGCGCAGGGCGCCCCTACCCTGAAGCGCGTGCATTTCGAGCTCGGGGGCAAGAACCCCGTGATCGTGTTCGACGACGCCGATCTCGAACGCGCGCTCGATGCGGTGGTCTTCATGATCTACTCGCTCAACGGCGAGCGCTGCACCTCGTCGAGCCGGCTGCTGGTTCAGGAGAGCATTGCCGAAAAATTCGTCGACAAACTCACCGCCCGGGTCAAGGCACTGAAGGTCGGCCATCCGCTCGACCCCGCCACCGAGATCGGCCCCCTGATCCATGAGCGGCATCTTGCAAAAGTCTGCAGCTATTTTGACATCGCCAGGAAGGACGGCGCCACCATCGCGGTGGGCGGCAGGCCGCATGACGGCCCCGGCGGCGGGCATTACGTGCAGCCGACCCTCGTCACCGGTGCGCACTCAAAGATGCGGGTGGCGCAGGAGGAAGTGTTCGGCCCGTTCCTGACCGTGATCCCGTTCAGGGACGAGAAGGACGCCATCGAGATCGCCAATGGCGTGCAGTATGGCCTGACCGGCTATGTCTGGACCGGCGATATGGGGCGCGCGCTGCGCGTCGCGGACGCGCTGGAGGCCGGCATGATCTGGCTCAATTCCGAAAACGTCCGCCATCTGCCGACGCCGTTCGGCGGCATGAAAGCTTCAGGCATCGGCCGCGACGGCGGCGACTACTCGTTCGATTTCTATATGGAAACCAAGCACGTCTCGCTCGCCCGCGGGACGCATAAGATTCAGAGACTGGGAATCTAGAACGCACCGTCGTTCCGGGGCGATGCGAAGCATCGAACCCGGAACCTCGAGATTCCGGGTTCAGCCCTGCGGGCTGCCCCGGAATGACGAACCAACCAAGGGAACGCCCATGCCGGTGCCTACTCACACATTCACCCCGCCGTTCAACATCATCCGCTGCAGCCATGCCGTGCTCGACGTCACCGACCTCGGCAAGAGCCGTGCCTTCTACGAGACCACCGTCGGCCTGCATGTCGAGGACGCCGACGACAAGGCGGTTTACTTGCGCGGCAGCGAGGAGCATCAGCATCACTCGCTGGTACTGCGGAAGGCACAGGCCGCGGCCTGCAATCGGCTCGGCTTCAAGGTCGGCAATGACGGCGATCTCGACAAGGCCGCGACCTTCTTTTCCGAGAACGGCATCGCCTACGCCTTCGCCGATCAGCCGTTCCAGGGCCGCACCCTGCAGTTCAGCGATCCCGCCGGCTTCCAACTCGAGCTCTATGCGTCGATGGACAAGCGCCCGCATCTGCTGCGGCGCTACGATCTCTACAAAGGCTGCCATCCGCAGCGGCTGGATCATTTCAACGTCTTCGCACCCGAGGTTCAGGGCACCATCGACTTCTATGCGCGGCTCGGCTTCCGGCTGACCGAATACGGCGAGGAAGACGGCCCGAACGGGCGGATCGCGGCGGCCTGGATGCATCGCAAGGGCAACGTCCATGACTTCGCCATCACCAACGGCCGCGGTCCTCGCCTGCACCATTTTGCCTATTGGGTGCCGACGGCGATGAACGTCCTGCATCTCTGCGACGTGATGGCTTCAAGCGGATATCTGAAGAACATCGAGCGCGGCCCGGGCCGCCACGGCATCTCGAATGCATTCTTCCTCTATGTCCGGGACCCGGACGGCCACCGGCTCGAACTCTACACCAGCGACTACTTCACGGGAGACCACGACCACGAGCCGCTGCGCTGGTCGCTAAAGGACCCGCGCCGGCAAACGCTGTGGGGCGCACCGGCGCCGCGCTCCTGGTTCGAGGAGGGTTCGCCCTTCACGGGGCAAGAGGTTCGCGATCCGCTCTTTGTCGCCGACGTCTTGATCGCGGATTGACGGAACAGAAGATGGCTCCTCCCCGCCTCGCCACTTTCACCGTCAACGGCGCGCAGAAATACGGCGCCGTGACCGATGCCGGCATCGTCGATCTCTCCGACCGGTTCGGAACGGAATACCCGACGCTGCGCGAAGTCATCGCCGCCGGCGCGCTGATGAAACTCGCCGAGGACGCGGCGCGGCGCGTGCCGGATCATGCGCTCGATGCGATCAGTTGGCAGCCGCCGATCCCCGCACCGGAAAAGATCATCTGCATCGGCGTGAACTATCCCGACCGCAACGCCGAATACAAGGACGGCCAGGACGCGCCGAAATATCCGAGCATGTTCATGCGGACACCGCGCTCCTTTGTCGGCCACAACGCACCGCTGGTCCGCCCGCGCGCCTCGGCGCAACTCGATTACGAGGGCGAACTGGTGCTTGTGATCGGCAAGGCCGGACGGCACATCAAGGAGAGCGACGCGCTCGACCACATCGCGGCCATCACGCTCTGCAACGAGGGCACCATCCGCGATTGGGTGCGGCACGCCAAGTTCAACGTCACCCAGGGCAAGAATTTCGATTCCACCGGCAGCCTCGGCCCCTGGCTCGTGCCCTACACCGATGAAAGCCAGATTGCGGACATCCGCCTCACCACGAAGGTCAATGACGAGACGCGACAGGATGACCGGACCGGCCGGTTGATCTTCGGCTTCCGCTACCTGATCAACTATCTCTCGACCTTCACCACGCTGGTGCCCGGCGACGTCATCGTGACGGGTACGCCGACCGGCGCTGGCGCGCGGTTCGACCCGCCGCGCTATCTGAAGCCTGGCGACGTCATCGAGGTTGCGGCCGAGGGTATCGGTGTGCTCAAAAACGGCGTCATCGACGAAGCCTGAAAAATCCCGTGAGCGAGTGGACAGAACGATGAAATCAACTTCCGGCGGCGAAGCGATCGTCAACGGCCTCGTCGCGCATGGCGTCGACACCGTGTTCGGCCTGCCCGGCGCGCAGATCTACGGATTGTTCGACGCTTTCCATCAGGCGCAGTTGAAGGTGATCGGCGCGCGGCATGAACAAGCCTGCGGCTACATGGCCTTTGGTTATGCGCGTTCATCGGGCAAGCCGGGCGTGTTCAGCGTGGTGCCCGGTCCGGGCGTACTCAATGCCAGTGCGGCGCTGCTCACTGCGTTCGGCTGCAACGAGCCGGTGCTGTGCCTGACCGGACAGGTGCCGACGGCGTTTCTCGGCAAGGGCCGCGGCCATCTGCACGAGATGCCGGACCAGCTCGCAACGCTGCGCACCTTCGTGAAATGGGCCGAGCGCATCGAATATCCCGATGCGGCGCCGGCAGCCGTGTCGCGCGCTTTTCAAGAGATGATGTCAGGCCGCCGCGGTCCGGTGTCGCTGGAAATGCCGTGGGATGTTTTCACGCAGCGCGCGCAGGTCGGCACCTCATCCATGTTCGATCCGTTCCCGGCGCCGCAGCCCGATCCCGATCGCATCAAGGCGGCGGCTGCGCTGATCAAGGATGCGAAGCGGCCGATGATCTTCGTCGGCAGCGGCGCAATCCATGCGCGCGAGGAAATTCTCGAACTGGCCGAAATGATCGATGCGCCTGTCGTAGCGTTCCGCAGCGGCCGCGGCATCGTCTCCAACGCGCACGAACTCGGCCTGACCATGGCGGCGGCCTACAAGCTATGGCCGAACACCGATCTGATTATCGGGATCGGCACGCGCATGGAGCTGCCGGCTTCGGGATTTCGCTGGCCGTACCAGCCGAAGGGACTAAAATCCGTTCGCATCGATATCGATCCGGCCGAGATGCGCCGGCTTGCATCCGACGCCGCCGTGGTCGCGGACGCGAAAGCTGGCACGGCCGATCTCGTGGCGGCTGTGAAGAAGGCTGGCTGTGGCAGGACCAGCGGCCGGCGCGCCGAAATCCGCGAAGCCACCGCAGCGGCGCATCAGGAGATCCAGAAGGTTCAGCCGCAAATGGCCTATCTGAACATTCTGCGCGAGGTACTGCCGGCCAATGCGATTGTCACTGATGAACTCTCGCAGGTCGGCTTCGCCTCCTGGTACGGCTTTCCGGTCTACGAGCCGCGCACTTTTATCACTTCGGGCTATCAGGGCACGCTCGGCTCCGGCTTCCCCACCGCGCTCGGCGCCAAGGTCGCCAACCCGGACCGCCCGGTGGTCGCGATCACGGGCGACGGCGGGTTCATGTTTGGCGTGCAGGAACTATCGACTGCCGTGCAGTTCAAGATCGGCGTGGTCACGCTGGTGTTCAACAACAACGCCTATGGCAATGTGCGGCGCGACCAGCGCCAGCATTTCGACGGACGCGTGGTGGCGTCCGACCTGGTCAATCCGGATTTCGTGAAGCTGGCCGAATCCTTCGGCGCGGGGGCTGCGCGGGTAACTTCGCCCGATCAGTTCCGGCCCGCGCTGGAGAAGGCGCTGGCCGATGGCGGGCCGTCCGTGATTTCGGTGGAGGTGCCGACGGATTCGGAAGTGAGCCCGTGGGCGTTCATCCATCCGCCGAAACCGTAGCTTAAGGCACGTCGTTCCGGAGCGATGCGAAGCATCGAATCCGGAACCTCGAGATTCCGGGTTCGGTCCTGCGGACCGCCCCGGAATGACGGCGGAGAGAGCTAGACCCGCGTCGCCAAACTCCGCTGCATCCGCGACGCCGCAATCACCAGCAACCCCGCTCCAGCAACCGACCAGCACGCCACCGGCGCCCAGTGCAACAACTGCGCGTATTCCGGCAGCTTTTGCAGGCCGCCGGCCACCGCGGCCATCCGCGCAAAGGTTGCAAGCGCCAGCGCGGAAAATACCAGCCCCACCACCTTGCCCTCGGCGCCGGTCTCCCCGATCGCCAGCGCCGCCGAAACTGCGGCCATCAGCATGCAGCCCCACGCCGCGCCGGCGACGAACTGCGCCGCGATCAGCAGGTTGAGATTGCCGGCCATCTCCGCGCCGAACACGGCCAGCGCGCCGAGCAGGCCGGCGGCGCCCATCACGATCAGCCCGCCGCGATGCTTGACCACGACGCTCGCCGGAAACATCGCGATATTGAAGCCGATCCAGAACACCGGCATCAGCCATGGCAATTCGTCCGGCTTGGCAAACCGCAGGAAGAACGGCGTGCTGTTGATGGAAAAATGCAGTTGATAGCCGAGCGAGAGGATCAGCATCGAAGCGATGAAGAACGTCGGTATCGGGCCAAGCGGTTTTGCAGGTGCAACCGGTTGTTTTGCGGCGCGAGGTGCATGCGCCAGATCACGCTCGACCCTCGAGAGCGCGAACGTCGTGAGCAGCAGTACCACGCCCGAGATCACGAAGGGCAGCCGCGGGTCGTGATTGCGCAGCACCACGCCGAGATAGGGCGAGACAGCGCCCGCCAAGCCGTAGCCGAGCATCGTCAGCGCCGACAAAAACGGGATCACCGGCCGCGCGGCGTACTTACCGAGCAATGTCAGCGGTGGCGCGCGCAGGGCCGATGACGTCACGACCCAGACCAGGATCAGGGCGATGAACCAGACCTGCGCGCCCGGCCCCGTACCCGCCACGAACGGCAGCGCGACAAACGCCGTGCAGGAGATTGCTGTCAGGACAGCGACGAACACGCCGAGCTTGCCGACGAAGGGTGCGATCCTGTCGGCGGCAATCCCCATCGCGGTGTCGGTGATGGTGAAGATTGCCTGATCCAGCATCAGGATCAGGATCACGGCTGATGGCGCGATGCCGACATCGGCGCACAGTTTTGGCAAATAGATGACGTAAGTGGTCCAGCCCAGCGTGAACACGAGCTGGAGCACGGCGAGGTAGACGCCGGTTCGATTGGCGGTGGTGGTGGTTTCGGATATTGCTTCTGTCATGCTCATGTCGCCCCCCGGCGGAAAGAGCATAGACGATGAAAACGGTCGATGGAACGTCTCTTCCCTTCTCCCCTTGTGGGAGAAGGTGCCTTCGCGCAAGCGAAGGCGGATGAGGGGTTCTATCCGCGGAGACAGACCCCTCATCCGTCTCGCTGCCGCTTCGCGTCAGCGATCCACCTTCTCCCACAAGGGGAGAAGGAAGATCAGCGCGCCTTGCGGAAAGTGAGATTGATGCGCTGGCGGCCCATCAGGGCGTGCTCGCCGTCGGCCAGCGGGGCCACGCCGTGGAAGAACAGCCGCGACGGTCCGCCCCAGACCACGATGTCGCCATGCTCGAGCCGGTAGCGCTTCGGTTTGTCGGCGCGCTTCGGGCCGCCGAACAGGAAGATTGCAGACAGACCGAGCGACACGGACACGATCGGCGCGGCGAAATCCTGCTCGTCCTTGTCCTGATGGAGCGACATCCGTGCGCCGGGCGCGTAGCGGTTGATCAGGCAGGCGTCGGGCGCGAAGCCGGCAAAGCCAGCCTCGGCGGCCGCCTGCTCCGCAATTGCGCGAAAGGCCCGCGGCATCTCCGGCCAGGGCTGGCCGGAATCCGGATCAATGCTGTCGTACCGATAGCCGCTGCGGTCGGTCACCCAACCGACACCGCCGCAATTGGTCATCGCGACCGACATCTGGTGACCACCAGGCGTAAACATACGACGGAATGGCGCTCGCGCGATGATCTCGCGCAACGCCGCGACCACTTCGTTTTCGAAGGGCTTCGCATATCCGCGCAGCAATACCGCGCCGTCCGCCATCGCTTCGCGCGATGGGCGCACGTCCGGCACGGCCTCGAACAAATCCGCAGTCAATTCTATCAGTACTCACTTGGCGTCGTGAAAGATCACCCCGACGGTATGGCGATGGCCGGACCGTATCCGGCTGACGCCATGGCGCAGGTTAACGCGATAGGGCCCACGCGTCCCCTGCACCGGCCGATGATGCACAGCAAAGGCCACCGCATCGCCCTGCCTCAGCGGTACCACCTCGGGCCGCGACTGCATCCGCGGCCGCTGCTCCGTCAGCACGAATTCGCCGCCAGTGAAATCGCGCCCGGGTTCCGACAGCAGGATCGCGACCTGCAGCGGGAACACGTGCTCGCCATAGAGGTCCTGATGCAGGCAATTGTAGTCGCCCTCGCCATATTGCAGCAGCAGCGGCGTCGGCCGCGTCTGCCCGGCGTCGTGGCAGCGTTTCAGGAACGCTGCATGCTTGTCGGGATAGCGGATGTCGATCCCCATCGTTTCATTCCAGCGATTGGCGATGCCATAAAGCCGTACATAGAGCGCGGGCCGCAACTGCGCGATCAGTTCGGGCAGCGGATAGGCGAAATACTTGTATTCGCCTCGGCCGAATCCGTGGCTCCCCATCACGATGCGGCTGCGGAAATTCCTGTCGTCGGGATAGAGCGCAGCGAGGGCGTTGCATTCGTCCGGCGACAACAATCCCTTCAGCACGGCGCAGCCCTGCGCGTCGAGGTCGGCGGTTACCTGCGTCCAATCGATGGCATCGACGCGGGTGGCGATGTCGGGAGCAGGATGGTGGAGGATTTTCGCGGTTGCTTTCATGGCGGCTAGTCTCGCAGTCAGCCCACGACAAAACCACCCGATTTCCGACGAGTTCCATCCCCGTCATTGCGAGCGTAGCGAAGCAATCCACGCCTCAACTCGGGGATAGATGGATTGCTTCGTCGCTATCGCTCCTCGCAATGACGGCAATTGGAGGCGTCACCCCAACACCGGCAGCGCGGTCACGTCATAGCCGTGGCTGATCTTCCGCTTCAGCACGGGATCCTCCAGTTCGAACTCGAAGCGATCAGCCGGGCGGATGCCGCCCTTTGCCGCAAACGTGCCGCCGAACATGGCGCAGCCGTCGGGCAGGCCTTTGCCGTCAAAACCGCGCTCGATCAGATCCTTGACTGGCAGCATCGCATCCAATGTGCCCTCCTGGTAGAGCACCCGCGCGCCGCCGATGATGGCCCAGGAACGCAGGATCAACTTGTCCCAGTGACCGATGACCTCCTCCAGTTCCCACAGCACCGAGGCCACCGGCTTGTCGCACATCTGTTTTGAGACGGTGACGCTGTAGCTTTCCACCTTGCGGTCGGTATGGTCGGAGCCGCAGCCGACAAAGATGCGGCCCTGCCAGCCGATCAGCACGAACTCGACCTCGCCGCTGGAATCGCTGCCCGTTACCTCGATACGGTCGTCCTGGGTAATCCGCCGCGCCGAGCAGCGATAATAGATCGGCGTCGTCGCGGGTCGCGCGATGCCGAGCGCTTCCAGTTCGACGATATGCTTGTCGCGCGCGACCGGATCGCGCCCGGTCCAGCCTGCGATCACAGCCTGGTCGATCGCGAGCGTCAGCGGCGTCAGCATACCCTTGTCGTCGACGTTGAAGGTCAGATCAAACACGGATGACATCCTCCATTCCGGCGGCGAGTTCGAAGACGCGGCGGTCCGATCCGCCGGCGGCTGCGAGCATCAGCCCGACCGGCACCTCGCCCTCGCGATGCGCCGGCAGCGAGATCGCGCAGCCATCGAGCATGTTGATCAGGGTGCAATTGCGCAAGGCGCGCAGATTCTGCGTCGCGAAGGCCTGGTCGTCGGCGAGGTCGGCGATAACAGGCGGCGTATTCGCGGTGGTCGGCAGCACCAGCGCGTCATACGGCGCGATGCGCTGTTCGGTCCGCGCAATGAACGAGCGGCGCGCCTTGAGGATGTCGATATAGTCCGCCGCGCTGATGCCCTCGCCGCGCAGGATGCGGACGCGGACGCGAGGGTCGTAGACGTCGCCTTTGCCGGTGAGCAGGTAGCGGTGCCAGGCGTAGCTTTCGGCGGCGGCAAAACCGCCCTTGCTGTTCATGACGCCGACGTCGTGAAATTCCGGCACCTCGATGCGCTCGATCAACGCGCCGTGGCGCGACAGCGTCGCCAGCGCGCGCTCGAAGGTTCTGGCGACCTCCTCGTCGAGGTCGTCGAGCGCGATCGTGGTCGGCACCGCAAGCCGCATGCCCTTGATGGTGCGCGGCTGCAACGGCTGCACGGCTTCATCCGCGAGCACGGCATCCAGCACCGCACAGCAAGCTACGCTACGCGCCAGCGGCCCAAAGCTGTCGAGCGAGGAGGACAGCGGCACGCCGCCGTCGAGCGGCACGCGCGCCTGTGTCGGCTTGTAGCCGACGATGCCGTTATAGGCCGCCGGAATCCGGCAGGAGCCGCCGGTATCGGTGCCGAGCGCGCCATACGCCATGCGGTCGGCGATCGAGACCGCCGCGCCCGAGGACGAGCCGCCGGGCACATGGCCGACGCTGCGGTTCCAGACGCTCTTCGGCGTGCCGTAATGCGGATTGATGCCGATGCCGGAATAGGCGAACTCGGTCATGTTGGTGCGGCCGATCACGATGAAGCCGGCCCGGCGCAGCCGCGCCACCACGGGCGCATCGGCGTCTGCCGGCGCAGAATCTTCCAGCGCGCGGGAGCCGGCGCGGGTCACCTGTCCCTTGATGTCGTAGAGATCCTTGATCGAGACGGGAATGCCGGCATAGGGCGATGGCGCGGCGCCCGCTTTGCGCAGATGATCCATCGCGTCGGCTGCGGCGATCGCTGCGTCCTTGTCGACGTGAATAAAGGCCCGTGCGCCCTCGCCGGCGGGATCGGCAATCCTGGCGAGGCATTCCTCGACCAGTTTGCGCGCGGTGGTGCGTCCGGCATCGAGATCGGCAGCGAGACTGGCAAGCGTCGGATGGTCAGGCATGGCTCTCTCGTTCATTCCTGTGGCGTCACTCGTGGTCCGAAGCGAACCCGATGTCGAACGGTGCATCGGCGATTTGCCGTGGCGCGGACTATTGCCCGAGACACGCTGGCATACAAGCGCTCTCGGGCGCGGGAATGCGGCCATGCATCTCCGTCGCCGCTCGGGCCGTTGACGGGCAATAGACAAATGTCGCATCAAGACCGCAACAAGCGGGTAACGCCCGACTTCCCCAAGGAGAAACTGCCGCTATGGCCGAGCCCGCGCGCGCCAAACCAAAACCGACCCCGGAGACCCAGTATTTCTGGGACGGCACGCAGGCCGGCGAACTGCGCCTGCAGCGCTGCGATGCCTGCGCCAATGTCTATTTCCCGCCGCGCCCGTTCTGCCCGTCCTGCGGCTCGCGCAAGGTTTCCGTCTTCAAGGCCAGCGGCAAGGGCAAGCTCTACAGTTATGTCATCAACCACCGCCCGGCAGCGCCCGGCTTCACCCCGCCTTACGCGATCGCCGTGGTCGAGCTCGACGAAGGCCCGCGCATGATGAGCAATATCATCGATTGTCCGCAGACGCCGGAGGCGCTGGAGCTCGACATGAAGCTCGAGGTCGCGTTCGAAAAGCTCGACGACAAGATCACCCTTCCCATGTTCCGTCCGGCGAAGGGTTAGGCACCATGCGCAGGAATCAAGTTGCCGTCGTCGGTGCTGCCGAGACCACCGAACTCGGCATCATCCCGAACATGTCGCAGATCCAGCTCCACGCGGATGCGGCGCTCAATGCTATCGCCGATGCCGGGCTCAAGCTGTCCGACATCGATGGTATCGCGACCGCCGTGGAAACTCCGCAGCAGATCGCCCATTACCTCGGCATCACGCCGACCTGGGTGGACGGCACTTCCGTCGGCGGCTGCTCGTTCATGCTGCACGTCCGCCATGCGGCGGCAGCGATCGAGGCCGGCCTGTGCAAGACCGTGCTGATTACCCACGCCGAAAGCGGAAAATCGATGATCGGCAAATTGCCGCGCTCGATCCCCGCCGACAGCCTGCAGGGCCAGTTCGAGGCGCCGTTCGGCGTCTACGGGCCGCCCAGCATGTTCCCGATTCCGGTGCTGCGCTACATGAAGACCTACGGCATCACCCATGAGCAGATCGCCATGGTCGCCGTCGTGCAGCGCGAATGGGCCGCAAAGAATCCGCGCGCGACCATGAAGGACCCGATCACGGTTGCGGACGTGTTGAACTCGCGGATGATCGCCTACCCGTTCCGCCTGCTGCAGTGCTGCCTCGTCACCGATGGCGGCGGTGCGCTGATCCTGACCTCGGCCGACCGCGCCAAGGACTTTCCGAGAAAGCCGGTCTACATCCTCGGCACCGGCGAGAGCGTGGAAACGCCGATGGTCAGCCAGATGGAGACGTTCAACTCCTCGCGCGCCTTCAAGGTCGCAGGCCCCACCGCCTTCAAGGAGGCCGGCATCACCCACAAGGACGTCGATCATTTGATGATCTACGATGCCTTCGCGCATCTGCCGCTCTACGGCCTCGGCGATCTCGGCTTCATGCCGCACGAAGAGACCGGCAAGTTCATCGCCGACGGCAATACTCGCCCCGGCGGCAAGCTGCCGCTCAACACCAATGGCGGCGGATTGAGCTACATGCATTCCGGCATGTACGGCATGTACGCGCTGCAGGAGAGTGTGCGGCAAATGCGCGGCATCGCGCCGGCGCAGGTCAAGGACGCGAAGATCTCGGTCTGCCACGGCGTCGGCGGCATGTTCGCGGCGAGTGGCACGATCATCTTTACGAACGAACGCTAGGAATGCGAGCCCGAGCGGAGCCCTCAATCCGTCATTGCCGGGCTTGACCGGGCAATCCATCTTCTTCTGAAGAAGGATGGATGCGCGGGTCAAGCCCGCGCATGACGAGTAGGGTTCTGCTTCGGCCGCTAAAACAGGACGGAAAGCATCATGACAAAATCACTGCAAGACAAAGTCGTCATCGTCACCGGCGCCGGCCGCGGCATTGGCCGCGAGATCGCGCTGCTCTGCGCCGCGGAAGGCGCCAAAGTCGTCGTCAACGATCCCGGTGGCGCCGCCGACGGCGCTGGTTCGAGCGCAGCTCCCGCCGAGGAGGTGGTCGAGGAGATCAAGAAGCGCGGCGGCACTGCGGTCGCCAATTTCGAGTCGGTGGCGGAAGCGATCCCGGCGAGCAAGATCGTGAAGACGGCGACCGATCATTTCGGCCGGCTCGACGGCGTCGTCAACAATGCCGGCATTCTGCGCGACATGATCTTCCACAAAATGAGCGTGGAAGCCTTCGAGGCCGTCATCAAGGTGCACCTGATGGGCTCGTTCTACGTCAGCCACGCCGCGGCACGGCTGTACCGCGAACAGGAGAGCGGTTCCTTCGTGCACTTCACCTCGACCTCGGGCCTGATTGGCAATTTCGGCCAGGCCAACTACGCCGCCGCCAAGCTCGGCATCGTCGGCCTGTCGAAGTCGATCGCACTCGACATGGGCCGCTTCAACGTGCGCTCGAACTGCGTCTCGCCGTTCGCCTGGACCCGCATGATCGGCACCATCCCGACCGAGACCGAGGCCGAGAAGGCGCGCGTGGCGAAAATCCAGCAGATGGGACCGGAGAAGATCGCGCCGCTGTGCGCCTATCTGCTCAGCGACGCCGCCAAGGACGTCACCGGACAGATCTTCGGCGTGCGGATGAACGAGATTTTCCTGTTCAGCCAGAATCGTCCGCTGCGCTCGGTACAGCGGAGCGAAGGCTGGACGCCGCAAACCATCGCCGAACACGGCATGCCGGCGCTTGCGGGATCGTTCTACAAGCTCGACCGCTCCGCAGATATCTTCACCTGGGATCCGATCTGAAGATTCCTCGTAGCCGTAGGGTGGGCAAAGGCGCATCGCGCCGTGCCCACCATCTATCGGGATACGAAAATGGTGGGCACGCGGAGCCTGTCATCGGGCGCGCATTCGCGCGACCCGTTGGCTTTGCCCACCCTACAAAACCGCTACGCCGCACCACCACTCTGATTGCCCCGCCCGCTTTATGCCGGAATGCGGGCCGATGTTTTTCCTCCCAACAAAAATACACGGGAGGAAATCATGACAACCTCGCTGACCATTTCCGATTCCCAACAACAAGGCAGCGGTTTTGACCGTCGCAAGATACTGACCGGCGCAGCAGCACTTGCCGCTTCCGCCGTGACGATAAAGACGGCATCTGCCGCCTCCGTCGCGCCGCTGGGCCAGACCGCCGCGCCAACCACGGCAACGCCGCCCCTGCCGCTCGGCCCGCTTCCCGGCGCCCGCTATCCGGACTCTCGCCTGGAATCGATGAAGAAACCGAAGGTTTCGTTCGGGCCGACAGGCTTTCCGGCCTTCGCCGGCACCATGGCGGTCGAGCGCGTCGCGACCGGATTCCGCTGGGCCGAAGGCCCGGTTTATTTCGCAGCCGGGCGTTACGTGCTGTTCTCCGACATTCCCAACAATCGCATCATGCGCTTCTCGGAAGACGACGGCCATCTCAGCGTCTATCGGCAGCCGTCGATGAACTCGAACGGCAACACCATCGATCGCGAGGGACGGCTGATCACCTGCGAGCATTCCGGCCGCCGCGTCACCCGGACCGAACTCGACGGCTCGATCACCATCATCGCCGACAAGTACAACGGCAAGAAACTGAACTCGCCGAACGACGCGGTCGTGGCGGCCGACGGCTCGATCTGGTTCTGCGACCCAGCCTACGGAATCGGCGGCTATTACGAGGGCATCAAGGCGGAGCCCGAGCAGGAAAAGAAAAACGTCTACCGGGTGGATCCGAAATCCGGCGACATCAAGATGGTGGTCGATGACTTCGTGCAGCCGAACGGCCTTTGCTTCTCACCTGACGAGAAGAAGCTCTATATCTGCGATACCGGCTTCACCGACGGACCGGATAACCCGTCGCATATCCGCGTGTTCGACGTCGATCTCGGGGCCGGAAAGCTTTCGAACAGCAAGGTCTTTGCGGACATGCCCAAGCCCAGCATTACCGACGGGCTGCGCTGCGACACCGCGGGGCGCCTTTGGTGCTCCGTGGGTTGGGGCGATCCGAATGAGGACGGCGTGCGCTGCTACACTCCTGACGGCGATCTCCTCGGCAAGATCCACATACCGGAAACCGTCGCCAACCTGTGCTTCGGCGGCCAGCAGCGGAACAGGCTCTACATCTGCGGCTCGTCATCGCTCTATGCGGTCTATACGAGTGTGCAAGGCGCGATGAAGCCGTGAGAGGCAACTGCTGTCATTCCGGGGCGACGCGAAGCGTCGAACTCCGGTGCGCAATTGCGCACCGGAGAATCTCGAGGTTCGGGGTTCGCGCTCGCGCGCGCCCCGGAACGACGGTGATCAAAAAATCCCTCACCCGCTATTCCTCAACCCCGCCGAAATCCCGTTGATGGTAAGCTGAATCCCGCGCAGCACCTGCTCGTCCGGACTATGCGAGCGATGCTCCTTCAGTAGCTCGACCTGCACGTGGTTGAGCGGATCGAGATAGGGGAAGCGGTTGCGGATTGAGCGTTCCAGCAGCGGGTTACCCTGCAAGAGGCGCTCGTGGCCCATGATGTCGAGCAGCATCTCGATCGAGGCATGCCACTCGCGCCGGATGCGCCCGAAGATGCTTTCGCGCAAGGCCACGTCAGGCACCAGCTCGGCATAGCGCGAGGCGATCGCAATCGAGCTCTTGGCCAGCACCATGTCCATGTTCGACAGCAGCGTGCGGAAGAACGGCCATTCGCGGTAGAGTTCCTGCAGGAAGGCCATGCCCTGCTCCGGGTGCTCCGCGATCCAGCTCTCGACCGCGGAGCCGAAGCCGTACCAGCCCGGCAGCATCAGCCGGCACTGCGCCCAACTGAACACCCAGGGGATGGCGCGAAGGTCCTCGATTTCGCGGGTTTTCTTGCGCGACGCCGGGCGGCTGCCGATGTTGAGCGTCGAGATTTCGGTGATGACGGTGGAGCCCCAGAAATAATCGGCAAAGCCTTCGGTCTCATAGACCAGCCCGCGATAGGCCTTGAATGCCAGCGCCGACAATTGCTCCATTGCCGTGAGATACTCTTTCCGCGGCGCGCTCTGCCGGGGATGCAGCAGGCTCGCCTCCAGCGTCGCCGCGGCCAGGATTTCCAGATTGCTGCGGCCGACTTCCGGATTGGAATATTTGCTGGAGATGATTTCTCCCTGCTCGGTGATGCGGATCTGTCCGTTCACCGCGCCGCCGGGCTGCGCGATGATGGCGTCATAGCTCGGCCCGCCGCCGCGGCCGACCGATCCGCCACGGCCGTGGAACAGCCGCAAGCGCACGCCGTGACGCTCGAACACGTCGACCAGTTCGATTTCGGCCTTATACAGCTCCCAGCCCGAAGTGACGAAGCCGCCGTCCTTGTTGCTGTCGGAATAGCCGAGCATCACTTCCTGGATGCCGCCGCGGCTGTCGACCAGCCGGCGGTAATCGTGCAACGCCAGCATCCGATCCATGATGCCGGATGAAGCCTGCAAATCCTCGATGGTTTCGAACAGCGGCACGATGTTGATGGCGCTGCGGCCGGAAGGATTGACGAGGCCGACCTCCTTCAACAGCACCGCCACCTCCAGCATGTCCGACATGCCCTTGCACATGGAGATGATGCATTGGTGGATCACGTCGGGGCCGAAGCGCGCATGGGCCTCGGCGGCGGCACGGAACATGGCGAGTTCGCCGCGTGTTTCTTCGCTGTACTTGACGAACACCGAGCTCAGCGGCCTTGCACTGCGCAGCTCGCGCAGCAGCAGATGGACGCGGGCCTCCTCATTCAGTGCCAGATAGGACATGCCGGGGATGGCGGCATCGAACAGTTCCGCGACCGTGCGCTCGTGCACCGCGGAATTCTGCCTGATGTCGAGCCGGGCCAGATGAAAGCCGAAGCAATCCACGGCACGGCGTAGCAAGCGCAACCGACCGCGCGCGATCACGCCCGAATTGTTCGCAATCAGCGATCGATCCAGAACGTCGAGATCGGCCTTGAACTCCGTCACGCTCGCATAAGACGCGGCCTCGCCGACCGGACGACGCGTCGTCTCGACCTCCAGTCTCAGCGCAGTCGCGGTCAGGCGGGCATAGATGCCCGACACCGCCAGCCGATACGGTTCGCCGCTCCGGTGCGGCGACGTATCCGGAGACCGCTCGGCCAGCGCGCGCAATTCGTCGGAGACGTCAGCGAGGTGCGCGGCCAGCGATAGTTCGGAGCCGAGGACATGCAACTCTTCCAGATAGAAGTTCATCAGCCGGCTCGACTGCAGGCGCAGCGTGCCGCGCATGACGTCGGCAGTGACAAAGGGATTGCCGTCGCGGTCGCCGCCGATCCAGCTTCCCACGGTCAGGAACGACGCCAGCTCGCCGGGCGCGCCGCCCTCCTCCCGGTTCAGCCGGTCCTCCAGCGCGCAATGCAGCCGCGGCACCTCGTGCAGGAAGGTGTAGTCGTAGAATGACAGGCCGTTGGCGACTTCATCGAGCACGGTCAGTTTGGTCCGGCGCAGCAGGTTGGTCTGCCACAGCGTCAGTACGGCGCGGCGCAACTGCTCGTCGCAAGCCTCGGCCTCCTCCGGCGTAAGCTGGACGCGTTCGCGCCGGTCGAGCAGCGCGGCGATCTCCATCTCGCGGTCGAACGTGCTCTTGCGGCGGACTTCCGTGGGATGCGCCGTCAGGACCGGGCTGACCTGGGCCCCCTTGAAGAAGCGGCGCAACTCGGCCGCGTTGATCCCGGCGGTCTTTGCGTGAGCGAGCGTCTGGGTCAGCGCGCTCGGTCGCGGCCCGCCGGGACCGCGGCCACGCATCTGGCGGATGTTGTTTTGGTCCTCGGCGATGTTGGCGAGATGCGAAAAATAGCTGAAGGCGCGGACGATCCGCACGGTATCGCTGATCGACATGCTGTCGAGGATGGTCTCGAGTTCCCGCCGCGCCAGCTTGTCCTCGTCGCGATGGAACCGGATCGAGGTCTGGCGGATACGTTCGACCAGATCGAAGACGTCAGCGCCCTCCTGATCACGGACGGTATCGCCGAGAATCCGCCCGAGCAGGCGAATGTCGGTCCGCAGCCGCGCATCCTCCTCCAACGCCAGCGCCTCGTCGCCGCGGTTGGACCGGACTTCGATCTCGGAAGGCATGGTCTGGGAAGACATTGGCTGGCCACCTCAAACTGCCCGGCTCATCCGAGTGTGCAATTTTTTTGCCGCAGTGCAAGATAAAGATGGAGGCGGTGCCTATTGTCTCTGCTCTTGCGTCGTCCCCGCGAACGCGGGGACCCATACTCCGTGTCCTCTCTTAGGGCACGCTGGGAGAGTCCTTTTGCGAACCCCACGGCCTGTGGTTATGGGTCCCTGCGTTCCGCAGGGACGACAGGATGCTAAATCCTCCGTCCTGCCCGCTCCCAGTAGGGATCGCGCAGGCGGCGCTTGAAGATCTTGCCGGAATCTTCCCGCGGCAGGTTGGACTGGATTTCGATGTGTTTGGGCACCTTGTAGTCGGCCAACGCGACCTTGAGCTGGTTGCGGATGGAAGCCGGATCTAGCGTCACCGCCGGCTGCGGCTCCACCACAGCCATCAGCGCCTCGCCGAATTCGGCGTCGGGAATGCCGAACACCGCGCAATCATGCACGCCGGGAATCGCATGCAGCGCAGCCTCGATCTCGGCCGGATAGATATTGACGCCGCCTGAAATCACCATGTCGCGCTTGCGATCGCAGATGAAGACATAGCCGTCCGCGTCGATGTAACCGACGTCACCCGAGGTGATGAACCCATCGCGATCGATCTCGGTGCGCTTTTCCGGCTTGTTGTGATAGGTGAAGTCAGGATTGCCTGCGATGCGCGAGTAGATTTCGCCGATCTCGCCCTGCGGCAGTTCCCTGCCGTCGTCGCCGATGAAGCGCAATTCCGCACCCTGCGCGATCTTGCCGACGGTGCCGGGCTTCTTCAACGCGTCCTCGGACGTCGCAAAGGTAACCGCGCCGGACTCGGTCGAGCCGTAGAATTCGTGGATGATCGGCCCCCACCACTCGATCATCGCGCGCTTGACGTCGGCCGGACAGGGCGCGGCAGCATGGATGACATGGCGCAAGGACGACATGTCGTACTTCCTGCGCACTTCCTCCGGCAGCTTCATCAGCCGGATGAACATGGTCGGCACCATGAAGATGGTGTCGATCTTCTCGGTCGCGACCACGCGTAAAAATTCTTCCGCGTCGAAGCGCGGCATGATTACCAGTGCCCCGCCGAGACGGCCGGCGCGCAGGCCGAACGAATTCGGCGCGGAATGATACAGCGGCCCCGGCAACAGCGCGCGGGCGCTTGGCTTGAGGCCGTAGATCAGCGCGCGCATGCGCTCGGCGTTGGCGCTTTGCTCCGGCGTCGGCGCAAAGCGGCGCACGCCCTTGGGATGGCCCGTCGTGCCGGAGGTGTAGATCATGTTCTGCGGCTGCGGCACCGCCGGCCCGTCATAGCGCTGGTGTTGGTTCAGCCAGGATTCGAAATCGACCGCGAAGTCGGGCGTCGTCAGATGATCCGGATTGATCTTGTAATGACTGAGAATCTCCGGTGGGGTCGGCACGCTGAGCGCCGTGACGCCTTGCGGGATCGCCGCGCGTAACTGATGCAGCATGTCGGCATGCGCGATCAGCACGGATGTGCCCGAATCCTTCAGCACATAATTGATCTCCTCCGGCTTGAAGTGCCAGTTGACCGGCACGCCATAGGCGCCGAGCCGCATCGCCGCATAAGCCGCCTCGATGAAGGCGATGTCGTTGCGCATCAGCATGGCTACGCTGTCGCCCTGCTTGACGCAGAGCTTTTGCAGCCCGCTGGCGATGCGCTCAGTCCGTTCGGCGACCTCGCCGTGGTCGCGCCGGCGCTCGCCGCTGATGATGCCTTGGAATAGTTGGGAGGCTGACATTGTCTCTTTCCGATCTGGTGTCGGGTTTGACTGACCCTCATGGTGAGGAGCGCGTCTTCGCGCGCCTCGAACCATGAGGCCACAGACGGGCCTACATCCTTCGAGACGGCGCTTTCGCGCCTCCTCAGGATGAGGGGCTGATATTACCCCGCATCCACAAACCGCGGCGCGCGCTTTTCGATATTGGCGCGCACGGCTTCGGTCTGGTTGGGGCTGCCGAGCAGCTTCTGCTGCTCGACGGATTCGGCCAGCAGCGCCGGGGCCGGATCGACGGAGAGTTTGTTCAGCATACGCTTTGCAGCACGGATCGCGTCGGGGCTTTTGCCGGCGATTTCGCGTGCGACCTCGAAAGCTGCCGCGCGCGGATCGTCGCAGATCCGCGTCGCGAGGCCATAACTCATGGCTTCCTGCGCGGAGAAGATGCGGCCGGTATAGGTGAGTTCGCGCAGAATATCGTCGCGGACCAGGCTTGCGAGGATCGGCGTGCCGGCCATGTCGGGCACCAGGCCCCATTTGATTTCCATGATCGACATCCGCGCGTCTGGCGTGAGGAATCGCATGTCGGCCCCGAGCGCGAGCTGGAAGCCGCCGCCGAACGCCACGCCCTGGATCGCGGCAATCACCGGCACCGGAAGCTGGCGCCAGCCCCAGACCGCAGCTTGCGGAAAGTTCGCGATGCCATGGGTGCGTGCAGTGAGGTCGCGCTTCTCGCCGCCGGCGATCCCGTTACCGCCACTTTCCTTCATGGCCTGAAAGCGTCCCATATCGAGACCGGCGCAAAAAGCCCGCCCTTCCCCGGACAATACTACCACCCGGAGCCCCTTTTCATTGGCCAGCCGCTCGGTCGCGGCCACCAGTGCCTCAAACATCGCGGCATCGAGCGCGTTCATCTTGTCGGCCCGCACCAACCGGACATCGGCAATGCCGTCCGAAATCGAGATCGAGACGCGCTGCTCCATGAAAAATCTCCTCAGTTGCTGCTTTACAGAACGGTGTTGTCCGGTTTTAGTCAATCGACCAATTAACAGACAATCCCCTTGGGTGGAAACGATGTTCAACGATCAGCTTCTCGCCGGGCGACGCATTCTGGTGACCGGAGGCGGCACCGGCCTCGGCAAATCCATGGCCGCTCGGTTTCTCCAACTGGGAGCCGAGGTCCACATCTGCGGCCGCCGCAAGATCGTCTGCGACGAGACCGCAACCGAATTGATGGATCTGCATGGCGGGCGCGTGGTCAGCCACGGCGTCGACATCCGCAACGCGATGGCTGTCGACGAGATGATCGAACAGATCTGGACCTCGGGCCCCCTCACCGATCTCATCAACAATGCCGCCGGCAATTTCATCTCGCGCTCGGAAGAGCTCTCGCCGCGCGGCTTTGACGCGGTCGCCAATATCGTGATGCATGGCACGTTTTACATGACCCACGCGGTCGGCCGGCGCTGGATCGCCGCCAAGCAACGCGGCAACGTGGTGTCGATCACGGTGACCTGGGTGCGCAACGGCTCGCCCTATGTGGTACCGTCGGCGATGAGCAAGTCGGCGATCCACGCCATGACGATGTCGCTCGCGGTCGAATGGGGCAAGTACGGCATCCGCCTCAACACCATTGCGCCCGGCGAAATCCCGACCGAAGGCATGAGCAAGCGCATCAAGCCGGGCGACGAAGCCGGGGCGCGCACGCGGGCGCAGAACCCGATGGGCCGGGTCGGCACCATGGAGGAATTGCAGAACCTCGCGGTATTCCTGATCTCCGGCGGTTGCGACTGGATCAACGGCGAGACCATCGCCATGGACGGCGCGCAGGCGCTCGCGATGGGCGGCAATTTCTATCAGTTGCGCGACTGGAGCGACGACGACTGGAACAAGGCGCGCGACTCGATCAAGGCGCAGAACGAGAAGGACCGCGCTGCAAGGGGGTAGTTTTTGTCGTCCCTGCGAACGCAGGGACCCATAACCACCAGCGCAAGTTGTTACGAAGGCAACTAGCCCCATCGTCTCACCGATAGGCCGCGGCGTATGGGTCCCTGCGCCGAGTGCGCGATTGCGCACGGAGGCAGGGACGACGGAGCCGTATTGTCTTTGTCGCGCGATACCGCCAAACTCCGCACAACGATAACAAGACGATACGGGAGAGACATGTCCGCTTCGCAGCAATTGACGACCCTCGTCGACATGGTGCGGGAACGCGCCAGAACGCGCGGCAACGCGATCGCCTATGAGTTCGAGGGCCGCCAGGCCAGTTTTGCCGAGTTCGACATCAAGACCAGCCGTGTTGCGAACGCGCTGATCGCGCTCGGCGTCAAGCCGGGCGAGCGGATCGCCTATCTCGGCAAGAACAGTGACATCTATTTCGAACTGCTGATGGGCGCGATGAAGGCCAAAGTGGTGATGGCGCCGGTGAACTGGCGCCTCGCCGGTCCCGAGATCGCCTTCATCGTCGGCGACTGCAAGGCGCCGGTGCTGTTCGTGGGGCCCGAGTTCATCACGCAGGTTCGCAACATCAAGGCGCAACTGCCCGACGTGCGCCACGTGATCACCGCCGAGGGCGGCGCGCCGGAATGGCAGGATTATACGGCCTGGCGCGATGCGGCCAGCGGCGACGATCCGAAGGTGCCGATCAGCCCGAAGGATATCGCGATCCAGCTCTATACCTCGGGCACCACGGGCAAGCCCAAGGGCGCGATGCTGTCGCACGCCAACTTCCTCAACCTGGTGCACGCCGGCAGCGAGGCCGAGAAGCCGGAATGGAACAAATGGACGAGCGACGACGTCTCGCTGGTGGCGATGCCGGTCTTCCACATCGGCGGCTCCGGCTGGGGCGTGATGGGCCTCTATCACGGCGCCAAGGGCGTGATCGCCCGCGAGTTCGATCCGAGCAAAGTGCTGGATTTCTTCGAGCAATCCGGCATTACCAAACTGTTCATGGTGCCGGCGGCGATGCAGTTCGTGGTGCGGCAGCCGCGCGCGCGTCAGGTGGATTTTTCGCGCCTGAAATACATGCTCTACGGCGCCTCGCCGATTCCCGCTGCGCTGCTGAAGGAGTGCATCGAGGTGTTCAAGTGCGGCTTCGTGCAGTTGTATGGGATGACCGAGACGACCGGCACCATCGTCGCCCTTCCGCCCGAGGATCATGTCGAGGGGCTGGAGCGCATGCGCTCTGCCGGCAAGGCGCTGCCCGGCATCGAGCTTGCGATCCTCGATCCCGACGGCAACCGGTTGCCGCCGCGCCAGGTCGGCGAGATCGCGACCCGTTCGGGCTCCAACATGGTCGGCTACTGGAACCTGCCGGAGGCGACCGCGAGGACGCTCGGCAGCGACGGCTGGCTGCGCACCGGCGATGCCGGTTACATGGACGAGGACGGCTACCTCTATATCCACGACCGCATCAAGGACATGATCATCTCCGGCGGCGAGAACATCTACCCGGCCGAAGTCGAGAGCGCGATCTGCGATCATCCTGATGTCGCCGAAGCCGCGGTGATCGGCATCCCCGACGACAAATGGGGCGAAGCAGTGAAGGCAATCGTGGTGATGAAGCCGGGCAAGCAGGCGAATGCCACCGACATCATCAATTTTACGCGCGAGCGTATCGCCGGATTCAAGACGCCGAAATCGGTCGACTTCATCGAGGCACTGCCGCGCAATCCATCGGGGAAGATCCTGCGGCGGAATCTGCGTGAGCCGTATTGGGCGGGGAAGGACCGGCAGGTGAATTGATCCGTGATCTATCAACGATGTCGTCCCTGCGAACGGAGTAGCTTCGTAGGGTGGGCAAAGCGAAGCGTGCCCACCATCGGTCGTTGTGAGTTGGATAGACGGTGGGCACGGCGCAAGCGCGCCTTTGCCCACCCTACTTCCTTGCCCGCTCGCGCAACGCCCGCCTGCGTTCCTTGGCTTCGTCCGACCAGACCTCGTTGATATCGTAGAATTCCGCGACTGCCTTCGCGCCCGGCGGCAGCATCACCCAGGGCTGCTTGGTGGACGTGAAGATATGTACGTCAGGCGGGCACTGGCTGGGATTGTCCATGGTGCCGACGCGCACGAACCGCACGGCCGGGCCTGATCCCGGATAATTGCTCCACACCGCGACCTTGCAGACCGGGCACCGTGCGATACGCTGGCCCTTGCCGCTGGCCGATGGCGTCACGATGATCTCGGGCTCGGCCGCGAGATGCTCGACCCTATCGGCCTCGTACATCGCGTTGAGCGCATGCACGGTGCCGGTCTCGCGCTGGCACCAGGTGCAATGGCAGGCATGCACGATCATCGGCCTGCCGTTCAGGCGGTAGCGGACATGCCGGCATGTGCATCCGCCTTCCATGATCTTCTCCTTGGCTCTGCTCCTCAGTGCTTCCCCGCCCCCATATAGCCGAACAGGAATCCCGCCACCTTCCGCTTCTGGATTTCCTCGCTGCCTTCGGTGATGCGGTAGCGGCGGTGGTGGCGGTAGATATGTTCGAACGGCTTGTGGCGCGAATAGCCCATGCCGCCATGCACCTGCATGGCGCGGTCGGCGGCCTCGCAGCAGAGGCGGTTTGCCCAGTAATTGCACATCGAGACGCGGTCGGACAGCGTGTGTTCGACCTGGGCCTGTGTGAGTTGGTCCATCTCCCACGCGGTTTTGCGGATTAATAGCCTGAGCATCTCGGCCTGCGTCGCCAGCTCCACCAAGGGCCACTGGATCGCCTGGTTCTCGGCCAGCGCCTTGCCGAACGGCTTTCGCTCGCGCGCATATTTGACGCTTTCGTTGATGCAGTAGACGGCCGCGCCCAGCGAGCTCGCCGCCTGCCGAATCCGGTTCTCGTGCACAAAACATTGCGCCAGAGACAGTCCGCGGCCGATCTCGCCGAACAGTGCATCCTCAGCGACAAACACATCCGTGAAGCTGACGCGCGGGTGGTCGGTCGGCATGTTGAAGGTCCACATATACTCCTCGACCTTCACGCCCTCGCTTCTAGCCGGCACCAGGAAGCAGGTGATGCCGCGCGCGTCGCCGTCATTGCCTGATGTCCGGGCGAACAGCGCACAATGGGTTGCGACATGCATGCCGGTGGTCCACATCTTCTGGCCGTTGATGATCCAGCCCTTGACGTTGTCACGCGTCGCCTGCACGGCCCTGGTTTCCATATGCGTCGCGTCGGAGCCGTGGTCGGGTTCGGTGAGGCCGAAGGTGATGCGGTATTTTCCGGTGATCGAGCCTTCGATCATCGCTTTCTGTTCATCGGTGCCGTAGCGGTCGAGCATGGTCACGAGCGGCAGGTTGCCGACGATCGAATGCTCGTTCTGCAGATCATTGTGCAGGCCAAGGCCCTTTGAGGCGAAATGCTCGCGGATGACGGCCATCCAGAGGTTGGAACCGTCCTTGCCGCCATAGCGCTTCGGGATCGCGAAGCGCAAATGGCCGGCGACGTCGGCGAGGTTCTTGGCTTTGCGCAGCAGCGCTTCCCATTCATGCCGAGGCAGGCCGCCGTTTTCGAAATCGGTACGCGCCCATTCGCGGCGATGATCGAAGAAGCGGATGTTGTCGTCGGCTTCCTCCAGCGGCTTGATCTCGCGCGCGATGAAGCGATCGAGTTCGTCGAGATAGGCCGTGAGGTCGGCAGGCAGGTTGAAATCCAAGGCGTCTCTCCCGGAAATGTCGTTTATTGCTTTTGCGTTTAGGCGCTACGCGGCGCTCCTGCTCGGATCGATTTAGGTTGGAAGACCACGCCCAAGTCAAGCAACGGAATGGACGTTGGCACGCGCGGGGGCCTTGCGTAATTGGATGGTTTCGGACGGCTGGGCAGCGCTATGATCGCGGTCAATATTCTTCGCCGCAGAAAATCCAAACAGGAGCAAACATGGACCTGAAATTCTCCAAGGTGACATGCAAGGGGCCGATCACGATCATTACGCTGTCGCGGCCGGAAGTGTACAATGCGTTGCATATCGACGCGCATTTCGAGCTCAACAAGGTGTTCGACGACTTTTCCGCTGACCCTGCGCAATGGGTGGCGATCGTCACCGGCGCCGGCGACAAGGCGTTCTGCGCCGGCAACGATTTGAAATGGCAGGCGGCCGGCGGAAAGCGCGGCTGGGACAAGGGCGGCTTCGCCGGCCTCACCTCGCGCTTTGACTGCGACAAGCCGATCATCGCCGCCGTCAACGGCGTCGCGATGGGCGGCGGCTTCGAGATCGCGCTGGCCTGCGACCTCATCATTGCCTCGGAGAATGCGACCTTCGCACTGCCCGAGCCGCGCGTCGGCCTCGCCGCGCTTGCCGGCGGCGTGCACCGGCTGCCGCGGCAGATCGGGCTGAAGCGCGCCATGGGCATGATCCTCACCGCGCGCCACGTCTCGGCCAAGGAGGGACTTGAGCTCGGCTTCGTCAACGAGGTGGTTCCCGCCGGTGAAGCGCTCGCCGCGGCGGAGCGCTGGGCGGAGACGATAGCCAAGAACTCGCCGATGTCGATCCGCGCCTCCAAGCAGGCGATCCAGCGCGGCCTCGAAGTGTCGCTGGAACAGGCGATCGCCGAGCAGCGCGAGTACCCGGCCGTGAAGGCAATGGCGTCCTCGCAGGATTACATCGAGGGACCGAAGGCGTTTGCGGAGAAGCGTCCGCCGAAATGGCTGGGGCGGTGACGACGTAGTCGTCATTCCGGGGCGCATCGCAGATGCGAACCCGGAATCTCGAGATTCCGGGTCTGGTCCTTCGGACCATCCCGGAATGACGAAGCCAGTCACTTATTCCCCAGCTCCCTCTTGTACGACGCGTAGTTCGGCTGGTCGACAGCGAGCTTGTCCATCGTGGTCTGCCAGAGGTGTTCTGCTAGCCCCGGCGTTTGCAGATCGACTTCGCCCTTGGCGATCTTCTCGCACAGCGCGCGATTCGATTCGATCAGCGGGCCATCCGCACCGAGTAACTGCTTCAGCCGCGCGGACTCCGCGGCGTCACTCCCCTGCTCCAACGTCAACTGCCGCGTCACCAGATCCAGCGCGTTGATGCCGACACGGAGCTTGAAGGCGTTATGGCCCTTGATCTCTGGGGCGATCTCGTTGCGAAGGAAGTCTGCGACCGCCTTGATCAGTTCGGTGGGAGTCGGTTCGTCCTGCATGTTATTTCCCCCGCGGAGCGAGTAGCCGCAACAAATCGATCTCCGTCTCCGACGAACGCCGGCCGATCATGGCGCGTTCCATCGAATGGTCGGGGCCTTGCCGAAAGCGTTGCATCATGCCGCAGCACATGATGCCCCAGCGCAGCGTGCCCATCACTTCCCAGAACATCACACGATCAGGATCGACCTTGCGGCCGGCTTCCTCGTATCCGGCGAACAATTCCTCCCGCGTCCCGAAACCTCCGACCGGCTTGTCGATCTCGCCGAAGCGCCAGGAGTTGACGCAGATCCACCCCAAGTCTTCCATCGGATCGCCGACATGCGCGAGCTCCCAGTCCAGCACCGCGCGCACGCCGTCGGGGCCGATGATGAGGTTGCCGTGGCGAAAATCGCCATGCACCAGCGTCACCTCCCGCGACGGCCCGGGATCACGCTCGCGCAGCCAGCGGAGCGCCAGTTCAAACACCGGCCGCGGCCGGTCGAAGCTGCGGTATTCCCGCTCGAGGTCGGCGATCTCCTTGGTCGCGCTCATCTCGCGCAACTTCGGCAGTTTCGCTGGGGCTAAGCCATGAATGCCGGCGATCACGCGGCCCAACTGCCGCGCCAGGATCGGCCGCGCCTTGGCGAACTGCTCATCGCGCAGAATCTTCCGCGCGATGGTCTCGCCCTCGATGCGTTGCATGATGAAGCCGCGGCCGAGCTCGTCCGCCGGCTTCAGCACATGCATCACGCGCGGCGAAGGCAGGCCGGCGTCATGTGCCAATTGCATCAGCGTCGCCTCGGCATCGAGGCCGGCGGCCCGCCCCGGCGACGCGCCATAGCCCGGCGGCGCGCGGCGCAGGATGGCGCCAACATTGCCGCTCGGATGCACGATATCGAACGTCCAGGTCTCCTGGCTGGCGCCGCCGGAGAGCTTGGCGGCGCCAGTCACGCCGGTCGCTCCCGGATACCAGGACGCCACGCAGCGCCCAAGTTGCTCCTCGATCATTTGCCCCTGAACTTGGCGGGGCGCTTTTCGAGGAAGGCAGCAACGCCTTCCTTGAAATCATCAGCCGCGCCGGCGATGCGTTGCGATTCGAATTCGAGGTTGAGCTGCTCCTCGAAGGAATTTTCCGGGCTGTCCCAGTAGAGCTTTCGGATCAGCGACAGCGCGATCGTCGGGCCATTGGCAAGCTCATGCGCGAGCTTCATCGCCTCCTCCATCAGAACTGCGTCGTCATAGACGCGGTTGACGAGGCCCCATTCCAGCGCCCTCTCTGCCGGCAACCGTTCGCCCATCAGCGACAATTCCACCGAGCGCGCCTTGCCGATCATGCGCGGCAGCAGCCAGGTCGAGCCGCAGTCCGGCACCAGGCCGATGCGGCGGAACGCCTGCAGGAAATAGGACGAGCGGGCACAGAGGATCATGTCGCCCATCAGCGCAAAGCTCATGCCGGCGCCCGCGGCGGGACCGTTGACGGCCGTGACGATCGGGCAATGCAGCCGGCGCAGCCGCCGCAGGAACGGATGAAAGCCGATTTCCAGCGATTGACCGGCGTTGCTCTTGCCGGGCTTCTGGTTGTTGCGGCCCTGCAGATTGGCGCCGGTGCAGAAGGCGCGTCCGGCGCCGGTCAGCACGAGGCAGCGCACCTCCTCTCGCTTCTCCTCGATCGCATCGAGCGCCTCGCCAAGCCCGCCCAGCATGTCCATCGAGACCGCGTTCATGACTTCCTGATGGTCGAGCTTGAGAACGGCGACCGCGCCATCGAAATCGAGCGTGACGTGCTTGAACTGCATTGTTTCCTCTTAACTTGTGTTTACGCGCTATTTCGCTGCGCGGAAGACCGGACGATGTCTCACCCATATTTGATTTTCTGGGCGACGTTGTCCATGCTTGCGCCAGAACATCTGCCCGCCGCAGGGCGCAACTCTGTTGCCAAACAAAATGGAAACATCCAATGAGCATCTTTGACCTCACCGGCCGCACGGCGGTCATCACCGGCGGAAATGGCGGCATCGGCCTTGGCATTGCGCAGGCGTTGAACGCGCAAGGCTGCAACGTCTCGATCTGGGGCCGCAATGGCGACAAGAACAGAAGCGCGGCGGCAACCATGTCGGCCGGGCCCGGCAGGGTGCATACGCAGATCTGCGACGTTTCCGATCCCGCCTCCGTCAAGGCGGCGATGAAGGCGACGCTCGATACGTTCGGCCGTGTCGATGGCTGCTTTGCCAATGCCGGCATCGGCGGCGGCGGACGGCGCGCCTTCATCGACCGCACCGAGGAGGAATGGCGAAAAATGTTCGCGACCAATCTCGACGGCGTCTTCCACGTGTTTCAGGCCGCCGCCCGCCACATGACCGAACGTGCGGACGCCGGTGACAAGTTCGGCCGGCTGGTCGCGACCTCGAGCCTGGCGTCCTTGTTCGGCACCGCGCGCAACGAGCACTACGCCGGCACCAAGGCGGCGCTGAACGCGCTGTGCCGGGCGCTCGCGGTCGAACTGGCGCGCTACGGCGTCACCGCGAACGCGATCCTGCCCGGCTGGATCAAGAGCGACATGACGTCCGGGTTGATGGCCAACGACAAATTCGTCGCCAACGTGATGCCGCGCATTCCAGTGCGCCGCTTCGGCGAGCCGAGCGACTTTGGCGGCATCGCCGTGTACATCATGAGCCAGGCATCGTCGTATCATACGGCGGATTGCTTTGTGATCGATGGCGGGTATACGGCGTTTTGAGGGTGGGTGTGGCGCGCTAGGCCTCGTCATGCAGAGCCGTCATCCCCCGCGAAGGCGGGGGATCCAGTACGCCGCGGCTTCTCGATCAAGCAATTGGCATCTCTGGGATACTGGATCGTCCGCCGGAGCCTGTCATCGGGCGCGCATTCGCGCGACCCGTTGGCGGACGATGACAACTGTGTATGACTTCGCGATCTCGCGACGTATTCGCCCGAGTCCGTAGATGGGGTAACGGGCCCCGGTCTGCCTTCCAGGCAAGCCGCGCTTGCTACGGCGCCATTGGTGGCGCGCTTCGCGCGGCCTGCCTGGAAGGCGGGCGGTCGTCCCTCACATTGATGGTGTTACG
>NZ_MAXC01000006.1 GCF_001693485.1 Bradyrhizobium sp. LMTR 3
GATGCTCCTGTTTTGAGTGAAGGTTGCGAACCCCTCATCTCAAGACAGGACGCCCCGTTGCGCTATCCTGTTAGCTGTGCTGCCTGCCGCAGCGCCCTACCGCGCGAGCGGTTTAGTCCTTTGGCCCGACTCGGACCTCCGGCAATGTCCGCTTCTGCGCCGCTGTTAAGGATATAGCAGACATCAAACGCGCGCTGATCCGCGCTCTCATTTTATGAGTACACGCCCTAACACTACTTTGGCAGATTTACTCACGCCGCCGCTCGTTGCAAATCCATTTTCGGCAATGCGGGCATCGCTGCGGCGGTAGTCGAGCGATGAGTTCGAGGATGGCGTGGCGCACGGCTGGCAACGTCGG
>NZ_MAXC01000008.1 GCF_001693485.1 Bradyrhizobium sp. LMTR 3
TTGTCGCCGCGCTTTATGACCCAACCGATCCAGAAATGGCTTGAGCCAGCGTCCAAGCTCTTCATTCCAATCCAGCGTGTTGCCAACCATGGTCGGCCCCTCCAAAGGCCGACTACCCATGAATCATGGGAAACTGATTTGGGAATCCTATGCCGCTCAAAATCTGCCAAAGTAGTGCTAACTAATCGCGCTATCTTATCTTCATTCTGGTTGGGATAGGCATCGGCCTCCACCAGGTGATCAGCGAGCGCCGGCACGATCCCCGCAAGCAACGATATTCCGGGGAGATTTTCGATTCTCCGGTGGCGAAAACACCGCCAGGTATCCGCCGTCGCCTGCGAGCTGATATGTGGTCACCTCGCGATAGCCAACGGCGGTCAGTTCGCAACGTAATAGCTTGATTGGCGTGCCATGCTCCGACGTCGGACGCTCGATGTCGACAATTCCCACCCGCGCGCCCCGCTTCAGGGCGGGCGCGAGATTGTAGAGGAAGGCATAGGGTCGGGTTATCTCGTGATACATGTGCACGAGAATGGCGGCATCCAGCGAGGAGGCGGGCAGGCGCGGGTCGTGTGGTTCGCCCAGGGCGAATCTGACGTTTGTCAGCTTCAGGCGTTGCGTTCTCCTGCCTAGCGCGGTCAGGTAACGTCGCGTGACGTCCTGGGCGATGACGGAGCCAGTAGGACCGACGAGACGGGAGAGACGGACCGTGTGGTAGCCAGCGCCGGCACCAATGTCGCCGACTGTCATGCCAGCCTTGAGTTCAAGAAGGCGGGCGATCTCAGCGGCCTCATTCAGTGAATCGCGGTGCTCCTCAGAGGCACGGGTTGGGCTCACGATCTGCGCAACTGCGCGCTGAGGCGCGGGAAACTCCTTTGCAGGGACACCCGGCGGAGCCAGATAGCCAATGTCAGCGGCGTATCCGCAACTTGCGCTCAGGCCCACAAGAAGCGTCACCGCGCGGGCTAGTGCCATCATCTACTCGTCTCCCACGCAAAACGATAACGACTAACCGGCGATGTTGAAGAACCGGCCAATAAGTCCCTTTCCATCCCGCACGGCGGGCACGTTGCGGCGCAACCAGGCATCAAGGCCGAGACTGCGGCCGGCTCCCTCGAGCGCAAACAGGAACATCAGCATGGCCAGGAACATGTACGACCACGGCCACTCGGCCGGATCGCCCGGCCGATAGATGCCGAGCCAGAGTTGCAGCACATAGGCAATGGCCAGCACGCCGACAAACCGCACCGCAAGCCCGAGGATCATCGAAGTGGCGAACGCAAGCTCGCCAAGAAAAACGATTGGCCCAAAGATCTTCATGTTGGGCAGCACGATCTCCTTCAGGAAGGTGCTGTGAAACTCGAACGCCGCACGGGTCGTTTCCTGTTCGGTCCAGTATTGCAGACCGCCGGACACGGGCAGCGGCAGTTTCCACAACATGCCCTCGAACCACATACAGCCGATCAGGACCCGGACCAGCCAGATTCCAAGATGTCGGCCGGTGCGTTGCGCCGGATCCTCCCGCCAATTCCGGAAGGCCACGGCAATACCGGCGAGCAGCAGCGCCCAGAACAGCGCCAGGATCAGAAAGCGCCAGTTTCCCAGACTGAGATAATCGCCTGTAGTCGCGGTCAGGAACTGCCAGACATCGGTAAAGGGATTTTTGGGCATGGGCGCGTGCTCCAAAGGATTGAACAGCTATTCGGCGTATCGGTTAGCTGACGAGCGCACCGCCCGCGCGAGCGTCGAGGGTGCGCCTGCCTAGGTTACTACGCAGGAGAACGCGCGGTTGTTACGTTGGAAGGGTGCCGGCATCAAAAGCTCGACAACTCGGCAAGCGATGCGCCGTCGCCGAATCTACGATTGAAGGGCGGAGAGCCTAGTCAGATCAAACGTCCAGCAGTAGTTTGCCGCCGCCGAAACTCAATCGTGGGCGCGATGATGGATTTGAACCACTGATTTCCCCGACGGGTCAATGTCTTCGGTATCCGGTGCCGCTATCGTGCTACTTTGCATGGGGTTGTTTTCGATATTTTGGTTGGGACGAGACCAGCGCCGGTCGTACTCGTCGAGATTGATCTATTCGTCGATCGTGCGCGGCTCGTTCTGCCGCGCGCCGAAGGGCCGCGGCTCGCATGCGTTCCGCGGCCTATGGGCGCTCGACGTTTGACCGGCCACCACGGTCCGTCGTTCGATCAGAGCGCTCCGCATTAGCGGCCGGCCTCCGGCGCATGACCGGTCGCTACACTGGCGGAATGGTTGGTCAGCGGCTTCAGTCCCGTGACGGTGCGCAACAGAACATAGAACACGGGTGTCAGGAACAGGCCAAACACCGTGACGCCGATCATGCCAGAGAAGACGGCGACGCCCATGGCTCGGCGCATTTCCGAACCGGCACCGGTCGAGAGCACCAGGGGCAAAACGCCCATGATGAATGCCATCGAGGTCATCAGGATCGGACGCAGCCGCAGGCGGCTTGCCTCGATCGCTGCCCGGATCGGCGAACGGCCCGCGAACTCCAGTTCGCGCGCGAATTCGACGATAAGGATCGCGTTCTTGGCCGACAATCCCACCAGCACGATCAATCCGATCTGGGTGAAGACGTTGTTGTCGCCCTTCGACATCCAGACGCCGAACATCGCGGCAAGCAACCCCATTGGCACGATCATGATGATCGACAGGGGCAGGGTCAGGCTCTCATAGAGCGCAGCCAGCACCAGGAACACCAGCAGAATCGCCAGTGGAAAAACCCAGATGCCGGAGTTGCCGGCGATGAACTCCTGATAGGTCAGGTCGGTCCATTCAAAGGCGAAGCCAGGCGGTAGCACTTCGGCGGCGATGCGTGTGGCCGCTTCCTGGGCCTGACCGGAGGAATAGCCGGGCGCTGCCGCGGCGTTGATGTCGGAGGACAAAAAACCGTTGTAACGGATCGCGCGTTCAGGCCCGGCGCTCTGGCGAATCTTCAAGAGCGCCGAGAGCGGGATCATGTCGCCGGACGCAGAGCGCACCTTCAACTGCCGGATGTCGTCGGCCCGCGCACGGAACGGCGCGTCAGCCTGGACATAGACCGAATAGGTGCGCCCGAACTTGTTGAAGTCGTTGACGTAGTACGAGCCCAGATAGATCTGCAGCGTGTTGAAGACTTCTGTCACGGGCACGCCGAGCTGCAAGGCCTTGGTGCGGTCAATGTCGGCGAACAACTGTGGCACGTTGACCTGGAAGCTCGAGAAGACGCCGGCGATTTCCGGTGCCTTCTGCATCGCGGCCATGAACGCCTTGGTCGCCTCGTTCAGCGCGTCATAGCCGAGGCCGGCGCGGTCCTCGATCTGGAGCTTGAAGCCGCCGATGGTGCCGAGCCCGTTGACCGGCGGCGGCGGGAACATGGCGATGAAGGCTTCCTGGATCCCGGCATATTTCTTGTTCAGCTCGGCCGCGATCGCGGGGCCGCTCAACGCGGCATCCTTGCGCTCGTCGAACGGCTTCAAGGTAGAGAACACGATTCCGGCGTTGGAGGAGTTGGTGAAACCGGAGATCGACAGGCCGGGGAACGCCACCGAGCTCTCGACGCCGGGCTGCGTCAACGCAATGTCGCTCATCTTGCGGATGACCTCTTCGGTGCGGTCGAGCGTGGCGCCGTCGGGCAGGCGTGCGAAGCCGACGAGGTACTGCTTGTCCTGACCCGGGACGAAGCCGCTCGGCACCTGCTGGAAGAGCAGGGCGGTCAGGCCAATCAGGAGTACATAGACGCCCATCACCGCCGCCTTGCCGGAGATCACTTTGGACACGCTGCCGCTATAATTCTCCGAGGAGCGCGCGAAGGCGCGGTTGAAGCCGCGGAAGAACCAGCCGAGCCCTTTTTCCATGATGAGGGTCAGCCTGTCCTTGGGCTCATTGTGGCCCTTGAGCAGCAACGCCGACAATGCCGGCGACAGCGTCAGGGAGTTGACCGCGGAGATCACGGTCGAGATCGCGATCGTCAGCGCGAACTGCTTGTAGAATTGCCCGGTGAGGCCGGAGATGAAGGCGAGGGGAACGAATACGGCAATCAAGACCAGTGCGATCGCGATGATGGGGCCGGAGACCTCCCGCATTGCCTGGTAGGTGGCGTCTCGCGGCGACAGCCCGGCCTCGATGTTGCGCTCGACATTCTCGACCACGACGATAGCGTCGTCGACGACGATGCCGATCGCGAGCACCAGGCCGAACAGGCTGAGCGCATTAATGGAGAAGCCGAACACGTGCATCACGGCGAATGTGCCGACGATCGACACCGGCACGGCCAGGAGCGGAATGATGGAAGCCCGCCAGGTCTGGAGGAACAGGATGACCACCAGTACCACCAGCGCGATCGCCTCCAGCAGCGTGTGGATCACCGCCTCGATCGACGAGCGCACGAACTGCGTGGGATCGTAGACGATCTGGTAGGATACGCCCTCGGGCATGTTCTTCTTGATCTCGGCCATGGTGGCGCGGACGTGGTCGGAGATCTGGAGCGCGTTGGAGCCCGGCGCCTGGAAGATCGGGATCGCCACCGCCTGTTTGTTGTCGAGCAGCGAGCGCAGGCCGTATTCGGACGCACCTAATTCGATGCGCGCGACGTCGCGCAGCCGCACCACCTCGCCACGCGAACCGGTCTTGACCACGATGTCGCCGAACTGTTCTTCACTCGCGAGCCGACCTTCGGCGTTGACCGACATCTGGAGGTCAATGCCCTTGACGCTCGGCGAGGAGCCGACCACGCCGGCGGCGGCCTCGACGTTCTGCGCCTGGATCGCCCTCACGATGTCGCTTGCGGTGAGGCTATGCTCGGCGGCCTTCTGCGGGTCGATCCAGACACGCATCGAGTAGTCGCCGGCACCGTAGAGCTGGACATCACCGACGCCGTCGATCCGCGCCAGGCGGTCCTTGACGTTCAGCACCGCGTAGTTGCGGAGATACGTCATATCGTAGCGATTGTTCGGCGACAGCAGGTGCACGACCATGGTGAGGTCGGGCGAGCTCTTCTTGGTGATAATGCCGAGCTGGCGAACCACCGCCGGCAGGCGCGGCGCTGCCTGCTGCACGCGGTTCTGCACGAGCTGCGTCGCCTTGTCGGGATCGGTGCCGAGGCGGAACGTCACTGTCAGCGTCATCGCCCCGTCGGTGGTTGCCTGGCTGCTCATGTAGAGCATGTTCTCGACGCCGTTGATCTGCTCCTCGATCGGCGTTGCCACTGTTTCCGCGATCACCTTCGGGTTGGCGCCAGGGTAGGTCGCGCGCACCACCACGGAGGGCGGCACGACGTCCGGATACTCCGAGATCGGCATGGCAAAGAGCGAGATCAGGCCGGCCAGGAAGATCACGATCGAAAGCACGCCGGCAAAGATCGGCCGATCGATGAAGAACTTTGAGAGATTCATTGCTATGCCCCAAGCGCTGACGGTCGTTAGCGCTGCACGATTTGCCGGCTGCCGGCGTTCGAGGCCTGCTGCGGTCCGCGCGAGCCCATCGCCGCGATTTCGGTCTTCAGGAGCGCCCCCGGGCGTACCCGCTGCAGGCCGTTCACGACGATGCGGTCACCGGATTTTAGACCACCCGTCACGATGCGGAGCCCGTCGACGGCGCCGCCGAGCGTTATTCCGCGATAGACCGCGCGGTTGTCGTCGCTGACCACCATAACGAACTTCTTATCCTGATCGGTACCGATGGCTCGCTCGTCGATCATCACCAGCGTCTGTTGCTGAGGCTGGCCCATCCGCACCCGCGCGAACTGGCCGGGGATGAGGCGTCCATCCTCGTTCTGGAATACCGCGCGGACGCGTATCGTGCCGCTCTGGCCATTGACCTGGTTGTCGATCAACTGGATATGGCCCTTGGCCGATGTGCCGCCAGAAGTGGTCATCTCGACGGGTATTTGATCAAGATTGCCGCGCTTGCCCGAACTATCTGCAATGGAACTCAGCGCCCGCAGCACGATCTCCTCGTCCGCATCGAAACTCGCATAGATCGGATTGACAGAAACCAGAGAGGTCAGGACCGGGGAGGCAGTCCCTGCGGCCACGAGATTTCCGACGGTCACCTCGATCTTGCCGACACGGCCATCGATGGGTGCGCGGACCTCGGTGTAGTTCAGATTGAGCTTTGCAGTCTGCAGCGTCGCCTCGGCCGCCTTCACATTGGCGATCGCTTCGCGATTGGCGTTGTCGCGCTGATCGAAATCGCGCCGCGTGACGACGGCGTTGCCGACGAGCTGCGCGCCGCGCTCGACTTCGCTGGCAGTGAAGATCGCCCGCGCCCTTGCTGCCTCGAGCTGTGCGCTGGCCTTATCCACTTCGGCGGCGTAGGGCGCCGGATCAATCTTGAACAGGACATCGCCGGCTTTCACGAGCGCGCCCTCGACAAAATTGGCCGACAGGATCGCGCCGGCGACGCGGGGGCGGAGCTCGACGCGGTTGACGGCTTCGAGACGTCCAGAGAAGTCATCCCACAGCGCGGTCCGACGCGGCTCGATTACCGAGATCGTGACGGAGACGGCTTGCTCGGGTGCGGTCCCGGTGGTCGCCTGGGCCGCATGAAAATAGCGGCCGCTCGCGATCGAGCCGGCCGCCACGAGGGCGCCGATGATGGCAACGCCGCCGACAACGCGTCGGAAACGGCCGGAATGGAAGGTATTTGCGGATGGGGGCATTTGCGCTCCATAAATGTAGTGTTCGCTACAGATGTGGAGCTGGACGGCAGTCTGCAAGATACTTATGTACCATCCACTACGAAAATCTTATGTCGCAAGCCGCAACACTGGAAATCAAATAAAAGAATCGCGATAAATCAGAAGGTTAGAGGAATGAACGCCGAACGGAAAACGGCGTCGGCTTCGAGGGAGTAACGCGAATGGCGATGGGACGCCCAAGAGAATTCGACGCCGATGCCGCATTGGATCAGGCGATGGAAGTCTTCTGGAGACATGGCTATGAGGGCGCCACCATTGCGCAGCTTACCGAGGCGATGGGCATTAACCCGCCGAGCCTCTATGCGGCATTTGGAAATAAGGAAGGTCTTCTGAAGGCTGCCCTCGACCGATACACGGCCAAACGTGCGGCCTGGATGGAGGAGGTTTTGAGCGCGCCAACCGCCCGCGACGTCGCGGAGCGGATGCTCATGGGTACCGCAGACAGCCAAACCGATCCCGACAATCCGCCCGGTTGCCTGCTCGTGCAAGGCGGCCTCGCCTGCGGTACCGGTTCGGAGAACGTTCCCTTCGAGCTCGCAGCGCGCCGTGCACTAACCGAAGATCAGCTCCGCGAACGCTTCGTCAGGGCGAAAAAGGAGGGCGATCTGAAGCCGTCCGCCGACGCTGCCGCGCTGGCGCGCTATCTGTCGGCGGTGTCCGCCGGTATGGGCGTGATGGCGTCATCAGGCGCCGATCGCGAAGCGTTGCGGCAAGTGGCGAACGTATCCGTCAAAGTTTTCGAAGAACAGTCGGCCAAGTGAGAGGTCATCTTCTTGCCGAGCCGAACTACGCGATGGGCGACTCAACGTCGCCAGGAGTGTTCATATCCGTTCATCCAAATGAGTAACCTTGGCAACAAACTGGTAGCCGCCATTACGGACAGTCTTGAACATTTGAGCTGTGCCGCCGGCTGCAAGTTTGCGCCGTAGGCGGCTGACCAGCACATCGATC
This sequence comes from Bradyrhizobium sp. LMTR 3, assembly GCF_001693485.1. GTDB lineage: Bacteria > Pseudomonadota > Alphaproteobacteria > Rhizobiales > Xanthobacteraceae > Bradyrhizobium. The sequence continues at coordinate 7,658 of NZ_MAXC01000008.1, forward strand.
GAGCGGTCCAGGACGTCTTCATCGCGCCCCCGTGTCAGATCGAGCAACTGGTCCCGTGAGAGCACGCGGCCGGGACGAGTGAGAAAGGTCAGGAGCAGATCAAACTCGGCACCCGTGAGCTCGATGTTGCCACCCTCCGGATCGAGCACCGAACGGGCAAATGGGTCGGCTACGAAGCCTTCAAAAAGATAGCGGCCCCTCCCGTCCTGCGCGGAACGGTCATCTTGGCCGCGGCGAAGGACCGCGCGGATGCGAGCGACAAGCTCGCGCGGATTGAATGGCTTTCCAAGGTAGTCGTCGGCGCCGAACTCGAGACCGATGATCCGGTCTACGTCTTCCTTCAGCGCCGTGAGCAGAATGATCGGGACGTTCGATCGCTTCGAGCGTAGGTCCCTACAAAGATCGAGCCCGGATCCATCGGGCAGCATGACATCGAGGACGATGAGATCGATCTGGTTGGTCGCAATCCGTTCGCGTACTTCGGCACACCTCGAAGCGAGCTGCACGCGAAATCCTTGCTCCTTCATGTAGCGTGCCAGAAGCTTTCGAATCTCAAGGTCATCATCGACAACGAGAATTTGCGGTGCGTGCATGGGGGCCGGTTTAGTCACATCGAGGCAGGTTCGAGGGAGATATTTGTAACAAAGGCTGTCCTCAAGTCGCTTGGACATCTTTCGACACAAATGGGGGTGGGGCAGCAACATTCGGCCATGTGGGGCCAGATTCCGAGCCATGTGAGCCGTCTATCAAGGGCGCAGGTTCAACTATCAGGGGGTCTGAATGCGCTCCGCGGCCACTCTCAATCGATCCAGGTCCTATGCTACTTTTCCTTTCTACCGCCCATGTCGGGTCAAGTATCGCCCGTCGCGCTTGATCCGGCTTGTACGGAGAAGATGCTTTTCCAGCACGTATCAGCAGTTGTCGGGTGTGATGGCTGCCTTGACGTTGGTTGCTGCAGTACGATTAGCACCTTTTGCGGGCGGAGGCTCGGCAGCAGCGCTCGTTCAGATTTTTTTCGCCGTGAGGCTCTCAAGGTCGCCATCGAAGCGGGGGCTGGACTGCGAGATCGGGCGCTTCTCCGCATCAAAGTACCGGCCCTTGAATGGAATCGAGGCCCGCCAGCCGCATTGTTCAATGTTTCTCCCGATGTTGGCCATTGTTAGCCTGCTGCCAGGCTGCGCGACTGCCCCGCTTGTGCAAGGTGGCGGTCTATCGTCCTACGATGGACTGAAACCATCCGATGGCAAGGTCACGAAGTCGCGCCTTCAGGTAAGAAAGGAGCAATTGGCGGCGGCGAAGACCATCAACATAGCGCCGACAGTCTTCCCTCCTAACGTCGCGCCGACGCTGTCAAACGAGCAGCGGGTGCTGGTGGCGAACGCGGTGAACCGCGCCCTGTGTGTAAGCCTCAGCGACCGCTACAAAGTTGTTACGCCGGACGTCGCAGCGGACATCACTGTGCGCGCCGCCGTTACTCGTGCAACAGAGACAGACGAGGTTGCTGCCGGCATCTCGGCCGCGACTTCGATAGGTGTAAGCTTTGTGGATACCAGCGTTCCGATCCCAGTCCCGCGCATTCCGATCGGCCTGGGAGATCTCTCCATCGAGGCTGAAGCAGTCGACCGCTCGGGCAAACAGCAGGCGGCCATGGTCTGGGGAAGAGGTGCGACCGCCTTTTTCAGCACACCCAGGGCATCGAAAGCGAGCGACGCGTACGACTTGGCCGGAGCATTCGGCGATGACTTCGCAAACCTGCTCAACAAGGGCGAGAGTCCTTTCGAGGGTGTAGGCATCGATATTCCTTCCTGGGACAAAATCGGCTCGAAGATGGGCCTCGCGCCGAAGTATGCGGCGTGTGAGAACTACGGCCGCGCTCCAGGCATCGCCGGTCTGGTCGGTGGCAAGCTCGGGCTGCCGCCGGAATGGACCGATGACGGGCCGAAAGTAGCTCGAAAGCCGTAACAATTGGCATTCGGTGATTGGACGATTGCCGCGCGCTCAACGCTCGTGATCGCGGCATTCAGGCGGGAGAGCCTGCTTCGTATTGCAGCTCTGCTTGTGTTTGCCGTGGCGGGCGCTGGATGCGCAACCATGATTTCCCGCGAAGTCGTACCGGAGTGGCTTGCCGACGAAGCCCACCTTGCCGGCATGCCGAATATCCGCGTCTGGGGAGACGCGTCGGCTGAATCTTTTGCCGTCCTCTCCAGGACCGAAAAGCCAAAGACCGACGTGTTGGCCGCGACGCGAAGACGGCGGGAGCGGCAATCGCCGGAGGTCAATATCCTCGCTATCTCGGGCGGGGGAGACAATGGTGCATTCGGGGCCGGTCTCCTGGTTGGCTGGGGCGATACCGGGAGCAGACCCGATTTCGATCTCGTCACCGGCGTCAGCGCCGGCGCGCTCACCGCTCCATTCGTCTACCTGGGACGGAACCGGGATGCGGAGCTGAGGGAAGTATTCACGAAGTACAAGCGGAGTGACATCTACGATCCCGGGATCGTGTCGCCGCTGTTGGGATCCGGCCTGTTCGACAGTTCCCCGCTCGAGCATCTGATCGCCAAACATGTCGACGACCGCTTCCTACGCGACATCGCCATTGAGCGCAGGAAGGGACGGGTACTGCTCATCGGGACAACGAACCTGGACGCGCAGCGGCCGGTCCTCTGGGACATGGGAAGGATCGCGACGAGCGGCCACCCGCAGGCCCTCAACCTTTTCCGCAAGATTCTCCTCGCTTCTGCGTCGATACCAGGCGCTTTTCCTCCCGTGCGCATCACGGTTCGGGTCGGGGGCCGGACCTATGAAGAGCTGCACGTGGATGGTGGAGTGACACAGCAGGTCTTCGTGCCGCGTCCTTCACTGGCCATCCGCGACGGCGATCCCTGGTCGAAGCGAACTGCAACGCGCCTCTTCATTATCCGAAATGGAAAAATCAGTCCGGAATGGGAAGCCGTCGAGGCGGGTATCTTCTCGATCTCGCGGCGTTCGATCTCCACTCTCATCAAGAACCAGGGAATTGGAGATCTTTACCGCATCTATGCCAAGACACAGATCGACGGTACCGACTTCAACCTGGCGGCGATTCCGTCAGAGTTCAGCGTCACGAGAGAGGAACTGTTCGAATTAAGGTACATGCAGGCCCTCTACGACGAGGGCTATCGAGCCGGTTTCCGAGGCTATCCCTGGATGAAAGGCCCTCCGGGATTAACCAGGAACGCTCTCCATCCCGCGCCGCTGCATGGGCAAACGTCGGATTTGGCCGTGTCGTTGCCGGACTGAAGGGCTTTGCTTCTGTAACTGCAGAATTGGACATCGCCCAACGCAAGCACGTCGTTTCATGAATGCATGGGCTAGTTGGACGCCGATGGTTCCATAGGCTCAGCCGGCAGCTTCACGGTCTGAAGCAATCCTCGCAAGGGGCCATTTTCTATCGTGATGCTGCCTCCAGCTCGTTGCACGATCTCGTTTGCGATCGTTAGACCAAGTCCTGCACCATCGAAATGCTTCGTACGCGCGCGGTTGGCGCGGAAGAATGGCTCGAAGACCTGCCCAATCATATCGGGCGGGATCCCTGGGCCATCATCGGCTATGACGACAATCATCGCCGACGGTGTGTTCTCGACGGCGACGCGCGCCCGCTTTCCGTGGGTGGCGGCGTTGATGATCAGATTTCGAAACGCGCGACTGAGACCGGTCCGATTTGCGCGCACGACCCCGGCCGTGGAGCGCGTGAGCGTGACGTCGTACGACAGCGTCCGCAATTCGTTCACGATTTCGGAAACCAATACGTCGATTCGGAGAGGTTCGGGCGCCGATTTTCCAGATTCTTCTCTCACGAGCAGGATTGCACTATCCGCAATTCGACCGAGCTCGTCGATATCCTTCAGCCACATCGCACGGTCATCGTCGTCTTCGACGAACTCTGCCCTCAGACGCATGCGCGTAATTGGTGTCCGCAGATCATGTCCGGCGGCGGCAACGAGGCGCATCCGACTTTCCATTGCTACCTTGAGCCGGGAGGACAGGGAGTTGAGTGCCTTGGCGGTGACGCGGACTTCTGCTGGACCTGCCATGGGAAGTTCGGGCAGCAGGGCATCCGGCCCGACCGACTCGATCGCACGCTCAAGCACAACGAGAGGTTTGACCATGCGGTTCGCAAAGAAAAGGGCGACTGCCAGCGAACCAAGCGCGATGAGCGAATGCCACATGAGAAGTAGATTGAAGATTCCTCCCGGCGGAGGCAGGTCGGGTATCTGTATGATGATCCACCCTTGGTCCACGGGTATCGACAACAGAGGCAGGTCGTTCTTCCGAGACACCACGACATTGCGCGACAGTCCTCGAGCCTTCAGCTCATCGCGCAGCCAAGCCGTGAGATCGGCCGCGATTTTTCCGCCGGCTGGCTCCTGCTGAACCGTAACCAGCGTTGGCGCGACGCGCACGACCTGCTCGAGAAAATCGACCTGCTCGGCCATAGGACCGATCGCTTGCCGTTCGTCCGGCGGGTTGAACAGGTACACTAGGAGCCCCGTTGAAACGCTGACCACGGAAATGATGACCACCGCGATGAGCATGGCGAGTTTGGCCCGCAACGTGTTCACGATGGAAGGTCCTGGAGCTCGACCTTCACGGCGAACTGATAACCGCCGTTGCGAACCGTCTTCAGTAGACGTGTGGTCCCCGAGCTGTCCAGCTTGCGCCTCAAGCGGCTGACCAGCACGTCGATCGACCGATCGAATACGTCCCCGTCACGGCCACGCGTGAGATCCAGAAGCTGGTCCCGCGAAAGCACGCGTCCGGGCCGGTCCAGGAACACCTGCAACAGATCGAATTCCGCGCCGGTCAATTCGATCGCGTTGCCTTGAGCGTCGGTCACGCTGCGCAGTTGCGGGTCTGCGATGAGCCCTTCGAACCGATACTTCTTCGCGTTCTCGCGAAGAGAAGCCGTCTCCGAGCGGCGCCGTAATACGGCGCGAATCCGCGCTACCAGTTCTCGCGGATTGAATGGCTTACCGAGGTAGTCATCGGCTCCCATCTCGAGACCAAGAATGCGATCGACATCTTCCTTGAGGGCCGTCAGAAGAATGACCGGGATCGTGTTCCGTTTCGCCCGCAGGTCTCTGCATGCATCGAGACCCGACCCGTCCGGCAGCATCACGTCCAGAACGACAAGATCGATCCGATCGGCTGCCAGGCGCTCGCGGAGTTCGCTGCAGCTCGACGCCAGTAGAACACGAAATGCCTGTCCTTCGACATAACGGGCGAGCAGTTTTCGAATCTCGGGATCGTCATCGACCACAAGAATCTGAGGCGTTTGTTCACTCATGGACCGTCGTTCGTGGATGGCTCGGAAAGTATGTTCTACAGCGAAGCCAGGTCGAAGAAAGCCGCAAATCGTAGCAAATTCCGGCTTCCGGCCGATCCAGCAATCTTTCGACATGAATCGGCTTCCCGCCGAGACACTCCGACACGAATTGTTCTACCCGAGCAAAGCTATCGTTCTAACCGGATATGTGCCGGCCGATCGCCGAAAAAGAAACAGCGCTCCGGCTGAGAGAGCGCAGGGGAAAGTGCAGAATGATTGCCGTTACCGAACGCAGGCGCATGCGGATCGCTGCCATCGCGGCCTTCCTGTTTCTCCATTCCGCGGCCCACGGGCAGGACACCTCCGCGGCAATGACGGTCATCGCCGCATCGGTCGAGAAATCTGAGGTCACGAGGCGCATTGCCGCCACCGGAAACGTCGTCGCCTGGCGCGAGATATCGGTCAGCTCGGAGGTCGGCGGACTGACCGTGACCGAGATCGCGGTCGATGAGGGCGACTTCGTCGCGAAGGGGCAGTTATTGGCGCGTCTCACTCGGGATCTTACGGTCGCGGCAATATCGAAGCACAAGGCGGCAGTCGACGAACTGCAGGCGAGCCTTGCAATCGCCAGGTCCGATGCTGCGCGGGCGCATTCCGTCTCGTCAGGAGTGATCAGTGCGCAGGTGATCGAGCAGCGCGAGACGCTCGTCAAGACGACGGAAGCAAAGCTGAAGGCCGCACAGGCGCAGTTCGAGGAAGCCGAAGCGCGGGACCGGCAGACCGTCATCGTCGCTCCTGCCGCGGGCATGATCGCATCCCGATCCGTGGCGATAGGCCAGGTGGTCCAGACGGGAGTCGAGATGTTCCGTCTCATTCAGGACAACCGCGTCGAGGTCGATGCGCGCGTGCTCGAGTCGGATCTTCTCGCTGCGGGGGCTAGGCAACCCGCAACTATTTTCGGACCTGCCGGTACGTCCGAGAAGGGAACCGTCCGGATCATTTCGCCGATCGTCGACCCCAAGACTCGCTTGGGTACGGTCCGCATCGCGCTGTCCGGCGACACGCAACTGAAGCCCGGCATGTTCGCACGCGTGGAGGTCGCGGTCGAGAGCAAGCTCGCATTGACCGTTCCGCTCAAGGCATTGGTCTGGCGCGACGCGAGGGTGCACGTGTTCAAGGTCGGACGCGACAATCTGGTGTCGCTTACCGAAGTGGGGATCGGCTCCGGGGCCGCCGAAAACGTCGAGATTATACGGGGCCTGGACGCGGGTGATCGCATCGTGACCCAAGGCGCCGGCCTTCTGAACGACGGCGACGCGGTGAACGTCAAGACCGCATCCGCTAACGGTAGCGCCGTGCGGTGAACAACATTTCCAGTTGGGCAATCCGCAACCCGGTTGCAACTACGATCCTGTTCCTGCTGCTGACGCTGTCGGGCGTGGTCGCGTTCTCGAAGCTTCGGCTCAACAATATGCCGGACATGGACATCCCGACGGTGACCGTCAGCGTCGCCTGGCCTGGAGCTGCCCCGACCGAGATCGAAACGCAGATTACGCGCTTTATCGAAAACAGCGTTGCCGGACTGGGAACCGTCAATCGCACGCGGTCGATCGTCAACGAGGGCCTCTCCATGACCACGGTCGAGTTCGCGCTCGGGACCGACATCGACCGGGCAACGAACGACGTTCGGGATGCTGTCGCGTCGATACGTTCAAAACTGCCGCAGGGTGCCCTCGATCCCACGATTCGGCGTGTCGAGGCGACGGGGCAGTCCATCCTCACATTCGTCGTCGAGGCGCCGGCGATGGCTCCCGACGATCTGAGCTGGTTCATCGACAACGACATCGCCAAGGCGTTGCTTGCGGTGCCAGGTGTGTCCAGGATTTCGAGATCCGGCGGCGTCGAAGCCGAGATTGCGATCAAGCTCGACCCCGACCGGCTGATGGCACTCGGACTCACGGCCGTCGAGATTTCCGACCTCATCAGGAGCCAGAACATCACTCAGCCAGGTGGCCGCGTGATGCTCGGCGGGGCCGAACAAGCCATCCGCACCGTGGGGAGCGTCACCGACGTCGCGCGTCTGAGCGAGATGCGCATCGCCTTCAGTGACGGACGGAGCGCCAAACTTTCCGAACTGGGCACTGTCGAGCGGTTCTGGGCGGAACCGCGTCAGCGGGCGCGGTTGAACGAGCGAGAGGTCGTCGGCTTGAGCGTCTATCGCGCGGTCGGAAGCGGCGAGTTCTCCGTAACTCGCGATGTCCGGAAGAAGATCGTGGAATTTTCCGCCGCCCATCCCGGCGTGCGCATTTTCGAAGTAACTTCGTCGACCGATGCGGTGGTCGAGGGATATAGCGCGACTATCGAGGCGCTTGCGTTGGGGGCGCTGCTGGCTGTTCTGGTCGTCTGGCTGTTCCTGCGGGATGTCCGTGCAACATTGATTTCCAGCGCCGCGCTGCCACTGTCGCTGATCCCGACATTTGCGGTGATGTATGGGCTGAACCAATCTCTGAACAACATCACTTTGCTCGCGATCGCTCTCGTCGTCGGCATCCTCGTCGACGACGCTATCGTGGAGATCGAGAACATCGTCCGGCATATCCGGCAGTCCGGAAAAAGCGTCTACGATGCCGCGATCGATGCAGCCGACGAAATTGGCCTCGCTGTCGTGGCGACGACATTCGCGATCATCGTGGTCTTCGCGCCCGTCGGACTGATGCCGGGCATTCCGGGCCGGTTCTTCAAGGCCTTCTCGATCGCGGTCTGCAGTTCGGTGTTCTTTTCCCTGGTCACGGCGCGTCTTCTAACACCTTTGATGGCAGCATACCTCCTGAAGGACACCGGCAGGCAGCACCGTGAACCGGCATGGGTGCGATACTACACCGTAATGCTGAGCTGGACCTTGCGCCATCGATGGATCACGATTGTCGCGGGCATGGTATTCTTCGTAGCCTCGCTGTCACTTGTTCCATCTCTTCCCACCGACTTCATGCCCGCTGCCGACCGGGGCCGCACGATACTCACCGTCGAATTGGAGCCGGGCGCGACGTTGCAGGAAACGGATCTGGCGACACAGAAGGTCATCTTCCTGCTAAGGGCGCGGCCTGAAGTGGTGTCCGTCTACTCGGCGCTCGGAACCGAGACGTTGACACTATCCGGCCCCGGCGATCTCTCGACATCGGTCGGAGAGGTTAGAAGGGCCACTGTCACGGTCAACCTGGTACCAAGGAGCGAAAGAGCGCTTTCACAGCAGGCGTTCGAGGCCTCGATCGGCCGGCAGCTATCGACAGTTCCCGGCGTTCGGATACGCCTCGGCGAGGATGGATCTTCCGGCGCGAAGATACAGCTATCGCTATTGAGCGACGATCCCGCAGCGCTCGCCGATTCGGCCCGGCAATTGGCGCAAGACATGCGTAGACTGCCCGGCTTTCATCGCGCGAGGGTGACGAGCAGCTTCGCCAGACCCGAGCTGCAAATCGTCCCCAAAGTGGATAAAGCGGCGCTCCTTGGGGTTTCCACAACGACGCTCGCGAAAACCGTTAACATCGCGACCGTAGGTGACATCGAACAAAATCTCTCAAAATTCAGTCTGGGCGCCAGACAGATTCCGATCCGTGTGCTGCTGAACGAGGATGCGCGCACGGATCTTTCCCGCCTGTCGAGTCTTCAGGTTCCGGCTTTCGAGAATTCGGTGCCGTTATCGTCGGTTGCCGATATCATCTTCGGTTCGGGTCCGATCCAGATCGAGCGAACGGACCGAACACGAAGCGAGACGGTGGAAGCGGAATTGAGCGGGCTCACGGTCGGAGAGGCCGAACGTCTGGTGGAGAACTTGCCATCGATCCGGCACTTGCCTGCGGGGGTAACCTACAAGCCGGCGGGCGACTCCGAACGCATGCAGGAGTTGTTCGACAGCTTCAAGCTCGCGATGGGTTCCGCCATCGCTCTGCTCTTTGTCGTTCTTGCCCTCCTGTTCAATGGATTCGTTCAACCCGTCACGATCCTGACCGCGCTGCCCTTGTCCATTGGCGGGGCGCTGGGTCTACTGCTTCTGACACGCACGTCGATATCGATGCCGGTACTGATCGGCATTCTGATGCTGATGGGGATCGCAGCAAAGAATTCGATCCTTCTGGTCGAGTACGCGATCGTCGCCGGGCGCGATAGGGGGCTGGATCGTGTGCACGCCCTTCTGGATGCGGCTCGCAAGCGAGCTCGACCGATCGTTATGACGACGCTCGCGATGAGCGCGGGCATGTTGCCGATTGCTCTCGGCATGGGGGCGGACGCCGAAAGGCGCGCACCCATGGCAATTGCCGTAATCGGAGGGCTGTTCAGTTCAACAGTCCTCAGTCTGGTGTACGTCCCTGCCTTCTTTACGGTCATGGACGATCTACAGCGCTGTATCGCCAAGCGCCTTGGGAGAAGCAACACGCAAATGGCTTGATGACAATTGAATTGCAAGTCTCGTCCCCGCGAATCTTCGAGAACGGCGTGCGCGACTCGCGTTCAGTGTCTTGCCGGAAAGGGACAAAGGCTCTCTGATCTCGACGCAACGAGGAAAGGATCAAGATCATGTTTAGGCAAGGGATGCTCATCTTGCGGATTCCGGGATGGCTGCTCTTGATGGCAATCGTAACCATCACACCGTCTCGCGCGCAGCAGAGCTTCGATAATCTGGCCGGCTCATGGTCGGGTGTGGGGTCGATGAAGCCCAAGGACGGGCCACGCGAACGCGTCCGCTGCAAGGTCAACTACGTCGTTAAGAACGAGGGACAGTCCGTGAAGATGAATGTCCGCTGCGCAAGCGATGCCTACAAGATGGAGCTGAGTGCCAATATTGACCAAAGGGGATCGGAGCTTTCGGGTAACTGGTTTGAAAGCGAGTACCGCCAGGGAGGCAAGATTTCGGGTCAAAATGCCGGTGATCTCATCGATGCGAAAATCGAGAGCGATACGATCACGGCGTTGCTGGCCGTTCGCACAAAGGAGAACCGCCAATCGTTCACCATGGAATCGCCGGGGGCGTGGGTTTCACAGGTCTCGATTGATCTTCTTCGAGATTCCCGATGAGTCCGCAGCCTCCAGCGAGCAACGGCGCCATTGGAGCGATGTATTCAGATTGAAGCGGCCACCAAACACCGGCCATCGACCGAAGGGGTGGATACGACTTTCGTGGGCGCCGTTGTGTGTTCTCCTGGCGGCGTGTTTCTCGAACTCGGCGCGTCTGCCTGACGCCCCGATCAGTGCGCCGGAGCCATCGAAGGTCATGGAGTCGCTGAAGAAGGCTGCCGCAGAAGCCAAGCTTGAGGAGCCCCATGAGGTTTCGGCTCCCATCCGAGCCCATCCAATATCCTCGGTCCCGTGGATCATATGTCTTCGGAGCGGCGCTACGGAGCTCTCAAGAAGACGCCCGTTAGCGGTCTTCTATAAAGGCAATGAGCACGTAACGACCCGAATGTCGGTAATTGTCGACCGTTGCGAAAGCCAGTCGTTCGCCGCGTTGACGAAATGACGGCAGGGGGCGCGCGCTGCAGGTGCAGCCCCGGCACTTGAATCGTGAGGTAACGCAACTCAGTCGGGTGTGGGGAAAGGCGGTAGCACTGCCCCGCTACCATGCGTAATTTTGCGCGACACACTGTGATATTATCCGATCGAGCGCGCGAGGGCAGGTCCGCGTTCGCCTCAACTTGACCGACCCATCATATAGAACTCGTCGTTCGGTCGCATGCTGGTGACGTTCGCCAGACGGTTGGACATGCCGAAGAAAGCCGCGATCGCCGCGATATCCCAGATATCTTCATCTGTGAAACCGTGAGACTTTAGCGCTACGATGTCCGCCTCTCCCACCTCGAAGGCGCGTGCCGAGACTTTCATGGCGAAATCAAGCATCGCCCGCTGCCGTTCGGTGATGTCCGCCTTGCGGTAGTTGATCGCGATCTGGTCGGCGATCAGGGGATTCTTCGCGCGGACGCGCAGGATCGCGCCGTGGGCCACCACGCAGTATTGGCACTGGTTGGCGTTGCTCGTCGCGACCACGATCATCTCGCGCTCGGCCTTGCTGATCGGGCCAGGCTTGTCCATCAGTGCGTCGTGATAGGCGAAGAACGCGCGAAACTCGTCCGGCCGATGGGCGAGCGTCAGGAAGACGTTGGGAACGAAGCCTGACTTCTCCTGAACCGCAAGAATTCGGCTGCGGATATCCTCCGGCAGGTCCGAGATCTTCGGGACCGGGAAACGGCTGATGGCGTGAGAGATCATATTGAGACTCCGTCTAGACGGCCGCGAGCGCGGCCAGTTTCTCCTGATACTTTTCGATCGCGTCGCCCGGGTCAGTGGCATACGGCTCGATCCTGACGAGACAGGTGTGTGCCGAGCAGCCCTGACCGAACTGTGAGGTGCCGACATCGAGTGTCAGCACGTTCGGATTGCCGGCGATCTCGATGCCGCTGTCGCCGGCCGTCGTGAACCAGGCGCCGGTCGGCAGCACGATGACCCCTTGGCGAACGGTGTCTGTGACCTGGGCCGTCGCAAGGCAAGCGCCGCGGTCGTTCCAAATGCGGATCGTCTGGCCATCGTTGATCCCGAACGCGGTAGCGTCACTGGGATTGACGCGGGCCCGCTCGCGGCCATTGCGCTTCATCGCGCGGCTCGCAGCGCCGGTCTCGAGCTGGCTGTGGAGCCGGCCAGCGGGCTGATGCGAGATTAGATGCAATTGATCCGGATCGCTCCTGCCGAGCCACTCCGCCGGCTCGATCCAGGCGGGGTGCGGGCCACAGTCGGAATAATTGAGTTTGGCCAGCGTCTCGCTGCCGAGCACGATCTTGCCCCTCTCGGTTTTGAGCGGCGACGTTTCCGGCTGGTCGCGGAATTCGGCCAGATAGGTGTGCTCGGCCTTGACCGGACACCGGGCGTAGCCGGCTTTCCAGAACGTATCGAAGTCCGGCATCTCGAAACCCAAGCGGGTTGCGGCGTCGTCGCGACTTGTCTCGTAGAGATGGCGCAGCCAGCCCATTTCGTCGCGGCCTTCGTTGAAGCGGTCCGCCGCACCGAGCTTTTCGGCAATGGCGTTGAAGATGTCGAAATCTGCGCGGGATTCACCCAGGGGCTCGATCGCCTTCTGCATGGCTAGGATGAAGTCGGATCGCTTGTTGCCTGCCAGGTCGTTGCGCTCGATCGAGGTCGTGGCCGGCAGCACGATGTCGGCGCGCTGCGCCGTCGCGGTGAACATCGGATCCTGTACGATGATCGTTTCGGGGCGCGTCCATGCTTCCGCCAGACGGTTGAGATCCTGGTGGTGATGGTACGGATTGCCTCCGGCCCAATACACAAGTCGCGTGTCCGGGTAGAAGCGGGTCGAGCCCTGGTAGGTGAAGGGTCCGCCGGGGTTCAGCAGCATGTCGCTGATGCGCGCCACGGGAATGAAGCTGTCGATTGGCTTTGCGAACTGCGACATGGCTGGCGATCTGCCAATGTTGATCGTCGACCCCACGCCTCCCAGAGAACCGTAACCATAGCCGACGCCGCCGCCCGGCAAACCGATCTGGCCGATGATCGATGCAAGGCCAAGCGCCGCCCAGAACGGCTGCTCGCCATGATGGGCACGCTGCAGGCTCCAACTCACCGTCAGCATGCTCCGCGTCTCGACGAGGCGCTTGGCGAGTTCTACGATCCTCTGCTGGTCGAGCCCGGTGATCCCCGCCGCCCAGGCCGCGTCCTTGCCCTCGCCATCCTGCGTGCCATCCAGATAGCGGAGGAGGCGGTCGGCGCCGCTCGTGCAACGTTCGAGGAAGGCCTTGTCGTGCCGATCGGCTTTGACGATCTCGCCGGCCAATCCAAGCATCAACGCAGTGTCGGTGTTCGGGCGGATCGGCCACCATTCGGCGTTCACCCATTCCGGTATGTCGTCCTCTAGCGGCGAGACGAGGATGATCCTGGTGCCGCGTTCCACGATCCTCTTGAGATGGGTCTCCACCATATGGCTGCCGATTCCACCGGCTTCATTCTGCGCGGTCCGCGGCGAGATCGCGCCGAACACGACCAGAGTATCGGTATGCCGGGCGATCGTATCGAGCGTGTTGGCCCGCCCGCCGCAGGCTGTGTCGTCACCCAGCGTGTGGCGCAGGATCACGGGACCCGCCGCGATCGAATAGGTGTCGACATGCCCGGTGAAGCCGCCCACCAGATTGAGCATGCGCTTCAGCAGCGAGGACGCATGGTGGAATCGCCCGCTATTCGTCCAGCCGTAGGAGCCGGCAAAGATTGAGGCATTGCCGAAGGCGTCCGAGACGCGCCGAATCTCGTCGGCGACCAGCGTCGTCGCCTCGTCCCAGCCGACCGGCACGAATTTCTCTCGTCCGCGCCCGCGGCGATCGCTCTTCTCGCGCTTGTCGAGCCATCCGGAACGAACCATCGGCCGCAGCACGCGTCGTGCGGGGTTTGCCCATTCCCTGATCGAGTTGATGATCGGTGAGGGAGCCGGATCATGCTCGAACGGTTCGACGCCGACAATCTGCCCGTCCTCGACGAGGATCGTGTAGGCGCCCCAATGGCTACAGTGTGGAACCCGTCTGATTCTGCTCATCCATAGTCTCCAACGGCCGCGCGGTTCGCAGACCGGGACTGCGTCGGCACTTCGACGGAGCTTCTGATGCCGGACATGGTTTCCCAAAGCGGAGAAACCGCGTCCACAAGGCGAGAGAACAGCACGAACTTCCGGTTCGCATAGTCCGCGATCTCGCCCTGTTGCGGCTGCATCGTTTCGTCAGGCGCGCCGATCCAGTTCGCTGCCACCGTGGAAGGCGGCTCGCCATACAGGAACTTCGCGCCGATGGCACCAAGTCCGCGCAGGCCCGCGTGGCCATCGGTCGAGCGTTGGACGGTCGATCCCGTCACGGTCGCAAGGAAGCGCGCGAAGTGGGGATCTCCCGCAAGGCCGCCACCCAGCGAGAGAGCGCCGGCCGGAGCGCTCATCATCTCGTGGCTCCTGCGCGCAATGAAAGCCAGCGCTTCGCACGCTGCCCACGCGACCTGCGCAGGCGTTGCTGCTGCGGTTAGGCCGAATATCGCGCCGCTCGCATGCGGCGTGGTGTAAGGCGCGCGCTCGCCGCCCGGCTCGAAGAAGGGATGCAACAACAGCTCGGAATGGCACGGCTCGATCCGCTCGGGCACGCCCGCGATCAGTTTCCTGACGTGCTGCAGCAGTGTGGCGCCATTGAAGCTCGGGTGGGTGCAAAGGTAGCCCGAGCCCAGCACGAACTTCTGGATGATGGCTCCGGCAGGCTTCTCGCGCATAGCCGCGGGGTCCTGCAAATGGCAGCCATGGATCGCACTGGTGCCGAAAATCGAGGCCCGCGTAACGCCGGGACGCGTGCCGAGGCCGAGGCCGATCAATGATGCGTGGACGTCGCCCGGACCGAGCAGGACCGGCACGTTTGAGGGAAGGCGCAGCGCCGCGGCGGCCTGTGGCGAGAGTGTGGCGCGGCACGCGCCCACCGGCACGAGTTCGGGCAGTAGCTCCAGGCCGCGCTCCAAGCCGAGGGCACTTTCGACACGGCGGGAAGTCTCACCCGTGCGCCAATCGCCCCAAACCGGAAGAGCTGCGCTCGGTTCGCCCAGCAGCCTTTCGGTGAGGGAATAGAAGAGCCACTCCTTCAGGCGCAGCACGTGCCGGATCTGCTTCAGCCGTTCCGGATCGTGCCGCTGTAGCCAGAGTAGGTGCAGGCTTTGCGAGGCGGCTGTCGGCCGTGAGCCCGTGACCGTCTCAATCTCCTGCAGCGAGCCCTGCAGGTCCGGCTCTGCAATCAGGGACCGAACCCGTCCGTCGAGCCAGGTGATCGCGGAACCGACGGGTTCTCTGTTCTGATCGATCGGCCACAGTCCGTCGCCCTGACCCGTCAGCAGAATGCCATCGACGATGCTATTCGCCCTTGCTGCACAGGCACCGAGCACGGCTAGAGCATCCTCGCGCGCGATCTCCATGTCCTGCTCGACTTGGATACCGCCGCGCCGGAGCCCCCGATTCTCGCGCTGAACCGCGCACAGCATCTGTCCCTGCCGATCGAAGGCGGCTGCTTTCACCGCCGTCGTGCCGGAGTCGAGACAGAGCAGGACGGAATTCGAAACCGTCATGAAGCCTGACGAAGCTTCTCGAGGGTGGTTGCCGGCTGTTGTCCATAGGTCTTGAATTTCTCCATGACCTCGGCGATCTGCCGTTCAGAGAGCACTGGCGGTTCACCGTGGGGCAGACAGAGCAGGTACTGCTGGGCCAGCTCCTCGACCGTGACCGCGAGCGACAGGGCGCGCGCGATCGATACATGCGCAGTGATGACACCATGATGCGCCATCAGACAGGCCCTGCGTCCGTCGAGGGCCTCGATGACCCGGTCCGCAAGCTCTTGCGAACCGAAAATTTCATAGGGCGCGCATCGGATGGTCGATCCGCCCGCTCCGGCGATCACGTAGTGGATTGCCGGGATGTCCTTGCCCATGATCGAGAGTGCCGTCGCATGCGTCGAGTGGGTGTGGACCACGGCATTGAGGTCGCTTCGCGCCTTTAGAATATCGCGGTGGAAGCGCCATTCGCTCGATGGAAGCACGTCGCCTGCAAAGGTCGCATCCCAGTTCATCGCCACGACGTGATCTGGCGTCAACTTGTCGTAGGGAATGCCAGTGGGAGAGATCAGGAAGCCGTTGCCGTATCTGACGCTGATATTGCCGGACGTACCCTTATTGATCCCCAGCCGGTTCATGCTGCGGCAGGCCTCGATGAGCTCGGAACGGAGAGCCAATTCTTCTTTGGTCATGAACGTTTTCCCTGTTCATTTGGTCGGATAGAGAGGCGGCCTGCCGTCCAGGATCAGGCCGATGTCCGTGGCGATCATGTTGGCCGCTTTGGTGACGGAGAAGCGCGAGGCGCCCGCGATGTGCGGCGATAGCGTTACGTTGGCAAGCTTGAGGAGCGGCCAGTCGGCCGGCGGTGGCTCCGGATCGAATGTGTCCAGCGCTGCACCCCTGAGGTGACCCGATACGAGCGCGTCGTAAAGCGCCGCGTAGTCCAGCACCTGTCCGCGCGTGGTGTTGACGATATAGGCGCCCGGCTTCATGGCGTTGATCCGGTCGCGGCCGATCATACCTTTGGTTTGGGACGTGACGCGCGGATGAAGAGTAACCACGTCGGCCTGGCGGGTAAGGTCGTCGAGCTCGACTTTCTGGACGCCGGCGGCGCGGTCCTCATCGGTCAATTGCTTGAAGGGATCAGAAACCAGGATGCTGCAGCCGAAGGGCTGGAGCAGCCGCGCCACGCGCGTGCCGATGTCGCCATAGCCGATGATGCCGACCGTGAGCTCGCAGAGCTCTGGCCCGGTGTGATCGTAATGATAAAAGTCACGGCGAAATTCACCGCTGGCGACCGATAGATGGCCGCGAATGAGGTTGCGTGTCTCCGCGAGCAGCGAGGCGACCGTGAACTCGGCTACGGCTGAGGCGTTGCGGCCCGGCGTGTTGATGACCGTCACCCCGCGATCGCGCGCCGCCGGCATCTCGATGTTGACCGGGCCGCCCCGCGACACCGCAATGATCTTCAGCTTCGGCGCATGCCTCAGGCTTTCCGCTGTGATCGGTGCCAGATGCGTGACGAGAATGTCGAGGTCGCCGAGAAAGTCGAAATAGGCCTCCGGCCGGCCGACGAATTCCGCGACAGGAAGCGACGGATCGTGCTTGGTCGATTGGACTTTCAGGGGCCAACCAAGCTCCATGTGCTTGAACCGCACGGGGCGTCCGGCCAGGACCTTCGCCAGCGCCTCCTCGAAGAAGGCCGGCTGCATGAAGCCGTCGCCGATGATGCCGATGGTCAGCGTTTTGACGTCGGAGATCATGTTCATGGTGGTTTCAGGCTCTCTTTTTGATCAGGACACCAGGGCGCCGCGCTGCGCGAGCTCGCGCTGCATCTGGACGGCGAACTCGGGATAGGTTCCCGCCAACTCGTCCAGTACGCGGCCGCGGAGCAGGTCGAGGGTCGCGCGGTCCGGCAGCTTCGTCTGCAGCGGCCGTTCGCCATGTGCGAACCGGAAACCGGTCGCCGCCTTGATCTCGGCGAGATCGTGTCCGGGATGCACGCTCTCGAGCTCGAAGCCTGGACGCGACTTGTCGAACCGGAACAGTCCTTTCCCCGTCAGCAGCGCGTAGGGCCCGCCGGTTCTGAAGACGCCGTCTTCGCTGATGCCGGGGGCGCTGACGAAGTCGACCTTCTCCACGAAAACGCGCGAGGTGTGCTCTTCGCGAAACAGGATGACGCGCGGCACGACGAAATAGAGATAGGCGGAGCCGAACGAGCCGGGCCAGCGCACGCTGGATTGCGGATAGTCTCCGGCGCCCACGAGATTGACGTTGCCGAAACCGTCGATCTGGCCGCCGCCGAGAAAGAACGCATCGATGCGCCCCTGACCGGCGCAGTCGAACAGCTCGGCCGAGCCGTTGGTGAAGAAATTGTGGTCGACGGACCCGAGGATGGAAATGCGCGGGCCGATCGCGCCGGCTTTCTCCTTCAATGCGCGCAGCAGGATGGCGCCGGCAGCAGGGATCGGGGAGGAGGCACCGACGGCCACGTGCCGGACCCCGTCGAGCAGTCGCGCGATGGTGCAGATCAGCACCTCGCGAGGGTGAACTTCAACCATCACGCCGGTTCCATCTGCGCCATGTAGTCTGCGAAACCCTCCGCCGTGCGCGCGGCCTTCGCATAGCGCAGGATTTCCACTGTGTCCGTCGAATACTCGCCCCACAGGCCGTATGGCCACGCGCCCTTTGGTGCGTGAGCGACCGCGGTGACGTAGAGCGCTGGCAGGACACCGGCGGCGCTCATCTCGTTGTTGAGCAGGCTTTCCTCGAGGATGCGCTCCACCGTCACGAGCACGGTGATAGAGGCATAAGCCATTGCCGCGAGCTCGCGCCGCCGTCCGATCCAGACATTGCCGAAACGATCGGCCATCGGGGCGTGGAAGATCGTGACGTCGGGCTTGATCGCGGGGATCAGCACGATCGGGTCGCCCTTGTCGGCAAGAGGATTATCGATCACGCGCCAGTCATCCCGATGGCGCAGCAGGTCGGTGCCGATCAGGCCTCTCATCGGAACGAATGGACTGCCCTTCTGCGCGGCCATCAGACCGGCATGGATCGCCGGACACGTCGCGTCCCTGAGCTTGATCGTGCCTTCCTTGACGGCCGCATTGAAGCGCGGTGCGCCGCCGGCCTCGCCCAGCGAGACTGCGCTGGTTTCGACCGTTCGAACTAGCCCGGCGCCGACGAGCTGGTCGACTTGCAATCCGCCGGTGGGCACGCAGACGAGATCGAGATTGCCTGCGCCGCGTTCGATGAGGGGGAGGGTCATGGCCATGGAAACGCCGGCATAGTCGACCGGCAGAGCGACGCGCATGCCCGCTTCGACATGCTTCGCCATCGCGCGAAGTTCGCTCAGCACCATTCTCCTCCCAGTCCGGGTTGTTCTCCAGCGGCCGCTTCGGCGCGATCCGGAGGAGATCGATCAATGTTCCACAATGTAGAACATTATTCTAAATTGAACGTAGTCGGAGCATGGCGAGCCTGTCAATCCACTTTCACCGCGAGCGGAATTGGATGCGGAAGGGCTCGAAAATTCCGATGGCGTTACGTCGCGTGGGCGCATTTGCCGCCGTCTCTTGACAAGCCTTCGCGTCGGGCCAACAATAATTCAGAATAGCGTTCTACAATATAGAACATAGGGAGAAGCGAATGGGTGAGCCTCTGGCGTTGCGCGCCGGGCGTTCCGGCGCGGCGAGCGCCCTTGCAGCGCAAGGCGGTCGCGCTCGGGTGCGAAGCGCAATCGGATCGAGCATCGCCATCCGGGAGGCTGTGAAGCACTACGGAAACTTCTACGCCGTCGATCGGATCAGTCTCGACATCGAGCCCGGCGAATTCATCACGCTGCTCGGGCCGTCGGGCAGCGGCAAGACGACGCTGCTCAACCTACTGGCTGGCTTCCAGAAGCTCGACAGCGGCGAAATCCTCGTCGATGGCAAGCCGATCCACCATGTTCCCACGCACAAGCGCGGCTTCGGCATGGTGTTCCAGAGCTATGCATTGTTCCCGAACATGACAGTGACGCAGAACGTCGCCTTCCCGCTGCGCATGGCGGGCGTCGACCGGGCGACCACCGAGCGACGCGTTGCTGAAACGCTGGAGATCATGCGTCTGTCGGAGCATGCGAGGAAGTCGCCCTCGCAGATGTCCGGCGGACAGCAGCAGCGGGTGGCGATCGCGCGCGCCATCGTCATGAGACCCAAGGTGGTCTTGATGGACGAACCGCTCAGCGCGCTCGACCGGCGGCTGCGCGAGTCGATCCAGATCGAGATCCGCGATCTGCATCAGACGATTGGCAGCACGATCCTATTCGTCACGCACGACCAGGGCGAGGCGCTGACGATGAGTGACCGCATCGCGGTGCTGGATGCCGGCAAGATCGTTCAGGTCGGCCGTCCCCTCGAGATCTACCGCCACCCCGTCAACCGTTTCGTGGCGTCGTTCGTGGGCGAGAGCAATCTGATCGAGGCGGAGATAGTGCAGAAACGCGGATCGACCATGACGCTGCGGAATCGCGCCGGATACGTGTTCAACGCTGAAAGCCGCGACGCGATCGATGTCGGCCGCGCCACCGTGTTGGTGCGCCCCGAGCGCATCGCGATTTCGAACGAGATGGGCGCGAACTCGATACCGGTCACCGTTACATCGGCGATCTTTCTCGGCGAGATCCTGCGTATCGAGGCGCGCATGGAGAGCGGCGAAACGCTGCTGATCCGCTGCACCGACACTGCAAACCGACCGCTGCCGGTCGTCGGCGATCGCCTTCATGTGAATTGGGGCGCCGAAGACTGCTGGGTGCTGGCATGACCTCCGCGTCGATCGGCGTGCAGCCGGGGCGCTTTGCGAGCTCTGGTCTCGCCCGGCGGCTGACGGATCCGGCGCTCCTGCTGCTGCCGGCTGCGGCCTTTCTTGCGTTCATCTACCTTCTGCCGCTCATCGATCTGATCCGCATCAGCCTTGGCGGGCCGACCTGGTCGATCTATTTCGAGCGCGTCTTCGCCATTCCGCTCTACTGGGATTCGCTCGTGCGAACGATGCAGATCTCGGTCACCGTCGCCTTTCTCTGCCTGCTGTTCGGGTATCCCACTGCGCTCCTCATCCATCGCAGCCGTGGCATCGTCCAGATCCTGATCGCCACGGCGATCGTGCTGCCGTACTTTATCGCCATCCTGATCCGCACCTATGCATGGATGGTCCTGCTTGGCCGCAACGGTCCGGTCAACAAGCTCCTGATTGCGATCGGCATAATCAATGAGCCGGTGCAGCTTCTTTTCACCCGCGGCACCGTGCTTCTGGGCATGACGGCGGTGCTTCTGCCGCTGATGGTGCTGAGCATTTACTCCAGCGTGGCGCGGCTTGATGAAAGCCTCACGCGTGCTGCGCTGGCGAGTGGTGCCGGCCCGATTGCCGTGTTCTGGCGGGTGCTGCTGCCGCTGACTTTGCCGGGCATGGGTGCCGGCTTCCTTCTGGTCTTCGTCGCGGCGCTCGGCTTCTTCATCACGCCGACGTTGCTCGGTGGCCCAGGCGATCAGATGTTCGCCATGCACATCACGCAGCAGGCCGACTCGGTCACTTCGGAGGGCTTTCTCCAGGCGCTTGGTGTGGTTCTCCTTGGAATAACCCTGGCGGTTGTTGCCGTGGCCGGCCGCTTCCTCGGTTTCGAATTCATCTGGGGCGGCAGCAAGCTGTCCGATGCGGCACCCGCAAAGCCCGAAACGACGGGAAGGAGGGCAGGGTTCGGCCGTCGCACGCTCGGCACCTTGCTCGCCGATCTCCTCGGTTGGCCTTTGCTGAGGCTGTTCGGACGTCTGCCGGCCAGTTGCGGCGTCTGGACCGTGCGCGTGATGGGCGGCCTGGTGATTGCCGTGCTCACCCTGCCGATCATCGTTGTGATGATCATCTCCTTCAGCAGCGCCAGCTACCTGACCTTCCCGCCACCCGGCTTCTCGCTTCGCTGGTACGAAACGTTCTTCGCCGACTCAAACTGGATGCTGGCGTTCTCGAACTCGCTGGTGGTCGCGGCCATGTCGGCGTGCATCGCAGTTGCGCTCGGCACCGCCGCTGCCATGGGCATCGTCAGGAGCAGCATTCGCGGCAAGTCCACGATCATGCTCCTGCTCGTAAGCCCCGTCATTGTGCCGCCGGTCGTGCTTGGCCTGTCGCTTTACAGTCTGTTCCTGCGCTTTGACCTTGTCGGCACGATATTTGGTCTCGCAGCGGCCCATGCGATCGGGGGGCTGCCCATCGTCGTGGTCATCCTGTCGGCCGCGCTGCAGGCTGTTGATCCCAAACTCGAACAGGCTGCCGCCGTTCATGGCGCATCATCCCTGACGGTCTTTCGCACCGTCATCCTTCCGGCGATCGCGCCGGGGCTCGCGGCGGCGGCGTTCTTTGCCTTCCTGCATTCGTTCGACGAACTCGTGTTGTCGCTGTTCCTGTCGAGCGCACAACTGAAGACCCTCCCACTGATGCTGTGGGCGGACGTCAACTATCGGCTCAATCCAGTGCTGGCAGTGGTCTCGACGCTCGAGGTGCTGCTGGTGGTGGGGGGAATCGTCCTTGCGAGGCCGGTGTTGGCAAGGTCGCGCGAGGCCGTATGAGAAAAGCAAACTGGAGGAAATCTAACATGTTGGGAATGAAGCTCTTTGGACGTTCGGCGTCTCTATTGGCCTCGACCGTGCTCGTCGCGGCGAGTACCGGCTTCGCCGCGGCGCAGGGCAATGTCGTGATCATGCAGGATCCCGGCGGCGGCTATGGCGAGGCGCTGCGCAAGGTGATGTATGACTCCTTCGAGAAAGACACCGGAATCAAGGTGGTCACCGTCCAGGAGGCCCGCAGCGGCCCGCGCATCAAGGCGCAGGCGGAAGCCGGCAAGGCGCAGTGGGATCTCACCTTCATCTTCGATCAGGAGACCAAGCTGCTCGGCGATTGCTGTCTCGAGAACATCGACTATTCGAAATTGTCCGCGCCTGCGCAGAGGACGCTTGCCGCGATGCCGGACAACCTCAAGCGGCCAAAGGGCGTCGCGCTGCAGGTGATCGGTGTCGGTCTCGTCTACAACAAGGAGAAGTACAAGGGCGACAATATTCCGAAGAGCTGGGCTGATTTCTGGGACGTGAAGAAATTTCCCGGCCGGCGTTGCATGCCGGCGTGGCCGCGTTTCGTCTTCGAGGCAGCTTTGATGGCTGACGGCGTCGAGAAGAGCAAGCTGTACCCGCTTGACGTGGAACGCGCCCTGAAGAAGGTCAAGGAGATCAAGCCCAGCGTCGCGAAGTGGTGGACCACTTCCGCCCAGCCGCCACAGCTCATGCTCGATGGCGAGGCGGACATGTGCATGGCCTACACCGGCTCCATGAGCAAGCTGGCTCTCGAGGGCGCGCCGATCGAACTGGAGTGGAACCAGGGCTTCGTTTATTACGACTTCTTCTCAATCCCGAAGGGGGCGCCACACTATGAGAACGCGCTGAAACTGCTCTCGTGGCGTCTGGATCCGCAGCGCGCTGCGCAGCTTACCTCGACGTTTCCGGTTGCGCTCCCGTCTCCCGTCGTGTTCGAAGCCGCAGACCGCAAGATCAGCCGCTACTGGGCGAACAATCCCGCAAACGTCTCGAAGGCGATCGAGTGGAGCCCTGACTATTGGGGCGCACCATCGCCGGCCGGCAAGTCGACCAACGAGGAATACGGGCAGGAAAAGCTGAACGCATTGCTGGCCCAATAGCGTCGATCGGGCGGGCGGCCGCGGACCTGTGCAGGACGGCGGCCGCCTTCTGCCCGAGGCTATGGCTCTTCGTCGGGCTATGCTAGAGCGAAGAGTATCATTCGGTTTGGCTGTCGATGGACAAAGCTTTTATCAAGGGACTTCGCTTGCTGGAGACGCTGGCATTGAGTGAGCAGCCCCGTGGCGTCACTGATCTCGCCACCGAGCTGAGATTCACCAAGAGCAACGTTCACCGTCTGTTGACTAC
Organism: Bradyrhizobium sp. LMTR 3; assembly: GCF_001693485.1. GTDB lineage: Bacteria > Pseudomonadota > Alphaproteobacteria > Rhizobiales > Xanthobacteraceae > Bradyrhizobium. Next base: position 31,037 of record NZ_MAXC01000008.1, read on the forward strand.
ACTGCAGGCTCAGGGATACGTGCGGCAGATTCCGCAGAACAGCACATATGAGCTTACGACCAAGATCTGGGCGCTCGGCAGTCACGTCATTCACCGAATGGACCTCGTCAAGGTCGCCCGCCCCGCAATGGAGAAGCTTGCCGAGAGAACCGGCGAGACGATCCATCTTTCGGTGCTGGAAGGGACCGACGTCGTCTATGTAGACAAGATCGAGAGCGCCCATCATATCCGCGCCCATACCAGCGTGGGCATGCGCGCGCCGGCCTTCACCATGGCGACGGGGAAGGCCATGCTGGCGCATCTGCCCGATGAATATCTCGAAAAGTTCCGACCGCATCTCAGGCGTTACACCGCTACGACGCGCACGACGATCAAGGACCTTCGCAAGGACATCGAACTCGCGAGAGCGCAGGGCTTTTCTTCCGTGCTGCATGGCGAGTGGCGCGAGGGCATCGCAGCCTGCGCCTGCGCGATTCTCGGCCGGTCCGGCGAACTGGTCGGGGCGATCGGCATGTCCGGGCCCGACTCGCGCATCAAGCGCAATCAGATCAAGGAATATTCCGTCCATGTCATGGAGGCGGCCCGCACGATCAGCGCAGCGCTCGGCTACCGCCGAGGCAGTGACGCGCTCGCCTCACACGGCCAGAGGCACTCTCGGGGGAGATTGGTGCGAGGTACGCTATGAGTCGTGGCCGAGTTGTCTGCGGGGTCGCTGTAGGATGAGCCTGTTCCCGGCCGGCGCGAAGCAGCCTCCTGTTGGTACCGATCCAGAACTGCTCAATCGGCTATCCAGCGTGTTGCCTCGCAACGCCCTCCTGATCGGGGACGCGATCGACGCCCGATATCGGGAGGATCGGAGGGGGAAATACTCCGCGCCACCGCGTTTCGTGATGCGGCCAGGATCGACTGAGGAGGTGTCTGCTTGTCTTGCCGCCTGCAACGATTTTGCGCAGCCGCTCGTGGTGCATGGCGGGCGCACCGGCCTCTCGGGCGGCCATCGCATCGTCGAGGGCGAGGCGGTGCTGTCGTTGGAGCGGATGATGGCGCTCGACGAGGTGCACGGTCAGAGCGCGACGATCATGGCGTCTGCTGGCACGCCGCTGCAGACGGTACAGGAAGCCGCCGACCGGGCCGGCTTTCTCTTTGGCGTCGACATCGGATCCAGAGGCACCGCGACGATTGGCGGTAACATCGCAACAAATGCCGGCGGCATCCGCGTGCTCCGCTACGGCATGTTCCGCGCCCAGGTCGCGGGCCTGGAGACCGTGCTTGCAGATGGCACGATATTGTCCTCGCTGCGCGGACTGGACAAGGACAACACCGGCTACGACCTGAACCAGCTTTTCGTCGGCAGTGAGGGAACGCTCGGCGTGGTCACGCGCGCTCGGTTGCGCCTGCACCCTAAGCCTTTCTCGGAGGCCAACGCCTTTCTGGCCGTGCCGTCGCTCGAGGCGGCTTTGCAGCTCCTTAGGCGGTTGCAGGAGACGCTGGGCCCTTCGCTGTCCGCGTACGAATTGATGTATCCGGAAGCCTACGAGGGCGTCGTTGCGTTTCTCGGCATGCCCAGGCCGCTCGGCACGGAGGCTTCGCTCTACGTTCTAGCCGAAGTTCAGGCGTTGAGGGACGACGTTCCCGTTGAGACGTTCGCCTCCTGCCTGATGCAGGCGCTGGAGGATGGTGTCGCACTCGATGCGGTGGTTTCGCAGTCGCCTCGCGAGTTTCAGGCGCTCTGGACCATGCGCGATTCGTGCGCCGACTTTGTCCGCAGCCGCGCTCATGTTGTCGGCTGCGACATCAGCGTTCCGACGCATCGGATAGCAGAGTTTCTGGAAGCTGCCCGGACAGCGCTCCGGGCCATTGATCCCTCGATTGAGTTCATCGTGTTCGGCCACCTGGGTGATGGCAATCTCCATTACGTCATCAGGACGCCGAAGGGCGAGGAAGCCGCCGAGAAGGCCTATCGCCTGGTCGCCGAACATGGCGGCTCGATCTCGGCCGAGCATGGCATCGGCTTCGACAAGAAGCCGTGGCTGCATCTGTGCCGTAGCCAGGCCGAGATTGCGGCGATGCGCGGGTTGAAGACCGCGCTGGATCCGAAAGCCATCCTCAACCGCGGGCGTGTCTTTGATTGAGGCGGGGGACTGAAACCTCAATACAGACAACGCGTACCCTACGCCTACTTGGGTCGGGCACGGGTTTGGGCCTGATCCCACCACGAGTCTCGGAATTTCCTATTCGGTGAATGAATAGGTGCTGGAGCCCTCGACAACTACCGCCGCCGGCGACATTGGGAAAGCAACCCCCATTCCGCAAGAATTCGAATGTTGGGGCCAGGTTTCCTACTTGGCGAATATCTTGAGAGGCGATGAATAGCGCAAGAACGACGGCCTTTGGCGGACTATCGAGCCGCAACAACCCGAGTTAGGCTGCTTTCCGATCGCGTGGGGAAATCGTAGCTGGATCGAGGTTGGAGAAGTAGCTTGCGGACTCTGAAGCACCACTGGGAGCAACGAAGGCGAGGCATTTCTGGTGCGGTGGCCAACAGGCTGTGAAATGAAAGACAGCTAAGTGGTGATTGATTTTTTGGTGGGCCCGGCAGGACTCGAACCTGCAACCAGACCGTTATGAGCGGCCGGCTCTAACCATTGAGCTACAGGCCCCGCCGCGGAGCGGCCGCGGGGGAGGCGGCCGGCAACGGTGCCGCCATCGTTTACAGGCATGACAGCGATACGGCAATGCCGACCTTCTGGGCCGAAAACGCGCTTTCACAAGCGCTCGCGCTTGCCTACAACCCTCCGTGCATCATCGTCACCGAACGTTTGAGGCCAAGAATGAAACTCGCTGGGATCGCCTGTGCCGGCCTGCTGCTGCTTGCGGGCAGCGCCGGGGCGCAGGAGGGAGGCAAAGCCATTATCAAGAGCACGATCAGCTTGGGAACCGCGACGCCGGGCGGCGGCTTTCCGGTTTATGGCAATGCATTTGCGGAAGTGATGAATGCGGCCGATCCGGCGCTGTCGATCGAGGCGCGCAACACCAAGGGCTCCAACGAAAACATCCCGCTGCTGGAATCCGGTCAGCTCGATATCGCCCTGGTGGCGGGCGAGCCCGCCTACGAGGCCTTCATGGGCATCGGCCGGCCGGCGACGAAGCTGAAAATCCTCACCGCGATGTATTCCAGCCCCGGCATGTTCGTGGTGCGGGCGGACAGTCCCTACAAGACGATCAGGGATCTGGTCGGCCAGCCGGTTGCGTTCGGCGCGAAGGGCTCGGGCCTGCCGATCCTGTCGCGCTATATCCTCGACGGCATCGGGCTGAAGCAGGACGAGGACTTCAAGTCGATCTATCTCGACCGCGCCGGCGACGGCCCCGCCATGGTCCAGGACGGTCGCGCCGTCGCGCTGTGGGGCGCGGGCGTCGGCTGGCCCGGCTTTGCGGCGATGGCGCAAGCTGCCGGCGGTGCGCGATTTATCGCACCCGACGCCGGCGAGATCGCGCGCGTCCGCGCCAAGCACACGTTCCTTAAACCGCTGACTGTGCCTGCCAACAGCTATCCGAACCAGCCGACCGCGATCGATTCCATAGGCTCCTGGAGCTTTGTGCTGGCGCGTGAAAGCCTGCCGGACGACGTCGCCTACCGGTTGGCGCGCACGCTGCATGGGCAGGAGGCCGCGCTGTGCAAGAAGCTGCCGCAGGCCTGCGAGACCACGGCGGCAAACACGGTTGCGGCGACGCCGAACGCGGCGCTGATCCATCCCGGCGTGATGAAATATTTCAGGGAGGCGGGGGTGGCGAAATGACCGTTGCCTTGGCTCGCGCATCAGCGCGAGGCAACGCAACGGTCATCCCGGGGCGCGCGCAAAGCGAGCGAACCCGGATCTCGAGATTCCGGGTCTGGTCCTTCGGACCATCCCGGAATGACGACCTTCGGTCGTCACTTCTTCGCCATCGCGCACGCCGGATCGGGCGGGCCGAACGCTTCGTCGCCGGGGATCTTGGCGAGGATCTGATAGTAGTCCCACGGATATTTCGATTCATCCGGCTTCTTGACCTGCACCAGCCACAGGTCGTGGACCATCAGATTGTCCTCGCGCAGTTTGCCGTTGCGGGAGAAGAAATCCTCGATCGGCTTTTCGCGCATCTTCGCCGCTACCTTCAGCGGCTCGTCGGTACCGGCTTCCTTGATGGCGTTGAGATAACTCATGACCGAGGAATAGACGCCGGCCTGCCACATCGTCGGCATCCGGTTCATCTTGGCGAAGTAGCGCTTCGACCATTCGCGGGTCTTGTCGTCCATGTCCCAATAGAACGACGTCGTCAGCAACAGCCCCTGCGCTGCAGGTAACCCAAGCGAATGGATGTCGGTGATCAACGCGAGCAGCGCGGCCATCTGCTGGCCGCCCTTGAACACGCCGAACTCGGCCGCGGTCTTGATTTCGTTCATGTTGTTCGGAGGACCGGCGGCGATGCCGATGATCTTGGCTTTTGAGGCCTGGGCCTGCAGCACGAAGGACGACAGATCAGGCGTTGCGAGCGGCGGCCGCACCGAACCAAGCACCTTGCCGCCATTGGCGGTGACGACGGTGGAAGCGTCGCGTTCGAGCGAATGGCCGAACGCATAGTCGTCGGTGATGAAGAACCAGCTATCGCCGCCGCGCTTGACCACGGCCTGCGCGGTGCCGACCGCGAGCGAACGGGTGTCGATCACCCACTGCATCGCGTAGGGCGAACAGGATTTGCCGTGGAAGTCCGCGGTGAGGGTCGAATGCGTGATGAACAGCTTCTTCTTCTCATTGGCGATGCCTTGCACCGCCAGCCCCACTGCAGATACCGGCACGTCGGCGATCAAGTCGACCTGCTCGACGTCGTACCAGCGCCGCGCGATGCCGCCGCCGATATCAGGCTTGAGCTGATGGTCGCCGACGACGATGCTGATCGGCTTGCCCAGCACCTTGCCGCCGAAATCGTCGATCGCCATTTGCGCCGCGGTGACCGAGCCCTGGCCGGTCGGCGTCGCCGCGGGGCCGTTCATGTCGGTGAGAACGCCGATCTTGACCATATCGTCTGAAATTTGCGCGAGCGCCGTGGTCGACGCCAGCATCGCGGCCATGAGCACGGCAAGCCTGGATAGTTTCCTGGCGAACATCCTGTCTTCTCCCTAGGAATCAGCACATTGGCCGTTGGTGTTTTCAGGCGGTTGGTTCCGCCAATTGGTCTCATTTGCAACTATTTCGCGCCGGCGTCAACGTGGGTCGGATGGGCTAAACCACGCGCGCGGTGTCCGGTTCTATTTATTTTCCGCCCGATTCAGGGCATAGGCGGGCTCCAATGACTTCGAACCAGCGCATGCCGACTTCGCTGACGCCGCTCGATGTGGCGCTTGCCACGTTGCTGGAGGGCGTGAGCCCCGTCGCGCCGGTGGAACTGGTATTGGCGGAAGCGCTGCGCTGTATTGCCGCGGACATCCCGGGGCTCGATGCCCACCCGCCGCGCGATATCGCTGCCGCGGACGGCTATGCATTTCGCGCGCGCGACCTTGTCGGCGCATCCTCCTATTCGCCGCTGCCATTGACGGCGGCGCCGGTGTGGGTCGAGGCCGGCGAGATCATTCCTGACAACTGCGACTGCGTGCTGGATTCCGATTCCGTCGAAATGTCCGGTCCGCTCGTGCAGGTGCTGGCGGAGGCGATCCCGGGGCAGGGCGTGCGCCGCGCCGGCAGCGATATCGCCGCGGGCAGCCGTCTCGTTGAAGCCGGGCGGCGCGTAATGCCGCGCCATCTCATGATCGCCCGCGCCGCAGGAATGACGCGATTGAGCGTGCGCCGTCCGCGCCTGCGCATCGTCAATATTCCCGGCGGCACGGTAACCGGGAATCTGGTTGCCGAGGGCGCGCGGGCCGCGGGGGGTGAGGTCGTCCTGGTCGCGGCTGCAGGTCGCGATGCCGCATCGATTGCCGCGGCGATCGATGACGGTGCGTGCGATCTGCTGCTGATCGTCGGCGGCTCCGGTGTCGGCCGCACCGACACGGCGGTGACGGCATTGGGGGCGCGCGGGAAGGTTCTCGCACATGGCATTGCCCTGCAACCAGGCCGCACTTCGGCCGTTGGTCGTGCAGGCAAGACGCCGGTCGTGGTGTTGCCAGGCGCGCCCGACCAGGCCTTGGCGGCGTGGTGGACGCTGGCCCTTCCCGCGCTCGATCGTTTATCGGGCCGCCGGCAGCGCAGGACGCTCAATCTGCCGCTGGCGCGCAAGATTGCTTCAAGCGTCGGCATTGCCGAGATCGTGCTGCTGGAACGAAAGCAGGATGCCTGGGTCCCGCTGGCGGTGGGCGAATTGTCGCTCGATGCGATCGCGCGCGCCGAAGCCTGGCTCGCGGTGCCCGCCGGCTCGGAAGGATTTGCGGCGGGCACCCCGGTCGATGCCTATATGCTGCGGGAGTGATATGGGTTCGGGAATGACGAAGACGCCCTCGCCGAAAGGCCGCGACAATATCGATCAGGATCAATTCCTGACCATCCTGTCGCGTGAGGATGCGCTGGCACGATTTGAAGCCGCGTTGTTTCCGCGTGCGGTCGCGAGCGAGAAACGCTCGCTTGCGGACGCGCTCGGCTGCGCGCTCGCCGAGGACGTCGTGGCGCCGATCGACGTGCCGCCATTCGATCGCTCCAATGTCGATGGCTTTGCGGTGCGTTCCACCGACCTTGCTTCGGCCGGCGAGGCTTCGCCGGTGCGCGTGATGCTGAACGACGAAGTGATCGCGTGCGGCACCGCCCCGACGCGGCCGGTGCTGTCGGGAACAGCCACGCCGATCGCGACCGGCGGTCCGGTGCCGCGCGGGGCGGACGCCGTCGTCATGGTCGAGCATACCCAGCCGGCGGGGCATCGTGCGATCGACATCCGCCGCGCCGCTTCGCCCGGGCAGTTCGTATCCTATGCCGGCTCCGATATCGCCCGTGGCGAGGCGCTGCTGCGCGCCGGGACCATCATCGGCTCGCGCGAGATCGGCATGCTGGCGGCCTGCGGCATCGCGGAGGTGACCGTCGCGCGGCGGCCGCGCGTTGCGATCATTTCCACCGGCGATGAACTGGTGCAGCCTGGTCATTCCCTGCGGCCGGCCGCGATCTACGACACCAACGGCGCGATCGTCACGGCGGCGATCACGGAGAATGGCAGCGAGGCGAGGTTTCTCGGCGCCATCGCCGATGATGAGGCGCAACTCGAATCCGCGATGCGTGAGGCACTCGCGAGCAGCGACATGCTGGTGCTGTCAGGCGGAACGTCTAAGGGCGCGGGCGACGTGTCTCACCGCATCATCGGCCGGCTCGGCAAGCCCGGCATCATCGCCCATGGCGTCGCGCTGAAGCCCGGCAAGCCGCTGTGCCTTGCGGTATGCGACGGCAAGCCTGTGATCATCCTGCCGGGATTTCCGACCTCGGCGATGTTCACCTTCCACGACATGATCGTGCCGGTGCTGCGGCGGATGGCCGGCCTGCCGCCGCGTTCGGACGCCAAGGTGGCCGCGCGCGTTCCGGTGCGGATCCCGTCCGAACTCGGCCGCGCCGAATTCGTCATGGTGTCGCTGGTTGAAGGCGCGGATGGGCTGATCGCGTATCCTACAGGCAAGGGCTCCGGCGCCATCACCTCCTTTGCCCAGGCCGATGGCTTTCTGCGCATCGATGCGCTGGCGGACCAGATGCCGGCGGGCAGCGAGGCCGAGGTGACGCTGTTCACGCCGCATGTGCGGGTGCCCGATCTCGTCATCGTCGGCAGCCATTGCACCGGGCTAGATCTCGTTACGGCGCCGCTGGCACATGCCGGGCTCACCGTGCGCTCGATCGCCGTCGGCAGCCTCGGCGGCCTCTCGGCCGCCAAGCGCGGCGAATGCGACTTTGCCCCAATTCATTTGTTCGACGAGAAGACCGAGACCTACAACACGCCGTATCTCAGCGACGGGCTCGAACTGGTGCCGGGATGGCGTCGCATGCAAGGCATCGTCTTCCGCAAAGGTGACAAGCGCTTCGAGGGCCTGAGCGCGGAGGAGGCGGTGCGCGCCGCGCTGGCCGACCCAGCCTGCATCATGGTCAATCGCAACCAGGGCGCCGGCACGCGCATCCTGATCGACCGGCTGCTCGGCGGTGCGCGCCCGGACGGCTACTGGAATCAGCCGCGCTCGCACAATGCGGTGGCTGCGGCCGTCGCGCAGCACCGTGCCGACTGGGGCATGACCATTGCGCCGGTCGCGCTTGCGTCAAACCTGGGTTTCATTCCCTTTGCCGAAGAGCATTATGATTTCGCGCTGGTGACGGCGCGCAAGCAGCGCCCGGCGGTGCAGGCGTTTCTCGACGCGCTCGCATCGGACGGGGCGCGCGCGGCACTGCTGCAGGCAGGTTTCCGGCCGGCCTGAAGGTTATGACGCCTGGACCGTGCCGCTGGCGGCGTAAACTTTCGATGATGGCGCGTGTCCCGGACGCGGTGCAGCGTGTAACGCTGCTCCGCAGAGCCGGGACCCAATGTTCGTCCAGGAGGCATGGGCCCCGGCTCAGCAGCGCAGCATTGCATGCTGCGCTGCGTCCGGGGCACGAAACCTACCCCCCATCCAGCGCCGCCAGCCGTTCCGCTTCCGCGATGTCGTCCATGGTGTTGGCATTGAAGAACGGATCGAGCGGCGTGACCGGCCATGTCACCGTGGCGAGCCTGTAGCGCGCCGTCCAGCGGTCGATCTTCCTGATGTCCTCGACGACCAGCGCGTGGCGCAGTTGTTCGCGCAAGCTGACGCTCCAGAGTCCGACTACCGGATGTGATTGGCCATCGGAGGCGGCAACGGCCAGCTCGGCATTCTCCGCTTCCACCGCGCCATAGAGCCGCGACACCAGATCGCGCGGCAGGAATGGGCAATCGGCCGCGGCGCTAAGCACAAACGAAACATCGGGCCGGTTGGCCGCAGCCCAGTCGAGCGCTGCGAGAATACCGGCGAGCGGGCCAGGAAAATCGGCGACGCTGTCGGCAACGACGGGAAGGCCGAATGCTGCGAAGCGTGCCGGGTCACCATTGGCGTTGAGGATCAGGCCGTCGCATTGCGGCGCAAGGCGCGCGATCACGCGGTCGAGGATGGTGCGGCCGGCGATCGTGCGCATCGGCTTGTCGCCGCCACCCATCCGCCGCGCCAATCCGCCGGCGAGCAGAACGCCAGGAATTTTACTCGTCACGCTCTTCGCCCTTGCGCTTGTGCCGCGCGGATTCTTCCTCGACATAGTCGAGGTCCTGGTCGAACACGATCCGCTCCTGTCCTGACAGCGCAATGAAGCGCTTGCCGCGCGTGCGGCCAACCAGCGTCAGCCCGACCTGCCGCGCCAGTTCGACGCCCCATGCGGTGAAGCCGGAGCGCGAGACCAGGATGGGAATGCCCATCCGTACCGTCTTGATCACCATCTCCGAGGTGAGCCGGCCCGTGGTGTAGAGGATCTTGTCGGCGGGATCGACGCCGTGGCGATAGATCCAGCCGGCGATCTTGTCGACCGCGTTGTGACGGCCGACGTCCTCGGTGTAGCAGACGGGCGTGCCTTCCTTGCACAGCACGCAGCCATGGATCGCGCCGGCCTCCAGATAGAGCGAGGGCATGGTGTTGATCGTGCGCGTCATCTCGTAGAGCCAGGACGTGCGCAACTTCGCCTTCGGCAGCGCCACGTTTTCCACCGCTTCAAGCAGGTCGCCGAACGCAGTGCCTTGCGCGCAGCCGGATGTCTGCGTGCGTTTCTTCAGCTTGGCTTCGAAATTGGTGTGGTGCTCGGTGCGCACCACCACCACCTGAAGGTCGTCGTCATATTCGACCTCGGTGACGACGTCGTCGTATTTCAGCATGTTCTGGTTCAGGAGATAGCCGAGCGCCAGATATTCCGGATAGTCGCCGATCGTCATCATGGTGACGATCTCCTGCGCGTTCAGGTACAGCGTCAGCGGCCGTTCCACCGGCACCCGGATCTCGACCGTCGCGCCGGTCTGATCGGTCCCGGCAACGCGCTCGGTCAGCCGCGGATCCTCGGGGTTCGGCACGATCAGGGGTGCCGGGGCTTTTTCCATCTTCATCATAGGACGCAGGTTAGCATGACAACGGCTTCCAGCCGATATAAAGCATTTCCGGGCATGAACAATGCGGCCACAAGCCGTCATTGCGAGCGAAGCGAAGCAATCCATACTGCAGCGGGGGAAGCATAGATTGCTTCGTCGCTTCGCTCCTCGCAATGACGGTGGAGGGGCCGCCCCGGAGAACGCAATGAAAGTGATAGGCCTCGCGGGATGGAGCGGTGCCGGCAAGACCACCTTGCTGACGCGGGCGATCCCGCAATTCTCAAAACAGGGCCTGCGCGTGTCCGTGATCAAGCACGCCCACCACGCCTTCGACGTCGACGTACCCGGCAAGGATTCCTGGCGGCACCGCGAGGCTGGTGCGGCCGAAGTTCTGGTGTCATCGGGGCGGCGCTGGGCCTTGATGCATGAGCTGCGCGGGGCGCATGAGCCGCGTCTGGCGGAACTGCTGGCGAAGATGTCGGCGGTCGATCTCGTCGTGGTCGAGGGTTTCAAGCGCGAGCCGCACCGCAAGATCGAGGTCTATCGCGCCGCGAATGAAAAACCGCTGCTGTTCCCCGACGATCCCGGTATCGTCGGGCTAGCGACCGATACGGCGGTTGAAACCAGGTTGCCGACTGCCCATCTCGACGATATCGAGGCCGTGGCGGCGATGATGTTGCGGTCTGCGATATCGCTCGAAGACGTGCTGGCGAAATGCGAAGCTGAGGGCTGAACAGGCACATGGCGCAATTGTCCGACGATTGCTTTGCCTTCGGCGGCCCGATGATGTCGGTCGATGAGGCCGTCGGCCTCATTGCCACGCGTGTGACGCCGGTCGTGGATATCGAGACGGTTACGCTCGCCCGCGCCGATGGCCGCATTCTGGCGCACGAGATCCTGGCTCCGCTGCCGTTGCCGCCCTTCACCAATTCCGCCGTCGACGGTTATGCGGTTGCGAGCCGCGACCTGCCGCAGCAGGAAGCGCAAGCGTTTCCGGTCACCGGCCGCGTTCAGGCGGGCAGTTCCGCATCTGCGCCGCTCGAGCCGGGGCAGGCAATGCGCATCTTCACCGGTGCGCCGATGCCCGAAGGCGCAGATACCGTGTTCATGCAGGAAGACGTGCGCGTCGAGGGCGACAAGGTGGTGCTTCCCGCAGGCCTCAAGCCGGGCGCCAATGTACGCCCCGCGGGCGAAGACATCGCTTCAGGTTTTGCGGCGCTGCAGGCCGGCCAGCGGCTGCGGCCGCAGGACGTTGCGCTCGCCGCAGCCTTTGGCCTGACACAACTCGATGTCACAAGGCGGATTCGCGTCGCCGTGTTCTCTACCGGCAACGAACTGGCCTCGCCGGGCGAAGCGCGCGCCGCGGCGCAATTGTTCGATTCCAACCGTTTCATGCTGATGGCGATGTTGTCGCGGCTCGGCTGCGAGGTCAGCGATCTCGGTATTATCAGGGATGATCGCGCCTCGCTGGCCCGCGCGCTGCAGGAGGTCGCCGGCGGTCATGATTTGATCCTCACGACGGGCGGCGTTTCGACCGGCGAGGAGGACCACGTCAAGGCAAGCGTCGAAAGTGTCGGCAGGCTGGTGCTGTGGCGGATGGCAATCAAGCCGGGACGCCCCGTCGCGATGGGCATCATCGGCGGCACGCCGTTCATCGGATTGCCGGGCAATCCGGTGGCGAGTTTCGTCACTTTCGTTCACGTGGTGCGGCCGACCATTCTGGCGCTGTCCGGTGCCCGGCCGGAGCCGCTTCGGCCGATGCCGGTTCGCGCCGCCTTCAGCTATAAGAAGAAGATCTCGCGCCGCGAATATGTCCGCGTCAGCTTGCGCAAGGGTGCCGATGGCGCGCTCGAAGCGGTAAAATTCCCGCGCGAAGGCGCTGGGCTGCTGTCGTCGTTGGCGGACACCGATGGGCTCGTCGAACTCGGCGAGGACGTCACGCAGGTGTCGCCCGGCCAGACAGTCGGGTTCCTGTCCTATGCAAGCCTGATCAACTGATGTCCGTTGACGATGCAGGCCCTTTTCGCCATGGTCGGCGCATGACGACGACAAAACTCGATCTCGCTGGCCTGAAATGTCCGTTGCCGGCGTTGAAGACACGCAAGGCGCTGAAGACGCTGCCGCCCGGCGACAGGCTGGAGGTGCTCTGCACCGATCCGCTGTCCGTGATTGACATTCCGAACCTCATTCGGGAGACCGGCGACAAGGTCGAAATCACCGAGCGCAGCCCAAGCCGCATCGTGTTTCTGATAGAAAAAGCAAATGGGACGATATAAAAGCCGAATGCTTGGGCGGTCCCGCGAGTAAACCCTCGCGCGTTAATTAGACGAGTTCACGACAGCGTCCGATTGCCGGGTGCGACAATCGGTCCTACAAATCCCGGCATGAACTTCCCGACATCGAAGGCGAGCGCGGCGATATCCCCTGCAACGGTCAATGAACCGGCGGCCAAACCAGGCAAGCCGGCCGGCGGTCCCGAGTTCAGCGCGCTGGCGCAGGCCTCGATCCTGATCGTCGATGACGAGCCAGGGATGCGCAATTTTCTCGTGCGCACGCTGGGGCCGCATTGCAAGCACGTGGAAGAGGCCGCCGACACCGACGACGCCTCACGCAAGCTCGACAAGAGCCGGTTCGACGTCGTCATTCTCGACAACATCATGCCGGGCAAGAACGGCGTCGACTGGCTGGCGGAGCAGCGGGCCGTCGGCTTCTTCGCCGACGCCATCCTGATTACAGCCTATGCCGATCTCGACACGGCGATCCAGGCGCTGCGCGCCGGCGCAGTCGACTTCGTGCTGAAACCGTTCCGCTCTAACCAGATCCTCAATGCGGTTGCACGCTGCCTCGACCGGGTCCGGCTGCAGCGCGAGAACTACGTTTTGCGTTATGCGCTGCGCGCTTCATCCGATCGCACCTTCCTGCGCGACAATCTGATCGGGGAGTCGCCCGCGGCCCGCAGCGTGCGCGAAACCATTGCCCGCGTCGCCCGCCTGCCGACCTCGATCCTGCTCACCGGGGAATCCGGCACCGGCAAGGAAGTCGCGGCGCGCTCGATTCACTCCCTCTCCGATCGCGCCGACAAGCCTTTTGTGCCGGTGAACTGCGCCGCCATTCCGCCTGATATGATCGAGGCCGAGCTGTTCGGGCACATCAAGGGCGCTTTTACAGGTGCGGATAGCGGCCGCGAGGGCCTGTTCCTCTATGCGCATGGCGGCACGCTGTTCCTCGATGAAATCGGCGAACTGCCGTTGCCGATGCAGAGCAAGCTGCTGCGTATTCTGGAGGACCGCCGCGTTCGTCCCGTCGGCTCCGAGCGTGAAGTACCGGTCGATCTTCGTCTCATCTTTGCGACCAATGCCGATCTGCAGAAGCAAGTGGAGAAGGGACGCTTTCGCGCCGATCTCTATTACCGCCTGAACGTCATGCAGATACATCTGCCGCTATTGAAGGACCGCGGCGACGACGTGCAGGAACTCGCCACCATCTTCATGAACAAGCTCTCGATCCAGCTCGGCATGCCGCCGGTTCCGATCGATAGCGCAGTGCGGGCCGCACTCGCGAGTTACGACTGGCCCGGCAATGTGCGCGAGCTGCGCAATTTGATCGAGCGCACGTTGATCCTCGGCGCGTTCCCGGACGATTTCGCAGGCCCACGGAACGACGGGCAGGTCGCCAGTGCCGACAGTCTCGCGGACCTGGAGCGCCGGCACATTCTTTCGGTCTTGAAGGAGACCGGCGGCAACCGCGAAGAAGCAGCGCGGCGGCTCGGCATCTCGCGCAAGACCATCGACCGCAAACTCGTGTTATGGAATGGCTGACCGGGCAGGCCGCATCGAGGAGCCGGTGCGCGGGGCATCCGTCCGCTTCCGGCTGCTCGCGATTGCGCTGTTGCCGATGCTGGTCATCCTGCCGCTTCTGCTTGGGGTCGCCATCTATCGCTGGAATGCGCGGTTTGACGCTACGCTGATCTCCAAGGTGAACGGCGACCTCACCATCGCCCACCAATACCTGGCCCGCATTCTGGAAAAGACCGGCGTTCAGATCCGCGGCCTGAGCCTTTCGTTCCGCTTCCGGGAGGTCGAAGAGCGGGAAACGATCTCTGCGGTGGAGACTTTGCTCGAACAGTCCCGCAAGGAGATGGGTCTCGACTTCCTCTATTTGATGGATGCCGGTGGGAAAATCATCGCCTCGTCACCCGCGCTTGAGGGAGCGCCGAGGGCCGATTGGCCGATCATCACGTCGGCGTTGTCAGGCGAATCCCCGTCGACGGGGATCGATATCTTCACCAACGACGAACTTGCGACGATTTCGCCGGCGCTTGCCCAGCGTGCGCGTCTCGATCTGGTGCCGACGCCAAACGCAGTGCCGACCGATCGCAGCACGGAAACCCATGGCATGGTGGTGCATGCGGCCAGCCGCGCAACGGCTCCCGGAGGCGGGCCGGCCGCGCTGGTTGGCGGGATACTGCTGAACCAGAATCTGGAATTCATCGACACGATCAACGATCTCGTCTATCGGGCGGCAAGCCTGCCCGAAGGCAGCCAGGGAACGGCGACGCTGTTTCTCGACGACGTGCGTATCTCGACCAATGTCCGCCTGTTCGAGGGACGGCGTGCGCTGGGAACGCGGGTGTCGGCGGCGGTGCGCTCTGCGGTGATGGGGGAGGGGCGCACCTGGCTGGACAGCGCCTTCGTCGTCAACGACTGGTACATCTCGGCCTACGAGCCGCTCGTCGACACCTACGGCAAGCGCGTCGGCATGCTTTATGTCGGATTTCTGCAGAAGCCGTTCAATGACGCAAAGCTTGAGACGATTCTGATCATTGCGGTTGCGTTCATCGCGATCACGGCGGCAAGCGTACCGATCTTCCTGCGCTGGGCGCAATCGATCTTCATGCCGCTCGAACGCGTCACGGCGACGATCGGTGAAGTCGAGAGCGGTAACCTCTCCGCGCGGACCAAATTGCCGGCATCGGGTGACGAGATCGGCCGGGTGGCGGTTCACCTCGATACCTTGCTGGACCAGATCCAGGAGCGCGATCGTCAGTTGCGCGAGTGGAACGAGGAGTTGAACACGCGCGTGCGCGAGCGCACCCGGGACCTCGAACTTGCCAATCTGAAGCTTGAGGCGACCACCAAGCAGCTCATCATGTCCGAAAAGCTCGCCGCGATCGGCGAGATCACCGCGGGCGTTGCGCATGAGATCAACAACCCGATCGCGGTGATGCAGGGCAATCTCGATGTCATCCGCAGCGTGATCGGCGCTGACACCGAGAAAGCCAAGGTCGAGTTTCGGCTTGTCGATGAACAGATCCATCGCATCAGCCAGATCGTCACCAAGCTCTTGCAGTTTGCGCGGCCGGAAGAGTATGCCGGCTATGTCGAGCGTCATGCGCCCGGAAGCGTCGTGGCGGACTGCCTGCCGCTGGTGCAGCATCTCCTGAACAAGACCGAAATCAGGGTTGCGCGGGAAGATCGGGCGAGCCGCCTGGTCCTGATGAACCGCACCGAGCTGCAGCAGGTCGTGATCAACCTCATCGTCAACGCGATCCACGCCATGCCGGACGGCGGCACCTTGACGCTGCGCTCGTTTGACGCCGATCGTGACGGCCACCCGGGCATCTCAATAGACGTGGCCGACACCGGCATCGGCATGAGCGCTGACGTCCTGGACAAGGTCTTCGATCCCTTCTTCACCACGAAACGCAGGGACGGGACAGGCCTTGGCCTTTCCATCAGTCAGACGTTGGTGAAGCGCCAGCGTGGCCAGATCACGGTGGAAAGCCGGATCGGCTCCGGGAGTACATTCCGGGTGTGGCTGCCCGAAGTGACCTGACCGGACATTTTGTCCAGCGGCTATCAGGACATTTTGTCCGATGCACCGGCAGGCATTTGGTTAAGTGATTGATTTTCTGCATCGCGCGATTTGGCACGCGGATTGCTGACTTCTCACTCAAGGGTTGGAGTGGGGAGGGCGCGATGATCGGATATTCGGTCGCAAGCTGGGCGACTGCGCGCGCTTGCCGTCTTCATGACGTGCCCATGCCGAACCTCAAAATGATTTTGCCTCGACTTGAACTCCGATCTGTCGCGCGGACATCGCACGTCCGCGCATACGGTCGGCGCTGCGTGGTCCCCATCCAACACCCCCAACCTCTCAACAAACGTGCCCGGTAAGGCCGCGAATGGAGAAACGCCTATGACGACAGCCGATGCCACGCTCGCACCATCGGGTGCGATCGGGATTCTCGACAAGGAGCGAACGATTGCGGCCGCCGGCTTCAATCGCTGGCTGGTGCCGCCGGCCGCACTCTGCATTCATCTATGCATCGGCATGGCCTATGGCTTCAGCGTGTTCTGGCTGCCGCTGTCGCGCGCGATCGGCGTGACCGCGCCGAAGGCCTGCCCGGACATGACGCTGGTACAGGAGTTGTTCACCACCACCTGCGACTGGAAAGTCGCCAGCATGGGCTGGATGTACACGCTGTTCTTCGTGTTGCTCGGCGTCTCCGCCGCGATCTGGGGCGGCTGGCTGGAGCGCGTCGGACCGCGCAAGGCGGGTTTTGTGTCGGCGCTGTGCTGGTGCGGTGGTCTCGTGCTCGGCGCGATCGGCATCATCACCCATCAATTGTGGCTGTTGTGGCTGGGAAGCGGCGTCATCGGCGGCATCGGACTCGGCCTCGGCTACATCTCGCCGGTGTCGACCCTGGTGAAATGGTTTCCGGACCGCCGCGGGATGGCGACCGGCATGGCCATCATGGGTTTTGGCGGCGGCGCCATGATCGGCGCGCCGCTGGCGAACCTGTTGATGAACTATTTCAAGTCCCCGACCTCGGTCGGCGCCTGGGAAACCTTCATCGCGATGGGTGCCATCTATTTCGTATTCATGATGATCGGCGCCTTCCGCTATCGCATCCCGCCGGCGGGCTGGCGGCCCGAGGGTTGGACGCCGCCGGCGAAGGCCAATGCGATGATCTCGCAGAACCACGTCCACCTGAAGGACGCGCACAAGACACCGCAGTTCTGGCTGATCTGGTGGGTGCTGTGCCTCAACGTCTCCGCGGGCATCGGCGTGATCGGCATGGCTTCGCCGATGCTGCAGGAAATCTTCGCCGGCAAGCTGATCGGATTGCCCGACGTCGGCTTCAACCAACTTGACGCCACGCAGAAGGCGACCATTGCGGGGATTGCGGCCGGCTTCGCCGGACTGCTCTCGCTGTTCAACATCGGCGGCCGGTTCTTCTGGGCCTCGCTGTCGGACAAGATGGGCCGCAAGAACACCTACTATACGTTCTTCATCCTGGGCATCGTGCTCTATGCGCTGGCGCCGACATTTGCGGCGATGGGCTCAAAACTTCTGTTCGTGCTCGGCTTCGGCATCATCCTGTCGATGTATGGCGGCGGCTTCGCCACCGTGCCGGCCTATCTCGCCGATATGTTCGGCACACAGTTCGTCGGCGCCATCCATGGCCGTCTGCTGACGGCGTGGTCGACAGCGGGCATCATCGGTCCCGTAGTCGTGAACTACATCCGCGAGTTCCAGCTTGCCGCCGGCGTGCCGCGCGACCAGCTCTACAACACGACGATGTACATCCTGTGCGCGATGCTGATCGCGGGCCTGATCTGCAACTACCTGATCAAGCCGGTCGACGCGAAGTGGCACATGAGCGACGCCGAGGTTGCCAAGCTGCAGGCAGCGACAGCGAGCGCGGGCAGCTCGGGGCCGTCAGGATCCTACGGCATCGGATTCGGTGGGCTCGACGCCAAGGCTGCGCTGTTTTGGGCGTTCGTCGGCATTCCCCTGGCCTGGGGCGTCTGGAAGACGCTGGAAAGCGCCGTCAAGATCCTCTGACTCTTCTGCCGTCGCGGGGCGAGCGTTCCGCGACGGCATTTCAGGTGCGATGTCGAATTGAAATCGAGCAATCGGAAATCCAGATCAATCCGCTTTCGCAATCGCAGCATGAGACGGCTTTATTGATCTCCCGACCAAATTCGCGTTCTCATCCGGTGATCAGGCAAAGCAAACGTGGTTGTTCCGGGCGCGGGACAGGATCGAAAGCTCGCGGCCTGTGTTGCCCTAAACATCTGATAAATCTCTTGGCATCTGGCATGCCACTGACTAGAGTTGGCTGGCAGACTGGCAGGGAACGAGACGTTTCAATGGATCACGACGTACACGACCTACAAAAAGTCCGCTCGTTCGATCATCCGGGCGCGGGACGGAAGCGAGCCAAGGCGACGCCGAAGGGCCGCCAGGTCGACCCCACCGCAGCCCATGAGATCGAGCTCCTGCTCGGCGGCCGGCCGCGGCGCCGCGACCTGCTGATCGAGCATCTGCACCTGATCCAGGACAAGTATCACCAGATCTCCGCGGCGCATCTTGCAGCGCTTGCCGACGAAATGAAGCTGTCGTTTGCGGAAGTGTTCGAGACCGCGACCTTCTACGCGCATTTCGACGTGGTGAAGGAGGGTGCGCCCGATATCGCGCCGCTGACCATCCGGGTCTGCGATTCGCTGACCTGCGCCATGATGGGCGCGGAGAAGCTGCTGCACGAACTGCAGGACAGTGCCGGCCCCGGCATCCGCGTGGTGCGCGCGCCCTGCGTTGGCCGCTGCGACACCGCGCCCGCCGCCGAAGTCGGCCATCACTTCGTCGATCATGCCACGGTGACGAATGTGCTCGCCGCCGCCAAGGCCGGCGACACTCACGCGCATCTACCCAGATATACCGGCTATGACGCCTACGTCGCCGGCGGCGGCTACAACCTGCTGAACCGGCTGCGCTCCGGCGCCATGACGAAAGAAGATCTCCTGAAGTCGCTCGACGACGCTTCGCTGCGCGGGCTCGGCGGCGCGGGCTTTCCGACCGGGCGCAAATGGCGCGCGGTGCTGGGTGAGCCCGGCCCGCGGCTGATGGCGATCAACGGCGACGAGGGCGAACCCGGCACGTTCAAGGACCGCTTCTATCTCGAAACCGATCCGCATCGCTTCATAGAGGGCATGCTGATCGGCGCGCATGTCGTCGAAGCGACCGACGTCTATATCTATCTGCGCGACGAATATCCGGCGTCGCGCGAAATCCTCACGCGCGAAATCGCAAAATTGCCGCCGGGCGGTCCTGTCCTGCATATGCGCCGCGGTGCGGGCGCCTATATCTGCGGCGAGGAATCCTCGCTGCTCGAATCGATCGAGGGCAAGCGTGGTCTGCCCAGGCACAAGCCGCCCTATCCGTTCCAGGTCGGCCTGTTCGGCCTGCCGACGCTGATCAATAATATCGAGACGCTGTGGTGGGTGCGCGACATCGTCGAGAAAGGCGCCGACTGGTGGAAGAGCCACGGCCGCAACGACCGCCATGGCTTGCGCAGCTATTCGGTCTCGGGCCGCGTGAAAAATCCCGGCATGAAGCTGGCGCCGGCTGGCGTCACCGTGCGCGAACTGATCGATGAGTTCTGCGGCGGCATGGCCGACGGCCACACCTTCCACGCCTATCTGCCGGGCGGCGCGTCGGGCGGCATCCTGCCGGCATCGATGGACAACATCCCGCTCGATTTCGGCACGCTGGAAAAATACGGCTGCTTCATCGGCTCCGCCGCTGTCGTCATCCTGTCCGAGCAGGACAGTGTGAAGGGCGCGGCGTTGAACCTGATGAAATTCTTCGAGGATGAAAGCTGCGGCCAGTGCACGCCGTGCCGCGTTGGAACCCAGAAGGCGGCGCTCTTGATGCAGCAGCCGGTCTGGAACCGCGAATTGCTGGACCAATTGAGCCAGGCGATGCGCGACGCCTCGATCTGCGGGCTTGGACAAGCCGCCTCGAACCCGCTGACGTCAGTGATTAAATATTTTCCGGAAGAATTCGTGCCGAAAGAGGCCGCGGAATGACCAAGATCAAGTTCGAACTCGACGGCCAACAGGTCGAGGCCAACGCGGGCGAGACCATCTGGCAGGTGGCAAAACGCCACCAGAAGGAAATCCCGCACCTCTGTTATTCGCCGGAGCCGGACTACCGGCCTGACGGCAATTGCCGCGCCTGCATGGTCGAGATCGAGGGCGAGCGCGTGCTGGCCGCATCCTGCAAGCGCACGCCGAGCGTCGGCATGAAGGTGAAGACCGAAAGCGCGCGCGCCGTCGCGGCGCAGAAGATGGTGATGGAATTGCTGGTCGCCGACCAGCCGGCGCGCGAGACCTCGCACGATCCCGATTCGAAATTCTGGCACTGGGCCGAAAAGGTCGAGGTGACCGAGAGCCGTTTCCCGGCGGCCGAGCGGTGGCAGGGCGATACCAGCCATCCCGCGATGAGCGTCAATCTCGATGCCTGCATCCAGTGCGGCCTGTGCGTGCGTGCCTGCCGCGAGGTCCAGGTCAACGACGTCATCGGCATGGCCTATCGCAATGCCGGCGCCAAGATCGTGTTCGACTTCGACGACCCCATGGGTGAATCGACCTGCGTCGCCTGCGGCGAGTGCGTGCAAGCCTGTCCGACCGGTGCACTTATGCCCTCTGTGATGCTGGACGAGAACCAGACCCGCGTCACCTATGCCGACAAGAAGGTGGATTCGCTCTGCCCGTTCTGTGGCGTCGGCTGCCAGGTCACCTATCAGGTCAAGGACGAGAAGGTCATTTACGCCGAGGGCCGTGACGGCCCGGCCAACCATAACCGGCTCTGCGTCAAGGGTCGTTTTGGTTTTGATTACATCCATCATCCGCATCGGCTGACAAAGCCGCTGGTGCGGCTGCCGAACGCGAAAAAGGATGCCAACGACCAGGTCGATCCGGCCAATCCGTTCACCCATTTCCGCGAAGCTACGTGGGAAGAGGCGCTGGATATCGCTGCAAAAGGCCTCGTCAAGATTCGCGACGAGAAGGGCGTCAAGGCGCTGGCCGGCTTCGGCTCGGCCAAGGGTTCGAACGAGGAGGCCTATCTGTTCCAGAAGCTGGTGCGCACCGGCTTCGGCTCGAACAATGTCGACCACTGCACGCGGCTCTGCCACGCTTCATCGGTCGCGGCGCTGATGGAAGGGTTGAATTCCGGTGCGGTGTCCGCGCCGTTTGCTGCGGCGATGGATGCCGAAGTCATCATCGTGATCGGCGCCAATCCGACCGTGAACCATCCGGTCGCCGCGACCTATCTCAAGAACGCGGCCAAGCGTGGTGCCAAGCTGATCGTGATGGACCCGCGCCGGCAGGCGCTCTCGCGCCACGCGTGGAAGCATCTCGCCTTCAAGCCCGGCAGCGACGTCGCGATGCTGAACGCGATGCTCCACACCATCATCACCGAAGGGCTGACCGACCAGCAATATATTGCGGGCTATACCGAAGGCTTTGACGAGCTCGCCGAGCGCATCAAGGAATTCCCGCCGGAGAAGATGGAGGCGATCTGCGGTATCCCCGCGGAGACGCTGAAGGAGGTGGCGCGAACTTACGCGCGCTCGCAGGCCTCGATCATTTTCTGGGGCATGGGCATCAGCCAGCACATCCATGGCACCGACAATGCGCGCTGCCTGATCGCGCTGGCGCTAACGACAGGCCAGGTCGGCCGTCCCGGCACCGGCCTGCATCCGCTGCGCGGCCAGAACAACGTGCAGGGTGCTTCCGACGCCGGTTTGATCCCGATGTTCCTGCCGGATTATCAGCCGGTCGGACGCACCGATCTGCGCGAGCCTTTCGAGAAGCTCTGGGATCAGGACCTCGATCCTGTGCGCGGCCTCACCGTGGTCGAGATCATGAATGCTATCCATGCAGGCCAGATCAACGGCATGTATATCGAGGGCGAAAACCCCGCGATGTCGGATCCCGACCTGCAGCACGCGCGCGAGGCGCTGGCCAAGCTCGATCATCTGGTGGTGCAGGATCTCTTCGTCACGGAAACCGCGTTCCACGCCGACGTAATCCTGCCGGCGTCTGCGTTCGCCGAAAAGAGCGGCACCTTCACCAATACCGACCGCCGCGTGCAGCTTGCGCGCGAAGTGATCCGTCCGCCGGGCGATGCGCGGCAGGATCTCTGGATCATCCAGGAGATCGGCAAGCGCATGGGCCTGCCCTGGAACTACAACGGCCCGGCCGATGTCTTCACCGAAATGACGCAGGTGATGCCGTCGCTGAACAACATCACCTGGGACCGGCTGGTGCGCGAGGGCGCGGTGACCTACCCGGTTGACGACCCGAACAAGCCCGGAAACGAGATCATCTTCACCACCGGTTTTCCGACCGAGAGCGGCCGCGGCAAGATCGTGCCGGCCAAGGTGATCGCGCCGGATGAGATACCCGACGCCGAGTATCCGATGGTGCTCTCCACGGGGCGCGTGCTCGAGCACTGGCACACCGGTTCGATGACCCGCCGCGCATCCGTGCTCGATCAGCTAGAACCCGAGGCGGTGGCGTTCATGTCGCCGAAGGATATGCGCAAGCTCAGCGTCTGGCCCGGCGATTTCATCAAGCTGGAAACCCGCCGCGGCGCCGTCGAGGTCAAGGTTCGCTCCGACCGCGACGTGCCGGAGAACATGGTGTTCATGCCGTTCTGCTACGCGGAAGCGGCGGCGAACTTGCTGACCAACCCGGCGCTTGATCCGTTCGGCAAGATCCCCGAATTCAAGTTCTGCGCCGTGCGCGCAGAAAAGCTGGCGCTACAGTCGGCGGCGGAGTAGGCGGCCTGTAGCCCGGATGAGCGAAGCGACATCCGGGACTTCACCAACACTGTTGCCGCATCGGACTAGAGCATGATGACTCTTGGTTAGATCGATTGGCCGCAGACTTGCTTCACCTCTCCCGCTTGCGGGGGAGGTCGGCGCGGAGCGCCGGGTGGGGGGCTCTCCACTCGGGCAGTGTCGCCCGCGGAGACACCCCCACCCCAACCCTCCCCCGCATGCGGGAGAGGGAGCGCACCTTCTTCGTGGTCGCGATCAAATCTAATTTTCATCATGCTCTAGCGGATTGGTCGAGGCAGTCCGGCAGCTCGCGCTGCCGGGATAGTGCGCAGTACCATTCACCCTCATCATAGGCGATCCGCCGAATCGGCCATTGCGGCAACTCGAGATCGATCAGCGCCTGCGTTCGCAGGGACGACGGAAGGCGTCTTTATGAGATTCCTATAACGTCGCCATCCTTCCCGTCTCGAAAACCTATGCGCCCGGTGGCACCTCAGGCCCGGAACGCATAGCCGTATCTTCGGCTGCGTGGGTAACGTTGCAGAGGAACATCCCATGCTGGACATTGTGATGCTGGCGCTCGCTCTCGGCCTCTTCGTGGCGGGCATTGGTTATGCCTATGTCTGCGAACGGTTGTGAGGGAGAGCGCCATGATCTTCGATTACTCGCTCGCCGGTCTCGTTTCTCTCGGTCTGCTGTTTTACCTGACCTACGCGCTGCTGCGCCCCGAGCGGTTCTGATCTCACATCCAGAGGTAATCCCATGACCGTCATCGGCTGGATTCAAATTCTATTGTACTGCGCGATCGTGGTCGCGCTCGTAAAGCCGCTCGGCTGGTACATGACGCGCGTCTTCAGCGGCGAGCGCACACCCCTCACGCCGATCCTGCGGCCGGTCGAGGCTGGGCTGTACTGGATCGGCGGCGTCGATGAAAAGCGCGAGCAGCATTGGCTGACCTACACGGTCGCGATGTTGCTGTTCCATGTCGGCGGCTTCCTCATCATCTACGGCCTGATGCGGCTGCAGGCGCTGCTGCCGTTCAACCCCGCGGGACAATCCGCCGTCGCCCAGGATTTGTCCTTCAATACCGCGATGTCCTTCATCACCAACACCAACTGGCAGAATTACGGCGGCGAAAGCACGCTGTCGTACCTGACGCAGATGCTGGGCCTGACGCCTCAGAACTTCCTGTCGGCCGCGACCGGTATCGCGCTCGCAGTGGCGCTGATCCGCGGCTTCTCCCGTTCCTCGATGCGCACGATCGGCAATTTCTGGGTCGACGTCACGCGCTGCACGCTTTACGTGCTGCTGCCGATCTGCATCGTCTATACGCTGTTCCTGGTGTGGCAGGGCATGCCGCAGACGCTCGGCGCCTATGTCGAGGCCACCACGCTGGAAGGCGCCAAGCAGACCATCGCGGTCGGTCCCGTGGCGTCGCAGGTCGCGATCAAGATGCTGGGCACCAATGGCGGAGGCTTCTTCAATGCCAATGCCTCGCATCCATTTGAAAACCCCACCGCGCTGTCGAACCTCGTGCAGATGATCTCGATCTTTGCGCTCGGCGCGGCGCTCACCAACGTGTTCGGCCGCATGGTCGGCAACCAGCGGCAGGGGTGGGCGATCCTCGCCGTGATGGGCGTTCTCTTCCTGTCCGGCGTCGCCGTCACCTATTGGGCCGAAGCCAACGGCACCTCGACGCTGAGCGCGCTGGGACTCTCCGGCGGCAACATGGAAGGCAAGGAAGTCCGCTTCGGCATCGTCGCCTCCTCACTCTTCGCGGTCATTACCACCGCAGCCTCCTGCGGCGCCGTCAATGCCATGCATGACTCCTTCACCGCGCTCGGCGGCATGATCCCGCTGCTCAACATCCAGCTCGGCGAAATCATCGTCGGCGGCGTCGGCGCCGGCATGTACGGCATGCTGTTGTTCGTCGTTCTGGCGATCTTCGTCGCCGGCCTGATGGTCGGCCGCACGCCGGAATTCGTCGGCAAGAAGATCGAGGCGCGCGAGGTCAAGATGGCAATGCTTGCGATCCTGATCCTGCCGCTGATGATTTTGGGCTGGACGGCCGTTGCGGTCGTCTTCCCTCCGGCGGTGGCGTCGATGGCCAATGCCGGTCCGCATGGCTTTACCGAGGTGCTCTATGCCTTCACCTCGGCGACCGGCAATAACGGCTCGGCCTTCGGCGGCCTGACCGGCAACACCTTCTTCTACAATCTGACACTCGCCAGTTCGATGTTTGTCGGCCGCTTCTTCATGATCGTGCCGGCAATGGCGCTGGCGGGATCGCTTGCGGCCAAGAAATCGATCCCGCCCTCGGCCGGCACGCTGCCGACCACCGGCGGCCTGTTCGTCGGCCTCGTCGTCGGCGTCATCCTGATCATCGGCGGGCTCACCTTCTTCCCGGCGCTGGCGCTTGGGCCGATCGTCGAGCACCTCGCGATGAACGCCAACACCTTGTTCTGATCGAAGCCGTCGGGAGTTACGTCCATGGAAACCATGAAACTGCAGAAAAAGGCGACGGCGTCGGCAATGTTCGATCCGAGCATTGTGCTCCCGGCAATCCGCGCGGCCTTTGCAAAACTCGATCCGCGGCTAATGGTGAAGAACCCCGTGATGTTCGTGGTCGAAATCGTGGCCGCGCTCACGACCGTGATATTCCTGCGCAATCTGGTGACCGGCGGCGAGAGCCTCGCCTTCACCTTCCAGATCATCCTGTGGCTGTGGTTCACCGTGCTGTTCGCCAATTTCGCCGAGGCCGTTGCCGAGGGCCGTGGCAAGGCGCAGGCTGAGTCGCTGAAGAAGACCCGCACCGAGAGCCAGGCAAAATTGCTGGAAGGTCCCGGCAAGAACTATCGTCTGGTACCCGGCACCAGCCTGAAGGTGGGTGACATCGTCCTGGTCGAGGCCGGCGACAACATCCCCTCTGATGGCGAGGTGATCGAGGGGGTGGCTTCCGTGAACGAGGCCGCGATCACGGGTGAATCCGCGCCGGTAATCCGCGAATCCGGCGGTGACCGTTCGGCGGTGACTGGCGGAACGCGAGTGCTGTCGGACTGGATCCGCGTTCGGATCACGGCGGCGCAAGGCTCGACCTTCATCGATCGCATGATCAAGCTGGTGGAAGGAGCGGAACGGCAAAAAACACCGAACGAGATCGCGCTCAATTTTCTGCTCGCAGGCCTGACCATCATCTTCGTGTTCGCCACCGTGACGATTCCGAGCTACGCGGCCTATGCCGGCGGCTCGATTTCGGTGGTGGTGCTGGTGGCGCTGTTCGTCACGCTGATTCCGACCACCATCGGCGCGCTGCTGTCGGCGATCGGTATCGCCGGCATGGACCGGCTGGTGCGTTTCAACGTGCTCGCCATGTCCGGCCGCGCGGTCGAGGCCGCCGGCGACGTCGACACCCTGCTGCTGGACAAGACCGGCACCATCACGCTCGGCAACCGGCAGGCCACGGCGTTTCGTCCCTTGCGCGGTGTCACCGAACAGGAACTGGCCGATGCGGCGCAGCTCGCCTCGCTCGCCGACGAAACCCCGGAAGGCCGCTCGATCGTCGTGCTGGCGAAGGAGAAATACGGCATTCGCGGCCGCGACATGAAGGAGCTCAACGCGAGCTTCATTCCCTTCACCGCGCAGACGCGCATGAGCGGCATCGACGCCGGGTCATCGTCGGTGCGCAAGGGCGCGGTGGATGCGATCCTGAATTACGTCGATGGTGGCGGCGCGATCCGCGCGGTCGCTTCCGGGAATGCGGCACGCGCCGTGTCGGGCGTCCTCTCGGAGGAGGCCCGCGAGATCCAAGCGATTTCCGACGAGGTCTCGAAAGCCGGCGGCACGCCGCTGGCGGTCGCCAAAGACGGCAAATTGCTCGGCATCGTGCATCTGAAGGATATCGTCAAGGGTGGCATCCGCGAGCGCTTTGCCGAACTGCGCCGCATGGGCATCCGCACCGTGATGATCACTGGCGACAATCCGATGACCGCAGCCGCCATCGCCGCCGAAGCCGGCGTCGACGATTTCCTTGCCCAGGCAACGCCGGAGGACAAGCTGAAGCTGATCCGCGACGAGCAGGCCAGGGGCAAGCTGGTGGCAATGTGCGGCGACGGCACCAACGACGCGCCGGCGCTGGCGCAGGCCGATGTCGGCGTCGCCATGAACACCGGCACGCAGGCGGCGCGCGAGGCCGGCAACATGGTCGATCTCGATTCCAATCCGACCAAGCTGATCGAGGTGGTCGAGATCGGCAAGCAGCTTCTGATGACGCGCGGCGCGCTCACCACATTCTCGATCGCCAACGACGTCGCGAAATATTTCGCCATCATCCCGGCGATGTTCCTGGCTTTCTACCCGCAGCTCGAGGTGCTCAACGTCATGCACCTGGCAAGCCCGCAGAGCGCCATCCTGTCGGCGATCATTTTCAACGCGCTGATCATCATCGCGCTGATCCCGCTGGCGCTGAAAGGCGTTGCCTATCGCGCGGTCGGGGCAGGCGCGCTTCTGCGCCGTAACCTGCTGATCTACGGCTTGGGCGGCATCATCGTTCCCTTCATCGGCATCAAGGCCATCGACCTTGCGGTTGCGGCTTTGGGGCTAGCCTAACCCGTCATTGCGAGGAGCGAAGCGACGAAGCAATCCATCTCACCGCGGTATCAGACAGTGGATTGCTTCGCTTCGCTCGCAATGACAGAGAACTAGGAGACACACAATGCTCAGAGAAATCCGTCCCGCGATCCTCATCCTGCTGCTGCTCACCGCGATCACCGGCCTTGCCTATCCCCTCGCCATGACCGCGATCGCCGGCGCGATCTTCCCGAAGCAGGCGCAGGGCAGCCTGATCGAGAAGGACGGCAAGGTGATCGGCTCCGCCCTGATCGGGCAGGAGTTCAAGGAAGACAAATATTTCCACGGCCGCCCGTCTGCGACCTTGGCGCCGGACCCGGCCGA
Source organism: Bradyrhizobium sp. LMTR 3 (assembly GCF_001693485.1). Taxonomy (GTDB): domain Bacteria; phylum Pseudomonadota; class Alphaproteobacteria; order Rhizobiales; family Xanthobacteraceae; genus Bradyrhizobium. The sequence continues at coordinate 58,689 of NZ_MAXC01000008.1, forward strand.
TCCGACCAAGACGGTCTCCGCGCCTTACAACGCCGCCAGTTCTGGCGGCTCCAATCTCGGGCCGACCAGCAAGGCGCTGGCCGACCGGATCAAGGAGGACTTCGCGAAGCTGAAGACCGAAAACCCAGCCGCACCCGTGCCGGTCGATCTCGTTACCACCTCCGGCAGCGGGCTCGATCCGGATATCTCGCCGGAAGGCGCGCTGTTCCAGGTCCCTCGGGTGGCGAAGGCCCGTAACCTGCCGGACGCCCGCGTCCGCGAACTGGTCGTGGAGCATACGCAGGGCCGCATGGCTGGATTGCTTGGCGAGCCCCGCGTTAACGTATTGGCGTTGAATCTGGCGTTGGACGAGATATCAAAATGAGACCCGCTAGGCCCCTCGAAGGGTGAGGACTATATTGCCGCATGGTCCAAGCCCGCCGCGATCCCGAACAGCGTCCCTCGCCGGAAGCCCTGCTGGAGGCAGCGCGGCGCGAGGAGAGCCGCGCTGGCAAGCTCAAGATCTTTGTCGGCGCCGCGCCGGGCGTCGGCAAGACCTATGAGATGCTGCAGAGCGCCCACGCCAGGAAGAAGGCCGGCGCCGATGTCGTGGTCGGCATCGTCGAAACCCACGGCCGGGCTGAAACCGAAGTGCTTCTGAACGGCCTCGAGGTGCTGCCGCGCCGACGGCTTGCCTACAAGGAGCAGACGCTCGAGGAGATGGACCTGGATGCCCTGATCGCACGGCGGCCGCAGATCGCGCTCGTCGATGAGCTCGCTCACACCAACGCGCCTGGCAGCCGTCATCCCAAACGCTATCTCGACGTTGAGGAATTGCTGTCCCACGGCATCGACGTCTATACGGCAGTCAATATCCAGCACATCGAGAGCCTCAACGACGTGGTCGCGCAGATCACGCATGTGCGGGTCCGCGAGACTGTGCCGGATTCCGTGTTCGACCGCGCCGACGCCATTGAGCTGATCGACCTCACGCCCGACGATCTGATCCAGCGGCTGAAGGAGGGCAAGGTCTATGTGCCCAAGCAGGCCGAGCGTGCGCTGGAGCATTATTTCTCGCCGGGCAACCTGACCGCGCTGCGCGAACTGGCGCTGCGGCGTACCGCCGAACGCGTCGACGAGCAGTTGCTCACCCATATGCAGGCCAATGCCATAGCGGGTCCCTGGGCGGCGGGCGAGCGCATCCTGGTTTGCGTCAGTGAAGATCCGCGAGCGGCCGGGCTGGTGCGCTATACCAAGCGGCTGGCGGACCGGCTGCACGCGCAATGGACCGCTGTTAGCATCGAGACGCGCCGTAGCCTGCAACTGACCGACGAGCAGCGCGACCGGCTGGCCGACACCATGCGGCTGGCGGAAGCGCTCGGCGGCGAGGCGCTGACCATCCCCGGCGTCGGCCGCCGCATCGCCGACGACGTGATCCATTTCGCGCATGCCAACAACGTCACGCAGATCATCATCGGCAAATCGACCCGCTCCTGGTGGTTCGAACTGACGCGCGGTTCTGTCGTGCACGATCTGGTACGCCGCGCCGGCCATATCAGCGTCCACGTCATCCCCGGCGACGAACAGGGCGTGGCGAAGGCGGCGGTGCAGACCGCGGCGCGGCAGGAGCCGTTCAACCTGCGACCCTACATGATGGCGCTGCTGTTCGTCGCGATCGGTCTCGGCGCTGCCGAACTGATCCAACCGATGTTCGCTGGCATCGAGAACGTCGATCTCGTCTTTCTCACCGCCGTGGTCGGCGTCGCCGTTCGCTACGGGCTTTGGCCATCGCTGCTGGCGAGCGTCGCGGCGTCGCTATGTTACAATTTCTTCTTCATGCCGCCGTTCTATACCTTCACCATTGCCGATCCGACCAACGTCGCCGCCTTCTTCTTCTTCATGCTGATTGCGCTGCTGGTCTCCAATGTCGCGGCACGGGTGCGCTCTCAGGCCGACACCGCGATCGGCCGGGTGCGCACCACCGAATCGCTCTACGCCTTCAGCCGCAAGCTCGCGGGAACCGCGACGCTGGACGACGTGCTGTGGGCGACCGCCTATCAGACCGCGTTGATGCTGAGGGTGAGGGTGGTGCTGCTGTTGCCGGAGGACGGCGTGCTCACCGTGAAGTCGGGCTATCCGCCCGAGGATCAACTGGACGAGGCCGACCTTGCTGCCGCCAAATGGGCCTGGGACAACGACCGTGCGGCCGGGCGCGGCTCGGATACGCTGCCGGGCGCCAAGCGGCTATTCCTGCCGATGCGAACCGGGCGCGGCGCGATCGGCGTCATCGGCATCGACGACGACCGCACCGGTCCGTTGCTGACGCCGGATCAGCGCCGCCTGCTGGATGCGCTGGTCGATCAGGGCGCGCTGGCGATCGAGCGCGTGCTGCTGGTGGAGGACATGGACCGGGTCAAGCGCACGGTGGAATCCGACCGGCTGCGCGGCGCGCTGTTGACCTCGATCTCGCACGATCTGAAAACGCCGTTGGCCTCGGTGCTCGGCGCCGCTTCCACCCTGCGCGATCTCGGCTCCAGCCTCAACGACGACCAGAAGAACGAACTTCTCGCCACCATGATCGACGAATCCGAGCGCCTCAATCGCTTCATCGCCAATCTGCTCGACATGACCAAGCTGGAGTCCGGCGCGATCGTGCCGAATACCGCGCGGCATGACGTCTCCGAGATCGTCGGCAGCACGCTGCGCCGCGCGAACAAGATTCTGCTGCATCACAAGGTGTCACTGGAGCTCAGCACCAATCTGCCGATGCTGGAGCTCGATGCCGTGTTGTTCGAACAGGTATTGTTCAATTTGCTTGACAACGCGGCCAAATACGCGCCGGCCGGCACCACGATTTCGATCCGGGGCACGCGCGATCAGGCAAGCGTGTCGCTGCAGATCCTCGACGAAGGCAGCGGTATTCCGCCTGCGGAGGTGGAAAGCGTGTTCGACAAATTCTATCGCGCTCACAAGGGCGACCACGTCCGTGCCGGCACCGGGCTGGGGCTCGCCATCTCGCGCGGTTTCGTCGAGGCGATGCATGGCACGATATCGGCCGCCAATCGTAACGATCGCTCGGGAGCCATCATCACTATTCGACTGCCCGTCCCGGCCTCCGATAGCGCGCTGGATACCGCCGCATGAATGCCGCTCAGATCAAGGTTCTGGTGATCGACGACGAGCCGCCGATCCGCAAATTGTTGCGCATGGGGTTGAGCACGCAGGGCTACGACATCCTCGAAGCCTCCAATGGCAAGATTGCGCTGGAGAAGCTCGCGGAAGGCCCGGCGCTGATTATCCTCGATCTCGGCCTGCCTGACATCCAGGGCCATGATCTCTTGCGCATGATCCGCGGCCGCAACGAGAGCGTGCCGATCGTGGTGCTGTCGAGCCGCGGCGACGAGGCCGGCAAGGTGCAGGCGCTCGACCTCGGCGCCGACGACTATCTGACCAAGCCGTTCGGCATGGACGAGTTGCTGGCGCGGATGCGCGCAGCGCTCCGGCACCAATTGCAGGTGCAGGGCGAGCGGCCGGCATTCCGCGCAGGCGATCTCTCGGTCGATCTGGTGCGCCGCATCGTCAAGGTCGGCGAGCGCGAAGTAAAACTCTCGCCGAAGGAATACGAATTGCTGCGCGTTCTGGTGCAGCATGCCGGCAAAGTGCTGACCCATCGCTTCCTGTTGAAGGAGCTGTGGGACGAGCTGACGGATGCGCAGTATTTGCGCGTCTATGTCCGCCAGCTACGTCAGAAGATCGAAGCCGATCCTGAGCGCCCGCAATTCGTGCTGACGGAGACCGGCATCGGTTATCGGTTGCGCGCGCCGGATTGATCACACCTCCGATAGCCGCTGTCCCCGCACTTGATCGATCGTCGTGCGGGTCAGCTTGCCGATGCGGCGTCGCCATGAAGTGGTATGCTTCCCTGCGGGAACCTGACCTGTGGTAGGACCTTCCGCCCAGGTGATCCAGAGCAGGAGGACCCAACGCCATGGCTGAGAGCGTCATGTATCACGATGGTAACAGGCAATTGCAGGATCGGTTCGACAGCCGCCGGATTTCGGATCGGCTGGAAGAGAAGCTGATGCGCAAGCAATTCTCCGCCGACGACAAGCAGTTCATCGAAGGCCTGCCGTATTTCTTTCTGGCAACCGCCGATGCCGAGGGGCGGCCCGATTGCTCATTCAAGGGCGGGGCGCCGGGGTTTGTGCGCATCACCGGGTTGTCCGAGCTCGCATTTCCCGACTATGACGGCAACGGCATGTTCAAGAGTCTCGGCAACATCGTCGTCAATGCCGATGTCGGCCTGCTGTTCATCGCCATGCACGACAAGCCGCGGCGTTTGCGTGTCAACGGCAGCGCCAGCGTGAGCGACAGCGACCCGCTGCTGGCGGAGACCGTCGGCGCGCAGCTCATCGTTCGCGTGACGGCGCGCGCTATCTTCCCGAACTGCCCGCGCTATATTCCGACGATGAGTTCGATCGAGCCGTCGATCTATGTGCCTCAAGCCGGACAGGACGCACCGGAGCCGGCGTGGAAAGGCTTTGCGGATTTCAATGACTGCATCCATCCGCGGCAGCCGACATTCAAGGGTTAGGGAGCGATTGTAGCCCACGCCGAAAATCGCCCTCGTCGTCCCTGCCTAGTGCGCAATTGCGCACGGGGCGCAGGGACCCATAACCACCGGCCTGGATTGCAGCGACGGCAACTGGCCCCATCGCGCCGCAGATAAGCCGCGGCGTATGGGTCCCTGCGTTCGCAGGGACGACGGCGAAAGTATTTGCAATGAACGGAAGCGGCCTAGACCGCCGTCATCTCGCCCTTGATGCAGGCGTCCCGCAGCTTGAATTTCTGGATCTTGCCCGATCCGGTCAGCGGGAAGGCGTCGACGACATACCAGTGTTTTGGCGTCTTGTGCGGGGCGAGCGAGGCGCGCATGTAGGCGATCAGCTCTTCCTTGTCGATCGCGGCGCCGGGTGCCGGGCGGATGAAGGCTGCGACCTCTTCGCCCCACTTCTCATGCGGCAGGCCGATGACGGCGACCTCGCCGACCTTGGGGTGCTTGAACAGCAACTCTTCCAGCTCGCGCGGATAGATGTTTTCGCCGCCGCGGATGATCATGTCCTTCAGCCGGCCTTCCACGGTGCAGTAGCCGCGCGCGTCCATCGCGCAGAGATCGCCGGTGTGCAGCCAGCCGTCGGCGTCGATCGCAGCCGCAGTCGCATCGGGCATTTCGAAGTAACCGATCATGACGTGATAGCCGCGGGTGCAGAACTCGCCGATCGTGCCGATCGGAACGGTCTCGCCGGTGTTGGGATCGATGATCTTGGTTTCCATATTGGGCAGCGGCAAGCCGATCGTGTTGGCCTTGTCCTCGACACTGTCATGGGTGCGGGTCTGCGCCGCGACGGGGGAGCATTCCGTCTGGCCGAAAACAATGGTGAAGGGCGCGCCGAGCTTTTCCTCCAGGAGCCGCACCAGCGAGGCAGGTACTGTCGAGCCGCCGGAGCAGATCGCCTTGACGGAGGACAGATCGGTCGCCGCGAATGTCGGGTGCTCCAGCATCGCAACCAGCATGGTGGGCACGCCGAGCATCGCGTTCCCGCGATAGGTCCCGAGCATTTCCAGCACCAGCCCCGGCTCGAAGGCCTCGACCAGCACCTGGGTTGCGGCTTTCGAGACCGCGCCGATCACGCAGCAGACGCAGCCGCCGGTATGAAACAACGGCATCGTGGTGACGAAGACGTCGCCGTCGTCGACGCCCATCCGGTCTGCGGTATCGGCTCCGTTGTTCAGCAGCCCGCGATGACGGAGCAGGGCGCCCTTCGGAAAGCCCGTCGTGCCCGAGGTGTACTGGATCATGACGGGATCGTCGGGGCTGACGGCCGGCAGCTTAATGCCCTCGTCATCGCCTGCGGTGATGAAGGCATTCCAGTCGTCGAAGCAGATGATCTCGCGCAGTTCGGGGCAGTTCGGCGCCACCGCCTGCACGGTCTCCAGCATCGGATTGCCGCGGAAGCCGTTGACCACGAAGACGCCGGCGGAGCGCGATTGTTTCAGCACATATTCAACTTCCCGGGCGCGGAAGGCCGGGTTGACGGTGACGAGCACCATGCCCGCCATGCCGGCACCGAATTCGAGCATCACCCATTCCGGAATATTTTGTGCCCAGACGGCAATGCGCTCGCCGGGCTTGAAGCGCGACAGCAGCGCGCGGGCGGTGCGCTGGGCTTCGCGGTAGAACTGTGCGTAGGTCCATTGCCGCCGCTGCGCCGGGTCAGGCACGCCCGCGATCAGGGCGAGGCGATCGGGCGCGGCTTCAGCCGCCTTGCGCAAGAGATCGCCGAATGTCATCTCCCGTACCGCAGGCGTGGTCGGTCCTGCGACGTGCGACTTCGTCAATGCCATCAAATCCTCCCCGGTCCGGCGCCGTTATCCTCGGTGGCGTCAGTTCCCAAGGGGAAAATGCCTTCCGACTTCGGGTAATGCAAGCGGGATAGACGTGGCCGAAGAGATGGAGGTTAGGAAGGGGCTGCGGCAGTAACCCCCGTCATTGCGAGCGAAGCGAAGCAATCCATTGCTCAACACGCGCGGAGGGATGGATTGCTTCGTCGCTTCGCTCCTCGCAATGACGGCGGAACGAGCGTCACCCCGCCTTGCGGTGCCTGGCTGTAGACCGGTGCGCTTTCCTTGCTGTCCGGCGCGCCGGCGCCCGCCGCGAGGTCGGGGCTTGTGCGCGCCGTTTCGTCGCTCCCTTGCCCTTCAGGCTCGCCTTTAGTGCGTCCATCAGATTGATGACATTGTCCGGCCTCTCCTCGGGCTCAGGCATCTTGATCGGCTTGCCGGAAGCCTTGCGGCGCACCAGCGCCTTCAATGCGTTCTCATATTCGTCCTTGAACTTCGAGGGATCGAAATGCGCGGCCATCTTGTGCAGGATATGGCCCGCAAGTTCGACCATGTCCTTGGTGACCTTCGGGGCCTTGATGCCTTCGAAATAGTCTTCCTCGTCGCGCAGCTCGTAAGGATATCGCAGCGTGGTGCCGAGCAGGCCCTTGCCGAGCGGCTCGATCGCCATGACGTGCTCGCGGTTGGTCAGCACGATGCGCGCCAGCGCCACCCGTTCCTCGTCCTTCATGGCATCGCGGATCACCGCGAAGGCGTCCACCGCGGCCTTGCCGTCGGGGGCGACGTAATAGGGGTGGTTGTAGTAGCGCTTGTCGATTTCGTCCCGCGGCACAAAACTGTCGATCTCGATCGTATGATTGCTCTCGATCTGGACGGCTTCGAGTTCCTCCTTTTCGATCTCGACATACTGGCCCTTTTTCAGCTCATAGCCGCGGCCTTTCTGATCGCTCTCGACGACGTCGCCGGTCTCGGCATCGATCATCTGCTGTTTCAGCCGGTTGCCGGTCTCCTTGTTGATCATGTGAAAGCGTGTTTTCTCGACCGATGTCGAGGCCGGATACAGCACGACCGGACACGACACCAAGGAGAGCTTCAGCGAGCCTTTCCAGTAGGCGCGGGGGGCCATTGCAATCTCCGGGCGCGGTTTGGGTTTGGGAACTTCAACGGTTAGTATGGGTTTTCGTTCCGGGTGTTGCCGCGGGGCGGTTTTGATCGAGGTGTGGCCGTGGCGTTGAAGAAGCTCAGCACGTACCGCAAGAAGCGCGATTTCGGCAAAACGGCGGAGCCCTCCGGCGACGTCGAGGTCGCGCCCGCCCGAGAGCGGCGGTTCGTGATTCAGAAGCATGATGCAAGCCGGCTGCATTACGATCTCAGGCTGGAATTCGACGGCGTGTTCAAATCCTGGGCCGTCACCAAGGGGCCGTCGCTCGACCCTCACGACAAGCGGCTCGCGGTCGAGGTCGAGGACCACCCGCTCGATTACGGCGATTTCGAAGGCACCATTCCGGAAGATCAATACGGCGGCGGCACGGTGATGCTGTGGGACCGGGGCTATTGGGAGTCCGATGATCCCGATCGCGGCTTCAAGAAGGGCGACCTGAAATTCACCCTGCATGGCGGCAAGCTGCATGGAAGCTGGGTGCTGGTGCGGATGCGGGGCGACCGCTACGGCGGCAAGCGCACCAACTGGCTCCTGATCAAGCACCGTGACGAATTCGCCGGGGAAGGCGAGGAAAACGACATTCTCGACGAGGACCGTTCGGTCGCCTCCGGGCGCACGATGGAGCAGATCGCGCAAGGCAAGGGCAAGGCGCCAAAGCCGTTCATGCTGGCCACGAAGACAAAGGCCGACGCGGTCTGGCAATCCAACCGCGGCGATGCCGCCGAGGCGCGGACCTTGCGGAAGACGGCCGCCTTGCGGGCCGCGCCGGAGATCAAGACGCGCGCCCCGGCCCCGACGGCCAAGCCGAAGAAGGTCGCGGCGATGCCGGATTTCGTGGCGCCGCAGCTTTGCACGGTCGTCGAGCGGCCGCCCGGCGGCGTGGGCTGGTGTCACGAGATCAAGTTCGACGGCTACCGGGTGCAATTGCGGGTCGAGGACGGCGATGCGGTGCTCTACACCCGAAAAGGCCTCGACTGGACCGACAAATTCCGGGCGATCGCCGACGAAGCGAAATCGCTTCCCGACGTGCTGATCGATGGCGAGATCGTCGCGCTCGATCACAACGGCGCGCCCAACTTCTCGACCCTGCAGGCGGCGCTGTCTGACGGCGACAGCGAGAGCCTGATCTTCTATGCGTTCGACCTGCTGTTCGCCAATGGTGAAGATTTTCGCAAGCTCCCGCTCGGCGACCGCAAGGCGCGGCTGAAGAAATTGCTGGAGGCGCAGAAGGGCAAGGACAAGCAGATCCGCTATGTCGAGCATTTTGAAAGCGGCGGCGATGCGGTGCTGCAATCGGCCTGCAAACTCGAACTGGAGGGCATCGTCTCCAAGAAACTCGATGTGCCCTATCGCTCCGGCCGCACCGAGAGCTGGACCAAGGCGAAATGCCGCGCCGGGCACGAGGTGGTGCTGGGCGGCTGGAAGACCACCAACGGCAAGTTCCGTTCGCTGATGGCCGGCGTCTACCGCGGCGATCATCTCGCCTTTGTCGGTATGGTCGGTACCGGTTTCGGGCAGGACAAGGTCCGCCGCATCATGCCGGCGCTGAAGGCCGCAGCCTCCGACAAGAACCCGTTCGGCGGCAAGAACGCGCCGAAGAAGACCCGCGATGTGCATTGGCTGAAGCCAGAACTGGTTGCCGAGATCGAATTCGCGGGCTTCACGGCGGATGGAAACATTCGTCAGGCCGCGTTCAAGGGCCTGCGGCAGGATAAGCCGGCCGAGGAGGTGGAGGCGGAAACACCGTCCAAGGCAGCCGTCGCGCAGCCGAAGCCGGGCAAGGGCAAGGGCAAGGGCGCGACGGTGCGGGCAACGCCCGCAACAACGAACAAGACCGGCGACGTCATGGGGGTGGTGATCTCAAAGCCGGACAAGGAGCTGTGGCCCGACGCCGGCGACGGCGAAGGCGTTACAAAGCTCGACCTCGCGCAATATTTCGAGACCGTCGGCGATTGGATGATCGGTCACCTCAAGGGCCGTCCATGCTCGATCGTTCGCGCGCCCGACGGTATCCATGGCGAGAAGTTCTTTCAACGCCACGCCATGCAGGGCGCGTCCAACCTGTTCGAGCTGGCCAAGGTTTCCGGCGACCGCAAGCCCTATCTGCAGATCGACCGGGTCGAGGGATTGGCTGCGGTGGCGCAGATCGGCGGCCTCGAATTGCATCCCTGGAATTGTGCGCCGGACGCTTACGACACGCCGGGACGTCTGGTGTTCGATCTCGATCCCGCTCCCAATGTTGAATTCTCCGACGTCATCGAGGCGGCAAAAGACATGCGCCAGCGGTTGACCGCTGTTGGTCTCGAAAGCTTCTGCAAGACCACCGGCGGCAAGGGGCTGCACGTGGTGACGCCGCTGCTTCATGGCGCAAGGGACAAGGTTTCATGGAAGGAGGCCAAGGCCTTCGCTCAAGGCGTCTGCCAGTGGATGGCGAACGATGATCCCGAGCGCTATCTGCTCAACATGTCGAAGAAGCTGCGCAAGGGAAAGATCTTCCTCGACTATCTTCGCAACGACCGGATGTCGACGGCGATCGCTGCCTTGTCGCCCCGTGCGCGCGAGGGTGCTACCGTGTCGATGCCGCTGACCTGGACGCAGGTGCGTGGCGATCTCGATCCGAAGAAGTACACGATCCGCACCGTGCCCGCACTGCTGGCCAAGACCAAGGCGTGGGACGGCTACGATGACGCGGCAGCGTCGATCAAGCCGGCGATCAAGAAGCTGGCCTCAATGTAGGGTGGGCAAAGCGACAGCGTGCCCACCATCTTCATCTCAACAAGAAAGGTGGGCACGGCGCAAGTGCGCCTTTGCCCACCCTACGATTCTCGACGCGTGGCTCAGATCTTCCCGAGCAGCAGCAGGATCAACAGGATCACGATCACCAGGCCCAGTCCGCCGCCGCCGTAATATCCGGTGCCATAGAACGGGCCGCCACCGATGCCACTGAAGCCGCCGAGCAGGGCGATGATGAGAATAATCAGAATGATTGTGCCGATAGACATAAATCTCTCCTCAGCCCGAAGCGGGGCGTGTGTCTATCCTGCCTTCGCGGAGAGTAACAAGCGTGAATCACGAAAGTTCCGGTCTGGGAGGCAATTGTACCGTCGTCCCTTACTTTCGAACCACGTACAATTACATGCAGCTAGATCAGGGAGGATTTTTCAGCGATGACCAAACCGCTCGTGGTTTCCATCCCGCATAGTCTGGGCCGCGAGGAGGCGATGCGCCGCCTCAAGACAGGACTGTCGCGTGCTGCGTCCAGCGTGCCGATGCTGAGTGTCGAGGAGGAACGCTGGGAAGGCAACCGCATGATCTTCCGCGTGCGCGCCCTCGGGCAAGGCGCGGCAGGCCATGTCGATGTCGCCGACGATCACGTGCAGGTGGAAGTGGTGCTGCCATGGCTGTTGCAGCGCTTTGCCGAAGCGGCCCAGGCCGCGATCCGCAGCCGCGGCCAGTTGCTGCTGACCAAGAAAAGCTGACGTATCAGCCGCGACGGCGCCTTGGTGCGGGTGTTGCCGCGCCATTGTACCTGGCCTTCAGCACCGCGACCGGCAGATGCATCAGCAGGTCTGACAGGCGCAATTGCGCAGCATCGGCGTCGGCAAAACCTTCCATCGCGTAGCCGCCAACGTTCAGCGCGGCGTCGTAGTTCTCCGGACCGGGCCAATGTCTGCCGCCATCGGTAAACGGCGCAAACCATCGTGTGACCACGACGATCGCAGCATCGCGGCCGCGCCGCCGGGCGAACGCGATGAAATGGTCGCGACGCGGTCCGCTAACTTCCAAGGGTTCGTAATCGCCGCTTGTGAACGTGTCGGCGAATTCGGTTCGAAGCTTGAGCAGATGCCGTGTCCAAGCCAGCTTCAGATGACCGCTCGGCCACTTCTCGACCAGCCGATCCCAATCCGGATTCTCCACCGCGCCCAGCCGGCCTGCGCGTTCGGCAAAGTCGACGGGCCGCCGGTTGTCGGGATCGACCAGCGAAAAGTCCCAAAGTTCCGTGCCCTGATAGAAGTCCGGTACGCCCGGTATCGTCGACTTCAGCGTGATCTGGCTGAGCGAGTTCAGGGCGCCCAGCAACGAGAGCCGCTGCGCCAGCGTCTGCAGGGAATTCAGGAATTCGCCCGACAGTGAGGGATCGAGAATCTTCGCGATGAAGCCTTTGACCCCCGTCTCGTAGGGCGCGTGGGGATTGAGCCAACTCGTTTCCTGCTTGCCCTCGCGCGCCGCCTTCAGCGCATATTCCTGCATCCGGTCCACGAACGAAGCGTCGTCCGGCTGCCATGCCCCCACCAGCGCCTGATACAGCATGTATTCGAACGCAGCCGACGGCGCGCGCAGATCGCCATCGACCGAAAGATGCGGCGCGTTGAGCAGTTTCCATCGGGCTACCGTGCCGGTCCATTCGCCCGGAATTTCCGAAAGCGCGAGGATGCGCGCACGCGCATCCTCGCCGCGCTTGGTATCATGCGTCGCGGTCGCGGTCATGCCATGCGGCCATTCCCTGGCGCGCGCCTCCATCATCCCGTGAAAATCGTCAACCGATACCGCCCTTGCGGCGGGATCGCCGCCGACCTCGTTGAGGGCAAGCAGGCGGTGGTAGCGATAGAACGTCGTGTCCTCCAGCGACTTTGCCATCATCGGTCCGGTGAACTGCTGCATCTTCAAGGCAAACCGGCGCACCCGCGGCGCGCTGTGGTGGGTACGTCCGGGCTTGATCAGGTCCATCGTCAGGGCGTCGCTCAGGAAATCGAAGATGCCGTCATCGGCGGCAAACCAGTCGGCGCGCGCCCGTTCGATCGTCCCTGCTATCAACTGGCGGTCATGCGCAGATGGGCCCGACGCCGTCAGGTAGGTGCGGTAAACCGGAAAGTGCAGCACGTAGAGTTCGAGTGCCTGCCGCAGGCTGTCGGCAGAATAGTCGCGGGTGGAATAATGCCCGCTGGCAATCCGCGCCAAGAGGCGCGTCAGCACCGTGAACTCGCTGGTCAGCAGCGTTTCCAGCACGCGACGCTTGGCCTCCCGCAGGATCGGTTCGAGTTTCGGCGAAAGATTGCTGATCTGCCGCCAGATCTCGTCGAGCGGCTCCAGGCCGCTTCCGTCGGTCAGCACATGGGTGATCGCGTTCAGCCACTCATAGCCGGTGGTGCCGTGAACGCCGGAGAATGGCGGCAGCTTTTCGTGCTCGCCAAGAATTTTCTCGACCACCACGTAGAAGGGCCTGCTCCGCCCGCCAAAGCCATCGCGGATCAGCCGGCGCAGGCGCTGGAAATACTGGACGGGATCGCGCAGGCCGTCGATGTGATCGAGCCGCAACCCCGCAAGCTTTTCCTCCGCAATCAGCCGTTTGACCAGGCGATGGATCGCCTCGAAGGTGCCGGTGTCTTCGATGCGCAGGCCCGCCAGCGTGTTGATATCGAAGAAGCGCCGGTAGTTGATGTCACTGGAAGCGAGCCGCCAGTGGCCGAGCTTGTAGTGCTGGCGTTCGAGCAGATGATGCAGCGCCAGCGTTGCAGCGGCGCGATCCGGCCCGGCCCGATAGGCTGCAAGCCCATGCGCGATGATCTCGGCGGCGCCCGTGATGCCCTTCAACTCGGCTTTGAACGCTGGTGCTTCCTTGCGGTTGGGGCGTCGCGGCCCCTGATAGCGGGAGGCCGGCGCAAGCATGGCCCTGCCGGACGCACTTTCCTCCGCGCCCGCTTCCTTGACGATCATACGCAGGATTTCGCCATAACGCTCCGGCGCGATCGGCAGCCGATGCTCAAAGTACCAGGCCGAAAAACTGCCTTCGCCGGCGTCGTAGCGCAATTCGATCTCGCCGTTTTCCAGCGCCTGACCGTAGGACGAGCCGATGATTGGCAGCAACACCCCGCCGCGGGCGCGGTATGGCAATTGTTCCCAGTCGATGTCGAAGGAGGCCGCGTGCGGCGAGGCGGGACCCCACTCGAGCATGTCGAGCCACCATGGATTATCGTCAAAATGCACGCCGACATGGTTGGGCACGAAATCGAGGATCAGCCCGAGATCATGTTGCCGCAGCATGGCGCTCAGCCGCTCGAAGCCGGCTTCGCCGCCGAGCTCTGGATTGAACTGGGCATGGTCGATGACGTCGTAGCCATGCGCGCTGCCCTTGCGGGCGCGCATGAAGGGCGATGCATAGAGATGGGTGATGCCGAGCGCCTTCAGGTAAGGCACCACGGAAACGGCGGCGTCGAAATCGAAATCCGCCGACAGTTGCAGGCGGTAGGTCGCGATCGGGATCGCCGGGGGCATTTTCCTATCCGATGCGCCAGTGCACCGACCATGGCGGGACGCTATTGCCCAACTCGCTACCCCAGATCAGGGTTCCTGCAGCTTCGCCGTGGCTGACGGCCTTTTCCGACAGGTTGGCGATGAGGCGAAGCGCGGTGCCATCGCCCATGCGCCAATCGGCTGTCAGCAACCCGTTGCTTTCCGCGTCTGCTTTCCCAAAAGCTGCGCCGGCCAGCCGCGGTACAATCTCCTGCCGCCGGACCTGCAACAGGTTTCGCACCATGGTCAGGCGTTTCCGTCCCGCCGGAGCGTCGCGGCCATCCCAGTCGAGAACGGCGGAATCGCGGGTCGAAGCGGCGAGCGCGTCGGGGACTTCATCGCCATATTCCGCATAGGCCCAGGCCAATTCGATGCGGCGGCCCTTCCGAACCGCGTCGGCGAGTTCGCCGCCGAAATCGCAGAAGAAGGGGAAGGGGACCGTCGAGCCCCATTCCTCGCCCATGAACAGCATGGGGATGGGAGGAGCGATCAGCAGGACCTGAAGCGCCGCCTCGATCATCCGCGCGTCGGCGTTGCCTTCCAGCCGGTCGCCCAGCGCACGATTGCCGATCTGGTCGTGGTTCTGCAGGAAGTTGATGAAGGCGGTCGGTGCAAGATGGCCGCTCGGCTCGCCACGCCTGACGCCGCGAAAAGCCGATGGCTCGCCCTGGTAGACGAAACCTGATGACAGTGAGCGGGCGATATCCGATCTCGGCGCGCGCTGGTAATCGCCATAATAGCCCTGCTTCTCGCCGGTCATCAGCACGCGCCAGGCGTGATGGTAATCGTCGTTCCATTGCGCGCGGTATTTGCCGTGCGGAGGGTCCTGGACGGAATCCAGGATGCTGGCGCGGTTGTCGCCGTTCTCCAGCACGAGGTGAATGTGCCGGCCGGTTTCCGCAGCCAATTGGCCGGCGGCGGCGCTGATGTCATGCAGCAGCGACAACCCGCCCGGTTCAACGATCGAGTTGACGGCATCGAGCCGCAGTCCGTCGAAGCGGTAGTCGCGCAGCCAGGAGAGCGCGTTCTCGATTGCAAAGCCGCGGACTTGCCTGACGCGATAGTCTATCGCACTGCCCCATGGCGTGTGGGCTTCGGTGAAGAAGGAGGGCGCATAGCGGCCGAGATAATTTCCCTCGGGGCCGAAATGGTTGTAGACGACGTCAAGCATCACCATCAGCCCGCGCAGGTGCGCCTCGTCGATCAGCTCCTTGAGATCTTCGGGACGGCCATAGGAGCTGTCGGGTGCGTACCACAAGACGCCGTCATAGCCCCAGTTGCGGGAGCCGGCGAAATCCGCCAGCGGCATCAATTCCAATGCGGTGATGCCGGTTGCTACGAGATGGTCGAGCCTGTCGATCATGGCGCGATAGCTGCCTTCCGCGGTGAAGGTGCCGACATGCGTCTCGATGATCACCGCTTCCTGCCACGGCCGTCCGTGCCAGCTTGCGGCCCGCCACGGATAGGCGTCATGGTCGATCACTTCGCTCGGGCCCAAAACGTCCTCGGGCTGAAACAGCGAAGCTGGATCGGGGACATCGAGTTCGCCATCGATGCGGAATTTGTAGCGTGCGCCGGCCTTGACACCGGCAATATCGGCCGTGAACCAGCCGTCCTCGCCGCGCCTCATCGCGTGAGGCTGCTCCAGCATCACCTCGACGCGTTTGGCCGCCGGCGCCCACAGCCGAAACCGCGTGCCGTAGTTTGTCAGAAGCGGGCCGAATTGCCGGTCATTCATGCCGCGCCCGCAAAGACAAGCACCGACCGCGGCGGCGCGCTGGTTTCGACGCCCGAAGCGAATTCGGCGGCGGCCAGCACGGCCTCGGTCGTGTTCAGTACCTGCTGCCAGCTCTTGTATTCGGGCATTGGCGGCAACTTGAAAGCAATCTCTTCGGGCGCAGCGTTCAGCACGATAAAGATCGGCGGCTGACCTGGTTCCAAGGGCCCCAGCACATAGGCGAGGAACCGTCCTTCCGGAAAATTCCAGTCGGCTTCCTGCATCTCCTCGGCTGCCGGCGTCAGCCACAGCACGCCGTAGGAGCCGTCCTTGCGCCGCCCGGAGAGCCAGCGCTGGTAGCGCAGTTGCGGGAAGCGCCGGCGCAGCGCGGTCATATGGCCGACGAAATCGGTGAGGTCGTCGCCTGGCTTGCCGAGATTTTCCCAGTTGACCCAGCCGATCTCGTTGTCCTGGCAATAGGCATTGTTGTTGCCGTTCTGCGAATTGCCGACCTCGTCGCCGGCCAGCATCAAGGGCGTCCCCTGCGCGAGGAACAGGCAGGCGAGCTGGTTCCTGCGGAGCTGCCGGCGCAGCGCCACGATCGCGGCGTCCGTGGTCGGGCCCTCATGGCCGCAATTGTTGCTGTGGTTGTCGTTGGAGCCGTCGCGATTGTCCTCGCCGTTTGCCTCGTTGTGCTTCTCGTTGTAGCTGAACAGGTCGGTCAGCGTGAAACCGTCATGGACGGTGATGTGATTGATGCTGGCGCGCGTTGCGCGATTGTCGTGATGGAACAGGTCGGATGAGGCGGTCATGCGGCGCGAGACCTCGCCGATCAGGCTGCCTTCGCCGCTCCAGTAGCGCCGCAACGCACTGCGATAGCGGTCGTTCCATTCCGACCATTGTGAGGGAAACGCGCCGACCTGATAGCCGCCCAGGCCGAGGTCCCACGGCTCGGCGACGAGTTTTACGGTTGCCAGCACCGGGTCCTGCCGCACGGCCGTGAGGAACGCCGAATTGCGGTCAAAACCGTTTGGCTCGCGCGCCAGCGTGGTGGCGAGGTCGAAGCGGAAGCCGTCGACGTGACAGACCTCGACCCAGTAGCGCAGCGAATCCATCACCATCTGCAGCACGCGCGGATGGGTGAGGTTGACCGAGCTGCCGCAGCCGGTGAAGTCGTCATAGTAGCGCGGATGCTCTTTGTTGAGCCAGTAATAGGATGCATTATCGATGCCGCGGAAACACAGCGTTGGGCCGAGATGATTGCCTTCGGCGGTGTGATTGTAAACTACGTCGAGCATCACCTCGATGCCGGCGTCGTGCAGCCGCGCCACCGTGGTGCGGAACGCATCGAGCGCATTGTCCTGCGCATAGCGCGGCTCCGGCGCGAAGAACGCCAGCGTGTTGTAGCCCCAGTAGTTGGAGAGCTTCTTTTCTACCAGCACCCGGTCATCGATCAGGCCGTGGATCGGCAACAGTTCGATGGTGGTGACGCCGAGCCGCTTGAGATGGTCGATCATCGCCGGCGAGCACAGCCCGCCATAGGTGCCGCGCCAGCCCGGCGCCACATCGTCGCGCCTCTGTGTCAGGCCTTTGACGTGGGCCTCATAGATGACGGTGTCTTCCCAGGCGATGTTCGGTCGTATCTCGCGGCGGCCCCAGTTGAAGGTTTCGTCGACCACGACCGCCTTCGGCATGCCGCGGGCATTGTCGCGGCGGTCGAACGAAAGATCCTCGCGCGCGCTCCCCGTTCGATAGCCGAAATGCGCGTCGCTCCACACCAGCCTGCCGGCGAGCCGCTTGGCATAGGGATCGAGCAACAGCTTGTTGGCGTTGAAGCGGTGTCCCCGCTCCGGCGCGTAGGGGCCATGGACGCGATAGCCGTAGAGCTGTCCGGGCGAGACGTCGTTGAGATAGCCGTGCCAAACGTCCTCGTTGCGCTCGGGCAGTTCGATTCGCTCGAGTTCGCGGCGGCCCTGGCCGTCGAACAGGCAAAGCTCGACCTTCTCCGCATTGGCCGAGAACAGCGCGAAGTTGGTGCCCCTGCCGTCCCAGCTTGCTCCGAGGCGGGCGGGACTTCCCGCGGACAATCGCATGCGTCAGCTTTCCGGTACGAGAAAGATCGCAGCCAGAGGCGGAATGGTGAGGCTGAGTTCGGGGATGGCGCCTTCCAGGGTGTGGACTTCGCCAACGTTGCCGACATTGCTGCCGCCATAATGCGCCGAGTCGGAATTGAGCGCTTCCCTCCACTTGCCTGCGAACGGCACCCGGACGCGATAGTTGTGATAGACGTTCGGCGAGAAGTTCACGACCACGAGGCAGCGCGCGTGCGCATCGAGACCCTTGCGCAGCCAGGCAAAGACGTTGCCGCCGGAATCGTGGGTGATGACCCATTCAAATCCCGCTTGGTTGCAATCCATCTGGTGCAGCGCCGGCACGCTGCGATAGAGCCGGTTGAGGTCGCGGATCAGGTTCTGCATGCCGCTATGGCGGTGCTGCGCCAAAAGGTGCCAGTCGAGCGAATGATCGTGATTCCATTCGCGCTCCTGGCCGAACTCGCAGCCCATGAACAGGAGCTTCTTGCCGGGATGGCCGAACATGAAGCTGTAGTAGGCACGCAGGTTCGCAAAGCGCTGCCACTCGTCGCCGGGCATGCGGCCGAGGATCGATCGCTTGCCGTGCACGACTTCGTCATGTGACAACGGCAAAATGAAGTTTTCCGAAAATGCGTAATGCAGGCCGAACAGCACGTCGCCGTGATGGTGCTTCCGGTAGATCGGATCCTTGCCGATATATTTCAGCGTGTCGTGCATCCAGCCCATGTTCCATTTGAAGCCGAAACCGAGCCCGCCATATTCGACCGGCCGCGAGACCTGCGGCCATGCGGTGGATTCTTCCGCAGCCGTGGTGGCTTCCGGAAAATGCCCGAACAGTTCGATGTTGAAGCGGCGCAGGAACTCGATGGCTTCGAGGTTTTCCCGCCCCCCGAGCCGGTTCGGGATCCACTCGCCGGCGGGCCGGCTGTAGTCGAGGTAGAGCATCGAGGCGACGGCATCGACGCGCAGGCCATCGATGCCGTAGCGATCGAGCCAGAACAGCGCGTTGGACACCAGGAAATTGACCACTTCGGTGCGGCCGTAATTATAGATCAGCGTGCCCCAGTCGAGATGGCGGCCCTGCATCGGGTGGGCGTGCTCATAGAGCGCGGTGCCGTCGAAATAGCCGAGCCCATGCGGATCGTCGGGAAAATGTCCGGGCACCCAGTCGAGCCACACGCCGAGCCCCTCGCGATGGCAGGCATCGACGAGGGCGGAAAAATCTTCCGGCGGGCCGAACCGGCTGGTCGGCGCGTACAGGCCGGTCGGCTGATAGCCCCAGGAGCCGTCGAAGGGGTGTTCGCTGACGGGTAGAAACTCGAGATGGGTAAAGCCCATGTCCTTCGCATAGGCCGGAAGCTGTTCGGCGAGGTCGCGATAGCTCAGCCATTCATTGCCGTTCTTGCGCCGCCAGGAGCCGAGATGAACCTCGTAGATCGAGATCGGCGCTTCCAGCGCGTTGATGCCCGACGGCGCCGGGCGCGGATGCGCAATTCTGCTTTCGTCGACGACGATCGAGGCCGTCGAGGGCCGGACTTCCGCCGCAAAGGCCACCGGATCGGATTTCAGCGGCAGATGCCGTCCGTCCGAGCCGGTGATGTCGAACTTGTACCGGTCGCCGGCGCGGGCATGGGGCACGAACAGCTCCCAATAGCCGACGCCGCGCACCCGCATCGGATGCCGCCGCGCA
Organism: Bradyrhizobium sp. LMTR 3; assembly: GCF_001693485.1. GTDB lineage: Bacteria > Pseudomonadota > Alphaproteobacteria > Rhizobiales > Xanthobacteraceae > Bradyrhizobium. The sequence continues at coordinate 78,023 of NZ_MAXC01000008.1, forward strand.
TTCCAGAAATTGAAATCGCCGACAACGCTGACCGCCTTGGCGTTCGGCGCCAGCACCACGAACGCCACGCCGTCGACGCCATCGAGTATCATCGGATGCGCGCCGAGCTTGTCGTAGATCCGCCGATGGGTGCCTTCGCCCAGGAGATAGAGGTCGAAGTCGCTGAGCACGGGCGGAAAGCGGTAGGGGTCGTCGAGATCGACGACGTTCTCGCCGAAACGGGCGCGGAGCTGGTAGCGTTTCGATCCGTTCGGCAGCGCGCCTGCAAACAGCCCGGCATCGTGGATGCGCTCAAGCGGCGCCGTCTCGCCTTGCTCGCCGATCGCCTCCACGTTGGACGCTTCGGGGATGAAAGCGCGCACCACGCTGTGTCCGCCTTCGCTGTGCAAGCCGAGATAGCGAAACGGATCCGAATGCTTGCCTTCGATGATTGCGTAGGCCTCTGCGGATAGCTTGGTCATGAGGCCTCGAAGGACGGTTGTGACAACATCTTGACAATTCCGCTCAGTGGCACGCGCAGCCATTCCGGCCGGAATGACAGTTCGTGCTCGATCTCGTTCAAGGCCTTCTCGAGCAGAAAGAAGGTCAGCAAGCCGTCTGCCGCGGTCGGATCGGCCGGCCAAAGCCGTTGGTCGGTCATCGCTTCGCGGTAGGCGGCGAGAAATGCGGCCGTCGCCCGGTCCCGCCATTCGCCAAGCGCCGCGCCGAGCTTGCCGTGGTCATCGTGGGCTACTTTGAGCGCGCGCTCAAGGGCTGCGGTTGCCGAATAATCGATCGAGCGGATCAGGCTTGCGATGTCGCGTGCTGCGGGCATCTTGCGCCGGCGTTCGGCGATACTGCGCCGCGGCGCGCCTTCGAAGTCGACGATGAAGATATCGTCCTTGACGATCAGCAACTGGCTGAGATCGAGGTCGCCATGGCCGCGAATGTTGGCGGCGTCGGCCTCACGCAGCAGCAGCGATTCCAGCCAACCCGGCAGGGCCGGCTGCAACGCCAGCACCTGATCGGCCAACGCCCGGTCGGCGTCCTTCAGCGCCTCTCGCCGCTGCCGAAGCGCATCGAAGACGCGCCCGGCGCTGAGCATCAGATCGTCGACCCAGCGCTGCACGTCGTCGCCGCTGGTCGGCTCCGGCGCGAATTCGGCAAGCTCGCCGTTGCTGGCGAGCGCAACATGCAGCTCGGCGACGCGCCGTCCGGCCTGCGCGATGTAGCGCAGATAAGGGATCTCTTCCTCGCGCTCGCCGGGATGGATGCTCGCTGCGAGCAGGCTCTGCTCCTCGACGAAGCGATCCAGATAGGCCGCACTCATGGTCCAGAGGTCGCCCTGATTGGCGATGAAGGCGTGAACGACGCCGACCGCGCTCTTCTCGTTGCCCTCGACCAGCTCGGCGCTGCCGAGCAGTGCCGGCGCATTGGGAAAGTTGGCGACATCAGTCAGGAAGCGTCCGATCTCGATTTCGGGATTGGGACCGGCCTGAAGCGTCCGATAGATCTTGACGGCATAGTCATTGTCCACCAACGCGGTGCTGCGCGGCAGTTCGGATTCAATGGTGCGGATGTGCTCCGGCTGCCGGATCGACTTGTCGCCGAAGCGGCTGGTCGGGCGAAATTCGAGCCGCAAGCCCTGTTCGCTCTCGTCGACCGTCAGCGACTGCTGCAGATTGCGCAAAAACAGCGCGACGAAGATCGGGTCGGTGGCAACGTCGAGCAGCGTTCCCTCGCGCGCGCCCTGGCGAACGGCGGCCAGCGCATGCGGATTGTAGCGCTCGCGGTCGAAGCGGACCCATTCGATCTGCATCGGCAGCACGTAGCGCGTGGTGACGCCGCGTTGCGTCGCTTCGAAAAAAGCGAGCCACGGCCGGTTGTCGCCGATGTCGCAGAACGGAATCGCCGACGTCAGTTTCGGATGGATCGCCTTGGCCGAGCGTTCCGGATACCAGCGGCTGCGTGCCAGATGTCCCGGAAGCACGTCGCGCTCGAACACGCCGCGCTCGCGCGCCAGCGATACCCAGGTCGCGTTCAACGGCACCACCAGCGTTTCAAACTCGGGCACCGCGCGCTGCGGAACCGGCGCCGATTTGTCGCGCTCCTGCAGTTCGAACCAGTAGAAGCCGTAAGGCGACAGCGTGATCATGTAGGGCAGCTCGCCGATCGCCGGGAAGCGCGTGCGGCCGAGCATTTCCAACGGGATGCGGTCCTTGAAGGCGGAGAGATCCAGTTCGGTCGCCTGAGCCGATCGCGACAGATTGGCGACGCACAGAATGACCTCGTCCCCGTACTGGCGCACGTAGCACAGCACCGAGCGGTTTTCCGGGCGGATGAATGTCATGCTGCCGCGGCCGAAGGCGATCGTGGATTTGCGGACCGCGATCAGCCGCTTGGTGGCAGAGAGCAGCGAGGAGAGGCTGCGCGACTGTGCCTCGACATTGACGGACTCGTAGCCATAGACCGGGTCCATGATGGTCGGCGCGTAGAGCCGCGCGGGGTCGGAACGGGAGAAGCCGCCATTGCGATCCGGCGTCCACTGCATCGGAGTGCGGACGCCGTTGCGGTCGCCGAGATAGATGTTGTCGCCCATGCCGATCTCGTCGCCGTAATAGATGATCGGCGTGCCCGGGAACGAGAACAACAGCGAATTCATCAGCTCGATCTTGCGCCGGTCATTGTCCATAAGCGGCGCCAGCCGCCGCCGGATGCCGACATTGATGCGGGCGCGGGGATCGTTGGCGTAGGTCGACCACAGGTAATCGCGCTCGACGTCGGTGACCATTTCCAGCGTCAGTTCGTCGTGGTTGCGTAGGAACAGCGCCCACTGGCAATTGCCCGGAATATCCGGCGTCTGGCGCAGGATGTCGGTGATCGGAAAACGGTCTTCCTGCGCGATTGCCATGTAGATGCGCGGCATTAGCGGAAAATGATAGGCCATGTGGCATTCGTCGCCACGGCCGAAATATTCCTGAACGTCCTCCGGCCATTGGTTGGCCTCGGCCAGCAGCACCTTGCCCTTGGCGTAGGCGTCGAGCTCCTGGCGCAGTCGCTTGATGACCGCGTGGGTCTCGGGAAGGTTCTCGTTGTTGGTGCCGTCGCGCTCGCAGAGATAGGGAATGGCGTCGAGCCGGAAGCCGTCGACCCCGGTGTCGAGCCACCGCTTCATCACCTGCACCAGCGCGCTTACCACGCGCGGGTTGTCGAAATTGAGATCCGGCTGGTGCGAAAAGAAGCGGTGCCAGTAGAACTGGCCGGCCTCCGGGTCCCAGGTCCAGTTCGACTTCTCGGTATCGGTGAAGATGATCCGCGTGCCCAGATATTTCTGGTCGGTATCGCTCCAGACATACCAGTTGCGGGCAGAGGAATTCGGGTCCGAGCGGCGGGCGCGCTTGAACCAGTCGTGCTGATCGGAGGTGTGGTTGATGACGAGCTCGGTGATGACCCGCAGGCCGCGCTTCTTGGCTTCCTGGATGAAGCGCCTGAAATCCTTCATCGTCCCGAAATCGGGGTTGATGTCGCCGTAGTCCGCGATGTCGTAGCCGTCGTCGCGGCCGGGGGACGGATAGAACGGCAACAGCCACAATGTGGTGACGCCAAGGTCCTGCAGGTACCCGAGTTTCTCGGTCAGCCCGGCAAAGTCGCCGATGCCGTCATTGTTGCTGTCGGCGAAGGCCTTGACGTGCAACTGATAGATGATCGCATCCTTGTACCAGAGCTCGTCGGTGGCGACCTCGGCTGCGGGCACGTCCTTTGCTTCGACCACAAGGCTGCTATCCGGATTCAGCGGATAGGTACCGTCGATAGTAATGGAGACGCCGGCGTTGGAGCTCTCGGCGGTTTGCGCTTTTTTGTTCACGGTGATGCCATTGCCATGGAAATGACGTCCCCGTTTCGTTTGCAGAAAGGGAGACGTTCCGGACATAGATAGAAAGCCGCTCGGCTTGCTTTGGTTCCAGCGGAACCGTTGGCGGGCCCGAACGTTAGACACTGTCTATCTCCTTCCCGTAATTGGACAATTTCGCGACATCGGTTTGATGTTTGCGTGCAAAGTACGTGCCGAATGGATCTTTTCGCTCAAGCTAAAGCCCTGGGAATTCAAACCGAATTCCTGGATGGCCAGGGTAATCGCCGTGTGACAGACGCGGCCGCCCTCAAAATTATCCTGGATGCCCTGCCGCCGCAGGCGCCGGGACCGCTGGTCGGCCACCCGGTCGTGGTCCGGTCCGGACGGCCGTCGCGAACCGAACTCCCCACAGCCACGCTCCCGGCGGAGTGGAAAATCGTTGCGGATTCAGGAGTTATCGCCAAGGGCGAGAGCTCGGATCATGCCGTCGACTGGCCCAGGGACCTGCCGCTCGGCATCTACCGGCTGCAGTTGAGCGATGCCGCGAGAGTCGAGGATGTGCCGCTGATTTCGGCGCCGGAACGGGCGTTTGGCGGCGAGTTCGACCGCTGCTGGGTGCTCGCGGCCCAGCTTTACGGCGTCCGCTCGGCGCGCAATTGGGGCATGGGCGACTTCACCGACCTCGCAAGCCTGATCGAACTCGCCGACCATCTCGGGGCCGACGGCGTCGGTCTCAATCCCTTGCATGCCCTGTTCGACGATCGCCCGGGCGATTGCAGCCCGTATTCGCCAAACAGCCGGTTGTTTCTCAACGCGCTTTACATCGACGTCGAAAAGCTTCCCGAATATCAACCCGATTCCGAAACCCGCAAGGCGCTGGCGCCATTGCGGGCTGGCGACGTCGTCGATTATGTCGGTGTCGCCGGTTTGAAATGGCGCGCGCTTCGTTCAGCCTTTGCTGCCTTCAAGGCCAATGCCAACCCGACCCGCCGGCAGGATTTCGACAAATTCCGCGCCGAGCGCGGTACCTTGCTGTCGCACTTTGCCTGCTTCGAGGCACTCCGGCACAAATTCGGCAAGCCGTGGTGGGAATGGCCGGAAGAGTGGCGGCAGCCGGACGACGCCAGATGCGCCGCATTGCGCGAGGGCGCGGACGCCGGCGAAATCGAATTCGTCGAATTCGTGCAATGGACCGCGGACCGGCAGCTCGGCGCGGCCAGCGATCTGGCGAAGAAGCTCGGCATGAAGGTCGGGCTCTATCTCGACGTCGCGGTCGGCGTGCAGGCAGACGGGTTCGATGCCTGGAACGAACAGGTCGCGATCTCTCGCCATCTCGGCGTCGGCGCGCCACCCGATCCGCTCAACACCGCCGGCCAGACCTGGGGCCTTGCCGGCTTCAATGCGGCAGGGCTCGAGCGGCAGTCCTTTGCGCCGTATCGCGACATGCTGCGCGCCTCGATGCGGCACGCCGGCGCGATCCGGCTGGATCATGTGCTCGGGCTGAAGCGGCTCTATCTGGTGCCGCAAGGCTTCACCGCACGCGACGGCGTCTATGTGCAGATGCCATTCGAGGCGCTGCTCGCGGTAACCGCGCTGGAAAGCCTCGCGCATCGCTGCGTCGTGATCGGCGAAGACCTCGGCACCGTGCCGGAAGGGTTTCGCGACCAGATCGCCGATTGGGGCATCTGGTCGTATCTCGTGATGATGTTCGAGCGCGACGACCGCGGATCGTTCCGCAGCATCGATCATTACCTGACCAACGCGCTCGTCACCTTCAACACCCATGATCTCTCGACCTATGCCGGCTGGCGTTCGTTCGGCGATCTCAAGCTGAAGCGTTCGCTCGGGATCGATCCGGGCGAGAGCGACGATGCGCGCTGGCACGCGCTTGCCATGCTGGACGACGTGCTGCGGCATCACGCCATCTACCGCAACGATCTCTATTCGGTCGCGAATTTCCTGGCACGGACCAAATCGCGGCTGCTCGCGGTCTCGCTGGAGGATCTGCTTGGGTTGGTCGACCAGCCCAATATCCCCGGCACCGTCAACGAGCATCCGAACTGGCGGCGGCGGCTTCCGGTGTCGATCGAGGAGATGACGTCCACGGTCGACGTCGCCGCACTCAAGGCGGCAACCCATGAGCGGTCGCGCGCCGCGATCTGACGAGTTCGAGGAGGAAGGCAGAGCGGGATGACAGTTGGAAGAAATGCCATTCCGCTCTGGCGGTGAATCACCTTGTCGTGCCGGATCGAAGACTACGGGTTGATCGGCGATTGCGAGACCGCGGCACTGGTCGGCCGCGACGGATCGATCGACTGGCTATGCTGGCCGGCCTTCGATTCCGACGCCTGCTTTGCAGCCCTTCTCGGCAGCCATAAGCACGGCCGCTGGCTGATCGCCCCGGTGGGGGAGATCACCGGCACCTCGCGCCACTATTGGGGCGACACCCTGATCCTGCACACGCGGTTCGAGACCGCTGACGGCGCGGTCGAGCTGATCGACTTCATGCCGCCGCGCGGCAACGCCTCCGACGTGGTGCGGCTGGTGCGCGGCGTGCGCGGGCGGGTCAGGATGCACATGCAGTTGGTCATCCGCTTCGGCTTCGGCACCGATATTCCCTGGGTCAAGAAGACCGAGGACGGCTCCGCGTTGCTCGCGATTTGCGGGCAGGACATGACGGTGTTGCGCACCCCGGTGGAAACGCGCGGGGAGGACCTGACGACGGTCGCCGATTTCGAGGTCGGCGAGGGCGATACCGTCCCCTTCGTGCTCACCTACGGCCCTTCGCATCTGCCGGTGCCCAAGCCGATCGATCCTGCCTATGCCTTGCAGGATACCGAAGCGTTCTGGACCGAGTGGAGCAACCGTTGCACCTATGAGGGCGACTACCGCGATCTCGTGATGCGCTCCCTGATCACGCTGAAGGCGCAGACCTATGCGCCGACCGGCGGCATCGTCGCTGCGCCGACGACCTCGCTGCCTGAAAAGCTCGGCGGCGCCAGGAATTGGGATTATCGCTTCTGCTGGCTGCGCGACGCCACCTTCACGCTGCTGGCGCTGATGAACTCGGGCTATACCGAGGAAGCTTCCGCCTGGCACCATTGGCTGTTACGGGCGGCGGCGGGTTCTCCCGCCAACATGCAGATCATGTATGGCATCATGGGCAACCGGCGTCTCCTGGAATGGGAGGCCACGTGGTTGCCGGGCTATGAAGGCGCACGTCCCGTGCGGGTCGGCAACGCCGCGCATGCGCAACTGCAGCTCGACGTCTACGGTGAATTGATCGACGCCTTTCACCAGTGGCGCGTGGCCAAGCTCGAAATGGATGAAACGAGCTGGGCGCTGGAATGCGCGGTGCTGCAGCACCTCGCCGGACGGTGGGACCAGCCGGACCACGGCATCTGGGAGCGCCGCGGCGCCGGCAGGCATTATGTCTCGTCGAAGGTGATGACCTGGGTCGCGTTCGACCGCGGCATCAAGAGCGCCGAGACGTTCGGCTTCAAGGCGCCGCTTGTGAAGTGGCGGGTGCTGCGCGACGCCATTCACGCCGACGTCTGCGCGAAGGGCTTTGACGCCGAGCTGAACGCGTTCGTCGAGTCATACGGCTCAAAAATGCTCGACGCGAGCATCCTGTTGCTGCCGTCAGTGGGATTTCTGCCGCCGGAGGACCCCCGCGTGCGCGGTACGCTTGTCGCGGTCGAGCAGCATCTGATGCGGGGCGGGTTTGTGCTGCGGCACGACCCGCGGGAAGTCCCGGCGGAGAAACAGCCGGCCGAAGGTGCGTTCCTCGCCTGCACGCTCTGGCTTGCGGACGCGTATGTGCTGGCGGGCGAATTCGGCAAGGCGCAGGAGTTGTTCGCCCGCGTCGTCGCAGTCGCCAACGACCTCGGCCTCTTGGCCGAGGAGTACGATACGGTGGCCGGTCGCCAGACCGGAAATTTTCCGCAGGCGCTGACGCATATCGCGCTGATCAACACCGCGCAGAACCTCAGCGTGGCGAAGAAGTCGACCGAGAAGCCCGCGATGCAGCGATCTAAATAGCGGGAGCTTCTCTTCCGCCATTTCGGGGCGCGCGAAGCGCGAGTCCGTAGGGTGGGCAAAGGCGCGCGAGCGCCGTGCCCACCATTTTTCGCCTTGCTCGAAATGGTGGGCACGCTTCGCTTTGCCCACCCTACGATCATGGATGCGACAAATCGACTTGTCGGGCAAATCACTTCGGATTTTCAGAAATCATGTCAAGCGCAGGAATCAAAAATATTTCGCTTAACGTGCAGGGCAAATCAGTCGCATAACTCCGCCCGTCTCACCCATTGAGGGGCGCTCGCGATCGTCACGAACGTGCGGTGAGATGCGATGGACGCGGAAGGCGCAGGACGTAGGTGCCCGACGCGTACGGCGAAGTCGTGTGGTCCTGATGTCGCGGTGCTGGCATGAAGTTCTTTGAGAAGCGAAAGCTTCTCGGGGGCGACGGTGGCAAAAGAGCCGTTCACCGGGGAGAGCACGAAGTAAGCCGTAAAGCCATTGCGCAGGGAAGGCCGGGATGCTCCCGCTGTACCTGTATGCTCGTGTGCGTTTTCCTTTGCACACGAGACCGCGGGTGCAGCCAGCACCCGGTCTTCCCTGCGCCCTCTAAATAATAAGAGGGCGGGAAAAGAAGATGCAAACCTCGGGCGAGATGCGCCGCGAGATCGCGAAGCTATTTCCACGTCATTGCGAGCGGAGCGAAGCAATCCATTGTCACCTCATACGCGGAAAGATGGATTGCTTCGCTGCGCTCGCAATGACGATTCGGAGACAGCGGTGATTGAACCGAGAAGCCGCAGCGTACTGGATGCCTCGCATGCACGGAGTGTCTTGCCTATCCGAGCCGCAGCACGGTCTCGATCGCCGCCGCAAATCCGTCGCGCTCGTTGCTGTCGGTCACGTGCGTCGCGTGCTTTTTGATGCCTTCGGCCGCATTGCCCATCGCAAACGAAACGCCGCTTCGGGCAAACATCGGAAGATCGTTCTCCATGTCGCCGATGGTCGCGACCGCTGCCGCCGGAATGCCGAGCCACCTGATCATGGCATCCACGAAGGTGCCCTTGTCGTGACCGGGCGGCGTGACGTCGAGATAATAGGTCTGCGAGCGAACCGCGACGGCCTCCCGGCCGAGCGCCTCTCGCATTGCCACCTCGCAGCGCTGCAACAGCTCAGCATCCGAGCTGGCACCGACGATCTTGCAGGTCTCTGCGAGATGCGGCGTGAAGTCGGCGACGATGGTCGGATCGGCCTTGATGGCCAGCTTCTCGTGCGGGACGTACTCGCCGTCCGGATTGCGCGTGTACCAGCGCTGATTGGTGAACAGCCAGATATCGACGCCGAAGGCATTGAGCACATCGAGGCTGCGCTGCGCCACGGCCGAGCCGATCAGATGCTGCTCGATCGGTTTGAGCCCGGCATCGACGATCGAGCTGCCGTTGAAGGCGCCGACGGGAAGCGTGATCGAAAGCGGCTCGATCAGAAAGCCCATGCCGATGGTCGGCCGGCTGGAGACGATGGTGAAGCCGATGCCGGCCGCATGCAGCTTGCGAACGGCTGCCTTGGCGCCATCGGTCAGGATCTTGTCGTGCGTCAACAGAGTGCCGTCGACGTCGGAAACAACGAGCGCGATACGTGTCATTGGGGGACCAGGTTCAATTGACCGACGATGTCATCCACGATGTTCTCGACCGGGGCATCGATCGATACAATGATCGGCCGCTCGCCCGCGCCCGGCGGCTCCAGCGTCCTGAATTGGCTGGCGAGCAGGCCTGGCGGCATGAAATGTCCCTTGCGGGCGGCAAGCCGGGCCGCGATCAGGTCCTGCGTTCCGTCGAGAAAAACAATACGGACAGCGTCGCGGCCGTGCACGAGAATGTCGCGATAGGCGCGCTTCAATGCCGAGCAGGCGATCACGGCGTGCTCGCCGGCCGCCGAGAGACGGTCGATCTCGTCGGCGATTGCCCGCAGCCACGGCCCGCGGTCCTCGTCGGTCAGCGGGTGGCCGGCGCTCATCTTCGCAACATTGGCTGGCGGGTGAAACCGGTCGCCGTCCTCGTAGCGCCAGCCGAGGCGTCTTGCGAGACGATCGGCGATGGTGCTCTTGCCCGAACCGGAAACGCCCATCACCACCAGCGCGCTGGGAGTCCTATCGCCCACCAAAATCCTCCGGAAGCGCATCCCGGTCCACCAGCCAGATCGTTTCGCCGGTGGATCGCGCACGGTTGGCAGGCAGGTTCTCGCGTGCCAAGAGGCGCGTCAAGACCGCATGCTTCTCGGCGCCGGCAATCTCGAACAGCATTTCGCGGCAGGAGGCAAGGGTGGGCAGCGTGAGGGTGACCCGCGGGACGAATGGCTCGACAGTCGCGCGTGGCACGCCGACAACCCAGCGCGCGGTCTCATCGAGCGCGGGATCGCCGGGAAACAGCGATGCGGTGTGGCCATCGGGACCTACACCCATCAACACGACATCGAACAGGGGGCGGGCTTGATCGAGTGCGTCTGCCCCATAGAACGATTGCAGCTCCCGTTCGTAAAGCGCGGCGCAGCGGTCCGGATTGGTCGGGTCGGCGGTCGCGGTCGGAATCGGATGGATGTTTGCCGCCGGCGCGCAGCTATCCAGAAAAAGCTCTCGCGCCATGCCCATGTTGTTGAGCGGATCGTCGGCCGGCACGAAGCGCTCGTCGCCAATGAACCAGTGCACGCGCTGCCACGGGATCCGGCTGCGATAGGCATCGGTCGCGAGCAATTGATAAAGCTGTCTGGGGTTGGAGCCGCCGGTCAGGCAAATCGCAACGCGGCCGCTATTGGCCTCGATCCTGGCGAGCACGCGATCGGCCGCGGCCTCGGCCAGTGCGGCCGGATCGGCGACCGCGATCACGCGGCGATTGTCGTTCGCTGTCATCGCTCACCCGAGCTTTCGCCAGCTTCGGCCGTCGCGGGTCAACAATTCGTTCGCTTCCTGCGGCCCTTCGCTGCCGGCCTTGTAGGTCTGCAAGCCCTCGGCCCCTGCCTTCTTCCAGGCGTCGAGGAATGGTTGCACCGCCTTCCAGCCGGCCTCGACACTGTCGGCGCGCTGGAACAGGATGTTGTCGCCGGTCATGCAGTCATGGATCAGCGTCTCGTAGCCGGTCGAAGGCTCCGCCTTGAAGTAATCCTTGTAGCGAAACTTCATCTCGACGCCGTCGATAAGGATCGAGGGGCCGGGCACCTTGGTGTTGAACTGCAGCGCGATGCCTTCGTTCGGCGCGACCCCGATCACGAGGTAATTCTGCGCCAGCCGTTCGACCGGCGTGCAGTTGAACATCGCGAACGGCGCCTGCTTGAACTTGATCGCGACTTCGGTGCGCTTGACGCCGAGCGCCTTGCCGGTGCGCAGGTAGAAGGGAACGCCGGCCCAGCGCCAATTGTCGATGATCAGTTTCAGCGCCACATAGGTTTCGGTCGTACTGCCGGCCGCGACGTCCTCGATCTTGCGGTAGTCGGCGATCTCGGCACCTCCGATCCGGCCGGCCAGATATTGGCCGCGCACCGAATTCCGCAGCGCCTCGGCCTCGCTCTGCGGCTGGATCGCGGCGAGCACATCCGCTTTTTCTCCGCGCACGGAATGCGCGTCGAACCGGATCGGCGGCTCCATTGCGACCAGTGACAGCAGTTGAAACAGATGGTTTGGCACCATGTCGCGCAGCGCGCCGGTCTGGTCGTAAAAGCTGCCGCGGTGGCCGACGCCGAGCTGTTCGTTGACCGTGATCTGGACATGGTCGATATGGTTGCGATTCCAGATCGGCTCGAACATGCCGTTGGCGAAGCGCAGCACCAAAATGTTCTGCACCGTTTCCTTGCCGAGATAGTGATCGATCCGGTAGATCTCGTGCTCGTCGACGAGCTTTAGCAATTCGCCGTTCAGCGCCTTCGCGGAAGCGAGGTCGGTGCCGAACGGCTTTTCCACGACCAGCCGCCGCCACGCGCCGTTCTCGGCCAGCATGCCGGTGCGGCCTAGCTCGCGGCTGATCGGCAGGAAGGCGTTGGGCGGGGTTGCCAAGTAGAACAGGCGGTTGCCGCCGGTGTTTCGCGCGGCCTCCAACTCGCCGAGCTGCTTGCTCATCGCGTCGAACGAAGCCGGATCCTTCGGATCGGCTTCGATGCAGGTCAGGCAGTCCAAAAGACGACGCGAAATCGCGTCCTCCACCGGCCGGGTCGCGAACTGGCGCAGGCCCTTCATCAGGCTGTCGCGCAGCCTGTCGTTGGTCATGCCCTTGCGAGCGACGCCGACCAGGCAGAACCTATCCGGCAGGAGATCGCTGGCGGCGAGATTATAGAGGGCAGGGACGACCAGCCGGTGCGTGAGGTCGCCGGTGACGCCGAAAATGACGAAGGAGCAGGGATCGGGCTTCTTCTGTGTTGTTTGACCGACCGCCATGACCGCTCACGCCTTCGAAGTGGGCTTCTTCGGCGGCTCCTTGTGGCCGCCGAAACCGGCCCGCATCGCGGAAAGAATCTTTTCCGCAAAGGTGTGGTCCTTGCGCGAACGGAAGCGCGCATAGAGCGCCGCCGTCAGCACTTCGGCCGGCACAGCTTCGTCGATCGCCGCGTTGACCGTCCAGCGGCCTTCGCCGGAATCCTCGACAAAGCCGGAGTAGGTGTCGAGCGTCTGGTTTTCCGCAAGCGCCGAAGCGGTGAGATCGAGCAGCCAGGAGGGGATCACGCTGCCGCGCCGCCACACCTCGGCAATGTCGGCCATGTCGAACTCGAAACGATGCTCCGGCGGCAGCGCGTCGATGTTGGCATTCTTCAGGATATCAAACCCTTCGGCATAGGCCTGCATCAGGCCGTACTCGATGCCGTTATGGATCATCTTGACGAAGTGTCCGGCGCCGGACGGCCCGGCATGGATATAGCCCTGCTCGACGCGCGGGTCGCGGCCCTCGCGTCCCGGTGTGCGCGGAATGTCGCCCGCGCCCGGCGCCAGCGTCTTGAAGATCGGATCGAGCCGGTCGACCACCATCTTGTCGCCGCCGATCATCATGCAATAGCCGCGCTCGATGCCCCAGACGCCGCCGCTGGTGCCGACGTCGAGGTAGTGCAGGCCTTTTGCCTTCAGCGCCGCGCCGCGGCGGACGTCGTCCTGCCAGAACGTGTTCCCGCCATCGATGATGACGTCGCCGGGCTGCATCAGCTTTACCAATGCCTCGATGGTCGTCTCGGTGATCTTGCCTGCCGGGAGCATTACCCAGGCGGTGCGAGGCTTCTCCAGCTTCGACACGAAATCTTCCAGCGTGTCAGCGCCGGTTGCGCCTTCCGCTGCGAGTGCGGCGACCGCCTTGGCGTCCTTGTCGTAGACCACGGCGGTGTGGCCATTCTTCATCAGCCGGCGGACGATGTTGCCGCCCATCCGGCCGAGGCCGATCATGCCGAGTTGCATACCCTGACTTCCTTAACTGATCGCCTCTGCGATCGCAGCATCGAGCGCAGACAGCCCCGACCCGAGATCGCCCTTGAGATGGACACGCAGCGCACACCTGCCGCGTTCGGTGAGTACGTCGAAATCGCCGCGCGCCTGCGCCGCCTTGATGATGCCGAAACTCGCTTTCTGTCCGGGCACCGGCAAATCCTCGGCATCGTCGGCCGTGATCTGCAGGAACACGCCGCTGTCGGGACCGCCCTTGTAGGCCTGGCCGGTCGAGTGCAGGAAGCGCGGGCCGAATTCGGCGCAGGTCGCCAGATGATGCTTGTCGCGCACCGCAAGCCGCATCTTTTGCAGCGAGCCGATCGTGCCGGGATTACGCGCGATGTAAGCGAGCAGGGCGACATAGTCGCCATCGTCGGAGCGCGAAAGATGCGCTTTGATCCAGGAGCCGAGCGTGCCGTCGGCGCCGGCCTTGCGCAACTCGGCCGCATTGTGCTCGTCGGTGTAAAGATCAGCCTCGTCGGTCGAAATCACCGGCTCCTCCGTCGGCAGCGATCCGGTCTTCTCGAACGCACGCGTCAACTCGCGCGTCTTGATCTTGGCCGCTTCCACATCGGGCTGGTTGAACGGATTGATGCCGAGGATCGCACCTGCGACGGCGGTCGCCATCTCAAACCGGAAAAACTCCTGTCCGATATGGTCGATCGACTTCATGACGATGCGAACCACGGGATGTCCGGCCGCCTCGAGTGCCTTGAGCCGATCATCATGCGAAGCGTCGTCCTCGCCCTCGGTCCGGATATCGATGAAGAAGCGGTCGTCGCCATAAAGCGAGGGGTCGCCGAGCGGCTCGCCGTCGATCGGGATCAGGCCCTTGCCCTCCTTGCCGGTGGATTCGGCGATCAGTTGCTCAGCCCAGGCGCCGAAATCCGCGACCTTCTCCGACGAGGAGATCGTCACCTTGTCGCGGCCGTCGAGGCCGGCAAGGCCCATCGCCAGTCCGAGCTGCACGCCCGGATTTTCGTGCGGCGGCACGTCGGCGCCGCAGGAGCGTACCATCGCGAGCGCGTGCGTGATCAGGCTGCGGACGTCAATGCCGGCGGCAGCCGCCGGCACCAGTCCGAACGGCGACAGCACCGAATAGCGTCCGCCGATTGTGGGATCGCCATGGAAGATGCGGGCAAAGCCTTGGCTGATCGCGACCTTCTCCAGGGACGAGCCGGGATCGGTGACCGCGATGAAGCGATGGCCGGCCTTGTCCTTGCCGATGGTCCTGGCGACGCGATCGAAGAAGTAATCCTTCATCACATTCGGCTCGGTGGTGCCGCCGGACTTGCTGGAGACGATGAACAGCGTGTGGGCGAGGTCGACGGACTCCTCCATCGCCTGCACCTGCGCGGGATCGGTGGAATCGAGCACATGCAGCTTCGGGAAACCGGATTTCCTGGCAAACGTCTCTGCCAGCACCTCCGGCCCGAGGCTCGATCCGCCCATGCCGAGCACGACCGCGTCGCTGAAATTCTGCCCCTTCACGCGGCGGGCAAAATCCTCGTAGTCGGCAATGTTGGCAGCGGCCGCGCTGTTCAGCCAGCCCAGCCATTTGTTCTCGTCGTCGCCGGTCCAGACCGACTTGTCTTTTTGCCACAGCCTTCGGATTTTGGCCGACGCGCGCCACTCCTCGGTGCTCTTCTCGACGGCCTTGCCGATGCCATCGCCGAACGCGAATTGCTGCCGGTCGATGCCGCCGCCGAGCGAGGTCGCGCGCTTGTATGCGACCGCGCCGTAGAGCTTGTCGGCAGAGTCCGCGAACAGCTTGACGCCGTCCTTGACCAGCTCGGCCGTGATGGCGTCGAGCGAGATGCCGGATTTTTCGAGCTCCTCCAGCACGCGGCGCGCGTCGTCGACATTCTCCTCGAGGCTGTCTCTCAGCTTGCCATGGTCGCGGAATGCATCGAGCGTTGCCGGCGGCACGGTGTTGACGGTATTGGGACCGATAAGCTCCTCGACATACAGCACGTCGCTGTAGTCCTTGTTCTTGGTGCCGGTGGAGGCCCACAACAGCCGCTGCGGCCTGGCGCCCCTGGCGGCAAGCTTCTCCCACCGGGGGCCGGCAAACAGCCGCTTGTAGTCCTGATAGGCGAGCTTGGCGTTGGCGATGGCGACCTTGCCCTTCAGCGCGCTCAGCCGCTCCTTCTCACCGGGGTCATTGGCCCTCGCGATCTTCTCGTCGAGTTGCTTGTCGACCGCAGTATCGATGCGACTGACGAAGAAAGACGCAACGCTGGCGATGTGAGAGGGATCGCCGCCCTTGGCGACGTATTTTTCCAGGCCCGCGATGTACGCCTCCGCCACCTCGCGATAGACGTCTTGCGAAAACAGCAGTGTGATGTTGATGCTGATGCCTTCGCCGATCAGGTGTTCGATCGCGGGCAGGCCTTCCGGCGTGGCCGGCACCTTCACCATCAAGTTCTGACGCTTGACGTCCTTCCAGAGCCGTTGGGCTTCCGCAATGGTCCCCTCGGTATCCGTTGCCAGATAGGGCGAGACCTCAAGGCTGACGAAGCCGTCGTTTCCGTTTAAATGGTCGTACACCGGGCGCAGCACATCGGCGGCGTTCTGGATGTCTTCGACGGCGAGCGCCTCGAACAGGTCGGCGACGGGGCGGTCGCCCGCTTTCAGGGCGTGGCTGATGGCACCATCATATTCGTCCGAGCTGCCGATCGCCTTTTCGAAGATCGAGGGATTCGACGTCACGCCCTTGACACCGTCGGTATCGATCAGCGCCTTGAGGTCGCCCTTGGCGACGAAGCCGCGGGCGAGGAAGTCGAGCCAGACTGCCTGGCCATGGTTTTCGAGTGCTTTGACGGGATTCATGGTGCCTGTTCTGTTCGATCGGTCGATTTTTGGGCTTCCGGCAGCTTTCGGGGGCAGGGCCGGAAAGTCAACATTTGGTTGGGCGTGCAGCGGCGCGGAATGGGGCTGTCCGGGACGATAACGCCAGCGGCTCCGGTTCGATCCCGGAAAAGTCCGTTCTTACCCGCCGAGATACTGGCGGATCGGTCGAACCAGCGTTCGGTATGGCGACGCGGACGGCCCCATTGCACGAAGTCGTGAAGGAGAACGTCATGAGCCGTCGTTTCTCGCCTCCGGGCTGTCTCGCGATTTCGTGCGGCCTGGATCAGAACACCAGAAATATTCAGCGCGATGGAGCGGCGAAAGTGCGGCGTCCAAATTGTCCAAATGAGCGATCGATGTGAATTGTTCACGTCAATCAGCGACGCCTCACGGCCTCAGGTAAAGATAACCCTGCGATTGCAACTCGGCGATCCGCACCACGCCGCCGCGGTCGGCGGCAATGAAGCCCGGCAGCAAATCGTCCAGCGCGACATTTTGAGATTTCATGGTGTTGCCGCAGGCAGCGAGTTCGATTCCGGCCTTGGAGAATTGACCGACACGCCGGGAAAGGTCGGGATTGACGGAAGCCGAATGAAACGCCCGCAGCGCCTGGCCGTGAACCACCAGCGCGATCGTGACATGGTCGGGACCGCCGACCCCATCGAGATGATTCTGGATGTTGCCGAGCACGAAATTGACCTTGTCGAGATCGTTGAGGTGATAAACCACTTTCAATTTTGCCGTAGGTGCTGCTTCGCTCGCCGCACTGGCGCGAGAGGCAGCAAAGACTGCACTGAGCGCCGAAATCGCGCCCCACAGGATATTGCGTCGGTGCATGCGTCCTCCCAGCTCGAATTCCTTCCAGCTTGAACAATGTGTCTTCTATTTGCGCCGGAGCGCCGCAAGTTCCTTGCGGTCGGTCACGAGCTCGGCGCATTCGCGCAAGTCCGCGCGATCGACACGGAAAATCTTGTCGTCGGCGCCGGCAATCAGATCGTTGCTGGCATCGTCGTCGGCTTTGTTGCGCTCCCAGATCCTGATCCGCTCCAGCCGGATCAGCGCGGATCTATCATCCTTCATCGCCACTTCAATGCCGCCGCCTTCGCAATCGATGCTGCAGCCGAGACGAATTTCGCCGCCGGTGTTTTCGGCGACAATGTGATTGCAATAGCCGCTGGAATCGAAATTGCCCGCGCGGTGGCGATATTTGAAACCGAGACGGAAGGAATAATTGACGGTCTTGTCCTCCGGCGCGTCTTCGGCCGTCACCAAAAGCTTCATTGCGCCGGCCTTCTGCTTCGGATGCTGCGTCAGATGGTTGGCGTCATAACGACGCACGAAGCAGGCATACGTCTTTTGGGTGAGCGGGCCGCCGAACATTCGGGCGTCGAATGCGCTGGCTTTGGCCTTGTCGACACCGTCCTGGGCGTGACTGGCATTGGCTCCGACGAGGGAGGCAGCGGCGGTGACGATCCAGAGATGTTTCATGGCAGACTCGGATTAAACGCGCGGCATATTACTTTAGTTGCAGGTGGCGCCGGGTGCGTTCAAACGCTCAGGTCGGCGACTGGCCTGACGGATATTTGGCCATTTTGCGTCAGCGCGGCCCGCCCAAAGCCCTGAATGCGCGATAAATGCGGCGTTTACCCCCCGTTCAGAGCCCCGGGATTGCAGCGTTTGCCGCCTTCGCCTTGCCCGGGCCGAAGCAGATTCGAGCCCCGCGCCTGCTCACAATCCTTAAAAAACCCCTTACATATTGCTCAGTACTTCCCCGGTGAAAAATGTTGCTGCCCGGCTACAACGCGAGCGAAATGGCACCGTATCTTTACGAGGTAGAGGCCCTTAGCATGAGTATTGCATTGCATTGTGAAGCCGCTCACGTGTCCAATCGTCATATGTGCTGACGGTGATTCGCGAACGGAAGCTGTGACGCTCCGATACTGGAACCCTAGTGGTGCGTCCGGCATTTACAGGTGACCATGGAGAGACGGATCATGTACAACGATTCTCTGTTCAATGCTTTCGCCCGGTCCTTCGAAGCTCGAAGTCAAGCCGACATGTCGATGGCGGAATATCTCGAGTCGTGTCGAAACGATCCGATGCGATATGCCAATGCGACCGAACGACTACTAGCTGCGATCGGCGAGCCCCAGATGATTGACACGGCCAAGGACCCTCGCCTTGGCCGTATCTTTTTGAATCGCACGATGCGGCTCTATCCGGCCTTCGCGGGCTTCTACGGCATGGAAGACACGATCGAGCGCCTCGTCGGGTTCTTCCGCCACGCAGCTCAAGGCCTCGAAGAGCGCAAGCAGATCCTTTATCTGCTCGGGCCCGTCGGCGGCGGAAAATCCTCGCTCGCCGAGCGCCTCAAGTCGTTGATGGAAGTCCACCCCATCTACGTGCTGAAGGCCGGCGACGAACTCAGCCCCGTGTTCGAAAGCCCGCTCAGCCTGTTCGATCCGGATTCGCTCGGGCCGATGCTGGAGGAGAAGTACGGCATTCCGCGCCGCCGCCTCAGTGGTCTGATGAGTCCGTGGTGCTACAAGCGCCTTGAAGCGTTCGGTGGCGACATCTCGCAATTCCGCGTCGCCAGGATCCAGCCGTCGCGGCTGCGGCAGATCGCGATCGCAAAGACCGAGCCTGGCGACGAAAACAACCAGGATATCTCGTCACTGGTCGGCAAGGTCGACATCCGCAAGCTGGAGACCTTCGCCCAGAACGATCCCGACGCCTACAGCTATTCGGGCGGCCTCAATCGCGCCAACCAGGGCATTCTCGAATTCGTCGAGATGTTCAAGGCGCCGATCAAGATGCTGCATCCGCTGCTGACGGCGACGCAGGAGGGCAACTATATCGGGACCGAGAATATCGGTGCGATCCCCTTCACCGGCGTCATTCTCGCCCACTCCAACGAGGCCGAATGGACAAGCTTCAAAGCCAACAAGAACAATGAGGCGTTCATCGACCGCATCTGCGTCATCAAGGTGCCGTACGTCCTGCGGGTTGCCGAAGAACAGAAGATCTACGAGAAGCTGATCCAGAGCTCCGAACTGGCCACGGCCCCGTGCGCCCCGGCCACGCTGGAAACCATGGCGCGCTTCTCGGTGATGTCGCGGTTGCGCAAGCACGAGAATTCCACCTTGTTCGCCAAGATGCGGATCTACGACGGTGAAAGCCTGAAGGAGTCGGATCCGAAGGCGCGCAGCGTTCAGGAATACAAGGACGCTGCCGGCGTCGATGAAGGCATGGACGGCGTTTCGACCCGCTTCGCCTTCAAGGTTCTCGCCGCGACCTTCAACCACGACACCAACGAGGTCGGTGCCGACGCGGTCCATCTGATGTACACGCTGGAGCAGGCGATCCGGCGCGAGCAGCTTCCCGACGAAGTCGAGAAGCGTTACCTCGAATTCATCAAGGCGGAACTGGCGCCGCGCTACGCCGAATTCATCGGGAACGAGATCCAGAAGGCCTATCTCGAATCCTATGCGGATTACGGCCAGAACCTGTTCGATCGCTATGTCGATTATGCCGATGCCTGGATCGAGGATCAGGACTTCAAGGACCCGGACACCGGACAACTGCTCGATCGTGACCTGCTCAATCAGGAGCTGACCAAGATCGAAAAGCCGGCCGGCATTGCCAATCCCAAGGACTTCCGCAACGAGGTCGTCAAGTTCTCGCTGCGGTCGCGCGCCCAGAACAGCGGCAAGAATCCGGCGTGGACCAGCTACGAGAAGATCCGGGAAGTGATCGAGAAGCGGATATTCTCCCAGGTCGAGGATCTGTTGCCCGTGATTTCCTTCGGCTCGAAGAAGGACGGTGACACCGAAAAGAAGCATGACGACTTTGTCGCGCGCATGGTCGAGCGCGGCTATACCGAGCGGCAAGTCCGCAGGCTGGTCGAGTGGTACATGCGCGTAAAACAGGCTGGTTGAGGCGGATGAAAACGTGGCTATTCACATCGTCGACCGGCGCCTGAATCCAGGCAGCAAGAGTCTTGAGAATCGCCAGCGCTTTCTGCGCAGGGCCAAGGCGCTGGTCCAGGGAGCTGTGAAGAAATCGTCGCAGAGCCGGGACATCAAGGATGTCCTGGAAGGCGGCGAGGTCAGCGTCCCGATCGACGGTATGGACGAGCCGCGTTTTCGCCGCGAAGGCGGCACGCGCGACATGGTGCTGCCTGGAAACAAGAAGTTCGTCGAAGGCGATATCCTGCCGCGGCCAAACCAGAGCGGCGGCAAGGGAAGAGGAGCGGGCGAGGGCGACAGCGAAGATACGTTCCGCTTCGTTCTCAGTCGCGACGAGTTTGTCGACCTGTTCCTGGACGACCTGGAATTGCCTGATCTTGCCAAGCGAAAGCTGGCTGAGGTGGAGAGCGAAGGCATTCGCCGGGCCGGTTACACAACATCCGGATCGCCTGCCAACATCTCGGTGAGCCGAACGGTAAGTCGCGCTCTGGCGCGGCGCGTTGCGCTACGGCGACCGAGGCGGGAGGTGCTGGAGGCCCTCGAAGCGGAGCTTTTGGATTGCAGCGAGGAGCGTCGCGCCGAGCTCATGGCCGAGATCGAGGCCCTGAAGGCAAAGATGCGCCGCATCCCGTTCATCGATCCGATCGACATCCGGTACCGGCGTTTCGAGACGGTACCGAAGCCTGTGGCGCAGGCCGTGATGTTCTGCCTGATGGACGTCTCCGGTTCGATGACCGAGCATATGAAGGATCTCGCCAAGCGCTTCTATATGCTGCTCTACGTTTTCCTGAAGCGGCGCTATCGGCACGTCGAGATCGTTTTCATCCGGCATACCGACCGGGCCGAAGAGGTCGACGAGCAGACGTTCTTTTACGGCCCGGCTTCCGGCGGCACGCTGGTGTCAAGCGCGTTGCAGGCGATGCATGACATTGTGCGGTCGCGGTTCCGGCCGGCGGACTGGAACATCTACGCTGCACAGGCTTCCGACGGGGACAATTCCTACTCGGACGGCGAAGTCGCGAGCCGGCTCCTCACCGACAATATCCTGCCGGTCACCCAGTTTTTTGCCTACCTGGAAGTCGGCCAGGAAAACGGCCTGTCCTACGAAATGCCCAATTCGGCGCTCTGGACCCTTTACGAGGGCTTGCGTGCGAATGGTGCGCCGCTGTCGATGCGCAAGGTCAACGAGCGCAGCGAGATATTCCCGGTGTTTCACGATCTCTTCCAGCGCCGTGGCCAGCAGGAAAGGACCGGGTCATGACCACGACCGACCAGTTGCTGTTTGAGGGGGCCGACTGGGATTTCCGGACGCTACAGCGGATCTGCGATGCCTGCGAGCAGATTGCGCGGGACGAATTGGGGCTCGACGTCTACCCCAACCAGATCGAGGTCATTACCGCCGAGCAGATGCTGGATGCCTATTCGTCGGTCGGCATGCCTCTGTTCTACAAGCATTGGTCGTTCGGCAAGCACTTTGCCTTTCAGGAGGCGTCCTACCGCAAGGGACTGATGGGTCTGGCCTACGAGATCGTCATTAATTCCTCGCCGTGCATATCCTACCTGATGGAGGAAAACACCGCGACGATGCAGACGCTCGTCATCGCGCATGCCGCGTTCGGCCACAATCACTTCTTCAAGAACAACTATCTGTTCAAGCAATGGACCGATGCCGACGGCATTCTCGACTATCTCGAATTCGCCAAGCGCTATGTGGCGCACTGCGAGGAGCGCCATGGCCGGCTGGCGGTCGAGCACACGCTCGACGCCGCGCACGCCTTGATGTCGCACGGCATCGATCGCTATCCCGGCAAGAAGAGCCTCGATCTTCGCGCGGAGGAAAAGCGGGCGGGCAGGCGCCGTGCCCATGAGGAGAGCGCCTTCAACGATCTATGGCGCACCGTTCCCACCGGCCCGGCCAAGAGCGGCGCGGTACTGGACGTCGAACGACGTCGCCAGATGCTCGGTCTACCGCAGGAAAACCTGCTGTATTTTCTCGAGAAGACGGCGCCGCGACTGAAGCCTTGGCAGCGCGAAATATTGCGGATCGTGCGGCACATCGCGCAATACTTCTATCCGCAGAGCCAGACCAAGGTGATGAACGAGGGTACGGCGACCTACGTTCACTATCGCATCATCAGCCGGCTGCACGAGCAGGGGCGGCTGACGGACGGCAATTTCCTTGAATTCCTGCAGTCGCACACCAACGTCGTGTTCCAGCCCGAGTTCGACGATCCGCGCTATTCCGGCTTCAATCCGTATGCGCTGGGATTTGCGATGATGCAGGACATCGAGCGCATCGTCACCAATCCGGAAGCCGAGGACCGCGATTGGTTTCCGGATATCGCCGGGACCGGCGACACGATGGGCGTGTTGCGCGACATCTGGGCCAATTATCGCGATGAAAGCTTCATCAGCCAGTTCATGAGCCCGCGGCTGATGCGGCACTTCCGCATGTTCCATCTGCATGACGATCCGGAGGAGCGCTCCGGCATCCTGGTCGACGCCATCCACGACGAGCGCGGCTACCGCCGGCTACGGCGCGAACTGGCGCGGCAGTACGATGTCGGTTTCATCGACCCGAATATCGAAGTCGTCGATGTCGACCTTGCCGGCGATCGTCGCCTGATGTTGCGCCACACCGTGGTGAAGGGTGCACAGCTCACCGAGGCCGACACCAAGCGCGTGCTGCAGCACCTTGCCGATCTATGGACCTACGACGTGTCTCTCGTCGAGGCCGATGCATCCGGCACGGTCTTGAAGGAGTACGTTGCAAATCCGCGGAAGATCGCCGCAGTAGCGTAGCTACCGCAGGCTGGCGTTGATCTTTTCCAGCGCCGCCGAGCCGGGGCACAAATCCTTGGCTTCCAGCGTGTTGAGCGGCGTCTCGACGGTGTCGAGATGGGTGTGGAGGTCTTCCGCGTCCGGATCGACATAGAGCAACCCGGTGACGACCTGGCCCTTGGCGGCGTGTTTCTGCAGGAAGGTCATGGCGGCCAGACGGTCGTTGGCGTCGTAGTCGGCGTCGATCTTGCGCAGCGCCAGCCGCGTGCCGTCGTGCTGCTCGACCACCTGCACCGTGCCCGGCGCATATTCGACCGTGATCGGGTCGCGGCCGGTGAGCACGTCGAGGCGGTTCACCGCATCGTTGTGCTCGCGGACATAGTCAAAGCTCTTGGTCGAGCCGGCGTGATTGTTGAAGGCGATGCAGGGACTGATGACGTCGATGAACGCCGCGCCCTTGTGCCGGATCGCGGCTGCGATCAGCGGCACGAGTTGGCTCTTGTCGCCGGAGAAGCTGCGCGCCACGAAGCTCGCGCCCAATTGCAGCGCGATCGCCACCAGGTCGATGGCGTTGTCGGTGTTCATCACACCCTTTTTCGACTTCGAGCCGCGATCGGCGGTCGCCGAAAATTGCCCCTTGGTCAGGCCGTAGACGCCGTTGTTCTCGACGATGTAGGTCATGTTGACGGCGCGCCGGATCGAATGCGCGAACTGGCCGAAGCCGATCGAGGCGCTATCGCCGTCGCCGGAGACACCGAGATAGATCAGATCGCGATTGGCGAGGTTGGCGCCGGTCAGGACCGACGGCATCCGGCCGTGCACCGAATTGAAGCCGTGCGAATTGCCGAGGAAATAGTCCGGCGTCTTCGACGAGCACCCGATGCCGGAGATCTTCGCCACCCGGTGCGGCTCGATCGACAGCTCATAGCAGGCCTCGATGATCGAGGCGGTGATCGAGTCGTGGCCGCAGCCGGCGCACAGGGTCGAAACTTTCCCCTCGTAATCCCGGTGGGTGTAGCCGAGTTCGTTCTTCGGCAGGCCCGGATGCTGGAATTTCGGCTTTGCAATGTAGGTCATGACACGGCCTTGCGGAGGGGGGTCACTTTCAGATGATCCTGGTGGTCGCCGATCGCATTTGCGATGAAACGAGCGGTGATCGGGGTGCCGTCATAGTGCAGGATCGGCACCAGCCGGACCGGATCGATGCCGTTCTCGTTGACGATCAACTGCCGCAACTGGCCGTCGCGGTTCTGCTCGACCACGTACACGAAATCATGATCGGCAATGAAGCTCGCAACGCTGGAGTGGAACGGGAAGGCGCGGATGCGCAGGCGGTCGAGCTGATGCCCGCGCGCTTCCAATATCCCGATCGCCTCGTCCATCGCGGGTGAGGTCGAGCCGAAATAGATCACGCCGTATTTGGTCGGCTTGGCGGCGTTGGCCTGCAGCGGCCGCGGCACCATGTCCTGCGCGGTCTCGAACTTGCGCACCAGCCGCTGCATGTTGTCGGCGTAGATGGCGCCTTCCTCCGAATAGCGCGCGTAACGGTCGCGCGAGGTGCCGCGGGTGAAGAACGAGCCTTTGGTCGGATGCGTGCCGGGATAGGTGCGGTAGGGGATGCCATCGCCGTCGACATCGAGATAGCGGCCGAAATCGCGCCCCGGTTCATCGAGCATTTCCGCAGTCATCACCTTGCCGCGGTCATACTGCCTGGCGTCGTCCCACTTCAGCGGGCGGCAGAGGCGGTGGTTCATGCCGATGTCGAGGTCGAGCATCAGGAAGATCATGGTTTGCAGCCGCTCGGCGAGATCGAATGATTGTGCGGCGAACTCGAACGCTTCGGCCGGGTCTTCCGGGAACAGCAGAACGTGCTTGGTGTCGCCGTGCGAGGCATAGGCGCAGGCGATGATGTCGCATTGCTGGGTACGCGTCGGCATGCCCGTCGAGGGGCCGGCGCGCTGGATGTTCATGATCACGGCCGGAATTTCCGCGAAGTAGGACAGGCCGATGAATTCAGTCATCAGGGAAATGCCGGGGCCGGAGGTTGCGGTGAAGGCGCGCGCGCCGTTCCAGGAGGCCCCGATCACGATGCCGATGGATGCGAGCTCATCCTCGCCTTGCACGATCGCGTATTTCGCCTTGCCCGTCTCAGGGTCGTGCCGCAGTTTCTTGCAGTGACTCGTGAAGGCTTCCGCCACCGACGACGACGGCGTGATCGGATACCAGGCGCAGACGGTGGCGCCGCCATAGACCGCCCCTAGCGCCGCCGCGCTGTTGCCTTCCATGAAGATGCGGTCGCCGACCTTGTCGGACTTCTTCACTTGCAAACCGATCGGGCACTTCAGGTTCTGCAGTGCCCAGTCGCGGCCGAGATGCAGCGCGTGGACATTCGACGACAGCAGTTTTTCCTTGCCCTTGTACTGTTCGCCGATCAGTTGCTCGACCAGCTTGGGATCGAGATCGAGCAGGGCGCAGAGCGCGCCGAGATAGATGATGTTCTTGAAGAGCTGGCGCTGGCGCGGATCGGTATAGGTCGAATTGGTGATTGCGGTCAGCGGCACGCCGATCACGGTGATGTCGGCGCGGAATTTCGACGACGGCATCGGTTTTGTCGAATCGTAGAACAGATAGCCGCCGGGCTCGATCGAGGCGACGTCCTTGTCCCAGGTCTGCGGGTTCATCGCCACCATCAAATCGACGCCGCCGCGGGCGCCGAGATGGCCGGCCTCCGTCACGCGCACCTCATACCAGGTCGGAAGCCCCTGGATGTTCGAGGGGAAGATATTGCGCGGTGAGACCGGAACGCCGTGGCGCAGGATCGAGCGCGCGAACAGTTCGTTGGCGCTGGCTGAACCCGAACCGTTGACGTTGGCGAAGCGGACGACGAAGTCGTTTACGCTGCTGATCGGGCTTTTGACTGACATGTTGATCCCGCGTAAGTCATATCGATGAGGTATTTTTGCATGTCCCAGGCGCCGGTCGGACAACGCTCGGCGCACAGCCCGCAATGCAGGCAGACGTCTTCATCCTTCACCATGACGCGGCCGGTCTTGAGCCCTTCGGCGACATAGAGCGCCTGGTCGTGATGCGGCGACGGCGCTTTCAGCCGCTGCCGCAGGTCGTCCTCCTCGCCGTTCTCTGTAAACGTGATGCAATCCATCGGGCAGATGTCGACGCAGGCGTCGCATTCGATGCAGGCGGGCGCCGAGAATATGGTCTGCACGTCGCAGTTCAGGCAGCGCTGCGCCTCGCCGAGCGCGAGCTTGACGTCATAGCCGAGCTCGACCTCCGCCTTGATGTCCTTTAGCGCGATCACCTTGTCGCGATGCGGCACCTTGAAGCGCTTGTCGCCGGAGATGTCGTTGTCGTAACTCCACTCGTGGATGCCCATCTTCTGCGAGAAGACGTTTACCTCGGGCAGCGGACGCTCGTTGATGTCCTCGCCTGAGAGCATCTTGTGGATCGACAGCGCCGCGTCGTGGCCGTGCGCCACCGCCCAGATGATGTTCTTCGGACCGAACGCCGCGTCGCCGCCGAAGAACACTTTCGGATTGGTCGATACGAAGGTGTTGGGATCGACCTGCGGCATGTTCCATTTGTCGAACTCGATGCCGCAGTCGCGCTCGATCCAGGGGAACGCGTTCTCCTGGCCGACGGCGACCAGCACGTCGTCGCAAGGGATGGTCTGGTTCGGCTCGCCCGAGGGCACCAGATTACGACGGCCCTTGGCGTCGTATTCGGCCTTCACCTTCTGGAAGGTAACGGCGATCAGCTTGCCGCTTACATGCTTGAATGCCACCGGCACCATGTAATTGAGGATCGGAATATCCTCGTGAAGGGCGTCTTCCTTCTCCCAGGGGCTTGCCTTCATCTCCTCGAAGCCGGAGCGCACGATCACTTTGACGTCCTCGCCGCCGAGTCGGCGCGCGGTGCGGCAACAATCCATCGCGGTGTTGCCGCCGCCGAGCACGATCACGCGGCGGCCGATCTTCTCGACATGGCCGAACGAGACCGATGCCAGCCATTCGATGCCGATATGGATATTGCCAGCCGCTTCCTTGCGGCCGGGGATGTCGAGTTCGCGGCCGCGCGGCGCGCCGGAGCCGATAAAGATCGCGTCGTAGTTCTCGTTGAGCAGCTTCTTCAGGCTGTCGACGCGGTGGCCGCCCTTGAACTCGACGCCGAGGTCGAGGATGTAGCCGGTTTCCTCGTCGATGACGGTGTCAGGCAGGCGGAACTTTGGAATCTGGCTCCGCATCATGCCGCCCGCCTTGGGATCGGAATCGAACACAGTGCAGTGATAGCCGAGCGGTGCGAGGTCCCGCGCCACCGCAAGCGACGCAGGCCCGCCGCCGACCAGTGCGATGCGCTTGCCGTTCTTCGCCGATGGCCTCGGCATGCGGTGCTTGACGTCGTCCTTGAAGTCGGCGGCAACGCGCTTCAGGCGGCAGATCGCAACCGGGTTTTCCTCGACGCGGCCGCGCCGGCAGGCGGGCTCGCATGGACGATCGCAGGTGCGCCCCAGAATTCCGGGAAACACATTCGATTTCCAGTTGATCATGTAGGCGTCGCTATAACGCCCCTCGGCAATCAAACGGATGTACTCGGGAACCGGGGTGTGTGCGGGGCAGGCCCATTGGCAATCAACCACTTTGTGAAAGTAGTCTGGCGCCGAGATATCAGTCGGTTTCATTCCTACCTTGTCCGCGCAAGCTTAGGAAACGCGGCCTTATTTTGCCTGCGAACGCTTAACGAGCGTTCTTGTGGTTTTTGAATTGGATCATAGGCTTATCTTATTAGAGCCATTCCAGAGCGGGCACAAAGGCAATTTTGCGCGATCTCCAGCTTTCAATTGCATGGAGGCGTGGACTTAGCGTCGCAGCGCTGATTTGCACTGCAGCATGTGCAGTGCAGCTTTGATTTAATGCTGATGAACGGGCAGACGTCAGGTCAGCCGCAGCAAAGCTCCAGCCGCAGCAAGAATGACGACGACAATCCATGGCGGCAGCTTCCAGACCGTCAGCAGCAGGAAGCCCGCCAGCGCGACGGCGAAGTCACGTGGTGTGAGCACGGCGCTGGTCCAGACCGGATTGTAGAGCGCGGCGCCAAGGATGCCGACGACGGCGGCATTGGTGCCGCGCATCGCGGCCTGGGCCCTGGGGC
This sequence comes from Bradyrhizobium sp. LMTR 3, assembly GCF_001693485.1. Lineage (GTDB taxonomy): Bacteria > Pseudomonadota > Alphaproteobacteria > Rhizobiales > Xanthobacteraceae > Bradyrhizobium. The sequence continues at coordinate 106,089 of NZ_MAXC01000008.1, forward strand.
GCAGGCGCAGCGCGTCCCAGAACGGCAGCATGCCGTAGACCAGCAGCAGTCCCGGCAGGGACAAGGCGATGAGGGCAATCGAAGCGCCGGCGAGCCCGTTAGGGGCGGGCTCTGCGACGGCGCCGAGATAGGCCGCGAACGTGAACAGCGGTCCGGGCACTGCTTGCGCCATGCCGTAACCGGCCAGGAAATCCTCGTTGCTGACCCAGCCCGGCGTTACGACTTCTGCCTGCAATAGCGGCAGCACGACATGGCCGCCGCCGAACACCAGGGCGCCGGAACGATAGAAGGCGTCGAACAGGGCAAGCCCTTGCGAGCCGGTTTTTGCGGTCACCAGCGGCGTGACCAGAAACAGCAGTGCGAAGAGCACAAGTGCGGCGGCGCCAAGTCGATGTGATACCGAGAAGCTGAGATGGCCGGTCGGCGCGGGCCCGTCTCCGCGGCACAGCCAGAGCCCGGCCAGCGCGCCCAGCACAATGGCGCCGATCTGGCCGAACGACCCGCCGACGAACACCGCGATGATGACCGCTGCAAGCGCGATGGCGGCGCGTTCGCGGTCCGGCGTCAGGCTGCTCGCCATACCCCAGATGGCCTGTGCGACCACAGCAACCGCCACCAGCTTCAGGCCGTGAAGAATGCCTTCGGCAAACAGGCCAGTGAGGACGCTCGCACCGAGCGCGAAAGCGAAGAGAATGATGGCCGATGGCATGGTAAAAGCGAACCACGCAGCTAACCCGCCGAGCAGGCCGTTGCCGCGTAGTACGCCGAGGGCGAAGCCGACCTGGCTGGACGCCGGGCCCGGCAGGAACTGGCAGAGCGCAACGATATCAGCGTAACTGCTTTCGCTGAGCCATTTCCGCTGCTCGACGAATTCGGTCCTGAAGTAGCCGAGATGCGCGATCGGTCCCCCGAACGATGTGAGGCCGAGCTTGAGGAAGGCGGTAAAAACCTCGGCGATAGTGCCCGCGGACTTTTCCGGCATGCAATGCAACTCCAGTGTGGGCTGAAAAGTAGATGCATGTGGCATCTTCAGCCGATCGATCGCCCCAGCACCTGCAAGAAGGAGCGCTTCCACGCGACCATCGCACATCTGAGAGATAACATCAGCAGGGTAACTGAAAGCGATATTAGAGACTTTGGCAGAAGTTCTCACCTGCCTTATCAAGGCATTCGACCGTTACGAGAAGAAGAATCGAAGCCGCCTGGCGCAAGCACCAATGTTGCGGACCCGCTCCGGACCAGGCAATTCATGCCAGAAAGCAATCTTGGCCACCGGTTTACTCGACATCGCGTTAACAACGCCTTCACCGGGTTTTTACGGGCGACATCGCTAGTTACCGTTCCGGAACGCCGCGATCAAGCCGCCAACCGGGTTCACGTACCTGCGCACGCTACCGGCAGCGGGGAAAGCGCCTAGCCGATATCGCTCTTCGCCAGATCCCACATCAGCCGGTAGATTCCGCTCGAGATGATCAGCGGTTTCAACGCGATATTGCCGGAAAAGCGCAGCATGGCCGCAGGCACCGCGCCGACATCGATCGCGTCAATCAGCACGAACCAGTCGCCGGCGCCGGGATCGGACGCGGAGGGATCGTCGGTGATCGGCTTCGACAGCGCCGGGTCGCTCTCGATAAGGTGCAGGGAAATAATACCGTCAAGCTCTGCGGGATCGAGCTGTTCGCTCAGCGCGGCGCGCAGCTTCTCCTCGCCATCGCCGCTGGGACGCAGCCTGACGATGCCGAGCGCCGCGCCGCGGCCGGTGCCTTGGCTGATCGTGATGCGCGCGACCGCGCGAATCATGTTTTTGAAACGAGCGATGTTGGCCTTCGACCACGCGGTCTGGTTCGCCAGCGCGGTGCGATAGGCCGGACTATCCAGCACCTCGAACGTCTCGGTGGAATAGAGGCTGAGATATTTCGGGTCGGCGTCATGCGCGACGTAGCGGCGCGCCTCGAGAAAACCTTCGATGACGACGCGCTCTTCGAGGTGTTCGCGATCATACCAGCGATTGAACTCGGCTTCGTGCTCGGCATCGATATTCATCGACGTCAGCAGCATGCCCTTTCCGGCGATCGGCATTTTCTTGTTTCCTATTTGCTGGCCTGGGACGCCATGTCCGCGATTGCCTTCATTACGGTGTCGCGGACACCGGGATCGTACAGCGTGTGGCCGGCGCCCTCGACAAAGCGAATTTCGGCTTCCTGCCACACGGCGGCAAGCGCATGCGAGGTCGCAGGCGGGCACAGCAGATCATAACGGCCCTGCACGATGATGCCGGGGATGTCTTTGAGCTTACCCGCTTCCCGCAACAATTGATTGGGCTGCATGAAGCAGTCATTGGCAAAATAATGCGCTTCCATGAAGGGCGTCGCCGGCAGGCCGCGCGATGAATTCAGCGTTGAGCGGTCGAGGCGCGTGCGGTTCGGCGTGTGTTCGGAAAGAATACGTTCGGTTTCGCCCCATGCCCGCGCGGCAGGAATATGCACGTCGGGATTGGAATCGAGGATCCGGCGGAAATAGGCCTGCAGCGGTTGCGCGCGCTCGCTTTCCGGCAACACGCTCATGAAGTCGTCGTAGAGCCCTGGATAGAACCGCGGCAGCACTTTTAGAAAACCGTTTTCGATTTCCTCGGTCGTGCCCAGGAAAGTAGCGCGAAGCACGATGCCGCTGACGCGGTCGGGATGGGCCTGCGCATAGGCCAGCGCCAGCGTGGCGCCCCAGGAGCCGCCGACGACCATCCAGCGCTGAAAGCCGAATTTCTCGCGGATCATTTCCATATCGGCGATCAGATGCGGCAGCGTGTTGGCTTCGCGACGACCCTTGGGGCGGCTGCGTCCGGCACCGCGCTGGTCGAGCAGTACAGCATGAAAACGTTCGGGATCGAACAGCCGGCGATGATCGGGCTGGCAGCCGCTGCCGGGGCCGCCATGCAGATAGACCGCTGGAATGCCATCAGGCCGGCCGATGCTCTCGACATGGATGTCGTGGCCTTCGCCGACCGCGAGCTGCTCCGACGTCAGCGGCGCAAAGGGGTCGGCGCGTTTGATGGATTTGCCGGCGTCGGCATCAGGCGCCATGCTCGCCCTCAGTCTCCAGCGTGCCGCCGGCGAAATTGCGGTAGAGGAAGCGGTCCTGGTGCGCGGCAGCCTCGCGTTCGGCGTCCTTGAAGATCTGCTCGTGCATCGGCGACAGCGTGCAGGCCGGGTCGGTATTGCCGGCGTCACCCGTCAGCGCAAACGCCTGGCAGCGGCAGCCGCCGAAATCGATCTCGCGGAACTCGCAGCTCTTGCACGGCTCGGGCATCCAGCCGGTGCCGCGATAGCGGTTGAAGGCTTCCGAGTTCTGCCAGATCCAGGCGATCGAGTGGTTTGAGCGGACGGATTCGAATTCGAGCCCGGTAATGCTTTCCGCGGCGTGGCAGGGCAGCACCTTGCCCGCGGGCGAGATGTTGAAGAACTGCCGGCCCCAGCCGCCCATGCATTTCTTCGGCCGCAGCGCGTAATAATCCGGCACCACATAGTCGATGGCGAGAATGCCCTTCAGGCGCGTCGCGGCTTCCTCGACGATCCGGCTGGTTTCCTCGATCTGTTCGAGCGTCGGCATCAGCGCCGCGCGGTTCTTCAAGGCCCAGCCGTAATACTGGACGTTGGCGACTTCCAGCCGGTCGGCGTCGAGATCGACTGCCATCTGAATGATATCAGGGAGTTGGTGCAAGTTCTGGCGGTGCATGACCGCGTTCACCGTCAGAGGCAGGTCGAGCTCGCGCGTCCATTTAGCGACTTCAAGCTTTTTCTCATGCGCATTTTTCAGCCCTGCAACGCGGTCGGCCACGATCGGCTCGTTGCCCTGGAAGCTGATCTGCACATGGCAGAGCCCGGCATCAGCGAGCGCGGACAGCTTTTCCTTGGTCAACAGCACCGCCGATGTAATGAGATTGCTGTACAGCCCGACATCGGTCGCATGCTGCACCAGCTCCACCAGGTCCTTGCGCGCGGTCGGTTCGCCGCCGGAGAAATGGATTTGCAGCACGCCGATTTCGGCGAGCTCGCTCAAGACCTTCTTCCATTCTTCTGTAGTCAATTCGCTGCTGCCGCGGTCGAGCTCAACCGGGTTGGAGCAATAGGGGCATTGCAGCGGGCAGCGGTGCGTCAGTTCGGCGAGCACGGCAAGCGGAATGCCGAACGTCTCCGCGGTCGAACGCTTCTGTTCGAGCACCGCGAGCCCGTCACTGGGCGGCGCGGCGCTGGCTGTTTTGCCCTCTGCGAGAATGTCGGTGGTCATGACGTCTTCTCACGCGCTTCGGTCAGAAAGCCCTTGTCGGCGAGGTCCTGCAGCATGGCAGTGACGTCGGTCAAAATCGCCTCGCGCGGCGCGGCGTATTTGGCGGCGAGCTGATCGACCATGTCGGCCACGCTGCGCACGCCGTCGCAAAGTTGCAATACCTCAACTGCGATCTCATCCGGCGCCAGCACGCGCTCCGGCGCCAGGATCACCCAGACCTGCCGCGTCTCATCGAACTTCAAGCGGGCGTGGCGCGGCAATTTCGGCCGGCTCGCCTCGCTGACACTGATGTTGCGGCCTGGAGCCATCGATCGCTAGTTCCCTTTGTCCGTTTCCTGTCAGTTTCTTGTCAGTTTCCTTGGGGCACGAATGCCCCGGGCGGTATGTGGCCCTCGACATAGGCATGATACAGCGCGTCGAGCTGAACCCATAGCACATTGGTCTTGAAGATCAGCGCGTTGCAGACCGCCTCGCGCTCCGCCGGTGTTTTTGCGTTTGCCTTGACGTATTCCAGCGCAAAACCGGCATCGCGCGGCGCCTGGGTCAGGCGGCGGCTGAAATAGCTCATGATGTCAGGATTCACGAAATCATAGTGCTGCAGCATCCCGGAGATGCGCTCCTCATGCAGGTTCGGCGCGAACAGTTCCGTAAGCGAGGAAGCGATCGCCTCCAGCGGCGTCTTGTCGCGGCAGAAATGCACATAGGCCTCTACGGCAAACCGCGTTGCCGGCAGGATGCCTTCGGTCGATTCCACATAGGCGCTGTCGAGACCGAGTCCTTCGGTCAGTTTGAGCCAGCGCTCGATGCCGCCTTCGCTGCCCACATCGCCGTCGTGATCCTCGATGCGGTGCCGCCATTCGATCCGGGTCGCACGGTCGCGGAACCGCGAGATCACCATCGCATCCTTCAGCGGGATCGTGCTCTGGTAATAATAGCGGTTCAGCGCCCACGCCTGCACCTGTCCCTTGTTGAGCTTGCCGCCATGCAACAGCCGATGGAACGGATGCAAGCTGTGATAGCGCGTCGCGCCGATATGGCGCAGCGTCGCCTCCAGTTCCTCGGCGCTATTGAGCGTAATGCCCTTGCCGATCGATAGGGTGGTCATTCCGGGGGCAGCGACGACGTTCACAGCTTGATCTCCGTTCCGTCAGCGGGGATGTGCCAGCCAGCCTGCTCCACGGCTTTGCGCTCGTCCGAGCCGCGCAAGAGAGCGGGGTTGGAGTTGTTGATATGCAGGAACACCTTCGTTCCGACGTCGAGATCGGCGAGGCTCTCGATCGCGCCATGATCGCCCGACATCGAAATGTGGCCCATGCTTTGTCCCGTCTTGGTGCCGAGGCCGGCTGCGATCAACTCATTGTCGCGCCACACGGTGCCGTCAAAAAACACCAGTGCAGCGCCCGAAAGGCGCGATTTGAGATCGTCGGTCACGCGTGCGCAGGCGGCCAAGAAATAGAAATACTTGCCGCTTCCTTTGTCCAGAACCCGCAAGCCCAGCGTGTCGCCCGCGCCGTCGCCGCCTGCCGGATGCGCCTTGCCTTCAAGATACCACGCGCCCTTGCCGGGAACCGCGAACGGAAGCACTTCAATGCCTGACGGCTTGCCGTCGGGCAACGCCGGCTCGAACGCCTTGTCGACGTCGATCGGCTGCCGCTTCACGTTTTTCTCGTTCAGCACATTGAAGATGCTGTTGGATCTGAGAATCGCAAGTACCCGTTCATGCGCATAGAGCGTAAACGGCGAACCCTCGCGCATCGACAACAGTCCCGCGACGGCGTCGATTTCGCCATTGGTCAGGATCACGCCGGCGATCGGGCTGTGCCTGAGCTGTCCGGCCCGGGGATGAAGCTGCGGCGTTGCGGTCACCTGCTGGCGGAGGTCGGGCGAGGCGTTGACGAGAAACCAGTGCTCGCCGTCGGCGCTGACCGCGATCGAAGCCTGGGTGCTCCGCAATTCCGGATGGTCGCTTCGTGCTTTCCGACACACCGGGCATCCGCAATTCCACTGTGGAACGCCGCCGCCCGCCGCGGCGCCCAGGACGACGACGCGAAGCATGATCCGTCTCCTGGAGATTCGAAACTCGAAAAATACAAACAAAAACGCCACGAGGTGGATACCAGCCTCGGACACCGCTCCGCTCTCGCAGAACGTGTCAAGTCCGGAAGTCCACCTGCGTGAGATTTGATACGCGCTGCCGCTTACTTGCGGGTGGCGCACATATACATGTTGATTTCCATGCCGACCGATACTTCGGCGATTTTTGGTGCTTTCCAGGCCATTTGTCGCTCCTTTTGCTACCGGACGGACTCCGCCCTCGCGGGTTAAGGTACCGCGGATCAAAAAGTTCGCCAGTTAAATCTTTTGCCTGGAACCCCTATTTGTTTATGCTGCGCCGCAAAGAACAATTCACGGAGTTGTGCGGAGGGCCTTGGTCAAAACAGCGTGGGATCAAGCGTTTCGCGGTTGTTCGCACCACCGCGAATGGCAATTCTGAGTGCGACGGAGCGCTGCCGGCTCCGGATGAAGAACTTGTGAGTGAGGATAGGGCCCTCCGGCTGCGAGGGCTCAACCGGAGTCAGGTTTCCGCCGATGCCGCGATATTACTTCAACACCCGTATCGGCGATGAGCTGATTTCCGATCCCGACGGCGAAGTGCTCAGGGATCCCGATCGTGCCTGGGAAATGGCACGTGCCATGATCCGGGAACTGCTCAAGACCGATGGCGCCGACGGTGCGCTTCTCAGCGCCACCATCGAAGTCACCGACGACGATGGCGAGATCGTGCTGGAGTTTCCGTTCGCCGAAGCGATTCTCGATGCGCCGGGCGGTCCCATCACCAGGCACTGACTGCGCGCTGCACCGGCGTCGGAGCTTCGTGCTCGCTCGGTTTTGCATGCAACTTCCGGGCGCAAAGTTTTCCGATTGCGCACGGGCCGATAAATATTGGAGAGTGCCGGCCGGAAAGCCTCCGGCCGCCGGCATCAAGCGAGCCCGTGCGAAGAGAGAGAAAGGCTTCCGCCAGGGAGAACGCCCATGATGAACTATTTGACGGTGCCGCGCAGCGTGTTGCTGTCCGGTGCATTCTTGAGCGCCTTCATACTAGGCGCCGCTGCCCAGCAAGCCGCTGACCCGCCGGCCGCTGCCCAAGCTCCCGCCCCGGCACCGGCCGCCGGTGCGCCGCCCCCGGCAGGGACCGCAGCCTCGCCCTCGCTGCCACCGGGATCGCCGCTGATCGGACGTCCCGCGGGCAACGATGCCGCCGCCAAGCTGGCGCCGATCGCGCCGCCGCCGATCCCGGCCGCGCCGGATAAATTGCCGACGGCGAAGCTCAAGGTGCCGGCCGGTTTCAATATCGAGGTCTATGCCGCCGGCATGGCGAACGCCCGCTCGCTCGCGCTCGGTGACAAGGGCACGGTGTTTGTCGGCAGCCGCCTCGTCGACAAGGTCTATGCCATCGTCAACAAGGACGGCAAACGCGAGGTCAAGGTATTGGCTTCCGGCCTCTACCGGCCCAACGGCGTCGCCTTCAAGGACGGCACGCTCTACATCGCTGAACTGTCCAAGATCTCCAAGATCGAGAAGATCGAAGACAATCTGGATAACCCGCCGAAGCCGACCGTGATCTTCGACAAGCTGCCGAAGGACGAGCCCCATGGCTGGAAGTTCATCGCCATCGGTCCCGACAACAAGCTCTACGCTCCGGTCGGCCAGCCCGGCAACAACGTGCTGAACGATGATGAGCATGGCCTGATCCGCCGGATGAACTTCGACGGTTCGGGGGCGGAAGTGATCGTTCGCGGCGTTCGCCACACCGTCGGCTTCGATTGGCATCCGGAGACCAAGCAGCTCTACTTCACAGACAACGGTCGCGACTGGATGTCGGAAGACGTGCCCGAGGACGAGCTGAACCGGATCACCAAGGTCGGCGAACATTTCGGCGCGCCATTCTGCCTGCAGGGCAATATCGTCGACCCCGAATTCGGCTGGGGCAAATCCTGCAGCGAATACACCGCGCCGGCAGGGCTGTTGGGCCCGCATGCTGCAGCGCTCGGCATGCGCTTCTACACCGGCAACATGTTCCCGAAAGCCTACAGGAACGTGGCGATCATCGCCCGGCACGGCTCCTGGAACCGCTCCAAGAAGGTTGGCGGCGATGTCGTCATTGCCAAGCTGAACAAGGACGGCACCATGAAGTCGCTGGAGCCGTTCCTCACCGGCTTCCTCGAGGACAACAAATATATCGGCCGCCCGGTCGATGTGCTGCCGATGAAGGACGGTTCGCTGCTGGTCTCCGACGACTACAACGGCGCCGTCTATCGCATCACCTACGGCAAGCAGAAGACGGCGGGGAAGTCGTAGGAGAAGCGACGAACGCTCGACTTGGTCATTCCGGGATGGTGCGTTAGCACCAGACCCGGAATCTCGAGATTCTCAGGTGCGCAATAGCGCACCTTGGTTTGATGCTTCGCATCGCCTCGGAATGACGACGTACCGGAAATGGCTGATGCGTAAAACAACAACGGCACTAGCGTATGCGTTGATTGCAACGTCCGTATCAGCCGAGCCGATCGAACAACGCATCGCCCCGTGCCTCGCCTGCCACGGCGAAAAGGGCCAATCTGAAACCGAGAACACGCCGTCGCTCGGCGCGCAGCATGCGCCATATTCGCTGATCCAGCTTTTCATGTTCCGCGAGAAGCTGCGCGTCGTCGAGCCGATGAACGAGGTGACGAAGGCGCTGACCGACGACGATCTCCGCCTTTTCTCGGACTTCATCGCCAAGATGCCGAAGCCTGAGCCGCCAGGGGAAAATGGCGATCCAGCGCGGATGCAACGCGGCCAGGCGCTGGTGCAGCAGCACCGCTGCGATAGCTGCCATAACGGCGACCTCTCCGGCAAGGAGAACGTCCCGCGCATCGCCAACCAGCGCGAGGACTACCTCGCCAAGACGCTCGGCGAGTACAAGGACAATAGCCGCCACGGCTACGACGCCAGCATGGCCGACGTGATGGCGCCGATCTCGCCGGAGCAGATCGCCGATCTCGCCTATTACATCGCCCGCATGCGCTAAATCCGGGCGACGGCCCCGCTGGCATTGCCCCGCGCTCGGCGCTACAAGGGCGGCAGTTGGATGGAGTTTTGCATGCAAGACCTATGGCGCCTGTCGGCTGCGGAAATAGCCTCACTGATCAGGTCGAAAAAAGTCTCGGCGAAAGAGGCGGCGACCGCGGCGTTGGCGCGGCTCGACGCGGTCAATCCCAAAATCAATGCTGTCGTCGACCACAGGCCCGAGGACGTTCTTTCTCAGGCTGCCGCCATCGATGCCGCGATCGCGCGCGGCGAGGATGCCGGTCCGCTGGGCGGCGTGCCTGTTACGGTGAAGGTCAATATCGACCAGCAAGGTTTTGCCACCACCAACGGGCTGAAGCTGCAGCGCGACGCGATCGCCAAGAGCAACAGCCCGGTGATCGACAATTTGCGTAAATCCGGCGCGGTCATTCTCGGGCGCACCAATTGCCCGGCGTTCTCCTATCGCTGGTTCACCACCAACCTCATCCATGGCGACACCAAGAATCCCCGTGACCCCGGCATCACCCCGGGCGGCTCGTCCGGTGGCGCTGGTGCGGCGGTCGCAGCCGGCATCGGTCATATCGCGCACGGCACCGACATTGCTGGATCTATCCGCTATCCGGCTTACGCCTGTGGCGTGCACGGGCTGCGGCCGACCATGGGACGCATCGCGGCGTTCAACGCGGCGCTCCCCGAACGGCCGATCGGGCCGCAGATCAGCGCCGTCTCAGGCCCGCTGGCCCGCACCATCGGCGATATCAGGATCGCGCTGGCTGCGATGTCGGCGCAGGATTATCGCGATCCCTGGTGGGTGCCGGCGCCGCTCGAAGGGCCGGCAATGCCGAAGCGCGTCGCGATGTGCCTCAACCCTGGCGGCCTTGATCCCGTACCTGAAGTGAAAGCCGCGGTGGTGGACGCCGGCAAGCGGCTCGAGCGCGCGGGCTGGGTCGTCGAGGAAATCGCCGACACGCCGCCGCTGCGCGAGGCCGCCGATCTGCAGACGAAACTCTGGCTTGGCGACGGCTATGAGGCGCAGTTGGAAGCCGCCGGGCGCGAAGGCGATGCCGGCGCGCTGGCGTGCCTGCGCGGCAACCGCGCGAAAGTGCATCCCTTTGACTTGTCGAAAGCGCTGACACGGCGTGCGACATTGACCCGCGAATGGCTGGCGTTCTTTGAAAACTATGCCGTGCTGCTGATGCCGGTGTCCGGCGAACTGCCGTTTCCCGATCAACTCGACTGCAAGGACGAGGCGTCGTTTGCGCGCGTCTGGCATGCGCAATTGCCGCAGATCGCCATTCCCTTCATGGGGCTGCCCGGGTTAACGGTGTCGACCGGACTGGTCGGCCGCGTTCCGGTCGGCGTGCAACTGGTCTCCGGGCGTTACCGCGAGGACCTGTGTCTCGCCGCGGGCGAGGCGATCGAAGCCGGCGGAACGCCGTCGGCGGCGATTGATCCTGCCGGCTAGAGCATGATCCCGAAAAGTGGGTACCGGTGTTCGGACAAGATCATGCTCCGGTAACAATCGAGAGGACCATGCAAGGCGTTTATGATTTTACGGCGCAGTCGCTTGCCGGTGAAGAGGTTCCGCTGAAGCGGTTCGAGGGGCAGGTGCTGCTGATCGTCAACACCGCGAGCGCCTGCGGGTTCACGCCGCAATACAAGGGCCTGGAGCAGTTGCATCGTGAACTGGCGCCGCGCGGCTTTGCAGTGCTCGGGTTTCCCTGCAACCAGTTCGGCGGGCAGGAACCGGGCGACGCCAGGCAGATCGAGCAATTTTGCGCAGGCAAATATGACGTGACGTTTCCAATGTTCGCCAAGATCGACGTCAACGGCAGCCATGCGCATCCGTTGTTCGACCATCTGAAGAACGCGAAATCGGGATTGTTGGGTTCGTCGATCAAATGGAATTTCACCAAATTCCTGGTTGACCGCTCGGGCAGGGTGGTCGGGCGCTACGCCCCAACCGCGACGCCCGAGGGAATCAGAAGAGAAATCGAGGCACTGCTGTGAATGAGACCAATAAAGCAATGAGCGACCAATTCCCCGACCGTCTTTCGGTCGACCCGAGCAGCCCGTACTACAACGCCGAGATCCTCTCGCGCGACGTCGGCATTCGCTTCAAGGGCGTCGAGAAAACCAATGTCGAGGAATATTGCATCAGCGAGGGCTGGGTGCGCGTCACCGCCGGCAATGCCAAAGACCGCTACGGCAACCCGCTGACGATCAAGGTGCATGGCCCGGTCGAGCCGTATTTCCGCGACAAGAAGTAGGTCGGTTTCTCGTTCGTCATTGCGAGGAGCGATAGCGACGAAACAATCCATATCTCCGCGTGCGGTACTATGGATTGCTTCGCGGAGCCTGTCATCCGGCGGCGCTACGCGCCGACCGGGTGGCTCGCAATGACGATGTGGAGACCGCGCCGCCCTATTCCCGATATCGAAAGCCAAACACCATGTCCGTCCGCATCGTCGACGTCTGCGAAATCACAAAGCCGATCTCCTCACCGATCCGCAACGCCTATATCGATTTCACCAAAATGACGACCAGCCTCGTCGCCGTCGTCACTGACGCCGTGCGCGACGGCAACCGCGTGGTCGGCTACGGCTTCAATTCCAACGGCCGGTACGGGCAGGGCGGCCTGATCCGCGAACGCTTTGCGCCGCGGCTGAAGGAGGCCGATCCGAAAACGCTGCTCGATGCCTCCGGGGGCAATCTCGACCCCGACATGGTCTGGGCGGCGATGATGTCGAACGAGAAGCCTGGCGGCCATGGCGAGCGCTCGGTCGCGGTCGGCACCATCGACATGGCGGTGTGGGACGCGGTGGCGAAGATCGCAGGTAAGCCGCTGTTCCGGCTACTCGCCGAACGCCATGGCCGGGAGGCCAACCCGCGCGTGTTCGTCTATGCGGCGGGCGGCTACTATTATCCCGGCAAGGACCTGTCGGCGCTGCGCGGCGAAATGCGCGGCTATCTCGACCGCGGCTACAACGTCGTCAAGATGAAGATCGGCGGCGCGCCGATCGCGGAAGATCGCGAACGCATCGAAGCCGTGCTGAAGGAGATCGGCAAGGACGCGCAGCTCGCCGTCGACGCCAACGGCCGCTTCGATCTGGAAACTGCGATTGCCTATGCCAAAATGCTGCGGGAATATCCGCTGTTCTGGTACGAGGAGGCCGGCGATCCCCTCGATTTCGCGCTGCAGGCGGCGCTGGCCGAATTCTATCCCGCACCGATGGCGACCGGCGAAAACCTGTTCAGCCATCAGGACGCGAAAAACCTGATCCGCTATGGCGGCATGCGGCCCGATCGCGACTGGCTGCAGTTCGATTGCGCGTTGTCCTATGGCTTGTGCGAATACCAGCGGACGCTGGCGGTGCTGAAGACGCACGGCTGGTCGCCAAGCCGCTGCATTCCCCACGGTGGCCACCAGATGTCGCTCAATATCGCGGCGGGCCTCGGCCTTGGCGGTAATGAGAGCTATCCCGACCTGTTCCAGCCCTATGGCGGTTTTCCCGATGGCGTGCGTGTCGAGAACGGGCATATCACTATGCCTGATATCCCTGGCATCGGCTTCGAGGGGAAATCCGATCTCTATGCGGAGATGAAGGCACTGGCGGCGTAGGGCCGGATGCCATAGGAGAGACCGGAATCGGTGGCCTGGACAGGGCGTTCGCCCTGCCGCCGATCATGGATTTCCGGGCCGCCAGTTTACCGTTCATCCATCGTTGAAGGACGCCGCGACCTTGGCCACAACACTTCCCCAACTCTCGCTTGCGAAGGACAAGATCCGGGTCTTGCTCCTTGAAGGTGTTAACGACAGCGCCGCGCAGATGATCGAGGCTGCCGGCTACTCCAACATGACACGCCTGTCCAAGGCGCTCGAGGGCGATGCGCTAAAAGAGGCGATCAAGGGTGTGCATCTGCTGGGCATCCGCTCGCGCACGCAAATCACCACGGATGTTCTCGACGCCGCGGATCGCTTGATCGCGGTCGGATGTTTCAGTGTCGGCACCAACCAGGTGGACCTCAACGCTGCGCGCCGGAGCGGGATTCCGGTGTTCAACGCGCCGTTCTCCAACACGCGGAGCGTGGCAGAACTCGTGATCGGTGAGATCGTCATCCTGCTGCGCCGGATCGTCGCGCGTTCCAACGCCGCCCATGAGGGGCGTTGGGACAAGTCGGCCAACGACAGCTACGAGGTGAGAGGCAAGACGCTCGGCATAATCGGTTACGGCAATATCGGCTCGCAGCTCTCCAATCTCGCGGAAGCGCTGGGCATGCGTGTGATCTTCTATGATCACACCGACAGGCTTCGTCACGGCAACACCGAGCCGACTGCGAGCCTGCATGAGCTCTTGGCGCAAAGCGACGTCGTGAGCCTGCATGTACCGGAAACTGCCGCCACGCACGGGATGATCGGGCGCGAGGAGATTCGCGCGATCAAGCAGGGAGCGTATTTCATCAACAACAGCCGCGGCACGGTCGTGGACCTCGAGGCGCTCGCCGAGGCGCTGCGCGAAAACCGGCTTCGCGGCGCCGCGGTCGACGTCTTTCCGGTCGAGCCGCGCGCGAACTCCGAGCGCTTCGTCTCGCCGCTGCAGGGGCTGGAGAACGTCATCCTGACGCCGCACATCGGCGGTTCGACCGAGGAGGCGCAGGAGCGCATCGGCGCCGAAGTCGCGCGCAAGCTGATCGAGTACAGCGATTCCGGCTCGACCATGGGCGCTGTCAACTTCCCGCAGGTTCAATTGCCGCCGCGGCCGTCAGGCACGCGGTTCATTCAGGTGCAGCGTAACGTGCCGGGCATGCTCGGGCGTTTGAACGAAGTGCTGGCCCGTCATGCCGTCAACATCGCCGCGCAATATTACGAGACCGCTCATGACGTCGGCTACGTGGTGCTGGACGTCGATGCCTCGGCCGCGGATGGCCAGCGCGTGCTCACGGACATCCGGGCGCTGGAAGGCACCATACGCGCCCGGTTGCTCTATGAGTACAAGATCTGAAACGGATTCGCATGTGATGCTGTCATCGTCCGCGAAAGCGGACGATCCAGTACGCCGCGGCTTCTCGGCTTATCTCTGACGTCGGCGAATACTGGATGCCCGCCGGAGCCTGTCATCGGGCTCGCCGAAGGCGAGACCCGGTGGCGGGCATGACAAGCGCGATCGCCTCGATCACTTCTCCGACAACAGCCCTTTATCGATCGCCGATTGCCGGTTCCTGAAAATCGCCATCGCCGTCTTCATCCGCAGGAAGCCAAACTTCGCATACAACGGCTCGCGGCCGGCGACCGCATAAAGGATGATCTTCGCGTGTCCTTGCGATTGGGCAAGCAGTCTTTCGATAAGCTGTTTTCCGAGACCTGTTCCTTGATGGCTCGGCAAAACCGCGACGTCGCAAAGATACGCGCAATCGCGTCCGTCAGCCAGAACGCGGCCGGCGCCGACGAGCCGGCCGTTGTCGCGGGCAAAGCAGCAGAACATACTGTTGCCGAACACCACTTCGAGATCGGCGGCGTTCTTGGTGCCGAGCGGGGCGGCCCGATAGAGCGCTTCGAGTTCCTGCCAGTCGACGCCGTCGCGGCTGTCGCTCCAAATGACCGTCATCGCGAGGGGGCTCCGCGCCGTCCTACGACAGCCGCATGTCCAATAACCGGCGGCCTTCGGTCTTCAGCAGTTTCTTCACCGCACTTGATGCGGCGATCTCGCCCTGGTTGGCGTAGGCCTCGTGGTTCTTCTCGATGTCCTCGAGCCGGTAGAGGTAATTGACCATGACCCCGGCAGATTCCCGCAGGCCCTTTGGCGAGAGGTCGCCGAGCCAGTCGATCTTCTCCAGCCGTGCGCCGTTGCCGATGTGGAAGCGGGCCACCGAATCGACCAGCCGGCCCTTCGGCGTGCGGGCTTTCAGGAAATAGTACGCCGCCAGCGGCTCCAGCACGGTGCGCAATTGCGCCGTCAGTTCGTCATTCTCGAACCAGTCCGGCTTGTCGAGGCTTTCGAGCAGTATCCGCTCCTCGTCGCCGACAGGAACATTGTCGGCCTGCTTCAGCCATTGCATGAAGCCCGGCACCGGCGACAGCGTGATGAAGGTGTCGAGCTTCGGCAGTTCACGCCGCAATTCCTCGACCACCTGCTTGATCAGGAAGCTGCCGAAGGAAATGCCGCCAAGCCCTTTCTGCGTATTCGAGATCGAATAGAACACCGCGGTGCGCGCACGTTCGATCGGCACCGGCTGCCGCTCGGCGGCGAGCAGCGGCGCGATCGCGGTCGGAATTGTCTCGGTCAGCGCGACCTCGACGAAGATCAGCGGTTCGTCGTTGAGTTGGGGATGGAAGAAGGCGTAGCAACGCCGGTCGACGGGATCGATGCGGCGGCGCAAATCGTTCCAGTCGCGGATTTCGTGCACGGCTTCATAGCGAATGATCTGTTCCAGAATATTGGCCGGCGTCGACCAGTCTATCCTCCGCAGCACGAGAAATCCCCTGTTGAACCAAGAAGACAGCAAATGCACCACGTCGCGGTCGAGCGCGGCCAGATCCTTGTTGCCCTTCATCAGGGAAAGCAGGTCGGCGCGCATCGCCACCAGCTCGCTGGTGCCGCCGGGCGCTCGGTTGAGCCGGCGGATCAGTTCCTGCCGCCGCGGCTCGGAGGCAAAATGAAGGTCGCTGGCATCGCTGTCGTTCGGCTGGCTGCGCCAGCTCTCGATCGCCTGCGACAGCTTCTCGCGGTCGGGGCCGAAGTTGCGGGCCAGCGTTTCGAAGAAGGTGACGCGGCCGGCGACGTCGAGATCGTGGTAGCGATCGAGCACCTCGCGCGCCATCGCGGTGCCGGAGGCTTCGCCGCGGCCCGACAGCAGCGCTTCACATAATTCGATCAGTTCTGAGGCGTCCTGGCCGTCGTCGGACGGTCCGGCCCGTCGCAGCAGTGTACGGCCGCGTTCTGATATCGTCGCGAGAAGATCGGAGAAAAAGGCATTGGCCATGTGGCGGGTCGAGTCCAGCGGGGTTTTGCGGAATCTTACATGGGATTTAGGTCGGTGCCGATCACAATCAAGCGTATGGACCGTACGGAAATATGTCATGTCTCCCAGAGCACTGTCATGGCCGGGCTTGACCCGGCCATCCATCCCCTTCTTGGAAAAAGCATTTCACGAAGGTGATGGATACGCGGGTCAAGCCCGCGTATGACAAGTCCGCCTCACTCCCTCCCGGCGAATTCCGTCGGTGTTTTGCCGGTAACCTGCCGGAAAGCATGGGAAAACGCCGGCACGCTGGCATAGCCCAAATCCGAGGCAAGCTGCTTGACGGACACGCCGGCATCCGTCGACAGCTTCTCGATTGCCGCTGCAATCCGGGCGCGCTGGCACCAGCTCTTGAAGCTCAATTGCGTCTCCGACGAGAACAGCCGCGACAACGTCCGCACCGAGGTGCCGACCTCGCGCGCCAGCGTTTCGATCTCATGGTCGCCGGTTGGGTCCGCGAGCACGATGTCGGCGGCGCGCCGGCAGCGCAGCTCGCGCGGCAGCGGGATGAAGGTCGCCGAATCTTCCGCCTGGTCGAGCTCCATCATGGCCAGTCGCAGCAGAAGCTCGATTCGCTCGCGGTCGCCGCGATCGTCGAACAAGGCCAGGATGGTCTGATGCAGGAGCGGCGACACCCGCACCACGAATTCCGCATCCAGGCTGTGGCTGCGCACCTCGCGCTGCAGCCAGTCAAGTTCGAAATAGAGCGTCCGCATCTCGATATCGGCGAGCACGTCGATCGCATGCTCCGATAGTGCGGGCACCCACACCGCACGGTCCGGCGGCACCAGCCAGCGCCCCTTTGGCGTCGTCACCTGCATGGTGCCCTTCGCCGCATAGACGAGCTGCGCCTCGCGGTGCATGTGGGTGTCGAGCCGGACGCCCTTCCGGTAGCTGTTCGCAATCATGTGGATGCCGTCGCCGGTGGAGATGCGGCGCCCGATAATGGCGGCAATTGGCTTTTCGGCGATATTCATTGGCGACATCCCGTCAGGACAACCCCGTATAACCTATTTCGGAAAATTGCGGGATTCGGGAATCGACCATGAACAGCCCAAGGAACAGCCCGAGCCGGGTGATCACTTTCGTCAACGCCGCCCACTTCATCGACCATTATTCGATGCTGATCTTTGCCGCCGCCGTCATCATCATGGGCCCGGCGCTCGGCATGGCCTATTCGGAGCTGTTGCCTTACGCCACCCCGGGCTTCGTCGCATTCGGCGCGGGCTCGCTCGTCACCGGCTGGCTCGGCGACCGCTGGAGCCGGCGGCACATGATGGTGATATTTTTCCTCGGCATCGGCGCGTCGATGATCGCCGTCGGCTTCGTGCAAACGCCCTTACAACTCGGCGCGGCGCTGCTGGCGATCGGCTTGTTCGCCTCGATCTATCATCCGGTCGGCACCGCGATGATCGTGTCCTATGCCGACAAACTCGGCCGCGAAATGGGCCTGAACGGCGTCTGGGGCAATCTCGGCGTGGCGTCCTCGGCGCTGGTCACCGGCGTGATCGGGCAATATCTCGGCTGGCGCTGGGCCTTCATCGCGCCGGGAATCGTCACGATCCTGATCGGCGCGGCCTTTGCGCTGATGGTGGTGCACGAGGACCGAACCGGCACCAGGCAGGCCGCAGCGCAGGCACGGGTTGCGAAAGAAGACATGTGGCGGGTGTTTTTGGCGCTTCTGATCGTGGTGATCGCGATATCCACGACCTTCAACGCCATCACCGTGGCGATGCCGAAACTGTTCGCCGAGCGGCTGGCCGGCCTGACCAACAGTCCGGCCCTGCTCGGGGTGATCGCGGCCGGCGTCTACGTGTTCGGCGCGATGACGCAATATACCATCGGGAAGCTGATCGACCATTATTCGCTGAAGGCCTTGATGCTGCCGCTGTCGTTCCTGCTGGCGCCGTTCATGTACTTCGCGGCGACGCTGTCGAACCTGCCGCTGATCATCGCTTCCATCGGCATCGTGATGGGTGCGTTCGGGCAGGTTACCGTCAACGACGCCATGGTCGGCAAGTACACCACCGAAGAATGGCGCTCGCGCGCCTATTCGGTGCGCTACTTCGTCGGCTTCACCGCGGCGGGCGCCTCCGTCGGCCTGGTGGCGTGGCTCTACGAGAAGGGCGGCTTCGTCACCATGCTGCAGGCGTTCGGCGCGCTGTGCCTTTTGGTGATCGTGGCGGCGATCATCCTGCCGCAGGAGATCAAGGTACCGGCCGCGCAAACCGCGCCGTGACGGCATTAATCGCTTGAACATGCACACTTTCCGTCATGGCTGGGCATGACGAACGGAGGTACTGGCGCGTGCTAGCCGCGACGATTTGTTGCGGTGCAATAGCTACGCTGTGGCCGTGAACTCAAACAGAACACTTGACCATTGCTGCCCTCCTTGTGTGAGGTGAGCGCATGACCCGAATCCGGCTTTTCCTTTGCATCATTGCGATATCTGCGCCTTCGCTGGCGACGGCGCAGACCATGAAATTCGAGCAGGCCGCGGCCATGCTGGCGGCGAGCTGCGGGAAGGACATCGATGACAATTGCCGCGGCGTCAATCTCGACGCGACGCGCCTGAAGGAGTGCCTAGGCCGCAACCAGGACGTGGTGTCGGCGAAGTGCAAGACCGATTATCCCCAGGCCCTCGGCGCCATCCAGCAGCGCATTACCGCGCGCACCTCCCTTGTGAGACTGTGCAATTGGGAATTGAACCGTTTCTGCGGCGAGGTTCGGACCGATCCTGTCAAGGGTCTGCAATGCCTGCTGGAATCCACCCAGAAGGCGACCCCGAACTGCAACAAGGCGATCAGCGCCGCGGGGTATCGCTGATGCCTGGGGGAGAAAAGCTGTGCGGCATCGCTCTCGTGCTTTCCGCCGTGGCCCTGTTTGCCTTGCCGATGGCAGCGAGCCGGGCGCAAACCGCCATGTCGAGCGGGGACATCATTGAGAAGCTTGCCGTCGAAGCCGAGTCGGATATCGACCTGGCTGCGTTGCGCCAGCAGGCTGCTGACCGCATCAAGGCGAGAGCGGACGCCCAGCCGCAGAAGCGCCCACCGATCGCGCCGCAACTGACGAAGCTGCCGCAGATCCGTGTCGACGTCGTGTTCGACCAGGATTCCTCCCTGATTCGGCCGGCCTCCTACCAGACCATCGGCAGCATCGCGGACGCGCTCACAGATCCGAAGACGCGGCCCTATCGCTATCTGATCGTCGATCACGTCGAATCCGCCGGAAGGCGCGACCATAATCTGATCCTGAGCCAGCGGCGCGCCGAATCGATCCGCGACGTTCTGGTGAACACCTTCAAGGTGTCGCCCAAACGGCTTCAGGCGCTTGGTTTAGGCGAGGAGCAGTTGCAGGACGTCAATCGTCCGGCATCATCAGCCAATGCGCGCGTCCAGATCATGGCGATCGGCAAGTTCGAAACGGCCGAGCCGGCAACGCCGGCTGCGGCTCCAAAAGGCGCGGCTGCGGCAAAGAAGAAGCGCTGATCATCCGCGCAGGGATGAATGGGACGCCAGCCGCCGGCTTGGGAAGGAGCTCCCGATGTTCAATCAACTCTCGCCGGCAACGGCCGGTCTCTTGCTGGGATTGACAGTGATGATGACGATGCCCGCTACAGCGGATGCCCTGAAGGGTGAGATTGCGCCGACCGGCAAGCTGCGGGTGGCGATCGCGATCAGTCCGGCCGGTGGCGCGTTCTGGTCGACCAAGACCGAAACCGGTTATGCCGGCGTGCCGGTCGATCTCGGCAAGGCGATGGCGGATCAACTCGGCGTTCCCGTCGAATATGTCGCGCACAACAATTCCGGGCAGATCGTCGACGCGGCGTCGAAGGGCACCTGGGACATCACCTTCCTGCCGAGGGATCCGGAACGCGAGGGCAGGATGGCGTTCGGACCGATCTATGAGGTGTCGGATGCGACCTACATCGTCAAGCCTGGCTCGACGGTCACGAATTTCGCAACACTCGATCAACCCGGGATCAAGGTCGCGGCGGTCAACAACACGACCACGATGCGCGGCGCGATCGCGCATCTGAAGAACGCTGAGGTCACGGGCTACCAGACCTATGACGAAATCTTCGGCCTGCTCAAGAATGGCGAGATCGATGCGTTCGCGCTGTCGCGCGACCAGCTCAACGCCATGGCAAAGAGGATTCCGGGCACACGCGTGCTGGATGAAACCTTTAAGCAGACCGTGACGGCCGTAGCGGTGCCGCCCAATCATCCGCTGTCGCTGGCGTTTGCGGTCAGGTTCCTGAACGAAGCGATCTCCAACGGCACGCTGCGCAAGGCCTACGACAATAACGGCCTGAAAGATCGGCCGATCCGGACGCAAACGAAGTAGGAGCTTGCTCCGCTGTCGTCCCGGCGAACGCCGGGCCCCATGACCACAGGGTCGAGTTGTTGGAAGAAGCTGAGGCTCCAACGTTCGCAAAACTTTGTCCTGTGGTTATGGGTCCCGGATCGGCGCTCGCAGTGCTCGCTTGTCCGGGACGACAGTGAGTTTGCGGATTCAGTTTTCATTGCGAGGAACGAAACGACCAAGCATCTATCTTGCGCCACGGCGATAGGTGGATGCTTCGCGGAGCTTGTCATCGGACGCGCATTCGCGCGATCCGTTGGCTCGCAATGACGGCCAAACATGCGCACAGCGGGATCATTGCGCGGCATCTGTGCAACTGCACAAATTCAGGGCACTTCACAAGACCCCGATGTTTTACGGCCCAATGGCTAAGCCACGGGAATAATGGGAGATTTCTGTACCGTCGCGTTGGCACATCGATTGCTTAATCCTGTCTCAGTCAATGACGACTGCCGTCCGTTCGGATTGCCAAGGCCAGCGTTGGCCGAAGGCGTTGGGATCAAGCGGCCTCGCGTGAGGCGCTTCGAGCAGTCTTCGGGACCACCTCACCATAGCTCGCGCATCCTCAGTTCCTGATCGGGCATCACCTGCGTCGTTCTGTGCCGTTGAAAAGCGGCGCGGGATTCGTCGCGCGAGGACGGCAAGATTTTTCATTTAATCGGTGCACGGCTGCGCAGCATCCGGCGCGCTTCAATGTTGTCTCGAAAGGGGAACTGGAATGGCCTATCTCGCGCCTTCGGAATTCGTGACCAAGATGGTCGACGCCGGAGAATCCAAAATCTTCATGTCGACGCGCGATACGGTCATCCGCGCCTACATGGCCGGAGCGATCCTTGCGCTTGCCGCGGCGTTTGCGATCACCATCAACGTGCAGACCGGCGTGCCGATCGTCGGCGCCGCGCTGTTCCCGGTCGGCTTCTGCATGCTGTATCTGCTCGGCTTCGACCTGCTCACCGGCGTGTTCGTGCTGGCGCCGCTGGCGCTGATCGACAAGCGCCCCGGCGTGACGCTCGGCGGCGTACTGCGCAACTGGGGCCTCGTCTTCATCGGCAATTTCGCCGGCGCTTTCACGGTCGCGGTGATGATGGCGATCGTGTTCACCTTCGGCTGGTCGCAGCCGCCGGACAAGGTCGGCCAGGTGATCGGCACCATCGGCGAGAGCCGCACCGTCGGCTATGCCAACCATGGCGCGGCCGGCATGCTGACGCTGTTCATCCGCGGCATGCTCTGCAACTGGATGGTCTCGGCCGGTGTGGTCGGCGCGATGATTTCCACGCACGTCAGCGGCAAGGTGATCGCGATGTGGATGCCGATCATGCTGTTCTTCTTCATGACCTTCGAGCATTCCATCGTGAACATGTTCCTGTTCCCGTCGGGTCTCCTGCTCGGCGGCAAGTTCACCTGGTGGGACTACATCGTCTGGAACGAGATTCCGACCGTGGTCGGAAACCTCGTCGGTGGTCTCGCTTTCACCGGGCTGACACTTTACGCCACTCACGTGAAGACCGGTCCGTCGCGCAGCGCGTCGGCTGCGGCATCTTCGCGGCCGTCGTCGCGCATCGCCGCTTGATCTTAGGACGAGGATGGGCCTCTCCTCGCAAGGGGAGAGGCCCATTGTCGTGAAAGCCGGGAATGCCGCGCGAGCTGAAAATATCGGTCGGACAATTTTCCGATAAGGGCGTCAAGGAAACCAACCAGGATTTCCATGGCGTCCTGATCCCGGACGAGCCGCTGCTCAGCCTCAAGGGCATTTCCATCGTGCTGGCCGACGGCATCAGCACGAGCAAGGTCAGCCGGGTCGCCGCGGAATCGGCGGTCAAGGGGTTTTTGACCGACTATTACTGCACCTCGGAATCCTGGTCGGTGCGGACCTCGGCGCAGCGCGTGCTGGAGGCGACCAATTCCTGGCTGCATTCGCAGACGCGCAGCCAGTATGCCTATGACAAGGACCGCGGTTACGTCTGTACGCTCTCCGCCATGGTCATCAAGTCGACCACGGCGCATCTCTTTCACATCGGCGATTGCCGAATCTATCGCCTCTCCGGCAACACGCTGGAGCAATTGACCAACGACCACCGTATCGTCATCTCCTCGCAGCAGAGCTATCTCGGCCGAGCGCTCGGCGTAAATCCGCAAATCGAGATCGACTACCAGATGCTGCGGCTCGAGCCGGGCGACGTCTTTGTGCTCGTCACCGACGGCATCTACGAGCATCTTAGCGCCCGTCGCATTGCAAAGGCAGTGAACGAAGGCGGCGCCGATCTCGATGCGGCCGCGAAGGAGATTGTCGACCAGGCTTTTGAAGCCGGCAGCAAGGACAATCTCACCGTCCAGATCGTCCGCATCGACGAGGTGCCCGACGGCGCCGCCAGCGAAGTGTTCGCCCAGCCGCATGAACTGCCGCTGCCGCCGCTTCTGGAGGCGCGGGCGGTATTCGACGGCTACAGAATCGTCCGCGAACTGCATGGCTCCAGCCGCAGCCACATCTATCTTGCCGTCGATATCGAAACCGACGCTGTCGTCACCATCAAGATCCCGTCGATCGATTTGCGCGACGATCCCGCTTACCTGAAGCGGTTCATGATGGAGGAGTGGGTAGCGCGGCGGATCGACAGTCCGCATGTGCTGAAGCCCTGCCTGCTGCAGCGCAAGCGCAACTTCCTCTATGTCGCGACCGAATACATCGACGGTCAGACGCTGACGCAATGGATGATCGACAATCCAAAACCCAGCCTGGAAACCGTGCGGGGCATCGTCGAGCAGATCGCCAAGGGGCTGCGCGCCTTCCACCGCAAGGAGATGCTGCACCAGGACGTCAGGCCCGACAACATCATGATCGACGCTACGGGCACCGTGAAGATAATCGATTTCGGTTCGACGAAAATCACCGGCGTCGTCGAGGCCGAGCCATCCGGCATCCGCGATGACATTCTCGGTACCCAGCAATACACCGCGCCCGAATATTTCCTCGGCGAGCCGGCGACGACGCGCTCGGACCTGTTTTCACTCGGCGTCATCACCTATCAGATGCTGACCGGAAAACTGCCCTACGGCGCGCAGATCGCAAAGGCGCGGACCAGGTCGCAATTCAACAAGCTAGTCTACCGCCCGGCGTCGCATGGCGACCGCGAGTTGCCGCAATGGATCGACGGCACGCTCGAGAAGGCCGTGCACCCCAATCCCGCCAAGCGCTATGATAGCTTCTCGGAATTCTTGTTCGACCTGCGTCATCCCAATGCGAACTATCTCTCGACGTCACGAACACCGCTGATCGAGCGCAATCCGCTGCTGTTCTGGAAAGGCACGACCGTCGTGCTGGCGCTCGCCGTGATCGTGCTGCTCGCCATGCAGCACATGCATCGGTGATGGGGGATCGTGTCCCGGACGCCGCGGCATGGACCCCGGATCAGCAGCGCATCACGCCGCAAGGCATAGCGTCGAAGACGCGCGTGGACGCGCTCTTGGCGCTGCGCAGCATCCGGGGAACGCAGAATGTTAGTTCGTCGTCCCCGCCGGAATCGGATCGAGCCCGCTCTTGACGATCTCGCCGCGCGCGGCCGGAGAGGCGAGGAACTTGATCAGCGCCTTGCCGGCCTCGGGCTCTTTCGAGACGCTGGCGATCCCCGCTGAGAACACCGTGATCTTCTGCAGTTCGTCCGGCAGCGGGCCGACGATCTCGATGCCTTGCACGGGCTTCAATTCGCTCATCTGTTGGAAGCCGATCTCAGCCTCGCCATGGGCGACGATTTCACCGACCGGGGTTGCCGGAATTTTTCGCGCCTTGCCCTGCATGGCTTCTTTGATGCCGAGCTTGTCGAACATCTCGGTCGAGACGTAGACGCCGCTGGCGCTGTCAGAGTAGGCGACCGTCTTCACAGCCAGCAGCGCGCGCTTGAGCGCATCCGCCGTAGAAATGTCCGGCTTTGGCGTGCCTGACTTAACGGCAACCCCAATCGGTGACTTGACGAGATCAACGCTGGTGCCGGCAGTCACTTTGCCCTTCTTGACGAGATCGTCGAGCGCATAACCGACCATGATGAGGACGTCGGCCGGCTCGCCGCGCTCCAGCCGCACCGGGATAGCATTCGTGGTCGTGCCCATCGACGGCCCATAGGCGGTCAGCACCTTGTTGCCGGTAGTGCGTTCGAATTCCGGCACCAGCGCCTTATAGGCGGCCGACAGTCCGCCCGAGATCATCACGCGCACCTCGGCAGCGGAGGCTGTGGCGGATAGCAGGAATGCACTGAGAGTGGCGAGGGTGAGGGCGCGGAGATTTGCAGAAAGTCGCATTGATGATTCCTCCCGGACGACTCTTGAGCGGTCGTCCTTGGGAGAATGTTAGCGCGCGAAGAGGGAGGCGGCTAGTTCGACAACGGCGGTGCGTTCCCTCTCCCGCTTGCGGGGGAGGGCAGGGTGGGGGTATCGCCGCATAACGACTGTCGAATTCCGGGAGAGATCCCCCACCCGCCGTGCTCTACGAGCACGGCGACCTCCCCCGCAAGCGGGAGAGGTGACTACAGATCACGAATTCACATGCACGAAATCCCGCAGCAGCGGATAGATGTCGTTGTTCCAGCGCTTACCAGAGAACACGCCGTAATGGCCGACGCCGGCCTGCATGTGGTGCACCTTGCGATAGGCGCGGACGCCGGTGCAGAGGTCCTGCGCCGCCAGCGTCTGACCGATCGAGCAGATGTCGTCCTTCTCGCCTTCGACCGTCATCAGGCCCATGCGCCTGATCGCGGCCGGGTCGACCTTCCGGCCGCGATGCATCAGTTTGCCCTGCGGCAACAGATGCTCCTGAAACACGTCGCGAACGGTCTCGATATAGAATTCGGCGGGCAGGTCCATGACCGCAAAATATTCGTCGTAGAAGGTCTTGATGATCGCGGCTTTTTCCTTCTCACCCCTGGCGAGATGATTGGCGAGATCGATGTGCTGCTTGATGTGGCGTTCCAGATTCATCGATACGAAGGCGGTGAGCTGCACGAAGCCGGGATAGACTTTTCGGAACGCGCCCTTGCACTGCACCGGCACGTAATTGATCAGGTTTTTCTCAAACCAGTTGATCGGCTTGCTCTTGGCGAATTCATTGACCTTGGTCGGCTGGATCCGGGTGTCGATCGGCCCGGCCATCAGGGTCAGCGTGGCCGGGCGGGCGGGATGATTATCCTCCGACATCACAGCTGCCGCGGCCAGCGCCGAAACCGACGGCTGGCAGATAGCCACCATGTGCGCACGCGGACCGATCCTGTCCAGGAAGGTGATCAGGTGGTCGGTGTAATCTTCGAGCCCGAACCGGCCGGCATGAAGCGGAATGTCGCGCGGATTGTGCCAGTCGGTAATGTAGACGTCGTGGTCCTGCAGCAGCGTCTTCACGGTACCGCGCAAAAGCGTCGCGAAATGGCCCGACATCGGCGCCACCAGCAGCAGCCGCGGCTGCTCCGGCGCGTTCTCCTTCTTGAAATGCAAGAGCGAGCCGAACGGGGTGGCGAAGGTGACTTCCTCGGTTACCTCCAGCTCCTGATTGCCGACCAACACCCTGTCGATGCCATAGGCTGGCCGGTGATAGGTGAGGGAGGAGCGCGAGATCAGTTCGAGCGAAGCGGCCAGCCGGCCGAACAATCTGTCGGAGACCCCCTGCGGCACCAGATTGAGATATCTGAGCGCCGCTGCCGCCCCGGTCCGCCATGGCGACGTCAGGTCCATGTGGTTCTGATAGGCCTGGTACATCATTGACATCATTCACATCAGCCCCTGTCCCGTGAGGCCATGCAATATCGACGCCATAGCGGGCCCGGTCGCCTCTAAAACTGGCACGTGGTTTGCTGCGCAAATGCCCAGCGCACAGGCATTGGGCGCCGCCGCGGTCGGCCGTCCTTGGCTGCGCAAAAGGCGTTTTTGGGGTTCGAGGGAAGGCCATATGGCGAAGACCACACTGACCATCTCCAGCAAGAACTACTCGTCCTGGTCGCTGCGCGGCTGGCTGCTGGCGAAGTTCTCAGGGCTTGAATTCGAGGAGGTCATCACCGCTCCCGACGATGCCTCGGCGCGGGCCGAAATCCTGCTGCTGTCGTCGTCGATCCTGGTGCCGTGCCTGCGCCACGACGACGCCACCATCTGGGATACGCTGGCGATCGCGGAATATCTCAACGAGGCCATGCCGGACGCCGGCTTATTGCCGGCCGACCGGATCCGGCGCGCGCATTGCCGCTCGATCTGCGGTGAAATCCATTCGGGCTTCACCACCCTGCGTGCCTCGCTGCCGGTCAACCTGAAGGGCCATTTCCCGGGCTTCAAGATCTGGTCGCGCGCGCAGGCCGATATCGACCGTATCTGCACCATCTGGCGCGAATGCCTTGCGGAATCAGGCGGGCCGTTCCTGTTCGGTGAGCGCACCATGGCGGACGCCATGTACGCGCCCGTCGTGACCCGTTTCATGACCTATGACGTCAAGCTCGAGCCCGTCCTCGCGGCCTACGCCCGTACCATCATGGCGATGCCAGAGATGCAGGAATGGATCGAGGCCGCCAAGGCCGAGCCGGCCGAGATCGAGGAGCTCGAGGTCGAATATTAGGCAAGCCTGGCGAGCCTTGCCCGTTTGCAGGGCTCAGGCAACGGGCAGTTGCTCATGTCGGTGCCGGCCGCAAACAAACACGCAGCCTATCCGCTGGCCGTTTCCACAAGCCGCTGAAGCCGGATTCCTGTCTTTAGCCAAGCAGTTCACTGCACCGATGCCGGCCAAATCGCTGCATCGCAACGCGACTGGCGTGGATTTCGCATAGCAGCATGCAGCCGTGAACGCGACGATGCGACGCTGCCGAAAATTTGGACGCTCTTCGCCTGTCGCGGTCCCGCCAACGCGAACCGTGGAGGCTTCGATGAACAAGCAGGCCGTCGTCAGCAAATTCTCTCACGTCAAACCCGGCGATACCGAGTTCAAGGGAGGAGGTCTGCGCGACTTCTTCCTGTATCGCGATCTCGGCATCGCCGATGCCACCGGCGGGCAGGTGATTTGCCATCTGGTCAAGGCCAACCCCGACTTGCCGCCTGAAGAGGGCACCGGCTGGCACAAGCACGAATGCGAATTCCAGATCGTGATCATGACCAAGGGCTGGGCGCGCTTCATGTATGAGGACAAGTCGACCTTGGTGCAGGCCGGCGATGTCGTGCACCAGCGGCCGGGCATCACGCATTACCTGTACGATTACTCGGAGGACATGGAGTACCTCGAGATCGTCAGCCCCGCCGACTTCAAGACCGTCGACGTGCCTCCCGCGGTCGACAAGGTGCCGCCGCCCACGCCGTGGAGCTGACCGCCCATGTCGTCGCCCGAGGAATTAACCTTTGTCGTCGGCCGCTGGCTGCGGCCGATTGCTGCGGTGCTTTATGTGGTGCGCCTCGCGGAATGGCGCCCGACATCTAGCCGTGAACAGAGGAGTACGGCGCTATATCAGTGATTCGGGCGCGGTTCGTTCCATCGCTGTTCCGAACCTTAAGGTTCCGCGCGCGTCCGTCGCATTATGACACAATCTGCGACGGGTCAGGGCCTGTCCGCGGTGTTTTCGGATCTCTGCCGCGGCAGCCGCCAACCAACTACCGTGGCCTCGACCATGCCGCCGGTCCTGTCGTTGCGCCATTGACCGTCGATCCATCGGCAGGCGAACGGCAATTGATAGGTTCCGCTGTGATCCTCGCAAAGAACTTCCACCGGCAGGTTCGGCGGCGGCTCCCCGTTGCCGTCGAACTGCGCCAGTCGTTTTTCACGCGTTGCCATACAATCAATCTCCACTGCCGCAGCCGGCAAACACACCGGTTTGAGGTGCGGCGAAATCCATCCACTGTTAACGGGATGAAGCACAACGCCTGAATGAGGTATCAGTATGGTATCTCTGGGGACAGGGCCCTGCTGCGCGCAAATTGCCGTGATAGACGTTCCCCTGCGTGAGATGTTTTTGGAACGAGGATTTTGATGATTGCTCGGACGCCCAGGATCATGATCGTCGCCATCGCGCTGCTGATGGCTTTGATGCCGGCGGGCGTACACGCGCAGGACGTTCCCGGCATCGAGATCTGCACCGTCGAAAAAACCATGGAGCGGCGCACCTCTTGCCTGCAGAGCAATGTCGACTTCCTGCAGAAGACGATCACAAAACTCACCACCGACCATCAGCAGAAGATTGATGCCGGCAACCGGCAGATCGAGGCGCTGAAGAACGCGGTCATTGGCTTGCAGAAGCTGATCGGCGAGTTGCAGGCGGCGCAGAACAAGGTGGCGGAGGATGCGAAGAAGACCGCTGCGCCCGCGGCGAAGGATCCAGCGCCTGCTGCGAAGGATGCGCCGAAAGAAGGCACCAAGTAGGGCCGTCCTGCGGATCACGCCACGCGGTATTGCTCCATGATGGCCTTATCCGGTTCGTAACCGAGCCCCGGCCCCTGCGGCACCTCCACATTGCCATTGGCATCGACGTCGATGCGGCCGCGCCACAAGCAGGCGGCGCGTTTCATGGAGAACACCTCGACAAAGCTCGCGTCGTCGCGCAGCGACATCAACTGCAGTGTCGCCAGGAAGCCCGGGCCGAAATACGGCGAATGCGGTGCAAGCCTGACGCCGAATTCGTCAGCGAGGTCGACGACCCTGAGATATTCGGTGATGCCGCCGACCTTGATGACGGAAGGTTGCGCATGGCTTACCGCGCCTGCCTTCAGCATCTGCCTGAATTGATGAACCGTGCAGGCATTCTCGCCGGCCGCAATGTTGAGCCCGCCCTTGCTTCGCACGTCGGCCAGCGTTGCAAAATCTTCCGGCGGCCAGACCGGCTCTTCGAGGAACATCGGCGCGGCGTCGCGGCAGGAATGCGCGAAGGCGATCGCGGCCTCGCCATTCAGCGGGCAATTCAAGTCGACCATCAGCGGAATGCCGGCGCCGATCGCCTGCCGCGCGGCATATACCGCAGGCGTTGTGGTCTCGTGCAGCTTGATTGCCTTGTAGCCCTGCCGCAGCGCGGTCTCGCATTCGCTTGCGATCAGTTCCGGTTTGCCGATCCGCAGCAGGCTCGCATAGGCGGGAATCCGCGTGCGCCTGGCTTCGCCGATCAGGCGGTGCAACGGCACGCCCTTGAGCTTTGCCGCGAGGTCCCACAGCGCAATATCCAACGCCGAGATCGCAAACATCGTGATGCCATAGCGGCCGAACAGATGCAGGTTGCGCTGGATCTGTTCCATGAAGGCGGGAATACCGGCCGCATCTGGGACTTCCTGTCCCTGCGCCTGCGGCGCAATCATTTCCTCGATGGCGGCGTAGCTGGTTCGCGGGCAGACATAGGCAAAGGCGTCGCCCCAGCCGGTGATGCCGGCGTCGGTCGAAACTTCCACCATGACGATTTCCAGCGCCGAGATGGCGGACGCGCCTTGCTTGAAGCTCGCGACCCCGGCGTCATAGGGAATACGGATATGGTGCGCCCGGACATTGGTGATCAGCATGGTACCCTCCGAAAGCGTTCCCTACCTTGTCAGTGGCACGATCGAAGAGCAAGGACTGTCAAATGAAGCGCGGCGGAACCGCCGATAATGCCAACGCTTCGCATGAGAGCTGTCCGTCATGAATCCAGCCCAGAAGGCGCTCTGGTACATCGAAAGTCATCTTGCCGAGCCGCTGACGCTCGATGAGGTCGCTAACATTGCCGGCGTCTCGCGCTTCCACCTGGTGCGGGCGTTTGCCGCCGCGACCGGCCTTTCGGTGATGCGCTATGTGCGTGCCCGCAGGCTAACCAAGGCGGCGCAGGCACTGGCCGCCGGCGCGCCCGACATTCTCAGCCTCGCGCTGGAGGCGGACTACAGTTCTCACGAAGCTTTCACCCGCGCGTTCCGCGATCATTTCGGCACGACGCCCGAAGCGGTTCGCGCTGCAACGTGCCTCGATCATCTCAAGCTTCAGGAGCCCATCATGATGGATTCAACCCTGCTCGATACGCTCAAGCCACCGCGTTTCGAAACTTCCAAGCCGCTGCTCATCGCCGGCATCAGCGAACGCTGCACGCATGAGAACGGCGGCGCCGGCATTCCCAATCAGTGGGAGCAATTTCACCATAAAGTCGACGACATCCCGAATCGGGTCGGCAAGGTGGCCTACGGCGTCTGCTGCAATGGCGACGATTCCGGCTTCGATTACATCGCTGGCGTCGAAGTGGCCGACTTCTCCGACCTGCCGCGCGAGTTCGCCCGCGTGCGGATTCCCGAACATAAATACGCAGTGTTCACCCACGCAGAGCACATCTCGACCATTCGCCGCACCGTCAACACGATCTGGAATCACTGGCTGCCGGCATCGGGCATGAAGGCGGCAGATGCGCCGAGCTTCGAGCGCTACGACGAGAAGTTCGATCCCGCCACCGGCAATGGCGGGCTGGAGATCTGGATTCCGGTCAAGGAGTAGCGTCTCCGCAATGCTGCCCTGCGCCGCTTCATTGCCCGTGATTGCTTGGCAAGCCAAACCGACTTTGCCATAACAGCCGCAACGAATTGTTGCGCGTGCGGGGCCGAGCCAAAAAGTCCGCCTGCAGCCAAAAGCAAGCCGGGAGGATTCATGGCCGATATCCGCGTTCTCGCCGCCGATCTGGAATTTCCGGAAGGCCCGGTCGTCATGCCGGACGGATCGGTCGTGCTTGTCGAAATCCGCGGAAAGCGGCTGACCCGGGTTTATCCTGATGGGCGCAAGGAGGTCGTCGCGCAAATTCCCGGTGGCCCCAATGGCGCAGCGCTCGGCCCCGACGGCAAGGTGTACATCTGCAACAATGGCGGCTTTAGCTGGATTCCGACCGGCAAGATGATCATGCCGGGGCCGCAGCCCGATGATTATCAGGGCGGTTCGATCCAGCGCGTGGATCTGCAGAGCGGCAAGGTCGAGACCGTCGTCACCAAATGCGGCGAGCATGCGCTACGGGGCCCCAACGACCTCGTGTTCGACAAGCACGGCGGCCTCTGGTTCTCCGATCTCGGCAAGCGCCGCGCCCGCGAGATGGATGTCGGTGCGTTCTACTACATCAAGCCGGGCATGAAGGAGATTGTGGAGGCCGTGCACGGCGTACTGCCCGCCAACGGCATCGGCCTGTCGCCGGATGAGAAGACGGTCTACATCGCGGAGACGCCGACCGCGCGGCTATGGGCCTATGAAATCTCCGAACCCGGCACCATCAAGCCGCGCGATGTCATCTATCGCGGCGAGCGCGGCAAGCCGATCACGGGGCTTGGTGGCTATCAGATGTTCGACTCGATGGCGGTAGAAGCAAACGGCAATGTCTGCGTGGCGACGCTGGTGTCGGGCTGCATCTCGGTGATCGCGCCCGACGGCACGCTGGTCGAGCAGGTGCCGACCGGCGACCGTGTCACCACCAATATCGCATTCGGCGGACCGGAGTTGAAGACGGCGTACATCACGCTGTCGGGGAGGGGTGAGCTGATTGCGGTGGATTGGCCGCGGCCGGGGCTGGCGCTGAATTTTTTGAACAAGTGACGATTGCGCCAAAGCGCAATCGTCATTCCGGGATGGTCCGAAGGACCAGACCCGGAATCTCGAGATTCCGGGTCTGGTGCTAGCGCACCATCCCGGAATGACGGAGGATGGATCACGACCGCTTCGCAGTGACGGCGTGACGACGGAGTTTTTGAATGGCCTTTCTTGAACCGGTTACCCTTCGCGGCGAGCACGCGCGGCTGGAGCCGTTGTCGCACGATCACATCGATGGCCTGGTGGAAGCGGTGAGGGACGGCGAACTGTGGAAGCTCTGGTACACCGCCATTCCGACCGTCGAAAACATGAAAAAGGAAATCGATCGCCGGCTCGGCCTGTTCGCGGCGGGATCGATGCTGCCATTCACGGTGTTTGATGCCGACAACAAGATCGCGGGCATGACGACCTATATGAATGTCGATGCCGCCAACCGCCGCGTCGAGATCGGCTCGACCTGGTACGCCAAGCGCGTGCAGCGCAGCGCGCTCAATACGCAGTGCAAATTGCTGCTGCTGACGCACGCGTTCGAGAAGTTGAATTGCATTGCAGTGGAGTTCCGCACCCATTTCTTCAATCATCAGAGCCGGCGCGGCATCGAGCGCCTGGGCGCCAAGCAGGACGGTATCCTGAGAAGCCACCAGATCGCGCCGAACGGGACATTGCGCGACACGGTGGTTTACAGCATCATTGCCAGCGAATGGCCGACGGTGAAGGCGCATCTCACCTATCAACTCAACGATAAGCCGCGGTAACAAGCCGCGCCAGAAAAGAGACGATGGAAACGTTCGATTATGTGATTATCGGCGCGGGCTCCGCAGGCAGCGTGCTCGCCAACCGGCTCAGCGAAGATCCTTCCAGCCGCGTCTGCGTGCTCGAAGCAGGCGGCAAGGACTGGCATCCCTACATCCATCTGCCGGCCGGCTTCATCAAGACGTTCCACATGAAGAGCGTCAACTGGGCCTACAGCCAAGAGCCGGGGCCGTGGACCGGCGGGCGCAGCATCTACGCGCCGCGCGGCAAGACACTGGGCGGCTCATCATCGATCAACGGCCATATCTACAACCGCGGCCAGCGCCAGGATTTCGACACCTGGGCGCAGCTTGGCAATCGCGGCTGGGGCTATCCGGACGTGCTGCCCTATTTCAAGCGGCTGGAGTGCCGCGTCGGCGAATGCGACGAGACCTATCGCGGCCGCGATGGCAGTCTCACCGTCACCACCATGGATTGGCAGGATCCGCTGTGCGAGGCCTTCATGGAAGGTGCCGTCAGCCTCGGCATCCCCAAAAATCCCGACTACAACGGCGCGATCCAGGAGGGCGTGTCCTACTGCCAGCGCACCATCCAGAACGGTCTGCGCATGAGCGCCGCGAAGGCGTTTTTGCATCCGGCGCGGAAGCGGCCGAATGTCGATGTGCGCACGCATGCGCATGTCACCAACCTCATTTTCGAGGGCAAGCGCGCGGTCGGCGTGCGTTATCTCCGGGGCGGCAAGGGCGGCACGCCCGTCGAGGTGCGCGCCAACAAGGAAGTCATTCTTTGCGGCGGCGCCTATAACTCGCCGCAGGTGCTGCAATTGTCCGGCGTCGGCTCGCCCGAACTGCTGCAATCGCACGGCATCGAGGTCCGTCACGCGCTGCCAGGCGTCGGCGAAGGCCTGCAGGACCACTACGCGCCGCGCTCGGTCGCACGCGTCAAGAACATCAAGACCATCAATGAACTCAGGCGCGGCCTGAGCCTGTGGGTCGAGGCATTGAAATGGGCGACGACGAGGCGCGGGTTGCTGTCGCTGTCGCCGACCATGGTCTATTGCTTCTGGCACTCCGGCGAGACCACCGAAAGCTCTGACCTGCAGCTCACCTTTACGCCGGCGAGTTACAAGGAAGGCGTGCAGGGCCAGCTCGAGGACGAGCCCGGCATGACGGTTGCCTCATGGCAGCAGCGGCCCGAAAGCCGTGGCTATGTCCGCATCCGCTCCGCCGATCCGTTCGCGCCGCCGATCATCCAGACCAATTATCTGGTGGAAGAGATCGACCGCCGCGTCGTCGTCGCCGGCATGAAACTGGCGCGCCGGCTGCTGGCGTCCAAGCCGCTCGCGCCATACTATGCCTATGAGGATTTTCCCGGACCCAAGGTGCAGAGCGACGACGAATTCCTCGCCGCCGCCACCGAGCGCGGCACCACCACGTTCCATCCCGGCTGCACCTGCCGCATGGGGCCGGCGGATGCCAAATGGGCCGTGGTCGACGACCAGTTGCGCGTGCACGGCCTGCAGGGCCTGCGCGTCGTCGACGCCTCGATCATGCCGCGCATGATCTCGGCCAATCTCAACGCCTCCACCCTGATGATCGCCGACAAGGCTTCCGACATGATCCGCGGCAAGACGGCGCTGGAAGCGGTGCGGTTTCCGGTGTCGGCCTAACTAAAGCATGATGAAATTAGGTTTGATTGCGACCACGAAGAAGGTGCGCTCCCTCTCCCGCTTGCGGGGGAGGGCTGGGGTGGGGGTGTTTCCGCGGGCGATACTGCCCGAGTGGAGAGAGCCCCCACCCGGCGCTTCGCGCCGACCTCCCCCGCAAGCGGGAGAGGTGAAGCGCGTCTGCGGCCAGATCGATCTAACCAAGAATCATCACGCTCTCTAGCATTGGCACGGGGAGCATGGCGTTCGCGATCAAGGCCGAGGTTTCCGATCTGCGGCCGAAGACGTTCGCGTTGACAGCGCAAAAGACCATGTATGGCGGCAAGCATATCGCCGAAGGCGACACGGTCTTCGTGTTCGCGAGCGAGAACGAGGGCGGGCAGGGCCTTGTCGCGCGCGGCGTTGTTATTTCAGCCGAAGCGATCGCCAGGAAGCGCGGCATCACCAGGCAAACACCACGTGTGAGCGTCACCATCAGACGCACGGCGCTCGCGAAGCGACCGCTGGGGCGGAGCGAACTCAAGCATTTCACCGAGTGGAATGACGGCCAGCCCGGGACCGAGCTCAATTTCAAGTTCTATCGTCAGGCAACCAACAAGATCGCCGGCATCTCGGACGAAGCGGCGGCGTTCCTCGACGAATTCTTCTAGGGTCGCGCGGACTCATAGAGGCGCAGATGTCCTCTGTTAGCCGAGGCTCGCCTGCCCGCACGTGGCCCTGAGCCGAACAACGCTTAGGCCACTGTCACGTCGGCTGTCAGCGGTAGATTGGGCATCGATCCGCGCTGACCTCTCCTGCCGCATATGACGCGCGCAAGGGATTGGGCGCGACATGTCTTACCATCCATGGCCGACGTCAATTGCATTGCTGACTGTCTGATCGTTGAGATGTCCCGTTTGTCTGCTGGCCGCCCTTTATCGGCGTCCAGTCCTCTGGCGGTTCATGCCTTGACCATACCGCGCGCTGCTACTTTGAACGGCACGATGCTTGGTTGGAGCCGGCGCAGGTTGAAGCCTAAGGCTGCCAGGAGCGGACAAACCGATAGATGTGAAGCTGCGCACATTTGCTGCGAGCGGATTGGACTAAGATCATTGCTGGAAGTCGTGGTGCGATTATCCCTGTTTTCTAGGGAGCTTGCCATGAACAAACTGTTCTTGATTGTGCCGGTCGCAGCTGCGCTCGAAATGGCAAATGCAATAGCCAGGAAGCTTCCAAATTGCATCAGCCCAGAACTGCCTGAACCAAGGAGCAATGTCGCGCTCTGAAGGTTCGCTCTTAGAGGGAGACCGATGAGAGCTCATGTAGATCAGCAATTAGATCGGGTGCGACATGGATTGCCCGAGCTGCGGCAGAATCAACCCAGAAAGTAAGAAGGTCTGCGGCGACTGCGGTGCGCCGCTATTTTTGCGCTGCTATGCGTGCGGAGCCGACAATCCGTCGGGCAAAAGGTTCTGCGGCGACTGCGGCGAAGCGCTCATGCCGACGGGAACTGCGCGACCATCGGTAGCGGCCCAAGCGTCCACGTCCACCGTAGCGCGGGTCACGAAGCCCTCTTCCGTGTCATCCGCGCCAAGTTCTTCCGCGGAGCGCCGCCAACTCACAGTGATGTTCTGCGACCTCGTCGGCTCGACGGCGCTTGCGACAATGCTAGACCCGGAAGATTTACGGGAGGTCATCGCCGAGTACCGCGACGGTGTGGCGGCCATTGTCCGCAAGTACGGCGGCACCATCAGCCGCTACATCGGCGATGGCATGCTGATCCTGTTCGGTCATCCTTCAGCGCACGAGGACGATCCGGAAAGTGCGGTGCGCGCCGCGCTTGAGATCGCCGCGGCCCGGCACGCGCCGAGCGCCCCACCGGATCTCGAGCTGCGGGTTCGCCTTGGGCTCGCGACTGGTCTGGTTATCGTCGGGGACCTCATCGGCAGTGAGGCCGTCGAGCCGCAGGCGGTGCTCGGCGAAACGCCGAATCTGGCCGCCCGACTGCAAGCGCTCGCCGAGCCCGACGGGGTGGTAATCGCCGAGGACACGCGGCGACTCATCGGCGGGCTCTTTGATTACGAGGATCTCGGCGTGGTGACGCTGAAGGGCTTCGCCGCCCCGGTGCGCGCCTGGCGGGTGCTGCGCGAGGGAAGGGCGGAAAGCCGCTTCGAGGCCTTCCACGCGGCGGCGCTCACGCCGTTGGTAGGGCGCGAGGAGGAGCTCGAGCTGCTGGTGCAGCATTGGCAGCGGGCCAGGACGGGCACGGGCCAGGTGGTGTTGCTGGCGGGCGAGCCGGGTATTGGCAAATCGCGCCTCGTCGCGGCTCTGCAGGAGCGCATCGAGGGCGAGCCGCACACTCGCTTGCGGTATTTCTGCTCGCCGCATCATCAGGACAGCGCGCTTTATCCGTTCATTGCTCAGCTGCAACGAACCGTCGATTTCGAGCGCGAGGACACGCCGGAGCACAGGCTCGACAAGCTGCAGGCGGTGCTATCCCCGGCATTGCCGCCTGACGAGGATATCGCAATCCTCGCCGAGCTGCTCTCGATTCCGGCCGGTGGGCGATATCCGCCGATTGCGCTCACGCCACAGCGAAAGAAAGAGAAGACTTTCGATGCCCTGTTTCGGCAGCTTGAAGGTCTGGCCCTGCGACATCCAATCATGATGGTCTTCGAGGATGCGCAATGGATCGATCCGAGCTCGCGCGAGTTGCTGGACCGGACCATCGATCGAGTGGCGACCCTGCCGCTGCTGTCGCTGATCACCTTCCGCCCCGAGTTTCGGTCCGTATGGAGCGGAAAGTCACATGTCAGCACGTTGGTTCTGAACCGTCTTGATCATACGGCGGGCGCCGCGCTGATCCGGAGCATGACTGGCGATCGGTGGCTGTCGCCCGAGCTCGTCACTGAGATCGCCGAGCGAACGGACGGTGTGCCGCTGTTCGTCGAGGAACTGACCAAGGCTGTGCTCGAAGCGGGTGCTGCCGGGGTCGAGCGCGCCGTCTCCACTGCGCCGCTCCCGGGGCTCGCGGTCCCGCCCACCTTGCACGCTTCGCTGATGGCGAGGCTCGACCGCATCGGCACGGTCGCCAAGGAAGTCGCACAACTCGGCGCGGCCATCGGCCGGGAGTTCTCCTACGATCTGCTCGCCGCCGCCGCGCGGCGGAGCGAGAGCGAGCTGCAATCGGCGTTAGACCGGCTGATAGATGCCGGGTTGGTGTTTCGGCACGGCGAACCACCCGAAGCCAGTTTCCTCTTTAAACACGCATTGGTGCAGGACGCGGCATATGGCACGCTGCTGCGGGGCCAGCGTCGTGAGTTGCACGCCCGTATCGCTGGCGCGCTGGAGGAGAAGCTGGCGACAACGGCCGAAGCGCAACCCGAGATCCTCGCGCACCATTTCGGAAATGCCGGTCTAATCGAGAAGGCGGTTTCCTATTGGCAGGAGGCCGGCGAACGCTCCAAGGCGCGCTCAGCCACTGCAGAAGCGATCAGACAGATGCGGAAGGCGCTCGATCTGTTGTCCCATCTACCGGACACCGCCGAGAGCCAGCGCACCGAAGTCCAGCTTCAACTCGCTATCGGCGGCGCGCTGATCGCCGCGAAGGGCCATGCGGCCGAAGAGACCGGAAAGGCCTACGCTCGGGCGCGTCGTCTCTGCGAACTACTGAACGACACGCCAAATCTGCTCAAGGCGTTGTGGGGCGAGTTCGTTCATCACCACGTGCGCGCCGAGACAAAACTATCGCATCGCGCTGCCGAAGAACTGCTCGAATTGGCCGGACGACAAAACGACAGGGCCGCCTTAGTGGCCGGCCATCGGGCGGTCGGCGATAGCTGGCTGCATCGCGGAGAGTTACGTTTGGCGCGCGCGCATCTCGAGCAAGGGCTCGCACTTTACGATTCCACGCAGCATCGATCTCTGACGCTTCTGTTCGCCGAGAACGCCAGCGTGGCGATGCTCTCCTTCCTGTCACTGACTCTCGGGCTGCTAGGCTTCGTCGATCAGGCCCGGGCGCGGAGCAGGGAAGCCCTGGCAGAGGCACGCGAGCTGTCGCACCCCATTAGCCTCGCGTTCGCGTTAAGCGTCGCCTGCCGGCTGTATTTCGTGCTCGACGATGCACGGACCGTGCGCCTGCTCGCGGATGAGCTGATTGCGCTTACTACCGAGCAGGACTTTGCCTTCTTTCTCGCGATGGGAACGGCGTATCGCGGCTGGACCTTGGTCGAGGCTGGCGAATCAGACGCCGGGATGGATTTGCTGCGGCTCGGGATCGAGGGATTCCAAGCATCCGGCGCGGCGTGGACCCTTCCGTTTTACCTTGCGCTGCTTGCTACGGCGTACGTGAAGAAAGGGACGCCCGAAGACGGGCTCAGCCGACTATCCGAGGCTTTGTCTCTAACCGAGAAATCGGGCGTACGGTGGTTCGAGGCCGAACTGCGATGTCGCCGAGGCCAGCTGTTGCGGACCACTCACCAGTACGCTGAGGCCGAGGCGGAGGCTGACTTGCTCGGTGCCATCGCGATCGCGCGCCAGCAGGAGGCGAAGCTCTGGGAACTCCGCTCCGCCATCAGCCTCGCCCATCTCTGGCGCGACCAGGACAGATGCGATGAAGCACGCGGTCTCCTCGCGCAGGTTTACGGTTGGTTCACCGAAGGCTTCGACACATCGGACTTGAAGAAAGCGAAGGCCTTACTCGACAAACTAAGTGCGTAGAAGCCCGTGCAATCGTCATTGACAGCCCGAATTCTGACTGCCTTGAAGCACACTAAGCAATGCTGCGGAGGAGCGGGCTTGATAGCTGCGCGGGACGACTTCCGAGTTTGGACCATCGCCGACATGACGATCCCGATGGGCAACGTCTGTTCTCGTGGGCAGAACGGAGGTGCCGGAGATGGGCTGTATGCCCCCTAGTGGACAAGCCGATCCGTCCGATTGGTGTGTGCTTCCCGGGATAGATCGGACATGGCGAAGTAAGCCGCCACTTCCGCTCAACTGACAATAGCCTGAAATTTTCGAACCAGGCCGGCTCCGCTGGCGTTCGAAAATTACTAGCACGCACAAATCCCGCACCTCGTGAACAT
Source organism: Bradyrhizobium sp. LMTR 3 (assembly GCF_001693485.1). GTDB lineage: Bacteria > Pseudomonadota > Alphaproteobacteria > Rhizobiales > Xanthobacteraceae > Bradyrhizobium. The sequence continues at coordinate 145,816 of NZ_MAXC01000008.1, forward strand.
AAAACATTTGACGCGCCGAATTTTCTCTGCGTTTAGATCATGACATTCGTCGCGGGCGAGATTGCCCGCACTCTTGAGGACGTAATGCGCAACGCACGCACACACATCGCAGAGACTGCCGCCCGCGTCCGGCCGCTTATTCGGCTGGCCGATTGGTCGTGCATGTCCGTGATGATGTGGGGCCCGAACCTTCAGCTCGATGCGGGGCTGATCCGCAAAGCAAGAGTGTAACTCTCGGCGCAGGGCCGCTCCCTCCGCCGAACCGGCAGGAGGGCAAGATGAACGCCCGCAACGACGTCAAGAGACCATCCGATCAGAGCTTGGACGCGTGGCCTCTACTGGCAGCGGCGCAACGGCGATTTGCCGCGCGGGTTGATTTTCTCGTGGCTCGCTGGCTCGAGCGCTGCGCCACAAACGCCGAGGCCGCACAGCGGTTATTAAGAACCGATCGGAAGCCCGCACCTGAGTTCGGGATGGGCGTGAGCCTTGTCGTTCCATCTCCACGTTGGGATGAGTCCCCATGACAATGGCGTTCGGCTATCGCACCATCGATCCAATAGGTTCGGGTTCCAGCATGTCTCATATATGCCGCACTGCAGACCTATCCGTCGAACGTGTTTGATCTGCCGCACTGTAGACGTATTCCGACGGTCATGCTCACGGCGGGTCTGAGGGGAACGCGAAGCAGTTTACTGCCTCGTTTCTTCTAACCTGGAGGAAAAGTACCGTGATGAAGACTGTGATTGTTGTCGGTGCAACGCTTGCCGTGGTGACTGCCGCTAGTGCTGCCGACATTCCGCGCCGACAGCCCGTCTATCAGACGGCCCAAATCGGCAAGATGCCGATTGGCAAGACCCCAATCGGGAAGACCCCAATCGGCAAGACACCTGTCGCGCCGCCGCGGCCCTATGCGCGGTATTGATTTAAGGTCTCGCGGAATCTGACCTTATCGTCGACAGTTGAAGGGCGAAGCGTGGCAAACAAGCCGAAGAGGTTGGGAATATGCCTGCTTGCGGGATTCACACTCTCTGTCTTGCTCCAGTGCAACATCCAATCGGCTTCTGCGCGTGAGGTTGATACTCGCGCCCGCTCGGAACGTTTCATTTCCCAGAAACGGGAGCTCCACAAGCGCGCCGCCACCGCGAACGCGCTTGTTTCCAATGAGGCGCCGATTGAATCGAAACCGGCGCCACAGTCGAATCGAAAGCCGGGATCGGGATCAGCAAAGGGCCCGTACTACGTTGATTTCCGAGCCAGGACGGCGGCGAGCTGGGGACACGCTTTCGTCTGGTTCGGGAAGACAAGCGAGCGAGCAGTTGAAGTCGCGGGCCTCACCCCTGCGGGAGACACTGCAGCTTATGTACTTGGTCATTTGCTGTGGGTGCCGTCCGAGACCACGGCAAGCTATGGCGATCTTGATCCGCAGTACTTGACCGCCAGTTACCGGGTTTACCTGAATGAGCCGGACGCAAAACGGGTTTTCGCATACATCAAGAAACTACAGGCGAACTCACCAGTCTGGAACGCCGAAACAACCAATTGCACGGCGTTTATCGGTGACATCGCGGAGTTCATGGGACTAAAAGTTCCTCACCGCTGGCAGCGCCCTGAGGAGTACGTCAACAATCTCAAGGCGATGAATAGCGGGCGCCAGATAGTCCGCCTGTCGTCAGAACAATAGCTCGCGTTCGTCCTCCCGCTCCAGCCAGACCGGCGCCTGATCCAGGCGCTAGACAGCCTCAGCCCTGTACAGCGTATCGATTGTAACGATGCCGATCGCGCGTGAGACGCAAGGGCAGATCTTGCGGTTGTCCTGCTTCTGCTGATCGCTGAAGAACACGTCCCGATGGTCGATCTCGCCCTCGACGGCGACGACGTCGACGGCGCAGACGCCGCATTCGCCGCGCTGGCAGTCCGATATCACCTCGAAGCCGGCGCCGTTAAGCGCATCCAGCATCGAGCTGTTCGGCGGCACGACCAGTTCGGTGTCCATATCCTTCAGCCGCACCCGGAATTCCGCTGTCGGCTTCAACCCGCTGGAGCCGAAAGTCTCGTAGCGAAGATCGGCGGGCGCGCGGCCTAAGTCATTCCAGATACGCCGCGCAGCTTCCAGCATCCGCATCGGCCCGCAGATGACGGCGATGGCGTCGTCCGGCAGGGCGCGGAAGGTGGCTTCGAGATCGAGCCGCGCGCCTTCATCGGAGGCGTAGACGTTCAGCCGGTCGCCGAGCAGCGCCGAGAGTTCGTCGAGGAAGGCGGCATCGCCGCGCGATTTCACGGCATGGTGCAGCGGGGCGTCGATATTTCTGCGGCGGAGTGCGGCCGCGATGCCTGTCATCGGCGTGATACCGATGCCGCCGGCGATCAGGCAATAGTTTCGCCGCGTCCAATCGAGGTCCAGCAGCGAGCTCGGGTTGCAGGTTTCGATCCGCGCGCCAGCTCGCAAATTCCACATGCCGCGCGAGCCGCCGTGGCTATCCGGTGCCAGCCGCACCGCGATGCGATACGTGCCGGCGTCGTCGTTTTCCACCAGCGAATAGGAGCGCCGCGCCGGCTGTCCATCGATCAGCACGGAGACACCGATATGGCTGCCTGCCGGGTAGGGCGTGATATGACCGCTTTCAGGACGCAGGCGGAATTCGCGGATCGTCGGCGTCACGTCGCGGATAGATTCGATGGTGCACCAGCTCCATTGCTCGGCAAAACGCATGGGCTACCTCTATTCGACTGGCGATTTCAAAAGGGCGAGCGCGGGCAGCAAATCGAGATGCGTGCGGTTTCGGATCGCGAGCCGCAGGTTGCGCGCGGCGAGGCGGGAATGTTCGCGCATCACGGCTTCGGCCCGCGCGCCCTCGCGGTTCTCGATCGCATCGACCACGACGCGGTGATGATCCTGCCCGATCAGCAGAATCTGATGCGCTTCCGGCAGCGCCGACTGCGCCATCACGAACGCGCTTGGCGAAGCGAACGGCAGCGCCGAGACGCGGTCGATCTCCCGGATCAGCGGCGCGCTGGCAGACAATTCGTTCAGCAGCGCGTGAAACCGCGCGTTCATCGTCACATAGGCGGAAAAGGCTTCGACCGAAATCGGGTCCTGCCGAACCAGTTGGTCGAGATCGGCAAGGCACTCCTTGAGCGGCTCGAGGCTGCGCGCGCCGACGCCGCGCTCGGCCGCAAAGCGCGCGGCGAGGCCCTCCAGCGTGCCGCGCAGCTCGATCGAATCCAGAATGTCGCGCTCGGTGAAGGCTTTCACCATGAAGCCGCCGGAAGGAATCGCCTGCAGCAGGCCTTCGTCCTCCAGCCGGACCAGCGCCAGCCGCACCGGGGTCCGCGACACGCCGGTGATGTCGACCGCCTGCAATTCGGAGATGCGCTCGCCCGGTCGCAGCCGCCCGGACAGGATCATGTCGCGCAGCGCGAGCTGCGCCCGCACGGTCTGCGACACGGAACGTTCGACGTCGCGCTCGCTCATTTCCTCACTCCGCAGCCTGCATGGTCTGCGGTGTGCTCTCGCGCGCCACCATCCGGTCGATCACGCGCCGCGCCCACATCGCCCCCGCATCGATGTTGAGATTGTAGAACGTGCGATCCGGATTCTCGTCCATCGCGCGCTGCTGCGCTTCGAGGATGATTTCATCCTCGTGGAAGATGTTCGACACGCCTTCGCGAATTTCGGTGGTCAGTTTCTGTTCGGTCGTCCGGTAATTGCGGACGAAGGCCCAGAAATAATGACAGGTGGTGTCGGTTTCCGGCGTCATGGTGTTGAGCACAAAGCCGTTGACGCCCTGCGAGCGGTCGCCTTCCGGCGCGCCGGTGCCGGCGGGCGCGACGCCGACGTCGATATTGACGGTGCCGGGCGCCTGAAAATGGATGATCTGCCAGCGGTCGACCGGTCCGGGCTTTTGCAACTGCGCGGCCCAGAACGGCGGCGCGTCGATGCCCTTCATCCAGCGCGTCACGGTGACCGTTTTGTCGCCATGGGTGACGTCGAACGGGGCTTCGGCGACGTGATCATTGCCGATGCTGGAGCCATGCACGAAGGTCTCGTGGGTGAGGTCCATCAGATTATCGACCACGAGGCGGTAGTCGCATTTGACGTGAATGGTCTTGCCGTCGCCCGCCCAGGCCGGATCGTCGTTCCAGTGCATGTCAGGCACCAGCGCGGGATCGGCCAGTGCCGAGTCGCCCATCCACAGCCAGATGAAACGGTGGCGTTCGATCACGGGGTATGAGCGCACGCAGGCGGACGGGTTGATGGTCTCCTGCGAGGGCATGTAGGTGCAGCGGCCCTGCGCGTTGAACTTCAGCCCGTGATAGCCGCAGACCACGGTGTCGCCGTCGAGCCGTCCTTTCGAGAGCGGCACCAGGCGGTGCCAGCAGGCGTCCTCGAGCGCGCAGACCCGCCCGTTGGACTGGCGGTACATCACGACATGCTTGCCGCAGATCGTACGCGGAAACAGCGCGCGCTTGATATCGACGTCCCAGGCGGCGGCGTACCAGGCATTGAGCGGGAATGAGGACGGCATGGCTGCACTCCTTGTTGAGTGCAGTATGTATACAGAAAACGCGGAGAGCTTGCAAATGGTGCGATATAAAGGTGTTAAATTACCGCTAAAGTATACATCTGTTCTGTGAATTATCTCATTTCGCCTGCTCCCGGTTTGCGATCACCTGCCGCAAAACAATGCGGAGATAGGAGGCGCGATGTCATCGCAAGTATTGGCCCTCAGGCTTTTCGACCTCATACAGTCGCACCGTGTGACCGCAGTGATCTACGTCGCCGCCAGACTCGGGCTCGCCGAGTTGTTGAGCTACGGGCCGCAGACGGTCGGCAAGCTCGCCAAGGCAACCGGGGCAGATGAACGGGCGCTTGGCCGCCTGCTCACCGCACTCTCCACCCTAGGCATCTGTTCGCGTAGCGGCGAAGATCGCTATGCGTTGACGGACATGGGGGCCTGCCTCGACAGCTCCGCAAAGCATTCGGTCAAGGGCTGGGCAATCCTTGAGACCGAACTGCTTGCAAAATCCTGGAGCGGAATGCTTGAATCCATCATGACCGGCAAGACCGCAGCGCAACTGCAAGGCGTCGATGACAGCTTCGAGTTGATGGGCCGGACGCCAGAGATTGTAGACAAGTTCAACGTGGCGATGGTGGAGCTTACTCGTCTTGTGACACCGGATGTCCTTCAGTCCTATGACTTCAGCGGGATACGCCGTTTGATGGACGTGGGCGGCGGATCCGGCGAATTGCTCGGCGCCATCGCGCAGCAAAACCGGAACCTGCGCGGAACTGTTTTCGACCTTCCGAGATGTGCCGAGGCCGCGAGCAGGCATCTCAGGCAGATCGGTGTCGATGACCGCGTGGAATTTGTGGCCGGCGATTTCTTCGAGGCCGTGCCGGCGGTCGCCGATGCGATCATTCTCAAGAGCATCATTCACGACTGGGATGATGCGCGCAGTATCGCGATCCTGCAAAACTGTCGCAAGGCGCTCCCGGGCGAAGGCAAGCTGCTTCTGGTGGAGCGGCTGATGCCGGAGACGCCAACCATGGCGGACGAGGACAGAGAGCAGGCGCTGAGTGATCTGAACATGCTTCGCGGGCCTGGAGGGCTCGAGCGCACCGAGCGACAGTACCGCGAATTGCTCGACCAGAGCGGCTTCGATCTGGTCACGAGTTATCCGGCCGGCCGCTTCAATCTGATTGAGGCGCGTGTTGCCTAGGGGACGCCGGGTGAGGGCCCGGATCGGTCCGCAAACTCGTCATGCCGGGCTTGCCGCCTTCTAAAGCTTGGCGACAAGCCCGGCCATGACCGGTGGAGAGTTGCGCATACCGCGTGAGGTGAGCACGCTGCTCAGGCTCCCTCCCCCCTTGCGGGGGAGGGCTGGGGAGAGGGGTAAGCCCCGGGCGAGATGATCGATAAGCGCACGGCTTTCTCAATCACGGTCATTCGTCGAAAAGACCCACACGGAGAGAGCATGCCGTGCGGCACCCCTCTCCCTAACCCTCCCCCGCAAGGGGGGAGGGAACCCTATCGCCGGTGCATCCCTCACAGCATTTGATACCGCTCACCCAGCGCCAACCTCAGCCGTAAACGAACGCCTTGTCCTTGAGGTCGATGGCCGGAAACTCATCCTTTTCCGCCCAGTAGTCCTGGTTGTGCTGCCATTCCGGCTTGTCGCCGCGCTTGGGCAGCAGATGCATGCCGCGCATCATGTAGCCGGGATTGAAATTCTCCGGATCGATCCACGGCAACAGCGGCATGTTGTGGTCTTCGGGACGAAGCTGCGGCGTCACTTTTTTCACGCCGGTCTCTTTCATGTGCGTGAGCAGCCGGCAGACGAAGTCGGCGACGAGATCGACGCGCAGCGTCCAGCTCGCGCGGAAATAGCCGAATACCCAGACGAGGTTGGGTACGCCGGTGAACATCATGCCGCGATAGGTCACGGTATCGGCGAAGTCGAGCGGCTTGCCATCGATGGCAAACTCGATGTCGCCGTTGGCGCAGAGGTTGAAGCCGGTCGCGGTAACGATGATGTCGGCTTCCAGCTCCTTGCCGGATTTCAGCAGGATTCCCTTCTCTGTGAAGCGGTCGATCTCGTCGGTAACGACGGAGGCCTTGCCGGACTTGATGCCCTGGAACAGGTCGCCGTCGGGAATGAAGGCGATGCGCTGCCGCCACGGCCGGTATTTTGGCGTGAAGTGGGTTGCGATGTCGTAGTCCTTGCCGAGATAGGCTTCGACCGCCGACAACAGATCCTTCTTGGCCGCTTCCGGCTCATTGAACGTCTTGCGCGTGAACGCGTCCTGATCGAACAGGATCTTTCGCCGCGTGATTTCGTGAATCCAGGTTTCGTCGACCTGTAGTTTCCGCAGCTCCTCGGCGATCTCAATCGCATTGCGCCCGGTGCGAAAATACGTCGGCGAACGCTGCAGCATGGTGACATGGGCGCAGTCGGGAGCCAGCGCCGGGATCAGCGTCGCCGCGGTAGCACCCGAGCCGATCACGACGACGCGCTTGTTCCTGTAATCGAGGTCTTCAGGCCATTTCTGTGGATGAACGATCGGGCCCTTGAACTTGGCCATGTCCTTCCACTCCGGCGTATAACCCTCGGTGTGGCGGTAGTAGCCCTGACACATCCAGAAGAAATTGGTGGTGAAGCGCAGCCTCTCGCCGGTGTCGGTGCGCGTGGCCTCGATGGTCCAGAGGTTTTCCTCGCTCGACCATTTCGCTGAAGTGATGGTGTGCCGGTAGCGGATGTGCCGGGCGAGATCGTTCTCCTCGATCACCTCGCCCATGTATTTGAGGATTTCCTTGGCACTGGCGATCGGCGCAGTGGTCCACGGCTTGAAGCGGTAGCCGAAGGTGTGGAGATCGCTGTCGGAGCGGATGCCGGGATAGCGATGGGTGGTCCAGGTGCCGCCGAAGGTTTTTTGCGCTTCGAGCGCGACGAACGTCGTTCCCGGGCACTGCGTGGTGAGGTGATAGGCCGCTCCCACGCCGGAGATGCCGGCACCGGCGATCAGGACGTCGAAATGCTCGGTCGTGCGGGGTGACGCTGCGTCGATCTGGCTTTGAACGTTCATCTTCCCTGTTCTTTTTTCGTTGGTGTTTTGCGAAAAGCAAAACGCCAGAACCTCAGGTTCTGGCGTCGCGGTCGTCGGCGATTACACTTCGCGTCGGCTGAGGAACGCCAGCCGCTCGAACAGGTGCACGTCCTGTTCGTTCTTCAAGAGAGCGCCGTGCAGCGGCGGAATCAGCTTGCGCGGATCGCGCTCCCGCAGCATTTCCGGGGTGATGTCCTCGTTCAGCAACAGCTTGAGCCAGTCGAGCAGCTCCGAGGTCGAGGGCTTCTTCTTCAGACCCGGCACTTCGCGCACCTCGAAGAAGATGCGCAAGGCTTCCTCCACCAGGCGCTTCTTGATGCCGGGGAAGTGCACGTCGACGATCCGGCCCATGGTGTCGGCGTCGGGAAACTTGATGTAATGGAAGAAGCAGCGGCGCAGGAACGCGTCCGGCAGTTCCTTTTCGTTGTTCGAGGTGATCATCACGATCGGGCGCAGGCTCGCCTTGATGTTCTCGCCGGTCTCGTAGACGAAGAACTCCATGCGATCGAGTTCGAGCAGGAGGTCGTTCGGAAACTCGATATCGGCCTTGTCGATCTCGTCGATCAAAAGCACCGGGCGCTTGTCGTGCGTAAACGCTTCCCACAATTTGCCGCGCTTGATGTAGTTGGAGATGTCGGAAACCCTGCTATCGCCGAGCTGGCTGTCGCGCAGCCGCGACACCGCGTCGTATTCGTATAGGCCCTGCTGCGCCTTGGTGGTTGACTTGATGTGCCAGGTCAGAAGCGGCGCGCCGAGCGCCTTGGCGACTTCCTCCGCCAGCACGGTCTTGCCGGTGCCGGGCTCGCCCTTGATCAGCAGCGGGCGCTCGAGCACGATCGAGGCGTTGACGGCGACCTTGAGGTCGTCGGTGGCGACATAGTCCTTGGTGCCGGTAAATTTCATCTATCCGTTTGCCTTGTTGTTCGTTCGTCAGCCGCTCGCGGCCTGAACAGTAAACGACCGCCGGTCCGGCGGTCGCGATTGGAGTTGCTGCGGCTTCGTCAGCGTCTGATCAGCGACAGGATCACCAGGATGATCACCGCGCCGATGGTGGCGTTGACGATATCGCGGACCCAGCCAGCGCCGAGGCTGACGCCGAGCTGCGGCAACAGCCAGCTCGCCAGCAGCGCGCCGATGATGCCGATCACGATATTGCCGATCAGCCCGAAGCCTGCGCCGCGCACGATCAACCCGGCAAGCCAGCCCGCAATACCGCCGATGATCAGCGCCGCTACGATTCCCATTGAATTTCCCCTGCCGGAATAAGCCTTTTACAGGTCAATTGTAATTGAAAAAGCCTCCCGGTCTAGGCCTGACAGCTATGCGCCGGCCTTTGGCACGCGCGGGCCCTTGACGTGTGCGGCGGGGCGGGCAATCTGTATTCCATGTTCCTGCAATTCTTCACATCGTTGCGCGACGCGCAGGTCCCGGTGACGCTGCGTGAATATCTGACGCTGATGGAGGCGCTCGACGCCGACCTTGCCGATCAGACGGTGGAGAATTTCTACTATCTCTCCCGCGCCGCGCTGGTAAAGGACGAGCGCAACCTCGACAAGTTCGACCGCGTCTTCGGCACCGTGTTCAAAGGGCTGGAAAGCCTGCTGGACGCCATGGAGAAGGCGGACATTCCCGCCGAATGGCTGAAGAAGCTCGCGGAAAAATACCTCACCGAGGAAGAGAAGAAGCAGATCGAGGCGATGGGCTGGGACAAGCTCATGGAGACGCTTCGCCAGCGCCTGAAGGAACAGCAGGGCCGCCATCAGGGCGGCAACAAGTGGATCGGCACCGCCGGCACTTCGCCGTTCGGCGCCCATGGCTACAATCCCGAAGGCGTCAGAATCGGGCAGGAGAAGAACCGCAACAACCGCGCCGTGAAGGTGTGGGACAAGCGCGAGTTCAAAGACCTCGACGGCAATGTCGAGCTCGGCATCCGCAACATCAAGATCGCGCTGCGCCGTCTGCGCAAATTCGCCCGCACCGGCGCGCCCGACGAACTCGATTTGGACACCACGATCAGGGAGACCGCCAACCACGGCTATCTCGACGTGCACATGCGCCCCGAGCGTCGCAATGCGGTGAAGGTTTTGGTGTTCTTCGACATCGGCGGCTCGATGGATTCCCATATCGAGCAGGTCGAGGAGTTGTTCTCGGCCGCGAAGTCCGAGTTCAAGCACATGGAATATTTTTACTTCCACAACTGCCTCTATGAAGGCGTGTGGAAGCAGAACAAGCGCCGCTTCACCGACCGCACGCCGACCTGGGACGTGCTGCATAAATATCCGCACGACTACAAGGTGGTGTTCGTCGGCGACGCCTCGATGTCGCCGTATGAGATCATGGTGCCGGGCGGCTCGGTCGAGCATGTGAACGAGGAAGCCGGCGCGGTCTGGCTGGAGCGCATCACGCGCACCTATCCGCATACGGTGTGGCTCAATCCGGTGGCGCAGAAACACTGGGACTATTCGGAATCCACCACCATCATCCGCCGGTTGCTTTCGGATCGCATGTATCCGATCACGATCGAAGGCTTAGAGGCCGCGATGAAGGAATTGGTGCGGTAGTTCTACCTCGTCATTCCGGGGCGCGCGCAGCGCGAACCCGGAATCCAGAGATTGGTTTACTCGCTCGAGATTCCGGGTCTGGTCCTTAGGACCATCCCGGAATGACGGCCAAGAAACTTCAAGGAGTGCAAATGCCCCAGACCATTCACCGCGGCATCAAATCCCTGATCGATGAAGCCAATGCCGAGATCGAGACTGTCAGTGCCGCTGAGGCCATCAAGGCCGCGCAGGATCCGGGCGTCGTGATCGTCGATATCCGCGATCCCCGCGAGATCGAACGCGAGGGCAAGATTCCCGGCGCGTTCTCCTGCACCCGCGGCATGCTGGAATTCTGGATCGATCCGCAAAGCCCCTATGCCAAGCCGATCTTTCAGGAAGACAAGAAGTTCATCTTCCATTGCGCCGGCGGCATGCGCTCGGCGCTCGCGGCCAAGACCGCGCAGGACATGGGCCTGAAGCCGGTTGCGCATATGGGCGGCGGCTTCGCCGCCTGGCGCGACGCCGGCGGCCCGGTCGAGAAATGGGAGCCGAAGAAGAAGGCTTAAGTTTTTCCCGCGTCATTCCGGGGTGCGAAGCGAACCCGGAATCTCGAGATTCCGGGTCTGGTCCTTCGGACCATCCCGGAATGACAGCAAGGATTTTTGCATTATGCCCACCACCACTGACCCGCTCGTCTCCACCGACTGGCTCGCCGCGCGCCTGAACGATCCCAACGTCAAAATCGTCGATGCCACGTTCAAGATGCCGGGCGTGATGCCGCTGCCGAAGGACGACTATCTCGCCGCGCATATTCCGGGCGCGGTGTTCTTTGACGTCGATGCGGTGTCCGACCATTCCAATCCGCTGCCGCACATGTTTCCGTCCGCCGAGCAATTCGGCCGCGACGTCGGCGCGCTCGGGATCGGCAATGACGACACCGTCGTGGTCTATGATTCCGGCGGCTGGGTCGCCGCACCCCGGGTGTGGTGGATGTTTCTGTCGTTCGGCAAGGACGTGCGCGTGCTCGATGGCGGCCTGAAGAAGTGGGTCGCGGAAGGCCGCAAGGTCGAGAGCGGGCAGGGGACGCCGAAGCCTTCGACGTTCAAGGCGACGTTCGATGCGCGGCGCACGCGCAGCATGCAGCAATTGGTCGAAAACCTCGCGACCCGCGCCGAGCAGGTGATCGATGCGCGCGCCAATGAACGCTATCAGGGCAAGGTCGCCGAGCCGCGGCCGGGACTTCGCTCCGGCCACATCCCCGGCAGCCTCAGCTTGCCCTACAACAATCTGTTCGATGCCGCGACCGGGACGATGAAGCCGCTCGATGAGTTGCGCGCGGCGTTCTCAGGCGCCGGCGTGAAGCTCGATGCACCGATCGTGACGAGCTGCGGATCCGGCGTCAGCGCCGCCGTGCTGACGTTGGCGCTCTATCGTCTCGGCGTCGAGAACCCGGCGCTGTATGACGGCTCGTGGACGGAGTGGGGCGCGGCCGACGGTCCCCCGGTTGCGACCGGCCCGGCCTGATCCTTAAATTTTGGATGCTACCTCGTTGCGGGCGTGACGGGGAACGGTAGGAACGGATTGGGTTGCTGCTGCTGCAGGGTCAGCTCTGCCTCACGTACCAGACGCGCGCGGCGCGCCGCCGCAATTCGCCGCTTCTCGCGAGCCCGCTGTGCGGCAAGCTTCTTGATTGCGGTGCGGTCCGGCTTCGCGTCCGTGGTCGTGGCCGATGTCTTTTCATCGACGATGACGGCAGGACCGCCGAGCGTCGCGATCCTGGTCACAGCGGCATTGTCTTCAAGTGACGGCGCCGCGGGAGGCGAGGCGGCAGCAGCGGCTGGATCCGGCGTATCAGGGACGGTGGCGAGCTTGACTTCCGCACTGGGAGCGGGCGCCTCGGTTTGGGCCGCGGAAGCCGGAGCAACCGGTGTGCCCGCAATCATCTCCGTCGCCGGCACTTCCGGCTTGGCGGCTTCGGTCGGCATCGGCTCTGCCGGCGTCGCCGCAGCCAGTTGCTCGGGCTCCGCCGGACTGACGTCTGGAGACTGCACGGTCGATGCCGCTGCCTCCGAGGCTGCTTCCGGGACGGCGGCGGCCGCGACATTGTCGGCCGGCCTATCCGCGACGGATGGGTCGACGCGCATCAAAGCCAAGCTCGGCAGCGGGTCGTCGCTCTGGCGGGCGAACATCGGCTCGGGTGCCGCCCGTCGCGAGGGAAGATTGGCAAATTCCTCATGCGCGGCCCGCAACAGGGCAGCAGCGCCAAGACCAAAAACCAGAATCGACGTCGACAGTACAATTGCGATGAACAAGAAACGAAAGCCGGGAAGCATGGACCAGGGTTCCACCCTCCTTGATCTCTGAAGGGTTATTGCTTGCCAAGGGAACGCGGTGACCACTGTGAGAGCCGGATGCGGCGGGGTGCGGCGCGCGCGAATCAGGCCGATTTGAGAGTATCTCAATGCCCGGCGGCTTTTTGTTACAAAATCTGCGGTTCGACGTCGCGCACCACCCGCCGACGGCGATTTCCGCCGTCCTGAGGCATCTTTGCCGCAGCTTGGCTGCGATCACAAATGACTGGTTGGGCCGAATTTCGCGGATTTGTCTTGAATGCGCCGCGATCTTCCGTCATCTGCCGTTAACCGTCCGGTGGGGCTTGGGGTCTATACAAAGGCGATGATGAACAACCGCATTTTGACGATTTGTGCCGCCATTGCCGCTGGCATGGCTGGAACCTCGCTCGCCCATGCGCAGAGCTATCCGTCAGCTCCCGGCCAGGTCTATTCGACAGCTCCGGGACCGTACGTGCACGGTGGCTATGCGGTTGACGAACGCCGCCCCGGCGAACCTGATTTCGACGCACTGGACGACGACGAGACGCCGAACGCGCCGAGTTCGGCCGCGTTGCCGCCGCCCGGCCCGGTGCTGTCACCCAACGATCCCCGCTATGGCCGCCCGGCGCCCGCCCCGGTCTATTCGGACCGCGGCGCCCCGATGCCCACAGGCCCGATCCTTTCTCCTGATGACCCGCGCTATGGCCGCCCGGCCACCGCCGCGGCACCTACCGGCCCGATCCTTTCGCCCGACGATCCGCGTTACGGCCGTCTGGCCGGTCCGCCGCCGGTGATCTATGCGGACCGTCCGCCCGGTTCGCAGCAACAGGTCTATTCGGATCGCGGCGATAGCCGCATTCCCGGCGCCGGCATCGTCTATCCGAACGACGACGGCCTGCGTCCGCCGGGGGCCATCAGCGCCGCACCGGCGGCCGCGCCCGCCGCCACTGGCGCGCTCCCGCAGTCGCAGCAACCCGCCGTTGGAGCTGACGGCAAGCCGGTGCAACTCGCCGCCCTGCCGCCGGAAGAGCAGCCGGAAGTCGGCCCTGCGCAGCTTCCACCGCATCTACGCCGCCAGGAAGTGGCCTTCACGACCAAGGAGCCCGCGGGCACCATCGTTGTCGATACCGCCAATACCCACCTCTATTACGTCCTCGGTGGGGGACGTGCGATCCGCTACGGCGTCCGCGTCGGCCGCGACGGCTTCACCTGGAACGGCGTGCAGAAGATCAGCCGTAAGGCCGAGTGGCCGGACTGGCATCCACCGACCGAGATGATCGAGCGCCAACCCTATCTGCCGCGCTTCATGGCCGGCGGCCCCGGCAATCCGCTCGGCGCACGTGCAATGTATCTGGGTTCGACCATCTATCGCATCCACGGCACCAACCAGCCTTCGACGATCGGCAAGTTCGTCTCCTCGGGCTGCATCGGCATGCTGAACGAGGACGTCTCCGACCTGTTCGAGCGCGCCAAGGTCGGTACCCGCGTGGTGGTGATGCCCGGTGGCCCCCCGCCCGCCAATACCGCAAGCGCGTCGGCCGCTCCGCCGCCCGCCGCTGGCCCGGCTGCCGCAGCAGCCCCCCGACCGGCTCAGGCCCAACTGGCGCCCGCTTCCGGTGCGCAGCCGGCGGTGGTGCCGCCGCTGCCCGCGCCGGTCACGATTCGGTAAGGCTCTCAGCCACAACGACGTTTCGAAGGCGCGCCACGGCGCGCCTTTTTTGTTGTCGATCCGCGCGATGCGGCTTGGCCTTTGCGGAACAAGTCCGGATGGACAGGGGGCCTTCAGCCACATTCGCGCGCTTGAATTCACATTTCCTTCGATTACCTGCCGGCCAGAATTGTGGGGCAGTAGCAGGAGGATTTGCCATGCGGATCTTTGTTGCAGGCGCCACTGGCGCTGTGGGCCGTCCACTCGTTGCCGCGCTGATAGCGGCAGGTCATTCCGTCGTTGGCACGACGCGAACGGCGGCGAAGGCCGAGATCATCAGACGGATGGGCGCGGAACCTGCGATCGCCGATGGGCTCGACGCGCCGGCCATTCGCGCCGCAGTGCTTGCAGCGAAGCCGGATGTCATCATCCATGAGATGACCGATCTCGCAGGGGTCACCGATCTCAGGCATTTCGATCGCGCGTTCGCCAGCACCAATCGATTGCGCACGCAGGGCACCGATTTTCTGTTGGCGGCTGCGCGTGAGGCGGGCGTGAAGCGCTTCATCGTCCAGAGCTTTTGCGGCTGGACCTACGGCCGCAGCGGCGACCCGATCAAGACGGAGGCCGATCCGCTCGATTTCGATCCGCCGGAAGAACTGCGCCGCACGCTTGACGCGATTCAGTATCTGGAGGACGCCGTCACCAGCTCGGCGAATCTCGAAGGGATCGTCCTGCGATATGGGTCGTTCTATGGCCCCGGCACCGGCATGCTCTCACGCGCGATGATCGAACAGGTGCGCCGCCGCCATGTGCCGCTGATCGGCGGCGGTGGCGGACGGTGGTCGTTCATCCACGTCGATGACGCGGCTGCCGCGACCGTTGCTGCCATCGAGCGCGGCATATCAGGCGAGATCTACAACATCGTCGACGATGAGCCGGCGCCGGTCGCCGAATGGCTGCCTGCTCTTGCCACGCTGGTCGGAGCCAGGCCGCCGATTCGTGTGCCGGCTTGGCTTGGTCGGTTGTTCGCCGGCGAGCACCTGGTTTCGATGATGACGGAGGTGCGATCAGGCTCCAACGCCAAGGCGAGGCGCGAGCTGGCCTGGCAGCCGGCGCATCCGTCGTGGCGTCACGGATTTGCGGAGGTCGCCAGCGGCGCAACCGCGCAGCACGCAGCCTGAAGGTTCTAGAGCATGATGAAATTAGACCTGATTGCGGCCACGAAGAAGGTGCGCGCCCTCTCCCGCTTGCGGGGGAGGGGCGGGGTGGGGGTGTCTCCGCGGGCGACACTGCCCGAGTGGAGAGAGCCCCCACCCGGCGCTTCGCGCCGACCTCCCCCGCAAGCGGGAGAGGTAAAGCGCGCCCGCGGCCAACTCATCTAACCAAAAATCATCATGCTCTAGGCGAGCCGCTGCTTCGCCTCGCCCTTGAACCAGGCGTCGATGCCTTCCACCATCTGCTGATAGTGGTTTCGAAAACTGTCCTCGGTGACGTAGCCGAGATGCGGCGTCAGCACCATGTTATCGAGCTTGCGGAAGGGATGGTCGACCGGCAGCGGCTCGACCGAGAACACGTCGATGCCGGCGCCCGCGATCTTCTTTTGCGTGACCGCTTCCAATAGCGCGCCTTCGTCGACGATCGGCCCGCGCGCGGTGTTGACGAGATAGGCGGTCGGTTTCATCCGCGCGAGGTCATCGCGCCCGACCAGCCCGCGCGTGCGCTGGCTCAGCACCACATGGATGGTGACGATGTCGGCCGTCGAGAACAGCTCTTCCTTGCTCACATAGGTGACGCCGACTTCCTTGCATTTTTCAGCCGTCAGGTTCTGGCTCCAGGCGATCACGTTCATGCCGAAAGCCTGCGCCAGCTTCGATACTTTGGTGCCGAGCTTGCCGAGGCCGATCACCCCGAGTGTGCGGCCCTCGATCTCCATGCCGACAAGTGCCTGCAACGGCGCGCCGGCATGCATGCGGGCGTTTTCGCGGCCGATATTGCGGGTCAGCTCCAGGATCAGCCCCATGGTCAGTGGCGCCGTCGGGTCGCGGCCCCATTGGGTGCCGCACAGCACCACCTTGTGGTCCTTGGCGGCCTCCATATCGATGGCGGCATTGCGCAGGCCCGAGGTGATCAGGAGTTTTAGGTTGGGCAGGCCTGCAAACATGGTGCGCGGGAACGGGGTGCGCTCGCGCATCGCACAGATGATCTCGAAATCCTTGAGCGCGGCGGCCGCGGCTTCCGCGTTCGCAAACGGCTGGTTGAACACCGTGACGTCGACGCGGTCGGTGACCTTGGACCAGTCGGCGACCTTGAGCGCCACATTGAGATAGTCGTCGAGGATAGCACAGCGCAGCCGCGTCATTTGAGAGGTCCGTCGATGGCGAGGATGACGGCGGAGACACCGTCGGGAAGATCGCCATGGTCGCGCGCAATCGGTAGCGGCGCAAGCGGACTAAACGCAGGGCAGGCTCAAAGGCAGGACAGCCTCAAAACCAGGAAATCTCAGTTCTGATGGCCGGGATGCTTGGCGCGCCAGGCCGGTCCCGGGCCGCGCATATAGTACAGTTCCGGGCGGTAGGGGTTGAACGCCTTGGCCACGAACTGGCGCCAGAAAGCGCGGAGTTCTGCCAACGGTTTTGCCAGTCCGGCGCTTGCATGAGCCGGGGTGGAAAGGGATGCCGAACCGATCGTAGCCATGACGCTGGCCCTTGTTTTCAAGACGCCTTTTCCGGCGCTGAAAACGAGTTTTCGCCTGATTTATTAAAAGATAGTTTCAATTGTCGGTATCTCGGCAGACATGGTGACCATCCCGTATTCACCCGTGGTGAACGGACGGAAAACGCCCCTCCGCGGTTGCCCTTTGGGGGCCACGCCGCTACATCAGCGGCAGCAAATTTCCGTAAAATCCAACAGGTTCCAGGGATCGCGATGGCTCGCCAATTCATCTATTTCATGCAGGGTCTGACCAAGAGCTACCCGACCCGAAAGGTGCTCGATAACATCCATCTGAGCTTCTACCCGGACGCCAAGATCGGTGTGCTCGGCGTCAACGGTTCCGGCAAGTCGACCCTGCTCAAGATTATGGCCGGCCTCGACAAGGAATACACCGGCGAGGCCTGGGTCGCCGACGGCGCCCGCGTCGGCTACCTCGAGCAGGAGCCGCACCTGGACCCTGCGCTTACCGTCCGCGAAAACGTCATGCAGGGCGTCGCCAAGCAGAAGGCGATCCTCGATCGCTACAACGAGCTGGCGATGAACTATTCGGACGAAACCGCCGATGAGATGACCAAATTGCAGGACCAGATCGAGGCCGCGAGTCTCTGGGATCTCGACAGCAAGGTCGACCAGGCGATGGACGCGCTGCGCTGCCCGCCCGACGATTCCGACGTGACAAAACTCTCCGGCGGCGAGCGCCGCCGCGTCGCGCTGTGCAAATTGCTGCTCGATCAGCCGGATCTCTTACTGCTGGACGAGCCGACCAACCACCTCGATGCCGAGTCGGTGTCGTGGCTGGAAGGCCACCTGCGCAATTATCCCGGCGCGATCCTGATCGTGACACACGACCGCTATTTCCTCGACAACGTCACCGGCTGGATCCTCGAGCTCGACCGCGGCCGCGGCATTCCCTACGAGGGCAATTACTCGTCCTGGCTGGTGCAGAAGCAGAAGCGCCTCGAGCAGGAGGGCCGCGAGGAGGCCGCGCACCAGAAGACGCTGGCCCGCGAGCAGGAATGGATCGCGTCCTCACCGAAGGCACGCCAGGCCAAGTCCAAGGCGCGCTATCAGCGCTATGAGGAATTGCTCAAGCAGGCGAGCGAAAAGCAGACGCAGACCGCGCAGATCACCATTCCCGTGGCAGAGCGCCTCGGCCAGAACGTGGTCGATTTCGAAGGGCTCACCAAGGCGTTCGGCGACCGCGTGCTGATCGACGATCTCACCTTCAAGCTGCCGCCGGGCGGCATCGTCGGCGTGATCGGCCCCAACGGCGCCGGCAAAACCACGCTGTTCCGCATGATCACCGGGCAGGAAAATCCGGACAAGGGCACCATCACCGTCGGCGAGAGCGTGCACCTCGGCTACGTCGACCAGTCGCGGGACGATCTCGACGGCAAGAAGACGGTGTGGGAGGAGATTTCCGGCGGCAACGAACTGATCCTGCTCGGCAAGCGCGAGGTCAATTCGCGCGGCTATTGCTCGTCGTTCAACTTCAAGGGCGCCGACCAGCAGAAGAAGGTCGGCGCGCTGTCAGGCGGCGAGCGCAACCGCGTTCATCTGGCCAAGATGCTCAAATCGGGCGCCAACGTTCTGCTGCTCGACGAACCGACCAACGACCTCGACGTCGATACGCTGCGCGCGCTGGAAGAGGCGCTGGAGGATTTCGCCGGCTGCGCCGTGATCATCAGCCACGATCGCTGGTTCCTCGACCGCATCGCCACTCACATCCTGTCCTTCGAAGGCGAGAGCCATGTCGAATGGTTCGAAGGTAACTTCCAGGATTACGAGAAGGACAAGATGCGCCGGCTCGGCCAGGACAGCATCATTCCGCATCGCGTGAAGTACAAGAAGCTGACGAGGTGAACCAATCGGGCGTTTGCATGATCAGTGTCCCGCGTGTGCTGCGGCCAGTTGTCGCTTCACACGGCGGTGAC
Source organism: Bradyrhizobium sp. LMTR 3 (assembly GCF_001693485.1). Lineage (GTDB taxonomy): Bacteria > Pseudomonadota > Alphaproteobacteria > Rhizobiales > Xanthobacteraceae > Bradyrhizobium. The sequence goes on from NZ_MAXC01000008.1 coordinate 164,592, forward strand.
AGTGCGTAGATATAGACGTTGTTCCGCAATTGTAATTCTGCAGCGAGCTATCCCTGATGTCCCTTACCCCCGAAACACCCTTGCCGCCTAAAGGTAAGGGGAAGGCATTGCGCCCCGTTCCGATGCTGATCTTCGGCTCCCGCTGGCTGCAATTGCCGCTTTACGTCGGTCTGATTGTCGCGCAAGGCGTCTATGTCGTGCTGTTTCTGAAGGAGCTGTGGCATCTGTTCGCCCATGCTTTCGATTTCAGCGAACAGCAGATCATGCTGGCAGTGCTGGGCCTGATCGACGTCGTCATGATCTCCAACCTGCTGGTGATGGTGATCGTCGGTGGCTACGAGACCTTCGTCTCCCGTCTCAACCTGCAGGGTCATCCCGATGAGCCGGAATGGCTCAGTCACGTCAACGCCAGCGTGCTCAAGATCAAGCTGGCGATGGCGATCATCGGCATCTCCTCGATCCATCTCTTGCGCACGTTCATCGAGGCCGGCGGCCTTGCATCGGGCAAGAGCGCCTACACCGAAACCGGCGTGATGTGGCAGACCATCATTCATACGGTCTTCATTCTGTCGGCCATCGGCATTGCCTATGTCGACCGTGTCTCGAACATGGCTATCGACGAAGCAAAGCGCGCCACTTCGCATTGATGGGCGGCCTGTCGACCATCGGATTTTCGGCTTTGCGAACGAGGGCGGCTGCCGCAGTTCTGATAGTGACTGCGGTGACGCTCGGCGCGTCGCAACCGGCATTCTCCGCCGACGCCGCCTTCACCCAGTTCGTCGCCTCGCTATGGCCGGAGGCGCAGGCGGCCGGCGTGTCGCGTGCGACGTTCGATCGCGAAACGCAAGGACTGGAGCCTGACTACAAGCTGCCCGATCTCTTGCTGCCGGGCCGGCCGCCCACCGGCGCGCCGGCGCAAGCCGAATTCGTTCAGGTGCCGGCCGACTATGTGAAGGAATCCTCGATCGCGCGGCTGGCGGCCGAAGGGCAGAAGCTGATGCAGAAGCATCGCGCGGCGCTCAGCGATATCGAGCAGCGCTTTGGCGTGCCGGCCACCATCGTGCTCGCGATTTGGGGCCGCGAGACCGATTTCGGCCGCTACCGGTTGCCTTACGATATGCTCCGCGTGGTCGCGACGCAGGCCTATGTCGGCCGGCGCAAGGATCAGTATCGCACCGAGTTTATTCAGGCGCTCAAACTTCTCGGCGAGGGCGCGGTGGCGCGCAAGGATTTTCGCTCGTCCTGGGCCGGCGCCACCGGACTCACCCAGTTCCTGCCGTCCGAATATTACAAGCACGGCATGGATCTTGACGGCGACGGTCGTGTCGACATCTGGAATTCGGTGCCGGACGCGCTGGCGTCCGCCGCGCAGCAGCTCGTCAACAAGGGCTGGCAGCGTGGGGTGCGCTGGGCCTACGAGGTGAAGGCGCCGGCCAACGTCGATTGCACCATGGGCGTGCCCGAGGTGACGCAGCCGATTGCCGAATGGCTGCGCGCGGGCTTCGTGCCGGTGCGCGGACAAAGGCTGAGTGCGGCCGAACAGGCGCAGCCGGCCTCGCTGTTGCAGGTGGAGGGCATCTACGGCCCGTCGTTCCTCACGACGAAGAACTATTTCGTCATCAAGGAATACAATTTCTCCGATCTCTATGTGCTGTTCGTCGGCCATCTCGCCGACCGCATGGCGAGCCCGCTGCCGTTCGCAACGCCGTGGTCGGCCTCGACGCAGTTGCGCTCCGCCGATGTCGAGGCCATGCAGCGCCATTTGACGCGCATCGGTCTCTACAAGGACAAGCTCGACGGCAAGGCGGGCATGCAGACCCGTGCGGCATTGGGCGCGTATCAGAAGTCGGCGGGCATTAAGGTCGATTGCTGGCCGAGCGAAGCGGTGCTGCGCTCGATGAGCGGGGGTCGGTGACTACGTCGTAGATGTGGCAGCCGCGCTGGATCGGGTTAAGCCGGATTTCGAGTAGAAGTTCGGATCACCCTGGAGGGGGAGGGTCGGCTCACATGGAGCGCAGCGAAATGTGAGACGGGGTGGGGTGATCTCTCCATTCGGGCACTGTTGGACGTGGAGAGACCGTCACCCCACCCCGCCGCTACGCGGCGACCCTCCCCCTCCAGGTAGGGGAATCGCATATGGCGTTAGAGGGGTGTTGCATAGCGGTGCGAATTGGATTCTTCGGAGGTCTCCCGCTTCCCGAAGGAGACCAAGATGCGCAATCTCAGGCGGATATTTCGCCCGCTCAAAGATCCGCGTGCCAGCAACGCTCAACACAATCTGTTGGACATCCTCGTCATCGCCTTGGCGGCGACGCTGGCTGGCGCCAAAACCTGCACCGAGTTCGAGTTCTTCGGCAAAGGCCGAGAGAAGCTGTTGCGGCGGTTTCTGGAACTCAGATGCGGCATTCCCAGCCACGACACGTTCAGCAACGTCTTCCGTGCGCTGGACCCGAAGGGTCTGGAAGCGGTCTTGCGCAAGTTCGGCAAGGGCTTCGGCGTCAAAGGCGTGGTCAGCATCGACGGCAAGGCGCTGCGCGGGGCTTTCACGCGTGGCCGGCAGGCCACGCCGCTGCATATGGTCAATGTCTGGGCGACAGGCACGCGCATGGCCTTGGCTCAGAGGAAGGCTCCCCATCGCAACGAAATTGCCGGTGCTCTCGAAGTTCTGGCCCTGCTCGATCTGGACGGGGCCCTTGTCACCGCCGACGCCTTGCATTGCCGGCCCGACACGGCCCAGGCCATCCGCGATCGGAAGGGCCATTACGTGTTGGCCATCAAGAGCAATCGCGGCCGGCTCTTCAAGGCCGCCAAGGCGCTGCTCGATGCGGCCCGGAAGCCAGCGCGGGCGAGCCAGCGAAGGACCTCCGCTCACGGCCGTGTCGAGCGCCGGCAGGCCATCGTCACGCCGGCACCACAGTTGGCGAAGCAATACGGCTTCCCCGCGATCGCTGCCGTCGGCCGCATCGACAGTTGGCGCGCCCACTCCGGCAAGCCCGCCAAGCACAAGGTTCGATACTTCCTGGCCTCGCGCCCGCTGTCGGCCAAGAAGCTGCTCGAGGTCGTGCGCGCCCACTGGGGCATCGAGAACAATCTGCACTGGGTCCTCGATACGGTCTTCGACGAGGATGCCTGCCGCAGTCGCAAGGATCACGCGCCGGAAAACCTCGCCGCTATCCGCAGGATCGCCATCAACGTCCTGCAGACAACACCAGGGCCGGCCCGCATCAGCCACAAAATGCTCCAGGCCAGATGGGACAACGACTTCCTTCTCTCCGCCCTCGCCCATATGCGATAGCCCTACCCTCCAGGGGAGGGTAACCAAACGTCCGTGCTTCTGTGGTGATAAAAAAGCCCGGCCGAGATATCGGCCGGGCTTCAGATCAAAACGCGCTTCTCGCGCGCCAATCGATCAGATCAGTTGCAGACCTCGACGCGGCGATAGCGCCAGTCGTAGCCATCCCAGAAGCGCTCGCGAACCATGCGGCACGCCGGATAGGGCGCCTCTTCCACATACACCGGGCCGCCATAGGCCGGGCGGCTGGAAGCAATCGCGCCACCGATGATCGCGCCGCCGAGCAAGCCGGCCGCCACGCCCGCGGCAACGCCACGCTGTGCACTTGCGGGCGTCGAGGCAAGCGAACCGGCAATCGTTGCGACCGCGACGAAGGCAGCAAATGTCTTCTTCATGTCTTGGGCTCTCCTGGAGTGACGCCTTCGGGCGCCGGGTTTAGGGGATGACTCACACGCTGTTTCGAACTGCCGCTTCGCTAAAAAAGCGCACATGGGTCAATCGAAAGTAAACGTCTTCAAACGGTCGCGGAAAAAAACGGTCTTTTTCGGGCCGAAAATCGCATGCACCCCGGAAAAGCACCTGCTTTTCCGGGGTGTTGAGCGCAATTTAATGAAGATGAACGACCGCTAGTCGCAGACCCTGACGTTGCGGACCCGCCAGCCATAGCCATCCCAGAACCGCTGCCGCTGCCAGATGCAGGACTCGCCGTAGCCGGGATCGACGACATAGGCCGGGCCGCCATAGCCGGGCTCATAGTAGCCCGGGCCGTAATAGTAGCCGTTCTGCGAAGCAATCGCGCCGCCGACAATGGCGCCGCCGATCAATCCGGCGGCGACGCCCGCTGCAACGCCGCGCTGCGCCTGGGCGGGGGCGGGAACAGCCACGGCCGAAACGGCCAACGCGGCGGCGGCACCGAGCGCCATCAATGTCTTCTTCATGGCTCACCTTTCTCAAAAGGGCATTGGGGTTTGTCGCGGCAAAAGTTCCACATTTCGCTTGAATGATCAATGAACGCCAAGGCCCCCGGCGATGACGAAAACGGGAGGTGAGGCAGATCACGGTGCTAAGATACCGAAGTGTTATTCTTGGTCCGTGAACGCAGGACAGGACGACGATGGGCGGAATGGCGGCATTCGTGGTGGCGGTCGGCGGCACGTCGCTGATCTGCTACCTGCTGATGAACCGGGTGCAGAATCGCAAGCCCCGGCGCGAGAGCGCCAGTGGCGACAGCTATGGCGCAACTTCCAGCGACAGTTTCGGCGGCAGCGGTTGGAGCCTGTTTTCCGGGAGCGGCAGCGACAGTTCTTCGTCCCATGAATCCGCTTCATCCAGCGATAGCAGCGGAGGCGGTGGCGACGGCGGGGGTGGTGGCGGCGATTGATAGCGGAAAACCGGCAATCAGCGCCGGATTGATTTACCGCAATACTCCTTTTTAGATTCATTCCAGTATTTCCCCGGCATCAGTTTGGAATTGCTTGAAAATGCGGCTTTTCCTTTTGCATCTCGGAGCTCTCTTCCATATCGATGAGTAGGCATCACCCAAGGTTTTACCGGTTTCATGATCGTCTGTTCCTGCAACGTGCTGAGCGACCACGATGTCCGTAATGCTGTGACTGCAGCTTCGGACCTGCCGCGAAATCCCAAACAGATTTACGGTTGCCTCGGCTGCAGCGCCGAATGCGGCCGTTGCGCGCGCACCATCAAGACCATCATCGACGAAGCGCTCGGCGCCTGCGCCAAGGAGTGCTGCTCCGGTTGCCCGCACACGCGCCACGCCGCCAACGATGAGCCCGCGCAGGAAACCGCTCCGGCCTTCGCCCTCGCGGCCTGCTGAAATCCCTCTGAAATCCCCTGATTTCCTCGGTTCCCCACCGCTTTTTTCGCGGAACAGTTGCTCTTGGCCCCAAACTGATTTAGAAGCGTTCTAAATACAGTGTCAGGCCGCCTCTGGCCTGAAGAAATTGGAGTGGACCATGCAGGGCGATCCCAAGGTCATCGACTATCTCAACAAGGGCCTGCGCAGCGAGCTCACCGCGATCAACCAGTACTGGCTGCACTACCGGCTCCTGAACAATTGGGGCCTGTTGGATTTTGCCAAGGTCTGGCGCAAGGAATCCATCGAGGAGATGGAGCACGCCGACAAGTTCACCGATCGGATCCTGTTCCTCGACGGCTTTCCCAACATGCAGGTGCTCGATCCGCTCCGGATCGGCCAGAACGTCAGGGAAATCATCGAATGCGATCTCGCCTCCGAGATCGCCGCGCGCACGCTCTATCAGGAAGCCGCAACCTATTGCCATGGCGTCAAGGACTACGTCTCACGCGACCTGTTCGAAAGCCTGATGAAGGACGAGGAACATCACATCGACTTCCTCGAAACCCAGCTTGACCTGATCCAGCGCATCGGCCTCGAGCTCTACACCCAAAAGCACGTCGGCGGGCTCGAGAACGGGGACTGAGCTTTTCACCCTCCCCTGGAGGGGTCCGAGACGAGCGAAGCTCGCTCGTGGGTCGGCTCGCATGAGCGTAGCGACATGCGAGACGGGGTGGGGTGATCTCTCCACTCGGGCACTGTTGGGGGTGGAGGGACCGTCACCCCACCCCGCCGCGCGTTACACGCGCATCGACCCTCCCCCTCCAGGGGAGGGTGTACGTGTCGCCCAACAATCTTCCCTACAACTGCGTCTTGTAGCGCTCGTAGATCTCGGCCTGGCTTTCGCGCTCGCCAAGTCCGGTCTGATCGTGGATCACTTCGCCGATGCTCGGCATCACCGAGCGTTCGACTTGCGTGGCCGCCCACAGTTTCGAGCGCATCAGCGCCTTGCCACAGTGGAAATAGGCTTCCCTGACGTCGATATGCAGCACCGCGCGCGGCGGCTTGCCGAATTCGATCATCGACGCCATCAGCTCCGGATCGACAGACAGCTTCCCCTTGCCGCCGACGCGCAGCGTCTCGTCGATTCCGGGCACGAAGAAGATCAACTGCACGAAGCCTGATCCCTCGACGATATTGCGAAAGCTGTCGATCCGGTTGTTGCCGGAACGATCCGGCATCAAGAGCAGGTTCGGTCCCGCGACATGAACGAAGCCGGGGTTGCCGCCGCGCGGCGACGCATCGACGCTGCCGTCCGAGCCTGAGGTGGCGAGCACGCAGAACGGCGACATGCCGATGAATTTTTTCGCATGCGCATCGATCTCCGGCCGTGCCTTGGCGATCACGCGCGGCGTGGGAGTGGGATAGATCGTGGCGAGGTCGCCAGGGGCAAGATCGGACAAGGGCGGCTCCTTTGCGATTTTCCGTCAGATTATCATTCGCCGGTGTCACCGTCATCTTGAAGAATCTAAACCGCGTCCGCCGGCACGAAGCAGCTAATGATGATGCTGCCGCGGTGATGCACGTACCACACCACGGCTTCGCCGATCGGGTTGCCCTGGTCGCGAATGACCGCGCGCTCGGGCACCTGCATCCATTGGCCCTCGATCGGCACCCAATAGGCGCCGCCGCGAACGTCGTAGCTGGTGCGATGGCCGTCGGAAATATCGCAACAGGGTACGCCGTTCGGCGCGATCACGCTCTTGAACCAGGCGCGGATATCGGGCGGCACGTGGTCGTACTGGCCCCTGTCGACGGCGAGCGCTGCGCCGGCCTGCATCGAAAGGCAGGCGAGCAGGACCAATGGCGCAAGCCTTCGCATACGATCCTCCGCTTTCGTTTGTCTTGTCCTCGCGACGGCGCATGCCACCGACGATTCGTAATGCAAGGACAATTGAAGCGGAGCCCGCGCGCGCATGCACGCTCAAATAATGAGCGATGTGCGCGGTGCAGATTTGATGCGGTGCGAAATCGTGACTTCTGGCTGGTCGTCCCATACACAGTTTGATGCGAGCCACGACTTGCTCAACCGTCGCACCGAACTGATTGCTGCCTTGAAATAGGGCAGCACGAACGTGCTATCGATCTTGCGTGTGGATTCGCGGTGAGCTGCCTTGCACAGCAAGCTGCCAAACAAGCGCTCTAACCGCCCGTGGTTGGTGTAAGCAGCCGCCCTACGGTCATCTTCACGATTGGAAACGCGTTGGGCACGAACCCGAAGATTGCGTTAGGCCTGCTTTCACCCGTGGGATTGCTGTTTGCGCTCCCCCTATTGCTTTGGGCTTTCAGCTTGACCGAACGCTTCGGGTTGGAGAAATGCAGCATCGGTTCCATTAGCGACGTCGAATACCAACGCATTCTGTCTCGGGCCGGCGCGCAGCGCTGGACAGTATGGCCCGGTCTGTCGAATGGGGTGTTCTGGCCGTCGGACAATGGCTTTCGAGCCCCGACAGCATCTTTCAACACCAATCTCAACAATCAGCTTCTCTCACATGTCAGAGAGCTTGCTGGACCCGACGCGTCCATGAATCGCCAACTTGCTTCGGGCCATGCCGTTATGCGCAGCATGGGCGCAGAATACGTCCAGACTTTGGAAGTACCGGATATGCGTCGGGATCGCTCCGGTTCGCGCATCAGTTTCACATACTACTTGCCGCAAGTGCGCTTCGCGCCTGCGTGCGTTCTTTGCCTGATATGGCGGTACACGACGATTGACGTGATCTTTTCTCATGACCTCGCCACCGACCGATACGAGTTGCAGGCAGTGAACGTTCTGCACGAAGGGCTGAAAGGTAGCTCCGACAAAAATCGCGCGCGCAACGTCCCATGGGGTAGTTGCCCCGAGTTTCGATGATCCTTTCGCAATGCATGATCGGATCAAGCAACGCCAGCCGCGGGACCGCAGATCGGCGTTTCCCGACTCGGGAAAATGACTACCCGACATCGCGCACTCGCTTCGATGCGCGTGCCGTTTCACATCGCCCGTTGCGGCGCGCTCTGCAGCAACTCCTGCAGCTCCTTCTTGTAGAACTTCGCATTGCCGGTGGTGAGATGGCCGCGCGTCTCGCTGGAGGCCGGGATCAGGAACAGGCGGCCGTTCTTGACGCGCTTCATCGCCGCCTCGGTGACGCCGGTTTCCGGTGGATTGCGCTCGTCGTCGGCGGCGTTGATCAAGAGCAGCGTGGCCTCGATTTTCTCCAGCGCAGGCGCCGGATTGTAATCGCGCGAGGCTTCCCACTGGTAGATGAAGTCGTTGGCATCGGCGGTAACAGCGGTTGCCAGCCGGTCGTCGACCAGCTTGTCAGCTTTCGCCGCCGTCGGCGCCAGCGCCTGATAGGCCAGCGTGCCGCCGGCGGTCGCGATGCCATAGGCATTGATGGCATATTTCATCATGCGTGGCTGGGTGATGTAATTGCCGCGATTGTAATCGGGATCGTTCTTGATGGTCTCCAGCATCATCCGCCGCAGCATCCAGTTGCGCGACGCCATCTCGGTCGGCTGTGAGGCCATCGGCACCAGCGCGTCCATGAACTTTGGATACTTGCCGCCCCAGATCCAGGTGTGCATGCCGCCCATCGAATTGCCGATCACGAGCCGCAGATGCTTTACGCCGAGACCTTCCGTGACCAGGCGATACTGCGCATCGACCATGTCCTCGTAATTGTATTTCGGAAACGCCGTCTTCATGCCGTCGGAGGGCTTTGATGATTTGCCGTGGCCGACGCTATCCGGAATGATGATGTAATATTTCGCGGCATCCAGCGGCTGGCCGGGGCCGAACAACTCCCCGCCGAAGGTGGCCGTCAGCATGCTGGCGGCCGAGCCGCCCGAGCCGTGCAACACCAGTACGGGCTGACCGGTCGGCTCGCCGATCGTGGTATAGTGCAACCGCAATTCCGGCATCGTCTCGCCGGTGTGTAATTTGAAATTTTTGGCGATCCAGTCGCGCTGCTTGGGTACGGGATAATCGGCGGCGAAGGCGGTGATGGAGGTCAGTGCCAATGCGGCGGCCGAAAAGGCGGCATGCGAAAAGTTCATCATGGTCTCCCCAAAACTGCGGCCGTCTTTGCGGACCGCTTGACAGGGGAACCTAGCACACCAGACAGCCGAACAATGCACTAACCTTCCACTTCGGTTTCCGGCCGGTCATTGCCGGCGGCCGTCTCCGAGCGCCATTTTCCATCATCGGTTTCGTATTCGATCACCTCGGTGCGGCCGGGCACCCGCTGCTCGGCGGCTGCGCGCCGGGCGGCTGCCAGCGCCGTGGCGCGGTTCGGAAACGGCTCGGAAAACACGCCGTTGACGGTGTAGGCCCAGCCGCCGTCATGTTCGACGATCTTGTAGGTCACGTGGGGCATCGGGAACTCGCTGCTTGCAGGTGCCGACAGGGGTGAACACGCTGCCAGTTTCATGACAGAATAAGCCACGCCGTCGGATTTTGCACCGGCCGTTCGTCCTTGATCGAAGACCTCTGCAGACGAGAGAACCATGTGCCGTAACATCAAGACCCTGTTCAATTTCGATCCCCCGGCCACGCACGCGGAGATCCATGCCTCCGCGCTGCAATTCGTGCGCAAGCTCTCCGGCTTCAATTCGCCGTCGCAGGCAAACGCCGAGGCGTTCAACCGCGCGGTTTCCGAAGTCTCCGACAGCGCGCGGCGCCTGCTGGCCTCGCTGCAGACCAACGCGCCGCCGCGCGACCGCGAGGTCGAGGCCGAGAAGGCGAGGGAGCGGTCACGGGCGCGGTTTGGGTAGGGCGTGGACTCGTAAAGACGTGTCGGCTTCTGACTGCCAAGCGGACAGCTTCTAATCGGTGACAGCATTACCGCTCGTGACCCATTTGAGACATCAAGACGACTTGCTTTCCTCGGAAGTTTCGTCAATATCGTGCACATGACTGTCGTCGTGACCACGTTCGCGAACTTGTGGTGGCGCTCCACTTAGGAGCGGCACGGCCTTGTCATTACCAACCGTCGCCGCCGTTCATCGGCTTGCGAGGTTGCTTTCATCGAAAGTCCGATTGAATGGCGGCTCCTAATCTGGAGAACCGCGATGCAAGATTCGTCAGCCACCCTCCCTGTTATCTTGACCGGCGACAGAACAACTGGACCGTTGCACCTAGGGCACTACGTCGGTTCGTTGAAGAACCGCGTCGCCCTACAGACAACGCACCGGCAGTACCTGCTGCTGGCGGATACCCAGGCCCTCACCGACAACGCGCACAATCCCGGTCGGGTGCGTGACAATGTCCTTGAGGTTGCGACGGACTACCTCGCTGTCGGCATCGACCCTAACCAGAGCACGATCTGTCTTCAATCGCATCTTCCGGCATTGGCCGACTTGACCCTGCTGTACATGAACTTTGTCACGGTGGCGCGGCTTGAGCGCAACCCAACCATCAAGGACGAAATTCAGGCGCGAGGTTTCGGCAGAGATATTCCTGCAGGCTTTCTCTGCTATCCCCTCGCCCAGGCCGGGGACATTACCGGTTTCAAAGCGACGATTGTCCCGGTTGGACAAGATCAAGCTCCATTGATCGAGCAAACCAATGAGGTTGTTCGCCGCATCAATCGCCAAGCTGGTGTTGACGTGTTGCCGGAAGCCCACGCGCTTATTCCTCGCGTCGGACGCCTTCCCGGCATCGACGGCAAAGCCAAAATGAGCAAGTCGCAGGGAAATACCATTCAGCTATCGGCCACGGCCGACGAAATACGCGAGGCTGTCCGGCGTATGTTCACTGATCCAAACCATCTAAAGGCGTCCGATCCGGGTCGCGTCGAAGGCAACGTGGTCTTTACGTATTTGGATGCGTTCGATGAAGATCACATTGCGGTTGAGGATTTGAAGGCACGCTATATCCGCGGCGGTTTGGGCGACAGCATTGTCAAGAAACGTCTGGAGGACGTGCTGCAGGCACTTCTCACGCCGATCCGAAACCGTCGTCGCGAACTCGCTCGCGATCCCGGCTATGTGCTGCAAGTCGTCAAACGCGGCACCGCGCGAGCGCGTGAGATAACAGATACCACTTTGCACGATGTTCGCGCTGCGCTTGGTCTATTCACCCTGAATTAATCGGATTGGAGGCCAAGCCAAGCTATGTCCAGATTTGAGCCCAACTCGGACCTCTGCGTGAGGTCTGCTATCGAACTGCTATCAGGGGTACAGCAGACGTCCGCGCCCCGATCTGCGGCAGGGATTTATGAATACACGCCCTAGCACTACTTTGGCAGATTTTGAGCGGCATAGGATTCCCAAATCAGTTTTCCAATGATTCATGGGTAGTCGGCCTTTGGAGGGGCCGACCATGGTTGGCAACACGCTGGATTGGAATGAAGAGCTTGGACGCTGGCTCAAGCCATTTCTGGATCGGTTGGGTCATAAAGCGCGGCGACAA
>NZ_MAXC01000009.1 GCF_001693485.1 Bradyrhizobium sp. LMTR 3
AGCCAATCAGCACGCTCAGCAACCCGAATATCGCCAAAAGACATCGCATGCCTCCCGCCAAAATAGGTCGAAAGGCCTTGAATCACATTCACAAAATCCGGGGAATCACTTTCGGGGATCCCGTAGCGCAAGCGGGAGAGGTAAAGCGCGTCTGCGGCCAACTCATCTAACCAAGAATCATCATGCTCTATTGTTGGTTCTTCCTGCCGAAGATGGACGAAAATGTCGTCTGCGTTGGCTCCGGTGGCGGCTCCGGCTTCTTCGCCACCTCCTCAACGACTGTCGCCGCCGACTGCTTGGCGACGCCGCGCCGGCGCGGAGCAGGCTTGGCGGCAGTAGGCGGCGGATCGTTCAACGACAGCCGCTGTCCATCGAAGATCGCGGTCTCGCAAGGACGGCTGTTTTCGGCAAGAATTGCGCAGATCCTGGCGGCGGCGCCGGCGTCGTTCAGCGGACCGGCGACGAGGCGAAGCTGCATGCCGAGGCCGTTGGTGCCTTCTTTCACGACGATGATCGGGCGCAGTGCCGTCAGCGGCGCGTTCGATCTCGATTTCAAAAGCCCGCGCCACAACGCGCGCAGGCCGTTCACCGAATTGGCGCTGCCGAGATCGACCCCGAACTCGGTCCGCTGCAGCGATACTTTTGGTCCGGCGGCTTCATCCGCCTCCGCATCGGTCGGCGCCGACGCGACGACATCCGGGATCGGGCTTGCGATCACCGGGTTCGGCCCTTTGCCCAGCTCGATCAGTTTGCCGGCGGCGGTGTCCATCATCGACTGTGCGGCCACTGGTGGCGTGGCGGGCTCCAGCGTAACCGCGTCGGCCTTTGCCATCTCAGCCTTTGCCGCTTCCTTGGCCGTTTCCGGCTTGGCGCTCTCTGCTTTGGCTGCGTCGGTCTTTGCCGCAGGCGAAACCGGAGCCGGGCCTGCCTCGGCGGTCGCAGCGGGCTTGTCGGCGACGGGCGCTGCGGCCGGGGCGGTCGCTACCGGCGCGACGCTTGGCGATGCCGGCTTCTGGGCGGCGGCTTGCGGTTCCGCATTTGCAGCAGGCGGCAACGCCTGCGCGGAACCCTGGCGGGCGATGGCCCCGGTGACGGATTCGAGCCCCTGCTCCAGGCTGGTGATACGGGAATACAGCCGGTCGCGATCGCCGTTCAGCGTATCGATGGCGGCGGCGAGCCGCCGCGCCTCATTCTGGGTTTCCTTCTGGGTTTCCTTGGCCACGAGCTGAATTTGCTGCGCCTGCCGGGTGATATCAGCGGCGGCGACCTGCTCGCGCTTCAATCCAAGGGACGACTGGTTGGCCATTACGGCCAGAATCACGGCAGCCGTGGCGCCGACGCCCCAAGATCCGAGACGCCACAGCGCGCGGCGGTCGAGTTCATCTTCGTCGGCCAGCAGGTTGCTCAGCACACCGCCGCTGTCATCCGCCTCGAAGTCTGCGAGATGGTCGGGTTTTTTGGCCAAACGCCCTCGGCCCTCCTCAAGGCCCGCCGAATCACGGAGTAAACATTAACAGGAAATGCGCTGCCCACTTGAATCCGGACATTTTCGGGGCAGCGAATCGGTTTGATCTCCAGTGGAAAACAATTAAAGACGGCCGGCGCAACCTTGTTGTCCCTGAGGACCAGAATGACCGCTCGATCCAGCCTGACTGTCGTGCTTGCGGCCGGCGAGGGCACGCGCATGCGATCCGCGCTGCCGAAGGTACTGCACCAGGTCGCCGGCCAGTCGCTGCTGGCGCATGTGCTGGATGCGGCCCCGCACGGCACGGGCGCCTCGCTCGCGGTCGTGATCGGGCCGGACCACACGGCGGTCGCCGAGGAGGTCAAGCGCGTCCGCGCGGATGCTGCGACCTTCGTTCAGGCCGAGCGGCTCGGCACCGCGCACGCCGTGCTGGCCGCCCGCGAGGCGATCGCCCGCGGCGCCGATGATTTGCTGGTGGCGTTCGGCGATACGCCGCTGATCTCGGCTGAGACCTTCGCCCGGCTGCGCGCGCCGCTGCAGAAAGGCGCGGCGCTTGCGGTGCTCGGCTTCCGCGCCGCCGATCCGACCGGTTACGGCCGGTTGCTGCTCGACGGCGACCGCTTGGTAGCGATCCGCGAACATGCCGACGCGACAGATGAAGAGCGCAAGGTCACGCTGTGCAATGCCGGCGTGATGGCGTTCGACGGCCGCCGCGCGCTGGAAATTCTCGACCGGATCGGCAACGCCAACAGCAAGGGCGAGTATTATCTGGTCGATGCCGTCGCCATCGTCAGGGAAATGGGATTGGAGGCCGTCGTGATCGAAACCAGCGAGGACGAAGTGCGCGGCATCAACAACAAGGCCCAGCTTGCGGAGGCCGAAGCAGTGCTGCAGGCGCGGCTGCGCCAGGCGGCGCTCGACGCCGGCGTGACGCTGATCGCGCCGGAGACCGTTTATCTCGCCGCCGACACGACATTCGGCAACGACGTCACGATCGAACCGTTTGTGGTGATCGGCCCAGGCGTCACCGTCGCCGACGGCGCGGTGATCCATTCGTTCTCGCACATCGTGCAGACCTCAATCGGCAAGAAGGCGTCCATCGGCCCCTATGCCCGCTTGCGCCCGGGAACCTCGCTCGGCGACGGCGTTCGGATCGGCAATTTCGTCGAGACCAAGGCCGCGACGATCGAAGCGGGCGCCAAGGTCAATCACCTCTCCTATGTCGGCGACGCCCATGTCGGCGCCAAGGCCAATCTCGGAGCGGGCACCATCACCTGCAACTATGATGGCTTCTTCAAGCACAAGACGCTGATCGGCGAGGGCGCTTTCGTCGGCACCAACACATCGCTGGTGGCGCCCGTGAAAATCGGCAACGGCGCCTATATCGGCTCGGGCTCGGTCATCACCAAGGACGTCCCCGACGATGCGATGGCCGTGGAGCGCAGCCCGCAGAGCAACCGCGAGGGCGGGGCAGCGCGCTACCGCGAGATGAAGTTGCGGGCGAAGAAGCCGAAAGAGGGATGAGCGCGAGGGGTTGTTAAGGCGAGAGATAGCAGCGCACACTCGACTGTCATCCCCGCCACCGGGTCTCGCCTTCGGCGAAGCCCGATGACAGGCTCCGGCGGGGATCCAGTACGCCGCGGCTTCTCGGTGCCTTGAATAGCCCGGCACGTTGCGGACATCAGCGAAACCCTCCGCAACGGCAATGCAGCGCGGTTTAGCAATACGGTTTAGCAATTTGGCTACCAATTGGTGCCAGCATTCCGCCATTGCGGATAGGTCGCGATCGGCGACAGCGAATTCCGAAAGGCTCTAACCCGACCGGCCCGGTTGGCGGTCTCTTTCCCTTGGAGAGGCCCACTATGTTCAAAGGCTTTGTGATGGCAGCCTTGATGCTGCTTTGTGCGTCGCAGCTAGACCAGTATCTCACCCATGGTCGGTATACCGACGCCTCCATATCGATGCTGAGGCAGATGAGGCACTCGTTCGGTATTTGACCTGCAACCCGGCTGGCGTCCCCTCTCCCGCTTGCGGGGGAGGGCTGGGGTGGGGGCGTCTCCACATTCGACACTCCCCATGTGGAGAGAGCCCCCGCCCGGCGCTCCGCGCCGACCTCCCCGCAAGCGGGAGAGGGTGAGGCAAGTCTGCGGCCAAATCGATCTAACCAAGAGTAATCAAGCTACAGGCCACCTCGGTTGACGCCGAAGGAAGCGCCTTAACCTTGATGAATATTTATTCAAGTTCCCCGCAACCATCGGTCTCGTTCGGCGTCATGCTTCAAGTGCGGAGCGCGTCATGGACGACGAGAGGGAACAGCGTGAGCTTCAAGAGCGGGTGATGCGCTTCCGCGCAATGGAGCGCGAGGTCACTGACCCGCTCGCAATTGGGCTCCTACACGACATCGTCACAGAATTGGAAGCGGCCCTGGAGCAGCCTGACAAGTAGTCAAGCAAAAGCCCGGCAGCCATTTCGGACTGCCGGGCGATACGCAAATACTAGGTGAATTATGCCGCGCCGCTGCAATGCGGCTATTCTGATGCGGATTTCGGAACCGTCTATCCGGAAGAGTACGGGCGCGCACTGTCGTGCCGTTGGAACCGCACTCTCGCACCTGTGTGGGGGGCGGAGTGCTTTGATAGCGAGATGACTGAGCGAATTTCGTTGGAGGGGAAGGTCGCGGTTGTGACCGGGGCAGGCCGCGGGCTGGGGCGGGCATACGTCGAACTTCTCGCCGAACGCGGTGCCCGGGTCGTGGTGAACGACCTGGGGAGCGACGTATCGGGGTTCGGGAAGGACTCCACGATAGCGGAACAGGTGGCCGACCTCATCCGGTCACGTGGAGGCGAGGCAATCGCGAATGACAGCGATGTTTCCACCCCTGAAGGTGGCAGTGACCTGATCGCGACGACCATCGAGCATTTCGGAAGAATAGACCTTCTCGTGAACAACGCTGGCATCTGCGGAAGCCAGCTATTCGAGGACGCCACGCTTGAGGATTTCGATCACTATTGGCGCGTGCATCTCGGTGGGCCGGTTAACACGGTGAAGGCTGCCTGGCCGCATATGGTCGCACAGCGCTACGGGAAGATTATCCTCACGACGTCCGTCAGCGGCCTGTTCGGATTACGTGGCCAAGCCACCTATGCGGCGGCCAAGTGCGCAGTAGTCGGATTGATGCGCATTCTTGCAATGGAAGGTGCTGAGCATGGCATTCTCGTGAACACCATTTCGCCAGTCGGGTACACGAGGATGCACCCGGCCGCGGGATCCCGCTTGGCTGAAGCGGATGGAAAAGCCACCATGCCGGTTGAGGCTGTTGCGCCAGCGATCGTCTGGCTGGCAAGCGATATTTGTTCGGAGACGAACCGCATCTACAACGTCGCAGCCGGAGCAATCCAACGAATCGCTATCGTCATGGGACCTGGCTTCTACGATCCACATCTGACACCCGAGAGCATCGCCGAGAACTACGCAAAGGTGGAATCGATCGAGGGCTTCTCCGAACCGGGTCCGTTCGAGCCCGGCGGTACGTAGATATAGATTGATCTTGATACCTGCGACGGCGAAGCGACTACCACGAAACGAAGATGAAGGAGGGTTAAGCGCAGGACTTGTTAAGCTTTCCGCTTAAGACTGTCTCTTCGTCGCTCACGTTTGTTGTCTGTCTAGGAGTTGGGGTGGGCAAGGAGTATTCAGTCGCTCTAGCACAAAGGTACGCTGTCCTTCGCGCCTTCCGAATTGGGGGCAGGCAAATGTCTTCCAAGCTTGAGAGCAATCCTTGGTCTGAGACGACGCCAAAGGTAGAAAATCAGCATGAGAAAAGCTGCCAAGCCCAATATTATTAGACCGTAAAACAACATCTGCCGGTTTCTATGAGCATTTTGTGCCTCGACGACTGCGGTGACGAACATCTCCGGCGTTGGCCGAAGTGGCGGACTGTCCGCCGCGGCCAAAATTCGCCGTACGACACTGAAATGCTCAACAGTATCTTGTTGATCTGCCAAGCGCGTTCGGACTGAGAATTCCAGCTCGAGCCCTGGCCGGAACTGTTCGGTCTTCCCGTCAGTCACTCCGGACAATGTCGCCTTCATCGTGCCGGTATTTTTTGGAGCGATGGTGCCCATGGGTGTCAAACTCAGCGACGAGTTCAACTTATCGATACTTTGACGATCGTTTGCGAAATACAGTTCGCCTGCCTCAACGGACGGCACCGCCACGATATCCAACGGCGATATGTTGACATCCGCCCGGTTTGTTATTGAGATTGTCACGAACAAGGTGCTGACACCGGCGGGACGCATTTGAACGTCGATGGCTGGTTTCTTGTCCATCAATTCGCGCTGATCTCTAGCAACACTGAGATCGTAGGAGCGCTTCGCATAGATCAGGCTGCCGGCAGAAATTGCGAATGCGAGCGTCGATATGATCGCAGCATAGTGCGCGGTGGTGAAGCGGCGTTCGCTCATTTCTTCTCCAGTATACTCACCTCTGGGGCTAAGGCTTTGATTACAGTAACAACTTACTAATCCGGCCGAGGATTTGGCGGTGTCCATTTTAATTGGGTTTCGGCGTTATCGGAACCATTCTCCGCGAACTTGAGATTAATGAGTCGCTTAGCCATATGCGATTGATTGCCTTGCAACACGCTGGCGGTCAGCGTTACGCCCTTGGCCATCATTAGCCTGATGAGTTCGGCGAAAATGCCAGAATTACGCGACGCCTTGCTCACACCGATGTATCGCATTGAAATAGCATTGAAACTCGTGAAAACCAGGTTTTGCTAGCACAAAGCCCACAACTGCACCTTTTGCGTCTACAGCGACCAACGAATTTCCGCTTCCGCAGCACTGAAAAATAATTGCCTTGATAATCTCTTGTTTGTCGGCGCTATTGAGATCAACAGGGATTTCTGGTGCTGCTTCTTCAAGGACCGCCAAAATTCCGGTGTGGTGTTCTTCGCTCGCAGCGCGGCATGTTATCGAGTGTCTCGCCATTGGCATTTCCCTTTAGCTTTCAATCCGATCGATAGGGCGGCGGATTGTGCTAAGCTTTTCGTCTTGCGATTGCCTTTTCGTAGGGCGCGGCATCCTCAGCCGTTTCAGAGGTCCCTATAATCGCGCTGAAGGAATATTCGGTCCTTTGAAAGCCTATCCGATAGATTGTTCAGGAACGCACACGACCTCAGCACGATCGAACGCACGCGAAGTAATGTGAAGGGGTCGTTCTTGCCGCTCTCTAAGAGGATAAGAGGCTCAGATCGCTCGAGAGTCTTTCCGCGACGCTGGCCGATCAATTCCAAGAGTTCCTCGTTTGAACTCACAAGCAGATGTTCGTAGTCGTGTACGGACCGGCATATCGTTACTGCGGTTGAGTGGAGTATTCTGCTCAGCGTCTGATACAACGTGATTGTTTCTTCCGTCTCGATGAAGAACGGGGGCCTGACGGGTGGCGGGAGAAGTTTGCAGGTAGGAACTTCAATGGAGCGCATATCGCTAACTGCTTTGCAGGCTTCTGCGAAATTGCGGGTCGATGCGGCAAAAGTTAGCAAATCTCGCCTCGCCAAAAGCTCCGTTACAGCATCGATGTCGCTTTCGACATCGGCGTCAGCCCCAAGATCTCGCTCCTTCACCGAGCAGAATGCGTGAAGTCTGCTGATGCATTCGATGACCTGGTCATAGAGAAATATGACGTCACTGCTCATGCTGAGCGTGCTTTCGCGAGATCGTTTATCGGCTCACTCAATCCTTCCTCCGTTTCCTTCAGCCGGCTGGGTTCATCCAATCGCAACCGGAAGGCGAGGGCAAGGGGACCCGAAATGAATGAGGCCGCCTCATCGGGGTTACGTTGACAGTGCATTTAACCTGTCGTTCTCGCTGTGCGAGCCAAGGTCAGCACCCATACACTGAACGAAAACTCGGATGACGACTTCGAGCCCAGACCGGACCTCACTAGCCGGTCGACGGCTTGTTGACCGCCAATTGAGCGGCGAAAGCCCGTTTGTAGGCAGGCCGCGTTTCGCCGCGGGTGAGATAGGCTGCCAGGTTTGGGTATTCGTCCAGAATGCCCGATGATTTCAGCCTGAGCAGCACCGACACCATCATCAGGTCGCCCGCGCTGAACGCGCCGTCGAGCCAGTCGGCATCGCCCAAGCGAGCGGAAAGTTGGTTCAGCCGGCTGCGCACACGATCCTCGACCAGAGGCATGCGCTCCTTGTTCCAAGGCTTGTCGCCCTCAAGGAGCCTGGCGGTCTCGCGTTCAAGGATCGGCTGCTCCACTGTGTTGACCGCGGCGAACATCCAGGTGATCGCGCGCGCCCGGGCATTGGCATCATCCGGCAGCAGGCCCGCATGGCGTTGGGCGATATGGAAGACGATCGCTCCTGTCTCGAACAGGGCGAGATCGCCTTCCTCATAAGTCGGAATCTGGCCGAAGGGATGCAGCGCCAGATGCGCCGGCTCCTTCATCGCACGGAACGAAACAAGGCGAACCTCGTAAGGTTGGCGCACTTCTTCAAGCGCCCAGCGAACGCGCGTGTCACGCGCCAGTCCCTTACCGCCGTCGGGCGAACGTTCAAAGGCGGTGATGGTGATGGTCATCGTGGAGGCTCCTCCTGGGAAAATCACAAGATGGACTGACGGCAACCCAGCAGGGGGCAGGCGCGCAATGCACTCCAGACTCCATCTCGCCGCGTGACCTTCACGCATGAAGGCGCTCAGTTATTCGCGTGACGGCGAACGTTTCGGGCTAACGATGTGTATTTTTGCACTTGGCTGCTCAGCCGTGATCAAGCCGAAATCTTTTGAGTGAGAACCGTCTTCCGCCACTTCGAAACCCTCGGCCACCAATCCGCGCCTGAGTAATTCTCGCACCGCTGATGCGCGGCTCGGCATACGCTTCAAGAACCGCCAATTGTCGATCAGTTTCAATTCGGACGGCTTCAACATGACCTGAAGGCGTTCTGGACGGTTGAGTACACCCATCGTCCTCCTCCGCGTGGTGCGAAAACTTACTCATTAGAAATACAAAGCAGCAAAAACGTTCCTGACTAATTAGGGGTCTTACAGCGTTCAGCCGCCAAATCCCTCTAAATCTCCGGTAACTCATTGGACACATTAAGATTTTGCTTAACAGACTGAACCTGCATGACGGGATAACGTTGACCGGTCATCGCACGGCTTTTGGTGTCTATCGGTGATTAGAACGCCCGTTGCCGCCCCCTCTTACGGAATGGAGCAGTGCATGCAGAAGCGTCGCCGTTTTAAGCACGAGAAAACCTTCGAAGAACGATTGGCCGAGGAGGCCCAACGCCTTAGCGAAGCGGCAAGAGAACTTCCTCCTGGCACGGCCCGAGAACTGCTATTGCGGCGAGCCCAACAAGCAGAGAGGGCTGCACATATCAATAAATGGCTGACTTCTCCGGGTCTTCAGCCTCCAAAGGAGTTGGAGGATCTCGCGGGCTGTCAAAAGAAGTAAGCCAGGGCAAGATGCGGGATTATCGAGCGTCCCTAGAGGGGCTACGGAAGAACGCGGCCGAGGCCGCGCTGGTCCGTGACCTTGCTACGGACAAAGCGAAGCAAGAAATGTTCGACTGACTGCACCGCCGCTTAGACCAGCTTGCGGACGAAGTTGAGCGAGCCATGAACATATCAAGGGCCAGCTAGGTTGTCTCACCTGGCCTCATTGCACGCTCAGCCAGTCGACCGCGGGCAGCGCTTCGTTCGATAGGATGTGCCGGCGATGCGCGGATGCCGAGATGAGGGCCTCACTCTCCCCCGAAGTACGGTGACAGTGCACTAAACATTGTCGTTTAGTTAAGTGCACTAGCCGTTGCCCTCACGCTGCCTCGTAGGACGCAATCTTTTTGATCTGTGGCGCTAGCACGTCTTCGGCGGTTTCGAGATCGTAGCGCGCCTGAATGTTCATCCAGAACGCGGCGCCGGTCTTGAAGAACTTGCCGAGCCGCAGCGCGGTGTCGGCCGTAATGGGCTTTTCTTCGCGCGCGATGCGTTCGATCCGGGTGCGCGGCACGTGCAGCGCCGCTGCGACGGCGTAGGGCGTCAGCTTAAGCGGAACGAGAAATTCTTCCCGCAGGATTTCGCCGGGGTGAATCGGCGGAAGTTTCTTTGCCATCTGCAAGCTCCTAATGATAGTCGACTATCTCCACGTCTTCGGGACCTGAATCAGTCCATCGGAATACGATCCGCCATTGATCGTTGATGCGGATCGAGTACTTGGCGGCCAAGTCGCCCTTGAGCCGCTCAAGACGGTTGCCCGGCGGCGATTTCAGCGCCTCGAGAAAATCGGCGGCGTCCACCATGATCAACTTGCGGCGAGCTACCTTGGCGAGATTTGCCGGGAAACCCTTCGGGATGATACGGCCCTGAAGGATCGGCTCGGCAAACTTCCCCTTGAAGCTCCTGATCATGGGCAATACGTATCTCATGGAGATACGTATTGCAATGTTTTCGTATCTCGGTGAGATACTATGGCTAAAAGACCAGGCGCCGGGCCAGACTCTCGCAATGGCTCCATCTGGCATAGCGCGACTGCCGGCTGATTTGCCTGACAGAGCAAGAAAAGATTGCCGCGTATGGCTGCGACCAATTGGTACGACGGCAAATCACTTCTGATTTTCCGAAATCACGTCAAGCCCCAGAATCAAAAATATTCTGCTTTCGTTCCGAGCCAAATCAGCGGCATAACTCCGCTCGTCTCACCGCAAGATGAGGGGCGCTCGCGAACGTCACGAACGCGCGGTGGGATGCGATGGACGCCGATGGCGCGCAAGACGTTACGCGCCGGAAGCGTACGGCGAAGTCGTGTGGTCCTGATGTCGCGGTGCTGGCATTAAGTTCCCAGGAGAAGCCAAGCTTCAAGCCAAGCTTCTCAGGGGCGACGGTGGCAAAAGAGCCGTTCGCCGGGGAGAGCACGTTATAAGCCGTAAAGCCATTGCGCAGGGGAAGGCCGGGATGCTCCCGCCGAACCTGTATGCTCGTGTGCGTGCTTTTTGCGCATAATTGCACACGAGACCGCGGGTGCGGCGCGCACCCGGTCTTCCCTGCGCCCTCAGATTTCGATGGGGGCAAACGATACAAACTCGGGCAGATCATGCCGCGAGATCGCGGATCCGTATTCTGCAGGTCCGGCGGATGGAGGGCTAATCTTGCGGCGTCATAACCGTCAAACCCTCATCCTGAGGAGCCCGCGCAGCGGGCGTCTCGAAGGATGTGGGCCACAGTCGGGGCCTCATGGTTCGAGACGCGCTTTGCACTCCTCACCATGAGGGGTAAGACTAATCCCTGGTTAGGCGGTCCGTTAAGCTTTCCGCCTAAGACTGTCTCAATACGCAACAATTATTGAGTATCTGCCGGCCCGCCATTGCCGCTAAGAGACTAGCGGGTTGCGACGCTACTCGTCGATTTGGGGAAATTGAACCGCATGTGCGGCATTGTCGGCATTCTCGGACGCGCTCCGGTCGCGGAGCTGTTGGTAGATTCACTCAAACGCCTTGAATATCGCGGCTATGATTCCGCTGGCGTTGCCACGCTGGAAGGCGATCACCTCGCGCGCCGCCGCGCCGAGGGCAAGCTGAAGAACCTCGAAAAGCGGCTGGATGCCGAACCGCTCAAGGGGCACACCGGAATCGGGCACACCCGCTGGGCGACCCACGGCAAGCCGACCGAGAACAATGCACACCCGCACGCGACCGATCGCGTCGCCGTGGTTCACAACGGCATCATCGAAAATTTCCGCGAGTTGCGCGAGGCGCTCGAGAAGAAGGGGGCGGTCTTCAAGACCGAAACCGATACCGAAATCGTTCTCCACCTCGTCGACAGCTTCCTGCAAAAGGGCATCAAGCCGGTCGAGGCGGTGAGGGCGGCGCTATCGGAACTGCGCGGCGCGTTCGCGCTCGGGTTCATCTTCGCTGGCGACGACGATCTGATGATCGGCGCCCGCAACGGCCCGCCGCTGGCGATCGGTCACGGCGACGGCGAAATGTATCTGGGGTCGGATGCGATCGCGCTCGGACCGTTCACCGATACGATCAGCTATCTCGAAGACGGCGACTGGGTGGTGCTGACGCGCAAGGGCGCGACCGTCTACGACAAGACCAACGCAATCGTTCATCGGGATGCGGTCAAGCACAGCGCCTCGATCTCGCTGGTCGACAAGGCGAACTACCGCCACTTCATGGCCAAGGAAATCCACGAGCAGCCGGAAGTGGTGGGCCACACGCTGGCGCGCTACGTCGACATGGCGAGCGAGCGCGTGATGCTGCCGGTCAAGCTGCCGTTCGGCTTCAAGGACATCCAGCGCATTTCGATCACGGCCTGCGGCACCGCGAACCTTGCCGGCTATATCGCCAAATACTGGTTCGAACGGCTGGCGCGTATTCCGGTCGAAATCGATATCGCCTCCGAATTCCGCTACCGCGAGGCGCCGTTGCGCAAGGGCGATCTCGCGATCTTCATCTCGCAGTCCGGCGAGACCGCGGACACGCTGGCCGCGCTGCGCTATGCCAAGGCCGAGGGCGCCCACACCCTGTCGGTGGTGAACGTGCCGACCTCGACGATTGCGCGCGAAAGCGAAACCGTGCTGCAGACGCTCGCCGGTCCCGAAATCGGCGTCGCCTCGACCAAGGCCTTCACCTGTCAGTTGATGGTGCTAGCCTCGCTCGCGGTTGCCGCCGGCAAGGCGCGCGGCGAATTATCTGACGAAGACGAGACCAAGCTGGTCCACGGCCTCGTCGAGATTCCGCGCCTGATGGCGGCGGCGCTGACCATTGAACCCCAGATCGAAAAGCTGGCGCGCGACATCTCGAAATCGAAGGACGTGCTCTATCTCGGCCGCGGCACCAGCTATCCGCTGGCGCTGGAGGGCGCGCTGAAGCTGAAGGAAATTTCCTACATCCACGCCGAGGGCTATGCCGCCGGCGAGCTCAAGCACGGGCCGATCGCGCTGATCGACGAGAACATGCCGGTGGTGGTGATCGCGCCGTTCGACCGGGTGTTCGAGAAGACGGTCTCCAATATGCAGGAAGTCGCGGCCCGCGGCGGCAACATCATCCTGATGACCGACGCCAAGGGGGCGGCGGAAGCCACCGTCGATTCTCTGGTCACGATCGTGCTGCCCGACATGGCGTCGGCATTCACCCCGATGGTCTATGCCATCCCGGTGCAGCTCCTGGCCTATCACACCGCCGTGGTGATGGGCACCGACGTGGATCAGCCGCGAAATCTCGCGAAATCGGTAACCGTCGAATAGTCAAGACCATCGGCTGTCACGCTGGCCCTTCAAAAACCTGCTAGGATGGCTTAGCTGGCATAGGCGCGATCAGCAAAAGTGGACCCCGGTTTTGCGTCCGATCGCGCCCGAATGTCGAGTTCGGCCGCCCTGACCTGGAACCACGATGAACCGCGAAGAACTACCCCCGACCGCGTCCCCGGAGGAACCCCTGCCGGAGGCGCACCACGCCGGGCTAATGGCCCGTTTCCGGAACTATTTTCTGACCGGACTGATTGTCGCAGGGCCGGTCGCCATCACGCTCTATTTGACCTGGTGGTTCGTGAACTGGGTCGACAACCTGGTTCGCCCCTTCGTGCCGACGATCTACCGGCCCGAAACCTATCTGCCGTTCGGCTTGCCCGGTTCCGGGCTGATCGTCGCGGTGTTCGCGCTGACGATGCTGGGCTTCCTCACCGCCAACCTGATTGGGCGGACGCTGGTCGACCTCGGCGAGCGGCTGCTCGGCCGCATGCCCGTGGTGCGCGCGATCTATCGCGGCCTGAAGCAGGTGTTCGAGACGCTGTTCTCGGGCAAGGGGTCGAGCTTTCGCAAGGTCGGCCTGGTCGAATTTCCCTCGCCCGGCATGTGGTCGATCGTTTTGATCTCGCAGCCGCCGAGTGCGAATGTGGCGAGCCAGCTTCCCGGCCAGGAAGAGCACATCTCGGTGTTCCTGCCCTGCGCGCCGAACCCGACCACGGGTTTCTTTTTCTACGTCCCGAAGAGCAAGATCATCGAAGTCGACATGACGACCGAGGACGCCGCGACGCTGATCATGTCGGCCGGCGTGGTGCAGCCCGGCTCCGATCCGCAGAAGCGCAACGCCGCGCTGGCCGGCATGGCGAACGCGGCGCGCGTGGCGAATTCGGCGACCGGGATGAAGCCGGCTCCCGCAAAGGTGAAGGTGGAGTAGGGCGCGCGACGTTCCTCCGCCGTCATTGCGAGCGCAGCGACGCAATCCATCTCGCGGCATAAAGAATGGATTGCTTCGCTGCGCTCGCAATGACGGATAGACAGGCCGACATCATGACCAAGAAGATCGAAGGCATCATTCCGGTGATGATCACGCCGTTTACCGAAAGCGGCCAGATCGATTATCCCGGCCTAGGCCGGCTGGTGGAATGGTACATCGACAATGGCTCGGACGCGCTGTTTGCGGTCTGCCAGTCCAGCGAAATGCAGTTTCTCACGCTCGACGAACGGGTTGCGCTCGCTGCTTTCGTCAAGAACGCCGCAGCCGGCCGTGTCCCGGTGATCGCGTCCGGTCACATCAGCGAAAGCCTGGACGACCAGCTTGCCGAGCTGACCGCGATTGCTGCGACCGGTGTCGACGGCATGGTGCTCGTCACCAACCGTCTCGATGCCAGGCAGGAAGGTGGAGCTAAGTTCATCGACGACTTGAGCTGGCTGCTCGATCGGCTGCCGAAGCAAATTCCCCTTGGTTTGTACGAATGCCCGGCGCCCTATCGCCGTCTGCTCACCGACGACGAGCTGACGTTCTGCGCCAATACCGGCCGCTTCGTCATCCTCAAGGACGTGTCCTGCGACCTCGAAACGGTGAAGCGCCGCGTGACGCTGACCAGGGGCACGCCGCTTGCCATCGTCAATGCCAATGCGGCGATTGCCTTTGATGCATTGAAAGCCGGTTCACGCGGCTTCACCGGCGTATTCACGAACTTTCATCCCGATCTCTACAAGTGGCTGATGACCGAACATGCCTATCATCCGGCGCTGGCGGACGAACTTTCCGTCTACCTCGCGCTGTCGGCCATGGCCGAACCGATGGGCTACCCGAAGCTTGCCAAGCTCTACCACCAGCGTCTCGGCACGTTCTCCTGCACCGACAGCCGCGCCGTCACCTTCGATATCCGCGACAAATTCTGGGCGCTGGATGCGCTGCTCGACAAGATCGTCGATGGCGCCGAGCACTACCGGCTTCGTATTGCCACGGTTGCACGTCATCCCGCGCCGATCAGCGGCACCGCTTCATCGCGCTCATACAGATAGAGCAGACAGCGCAGCGCTTCGCCGCGCTCGCCCTTGAGCTTCGGATCGTCCTTCATGATGCGCAGCGCCTCGTCGCGCGCCTGCGTGATGAGCTGGCCGTGCACGTCGGAGCGGGCGATGCGATAGCCGGGCAGGCCGCTCTGGCGGATGCCGAGCACGTCGCCTTCGCCGCGCAGTTTGAGATCCTCCTCCGCGATCCTGAAGCCGTCGGTGGTCTCCCGGATCACCTTCAGCCGCGCCGCCGACATCTCACCGAGCGGCTCCTTGTAGAGCAACAGGCAGGTCGAGGACTCCGACCCGCGGCCGATCCGGCCGCGGAGCTGGTGCAACTGCGCGAGCCCGAAGCGCTCGGCGTTTTCGATCACCATGATGGTAGCCGCGGGGACGTCGACGCCGACCTCGACCACGGTGGTGGCGACCAGGAGCCCGATCTCGTGGGCGGCAAACTGCGCCATCACGCGATCCTTGTCCGGGCCCTTCATTTGACCATGCACCAGCCCGACGCGGTCGCCAAAGCGCTTCTGCAGCCGTTCGAAACGCTCGGTGGCGTTGGTGAGATGTTCCGTGCCCTCGGCCTCGGATTCCTCGACCAGCGGACAGATCCAGTAAACCAGCTTGCCTGATTTCAGCGCGCGGCCGACGGCATCGACGACTTCATCGAGGCGGCTCGTCGGAACCGCGCGGGTGTCGATCGGCTGGCGGCCGGCCGGTTTTTCCCGCAACTCGGAGACGTCCATGTCGCCGAAATAGGTGAGTACCAGCGTGCGGGGGATCGGCGTTGCGCTCAAAACCAGCACGTCGACGGCCTCGCCCTTGTTGGTGAGCGCGAGACGTTCGCGTACGCCGAAGCGATGCTGTTCGTCGACCACCGCCAGTGCCAGCGCCTTGAAGGTCACATCGTCCTGGATCAGCGCGTGGGTGCCGACCAGAAAATCGATTTCGCCGGCTTCGAGCTGCGCTAAAATCTCGCGCCGCTCCTTGCCCTTTTCGCGGCCGGTCAGGATCGCCACACGAAGACCTGCGCGCTCGGCCAGCGGCGCGATGGTCTTGATATGCTGGCGTGCGAGGATTTCGGTCGGCGCCATCAGCGCCGCCTGCTTGCCGGCCTCGGTAACAGCAGTCGCGGCGAGCAGCGCCACCACCGTCTTGCCGGACCCGACGTCGCCCTGCAGCAGCCGCAACATCCGCACCGGCTGGAGCAAATCCTCGGTGATGGCGGCCACCGCCGCGCGTTGCGAGGTTGTGAGCGCATAGGGCAGCGCATCGATGATCTTGTGTCGGAGGTGACCGTCGCCGGCGTTGCGGTCGCCGGCCGGACGCCGCAATTGCGCGCGCACCACCGCCAGCGCCAGTTGGCCGGCGAGCAGCTCGTCGAAGGCGAGCCGCGACCAGAACGGGCCATCAGGCAAAATGTCCGTGAGCTCGACCGGCACATGCACGCGATTCAGCGCTTCCCGAACTGGGGGGAAGCTGCAGCGGCGCAAGACTTCCGGGCTGATCCACTCGGGCAGTTCAGGTAGCTTCTGCAGCGCCTGCGCGATCGCCCGGCGCAGCGAACCCAGCGCGAGACCTTCAGTGAGAGGATAGACCGGGTCGATACCGCTGAGTTTTGCAAATCCCGCCTCGTCGACGACGCGGTCGGGATGCACGATCTGCGGGATGCCGTCATACATCTGCAGCGTGCCCGAAACGTAGCGCTTCTCGCCGACAGGCAGCAGCTTTTCGACATAGCCGGGCTTGGCGCGGAAAAACGTCAGCACCACGTCGCCGGTATCATCAGAGGCATAGACGAGGTAGGGCGCCCGAGCATTGCGCGGCGGGGGCGGCCGGTGGCGGTCGATGGTGACTTCCAGCGTCACCACGGTTCCCGGTACCGCCTCGCGGATTTTCGGCCGCGCGCGGCGGTCGATCACGCTGGCCGGGAGATGCAGCAAGAGGTCGACCAGCCGCGGGGTCTCATCGCGGTCGAGCAGATAGCGCAACAGCTTGTCCTGCTTCGGCCCGACGCCAGGCAGGCTCGTAACCGGCGCAAACAAGGGATTGAGCAGGGTGGGGCGCATCAGGTCTCTCGTCGCGCATAGTGCGTCATGTGCGGGCTTGCTGCCTTTGCCAAGGGTTCGGCGGCCGAGCGCGCTCGTGGTCCGGCGAAGCCTTGGCGGAGACGGGACCCGCGCATCCATCACTCTTGAAAAGATGATGGATTGCCGGGTCAAGCCCGGCAACGACACCGTAGCGGTAATTCACGGAACTGTTGGGGCTGACATTGGTCATCTCGACCGCTATATCAACCCGGCCCGGCACGTCCGGGCTTTTGGCGTTCGGATGGGATCAGGGAAATGACGGGTACGACACGATCGAGCGGTGGCCTCGATGACCGCCGCAAGCGGCTTTTATTTCGCTGCTGGCATCGCGGCACCCGTGAGATGGACCTCATCCTCGGGCGCTTTGCGGATGCCGAGATATCGGGCATGCGCGATGACGAGTTGACCGAGCTGGAACGCCTGATCGAGGTGCCCGATCCCGACCTCTATGCCGCGCTGACCGGCGACAAGCCGCTCGATCCGGAGTACGCGACCGCGCTGTTCGACCGTATCAAGGCGTTTCGCGCCGTGGATCACGACGCATGAAAGCGCCCGTCAAATCGCCCGCCGCGCTGCTGGCTCCCGGCCGCGCCCTGACGTTTGCCAATGTCGCCGAGGGCGCGGAGGGGCTTGTCGTCTCCGACCTCGCCCGTGCGGTCGCGGCCAAGCCGAAACCGCCGGCGGTCAGCCTTGCCGTGGTCTGCCGCGATGGTCCGCGCATGCAGCAACTGGCGCGGGCGCTGGAATTCTTTGCGCCCGATCTGCCGGTGATGCAATTTCCAGCCTGGGACTGCCAGCCCTATGATCGGGTGTCGCCGCATGGCGGCATCCTGGCGCAGCGGCTGACGACGCTGGCGCGGCTATCGCGCCTGCAGGGCAGCGACAAGCCGCTGATCGTGCTGACGACCGTCAACGCCGTCGTGCAGCGCGTGCCCGCGCGCGAGGTGGTAGCGGCGCAGGCGCTGTCGGTCGCGCCCGGTCATGTCGTGCCGATGGATTCGATCGTCGCCTGGCTGGAGCACAATGGCTACAACCGCTCCTCGACCGTGCGCGAGCCCGGCGAGTACGCCGTGCGCGGCGGCATCCTCGATCTGTTTCCGGCCGGGCTCGACCAGCCGGTACGGTTCGACTTCTTCGGCGATTCCCTCGAATCGATCCGCACGTTCGATGCGGAAACCCAGCGCACGCTACTCGACATGCGCGCGCTCGACCTGGTGCCGATCTCGGAATTCCAGCTCGTCACCGAAACCATCCGCCGCTTTCGCATGGGCTATGTCGCAGCCTTCGGCGCACCCGAGCGCGACGATCCGCTCTATGAGGCCGTCAGCGAAGGCCGCCGCCATCCGGGCATGGAGCATTGGCTGCCGTTGTTCCAGGAGCGGATGGATACGCTGTTCGATTATCTCGATGGTGCGCCGATCGCGATCGAACCGCAAGGCGAGGACGCCGCGCGCGAACGCTTCAAGCAGATCGCGGACTATTACGAGGCCAGGCGCGAGGCGCTGGAACATCCCGGATCGAGTGCGATCTACAAGCCGTTACCTCCGGATCGGCTCTATCTGACGGAAGCGGAGTGGACGACGCGGCTGAGCGACGCCGCCTTGGCGCGGCTGACGCCGTTTGCGGTGCCGGAAGGGGCCGGGGACGTGTTCGACGCCGGCGCAAGGCAGGGCCGCAATTTCACGCCCGAGCGGGCCGACACTTCCGTCAACGTGTTCGAAGCTGTCGTGGCGCATGTGCTGGCCTTGCAGGCGCAGCGCAAGAAGGTGGTGATCGCGCTGTGGAGCGAAGGCTCGCGCGACCGCATGGGCAGCATGCTGCGGGACCACAAGCTCGCCAATATCACCACCGTCAACGCCTGGCGTACCGTGCAGGCGACGCCACGCAACGAGGCCATGCTGGCGGTGGTCGGCATGGAGAGCGGTTTCGAGACCGACGAATTCGCCGTCATCAGCGAGCAGGACATCCTCGGCGACCGCCTGGTGCGCCAGCGCAAATCGAGCCGCAAGCTCGACAATTTCATCTCGGAAGTCACGAGCCTTTCGACCGGCGATCTCGTTGTGCATGTCGAGCACGGCATCGGGCGCTTTGTCGGCTTGCAGACGATCGAGGTCGGCGGCGCGCCGCATGATTGTCTCGAACTGCATTACGCCGCCGAAACAAAGCTGTTCCTGCCGGTCGAGAACATCGAGCTGCTGTCGCGCTACGGCTCCGACCACGCCAATGTCGAATTGGACCGGCTGGGTGGCGGCGGCTGGCAGGCGCGCAAGGCCAAGCTGAAGAACCGGATCCGCGAGATCGCCGGCGAACTGATCAAGATCGCAGCCGAGCGGCAACTGCACGAAGCGCCGAAAATGCCGGTGCAGCCGCATGTCTATGACGAATTCTGTGCGCGCTTCCCCTATGAGGAAACCGAGGATCAGCTTGGCGCCATCACATCCACGCTGAAAGACCTTGAAACCGGCCGTCCCATGGACCGGCTGATCTGCGGCGACGTCGGCTTCGGCAAGACGGAGGTGGCGTTGCGCGCGGCGTTCGCGGTCGCGCTCGAAGGCAAGCAGGTCGCCGTCGTCGTGCCGACCACGCTGCTTGCCCGCCAGCACAGCAAGAATTTTGCCGAACGCTTCAGAGGTTTTCCAGTCAA
Source organism: Bradyrhizobium sp. LMTR 3 (assembly GCF_001693485.1). GTDB lineage: Bacteria > Pseudomonadota > Alphaproteobacteria > Rhizobiales > Xanthobacteraceae > Bradyrhizobium. The sequence continues at coordinate 19,481 of NZ_MAXC01000009.1, forward strand.
CGTCGCGCAGGCCTCCCGCCTGATCCCGGCCAAGGAGCTGACGCAGGTCAAGAAGGGGCTAGCCGAGGGCAATGTCGACATCGTGGTCGGCACCCACGCGCTGCTCGGCAAGTCGATCAAGTTCAGGGATCTGGGCCTTTTGATTGTCGACGAGGAGCAGCACTTTGGCGTCAGCCACAAGGAAAAGCTGAAGCAGTTGCGGGCGCAGGTGCATGTCTTGACGCTGAGCGCGACGCCAATCCCGCGGACGCTGCAGCTTGCGCTGACCGGCGTGCGCGACCTTTCGATTATCGCCTCGCCCCCGGTCGATCGCCTCGCGGTGCGCACCTTCGTGGCGCCGCACGATCCCCTGATGATCCGCGAGGCGCTGCTACGCGAACGCTACCGCGGCGGGCAGGCGTTCTACGTGGTGCCGCGCATCGAGGACCTTGCCGGCGTCAAGGACTTCCTCGACAAGAACGTGCCGGAAATGAAGGTCGCGGTTGCGCACGGCCAGATGCCGCCGACCGTGATCGAGGACATCATATCGGCCTTCTATGACGGCAAATACGACATCCTGCTTTCGACCACGATCATCGAGTCCGGCCTCGACATTCCGAACGCCAATACGCTGATCGTGCATCGCGCCGACATGTTCGGCCTTGCGCAGCTCTATCAGTTGCGCGGGCGGGTAGGGCGCTCGAAGCTCCGCGCCTACGCGCTGTTCACGTTGCCGGCGCAGCAGAAGATCACCGCGCAGGCCGAGCGACGGTTGAAGGTGCTGCAGTCGCTGGAAACGCTGGGCGCGGGCTTCCAGTTGGCCTCGCACGATCTCGATATCCGCGGCGCCGGCAATCTGCTCGGCGAAGAACAGTCCGGCCACATCAAGGAAGTCGGCTTCGAGCTCTATCAATCGATGCTGGAGGAGGCGATCCTCAACCTCAAGGCCGGCGTGGCTGAACCCGCCGCCGATCGTTGGTCGCCGCAGATCACCATCGGCATGCCGGTCTTGATCCCCGAGGATTACGTCAACGATCTTTCGGTGCGGCTGTCGCTCTACCGTCGGCTCGCCGATCTCGATACCGACGAGGAGATCGACAATTTCGCCGCCGAGATGCGCGACCGTTTCGGCGTGCTGCCGGACGAAGTCCGCTATCTCTTCAAGGTCGCGGCCATCAAGGCCTATTGCCGCCGCGCCAATGTCGAGAAAGTCGACGCCGGCCCGAAGGGCGCGGTGATCTCGTTCCGCGACAACAGCTTTGCCCAGCCGGATCGCCTCGTCGCTTTTATCCGTCAGCACGGTCAGGCCGCGAAGGTGCGGCCGGATATGAAGGTAGTGTTCCTGCAGCAATGGAAGACGCCTGAGGAGCGGCTGATGGGTACGACCGAGATCTTGCGGCGGCTCGCCAGTCTCGCGGAGAGCAAGAAGGCGGCGTAGGAGATTCGGCGCGGCTTCTCCCCGTTATTGCGAGGAACCGTAGGGTGGGCAAAAGCGAAGCGTGCCCACCATCCGCAACAGCATTGTGGATAGATGGTGGGCACGGCGCGAAGCGCGCCTTTGCCCACCCTACGACGCTGCCCGTTGCGCGTCTTCCTGCAGCCGTGACCGCAGCGATTTCGCGGAATCGTTCGGCAGCAGCGTTGCGACCGTCACGGTCGGCTCCGACCGTGCGTCGCGCTGGCCGTGGCTGGTATGGCGCATCACGCTCGACAGCCGCCGCGCGATGGCGTGAGCCGACTTCAGGTCGGCCTCGGCAAACACCACGACGACCGAGCCGTCGTCCTGGGCGGTGCCGAAATCCATTTGCCGCATCAAGCGGCTGATGATCCGCGCGCCGTCGAATTGCGCGCGGGGATGGTCGGGATCGAACGCAAAGCGCGCCACCGACAATCCGCCGCCGCGTTGCTGCGTCTGGTAGATGGCGCTGGCAAAGTCGCGCTCGAAGGCTTCCGGGGTGAGCAGACCGGTCCGCGCGTCGATCAGTCCATCGGCGTCGATGGCCTTCAGCGTGCGGCTCAGATGCGCTTCAAAGGCGTGCTGGCGGATCAGCGGTAGCCCAATCGCTGCCACCTGGACGGCGTCGCCGGAGACGATCTCGAGGTTCGGCAAATCATAGGCCGGCGCCAGATCGCCTGCCGTCACGACGACGGGAAGATTGCGGAAACGGGCGTCCTCCGTCAGCACGGTGAGGAAGGCATCGACCACGCGCAGGCTGAATCCTTCGCCGAGCACGATGCCGTCGATGTCCCTGACGTTGAGGTGCTTCGCAGCCGCCTCGATCGAAAGCGCGCCGACCACGCCGGTGCGCTCGCCAAGCGCGACCGACAGCGCGGGATAGGCGCCGCCGCGGCCGATCAGCAGCACGGTAGCGTCGCGCGCCGGATCGATATGCGACAACGCCATTGGCGCTGCCGGCACCAGCCGGCGCATCACAGTCGCATGCAATGACCGCACGCGCAGCGCGGCACGCAGGCGAGCCGCCAGTCGGTCAGAGCCGCCTTGTTGGGCGTTTGGGACTTGGCTCTGAAGGATTTGGCTCTGAAGCACTTTGCTCTGAAAAAAGGGAATGACGTTGTCCGGAACAGGGTTCTGCGAGTCGATCGCGATCAGTGGCAGATAGGGCTGTCGGGCGGCGACCCGCACGGCCAGTTCCGCCAGTCCGGCTGCATCGGCACCGGAGGTTTCGGCCAGCACGGCCGCCGGTTGCACCTGCTCGACCGCGCGCGCCGCATCCGCCCAACCGGTCTCGACGACCGGAAACAGTCTCGCGACATCGAGCGTGGCGGCAAAGGACGGCCGTTTCGCGGTCGATACGACGAGGATCGGACCTTGCTGGGACATCTGAGAACTCGGACCAAGCGCACAATAGGATGCCACGATCCTAGTTTGCCGCGCTTAATGCGGCGTCAACGGGCGCCCGCCTGCGGCCTCTCAGGCGGCGTTGCTCCGATCCCGAAATGCTTCCACCATCAAGGGGTTAAGACCGAGTTCTGTCAGCGCGTCTCGGGCGCGGGCGTTGTCGAGCGCACGGCCGGCAAGCCGGTGGCCGCTGAGGCGGTCCGGCAGCGCGGTCAGCAGCGCGCCCTGACCGAGCCGGCGCGCCCACTCCTGGAGGTCCTGCGCCAGGAATCGGTAGCCGCCGACAGCCATCACGCCGGACGGCGGCGCGGTGATATTGACCGCGCCGGTGACACGGTCGAGCCGCGCCGCGTAATCCGTATCGACGTAATCGCGCGGCGGCGACGCGATCAGGGAATCGCTCGGCGGTGGAGGCGGCGCATAGGCCGCGACCGGCACCATCGGTCCGCGCAGTCCCAACGTGCCGCGCGGCGTCAGCAGAATTTCGCCCGCGATCGACGATCCCGGCAGATCGCGCGGCGCCCCGTGGGGACCCGGCTTGATCAGGGCCGGCGAGCCGTCTTCCGCGATCCGGCGCGCACCGAACAATCCGGCCTCGCCGAACAGATAGACATCCGTCAGCGTCGCCTGTTGCGCGGCCCAGCACGCGCTGGAGCCGACCTGCTCCGGGGTCCGCCACAGGCCGATGACATTGCGCAGGCTCGGCATCCGCGCGCCGAGGTCCAGTTCGTCCAGCCGCAGCGCCAGTTGGGCAGGTGCGATCAGCGTGTCGCAGGCCTGCTCGTTGATCTGCTGTTCCAGCACCTCGTCGTCGAAGGGATGGTGCAATACCAATGTTCCGCCCGACAGCAGCCAGATCGCCAGCGACGAGGCGAGGCCGGCAAAAGACATCGGCGAGAAGGCCGACAGGATGGTTGCGGCCTGCGGCACGTCGCTTTCGAGCGACATCGCAAGGCCGCCCGCAATCAGGCCGAGATGGGCGCGTGGGACCGGCCGGAAGCCGTCCGAGGTGACGTCGAATGAAATCAGCGCCGCCTTGCGGCCGTCCTGAATCACGGCGCGCGTGGTCGGGGATTCCCGGAAGATGGCGTTGTCGAGCGAGGCCATGCCTTCGGGCAGGTCGCCGCCGAAGCCGCAGACATGGCGAATCGAGAACGCTTCGGCGGCAGCGTTCATGGCGATATCCGAGTAGATCACGCCGTCGACCTTGCCCGAGGTCACGATCGCCCGCGCGGCGGTGCGGTTGAGCGCCATGGTCAATTCCGACTGCCGCCAGAGCAGCGGCAGCACCGCGACGACGAGGCCGGCGCGGAAGGCGGCGAGCACGGTGAGCGCGAATTCGATGGTGTTCGGCAATTGAACCGCGATCACGGAATTGGACGGCAAGCCGGATTCGATGAAGTGCGCGGCCAGCGACGAGATCATACGGTCGGCCTGCACGAAGGTGAGACGCTTCGGCGGCTGGCCGGTGATGCGCTGCTTGTTGGGGGGATCGACCAGCGCCAGCGCGTCCGGCTGCCGTGCCAGGTTCCGTTTGAACAACGTATCGAGCGTTGGCGAAGCGGTGGGCTGGGTCACGGCGTTACTTCGGCTCTGTCACGGAGGTTGGATCGTTTGGCGAGTTCACTTCATTTCCGGCTTCTGCCACCAGGTTTCCGGCAGATAGCCCGTCAACGCGGTCGCTGTAGGTTGTTCTATCCGATTCCACCGCGCAATCCATTGCTCCTGCACGTTAAACACTGGAATTGCGTAGAAGCCCGACATCAGGACGCGATCGAGGGCGCGCACCGCGGAGACGAAAGGCGGCCGTTCGCGCGCCTCGAGCAGGGCAGCGATCATGGCGTCGATGGCGGGCTCCTTGGCCCCCATGTAATTCCGGGTGCCGGGAATGTCGGCGGCCTGGCTGCCCCAGTAGAAGGACTGCTCGTTGCCGGGGGATAGCGACTGGTCCCAGCGGTTCTGCAGCATATCGAACTCGTAGCCCAGCCGGCGCTGGTCGAACTGCACGGGGTCGACCGCGCGGACGCTGGCCTCGATCCCGGCGCGCTTGAGGTCGCGCTGATAGGAAAGCGCAATCCGCTCCTGGTCGCGCGTCGTCACCAGGATTTCGAAGGTGAGCGGCGTCCTGGACGAACGTTGCCGCAGCACGGCTCCATCGAGATCGTAGCCGGCTTCCGACAGCAATTTGAGCGCGCTGCGCAGCGTTGTTCGATCGCGGCCCGATCCGTCGGTGGCGGGCAGGCGGTACGTGCCATCGAGGATGTCCGGCCGGATCCGTGCCGCGAACGGCTTCAAGAGTTCGCGCTCGTGCTCGTCAGCCGGACGGGCATAGGCGGATAGTTCGGAGCCTGCGAAGAAGCCTGCCGCGCGCGCATAGAGTCCGAAAAAGTAATTGCGATTGATCCACTCGAAATCGAACAGCAGCGTCAGGGCCTGCCGTACGCGGATGTCTGAAAACATCGGACGCCGCGTGTTGAACACCAGGAATTCCGAGGGCTGCGGCATTCCGGTCTTGATGGTATCGCGGATCACTTCGCCGTTGCGGGCGGCCGGAAAATCGTAACCGTCATGCCAGCGCAGCGGCTCGTGCTCGGCGCGAAAGTCATAGAGGCCGCGCTTGAATGCCTCGAACTGGCCGTTGGCCTCGCGATAGAAATCGAGCCTGATCTCGTCGAAGTTCCACAATCCCCGATTCACCGGCAGGTCGCGGCCCCAATAATCGGGATTGCGGGTCAGCGTGACGCTGGCGCCCGGCTTGACGGCGGTGACGCGATAGGGGCCGGAACCGACCGGTCCGGTCATCGTGGTTTCCTCGAACGTTGCCGGATCGACCGCATGCTTCGGCAAGACAGGCATCAGCCCGAGGATCAGCGGCAGCTCGCGGTCGTTGCCGCCGCCGAAATCGAACCGCACGGTGAGCGGATCGGGTGCTTCGGCCTTTACGACTTTGGAATAATACTGGCGGTGATTGGGGCGCCCCTTGTCGCGCAGCAAGACCCACGAAAACAGGACGTCTTCTGCCGTGACCGGCTTACCGTCGGCGAAGCGCGCCCTCGGGTCGAGGTGGAACGAGACGTAGCTGCGCGCGTCGTCAGTCTCGACGGTTTTGGCCAGCAAGCCATAGAGCGTGAAAGCCTCGTCATTGCCGCGCGCCATCAGGCTCTCGACCACAAAGCCCCTGATCTGCTGAACCGCGAGGCCACGGACGATGAAGGGGTTGAGGCTGTCGAAGGTTCCCAGGGCGCCCCAGACCAGCCGCCCGCCCTTCGGCGCTTCGGGATTGGCGTAGGGCATATGCGTGAAACCGGCGGGAAGAGCAGGCGCGCCGTGCATCGCCAGCGCGTGGCTTTCGGCCGCCCTGGCTTCGTGGACCGGCGCGAGAGGCGTCACAGCCAGCGCCAGGGCAATGCCCGCGAGCACACGCAGGCGGATACGACCGAAGCGGGTCATAGACGGGCAGGTATCTGATTCGAAAATGCGCACGAAGAGAGCTTTACCATAGGCTTCGGCCTCGGCCTGCGGGGAACGCCAAAGATGCTTGTCGGCATTGATCTTTTCGTCTGCCGCTGTATTGAAGGCGGGCAGTTGATGACCGCGGGAACGCCTGTCACGTAACCGCCTCAATTGCCAACGAGACAGCCGCCCCAGCGCGGCTTGGTGTCGGTGCCTGTAGCGGTTTCGGGCGCTCCGGTTCAGAAAGGGTTTTCCGCAATGAATTTCCGTATCTTCGCCGCGTCGATTCGGCCGCGTGGGCAGGTCTTGGCCCTGTTGGCGGCCTCGGCATTGTCGGCAACGTTGATTGCGTCGGGCGCGCAAGCTCAGCAGCCCGCGCCAGCGCCAGGGGCCCCAAAGGCTGCCCCGGCACCTGCCGCTCCGAAAGCGCCTCCGAAGGCTGCTCCCAAGGGTCCCGCCGGCGCTCCCGCGGCACAAGCCCCTCCGGCTGGCGCTCCCGGCGCCGCCCCGCCCCAGGAGCAGCAGGTCCAGCTAATCTACGCGCCCTGGACCAAGTTCTGCCTCAAGGGTCAGGAAGCCGGCGCCAAGCAGGTTTGCTTCACCGGCAAGGACGGCCGCATCGAGTCGGGCCAACCCGTCATCGCCGCCGTGATCATCGAGCCGGAAGGCGAGCCGAAGAAGCTCCTGCGCGTGACCTTGCCGCTTGGCATGCAGCTCGTGCACGGAACCCGGATCATCGTTGATAACAATCCGCCGCAGCAGGGCCCCTATGTGATCTGCTTCCAGAACGGCTGCATGTCGGACTACGAAGCAACGCCCGAGCTGATCGCCAACTTGAAGAAGGGCCAGAATCTGGTTGTTCAGGCGATCAATTCCAACGGCGCGCCGCTGACGCTGCCGCTGCCGCTCGCCGGTGAATTCGCCAAGGCCTTTGACGGTCCGCCGACCGATCCGAAGCAGTTCGAGGAAAACCAGAAGAAACTGCAGGAAGAGCTGCAGAAGCGTGCCGAGGAGCAGCGCAAGAAGCTGGAGGGCACCCAGCCGGGCGCCACTGCAAATCCGGCGGCGAAGTAACAGCCGCGCCATTCGACAAAACAAAAGGCGCCCGACCAGGGCGCCTTTTTCATTGCCGGAAGAAGAATGCTAGTTGAGCGACGGGTTGCGCGGGCGGTAGCCGCCGGACTTGTCCTTCACGAAGATCTCGGCCACCTGCGAGTGCCGGATCGGCTCCCCGGAATCGTCCGGCAGCAGATTTTGCTCGGAGACGTAGGCGACGTATTCGGACTCCGAGTTTTCCGCGAGCAGGTGATAGAACGGCTGATCCTTGTCAGGCCGAACCTCCTCGGGGATCGACAACCACCATTCCTCGGTATTGTTGAATTCCGGATCGATATCGAAAATCACGCCACGGAATGAAAACACCCGGTGGCGGACGATCTGCCCGATCTGAAATTTGGCGGTGCGCGCTTTGATCATGTCCCGTCGAATAGACCATGATTGTGGCCGATGCTAGGGGCAATAGGACGAATTAACCTTTACGCGTGGTGGCCATATCCGGTGCCATCTCCCCAAAATCACTGACGAAAAGACGCTTTACGAGATGGTCGATATCCTCAACCTCGCGCTTCCCTATTTTGGCCTGATCTTCATCGGCTTTGCCTGCGGCAAGGCCAAGGGGCTGCCGGAATCGGGCCTCGCCTGGATGAACTTCTTTCTGCTCTACGTCTCGCTCCCGGCCTTGCTATTCCGCATCATGTCGGAGACGCCATTTTCCGAACTGAACAACCCGCCATTTCTGATCGCGACCACGCTGGCGACCGTGAGCGCCTTCGTGCTTGCCATGGTGGCAGGCCGCATCATCGGCGAACTGTCGCTGCGCAAGGCGACGATGGCGGGCCTTGCCGGCGCTTACGGCAATATCGGCTATATGGGCCCCGGGCTGGCGCTGGCGGTGCTCGGAGCCAAGGCAGCGGCGCCGACAGCGTTGATCTTCTGCTGCGACAGCATTTTCCTGTTCACGATCGTGCCGCTGCTGATGGCGCTGAGCGATCGCAAGCATCCGTCGTTCCTGTACGCCATTGGCATCGCCGCGCGACAGATCGTGCTCAACCCGCTGATCATGTCGGCCGCCGCGGGAGCGCTTGTCGCGGCGTTGCACGTTCAAGTGCCGGTCGCCGTCGACAGGACCTTGCTGTTTCTCCAGAACGCGGCGGCACCGACGGCGCTGTTCGTGCTGGGCGTTACCGTGGCGCTGCGCCCGTTCGATCGCGTGCCCTGGGAAGTGCCCGGCGTGATCGCGATCAAGCTCCTGATCCATCCGCTTATCGTGTTCGGGCTGATGCTGCTATTCGGCCCGTTCGCGCAGCCCTGGGCTGCGACTGCCGTTCTGATGGCCGCGCTGCCGCCGGCGCTGAACGTGTTCGTGATCGCCCGGCAGAACAATACCTGGATCGAGCCGGCGTCCGTCGCAGTCCTGATCGGGACCTTCGCGTCCGTGGTCACGCTGACCAGCGTGATGTGGTTCATCCAGAGCGGGCGGCTGGTGTTTCCGTGAGGGTTCGTGGGGCGGAGATACAAAATCGCGAAAACAACCCCATGCAAAGTAGAAATGGGCCAGGTCGCAGCCTTCACGCTGGCGTCGGGAGCTAGCTCACGCGCTTCCAGGTCGGGGCCAGCCCCTCGCGCATGGCAAGCCGCCGCAGCGGGCCGAACGAGCCGAGGAGGTGCATGCCGGCCGCGCGCAGCGATTGCATGGGCAGGAAATCGCTGAGCAGGGAGCGGTTGGCGACATCGATCGCGATCAGCCGGCTTGCGACGTCGGCACGGCGGGCGGATTGATAGCGCGCCAGCACGGCCGGCGACCCCGGATCCTCGCCGCGCGAGATCGCATTGCCGGTGATATCGGCGATATCGGCTGCATCGCGCAATCCCATGTTGAGGCCTTGGGCGCCGATCGGCGGCACCACGTGGGCGGATTCACCGACCAGCGCGACACGATGGCTGGCGAATTGCTCGGGACGCTCGATCGTCAGCGGAAACAGGTTGCGCCCGGCTTCGACCTGGACGCGGCCGAGAATGGAGTGCGACTGTCTTTCGGTGGCTTCCGACAATTCCTCGTCGCCAAGCGAGATCAGCCGCTCGGCTTCCCTGGTTTCCGAAACCCACACCACGCTGCAGCGGTTGCCGGGCAGGGGCACGAATACGCATGGACCTTGCGCGGTGTGAAACTCGGTGGAGATGCCGTTGTGCGGTCGAGAATGCGAAATGTTGAAGGTCAGCGCCGACTGATGAAGGTCGCGGCGGCTGGTCTTGATGCCGGCCGCCTCGCGGGACGGTGATTGCCGCCCGTCTGCGCCGACCACGAGCCGCGCGAAAAGCTGCTCGCCCTTGCCGGTACGGATGGCGACGATCGCATCCTCCGGATCGATCGCGGCGGCCTCATCGTCAAATCGAGTCAAATTGGAAAGTTCGGCGGCGCGCTCTTCGAGCGCAACCACTAACGATCGGTTGTCGATGTTGTAGCCGAACTGTTCGAGACCGATCTCGTCCGAGGAAAACCGCACTTCGGGCGCGCGGATCAGCCGGTCGGTGTCGTCGACGAGCCGCATGATCCGCAAGGCGGCAGCCTTGTCCCGGCAGCGCGGCCAGACCTCGAGACGTTCGAGCAGCTCGGTGGAAGCTCCCAGCAACGCCGTGGTGCGGTTGTCGGCATAGGGGGCGCGGCGGGCGAGCAGGGCGGTTTTCACGCCGGTAGCGGCTAGGGCTACGGCAGCCGTCAGGCCCGCCGGCCCGCCGCCGATCACGGCAGCGTCATAAACTTGCGATGCATCATTCATATAGGGACAATTGACGCTCGGCCCGGCATTTTCAAGCCATCAGCCGGCCGAAATGTTTCCGCTCAATCGCGCGGCGGAACGCCGCAAAGCGCCGATATGCAAATAGCAGCGATTCCTGATAGCACTGCCGAAGCAATGGACCAGACAACAGAGCCAGAATCCGTCCCGGCGACCAGCCGAATGCGAACCGCCGCATTCGCTGTACACATTTTCACGGCACTGGGCGCGGGCGTCGCGCTGTTGGCGATGCTCGAGGCCGTCCGCGAACATTGGGCCAATATGTTCGGCTGGCTTGGCGTCGCCCTGATCATCGATGCCATCGACGGGCCGCTGGCGCGAAAGCTGGATGTCGTGCGGCTGCAGCCGAACTGGTCGGGCGACGTGCTCGATCTCGTCGTCGATTTCGTGACCTACGTCTTCGTTCCGGCCTATGCCATCACCGCGAGCGGGATGCTGCTGCCGGTCGCGGCGCCGCTGCTCGGCATCGGCATTATGGTTTCCGGTGCGCTCTATTTCGCGGACCGGCGCATGAAGGCATCCGACAACCACTTCCGCGGCTTTCCGGCGCTGTGGAACGCAGCAGCGTTTTATTTGTTCTTGCTGCACCTGCCGCCGGTACTCTCCACTCTCGGAATTGCCATCCTGATCGCGCTGACATTCGCCCCGTTTCATGTGCTGCATCCGATCCGGGTGGTGCGGCTGCGCTGGCTGACCCTGTGGCTGATGGCCATTGGGGCCGTGCTGGCGATCTATACGCTCATCTGCGATTTCAACGTGGGTGCTCCCATCGTCGCCGCGCTGTGCGCCATTGCGGCTTACGTAATAGGAAGTGACGCCGTGATCCGGCAAATCAAGTCGTTCAAGGCATGATGGAATTATTGACGAGCCCGGAAGCCTGGGCGGCGCTGTTGACATTGACGGCGCTGGAAATCGTGCTCGGCATCGACAACGTCATTTTCATCTCCGTGATCGTCTCGCGCATCCCGCCGGCGCAGGCCAAACGCGCGCGCCAGATCGGCCTGTTGCTGGCGCTGGTGTTCCGCATCGTGCTGCTCAGCGTGCTGGTGTGGCTGATCGGCCTGACGGAGCCGGTCATCGCGATAAGGGATGTCGAACTGTCCTGGCGGGACATCATCCTGATTGCCGGCGGAGCCTTCCTGATCGCGAAGGCGACGCATGAAATTCATGGCGAGGTCGAGGCGAGCGAGGGCGAGGTCGATGCCGAACCCAGAGCCAGCGCATTCTTCTGGGTGATCGTGCAGATCATCATCATCGACATCGTGTTCTCCCTGGACTCGATCATCACCGCGATCGGTATGGCGCAGGATCTGGAGATCATGATCGCCGCCGTCGTGATCGCATGCGTCGTCATGTACGTCTCGTCGGGTCCGGTGGCCCGGTTCGTGGCCAATCATCCGACCACCAAGATGCTGGCATTGGCATTCCTGGTGCTGATCGGCGTGGCGCTGGTGGCGGACGGATTCAAATTCCATATCCCGCGCGGCTACATCTATTTTGCCATGTTGTTCGCGGCCGCGGTCGAAATGTTCAATGTGCTCGCCAGGCGCAATCGCAGGAAGGCCGCCAGACCACCGGTCAGTTGACAAGGCGGCGGCGATGGCTTTCGTTGCGCGCTCAGGTCGGGCGCTTGAGCAAATACCGAGGGAGAGATTGTCATGACCAAGGCCGTGCGTGTGCACAAGGTGGGGGGACCGGAAGCCCTGGTGTATGAGGACGTCGAGGTCCCGGCACCGGGACCGGGTGAGGTTCGCATCCGTCAGCATGCCGTCGGGCTGAACTTCATCGACGTCTATTTCCGCACCGGCCTCTACAAGGCGCCGGGGCTGCCGTTCATTGCCGGCAATGAGGCCGCGGGCGAGGTCCTGGCCGTGGGCCCGGGCGTTACCAATTTTCATCCCGGCGACCGCGTGGCCTATTATTTCACGCTCGGCGGCTACGCCTCAGAGCGGGTGATCCCGGCCGACAAGCTGGTCAAGCTGCCCGACCACATCACCTATGAGCAGGGCGCCGTCCTGATGCTGAAGGGGCTGACGGTCTGGTACCTCCTGCACAAGACCTTCAAGGTCGAACCCGGCCATCGCGTGCTGATCCATGCCGCCGCGGGCGGCATCGGCCTTCTGGCCTGCCAGTGGGCCAAGGCGCTCGGCGCGCATGTGATCGGTACCGTCGGCTCCAAGGCCAAGGCCGACCTTGCGCTCGCCAATGGCTGCGATCACGTTATCCTCTATAACGAGGAGGACTTCGTCGCACGCGTGAAACAGATCAGCCGCAACGAGCTCTGCGACGTCGTCTACGACGGTGTCGGCAAGACCACCTTCCCGGGCTCGCTGTCGTGCCTGCGGCCACGCGGCCTGTTCGTGAGCTTCGGCAACGCCTCCGGTCCGGTGCCGCCGTTCCCGCTCGCCGAACTCAACAATCACGGCTCACTGTTTGCCACCCGGCCCAAGCTCAATGACTATGTCAGCACCCGCAAGGAGCTGCTCGAAGGCGCCGACACGCTGTTCGCCGCCGTCATCAACGGCAAGCTCCACGTGCCGATCAACCATGCCTATGCGCTGAAGGATGCCGGGAAGGCGCATACCGAGCTGGAGAGCAGGGCGACGACGGGAGCGGCGATTCTGCGGCCGTAAGCCCCGCCGTCATTCCGGGATGGTGCGTTAGCACCAGACCCGGAATCTCGAGGTTCCGGGTTCACGCTTCGCGTGCCCCGGAACGACAGTCTACGAAATCAGGCCACCCGCCGCGCAGCCCCAGCCTTCACCAAAATCGCATCAAGGCAATCGATCATCAGCGATATCTCCTCGCGCGTGACGTTGAGCGCTGGCATGAAGCGGAGCGCATCGGGCTGCGGCGAGTTGATGAGGACGCCGTCCGCAAGCGCCTCGGCCACGATCGCGGCACCGATCGGCAGCTTCAGATCGAGCGCCAGCAATAAGCCCCGGCCGCGCACCTCGCCAAGTCCGTGACGCGCGGACAGTTTCCGCAGCTCGCTTTCCAAAAACAGGCCGGCATCCGCAGCCGCTTTCAGAAATTCCGGCTTCGAAACCTCCTCAAGCACCGCAAGCCCCGCGGCGCACATCAAGGGATTGCCGTTGAACGTGCCGCCCTGGTCGCCGTGCTCGAAGCAGGCGGCATGTTCAGTCGCGAGCAAGGCGGCCAGCGGCACGCCGCCGCCGATACCCTTGCCGAGCGTCATGATGTCGGGCTCGATGCCGGCGTGTTCGTAGTGAAACAGCTTTCCCGTCCGGCCCATCCCCGTCTGGATTTCGTCGACGATCAGCAGCAGCCCGTGCTCCTTGGTCAGCGCGCGCAACTCCTTCAGGAATTGATCGGTTGCAGGCCAGACGCCGGCTTCGCCCTGGATCGGCTCCAGCATCACCGCGACCGTGTTGTCCGATATCAGCGCCCTCACCGAATCGAGATCGTTGAGCTTGGCCTTGCGGAAGCCGGACACTTTCGGCTCGAACAGTGGCTCGAACGCCTTCTTGCCCGATGCCGACATGGTCGCGAGTGTGCGGCCGTGAAAGCCGCCTTCGAACGTGATGATTTCGAACGCGCCGTTCTTGTATTTCGTGCCGTATTTGCGCGCGAGCTTGATGGCGCCTTCGTTGGCCTCCGCGCCCGAATTGGCGAAGAACACCTGATCGAAGCAGCTCTTCTCGCGAAGTGCTTGCGCGAGCTTCAGGCTGGGGCCGTTGTAGAAGGCGGGGCTTGGCGTCAGCAGCAGTTTTGCCTGCGCGGCGAGTGCTTCGGCAACGACCGGCGGCGAATGGCCGAGGCAGTTGACGGCCCAACCCTGCATGAAGTCGAGGTACCGCTTGCCGGCGTCATCCCACAGATACGCGCCTTCACCGCGAACGAACACGGCCTGCGGGCGGGCGGTGATGTTCATCAGCGCGTCGAACGGATGGGCAGCATGGGTCATGTCGATCTCCTCAGGGGTTTGGGGGAAGGGGCAGGCCGAAACGCAAGAAGGCCGCACTTTTGAGGGTGCGGCCTTCTCGAAAACTTGGCTGAAACTAGCTAATCAGCGTTGTCGTCGGACATGGCGCGCCCCATCATCGTCGCGGGAGCGACGACGCAGGCAGGCGCGGCGGTTGGTCCGGTTCAGTTTCATGGCGATGGCCCATACAGCCGAACGGGCGGCAATGTCAAGATGCTGCGGTCGCTGCCAATGGGCGGCAGGCTTGTCGCGTCGAACTCCGTAAGCCCGCCATTCACTGTTTGCTTTAGCTGCAGACGCGCTCCACCTCTCCCGCTTGCGGGGAGGTCGGCGCGAAGCGCCGGGTGGGGGCCCTCTCCACTCGGGCAGTGTCACCCGCGGAGACACCCCCACCCCAGCCCTCCCCCGCAGGCGGGAGAGGGAGCGCACCTTCTGCGTGGTCGCAATCAAATCCAATTTCATCATGGTTTTAGGTGCGTGCGGGTTCGCAGATGCTTCAGAACCCCGCGACGCTGCCGTGCAGGTCATACTGATCGGACCGTTCGATCTTGGCGGTCACGATCTCGCCGACCTTTAGCGGGCGGCGGCTGCAGAGATAGACTGCGCCGTCGATCTGCGGCGCGTCGGCTTTTGAACGGCCCTTTGCGACCGTCGGTCCGACCTCGTCGACGATGATCTGCTGTCTGGTGCCGACCTTGCGCTTCAGACGGCGCGCGGAGATTTTCTGCTGCCGCGCCATCAGCGCGTTCCAGCGTTCCTGCTTGATTTCGTCGGGCACCGCATTGCCGATCGCGTTGGAGGCTGCGCCCGCCACCGGCTCGTATTTGAAGCAGCCGAGACGATCGATCTCGGCTTCTTCCAGCCAGTCGAGCAGATAGGCGAAGTCGGAATCGGTCTCGCCGGGGAAACCGACGATGAATGTCGAACGCAACGTCAGGTCAGGACATTCCGCGCGCCACTTCTTGATCCGCGCCAGCGTCTTTTCCTGCGCGGCAGGACGCTTCATGGCTTTGAGGACGTCCGGGCTTGCATGCTGAAATGGGATGTCGAGATAGGGCAGGATCTTGCCCTCGGTCATCAGGCCGATGACTTCGTCGACATGCGGGTAGGGGTAGACATATTGCAGCCGCACCCAGGCGCCGAGATCGCCGAGTTCCTTGGCGAGGTCGAAGAATTTAGCGCGGACCTGGCGGTCCTTCCATGGACTTTCCGCGTACTTCACGTCGACGCCATAGGCCGACGTGTCCTGCGAGATGACGAGCAATTCCTTGACGCCGGCTGCGACGAGCCGCTCCGCCTCGCGCAGCACGTCATTGGCCGAACGCGACACCAGGTCGCCGCGCAATTTTGGGATGATGCAAAAACTGCAGCGGTTGTTGCAGCCTTCGGAAATCTTCAAATAGGCATAGTGCCGCGGCGTCAGCTTGACGCCCTGCGGCGGCACCAGATCGAGGTGTGGATTATGGACCGGCGGCAGGGCCCGGTGCACGGCCTCCAGCACGCTCTCATATTGCTGCGGGCCCGATATCGAGAGCACGCCCGGATAGGCCGCCTCGATCTGCTCGGGTTCCGCGCCCATGCAGCCGGTGACGATGACCTTGCCGTTCTCCGCCATCGCCTCGCCGATGGCGCCAAGCGATTCCTGCTTGGCGCTGTCGAGGAAGCCGCAGGTGTTGACGATCACGATGTCGGCGCCGTCATGCTTGCGGGCCAGCTCATAGCCTTCGGCGCGTAGCCGGGTGATAATGCGCTCGGAATCCACCAGCGCTTTGGGGCACCCAAGGGAAACAAAGCTGACTTTGGGCGCAGCGGCCTGTTGCATATTTCATCTGCCTGATTGATCGGCACGAGCTAGTCCCAATTGCCCATAATTACAAGGCTTTGCGCCAGCTTCTGACGTGCTATGGATGGCCGGCCGGGGTATGAGTCGATCGATGAGCGCTGAGTCGTCGCCGAAAATCGTCATTGTCGACGAAAGTCCGATCCGGGCCGCAATCCTGGAAGAGGGGTTGCGGGAGGCGGGCTTTACCGGCGTTGTGCATATCAGCGAAATGCAGAGCCTGCTGGCGCGGATCTATGCGCTCGACCCCGACGTCATCCTGATCGACCTGGAAAACCCCAGCCGCGACGTTCTGGAACAGATGTTCCAGGTCAGCCGCGCGGTGCGGCGGCCGATCGCCATGTTCGTCGACCAGAGCGATGCGGCCTCGATCCAGGCCTCCGTCGATGCCGGCGTTTCCGCCTACATCGTGGACGGCCTGAAGAAAGAACGGATCAAGCCGATCCTCGACCTCTGCATTTCCCGCTTCAACGCCTTCTCCAAGCTGCAGGACGAACTCGACCGCACCAAGTCGGCGCTCGAGGAGCGCAAGGTGATCGACCGCGCCAAGGGAATCCTGATGAAGGTGAAGGGCCTCACCGAAGAGGAGGCCTATGTGCTGATGCGCTCCACCGCGATGCGCGAGAAGAAGAAAATCGGCGAGATCGCGCAGTCGATCCTGACCGCGTCGGAGCTGCTGAAATGACGACACCACTGCATATCGGCTTCATTCCCCTGGTCGACGCGGCCGCGCTGATCATCGCCGTCGACAAGGGCTTTACGGCCGCCGAAGGGCTCGACGTCAAGCTGGTGCGTGAAGTGTCGTGGTCCAACGTCCGCGACAAGCTCAATATCGGCATGTTCGACGCGGCGCATCTGCTGGCGCCGGTGGCGATCGCCTCGAGCCTGGGCTTGGGCCACGTCAAAGTGCCGATCGTTGCGCCATTCAATCTGGGCCTCAATGGCAACGCGATCACGGTATCGCCGGCGCTGCACGCCGCGATCATGAGCGAGATCGACGGCGACCCGCTCGATCCCATGGCCACGGCACTGGCGCTCGCCCGCGTCGTTGCCGCCAGGCGCAAGAGCGGCGCGGAACCGCTGACATTCGGCATGACGTTCCCGTTCTCCACCCATAACTACCAGCTCCGGTTCTGGATGGCGGCGGGCGGGGTCGATCCCGACGAGGATGTTCGCCTCGTGGTGCTGCCGCCGCCCTACATGGTGGACAGCCTCGCCAATGGCCATGTCGATGCGTTCTGCGTCGGCGCGCCCTGGAACTCGGTTGCGGTCGATCTCGGCGTCGGCCACATCCTGCATTTCGTCTCCGATATTTTGGTGCGCGCGGCCGAAAAGGTT
This sequence comes from Bradyrhizobium sp. LMTR 3, assembly GCF_001693485.1. Taxonomy (GTDB): domain Bacteria; phylum Pseudomonadota; class Alphaproteobacteria; order Rhizobiales; family Xanthobacteraceae; genus Bradyrhizobium. The sequence continues at coordinate 36,751 of NZ_MAXC01000009.1, forward strand.
CTCGCGGTCAGGCAAAGCTGGTCGGAAAAGAATCCGAACGCGCTGGCTGCGCTGATCCGGGCGGCTGCCCATGCCGCCGAATACATCGAGGAGCCCGGAAACCGCGCCGAGACCGCCGATGTCCTGGCGCGGCCCGACCGGCTCGGCGTCGGCGCCGAGGTGATCCAACGCACCCTCGACGGCCGACTGAAGATTTCACCGGACGGCCAGCGGCGCGAGAGCGGCCGCTATCTGCTGGTCGGGCGCGAAGGGGCGGGCCGGCCCGATCCGGCGCAGGCCGCCTGGCTTTACGCCCAGATGGTGCGCTGGGGACAGACACAGATGCGGCCCGACGCGCTGAAGACCGCCATGGCGGTCTTCAGGCCCGAACTCTACGACGCCGCCATGGGACGTCCGGGGACGGCTCCCGGCGCGCCTGGTGCCATCGGCGCCTTTGCCGGCCCCGCGTTCGATCCTGCTGATATCGCCGGGCATCTGGCGGCTTTCAAAATTGGGCACTGGAAGCCGTAAAGCCAATCGATTGAAGCAATATCGGGCAACTATCCGATCTGCCTAGTTCTTAGGCTGAATGCTCAGAAAGCAACTATGAAGCTTGCTTCATAGTTTCGAGCTCCTCATCGGAACAGATTGAAATTTCAAGCTATTCGTCGCGACTCCATCTGGCACGCAACTTGTATGGTGCAGTGCGGTCGGCTCGTCGCAGATGCCTGCTGACCTACGTCCAAGATGGATTTCCGCAGCAACGAAGCTGGTCGGACCGCATACCAGAATCGCAGCCCGGCACCACGCCTGGCCGATCTCCTGGGCGGTCCATCCCATTCGTTGACGCCACCAATCGTGGCCGCAGGAGTTTCGTCGCGCATGAAAATCGAACCGATTACAGTCGACTTCACTGACGAGCAGAAGCGTTACCTGGAAGGCTTCACGGCAGGCTTGCAGATCAGCCGGGTCGGGCGCGGCCTCAGTAGCGCGGGAAGGGCGAGTGCCGAACCGACGGGGCCGGATGCCGCCCATATCAAGGCGCAGGACAAGGTCACCGCCTCCGGCAAGAAGCTCGCCGACCAGGAGAAGTTCAAGCGCGAGGAGCATCCGTTCGATGCCTATCCCCGACTGAAGCAGCAGGCGCTCGACAACGCGCCGCCGAACCCCGCAGATAATTTCCGCTGGCGCTACTATGGCCTGTTCTACGTCGCGCCGGCGCAGGATTCCTACATGTGCCGCTTAAGGATTCCGAACGGCATCCTGAAGCACTGGCAGTTTTCGGGACTTGGCGATCTCGCCGAGCGGCTGTGCGGGCCGTTCTGCCACGTCACCACGCGCGCTAACTTGCAGGTGCGCGAAATTCCGCCCAAGCATGCGGTGGCCCTGATCGAGGGCATTCAGGATCTGGGTCTCTGTTCGCGCGGCACCGGCGCGGACAACATCCGCAACGTCACGGGCACGCCGACGGCGGGGATCGACCCGCAGGAACTGATCGACACCCGCGAATATGCCCGCGAGTGGCACTACCACATCCTCAACGATCGCTCACTGTATGGCTTGCCGCGCAAGTTCAATGTCGCCTTCGACGGCGCCGGCAAGATCGCCGTGCTGGAAGACACCAACGACATCGCGTTCACCGCGGTCGAGGTGAAGGACGGTTTTGGGGCCGAGTCCGGCATCTGGTTTCGCTTGGGGATCGGCGGCATCACGGGTCACAAGGATTTTGCCAAGTATAGCGACATCATCGTGAAGCCGGCCGATGCCACCAGGGTGGCGGATGCCATCGTGCGCATCTTCATCGAACTCGGCGATCGCACCAACCGCAACAAGGCGCGACTGAAATATGTGCTCGATGGGATGGGGCACGAAAAATTCCACGCGCTGGTCGAGGAGCGGCTCGGCAAGCCCTTCACCCGCGTGCCGCCCGAAGCGCTCGCGCCGCGGCCGGCCTCGGACCGCACGGCGCATATCGGCGTGCACAGGCAGAAGCAGGTGGGGCTGAACTGGATCGGCGTGTCGCTTCCGCTCGGCAAGATCACGTGCGAGCAGATGCGAGGGCTAGCCAAAATCGCGCACGATCTTGGCGACGGCGACATCCGCCTGACGGTGTGGCAGAACCTGCTGATCCCAGGCGTGCGCGACGAAAACGTCGAGCTTGCGGTCGCCGCGATCAAGGCGATCGGGCTTGCGGTCGAGGCGTCGCAAATCCGCGCCGGCCTGATCGCCTGCACCGGCAATGCCGGCTGCCGATTTGCGGCGGCGAATACCAAGCGCCATGCCGCCGAAATCGGCGACTGGTGCGAGCCGCGCGTCAACATCGAGACGCCGATCAACATCCACGTCACCGGCTGCCATCATTCCTGCGCGCAGCATTACATCAGCGATATCGGCCTGATCGCCGCGAAAGTGGATGTTGGCGAGGATGTCGATCCCGTCGAAGGCTATCATCTCTTCACCGGCGGCGGCTTCGGACCCGACGCCGATGTCGGGCAGGAGGTCTATCGCGACGTCAAGGCCGAGGATGCGCCGAGGACGATCGAGAAACTGCTGAAGGCCTATCTCACGCATCGCGCATCGCCCGATGAAACGTTCCTGACCTTTGCGCGCCGCCATGACGGCGAGACGCTGCGCAAGCTGGCCGATGCCCAAGTCACTGACGCTCAGGTGTCCTCATGAATCAGATCACGCCTCCAGCCAAGGTCGAGATCATTCCCTCGAACGCGCCATTCTCGGAAGCGCAGCGCTCCTGGCTGAACGGGTTCTTTGCCGGGCTCCTGTCCGATGCGACGCCGTTATCGGCCGAACAAGGCGCTGAAGTCATGCCGGGCGCGGCCGGCGATGGCGATGACGGCGAAGCGCCGTGGCACGACCAGACCATGCCGATCGCCGATCGCATGAAGCTTGCCGAGGGCCGGCCGTTGCGGCGGCGGATGATGGCGGCAATGGCACAGCAGGATTGCGGTCAGTGCGGCTATGACTGCCACAACTATTCCGAAGCGATCGCGAACAAGAGCGAAGCGCGGCTCAACCTCTGCGTCCCCGGCGGCAAGGAAACCGCGCGGATGCTGAAGTCGCTTTATGAGGAGATCGACAAGGCACCCGCACCGTCATCGGCGCCTGCGGCGGCTGCGGTTACACCGACGGCTCCAGGCGAGCCCGGCCGCTCGCGCGACAATCCCGCAAACGCAAAATTCCGGTCGCGGCGACTGCTCAACGGCAAGGGCTCGGAGAAGGAGACCTGGCATGTCGAGTTCGATCTCTCCGGATGTGGCCTCGATTATGTCGTGGGCGATTCGTTCGGCATCTTTGCGCGCAACGACATTGGCCTCGTCGACCAGATCATCGCGCTTTTGGGCGCATCGCATACGACGGAGGTGAGGGGAAAGACGCTGCGTGAAGTATTGCGCGACGACGTCTCACTGTCGCCTGCGCCGGATTCACTGTTCGAGTTGATCTCGTATCTGACCGGCGGCGCGCTCCGCGAAAAGGCGCGTGCGCTGGCGCAGGGCGAGGATCCCGACGGCGACGCGGCAACGCTCGACGTCATGGCGGTATTGCAGAAATTCTCCCGCATCCGTCCGCATCCCGAGGCCTTTGTCGAGGCGCTGGAGCCCTTGCAGCCACGGCTTTACTCGATCTCGTCGTCGCACAGTGCGACGCCTGGAAAGCTGTCGCTGACGGTCGACTGCGTGCGCTATGTGGTCAACAAGCGACGACGGTTGGGACTGGCCTCGACATTCCTTGCCGAGCGCATCAATCCCGGCGACGAAGTCAAGGTCTATGTACAGAAGGCCCATGGTTTCGCGCTGCCGCAAGACCCGAAGACCCCAATCATCATGGTCGGCCCTGGGACGGGTATCGCGCCGTTCCGCGCCTTCCTGCTCGATCGCCGCGCCACCGGCGCACCCGGCAAGAACTGGCTGTTCTTCGGCCATCAGCGCAGCGATTGCGACTTCTTCTATGCCGACGAACTCAACGCGATGAAGACCTCGGGCCTCTTGACGCGGTTGTCGCTGGCGTGGTCGCGCGATGGCGACAAGAAGTTCTACGTGCAGGACCGCATGCGCGAGGTTGGCCGCGAGGTATGGACGTGGCTTGCCGAAGGCGCCCATGTCTACATCTGCGGCGATGCCAAGCGGATGGCCAAGGACGTCGAGCGCGCGCTGGTCGACATCGTCGCCCAATTCGGCGCCCGAACCACCGACGAGGCTGTCAGCTTCGTCGGGGAACTCAAGAAAAAGGGCCGGTTCCAGCAGGACGTTTACTAATTCGGGTTCCAATTCCACTCAAATCGGCCCGAATAAAATTCTCGCTCTGGTCGGAACGAAAGGAAATTTCCCCTCGAAATGGAGCGCGCCGGAGCGCCCCTATCGCTATTTTCGGCGGATATCTTGCATCCGGACGCGATCGATATTCCATATACGCTCCATGCTGCGTTGGAGATCGATCATGCGCGAACTATCGGCGGAAGCCCGCCTGCACCTTTACGCACGCTCGGTGTCCCGCCGTTCCGGCACGGGCTTTCACACCGCCGCGCTCTACAGCGCGTTCGCGCTCATTGCCGCCATCGTGTTCGGCACGCTGTCGGTCCATCCATTCTGAGATTTCACCTCAGGCACGGAGGCTCGACTCGACAGGCTCTCACTTAGCGAGAGTGTTTTTGTAGATTTTGCCGTCTTTCATGATGATCTTGAAGTTGTTGGCGGGATCGGCAATCAGGTTGATGTTGTCCAACGGATTTCCCTCGACTAGCAGCAAATCCGCGAGCGCGCCCTGTTCCACCACGCCGAGTTTTCCCGGATAGGGATTACGCTTTCCGGACAGCGCCAGCAGTTCGGCGTTTGTCGATGTCGCCATGACCAGCGCTTCGGCGGGAGTGTACCAGCGGGCAAGCGAGGCCAGAATTGCCCCTTGTTGTTGCGCCAGATCGCGGGAGAACAGCACATCGGTGCCCCACGCCGTCTTGATCTTGTACTTCTTCGCCAACTCGTAGGACCTGGCTATTCCGGGCCAGACCTCATCCGCCTTGGCTCGCTGGACGGACCCCATCGGAAAGCCCAGCCTCAAGTCCTCGGGGAGCGGCTGCATGCTCAGCCAAACGCCCTTCTCGGCGATCAGTTTGGCGGTTGCTTCGTCCATCAGGAAGCCGTGTTCGATACACTTCACGCCAGCCGCAATAGCCCCCCGGATCGCAGCCGGCGTAAAGGCATGCGCGACGACGTACGTGCCCCAATTCTCGGCCGCTTCAACCGCGGCGCGCAGTTCGGCCTCGGTGAAGGTGGTCACGTCGATCGGACTGAAGGGGGACGACACTCCGCCGCCCGCCGTCAACTTGACTTGGGAGGCGCCCTGCATGAGCTGTTCGCGCGCGCGCACGCGCACCTCGTCAGGACTGTCCACAACCATGGCGCCACCGAGCTGCTCCATGCGGGTCAGCATGCCGCCGATCGTCCGCGGCAAATCGGTTAACTGGCGGAAATCCCCGTGCCCGCTCGTGACAGTGAGCATGGCGCCCGACGGATAAATCCGCGGGCCCTTGACGATGCCCTCATCAATGGCGCGCTTGAGACCGAACACCGGCCCGCCCACGTCGCGAACGGTGGTGAAGCCACGCATCAGAGTGTCCGTTGCCTCGTCGCCAGCCATGAGATTGTTGAAGCCGACGTCGCCGAACGCCTGTGCCGGGGTCGTGCGCGCCAGCATGGCGTGCCAATGATTGTCGATCAGGCCGGGCATCAGCGTACGGCCGCCACCATCGACGATCGTGGTGGTCGCGCTTCGATCGACCGGAACCGGCGTCCGGGAAATTGTTTCGATCAGATTGCCTCGAACCGATACATTGGTTGGTTCGGACAACGATGTTCCCCTGCCGTCGAATACCCTGACATTGTTGAACAGCGTTATCGCGCCGCTGGTTTGCTGAGCTTGCGCCGCACTTGTTGAAAAAATTAGTGCACAGACCGGTGTCGCCGATACCAATCGACGGAGATACATGGAGTCCATTTGACCCTCCAAGGAAGCCGGCCAGTCCAAGGGAGCAGATAATGATATCTTCCCCCTTTGGTTGAGCCAACACGTTATTGGAGGGCTTAATGCGCCACGACATGTCGCTTATCGGCGACTTTTCGCATCTTGCGCGATTCCAAAATGGGTCCGTAAGGCGCCGAAGCGGACTTCCGACCGTGCCCCTCGACTTATGTATTCACGCGTTGGTTCACGTTGAACGGCGCGACGTCGATCCCGGCATTCTCCAATGCCTGCCTGACCCCACGTCCAATCTCGACCGCGCCCGGCGTGTCGCCATGAATGCACACGGTGTCGGTGCGCATCTTGATCACCTTGCCGGTCACTGACACCACCGCGCCGTCCTGCACCATCCGCACCACGCGATCGGCGATCTCTTTCGCATCATGCAGCACGGCGCCGGGCTTCTTGCGCGACACCAGTGAGCCATTGTCTTCATAGGCGCGGTCGGCAAACACCTCGTGCACCATCGGCAAATTGGCGGCCTCGCCTGCCTGCACCAGCTTGGAATTGGCGAGCACCACGAAGATCAGATTGGGATCGACGGCTTTGATGCCGTTGGCGATCGCTTTCGCCGTCATGTCGTCCTCGCAGGCGACGTTGGAGAGCGCGCCATGCGCCTTGACGTGGGTGACCTTGTAGCCGGCCGCGGTCGCAATCGCCTGCAGCGCGCCGATCTGGTAGGCGATGAGGTTCTCGATCTCCGAAGACTTCAGGCCCGGGATCGGCCGCCGACCGAAGCCGTGCAGGTCGCGATATCCAGGGTGCGCACCGACGCTGACGCCGCGCGCTTTCGCCAGTTCAACCGTGCGGCGCATGATGTCGGGATCGCCGGCATGAAAGCCGCAGGCGACGTTCACCGACGTCGCAAGCTCGATCATCGCGGCGTCATTGCCCATTTCCCACGCGCCAAATCCTTCGCCGAGATCGCAATTGAGGTCGATGGTTGTCATGTTGTCCGTCCGCTTCTCTTGAGTGGATTGGTGGTCAGTCCGGGCCCGCTACGTCGGCCAGAGATACTGCGTGCCAGGTTCCGGCATCGACCGCGCTGACGGCGTGGCCCGCGACATTGGCATCGTGCAGCGCGTCGATGTTGAGATCAACGCTTTCGATTGCGCGAAGCCGCTCGGGCAGGGTGCGCAACAGTTCCGCAAATTTGCGCGCCTCCGCCTGCGCTTCCGCCATGCTGACAGCGCGAAAGCGAAAGGCGTGCCCGGCGGGGATCTGTGCCAATCGCCCGAGGTCGGCCGAAATCACCGTCGCGATCTTGGGATAGCCGCCGCTGGTGCCGCGATCCGGCATCAGCACGATCGGCTGGCCGTTACCGGGCACCTGCAGGCTGCCGTTGACGGTTCCGTCGGAGACGATGTTATGGCCGTGAAGGTGCTTGAGGGTGGGGCCTTCGAGCCGGTAACCCATGCGGTCGCTGGTTGCCGATATCTTCCATTCGCTGTCGACAAACAGCTTTTTGGTCTCATCAGTGAATTCGTCGTCCTGTGGACCCCAGACTATGTGGATCGGCGCGTCGGTCGCCGCCGGCAATTCGATCCGCCGTTCCGCCGCGCCGCTTGCGGCCTTCGCCGGTAGCTCGTCGCCGGCCTGCAGTGGGCGAGGATAGGGGCTGCCGAGGCCTGCGCGGGCATTGACGGCCAGGCTGCCGAACATCGGCTCGCCGGAAATGCCGCCTTCAATCGCGAGATAGCTGAACGCGCCGCCGCGGGCGAAGCCGAGCGTCAGCGCCTCGCCATCGGCGATGGTTGCGGATGTATCCGATGCCATGGCGCGGCCGGCGATATCGGCATTGCGCGGGGCTCCCGTCAGCGCGACGCGCACCGCGCCGCCGCGCGCGGTAAATTTCGCCCCGAACGGGCCGACTTCGACGGCTGCCGTGAACGGCTCATTGCCAACCAGCGTGTTGGCGGCCGCCAGCGCCAGCCGATCCATTGCGCCACTCGGCACCAGCCCGTAGCGCTGGGCGCCGGTACGTCCGCCGTCCTGTACCGAACTCGCCGGGCCGATCGATGCAATGACGAGCTTGCTCATGTGGCGATCTGCTCGGCAATGAATTCGCCGGCTTCGGCGGCGCGATCCTGCTCCGCAAACGTCTTGGCATCGACGGGCGTGAAGGTGACGTTGTCGCCAGGCTCCAGCAAAAAAATCGGGTCGCGGTGAAGCTGGTAGGTGCGGACCGCTGTCCGCCCCAGAAGGTGCCAGCCGCTTGGGCCGGCGAGACACTGCACGCCGGTTTGCACCCCGCCGATCGAGATGGTGCCGGCCGGTGTCAGCAAACGCGGATTTTGCCGCCGCGGCATATGCAGGCTATCCGCAAGCCCGCTGAGATAGGACCAGCCGGGCGTAAAGCCGATCATCGCAACACGGTAGTCGCCGGCGACGTGCCGCGCCACGATCTCCTCAGGCGTCGTGTTGAGGGTTTTGGCAACGTCCTCGAGGTCGATGCCGTGCTCGCCGCCATAGACCACCGGAATGCGCCAATGCCGGGCTTTTGTCGTCGCCGGTGCAGGGAGCTGCGCGAGCGCGAGAATCCCTTCACCAAGCGTGTCGAAACCGATCTGGACCGGATCGTAGTGGACCAGCAGCGAACGATAGGTCGGCACCGTCTCGGTGACGCCTGCGATCGGCTCAGCAGCCAGCGCACGGTCGAGCGCCAACACCCGCCGGTTGGCGGCATCGTCAATGTTGCGGCTGAATTCCACCGTGATGGCGCTGTCGCCGCTCGGCAACAGGCGGGGCGGGGGTAGCGTTGCGGCCATGGCCTCTAAACGGTCTCGCAGCTTTGGCTTTGGTTTTGAGCATGATCTCTTCGGAAAAAGCGGTACCCACTTTTCCGGATCAAGCTCTTGTGCTGGGCTCAACCTGTAGCGTGTTTTGGCCGCGAGTGGAATTCGCATCGCGCGAAATCCGCCAGTAAGTTCAATAAATTAATCTGCAGTCCGACGATAAGATGTTATGATCGCGCTTCTTTCCACCGACCCTTGACGCGATGTCTGCGCTTCGCAAGATGCGCTACCTTTCACCCATCCTCCGGAGCCTGCATTCCAGATGTCCCTGTCCCCCGAAGCCATCGCAACCCTGTCCGGCGTCTCGACCGCCACCATCACCACCGTGCTGCTCAAGAAGGGCCTGCGAAACGTCTGGATGCGCGGCACCAAGCCGCTGCGGCCGGGGCAGCCCCGGTTGGTCGGACCGGCCTTTACGCTGCGCTTCGTGCCCGCGCGCGAAGATCTCGCCACACCAGAATCCTGGTCGTCGCCGATTTCGACCCGCACCGCGATTGAAGCCATGCCGAAAGGCTGCATCGCGGTGGTCGATGCCATGGGCGTCTCCGATGCCGGCATCTTCGGCGACATCCTCTGCGCCCGCATGGTCAAGCGCGGCGTTGCGGCGCTGATCACCGACGGCGTGGTGCGCGATGTCGAAGGCGTGCTCGGCACCAACCTCCCGGTCTGGTGCGACGGCTTCGCCGCGCCGCCTTCCGTGGCGGGGCTTACCTTCGTGGGCTGGGGCGAACCGATCGGCTGCGGCGGGGTCGCGGTATTCCCGAACGATATCGTCGTCGCCGACCAGGATGGCGCCGTGCTGATCCCGCAGGCCCTGCTCGACCACGTGCTGGCCGAAGGGCCGGAACAGGAACGAATGGAAGCCTGGATCGTCAACGAGGTGAACAACGGCGCGGCATTGCCCGGCCTCTATCCGATGAACGCCGAGACCAAGGCGCGCTACGCTGCTACGAAGAAATAACATCAACCAGTAGAGGTAACCCCATGGAAATCCATCTCGCTGGCTCCCGGCCGACGCGCCGGGCGCCGCCGGACTATTTCACCGGCACGGTGCTGCAGGATCCGATCATCGCAACGGAGCAGCCGGCGCGGTTGGTCTCGACATGCGTCTCGTTCGAGCCGGGCGCACGCACCGCGTGGCATACGCATCCGCTGGGGCAGACGCTGTACGTGATTTCAGGCGTTGGCCGCGTGCAGGCCAAGGGCGGACCGATCCGCGAAATCCGGCCCGGCGACGTCGTCTGGATTCCGCCGGGCGAGAAGCATTGGCACGGCGCTTCGCCAACCAACGGCATGACGCACATTGCCATGCAGGAAACGTTCGACGGAAGCTACGTCACCTGGATGGAGCACGTGACCGACGCGGAGTATTCCCAAAAGGTCGGCTGAGTTCCTGCCGCTTCACATCCGCTGCGCGGTCCATGTGCCGGAGCACAGGGCTGCGCGCCATGTGCCTGATCCTGACGTGCCCGTGAGAACGCCGGAGCCGACGGCTCGCTTCATGCCGCTCGCAAGCGTCACGCGGATGGCGCCGGCCTCCGCTACGCGGCCGGAAGCCGTGACAGCCGCGTTGTGGGAGGCGATCTGGCCATTGTTGATGCCGATCGAGACCGACGCGCCGCTGCTGCAGGCGGCATTCGACGAGGTGATCTGCACATTCCAGTCGCCGTCGAATGTTGCGGCTGCGGATGGCGTCGTGGTGGCCAACACGGCAAGCAGCGGAACGGCGACGGCAGATTTAAGACTTCCCATGGCGTGCCCCTGTTGTTTGGACACGTCCATAGTTCCACAGCCGTTCCAAGGCGACCGTGACTGTCATCACGCGCGGGACGTGGGACAAGACCTCAAAGAAGGGCTCTGTCCAACAGCGTCACGGTCGTCAAAATGCGCGACGAGTCAGTTGACGCGGGTCCAGGTCTGGCCGCCGCAGAACATGCCGCCGAAGGCGCAGCCCTGAACGCGCAGACTGTCGGTGCCCTTGAGCGCGATCGTGGAATCGTAGGTGCTGCCGGTGTTCGGATCGAAAATCCGGCCGCTCCACTTGTCCTTGCCGGGCTTCATGTTGATCAGGACCTGCTCGCCGTTCTGGTTCGACTTTTTGTCGACGGAGTAGCCGCAGAGATTGGGGCCGCATGGTTCGATCCGCACCTTGCCTTCCTTCTCCTCCGTCAGCCAAACGCCAAGCGGTGAGTTCGCAGGCGGCGCCGCCGAAGCTGCAGGAGCCGCGGCCTGTTTCTGTTGCGGCGGCGGTGGCGCCGGCGCGGCAACTGGTGCTGACGGGACTGCCGGCGCGGCGTTCTGTTGCACTGGGGGAGCAGCGGGCGCTGCCGACGCAGGCGCGGGGGCGTCAGCCGGTGCAATGGCTGCTGTCGTGCTCGACGGCGCTGCCGCTGCCGCGGCGGGAGCGGCCGGAGCAGGGGCCGCAGGTGCCGGCGCGGTCGCAGGGGCAGCGGCTTCCGCTGGTGCCGGCGCGGTCGGCGCTGGCGCAGTCTCGGGGGCGGCCTGCGGCGCGGTCTTTGCCTGCTGCGGAGCCTTCCTGGTCGGACGATCAAGATCGCCTTCCTCGCCACGCGCGCGTTTGGTCTTCTTGCCGGTATTGTCGTAGACGCCCGGAATAGAAACGGTGCCGCGATCGGGATCGATCGTAATGGTGCGGCCGCCATACTCGAAAGTGTACTGCGCCTGTGCAGCGGTGACGGTGCCAGCCAGCAAGAGCGCGGCGATAGCGAGGCACTTCTTCATTATGACGACCTCCTGAACAGGGAATCCGGATTCCCGCAGCTACTACGCAGCGGCAGCTTCATTCAACGTGATCCAGATCACTTTCAAAATTATAAGTCGTATACTAGCGGCTTTGGTTCAATTCGACCGCGGCAGTCTAAATTGCGCGCAATGGACGGTCAATTTCCTCGGAAAACACGTTCGTCCAACCGAGCATCAATCGAACCAGACGGAATAAACTTTTTTCTGAAGCTTCCATCCTGGATAGCTACTGTTGGTAGTGAGTCCCCGACGCGTCCGTCATCATCAGCCGATGCGCAGCTTGCCCCGCTCAACGACGGAAGTTACGCCTCGCCGTTGTCCTTGCGGGCCAGATTGGCGGTGCTGCGCCCGGTCATCTCGCCCTTCAATTGCTCGAACCGCCGGCGCGCGTCGCTTTCGCGATCGTCGACCATCTGGATCGCGGCTTCCCTCGACATCGGCCCGGCGACAACCGGTGTGGAATTCTCCCCGATGGTTTCGTCGACATAGTAATCGCCATTGTCGAGGCGGACCGTCCATTTGAAGCGGATAGCGGTCATCGGGCCGGGCCCGAACTTGCAATAGCCGTGAGCCTCGATGGGCGGAGGAGGCGTGGGGATGGGCGGAGGGGCCACCAGCATCTGCTCTGCGCCCGCGGGCTTTGCGGGTTGGCGACGACTTTCCGGCGGGTCGAGGATGCTGGCGATGGTCGCCAGGGCGTTGTCGGTCGGGTCGCTTTGGGTCACGATTCAGCCTCCGGATCGAGCCCGTTTGCGGAATCAGTGTCCGTCGCCGCCCACGGCCCTTTCCTTGCTTCCGAATAAAGCCAGGCTTTGTCAATCCGTGGCTTTTTTGGGGCGTAGCTAGGCGCGCACCGGCGGTAATTTGTTCTTCCAGGGCCGGACCTGTTCGAGCTGACCGGCTAGCCGGAACAGAGTGGCCTCGTCGCCGAACCTGGCCGAAAACATCATGCCAAGCGGCAACCCGGCCTTGTTCCAGGCCAGCGGCACCGACATGGCCGGCTGTCCGGACATGTTGAACATGGAGGTGCCGGGCATATAGCGGCGCAGGATCGGGGCAACGTGCGACAGATCGTTTGACATGGTGTTGAGTTCGCCGATGCGCAGCGGCGGTGCGCACAAGGTCGGGCACAGGAAGACGTCGCAGCTCTCGAAGAAGGTCGCCAGTGAGCGGGAAATCTGGAAGGCGGCGAGCTGGGCGGCCACATAGTCGGTCGCCGAGGTCCTTTTCGCGTTGCGCGAATGCGCCAGCGTCAATATCTCGAGATCATTATCCGTCATCTCTCGCCCGAGCCGCTGCTCGATCAGACGAACCGTCAGTGCGGTGTTGCCGCCGACGATAGTGGTCATGACCGCGGCCGGATCGGCGGCAAGCGCTGGCGCCTGTTCCTCGACGTGATGGCCGAGCCCCGCCAGAAGGCTTGCGATCTCACGCACGGCTGCCGCGATTTCCGGATCGATGGTATCGCCATACGGCGATTTATCGGTGAACGCGATACGAAGCTTGCCCGGGTCGCGGCCGACTTCTTGCGAAAACGGCCGCTCCGGCGGCGGCGCGAAATAGGGGCTCGACGACTCCGGCCCGTGAATCGCGTCCATCATCACCGCGCTGTCGCGCACGCTGATGCTCACGACATGGCCACAGGAGAATCCGCCCCAGCCTTCGCCGCGATCAGGACCGAGCGGATTGCGCGCCCGGGTCGGCTTCAGGCCGAACACGCCGGAAGCGGAGGCGGGGATGCGGATCGAGCCGCCGCCATCGCTGGCGTGCGCGACGGGAAGGATGCGAGCGGCAACCGCCGCCGCGGCGCCGCCGGACGACCCGCCGGAAGAATGTTCCAGATTCCAGGGATTGCGGGTCGGCCCGAACAGGCGCGACTCCGTCGTCGGCATCAGGCCGAATTCGGGACTGGAGCTCTTGCCGAAGATGGATACGCCGGTATCGAGGAAACGCCGCGCCAGCGTCCCGGTGTGGTCAGCCACGAAATCCTTCAGGATCGTGGCCCCTGAGGTCGTGCGCGTGCCCTCCAGGAGGTCGAGGTCCTTCAGCAGAAATGGCACGCCGGTAAAGGGACCGTCGGGCAGGCCGTGTTCGATCTGACGCTCGGCATACTCGTAATGCTTGACGACCACCGCATTGATCTGCGGGTCGACCTTTGCCGTGCGAGCGATGGCCTCGTCGAGCAATTCCTTGGCCGAGACCTCCTTCTTCCGAACCAGTTCGGCAAGGCCGACCGCGTCGTAATCGCCGTATTCCTTGAAGGCCATGCACACACCTCGCTTGCTGGCCGGCCGATAGACCACCGGCCATGCCTGGGGCCATTCGCTGCGGACGATCTAGCCGAGCACGTCCTGATTGATCACGTTCTGGCGCAAGGGATCGCCGTCCAATACGCTCAGAATGTTGCGGGCGGTCTGCTCGCTCATTCGGTCCACGGCTTCCACCGTGACGCCGGCGACATGCGGCGCCATGATGACGTTCGGCAGGGCGAGCAACGCCTGACCGGCCGGCGGCGGCTCCTGCTCGAAAACGTCGAGGCCAGCGCCGGCAAGCTTGCCGGACACCAGGGCGGCGTGCAGCGCGGCCTCGTCGACGATTCCGCCGCGCGCCGTGTTGATCAGATAGGCGGTCGGCTGCATCCGCTTCAGCCTGTCGGCATCGAACATGCCGACGGTCTCCGGGTTCTTGGGGCAATGGATGCTGACGAAGTCGGCGCGCGGCAGCGCCGCGTTGAGGTCGGCGACCGCTTCGCAACCGGCGGCCTTAATGTCGGCGGGGAGCTTATAGGGATCGAAAACCAGGACGTTCATTTCCATCGCAAGGCAGCGCTTGGCGGTGCGCGTGCCGATGCGTCCGAAACCGACGATCAGGACGGTCTTGCCGAAGAGGTCGTAGGGCAGCATCCCGAGCCTATCAGCCCATCTGTCGTCCCTGACCAGCGAATGCATTTCCGTTGCGCGCTTGGCGAGCGTGAGCATCATGAACAGCGCGTGTTCGGCAACCGACGGCGAATTGGCGGTCCCCGCCACCATCAGCGGCACCTTGCGGCGGCTCAGCGCGGGGACGTCGACGGCGTCGAATCCGACACCGATCCGGGTGACGACCAGCATGTCTTTCGAGGCTTCCAACTCGGGCTCGCCGAAGCGGGTAGCGCCAAGGGCGACACCGTGCACCGGCGCATGCTCCTTCAGCTTGGCTTCGAAATCCTTCTGCGAAATCATGTTGGGAAATTCGACGAGTTCGATGTCTTCTCGCGCGTGAAGCAGCGCTCTTCCCTGCTGCGACATCGATTCCGTAATGAAGATTTTCTTCTTGTTGGTAGTCATTTCCTGCCCTTAGGTCACGCAATTGCGCCGTCAAAGGACGACGCCAGTCACCTCGTTTAGCAGGTGCATATTGTTGAGGTCCACAGCCAATCGGAGGGGGGCGCCATCCTGCGCGCCGGCATTGGGGTTGACCCGGCCGCAGACCTGCGAGCCCTCCAGCGTAAAATAGATCAGCGTCTCCATTCCCATCGGCTCGGTGACGTCGAGCACGGTGTCGAAGGCCTCCACGCCGGGTGAAAGATGCGGCCGAGCCTCTGTGATATGCTCGGGCCGCAGCCCCAGCAGCAATTTGTCAGTGCGCGGAATGCCCTGATAGCGGGCGGCGCGGGCCGGCGGCAGCGGGAAGGCGATGCGGTCGGTCAACCGGATGTGCAACTTGCCGGCGAGATCCTCCAGCCGGCACGGAATGAAATTCATCGCCGGGGAGCCGATGAAGCTGGCGACGAATTTCGTCGCCGGCTTGTGATAGAGCTCGTTCGGCGTGCCGATCTGCTCGATCCGGCCATGGTTCATCACCACCACGCGGTCGGCCAGCGTCATCGCCTCCACCTGGTCGTGGGTCACGTAGACCGTCGTGGTGCGGACCTTCTGGTGCACCTTCTTGATCTCGATCCGCATCTGCACGCGCAGCTTGGCGTCGAGGTTGGACAACGGCTCGTCGAACAGAAACACCTTTGGGTTACGCACGATAGCGCGGCCCATGGCGACGCGCTGGCGCTGGCCGCCGGACAATTGCTTCGGCTTGCGGTCGACCAGTTCGACGATGTCGAGCATGCGCGCAGCCTCGTCGATGCGGCTCTTGATCTCGGCCTTCGGGTAACGCTTCAGCCGCAATCCGAACGACATGTTCTCCGCGACCGTCATGTGCGGATAGAGCGCGTAGTTCTGGAACACCATCGCGATATCGCGATCCTTCGGCGGCACGTCGTTGACGATGTCGCCGCCGATCATGATGTCTCCGTCGGAGATATCTTCCAGGCCGGCGATCATCCGCAGCGTTGTCGACTTTCCGCAGCCCGATGGTCCGACCAGCACCACGAACTCATGGTCCGCAATGTCGAGGTCGATGCCGCGCACCGCCTCGACCTCGTCATAGCGCTTCACAACCTTACGCAGCGTTACGTCAGCCATGAGATCAACCCTTTGTCGCACCGGCGGTCAGGCCGGCAATGTAATAGTCCATCAGGAACGCGTAGATGATGAGCGGCGGCGCCGCGCCGAGCAGGGCGCCGGTCATGATCTGCCCCCAGTTGAACACGTCGCCCCTGATCAGCGAGGTGATGATGCCGACCGGCATGACGAGTTGGTCGGTCGACGTCGTGAACACCAGTGGATAGAGGAATTGCGCCCATGACACCGTGAAGGCGAAGATGGTCGCCGCAATGATGCCGGGAAAGGCAACCGGAATGAATATCCGCGTCAGCGTCTGGATCCAGGACGCGCCGTCGATGACGGCGGCTTCATCCAGCTCCTTCGGGATCGAGGCGAAGTAGCCGATCATGATCCACGTGCAGAACGGCACCGTGAGCGTCGGATAGAGAATAAGCAGCACGTACCATCTGTTGATGAGCTGGATGCCGGTCCAATCGCCGATCACCGCGAACATCTTGAACAGCGGAATGAACAGCAGTGTCTCGGGAATGAGATAGGTCAGGAACACGCCGGTCGCGAGCGTCGCCGAACCCCAGAACCGCATCCTCGACAGCGCAAAGGCCGCAGGTACCGATATCAGCATGGTGATGGTGACGACGAAGATCGATACGATCGCCGAGTTCCAGAAGAAGCGCAGAAACTGGTTCGATGTCAGCAGCGCGATGTAGTTCTCCGGAGTCGGATGGAACACCCACCACGGATTGGTCGCAGCCGAAATCTCCGCGCTGCTCTTCAGCGAGGTGATGAACATGTAGATCGGCGGCGTCAGGAAGAAGATCGCGAAGATCACCAGGAAGAAATAGGACCAGCGCAGCGCCCAGGCGCGGTCGCGGCTCATGCTGCCGTACTTGACCTTGCGGGTCGGCGCTGCCTTGTCGACTGTCACCGTTGTCATCAGGCTTCATTCCCGCGTTTGTTGACGTCGCGCAGGATGAAGATCGCCGCGATCGCCAGGATCGGCACCATGAAGAGGGATACGCTGGCGCCCAGCGGTATATCGCTGCCCTCGATCCCGACACGGAACGCCCAAGTCGCGAAGATATGGGTGTGATCGAGCGGGCCGCCCGCGGTCAGGATGCGCACGATATCGAAATTGGCGAACGTCACGATCAGCGAGAACAGCGTCGTAATCGCGATGATGTTTCGCATCATCGGCAGCGTGACGTACCAGATGCGCTGCCACCAATTGGCGCCGTCGATGGCGGCGGCTTCGTAGAGCTGTTCCGGCACGGATTTCAGCGCCGCCAGATACATGATCATGAAGAACGGCGCGCCAACCCAGATGTTGACGAGAATGACCGAGAAGCGCGCCCACATCGGATCGCCGGTCCACGGGATCGGCCCGATGCCGAAGAAGGAGAGCGTGTAGTTGAACGCGCTGTAGGAGGGGTCAAATAACCAGAGCCAGGCCAGTGTGCTCATCGCCGGGGGGATCACCCACGGCACCAGCAGCATGCCGCGCCATTTGCGCTGGCCCTTGGCCGGTATGTTGTGAACGAAATGCGCAATGATGAAGCCGAGCACCGCCTTGAAGATGACGGCCGTGATCGCGAAGATGCAGGACTGCTTCACGACGAGCCAGAACGTCTCGCGCCTGAACAGGAATTCGAAATTGCTGAGCCCGACGAAACGTTGCATCGACTTATTCAACGTCGCCAGGTGCAGCGCATAGAAGGCCGGATAGATGACGAGAGTGGCGATCAGCAGAAGCAGCGGCAGAGTCATCAAGAATGCTACAGTCGACTTGCGCCTGAGCGCATTGTGCAAGCTGGAGCGTTTGCGCGCGGCTTGCGCGGCAGCCCGGTTCGGCTGCAATACGACGTCAGCCATGGTGCGTTTTCATCCCTATAACGTTTCTGTCGGCTTCGCCGGGCGTACGATTGAAGATAGGGAATGGCAGCCTGCGATCAGGCAGGCCGCCAGGGTATCCCCGTCCGTCAGCTTCGCATGAAGCCTTCGCACTCGCCTTCGGCCCAGGCGAGCACCTTCTCCATCGGCTCGCCCTTGTGATAGCGCAGGCACATCTTGGTCAGGGTCGCCTGCACATAGATCTGCTGGGCGATCTTCGGCGGGGCGGGTGCCGCAGCGATCGAGAGCGTCTGATGGTTATGCGGGTTCGGGTAGTGGTAGAGCGTGCCCTTCGGCGGCACTTCCTCCTGCCAGACCTTCAGCGTGGTGAGCTTCTCGTAGCAGGGCAGGTCGTAACCGCCGCTCGCCACGCACATTTTCTCGATCGCATCCGGCTGCGAAAGCGCGTTGAGCACTTTCTTGGCCGCTTCCTTGTTCTTGGAGAACGACCAGGTGCCCCAGAAATAGGGCAAATAAGGTGCGAAGCGGCCCTTCGGCCCCGCCGGAAAGCCGTGGGTCCAGCACTGCTCGGCGACCTGCGGCGCGTCGCGCTTGGCGACTGCCCAGGCGCTCGGAGGGTTCATGATCAAAGCACCCCTGCCGGAGACCAACCATTTGTTGTTGGAGGCATCATCCCAAGCTCCGACGTCCGGCGGCAGGAAGGAGATCAGCTTCTTGTAGAACTCGAGTGCCTGGCGCACCGCGTCGGTCTTGACGGTGAGGTTGCCCTTCTCGTCGACAAGGGCTGCGCCGAACGACTGGAAGATAGCGCCTGCCGTATCGACATTGTCGCTGGTCTCGCCGAGGCCGATGCCGAAGGGAACGCCGCCCTTCTGGCAAGCTTCCGCAGCCTTCAGGAAGGTGTCCAGGGTCCAACTGTCGGCCTTCGGCGGGCTGCCTGCCGGATACAATGCCTGAATGTCGATGCCGGCATGCTGTTTCATCAGGTCGATGCGCGAGCAGGGGCCCTTGATCTGGCTGCCGATGCTCCCGGGTACCGCAAGCCACTTGCCCTTGGATTGGCCAAGATATTTTACGGTGCCGTTGGGTTCGCCGTTCTGCTTGATGAGGCCTTCCATGACGTCATTCATGGGCTCCAGCAGTTCGGCCTGCGCATGCGGCCACCAAGTCGGCATCGCGAGAATGTCGTGACCGGATTTCGCCTGCGCTTCGGCCGCGATGGTGAGCAGGAGCTTGTTGCCCTGGCTCGGGATGTAGTCGATCTGAACCTCGACCTTCTCCTTTTCCGCCCAGGCATTGACGATATCTGTTGAGGCCTTGTTGGCGCCGGGAACCCAGTGGTCCCAGAAACCGATCGATAGCTTACCGGCGGCATAGGCGCCGCGCACATAGGGCGCGGTGATGAGCGCTGCGGATGATAGCGCTGTCGCAGCAACGAATTGTCGGCGAGAAAGCTTCCTGCGTGACATAGCGTTTCCTCTTTGCTGAGCCAGATTTTGCTTCTTATTATTCTTCCCCGTCTGGAGGGGAGTCGCATCGAGGCGGCCGCCAGCGGAGATTTTGTAATCGGATCAGACCAGAATTGTTTGCATCTGTCGAGAAAACACAGCGGCGGCCGTCATTGAACTAACGTTGCGTGGAAATTCCGGGCCGCGGGAGAGACGATGTTGTGTCGTCGGCATCGTCAATAATCGACACGGCAATATTGCGCCGCACACTTTGCGTCCGGGCAGGGGCGCAATTGCGCTGCAGTCAATTGACGGTGCGTGTAACTCCCTGCCCGGAAGCTGTCTCCTGCCGGGGAACCGTCCGGCGCAGCGGTGGACGAGTTTGGGGCGGAAACGATAGTTTAGGCAAAGAGAGATTCTCGCGCGCCTTGGCGATTGCGCGTGGCACATTTCTCGATCGGACCATGGAGACCCGACAATGACACGTCCTCAGCAGTTTGCGCCGACGCCGTCGCGCTGGTGTTTTGTACTTGGCGCCATCGTCGCGCTGGCTCTTGGCACGTGTGCGACCGCGAACGCGCAGGGGCTGGTGCAGGGCGTGCAACAAGGGGCGCGCGAGGGCAACAAGGCTGCCGGTCCGGTCGGAGGCGTGCTGGGCGGCGCGATCGGCGGCGTCGTCGGCGTGGTCACCGGTGTCACCGGCGTCCTGACCGGAGGCAACAATAACAACAAGGGCGGGCAGGCACCGACGGCGAAGGATTCCAAGCAGGGCGAGCCTTCCAAGCAAGGTGATACCGCCAAGCAAGGTGATACCGCGAAGCCTTCGAAGGGGTCCAAGGCGACGAAGACCGCAAAGCAGCAACCACCGCAGCAGCCGGCCGTCCTCACCCAGACCGGCGCACCGCAATTGACGGCCGAACAGATCGTCGCCAACAGCGACGCCAATATCGAGCGGATCAAGAAGGAGCTGGACCTCACGCCGGAGCAGGAGAAGCATTGGGCCGCGTTCAACAGTGCGATGCACTATCTCGGTCATAACGGCGCCGACCGGCTCAACCTGCGCGTTGCACGCGCCAAACGCGATCCCCCCGACGACATCATCGAGCAGATGCGCAACGAGGCTCAATTTCTCAATGATCGCGCCGTCGATCAGCGCAACGTGGCCGATGCCGCCGAGCCGCTATTTGCCACCCTGAACGATAAGCAAAAGGCGATCTTCATTCAGGAAATGGTCAACCTGAGCCACGAGCGCGGGCTCGACTAGCCGGCTTCGCCGGACGAACAGCCGGGTACGCGAGCCCTGGGGTAGGTTGAAAGGCGCGGCACCCGGCTATTCTGCCGCAGCGGCGCGGCTCCTCCAATTTCATTGCAATGATGAAGAAAACCGGACCAACTCGCGCCTTAGTCGTGGCTGACTTGCGGCGTTGTCGGGAACTTCAGTCTTTCATCGGTAGTGTTGCACCCCAACATCACGTGCCGCTTTGGCGCTGCTGTGTTTTGCTCGTTCGATAGGCACACTCAGCCAATTGGACCCGGACCCAAGTGGGCGCACGCCTTAGGTTTTCGGAAAGTTCAGCTCCACGCCGACGCCATCGGGATCGTAGAGAAAGAACTGGATGTCGCCGGTGCGCGGCACGACGCTCTCGCGGAATTTGACGCCTTTCGACTGCAGCCGCTTGCGCATGCCCTCGACATCGGTGGCGGCAAAGGCGATATGGTCAAGCCGGCCGGTATCTTCGTACTTCTTCTCGGTACCACGGACGACGATGCCCTCACGCGGCTTGCGCGTGCCCATCAGATGCACCGTGGCCGTGCCGCCGGAATAGAGCCAATAGCCGGGGAAATCGAGCGGCGGGCGATCGCCGTTTTCCAACCCGAGTACATCGCAATAGAAATCCTTGGTGCGCTCGAGATCGGCGGGTTCGATGGTGTAATGCTGCAGTCCGCCAAGTCCCATGGTCGCTCTCCCTAAACAAAGCTAAGGTCCGTATCGACGCCCATCATCCAGGCGCCGACGGTTTCAAAATGCCTGAGCTGGCCTTGCAACTGCTGGGTCACGGTATGGATGTCGCGGAACCGCCGCTCCAGCGGATGGTTTTCGAAGATCGCGGTGGCGCCAGCGGCGTTGTAGGCAAAGTCGACCGCCTCGCGCGCCTTGTGGATGGCATGGGTCGAGGCCATGCGGATGTTCATGCGCTGCGCGACCGTGATGGTGGCGCCCGCGGTGAGATCCTTCCAGGTGTCGGCCATCGATTGCAGCACGTAGCCCCGCGCGGCGCGGAGGTTGACTTCCGCCTGGGCGAGGTTGCACTGGACCACGGCGTTATCCCGCAACGAGGTCCTCGCGCCACGCGGCACCTTGTTGCGCATCGTATCGACGAAGTTGTCGAGGGCAGTGCGGGCGATGCCGCAGGCGACACCGGCAAAGCCGACCTGATAGCAGGTGTGGTTGCTCATGCGGTAGAGCGGGCCGCGCTCGCGGCATTCCCGGTCGAACTCACGCGTAATCGAATGGTCGGCGCGCACGAAGAAGTCGTTGAGCGCGAACTGGTCGCTGGCGGTGCCGCGCAGGCCCACGGTGTTCCAGATGTCGGTCCACTCGACGTCTTCGGCGCGTACCAGCATGGTGCGCTCGAGCGGGCCTCCATTGGAGTCGTATCTGGGCGAACCGTCGGCCGCATAGATCGGGCAGTGCGCGCCGAGCCAGGTCGCATGCCGGCCGCCGGATGCAAAGGACCAGACGCCGGTCACCCGGTAGCCGCCGTCGCATTCGACCGCGCGAACCCTGGGGCCGGGGCCCCACGCCAATACGGCGCGCGGATCGCCGAAGATCGCCTGCGCCACCGGCAGATCGAGATAGGCCGCCGACATCGCGCAACCGCCGGCCTGGCTGAGACACCAGGCGGTGGAAGCATCGGCCTTGGCAATGGCTTCGATGACGTGGAAGAAAGTCACGGGATCGGTTTCGATCCCATTGGTCGAGCGGGGCAGCAACAGACGGAACAGTTGCGCGTCGTGCAGCTTGTCGAGCAGCGTGGGCGGCAGCCGCCGCGCGGCCTCGATGTCGTCGGAAGCCGCAGCGACATCAGACCGTATGGCCTCGGCCCGGGCGATCACCGCCCGGTCGCCCGCAAGATCGGCAGAGTTTGCGATCGGTGTATTCAAGGCCAGCCTGCCGGTTCGTCGCGTTCGCGTGCCAGTGACCAGTAGATAGTGATCAGTAGATAAGGCTATCGCGCCATCGCCGCGATCGGCAAGTCCATAGCGACGCGGAGCACACCTGCGCATAGGCGATTGGGATTTCGTGCCGCTCTGCACAATGGGGCCAACAATCGAGTGGAACGCGTCCGACTTGTTTAAGGTTTTGCGCTAGCCTTTCGGTTTGGCCGGAATCGATCCGGGATGGGACGGACGGGATGGAAGAGCGACGAAAATTTCCGCGAACGGAGACGGAGGAGTCTGCCTATGTTTCGTCGGGTGGCTCCGTGATGCGCTGCGTAGTTCGGAACATCTCACCCGAGGGCGCCGCGATCGATGTCGACAATCCGGCCTTCGTCCCGCAGCGCTTTCGCCTGGTGATGGCAAAGGATCCATCGATCGTGCACGAGTGCCGGGTAGCATGGATCCAGAAGAACCGTATCGGCTTGACCTTCATCAGGATGGTGGACGCGGTCATGGATCGGCCGACGCCGAACGGGACGCGCTGAGCAGATTACTCGATCCGCAGCTTTGCATCGCGTACCACCTTGCCCCACTTATCCATCTCCAGCATGATGCGCGCGCCGAACTGATCTGGTGTATTCGCGATCGCCTTGAAGCCGAGCGTCGTGAGGCGTTCCTTCACGTCCGGCTGTGCGACAATCCTGGCGATCTCGCGATGAAGCAGATCGACGATTTCTTTCGGCGTCCCTGCGGGGGCGACGATCCCGGTGAGTGTGTCGGCCTCCTGATCCTTGATGCCCTGCTCGGCGAAGGTCGGTACGTCAGGCAGGCCCGGGGCCCGTTCGGTCGAAGCCACACCAACCGCGCGCAATTGTCCGCTCTGCACCGCCGAGAGGGCAGGCGGCAGCGCGGTAAAGGCGATCGGCGTGTGCCCCCCGATGGTCGCCTGAATGGCCGGGGCAGCGCCCGTGAACGGGACGTGGACGAGGTCAAGCTTGAAAGCCAACCGGAACA
Source organism: Bradyrhizobium sp. LMTR 3 (assembly GCF_001693485.1). Taxonomy (GTDB): domain Bacteria; phylum Pseudomonadota; class Alphaproteobacteria; order Rhizobiales; family Xanthobacteraceae; genus Bradyrhizobium. Next base: position 60,229 of record NZ_MAXC01000009.1, read on the forward strand.
GCTCGCCACCCAGATGCGGTGTCGATCCGACGCCGGGGCCGGCAAAGCTGTATTTGCCGGGATTGTCCCTGACGAGCTGCACCAGTTCCGGCAACGTTTTGGCCGGCACTTGCGGGTTGACCACGACGACATTCGGCGAAACCGCGACCAGCGTCACCGGCGCGAAATCCTTCACCGGATCGTATGGCACCTTGGCGTAGAGGCTAGGGTTGACGACGAATCCGGTGCTGACCACCATGATGGTGTAGCCGTCCGGCGTCACGCGCGCGACCTGGCCGGCTGCGGTATTGCCACCGGCGCCGCCGATGTTCTCGACAAAGAACTGCTGGCCGAGATGGTCGGTGAGCTTCTGCGCCACGATGCGGGCGATGGCATCGGTTGGTCCGCCCGCTGGGAAGCCAACCACGACGCGCACCGGCTTGCTTGGATAGTTTTGCGCCGAGGACGCCAGGACGCCGGACAGCAACCACGCGGTTGCCAACAAGACCCGCAAAACCGTGGCCATGGCGCTCTCCCCAATATGTTTGTTGGGGTCATCATCGGCGAGGCCACGACGCCGGACAAGGGGTTATTGCGATGGCCGGCGAGCGTTACTTCTTCAGCAGCGGCTTGAGCCGTTCTTCCAGCTCCTCGAACGACATCGAGCCCTGCAGCCGCACGCCGTTGAGGAAGAACGTCGGTGTTGATGTGACCTTCAGTTCTCGATGGGCGTACTGCTGGTCGGCGTTCAGCTTGTCGAACTGTGTCTGATCTTCCTCGCAGGTCTTGACGTCCTGCTCGCTCATACCGTGCTGCTTCCCGACATAGATCAGCGTATCCTTGGTCTGCGCCATCAGGCGATCCTGCAGCTTGAACAACATTTCGACGGCGCCGAGGTATTTTTCGGAATCGCCTTTGCCAATGCAGCGCGCGAGTATCGAAGCTGCAGCGGCCTTGATGTCGAGCGGAAATTCGCGGAACACGAAACGTACCTTGCCGGTATCGATATATTTCGACCGCAGCATCGGGAACACATTCTGGCCGAAGGCTGCGCAATGCGGGCAGCTCATCGACGAATATTCGGTGATGGTGATTGGTGCTTTCTCAGATCCGATTGCAATGTCCGGCAGCGACCCCGGTTTGCCAACTGCTGCGGCAATTGCGCTTTGTGCGATGGCGGCGCCCGGGACCGCCGGCGACGCAAACGCGAGGAGGACGGCGACGGCAATGCGGTAGCGAACGTTCAACGGTTACTCCGAAACGGATTGACGAACGGCGAGCGAGCAAGGCTCGCGGCCTATCGCCCATTCTAACGGTTTCGCCCGCCAAAGGCCATCCAACTGGATCGCAGTTGACCGTGAATTGATCGCGATCCAATCATAGGCGGCAGGAAGCACAAGGCGAACTCTGCAGACGACGAGAATGTCATGACCGAGCACACGATGCTGTCGAGCGAAACGCAGACAGCGGATGCCATGTTGCGGGCGCGGGCCAAGCGGGTCGTTCCCGGCGGCATGTGGGGCCACCTGAATGCCGCGCGGCTCCCGGAAGGCTATCCGCAATTCTTCGCCTCCGCGGAGGGCTGCCGCGTGCGCGACGTCGACGGGCGCGAATACATCGACTTCATGTGCAGTTGGGGCCCCATTCTGCTTGGCCACCGGCATCCCGAAGTTCAGGCGGCGGCTGAGGCGCAGGCCGCCAAAGGCGACTGTTTGAACGGCCCGGGCGAGGTCATGGTGGAGCTTGCCGAGGATCTCGTCGCCATGCTGCCGCATGCTGATTGGGCGATGTTTCAGAAGAACGGCGGCGATGCGACCACATGCTGCGTGACGATCGCCCGTGCCGGTACCGGACGCCGCAAGGTACTCGTCGCGCGTGGCAGCTATCATGGCGCGCTGCCATGGTGCTCGCCGAGCGTTGCCGGCGTGACCGCCGAGGACCGCGCGCATCTGGTGCACTTCGAGTACAATGACGTGCAGAGCCTGCGAGCGGCGGTCGAGGAAGCGGGCAAGGACCTCGCTGCGGTTCTGGTGACGGCTTTCCGCCACGACATGGGGCGCGATCTCGAACTGCCGACGAAGGAATTCGCGGCGGCCACGCGGGCGGCATGCGACGCGGCCGACGCCGCTTTGATCATCGACGAAGTGCGGGCCGGCCTGCGTCTCGATACCAGGGGAAGCTGGGAAGCGTTCGGCGTGCGTCCGGACCTGTGCGCCTGGAGCAAGGCGATCGCCAACGGCTACGCGCTGGCCGCCGTTACCGGCAACGACCGCTTCCGCGAAGCCGCCACCAAGGTATTCGTTACCGGGTCGTTCTGGTGCGGCACGGTGGCGATGGCGGCAGCGCGAACGACGCTACGGATCGCGCGCGAGGCGGATGTGCCCTCGCATATTCGTGCGATGGGCATGAGGCTGCGCGAGGGATTGGCATCGTTGGCGAACGAGTACGGCATCGCGATCCGCCAAAGCGGCCCGCCGCAAATGCCGCTGATGCTGTTCGAGGCTGACCCGGAAGTACGCAAGGGTAGGGTGTTCTGTTCGGTCGCGCTCCGCCACGGCGCGTTCTTTCATCCCCAGCACAACATGTTCCTGTCCTCGGCGCATCGCGCATCCGACATCGACGAGGCGCTGCAGGCGGCCTCGCACGGCTTCAAGGCCGTGCGAAAATTGGAGGCGAGATCCAATCGATAGATCGATTTGCGGGCATCAATAAAAATGCCCCGCAATCCGGCCTTTACGACCGGCGGGGGCAGTCTTAGGAGAAAACGGCGAGATCGCCGCATGATGCGGACATCATTGTCGGGCATCATGTAGAGGCATATTCCACTCGCTGGGTGCCTTCGCATTGACCTGGATCAAATTAGACCTGGATCAAATTGCCGATACGCCGGAAGCCGACCGCGCGGCCAATTCAAGTCGAGGTCATTTCATTCCGCGGCGCGATTCCATGTGTGTCGGCAGGAACGGGCGAATGGCCCGCCGAATGTTCGAACTCGTGATGACTGGCGAGGTGCATGACCTCGACGCAATCGGCATCGAGGCGCTCGTTATCGACCAACCGCTCTGCCAACACCAGCGCCTGGGATGATCCATCCGACTGGACGTCGACCTGACGCTGCAGACATTTGAAGCTGTGGCCGTCGGAGTTACAGAGATATTTGTAGAAGGAGACGCGATAATTTTTCATCTTGCACTCCCGTTCTTCCGCTATCCTGTCGTGTAGCTCACTCTCAGGCGTCCATGTCCGCCAGCCGCTGGCGGTTGCGCAGCACGATTTGACGTGCGCTCGAAAACACCAGGAGGCCCTGGTCGCTGAGCTGCGAAAGCGCCCGCGAAACGGTTTCCAGCGTCAGGCCGAGATAGTCGCCGATGTCGCGGCGGCACATTGGCAAGGCCATCATGCCGGTCCTGGTGAGCCGACGGTCCATTTCCAGGAGGAAGGTAGCAACTTTTTCCATTGCGGTCTTGCGGCCCAGAAGCAGCATGTGATCTTCGGCGTGCCGGAGGTCGCTTGCCGTCATGATCCAGAGGCTACGAGCGACCTGGACGTTCGATCCCGCGGCGGCTTCCAGGCTGCGGCGCTTCACCAGGCGGACCGTGGTATCGGCGATCGCTTCAGCCGTCAGGCGGTGGGTCGAACCGGCATCGAGGCCGAACACGTCGCCGGGCAGATGGAACGCGCCGATCTGGCGCCGTCCGTCGTTGAGAAGCTTGTAGGTGCGAACCGCCCCTCGGATTACCTGGTAGACATATTCGGATGGCTCGCCCTCACCGTAGATTTCCTCGTCCTTCCGGTAGGAAAATTCGCTGGCGATCACACCCGCGCAAGTCGCGATCGCGTTGAACTGGTCGACGGCCGGAACACCTTGGGGGACGGGGAAGACCGTGGTTGTCGGGACTGCCGGAGCGGTGATCGTCTGGGTGAGCATTTGCCATCTCCTCGATGCGGGATGGCCTTGATGTATCCGGAAGTTCGGCTGCCCGATATTTGGGTCGATATCCTAGGGAGGAGCCCTTACGGGCTTTTACGGAGGTGAGCCTGCCGGTGCTTTCAGGGCTGGCCCGTTGCATTCGGCGTATCGATCGCGTTTCGAACGCAGTCGATCAGACTGTCCTCCAGGTTAGGTTTCAGAAGCACCTGACGCACTCCGGCCGAACTGGCCTTGGCCAGGATGTTTTCGTCCGGATAGCCTGTGATCAGAATGATCGGGGTGGAAACGTGAAGCCGTCGCAGCCGGATAGCCAGTTCCAGACCGTCGAGTTGCGCCATCTTGTAGTCCACGACAAGACAATCCGCGCGGTTTCGGGTGGGAGATCCGAGTAAAGCGATCCCGCTGCGGAACGTGCGGACGTCAAAACCCTCGGTCTCGAGCAGAAATCGCAGCGATGTCCGAACATCGTAATCGTCATCGACGATATAAATCATCGATTTTCGGGGCAGAATGCCGACTTCGGTTTCACTGGCGGCGCTGGTTTGGGTGTCTGTCATGCCGACAAAATAGGCGTTTTCCCAGTGCCCGAATTGACTTGCCTCAATCGTCGACGATCCCGGCGCGGATTGCAAAGCGCACCAGCTCGGAAAGGTTACCGGCCTGCATCTTGGTCATCACGTTCGCCCGATAAACCTCCACCGTGCGTGGGCTGATATCGTATTCCCGGGCGATTGCCTTGTTCGATTGCCCCGTCACGAGTCCCTGCATCACCTGGCGTTCGCGCTGGGTAAGGCTGGCAACGCGGGCAGCCATGTCGGCCGACAACGCCTCGCTTTTCGAACCGCTTTCGCTCTCCGCGAGCGCGGTCTCGACCATACTGATCAGCCGGTCGTCCTCGAACGGTTTTTCGAGAAAATCGAGTGCGCCAAGCTTCATCGCTTCGACGGCGAGGGGCACATCGCCATGGCCGGTCATGACGATCACGGGGAGTTTTCGCGGGCCCCAATTCAGTTGGCGCAGCAATTCCATGCCGTCGATACCGGGCATGCGCACGTCGGTAACCACACAGCCGACCTCCAGGTTCGCAACCTCGTTCAGGAAAGCCTGCGCAGACTCGAAAAGACGCACGCTGAAGCCGGCCGAGCCCAGCAGGAAATCCAGCGAGTCGCGCATCGCTGGATCGTCGTCGATGACATAAACTTTAGCGCTCGGCGGCATCGGTCATATCCTTGGCGTGCGCAGCGGGCAGCGTGAAGCGAAAGGTCGCGCCACCGGATCTGTTGGTTTCGGCCCACATCCGGCCGCCGTGGGTTTCGATGATGGTGCGACTGATGGAAAGGCCGACGCCCATGCCGGTCTCCTTGGTCGTGAAAAATGGCTGGAACAGGTGCGTATGCGCGTCGCCGGCGAACCCTGTTCCCGTGTCGGAAACGGAAATTTCGATCATATCATCTGCAGCCTTGGTGTTTGAGGCAATCAGCTCACGGTGCGTCGAGGTGCCCATCGCTTCCAGCGCATTGCGAAACAGGTTGACCAGGACCTGCTGAATCTGGACCCTGTCGGCAAGCACCAGGTCGCAGGTCGGGTCCAGGTTGAAGCGCAAAAACACGCCTTGTTCGCGGGCGCCGGTGAGCCCGAGCGCGCCGGCCTCCTCGATCATCTTTGAAAGACTCTCGACGCGCTTCTCGGAAGCATCGCGGGCGACGAAGTCGCGCAATCGTCGGATGATGTCGCCGGCGCGGATCGCCTGCTCAGCGGCGCGATCGAGCGCCGCTTCGATCTTCGGCGCGTTGGCGTCGTTGCTGGCCGCCAGCAGGCGGCGCGACCCTTTCATGTAGTTGCTGATAGCCGACAGCGGCTGATTGAGTTCGTGGGCCAGCGCGGAAGCCATTTCGCCCATCGCGCTCAGACGGGAGACATGGACCAGTTCGGATTGCAACTCCTGCAACCGCGCCTGGGTTTGTTGCTGTTCGGTGAGATCGCGAACGAAGCCCGTAAAGAAGGGCTTCCCACCCGAATGCATCTCGCCGATGGTGAGATGCATCGGGAATGTCGTGCCGTCCTTGCGCATCCCGGTGACGATACGCCCGATGCCGATGATGCGCCGTTCGCCCGTCTTCAGGTAGCGCGCGATATAGGCGTCGTGACGGCTGCGGTCCGGTTCCGGCATCAGCTCGCTGATGTTTTTTCCGATCGCCTCGGGTTCGGGATAACCGAACTGACGCTCGGCGGCGCTGGAGAAAAACTGCATGATTCCATGCTCGTCGATCACGATCATCGCATCGGGAATCGTGTCCAGAATCGAGCGAAAGTGCCTCTCGCGCATTCTTACCGTATCCTCGAGGCGCTTCTCTCGGTTGATGTCGAGCATAATGCCGCTGAGCCGTGCAGGAGCGCCATCGGCGCCACGGATCGTCGTGCCAAGCGCGCGCACCCAGTGGCCCTCGTCCGAATTTCGGTTCACCCGGTACTGAATGTCGAAACTGCAGCCGGTATCGATCGACTGTTGCACGGCCTTTGCCGTACGATCGCGATCCTGCACATCGAGCAGGGAAAGAAAGAGATCGTAGTCGACCGGCGCATCCGGCTCGACGCCGAACAGCTTCCGCGTAGCGCTGGACCAGTTCAACTTCCGGGTCGACAACTCGAGATCCCAGGCGCCGACGCCCGATCCTTCGGCACCGCTGCGCGCATGGTGGTCGAGTAGCTCTTGATCTCGAAAGGGCTGGTCGGCGTAGAACATGTTTCGCCTTCTGGGCTGCTCTTGCTTATCAGATACCGCATTAAACCGAACGTGGGAAACAGCGGTGAGATGAAATTATAAATCGCCTGCATCTATTTGATATCAAAAAGTAATTCAGCATTTTTTGTTCGCCGGCCTCCGTACTCTGCTGCGAGAGGCAGATGCAGGGACTAGCCGCGGGCGATTCTTGATCTAGGTCAGCTTCGAACCTGGGCGGACCTCTAGGATGTCGCTGTGTGGGCAGGGCTGATACGGCGTTTCGCCCGACGGCGTGGAGCAGGTCATGGACTACAAAACCGTCATGGTCGGTCTGGCGCAGGGCCGGCCCAACGATGCCTGCCTCAGGGTGGCGGGCGATTTCGCCGAGCGATTCGGGGCGCGGATCATCGGCGTTGCCGCCTCGGACATCAGACCGCCAATCTATTTCGCCGATGGGAACTTTGCGCAAAAGCTCCTTGATGAGGAGGCCGTCGCCATTGAGAACCGCCTGTCCGAACTCGAAGTCGAGTTTCGCGCGTCGGTCGAGAGGCGGGCAACGTCGGTGGAGTGGCGCTCCGCGCGGACGTTGCCGGTGCCCTACTTGTTGGAGCAGGCGAGAGCCGCCGATATCATCGTGATTGGCGCCCTCTCGGAGACCCCGGTGGACCCGAGCGTCGCTCCCGATCCCAGCGATCTGGTGATGCAGGCCGGTCGACCGCTCATCGTGGTGCCGCCCACAGTGCAATGGCTCGATCTAAGAAGCGTTCTCATCGCCTGGAAGGACGTGCGGGAAGCGCGCCGGGCCGTATTCGACGCACTGCCGATCCTGGCTGCCGCAACGGAAGTCACGATTGCGGAAATTCCCGAGCGGGATGGCCGTCGTGAGGATGCGCTCCTGCATGTTGCCGACGTGGCGGCGTGGTTGCGCGGTCACGGCGTCGCGGCGCACAAGGTCGTTCCGGAGACGGCCAGCGGCGTGACCGAACAGCTCGACAGGATCGCGGCCAATGTCGGGGCGGGTGCCGTGATCGCCGGCGCCTACGGTCACTCGCGATTCCGCGAATGGATGCTCGGCGGCGTCACGCGCCACCTTGCAACTGAATCACGCCGATGCGCGTTCCTATCCCGTTAAGGATCTACAATGGCGAGGGCTTCCCGTGCATAGATTTCTCGAAGCGACTGCCGGGCAATACATGACGCGCGAGGTAAAGACGGTTACGCGCGACACCACCATGCGCGAGCTGCACAGGATGTTCGAGGCCGACGACTTCAACTGCTATCCGGTGCGCGACAATGGTGACATTATCGGCGTCGTGAGCAACTTCGATTTCCTGAAATGCTTTGCGTTCAACCCCGGCCGCATGGTTCCGGCCTATGATGACCTGTTGTCGCGGATGGTGGCGGATGTGATGACGCCGGAATTCATCTATGTCGATCCGGCAACGAAACTGACTCGCGTTCTGCAGCTAATGGTGGACCACCGGATGAAGAGTCTGCCCGTGCTTGATGCCGAACAGCGGTTGGTCGGGATCATCGCGCGGGAGGACATCATGCGCGCGTTGGCCGAGAGCGCGCGCGGGTAGTTCGTTCCTTCAGCAGGAGGTGTCGGCCTGCCTAGCCCGCCTTTGTGTTCCATGCGCTCAAGAAATGACAGAACGCCGTGGCTGGCGCTGCGCTGCCGACGTAGCCATGTTAGAGACAGTTGGGGCGGGCTCGATTGACGGGTATCAGGCATGACCCGCTCGCTGCGGATAGACCGCACATGCTTGCGTGAGGATAGCGGACGAAATGCACGCTATGGTCCTGCAAACGCCCGGCGCGCCACTGCGGTTTGAGCCGCGCGAGGACCCGGTGCCCGGTCCCGGCGAAGTGCGTGTCAAGGTCGGCGCGTGCGGCGTATGCCGAACCGACCTGCACGTCGTCGATGGAGAACTGCCTGATATTGCCTACCCGATCGTTCCCGGCCACGAGGTGGTCGGTCGGGTGGAAGCTCTTGGTCCCGGCGTGACGTCTCTCACGATCGGCGAAAGGGTCGGCGTTCCCTGGCTCGGTCATACCTGCGGCGACTGTCCCTATTGCCGGAGCGGCCGTGAAAACCTTTGCGACCGCCCGCGCTTCACCGGCTACACGCGCGACGGCGGATTTGCCACGCATCTCGTCGCGGACGCGCGCTATTGCTTTCCACTCGGCGAGGCTGACGACGACGTCGCTGTCGCTCCCTTGCTGTGCGCGGGCCTGATCGGCTGGCGCTCGCTGGTGATGGCGGGCGATGGAGAACATCTCGGCATTTTCGGCTTTGGTGCAGCCGGCCACATCATCGCGCAGGTGGCTCGCTGGCAGGGCCGATCGGTCTACGCGTTCACTCGTGCGGGCGACGTCGTGGCGCAGCGCCTTGCACTATCGCTCGGCGCAGCTTGGGCCGGCGGGTCGGAGGAGCAGCCTCCGGTGCCGCTCGACGCAGCTATCATCTACGCGCCGGTCGGCTCCCTGGTGCCATTGGCATTGCAAGCAGTGCGCAAAGGCGGGTGCGTGGTCTGCGCCGGCATTCACATGTCGGACATTCCCTCGTTCCCTTACCGCATGCTCTGGGAGGAGCGGCGGCTGCTTTCGGTTGCCAACCTGACGCGGGGCGACGGGATCGAGTTTTTCAAGGTCGCGGCGCAAGCTGGCATCAAGACGCATACCAGCGTGTTTTCGTTGCAGGAAGCGAATGAAGTCCTCTCGAAGCTGCGCGCCGGGCAGATCACGGGCGCCGCTGTGTTGCAGCCATGACTATGCCGCCACCCCCAGATGCTGCCGCAGCCGACGCTGACAATCAGCAGCACGTGCTCGATTTCCTCGATGGCTCCAGCTTCGGTGCGGCCGGGGGCGGCAAGCGGATCGATACCCATGCCTCCATGGTTTTTCTCGGAGCCGATCGCGTACTGAAGATCAAGCGTGCCGTGCGCTTGCCGTTCCTCGATTATTCGACGTTGGAGAAGCGCAAGAATGCCTGCGAGGAGGAACTGAAGGTCAACGCCGGCAACGCTCCCGAGCTCTACCGGCGTGTTGTTCCCATCACGCGCAATTCCGATGGCGTCCTCGAAATCGGCGGCTCGGGCACCGCGGTCGAATGGGCGGTCGAAATGACGCGGTTCGACGAGAAGCAGTCGCTGGACCGTATCGCTGCATCGAAGACGATCGATCCGTCGCTTGCGACGGCCGTGGCCGATGCGGTTCTGCGATCCCACGACAGGGCAGCGCGCCACAACGGCGAAAGCTGGCTTGCCTCCGTTCTACCCATCATCGATCGCAATACCGCAAAGTTTGAAACCGTGCACGGACTTGATTCCGCTGCGATCGGTCAACTCGATGCCGCCAGTCGCGCCTCTGCAACGACATTGCTGCCGCTGCTCAGACGGCGCGCCGAACAAGGGTTCGTGCGCCGTTGCCACGGCGACCTGCATCTTGCGAATATTGCATTGGTCGACGGCCGGCCGCTGCTGTTCGATGCCATCGAGTTCGATCCGGTCATTGCCACGACGGACATTCTCTACGATCTCGCGTTTACGCTGATGGATCTGATCCACTTCAATCAGGCGGCGGCGGCAAACGCAGTATTCAATCGCTACGTTACCGCTGCTGCGGACGAAGACTTCGATGGGCTACGCCTGCTGACGCTGTTCTTGTCGATGCGGGCAGCGATCCGCGCGAATGTGCTGTTCGTGAAGAGCGAGCATGCGGGAGGGAGCGATGCAGTGTGGCAGGAGGCCAAACGCTACTTCGACCTGGCCGGACGCCTCGTTGCGCCCAAGCCGCCGTTGCTGGTGGCAATCGGCGGGCTGTCGGGCACGGGGAAGTCGGTGCTTGCTCGCGGACTCGCAGGTCTGATCGAGCCGCCACCCGGCGCGGTCATCGTGCGCTCGGATGTCATCCGCAAGCGCCTGTTCGGTGCCAGCGAAACTACCGCCCTGCCGGAATCTGCCTATCGATCCGAAACGACGGAGCGGGTATATGCCGGGCTCTCGATCACCGCGCTGCGTGTGCTCGCCCAGGGCTGTTCGGTGGTGCTCGATGCCGCCTATCTGCAGGAAGCGGAACGGAAGGAAATCGAGAATCTCGCGGCCACGCACAATGCGCGGTTCGTCGGCCTTTTTCTGACGACCGATCTCGCGACGCGGCTGGCGCGTATCGAGCAGCGCAAGGGCGATGTGTCCGATGCGACACGAAGTGTCGCCCTGAAGCAGGAGACTTTCGCGCTCGGTGCGGTACAATGGCATATGATAGATGCATCTGGGACGCCGGAACAGTCGCTGCGCAACGCCCGGGCGGTCCTGCCTTTGGTGCCGGACGAGCCTTGACGATGCGCGGCCGCCCAACCAGTACATCCGGCCTGCACGACACCTCTGCGGTGAGTCTCGACTGTGCAACCGCATTCCAGATGATCGCGCTCGACTGCATCGCTTCTATCAAGGCCCAGCACAGCAGCGCATGCGCCGGTGATGCCGAGGCGGTGCATCAGATCCGCGTCGCGATTACACGGTTGCGCGCCGCGGTGGCGTTCTTCGCACCGATCGTGGTCGATGCGGAATGGCTGCGCCTGAAAAAGGAAATCGCCTGGCTGAATGGTTCGCTCGGCGCCACACGCGACAGCGACGTCCTCGTCGAATATGCGCGCCGCAAGCGTTACCGCGGTTGGGCGGCGCACAACATCAAGCAAGTCGATCAGCGCCAGACGCGGGATCACCGCCGCCTGGTTCGTTGTCTGCGCACCGTTCGGACGCGCCGCCTGATCTCGGCAATCGCTGACTGGATCAGACAGGGAGGGTGGCTGGCGCGGTGCAAGCGGAATAAGGAGGCGGAGGCTCTGCAAGTCTATTGCGCTCGCGAACTCAACCGTTGGCACGAACGGTTGATCCGCAGGGGACGCCACCTGAAGGCGCTGGGTGAATCGCGCCGTCACCGGCTGCGGATCAGGGTCAAACGCTTCCGCTACATGCTGGAAGCGCTCACGGAAACCGTCGCGCTGCAGAGCCGCGGCGAATTGCATCACCTCCACCGGCCGGCAAAGCGAATGCAACGCGCATTGGGCGACCTCCGCGATCTCAAGCGTTTCGCCGGCCTTGCCAGCCGATCGCCGCGGGCCGAAAACGGTAAACGGAGTAAGGTGTCCCCGCCGGGCTATCGCCATCGAAGGGAAGAGCTGCTCGGCGCCGCCATCGCGTCTTATCGTGAGTTGAAACACGCCCGAGCCTGCTGACGTCATCGTTCGCGGCGCTCCCGGCCGGACATTGCCCGAGTTTGACGTGCGTCAACTTCCATCGTCCGTCAGCCAGCTACCCTTCCAGCAGCAACCCGGGACGTGGGCCGTAAGCCCTCGCCAACGCGTGGGAGAATGGCGATGTTCAGGAATATTCTGGTTCATATTCCCTCCGAGCGCCCGGTCAGGCCGGTGATTGACGTCGCTGTCTCCCTGACCATTGCGCGGCGGTCGCATCTCGATGCGGTAGCCATCGGCTATGAATCGATGGGCGCCGCCGGGATGATCGCGGAAGGCGGCGGCGCCGCCGTTGCCGCCGTGATGGGGGCTGAACAGGAGCGTGCCCAGGAGCGGGCGAATGCCGCAATCGGCGTGTTCGAGATCGAGGCGAAGCTCGCCAACATCGCCTACGGCATCAGGACGTTCACGGCGATTCCCGCCGAAGCCGGCCAGACCATCGGGGCGCTTAGCCGGCTTTACGACATGACGATCGTGCTGCAGCCGGACCCCGTGAAGGCCAGCTACGACAACGAGATTCCGCAGCAGATCCTGTTCAATTCCGGCGGGCCGATGCTAATGGTTCCCTACATCCACAAGGGGCCACTTAATGCCCACCACATCGGGATCGCTTGGGACGGCAGCCGTCCTGCAGCCCGCGCGTTGCGCGATTCTATGCCATTTCTGATGGGCGCGAAGGCCGTGACCGTGATTGCGGTCAATGAGGAGGCGGGTGAGGCCTCCTCGAGCCAACTCGTTGCGCATCTGGGGCGGCGCGGCATTGCGGCCCGGGTGCAGCGGTTGACCACGGATCACAGCGACGTTCAGGGCGCCATTCTGTCGGTCGCCGCCGAAAGCAACATTGGCCTCCTGGCGATGGGCGGCTACGGCCATTCGCGGCTGCAGGAGCGAATTCTGGGCGGTGTTACGCGCAGCATGTTCAAGTGCATGACCGTGCCGGTGCTGATGTCGCACTGATTTCAGGCGGGCAAGGGATGTGACCTTTCGTCTCCATGAGTTCCTTGTCTCATCTCCTTGCGGCGGCGCTGCGGTCGCAATAACGCCAGTTTGATGGACCTCAATGTTCGATCCGAATCCGGTCAGTATCGTTTCGGCGGAAACTCAAGAGATCGGAGATTGTCATGTCAGAGTTGTCTGAGCGGGCCGCTTCCGGTTCCTTTCCAGCAGCCGCAAATGCAGAAGCGGAAGCCACCAAGCTAAACCAGGGCGCGCTGGAGTTCATGCTCGGTGTCCAGAAGATGATGTTCGAGGAATGGGTGTTCCTCGGCGACGAGATGCTGGAGCGAACACGGACCGAGATGCACTTGTACACGGAGTTCGTCGCGAAGATGGCGAGCGCACATTCGGTGCGGGACATAAGGACGATGTGCCAGGAATGCGGCCAGCATCAGCTCGACTTCCTTCGCCGCGACTCCGAACGGCTGTTCAGGCATGGCGAGCGGATGATCGCGGCCACGTCGAACTTGATCAGCGGCCGCTTCCCGAACTGACTGGCCAGTAGCATGCACCTGAAATCGCCCCTGCCGACGGCGGAAGTTACCGTCTTGCCGCTTCGTCTCAATGAAGCGGACGGCGGACGCAACTTGTGTCGGTCCCGATGAATGGCTGAGCACGGTGCCGTCAACCGCAGGATCGTAGTGGCCTGAACGGACGAAGTGGCTCTGCGCGCGATCCGGCGAGCTGTCGGAGCCGCCGCACATGGGCACTGGAACTGCGCAAGCCAAGGATATGCCTGCGGCGCCCGGAGATTACGTTCATCACTGATCCCCAGGACCAACCACCTAACCGAATGCGATTTGTCATCGCAGCTAGACAGTTCCTGGCCGATTTGTCGCGCAAACGTCACATTGCGCTGAACATCTGTCTGGGCTCACAGCAGGCACGACCTGCCGGTACTGGAAAACGATGTCCACCTATCGTCTGAAAAATTTGCTTTCGCCGCATTCGGTCGCATTGGTAGGGGCGAGCCCGCGCCACGGCTCGGTAGGCCGTGCCATTCTCAACAATATTCGCAGCGCCCAGTTCAAGGGCGAATTCGGCCTCGTCAATCCGCGCTATCACGAGATCGACGGCGTCGCGGCTTCAGACAGCATCGCAAAATTATCTTTTGCGCCGGAACTCGTTGTCCTCACGGCGCCTGCTCACACCATCGCCGGCCTGATAGATGAGGCGGGTCGGCGCGGCGCGGCTGGTGCCGTCATTGTCAGTGCTGGACTCGGCCACGGTCCGGGCTCGCTGGCGGAAGCAACAGAGCGTGCAGCGCAAAAATACGGCATGCGGCTGATCGGCCCGAACTGCCTTGGCATCATGATGCCGGGCGTCAGTCTCAATGCAAGCTTTTCCGCACATATGCCGGCCGCGGGGCATTTGGCGCTCATCTCGCAGTCCGGCGCCATTGCCGCCGGCATGGTGGATTGGGCGGCACAGCGGGCCGTCGGGTTTTCCGGCATTGTTTCGATTGGCGACCAGCTCGATGTCGATATCGCCGATCTGCTCGATTACTTCGCATTGGATGAAAAGACCCACGCCATCCTGCTGTACATCGAGGCGATCAAGGATGCCCGCAAGTTCATGTCGGCCGCACGCGCCGCCGCCAGAATAAAGCCGGTCGTGGTCGTCAAGTCGGGCCGCATGGCGCAAGGCGCGCGGGCCGCTGCAACCCATACCGGAGCGCTGGCCGGAGCTGATGCCGTCTATGACGCGGCGTTCCAGCGCGCCGGCATCCTGCGCGTATCGGATCTGCGCGAATTGTTCGACTGCGCCGAGACGCTCGGGCGGGTAAAATCGCCGCCCGGAAAGCGGCTTGCGATTCTGACCAATGGCGGCGGCATCGGCGTGCTGGCGGTTGACCGGCTGGTCGAGCTCGGCGGGATTCCTGCGGCTCTCTCGCCGGCGATCCGCGAGAAGCTGGACGCCGTTCTGCCGCCGACATGGTCGAAATCGAATCCGGTCGATATCGTCGGCGATGCCGATCCCGCGCGCTATGCCGCAGCGCTCGAAGCGCTGCTGGCCGATCCCGAAAACGACGCCGTGCTTGTCATGAACGTGCAAACGGCGATTGCGCGCGCCGACGAAATCGCCGTGGCCGTGACCGGCGTGGTGCAGAAATATCGCGCCGGGCAGCGCATGACGCCGAAGCCCGTTCTCGCGGTCTGGGTCGGCGCGGAGCCGTCGATCGGCGATCTTTTGAGCGGTGCCGGCATTCCGAACCATCCGACCGAAGACGACGCCGTGCGCGGCTTCATGCATCTGGTCCGCCATCGCGAGGTCGTGGAGGCGCTAGCGCAGGTGCCGCCCGCTATGCCGAGCGAATTCGCTCCCGATATCAATGCAGCGCGGCAGATCGTTGCCGCGGCGCTGGCCGACGGCCGTTCATGGCTCGATCCGATCGAGGTCAAGCGGCTCCTTGACGCCTACGATATCGCGGCCGTGCCTACCTTTGCCGCCGCCGATGCCGAAGAGGCGGTCGTGCATGCGAATGCGATCTTTGCGCAGGGGGCGACCGTCGTGCTCAAGATCATGTCGCGCGACATCGTTCACAAATCCGACGTCGGCGGCGTGGTACTCAATCTCACCAGCGCCGATGCGGTGCGCAAGGCGACCGGCGAGATTCTCGCGCGGGCAAGATCGCTGCGGCCGGAGGCGCGCATATCGGGCGTGATGGTGCAGGCGATGGTGGTGCGGGCGAAGGCGCGCGAGCTCATTCTCGGCCTCGCCGACGATCCGACCTTTGGTACTGTCGTCGTGTTCGGCCGTGGCGGAACGGCAGTCGAGATCATCAATGACAAGGCGCTGGCGCTGCCGCCGCTCGACCTGCAACTGGCGCGCAGTCTGATCGAACGTACCCGTGTCTCGCGGCTATTGCGCGCCTATCGCGACGTGCCCGCGGTAAAGCAGGACGCAGTCGCTATGGTTCTGGTCAAGCTGGCGCAAATGGCCGCCGACGTTCCCGATATTCGTGGGCTCGACATCAATCCGCTGCTGGCGGATGAGGCGGGCGTGCTGGCCGTCGACGCGCGGGTTGTGATCGGGCGGGTGGAACGAAAGTTTCGTGGCTCGGGCCCTACGAATTTCGCCGTGCGGCCTTATCCCTCGCAATGGCAGCGTCACATCGAGGTCAAGGACGGCTGGCGCGTGTTCGTCCGTCCGATCCGGCCTGAGGACGAACCGGCGATCCACGAGATGTTGAAACACGTTACGATGCAGGATCTGCGGCTCCGGTTCTTTGCACCGATGAAGGAATTTTCCCATGAATTCATCGCCCGCCTGACCCAACTCGACTACGCCCGGGCGATGGCCTTTGTCGCCTTCGACGAGGCGACCAACGAACTGGTCGGGGTGGTCAGGATCCATTCGGACTCGATCTATGAGACTGGCGAATACGCGATCCTGCTCCGATCCGATCTCAAGGGCAGGGGGCTCGGCTGGACCCTGATGCAGATGATCATCGAGTACGCAAAGTCCGAAGGATTGAAGACGATTTCCGGCGACGTGCTGACCGAAAACACGGTGATGCTCGCGATGTGCCGCAGCCTCGGCTTCGAGGTGAAGTCGGACCCGCAGGAGCACGATATCTGCAACGTCAGGCTGAAGCTTTAGTTGTCGTCAGCGCACGGCATGCCTTTACGCCGCCGTGTGCGGGATCGACGACCGCGGTTGGCCGTCAATGCGAAAACAGGATCGGGAGCGGCGGCTTCGACAGTAGGCTCTTGGTGGCGCCGCCGAGGATAAATTCGCGCAATCGCGAATGCCCATAGGCGCCCATCACGAGAACGTCGACTCGATGCGAAACTGTATAGGATTCGAGCACCTCGCCGATCCGTCTGCCGTCGGCGTCGACCTTGTCGAGCACCACATCGATACCATGGCGTGCCAGGTTTTTGGCCAGCGCTTCGGCGGAATGCTTGCTATCCAACTTCTTTTCGTTGGTGACGGTAACGATCCGCACCTTACTGGCCTTTTCGAGCATCGGCATCGCATCAGAAATCGCCCGGGCCGCAGCACGACTGAAATCCCAGGCGATAGCGACCGTGCCCAATTCGAAAGGACGGGGCCTCGGACTTTCGGGGAGGACGAGAGTAGGACGGCCCGATCCGAATATCACGGCTTCTGCGTACCACTGATCGTAGCTTTCCGGCACCGGCACAATGGTGAGGTCGCGAAGCCGCGCGTAGTCCACCAGCAGATCCGGCACGGCGAAGGTCGCGCATCTCTCGAGAATGTTTTCGTGCAAAATGCCGGCTTTGTTTGCGGCGACATCGAATGCGGCCAGCATGTCCCTGGCGCTCTTCCGGCTCTTCTCCATTTCGCCCGCAATGATCCCGGGAATATTGGCCGTCGATCCGGAAAGGAAGTGCCCGGGCACTTCGACATGCACCTCGCAAGCTAACGCGGCAAGGTGAGCGCCGAGCGCTGCGGCGATCGCAACCGCATCCTCGGCGACCGACGCCGGGGTAGGATCGGGATAACTCGTCAGTGTCAGCAGAATGTCCTTGAACGCCATGGGGCTCTCCTTCTTCTGGAACCACGTTACCGTGCCGTCGGTTTAGCCGTTTGATCCATCGCAAGTGGCTCCGTCGGCCGGGACCGCGACTGCAGCCGCGGGCGCAGCAGCGGCTTGAGCATTTCCAGCACCAGCAGCGCGACGAGGCCGGCACCGAGCGTCAAGGCCAGGTCGTCGGCGTGAAGAGGGCCGAAGCTGAAGAGCTGGTTGGCAAATGGCCAAAGCAAGGTGAGGGCCAAGATGACGGCGACGGCGGCGAGCACCGCGGCCAAGCTCCGATTCGGCCGCCGGCGCGCGGTAAGCAGCGAAGCGCTGAAGGAACGGTTGACCAGGATGAGGCTGACGATCACGACGATCAGCGAAAAGAACGTCAACGCCCGCACTTCGGGTACCGGCATTCCCCATCGCAGCGCCGCGACGAAAATGGCCCCCACAACCACAAACGCCAGCAGTCCTTGCAGCAGGCTCCAGGCAACCAGCCTCCGCGAGAACAGCGGCTCGTCGGGGGAGCGCGGCGGTCGCCGCATGACATCGTCCTCTTCCGTTTCGGCCTCGAACACCAGCGAGCAGACGGGATCGATCACCATTTCGAGGAAGGCAATGTGGATCGGTCCGAACAGGAGAGGCAGGCCGAACACCAGCGGCAGCAGTGCCAGGCCCGCGATGGGGATGTGGACGGCAAAGATGAAGCCCATCGCCTTGCGCAAATTGTCGTAGATGCGGCGCCCGAGACGGATCGCCTTGATGATGGAGCCAAAATCGTCGTCGAGCAGCACGATTGCGGAAGCTTCGCGCGCCACATCCGTTCCGCGTCCACCCATGGCGATGCCGATATGGGCAGCCTTCAGCGAAGGTGCATCATTGACGCCATCGCCGGTCATTGCGACGACCTCGCCGTGGCCCTTGTAGGCGTTTACGATACGCAGTTTCTGGTTCGGCGAGATCCGCGCAAAGACACTCGCTGTCCGCATCCGGCCGGCCAGTTCGGCCTCGCTCAACTCGTCGAGCTGTTCGCCAGTCACGAGTTCGCCACGCGCGAGCCCGGCCTGGTAGGCGATCGCGTTCGCGGTCGCCGGATAGTCACCGGTGATCATGACGGCTTTGATCCCGGCGGACCGGCATTCGTGGACCGCCTCGACGACGCTGGCACGCAGCGGATCGGCAAGGCCGACAAGTCCCAGGAACTCAAAGCCCAGTTCGCGCGGCGACGCGGGCCAGTGCGGTCCGGCGTGAGTGGCGCGCGCAACGCCCAGCACACGCAGGCCAGCGGAGGCCATCGCGTCGATGGATTGCGTCAGCATGGTGCGGTCGGCCACGCTCAGCCGGCACAGACCTGCGATCGCTTCGGGGGCGCCCTTGGTGGCGACGAGGTATTCCCGCCTGTCGCCATCTGTTTGCCAGATGTGGGTTACGGCGAGGAGATCGGGTCGAAGACCATAGGCATGAACGAGCTTCCAGTGCGGATGCCGATAGGACGCCTCGGTCAACCGCTCCCGCGCCAGAGTATGGAACGCCCGCTCCATCGGGTCGAACGGTTCAGGCGCGCTCGCGAGCAAGCCGCACTCGCTGATGTCATGGAACTGCGGTGGCATCTCCGCTCCGTCTTGCGGGCGGAAGACGTTGCCATCCTTCAGCCGCAACTCGACGATCGTCATCCGGTTCTCCGTGAGAGTCCCGGTCTTGTCGGTGCACAGGATGGTGGCAGAGCCTAGCGTCTCGATCGCCGCCGCGCGGCGCGTCAGCACGCGCGCCAGTGAAATTCGCCACGCTCCCATTGCCATGAAGACAGTCAGGACAACCGGAAACTCTTCGGGCAGCATCGACATGCCCAGCGCAATGCCGGCCAGCACCGCATCCAGCCATCCGCCGCGCATGATGCCGTAGAGCAATACCGCGAGCACGCTCACCCCGCCGCCGAAAACGGCGAACAGCCGGACGACGCGCCGTGTCTGCGCCTGCAGGCGCGGCGGTTCGGTTTCGAGATTGGCCAGCGACTGACCGATCTTGCCGATCTCGCTTTGCGCACCGACGGCGATCACTTCCGCCAATCCCGAGCCTCGCACTACCAGCGAACCGGAGAACACCTGCGGTAGGTCGTCACCTCCCGGACGCTGCGGTACGGATGTGGTGCGATCATCCCAGGCGACCTTGCGCACGGGCAGGGATTCGCCGGTCAACATCGACTCGTCGGCCTGCAGGTCGCTGCAGCGCAGAAGGATGGCGTCGGCCGGCACGCGGTCGCCTTCGGATAGAACGACGAGGTCCCCGCGCACCACGTCTCGACCTGCAATCCGCTTGCGCTCACCGTCGCGAACGACGAGCGCGCGGGGACTGGTGAGGTCGCGTAACGCTTCCAGCACGCGCTCAGTTCGCGTCTCCTGCACCACGGTGATCACGATCGACATGGTCGCGAAGGCAACCAGGATGATCGCCTCTTTCAAGTCGCCAAGCGCCAGGTAGACGATGCCGCCGACCAGCAGCAGCGCCAGCATCGGCTCGCGCAACACCTCGATCGCTATGTGGAACGGCGTGCGCCGATCCGGTTGGGGCAACTCGTTGTGCCCCTCGGCGTGCAGCCGCGCCGCCGCCTCGGCTTCGCTGAGACCCGAAAACGGTTTCATTTCTCAGAGATACGATACTGCGGTCACCCGATAGGTGTGCATCTCGCCGCCTTCGTTGAGCGAAACATATTCGCCGACCAAGAAGCGTTCGTCCGCGAAATGATAGCCGACGTCGTCAGGCACGCTGATCTCGCCATCGTCATAGTGAAAAGCCCATCCGCCGCCGGGACGGTGAACGAGGTGACCGTGCTTGTCCTGCTGGTCTGGGCGCTGGCGCACGACCCGGCAGGCGTCGCGATGCTCGCGCCACAATTTTGGGTCGATGCGGTCCTCGGCATCGAGCGGCGCCACGATGATATAGGCCACCTCGGCGTCGCCTTCTGGATGGCCGGGCTCGCGGGCTAGCGCAAGACGGAATTGCCGGAATTGCGGCGGCAGGGAAACATTCAGGATCGGCTTTGGCTGGGTCTTGGTTCTGGTCTTGGACATTTCGGATGGCTCCTTGGTTTTCCGGCATGAGGCTGCTGCCTCCGCCGTGGTCAGCTCGGGTCTGCGGCGGGCGTAGGCGCAGGAGCGGTTGCCCTGGACTTCCTCAGGGTCCTCACGATGATGGTAATCAGCGGCACCAGCACCAATGGCAGCACGCTGTTCAGAGGATGCTGCACCATGCCGGTGAATTGCGATTGCAGGGCGCGGGCCTCGCCTTGCAAGGCCTCGACCGCGGAGCCGTGAATTTCGGTCGCCAGGTCGAGCTCGCGGCCAGCGGGAGGTCTTCCGCCAGCGACGAACAAGATGGCCGCGATCACGAAATTGGCGGTGCCGAGAATTGCCGCCGCGGAAATCGCGCTCCAGATCTGCACGAGTGCGAAATAGGCCGAGAGCTCCAGCATCAACAGGCCGAAGGCCGCGATCAGCGCCGCAAACGCCCGCAAGCCGAGCCCAACCAGCATATGCCGCATCCGGATCTCCGCGATGATGCGATCGGTGCGCCAGAGTGCGCGCAAATGCTTGACGACGTTCTCGCTGTTCACGTTAGTGCCTCCTCAGCATGAAACCGATCGCGACGCCGACCGCGAAGGCGGACGCCAGCGCCGCAATCGGCCGCTCTGCGATCAACCTCTCGACATGCTCCTCTTCCTCGCTCAAGATTTCGCCGAGGTCGGACAGAGCCGCCTTGACCGACTCGACGAGTGCCTCGGATCGGTTCTTCGCGGCATCGAGAATATCGTCGGCAGGCATGTTCAAGAGGAGCGACACCTCGCTCTTGAGCGCCTGCAACTCTTCGCCCAATCCGCCTGATTTGAACATCGCGCTCGCCCGTTTTCCTTGTCTTTCGAATTCTAGGCGAGGCAGCACGAATGCCCTTTGATTTGGGTCAACCGTAATAGACGCGTCCGTGCTTTGAGGCAGGTCAACATGGAAGCCGCGCCTGCGGCCTAGAGAATGAGAGCAATCTGATTGAGGAAATATCATCTTGGCGACCGCACCTCTGCTAACGGTGACGCCATCGGGCGATGCGCTCGAACTGCGTCCGGGCGGCTCCTGGACGGCTTCGAATGCGGCGACGCTCGAACAGCTTTCCAATGATATTGCGCCGCAGCTCGATCGGGCCGCTGCCGTCAAGGTCGATATGGCCGGGGTCCGCGAACTCGACACGCTCGGCGCCTGGTTGTTGGAGAAAATGTCGCGGCGGGTCGCTTCCGCCGGTCGCCGCGCCGATATCATCGGTATTGCCGACAATTATGCCGGCCTGATCGACGAGGTTCGCCAGGTCAACCGGCGAACGCCCGCGCCGGCACCTGCGCGCAATCCCGTCGTGGCAAAGCTCGGCGATATCGGTCGCGCCACGATCGGTTCGAGCGAAGATATCGCCGCATTCCTGCAGATGCTGGGCTCGCTGTGCATCGCCATCCTGGGCGTCCTGCGTCGGCCGCGATCGCTGCGGCTGACGTCGCTGACCTACCAGCTCTATCGCGTCGGCTGGCAGGCGATACCTATCGTCGTGCTGATTACCTTCCTGATCGGCGCCATCATTGCGCAGCAGGGCATTTTCCATTTCCGCAAGTTTGGCGCGGATTCCTATGTCGTCGACATGGTCGGCATTCTCGTGCTGCGCGAACTCGGCGTTCTGATCGTCGCCATCATGGTCGCGGGACGTTCGGGCAGCGCCTATACCGCCGAACTCGGCTCGATGAAGATGCGCGAGGAAATCGACGCGCTGTCGACGATGGGGCTGGATCCGATCGAAGTTCTGATGCTGCCGCGGATCCTGGCGCTGGTTTGCGCGCTGCCGATCCTGAGCTTCATCGGCTCGATGGCGGCGCTCTACGGCGGCGGCCTCGTCGCCTGGTTCTACGGCGGCATGGGGCCGGCGATCTTCCTCGCGCGGCTGCATGACGCCGTCTCTGTCACCCATTTCGAGGTCGGGATCATCAAGGCGCCGTTCATGGCGCTGGTGATCGGCATCGTCGCCTGCAGCGAAGGCCTGCGCGTGAAGGGCAGTGCCGAGTCGCTCGGCAAGCAGACCACCACGTCGGTGGTCAAATCGATCTTCCTGGTGATCGTGCTCGACGGACTGTTTGCGGTGTTCTTTGCGTCGATCGGAATGTAGCCATGCAAGAGAGCGCCGAACACTTTGCCATTCGCGTACGCGATCTCGTGGTCGGCTTCCGCCGGCACGTCGTGATCGACCGCCTCGCGCTGGACGTCTGCCGGGGCGAGATCCTCGGCCTGGTCGGCGCTTCCGGCGGCGGGAAGTCGGTGCTGATGCGAACCATCATCGGCCTGATCCCTCGACAGGGTGGCGAGATCGAGGTGATGGGCTCGCCGATCAACCACGACCGCGCCACACGAGGTGCGGCCGGGCGATGGGGCATCCTGTTCCAGCAGGGGGCGCTGTTTTCTTCGCTCACCGTACGGCAGAACATCCAGTTTCCGTTGCGCGAAAATCTCGTGCTCTCCGAAGCGCTGATGGACGAGATCGCGACCGCCAAGCTCGAAATGGTCGGGCTCAAGCCGGAGGACGGCGACAAGTTTCCTTCCGAGCTCTCCGGCGGCATGACCAAGCGCGTGGCGCTGGCGCGTGCGCTCGCGCTCGATCCCGCGATCGTGTTTCTCGACGAGCCGACCTCGGGACTCGATCCGATCGCTGCCGGCGATTTCGATGCGCTGATCAAGACATTGCAGCAAACGCTTGGCTTGACGGTGTTCATGGTCACCCATGATCTCGCCAGCCTCAATACCGTCTGTGACCGTGTCGCGGCGCTGGCCGACGGCAAGATTGTCGCCATCGGCCCGATGCACGAACTGCTTCAATCCGAGCATCCCTGGGTGCGGGCCTATTTCCACGGCAAGCGTTCCCAAATGCTGCAACCCAGAGCGAGCTAACCAGATGGAAACCCGCGCTCCATTCGTCATTGTCGGCGCCTTCGTGCTGGCGGCCATCATGGCTGTATTCGGCTTCGTCTACTGGCTGCAAAACACCGGCGGGCTCGGCCCGCGCACCAGCTATCGCGTGCAGTTCGAGGGATCCGTGCCCGGACTGCTTGTCGGCGCAGCGGTGCTGTTCAATGGCATTCGGGTCGGCGAGGTGACGGAGCTCGGCCTCGCTCCCGGCAACCCGCGCGGCGTCAATGCGACCATCTCGGTTGCTTCGACCACGCCGGTGCGCGCTGATACCAAGGTCGGCCTGGAGTTCCAGGGCCTTACCGGCGTGCCCGTGATTGCACTCGAAGGCGGCACGCAGGTCGCGCAGAGTGGCGCGATACCGACGCTGGTCGCCGAGCCGGGCGCGGGGCAGGGCATGACGCAAGCCGCGCGCGACGCGCTACGCAAGGTGGATACGGTGCTGTCGGAGAATTCGGGGGCGCTGAAGGACACGATCACCAACTTGAAGGTGTTTTCGGAGGGCTTGGCCCGTAACACCGGCAAGCTTGACGGTATCGTCGCCGGCCTCGAACGCATGACCGGGGCAACCGCTCCGCCGCCGAAGATCACCTATGATCTGCGCGCGCTGCCGAGCTCGGGCCCGGCAAGCAAGGTCATCAATGTGCAGTGGGCGATTCCGGAGCCGACGGCGGTTGCGATGCTGGAGACGCAGCGCTTCCTGTTCTCGCCGGCGCAGGAATTCCCCGGGTTCGCTGAGGCGATGTGGGCCGACGCGCTGCCGAAATTGATCCAGGCGCGGCTGATCGAGAGCTTCGAGAATTACGACATCGTGCATGCGCCGCTGCGCATGGCCGATGTCGGACAGACCGAATTCCAGTTGCTGATCGATGTCAGGCGGTTCCGCATCGCCATCGAGTCGGGCCCCGTCGCCGAAATCGGATTGTCGGCCAGGATCGTCGACAAGAACGGCAAGATCGTCGCCTCGCACCTGTTCGAGGAGCGCGAGAAATTCGCTACCGTCACGCCGCCCGAGGCCGTCGCCGCGTTCAGCGAAGCATTCGGCCGGATTGCAAAGAACGTGATCGCCTGGACGGTCCAAGCGCATTAGGCAGGTGGCCTGGCTCGGCGAGGAGCCAGACCAACAGCGCTACCGGCGGAATGCGCTACTCGAGCGTCTTGAGATACGCCAGCAGATCGCCGATCTGGTCCGGCTCGAGTTGAAAGGCCGGCATCGTCGGATGGCCGGTATAGATGCCCTCGGCCAGCGCCTCTCCGAGAGTCTCGACCGGGTAACGCTTGTGCAGCGTCCGGAATGGCGGCGCGATCTTGAGCGGACTCGGTGAAACCTTGTCGATCGAGTGGCACTTCGCGCAGTTGTTCAGCGCAAAGGTCTTGCCACGCTGCTCCTGGGGTGAAGCCGCCGCGGCCGGCATCAGGGTCGTGAGCGCAAACGCCAGCGACATCAGAATTCGTCGGATCATTGCACCTTCGACTCCGTGGAAAAGCGCGGTTTTCCAGCCCAGAGCCGTACTGTGAAGGTTAAATCGTCGGCCAATTTGATCTGGATCAATCAGCGGGCGAGGGATCCGCTACAATGAACTATATCTCCTGATGCTGGAGTGCGGGCCTTGGCCGGGGGATAGGGCGTCAATCCGACGCTCGAACGGGCAGGAGCAATGATACGAACCATCTCTCCGAATCGGGCAAGTTTCGGCCGCTGCTCGGCCTGTACTGTTCGATCACTCAGCATCTGCAACGCGCTTGACCAGGCCGACCTTGCGGAGTTCGAGCGGATCTCCCGTCACATTCATTTCGCTCCCAATGAGGCGCTGTTCACGGCGGGCCAGATCGCGCGTTCCGTCCACAGCCTGACTGCGGGTGTCGCACGTCTGTACAAGCTGTTGCCGGATGGGCGGCGCCAGGTGATCGGCTTTGCGCTGCCGGGCGATTTTCTCGGCGTGGCGCCGTCCGATCGCTACAGCTTTTCGGCGGATGCAATCGATTCCGTGACTGTATGCCGTCTCTCCAGGGAGGCGTTCACGCATTTCATTGAACAGCGGTCACACTTCCTGATGCGAATCAACGAGTTCGCGGCACGGGAACTGAAGCTGGCGCAGGAGCAGATGTTGCTGCTGGGCCGGCGGACCGCCGAGGAGAAGGTCGCGTCCTTCCTCGTGGGCTGGCGGCAGCGTCTGGCTCAGATCGGCGATGAACGGCAAACCATTGCGCTGCCGATGAGCCGGCAGGATATCGCGGATTATCTGGGGCTGACGATCGAAACGGTGAGTCGGACACTGACCCGGTTCGAGCGCGAAAAGATGCTCATCATCGTAGCCGGGGGCGTCCGGCTGCTGGACCCGAGCCGGGCTGCCGCCATGGCTGCGGCATGAGAAATCCCGCGTAAATGATGGTGCGTTTGATCCAGGTCAAAGCCCCGCGTAAGGCCGGCCGGCATGCTGGCTCCATCAAAGGAGATCGTCCGCATGCCTACCGATTCGTTGCTCGTTGCCGTCTGCGTCGTTGCGGTGTTCGCGGTCTTTGCCGCGGTGCTGTTCTGGGGTGACCTGCAGACCCGGCCGAAACAATTGGCCAAATCCTCCGCCGCCAAGCGCCGCGCGTTCTGACCGCTACCCGCTCCGACACGACGCGATTGAGCGGGCCGTCTGATCTCCCTTGACTCACCTCAAGGCGCCGGGCGCGCTTTGCACTTTGGTGGCGCGTGATCCTGCGAGGTCTCGTTGTGACGATGATATCCGCCGTTACGGGAAGATTGACTGCCGCCATCGGCCGCCTGTTACGGGCAATCGCCGCCGGGTTCGGGTGCTTGGCCGAACCGAAAAGGATCACCCGCGCAGAGTTGAACGAGTTCGAAGTTTCGCCGGAGCGAGCGAAGGTTACGCAGGCATATCTGCCGATTGGACCGTCCTGCTGTTGAGTTCGCACCAAGCCGCATCGTTACGAAATGCGCAAAACCGCAAGAAATTGACTTCGATCAATCTCGCGGTCGCGTAGCTGTGATCAGTGAGACCCATCCGCAGAAGAGAATCTAGCCCATGACCCAATCTCCAACCGCAAAATCGATGACACATGGCGAGGCCGGTCTGGTGCTGGTCTTTTCGCTGACCGCATTCTTTTGCCTGCTCGCCGTGGCCAAGGCGCAGGACACGGCGTTTGCCTTCCACGCCGCGCTGTCGTCCGCCGCGAGCCTTTGGGCGGTCATTGCGATCGTCAATCGATATTTCGCCCGTCCGTCGTCGCTGCCGCCGCAGGAAATCCATGGCCGTCCCAACTACAACATGGGCCCGATCAAGTTCGCAGCCGTCATGTCGGTGATCTGGGGTATCGCAGGATTCGCAGTCGGGGTATTGATCGCGTCCCAGCTCGCATGGCCTTCGCTGAATCTCGATCTGCCTTGGACCAGTTTTGGCCGCCTGCGGCCGCTGCATACGTCGGCGGTGATCTTCGCCTTCGGCGGCAACGTGCTGATCGCAACTTCGCTCTACGTCGTGCAGAAGACTTGCCGCGCGCGCCTAGCGGGGGATCTGGCCCCATGGTTCGTCGTCATCGGCTACAATTTCTTCATCCTGATTGCCGGCACCGGCTATCTGCTCGGCGTCACCCAGTCGAAGGAATATGCCGAGCCGGAGTGGTATGCCGACCTGTGGCTGACGATCGTCTGGGTGGTGTATCTGCTGGTCTTCCTGGTGACGATCATTAAGCGAAAAGAGCCGCACATCTTCGTCGCCAACTGGTTCTATCTCGCCTTCATCGTCACCATCGCTGTTCTGCATCTCGGCAACAATCCCGCGCTGCCGGTTTCGGTGTTCGGCTCGAAGTCCTATATCGCCTGGGGCGGCGTGCAGGACGCCATGTTCCAGTGGTGGTACGGGCACAACGCGGTCGGCTTCTTCCTGACCGCCGGCTTCCTCGCCATTATGTACTACTTCATTCCGAAGCGCGCCGAGCGGCCGGTCTATTCCTATCGGCTGTCGATCATCCACTTCTGGGCGCTGATCTTCCTCTATATCTGGGCTGGCCCGCACCATCTGCACTACACGGCGCTGCCGGACTGGGCGCAGACGCTCGGCATGACGTTCTCGATCATGCTGTGGATGCCATCCTGGGGCGGCATGATCAACGGCCTGATGACGCTGTCGGGTGCCTGGGACAAGCTTCGCACCGATCCCGTGCTGCGCATGCTGGTCGTGTCGGTCGCCTTCTACGGCATGTCGACCTTCGAAGGGCCGATGATGTCGATCAAGGTCGTGAACTCGCTCAGCCACTATACTGACTGGACCATCGGCCATGTGCATTCCGGTGCGCTGGGTTGGGTCGGCTTCGTGTCCTTCGGCGCGCTGTATTGCCTGATTCCCTGGCTGTGGGATCGCAAGGGGCTCTACAGCCTGAAGCTGGTCAACTGGCACTTCTGGACCGCCACCATCGGCATCGTGCTCTACATCTCGGCGATGTGGGTATCGGGAATTTTGCAGGGCCTGATGTGGCGCGCCTACACCTCGCTCGGCTTCCTCGAATATTCCTTCATCGAAACCGTGGAAGCGATGCATCCCTTCTACATCATCCGTGCCGCAGGCGGAGCGCTATTCCTGATCGGGTCGTTGATCATGGCCTATAATCTCTGGATGACGGTGCGTGCAGGCGAAGCGGAAGTGCAGTCGCCCGTCGCTCTTCAGCCGGCGGAATGAGGAGCGCAGCAATGTCTTTCTGGTCACGGCATCAAATCTTCGAAAAGAACTCGATCATCCTCGTCGCGGGGATCCTCGTAGTGATCGCGATCGGCGGCCTCGTCGAGATCACCCCGCTGTTCTACCTCAAGAGCACGATCGAAAAGGTCGACGGCGTCAGGCCGTACACACCGCTCGAGCTTGCCGGTCGCAACGTCTACGTCCGCGAGGGCTGCTATCTCTGCCACTCGCAGATGGTCCGGCCGCTGCGCGATGAAATCGAGCGCTACGGCCACTATTCGCTCGCCGCCGAGAGCATGTACGACCACCCGTTCCAGTGGGGGTCCAAGCGAACGGGCCCCGATCTCGCTCGTGTCGGCGGCAAATATTCGGACGAATGGCATGTCACGCATCTGAACAATCCGCGCGCGATCGTGCCGCAATCGGTGATGCCCGGTTATGCCTTCCTGTCGCAGACGGAAGTCGATGAGGCCAGCGTCGCGGACCATCTGCGCGCCAACCGCGCCGTCGGGGTGCCGTATACGGACGACCAGGTTGCCAATGCCGTCGCCGATCTGAAGGCCCAGGCCGATCCCGACAATGCGGGCGTCGATGCATTCGCCAAGCGCTATCCGAAGGCGGTTACCCGCAACTTCGATGCCAAGGGCGGCGCGCCTACCGAAATGGATGCGCTGGTGGCGTACCTGCAGATGCTCGGCACGCTGGTCGACTTCAAGCTTTACAACGAAAAAGCAAATCTGCGCTGAAAAGGCACAACGATGAAAGCAATTCTCACTGTCCACAATATCGCGTCGGACCTCGTTACATCGGTCTGGACGCCGATCTTCGTCGGAATCTTCATCGCCATCGTGACCTACGCCCTTTGGCCGCGCAACCAGGCCGTCTTCGACGAAGCGGCGAAAATGCCCTTGCGCGAGGAGTGATCTGATCATGACCGAACATAGCGACATCGATCACGTTTCCGGAAGGGCGACCACCGGCCACGAGTGGGACGGCATCAAGGAGCTCAACACGCCGCTGCCGCGATGGTGGGTGATCACCTTCTATCTGACCATTGTCTGGGCGATCGGCTACTGGATCGTCTACCCCGCGTGGCCGCTGCTCTGGAGTCACACGACCGGCATCTGGAATTACTCCACCCGCGCCGAGGTCGCTACCGAGCTCGCCAATCT
Source organism: Bradyrhizobium sp. LMTR 3 (assembly GCF_001693485.1). Lineage (GTDB taxonomy): Bacteria > Pseudomonadota > Alphaproteobacteria > Rhizobiales > Xanthobacteraceae > Bradyrhizobium. The sequence continues at coordinate 89,444 of NZ_MAXC01000009.1, forward strand.
GGAAAAGATCCGCGGCGACAAGATGGTGGCACTCGGAGCCGCCTCGCTCGAGGAAATCGAGAAGAATCCCGCCTTGCTGGCACTGGCTCGCGCGCGCGGCAAGACGGTATTCGGCGACAATTGCGCGCCTTGCCACGGCAGCGGCGGCGCCGGCGCGAAGGGCTATCCCAATCTGAACGACGATGAGTGGCTGTGGGGCGGGAGCCTCGACCAGATCATGCAGACGATCCAGTTCGGTGCCCGCTCCGGGCATCAGAAGGCGCATGAGGGTGCTATGCTGGCGTTCGGCAAGGATGGAGTTCTCAAGAAGGACGAGATCGTCACCGTCGCCAATTACGTCAGGTCGCTGTCGGGACTGCCGACGGCCGCGGGTTACAACGCAGCCGCCGGCGCGACGATCTTCGCCGACAATTGCGCCTCATGCCACGGCGAAAACGGCAAGGGGAACCAGGAACTCGGTGCGCCCGACCTGACCGACAAGATCTGGCTTTATGGATCGGACGAGGCGACGCTGATCGAGACCATCAGCAACGGCCGTGCTGGCGTCATGCCTGCCTGGGTCGGCCGTCTCGATCCATCCACGATCAAGGCGCTGACGGTCTACGTCCACTCGCTCGGCGGAGGCAAATAGCGGCCAGGCGATGCTGCGTCGCCGTTCCATTTGAGGTGGATCAAACGCGGCTGCGGGGCTGGGGCTAGAGTGAACTCCTGAGGCGAGATCAACCCAGCGATGAACAAAACCGTGAATCCCACCGACCTGCAGTTTGACGACGACGGGCCGCTTTACGCGGCCCGCAAGAAAGTCTATCCGCAGAGCGTTTCCGGAACATTCCGCCGGACCAAATGGGGCCTGATGGCGTTCTGCCTCGGGGTCTATTACCTGCTGCCGTTCGCGCGCTGGAATCGCGGTTTGGGTGCGCCAGACCAGGCGGTGCTGGTCGATCTGCCGAACAGCCGATTCTATTTCTTCTTCATCGAGCTTTGGCCGCAGGAAGTCTATTATTTCACCGGCCTGTTGATCGTTGCGGCGCTAACGCTGTTTCTGATGAACGCGGTCGGCGGCCGCATCTGGTGCGGCTATCTCTGCCCGCAGACGGTCTGGACCGACCTGTTCTATGCCGTTGAGCGGTGGGTCGAGGGCGACCGGCGTGAGCGAATGCGCAAGGATGCCGCCAAGGGCACCGTCACATTCCGGCGTGCCGGCGAAATCGCACTGAAGCATTCGATCTGGCTGATGATCGCCTGGTGGACCGGCGGCGCCTGGGTGCTCTATTTCACTGATGCCCCGACGCTGGTGTGGCAGCTTCTCACGTTCCAGGCGCCGATGATCGCCTATATCTGGATCGGCATCCTCACGGCGACGACCTACATCTTCGCCGGTTGGATGCGCGAGCAGGTCTGCGTCTATATGTGCCCGTGGCCGCGCATTCAGGCCGCGCTCACCGACGAATGGGCGCTCAACGTCACCTACAAATACGATCGCGGCGAAGCGCGCACATCGCTGAAGAAGGCGAGCGAGTTGCGCGCGCTCGGCCAGCCGGTCGGCGATTGCATCGATTGCTATCAATGCGTAGCCGTCTGCCCAACCGGCATCGATATCCGAAACGGCCCACAACTCGACTGCATCCAGTGCGGCCTGTGCATCGATGCCTGCGACACGGTGATGACCAGGATCGGCCGGGACACCCGCCTCATCGGCTACGACAATGACATCAACATTCACCGGCGACAGGAAGGCAAGCCGCCGATCTATCGGATCGTACGGCCGCGCACCATTACCTATGCCGCCATGATCGCTGCAGTCGGTGCGGTGATGCTCTACGCGCTGCTGACGCGGTCGCTGCTCGACATCAACGTGCTGCATGACCGCAACCCGGTCGCGGTAAAACTCTCCGATGGATCGATCCGCAATGCCTACACTGTCCGGCTGCTGAACAAGCGGGGCTTCGACCGCGTTATCGCGATCGACGCGGATGGTCCCGTCAACGCCACGCTTCACGTCGTCGGCGCCGATTCCGTGACGCAGGATCGGCCCATGATCATCCTGGCACGCGACACGACGACCGAGCTGCGGCTCTTGGTGACGGCGCCTGCGGAGAACAATCCCGAAAAATCCGTGCCGGTGCATTTCCGCGTCACCGATATCGGGCTCGGCGAGGTCGCCTCCGCCACCGACCATTTCGTGTCGCCATGATGTCCCTGAGGAGCATTGACATGAGCCGTGCGCAACAGCAAACGCCAATCACCGGGCGGATGGTGTTCTTCATGATGCTGGCGTTCTTCGGCGTCGTGATCGGCGTGAACGTCGTCATGATACGGCTTGCCATCCAGACCTTGCCCGGCACCGAGGTCGACAGCGCCTACAGCGCCAGCCTCGCTTATCAAAAGGAGATCGCCACCGCCCAAGCGCAGAGCGCGCGCAACTGGAAGGTCGATGCCCATGTCGAACGCAGCGGGCAGGGTGGCGCGACGCTGCAGGTCGAGGCGCGCGACAATTTCGGCCGGCCGATGTCCGGCGTGAAATTCCAGGGCCGGTTCGAGCGGCCGACCGACCGGCGGGCCGATCAGCTCGTTGCGCTCGCGGAAGTGGGAATCGGCATCTATCGCGGGACCGCGGAAGCCATTGCGCCGGGCCAATGGGATCTGGTGCTCGAGGGCGTCGCATCGGGACAGCGGCTGTTTCTGTCCAGGAACCGCGTGTTGTTGAACTAGAGCACAAAGAGACCGCATCATGCAGGCGACGCGAGACTTTTCACATTATGTCCGGCATCTAGGCTCGGGGCTGTCGCATATCGATCTGGCGGTGGAAGGCGTCAATTGCGCCGGCTGCATGTCGAAAATCGAGCGCGGCCTTTCCGCGCTTCCGGACGTGACGCTGGCGCGTGTCAACTTGACCGACCGTCGCGTGGCGCTGGAATGGAAGGAGGGTACGCTCGACCCGGCCCGCTTCATCGATAGGTTGGCCGAGCTTGGCTACAAGGCCTATCCGTTCGAGCCGGTGCGCGCCGAAGCCGTCGAGACGGAGCAGGCGAGCTTTCTGCTGCGCTGCCTCGGCGTCGCCGCCTTTGCTGCGATGAACATCATGATGCTGTCGATTCCGGTGTGGTCCGGCAATGTCAGCGACATGATCCCGGAACAGCGCGATTTCTTCCACTGGCTGTCGGCGCTGATTGCCTTGCCCGCGGCGGCCTATTCGGGGCAGCCGTTCTTCCGCTCCGCCTGGCAGGCTTTGCGCGCGCGACGCACCAACATGGATGTGCCGATCAGCATCGGCATCGTGCTGGCGCTCGCCATGTCGGTGATGGAAACGATCCACCACGCCGAACATGCCTATTTCGACGCCGCGCTGATGCTGCTCGCCTTCCTGCTAGCCGGCCGCTACCTCGATCAAAGCATGCGCCGGAAGACGCGGGCGGTCGCCGGAAACCTCGCCGCACTGAAGGCGGAAACGGCAACCAAGTTCGTCAGCGCCGACGAAATCAGCGTCGTGCCAATCGCGGCGGTGCGGACTGGCGACGTCGTCCTGTTGCGTCCGGGCGAGCGCTCTGCCGTCGACGGCGCCGTGATCGAGGGGCAGTCCAAGATCGACCAGAGCCTGATCACGGGCGAAACCTTGCCCGCGAAGGCGGGGCCGGGCACTCCCGTCTATGCGGGCACGCTCAATCTGTCCGGCGCCTTGCGGGTTCGGGTATCGGCGGCGTCCGAAGGCACGTTGCTGGCGGAGATCAGCCGGCTGCTCGACAATGCCGTGCAGGCGCGCTCCCGCTACGTGCAACTCGCCGACCGTGCGTCTCGGCTCTATGCCCCGGTCGTGCACGCCGCCGCGCTCCTCACCATGCTCGGCTGGGCGGCGGTGGGCGCCACCTGGCACGATGCCATCGTCACCGCGATCTCGGTTCTCATCATCACCTGTCCCTGTGCGTTGGGGTTGGCAATTCCGGCGGTACAGACCGTCGTGTCCGGCGCCATGTTCCGAACCGGCGTGCTGCTCAATTCGGGCGATGCCATCGAGCGGCTGGCCGAAGTCGATCGTGTGGTGTTCGACAAGACGGGAACGCTGACCTTGCCGGAGCTCGATGTCACCAATGCCGTCGATGTGCCGAAAGACGTGTTCGAACTCGCCGGGCGTCTGGCGCTTGCCAGCCATCATCCGGTCGCGGCCGCCGTGGCCCGGGCGTCCGGAGCGAGGACGCCATTGGCCGGGATCGAGGAGGTGGCAGGCCAAGGCGTCCGCGGCTTCGTCAACGGACTCGAAATCCGGCTGGGCCGGCCGTCGTTCTGCGGCGCGGACCAGATCGCCAACGAAATCCTGTGCCGAGATCCCGAGGCATCCGTCGTAGCCTTCCGTCACGGCGAGACGCGGCACGTCTTCGCCGTGCGCCAGCGCCTGCGCCCCGATGCGGCTGCCGCCATTGCCACGCTTCTCAGGACCGGGATCGAAGTCGAGATTCTGTCCGGCGATCGCGAGCCAGCCGTACGCCATGCGGCCGAACAGCTCGGCATTCACGAATGGCGCTCGGGCGTGACGCCGGCGGACAAGATTGCCCGCATCGAGGAATTGAAGCGGCAGGGCGTCAACGTCCTGATGGTCGGCGATGGCATGAACGACGCGCCGGCGCTCGCAGCCGCGCACGTCTCGATGTCGCCGGTCAGCGCGACCCATCTGAGCCAGTCGACCGCCGATCTGGTGTTCCTCGGCGATCGCCTTGCACCGGTCGTCGCGGCCATCGGCTTCGCGCGGAAAGCGCTGCGGTTGATGCGGCAGAATCTTTGGCTGGCAGCAGGCTACAACCTGTTTGCCGTACCGCTCGCAATCGCAGGCCTCGCCACGCCGCTGGTCGCTGCCGCCGCCATGTCGGGTTCGTCGCTGCTGGTGATCTTGAATGCGCTGCGCGCGCATCGCGGCGCCAGGGAGTTTTGCTGATGGAAGTTTTGGTATTCCTCGTGCCGCTGGCACTCACGCTCGGCGCCATCGGCCTGATGGGTTTCCTCTGGTCGCTCAAGAATGGCCAGTACGACGACCTCGAAGGGGCAGGCTGGCGCGCGATCGCCGATGACGAGCCGGTTTCGGAGGAGCCGGCGCCTTCGACTGCGAATTTTAAGATCAAGCAAAATCAGTCCGTCGGATAATATTTTGGCGGGCGGAGAGCGACGGAATGGAGAACTACCTTTACGCTATAGCCCTCCAAATGGAAACTTGAACGCTGGCCAGAACTCACTGAAGTCACGGGGACTTTCCAGCAAGAAGCGACTCTATTCGCTATTGCAGACGCTGCTTCTTTTGGACCTGCACGACTCCATGCGACCGGCGAGCCGGTCGCTAGTTGTAGAAACTATACTTCTCTCTCCGCAGGCTGAAGGCAGCCTCTCCGCCCTTCATAATACGTTTGATAGCCTCGCGTACCTCAGGCACGTCAATGGCACCTTCGCCGTGCTTGCGCTGGTCGGGGATCGACACGTCGTGTTCGGGCTGCATTGATGCCGCTCTCGGGCCTTGCTGCAGGTGTCAAAGAACGGCCCCAGCGCGTCGGGGAGGAAACACTGGGGCCGTTGAATGCGCGCCCCGGGCAATAGATAGAGGCGCGCGCAGTCAGCAAGAAACGGCCCCCATGCTTCGGGGGATGTGCACACTGGGGCCGTAAAGTCCCTCCTAATCATTGCCTAATTTTCCCGACCAGGGTTTGTTCCGGGTGGCTCAATTTGAGAGTTCCAGTGGCCTATTTCGGCCAGTACCCGGGTGGATTAGGATCAAAGATCGGTCCCGGTCGTTACCCCTCCATCAACGGGAGGAACCAGAATGGGCCAATCGACCCCCATCAAACGCAGGAATCGGTTTTCGGAGGAAGAGCGCGCGAATCGTCCCGCTCTTGAAGAGCGGGTCTTGCAAGTCGCGAAAGATCTAGAGGAACGAGCGAACAAGCTGCCGCCAGGTCGAGAACGTGATGACCTCATGCGCCGGGCGCGTCTGATGGATACAGCAAATCACATCAACGAGTGGCTTTCATCCCCCGGGCTGAGGCCCCCTATCTAGAGCTAAGGCCGCCCCAGTGGCGGCCCTTTCATTCGAGGACCTCATACTCGAACGCCACGCCCTCAGGATCGTTCTCCTTAAACCGGGCTTCGGCAACATCTTGGCTCGCAAAGACCTTGAGGTGATCAACGTCGCCGACTTCCTTGCTGGTATCGACATATATCCAGACCGTCGTCGGGACGGTCTTGCTGAAGTGCCTGATCGCGTCTCGAAGCGTGACGAGCTGCCGGCCGCCCGACACAGGGATAGGCTCCTCAAAGCGCAAGGACCAGGACACGACGGGTAGCTTGTTCTTGGCCCGCGATCCACAGTTGTACATGACGGCTTGCCGTTGCCGGGCAGGCAACGATGGGGCAAGCTCCGAAGGTGTATCCGGGCGCGAACCCGAACCCACCTCGCTGGGGAGCCAACTCGGCGAGCCCTGAGGGCCGGCGGCGACGCCGGCCTTGGTCAAGCGCGCCGGCGGGCCGCGCCACCGCGCGCGGCACGCCTCTCTCCAAGGGCGTGGCGCCCAATGATCTGTGGTGTGCCGACTTCAAAAGCGAGTTCAAGCTCGGCAATGGCCGGTATTGTTACCCGCTGACCGTGACAGACCATGCGTCCCGCTATCTGCTTCTCTGCGAAGCCCTCGGTTCGACCCGCGAGGACACGGCCTGCATCGCCTTTGAGCGGCTGTTCTGCGAGCACGGCTTGCCCTTGGCCATTCGCTCCGACAACGGCGTGCCCTTTGCCAGTCCCAATGCCCTGTTCAATTTGTCAAAGCTGTCGGTCTGGTGGCTTCGGCTCGGCATCGCCATCGAACGCATCAAGCCGGGTCATCCGCAGCAGAACGGCCGCCACGAGCGCATGCACCTCACCCTCAAAAAAGAAGCAACACGGCCGCCGGGCTTCAACAGCCTGCAGCAGCAGGATCGCTTCGATGCCTTCGTGGGTGAGTTCAACACTGAACGGCCGCACGAGGCGCTCGACATGAAGTGCCACGCCGCTACGACGGATTGCCCGAACTGTCTTATCCGTTCCACGATCGCGACGTGCTCGTCACCGCCTGCGGCCGCCTCTGCTTGCACCGAAAAAGGATCAACATCTCCACCGTGCTGGCAGGTCAGAGACTGGGCATCAAGGAGGTCGACGAGGGCATTTGGCTCGCCAGCTTCATGATTTGGGATACTTCGACCTGGAGCAGAAAACCTTGCAGCCCCTCGACAACCCGTTCGGCACGAGGTTGTCACCCATGTCTTAGGTACGTTCCGTTACCCATGTCTCCGGGCCGGACAAACGCCAAATTGGCGGAAGGGGTGGGATTCGAACCCACGGTACCCTTGCAGGCACGCCGGTTTTCAAGACCGGTGCCTTAAACCACTCGGCCACCCTTCCTTGCCTTTACGATCAAGCGCTTAGCCGATGCGACGGTGAAAACACAAGAGAAGAAATTTGGATTTGGCGACGCCCAAGCCGGGAAGGGCGACGAAGCGCTTGCCGTCCCGTTCGGCAAGACCAACAGTCATCCCACGTTGTATGGAGCACTTCACACGCGCCAGGAAATCATGGGCGGGATGGCGGCATCAGCCGCAATACAGCCGCTTGCCAATTCTTGCCGGGATCGCATCGTCCCGGCACCGTTGCCGCAATTGGTTCGTGTACTGCTTAACCGAACACAATGGCCAGCAGGCTGGAGCACAGCAGCACGAAGCTGGCAGTCGTCAGCGCAAGAAATCCGTTGGAGACAATGTCGTGGTTGCGCATCAAATACCTACCACACCAGATGCTCGCCCGAACTTACTGAACCTTTTCCGAATCCCCGATCGGAACTACCGAGCCATTTCTCTCTGAAGAGCCCGGGCGGCTACCGCCGCCGGCCTTCAAAACTCACGCTCTGGAACGATAGCCTTCGAACGCATGAGCAAGGAAAATGCCTGCGCTCACCAGGCCCATCAACGCTGTTACTGTCTCGATCATCGCACAAATCCTTTGCGCCCCTGCAACGCACAAAACGACTGCATCGTTGCACAGTCAAAAAGATTCACGGGCCAGAATCGCATATCGGTCGTGAGTGATGATTTGATGCAACAGATTGTCTGAAAGCGGCACAGGAAGGCTATGACGAAGGACGCATACAGTGTGAATCGAGGCGCTGCGCCGTAGTTCGACGGACGCGCGAAGCAACCATTCATTCACCACGCGGGACCAGACCCCATTTCCGCCGTGTTCCGGTTGCGATATCTTCACCATGTGATGCGGAGGTGGGCCGCATCGTGGGGTAAGGCCGCAACGCTTCGACGGCCGCTAGAAATGGTACCTGGGGTGATGGGGATTCGACGGCCAACAACAATCGCTCTGGCAGTTCGCGGTACTGTTGCCATGGCAACATGCCTTGTCGTTGCCAATTGCGCCTCGTCGGACAAATTCGCCAGGCGGATCGATCCCAAATATGGCGTCTCCTCGAGCCCTCGCGTGGTGGCGTTCGGAGAGCCCGTGCCGAAGGGCGGGGGAACTTACCGTATCGGCAAGCCCTACACCGTCGCGGGCCGGGTCTACGTGCCAGAAGAGGACCCGAACTATCGCGCCGAAGGAATGGCTTCCTGGTATGGCGACGATTTCCACGGCCGGCTGACCGCCAATGGCGAGGTTTTCGATATGACCTCGCTGACGGCGGCCCATCCGACCCTGCCGATCCCGAGCTACGCCCGCGTCACCAATGTCCGGAACGGCAAGTCGCTGATCGTGCGCGTCAACGACCGCGGCCCGTACCATGGCAACCGCCTCATCGACGTCTCGAACAAGGCCGCCGAACTGCTTGATTTCAAAGCAAATGGCGTCGCTCGGGTGCGGGTTGAATATGTCGGCCGGGCCCCGCTTGAGGGTTCCGACGACCGCCAGCTCCTGGCGACGCTGCGGACCGGCGAGCCCGCGCCATCCCCGGCCACAGTCCGGGTCGCTTCGGCCCGTCCGTTTGTTCCCGAGATGCCATCGTCCGCTGGCCGAATCCGGGGTGAGGTGCCGATGCCGGAGGGACGGCCCTATAGCCTCGGCAATACCTCGGCGGACCATGCCTCGATCAACGCGACCTCGGAAATGTCGGCTTCCAGCCGCACGCGTGGCCGCGCCACGGAAAATCCGCGCGCCGTGTCCTACGAGAACGAGGCCAGCTATGTGGCACCACGCCAGGCTTACCTGCCGGTCGATCCACGTGGTCCGAGCGAAGTCCTCAGCGGGCGAGGGCTGTACTAGATAGCGCTTTCAAGCGAAGCATGCCCTCGGACTTGATCCGTGGACGGCGCCCGGTTCGCGTCAAGAAAACGGGTCGAACATAGCTACTCCTTCAGGAAGGCGATCAGGGCGGCGTTGACCTCATCAGGCCGCTCCTGCTGAATCCAGTGACCGGCCCCGTCGAGTATGAGTTTTTTCCGCAAGTTCGGCAGCACCCGCTCCATCTCGTTGACCAGCTTGGCGCCGATCAGCCCGGTGATGACGCCATCCTTCGATCCCGCGATGAACAGCGACGGCTGGTGGATTTGCGCGCCCTGCCAGGGTGCGGTCAGTTCCCAATTGCGGTCGATATTGCGATACCAATTCAGCCCGCCGCGAAAGCCGGACTCCTGATAGACGGCCGCGAAATAGGCGAGGTCGGCCTCGGTCAGCCAGCTCGGTAATGGCCGATTCGGATCGGCGCCAGCGAGAAACCCCTTGCCCTCCTGAACAAATTGGTGGGCGGCCGGATCAGAGAACCCGCGTCCGGCCAGCACGATTCGCATCGTCGCTGCGACATCGCGCTCGAATTCGGCCTCTGCCACGCCCGGCGCCTGAAAATACTGCCAGTAGAAATTGGTGATGCCGTTGTTTCGCAAGGTCTCCAGCGGCAGGCCGCGTCCGCGAGAGGGGGGCGGAACACTGAGGCCCGCCACCTTGGTAAAGATATCGGGCCGGAACATCGCCGCGTGCCAGGCGACCGGCGCGCCCCAGTCATGGCCGACAATGACGGCCTGCTTTTCGCCAAGTGCCGCCACCAGCGCAACCATGTCGCCGACATTGTGGAAGATGGTGTAGGCGCCGACGTCCGCGGGCGCGCTGGTCCGGCCGAATCCGCGCATGTCGGGGGCTACGACATGGAATCCGGCTTCCGCGATGGCTCCGATCTGGTGCCGCCAGGAGTAGGATAATTCGGGCCAGCCGTGGCAGAGCAGCACCAGCGGCCCCTGGCCCTTTTCGACAACAAAGAAGTCGAGCCCGTTGACGGAAATAGTGCGTGAGGTTGGCATCGCGTTTCCGCCCTGTTTTTCGTATCTTGTCCGGAAATTGCAGCATCGCAACGATACGTTCCTTCGTTCGGCGCCGCAATCAGATCGACACGGCCACAAGTCCAAAAACCTGTGTTGTTTGCGATACTTCCAACTGTTAGAACGCACAGATTCAGGACATCGCCGATGGCAGCAGAGACTTCCGTTTCCCGCAAATCCGACACGGCGGCCATCATCCCGTGGCGCGGCGTGATGGCCGCCGTCTTCGCGCTCGCGGTCGGCTGGGGCGGCATCGTGTATGCCGCCAACAATAGCGTGCAGGGCGCACCGAAGAAGGATGATGGCGGCTTTGACGGCGATGCGCCGACCGCGATCCTGGTCGAGGCGTCCAGCGGCAGCGTGCTGTTCGAGAAGAACGCCGACGAGTTGCGGGCGCCGTCCAGCATGATGAAGCTGATGACGGTCGAGGTGGTGTTCGATGCCATCAAGCAGGGCAAGGTCAAACCGACAGACGAATATCGGATCAGCGAGAACGCCTGGCGCAAGGGCGGCGCGCCGGCCGGCGGCTCGACCATGTTTGCCATTCTCAACAGCAAGGTATCGGTGGACGACCTGCTGAAGGGCGCGATCATCCAGAGCGGCAACGATTCCTGCATGGCGCTTGCCGAAGGCATGGCCGGCAACGAGCGAATTTTTGCCGCCGACTTCATGACCAAACGGGCGCGCGAACTCGGCCTGACGAAATCGACCTTCGGAAACTCCAGCGGGCTGCCGGACCCTGCGAACAAGATGACGGTTCGCGAACTGGCCAAACTCGCCCGCCACCTGATCCTGACCTATCCCGACATGTACAAATTGTTCGGAGAGAGAGAATTCACCTGGAACAAGATCCGGCAGCAGAACCGCAATCCGCTGCTGAACTCGCTAAATGGCGCCGACGGGCTGAAGACCGGCTACACCAAGGAGGGCGGCTACGGCATGGTCGGCTCCGCCGTGCAGAACGACACGAGGCTGATTGTCGCGATCAACGGACTGGATGATCCCGACGATCGTGCCTCAGAGGCCAAGAAGATGCTGGAATGGGGCTTTCGTAACTTCGAGACGCGCACGCTGTTTGCGGCCAACCAGCAGGTCGGCTACGCCAAGGTGTTTGGCGGCGAAAGCCGCTCGGTGAAGCTTGCCAGCCCCGAGCCGATCAAGGTGATGGTGCCGAAGAACGGCAGTGAGAAACTGATCGCGCGGATCGTTTACAAGGGCCCGGTCCAGGCGCCGATCCAAACCGGCCAGCCGGTCGGCGTCGTCAAGGTGTGGCGCGGCACCAATGTCGCCGTGGAGGCGCCGGTCTATGCCGCTGAAGCGATCGGAACCGGTTCGACCGTGCGTCGCGCAATCGACGGGGTCAGCGAGCTCGTCATCGGCGTATTCCGCGCGAGCGCAGAGAAGCTCTGAGCATGACCCAGGCAACGCTGCAGCGGCCTTCCGGACGCGGGAAGTTCATTACGTTTGAAGGCGGCGAGGGCTCGGGCAAGTCCACGCAGATCAAGAAACTCGCCGAGCGTCTTGCCGCGGCAAAGCTGCGTACCATCGTCACCCGCGAGCCGGGCGGCTCGCCGGGCGCTGAAATCATGCGGCATCTCGTGCTGTCGGGAATGGGCAAGCTGCTCGGACCGGACGCCGAGACGTTGCTGTTTGCGGCAGCCCGCGACGATCACGTTCGCACCGTCATCCAGCCCGCGCTTAGCCAGGGAACATGGGTGCTGTGCGACCGCTTCTCGGATTCGACGCGCGCCTACCAGGGCAGCCTGGGACAGGTCTCTCCGCTCGTGCTCAACGCCATGCAGCGTGTCACCATCGGTGATCTGAAGCCGGACCTCACCATCATTCTGGACATCCCGGTTGAAGTTGGTTTGCAGCGCGCGGCCGCTCGCCGCGGCAGCGGCGTACCTGACCGGTTCGAGTCGGAAGACCTGCAATTCCATCAGGACCTGCGCAACGCCTACAGGCAAATCGCCGCCGAAGACCCGCAGCGCTGCGTGCTGATCGACGCCAACGCCGATGCCGACACGGTTGCTGCCCGCGTCTGGACGGCGCTGCGCGACCATGTGTTCGCTGTCCCGAGCCCGGCGGGGACGGCATGAGCGCGCGCAAGGTCGAGCAGGAGACGGCGGTCAAACATCCCCGCGAAACGGCCGATCTGTTCGGTCACCGCGAGGCGGAGACGGCCTTGCTGAATGCCTATCGCAGTGGGCGCATTCCGCATGCCTGGCTGATCGGCGGCCCGCACGGAATCGGCAAGGCGACGCTGGCCTACCGCATGGCCCGCTTCGTGCTTGCCAATCCCAATCCATTACTGCCTTCGGTGCAGCGCGCCGAGACGCTGGCGCTCGACCCTCACGATCCGGTCGCGCGTCAGATCACCGCCGGCGCCCATGGTGGCCTGTTGGTCCTGGAGCGCGGCCTCAACGATCGCGGCGTGATGCGGACGGTCATCACCGTGGATGAGACGCGGGAGACGATTTCGTTTTTCGGCTCGACCGCGGCGATCGACGGTTGGCGCGTATGTATTGTCGACACCGTCGACGAGCTCAATCCAAACGCCGCCAACGCGCTGCTCAAGATTCTCGAGGAGCCGCCGCACCGATCGCTGTTTCTGCTCGTCAGCCATTCGCCGGCGCGGGCTCTGCCCACGATCCTGTCCCGCTGCCGCAAGCTGCCGCTGCGGCCGCTTGCGACCGGCGACGTCGTACGCGCGGCGGCGCGAGCCGCCGACATCGCACCCAATGATGCCGCGTTATCGGAAGCTGCCGATGCCTCGGAGGGGAGCGTGTCCCGCGCACTGACGCTGCTCGGCGGTGACGCGTTGAAGCTGCAGCAGCGAACCGCGGCGCTGCTGGCGACGCTGCCGCAGGTCGATCCGCGCGAGCTGCATGCACTTGGCGATGCGCTGGGCACCAGCGACCGGGTTGCGCTAGCTGCCTTCATCGACGGCATCGATCGCTGGATCGGCGAAAAGCTGCGCACTGGCGATGCCAATGCAAATCTGCCCCGCCTTGCACGGCTGGCGGAGGTATGGGAAAAGATCATCCGCGCCGCGCGCGACACCGAAGCGTACAATCTGGAGCGAAAACCGCTGGTTTTCTCGGTGTTCGGGATGCTCGCGGACGCGACGCGGTAACAACCCGCCTGACAATAATCTCGACAATCGTTGTGTTGAACTAAAGGAATTCGTGGTGGCGAAGGCTGGAAAAAAAGCTTCAAGAAAGCGCAAGACGAAGAAGGCTCGTAAAGCGCTGCCCGCCCGCGCCAGCAAGAAGGCGGCGAAAAAGCGTGCAGCCAGGAAAAGTGCGACGAAGAGCAAGCGCGTCGTGAAGAAGGGCGGCAAGGCTTCGAAAAAGGCCGCAAAGAAGGCTTCGAAGAAAGCGGCGAAGAAGTCGACCAAAAAAGCTGCCAAGAAAGCCGTTAAAAGATCGGCGAAGAAATCCGTTACGAAAACTCCGTCGAAGAAGCGCGCGGTAACGCCGCAGGAAGCGAGCCCTGCCGTTCAAGCGGTGCCGGTCGCAGAAATTCCGAAGCCCGCCGCGCCGCGCGCAAAGCCGGCTCCCGTCGCCAGGCCGGCAGCGGCCGCCGAACGCGACACCTACTTCATCACGACCGCGATCGCCTATCCGAACGGTATTCCGCATATCGGCCACGCCTATGAGGCGATTGCGACCGATGCGCTCGCGCGGTTTCAGCGGCTCAATGGCAAGGACGTCTTTTTCCTTACCGGCACCGACGAGCACGGCCTCAAGATGGTGCAAACCGCTGAAGCCGAAGGAATGGGCGTCGCTGAGCTGGCCGCGCGCAATGCCGGCCGGTTCAAGGAGATGGACGAGCGCCTCAACGTCTCGTTCGACCGCTTCATCCGCACCACGGAGCCTGACCATCATCGCTCGGTTCAGGTGGTCTGGGACCGGATGCAGCAGAATGGCGATATCTATATCGACACCTATTCCGGCTGGTATTCGGTGCGCGACGAAGCCTATTACGCCGAGGAGGAAACCGTCCTCGGCGAGGACAATGTGCGCCGTGGCCCGCAGGGCTCGCCGGTCGAGTGGGTCGAGGAGAAGAGCTACTTCTTCAAGCTATCCGCCTATCAGGACCGCTTGCTACAGCTCTACGAAAGCCAGCCGGATTTCATCGGCCCGGATTCACGCCGCAACGAGGTCGTCAGTTTCGTAAGGAGCGGTCTGAAGGATCTGTCGATTTCGCGCACGACGTTCGACTGGGGCGTCAAGGTGCCGAACGATCCCCAGCATGTGATGTATGTCTGGGTCGATGCGCTGACCAACTACATCACCGGCGTCGGCTTTCCCGACGAGAGCGATCCGAATTGGCGCTACTGGCCGGCGGACGTCCACGTCATCGGCAAGGACATTATTCGCTTCCACGCGGTGTACTGGCCGGCGTTCCTGATGTCGGCCGGCATTCCCGTGCAGAAGCGGGTTTACGCGCACGGCTTCCTGTTCAGCAGGGGCGAGAAGATGTCAAAGTCGGTCGGCAACGTCGTCGATCCCTTCAACCTGGCCGATCAGTATGGCGTCGACCAGATGCGCTATTTCTTCCTGCGAGAAGTGCCGTTCGGACAGGACGGCAACTACAACCACGAAGCCATCGTCGCGCGCATCAACGCCGACCTCGCCAACGATCTCGGCAATCTGGCGCAACGCTCGCTGTCGATGATCGCAAAGCAGCTTGGTGGCGTGCTGCCGGAGCCCTGCGAGTTCACCGATAACGACAAGGCGATCCTGGCGCAGGCCGACGCCATGCTGGAAATCTCGCGCACCGCGATGGCGACGCAACAGATACATCAATGGCTGAACACGGTGTGGGCCGTGGTGGCGGAGGCCAACCGCTATTTCGCGGGCGAGGCACCCTGGGCGCTGGCCAAGACCGATCCTGACAGACAGAAAACCGTGCTGTACGTGACGGCGGAGGTGGTGCGGCAGGTCGCCATTCTGACGCAGCCGGTGATGCCGGATGCGTCGGCCAAGTTGCTGGACAGCCTCGGCATTCCCAACGAGAAACAAGCGCGCGATTTCGCGGCGCTTGCCACGCGGATTAAGCCGGGAACGACGCTGCCGCCGCCGGTCGGCGTATTTCCGCGCTATGTCGAACCAAAGGTGGGTTGAGCCGTTTGCAAGCCATGCTCGTCGACAGCCACTGCCATCTCGACTTCCCGGATTTTGCCGAGGACCTCGACGCCATCGTCGCGCGCGCCGAGGCCGCGGGGATCGGTCGTATCGTCACGATTTCGACCCGGGTGAAGCGGCTCGGCGGACTGCTCGCGATCGCCGAGCGGTTCCCCAACGTCTATTGCTCGGTCGGCACCCATCCGCATCAGGCCGATGAGGAAGACGGCATTCCGGCCAGTGAGCTGATCGAGCTGACGACGCATCCGAAGATCGTGGCGTTGGGGGAAGCGGGGCTTGATTATTTTTATGAGCACGGCTCCCGCGAAGCGCAGGAGCGCGGCTTTCGCGCACATATCGCGGCCGCGCGCGCCACGGGCCTGCCGCTGGTCATTCACACCCGCGAAGCCGACGAGGACTGCGGCCGCATTCTCGAAGACGAAATGGCAAGGGGACCTTTTAAAGCCGTCCTCCATTGCTACACCGGCGGACGCGAGCTGGCGATGAAGGCAATTGGTCTGGGCCTGTCGATCTCGTTCACCGGCATTTTGACATTCAAGAAGTCGGAAGCCTTGCGCGAGCTCGCCGCCGAACTCCCGGCCGACCGCATTATGGTCGAAACCGACTCGCCCTATCTGGCGCCCGGCAAGTTTCGCGGCAAACGCAACGAGCCGTCTTACGTGGTCGAAGTCGCCAAGGTGCTGGCGGAAACGCGCGGCGTCTCGCTGGAAGAGATTTCGCGGCAGACGACCGAAAACTTCTTCCGCCTGTTCTCCAAGGTGCCGGCGCCGAAGGTTGCGGCATGATGCTGACGCTGACGATCCTCGGCTGTGGTTCTTCCGCCGGCGTGCCGCGCCCGGCGCTCGGCTGGGGCGCCTGCGATCCCAACAATCCCAAGAACCGCCGCCGCCGTTGCTCCCTGCTGGTCGAGCGCACGGGCGCCCACGGCACGACGCGGATCGTAATCGACACTTCGCCCGATCTGCGCGAGCAACTGATCGATGCGGAGGTCGACCACATCGACGCGGTGTTCCTGACGCATGAGCACGCCGACCAGACCCATGGCATCGACGATCTCCGATCGGTCGTGCTGCACCAGCGCCGCCGCATTCCCGTCTACTTCAATCAGTCGACCGCCAAAGACATGATGGCGCGGTTTTCGTACTGCTTCATCGCGCCTGAGGGCAGCGATTATCCGCCGATACTGACGCGTCATTCCATCGAAGCCGGCGAGAGCCACACCACCGAGGGGAGGGGCGGCCCGCTGAAACTCTCTGCGTTCCTGGTTCAGCACGGCAAGATCCCCGCGCTCGGATTCCGCATCGGGGCTGCCGCCTACACCCCCGATCTCCACGACATTCCCGAGGAGAGCTGGCCTGCGTTGCGAAACCTCGATCTCTGGATCGTCGACGGGCTGCGCTACGCCGGGCATCCCAGCCATTTCAGCGTCAACGACGCGCTGTCCTGGATCGAGCGCTTCAAGCCGAAGCAGGCTGTCATCACCAATATGCATTCCGACCTCGACTACGAGGTATTGCGCCAGAGCCTGCCGCCGGGCGTGATCCCGGCCTATGATGGCTTGCGGCTGACGCTGAACAGCGCAGGCTGAGTCTGCTGCGGCAAGTCTGCGCGCCGGACGCGGAGGGACGTCGATGATTGGCCTGTTCTTTGAAGTCCAGACAAGGCCCGGGCACCGAGATCAATATCTCGATCTTGCGGCCTCGCTGAAGCCCGAGCTTGAGGCGATGGGCGGCTGCCTCTTCATCGATCGTTTCAGGAGTTTGACACGGGAGAACCTGCTGCTGTCGTATCAGATATGGCAGGACGAGGGGGCCCTGACGGCGTGGCGGGCCCATGCTCATCATCACGATGTCCAGACAATCGGCCGCGAGAAGGTCTTTTCGGACTATCGCATCCGGGTCGCCCAGGTGATCCACGAAGCAAAGCCCGGCCAGCCGATCTGGCAACCCGAGCGGCGCACGCCTTACAACGATCCCGCAAGGCGCAAGCCGACTTATGTGCTGGCGGCGGAATCGAAGAACGCCACGCTTTCGGCAGAGACCGGATGGCGCCGTGACGTTTTCGCAAGCGTCTATCGTGAGGGGCGTTTCGCGCACTTGATCGATCTGCCAAATGATCAAGCCGGCATCGAATTCGGCGCTAGACTGTTCGCCGATCGGACAACCGAGTACTTCCGTATTTTCGAGGTCATGCGCGACTACAGCATGTTCGAACGCACTGAGGCGCCGCAATATTACCCGCCGGTGGAACGATCGTAGGGTGGGCAAAGGCGCGCGGCGCCGTGCCCACCATCGTCTGCCGAACTTCCAAGCATGGTGGGCACGCTTCGCTTTGCCCACCCTACGAATCTACGCCGATATCGCCTTTGCCGATTCCACCTGGTTGCGCAGCATGAATTTCTGGATCTTGCCGGTGGATGTCTTCGGGATCGGGCCGAACAACACTGCCTTGGGCGTCTTGAAGCCCGACATGTGGCTGCGGCAGAAGGCGATGATCTCGGCTTCCGTCGCCTTGGCGCCTTCCTTCAACTCGACGAAAGCGCAGGGTACCTCGCCCCATTTGGGGTCGGGTTTCGCTACGACGGCCGCGAACAGCACGGCAGGGTGCTTGTAGAGGACGTCCTCGACCTCGACGGAGGAGATGTTCTCGCCACCGGAGATGATGATGTCCTTGGAGCGGTCCTTAATGATAACGTAGCCATGCTCGTCGAGCACGCCGAGGTCACCGGTGTGAAACCAGCCGCCGGCGAAGGCTTCCTGCGTCGCCTTCTCGTTCTTGAGATAGCCCTTCATCACGATATTGCCGCGGAACATGACCTCGCCGATGGTTTCGCCATCGCGCGGCACCTCCTGCATGGTCTGCGGGTCGAGCACGGTGACGGCTTCCTCTAGCGGGTAGGGCACGCCCTGCCGGCGCTTGAGCTGTGCCCGCTGGTCGGCCGGCAGTTCGTCCCAGCCCGGCTGCTCGGCGCAGACGGAGGCAGGGCCGTAGACTTCGGTCAGCCCGTAGACATGCGTCAGCTTGATGCCGATGCTCTCGGCGCCCTCGAGCACGGCGACCGGAGGTGCTGCGCCCGCGATCAATCCGACCACGAGGCGAGCTTTATCACCCTTCGGCGCACCGGGCGCGTTGATCAGCGTGTTGTAGACGATCGGCGCACCGCACATGTGGGTGACGCCGTGCTTCGCGATCAGTTCGAAGATTTTTGCCGGATCGACCTTGCGCAGGCAGACATTGATGCCGGCGGCGGCAGCGACCGTCCACGGAAAACACCAGCCGTTGCAGTGGAACATCGGCAGGGTCCAGAGATAGACCGGATGCTGGCCGAGATTGCCGGCCAGAATATTGCTGACAGCATTGAGATAAGCGCCGCGGTGATGAGTAACGACGCCTTTCGGGTTGCCCGTTGTGCCCGAGGTGTAGCTCAGCGCAATCGCGTCCCATTCATCGCCGGGAAGCCTTGCGACGAAGGCCGGATCGCCCGCCGCGACCGCCGCCTCATACTCGATCTCACCAATCCGCTTGCCGCCTGCAAACGAGGCGTCATCGACATCGACGACGAAGGGTTTTGGTCCCTTCATCAGCGTCAGCGCTTCCGCAATCACGTCGGCAAATTCAGGATCGACCAGGATGATTTTTGCGCCGCCATGGTCGAGCTGGAAGGCAATCGAGGGCGCGTCGAGCCGGATGTTCAGTGCGTTCAGCACCGCACCCCCCATCGGCACGGCGAAATGCACCTCATTCATCGCGGGAACGTTGGGCAACATCGCCGCGACCGTGTCGCCGACGCCAATACCCCGCGCGCCGAGCCAGGACGCAAAGCGTCGGCAGCGTTCATGGGTCTCGGCCCAGGTAAAGCTGCGGCCTTCATAGACCGTGCTGATGCTATCGGGATAAACGGCGGCGCTGCGGGCGAGGAAACTCAGCGGCGTCAGCGGTACGTAATTCGCCGGCGTCTTGTCCAATCCGATCGAATACTGGTTCTGGGCTGCGCTCATTGGCTGTGTCCCATCTACAAAAGTTTGACCTTACAAGAACCCGATGGAAATCCACGGGAAGATCGCCACGATAATCAGGCCGACCATCAGCGCCAACAGGTAACCCCAGATCGGCCGGATACCCTCGGCCGGGTCGACGCGCCCGATGGCGCAGGCCGCATAATAGCCCACTCCGAAGGGCGGCGCGAATAGCCCGATACCCATCGCGAGAATAACGATCATCGCGTAATGGACCTCGTGGACGCCGACGGCGCGGGCGATCGGAAACAATAACGGCCCAAACAGCACGATCGCCGGAATCCCCTCGAGCACGCTGCCCAGGATCACGAAGGCCACGATCGAGACGGCGATGAACGTCGACGAGCCACCGGGCAGGCCGGTCATGGCGGCCGCCAGCGTCCGCGAAAAGCCGGACTGCGTGAGGCCCCAGGCCATGCCGGTGGCGCAGCCGATGATCAGCAAGATCGCGCCCGACAGGCACGCGGTCTCGACCAACATTGGCACGATCCGCCGCCAGTCGAAGTTGCGGTAGATCAAGAGGCCGTAAATCAGGTAGCCGACGACAAAAGCATAGACGATGCCGATGGTGGAAACCTCGGTCGCGGTCGCGATGCCCTCGACCACGGCGTAGCGGATCACGAACGGCAGCGCGATCGCGGGCAGGGCGATGGCAAACGCGCGGACAATCTCGGTGACGCTCGCCCGCGTGACGTGCCGCAGATCCTCCTTCCGGTAACGCCACCATACCAGCGCCGACAGCGTGATTGCCAGCACGAGGCCCGGCAGAAGGCCGCCGGTGAACAGCGCCGCGATCGAGACGCCGGTCACCGAGCCGATGGTGATCAGCACGAGGCTCGGCGGAATGGTCTCGGTCTGCGCGCCCGTGGCTGAGAGGAGGGCGACCAGATCGCCCGGCTTGGCGCCGCGCGCCTTCATCTCGGGAAACAGCACCGGCGCCACGGCGGCCATATCGGCGGCCTTGGAGCCCGAGATACCCGATACCAGATACATCGCGCCGACCAGCACGTAATGCAGCCCACCGCGGACATGGCCGAGCAAGCTTGCGAGGAACGCCACCATGGCGCGCGCCATGCCGGTCATCTCGATCAGCAGGCCCAGGAACACGAACAGCGGCACCGACAAGAGGATGAGGTGGCTCATGCCCTCGTCCATGCGCCCGACCAGCACCATCAGCGGCGTGCCCGTGGTCAGCGCTAGATAACCATAGGTCGCCAAGCCAAAGCCGAACGCGATCGGTACGCCGGCAAACACGGAGAAGCCGGCCACCCCGACAAAGAAGATGATCAGATTGAGGTTACCGAGCGGCTTGAGCGAGCCCCTGAGCAGCCAGAATATTCCGATGACGAGTGCGACCGACAGGACCGCGCCCAACACCGTGCGAACGTTGCCGACGCGGGCCAGCCGCAGCAAAGCAAACAGCGCCATCAGGGCAATGCCGACCGGCAGCGCCGCGGCACGCCAACTATTGAGGATCTGCAATGCAGGCGTGGTGATGTAGCTTTCCTCGTAGGCGTATTCATAAGCCGGCCAGGCGATCAGGATGAGAAACGCCAGGGCGGCTGCTGTCGCCACCAGATCGAGATAGGCGCGCATCGCGGGCTTCGCGTTGGCGACGACCGCCGTCATCCGCATGTGTTCGGCACGCCGAAACGCAACCGCGGCGCCAAGCATGGCGAGCCACAGGAACAGGATTGAGGCCAGTTCGTCAGACCAGATCAGCGGCCGGTGCAGCGCGTAGCGCGCCACCACGCCGGCAAACAGGATGACGATTTCGGCAACGACCAGCAGCGCTGCGGGAAGCTCGACCAACATTCCCAGGGCCTGCTCGATGGAAGCCAGCAACGAACGGCGGCGAGGGGGCTGAGCCACCTCACCGCCAACCACTTCACTCAGTTCGGCATGAGCCACGACGGCCGCCCGCTTCTTTTTCGCTCGAAAACGCTATGCAGTTACGACAGCTTACCCACGGATTTCTCGAGCAGCTCCCAGGCCTGGTCGCCGTATTTACCTTTCCATTCCGCGTAGAAGCCGGCGGAGCGCAGCTTGTCGCGGAACGGTGTCACGTTGGGCTGGTTGAACGTGAGGCCCTTGCCCGCCAGTTCCTGCTGCAGCCCGGCATTCAGCTTGGCGACGTCCTCGCGCTCCTTGGTGGCCGCCGCATTGATATTCTTGGCGACGATCGTCCTGACATCCTCAGGCAGCTTTTCCCAGGCGCGGCGGTTCGCCAGGAACCAGAAGCCGTCCCACATATGATTCGTCAGCGAACAGAACTTCTGCACTTCGTACAGTTTGGCGGTCGAGATGATCGCCAGCGGATTTTCCTGGCCCTCGACGATCTTGGTCTGCAGCGCCGAGTAAACCTCGCTGAAATTGATCGAGGCGGGCGCTGCATCGAACGCCTTGAACATTGAAGTCCAGAGCGGCGACACCGGCACCCGGATCTTGAAGCCCTTGAGGTCCTCCGGGCCGCTAATGGGCTTGGTCGAGGATGTGGTCTGGCGGAAGCCGTTGTCCCAGATCTTATCCATCACCACGAGATTGGCCTTGGTGATCTCGCCGCGGATATAGGCACCCAGGCCCCCGTCCATGGCCTTCCAGACCGTGTCGTAATCCGGGAATGCGAAACCGATCCCGCTGATCGACGCCGCCGGCACCAGCGTCGCCAGAATCAGCCCCGAGAGCGTGAAAAATTCCACGCCGCCGGACCTGATCTGGCTCAGCATGTCGGTATCGGAACCGAGCTGGTTGTTCGGGAAAATCTGCAGGTCGAACCGGCCCTTGGTCTCGGCCTTGATCGCTGCCGCCATTTCTTTGGCACGAGCGTTCATCGGATGGCCGTCCGGAAGATTATTGGCGTATTTGTAGGTGAATTCCGCGCTCTGGGCTCGCGCCACCAACGGTGCGCCGATGCCGCCCAAAACCGCTGACGCAGCGGATGCCTTGAGAAGCGTGCGTCGTGAAAAGCTCATTCCAGTTCTCCCTTGAGAGTTATTGTTCTTGAGGTCCGAGACACGAACCTGCGGTCCACGGGATCATCAGCGATCACCGCGCGCGCTTATTGCAGCGTCAGCAAGTGTCGGCAATAGGAATGGCCGGGACGCAGCAGATCAGGACTGTCATGGCCGACAAAGGCGAGCCGTTTCGACGCCAGAGCTGACTAGATTTGCCAGCATATCCGCCTAAATATTTGATCTAATTCTAGATATTTATATTCCATAATATACCTTATGCGAATTACAGGCTAGTTCGATCTGGATCTTGAGCCTGCCTGGATTCACGGCGCCCTGTGCACTTCAGGTCTAGGAATTTGCAGCAGATGTGCTCGACGTTAGACTTAGGGAACTCAACGCGGAAGCAGCGGACCGAGAGGTCCCAGGTCGATATTCAGGTCCTCGGCGGCGAGCCCGAAGTGCTGCCGCAGGCGCGATATGCGGTTGTCTAGAAGCATCAGCGTCATGCCGACGCGCTCCTCCTCCGCTGCGGTCAAGCCGCCCTCGTCGACACGACGAAGCGCCTGTCGCTCCACGAGCTGACGCAGCAACTCCACGACGGTGAGCACCAGGCGGGCCAGATCTCGTTCGACCGTGTCAGGCGCCATCGAAATGCGCTGGCGCGGCTCCGGCTCATGTCCAGCGACGCCGGCGCTCACTGGTCTCGCTCCGCTGCGCCAGATCGCGTGGTCCGGTCGAGCGACGTGATCAGAGCGCGAAGCGAGATCTGCACCATGTCGATGTCGGCGATCGCCAGCGTGATGTCTCCGGCCAGCACGATGCCACCCGCCAGAAGCCGGTCGAGCAGGTCGACTAGTGCGACCTCTCGAGCCGGGAACGCGGCGGGGCTCACGTGCCCTCCTCGCTGCCGGCGAACGAATAGGGCGGCCAGGGGCCCGTGATCTCGAGCGTCACGTGCGGGTTTTCGGCGCCCAGCCGCTGTGCACGGGCGGTGAGTTCTTCGGCGCGCCCGGCATCCACCAGGTAGGCTGCGTTGAATACATTTTCGCCTGGAGCAGCGGACAGCTCGGCGCTCTGCGTTCGGTGTTGGCGGCGATCGACGGCAAGCTCGGCGAGAACGGCGTCCATCTCCTCGGCCGCAGTGGTTGCGCGCCGCCACGCGTGCTGGCGCCGATCGCGCTGCTCGCGGCGGTTGCGCAGGTAGTCCCTGCCCGCGCGCGCCGATCCGGACCCGCCGGTTTTCTCAGCCGCGGCCATGGCGCCGGCATATGCGCCCGCGTGCTGCACGTAGATCTTCACCCCCACCTCCACGCGGCCCGCGAGCCGATCCAGTGTCTCGCGGAAGCGCCGGTACTCCCGGCGTAGCAACTGAGCAACGCGGTCGTCGGTGCGGTGAACGGTCGCGAGGCGGAACGGCAACGTTGGTGTGCACGCGGCAACCGCCGCCACGACCCTGTGGTGCGCGCGTGCGATCACCTCCAGCTCCGCCAGCGTCTCCAGCCTGGCTCGCAGCGCAGTCTCGTCGGCGTCGGCAGGTGCAAGCGGACTGACCACGGCGACCAGGTCTTGGTGGCGGACCAGGTGGATCGCGGCGCCGTCGACGCCGACGAGACCGGCCGCCTGGGTTGGATTGAACGGACGCGCGACCGCGTAAGTATAGCTCGCCGTGCTCATCGCCGTGTCTCCAGAGTGGCGGTTTCCAGCGCCCTGATCTGCTTCCGCAACCGCGCGTTCTCGGCCGCGAGCTGCCGCGGCCGCGGCTGGGAAAGCGCCGGATCGTGCTCCCACCAGTCGATCCCCATCGCCTTGGCCTTGTCCACCGACGCGACCAACAGCCGGAGCTTGATGGTTAGCAGCTCGATGTCGAGCAGGTTGATCTTGATGTCGCCAGCGATGATCAGCCCCTTGTCCAGAACCCGCTCCAGAATGTCAGCCAGGTTCGGCGAAGCACCCTGGCGTCCGTGCCACAAGTCTTGTTCCATCATGCGATCATTCCTCGCTTTCGTCCCTCGTCCAGCCGGTCGAGGATCTCGTCCTCGCGTCGATCGAATTCCTCGGCATCGATCAACCCTTCATCCAGTTGCCGCGAAAGTTCGGCCAGCTCGCGCCGGATGGCTGCCGGGCCGCAATGCTGTTCGGCAGCGGCGTCGACGACCCGGTCGATGGTCCATAGCGCGAAGCGGGCCGGCGCGAGCGGCAGCAACAAGATCTGCGACAGGAGTCCCACCGCCACGATCCCTCACACATCCGCTTCGTTGCCGACGAAGCTGTAAGGCGGCAAGGGCCCGTACACCTCGACGCTTGCGTAGCCGGGCAGCTCGCGGCGCAGCGGCGACAAGGCAGCATCGAAGTCCGCCCGGGCGCCGGACGCCACCAGGAACGATACGTTGACGAAGCAACCGTCGACCGGAGGGCCCTGACGTATCCGCGCGGCATGTGGTTGCAGGCGGGCGATGACCTGGTCTGCGTCACGCGCGCGCCGCTCCGCAACGGCGGCGGCCACGTGCTCGCCGAACGCCACCTTGTCCTGGTGGCGGCCGCCGTCTGCGGCGCGAAGTGCGTGATTTCGAGTGCGTAACTCGTCGTTCTGAAGCAAGAGGTCGCGGAGAAGAGCTTCCTCCGCATGAACGCCTTTGACGTTCAGCTCGACATGGCCATCGATCCGGCACAGCAGTTCGCCATAGCGACGCGCCCCCGACCGAAGCTCCGTCTGCACGGCCTCGTCGTCGGGCGCGACCATCCCGAACCGCATCGGCAGCACGGTGCCGGCTGCGTAGACCCGTCCGATGACCGCATCGTGCTTCAACAGATCGCGCCGCTTCGCGCGCAAGTTCTCCGGCGCGTCGCTAACCACCGCGACGAGATCCTTCTCGCGCACGAGCCGGAGGGCGGGAGCTCGCTCCCCCACCCCCACCGCCCCTTCGAGCGGTAGTGGATGCGAGGCACGCGTGACACAGTAGACGTAGCTGCTCATCAGTCATCCTTTCCGTTGCGTCAGCCGATTTCCGTGCGCGCCCGGCCGGGTAGCTCGAGCGGCAGCGCGCCGTCGGGCAGCGAGCGGCCGATCCGGGGGCTGCTGCCGGTGAGATCGAGGCGGCCACACATCTCGGCGAAGCGCAGGTAAGCATCGACGCCGGCCACGACGACCCGCGCATCGATGGTGACCACCTCGAGGCCGATCACCGACACACGCACGAACACGTCGATGACCAGCCCGCGGTCCAGGATCAATTCAACGACTTTGTACAGCTCGCCCGACAATCTGCCGTTTGCTTGAGGCGTTTGAGTCATTGCTATTGCAGTCATACGGTTTGCTCCTTCCGGAAACACGATTTGTCCTTCCGGAAGCTGATACGCGCATGGCTTCGCACCAGTTTCAAAACGAGGATGTAAGTCGCGCTGCCGAATGCGCTCGCCGCCAATTTTCACTGTCAGTGCAAAGGGTTTCCGGCCTTACTGCCGAGGCAGGCATAACGCGGCGCTTCGCGATTGAACTGGACGGGCATGATCCTGTGTATCAGCGCGGCGGTTTGACTCGAATGGAACCAGAGTGGACTCGAATGCAGCGGTGAAACAGCCGGTGACATCTCGGTTTTTTGCTGCCGAGACTCAGATCCAACCAGAAACGACAGCCAGCGTTCGTCAATCTGCATTGGAGCTCGCCGATTTCATCGCTGGTAGGAACCCCGCTTCCCACCCACAATGCGGCTCCAGGCGAAACACAAAGCCCCGAGGCCGGTTGGTTCAAGCCGTCCGCAACGGAGGTCCTCATCATGCAAGAACGCGTCAGTCGCCCGACCGAATCTCGCGCCATTCCATTCGACACCGCCAAGCTCGATTCCCTTATGGAAGCGGCTGGACTCGATATCCTGGTCGCGACGTCCAAGCACAATGTCCAATACCTGCTCGGCGCGGAGCGCGCGATCTTCTTCGACTACATGGACGCGCTCGGCGTCAGCCGCTACTTGCCCGTCCTGATCTACCCGAAGGGCGCGCCCGATAAGGCGGCCTATATCGGACACCGGCTCGAAACCCACCAGCGGGCCGTGGCGCCGCTGTGGGTTCCGCAAGTCCGCACCGAGGGCAACGGCTCGTTGGATGCCGTTTCGCTCGCGGCGGGCCTGATCAAGAGCGCGGGCGTACCGATGAAGCGCATCGGCGTCGAGATGCCGTTCCTGCCGATGGATGCCGGCAGGGCCCTTTCGGACGCCCTGCCCGATAGCGAGATCAAGGATGCGCTGTTGGTGCTCGAGCGCCTGCGTGCCGTGAAGTCGCCGGCGGAATTGGCCAAGCTGAAAAAGGCCTCGGAATTGGTGATCGAATCCATGGACGAGGTGATCGCACACCACGGCCCGGGCACCACCAAGCAGCAGCTTTTCGACGCACTGAGGATCGCGGAGGTCAAGCGCGGATTGACTTTCGAGTATTGCCTGCTGGCCTGCGGCGCCAGCCATAACCGGGCGCCTTCCGCCGACCGCTGGGAAACCGGCGACGTGCTGTCGCTGGATTCCGGCGGCAACTATCACGGCTATATTGGCGACCTCGCGCGGATGGCCGTGCTGGGCGAACCGGACAGCGAGCTCAAGGAGCTGCTGGCCGAAATCGAAGCCGTCCAGCGGGCCGCGTTCGCCGCGGTGCGACCGGGCGCGATGGGCGGCGAAATCTATGCCGCGGCGGAAAAGCGGCTCGCGCAGTCCAGCCAGCGCGACTGCACCGACTTCCTGGCGCACGGCATGGGGCTAGTCAGCCACGAGGCCCCTCGCCTGACGGCCACGGGCCCTATTCCCTACGATGACCCGGACGCGCGCCGGCCCTTGGAGCCCGGCATGGTGGTGTCGATCGAAACGACGATGAAGCACCCGCGCCGTGGCTTCATCAAGCTGGAGGACACGGTTGCAGTGGCCGCAACCGGCTACGAGATCTTCGGCGAAGGCAGCCGCGGCTGGAATATTGGCGGCAGCGCAGTGGCGCGGTGAGGTTGTTCGTTTGGCTTTTGAAGTCAACAAAGGCCCGACTTCACGCCAGCTCAGTGGACCGTCGCGGGCGCCGGCAAGTCCACTGACAGAAGACCATGTGACTTGAAGGTTGCGACGACCGTCGCGATGCGCGGTCGCCCTCGAATGTTGGCTTGCGCCTCAGCCCTTTTCGACGTCTCCGCCTGCTTCCAACCAGCCTTTGAAGCCGCCGAGATTGCGTACGTTGCCGTAACCCATATCCTTCAGCGTCTTTCCCACCAGCGCGGAACGCCCGCCGGATGCGCAGTAAGCAATAACCGTCTTGGTCCGGTCGAAGGCCTTATCGTGCATTGCTGAGGCAGGATCCGCCTTGAACTCCACGAGGCCGCGCGGTATCGCGACGGCACCCGGAACTTTTCCAGAGGCAGTAACTTCCGCCGGCTCCCGAACGTCGAGGAAAAGCACATCGGCCCTTCCCAGAAATCCCTTGGCTTCATCGGGACTGATACGCGGGACTTCGGCATCGGCTTCGGCGAGCATCGCTTGTACGGTTTTCATTGGGCCTTCTCCATGTGTGGGCTCGCCAGCAATGGCGGTGTTCTAATCTCAGCTTCCGCGAGGCACGCAATGCTCGCAGGTTGCAAGGGGCTAATAACCCATCCTGTTTTGATTTCGATCATGCAATTGAAGGATGCTGCGCCATATTTTTGGGTGTGGCAATCCCAGTGGTTGTCGCGGCAAATCTGGCCAGCGCGGCCATACTGCGCTATTTCCCCCTGAACTTCGGCTTGCGTCGCTCCAGAAACGCTGCCACGCCTTCCTTGTGATCCTCGGTCATGCTCGCCAGCGCGAACTGGTCGACATCCATGGTATCTCTGGCCATCGGCGGCAGCGCCACGCTCCTCACCATTCCTTGTACGTCGGCTCGATGCATCCCCCGCAGATCCAAGGGAAGGTCCAATCAGCCGTACGGTTGGCGCTGTCGGGAATGTACTTGCTCCAGGCATCGGCTCGGACCGGATTGATCGACTGCCAAATGACATTGAAGGTCCCGGAAGAATTTATCTTGCCTATCATGACCGGCTTGGAAAGATGATGATTGGTGTTCATTACAACCTCGAAGCCGCTCGGTGCCTTGATCCTCTGACCGTACGTCGCTTGCCGGACCGCATCTATGTTGGTTGTGCCCGCTTGAACGACGGCTTGCGTCCACATCCTGAAGCCAATGAAGGTGGCCTCCATCGGATCATTCGTGGTTTTGTCTCGTTGCTCGTTGAAGTCTGCCCACATTTTCACGAAAGCGTCGTTCTCTGCTGACTTGATCGACTGGAAGTAATTCCAGGCCGCCAGGTGCCCAACGGGGGCAATGTCCACATCAAGCAATTCGCGCTCGCCGACCGAGAAAGCCATCACCGGAATTGCGTTGGCGTCTATCTGTTGGGCAGCTAGTTCGCTGTAGAGGTACGTGTTTGCATCTCCGTTAACGGTTGATATGACTGCGGTCTTTTTTCCCTCCGAACCGAAGGCCTTGATCCGCCCGACGATCTCTCGCCATTCGTAATGGCCGAACGGCGTATAGATCGTCATGATGTCATCCGGCGACACCCCGTCTGCAGCAAGATACGCGCTCAGGATTCGGTTGATCGTACGCGGGTAGACGTAGTCGGTACCGAGCAGAACCCATCTGCGAACCTTGCCTCCCTCATTGCCGATCAGATATCGAACGGCTGGAATTGCTTGCTGGTTGGGCGCTGCGCCCGTGTAGAAAATGCTACGCGAGCTTTCTTCACCCTCGTACTGCACAGGATAGAAGAGCAAGCCGTTCAATTCCTCGAAAATCGGTAGCACGGACTTGCGCGAGGCGGAGGTCCAGCACCCGAATACAACGGCGACCTTATCGTTCGAGAGCAGTTGCCTGGCTTTTTCCGCAAAGACGTTCCAATCGGACGCGGGATCAACAACGATCGGCTCCAGTTTCCGTCCGAGCAGACCGCCCTTCTTGTTTTGGTCCGCTATCAGCATGAGAACGGTGTTTTTGAGCACCGACTCGCTGATCGCCATGGTACCTGACAAAGAATGGAGAATTCCGATTTTGATTGTGTCCTCGCCTGCGTGAACCGCTGAAGCAGCGAGCATCAGCCACAAGCCGAACAACCTTGGCATGACACCTGGTATCGTTGATTTCATGTCGCGGTCCCGACCAGTTCGAAGATGCGGGTTTCCTTCGTCATGCCCTTGGCAATGACCGACTCAAAGGCTCTGAACTGGAAGCAGTGCTGAACCCGCGAATAGACGTCTTCGCTCACAAGAATGGTGGTCCCAAATTGCTTGTTCAGCCCTTCGAGGCGCGCGGCCAGATTTACCGTATTGCCAAGGGCAGTGTAGTTCATACGCTCCGTCGACCCAAGATTGCCGACGACGGCCTCCCCGACATGAATGCCGAATCGCGTGAAGAACGGCTTCAGACCCTCGGTTTCAAACTGAGAGTTGAGCTCTTCACATGCCGCCCTGCCCGCAAGAGCTGCCCGGCAGGCCCGCTCGACGTGGTCGGGCTGTGGATTGGGTGCGTTCCAGAACACCATCACCGCGTCGCCAATGAACTTGTCGACTGTTCCGCCTTCGGCGAGGAAGGCCCCAGTAAGCACGGAAAAATATCGCGACGTTTGGTGCATGAGAGTGTCAGGGTCGGCTGACTCTGCGATCGTCGTAAAATCCCGGACGTCGGTGAAAACGACGGTAATCTCCCCTCGAATTCCGCCAAGCTCGGTGGAGATGGAATCATCAATGATCCGCTGGACGATCTCCTTGGGGACAAAGTGCGCGAACGACCAAATGGCGCGCTGCGCGAGCTCCATCGCACTGCCGAGTTCGTGAATTTCCTTAATGCGCGACGTGCCTGACATGTAATCTGGCGCAGCCAGCTTCTGGAGTTTGACCGCCTGAGCCGTGATTTCTCTCAAGGATCGAGACATTCCGCCGCCAAATATCCAAACGACCGGAACAAAAGCAGCGCTAGCGATAACTGCGAGGATTAATCCGGTGAACTGGAGATTCCGAACATCTTGAGCAAAGTCTTCTTGGGCCGCCAGCAACAATATGTTGGCGTTGTATTGCTCCCCCAGATTGAATTTTGTCACCCTGAACAGAAAGTCCCGCCCGTGATCGTCACGGATGCTTCCGTCGTAGTGGTCGCGACCATCCGACCTTCGCAAGGCTTCCTGCACGACTCCGGAGTTGATCTCCTTGATGCTAGGCAATTGCGGTTGGGATGGATGCGTCATCGCATCGACAACGAATTGCGCGAAATTGGGATGGGCTATAAGCGCGCCGGTCGAGTCGAAGATCAAGACACTGCCGTGCGCTCCAGGTCGTTGCGCCTGGACAAAATCGCTGAAGCTGTCGAGCTTGAGATCTGCGGCAAGGACGCCGGACACTTTGCCTCGCAAGGGCGCGCTAACCGTGATCACCGGTGCGCCGATGCTGAATGCAAGATAAGGCGATGAGACCAGCGCTCGGTCGGCTTTCACCGTCTCGCGGTACCAGCTCCGCTTGCGCGCGTCGTATCCGTATTTCCATAGATCAAGCTGCCCGACCTGGTTGCCCTGCTGATCTTCGAAAATTCGTCGCATCGGCAGATCGCCACTCGGCGTGGGGCGGACCAGATTGATCGCAATATTAGCGTCTGGCGTCGCACGCAACCTTCCGCGCTGCTCGTCGTTGAGATCGTCTATGCGCCGTACCTGCAACCAAGCGCCGTTTTCGAAACCTGCATAGACACTGTCCATTTGAGGCAGTTCCTGCAGTGCGGCCTTGAATAGCGGAATCGCACTGCCGGTCTCGGTTCTTTCATTTGAATCGGCCACACTGGAGCTGGTCGCCAGCACGTGTACCAACGACGCAATAGTGGTAATCTCCGTCCGGAGGCGTCCGAGCGCCTTCGCACTGGTCGCATCCATATAGGCAGACGCGGCTTCGTGCGCGGCCCAGCGAAGAGCCAGGATCTGGATTGCGATCAGCAGCACGGCCAGAGCGACGATAAACGCCATTACCGCGAAGGTGAGTGAGGTTCGAAATGTGAACATCCCGTGTGCCCTCCTCGTGAAGGATACAGCCGGTAAGTCTCTTCGCCGTTCGCTTACGCGCCGCTTCTACGCAAACGTGCTTCTGTATCGAAATCAACACCAGGGCTCTCCCGGCCTGGCGGGATCGGTCGACCAAAGCGGCCGGGAGTTCTCGGAAGTCCGAATAGCTCTTAAAACAAGCCCGGAGTGCGGCGTCACCCACCTCCGAAGGTAACTCGGATTCGACGGGAAGATATACTCGTGACTCCAGATTCGCTTAAAACACGTTTCGGGTAGAGCATTGATATTATTGGAAGTTTATGTCCAAAGGGTCTCATATTCGACAGTCTCCTGCCCTTGGCGGACCGGAAACAGATCGAGCGCGTGGAAAGGTGCGAGCTGGCCAAGGTTTGTCGCCTGCCCCCCGCAGGGGCGTGACTGAACCCTAAAACAGGCATCAAGCAGCCACCTTGCCGCATCAAGGAGATTCCAGCACGCAACCCGGGACCGCCTTGGCGGTAACGTCACGGCATCCTACCTGCCCTTGAACTTCGGCTTGCGTCGCTCCAGAAACGCTGCCACGCCTTCCTTGTGATCCTCGGTCATACTCGCCAGCGCAAACTGGTCGACATCCATGTGGCTGGCGAGATCATCGAGCGCGTGCGCAAGGCGATTGATCGTCAGCTTGGTCATGGCAACCGACAGCGGCGGCTGCGCGGCGACTTTGGCGGCGAGCGCCATCGCGGCGTCGAAGGCCGTGCCGGGATCGGCGACCTCCTCCACCAGGCGCCATTCGTAAGCCTCGGCCGCGGTGATGCGCTGGTCGGCCAGGATTACGGCCTGCTTGGTGCGGGCCGGTCCCATCAGATGCAGCATGCGCGGCACGCTCTGCCAGCTCATATTCATGCCGAGGCCGATCTCGGGCACGCGCATATGGGCATCTCTGGCCATCACCCGGAAATCCAGCGCGACCGCCAGCGCCACGCCGCCGCCGACGCAAAAGCCCTCGATGGCGCCGATCGTGATCTGGTCCATGTCCTGCCAGGCGCGGGTCAGCCGCGGCCCAAGCTTCAAGTGCCGGCGCAAGGCTCCAAGGTCCATGGTCTTGCGCGAACGCCCCTCGGGGTCCTTGAGATCAAAGCCGGCGCTGAACGACTTTGCGCCGCCGGTCAGCACCACGACCGAGGTTGCGCCATCGTCTTCAAAACTGCGGGCAGCGTCGGTGAGCTGGCGTAGCGCCTCCGGCGACAACGCGTTGATGCCGTCGCCGCGGTCGAAACGCACCGCAGCGATACGGCCGTCCGGCCCAAGCCCTTTTTCAATCGTCACAAATCCCGTCAATCCATCGCTCCCTGTCGGTCATTTTTTTCGAAAGTTTAGACCAGAAGTAATTCCGGCGAACCTGAATCCTTGGTCGGTTCCTGTCCGTCGTGTTCGCGAAACCATCGCATCCGCTTGGCGCGGATCGGGGCCCCCTGCCTCGACTAGCCCGGATTTTGCGCCTATCCTCACAACATGAGCGACCATGATCACGATCACCACGGCCATCATCACCACCACGACCATTCCGAACTCTCGGAGACCGAGCTGCGCGTGCGCGCACTGGAATCGATCTTGACCGAAAAGGGCTATGTCGATCCGGCCGCGCTCGACCTCCTGATCGATCTCTATGAAAAGAAAATCGGACCGCGCAACGGCGTTCGCGTGGTCGCCAAGGCATGGAGCGATCCCGCCTATCACGAACGGCTGATGA
This sequence comes from Bradyrhizobium sp. LMTR 3, assembly GCF_001693485.1. Taxonomy (GTDB): domain Bacteria; phylum Pseudomonadota; class Alphaproteobacteria; order Rhizobiales; family Xanthobacteraceae; genus Bradyrhizobium. The sequence goes on from NZ_MAXC01000009.1 coordinate 122,641, forward strand.
AGGACGCAACGGCTGCGATTGCCGAACTCGACTATTCCGGCCGCCAGGGCGAGCACATGGTCGTCGTAGAGAACACGCCCGAGCAGCACAACATGGTCGTGTGCACGCTGTGCTCCTGCTACCCGCACCCCGTGCTGGGGCTTCCGCCAGTCTGGTACAAATCCGCGCCCTATCGCTCCCGCGCCGTGTCCGATCCGCGTGGCGTGCTGAAGGATTTCGGCGTGACGCTGCCGGACACCACCAAAATCCGGGTCTGGGATTCCACCGCCGAAATCCGCTACCTCGTGCTGCCGATGCGGCCTGCCGGCACCGAGGGCTGGAGCGCCGAGCAACTTGCCGAACTCGTCACCCGCGACAGCATGATCGGCACCGGCCTGCCCAAACAGCCCGGTGAGGCTGCCTGATGGACGGCGCGCATGACATGGGCGGTGCCAAGGGTTTTGGGCCTGTCGTGCCCGAGCCGAACGAGCCGGTGTTTCATGCTGACTGGGAGCGCCGGGCCTTCGCGCTGACGGTTGCCATGGCGCGCCCGGGCGGCTGGAACATCGATATGTCGCGGTTCGCGCGCGAGAACCGCCCGCCTGAGGATTACCTCAGCAAGAGCTATTTCGAATTATGGCTGGCCGGGCTGGAAACGCTGATGATCGAGCGCGGGCTGGTGACGCGCGAGGAAGTCGAGGCGGGCAAAGTGCTGTCGCCGCCTAAGCCTGGCGTCAAGCCGATCGCTCCAAATGAGGTCACGCCGGCGATCCGCCGCGGCGGCCCGACCGAACGCGAGGCGAAAGCACCTGCGATGTTTGCAATCGGCGACACTGTGCGGATGAAGAACATCCACCCGGTGACGCATACGCGGCTGCCGCAGTATGTCCGTGGCCATCTCGGCACCATCGAGCTCAATCGCGGCTGCCACGTCTTCCCCGACACCAACTCGCTCGGCCAAGGCGAAGACCCGCAATGGCTCTATACAGTCCGGTTCGACGGGCCGGAATTGTGGGGCAAGGACGGCGACCCGACGCTCAGCGTCTCCGTCGACGCCTGGGAATCCTATCTGGAGCGCGCGTGATGGATTTGACCCCGCAGCAGGCCATGCGCGCCGCGGTCGCCGTTCCCGGCGTGCCGCGCGATGAAGACGGCCCGGTGTTTCGCGAGCCATGGGAAGCGCGCGCCTTTGCGATGGCGCTGGCGTTGCATGAGGCCGGCGTCTTCACCTGGAAGGAATGGGCAGAGACGCTGGGCGCGCAAATCAAGCGCGCGCAGGCCGAAGGCGATCCAGATACGGGCGAGACCTACTACCGGCACTGGCTCGCGACGCTGGAAACGCTCGTCGCCGCCAAGGGCGTCACAACGTCAGATGTCCTGCATCGCTACCGTGACGCCTGGGACCACGCCGCCGACCGCACGCCCCATGGTGCACCAATCGAGCTGACCGCGGAGGATTTTGGCTAGCGGTCGCCATCGCCCCACACCAGGACATCATCCCCGCGCATGCGGGGATCCACTACGCTGCGGCTTCTCGCGCCAATCACTGACCGTCTCTGGAATACTGGGTCACCCGCCTTCGCGGGTGACGACAACTGAGTATTCCCGCCAGCCCTTCGCCCGCAGCGCGCAGGCCGGGCATTCGCCGCAGCCATAACCCCAATCGTGCTGCGCGCCGCGCTCGCCGAGATAGCAGGTGTGGGAATGCTCGCGGATCAGATCGACCAACCCTGCTCCGCCGAGTTCATGCGCAAGCTTCCAGGTGGCTGCCTTGTCGAGCCACATCAGCGGCGTATGCAGCTCAAAATTCTTCGCCATGCCGAGATTGAGCGCGGACTGCAGCGCCTTGATGGTCTCATCGCGGCAGTCTGGATAGCCGGAGTAATCGGTCTCGCACATGCCGCCTACGATGTGGCGGATGCCACGCCGGTACGCCAGCGCCGCGGCGAAGGTAAGAAACACCAGGTTACGGCCTGGCACGAAGGTGTTGGGTAAGCCGTCAGCTCCCATTTCGATCGCGACATCGCGCGTCAGCGCGGTATCGGAAATCTCTGCAAGCGTCGGGATCTCCAGCGTGTGGCTCTCGCCGAGTTTTGCCGCCCAATCCGGCCGCAACGACCTTAACCCCGACAGCAGCCGGTCGCGGCACTCGAGCTCGATGGCGTGGCGCTGGCCGTAGCTGAAACCAAGCATTTCGACGCGCGCAAAGCGCCGCAAGGCCCAGGCCAGGCAGGTGGTGGAATCCTGCCCGCCGGAAAACAGCACCAGCGCGGTTTCGGACGGTGATTGGTCGCTCATGACGGGCAATTAGCACTCCCGCGCCCCAAGGCCAACCGGTGGAAATTGCCTCTATTCCGGAGCGTTCCGCTGGGATCGGTCGACCGCTTGCGGCATAAAGCGGCCAGCCCCTCCAAGCGACGGAAATCCCATGACCCCTTCCCGCGATATTTCCCGCCTCATCGAGATCATGGCGGCGCTGCGCACGCCGGTCACGGGCTGCCCGTGGGACCTCGAACAGAACTTTGCGACGATCGCGCCCTACACCGTCGAAGAAGCCTATGAGGTGGCCGACGCGATCACACGCGGCGATCTCGATGATCTCCGCGAGGAACTCGGCGATCTCCTGCTGCAGGTCGTCTATCACGCCCGCATGGCGGAAGAGCAAAACGCCTTTGCCTTCGGCGACGTGGTCGAGGCGATCACAGGCAAGCTGATACGCCGTCATCCGCACGTGTTCGCCGACAAGGACGGCAATATCGCCCCCGCCGGCGTCAAGAGCGCCTGGGAACGCATCAAGGCGGAAGAAAAGGCCGAACGCGCGGCGCGGCGGCCGCCGGAGGAGACCGCGCACAAATCGCTGCTCGCAACCGTCAAGGCCGGCCAGCCGGCGCTGACGCGCGCGATGGAATTGCAGCGCAAGGCCTCGACCGTCGGCTTCGACTGGAACGATCCCCGCGCGGTGCTGCATAAGATTCGTGAGGAGGCTGACGAGATCGAAGCAGCCCTGGACAACGGCAAGCCTGACGAACTCGCGGCCGAAACAGGCGATCTCCTGTTTGCGCTGGTCAATCTGGCGCGGCATGTCGGCGCCGATCCCGAAACCGCGCTGCGCGGCACCAACGCCAAGTTCGAGCGCCGTTTTGCCTATATTGAGCGCGTACTGGCAGCCAAAGGCCGCTCGCTCGAGGACGCAACACTCGCCGAAATGGATGCGCTGTGGAACGAGGCCAAGGATGCGGAACAGCCGGCCGCCTCAGCCTCAGCGCGGAGTGATCGGAGATAGGACGCGCGTTCGCGCGACAATTACGCCACCCGCGGCACGGCATCAAACCGCGACACCACGATATCGCGCTTGGTCTCGTCGACGCGCACCGTCATGTCGAAGCGTCCGTCGCGGAGCTCCTTGTTGAGCACTTCGGCATTGCGATGCAGCCAACTGATGCCGGCGCCGTCGGAAGCGTCGATGGAGAGGTCGAGCGTCGTGCGCGTTGCCGCCAGGCGGTCCTCGATCGCGGTCAGCAACGCATCGATCCCCTCGCCTGACGCGGCGGAAACCAGGAAGCATGGCCGCTCAGGCGGGCGGCGCGCGGCGATGTTGCGCAGGTTCTCGCGTTCCTCGGGATCGAAGCGATCGATCTTATTCCAGACCTCGAGGATACGCGCGCCGGCATCCGGATCGATGCCGAGCTGACGCAGCACGGCATCAACGTCGCGTTCCTGCGCCTCCGCATCTTCATGCGAGATGTCGCGGACGTGGAGAATGATATCGGCCTCCAGCACCTCTTCCAGCGTGGCGCGGAAGGCGGCGACGAGCTGCGTCGGCAGGTTGGAGATGAATCCGACGGTGTCGGAGAGCATCGCCTTGCCGCCATGCGGCAGGCTCAGCGCGCGCAAGGTCGGATCCAGCGTCGCAAACAGCATGTCGGCCGCCTGCACGTCGGCGCGTGTGAGCCGGTTGAACAGGGTCGATTTGCCGGCATTGGTGTAGCCGACCAGCGCAACCACGCGATACGGCACCCGCTGCCGGCCGGCGCGATGCAGCCGCCGCGTCGCCTGCACCTTCTTCAGTTCATTTTCCAGCCGCGTGATGCGGTCGCCGATCAGGCGGCGGTCGGCCTCGATCTGGGTCTCGCCGGGGCCGCCCATGAAGCCGAAACCGCCGCGCTGGCGCTCCAGATGGGTCCAGGACCGCACCAAACGGCTGCGCTGATAATTCAGGTGCGCAAGCTCGACCTGCAGCGCGCCTTCCTTGGTCTTGGCGCGGCGGCCGAAAATTTCCAAAATCAGTCCGGTGCGGTCGAGCACCTTGGCGTTCCAGGCCTTCTCGAGGTTGCGCTGCTGGATCGGCGACAACGCGCAATCCATCACCACCAGCTCGATGTCATGGCCTGCGATCAGGCCCGTGATCTCCTCGACCTTGCCCTTGCCGAGGTAAGTCGCTGGACGAATCTGGGTCACTGGCGCAATCAGCGCATCGGCGATCGTGAGGTCGATGGCGCGCGCCAGACCCGTGGCTTCATCGAGCCGGGCCTCGAAATCACGCGCAGCCTCGTTCGCCTGCGCATCGGCATCGCCGCGGCGCATTCGCAAATATGGGCCGATGACGATCACCCGCCCGCTTTGTTTGGCCCCCGCCGACCGCGGACGGTCGGCGCTCCCTTCACGGTCGAAGGGTTCCAATCAGTTCACTCTCAAGCCGGAGCATCCTCACCGCCCTCGAACAACTGGATCGGAGCGCCGGGCATGATGGTCGAGATCGCATGCTTGTAGACTAGCTGCGAGTGGCCGTCGCGCCGAAGCAGCAAGCAGAAATTGTCGAACCAGGTGACTATCCCCTGCAGCTTTACTCCGTTGACCAGAAAGATCGTCAGTGGCGTTTTTGTTTTACGAACGTGATTTAGGAAGGTGTCTTGTAGATTTTGTGCGCGGTCTGCCGCCATTGTTTTTGTCCCGCCGTCTTGTGCTTCTTTTTATTAAGCCGGTTGTTGCTCTCTCACGGAGCCTGCCCCGACCTGCCGGCCCACCCTGAGATCCCCCTCCGGTCGGCTCGGCAGCACGATTAGAGGGTACGCGCGGTTATTAGGCAAGCCAGTTCGGGCGCCACTGGCGCGGAACCCAGTGGCCATTCTCCGCAAGTGTCCGGAAAGAGATAAATATTCCCAAGCAGATGCATGGATCGGAGAGACACCATTGGGTTGGGCGCGCGTTCGATTCGCACCGCACAAGCGATTCAATCAGCCTCAAGCGATTCAATCAGCCTCAGCCAACACCCAGTGCCTTGAGCTTGCGGTGCAGCGCCGAGCGCTCCATGCCGACGAATTCGGCCGTACGCGAAATATTGCCCGAGAACCGGCTGATCTGCGCGATCAGGTAGTCACGCTCGAACACTTCCCGAGCCTCGCGCAGCGGCAACCCCATGATGTGCTCGCCATTGTTGCTGGTCGGCATCGCCGGCACCATCGAGCCGACGTCCTGAGGCAGCATATCGGCCGTGATGATCGCTTCCGGACCGCCGCCGGCCAGAATCATGACGCGCTCGACATTGTTCCGGAGCTGGCGGACGTTGCCGGGCCAGACATGGGACTGCAATACCGCCATTGCATCCTGGCCGATCTGCCGCTTCGGCAAGCCCGTCGCCGCCGATATCTGGTCCATGAAATAATCGATCAGTTCGGGGATATCCTCGCGGCGTTCCGACAGCGGGGGAACACGAATCGGCACCACTGACAGTCGATGGTAGAGGTCCTCCCGGAATCGCCCTTCCGCGATCTCCTCCTCCAGATTGCGCGCGGTCGAGGAGATGATTCGGACGTCGACATGAATCTTGGCAGCGCCTCCCGAGCGTTGAAAGGTCTGATCGACCAGCACGCGCAGGATCTTGTTCTGGGTTTCGCGCGGCATGTCGGCGATTTCGTCGATGAACAGCGTGCCGCCGTGTGCCTCTTCCAACGCGCCAGGCTTGCGCGGCTGCTCGCCGTTGGTCTGCTCGATGCCGAACAGCTCGACTTCCATCCGTTCCGGGGTGATCGCCGCGGCGTTGATGACGACGAACGGGCCTTCTGCACGGCTCGATGCATTGTGCAGCGTGCGCGCTGCCAATTCCTTGCCCGAACCGGAGGGGCCGACGATCAGGATACGGCTGTTGGCCTTGGCCGCACGGTCGATGGTCTGGCGCAACTGGTTCATGCAGGCGGAGCGTCCGGTGAGAACGCTCGCGGTGGGAGCCAGTTGCTTGAGTTCCTTCACCTCGCGCTTGAGGCGCGAGGTCTCCAGCGCCCGCGTCGCCACCAGGATCAGCCGGTCGGACTTGAACGGCTTTTCGATGAAGTCATAGGCGCCCCGCTTGATCGCCGCCACCGCGGTCTCGATGTTGCCGTGGCCTGAGATCATCACCACCGGAACGTCGGCGTGCTCCTTCTTGATTTGCTCGAGCAGTTGCAGGCCGTCGAGCTTGGAGCCCTGCAGCCAGATATCGAGAAACACGAGATGCGGGCGGCGGTTGGCGACCTCGGCCAACGCCGAATCGCTGTCGCGCGCGGTACGGGTATTGAAGCCTTCGTCCTCCAGGATGCCCGCAACGAGGTCACGAATATCGGCTTCGTCGTCGACAATCAGAATGTCACTGGCCATGGGTTACACCTGCCTTGTCAGTTGCCCGTTGCGGCTTCGGTTTTTGTTCATCATTGGTCGTGGATGCCGCCTCATTGGTTTCGTCGATCTGTGGTTTTGCCTCCGGAGCCGGTTGCTTCGGCGCATGGCCGGATACCGCGAACCGCAGCCGCATCCAGGCGCCGCGCTGTCCGGGGCGGAAATCGGAGGCGTCCTTGAGCTCGATGCGGCCGCCATGGTCTTCCAAGACGCGGCCGACGATAGCGAGCCCGAGACCGGTGCCCTTCTGGCGCGTCGTCACATAGGGCTCCAGCAACCGCGCGCGGCTCACTTTCGGCAGGCCGATACCGTTGTCGATCACGTCGATCACAATGTCGTCGTTTTCGCGCGCGGCGATGACGTCGATGCGTCCCTTGCCGAGTTCTTCCGGCGGCACCTGCTCGATCGCCTCCGTCGCGTTCTTGATGATGTTGGTCAGCGCCTGGGAGATCAACCGGCGATCGAACTGCGCGCGCATCGGATCCTGCTTGATATCGGCCTCGATATCGAGATCGGGATGTCCGACCTTCATCAGGAATACCGCCTGCCGCACGGTATCGGCGACGTCCTCGCCTTCCATGACCGGCTTTGGCATCCGCGCGAAGCGGGAGAATTCATCAACCATCCGCCTGATGTCGTCGACCTGTCGCACGATGGTTTCGGTACATTGTTCGAAGATGTTCTTGTCTTCGGTGATGACCTTGCCGAATTTGCGGCGGATGCGTTCGGCCGAAAGCTGGATCGGCGTCAGCGGATTCTTGATCTCATGGGCGATGCGGCGCGCCACGTCGCCCCATGCCGAGGTACGTTGCGCGGAGACGAGCTCGGTGATGTCGTCGAGCGTGATGATGTAGCTGTCGCGCGACTGGCTGGTCTGCTCGGCAGTGACACGGACAGACAGATTGCGTTCGTGGCCGTCGCGGGTGATCGTGATCTGGCCTTGCACCAGGCGCTGCGTCCCCTCACGCGCGGTCTTCATCATGTCGTCGAGCTCGGGCAGGACGTCCGACAGCGGATGGTCCAGCGTCTCCGATTCCGCATGGCCGATCAGTTTCTCGGCCGAGCGATTCAGAATGCCGACGCTGCCCGAAGCGTCGACGCCGATGATACCGGCGCTGGCCGAGGACAGCACCGCCTCGATGAAGCGGCGTCGGCTGTCGATCAGCTCCGAGGCGCTGACCAGCTCGTCGCGCTGGGTGCGCAATTCGGCCGTCATCTTGTTGAAGGTCTCGCCGAGTTGGGCGAGATCACCCTCGGATTTATGGACCGGCACCTGGACATGCAGATCGCCGGTCGAAACGATGTTGGCCGCGCTCATTAGATTGCGGATCGGCGACACCAGCCAGTTGGCGAAATTCAGCCCGATCAGCACCGAAGCCATCAGAATGGTCAGCGCAATCACCGCAAACATCAGCGCGAAGGCGACCTGAATGCCGAGTCGGCGGGCTTCGATCTGGGCATATTCGGCGACGCTGGCCTGGGTCTGCTTAAGCTGGCTGACCACCCGCGGGTGGAGCAGACGGGCAACGTAAAGAAAAGTGTCCGTGAAGCCGCGGAGGCGAATTACTGCTGCCACGTAGTTTTCTTCCGGGAATACCGCGATCTCGGGTTTGCTTTCGCCGACATCGTTGAGGAATTCCTGCGGCGGCGTCGCAAATTGCTGCTGGATGCCGGTTTGCGCCGTCACCAGAACGTTACGATCCTTGTCGATCAGCATCGCGCCTGGCAAATTGCGTGAGGTCGCGTTGTTCGTCAGCAACTCGAAAAATGACTGACGGTCCTGGTCGAAAAGTGGCCGCGCATTGGAGAGATCGTTGGCCATCCCCAGAATGTCGCTATTGATCAAATAGGCATGCTCATTGACGTAAGCATGGGCAATGTTCAGCGAATTCTCGATCGCGGCTCGCGTCGGCCCGGAAAACAGCCGGTCCAGGCCACGATCGATGGTCACGTTGGCGACAATCGCGACCAGCACCGCCGGCAGCACGGCGATGACAGAGAACAGGCTGACGATCTGGATGTGCAGCCGGGCCGCGGCCTTCCCCCGGCGCCGGGCCTGAATTACCAGCCAGACTTCGCGGATGATGATCCCGACCAGCAGCAAAATGGTCGCCGCATTGATCAGCAGGAAGGAATAGACGACGTGGCCGGTCGGCTCGATCGGCGTCAGGCCGGCCAGGACCATGAAGGTCAGAAATGCCGACAGCAGCGCGATCGCGACCGCAAACGGCGCCACCCACTTCCGCAGGATCCCCCCTCCGGATTCGGTAAGCGATGGGTCGAACGACGGTGCCGAGTTCGTCTCTGCGGTGGTCATTCCGGCAATTCGGTGAGCTGAAAGGGCTGGCCCGCCAGTTGCGGACTGATGCATTCATATCACAATGTTGCCGAAATGCGGCATCAGTAAGATGTTTGTTTTATCAATGAGTTACGATGATTTTTTTCACGCAGGTGGTAAAATTACCAAACGCCGAATCGCGAATACGGTCCTCACCAAACAATTATCTATCGGCAACGTGACGGCAACTCATCGACAAAGCTGCCATCGGCAAGCTTTGTCGCAGAATCGGACAAGGCATGGGGGATTCGGGAAAGACGCCCAAGCTGTCCCGAGCCAGAAACGTGCATCAACGTTCGAACCCGAGGTCCCGTCCTGCCCAAGTTCCCACGCGCCCCTGCCAGCCCCGCATCCATCGTTGCCGCTATGAAGGGGGTAGTCGGTCTTCCGGCGAAGGCACGTGCCAGCTTTGCCAGGGGTCGATGCGTTCGCGGCACCTATGCCCCATCCGATCAGGCCAAGGAGATCACAAAATCCCGTAGCTTCACCAAGCCATCGCGCGTGCTGGCGCGCTTCTCGGTGGAGGGAGGCCTCGACACCAACGACACGTTGCTGCGCGGCTTCAGCTTCCGGCTCGGTAGCGATGGCCAGCGCTCAGAAGTGTGCACACAGAGCGCCCCGGTTCATTTCGCGAGAACGCTTAACCAGATGTTGGCTTTCCTCCGAGTGCGCATTCCAGGACCCGACGGCAAGCCGGACGTGGCAAAGGTCGAGGCATTCTCAGTTGCCAATCCCGAGACGCTGCATCAGGCAAGCTACATGGCCACGCATCCGCCGCCCGCAAGCTTTGCCTGCACAACCTATTGGGGCGTGCACGCTTTTCCCGCGACAAATTCAAAGGGCGAGACCAGGTTCATCAAGTTCAAGGTCGCGCCGGTTGGCGAACAGGCGACCGAGCCCAAGGTCAGGGCAAAGCCTGCCGGGCTGCTGCGCGACGATCTCGAAGCCCGGATCGCGGCTCGCGATATCAGGTTCAGCGTAGTGGCGCTGCTGGATCGTCCCGGTGACCCTGTCATGGACGTGACCGTCCGATGGCCCGATGAGGACGGACGCGAAGCGGTGCGGCTGGGAACGATCGTGATTACCGGTGTTGAAGCAAACGGTGCTAGCGACGAGCCCGTCTTCAATCCGGCAAATCTGGCCGAAGGCATCGGTCATCCGCCGGACGAGATGTTTGCTGCCCGCCGCGCCGCTTACACTATCTCGCAGACAAGGCGTCGCTGAGCGGACGAATCTGCTGCCGTGCTCCGATCACGTTTCGCTTTCCGGTGCGCCCTGCATTTCGCGACGCCAGACTCCCGGGCTGACGCCGATCACGGAGGTAAAAACCCGCGTAAAGTGGCTCTGATTGGCGAACCCCGCCGCCACCGCAATTTCCGACAGCGGCAGGTCGCGAACGGTCATAAGCTGCCTGGCCGCCTTCACACGCTGGCGAAGCAGCCACTGGTGTGGCGGCAGGCCGGTGGAGATGCGAAAGGCGCGCGAGAAGTGGCTGACCGAGAGATCGAATTCTGCCGAGATCTGTTGCAACGAAAGTATCCCGCCGAGGTCGGCTTCCAGTCTTTCACACGCGCGCTTGACCTGCCACGGCGCAAGGCCGCCGCGGGCCAGCTCGGTATTGCGTCGCAGTCCGCCATAGGTCTGGGCAACGTGCGCGGTGAGAGCGAGCATCATGTGATCGATGAAAAGCTGGTTGACCTCGGACGGCTGCCGCAATCCTTCCAAGAAAGAGGCGCCGATATGACGGACGACCGTGTCGTCGTGGCCGACGCCGAGCTCACACGCAAGATCGCCAATGCGCGGCGCGCCGGACTGTTCAGCGATGCTTTCGAGTGCCGAGCGTGGAAGATGGAAAAACAGCGAATGAAATGGCTTGTCGATCACATAGCGCGGATCGTGCTTGAGATCGTACAGATAGGTTGCGCCAGCCCGGACATCCCTCTTCATGATGCACCTGCCGCGCTCCCAAAGCTCGCAGTCCGGATAATCGTGAAGCTTCAGGCTGACGAGGAAGGCGTCCTCCGGTGTCAGCGAGCCGGAAAGACCGGGTATCGGGTTATCATCGCGCGTTTCGGTGACCGCTAGTTCAACGCCGCGCAGTGAACGTGTGACCAGCGACGGCGGCGCATCTTTCAGGTGCAGGAATCGCCCGAACCTCGCTCCGAAGGCGCCCGCCTGTGCCATATGCGTTATCTCGCTTCTTGAAGTTGGAAGGGCTGGTCATCGCGCGTCAGCGAAATGAATGCATAGTATCTCCTTTCAGAGCGCGGTCGTCTACTCTGTTTGGCCGCGGCCGCTATCTCTTCAGTTTTACGACACAAAGCGCCGCGGCTTGCTTTCGCTGTTGTCCATTTGCAACGCAAGCCTTTGCCTCATTCGACGGCAGAGGCTGACCCTGCTCAACCGTTGAGCGACTTCGGTCACAAACGCTTGATGGCCGCTTGCAGCAAGATCAGGCAAAGCACCGCCGCTTTAGGGAAGACCCCGTAGTTCGACGCGCCTAGAACGCGCACCGAAAGCTCTCGACGTCTGGCGGCATCAGTACGGGCAGACAGGAAGCAACAGCTTCGCGTCAGCACCGCAAGTCAGGCCTGGCGGCGCGAGCGAAGGGCCCCCTTCAAGCGAGCAACTGCCATGAGCAAGCCAATCCTGCGCAATTCTTCGCAAGTGAATTCCCACACCGCGTCGGACGCGGATCCTTCGTCGATTGCCGAATCCCGTACTGCAGATGCGGAGATGGCACGCGTGCTCCACACCAAACCACTCCGCATGGCTTTGGACCCCTCCGGTGCTGGGATCGCCCACTGGAAACATGAGCCATTGCACGACGTCGTCGAGCCCATGACCCACCACGTCATCATGGCTTACAACGGCTCGGTTCAGCGCATGGAGCGGCGGTCAGGAAGATCGGTTGCCATTGGAACGTTTCGTCCCGGGGTTCTGATAATCATTCCGGAAGGATCAAGCTCCCGATGGGATATCCCGAAACCTGTCGATGTCGTACAGCTCTATCTTCCTGACACAACGCTGAAGCGGGTTGCCGACGAAGCCGGCACCCCCACATCGACCAATCTCCTGGAGCGAACGGCGCATCCCGACCCCATTACATCCCGATTGCTCCTGAGCGCCTCGGATGTCTTGGAGGGCAACGAGGCCCTGGATGCGCTCTTCAGGCAGCAACTAACGGACCTCCTGGCCACCCGTCTGTTGGCTGCGCACACCGGCTCGGCAACCACGATCCAGCCAGTCATGGGCGGGTTGTCGCCGAAGGTGCTCTGCCGCGCCATCGAGCGCTTGCGTTCGGATGCCGATGCAGACGTCTCGCTTGCGGCGCTCGCTTCCGATGCCGGCCTGTCGCGCTTCCATTTCTGCCGTGCCTTCAAGGAAAGTACCGGGCTTTCGCCGCATGCCTGGCTACGGCAGTACCAACTCGAGCAGGCCATGAACATGCTGCGCGACACCGACGATTCGATCGTGTCGATAGCAGCCGCGCTTGGCTACTCCTCGCAGACCGCTTTTGCCGCCGCGTTCAGGAAGCTGACCGGAGAGACACCGAGCGATTGGCGGCGACACATTCGGTAACAGCAATCGCTCTACAGGTACGGCAATCGCACTGGGGCAGTCGCAAAGCTATTTCGCTAAATCAGCGTCATTGCCCAACGCCAACACCGGATGGAGACAAACGATGGCCTGGATGAACGTCGTCAACCCGTTTGCAATCGCACCGCGGCGGAGAGTCGTCGCGACCGCACTCATGTACGGACTTTCGTTGAGCGTTCGCTTCACCTCGGCAGCGGGCGAAGAAACGGAAGTTCCGGTACATGCCCTCCAAACCGCCAGCCCTGTCAGTTCCATTATCTTCTACAAGGACTGGCCCGCGAAGCCCGCTCCGTTGATGGCCTTCCAACGCGGCTCGCTCTTGGGATCCGGAGGCTGTCGAGCGGCATGTGAACGTCCCATGCCAATGCCGCTAATGCTGGACTGCCCCGCACCGTAACAGCCGTTTCACATCACCTTTGCGTCATCGATCGCAAGAGGCTTACCGCCAATGCAGGGCGGCGGCGATGACGTGCGCACGTTCGAGAAAATTCAACCCACAGGAGCAAACACATGCGACTTATCATCATTGGCGCCGGCTTCGCCGGCATGTACGCCGCACTTTCCGCAGCCCGCCTGCGCGACATCCAGGGCGTTTCGCCCGAACACCTCGAGATCGCGCTGATCGCGCCCGAGCCGACGCTGGTGGTCCGCCCGCGGCTCTATGAATCGAAGCCGGAGACCCTGACGGCGCCTCTGCTCGAGGTCCTCAATTCCATCGACGTCGTCTACGTGCAAGGCAGCGCTGAAACGATCGACACCAAGGCTCGCGTGGTGCAAATCGCTACGGCCAAAGGCACCCGAAAGACTCTCTCCTACGATCGCCTGGTCGTGGCTACCGGCAGCCGCCTGTTCCGCCCGAATATTCCCGGTCTTGCCGAGCACGGCTTCAGCGTCGACCAGCTCGACGACGCGATTGCCCTCGACCGACATCTGCATAGCCTGGCCAATCGTCCGGCAATGAACGGGCGCGACACGGTCGTCGTCGCCGGCGGCGGTTTCACCGGCATCGAAGCGGCAACCGAGATGCCCGCGCGGCTTCGTGCGGTCCTCGGCAACGATGCCAAGCCGCGCGTCATCATCGTCGACCGGAACAATGCGATCGCTCCCGATATGGGCGCGGGTCCCCGCCCCGTCATTGAGGACGCCCTGCGCAAGCTCGGCGTTGAGACCCGGCTCGGTGCCGGCGTCGCGTCGCTCGACAAATCCGGCGTCACGCTTTCCGATGGCGAGCGCATTGAAGCCGAGACTGTGATCTGGGCGGCCGGCATTCGCGCCGCCCCGTTGACCCAGCAGATTCCCGCCGAGCGCGACAATTTCGGCCGGCTGCTTGTCGACCGGGACCTGCGCGTGCCGTCGGTGGATGGCGTCTTTGCCACCGGTGATGCCGCTCGCGCTGCATGTGACGATATCGGCAACTACGCGCTGATGTCGTGCCAGCACGCCACGCGGATGGGCGCGTTTGCCGGCAACAATGCCGCGGCCGAACTGCTGGGCGTTCCGACCAAGCCGTATCACCAGAAGGGCTACGTCACCTGCCTCGATCTCGGCGAAGCCGGTGCGCTGTTCACCGTTGGCTGGGAACGCCAGGTCAAGATGGTCGGCGACGTCGGCAAGAAGACCAAGCAGGAGATCAACACCGTCTGGATCTATCCGCCGCAGGCCGAGCGTGCCGCCGCGCTGGCCTCGGCCGATCCGGAGCGTGTGACTGATGTGACTGGCTTCCTCTAGCTCTTCACGCGAAACGGGCCGCGCTTCTCGCTGGCTGCGCGGCCTGCTCAACCGAGACCAGCCAGTAACCTTGAACATGAAACAGGAGACGAACATGGGCGTAGACACGAGCCTAGCCAACACCTCACATCCCGGTGGACCGGGGTCCAACGAATTGGTTCCATCGCGCTACGCGGTGCAGGTCGGCGACATTGAAGTGCTGGTGGTCAGCGATGGCGTGCTACCGCTCCCAACCGCAATGTTGGCACACAACATCGACCCGGCCGTCCGAGCGACCTGGCTGAAAGACATGTTCCTGCCGCCGGACGCTTACGATTGGGCGCTGAACGTGGTCGTGGTGCGTAGCGGCGACCGGACCATACTCGTCGATGCTGGGCTTGGGCTTGACCCGGACTTGCACTTGCCGCGGGCCGGGCAATTGATCAAGCGACTGGAGGCCGCTGGCATCGATCTTGCGTCCGTGACCGACGTGGTGCTGACCCACATGCACATGGACCACATTGGCGGGCTGCTCGTCGACGGGGTCAAGGAACGGCTACGTCCGGACCTGCGGATCCACGTGGCGGCCGCCGAGGTCAAGTTCTGGGAGGCGCCCGATTTCTCCCACGTCTCCATGCCGCCGGGGTTCCCGGACGCGCTTCGATCGACCGCCAAGCGGTTCGTGAAAGAGTACCGCAGCCAGCTACGGCCGTTCGAGGAGGCGTACGAGGTGGCACCGGGAGTG
This sequence comes from Bradyrhizobium sp. LMTR 3, assembly GCF_001693485.1. Classification (GTDB taxonomy): domain Bacteria; phylum Pseudomonadota; class Alphaproteobacteria; order Rhizobiales; family Xanthobacteraceae; genus Bradyrhizobium. Next base: position 137,658 of record NZ_MAXC01000009.1, read on the forward strand.
GTCGTCACTCGCACCGGCGGCCACACCCCCGGGCACAGCGTGGTCCGCGTGGCGTCCGGCGGCGACCGGCTGACGTTCGCCGGAGACCTCGTGTTCGCGGTCGGGTTCGAGCACCCCGAGTGGTACAACGGCTTCGAACACGACCCCGAGGAGTCGGCCCGCGTTCGTATCAGTCTTTTGCGGGAACTGGCTAAGACCGGTGGGCTGCTGGTGGCCACTCACCTGCCGTTCCCGTCCGTCGGCCATGTGGCAGTCGACGGCGACGCCTTTCGTTGGGTGCCGGTCTTCTGGGACTACTGACCGCACGGTCCGAACGAGAGGCGCCTCGTAAGCGCTTCATTCGATACGGGCCGCGTTACCAGCGCCGGAGCGCGGCCCGCTTACCCAAAATCCTTTGGAGCTCGACCTCGATGAAACACGAGACCGTGCGCGCCTCGCAGCTCAACGGCTGCGCCTTCTGCGTGCACATGCATGTCAAGGAAGCCACCCTCCACGGCGAGTGCGCGCTCCCGTTGATGACCCGGGCGCTACCTGAGTGTCCGCGCAAAGGTGCTGCTGGCTTCACGGACCAAACCACTCCGCACGGCGATCGCGCTTCGAAGTCGCGCGATGGGAGGGTGTGATGAACGTCGTTGTCTTTGGTTCAACGGGGTCGACAGGACGGCTCGTCGTTGAGTCCGCCTTGTCCGCGGGTCACGTCGTCACTGCCTTTGTCCGTGACCCAAAGCGCATGCCCTTGACGCATCCGAATCTCAAGATCGTCAAGGGCGATGCAATGGATGCAGCCTCGGTGGGATCTGCGGTCCAAGGTGCGGATGCGGTGATCTGCACGTTGGGGATGGTACCTCAGGCTAAAGAGGATTTGGGTCGACGCCAGCCCGGTGTCCCGGTTTGCTCGGTGGGAACCAAGAACATTCTGGCCGCCATGCCTCTAGGCCGACTCATCGTTGAGAGTTCGGTGAGTGTCGGTGAGAGCTTCCACACCGGGAGTTTCGGCGCAGGCTTCATGGTCAAGCTCGCACTAAAGGAGGTGATGGCAGACAAGGAGGAGCAGGAGGCAGCTGTTCGGGAGAGTGACTGCGATTGGACGATCGTTCGACCGGCGACGCTGACATTCAAGCGTGCTCGAGGAAACCTGAAGGCCGGGACCGATCTGCGCTGGAACATCACCTCAACAGCCACCCGCGCGGACGTGGCCGAGTATTTGGTCAAGATCCTCGATGACCCCGCGACATACAGGAAGGCCATAACGGTGCGCAACTAGGCTTGGCGACGAACTGCGGTGAAACCGCGATCTCCGTCGATGGCGGCTGGACCGCCCGGTAACCGCGAGTGAATGGGCTTAGCTGTCAGCGACAATAACCGTTGCAGGAGGGTATCGTGGTGCATCTTAACAAGAAGGCGGTCGGCTTGGCGCTGTGCCTCGGTGCCGTCGCCGTCGTGGCAGGCGGCTGGGCCTATGCTCGGTCGAACGAGACATTCACCGACAACGCCTATATTCGTGGCGACATGACGTCGCTCGCGCCGAAGGTTGCGGGCTACGTCACGGCCGTAGAGGTTCAGGATAACCAGACCGTTCGTGCGGGCGACGTCCTGTTCCGGATCGACGATCGCGACTACCGCGCACGCCTGGCGCAAGCCGAGGCCAATGTCGAAGCCGCCCAAGCCCGCCTCACCAATGTCGATGCGGAGACCCAACTCCAGCATGCCCTGATACGGCAGGCCGAAGCTCAAAGACTTGCGAGCGTGGCCGAGATGAATCTGGCCCGCAAGGCCTCCGACCGCCGCCGTGAGCTGATCCGCACCAACGCCGTCAGCCAGGCGCAGGTCGATGAAAGCGATGCGGCGCTATCGAGAACCGAGGCGGGTGCGTCGGCGGCGTCGGCAACGGTGGAGGCCCAGCGGCAACGCATCGCCGTCCTTGCCAGCCAGCGCGAAGCTGCCGTTGCTGCCGTGGCGCAGGCGCACGCCGCACGCGATCTCGCCCAGATCGATCTCGACCATACCGTGGTGCATGCGCCGGTCGACGGCGTCGTCGGCAACCGCCAGGTCCGCGTCGGCCGGCTTGTCGCGCCGGGTACATCCTTGCTCGACATCGTTCCGGTCAAGGACGTGTGGGTGGTGGCGAACTTCAAGGAAAGCCAGATCGAACATATCCGGCCCGGACAGCGCGCTCGCATCACAGTGGACGGCTATCCGAACCAGACGATTGAAGGCGTGGTGGACAGCTTTGCGCCCGGCAGCGGGTCTGCGTTCACCCTGCTCCCCACTGACAATGCAACGGGGAACTTCATTCGCGTCGTTCAACGCGTGCCTGTGAAGATCCGCTTCGCCAGAAATCCATTGCCCGGCCGCGTCGTGCCCGGCCTGTCCGCGCGTGTCGAGGTCGATCGAGGGAGCGGCACATGACCGCGATCGCCGACGCCAAGCCAGGCTACGACAGGCGCGCGGTAGGAAGCATTCTTGTCGCAGGCATCGTGCTCGCCACTCTGACGGAAGCAATCGCAGGCACCGTCCTTTCACTCGGGCGCAACGACATCATCGGCGACACCCACGCAACTCCCGACGAGTTCGCCTGGCTGGACATCGGATACACCGCTACGAAGCTTATCGGGTTCATGGCCGCCTCCTGGCTCATGACGCGCACCAGTCCGCGCCGCCTGATCATCGGTTCGACGCTGGTCATGGGCACGGCCTGCGGCATCGCCGCCATCACATATCGGTTAGACCTGCTGGTCGCACTCCGCATGATACAAGGCTTCTCCGGCGGCACCTTGCTTGTCGCGGGGCAGTCGATCATTTTTCTCGCCTATCCGCGATCCTGCCAGCCGATCCTTCAAGCCCTGTTTGCGATGGGGTCTGTCGTGGCGCCCGCGACCATAGCCCCGGCGCTGCAGGGGTGGCTGATCGACAGCCAGTCGTGGGCATGGATTTTCTTCGGCGTTGTTCCTGTGGCCCTCGCCGCTATCGGACTGCTCTTGATCGCGGACAGCCCGAGACCCGTTACGACCGCACGCCCTCCGTTCGACTGGGTCGGCTTCTTGCTAATATCAGTTGCATTTTTTTGCTTCACCTATGTTCTCAACCAGGGCAGCCGATGGCGCTGGTTCGAGGAACCTCGCATCGTGTGGCTGAGCCTGATCGGCGCAGCCGCTCTGCTAGCGTTTCTCGGTCAACAGGTGCTGGCCAACAACCAAGGCTTGCTCGATTTCTCCCTGTTCCGGTCAAGCGATTTTTCATTCGCCTTCATCGTCAGTTTCGTTGCCGGTGCCGCGTTGTTCGGCAGCGCGTTCCTGATCCCGTCGTTTGCCGTGTCCGTTCTCGCGTTCACACCTACCGATGCCGGCCAGCTCCTGTTGCCAAGCGGCGCGCTTTTCGTCGGCGCGCTCCTCATTGCTGCCTTTCTCATGCAGGTCAGAGGCGCTCCCCCTATCGCCACAGTGCCGTTCGGAATCCTGATGATCATGGCCGCGATGTGGATGCTGTCCGGCTCGACCAGCGAAAGTGGCGCCGACGACATGATGGCCGCCATCCTGCTACGCGGCTTTGGACTTGGCTTCCTCTTCCTGTCGATCACCCTGATCGCCTTTAGCGACCTCAACAACCGCAACCGCGCGGCCGGCATCGGCCTTTTCAATGCCGGTCGTCAACTCGGTGGCCTCATGGGTGTCGCCGGGCTGCAGACCATGATCGACCACAATGTCACCGCCAATGCCACGGTGCTTGGCGCCGGTGTCACCGCAGGCGTTCCTGCGGTCAGCGAGCGGCTCACGACGATGAGTGCTATGCTCGTGGCACGAGGGATGGACGGCGTGACCGCCGGCCGGGCTGCGATGGGCCTGCTGGGCCGATCCCTCACCGGCCAATCCACCGTGATCGCTTTCGACACGGCCTCCGCCGCAATTGCTCTGCTTTTCGTCATCGCCGCGCCGGTGCTGGTCTCCATCAAGATCGCCTTCGCCCTGCACGCAAAGATGCATGTGGCGCAGTCATCAGCCCGGACCGAGGAGCCATACATGACACATCCCGCGCCGAAACCTTCCCGACAAGACAATGCCGTATCGAAGCCAGACCCTCGCGCCGAGATCGTGCTGGCGTTCAGCGAGGCCCTCGCCAATCCGAGCGGCGCGCCCGCTGACCTCGATAGCATCCTGGATCGGAGCGGATACTCGAAGCAAGACATTCTATCGGCATTCGAGAGCATCGACGATCTCGTCGTCGCGATCGCCGAACACAAGGCCTCCCTCATATCGCAGCCATTGATGAGGAGAGCGCGTCCTAGCACCGTAGATGACGCGCGCAAAACCCTCATCGCGTTTGGACGCGTCGCCTGGAAGGAATATTCGACTACGCTCGTTGGGCTCATTCGGATGATGATGACCGAAGGTGCACGCAATCCCGCACTCAAGAAGCGGGTGCACGAGGCGGGTCAGGCGACGATCACACTTAAGCTGCGGGAGTTCCTGTCGGCAGCAAATGAACGGGGGATCCTGTCGATATCGGACGCTCAGCTATACGCCGAGCAATTGATGGGACTGCTAAGGGAACCGCTCTACCAGGCACTCATGCTGAGCCCCGCAAGGAGCCAGGACGGAGGAGTCGACCGCGTCAGAGCCACCATCGAAACCTTCATCCAGGGATGCGCGAGCGCGAGGAGGATCACCCGATGACCACAGCTCATGATATTGCCCAGTCGAGACGGTTTTGGCTGAGGAAAAATAGAGAGATTCCTTCAGGACTAAAGATCGTCGGCGATGTCCCACCGGACCTGGCGAACAGCATCGACGAGGACGGATCCCTCGTAACTGTCGATGCTGCCGACTGGATCGTCTGCTTCGTACCCGGCCTTCGACGGCAATGGTGGCATCGGTTCGTCCATCATAGGCATAAGCATGTCTTTGCCATGCGGCCCACGGGCACGGGCAGTTGGCTGCTCGTGGAGCCGTGGTGGACGCGAATGATGGTCACGATCCTGCCGCCCGCCGATGCCGTCAGATTTCTGCGGTGGGGGGCGACGGGCGATATCCTTCGCGTCCGCGAAGCGGTCCCCGGTAAAGCGAGCCAGATTCGTGGCTGGTCCAACTGCGCGGTTCTTTCGGCGTTCTTGCTGGGGCGATCGAGCTGGGCATGGACGCCGCACGGTCTCTACCGGCAATTGCTCCGCGAAAAATCAACGCGTCGCGAGAACGTACAGCAACTTCTCGCTGACCAGTTCACCAAAGTCGTCAGCCATTACTCGTCCAATGCATTAAGTGTCAGTGCCGATCAGCTTTCTTTGCCACTAAGGGAATTGCTCATCATCATTGGACGCAATCTTCTCGAAACGATGATGACACCGTCGTTGCTGGAGGTTTGTTACACAGCCATCCTCGAAGCGGACCGTTACCCAGACGCGACGCTGGCCTATGCGCAACATGGCCCTAAGCCGGCAATCGCGGTCCTTACAAAAATTCTCGCGCAAGCGAAAGCGGCCGGCGAAGTCGATCTCGCGGATTGCGAAGCCGGCGCCCGCCAGTTTCTCGGAATGCTCCACGGAAACGTTCACCTAGAAGCCGTGCTTCAACTCGGCGAGATACCGACGCTTTCCCAAATCGATTTGCGCGCCCGCACCGCGGTGAAAGTCTTTCTCGACGGTGCCAAGCCTGACGAGACGTCAATCCTCGCACGAGGCGTGAGGATCATCGCGCACCCGCTGCCATTGCAGCGAGCGGCGATGCGATCCCTCTAGCCGCCGCTCCGGTAGACCTGAATATCGAGATCTCTGATCTTCTTCCGTAGCGTGTTGCGGTTGAGACCGAGCAGGTCGGCCGCGCGAATCTGGTTGCCGCGCGTGGCTGCCAGCGCCGCGGTGAGCAGCGGTACCTCGATTTCCTTGAGGATGCGGTGGTAGAGGCCCGGCGGCGGCACGCCGTTCGGAAAGCCCGAGAAATGCGAGGACAGGTAGGCCTCGACCGCGCCCCCGAGGTTTTCCACGCCGATCGGGGCGTTGCCGCCCGAGGTGACCGCCGGCGGCGCCAGCTCACCATCGATCACCGAGGCCGTAATGACGTCCTGCGGATAAAGCGCGGCCAGCCGGCGCGCGAGGTTTTCGAGCTCGCGCACGTTGCCAGGCCAACGGTGCTGCTTGAGCCGTTCCAGCGCCAGCGTGTCGAGCTTCTTCGGCGGCAAACCGTCCTTTTCGGCGAGCGAAAAGAAATGCCGGATGAGATCGGGCAGATCCTCGATCCGCTCACGCAACGGCGGCAGACGCAGAGGCACCACGTTCAGGCGGAAGAACAAGTCTTCCCGGAACAGACCCTGCTGGATCAGGATGCGCAAATCCTTGTTGCTTGCCGCCACGATCCGTACGTCGGTCTTGATCGGGGTACGGCCGCCGACGGTGGTGTATTCGCCCTGCTGCAGCACCCGCAGCAGCCGCGTCTGCGCCTCCATCGGCATGTCGCCGATTTCATCAAGAAACAGAGTACCACCCTCGGCCTGTTCAAACCGGCCTGAGGCGCGGGTGTTGGCGCCTGTGAACGCGCCGCGCTCGTGGCCGAACAACTCCGATTCGATCAGATCGCGCGGGATCGCCGCCATGTTGACGGCGACGAACGGGCCGTTGCGGCGCTTGCCGTAGTCGTGCAGCGCGCGGGCGACCAGTTCCTTGCCGGTGCCGGACTCGCCGGAGATCATCACCGTGAGGTCGGTCTGCATCAGCCGCGCCAGCACCCGGTAGATCTCCTGCATCGCCGGCGAGCGGCCGACCAGGGGAATCGAATCGAATTCACCCTCGTCCGCGGCGCTCGTCACCCGCTCCTTCGGCTCGGCCAGCGCGCGGCCGACGATGGTGATGAGTTCCTTGAGGTCGAACGGCTTCGGCAGATATTCATAGGCGCCGCGTTCCGACGCCCGGATTGCCGTCATGAAGGTGTTTTGGGCGCTCATGACGATGACGGGAAGGTTCGGCCGCATCTTCTTGATGCGGGGCAAGAGATCGAATGCGTTCTCGTCCGGCATCACCACGTCGGTGATGACGAGATCGCCCTCGCCCTGGCTCACCCAGCGCCACAGCGTCGCGGCGTTCCCGGTCAGGCGTACTTCATATCCGGCGCGCGAAAGCGCCTGGTTCAAAACCGTGCGGATGGCGGTGTCGTCATCGGCAACGAGTATGCTACCTGCGGGCATTGCTATTCCTCATCTTGCGTCCTGTGAGGCAGGCGGCAGCGTACCCGGAACGCCGTCGCGGTTGCTTTGGTCGAACTGTTTGGCGGGATTGAACATCGGCATCAGCACCCGGAACGTCGTCTTCCGCGGCTGGGATTCGCATTCGATGATGCCGCCGTGATCGCCGACGATTTTGGCAACCAGGGCGAGACCCAGCCCGCTCCCGGTCTGCTTCGTCGTCACGAAGGGATCGAACAGGTTCGGCAGCAGGTCTTCCGGCACGCCGGATCCATTGTCCTTGACGCAGAACTCCAGCGGCAACGATACCCGCGATTTCTTGCCCGGCACCGACAGGCGGACGCCGGGACGAAAGGCGGTGGTGAGCTGGATTTCCGCATCGCTGCCGAGATCGGCGACGGCTTCGGCGGCATTCTTCACGAGATTGAGGAAGACCTGAATGAGCTGGTCCTGATTGGCCAGCACCGGCGGCAACGACGGATCGTAGTCCTCGATGAAACGGATGTTGCGGGCGAAGCCGGACTGCGCCAGCCGTTTGACGTGGTCGAGCACGGAATGGATGTTGACTGCCCCGCGCGCCACCGGGCGGTCGTCGCCGAACACCTCCATGCGGTCGACCAGGGTGACGATGCGGTCGGCCTCGTCGCAGATCAGCCGCGTCAGCATGCGGTCTTCGGACGAGGCCGCCTGCTCCAGCAATTGCGCCGCGCCGCGGATGCCGGACAACGGGTTCTTGATCTCGTGCGCAAGCATCGCGGCCAGCGCGATTACCGAGCGCGCCGCGCTCCGGTGCGTCAACTGACGGTCCATCTTGTCGGCGATGGTGCGCTCCTGCAGCATCACGACGATGTGGCCGGGGCGCTCGGTGAGCGGCGCCACGTGCAGGTCGACCTGGCGATCGCCGCCGATGCGGGGCGTGCCGAGATCGACCTTGTATTCGTTCACCGGCGAGCCGCTCGATCGCACCTGGTCGATAAGCGCCAGCAGTGGGCTGCCGAACGGCACCAATTCTTTCAGCGACTGCCGCCGCAGGAACTGCGTCGAAATCTCGAAGAAGGATTCGGCGGCGATGTTGGCGTCGATGATGCGGCCGTCCGGCGCCACCAGCAGCACCGGGTTGGGCAGCGCGTTGAGAATGGCCTCGCTTTCGGAGGGCACGGCGCGGCGATATTCTGCGGCTGAATTCATGCAGCAGCACTCCATGCGAAATCGTCGAACGCGTCCTGCAGCGACCGGTGGACGCGGTGCGGATCCTCCGACGTCAGAATCTTCTGCCGCCAGCCCTTCAGCGTCTCCGCCGGCGCGCGGCCGCATTGCGCCGCCACCTCCAGCGCCCAGCCGAGATGCTTGCGCGCATGCTTGAGCCCGATGCGCAGCCCGTAATGGCTGCAGATTTCGTCGTAGAGTGCGCGCACATGCGCGAGTTGTTCGGCCAGCGACGGCGCAATCTCAGCCTGTCCGGTCTCAAGCCGACGGCCGATCTGGCCCGGCAGCCAGGGCTGGCCCTGCGCACCGCGCCCGATCATCACGGCGTCCGCGCCCGACACTTCCAGTGCGCGGACCGCCTGCTCGAATGAGGTGATGTCGCCGTTGACGACGAGCGGCACGGAAACCGCGTGCCTGACCGCGCGCACGGCGGCCCAATCGGCGACGCCCTTGTAAAACTGGCAGCGCGTGCGCCCGTGCACGGTGATCATCTGCACTCCGGCGGCTTCCGCGCGGCGCGCCAGCTCGGGTGCGTTGAGCGAGCGATCGTCCCAGCCGAGCCGCATCTTCAGCGTCACCGGCACCTTGACCGCCGCGATCGTGGCTTCGATCAGCTTGAGCGCATGATCGAGATCGCGCATCAGCGCCGAGCCGGACTGGCCGCCGGTGACATGACGCGCCGGACAGCCCATGTTGATGTCGATGATGTCGGCGCCGGCAGCCTCCGCAACCCTCGCCCCCTCCGCCATCCAGTGCGCCTCGCAGCCCGCGAGCTGAACGACATGGGGTCCGACCCCGGCTGTCTCGCAGCGCAGAATCGACATCGGTCTGCCGTGCACGAGTTCGTCGCTGGCGGTCATCTCGGAGACGACCAGTCCGGCGCCGAGCGTGGCGGCAAGGCGTCGAAAGGGGGCATCGGTGACGCCGGACATCGGCGCCAGAAGGACCCGGTTGGCGACAGCAATCTCGCCTATTTTCAACGGCTTAGAACGTGAACTTTCCGGGCCGGTCACGGCGTTCTCTTGGTTAGGGCGGCGGCGTCATTGCAACCGTCGGCGCATATTGTGAGCACAAATCTTGGGCAGTCAAGCTTCTTGCCTACACTTTAGACAGATCTATCATTTGCGCAAGTGCACTGCAACAAAAACCGCTTTTCCCACAGCTCGTGGGAATCGCTCTGTTTTTCCCCATTCGGCGTGGTAAGGGCTGTGCGCCAGCACACCCGCCCTCTCTCACCACCCCTAATTCGTTCGTATTTGAGTCGAGATGCCCAGACCTGAGCGTACCGCAGCCATTCTCGTCGCAGCCGGACGCGGGCTTCGCGCCGGCGCCGGGGGACCCAAGCAATATCGCGAGCTCGGTGGGCAGACGGTAATCTTCCGCGCCATGCAAGCGTTCAGCCGGCATCCAGACATCTTCGCCGTGCAACCGGTGGTGAATCCCGATGACGCCGCCATCTTCAACGAAGCCGTCGCAGGGCTGCGCCATCAACCTCCCACCAGTGGCGGAGCCACCCGTCAGGCCTCGGTGCATGCCGGACTCGAGGCGCTGGCTGCAGACAAGCCCGACATCGTTCTGATCCACGATGCCGCGCGTCCCTTCGTGACCTCGGCGGTGATTTCGCGCGCGATCGATGCCGCCGGTCGGACGGGCGCCGCTATTCCGACAATTCCCGTCACTGATACGATCAAGCAGGTCGGTGATGCCGGTCACGTCGAGGCAACGCCCGATCGTGCGAGGCTGCGAATCGCGCAAACGCCGCAGGCGTTTCGCTTCGATGTCATTCTCGATGCCCATCGCCGCGCCGCGCGCGACGGCCGCAGCGACTTCACTGACGACGCGGCGCTCGCGGAATGGGCGGGATTGACGGTGGCGACCTTTGAAGGCGATCCTGCAAACATGAAACTGACGACGCCTGAAGATTTCATTCGTGAGGAAGCCCGGCTCGCCGCCCAGCTCGGCGACATCAGGACCGGTACCGGCTACGACGTCCACGCCTTCGGCGACGGTGATCATCTGATGCTCTGCGGCGTACGGGTGCCGCACGTCAGAGGCTTTCTCGCCCATTCCGACGGCGACGTCGGCCTGCACGCGCTGGTCGATGCCATCCTCGGCGCGCTGGCCGACGGCGATATCGGATCGCACTTTCCGCCGAGTGATCCGCAGTGGAAGGGTGCGGCGTCCGACAAATTCCTCAAATATGCCGTCGATCGCGTCACCGCGCGGGGCGGACGGATCGCCAATCTCGAAGTCACGATGATTTGCGAGCGCCCGAAGATCGGGCCGCTGCGCGATGTCATGCGCGCCCGCATCGCCGAGATCACCGGGCTCAACATCTCGCGTGTTGCGGTGAAGGCGACGACCAGCGAACGGCTCGGCTTTACCGGCCGCGAGGAAGGCATCGCCGCAACCGCGAGCGCTACCATCCGCCTGCCTTGGGATGATAAAGGTTGGAGCGAGTAGGATGAGCGGCAGCGACGCCCGCGCCCTCGCCCGCTCGCTGCTTGATTTGTGCCGAATGCGCAAGCTGACGATCGCCACCGCGGAGTCCTGCACAGGCGGCCTGGTGGCCGGCGCGCTCACCGACATTCCCGGCTCTTCGGACGTGATCGACCGCGGTTTCGTCACTTATTCCAATGAAGCCAAGCGCGCGATGCTCGGCGTCAAAGCCTCGACGCTGACAACCTTTGGCGCAGTCAGCAAGGAAGCCGCGACTGCAATGGCGGTCGGCGCGCTGGAAAAGGCCGGCGTCGATCTTGCGGTATCCATCACCGGCATCGCTGGCCCCGGCGGGGCCACGCCGGGCAAGCCGGTCGGCCTCGTGCATTTCGCGGTCGCGTCGCGCGACGGCAAGATCCTGCACCGCGAATTCCGTTTCGGTGCGATCGGCCGCACCACCGTGCGCCAGCGCTCGGTGGTGGAAGCGCTGCGCATGCTGATGGAGTTGGCGCGCGGTCCGCAGCCGCCGGTCAAGCCGCGTCGCGAAACGATGAGCCGGCTACGCCCACGGGTGGCGCGTACGCCGCGGCGCAGCGCCGTCAAACGGCGCCGCCCGACGCGGCCATAAATCGGTATCAAACCGCCGCAGCCAAAGCCTTGGCGCGCGTTTCGCTCAGCGAGCTCACCGGCGTCAACGCCTCTGGGCTGATCGAAAGCTCGATGATGGCCGGAAGTCCGCTTGCGACGGCCTCGTCGAAAGCGCGCGCGAAATCCTCCGTACGCTCGACATAGGCTCCGAACCCGCCACAGGCGCGTGCCAGTGCGGCAAAGTCGGGGTTGGCCAGATCGGTGCCGGAGACACGGCCCGGATAGGTCCGCTCCTGGTGCATGCGGATGGTACCGTACATGCCGTTGTTGCAGACGATCACGATCAGCGGCAGCCGGTTTTCGACCGCGGTCATGAACTCCAGCCCGGTCATCTGGAAGCAGCCGTCACCGGCGAACGCGATCACCGTGCGCTCGGGATGCAGCAGCTTGGCGGCAACGGCTGCGGGCAGCCCATAGCCCATCGATCCCGAGGTCGGCGCGAGTTCGGTACGAAATTGCCGATAACGCCAGAAACGGTGCACCCAGACGGCATAATTGCCGGCGCCGTTGCAGATGATGGTGTCATGGGGCAAGCGATCGCTCAAACCGCGCACGACCTGCGAGAGCTGCACGTCGCCGGGCGAGCGGGTCGGCTCGGTAAAGGCGAGATAGTCGGCATGCGCCGCCTTGACATGGTCAGCGCGCGATTGATGCTTCGGCTCCAACCGCTTGATGGCGGCTGCAAAGGCCGCGCTGCTCGCGACCACGCCGAGCGTCGGCGAATAGACGCGGCCGATCTCTTCCGGGTCGGGATAGACGTGAACCAGCGGCTGCTTCGGTTTCGGAATATCGAACAGCGTGTAGCCGGATGTGGTGGCCTCCCCCAGCCTCGCGCCAAGCGCGATCACCAGATCGCTGGTTCGGATCCGGTCGGCGATTTTTGCGTCGAGACCGATGCCGACATGGCCGCCATAGCAGGGATGCAGATTGTCGAAATAGTCCTGGCATCGGAACGAGACGCCGACCGGCACTTCATGCGCCGACGCAAACGCTTCGAGATCGCGGCGAGCCTGATCGCTCCATCCGCCGCCGCCGACGATCAGGAATGGCCTCTTCGCCTCCGACAGCAGCGCATGGAATTGCCGCAAGGCGCCGTCATCGGGCGCGACCGGAATCGGATTGTAAGGCGGCGCATCCGCCACCTCCGCGGTGTCGGTGAGCATGTCCTCGGGCAGCGCCAGCACGACCGGGCCGGGGCGGCCCGAAGTCGCGGTGAAGAAGGCGCGCGAAATGAACTCTGGAATCCGCCGCGCATCGTCGATCTGGGCGACCCATTTCGCCATCGGCCCGAACATCTGGCGATAATCGATTTCCTGGAACGCCTCGCGTTCCATCATGTCGCGTCCGACCTGGCCAAGCAGCAGGATCAGTGGCGTCGAGTCCTGGAACGCGACATGGACGCCGGAGGACGCATTGGTGGCGCCGGGGCCGCGGGTGGCGAACACGATGCCGGGCCGTCCCGTCAGCTTGCCATAGGCCTCCGCCATCATGGCGGCGCCCCCCTCCTGCCGCGCGTTGATGAACCGCACGCGCTGGCTCTGGTACATGCCGTCGAGGGCAGCCAGGAAGCTTTCGCCGGGCACGCCGAACACGGTGTCGGCACCGTGCAAGGCCAGTTGCTCGATGAGAATATGGCCACCGGTTCGAAGATTTACGTCCATCGCCTTGTCCCTCAGTTGCCTTGTTGTTGCTCTTTCGGTGATACCCGTGCTTCCACGCCAGTCACCGCCTCGTAAGCCTTGATCACGGCTGTGCAGGACTCGCCGTCGTGCCCGAGCAGCGCCGCCTGCCGGTAGGTCTGGTGCACGGCCTCAGCCATGAACCCGGGCAGACCCGCCTCCTCCAGCCAGCGCGCATAATAGCGGACGTCCTTGCGGGCGTTCGCCAGCGACATCAGCGGGGTGAAGTCGCCATCGAGCGTGGCCTGGCCGTAAAGATCGAGCATGCCGCTCTTGCCGCCGGCCGCCGAGATGATGCGGATGAGTTGCGAGAGGTCGAGCCCGTCCTTGGCCGCGAGCGCAAACCCCTCGCACCACGCCGCCACATTGGCGAAAGCGATATAGTTGTGAATGAGCTTGAGGCGTATCGCGTGCCCCAGCGGGCCGATGTGGAAGATGTTTTCGGCATAAAGCTCAAAATAGGGCCTGAGGTCGTCGAGCAGGTCGCGCTCGCCGCCGAACAGCACGTTGACCTTGCCGATGTCGGCGTGTTTCGGGGTTCGCGTCATCGGTGCCTCGGCATACCGGCCGCCGGCTGCCCGCACCATGCGGTCGAGCTTTGCGACCATCTGCGGGCTGCCGGTGGTGTGGTCCACGACGATGAATCCCGGCGCCGGACCGGTGAGCAGCCCATCGCTGCAAGTCAACAACGCCTCGACATCTTCGGCCTCGTTGACGCAAATCATGACGATGCGGCAATTGTCGCGAATTTCCTGAAGACCGCTGGCAACGGTCGCGCCGAACGATTTGGCAACGGCCACAGCCGCCGGGTTGAGATCATAGGCGGTGACCGCCACGCCCTTGGCTACGAGGTTCTTGACCAAGCCTCGTCCCATTCCACCGAGGCCGATAAAGCCAGCGCGTTCGAATGTCGTCATTTCAACCGTTCCGTCGTTGTTTCCTGGAATCATTCCGGGAGCCGATCGCGCCGAGCTGCGAAGCCTACAGCATGATGACTTTTGGTTAGATGAGTTGGCCGCAGACCTGCTTTACCTCTCCCGCTTGCGGGGTCAAGACGAGCGAAGCTCGCTGTTAGGTCGGCGCGAAGCGCCGGGTGGGGGCTCTCTCCACTCGGGCAGTGTTGCCCGCGGGGACACCCCCACCCCAACCCTCCCCCGCAAGCGGGAGAGGGAGCGCACCTTCTTCGTGGTGCCAATCATACCTAATTTCATCATGCTTTAGCTTCGGGTCCCGGTGGCGGGCTTGCCGTAAATCACGTCCGCCCGCTTTTCGAACGCGGCGGCAAAGCGCTGGAAGGCCGTATCGAACATCGTCCCCATCAGCATCGCCAGCATCCGGCTCTTGAATTCATAGGACAGGAAGAACCCGACGTCACAGTCGGTTTCGGATTTCGGTTCGAACGTCCAGCGGTTTTCCAGATTGCTGAACGGGCCTTTCAGGTATTCGACCATGATTTTCAGGTTCGGCCGGTCCAGCGTCACCCGGCTGGTGAAGGACTCCCGTACCAGCTTGAACGATACCGTCATGTCGGCGACGACGACCTCAGTGCCGTCAGCTTTCTGCGTACGCTGCCGTATCCTCAGCGATTGGCACAGCGGCACGAACTCCGGATAGCGCTCGACATCGGCGACCAGATCGAACATGTGCGACGCGGTATGATGAACCCGGCGCTTGCTGGAAAAGCGAGGCATCAGTGAATACTCGCCCGGCTTTGCTTCACCGTAATTTCCTTCAGGTAGTCGTCCGCCTGCATCCGATCGGTAAAGCAGACGAGCGATTGATCGGCGCGCAGTCCCTGAAAATACTCCAAAAGTTTCGGCCGCTGTTGCCGGCGATAGGTCCAGACGTAGCGAAAGAACTCGAAGTCGATTCTCTCGGGACAGCCCTCGGCCATTTCCGGGCGAACGCGGCCGTAGCTGATCGCGATTCGCTTCATGATGCCGAGCATGCAGGTCCTGCGCGGCAAGTCGAACCAGATGACGGTGTCGCTGACCTCGCGGCGCAATTCGCCGGCGCCGTATCTAGTGTAATTGCCATCGATAACCCATTGCGGCTGAACCGCAACCTCGGCCACGCGCTGTCCGAACTCGGCATTGTCGGAAGTGACCCAGCCGGGCCTCCAGTACAACGCATCCAGCGAAATGAAGGGAATGCCCGTTATATCCGACAGCCGCCTGGCAAATGTCGATTTGCCGGACCCCGACGATCCCATAACAAGAACGCGTTGCATTGGTTCAATCCAAGGCTAGCGGGCCCGTGCGACGCGCGCCGCCCTGAGCTTGGCAAAATCCTCACCCGCATGATGCGACGAGCGGGTCAGCGGACTGGCCGACACCATCAAAAAACCCTTGGTATAGGCGACCTTCTCGTAGCCCGCGAATTCGTCCGGCGTCACGTAGCGCATGACGGCGTGGTGCTTGCGGGTCGGCTGCAGATACTGCCCGATGGTCAGGAAATCGACGTCCGCGGAACGCAGATCGTCCATCACCTGCAGCACCTCGTGGCGCTCCTCGCCGAGGCCAACCATGATGCCTGACTTGGTGAAGATCGTGGGATCGATCTCCTTGACCCGCTGCAACAGCCGGATCGAATGGAAGTAGCGCGCGCCCGGGCGTACCGTGAGATAACGCGCCGGCACGGTTTCCAGATTGTGGTTGAATACGTCCGGCTTGGCTGCCGCGACCACCTCCAGCGCGCCTTCCTTGCGCAGGAAGTCGGGGGTCAGGATTTCGATCGTCGTGGTCGGGCAGCGCGCGCGAATGGCGCGAATCGTCTGCGCAAAGTGTTCGGCTCCGCCGTCGGCGAGGTCGTCGCGATCGACCGAGGTCACCACGACGTGGGTCAGCCCGAGCTTGAAGGTCGCCTCCGCGACATGTTCCGGCTCATTAGCGTCGAGCGCGCCGGGCATTCCGGTCTTTACGTTGCAGAACGCGCAGGCCCGGGTGCAGGTGTCCCCCATGATCATGAAGGTGGCGTGCTTCTTGTCCCAGCACTCGCCGATATTCGGGCAGCCCGCCTCCTCGCACACCGTGACGAGGCCGTTCTCCTTGACGATCTTTCGCGTGTCGGCATAGCCGCGGGTGTTCGGCGCGCGCACCCGGATCCAGTCCGGCTTCGGCGGCGACAGCGCATCCGGCCGGTTCACCTTTTCGGGGTGGCGCGGGCGAACCTGGTTCAGGGAAACGGTATCGACGAGGACGACCATGTTAAGTCCAGAAAATTGCGAGAACATCTAGCTAATCCGTGTTGCAGATGGCTGCAACTCCGTTGCGGAAAACCGCAACCCAGCCCACGGAAGGCCCACTGGCCGGCCTCGCGAAACCTGGCAGATCGTGCAAGATAATGACGAATTCCACCCCTTCCGCGAACGATTCTCACCTGAAAATGGTTCAGAACCCCAGGCACGCCGAGAGCGCCGCCCCCCGGCTCGGCAAGCCGCTGAAACGCTCGTTTTTCGACCGCAGCGTGCATGAAGTCGCGCCCGACCTGATCGGGGCAACGCTCCTGGTCGATGGCGTCGGCGGCATCATCGTCGAGGTCGAGGCCTATCACCATCTGGACCCGGCCGCGCACTCGTTCCGTGGGCCGACGCCGCGCAACCGCATAATGTTCGGCCCGCCGGGTTTTGCCTATGTCTACCGATCCTATGGCATCCACTGGTGCGTAAACTTCGTCTGCGAAGAGAAAGGCTCCGCCAGCGCCGTCCTGATCCGCGCGCTGCAGCCGACCCATGGCATACCCGCGATGCGCCGCCGCCGCGGCCTGCAGGATGAGCGCGCGCTGTGCTCTGGTCCGGGCAAGCTCACGGAAGCGCTCTGGATCACGATCAAGCACAATGAACTGCCGCTCGATCAGCCGCCGATCGCGCTGCATGCGCGGGTGGGCAAACTCGACATTGTCGCAGGCGTGCGGATCGGCATCACCAAAGCGATCGATCTGCCATGGCGCTACGGATTGAAAGGGTCGAGATTTCTGAGCAAGCCGTTTTGACAATGCGGTTTCGCTTTCAGCCGTCATAGCGAGCGCCGCGACGCGGAGATAGGGACGCGAAACACCATCGTCATCCCCGCGAAGGCGGGGAGCCAGGACGCCGCGGCCTCTCGGTTCAATCACTGCCGTCTCTGGAATACTTGTATGGGGCTTGGTCAATGGTCGTCGTTGCTAGGTCATTGCGTTGATCTCCGAGGGAGGCCGACATCTCCGCGGGCCGACGTCAAGACGGCTGTCCGCCTTGGCGCAGCGAC
>NZ_MAXC01000010.1 GCF_001693485.1 Bradyrhizobium sp. LMTR 3
GCGGCTGGAATTGCTACTACAAGCCGCCGGGCCCAAAGACCATGCGCGACGGATGGAATCGGCTCGCCGCCACACTCGAGGGATATGCCCTTGCCACCCAACACGAAAATCCGGGAATCCCGTAGCCTTGCGGGGGAGGGTTAGGGAGAGGGGTGCCACACGACGTGCACTCTCAGTGCGGGCGGATCCCACCACGAGCGACCGGGATTGAGAAGGTGGTGCTCGCATCGATTATCTCGCCCGGGGCTTACCCCTCTCCCCAACCCTCCCCCGCAAGGGGGGAGGGAGCCTAACCGGTGTGCTCACCTTACGCAGGCGCAGCGGGAGAGGGAGGCCAATCTCTTCGCGGTCGCCATGCGACCATGATCTAGCGGAGCGGCGGCTCACCGCACCGCGAACGGCGCCTGGTAGGGCCGGCCGAACGGCACGCCGTTGATCACGGTCTGCACGGGTTTGAGCAACAGCTTGCCCTCGCGCTTGTTGTTGCGGGTGTCGACGAACGAGGTCTGCGCCTCCACCAGATCCAGGATGGCGACGTCGCCGGGTGCGCCGATCTGGAGCGTGCCGATCTTGGGCGCGCGGTTGATGATTTTCGCCGGCGTCGATGTCGCCGCCGCCACCACCTGCTCCAATGTGAGGCCGAGCGTGATGAACTTGCTCATGACATTCGGCAGATACGGCATGCCCGGCGAGTTGCCGGAGAAGACGTGGATGTCGGAGGAGATCGTATCCGGTGTGCAGCCGCCGGGAAGCGCGACCTCCGCCACCGTGAAATCAAAACTGCCGCCGCCATGGCCGACGTCGAACATCACGCCGCGCTGCTTGGCGGAGAGCGCTGCCGGCAACAGCTTGCCGTCCTGAACGATGTTGGTGAAGGCGCCGGCGATATTCGGAGCGCCGGAATAGGCATGCGTCAGCACGTCGCCCGGCCGCATCAGATCGAGAATCTGCGACATCAGCTCCTTGGTCTCGACGCCGCCGATATGCACCATCATCTTGGCCGGCCAGCCGCACATCTCGCAGGCCTTGATGCCGCGCTTCAGCGGCTCCAGCCCGTGCTTGGCGATCACGTTCTCCGACATCCTGACCTTCACGCCGAGCAGGAAGTCCGGATTTTCCGCCAGCGCCATCGCGCAGGCATCGACTTGCGCGTAATCGATGTTGTAGAGCTCGGCGACCGGGAAACCGGACAATCCGTTGTTGGCGATATGCACGAAGGCATAAATTCGCGCCCGCGATTGCGCCACGATATAACGCCGCAGCGCCGCGAGATTGTTGACGCCGGCATCGCCTGCCGACACCACCGTGGTGGTGGCCTGGGCCTGCACCAGCTCGTCGGCGGGAATGCCGATCGCCGAACCATAGGGGTAGACGTGCGAATGCAGATCGATCAGGCCGGGTGTCACCAGCTTGCCTGAGGCGTCGATGGTCCTGGCGGCGCGCGCGGCCGGAATCTCGTTCTCGACGGCCTCGATCATGCCCCAGCGGATACCGATGTCTCGCTTGCCCTTGAGCGACTGACTCGGATCGAGCACGTCGCCGCCCTTGATCACCAGGTCGAACTTGTCATTCGGCCCCATCGCGGCATGGGCGCTTCCGGACATCGCGGCGACCGCGGCCGATCCGGTCAGGCTCAGGAAATGACGGCGTGAAACCTCGCTCATGGCAGCCTCCCCAATTTGATTGTTGTGGCGCGATGATGCGCCCGCTCCCAACCTTCCGCAAGCAAGAGTAAAACCTGCCCATTCTCGTCCCACGCTGGATTGAAGCGCCGCGCTGCCGGTTTCCAGTGGGCGCTTGCTGTATCGACGTTCGCAGCTTTGCCTGTCGCGGCGCATGCATGCGAGACACGGCCACAAAAAAAGAGGCGATCGGACGATGATCGATTCGGGCTGCATTACACACGCGTCTGAACAAGCGTTCAGAATTCTCTTCCAGTTCCGCGGGAACGTTCTGCAAAATTTGATGTTCTATCCCTGCTCAATTGAGGAGGATTGGAATGAGGAAGCTTGGATACGTGATTGCCGCACTCGGCGCGCTCGTCATTGCGGCGCCGTCGATTGCGAGCGCCGAGACCGTCGTGATCAAGAAGCGCGGCTACCATGTTGGACACCATCACCACCATCACGGCGCACGCGCCGAATTCAGGCGGCATCGCGGCTGGCATCGCGGACACCATCATGGCCACAGGACCGTGGTCATCAAGAAGAAGTATCGTTACTGACGCCTCGGATGGCATCGCACGTTCGATCCGGATGCCCCCAAACGAAAAATGGCCCCTCGCGGGGCCATTCTCTTTGTTTTGCTGCGTTCGAAAAATCTCAGCTATAGATCTCGAACAGGCCGGCGCCGCCCTGGCCGCCGCCGATGCACATCGTGACGACGCCCCACTTGGCCTTGCGCCGGCGGCCTTCCTGCAGGATGTGGCCGGTGAGACGCGCACCGGTCATGCCGAAGGGATGGCCGATCGCGATCGAGCCGCCGTTGACGTTGTACTTCTCCGGATCGATGCCGAGCTTGTCGCGGGAATACAGACACTGGCTGGCGAAGGCTTCGTTGAGCTCCCAGAGATCGATGTCGTCGATCTTCAGGCCATGGCGCTTCAGAAGTTTTGGCACGGCGTAGATCGGACCGATGCCCATCTCGTCCGGCTCGCAGCCCGCCGCCGCCCAGGCGACGAAGCGGCCCATCGGGTTGAGACCGCGCTTCTCGGCATCCTTGGCTTCCATCAGAACGACCGCCGCCGCGCCATCCGAGAGCTGGCTGGCGTTGCCGGCGGTGACGTACTTGCCCGGGCCCTTGACCGGCTCGAGCTTGCCAAGGCCTTCCATCGTTGTATCGGGACGATTGCACTCGTCACGGTCGACGGTGTAGTCGACGATGCTCTCCGCCTTGGTCTGCTTGTCGACCACCTTCATCTTGGTCTTCATTGGGACGATTTCGTCCTTGAACTTGTTGGCCTGCTGGGCGGCGGCCATGCGGCGTTGCGATTCCAGCGAGTACTCGTCCTGATATTCACGGCTGAGTTTGTAACGCTCGGCAACGATATCGGCGGTATCGATCATCGCCATGAAGATATCGGGCGCGACCTTGAGCAGGTCCGGATCGATCGATTCCTTGGGCGAGCCGCCGCCTGGGATCGAGATGCTCTCGACGCCGCCGGCCACGATGCAGTCAGCTCCGTCAGAGCGGATCGAGTTGGCGGCCATCGCGATGGTCTGCAGGCCGGAGGAGCAGAAGCGGTTCACCGAGACGCCGCCTGTCGACTTCGGCAATCCCGCGAGCAGCGCGGCCTGGCGGCCGATATTCGGCGCGCCATGCGCGCAATTGCCGAGATAGCAGTCCTCGACATATTCCTTGTCGACGCCGGCGCGCTCGACGGCGTGCTTGATGGCGTGAGCCGCCATCGACATCGGCGGGGTGATGTTGAACCCGCCGCGGCCGGACTTCGCCAGCCCCGTACGTGCATAGGAAACGATGACAGCTTCACGCATTTGAAAGACCTCCCTTTGATGCGATCCAGTATGGACTGGCGCCGCGGCAGTGTGTAGCGAAAACCAGAATTCCGGCGGGCGGAACAGAATGAACCGCAGGCCGGCTCAAGGCCGGGATTTGCACACTGACTGTCCGTCGGCAAGGCCGCGTTTGGCTTCCCGCCGCGTTAAGCCGATGTGCGACCCTCCAGCTATTTCACTAAGCGAAATTGAGCTTTGGAGATCGCCGCGCGAAAGGCAATCACGACCAAGTCAGGGGTGCGATGGTAAGGGCGTTCGCCACCGTGCTCGGGGGTGATCATCGCCCTCTCCGTGCAAACCTTGGTCGGCGGCTATCTGCTGGTGCGCCCCTGACAACGCCGCCTCAGATATGCTGCGCCATGATCCGGCCGGGCCGCGCATCGGGGCGAGGCTCGATATCGACCGACCACAGGTCGCGGTTGTCGACGTCCTTCAATGTCACGGTCATGACTTCGGTTTTGCCGTCGATGTCGACGCGGCCGAAAAACTGCATCCCAAAACACGGCGCGAGATTCTCGCCGCTGCACCCCTTCTGGAACATCGCTTTCGGCCCGAACGTATTGTCGATCGGGGCCGGCGCCCAGGTGCCCGCATGCAGCGGGCCGGAGACGAACTCCCAGAACGGCTCGAAATCCTGATAGATCGCGCGGCTCGGATCGTAGTGATGCGCGGCCGTGTAATGCATATCGGCGGTCAGCCAGACAATGTTGCGGATGCCGGCCCGCTTCATGAACGACAGCAAATCGGCGATCTCATGCTCGCGCCGCTCCGGCGGGCCGTCGCCGAGCGCAATCGCGTCGTCGCTGATCAGGCCGATCGGCATGTCGGCCGCGATCACCTTCCAGGTGGCGCCGGAAGCCACCAGTTCGCGCTTTAGCCAGGCCAGTTGCGCCGCGCCGAGGATGCAGGTGTCGCTGTGGTCGTCGCGCTGGTTCAAAGTGGAATCGCGGTAGCTGCGCATGTCGATCATGAAGACATCGAGCAGCGGACCGTAGGCGATCTTGCGATAGATGCGGCCGTCTTCCTGTGCGGGTGCCGCGCGCATCGGCATGAATTCATGGAACGCGCGGCGCGCCCGCGCCACCAGGTGCGAGGTGCCGTCCTCGGCGTAGCCGCTCGCGTCGGCCGTGCCGACCGGCGCCCAGTCGTTGGTGACCTCGTGATCGTCCCATTGCGCAAACAAGGGGACGGCGGCATGGAAGGCGCGAAAATTTGGATCGAGCCAGTTGTATTTGTAGTTGCCGCGGAACTGGGCGGGGGTTTGGGCGACGACAGACTTTTCCTCGGTAACGAGGTTTCGCCAGACCCCGCCATCGGGCAGCTTCAGTTCCCGCTCCACCGGGCAGTCCGCATAGATGTGGTCGCCGCAATGGATGAAGAAGTCCGGGCGGTTGTCGAGCATGGTCCGGTAAGTCCGCATGCCGCCGCGGCTTTCGTCGATGCCCCAGCCCTGCCCCGTCGTATCGCCCGACCAGGCGAACGACACTGAGCTGCGCGCCGTGGGCGCCGTGCGGAAATGCCCGACCTGCGCCTCGCCGGCGATGCCCGGCTCGCTTTCAAACCGCACGCGATAGAAGATGTCCCGTCCCGGCGGCAATCCGTCGAGCAGAACTTTCGAAGTGAAATCGGCATCCGGCAACGCATCGGCAGAAGCCGTGCCGATGATGGTCCTGAAATCTTCGCTGGCCGAACATTCGACCTGCATCCGCGCCGGCCGGTCGGCGCGTGCCCAGACCACTGCGGAATTGGCCGAGACGTCGCCCGATTGAATGCCGCTGGTGATGAGCGGCCTATCCGCGGCGCGGCTGAGGTAGGGTCTGGCGAGGCCGCCGAAACCAGCGACGGCGAATGTTGCGGCGGAGCGGACCAGCCATTGACGCCGCGTCACGGCGGGCTTGGCGCGAATCGCAATCGGCATCGAACACCCCTCGTCGAATCACGACGAAGGTGTGCCCGAGCAATTTGAATGCTGGCCGAAGGTTTTACGACAGGTGGATGAAGGTGAAGAATTGTAGGGTGGGTTAGCGAAGCGTAACCCACCAAAGTGGCTTCCGCGAGGAGATCAAAGTGGTGGGTTACGCTTCGCTAACCCACCCTACGAAGCAACTACCGCTGCCAGTCGCAGATGCCGCCTGACTTGCACGGCCAGGTCTGGATCCGCGTGTCGCGGGCCTGCGCGTCGAGCGGGTTGCTGTGGGGTCGCGCCAACTTGGTGCGGGCAGCGCCGCGCGGTTTCTGCACGCGCTCAACACGCTCATGTGCCGCGTGAGCTTTGGTCGCAGCCGTCTTGGGCGCAGCCGTCTTGGGCGCGGCGGCGGCCTTTGGCACGACCACGCGCTCCGTCTTCACCTGCTTGCGATCTGTTCTGGCCTCGATCCGGACCGGGGCGAATCGCGTCTCCGGGCCGAGTCGCTTCGGTGAGAGCATGGCTTGGGAAGGATCGAGCTCGAAAAGTTCGCCCGCGCGATACTCGTCTGCCAGCGCGGCGCTGCCCGACATCAGGAGCCCCGTGCAAAGTACTGCGGCAATAGCGTTTTTCAGGACCATCGCAGGCCTCCTGAAATCAACCCAAAGAATTAAGAACAGCCGACATGTAGGGAGCCGGCTGGGCAATTCCAGCCGCTCCTGCGCTCAGGGTACCGGTGACTGAGCCAGCCTGTGAAAAACTTCAGGTGCCGGATGAACAGTCCCTACTCGGCGGCCTGCGCCACCGGCTGGCCGATCGCCGCTTCCAGCCGCGAGCGCTCCGCACGGTATTTCGCGACATTGGCTTCCTTGACGTGGCCATAGCCGCGCACGAGTTCCGCGGATTTTGCCAGCGCCACCAGACGCGGCCAGTCGTGCGGCTTCGCCTTGTCGAGATGGCCGAGGATCATCGCGGAGTATTCTCCCGGCAGTGCCCGTTCCATCCGCCGCTCGGCCGTATAGCCAAACGGATCGAATGCGGTGCCGCGCAGGAACTTAAACCGGGTGAGAATATCGAAAGTGCGGAATATCCAGGCGCCGAACTCGCGCTTGCGCAAATGCCCGGTCAGTCTATCGCGGGATGCCAGCAGCGGCGGCGCGAGGCTGACTTTGACGCCGGGGTCACCGTCGAACTGCTCTTTCAGCGCTTTTGCAAACTCGCCGTCGGAATAAAGCCGGGCGACCTCGTATTCGTCCTTGTAGGCCATCAGCTTGAACAGGCCCTTGGCGAAAGCCTCGGTCAGTTCATGCGAGCCCGGCGCGGCCTTGGCTTCCGCGCCGCGGACGCGCTCGACATCGGCGAGGTAGCGCTTCGAATAGGCCTCATTCTGGTAGTCCGTCAGGAACCTGGCGCGGAACGCGATGCTTTCGTCGAGCGTGCGCCGGACCGGCGCCGCGCCCGAACTCTTGAAGCGCGCGGCGCTGACGACGCGCGGCAGATCGTGCGCCGCGAGCCGGCCCCAGGAGAACGCGAGCTTGTTCATCTCGATCGCCGCGCCATTGAGGTCGATCGCCTTCATGATCGCTTCCAGCGACAGCGGAATCGCCCCGCGCTGGAACGCAAAGCCGAGCATGAAGGAATTGGTCGCGATGCTGTCGCCCATCAGCGCGGTGGCAAGCCCGGTGGCATCGAGAATGTCGAGGTCGGAGGCGGTGACCGCCTCGTTGAGCGCATCCCGCATCGTTCCCGCCTCGAAATCGATGTCGGGATTGATGACGAAGCTCGCGGTCGGCAGCAAGTCGGCATTGACGATCGCCCGCGTCACGCCGCGCTCGGCCCGGCTCAGCGCCGGGATGCTGGTGGCGACCACGATATCGCAGCCGAGGATGAGATTGGCGCCGCCGGGGGCGATGCGGACGGTCGAGAGATCGTCAGCCTGCGGCGCGATGCGGACATGGCTCATGACCGCGCCGTTCTTCTGCGATAGCCCTGTGAAGTCGAGCGTCGAGCACGCCCTGCCCTCGACATGGGCAGCCATGCCGAGCAGCGCGCCGATGGTGATGACGCCGGTGCCGCCGATGCCGGTGACGAGGATGTTGTAGGCGCCATCGAGCGCGGGTGTGGCGGGCGTCGGCAGATCGGAAAACAGCGCCGAGGGATCAGCCGCGGCGCGGTCGGCTTTCCGCAAGCGTCCGCCATGCACCGTGACAAAGCTCGGGCAAAAGCCCTCGATGCAGGAAAAGTCCTTGTTGCAGTTCGACTGGTCGATCCGCCGCTTGCGGCCGAACTCGGTCTCCAGTGGCTGCACCGAGACGCAGTTCGAAACGGAAGAGCAGTCGCCACAGCCTTCGCAGACGCGCTCGTTGATGAATACGCGCTTCGGCGGATCCGGATAGAGTCCGCGCTTGCGGCGGCGGCGCTTTTCCGCCGCGCAGGTCTGGTCATAGATCAGGACAGTCAGGCCCTTGACCTCGCGCAGCTCCTTCTGCACGGCGTCGAGTTCGCGGCGGTGGTGGACGGTCGCGCCGGAAGGGAAATAACTCGTCGGATATTTCTCGGGATCGTCGGAGACGATGACGAGGCGCTTGGCGCCCTCCGCCGAAACCTGATGCGCGATCTGCGATACGGTCAGGCCGCCTTCGGCCGGCTGGCCGCCGGTCATCGCGACCGCATCATTATAGAGGATCTTGTAGGTGATATTGACGCCGGCAGCCGCCGCCGCGCGGATCGCGAGCAGGCCGGAATGGGTGTAGGTGCCGTCGCCCAAATTCTGGAACACATGTGCTTCGCTGGTGAACGGCGCCTGCCCGATCCAGGTGACGCCTTCGGCGCCCATATGCGAAATCGTCTGGGTGCGGCGGTTCGGCACCGACAGCGCCATGCCGTGACAGCCGATGCCGGCCATCGCGCGGCTGCCCTCGGGGATCTTGGTCGAGGTGTTGTGCGGACAGCCCGAGCAGAAATACGGCGTGCGCTGCAGCTTTGCCGCGCCGGCGCCGTCCCCGGGACGGTCGAACGCCTCGAGTTTTGCGAGGCGCTGTTCCAGCGCCGGGCTGCGATGACCGAGCTTGCGTAACCGTGCGACCACGGCAGCCGCCACCATGGTCGGCGTCAGTTCGCCCTCGCTCGGCAACAGCATGGCGCCGCTCTCGTCACGCTTACCGACCACCGAGGGCCGCTTCGACGCATCGACATTATAGAGAATGCGCAGGAGCTGGTCCTCGATAAAGCCGCGCTTCTCCTCGACCACGAGCACGTCCTGCAGGCCTTCGGCAAAGGCCCGTGCACCGGATTCCTCCAGCGGCCAGGTCAGCGCCACCTTGTAGATGCGCAAGCCCAGCGCCTGCGCCTCGGCATCATTAATGCCGAGATCGGCCAGCGCCTGCCGCAGATCCAGATAGGCCTTGCCGGTCGCCATAATGCCGAGCCGCGCCGGCCTTGAATCCAGCACGACCCGGTCGAAGCGATTGACGCGCGCGAATGCGGCGACCGCCTGCATCTTCGGGCCGTGCAAGCGCCGCTCCTGCTCCATCGGCGCATCGGGCCAGCGGATCGAAAGCCCGCCCGGCGGCATTTCGAAATCATCGGGCGTGATGATCTTGATGCGGTCGGGATCGCTGATGATCGAGGCCGAGCTTTCGACCGTCTCGGAAATCGCCTTGAACCCCACCCAGCAGCCGGAATAGCGCGACAGCGCAAAGCCCAAAATCCCGAGATCGAGATAATCCTGCAGCGTGGCCGGGTTGACCACCGGCATCAAGGCTGCCGCGAATACCTGCTCGCTCTGGTGGGCGAGCGTCGAGGACTGGCAGCCATGGTCGTCGCCGGCCAGTGCAATCACGCCGCCATTCGGCGAGGTGCCGGCGGAGTTCGCATGCTTCAGCGCATCGACGGAACGGTCGACGCCGGGGCCCTTGCCATACCAGATGCCGAATACGCCATCGACCTTGGCGCCCGGGAACATGCCGACCTGCTGGCTCCCCCATACAGCGGTAGCCGCCAGGTCCTCGTTGAGACCGGGCGAGAACTCGATGTCATGCTGCTTGAGGAAGGTTTTGGCGCGCCACAGCGCGTGATCGTACATGCCGAGCGGCGAGCCGCGATAGCCTGATATGAAGCCTGCGGTATTGAGCCCCTGTGCGCGGTCGCGTTCGCGCTGCAACATCGGCAACCGGACCAGCGCCTGCGTACCGGACAGAAAAATCCGCTTCGCATCCAGACGGTATTTGTCGTCCAGACCCACTTCCATCAACGCCATTTCGTCCGCTCCCCGTCGCGCTTTTCTGTCCGCCGATTGTTCGAACCGGTCTAATTGCGAACAGCATGCACCGATTTTGCTATGCGTGCCCAGCGTGAATTCATGGCCGCAGGGCATATCTCGCCCGTCGTGTGGATCGGCCGGGCCTCTTGCGGGAGCCCGCCTTCTTTGAAACGCTTGGGGGTAAAGGGAGACACCAGCGATGACAGAACCGGCGTTCAGGACCGAGATATTGGAGAACGGTAATCTGCTCGCCGGGCCATGGCGGAGCCCGAGGCAAATGCTCCACGCGCAGGTCTATGATTCGCACGCCTCGATCCACGACGATGCAACCGCGCAGAAGCTCGGGTTTCAGGGCGGCACAATCGAGGGCCCGACCCATTTCAGCCAGTTCGCGCCGCTGTGCGAACGCATCTGGGGCCAGGCTTGGTTCGAAACCGGCTGCCTGTCCGCGCACTACCGCAATCCCGCCTTCGAAGGCGAAGAAGTGCAGGCCAACATCGAGAAACCGAAGCCGGGGCAAACGACTTGCGCGATCGGCATGACCAAGCGCGATGGCACCGAGATTTTGCGCGGCACCGCCTCCGTCGGCGAAGTAATGGAAACGGCGCTTTCCCGGCGGCTCGGCGAATTGAAGCCGCTCGCCGATCCCGTCATCCTCGCCGATCTCAAGGTCGGCATGAAGACGCCGCGTCAGATCGTGAAAATGGATTTCGACCAGCATATGGGCGATCTCTATCCGTTTTCGCTTGAGCAGAAGTTGAAGGTTATCACCGAACCATCGGCGTATTATTCCCAGGAGCTCAATCCCTGGGGCCGCGCGATCATCCCGTTCGAAATGCTGAGCGTGCTGTTTCAGTACCGCGCCCGCGAGGACCGGCTGCCGGTCCGCGGACCCGCGGTCGGGCTGTTCGCGGATCAGGAGATCCGCCTGCTACGCGGGCCGCTGTTCGTCGGCGAGAACTATGCAACCGAACGCGAGGTCGTCGCGCTCAGCGGCAGCCGCCGCACCGAAAGCGTGTGGATGCGCACGACCGTGTTCGCCATGGACGATACGCTCGTCGCCACCATGCTGTTGAACATGGCGAGCATCAAGGATTCCTACGCCAACTACGAGCAGGAGCATAAAGCGCTCTATGGCTAGGTGAGCCCGAGCCGACAACGAACAATGAGGTACTGCAACAGTACCCGATCCCGGGAGTGGAACGAGATGCGCCTGAAAGATCGTATCGCCATCGTCGTCGGCGCTGGCCAGAGCCCCGGCGAAGGCATCGGCAACGGCCGCGCCACCGCGCTGACCTTCGCGCGCGAGGGCGCCAAAGTGCTGTGCGTCGATCATAATCTGGCCTCTGCCCAGGAAACCGTCGACATGATCGCCGAGAGCCACGGCGTGGCGGCAGCATTCAGGGCCGACGTTACCAAAAATGCCGAGCTCAAGGCGATGGTGGCAGACGCGCAAGCACGCTGGGGCCGCATAGACGTGCTGCACAATAATGTCGGCGTCAGCCTGGCCGGCGGCGATGCCGAGCTGCTCGAGATCAGCGAGGAAGCGTTCGACCGCTGCGTCGCGATCAACCTGAAGAGCTGCGTGTGGGCGGCCAGGCACGTCATCCCGATCATGCGCCAGCAAAGAAGCGGCGCGATCATCAACATCTCCTCGATGGCCGCGATCACGACCTATCCGTACGTCGCCTACAAGGCGACCAAGTCGGCGATGATCGCCTTCACCGAACAGCTCGCCTACCAGAACGCGCAATACGGCATCCGCGCCAACGTCATCCTGCCCGGACTGATGAACACGCCGATGGCGGTCGACACCCGCGCCCGCGAATTCAACAAGAGCCGCGCCGAGGTCGAGGCCGAACGCGACAGCAAGGTGCCGCTGCGCCAGAAGATGGGCACCGGCTGGGACGTCGCCAACGCAGCGCTGTTCCTCGCCTCGGACGAAGCGAGTTTTATCACCGGCGTGACATTGCCGGTCGACGGCGGCGCCAGCGTGCGGCGGGGATAGACGCGTGAATCGTAGGGTGGGCAAAGGAGCGTAAGCGACGTGCCCACCATTCCCCGGCACAAAAGATGGTGGGCACGCTGCGCTTTTGCCCACCCTATGCGGCCTACGGCCGACGAAACAACCGCGCCGTTTACCTTTCGTTAGTAACTTTCTCTTAACGGTTGCGGCGATTGGGCGGTCTTTTTGACGCCCGTGCTCACGCGACCTGCGCCAGCGTCATTTGTTTTTGGCCCACGCGCGTGATTCGACAACATCGACCAATTCCAATGACACGATGATGTGACAGCGCATCGTCGCTTGTCGAAATCCCGACTCGTTGCGGTCGCACGAATTTCATGTGCGCTCGCTATGAGACGCCACAAGAATTGTGGAAGCCGAGGCACCATGAACGAAGAATTCGACTACGACCTGACGCCGTCCCAGTGGGAAACGTTGAAGGCATTGCGGAGCCCGGCATCAAGGCTGCCGCGCATGAGCCGCACCACGATCGACGGCCTGATCGCGCTCGAACTCGCCGTGATGCACGGCGACGCACCCGCCATCACGGCAAAGGGACGCAAGGTGCTGATTCGCGGCTCGTCGCTGCTGTTGCAGGATCTGGCGGCGTGATTCGTCGCAGCGCGATCGGATCAGGTACAACTGCAGCCGCGAGGAGACTGCGCTCCCTCTCCCGCTTGCGGGGGAGGGTTGGGGTGGGGGTATCGCCGCGAGTCACACTGTTCGTGTGGAGAGAGCCCCCACCCGGATCACATCTGACGATGTGATCCGACCTCCCCCGCAAGCGGGAGAGGTGGCAATCCCCGAGTGGCTTATTCATCCACGCGTCACCTAATAACTTCACACCGGCCTCTCCTCATCCGTCACCGGCGAGGTGATCACCAGGAACACCAGATCGACCAGCCCGGAATTCGAGATCGCGTGTTCGACACCAGGCGGCAGGAAGATGACGTCGTGCTTGCGTACCACGTGATTTTTTCCTGCAATCTCCATCAGCCCCTCGCCTTCGAGCACATGATAGATCTGCTCCTGCACAAGGTGCTTGTGGCGCGCGACATGGGCCATCGGCTGGTACATCGAGATGCGATAGTCGATGTGGCGAGAGCCTGCAGTCTCCGGCATCACCAGCGGTTTTGATAGTGCGCCGCCAAAGTGATTGGGGAATTCGCGCCAAGGTACCTCGGCGATATTGCGGATGAAGGCGCCGTTGTTTTCTGGAGCCATGATTGCCTCCTTTGCCGGTCAGATCACTAGCGCCCCGCCATCGATATAGACGATCGATCCCGTCGCAAAACCGTTCGCCATGAAGCTCAGGATTTGCCGCGCGATGTCCTCAGCCGCACCGACGCGGCCGACCGGAAGCGCGGCCGCCGTCTTCGCCAGCATGTCGCGCCGCGCCTCTTCCGGCATCGCAGCGCGGATCGCGGTGTCGATCACGCCCGGCGAGACGGCATTGACACGCACCGGCGCCAATTCCAGCGCGAGCGCCCTCGCCAGCGACTCCAGCGCGCCGTTGGCGGCGCCGACGATTGCCGAGTTCGGCCGCGGGCGAACGCTGAGAAAACCGGAGACCAGGGTCAGCGAGCCGCCGGCGCGGATTTCGGCCTCGCGCGCGACCCGCCACGCGCCCCAAAACTTGCCTTCCATGGTGGCGCGAACATCCTCCATCGCCACCGTCTTGAACGGGCCGGTGCGAAGCTGCGCCGCCGTGACCACGACGTGATCGACCGGACCGCAACGCCGGAACAGCTTTGCGACGCTGTCATCGCTGGTGACGTCGGCGGGGATCGCGATGGCGTTCAGCTTCTCCGCCACATGGTCGAGCTTTTCGACATTGCGGGACGCAATGATGACATCGGCGCCCTCGCGCTTCGCCATCTCCGCGGTCGCCAGACCGATACCGGAGGAACCACCGACGACGACGACTTTCTTGCCTGCAAGTAGCATGTGATTTCCTCGAAGTGAGATCAGGCGGGCTGGTAGCGCGTGCCGATGCCGGCGTTGCTCTGCCCAAGCCCGGGCAATTCCCAGACGCCCGCACCGACCGGATTGATGTCGGCGGCGATATCGACGTCGATCAGATAGGGTTTGTTCGCTGCGATGCCTTTGCGGATGGCCTCGCCGAGATCGCCGGCGCGATCGATCCGCACGCCCTCGACGCCGCAGGAACGCGCCATCGCGGCGAAATCCGGATTGTAGCGCTCGCCGGTGTGGGGATCGTGGAAATCGGTCGCGAGCTCGCGGCCGCCGAGATAGCCGCGCTGCAGCCCGCGGATCGAGGCATAGGCGTAATTGTTCCAGACCACCCAGACCACGGGCAGATTATATTCCACTGCCGTGCCCAGCACGTTGGCGTGCATGAAGAAGGCGCCGTCGCCGCACACCGACACGCAGGGACGATCGGGTGCCGCGAACTTCGCGCCCATCACGCCGGCCACGCCAAAGCCCATCGGGCCAAATCCCATCGAACCGATCAGCGAATCCGGCCGCCGCGGCTTGCAGAAGCCGAGCAGCCAATTGTGATGCACGCCGATGTCGCTGACGAGGATCGCATCCTCCGGCAGCGCCTTGTCGATCTCGAGCGCGGCGCGCTGCGGATTGATCGGTGTGGTGTCGTCGGAAAAGCCGGGCGCGACGAACTTGTCCCACTCCTTCCGATAGCCATCGATCTGCGAAAGCCACTTCTTCCGCGCGTCCAGCTTCTTCGAGAGATCGCCGCGGCGATCGAGCTCGGCGTGAACCTGCCGCAGGAAGGTGCGCACATCGGCCATCAGGCCGAGCGCGACCGGATAGTTGCGGCCGATCTCCTCGGGATCGATATCGACATGGATCAGCCGCGTCGGCGGAATGGTGAAGGAATAGCCCGGGATCCACGAGCTCGACGTGCGGTCGTCGAACCGCATTCCCATTGCCAGCAGCACGTCGGCCTGACGCGTTGCATGATTGGCTTGATAATGGCCGGCGCGCGCGACGAGGCCCAGCGCCAGCGGATGGTTGCAGTCGATCGCGCCGAGGCCGCTGGCCGAGGCCGCGACCGGTATCTGCAGCCGCTCGGCGAGGCGCAGCAGTTCCTCCGCCGCGCCGCCATAGCGCACGCCCTGCCCGACAATGATCGTCGGTCGCTCGGCGGAAAGCAGCATGTCGACGGCTTTCACGACGCCCTCCGGATCGGCGCCGCAGCGGCTCGATATGTTGGCATTCCATTCGATCGCATTCGGCGCCTCCTCGGCCGCCGATTCCATGAACACGTCGAACGGCACGTCGAGCACGACGGGACCGGGCCGGCCGGTCGTCATGGTCTTCCAGGCCTGCCGCACCGCCAGCGGCACCATCTCGCCGCGCGTCGGCTGGAACACCTTCTTGCAGATCGTGCGCACGGTGGAAGGAAAATCGGCCTGATGATGCCGATACATCTCCTGGAAGGCGCCGCGGTTGAACTGGCTGGTCGGCACGTTGCCGGTCACCGCCAGAAACGGCACGGAATCGAGAAAGGCATTCGCAAGCGAGATCGGCAGGTTCGCCGAGCCGGGCCCGCAGGAGGTAAACGTCGCCGCCGGCCGGCCCGAGACGCGGTAGTAAACGTCGGCCATGAAGCCGGCGACGCTCTCGTGATGTACCGAGATCGTCTTGATATCGTGGGAACGCTCGTACAGCGCGTCGATGAACTGGATGTTGCCGTGGCCACACAGGCCGAACACCTGCGGTACTTTCTCCTGGATCAGATAGTCGACGATGACCTGGGCACCGTTGAGCATGTTACGCGACATCGACCACTCTCTCCCTAAGCCCAACGAATTCGCCTCCGCGTCTTTACCGCGCGCGGTCGGCTGTCTCGCGAACCTATTTCTCATAATACTGTACGTCAATTGCTATTGTGGTATGCTTCTGATTGCGCCTCCGACCGGGGGTGATGCCGTTGA
This sequence comes from Bradyrhizobium sp. LMTR 3, assembly GCF_001693485.1. GTDB lineage: Bacteria > Pseudomonadota > Alphaproteobacteria > Rhizobiales > Xanthobacteraceae > Bradyrhizobium. The sequence continues at coordinate 15,608 of NZ_MAXC01000010.1, forward strand.
AGCGTAAGGGCGGCCTGCTAGACTTCGTCTCGCCCATCTGGAGAACTGATTCCGTGAAACCGCGCACCAAGCCGAAGACGACCGACAAGCCTGCAGGCCCACGCAAGGTTTCGATCGCAAGGCTGATGCCATCGAACGAGCCCAACATCGACGACGAAGCGGAGGAGCGTGCGCGCGGCGGCGTGCAGTCGCTCGGCCGCGCGTTCTCGATCCTCGAAGAAGTCGCACGTCACCGCGAAGGCATTGGATTGGCTGATCTCAGCAAGCTGGTGGGGCTACACAACTCCACCACCTTTCACCTCGCCAAGACGCTGGTCTCGCTCGGCTATCTCAGGCAGGAGCGCGATTCAAAACGCTACCGCGTCGGCCGGCCGCTGTTTGCGCTGGCGGCAAGCGCGCTCGACGAAATCGAGATGGTCAATCTGGCGACACCGATCCTGGAAGAGCTGTCGCGGGAGACCGGCGAAAGCGGCCATTTTGCCGTGAGAATGGGCGATACCGTGGTCGTAATCGCCCGCACCAGCGGGGCTGGCGCGTTCCAACTGACCGACCGCGTCGGCGTGGTGCGCCCTGCGCATTGCACCGCGCTCGGCAAGATCATGCTGGCCTCGCTGCGCCCCGATCAGTTGAAGCGCTTTCTCGAACGGGTCGAACTGAAACCATCGACAAAGAAGTCGATCACCGACCCTGCCGAGCTGATGCGCGAGATCGCCGAAATCCGCCGCAGCGCGATCGCCTTCGACGACGGCGAATTCAACGCCGAAGTCCGCTGCGTCGCCGTGCCGGTCTATCATTTCACCGGCGAAGTGATCGGCGCGCTCGGCATCTCCGGCCCGATCTGGCGCATGACCGACGAGGTGGTGCAGAGCCGCGCCAAGCTGGTGCAATCGGCCGCCAGCCGACTGTCGATCGAATTCGGCGCGCGGGGTCTGGCGAAATCCTCCTGATCCGATTGATCTAAATCCTCTCCGCACGGCAGAACGCGGCTGCGACGCATTTGGCGTTGACAGGAGCGGCCGCGTCCGGAAATATCTTACAACAATAAAAGAACGTCTCTCACATTGTCGCATAAGCGGGAATCGGAGAGGGAACGTCGCGACGTACTCTCGGGGAGGAGATCAGTGATGACCCGCTACAGCCGACGTACTTTGTTGAAGGCCGGCGCCGCCTTTGCCGGCGTATCCGCTATCGGATCTCCCGCCATCGTCCACGCACAGGCTGCGCGGATCAAAATCGGCCATCTGGTGCCGCTGACCGGTTTCCTCGGCGCGATTGGCAGCTACGCCCAGCTAGGAGTGAAGATGGCGGCGGAAGAGATCAACGCGTCCGGCGGCATCATGGGCAAGCAGATCGACCTGATGTCGGAAGACTCTGTCAATCCCGCCACCGCTTCGACCAAGGCGCAGCGCATGATCGAGCAGGACGGCGCCGTGCTCTTGTTCGGCGAAATCTCATCCGCCTCGTCGCTGACCATCATGCAGGTCGCCGAACGCAACAAGAAGGTGTTCTTCTCGACCGGCGCGCGCTCCGACGCGCTGCGCGGCAAGGATTGCAACCGCTACTCTTTCCATTGCGACATTCCCAACACTGTGATGGTCAATGCCGTCGGCACCGCGCTCAAGCAAAAGGGCATGGTGAAGGGCAAGAAGTTCGTCACGCTGACGGCCGACTACATTTTCGGCCACGACCTCTTGAAGGCGGCGAAGGCCTTCTTCGGCGCCAACGACGCTACCCTGATCGGTGACGAGGTGATCGCGACAGACGTTACCGACTTCAGCCCGTATCTCCTGAAGGTGCGGCAGGCCAAGCCCGATGTCGTCTGCTGCAACCTCGCCGGCAACCAGGTCACCAATCTCGTCAAGCAATATGCCGAGTTCGGCTTCCCCTACCCGCTCGTCGGCTTCAATCTCAACACCGGCGACGCCTGGGCGATGGGCGAAGGCAATCTTTCCGGCACCTGGCCGACGGTCTGGTACCACACGCTCGACAATCCGGCGTCCAAGGCCTTCGTCGAGGCCTTCAGCAAGAAATACGGCAAGCCGCCGGAGAACCATGCCTGGATCGAATACATCACGCTGAAAATGATCGCGCAGGCGATCACCGAGACCAAGTCGACCGAGAGCGACGCGCTGATCGCCTATTTCGAGAAGCAGACGCAGTTCGACATCATGAAGTCGCGCAAGGCGTATTTCCGGTCCTGGGACCATCAGCTCGTCCAGGAAGCCTATCCGTTCACGGTGAAGGCGAAGAACGAGATGAAGGACAAGTGGGACATGCTGGTGCTCGGCGAGGCCGTTCCGGCCGCCGGCGCCGACCTCGAATCGATCTACCCGACGAAGACGCAAAATCCCTGCAATATGAAGGCATAGAGCATGATCCGGCTCATAAACCCTCATGGTGAGGAGCGCGCAGCGCGTCTCGGACCATGAGGCCCCGTCTGTAGCCTACATCCTTCGAGACGCCCGCTTCTAGCGGGCTCCTCAGGATGAGGAGTTCGAGCAGTTATGACGCACTAAAAGCCCGACACGGGTGGGCAATGCTGGCGCCACGGCGCCATCTCTTTTTCCAAAGCGCGCTTCTGAAGTCGGATCGATAGATGCAATTCGGATTCCTGCTTGAACAGGTGGTGAATGGCCTGGTGCTCGGAGGCTATTACCTCCTGATTGCGCTTGGACTGTCGCTGATCTTCAGCGTCGGCGGTATCGTCAATCTCGCCCATGGCGCGTTCTATGCGCTGGGTGCCTACATTTCCGTCGAGATCACGAAATATCTCGGCTTCGGCTCGGCGGTGGTGCTGTCGCCGGTCGCCGTGGCGGTGCTCGGCATTCTCTTCGAGCGCTTCATCCTGCGAAGGTTCTACGACGCCGATCCGATCCTGAGCCTTTTGGTGACGTTCGCCCTCGCCATGGTGACCGAGCAGGCGATCCGCATCATCTGGGGCGCGCCGCCGATCTCGGCCGCGATCCCGCAGGCGCTTCGCGGCTCGGTGTTCCTCGGCGATTTCCTGTTCTCGCGCTATCGCTTGCTCATCCTTACCGTCGTCGCTGCAGTCCTGCTCGGTGTCTGGCTCTTGCTGCACAAGACGTCGTTCGGCCGCGTGGTGCGCGCCGGCATCCAGCGGCCGGACATGGTCGCCGCACTCGGCATTCGCTTGCAGCCCTACATGACCGCGATCGTCATGCTGGGCGTCGGCATGGCCGCGCTCGGCGGCGCCTTCTTTGCACCGATCACGATCGTGCATCCTGCGATGGGCGCCGAGATCATCACCGTCGCCTTTGTCGTCGTCGTGATCGGCGGCCTCGGCAGTTTTTGGGGCGTGGTGATATCAGCTCTTCTGGTCGGTGTCGTCAGGGGCATCACCATCCACTTCGCGCCGGCTGCCGGTGAAGCCTCGATCTATTTGCTGATGTTCCTGGTGCTCATGGTGCGGCCGCGCGGGCTGCTCGGCGAACGTATTGAGAAGTTCGAATGATGACGTCCGCTGCCAAACATCGTCCGTTGCTGCTGGCCGCGCTTGCCGTCATCGCGCTGCCGTTCGGTCTTTATCTGCTCGGCCTCTCGCTCAACACCGGCACCATGGTGGTGGCGCTCGCCATTGCCGCGATGGGGCTCAACCTTTGCATCGGCTACACCGGCCTCGTCTCCTTCGGCCACGGCGCCTGGTTTGGCATCGGCGCCTATGCGGCGGGACTGATCCAACGCAACTGGTTCAACAATGATATCTTCCTGCCGCTCGCGCTGGCGGCAATCGTCGTCGCGGTCATCGCGACCTTCGTCGGCTTCGTCATTTTGCGCCGGCGTGGCGTCTATTTCTCGCTGCTGACGCTGGCGCTGTCGGCGCTGACCTACACCATCGCTTTTCGCTGGACCGCGGTGACCGGCGGCGAGGACGGCCTCGGCGGGCTGAAGCGGGGCAGCATCGGCCCGTTCAGCCTCGACAACGCGCTCAACTATTACGTCGTCGTCTCCGCACTCTGCCTCGGCGTGCTTTATCTCCTGCTGCGGCTGGTGCGCTCGCCGTTCGGCCATGTGCTGATGGCGATCCGCGAGAACCAGTTGCGCGCCACGTTCCAGGGCTATCCGGTCGAGCGCTACAAGCTCGGCGTCTTCGTGATCTCGGCGGTCGTGACCGGCTTTGCCGGCGGGCTGATCGGATTCCAGAACTATCTGGTCTCTGCCGAGGCCGTCTCCGTCCCCTTCTCAGGCGAACTGCTCGCCATCGTCGTGATCGGCGGCATGCGCAGCATGCTCGGGCCGGCGATCGGCGCGCTGTTCTTCATCCTGTTCCGCGAGTTGTTTTCGATCTGGACGCCGAACTGGCTGCTCTGGTTCGGTCTCGTCTTCGTCGCCTTCGTGCTGTATTCGCCAGGCGGCCTCGTCGGCATCTGGGCGACACTCGCAAAGCGCTGGTGGCCGCCGCCGGAAGAAGCCGCCGCGATGAGCAGGCGAAAAATCTACCAAGGCCTGCCTTTGCCGGCCTTCCTGCGGCCCAAAGCGCTCGAGGGTATTGTGCTCGACGTGCAAGGTGTCTCGAAGAGCTTTGGCGGCATCCGCGCGGTGACCGATGCGAGCCTCGCGGTCGGCGCGGGCGAAATCCACGCCTTGATCGGGCCGAACGGCGCAGGAAAAACCACGCTGTTCAACCTGGTCTCCGGCCTCTATCCGACCGACAGCGGCACCATCAGGCTGAACGGCCGCGAGATCCAGGGCGTGCCGTCGGAGGCGATCTGCCATTGGGGACTGGCGCGCTCGTTCCAGATCACCAATCTGTTCAAGGGCCTTTCGATCTACGAAAATCTCCGCCTGTCGCTGCAGGCGCAGAGCCCCGGCCGTTTCGACCTGTGGCGCGACATCGACCATTACAGGGACATCCACGCCGAGACCGCGGAGCTGATCAAGTTTCTCGGCCTCGAAGGCATCGAAGCAATCGAAGGCGGCGAACTGTCCTATGGCGGGCAGCGGCTGGTCGATCTCGGCATCGCGCTCGGGTCCAAGCCGCAGGTGCTGCTTCTGGATGAACCGCTCGCCGGGCTTGCCGCGGCCGAGCGCGAGCGCGTCTCGAGCCTCGTGAAAAACATCGCCGCCAACATTCCGGTCCTGATCGTCGAGCACGACATCGATCGCGTGCTCGGCTTCTCCCGCACCGTCACCGTGATGAACCAGGGCGAGGTGCTGATGACCGGCACGCCCGAGGCCGTGCGCGCCGACCGCAAGGTGCAGGAAATCTATACCGGCACCGGCGTGCCCGAGGTCGAGCACATCACGAGCGAGCAAGCCCGCGACGGCACAGCCCCCATTCTGCGCTTCGAGAGCGTCAACACGTTTTACGGCAAGAGCCATATCCTGCACGACGCCACCCTCGACGTGCACGAAGGTGAAATCGTTGCGCTGCTCGGCCGCAACGGCGCCGGCAAGTCGACGCTCCTGAAGACGCTCGCGGGCCTCGTGCCGCTGTCTTCGGGCACGATTGAGTACGCCGGCATGGACATCTCCCGCCTGCCTGCGCCTGAGATCGCGCGCGCCGGCATCGGCTATGTGCCGCAGGGCCGCGGCCTGTTCGCCGGGATGACGGTGCGGGAAAATCTGTCGCTCGGGCGTCTCGCGCGCAAGACCGACGGCAGCAACGGCGTGGTGTGGGACGAAACGCAGATCCTCAACTATTTCCCGCGCCTGCGCGAGCGCATGGACGTCGCGGCGGATTATCTTTCCGGCGGCGAGCAGCAGATGGTGGCGGTGGCGCGCGCGATGTCGGGCAATGTCAAACTCCTGCTGCTCGACGAGCCCTTCGAGGGCCTGGCACCGGCCGTGATCCTCGAACTGTTCAAGGTGTTCGACCGGCTGCGGCAACACATCTCCATCGTGATCGTCGAGCACAATCTCGACCTGGTGCTGGCGCTCGCCGACCGCGTCTTCGCGCTGGAACGCGGCGCCGTGTTCCATCAGGGACCGGCGCAACCGCTGCTGACGGATCTCGAGTACCGCAAGAAGATATTGTGGCTGTAACGCTCACCCGTCATTGCGAGGAGCGTAGCGACGAAGCAATCCATCTCTCCGCGTGCTGCGGCGTGATTGCTTCGCGGAGCCTGTCACCGGGCGCGCATTCGCGCGACCCGTTGGCTCGCAATGACGGCTGGGCGCGATCGCGGCCTCTCACGCCAGCAGCGAATCTTCCTCCGGCCGCGTGCGCGCGATAATCTCTGCCGCGCCCTTGTCGAGCAGATCGAGGCCGACGGCACGGCCGAGCTCGCGGGGGCGATCTGACGCGCCGGTCCGCGACACCTCGATGAAGCGGTCACCTGCTTCATCCAGCACGGCGGCCGTCAGCGTCATCTCATTACCCGCCAACGTCGCATGGCCGGCGATCGGCGAGTTGCAGTGGCCGTTCAAAACCCACAATACCTCGCGCTCGGCCTCGGCGCAGAGGCGCGACGAGGCGTCCTCGATCTTGGCCAACCGCCCGCGCGTGACCCAGTCCTTCTCGACGCATTCCACCGCGACGATGCCCTGCCCCACCGCGGGCAGCATTTCCCGGACCGAAAAATCATGAACGATGCGCGACGCCATTCCGATGCGTTCGAGCCCTGACCTTGCCATCACCAGCGCATCCGCCGGTCCTACCTCGCCGCCATCGGGAAGCCGCTGCTTGTCGCCGCGGTCGAGTTTTGCGACGCGGGTGTCGGCCGCGCCGCGGAAGTGAATGACGGTGGCCTCGGGGAACAGGCGGCGCAGATAGGCGGCGCGGCGCACCGCATTGGTGCCGATCTTGAAACCTTTACCCTTCGATGCGCGAATCGCATCCAGCGAAAGGCCCGGACGCAGTACCAGCGCGTCGTTGGCCGGATCGCGCGGCAGGGTCGCCGCGATGATCAGGCCAGGGGTCTCCTCGTTGCCGGGAACGTCCTTGAGCGAATGCATCGCCGCCTGCAATTCTCCGCCGCGCATCGCCTCGCGAATTTCAGCGACGAACGCGCCGCCCTTGCCGCCATGGCGTAGCAGCTTGCTGGTCTGGTCCTGGTCGCCGCGGGTTTCGAACTTGACGATTTCGACATCGAGCGCGGGATCGGCCGCGCGCAGCAGCCGCGCGATCGCCTCCGTCTGCGCCAGCGCCATCGCGCTCTTGCGCGTGCCGATCTTCAAAGTCTGTCCGGACACGAGGTCTCCGTTCGGTCACACCGATTGCTTCCAGCGTAGGGGATAGAGCAAGCGGCGCACCAGAACAACGTCTTTGGCTGACGGAAAACAGTGACTCGATGACCGAACTTGCAAACACGCTGCCGTCTCGGAGCAACCCCTTGTGTGGCAAAGCAATTTCCTGCCAACGTGGTTCAGCTTCCGGCCTCCGCATCTGCCACCACGACGACGCCGTCCGCCGCTTTAACGCCGTTCCCACTGGGCAAGACAAACAACGGATTGATCTCCGCCTCCAGCAGGTTCTTCCCGATCGAAGTCACCATGTTGGAGAAAGCGAGCATTGCGTCGACGAGGGCATCCACATCCGCAACGGGGCGGCCGCGAAAGCCGCGCAGCAGCGGAGCGGACTTCAGCTCGCCGATCATTTCCTCCGCATCCTGTCGTGAAAGCGGCGCCAGTCTCACGGCGGTGTCCTTGTAAAGCTCGGCGGCGATGCCGCCCATGCCCAACAGGATCGACGGTCCTAGCTGCTTGTCGTCCTTGAAGCCGAGGATCAGTTCGACGGCGCCGGTCACCAGTTCCTGGACCAGAAATCCCTCCGGCCTCCGGTTCGTCGCCGTCGAAAATGCCTCCGCCATCCGCCGGCACGTCGCCGCGGAATCGCGCGGCGAGACATTGACGGCAACTCCCCCGAGATCGGACTTGTGGAGCACGTCGCGCGAGAGAACCTTGATCACGACGTTGCCGCCGAAATTCAACGCGGCGGGCGCAGCTTCCTCAGGCGTCGCGACACAGACCTCACGGGTGATGGGAACGCCGAACTTCGCAAACAGCGCCTTGCTCTCATATTCGTTGAGCGGACCGGGACGCAGCATGCGCCGGACGTCGGCTCCAACCGCCACGGGTATAGCCGGCTCACCGGTTTGCGGGGAAATCTTACGGCGAATGTGCCACATTGCCGAAAATGCCGTGACGCAGGCCTCCGGCGCGGCGAAGGTTGGTATGCCCGAGAGATTGAGATGCCTGACTGCGTGCGGCGCGTGCGGGCTGGCAAACACCACAACCGGCTTGTCGGTCCGAGCGAAGCAATCGCGCAACGGCGCGCCGACAATCTCCGGCTCCGTGATCGAAGACGATCCCAGAATGACGGCAACCGCATCGTAGGAAGGACTTTCGAGCACGCTGTCGAGCACATTTCGAAAGTATTCGGATTTTACACCCGCGAGGGTAACGTCGATGGGGTTTCGATCCAGCACGGCGTCGGGAATGTTCAGAGCCTTCAAGCGTTCAGCGGTCATCGGGTCTGGCGCCGGGGTTTCAAACCCCGCCAGGCCGGCCGCATCAGCGACCAGACTAGCCGAGCCGCCAGTTGACGTTACGACGGCAACGCGACGGCCTTGCAATCGGCGGGCGGAACTCAGCGCGAGCGGAATATCGAGCAGATCGGAGAATTGCAGCGCCCTGATGATGCCGAGTTGCCTGAACAATGCATCGTAGACGACATCCGACCCTGCCAACGCCCCGGTGTGCGAGCTTGCCGATTGGGCGCCGGACTCGGATCGCCCGACCTTGAAAGCGACGATTGGCTTGCCGGCTCGCGCCGCCCGCAGGGCCGCCTGGCGAAATTGCGCCGGCTTGCGCAGGCCTTCCAGATAGAGCGCAATCACCTGCGTGGCAGGATCGTCAACCAGGTAATCGACAAGGTCAGAGACGTCTATATCGGATTCGTTGCCCGTCGCGACCAGCTTGGAAAAGCCGACACCCTGGGCCTCGGCTCTCGACAGCAGGGCCCCTAGAATGCCTCCGCTTTGCGAGACCAGCGCGATGGAGCCCGGTGCGGGCTGGTTGATCTGGAGCGCCGCACTCGCCGATAGTGCGATACCATCGGTGACATTGACGAGGCCGATCGTGTTCGGGCCGAGCAGCCGCATGGTGCCGGCGGCGCTCTTCAGCTCTTGCTGCCGGGCCATTCCGTCGGCGCCGCTTTCACCAAATCCGCCGGCGAGAACGATTGCCGCCCCCGTTCCGATCGCGCCGAGTTCCCGGACCGCGTCCGGAACGCGGGCAGAGCCGACAAGGACGATGGCGACGTCGGGTGCGTGCGGTAGCGACCGGATATCCGGAAAGCATGGATAGCCTCCGATCGATTGATAGCGCGGGTTGACTGGGAAGACTTCATGGCCGTAGCCATATTTCTGCAGAAAGGCGAGCGGACGGCCGGTCAATTTGCCGGCGTCGGCTGAGGCGCCGATGATCGCCACGCTCTTCGGTCGGATCAGACGTTCCAGCGCATCCATATCGCCCCTCCTAGCGCGCGGATTTGTCGAGGAATGCCGCAACGGATTCCCGGTGTTCGGAAGTCGTGTAGCAAATGGCCTGGGCTTCCCGGCCGAGCGCAAAGACCTGCTCTTCCGCCGTTTCAAACGTGCGGTCGATGATCCCCTTGGTCAGAGCGATGGCCGCAACAGACCCACGACTGAGATCGCGCGCCCATGTGGAAGCGTCATGCACGAGCGTCGCAGCCGGACCCACGCGATCCGCCAGTCCGATCGCGAGTGCTTCTGCTGAGCCTACGGGACGGCCGGTAAAGATCATCTCTTTCGCGCGCGACAAACCGATCCGCCGCGGCAGGAAGTACATTCCTCCACCGTCGGAAACCAGTCCACGACGAACAAAGCTCATGCTGAACACAGCATCTTCCGAGGCCACGATGAAATCGCACGCGAGCGCGAGATCGCATCCGAGACCCGCCGCGGCGCCGTTCACGGCTGCGATCGTCACCTTTCCCATGCCGTGGAGCGCGGCAATACTCCTGTGAGTCTGCTGTTGTCTGCGCCAGCCGTTGAACGCCACCTTTCCGGAGGGCCCCTGCAGCCGATCGCGCATGCCGGAAATGTCGCCGCCCGAACAGAACGACTTGCCGTTTCCGGTCAGAACCACGGCCCGCACGGCTTCGTCGTTACCGGCACGGTCGAGCGCGGCGACGAACTGGGCGCGCATCTCATCGTTGATGGCGTTGCGCACATCCGGCCGGTTCAACCGCACGACCGCGACGGAATCTTCGACTGACAATTCGACCAGGCTGGTCATCATTACCTCTCAAACCGGTGATGGATTTCGTGGACGTCGGGAGCGATGGTGCGAAAGCGCTATTCCACCTTGACGTTCGCGTCCTTGATCACCTTGCGCCATCGCTCTTCCTCGTCCCGAACATAGCGGTCGAGTTCTTCGGGCGCGCCGCCGACCATGATCAGGCCCTCGTTGCTTTCGAGCCGCTTGAAAGCTGGAGACTGCACGGCCTTCGCAACGGCCTTGTTCAGACGCTCGATGATCGGCGCAGGCGTCTTGGCCGGGGCGTATAATCCGTACCAGCTCTCTGCGGCGTAGCCCGGCACCCCGCTTTCGGCGACCGTCGGCAAATCGGGGAACGCACGCGAGCGTTCCGCGGTCGTGACGGCCAGGGCCCGGAGTTGCCCGCCGCCGATCAGCGAAGCGGCGCTTGCCACCGTGGTGAAGATGACATCGATCTGGCCGCCCAGGAGATCGGTGATCGCCGGCGCGGCGCCGCGGTAGGACACCGTCGTCAGGTTCACATTCGCCAGCGATTTGAACAGTTCGCCCGCCAGATGAGCCGACGTTCCTGTGCCGAACGTGCCGTAGTTGAGCTTTGCGGGGTTGGCCTTGGCTTCCGCGATCAGGTCGGCGATCGATTTGATCTTCGAGGCTGGATTGACGACGACGATGTTGAGGGATCGCGCGATCAGCGAGACCGCGGCGAAATCCTTGCGCGGATCGAACGGAAGCTTGCTGTTCAAGCTCGGATTGACCGCGTGGGCGAAGCTTGCCAGCAACAGCGTGTAGCCATCGGGCTCGCTGGTCGCGACCACCTGCGTCCCGATGACGGTACCCGCGCCCGGCTTGTTTTCGATGATGACCGGCTTGCCGAGATCCGACGTGATCTCCTGCGCCAGCGTTCGTGCGATGATGTCGGTGCCGCCGCCGGAGGAGAAGGGAACGACGATCTTGATGGTCTTGGCCGGATATTCGGCTCGGACCGGCGTAACGGCTAGCGCAGCCAGCACCGACATGGCGGCAACAATGATCTGCAGGCGCCGGTGCGCTCCTGAAAGATACGTGACCTTGCTCTCTTGCATGCGTGCTCCCTTGGGCTGTTGTTCGGGCATTTTGAAAATGCGTTCTGGCGTGGCGGCTTCTCTGTCCGGGCCGTCTGTGGAGCTAGCACGGGCAACTCGGCTGCTCTTGACCCCATTTCCACCTGGTGGAATTGGGTCGCGGCTGCGTTCGCCGACATTTGCCCGACCCGCTTGCATCTCTTGGGCTATCCCGCCTATCCCTTGGATGGCCGAGGGAGGCGACGCGCCATGAGCTCTGCGGGCGGCAATCGTTCCTTGCAAAGAGGGATCGAGATCCTGCGCGCGTTCCGTCAGGGCATCGACGTTCTCGGAAATGGAGAGATCGCGGAGCGAACCGGAATCCCGCGCGCCACCGTCAGCCGGCTTACGCGTACGCTTGTGCAATCGGGCATGCTGGACGACGTTCGCAGCGAGCGCGCCTACCGGCTGGCCGCAGCCGTAATCAGCTTCGGGCATGCGATGCGCGTCAGCTCGCCGGTCCTCAATGCGCTCGGCCCGATGATGCGCATCGAATCGATGCGGCGGAAGATGAATGTCGGATTGGCCACCGCGGACCGCTCGATGATGGTCTATCTGGAATCGGTTCGCTTCAATCCGCGCGTGGCGCTGCGCAACGTCGTTGCGGGGCAGCAAGTGCCGATGGAATTGACCTCGCTCGGGCGCGCCTATCTGGCCGGCATATCAGAACAGGAAAGAGCCAGGCTGCTTGCAACGTTCAAGCGGCGCAGCGCCGGGGCGACGCAAAACTTGCTCGCCGAGGTGCAGAAGTCGATCCGGTCCGTCAAGCGCGACGGATATTGCGCCGTCTCCTGGCAGCGCGGCGTGCTCGCTGTTGCGACACCGCTCATCGTCCGAGGGATGCCGGTGTACGCGCTCAACATGAGCACACAGAATGTGCAACCCACTGCACGGCTTTCCGCCGATATGGGCGCCTACCTCCTGGCGTTTGCCAAGCGGTGCAATGAGGCCCTCGCCGGCGAGTAGGTCAGCCTGGCGACACCGTCTGCTCCATGTGCGCTGGCCCGCTCGCCGACGGTCTGCCATTCGAAAAAGCGGATTGTGCATCGCACCAAAATCCATAAGGTGCCTTCCTCGAGAGGGTTTTTCGTTGTCCGATACCAGTGCCGATGCCTTGGCCGCTTCAGGCCACCGCCCGATGGGCTTCCCCGAATTCGTGATCGTGATCGCGTCGATCATGGCGCTGAATCCGCTTGCGATGGACATGATGCTGCCGGCGCTGCCGGACATCGCGTCCGCCTTTCACATCACCTCGGCCAACCGGCCGCAGATGGTGCTGTCGATCTTCCTGGTCGGCTTCGGCGTCGGGCAGTTCGTCATGGGCCCCTTGTCCGACCGGTTCGGGCGACGGCCGGTCCTGCTCGGGGGCATGGCCGTCTATTGCATCGCCAGCCTGCTCGCGATTGCCGCTCCCTCTTTCGAAACGCTGCTGCTGGCTCGCGCACTGCAAGGCCTCTGCACCTCGGCAACCCGCGTGATCGCGACGTCGATCGTGCGCGACTGCTATGCCGGCCGGCGCATGGCGAGCGTGATGTCGCTGGCGATGATGATGTTCATCGCGGTGCCCGTGGTCGCCCCGGCCTTCGGCCAGGCCGTGCTGCTGCTGACGCAATGGCGCGGCATCTTCATCGTACTGATGCTGTATGGCGTGGTGGCGCTGATCTGGAGCGCGCTTCGCATGCCGGAGACGCTGCCGGTCGAAAAGCGAAGGTCGCTCGCCGTCGGCGAGGTATTTGACGCGTTCCGCCAGACCGTGACCAATCGCCAGACGCTGGGTTATGCGCTGGTCGCCGGCGGCGTATTGGGTTCGCTGTTCGCGTTCGTGTTCACTTCGCAGCAGGTGTTCACCGGGATCTACAAGCTCGGATATTATTTTCCGCTTGCGTTCGCAGGCGTCGCGGTCGGAACCGCCATTGCCGGCTTCGTCAATTCCCGCCTCGTCGGCCGCCTCGGCATGCGCGTGATCTCCCACGCTGCTCTGCTAGGCTTCGTGGTCATCGCCGCAACCATGCTGGTGGCGGCGAAAATACAGATGCTGCCGTTGCCGCTGTTCATGGTGCTCTCGATATCCATGATGTTTGCGTTCGGGTTGATGATCGCCAATTTCACCGCACTCGCCATGGAGCCGCAGGGCCATATCGCCGGCACCGCTGCGTCGCTGTACGGCTCGATCACCACGCTGCTCGGCATCGGCATCGGCGCCACCATCGGCCAGGATTACGACGGCACGCTGGTGCCGTTCGCGACCGGCTTTCTGCTCTGCACGCTGGCGGCGCTCGCGGTGGTGCTGGTGGTGGAGAAGGGCCGGCTGTTCAGGCCGCACGTCTTGAAGGTGTGACGAGCATGGCGGATACCTGCCCTGCGCTGGGCCTTCTCTCGCGAAGCTGATAATAATTGCTCACATCGCCTTCAGTTTCAGGAATTGGAAGATGGATAACCGCAGTAGCATCTGGCGTGGCGTCGACACCATCAAACCGCGCTTCATAGACTTGAGCAACCGGGTCTGGGCGATGCCCGAGATCTGCTACACCGAGGCGCGTTCTTGCGCCGAACATCTCGCCGAGCTGCGTCATCAGGGTTTCCGCGTCACGGAGCAGGTCGCAGGCATTCCCACCGCCCTGATGGGCGAATGGGGCGAAGGCGGACCCGTGATCGCCTTCCTTGGCGAATATGACGCCCTGCCCGGCCTCAGCCAGGAGGCTGGCGTGGCGGAACCGCGGCCGCTGCAGGCCGGCGACCACGGCCATGGCTGCGGCCACAATCTGCTCGGCTCCGCCGCCCTGCTCGCGGCCACGGCCGTGAAGGATTGGCTAGCCGAGCACAAGGTGCCGGGGCGCGTGCGCTACTATGGCTGCCCCGCGGAGGAAGGTGGAGCGGCGAAAACCTTCATGGTGCGATCAGGCGCCTTCGACGACGCCGATATTGCGATCACCTGGCATCCCCACAGTTTCTGGGAAGTGGCGGTGACGCCCTCGCTCGCCAACACCCGCGCCGATTTCATTTTCACCGGGCGCACCTCGCATGCCGCGGCCTCGCCGCATCTCGGCCGCAGCGCGCTGGATGCGGTCGAACTGATGAATGTCGGCGTCAACTACATGCGCGAGCACATGCCGAGCGATGCGCGTGTACACTATGCCCTGCTCGACACCGGCGGCATCGCCCCCAACGTGGTGCAGGCCCATGCCCGCGTGCGCTATTCGATCCGCGCCCGCGATCTGCCCGGCATGAACGAACTGGTGGAGCGCGTCCACAAGATCGCCCAAGGCGCGGCGCTGATGACCGAAACGAGTGTGGAGATGCGGATCATTTCCGCCGTCTCCAATTTGCTGCCCAACACCCCGCTCGAACAGGCCCTTCACGGCATCATGGAGGAACTCGGCCCGCCGCATTTCGACGAGGCCGACAAGGATTTCGCGCAAAAGATCCGCTCGACGCTGACCGAGAAGGATATCGCCACCGTCTATCATGCGATCGGCATGGAGCCGACCGAGCGGCCGCTGGCCGATTTCATCGTGCCGCTGGACGCCAAGCGCAACCCGCTGATCGGATCCACCGATGTTGGCGACGTGAGCTGGGTCGTACCGACCGTCCAGGTTCACGCCCCGACCATTGCCATCGGCACCCCCTTGCACACCTGGCAGGTGGTGGCGCAGGGCAAGAGCCCGCACGCCCACAAGGCCATGGTGCAGGCCGCCAAGGCCATGGCAGGCTTGGGCGTCCGGGCGCTGTCGGAACCGGACTTGATCGCCGCCGCCAAGGCCGACCTGAACAAGCGCACCGCCCGCACCCCCTATGTCAGCCCGCTGCCTGACGGCGTGGCCCCGCCGCTGGACATGTCGCTGGTTTGACCCTGACCTGACCCTGACTTGGCCTTGTCCTGATTTGGTCCGGCCGATCCGGCGAACAAATTTTTTGCAGTGCAAAGCGCGATTTCGCGCGCTTTGACGCGCCGAGACCGCCGGAATGCCAACGCGATGTGCGCTGCAATGGGGTTTCTGCCCAAGCAGAAATCATTGGCCGCTTCCATACTGCCAATTGTTGACAGGCGGACATTGACCTCCGGGGCATTTGATGTGCCATCTTATCCTGGGACACATGACGCTGCCGCCCGGCGGCGCTCCGCACAACGCCAAAACCAGATGGGGGACAACGATGCTGGACACCGAACTGCGGACCATGATCGACGAGGTGAAGGACGGCCGCATGGATCGCCGCGCCTTCGTTCAGCGGATGCTTGCCTTCGGTCTCACCGCGCCGATGGCGACGCAAATCCTCGCCGTCGGCGGCGTGGCCATGGCGCAGAGCCCCGCCCCCTACAAGCCGACCAAGCGCGGCGGCGGTGGCCCGCTGAAGCTTTTGTGGTGGCAGGGAGCGACCTTGCTCAATCCGCATTTTGCCACCGGCACCAAGGACCAGGACGGTTCGCGCCTGTTCTACGAGCCGCTCGCGAGTTGGGATGCCAACGGCAACCTTTGTCCGATTCTCGCTGCGCAAATCCCGTCTATTCAAAACGGCGGTCTCGCCGCCGACGGCAAGTCGGTGACCTGGAAGCTCAAGCCCGGCGTCAAATGGCACGACGGCAAACCTTTCACCGCCGACGACGTCGTGTTCAACTGGGAATACGCCCGAGATCCCGCCACCGCGGCGCTGACTATCGGCGTCTACCAGGACATCACCGTCGAAAAAATCGATGACCTCACCGTCCGCGTCCTGTTCAAGAATCCCACCCCGTTCTGGGCCGACGCCTTCGTCGCCGTGGTCGGCTGCATTCTGCCCAAACATCTGTTCGCGGAATACAAGGGCGCCAAGTCCCGCGAGGCCCCGAACAATCTGAAGCCGGTCGGCACCGGTCCCTACAAGTTCGTCGAGTTCAAGCCGGGCGATCTTGTGCGCGGGGAAATCAATCCCGACTACCACATGCCGAACCGCCCCTACTTCGATACGATCGAGATCAAGGGCGGCGGCGATGCCGTCTCGGCGGCACGCGCGGTGATCCAGACCGGCGAATATGATTATGCCTGGAACATGCAGGTGGAAGACGAGGTCCTGCTGCGCCTGGAGAAGGGCGGCAAGGGCAAGACCGTCTACACGACCGGCGGCGATATCGAATTCATCGCACTGAACTTCACCGATCCCAACACCGAGATCGACGGCGAACGTTCGTCGATGAAGACCAAGCATCCGCTGTTCTCCGATCCGGCCGTACGCAAGGCGCTGGCGCTCCTGATCGACCGCGAAGCCGTTCAGAAGCACATCTATGGTCGCGCCGGCCGCACCACGGCCAGCTTCCTCAACGGTCCCGAACAATTCGTCTCCAAGAACACGAAATGGGAGTTCAGCGTCGAGAAAGCGGTCCAGGTGTTGGAGGAGGCTGGATGGAAGGCCGGGGCCGACGGAATCCGTGAGAAGGACGGCAAGAAGCTGAAAATCCTGTACCAGACCTCGATCAACGGCCCGCGGCAGAAAACCCAGGCGATCGTCAAGCAGGCGTGCCGGAAGGCCGGCATCGACATCGAACTGAAATCGGTGGTGGCCTCGGTGTTCTTCTCCTCCGATGTCGCCAATCCCGACACCTATTCCAAGTTCTACGCCGACATCCAGATGTTCCAGATTCCGATGACCCAGCCCGACCCCGCTCAGCACATGCGACGCTTTCATTCGCGCTTCGTGGCCACCAAGGAAAACAAGTGGCAGGGCCGAAATTTCCCGCGCTGGGTCAACAAGGAGTTCGACGCGGCGATCGATGCGGCCGAAGCTGAAACCGATCCGGTCAAACGTGCGGCACACTATATCAAGGCCAACGACATCATGTGGCAGGACACGGTGACCATCGCCGTGCAGCACCGCCTGAAGGTCGGCGCGGCAGTCAACTCGCTGCGCCCGGTGCTCAGCGGCTGGACCAACGACACCGACAATATCCAGGACTGGTATCGAGAGGCCTGAAAGCCGGCATAGGCGGATCGTCCTCATGCGGCAGTATATCCTGCGTCGCCTGCTGATCGCAGTGCCGAGCCTGCTCGGCATTTCGCTCGTTCTGTTCACGGTACTTGCGCTGGCGCCCGGCGATCCGTTCGCAGAGCTCGTGACCAATCCAAACGTGCCGCCCGAAGTGGCAGCGTCGCTTCGGGCCAAGTTCGGCCTCGACGATCCGGTCTACGTCCGCTACCTGCGCTGGCTCTCGGCGATGGCGCAGGGCGACTGGGGCTTTTCCTTTGTCAGCCGGATGAACGTGGATATGCTGATCCTGCAGCGCCTGCCGACCACGCTATACGTGATCGGATCGGCGCAAATACTGGCACTGCTGATCGCAATACCGGTCGGCGTCTTCGCCGCCACCCGGCCCTATTCGATCTTCGACCAGATCGCCAACACGCTCGCCTTCATCGGCTTCTCGCTGCCGACTTTCTTCACGGGGCTGCTATTCATCCTGATCTTCTCGATCACGCTGGACTGGCTGCCCTTTGTCTATTCCAGCGATATCAAGGCGACCGGGATACGCTGGCTCTTCGAGCATATCCGCCAGGCCATCATGCCGGTGATGGTGCTCGGCCTGTTCCAGGCGGCTTCGATGACGCGCTTCGTGCGCTCGGCCATGCTGGACGTGATCCGCCTTGACTACGTCACCACCGCCCGCGCCAAGGGCCTCGGGCAATCGAGGGTGATCGTCAAGCACGCGATGCGCAACGCGATGATTCCGGTCGTCACCCTGGTCGCGCTGCAGATGCCCGCCGTGTTCGGCGGCGCCATTGTCACCGAGCAGATCTTCCGGATTCCGGGAATCGGCTCACTGCTGATTTCCTCCATCCTCTCCAACGACACGCCGGTTGTGATGGCCGTGACCTTCGTCTTCGCCTGTCTTGTGGTGCTCTTCAACCTGATCGCGGATGTCCTCTATGGCTGGCTTGACCCTCGCATCTCCTTCCGCTGAGCGGCGGCCGGCCTGGTCGCCCTGGCGCGAGACTTGGCGGCGCTATCGCCGCCATAAGCTCGCCGTGGTCAGCGCGTTCCTGCTGCTTGTCCTGATCGCAGCGGTGGTATTCGGCCCATTCGTCTGGCGCGTCAGCATCAACGACATCGATTTCACTGCGCGCCTTGAGGGCCCCTCGCTCGCCCACCCCTTCGGCACCGATGATCTCGGGCAGGATATCCTCGCCCGCATGATCTATGGTGGACGTATCTCGCTCGCGGTTGGGCTTGCCGCCATGGCGGTCGCCGTCCTCGTCGGCACGCTGATCGGTGCGCTCGCCGGCATGTCGCGCGGGGCGCTCGGGCACGCGCTGATGTGGCTGACCGACCTGTTCCTCTCGCTACCGCAACTGCCGCTGCTGCTGCTTCTGATCTATCTGTTCCGCGACGGGCTCAAATCCGTGTTCGGGCCCGAGGGCGGCATCTTCATCTTGATCGTGCTCGTCATCGGCGGCCTGCGCTGGATGCCGGTCGCGCGGCTGGTGCGCGCTCAGTTCCTCTCCTTGCGCGAGAAGGAATTCGTCGAAGCCGCGCGCGCGCTCGGCGCCAGCCCGTTGCGGCAGGTGGTGCGGCACATCCTGCCCAACGCAGTCGGCCCCGTGATCATCGCCGGCACCATCGACGTCGCCGCCGCGATCATCGCCGAATCGACGCTGTCGTTTCTCGGCCTCGGCTTTCCGCCTGATACCCCGACCTGGGGACGGTTATTGTTCGACGCCAAGGACTATCTCGACATCGCTGCGCATTGGGCGATGTTTCCGGGCGGCGCCATCTTCATCGCGGTCGTCGCGATCAATTTCATCGGCGACGGCCTGCGCGATGCGCTCGATGCGCGGCGGGTGATCTGATGACCCCATTGCTCGAAATCAAGGGCCTGAAAACCCACTTCGCCACCGACGACGGCATGGTTCAGGCAGTCGACGGCGTCGACATCACGCTTCATAAGGGCGAGACGCTGTGCGTGGTCGGCGAGTCCGGCTGCGGCAAGACCGTCACCGCGATGTCGATCCTGAAACTGATCGCAATGCCGCCCGGCCAAATCGTCCAGGGCCAGATCCTGTTCGAGGGCCGCGACCTCGTGCCGCTCACCAGCAGCGAACTGGATAACATCCGCGCCAAGGATATCGGCTTCATCTTCCAGGAGCCGATGACCTCGCTCAACCCGGTGCTATCGGTCGGCGAACAGGTTGCCGAGAGCCTGCGCCGCCACGAGGGCCTCTCCAACAAGGACGCACTCGCCCGCACGGTCGAGATGTTCAAGCTGGTGCAGATCCCCAACGCGGAAGCCCGAGTCCATGATTACCCGCATCAGTTCTCGGGCGGCATGCGCCAGCGCGTCATGATCGCGATGGCGCTGGCCTGCAAGCCCAAGCTCGTCATCGCCGACGAACCGACCACCGCGCTCGACGTGACCATCCAGGCGCAGATCCTCGACCTGCTGCAGGACATGAAGGACCGCTTCGGCATGGCGGTGATGCTGATCACCCACGCCATGGGCGTGGTGGCCGAAACCGCGCAGCGGGTCGTGGTCATGTATGCCGGCAAGGTGGTCGAAGAGGCCGATGTCGACAGCCTGTTCGAAAGCCCGCGCCATCCCTACACGCAGGGCCTGATCCGCTCGATCCCGCGCATCGACCTTGCTGCCGCGCACAAGACCCGGCTGGAAGCGATCGGCGGCTCGGTGCCGATCCTGATCAATCCCGCGCCCGGCTGCCGCTTCGCGCCGCGCTGCCGCTACGCCTTTGGTCGTTGCGCCGAACAGGAGCCGGTGCTGCGCGAGGTCGCACCGGGCCATCGCATGGCGTGTCACCTCGAAGAAGCGCGCGGAGAGACGGCATGAGCGAACCCCTGCTGCGCGTCACCGGTCTGAAAAAGCATTTTCCCGTCAAGGGCGGACTCCTTTCGCGGGAGGTCGGGCGCGTGCATGCGGTGGACGGCGTGTCGTTTGCAGTCAATCGCGGCGAAACGCTCGGGCTGGTCGGCGAGTCCGGCTGCGGCAAGTCCACCACCGCGCGCTGCGTGCTGCGCCTGGTCGAACCCAGCGAAGGCGAGATCGTCTTCGATGGGCGCGACGTGCGAGGCCTTTCCGGCGGCGACCTGCGCGCCATGCGGCGCAACATGCAGATCGTCTTCCAGGACCCCTTTGCCTCGCTCAATCCGCGCATGACGGTCGGCGCGATTCTCGGCGAAGCCTTCACCATCCACGCGCTCGCTTCCTCGGCAAGCGAGCGGGATGACCGCGTGGCGAGCCTGCTCGTCAAGGTCGGGCTGAAGGCCGAGCACATGCGCCGCTACCCGCACGAATTTTCCGGCGGCCAGCGCCAGCGCATCGTGATTGCGCGCGCACTTGCGGTGGAGCCGAAGTTCATCGTCTGCGACGAACCGGTTTCCGCGCTCGACGTCTCCATTCAGGCGCAGGTGATCAATCTGTTGGAAGACCTGCAGGCCGAGCTCAAGCTCACCTATCTGTTCGTCGCCCACGATCTCTCCGTGGTCGAGCATATTTCCGACCGCGTCGCGGTGATGTATCTCGGGCGCATCGTCGAGTTGGCTGACGCGAGCGACCTCTACCGCAATCCCCGACATCCCTACACGCAGGCGCTGCTTTCCGCCGTGCCGGTGCCGGACCCGAAGGTGAAGCGCAAGCGGATCCGGCTGCAGGGCGACGTACCCAGCCCGATGAACCCGCCGCGCGGCTGCCACTTCCACACCCGCTGCCCGATCGCCGAGCCGCGCTGCCGGGAAAGCGCGCCCGAACTGAAGCAAGGCAGCAACGGGCATTTCGTGGCGTGTCATCTGGCCTGACAGCGGCGCGTATCCGGCCGAGCTATCCGCCGCTTCTCGGGCGGCGGCAAAGAATTCAATCCCTGAAAACAATGCGGCCCCGCCCCGGCAGCGGTCGAACCACTCGTGCCGGGGCGGGGCCGAAATCAGATCGTGGGCGCTGGTCTAGCGCGTGTGAACGCCGTTTTTGCGGATCAGGTCCGAAAGCTGGGACAAAAGCTCCCGAAGCCTGGCATTCTCCTCGATCAGCGCATGGGCTTCGTCGGCCTGTTCGTTGCGACGAAGGGCGGGCTCATCCCCGCTAAGGGCATTCTCAAGCAGTGAAAGAGCGTCGTCGGTAGGTTCCTCAACCCAAAATGAAGGTTCAGCGCGGCGGTCTCGCTTATTAAGCTGCGGATGGTCTACTCGCATGATGATACTCCAATTTTAAAAAGCGAATCGTGCCCCCAGTCACCTTGTCGCGCGCGGAGAATGAGGTGAGTCGGCAGGCAAATTTGCGACTAAAATTGGAATCGTGCGGAGACGACCCCGGCGCTAAAGCGGCGTGATTGCGGCAAGCCGTGAGGCCCGCGCGCTGCAAACCTGCAGCCTGCGCGTGCGATTTAGAGAAACGTCGACAATTGATAGAGCGCGTAAAGAACCTCAAGCCCCATGAGAACGAGGGCTGCGATCATCAGATAATAACCAAAATGCATGCGGAATTTGAAACCAATGCCTCTCGCGGCCCGTGCGGAATCGCGCCAGGCCGTAAATCAAACTCGATACGCGTCGGAAGGGACAAGCCTCCGGCGAACCATGCGTCGGGCAACCAGGAACAAAAAGGCCTCCGCCGCCGCGGAAGTGACGCCTTTGCCTCTGCCTTTGTCGCGAGCCTCTTCTTGACCGGAGGTCTCTAGTTCGACGCCAGCTCGCCTGTTCACACACCGTGGAAAATCTTGATTCCCCACAGCACGATGACGATGGCCAATACCAGCGTAGCCGCCGTCAGTACACTTTCTAAGGAAGCGACTCTCATACTAACTCTCCGCTTCCCAGCCCCGCTAACGGTCTAGGCGATTCGTTGATTCGACCGCAATCGCGCGATCACAATGGCTTGAACGTTGCTTGGCGGTTGTGTTTTAGAGGTCACACATCTGGGTATGGCGGCGCATTTCTCCGCCGCAACGACGCAGCCACGCGCCTGCGGAAGCGGAAATGCCCGCCTCGTACGACGGCTTCTTCGATTGAAGGGTTTATTCGGGCCGGCTTGCCGGAGCGTAGGGACCGGGCGGAACCGGCGCGCTTCGCCGCCGTTCGGCGAGCGCCGCCAGGCGATCGTATTCTTCCGCCACCTTGAGCAGGCGCCCCTGGTCCTTGACGGCGACCGCAGCTAGCTCCCTCGTCCGTTCCGCGCGCTTGCGCCAGTGCTCCGCATTGGTCAGGAAATCCGTCATCGGTACGCCCCTAAGGTGGTTTGCTCCCCAGCCCACCCCGAGACGCCAGAAAGGCCGGCGGTACGTCAAAAATTAGGCCTAATCCGATCTGCCGTGTGACTCGAACGACGCATGAACTATCTGGCGAGCCTTTTCGCCGTTGCCTTTCCGACGCAAATTTGCCCCGGACTCAATGGAAAGTTCGTCGCTGAAAAGGCGACTGTGCCACCTTGTGATCAGGAAATTGTCATGAGTACCGAACATTCACCGCGTGCCAGACGGGCCGGCGTCGATGCATTTCGGGACGCCGGACATCGCGACAACGTCGTGCCGCTGCGTCAGGACAAGTACGAGCTTCGAGCACGCAACGCGCCGCTTCGAGGCGACGCCCTCCTTGCCGCGCTATCGCCCCTGCTCGACGAAGCCGACGGACTTCGCAGAGACGGCGCGCGGCAGCAGGAAAACGCCAATCTCGGGCTGCTGCTCGAGGAGAATGTCCGGCTGCGAAAGCTTGCGGTCAGGCTGTCGAATCTTCTTGGCGACCTTCCCGAACAGGGCAAGTGAGATCGGCCTTGCCGCCGCTCGTCACGCATAGGTCGCCGTAACGCGCCCGAACGGGCCGAAATCCGCGACATAGGTCTCACCGGGCTTCGGCCGCAACATGCCTGTCAGCGTCCCCGTGCTGACGGTCTGCCCCGCCTTCATTCCGATGCCGGTGCGCGAGAGCTCGTTGGCGAGCCAGGTGAGCGGCACCATGGGATGGTCGAGCGCCTCCCCCGCCGTGCCCTTTCGGCGCAGCGTGCTGTTGCAGGTCAACGACACTTCCTGCCCGGCGATGTCGCGCGTCTTCCAATCGGGGATCGCGGTGCCGCAGACGATGATGCCGCTTCCCGCGCCATCGGCGAGGATCGCAGGCAGCGGCGGAAACGTGGCGTCGTGGACGAAGCGGCATTCGGCGAGTTCGATTCCCGTATGCAGCGACACCACCGCCTCGGTGACCTCAGCCAGCGTGTAGGACTTTTCGCGCGGCGGCAGATCGACGCCCAAGCGCGCCTGATACTCGACTTCGGGAATCGGGCTGCAGAGTTTGGCATGCTCGACGCTGGCCGGCGACTCCATGATCGGCGCGAACACCCGGCCATAGATCGGCGAGTCCGTGCGAAGCTGACGCTGTAGCCCCTCCTTCATGCCGGCGATCTTCCAGCCGACGACCTCCCAGCCCAGCTCTTCCGCGACCATGCCGGCGACGCGATAGGCTGTCGCCTTGTCGGGCGGCACCAGCCGTCGATCGAGGCCGCTTTGCGGGCGTCGTTCACGGCGCAGCGTCGCGAGCAGGCGGGCGAGTTCACGTTGGTGAGCGATGTCCATGACTTACCCCTGCACCAGCGCGGCAGCCTCGCGCAGCGAGACCGGCGCATCGCCGAGCAGCAAATCGATCGCTGCGTTCTCCCAATGCTGCGCCTGCAGATTGGTAGACGAATGTTCGGCCAAGCGATGCTCGAGCACAAAACGCGAAAGCAGCAGGCGGCGTGCGTCGCCGCCGTCGTTGCCGAGGCGCGTGCCTTCGGACGCCAGTAGCGCAGCCGTCGTCGCGTGGTAGAGCTTTCCGGCGGCGATCCTGCAAAAACGCTCGTTCTCGGGATCCGCCGCAACCTGTTCCGCAAACCGCATCGCATCCGTCAGCGCGCCGGAAAGGCGCGTCCGGAACTGACCCGGCATCCCGGCCGTGTCGTCCAACCGGCGGCCGAGATCGTCGCGCAACGCCTCATGGCCCCGCGCCTTTCCCACCGCGCGCTGGACCGCATCGAGCGCGTTGATGTTGCTGGTGCCTTCCCACAACAGGCCGAGATGGGCATCGCGAACCAGCCGCGCGTTCGGCCAGTCCTCGATGTAGCCATTGCCGCCGCGGGCCTCCATCGCACCCGTGGCGACCGTGACGTTGTCCCGGCACGCCCGGTATTTGGCGATCGGCGTCAGCAGCCGCAGCACCTTGTCGGACGCGGTCGACGAGTACAATAGCGCCGACAGCGCCTGCTCCGTCGGGACCATCAGCTTGAGCAACTGCCGGCGCATCAGCGGATGGTCGATCACGGTGCGCCCGAACGCGTTGCGATGCCGCGCGGCGATCATCGCCTCATTGAAGCATCGCCGCATCATGCCCGCCGCGCGCGCAAGGTGCGACACGCGGCTCGAATTCACCATGACCAGCATGTGCTTGAGGCCCTGATCGAGCTCGCCGAGCTGGTAGGCTGTGGCGCCCTCGAAAACGATCTCGCCGCTTGCCATGGTGCGGCTGCCGAGCTTGTCCTTCAACCGCAGGATCCGGTAGGAATTCCGCCGTCCATCGGAAAGCACTTTTGGCATCAGGAACAGGCCGAGCCCGCGACCGCCCGCCACCGCGCCTTCGGGCCGGGCGAGCAGCACCGCCAGTTCGGCGTCGACGTTCGAGCAGAACCACTTTTCGCCCCACAGCTTCCAATCCCGGCCATCGCTGACAGCGACGAGTTCGCCGGCGCCCACATCGGAACCGCCGGTTTTCTCGGTCATGAACTGCGCGCACTTGAGCAGCGCGGCAGGATCCTGACTCCACATCGGTTCGAGATATCGCTGGCGCAGCTCATCCGTACCGAAACGGCGCACCAGCTCAGAAGAACTGTCGGTGAGGTTGACCGGACAAAGCAGGCCGAACTCGGCTTGCGCGAACAGATAATGAAAGACGTATTTTGCGATCGGCGGCATCGGCGAAGGCCAGTCCAAGACGCCACCGCGATTGCACATCGCGTGCATGCCGAATTTTCCGAACGCGATGCTTTCCATCTCGCGATACGCTGGGTGATACTCGACCCACTCCTCGTCGCGGCCGTAGCCGTCGCGCGGGTGCAGCACCGGTTGATGGCGCTCGGCCTGATCAGACAAATCATGCAGCCGGCCTCCGGCGAGTTCGCCGAGTTCCGAAAGGTGCGGCGCGAGATGCGCCAGCAGTGGAGCCTCCATGTATTGGGGCAAGAGGCCGCGCAGGCTTTGGTCGAGCGAATAATAGTTCAGCCCGCGACAGGTGGGTGCCAGCGCTCTGGAGCGCCGGGCTGCCGCCTCGCGGCCGGTCAGATCGACATGAATGGTCATGGGCATCTCCCTCGGCTCCGCCCGCCCGGGCCGCACCGGCCTGGACGAAACTTGCGGAAAATATCGGCGTATGAGCCGGGGAGCTCCCGTGCAAACGACTTCTTGGGTCGGGGGCTTGAGCCAGACTCAACGCTGCGGTTCCCCCCGTTTGCCGGCCGGTCCTTTTGAACTAAGCTCTCGCGATGGCATCACGACGACTTCCTCCGTTGCATGCGGTGCGGGCGTTCGAGGCCGCCGCACGGCACTTGTCGATCACCCGGGCAGCCGACGAACTGAACGTGACCGTCGGCGCCGTGAGCCGGCACGTCCGCGCCCTGGAAGCGCGAATGGGGACCGCCCTTTTCCTGCGCGGCTCGCGCGGCCTGGTTCTCACCTCCGCGGGCAAGACGTTTGCCGATTCCGCCCGCGAAGCATTGGACCGGATCGCAGATGCCGCCGACGGGCTGCGGTTGCGGCGTTTCAGGCGGCTTTCGATCGGGGTCTATGGCTTCTTCGTCTCGCGCTTCCTGCTGCCGATCTGGCCCACGCTCAATGCGGCCTATCCCGATCTGGAAGTCGACCTGCACACGAGCTCCAATCCGCTCGACCTTCTCGCCAGCCGTTACGATGCGGTGATCGCCGTCTCGGACGGGCAGCCTCGCGCCGGGCTCGTCACCCATTCGTTGCTGCCGATTGCGACCGTGCCGGTCTGCGCGCCGCAGTTCATGACGAACGGCGCCGTGGATTTCGCAACCGTTCCTCTCCTGCATGCACGGCCGCGCCCGGACGATTGGCGGCGGTGGCTCGATCACGCCCAATTCGCCGACGTGCCCGTGCAGGGCGGCAGCAGCTTCGAAAGCCTCGGCCTGACCATTGAAGCGGCGGCCGCCGGCATGGGTGCCGCCATCGCCATCGACGGCCTTCTCGCGTCCGACCTCGCACGCGGCAATCTCGTCAAGGCCCATCCAACCGTTCGCCCGACGCGCCGGCAGTTCGTGCTCGAATACGAGCAGCGCATGGCTGACGATCCCGCGCTGACGGCCTTCGTCGCCTGGCTGAACAATGCGCGTGGCCAGCAAGCGCCCAAGAAGCCCGCCGCGAAGAAGACAACTGCGAAGGCAGGTTCAGAATGCGCGCGTTGAGTTTTACCGTTGAGTTTCACTCAAGGCGCGCTCAAAAAAACTCGAGTGTTTCAGTTTTGGCGGATGAGACGTAGACGGGTAGCGAACGGGCGGCACCCTCGCATCAAGTATCTTGGCTCACCGCAATCCGCCGTTCCGGCCGCCGGATATCTTCGCGCTCGCCGTATGAACCGAACTCGCGCAAGAGCTTGTCTCTGTCCTCGGCCGAGATGACCGATCTGGGCGCGAACCGGCTGGCCTTTTTCTCGAGCAAAGCGTGCCGAAAGCCAAATCGGCAGATCACGCTATCCAGACTCTCATCGTTGCGCCGAAGGCGGCGGCCATGAAAATCCATCCACTTCTCGATCCGTTGCAAACTCAGGCGTCCGAGGCCAGGCTGCCCAAGGAGCTCACCCCTGGTGTGCAGCGACGCAATCTCGAGGAGGTAGTTGATGCGCGTGGATGGCTCCTTGCTGACGAGCCCCGCGTGGCGACTGCGAACCAATATGGTTGCAATTCGCTCCGGCAGATAGCTATCGATATGCTGCTCGAGAGGGACGGATTTTATCATGACCGGTTCCACGTTGAATATCTGCCGATGCGAGTGAGAATGAATCTATCAGCACCGCAAGCGCACGTGACCTCGGCCTGTCTCAGTTAGATGGATTCTAAGTCAGATCACCTCGACACGGACCTCTGTACACCCGCGGGTTGCAAGCGGTTGCGCGTTGGCCGATAAGCCCGTGGACATGGCCGACTCCCTGAAGGCTCGACAAGGACCATTTGCCGCATCGCTTTCAGTGGCGCGTGCAAGCGCCTCCCACGCGTGGTCCATAGCCGTGAAATGCGCGGCTCCGCAGGATCAATTGCGGGTGCGATGCTTGGGCGATGCTGACATCATGAGGCCGGCCGGACAGTTGGAACCGGAAGAGATCGTTCTCTGGCTGGCAGCGATACCTCCATCGCGGGAGATCGCTGCCAGAGAACCCGGCATGCTCAGCATCGATCGAGCTGCGAAACTGCTCGATGCCGGTGAGACCGATCGCATGGGGCGATTTCTGCACATCGAAGATCGACTGAGCTATCTGGCTGCGCATGCGGCCGTTCGCCTCATGCTTGGCGGACTTGTCGATCAACCGCCCGAAGCCCTGCGGTTTCAACCATCGGAGCATGGCAAGCTCATGCTCGTTGCCGGCCCAGTGGAGATCGACTTCAGCCTGAGCCACGCGAGGGGCACTGTCGCCGTTGCAGCGGCCCGTATGCCGATCGGAATCGATATCGAACCGCTGCGGGAAATCGCCGATATGGATTCGGTCGCCGAAATCGTTCTGGCGGCCGAAGAGCGGGAGGTTCTACGGAACGCTCCCGCGGCGCTTCGGTCCCGGCTCTTTCTTCGCTACTGGACCCTCAAGGAAGCCGTGCTGAAGGCAGCCGCCCTCGGATTCACGATAGCTCCGAACACCGTGACCGTCGACGCGGGCCCGTCACCCGCCGTGCTGTCGGTTCCGGCTGCGCTTGGATCAGCCGAAGAGTGGCGACTCATCGCGCCGGCGATCTAATGGCCTAAGCGATGAGCTCGCGGCGCGAAATCGTCGAAAGCAGCGATTCTGCGATTTCCTGCGAGCGCGTGGCAAGAACGGAGAGCAGCGTATCGCTCAGGCCGTGAGAGGCCTCCGAATATCCCTGAAGATGGATTTGCGGTCGAAAAGCCGGACTGGTGACGAGCCTATAGTTGCGGTCCAACACGGTGTCGCGAATGTAGCGCTGGATCGGCTCAAGAAACGCGTGCGGCGTCTCCCTGTCATAGCCCGTCGCCAGAATGACAGCATCGTAGGTGGATCGGCGCTTTGCGCTGCCGAACTTGTCAACGGTGCCGATCTCGATGCCTTCAGCGGTAGCATCTATGCTCGTTACTTCGCTACGCGGATGCAACGCGATCCCCGTCGTGCCGCTGACGCGCTGCTGATAGAGCAATCGATACAACTGGTCCAGGAGGTCGGCATCGACCACCGCATAGTTCGTGTTCCGGAAGTTGCGAACGATCGCGTCTCGCCGCTCGGCGGGCTGCGCATAGATGAAATCGGTGTAATCAGGATTGAAAATCTCGTTGACGAACGGGCTGCTGTCGGACGGCTTCAAGGCATGGCCGCGAAAGATCAGGTCAATGCTCGCGTCCGGAAATCGCCCGCGAAGGTCGACCGTCACCTCGGTCGCGCTCTGCCCTCCCCCGACCACGGCCACGCGCGCGGCCTTTCCACCGAGGCCTATGTCATCGACGGTGTCGAGATAGCGGCTGGAGTGCAATAATCTCGGATCATCGGCGATCTCTGCAAATACTTGCGGGGTATACGGTCGCCCTCCCACCGCGACCACCAGGTTCCTTGCAAGCCGCACCGTTTCCCCGCCGGCGAGCGTCCGTGAATGAACGCGCAACGACGTCACCGACTGCCCGACCGTCACCGGCTCGATGGCGACGATGGTTTCGCCGTAGGCCGCCTGAGACTTGAACTGGGCTGCTACCCACCGCAGATAGTCGTTGAATTCAATCCGGCTCGGATAGAACGTTCGGCAGTTGATGAAATCCTGCAAACGGCCGCGCTTGTGCAAATAGTTCACGAAGGTGAACGGACTGGTCGGATCACGCAACGAAACGAGGTCCTTGAGAAACGAGATCTGCATGTCGCTGCCTGGAAGCAGCATGCCGCCGTGCCAGGTGAACTGCGGCTGCTTCTCCACGAACAGAGCGGTGCATTTCAGACGTGATCTTCTGGCGGATTCATCCAATGCGATCGCAAGCGCAAGATTGGACGGCCCGAATCCGACGCCGATGACGTCGTGCTCGATCGCAAACTGGTGAGACATAGCTGCGCTCCGTTCGGGCGTTAGGACGTGATCGCCGGGCTGGTAGCTGCCGGCAGCCACAGCCGGTCACCAAAGAAGCGTTCGCGCAACAGCATCACGAGCGTGGCTCGCTTGTGCGGAAAATCGAAGTTTTTGATCTTTGCGAATCCCGAGACTTCCAGATTTCGGAGTTGCTGCGCATGCGCCGCCGCCGGCTCACCGACGATTCGTTGTGTTCGACAATCGTCCAGGAACATGTAGTGCATCAGTGATGGCAGCCAGGCGCTGATATAGCGGCTCCCGCGATAGGCGTCCTCGCCGACGACGACATGCCAGCCGCGATCGTAATCGTCGGCATCGTAGAACGGCGCGATACGATTCTCCTTGGCCCAGTAGAGCTCGAAATAGCCGAACGGCTCGTCGTCGAAGCAGCCGATGAGCGGCAGCATGTGCGGGTCCGCCAGGATGCCGGAGAGATAGCGCCGATGCTTTTCGAGATCGCCCGCTTCGTTCCAGAACGCGTCGACGCGGGGATCGTTCATCCACCGGTGCAGTAGATGCAGGTCACCGTCCGTGTTGGCGACGCGAAAGGAGATCACTTCGGCGAGCCAGGGTATGAAGCGGGCGTAGACCTTTCCAACAGGCTTTGGCGACCGTCGCGGATGGCGCTTGCCGTCCGTCATGACGTGCAGTTGCGGCAATGGCGGCCGTTTCGCATTGACGAGCCAATTGTCCCGCCGCTGCATGATCAGTTCGGGAAGCAGCACGAGGTCTGCCCCCGCCGTGAGAGCGAGACCGTGGTTCATCAGCTCGCGCGCAAGCTCCACGCTGGCTGAATCCAGCACAAGCCGGTCAAGTGTCGGCCGCCATCCAAACGTGGCTTCGGCCGCCGCCGAAACCGCCGAGATCGCCAGTTGCGGATCGTCGGGTGTGGTCAATACCTTCAGATGATCGAGCCGTTCATCGAGACGCAGGCGCATCACCGTCGTGATGCCCACGGCAATGCGGAGATCTCCCCCGCCGTCCTGAACGACGGTCATGGAAAAATCCGGTCCGATCGGGAATGCGCGAGGCCCTGTCGCGGAGCTCGAAGCTTTGTTCATCCGGCCCTCGCATCGCAAACGTGGTTGCTTGAAACAGCACGCGATCTTGACGCGCGCCTGCGATGTAAAGCACTCGCGTACAGGATGACAAGAAATGCAGGCACACGCAGTTTAGATTTCTTACAAATCCGACAAAGCGGCGTCGCCAAAGACATCGCACGCGTTCCCCTGCGCGCATCTCGAAAGAGCCAGAACTTCGACGCAAATCTTCCGAAAGAATAAAATAGCTCTAAAGAGAGGCGTCGGTTGGAACCGATGACGACTTGATGATGTCATGGGCTCGCGCATCGCCCGCGACAATCTTTCCGTGCCGCAATCGCACCAGATGATCTGCCACACCGAAATAGCGGTCATCATGCGAGATCACGATGATCGTCTTGCCCATACGCTTCAGGTCCGGCAGCAGTTCCGTGTAGAAGATGTGCCGGAAGGCAGGGTCCTGATCGGCGGCCCACTCGTCGAACACGAGTACCGGCCTCTCCTCGAGCCAGGCATTCATCAGTGCCAGCCGCTTGCGTTGACCGGTCGACAAATCCGTCGTCGTAAACACGCCGTTCTCGACCGAGACCTTGTGCGCGACCTCCAATCGCTCCAGATAGCGCTCCGCGACGTCAGGCACCATGCCCGCTCCCTGCAGAAGATCTTCGAACAGGTAATAGTCGGAAAAAATTGTCGTGAAGAGCTGCCGGTAATCATCCCGCGTTTCCGCTACGACAGGCAGACCGTCGCGAAGCAGCGCACCGCTCTGTGGCGCGTAGAGACCCAACAGCAACTTGATCAGCGTGGTTTTTCCGCTACCGTTTTCACCGACAATGAAAACGATGTCCCCTTGGCGGACGTGCAGGTCAATCGGTCCGAGCACGAAGGGGTTGCTGCCGGGCACTGCGCGGAAGCCGTACGATACGCCACGGAGCTCGATCGATTCGATCCTGCCTGATCCATCCGGCGCGGCCGGGGGCGCGGCCAGCAAGCCCTGCTCGGGCGTCGCGAACTGCTCCGAAAGCTCGGCGATCCGCTTCATCGCCACCTGCGCGCGGCCCAATGCCGGCAGGATGCCGATCACCTGATCGATGGGCCCCCGCATATAGAGCAGCACCAGAACGAAGCCGCTGGAGACGGCGGCCGGGCTGTCGGGCCAGAGGAACGGACGCAAGGTCAGCGCGACGCCGATCACGACGAAGAACAACATCGTGCCCAACGCCCGCGCAGTCACAAAGAGGTTGATCGATTTGATCTGCACCGCGCTGATCCGGTCGACGGTGCGCTGAAGCTGGTCGACATAGACACGCTGACGGCGGGCGCGGTTCAGGCGCAGCTCCTTCGCGCCCTCGGCGATCGCGCGGTAGTGCTTCTGCAACTGGTCTTCGGAATCGCGGGCGACGTTGAAGCCCTGAACGCCGCGCGTTCGCGCATAGGCATGCGCGAGCGAGCCGAGGGCGATGACCAGCCCCGTGATCAGAAAAAGCGGCCACGACAGGACCGCCAGATAGACCATGCAGCCGAGCGTGATGACGACGGACACGAAGAAGGAGGAGAAGAAGAACGCGAAATCGCTGATGGTGTCGACGTCATGGGTGAGGACCGGAATCAATCGATGCGTCCGGTAGATTTCGAGCTGGTCGATCGGAGCTGCCAGAATTTTTGCGGCGAGCGACTTGCGCAGCTCGGCGATGATCCGCTGGCCAACATAGTTGGCGCTGATATCGGCGCCGATCGAGCCGATCAGGATCAAGAGACACAGGCCCGCAAACGCGAACAGCAACGTTGCGACGTCGTCTTGCGACGCGTAAAGCCCGCGATTGACGACCGCGAGCAGCCCCGCAACGCTGGCGCCACCGACAACGCCGAGAACGGTGCCGCCCAGCACGATCGGCCAGTAGGGCCGCAGGAGATGCAGAATCTGCGCCGTCAGGCCGCTTCGTGGATTCATCATGAGTGCCGCGCTGGAGTAGAGCTGAAGCGAACCTACACGGCCCGTCGTAGTACGAATAGACTTGCGGGAGTGATGCGAATACATGATGGCAGCATCGCTCTTCCAGCGCTTATTTTTCGGCCTCTTTCGATTGATTCTAATTTGTGATCGGCAACGCGTTTAATAAAATGCGAGTAGTAGAGCCTTTGCGTCGCAGCCGGCGAGCGAGTAGGACATGGATCCACCAGGGACATGGATCCGGTGTCGAGCTGCGATATCCGGAAATCGAAGCGTGCGCAGGCCAGCATCGGGCAGGCCCGACTGGAGAAATGACTTTGGATTCGCTTGTTTCCGAAACCCGCATTCCGATTGCTGATGCCGCCGGCCTTGCTGCCCGAATGATCGATCATCTTGCCGAGCATGATATCGCCTTCGAGGACCAAGGCGGCCTGATGGTGGCGAAGCTGCCGTTTGGAACCAGTTCGCTCGCCGTCGAGGCCGAGGCGCTCAAGATCCGCGTCGAGGCCAACGACAAGGGCAATCTGGAAATGCTGCGCTCGGTCGTCGCTGCCCACGTCATCGAGTTCGCCGGCGATGAGCCGCCGACCATCGTCTGGTCCGGCCATGAATCCAACGGCGGCACGCTGGCCAACTTCCGCGAGGTGCGGCTGAAGGCAGCGATCGACCTGACGCCCCGCATGCGCCGGCTGACCTTCACCGGCGACGACATCGCCCGCTTCGTGAACGACGATGAGCTGCACGTCCGCCTGTATTTTCCGCCGGAAGGCCTCGCCAAGCCTGAATGGCCGTGGCCCGCCCCCGACGGACGCATCCTGTGGCCGGAACCGGACCGCAGGCCCGTCACCCGCTACTACACCATCCGCCGCATCGATCTGCAGGCTTGCGAGATCGATATCGATTTCGTGGTCCACGATCACGCCGGACCGGGCTCGGCATTCGCCCTCAATGCGCAAACCGGCGCCATTTGCGGCATGGCCGGCCCGCTCGGACGCAGCATTCGTCCGGCGCGCTGGTTGCTGCTGGCGGGCGACGAGACCGCCCTTCCCGCCATTGCGCGAATTCTCGAGACGCTGCCGGCGACAGCAACCGGTGAAGTCTTCATCGAAGTCGCCGACCGGCTTGAGCAGATTCCGTTGATCGCGCCAGCCGGCGTATCGATCCAATGGCTGCATCGCGACGAGCGTCCGGCCGGGACGACGCAGCTATTGGTCGATGCCGTCAGGGACGTGCGATGGCCGGATCATCGCGAGGTTTTTGCATGGGTCGCATGCGAAGCGCAGGCGCTGAAGGCGCTGCGAAACCATCTGCGCGACGAGCGAAAGCTCGCCCGCGAGCAGCATCTTGCGGTCGCGTATTGGAGCCTGCGGCAGCCATGACGTCCCTACACTTGCAGACCGACGGGACGACCTTGACCTCGCACCGCATTATCGCCGCAGGCACTTTCTCATGCACGTAGTTCGGCCAACCGAAATCGCGCAAGCCGCGCCCGATGCGGCCGCGCCCTTGTTCGAACTGGAGCAGGTGGAGTTCGCTGTGGCTGGCCGCGCGCTGCTCGAACCGCTCACCCTGTCGCTTCCCGCGCGCAGCGTCGTCGGCCTGATCGGGCACAACGGCTCCGGCAAATCGACCTTGCTGAAGTTGCTGGCGCGGCAGCAGCCAAGCTCATCCGGCACGATCCGGTTCGAAGGCCGCACTTTGCGCGAATGGAGCGATCGGGAGTACGCCCGCAAGGTCGC
The DNA here is from genome assembly GCF_001693485.1 of Bradyrhizobium sp. LMTR 3. Lineage (GTDB taxonomy): Bacteria > Pseudomonadota > Alphaproteobacteria > Rhizobiales > Xanthobacteraceae > Bradyrhizobium. The sequence goes on from NZ_MAXC01000010.1 coordinate 49,909, forward strand.
CTATCTGCCGCAGCAGACGCCGCCAGCCGCCGGCATGCTGGTGAAGGAGCTGGTCGCGCTCGGGCGCTATCCCTGGCATGGCGCGCTTGGCCGGTTCGGCGACACTGATCGCGACAAGGTTGCGGAAGCCATGGCGCTGACCCACATCGAGCCGTTTGCGGATCGGCTGGTCGATACGCTGTCAGGCGGCGAGCGCCAGCGGGTCTGGATCGCCATGCTGGTTGCGCAGGATGCCGAATGCCTGCTGCTCGACGAGCCGACTTCGGCGCTCGACATTGCCCATCAGATCGAAGTGCTGTCGCTGGTGAAGCGGCTCGCGCGGGAGCGCAATCTCGGCGTGGTCGTCGTGCTCCATGATGTCAACATGGCGGCACGCTTCTGCAACGAGATCATCGCCTTGCATTCGGGAAAGCTGATTTCGCGCGGGGCGCCGGACAAGATCATGACGCCGGCCGAACTCGAAACCATCTACGGCATTCCGATGGCCGTGATGCCGTCTCCGGATCACAGCCATCTCATCAGCTTCGCACGGTAAGATCACAAATCATTCCTCACCGTCTCGCGTCATCCGCGCTGCGGTCGCAACAGCCACAGCAGATAGGGCCCGGCGAGCATCATCGCGAAAATGCCGGCCGGCATCTGGAACGGAAATATCACCATTCGCCCGGCCCAATCGGCTGACACCATCAGGATGGCTCCGATCAGCGCGGCCAGCGCCGTCTGATGAAGCGCGCGCTGCGCCCCCATCATCCGCGCCATATGCGGCGCGATGAAACCGACCAGGCTCAATAATCCAACCATCAGCGTCGCAGTCGCCGTCAGCAATGCGGTCAGCAGCATGATGATGATGCGGCTTCTCGCCATCGATACGCCGATCGAACGCGACGCCGCCGAGCCGAGCGGCAGAATATCGAGCCAGCGTGACAGCATCGGCACCATGATCAACAAAAGGGCCGCCGCGGCGGCCAGGACCCAGGCCTCGGCCGGACTGATCTGATAGAGCGATCCGGTCAGCAACGACAGCAGCATGCCGATGCGCGGATCGCCGGTCGCCAGCGCCATGGCGATGATCGCGCCGAACGCCGCGCTCATGGCGACACCAGCCAGCAGCACACGCTCCGGACTGAATTCGGACCGCCGGCTGAACAGCAGAACCAGCCCGAGCACGATGAAGGCTCCGATCCCGCCGCCCGCAATCTGCGCCACGCGCGTGTGGGAGGGAAGGAGATAGAGGAGAACGATCACGCCCATCGCGGCGCCGTAGCTGATCCCCATCACCTCTGGAGCCGCCATCGGATTTCCGGTCATGCGCTGCAGCAGCGTGCCAGCCACCGCCAGCGTGGCCCCCGCGGCCAGGGCCGACACCACGCGCGGCCAGCGCCACGGCAGGAATTCCTGGATGCCGGCGAGACCACTCCAGCTCCAGCCCTCGGCACCGACCCCGACTGCGAGCGCGACCCAGACCACGAACAACAGCAAGGCCAGACCAAACAGGATCACCCGCCAGGGATGATCAAGACGTGGTGGAACGGATGGGATGAGGTTTCCGACCGGGGCTGCGGACCGTAGCCGCGGCAACAGCACCAGCAACATGGGCGCGCCGATCAATGCCGTGGCTGCGCCGGCCGGCATCTCGCGATAGCCCGGCGGAATCAGCAGCACAAGCTCGTCTGCCAGCCACAGCAAGCCGGCGCCGCAGAGCGGCGCCCAAATCAGCCGATCGCGGAAACGCCGCGCGCCTGCAAGCATGGCAAGAGCCGGCCCGGTCAAACCGACAAAGCCCAATACGCCGACCACGCTGACGACCGAAGCGCTGAGAGCGATCGCAATGCCAAGCGCGCAGACCCGCGCGCCCGTCAGACCGAGGCCGAGATTGCGCGCGGTCTCGTCGTCGAAGCCGAGCAAGGTCAGCGGGCGGACCATTGCCGCGATCAGCACGAACGAGATCAGAAACCGCGGCGCCAGGAACGCCGCATTGCTCCAGTCCTGCTGATTGAGATAGCCCGCGCCCCAGATGAACAGGCCGATCAGGTAGTCATGGTTGAGCAACACCAGGGCCTGGGTCGTCACGGCGCAGTAGTAGCCCACGATCAACCCGGCCAGCACCAGCACGACCGGCGATAGCGCACGTTTCCAGGTGAGGCCGAACACGCACAGGAACGCAGCGAACCCGCCAACCAGCGCAATCCACTCGCGGCCCAAAGCGAGCAGCGATGGCGCCCACAAGGTCGTCACCGCCAGCGCGAGATAGGCGCCGTTCGAGACACCGAGCGTGGTCGGTTCGGCCAGCGGATTACGCAGCACCTGCTGACAGACGGCGCCGGCAAGGCCCAATGCTGCGCCGGCCAATAGCGCCACCGCAATTCGCGGAAAGACGGTATAATGCACGAGCATCTGCTGCGGATCGTTGATTTCAGGACGCCACAGCACTGGCAACCACGCGTTGACAGGCAGATATCCCGACAGATGCCGAAAGGTCAGCGCAGCCGCCGCCGCAAACAATAAGCCGATCAGTATCGCAGGATGCATCTCGATCCCGGATCGGGCGGGCAGCGCGTCAACCTTGTTCATTGTTTTCCTGCGGCAAACGTTCGGCGAGAAGACGTGCGAAGCGTTCGGCCGCCGGCACGCCGCCATAGAAGAATTGATTTCCCAGCACCGTCAGCCGCCCCGAGCGGAGGAACGGCAAGGTCCGCAGCACCGGGCTTGCGTTGAGCAGGGCTTCAATATCGGCAACCCGCGAACTCATCAGAACCAGCCGCGCATCCGGAACCTTAGCGAGCACTTCAAGGCCGACGCTGGTATGTCCCCACGGACCGCTCTGGCCGGTCCAGGCATTCTTCAACCCGAACTGACTGAGGACTTCCTGGTAAAGGCTGTTCGGCCCGAACACGAGCGCACGGTTGCGCGCGATTTCGCTGACGAGATACAGCGGCTTGTCGTTGCGACCGCGAAGCTGATCGCGGTAGCCGGTCATGGCGGCATCGAAGCGCGCCAGATAGGCCGCGCATGCCGCCTGCACACCGAGACGCTGGGCCAGCTCCATCGTCGAACTGCGCGCTGTTTCAAGCGGATGCCGGCCGGGCTTGAAAATCGTGAAGACCTCGACCGGGGCAATCAGCTTGAGCCGGGGTATTGCGGCCGTGATGCTTGGATCGATGATGATAATATCGGGCGCAAAACTCTGCAGCAGTTCGAGATTTGGCTCCGAACGCAGGCCGATTTCCTGAACGCTTGACGGGACAGCCGGCTCGACGACGAGCCGGCTGTAACGCTCGATCTCCGGCACAACCAGCGGCACGATGCCGAGCGCCAGTATAGTCTGCGCGCAAGCCCAGCCGAGCGCGGCGATGCGGGGGCCTCCTTGCGGTGCTGCGGCTTGAGCAAGCGCCATCGGCCAGCCGCCTGCAAACACCCCTCCGCCGATGCCCGCGCCTGCCATCAGAAGCGCGCGGCGAGACAGCCTGTAATCGGAGAGTGAATTCTTGCTCATGGGGTGCGGCTCGGGGACGGCTTGCGGCGAGGCTGCGAGAGACGGGAGTTATGACATACCGTCATATGCCATACCTTCATATGCCATACCTTCATATGCCCCGTCTTTCCATGCCCGGCCGCTGCCTTTCGCCTGCGGCGCGAAACGCGCCAGCCAGCGCCTGCCCGATCGCCGCCCGCGCCTGCAGGGCATCGGCCACGACATTGCCCATGCGCAAGAACTCGTGGATCATGCCCGGATAGATCTGCAGGTCGACGGGAACGCCGGCGGCGCGGAGCCTTGCTGCGTAGTCGCGCCCTTCGTCCACCAAGGGATCGCATTCGGCAAGCACGATGAGCGCTGGGGGCAGTCCTGAGAGATCTTCCGCGGCCAGCGGCGCAAACCGCCAGTCGTCACGGTCTGAATCGTCGCGGAGATACTGCCGGAAGAACCAGTCGACGGTGCTGCGCTCCAGGAGATAACCGGAACCGTATCGCTCGTAGGAATTAGATGTTTGCCGGGAGCTCAGGCCGGGATAGGCAAGAACCTGAAGGACGGGCTGCGGCAGGTTTCGGTTCGCCCTTGCTTCGATGGCGAGCGCCGCGGCGAGCGTGCCGCCAGCGCTATCGCCGCCGACGGCCACGCGGTCGGCATCCAACCCCGCAGCAGACCCCTCACGGCCGATCCAGGCCAGCGCATCGACCGCATCCTCGAACGCGGTCGGAAACCTGTGCTCCGGCGCAAGCCGATAGCCGACCGATAGCACGGCGGCGCCGCTGTCTTCCGCAAGACCGCGGCACAATGGCTGATGTGAGTCCAGGCTTCCGACGACAAAGCCACCGCCGTGCATACAGAGAAGGACCGGCGCCGGATTGCGACGGCTCGGCTCCTGCTTCGCGTAGAGCCGCGCGTCGATCGTGGCTCCATCGCGCGTCGGCAGCGCGAGATGGCGCTCATACGCGAGCGCCGGCGGATCGACATCGAGCAACGGCGAGGATGCATCGAAATCAGCGCGTGCCTGTACGGCCGTCAGTTGCGGAAACGGAATGCGTGATCCGCTTTCGGTGCCAGCCTGCACCATCTCGAGCAGTGCGGCGATATCGGGATCAAGGCTCATGCGACTATTCACTCCGCCGGTTCCGGCACCGTATCCTGCGACGCTGCGGAAGCCGTCTCCGGCGCGAGCAGCCCGCAGATCTCATCGAGCAAGCCGGCATCCTTCAGGATGGTGAAGTGGTTGTCTCCGGTGACGCCGCGGTCAATGGCGTCAGGCAGTTGCGTCTCCAGCCGATCGCGCTGCGTCAGGCGGCCCGACGTCCACCAGCACAATGGCCTGGTTGCAAGATGGCGCGGCGGCGCGGCATTTTGCGTCAGGGTCTTGAGGTGCCGGCCGACTGCGAAGGCTGCCGACAGGTCGTCGACGCCGAGCAGTGTGTCGTCCGCCGATACTCCCTCCCCCAATATCTGTGCAACCAGACGCCGGACGCTCTCGGATGTCTCCGGCATGCCTGCGGCCTTCGCCTCCTCCATATACGAACTGATACGAACGGCTGCGGCGTGCGGAAGAACGGCCGACAGCAATCCCGCGAGATCATCGATCCAGTGGGCGGCCGCTGCCTGCCGGTCCGATCCGCCGTGCTCACGCAGCACAAAGCTGTCGATCATCAGGAGACAATCGACGCGTTCACCGCACCGTTCGAGCTCGGCTGCAACAAGCGTGACGAGTAGGCCTCCGAGCGACCAGCCGACCAAGCTATAAGGACCGTTTGGCTGAACCTGCCTGATCTCGTTCGCATAGTCCGCCGCCATCGCTTCGAGCGACCGGTCGCTCCATGAACTATCGACCAGCATCCTGGACTGCAGCCCGATCACCTGCCGCCGTCCTTCCAGGCGGCGCGCCAGCGGCCCATAATCGAAAACGGTGCCGAAGCCGCCATGCACGCAAAACACCCGATGCACGCCACGAACCGCGGCATTCAGCGGCAGCAGCGCTGTCGGCGGCGGCGCAGCGCCGGGCACCGGGGAAGCGTTATCCGCGAGCAGCGCGCGGATCGTGGGCTTCTGCAGGAGATCGCGCAGCTTGATCTCGATGCCAAACGTCTTGTCCTGCCGCAGCCGGGCCACGACCTTCAGGCTGAGAATCGAATTGCCGCCGAGCTCGAAAAAATTATCGGTGACGCCGACCCGCGGCAGCTTGAGGACGTCGGCCCACAGCCGCGCCATCGCGGTTTCGGCCGGCCCTTGCGGAGCAACGAAGCTTCGCCCGGCCGCGTCGGGGGCCGGCAGCGCACGCCGGTCAATCTTGCCGCTCGACAACACCGGCAGCCGCTCAAGCACCATGATCCGCGCCGGCACCATGTAAACCGGCAAGGTCTGCTTCAGGAAGGAGGTCAATCTGTCGACCAGAGCCTCGGCAGCATCTCCCGCTGTGTTCTTTGCCGCCTTCGGCGCGACATAGGCCACGAGTTGGTTTCCGGCTGCGCCCGCTAGCGCCAACACGGCGGCCTGCTCGATCTCGTCGTGACGAAGCAGAGAGGTCTGGATCTCTCCAAGCTCGATCCGGAAGCCGTTGACCTTGACCTGGTCGTCGATGCGGCCGAGATATTCGACGGTCCCGTCTTCGCGCCAGCGCGCTAGGTCGCCGGTCCGGTATAGTCGGCCGCCCGGCACCGCCGAGAATGGATCAGGCACGAAACGCTCGGCGGTCATGCCCGCCTTGCCGTGATAGCCGCGCGCCAGCCCGAAGCCGCCGAGATAGAGCTCGCCGGCGACGCCGGCGGGAATGATGTTGAGCGAACTATCGAGGATGTAGGCGCGACGGTCACCGACCGGCAGACCGATCGGTGCGTACGGAGTATCGCATTCGGAGGCGCCATCGACCTTCCAGACCAGCGGGGTGACGACGGTTTCGGTCGGACCGTAGCCGTTGATCAGGATGCGCGGCTTCAGAACGCGCCTGATCTTGTCGAAGCCCGCCTTCGGCATCGCCTCGCCACCGAACGAATAGAGCTTGACCGGCGGCGGATTGCCCGCCTGCTCGACCGCCTCCGCAACCTGCTGCAGATAGGCCGGCGGCAACCCGATATGGCTGACATGGTGCGCGTGCAGGTTCTCAACTGTCTGCTCCGGCGTCCACAACTCGGCATCCCGCATCAAGAGACGCGCGCCGTGCGACAAGACCGTCAGCCAGCGTTCATGTGCACCATCGAAGGCGAGCGACAGGAAGTGCAGCTCGCACGAGCTCTTGTCGATCTCGTAAAGGCGTCCCGTCACGTGACAGTGCATCGCGAGCGGCCCATGGGCGACGGCCACGCCCTTCGGCGTTCCTGTCGAGCCGGACGTGTAGATCAGATAAGCGAGGTTCTCGGGATGCAGCTCCGGTTGCGGCGCATGCTCCGGCCCGGCATCGAAATCGAACGTCGAAAGGGAGATTCTCTCGACACTATCCAAGCCTTCCCGGACATCGAGTTGTCCGGTCAGCAAGAACGAAATCCCGGCATCGCGCATGACAAAGGCGCGCCGCTCGGCCGGAATTTCAGGATCGAGCGGAACGTAGGCCCCTCCCGCCTTCAGGACGGCCAGCAGCGCGACCATCGTAGCCTCGGTTCGTTCGACCACGACGCCGACGCGCTGCTCGGGCTTCAGTCCGCGGCCGATCAGGTGATGGGCAAGACGATTGGCCCTGGCGTCGAGCGCACCGAACGAGAGCGTTTTGCCGCCGATGGTAAGCGCCGTCCGTTGCGGATGACGCCGCGCGTGGATGCTGATCGACTCGTGAACCAGCGGCAATGCGACCGCTGACGTCGCATGGCGATTACAGTTTTTGGCGAGCGCGTCGTCGATCGCCGTGACCGGATCGATACTGCCGAGCAACGCCGACCCGTCGCGCGTCAGCGCTTCAAGCAGACGCTCGAACTGCGCCTTGATCTGCCCTGCCTGTGCCGCGGTGAAATGGCTCGGCATATAGGTGTACTCGACCTGAAGCGTGTCCTCGACGAGGACCGACAGGTCCATCGGATAGTTCGTGACGTCGACATTCCTGAGGCCGCCGAACTGCAATGAACCGTCGCCGCGCTGCATGCTGCGCTCGATCGGATAGTTTTCGAACACGATGATGCTGTCGAACATGGCCTGACCGGCGCGGCCGGCCCAGCTCTGGATATCGTAGAGCGGCGTATGCTCGTAATCCCGGATCGCCGAATTGCGATCCTGAAGCGCCCGCAGCCATTCTCCCACGGTGCTTGTGGATACCGGCTTTTCGATCACGGGCAGCGTGTTGATGAACAGCCCGAGCATCTGCTGCGATCCATCGAGATTGGCCGGGCGACCGGCAACCGTAACGCCAAACGTCACGGTCTGCTGGCCGGTATAGCGTTGCAGCAGCAACGCCCATACGCCTTGAACGACGGTATTGAGCGTGATCCGCTCACGGCGCGCGAATGCTTTCAGCTCCGCGGTCGCCGTCTCTCCGAGCCGCGTGTAGCAGCGCTCGTGGCCGGATGCATCATGGCGGCGAGCACCGAAAGCGTCCGCCAGTTGCGTCGGCTCTTCGAAGCTCTTGAGCTGTTCGCGCCAGAAAGCTTCGGCACCCTTGGCGTCCTGCGCCAGCAGCCAGGCGATGTAGTCGCGGTAGCGCGTCGGGTTCGCCGTGGGCACGCCGCCATAATAGCATTCCAGCACTTCCCCGACGAACCTTGCCGAACTCCATCCGTCCATCAGGATGTGATGATAGGTCCAGATCAGCCGATAGAGATTGTCCTCGAGGCGCAGCAGCCGCACGCGCTGCAACGGGGGCGCGGAGAGATCGAACTCGGCGGCGCGTTCGCCGGCAAGCGCCGCCGCAATCCGGTCGTTGTCGATCGCTTGCCCGCGCCAGTCCTCCTGTTCGAACGGCGCGACGGCGTCACGATAGACGGCTTGCAACGGAGACCCGGCAAGCTCGCGCCACAGAAATCCGGTCCGAAGCATCTGATGGCGTACGGTCACCTCGCGCCATGCTCTCCCGAGACGCTCCGCATCAAGTCCGCGGATTTCGACGCTGACCTGGTTGACGTAAACGCCGCTGCCGGCATCGCGCAGGCTGTGGAACAGCATGCCCTGCTGCATCGGCGACAGCGGATAGATGTCCTCGATGCGGCTCCAGTCCAGATCGAGCCGTTCGAGCTGTTCGCTGGTCAAGCCCGACAGCGAGCCGCGCGTTGGTGCCGGAATGTCATTGTTCGGGCTGACGTCGCGGGACAACGCGGCCAATGCTTCGATCGTCTGGTGCCGGAAGACATCGCGCGGCTCGATCGATACTCCTTCGCGGCGCGCGCGGCTCACCATCTGCAGCGAGATGATCGAGTCGCCACCGAGCTCAAAGAAGTTGTCGGTGACGCCGACGTTGGGCTGTTTGAGCAGATCGGCCCAGATCGCGGCGAGCGCCGCTTCTGCCGGCGTGCCCGGTGCGACGCGCTCGGTTGATGTCGCGAACTGGTCCGGTACCGGCAGCGCCTTGCGGTCGATCTTACCGTTCGGTGTCAAAGGCAGCCGGTCCAGCACCACGATCCGTGGCGGCACCATGTAGTCCGGCAGCAGTGACGACAGCGCGGTCTTGAGCTTGGCTGCATCCAGCGACGTTTCGCCGCTGACATAGCCGACGAGTTGACGTGAAGCGCCGACCTCGCGCGCTACCACCACCGTCGACCGCACGCCGTCCTGTTCGAGAAGCCGCGCCTCGATCTCGCCGAGCTCGATCCGGAAACCGCGGATCTTCACCTGGTGATCGGCGCGGCCGATATATTCGATCACCCCATCGGCGCGCCACCGTGCCACGTCGCCGGTGCGATACAGCCGTGCCCCTGGCGCGCCGAACGGATCGGGGATGAAGCGCTCCGCGGTCAACCCGCCGCGTCGCCAGTAGCCGCGCGCAAGCCCCGCGCCGCCGATATAGAGCTCGCCCGCGACGCCAACCGGCGCGAGATTGAGGTCGTTGTCCAGAATATGCAGCGTGGTGTTGCCGATCGGTCCGCCCAGCAGCGGACGATCGTCCTTGGCATCGAGGCGGTGGCGGGCCGACCACACCGTGGTCTCGGTCGGGCCGTACAGGTTCCAGGCTTCCCCGGCCTGCGCGATCAGCCGCCGCGCCAAGTCAGGCGGCAAGGCCTCGCCGCCGCACAGCGCGCGGCAGCTTGGCAGCGATGGGCCGTCATGGTCGAGCAGCATCCGCCAGGTCGATGGCGTCGCCTGGATCATGGTGACGCCGTGCTTCGCCATGATAGCCTTCAGCCGGGCCGGATCATGCGCGGCGGCGCGATCGGCCAGCACCACGCATGCCCCGATCGTGAGCGGCAGCCACAGTTCCAGCACCGCAATGTCGAACGACAGCGAGGTCAAGACGAGCACGCGATCCTCGCGCGCAAGGCCCGGTCGCTCCGCCATCGTCGCCAAGAAGTTCGTCACGGCGTCATGGCGGACCATCACGCCCTTGGGCAGGCCCGTCGAGCCGGAAGTGTAGATCACATAAGCAAGGCTCTCGGGATGGACGGTGACGTCGAGATTCGCCGCATCACCGCTCTCGCCATCTCCGTGCTGCTGCTCGTCGAGCAGCCACGCCTCGGCGCCGGTCTCCTCCAGCACCGCAGCAAACTGTTCCAGCAGCGTCCGCTGCGTCAGCACCAGCGCCGCGCCGCTGTCGCGCAGCATGTGCGCCAGCCGCTCCGCCGGGTAATCCGGATCGAGCGGCAGATACGCCCCGCCCGCTTTCAATACCGCGAGCAGCGCGACCATCATTTCGAGGCCGCGATCGAGCGCGAGCCCCACCACCACGTCCGTTTCAACACCGCGATCGCGCAGCCGCCGCGCCAGCCGATTGGCGCGAGCGTTCAATGCGCGATAACTCAGCTCCTTATCGCCAAACACCAGCGCGATCGCGTCGGGACATTGGCGAACCTGTGCCTCGAACTGCTCGACAACTCCCCGGCGCGGCGCATCGCAGCGCGTGTCGTTCGCCCGGGAGAGCAGCGCATCATCAGCCGGGTCGCCGGCCGCGATCATGCCGACGGGCCGCTCGGCATCGGCGCTCAACGCCTCCATCAGCCGCACAAAGGCGCGCTGCAGCCGCGCGATCTGCGCCTCATCGAAATGCCTGCGCTGATAGTTGAAGACCAGCCGCAACCGGTCATCGAGGCCGACACTGGCGAACAGCGGATAGTTGCTGGTCTCGACGATCCTGGTCTCGCCGACACGGATCTGTCCATTTTTCCCCATCAGCGCGCGGTCGACCGGGTAATTCTCAAACACCAGGATGCTGTCGAACAGCGGCCGCCCGGAACGTCCCGCCAGGCGCTGGATCTCGTAGAGCGGCGTCCAGCCGTATTCGCGCAAGGTCAGATTGCGATCCTGCAGCTCGCGCAGCCATGCGCCGACTTTCTGCTGCGGACCGACATCGTCGATAACAGGCAAGGTGTTGATGAACAGGCCCACCATATCCTCGGCGCCCGTCAATTCCGGCGGCCTGCCTGATACGGTGACGCCGAAGCAAACCGTTCCCTGCCCTGCATGTTGCCGTAACAGTTGCACCCAAGCCGCTTGCACCAGCGTGTTCAGCGTCACACGCTCGCGCGCAGCAAATTGCTGCAGGCGTTCGGTCGCGGCAACATCCAACTCCAGCGCGAGCATGCCGTGACCAGGCACCTCCGCGTCTGCATGTTCGGTCGAACCGCCTGCCAGGAAGCTCGGCTCTTCCAGCTTTGCCATCGCATTGCGCCAGAACGCCGCCGATTCATCGCTATCCCGGCTCTGCAGCCAACCGATGTAGTCGCGATAGCGGCGCTGCAATGCAGGCAGCCGGCCGTCACCATTGTGCTGCATCACCTCGGCGATCAGTCGCGCCGAGCTCCATCCGTCGAGAAGGATGTGATGGTGCGTCCAGATCAGCCAATGACGATCTTCTCCGAGCCGGATCAGCCGCACCCGCTGCAGGGGCGGCTTAGACAGGTCGAACCCTTCGACCCGTTCGCGCAGCGAAATTTCGCCCAGCGCAGCCTCCAACTGGGACGGCTCGGACGCCGCGGCCCGCGCGCGCCAGTCCTCCTCGACGAACGGCACCTCAGCACGCCGATAGACGATCTGTTGCGGCGAGCCGGAAAGATCGCGCCAGACGAAGCCAGTTCTCAGCACCGCATGGCGATCACTGACCGCCTGCCAGGCGCGATGGAACTTTCCGGCATCGAGGCCGCGCACTTCCGCTGCGACCTGATTGACGTAAAGCCCACTCTCGCCGTCGTGCATGGCATGGAACAGCATGCCCTGCTGCATCGGCGACAACGGATAGATGTCCTCGATCTCTCGCCAATCCAATTCCAGCCTGTCGAGATCAGCCTGGCCAAGGCCCGACAGTGCCACGTCCGACGGCGTCACGCCGCAGGCGCCGCTGGTGCAGTGATCGACCAGTTCGCGCAGCGTCACCTCGTACAACCCAGCCAGTCGCTCGATCGTCTCGCGCCGATAGCGCTTGCGACCGAAGCCAAACGAAAGCCGCAACTGGCCTTCGCGCACGGTGCCATTCACGCTGAGCCAGCGCCGCAACGGGCTCGATGCGTCACGTGAGGGACCGGCGCTTTCCGATGCCATGGCAAACAATGCCACGTCTTCGACGCCGCCGTCGATCTGGCCGAGATAGTTGAAGACAATCTTCGGCTCGGCAACGTCAGACAACGCCGCGCGCTGCTCCTCCGAGCCGAGATAGCGCAATATGCCATAACCGAGTCCCCGGCCGGGTATGCCGCGAAGTTCCTCCTTCACGGTCTTGATGAGTGACGAGGGATCCTGTGACCCGCCAGCCAGCCGCACGGGAAAGGCGGTGGTGAACCAGCCGACGGTGCGCGAAATGTCGAGATCGCCGAACAGGTCCTCGCGGCCGTGGCCCTCCAGCTCGACCAGCACGTCGTGCAGTCCGCTCCATTGCCAGACAGCGCGTGCAAGGCCGGCAAGAAGAAGATCGTTGATCTGCGTCCGATAGGCGGACGGCGCATCCGTCAGCAGGCGTTGCGTCAATTCCCGCTCGAACGTGAGCAAGACCTCGTCGGCATCGGCGACATAGTCGATGCCGCCATGCTCGTCATCGCAGGGAATATCCGCATTCGCACGGCGATCGATCCAATAGGAAAGTTCAATCGCCAATTCGGGCGACCCTGCATAATCTTGCAGCCGCTTGCCCCACACTGCATAGGCATGGCTCTTCGGCGGAAGCGCAACCGCCGCGTCGCGGTTCATTAGCTGCACGTACGCGGCAGCGATGTCTTCCAGCAGGACCCGCCATGACACGCCGTCGACCACCAGATGATGGATCACGATCAGAAAACGCTGAGTGCCATCGGCGACGTCGATCCCGACCGCCTGCAGCAGCGGTCCCCTCGATATCGAAAGACTTGCCTGCACTGATGCTGCCAACGCCGTCACAGCTTCGCCGTCGACCGCGCTTCGGATCCAAAGCAAATCCGCGGCGGCGGGTGCGGCGCCGTGCTCCGCGCGCCACGTTCCTTCGACTTCCTCGAAGCGAAGCCGCAGCGCGTCATGATGGTCGACGACGGCCGCTAGCGCGCGCCGCATCATTTCCCAGTCGAGACGATCCTTCGGCCGCAGCAGCACCGCCTGGTTCCAGTGATCGCGCTTTCCTGCGTCCTCTGCAAAGAACCGCGCCTGGATCGGCAGCAGCGAATGCGGGCCGGTGACCTGCCCCTGATCGGCAAGCGTTTCGCTGCGCTGCTCGGTGCGTGCCGCGAGCGCCAGCGCTTCCAGCGTCTGATGCCGAAACACATCACGCGGTTCGATCAGGTAACCGGCGCGGCGGGCCCGGCTCACCATCTGCAGCGAGATGATCGAATCGCCGCCGAGCTCGAAGAAATTGTCGGCGAGGCCGACAGCAGGCCGGCCGAGCAGTTCGGCCCAGATCGCCGCCAGCGCCAGTTCGGCCGGCGTGCGCGGCGCCTCGTACTGCGCAGCCGTGGACGCAGCGTCGGGCGCCGGAAGCGCCTGGCGGTCGATCTTGCCGTTCGGCGCCAGCGGCAGCCGCTCCAGCACCACGATCCGCGACGGCACCATGTAATCGGGCAGAACGGCCGACAGCACCGTCCGCAGCACCTGTTCCTCCAGTTCACTCGCGCCGCTGACGTAACCGATGAGCTGGCGGCCGAATCCGACCTCGCGCGCCACCACCACCGCGGAGCGGACACCGGGCTGCTCAAGCAGCCGTGCCTCGATCTCGCCGAGCTCGATGCGGAATCCGCGAATCTTGATCTGGTGATCGGACCGCCCGACATACTCGATCGCCCCATCGGCGCGCCAACGCGCCAAATCACCCGTTCGATATAGAAGCGCGCCAGGGCCGCCGAAGGGATCGGGAAGGAAGCGTTCCGCCGTCAGCGCCTGACGTCGCCAGTAGCCCCGCGCCAGCCCTGCTCCGCCAATGAACAATTCACCGGTCACGCCGGCCGGGACCATATTCAGATCGGTATCGAGGATACGAATGACCGTACCCGGGATCGGCCGTCCGATCGGCACCCGCGCCGCGCCATCGTCGCGACAGTTCCAGAACGTGGCATTGATCAAGGCTTCGGTCGGACCGTAGCGATTGTCGAAGCGCACGTTGGGGAAGGCTGCGAGCGCACGCGTCTTCAATTCCGCCGGCAAGGCTTCGCCGCCGGAAAATAGCCGCTTGAGGGTGACGCAGCGCTCCGCTTCGGGCTCGGCAACAAAATGTTCGAGCATCTGCGGCACGAAATGCAGCGTCGTCACCTCATGGGCGACGATGACATCGACGAGAAGCCGCGGCTCCCGATGCGCGCCCGGCGCCGCGATCGCAAGCCGTGCGCCGGTCGCCAGCGGCCACAGGATCTCCCAGACCGAGACGTCGAAGCTGAACGGCGTTTTCTGCAGCAAGGTCTCGCCGGCATCGAGGCGATATTCCGCCTGCATCCAGCCAAGCCGCGCAGCCAGCGCACCGTGCGAGCACGCCACGCCCTTCGGCATGCCCGTCGATCCCGACGTGTACATCACATAGGCTAGGCTGTCGGCATGGAGCGCTACGTCGAGATTGCAAGCCGGCTCTCCTGCCCAAGTCTCGCTTTCTCCTTCTATAGCCCAGGCTTCAACGGACGCGCTCGCAATTGCGCGCTCGAGACGATCCAGCAGCCGGCTTTGCGTCAGCACCAGCGCGGCTCCGCTATCGCGCAGCATGTGCAGAAGACGGTCCGGCGGATAATCGGGATCGAGCGGCAGATAGGCTCCGCCGGCTTTCAGCACGGCGAGAACACCGACGATCAGTTCGACGCTGCGCTCCAGTGCCAGCCCGACCAACCGGTCGTGGCCGATTCCGTGGGCTTGTAGCCGCCTTGCCAGACAATTGGCGCGAGCGTTCAAATCCTCGTAGCTGACCTGCTGGTCGCCAAATACCAACGCAATAGCGGATGGCGAAGCAGCCGCACGAGCCTCGATCTGAGCGACGATACTATTGGCAACATTCGGAACCTTGGCAAAGCCACCGCTCCAGCCGAGCACCTTCCGCGTCTCATCGGCGACGAGCCCGCTGAGCTCACCCAGCGGTCGGGAGGCATCCGCGACGATCTCGGCAAGGAGCCGCGACAGCGTGAGCTGCAGATATCTGACCTGGCCTTCATTGAACCGGGCTCGGTCATAGCGGAAGCCGAGATTGATGCCGTCGGCCTTGGCGAATACCGCTACCGTCAGCGCATAGTTGGTGATCGAGACCTGCTCGACCCGCCCGAAACGGCGACCGCTTTCGTTCTCGCCGCGCAAGGCCTGATCGATCGGATAGTTCTCGAACACCAGGATATTGTCGAACAGCGGCCGGCCGGATCGTCCGGCGAGGCGCTGGATCTCGTAGAGCGGCATCCAGCCGTGATCGCGCAAATCGATGTTGCGTTCCTGCAGGTCCCGCAGCCATGCACCAACATCGGTTTGCGGGTTTGCCCGATCCACAACCGGTAGCGTGTTGATGAACAGGCCCACCATGTCCTCGGACCCGCCGATCTCTGCCGGCCTGCCCGATACCGTCGCGCCGAAGCAGACCACGCGCCGGCCGGTATGACGGCGCAACAATTGCGCCCATGCGCCCTGCAACAGGGTGTTCAGCGTGACGCGCTCGCGCTTTGTAAATGCGTGCAGCTTTGCAGTCAGATCGGCAGTGAGAAGCAGGTCGAGCGAACCATGGCCGGATGCACCGGAGGCCGCAGGTCCTCCCAGCGTATCCGCCAGGAAACCCGGCTCATCCAGTTCCGCCAATGCGGTGCGCCAGAACGTCCCGGACGCGTCGCGGTCCTGCCGTTGCAGCCAGGCGATGTAGTCGCGGTAGCGGCCCTGTACGGCGGGTAAACGATGGCCGCGTTCGTGTTGCAGTATCTCGGCCACCAGCCGCGCCGAGCTCCAGCCGTCTAGCAGGATATGATGATGCGTCCAGATCAGCCAGTGGCGGCTTTCGTCAAGCCGGATCAGCCGCACGCGCTGCAAAGGCGCCTGCGACAGGTCGAATCCCCTGGCGCGCTCGGCCTGCGACGCCTTCGCCAGCGCCGCCTCGCGTTCGCCGCGGTCCATGGCTGCGGCCTGCTCGCGCCAGTCTTCTTCCACGAATGGAAGCGTCACATGGCGATAGACCACTTGCTGTGCCGCGCCTGACAGTTCGCGCCAGGCAAAGCCGGTCCGCAGCACCGCGTGACGCCCGCTCACCTCGTGCCAGGCTGCACGCAACCTGCCGGCATCGAGACCTCGCACTTCGAGACCGACCTGGTTGACGTAGTTGCCGCTTTCTCCGTCGCGCAGTGCGTGGAAAAGCATGCCCTGCTGCATCGGCGACAGCGGATAGATGTCTTCGATGTCGCGGCAATCGATCGTCGCGCCCAGGAGATCGAGATCGGCTTGACTCAAATTCGACAATGCGACGTCCGATGGCGTGATGCCGCGAGCGCCGCTTGTGCAATGGTCGACGAGTTCTCTCAGCGCCGCGGCATAATGTTCTGCGAGGCGTTCGATCGTGGCTCGCCGGTAACGCCTGCGGCCGTAGCTGAACGACAGCCGTAGCTGGCCTTCCCGCACCTGGCCGTTGATGCTCAGCCAGCGGCCAAGCGGCGCGCTGTCGCTGCGCGACGGCCCGGCGCTCTCAGGAGCGATCCTGAACGGTGTGCCCTCACCCACGCTGGAATCAAACTGGCCGAGATAGTTGAAAACGATGCGCGGCTCGGGCAGCGCGCCGAGCGCATGGCGCTGCGCCTCGGTGCCGAGATGGCGCAATACGCCGTAACCCAGTCCGCGGGCGGGAATCGCCCGAAGCTCCTCCTTGACGAATTTGATCAGCGAAGCGTCGTCGCCGGAGCCGCCCGGCAAGCGCACAGGGAAGGCGGTGGTGAACCAGCCGACCGTGCGGGAAATGTCTACGCGAGCGAAGATGTCCTCGCGGCCGTGCCCTTCGAGCTCGACGGCAACATCCTCAATTCCGCTCCAGCGCGATACCGCCCGCGCCAATGCCGCCAGCAGCAGATCGTTGACCTGGGTCCGGTAGGCGGACGGTGTTTCCTTGAGCAGCCGCGTCGTCAGCCCGGCATCGAATGCCAGCAGAATTTCCTCACCCTCGGCAACCCGGTCGATCCCATCATGATCGTCGTCGCAGGGCAGATCGGCGCGCGAACCTCGTTCGAGCCAATAGGGCAACTCGGCAGAAAGCTCTTCGGCGCCGCTATATGCCTGCAACCGCGCGCCCCAGGATGCATAGGATTGGCTCCTCGCCAGCGCGAACGACGCTGTGCCTTGCCGAAACTGCCCGTAAGCCGCAGCAAAGTCTTCGAGCAGCACGCGCCACGACACGCCGTCGATGACGAGATGGTGCACCACGATCAGAAGCCGCTGGCTGCCGTCGACGAGATCCATGCCGACCACGCGCAGCAGCGGTCCTGCCAGCGACAGGCTCACCTGGGCGGCAGAAGCGACGGCCGTCACCTCGGCTGCATCGCGGATGCCGCTCCGAATCCACAACAACTCCGAAGCTGCCGGCGCGGCGCCATAGATTGCGCGCCAAGCGCCATCGACTTCCCTAAAGCCAAGACGCAAGGCATCGTGATGCGCGACGACGGCGGCGACGGCGCGCTCAACGCTCGCCCAATCCAGCCGCGACTTCGGCATCAAGAGGACGGCCTGGTTCCAGTGATGACGCTCGCCGGCATCTTCGCTGAAGAACCGCGCCTGGATCGGCAACAGCGGATGTTCGCTGCCGTCGAGGTCTTTCTCCGGAGCCGCCTCTTCCACCGGCCGTTCGACGCGCGCGGCCCACGCCAGCTCCTGCAAGGTCTGGTGCCGGAAAACGTCACGCGGTTCGATCACGAGGCCCGCCTGCCGGGCGCGACCGACCAGTTGCAGCGAGATGATGGAATCGCCGCCGAGCTCGAAGAAATTGTCGTCAATGCCAATGAGCGGCTGGCCGAGCAGCTCGGCCCAGATCGCCGCAAGCGTCGCCTCGGTCGCGGTGCGCGGCGCGACATGTCCGCCCGCAGTAGCTTGCGCATCGGGCGCCGGCAGCGCTGCGCGGTCTACCTTGCCGTGCGCGGTGAGCGGCAGCCGCTCAAGCTTCACGATACGGGCCGGCACCATGTAATCGGGCAGTTCGTCCGAAAGGGCCGCGCGCATTGCCGCTTCATCGAACGCAGCCTCGCCGGCGACATAGCCGACCAGTTGGCTGGTTACGCCGACTTCACGGGCAACGACCACCACCGATCGCACGCCCGGCTGGCGCATCAGCCACGCCTCGATTTCGCCGAGCTCGATCCGGAAGCCGCGGATTTTCACCTGGTGATCGAAGCGTCCGACATACTCGATCACGCCATCGGGGCGCCATCTCGCCAAATCGCCGGTGCGATATAGCCGCGCGCCGGGCGCGCCAAAGGGATCGGGGATGAATCTCTCGGCCGTCAGTTCGGCGCGCCGCCAATAGCCTCGCGCCAGTCCCTCGCCGCCAATGAACAATTCGCCGGTCACGCCGACCGGCACGATGTTCAGGTCACCATCCAGAATATAAGCCGAGCGGCGTCCCACGGGACGGCCGATGGGCGCATAGTTGCCTTCGATCTCTTCGCTGGCATCGACCTTCCAGACCAGCGGCGTCACCACCGTTTCAGTCGGGCCGTAGCCGTTGATCAATGTCCGCGGCTTGAGCGCGCGCTTGACCTTGTCGAAGCCTGCCTTCGGCATGGCCTCGCCGCCGAACGAGTAAAGCCCGACCGGCGGCGGATCGCCGCGCCACGCCGCGAAGTCGGCGAGCTGCTGCAAATAGGCCGGCGGAAAGCCCGCGTTGGTGACGCGCTGCTCGCGCAGAACGTCGAGCGTCTGTTCGGCCGACCACAGATTCTCGTCGCGCATCACGAGCGCCGCGCCGCAAGTCAGCGCCGTCCAGAGCCGCTCATGGGCGCCGTCAAAGGTAAAAGACAGGAAGTGCAGTTCGCGCGAGTACCGGTCCATGTCGTAGAGTCCGGCGGTCACCTCGCAATGCATCGCAAACGGCCCGTGCTCGACGGCTACTCCCTTCGGGATGCCGGTGGAGCCAGAGGTGTAGATCACATAGGCAAGGCTTGTTGCTTCGACGGCAATGCCGGGATCGTTCTCCGACTCTTGGCCGAGATCGCTTGCGTCGAGCGGGACAGCCGCGATCCCCGACGGAAGCGCAGTGAGTGCCGAGCCTTCCAAATCAACCAGCACGAAGCGCACGCCGGCGTCGTGCATGGTCCCGACCTGTCGTTTTGCCGGATGCTCGGGATGGAGCGGCAGATAGGCCGCGCCGGTCTTCAATATGGCCAACAGCGCTACCACGAGGAATGGCGAGCGCCGCGCCGAGATACCGACCAGATCGGCAGGACTGACGCCCAAGCGGATCAGGCGATGTGCCAGCCGATTGGCACGACGGTCAAGCTCGGCATAGGAGATTACATCGTCGCCAAAGATAAGCGCCGGCGCGTCAGGTGTTTCCGTGGCCAGCCGCGCGACCGTTTGGTGCACCGGCGTAAACGACGCGCCCATCCCGGCACCCGCGCCGTTCCACTCGCGGAGCGTGGCCACTTCCTGCGCTGAAAGCAGTGCCATGCCGGCGACCGACTGCGCGGCGTCCTGAACCATCGTGTTCAGGATCGTGATCCAATGCGACGCAAGGCGTTCGATCGTGGCCGGCTCGAACAGCGCGGTTGCATAGGTAACGATCGCGCGGATCTCGCCTGTCGGTCCCTCTTCGCTGTCGAGCGCCAGGTCGAACTTCACTGTATCGACTTCGGCGTCGAGCTTCTCGATCTGCAGGCCGGTGCGGACGGGCGGATTGCCCGACACGCGCCGGCGCTGATGGTTGTAGAGCACCTGAAAGAGCGGGTTCTGACTCAAGCTGCGCTTTGGCTGCAGTATCTCCAGCAACCGCTCGAACGGAAAGTCCTGGTTCTCCTGCGCTTCGATCGTGGCCGAATGAACGGCAGCGATGAAGTCAGCGATCGTCGCGCGACCGTCGAGCTGCGTGCGGAGCACCTGGGTGTTGACGAACAGCCCGATCACGCCGCGAGTCTCATCGCGATGGCGATTGGCGACCGGCACGCCGACGCTGATGTCGGACTGGCCGGTGTAGCGATAAAGGAGCAGTTTGAAGCTCGCCAGCAGGACGACGAACAGCGTGGTCCGATGCCGGCGCGCCAGCGCGCGCAAGCCCTCGGCGAGCGCCGGATCGAACGTCATGCGGAGCGCGGCGCCGGCGAGATCAGGAACCGCCGGCCGCGCCCGATCGATTGGAAGCTGCAGCACCGCCGGATCGTTCAAGCGCGCCGTCCAGTAATTGACCTGGCGCTCGCCATCGACAGCGCTCATCCAGAGCCGCTGCCAACAGGCATAGTCGGCATATTCAATATCGGGCTCCGGTAAAGCCGGCGCCTCGCCGCCTGCGAACGCCGCATACAAGCGCCAGAACTCGTCGACCAGCACGCCCATCGACCAGCCATCGGCCACGATGTGATGCAGGCTGACGACAAGGAGATGGTCGTCTTCTTCCAGCCTCAGCAACGCGGCGCGCATCAGCGGGCCGGCTTCGAGATCGAACGGCAGCGATCCTTCCTGCCGCGCCAGCAGATATGCCTGCTGCTCGCGGTCATCGCCATCGAGCAATACATGCCGCAACGTGAACGGTTGCGGGTCGAGCACGACCTGCTCGGCTTCCCTGCCCTGCTGCCGAAACACCGTACGAAGTGCGCTGTGACGGGCGACCAGCGCATCGAAGGCCTGCTGCAGGGCGCGCCGTTGAAGCTGCCCTCGCACCCGCACCGTCGCCGATATGTTATAGGCGGCGCTGTCCGGATCCATCCGCCAAAAGAACCAGAGGCGCGATTGCGCAAAGGAAAGCGGTGCCCGCGTTTTCTCCTGGCGCGCAATCGGCAGCATGGCGAGATTGACGCCCTTCGCCGCGAGCTGCGTCAGGAACGCTTGTTGCTTGCCGGCATCAAGACGCATCAAGCGTTGCGAGATGTCACGAAGCTGCTGCTTCTGCGTGGCGGCGATATCATTCATCGGAAAGTTCGACTTCCTTCAACATGTCGAGCATCGCGGCGATGTCGTCGCCGCGCTTGTCGACCTGGATCTCCGGGGCAAGGGCAGCGGCCATCGTCTCGACGGTCGTCATTTCAAAGAGGCGGTTAAGCGGCAGGTCGTGGCCGAGATCGCGCTTGATGCGGCTGACGAGCTGGACGGCGATGAGAGAGTCGCCGCCGAGCTCGAAGAAGTTGTCGGTGACGCCGATATTGGGCTGGCGCAGCAAGTCGGCCCAGATCGCGGCCAGGACCACTTCTGCCGGTGTGCGCGGTGCCACATGCTCGGTTGATGTCGCAAGCTGATCGGGCGCCGGCAGCGCCTTGCGGTCGATCTTGCCGTTCGGTGTCAGCGGCAGCCGGTCCAGCACCACGATCCGTGGCGGCACCATGTAGTCCGGCAGCGTTGACGACAGCGCGGTCTTGAGCTTGGCTGCATCCAGCGACGCGTCGCCGCTGACATAGCCGACGAGCTGGCGGGCAGCGCCAATCTCGCGCGCCACCACCACCGCCGAGCGCACGCCAGCCTGTTGGAGCAGCCGGGCCTCGATCTCGCCGAGCTCGATGCGAAAACCGCGGATCTTCACCTGGTGGTCGGCGCGGCCGATATATTCGATCACCCCGTCGGCGCGCCATCGCGCCACGTCGCCGGTGCGGTAGAGCCGCGCGCCTGATTTGCCGAACGGATCGGGGATGAAGCGCTCCGCGGTCAGCGCGCCGCGCCGCCAGTAGCCGCGCGCAAGTCCCGCGCCGCCGATATAGAGCTCGCCCGCGACGCCAACCGGCGCGAGATTGAGGTCGTTGTCGAGGATATGCAGCGTGGTGTTGCCGATCGGTCCGCCCAAAACGGGACGGTCGTCTTTGGCATCGAGGCGGTGGCGGGCCGACCACACCGTGGTTTCGGTCGGGCCATACAGATTCCAGACCTCGCCGGCCTGCGCCACCAGCCGCCGCGCCAGGTCCGGCGGCAAGGCCTCGCCGCCGCACAGCACGCGGCAGCTTGGCAGCGATGGGCCGTCGTGATCGAGCAGCATCCGCCAGGTCGACGGCGTCGCCTGGATCATGGTGACGCCGTGCTTGGCCACCATGGCCTTGAGGCGCGACGGATCATGCGCGGCGGCGCGATCGGCCAGCACCACCCGCGCGCCGATCGTCAGCGGCAGCCACAGTTCCAGCACCGCAATGTCGAACGACAGCGAGGTCAGGCCGAGCACGCGATCCTTGGCCGTCATGCCCGGCTGCTCCGTCATGGTCGCCAAAAAGTTTGTCACGGCGTCATGGCGGATCATCACGCCCTTGGGCAGGCCGGTCGAGCCGGAGGTGTAGATCACATAGGCGAGGCTTTCGGGGTGGACGGCGATGCCGAGATTCGCCGCATCACCGCTCTCGCCACCATCGTTCTCGTCGAGCAGCCACGCCTCGGCGCCGGTCTCCTCCAGCACGGGAGCGAACTGTTCCAGCAGCGTCCGCTGCGTCAGCACCAGTGCAGCGCCGCTGTCGCGCAGCATGTGCGCCAGCCGCTCCGCCGGGTAGTCCGGATCGAGCGGCAGATACGCGGCGCCCGCCTTCAACACCGCAAATAGCGCGACCATCATCTCGACGCCGCGGTCGAGCGCGAGCCCGACCACCACGTCGGTTCCGACGCCGCGATCGCGCAATCGCCGCGCCAGCCAGTTGGCGCGCACGTTCAACGCGCCGTAGCTCAATGCCTCATCGCCAAACACCAGCGCGATCCCGTTGGGAGATTGGCGGACCTGCGCCTCGAACTGCTCGATGAACGAGCGATCTCGTCGATATCGCGCGGGCGTCCGGTTCCACGTCTCGAGCAAAAGCCCACGCTCTTCGGAAGGCAGAACATCCAGTTGTCGCACCGGAGAGCGAGGCGCGCGCTCCAGCGCCTCAGCCAATTGATCGAGCGCCTGCTGCATCAAGGCGCAGATGCGATCGGCCGAGAGCGGATGGACGACTTGAGCGGTCAAGCCGAGCGCCTGGCCATAATCCTCGACCGCCATCATCAAGGGATAGTTGGTGCGCTCTTCGCCGCCGAGCCACTCGACGCCGTGCAGGCTTGCGCCGCCCTGCCCCGTGGACGAAGCCGCCGGCATCGCATTGTGCCGGTAGTTGAGGATCGAGCTGAACAGGGGCGCCGGCGCGGCGACACCGCTGCATCGTTGCGCGTGCGCCAGCGAGGCATGTTCATGCGCCATCAACTCGGCCAAGCTTGCGTGCGCATGACGAACACTGTCCTCAACCGCGCTGTCATCGAGATCGAGCCGCAGCGGCAATGTGTTGATGAACAATCCCATGGTGCGATCGCCACCGGCGCCCGCATGCATACGGCCGAACAGAACCGTGCCGAACACGACGCGCTCACGCCCGCTGCTTCGCGCCACCACCTGTCCCCACGCGAGATGACAGAGGCTGGCAAGGCTCACCCCCAGCCGCCGCGCCAGAGCGCGGAGCCGTGCATTGAGCTGTTCCGGCAGCGTTCGCCGCGCTTCCGCCATGCCACCACCGTCGCCGTGCACGCGATCCAGCCCAAACGGCGTGGTCGGTTCATCGATATCGGCCAGGATGCTGCGGAAGAAGCGCTCGTGCTCCGCAATCGCCGCCGATCCGCGCGACTGCGCCACCAGATTTCGGAACGGATACGGAGCCGGAAGCTCATGACCGCGTCCGGACAATATTTTCTGCACTTCGTCGTGCATTACCTCCAGGGTGGAGTGATCGCCGATCAAATGATGCAGCAGTACCAAGAGCAGCCAGCGCTCCTTGCCGGGATCGCGCGCGACCGCAAACCGCAGCAGCGGCGCCTGGCCGAGATCGATCCGGTTACGGCGCGGGTCGAAACGTCGCGCAAGCTGCTCATGCGCAGGGCTTTCGCGGTCCAGCACGACTTCAGTGACGACCACAGAAGCGCACCGCCAAACCACTTGCGCCGGAGCGGACAGCCCATCCCATGCAATGGACGTGCGGAGAATGTCGTGACGATCGATCACCTGTTGAACGGCAGCGAGATAGCGGTCGAGCAGGTCACGGCTGGCAAACGCCATCTGGCCGACCAGCAAATATGGATCGCCCTGCTTCGACAGCAGATGGTGAAACAGGATGCCATCCTGAAGCGGCGATAGCCCGTAGATATCCTGGATGTTAGCTACGCCCCCGGGAACCTTGGCCACGATGCTGTCGAGGTCGGATTGCTTCAAGACGATCAATGGCAATAGCTCAGGCGTAATTGCCGTCGTCTGCGGCGTGATCAGATTGGGCGGAACAGCCGCGCCGACGCCGCCATTGAGGCTGGCGACGAAATCAGCGAGCACGGGATTGGCGAACAGCGCGCGCACGTCGGCGCGGAGCGAATGCCGCTGCAAGCGTTCCAGCATGCGGACCGCAAGCAGCGAGTGGCCACCCAGTTCAAAGAAGTGATCGTTGCGTCCGATCCGGTCGACGCCGAGCAGCTCGGTCCAGATCTTTGCAACGATCTCCTCGGTCTCCCCTTGCGGCGGCTCAAAACTGCGCCTTGCAAAGGCATCATCCTCCGGCGCGGGCAGCGCTTTGCGATCGACCTTGCCGTTCGGCGTCAGCGGCAGTGTATCCAGGCGCACGAACGCCGACGGCACCATGTAGTCCGGCAAGCGCTCACGGAGGTGATTGCGCATCGCAGCCGCAAATTCACCGGCATCACGCTTCACGCCGTCGTCCTTCGCGGCCACATAGGCGACCAGCCGCGGATCACCGCTGTGATCCCGCGGCGCCAGCACCACCGCATCGGTCACGCCGGCGTGCTCATGAATACGAAATTCGATCTCGCCCAATTCAATGCGAAAGCCGCGAATCTTGACCTGATGATCGTTGCGGCCGAGGAACGCGATGTTGCCGTCCGGCAGGTAGCGTCCGAGATCGCCGCTGCGATACATCCGCGCGTTAGCGTCGCCAATGAAGGGATCCCGCACGAAACGTTCCGCCGTCAGGTCGGCGCGATTGAGATACCCGCGGGCTACTCCTGCCCCGCCGATGTAGATTTCGCCGGTCGCCCCCAACGGCACAGGTGCACCGAATCTATCCAACAGATAGGTTCGCGTATTGGGAAGCGGCCGACCGATCGGGACGACATCGCCATCAAAGCCCGCCGGCCGCAGCCAACTGGTAGCACAGACCGTTGTTTCCGTCGGCCCATAGCCGTTAAAAACGGCAACGCTAGCCGGCAGATGCCTGATCAGTTCAGCCTTGGGCAATTCGCCGGCGAGGACGAGCACCCGCAGCGACGCCAGCCTGTCGAGATCATCCCGCCCCTGCAGCATCGCCGGCGGCAAGGTCGCGTGCGTAATCGCGTTGTCCGCGAGAAAATCGAGCAGTTCCGACGTATTGCGGTGCTGTCGCGGGCCGACGAGAAACAGCTCGGCCCCCGAGCACAGCGCCATGACGATTTCCCAGGTGCTGGCATCGAAGCTGAACGAAGCAAACTGCACGACGCGGCTGCGTCGGGAAACCTCGAACAGCCCTCCCTGTGCCAGCGCCAGATTAACCAGGCCGCGATGCTCGACCATCACCCCCTTTGGCCGGCCGGTGGAGCCGGAAGTGTAGATGATGTAGGCGAGATGCCGTGACGTAAGTCCCGTGACAAGGTCGCCTGGATCTGAAGCCGTAAGCGCTGCGATGGCGGGCGCGCACGCATCGAGATCAACGATCTTGCACGCGACATTCGCGAAGATTGCGCGTCCGTCACTATCAGCGATCAACAATCTCGGTTTTGCATCCTCCACGATCTGGCGCAGCCGCTCCGCCGGATAGGCCGGATCCAGCGGCAAATAAGCGCCGCCTGCCTTCAGCACGGCCAGCAGGCTGACGACCATGGCGATGCCGCGCTCCAGGCAGATCGCGACCGGCTGATCTGGACCGACGCCCAATGCGATCAGGTGCCGTGCGAGCTGATTGGCCTTCGCATCAAGTTCGCCATAGCTCAGGCGAATGCTTTCATGAACCAATGCTGTGGCTTCGGGCGCGGTTCGGACCTGCTCTGCGAACAGCTCGTGGATGCAGCGCTCCGAGGGGAATGGCGCAGCCGTCTCGTTCCATGTGTCCAGAACGAGCTTGCGTTCCTCTTGGCCGACAATATCGATCCGGTCGACAATTTGGTCCGCGTCGGCGACCATGGCCCGCAGCAAAACCAGCAGATAGTCCCTGTGACGCCTGATCGTCGCTTCGTCGAACAGTGCCGCTGCATAGTTCAAGGCGCCGACGATGCGGCCGTCCACCTCCCCCAGATTGAGTTCGAGATCGAACTTGACTTGCCGCAGCGGAATATCGGCAATCTCGGCCCGGAGGCCGGGCAGTTCAAGTGCTGCCGCTTCGTTGTTCTGCCAGGCGAACACGACCTGGAAGACCGGCGTATGGTCCAATCGCCGCGGCGGCTGAATGATCTCGACGAGTTGCTCGAACGGCAGATCCTGATGATCCTGAGCTTCGAGCGCTGCAGCGCGCACGCGGCTGAGCAGCTCCGCCACATCAGGCTCTCCCGATAAATCGACGCGGAGCGCCAGCATGTTGACGAAGAAGCCGACCAGGCCCTCGATTTCGCGCCTGTTGCGGTTTGCCGTCGGCGTGCCGATCACGAGATCGGTCTGCCCGGAAAATCTTGACAACACCGCAGCCCAGGCTGCCAGCACCGTCATGAATGCCGTCACGCGGTGCGACTGGCAGAATAGCCTGATGCGATGCACAAGCTCGGCGTCGATCTCGATCGGCAATGACGCGCCGGCGAGAGACCTGACCGGCGGGCGGGGCCGGTCTGTCGGCAGTTCGAGCACCGCGGCAGCGCCCGCGAGCGCCTGCCGCCAATAGTCGACCTGCCGCTGCAACCGCTCGCCCGCCAGCCATTGCCGTTGCCAGGCAGCGTAGTCCGGATACTGAATTTCCAGCGGCGGCAACGGATCGTCTTGGCCCGCCGTGAAGGCTCGGTAAAGCGCGCCAAGCTCGCGCACGAGCACGCCCATCGACCAGCCGTCGGAGATGACGTGGTGCTGGGTGAGCAGGAACAGACACTTCTTCTCCGCTGTCCGTATCAGGCGTCCGCGGATCAACGGTCTCGCGGCGAGATCAAACGGCGTATCGGCCTCCTCACGGCACAAGCGCGCGAGTTCCTGTTCGGCATCCAGGTGTTGCCGCAAATCATGTTCGAGCACTGGCAGGTGCTCATCGGCCGGCAGCAATTCAACGAAAGGCTTTCCATCGACCACGCGAAAGACACTGCGCAGCGCTTCGTGACGCGCAAACAACCGGTCAAGGCTGCGACGCCACGCATCGACGTCGAGATCACCCGAAAGCTGCAAAGCGCCGCGAATGTGATAGTTGGCGTTGGCGCCATCGAGCTGCGCCAGCAACCAAAGCCGCTGCTGGGCAAAGGACAATTCCAGCGGCCCGCCGCGTGGCACCGCCGGAATCGAGGCGATTCCATTCTTGCTGGCATTTCGGCCGCGGTCTCTCGCCAGCGACAGGAGTTTTTTCACCTGTGCGGAATCCAGATCACGCAAACCTGGCTTTGATGGTTCAGCCATGTTCACTGCCCCGCCGCGATCAGATCCTGGAGCTCATCGGCATCGAACTCCTGCTCGATCAGCCTGATCGACACGACGCGCGCGAATGACGCGAGGTCGGGATGAACGAACAGATCCGAAACCGGGATCGACACGCCGATCTCCTGCGACACCCGGCTGAGCACCCGCACCGCCAGCAGTGAGTGCCCCCCGAGCTCGAAGAAGTGATCGTTGCGTCCGATCAGGTCGACGCCGAGCAGTTCGGCCCAGATCTTCGCCAGCGCGATCTCGATTTCGTCCTCGGGCGCCTCATAGAAGCGGCGTGCCTGGGCATCCTCGTGCGGCGACGGCAATGCGCGACGGTCGATCTTGCCATTGGGGGTCAGCGGCAATTGCTCGAGCACCATGATCGTCGATGGCACCATGTAGTCGGGCAGATTGGCCGACAGCGCATCACGCAAGGCGCGGCCGTCAAGGGTCGGCTCGCCGCTCGCATAGGCGACCAACTGACGGCCGGTCCTGCTCTCGCGCGTCACCACGGCGGCGGCGCGCACGCCGCGCTGCTCGAGCAGCCGCGCCTCGATCTCTCCCAGTTCGATACGGAAGCCGCGGATCTTCACCTGCTGGTCCGCGCGGCCGACATAGTCGATCACGCCGTCCGCCCGCCACCGCGCAAGGTCGCCGGTCCGGTAGAGACGCGCGCCGCTACCGCCGAACGGATCCGGGATAAATCGTTCCGCCGTCAGCGCGCCCCGGTTCAGATAGCCTCGCGCCAACCCAACACCGCCGATGAACAGCTCGCCAGTGACACCAACGGGCACGATGTTGAGATCGGCGTCGAGGATGTAGGCGGACCTGATGCCAACGGGCCGTCCGATCGGCGCCGGCAGGCCCGGCGTCAACGCAGCGTCGTCGACGAGCCACGCTGTCGGCGCGATCACCGTTTCGGTCGGGCCGTAAGCATTGA
The DNA here is from genome assembly GCF_001693485.1 of Bradyrhizobium sp. LMTR 3. Classification (GTDB taxonomy): domain Bacteria; phylum Pseudomonadota; class Alphaproteobacteria; order Rhizobiales; family Xanthobacteraceae; genus Bradyrhizobium. Next base: position 78,466 of record NZ_MAXC01000010.1, read on the forward strand.
CCAGAAGGTCGACGTCGGCGGTCTGGCGGAGCGCTTTGATTCCGCTATCCGACCAGGCCTCGCCGCCGACAATGCAGGCTCTGATTGCAAGGCGGCGCCGACTCTGCCGCAACGCTGCGCTCAATTGGTCCGCATAGGCTGGCGGCAGAAAGATCGTCGAGACCGAGTTTCTCGCAATCTCATCGACGAGGTCGTCCATCAATAGACCTGGCCTGGACGGCAGCACGAGCGAGCCACCCGTCATCAGCGGCACCAGCCAGCGCTCGTGGGCAATGTCGAAATTGATCGAGGCCGACTGGAATTCGCGGTCGCGCGAAGTCATGCGGTACAACCGGCCGATCGCTTCGCAATGCATCGCCAGCGGCCCATGCGAGACCGACACGCCCTTCGGCGTCCCGGTCGAACCCGACGTGTAGATCACGTAGGCCAGACTATCCGGATGAATCTCGAGATTCAGATTGGCTGTATCTTCGCCGACGGGCCGCTGCGGCTCGTCGATGCACCAGGCCTCGACGCCGGTCTCGCGCAGCACCGGCGCGAGAGGTTCGAGCAGCACGCTTTGCGTCAAGACCAGTGTCGCCGCGCTGTCGCGCAGCATGTAGGCGAGCCGCTCGGCCGGATAATCCGGATCGAGCGGCAGATAGGCGCCGCCTGCTTTCAGAACGGCCAGCAGCGCGACCATCATTTCCGGGCTGCGCGCCAAGGCAATGCCGGTCAGGCGATCCGGACCGGCCTCGAAGTGGCGAAGCCGTTTCGCAAGCTGGTTGGCCCGGGCGTTCAATTCGCCATAGCTCAGGCGCTGGTCGCCCCACACAATCGCAAGGGCAGAAGGCGCCCGCGCGGCTTGCGCCTCGATATGCGCGACGACGCCGACATATGGAGCACCTGCCGCCAAACGGCCGGCACCGCTCCATTCGAGAATTCGCCGGGCCTCATCGCCGGCGGATAATCCGAGATCGCCGATCGGTCGCTCCGCACTGGCGGCGATCCGCTCCAGCAATCCGTGCAGGATGTCCCGGAGGCGCCGGATGGCAACCTCGTCAAAGCGGGCGCGGTCGTAATTGAACTCGAGATCGAGCCGTTCGCTTCCGGCAAACACGGCAACCGCCAGCGCATAATTCGTCGGCGTCACATGTTGCACCCGTCCCAGGCGCGGGCCGCTCTCCCCCGTTCGCCGCAGCGCCTCATCGATCGGATAGTTTTCGAACACCAGAATGCTGTCGAACAGCGCCTGCCCGGCCTGCCCAGCGAGGCGCTGGATTTCGTAGAGCGGCGTCCAGCCATGTTCGCGCAGAGCGAGGTTCTGCTCCTGCAACTGACGCAGCCAGTCACCGACTCGCGCTTGCGGGCCCGGTGCGTCGACAATCGGCAACGTATTGATGAAGAGGCCCACCATCTCCTCGGAGCCCGGCAGGTCAGCCGGACGGCCCGACACGGTCACCCCGAAACAGACGGCGGCCTGCCCCGAATGCCGGCGCAACAACTGCGCCCACGCCGCCTGAACGAGCGTATTGAGCGTCACCCGCTCGCGCTTCGCAGATGCCTTCAGCCGTTCGGTCAACTCCGGATTCACCGAAAGCGCAATGCTGGCGTGTCCCTCCTCCGATGTTTTGTTGTTCGTAGCCGGCGCATTCGCCAGCAGGGTCGGTGTTTCGAGCTCTGCCAAAGCGTCGCGCCAGAATTTTTCGGCGCCTGCGTGATCGCGACTTTGCAGCCATGCGATGTAGTCGCGATAGCTGCCCTGCACGGCTGGCAGTGCGCACCCGCTCACATGCCGAAACACCTCCGCAACCAGCCGCGCCGAGCTCCAGCCGTCGACAAAGATGTGGTGATGGGTCCAGATCAGCCAGTGACGCTTGTCGTCGAGCCGGATCAACCGCACCCGCTGCAACGGCGGCTGAGAGACGTCGAAGCCGCTCTCGCGCTCGCGCCGCGATGCTTCCGCCAGCGCGGCGTCCAATTCAGCCCGTCCGCCACGTTCCAGCGCTGCGGTCCGGCTGCGCCAATCCTCTTCGACGAACGGCACCGTCACATGACGGTGTACGACCTGCTGAGCCGCGCCTGACACGTGCTGCCAGACAAAGCCGGTCCGCACGGCGGCGTGCCGGTCACACACCGCTTGCCACGCGGCGCGAAGCTTGTCGGCATCGAAGCCGAACAGCTCGAGCCCGATCTGGTTGACATAGGCATCGTTGTCGCCATCGCGGATCGCGTGGAACAGCATGCCCTGCTGCATCGGTGAAAGCGGATAAATGTCCTCGATGCTGCGGAGATCCAAAGTCGTCGCCAACCGATCGAGATCGGCCTGATCGAGTCCGGACAACGGGAAGTCCGAAGGCGTGAGACCAGATGCGCCGCTGCAGCAATGCGCCACCAGCTCGCGCAGGGCCGTTTCGTAAAGCTTCGCCAGCCGCTCGACCGTCTCCCGCCGATAGCGCTTGCGTCCATATCCGAACGACAGATGCAGACGTCCCTCACGCACCAGACCGGTGATGTTGAGCCACCCCCGCAAGGGAGCGGCGGCGCTGCGAGACGCCCCCGCGCTCTCGGACGCGAATCCGAACAGCGAGGAAGCTCCCACGCTGCCGTCGAAGCGGCCGAGATAGTTGAAGACGACCTGCGGCTCCGCCAGTTGCGCCAGGGCCTTGCGCTGGTGGTCGGCGCCGAGATAGCGCAACACGCCGTAGCCAAGCCCGCGGTTCGGAATCGCGCGAAGCCTCTCCTTCACCGTCTTGATCAGGGAGGCGTGGTCGTCCGACCCGCCTTGCAGCCGCACCGGGAAGGCCGTCGTGAACCAGCCGACCGTCCGGGAAATGTCCGCGCCGGGGAATATGTCCTCGCGGCCGTGCCCCTCGAGCTCGACCGTTACATCGTCGCGCTGGCTCCAGCGCGATACGGCACGCGCCAGGCTCGCCAGCATCAGATCGTTGACCTGCGTCCGATAGGCGGAGGGCGCATCCTGCAGCAGGCTTGACGTCAGTTCGGTATCGAACACCAGCGACACCTCTTCGCCGTCACCGACGCGGTCGACGCCGCCATGATCATCGTCGCATGGCAGGCCTGGACCCGCCGCACAATCGAGCCAGAACGGCAGTTCGTCAGCAAGCTCGCTGGTCGTCGCGTAAGAATGCAACCGTTCGCCCCAGGACGCATAGGACTCGCTCTTCGGCGGCAGCGTCGCGGCGGCGCCTCTCTTCAACTGCTCGTACGCCGCGGCCAGATCTTCAAGCAGGACCCGCCAGGATACGCCGTCGACAACCAGATGATGGATCGCGATCAGCAGCCGCTGGCTGCCGTCCGCAAGGTCCATCGCCACCGCACGCAGCAAACGACCCGCGGACAGCGACAAGCTTTCCTGCGCGGCCGATGCAAGCGCGGTGACCTGTGTCGCATCTCCGACATCGGTATGGATCCACAGCAACTCCGACGGCGATGGCGGCGTGCCCTGCGCCGCGCGCCACGCGCCGTCCACCTGCGCGAACCGCAGGCGCAACGCATCGTGATGATCGACGATCGTCGTCAGCGCACGTCGCAGGGTCTCCCAGTCCATCCGCGATTGCGGGACCAGCAACACGGCCTGATTCCAGTGATCCCGGTTGCCGATGTCTTCGCTGAAAAAGCGTGCCTGAATTGGCAGCAAATGACGCATGCCGGTTGCCGCATCGATCGATACCTTTGCGGCCGAACTCTCCTTCCTTGCTAAAGGTGCTGCCGCGACGGCGGCAACGGTAGCCAACCCCGCCACGGTCTGCTGGCCGAAGACCTGCTTCGGCGTCAGGCGAATGCCGCGCTTGCGCAGGCGCGCGATGATCTGCAGGCTGAGAATGGAATCGCCGCCAAGCTCGAAAAAATTGTCGGTGCGGCCGATGCGTTCGCGACCGAGCACCTCACGCCACACCGCCGCAATCTGTTCCTCCGTGTCTCCCAGCGGCGCGGAATAGTTCGCGGCGACCACGTCCCCAGCCGGCTCCGGCAGCGCCTTGCGGTCGATCTTGCCGTTTGGCGTGAGTGGCAGCCGTTGCAGAACAATGATGTGCGACGGCACCATGTATTCCGGCACCACCGCGGCCAGTTGCTGCTTGATCACATCCGGCTTCGGTGTGGCGCCCATCGCGGGCACACAGTGCGCAACGATCTCCCAGCGTTCGGCGCTGTCGCCGATGGCGCGTGCGACAACCACCGCGTCGTCGATCCCCTGAAGCGCCTTGATCGCGCGCCCGACTTCGCCAAGCTCGATGCGATAGCCGCGTAGCTTGATCTGATCATCGCCACGGCCGAGGAATATCAGCCGGCCTGTCCGATCGCAGCGAACGCGATCGCCGGTTCGATACAGCCGCGCTCCGGCCGGCCCAAACGGGTCCGGAATGAAGCGCTCGGCGGTCAAGCCGGCCTCGCCACGATAGCCCCGCGCGACGCCGGCGCCGCCAATGTAGAGTTCGCCGGATACGCCGATCGGAACCTCGTTGAGCGCATCATCCAGAACGTGCACGCGCAGATTGGCAAGCGGCAGGCCAATGGGGACCGGGCCTATCTCGTCTGTAGCCTCACATTCGTACGTGACCGCGCCAACAGTCGTTTCCGTCGGCCCGTAGTGATTGAGAATTCGGCATTGCGGCCGCAACTGCCGGATCTCGTTCAACAGCGCGGGATCGCTGGCCTCGCCACCGAGGATCAGCGTATCGCTGGGCAGGAGATCGGCCGAGCACGACGCCTTTAACAGCCCTCGCAGATGGCTGGGCACGATCTTGAGAATGCCGACTTCGCCGTCCCGCATGGCTTTCGCGAACGCATCCGCATCGAACACCACTTCGGGCGGCAACAAATGCAGCGTCGCGCCGCAGGCGAGCGCGCCGAACAGGACGGTGTGGCCAAGATCCGCCGCCACGGTCGAGACCATCGCCATGTTCGCCAAATGCTGCGGCTGCAGGCGTTGCAGCAGCGCTTGCACGTAATTGGCCAACGCACCGTGCGAGACGGCAACACCCTTCGGCGTCCCGGTCGATCCGGAGGTATAGATGACGTAAGCGGTCTGCGCCGGGTGGATCAGATCCTCGGGCGGCACGCTCGATGTTTCCTCGTGCGCCGCTTCGGCTTCCGCATCGAGCACGGTGCAATCGAGCGCAAGCGCTTGTGCCAGCTTCTCGCCGGCTGCCAGCACGATTGCGATGTCCCCGTCCTTCAGGATGCGCCTGATACGCTCCAGCGGCCATTTCGGATCGAGCGGCACATAGGCGCCGCCGGCCTTCAGCACGCCAAGCAGCCCGACAACGAAGGCCGGAGAGCGCTCGATCCACAGCGCAACCGGTACCTCGCGCGTCACGCCCTTGCCTGCAAGCATGTGAGCTATTCGGTTCGATTTCTGCTCCAGCTCGGCGAACGTCAGCGTCTCACTGCCGCACCGGATGGCAACCCCGGCCTGGCGATCGGCCGTCGACGCACGATGAAGACCGACCACATCGGTAAATCCAAACGCGGCTGCCTCGCTCGGCACGACCTGCCGGTTCGCATCGTCGATGACGAAGTCCGAAATGCGCCGCTCAGCATTTTCCGCGATCTGGCGCAGCATCGAGCCGAACTGCGCCGCCAGCCGCGCAATCGTCGGGCGATTGAACAAATCGGTGGCGTAGTTGAACGTCGCCTTCATGCCGCCGGCGCCATCGACGACATCAAGCGCAAGATCGAAATGCGAACCCGCGAGGTCCATGATGTCGATCTCGGCGGTGAGCCCTGCGATACCGTCGAACCCGCGCGGCGCCGTCATGTAGTTGAACTTGGCCTGGAACAGCGGATTGTGCCCACCGCTTCGTTCAGGGCGCAGCCCGTCGACAAGCATTTCGAATGGCAGATCCTGATGCGACAGCGCTTCGATCACCGCGCCCTTGACCTCTCGCAGCAGGTTCGGGAAGGTTGCGTCATCGGCAATCTCGGCCCGCAGCACCAGCGTGTTGACGAAGCAGCCAATCAGCCGCTCGAGCTGCGCGTGACGGCGTCCCGCGACCGGCACGCCGACGCGCAAATCGCTCTGCCCCGTATAGCGATGCAACAGCCCCTGGTACGCCGCGAGCAGCAGCATGAAGACGCTCACGCGATATCTTGCGGCGATCTCCCGTAATCGAGCGGCCAGCGCGCCGTCGACGGCAAGGCCGATCGTATCGCCGGCATGGCTTTGCGTTGCCAGACGCGGCCGGTCATGGGGCAGCGCCAGCACGGGGTGCGCGTCACCCAGCTTTGCGCGCCAATAGGCGAGCTGCCGATCTCCCTCGCCACCAGCGAGCCAGTTTCGCTGCCAGACCGCGAAATCCGCATATTGCATCATCGGCACCGGCGGCCGGCCTGCGTCCTGCCCGGTGCCGTTGCGGTAGAGTCCCGCCAGCTCTTCGAGCATCACGTCGAGCGACCATCCATCGACGGCGATGTGATGAGCAAGCAGCAGCAATTCGTGCGCATCATCTGCGAGCTGAAGCAACACCGCCCGCAATAGCGGCCCATTGACAAGGTCGAACGGTTTGCCGAGTTCGGACCGCCTGACCTCCGCCGCATGTTCGGCGGGACTTCCACGGAGATCCTGGTGCCTGATATCGACGCCGATGGCGTCGTGAATGACCTGCCTTGCGCGACCGTCCGTTGCGACGAATGTGGTGCGCAGCACCTCATGACGCTGAACGATTTCCGCAATTGCCTGCGACAAGGCGATATGGTCGAGCTTCCCCTTCAGCCGGATCGTGCTCGCGACCGTATACGCCGTACCATTGGGGTCCAGATTCCAGAGAAACCACAGCCGCTCCTGCGCATGGGACAAGGTCGCGCGATCGGCCGGCGTCGCCCGCTGGATCGGAGAAAGCCCCCTCTTCGCGCCATCGCGCAACAGAGCGTCGATATGATCAGCGAATGCGCCAAGCCTCGGCGCATCGAAGAAGCTGCGCAGTTCCAGCTCGACGCCGAAACGTTCGCGCAGCGCCGCGGCGATCTGGCCGGCCGCGATCGAGTTTCCGCCCAGCACGAAGAAATCGTCCTCGCGGTGCACGGCTCTTACGCCCAGCGCCTCGCACCAGATCGACGCCAGCGCGCGCTCGGTGTCGGTTACGGGCGCGGTCAGCGTCGCGCCATCGCGGCGTCGCCCTCGCTCGAACACCATAAAGCTGTCGAGCGTGTTGTTGGCCCAGCCGGCGGCGCAGGCGGAGCGCTGCAACTTTCCACTCGTCGTCAGCGGCATCGCTTGCGGATTCAACAGCACGATCACGGCCGGATATTCCTGCGCCTGCCGCAGCACCGCCTCGCCGATTCCCTGGGCGAGAGCCTCGGGACGCTCGCGCTTGAGAACGGCGCGGCTGAACTCTGCCGCGACGCCAATGCTTTCCCGCCCATCGATCTCGACCGCAAACGCGGCAACCCGTCCGCTACGGACGGATTCGACCTCGGCTTCGACCGCCTGCTCAACGTCAGTCGGATATACATTCTGGCCGCGAACGATCAGCAGGTCCTTGAGCCGGCCCGTCACGATCAGCGCGCCGTCCTTGACGAAACCGATATCCCCGGTACGCAGCCAACGCACGCCGTCGCGCTCGACGAAGGCTTTGTGTGTGGCTTCGGGATTGTTCCAGTATCCGAGCGCGACACTCGGGCCCGCGACCCAGATCTCGCCGACTTCGTCGGCCGGTGCCGCCATCGATCCATCAATGCGCATGATGCGCGTGACATGATTGGCGGCCGCCCGACCGCATGCCACAAGGTCAGTGCCCTCGTCGGCTGTTGCGACGCGGCCCGCCGCAAGCGCCGCCGTATCGAGGGTATAGCTGACGGTTTTGGTCGAGAGGTCACCTGCCGTTACCAGCAGCGTTGCCTCGGCCAAGCCGTAGCACGCGTTCAACGCTCGTCGATTGAACCCGGCCGGCTCGAACCTGTCGCCGAATCTGCGCAGCGTGGTCTGGCGCACAAATTCCGAGCCGGAGAATGCGAACCGCCAGCGGCTAAGGTCGAGCCGGCCGATCGTTTCGTCGGAGATGCGGTCGGCACACAGCGCGAAGGCAAAGTCAGGTCCGCCACTGAGCGTACCGCCGTGACGATCGATGGCCTCAAGCCAGCGTCGCGGCCGCTCGAGAAAATTGCGCGGCGACATCAGGACGGCGGTAAAGCCGGTAAACAGCGGATTCAACAGCCCGCCGATCAGTCCCATGTCATGATAGAGCGGCAGCCAGCTCACAAAGACGTCGTCGGGCGTCCCTGCGGCCACGGCCTCGATCGCCTTCTCGTTGGCCGTCAGGTTCGCGTGAGAGACGCAGACGCCTTTCGGCTGCGAGGTCGATCCGGACGTGTACTGCAGGAAGGCAATCGCATCTGCCTCCGGCCTCGTCTCGCGCCACTCTGCAGCAAGCGCCGCCGGTATCGCATCTACCGCGATGATCTCTACATTCGCCAGCTCGGGAGGTGCCGCTTCCACCGCACCAACCAGCGCGGCTTCCGTCAGGATGAAGCGAGGCGTCGCATCGCGCAGAATGCCGTTGAGACGCCCTGCATAGCGCTCGGCACCGGTCTCCGGCGCATACGCCGGGACAGCGATCACACCGGAATACAGGCACGCATAGAACGCCACGGCATAGTCGAGGCCGCTGGGCAGCAGGATAACCCCGCGCTCGCCCGCGCCGCCCAACTGCTGCAGGTAGGCCGCGACGGATCGAATCCGGGCGTCGAGACCGGCAAACGTCAACTCTTCGGCGACGCCGTCTCCCTCCAGGAAGCGCAACGCGATCCCGTCCGGGCGTAACGCGGCGTGGCACCGTAGTCGTTCGACGAGGTTATCTCTGTACATCTTCTCGAATCCAGTTCGCCCGCGACCGACGATTCTCGCCGCCCGAAAATGCCGATCAGCCCTGCCGATGCGCTTCCGCCATGGCGACGATCACCTTGCGAGGCCCCTTGAACGGCGCGCGCGCATGCGCGGTGAGCATGTTGTCCAGCATCACCACGTCGCCGGCCTGCCAGGGAAAGCTGATCTTGTGCGTTTCGAGAACGTTGCGGACGGTGGCGAGCATCTCGTCGTCGATCGGCGAGCCGTCGCCGTAGAACACGTTACGCGGCAGGTCGGTCTCGTCGCCGACCACGTCGAGCAAGCTCTCGCGCACCTCCGGCTCGAGATTGGAGACGTGAAACAAATGGGCCTGATTGAACCAGACCCACTCTCCCGTTACCGGATGCCGTGCCGTCCCCTGACAGATCTGGCGCGTGCGAAGCTCGCCGTCTTCCTTCCATTCACATTCGATGTCGTGCCCGGCGCAGTAGGCCTCGACCTCCGATCTCGACTCGGTGCCGAACACCTGCTGCCAGTCGACGTCGAGCCCGTTGCCATAGTTCCGCACATACATCACGCCCTTCTCGGCGAACCGCTCCCGAATGGCCGGCGGCATGTCGCGATAGATGGCGCGGCTGTCGGCGATCGGCGTCTCGCCGCCTTCCTGCGCCGGCTTCATGCAATAGAACCAGATCTTCATCGGCCAATCGCGCGTATAGGCCTGCTCGTTGTGCAGCGGGATATGCTGGTGCGGCGGGTATTCCGTGGAAGTGTAGACGCCGGAGGTAACCTGCGAGCGCGGCGTCGATCCAAACTCGTATGTGAGCAGCGGATGACCGAAATCGGCCGCGAACGCCCGGAACGCGTCGGGGCCATCGAGAGAGAAATCGCGAAACACGATGCCGCCGCAATCGGTCAAATGCCGGTCGATGGTATCGCGCAGCATGGGAAGCGCCGCGCCAAGCGGCTGCCCGGCCTTGTCGGCCTTCAGCAGCAACGGAAGAGTTTTGCCTTCAATGAGTGGCTGAACGGAGAATACGCTCATGATCCTCGCTCCGATGCGAACTAATCGATCGCCCTGATCGCCGGGCCAGGGCCGATCCGATCAGGCCGAGCAGTTCGGCTTGCTGCGTGTGAATGAAGAAGTGATGGCCTGGCAGCACGTCGAGCGCGAATTCCGCCGACGTTTCCTGCCGCCAGGCCTGTAACGATTCGTGGCCGGTCTTGTCGTCAGCCCCGCCGAAGACGTGCACGGGACACGACAGCGGATGCCGCCGCCGATAGACATACGCGCCGCACATCAAAAAATCCGCGCGGAGCACCGGCAATGCGGACCGCATCAGCTCCGCATTCGACAACGCCTCATCCGGCGTGCCCTGCAGATCGCGCAGCTCCTTCAGCAGCGCCTCGTCGCTCAATGGCAGGCGCCATTTGCTGCCGTCTCGAACGGCCGGCGCCTCGGCACCTGAGGCAAAGAGAATGGCCGGAGCAGCCGCGCCGCGATCGCGCAAGCTATGCGCGAGTTCGAACGCAATCAGCGCGCCGAGACTATGTCCAAACAACGCATACGGCGTATCGAGCTGGACGTGAAGTTCTGCAGCGAGTTGCCGTGCAAGCGCGTGCGGGTCGGTCGCCAGCGGCTCGTCCATGCGTGCGCCGCGCCCGGGCCATTCCACCGGCCGGACATCGATCCATGACGGCAACAGCCTGCGCCACCGTGCATAGAACATGGCGCTGCCGCCGGAGTAAGGCAGACAAAGAAGCCGCATCGGACGACAAGGCTCCGTTGGCTCAAGCCGACTTCTGCGGCGCCGTCTCGTCCATGAATTTGCGCAGCGTTAGGGGGCGCATGTCGGTCCACACTTGCTCGATGTGCTCGAGGCATTCCTTCTTGCTGCCCGTCTTGCCAACTGCTTTCCAGCCGTTCGGAATTTCCTTGAACGTCGGCCAGATGGAGTATTGCTCTTCGTGATTGATAACGACGGTAAAGGTGACGTCGTCTCTGTCGAACACCATCATGGTTCGGTCCCTCTTCAGAAAACGAAAGCAATGACGTGTTGACTAGGTCAGAAGCAAATGAGGGTCAAAGCAATATCGACGACGAAGTTTTTAATAGCTCCAAGGTGGCGATAGCGTGAAATGATGCAACCTCCGCGCTTGCGCGGCCGAGCTCGTGACAAGCGACTGATGGGCAATGCGATGCGCAGTTTCTTGCAATTCTAGCTCGCCAGGCGGGAACCTTTTTGATTTCCGAAATCGCACATCCAACGTCCGACGATTTTTTCATCGCATTGTCATCAATTTCGACGCGTCAGGTTTGCGACACCATCAGATCAAAGAAATGCCGCCGCGGATGAGATCCGCGGCGGCAAATATTTCAGGTGATGCGAACGGCGTAGCGTTCAGAAGTTGAACGTCGTCGACAGGAGGTAGGTCCGAGGAGCAGCGAGCGTGATCACGCCGCTGTAGGCCGAGGCCCAGTAAGCCTCGTTGAAGACGTTCTCGATGTTGGCGCGCACCACGATCGGCTTGCCGTTCCAGGGTGAGGTGAAGGTATATCGCGCGCCGATATCGACGCGCGTCCACTCCGGCAGCGTGAGGGTGTTGGTCTCGTTGACATATTGCGGACCGGTATAAATGACCCTTGCCGAGAGGGTCAGGTCACGCATGAACGGCGTATCCCAATCCACTCCGATGTTCGCGGTGAGCGCTGGCACGCCAACCGCCTTCTTGCCATTGTTGCGTGGGTCTCGGGCCTGTTCCTGCACGCCGTCGATCAAGGCTAGGCCACCAAGCAATCGAATCGCCGGCGTGATTTCGCCGAATACGTTGATCTCCGCACCGCGGTTGCGCTGTCTGCCGTTGAGTTCCTGGGTCGCAGTCACACCCGAGCCCACCGTGATGATGCTCGGCTGATTGATGTCGAACATACTCAGCGTTGTCGTGATGCGGCCTGCGTCGATCTTCACGCCCGCCTCGGCCTGTTGCGTTTGTGCGACCGGGAACACAGTCCCGCGATTGGCATAGATGCCACTGACGACAGTCGGTGTCTGGAGCCCTTCGATATAATTTGCGTAGAGCGAGATATTCTCGACCGGCTTGATCAAGATGGCATAGGCCGGGCTCCACACGGATTCTTCCTGAAAGGGCCGGCTCGGATTGGCGAGGGTTGGCAAGAAATTTAGCACCTCGCTTCCAGCCGTCTGACGACGAAGGCCGACGGTGAACTGGACGCGCTCGTTCAGCATCGACATGGTATCGGTAACGCCGATGCTCGACAATCTCACTCCGGTAATTTGATTGGCAGCCAGAAACGTGAAGTTGGGCTTGGGAATATTGGTCGGCTCGTTGTAGAGGTTCCAGAAGATAACGTCGGCCACAGGATTATTCGAACGTGTCCGGACCTGCTGCGTATAGGTTCGGTCGTTGATGGAGTAGTTGGCGTTCAGCGCATGATTGATCGGGCCGGTGTCCACCGTTGCACGAAGGCCCGCCTCACCTGCGAGCGTCTCGAACGTCTCCTTGCCGGCAAACGGTCGCGACCACAGGCCTCCCAATTGGAACGTACCCGGGGGGGACGTTATGGCTCCCGGAGCAAGATTGGAGATGTTGGGCGAAGGATAGGCATAGTTGATGTTACTGTCGTGATATCCAAACGCCGCATAGGCGGTTACCGAGTCGGTGAGGTCAACCTCGCCCTTTACGGTCGAGAAGAAGTCCGTTGGCGCATAGTAGGCCCACGGAACTTGGAAATTGTGTCCGGCTTTCGGCGGCGGAGGAATAATGGTTGTTGTGGGAGCGACTGTAAAGAAACGCAAGGGCGGCTTCAGATTGTCGGCCTGGTAGCCGACATCAACCTCCATGCGCGCGTTCTCACCGCGGTAGTCGAGACCGAGGTGAACGTTGCCAAATTCGTCGGTCTGACGATTCCAGGGCGTGTTGCCGTTTGAATAGGTGCTGTTCAGCCGAATGCCCCACTCCTTGCGCTCGCCGTAGCGCCGGCTGACGTCCATATGCCCGCCGAACTGCGATTTCGAAACATAGGTGCCCGTCAGCCGCGTGATGTCGACATCGAGAGCATGCTTGGTGATGAGATTGATGCTGCCGCCGACCGCACCACCGCTCGAAACACCGGTACCGCCAGTGGTCATGCCGTTGAGCACGGCGCTCGGGCCCTTCAATACCTCGACGCGCTCGATGAAATTTGCCCCGATGGAGTAGTATGGCGCGATTCCGTACAGGCCGTTCAACCCAAAATCGCCGCTGTCATAATAGAAGCCGCGGATGAACAGACTGTCGGCGCCGCCGCCCGCTGCCTGCACCACTCTCACGGAAGGATCGTTCGCCAGTACGTCACGGATGGTGCGCGCCTGCTGGTTTGCGATCAATTCCGCCGTGTAGCTGGTCTGGTTGAACGGCGTATCCATCACGCCGCGATTGCCGAGAATGCCCAAGGTTCCGCCACTCGCCACCTGTCCGCCAGCATAGGGAGCCGGGAGCGCGCCGATAGTTCCAGTCGAAGGCGTCACATACGGAACCGGCTCCACCCGAGGCGGCGCCGGCGCAGCGACGCGCCGCTGCACGCGCGACGTCGACGTTTGCGTTCTCCGTGCTGCTGCGGGCCGCGCGCGTTGCTGGGTTGGAGCATCGACGGTGACGGGCGGCAGGTTCTGCGCGAATGCGCTCGGGCCGCCGGCAAAATCCAGTGAGAGCGCAAGATAGCTCACCGCTCCCAGCGAAACAGCGCGCATAACATTTCTGGCAGCGACACGATGCGTCATACTTCTACCCCAAAGACCCACAAGCAGGTTCCGGCTCGTTCTAACTTCTGAGGTGGAAACGGCGAGTAGAAGCCATCTAAGGTAACGAAGCGTGCACATAACGGATTGCGTTAGTGGCGACGAGGCAACACCTCACACTTTTCGAATCGTTCTAAGCCGCATGGAATTTTTAAGCGTTCTAAATTTTGTGAGCTAAACCCGAAGTCGAATGAAGCGGTCGGCCGAGTCGTGATGCTTTGTTATGCAGCGATATCTGGAAATTGATTCGCCTCACATCAACCCAACAGGTTGCGCAGCGCGCGGATGAAGACGCGCGAGCCGACTTCGATCAGCTCGTCCGGAAAATCATAGTCCGGCGCATGCAGGCCGGCATGATCCACGCCCGCGCCCACGAAAAACATCGCAGACTTCGCTTGCCGGTTGAACAGGCCGAAATCCTCGGAGCCGCGCAGCGGCAGCCCCCGCGCGGAATGCGCGATGCCTTCGTCATCTAGCGCCCTCTTCAGATGAATGACGGCCTCCGGCGCGTTCATGCAGTGAGCGAAGACGTCGCGATAGGCGATCTCCACCTTCAGCCGCTCGTCTAACGCAACGCGCCGAACCAAATTCTCAGCCTGCAAGCGGATGCTTTCCATCTTTGCATCCGTCAGCGTTCTGAGCGTCAACCAGAGCTCGGCATGACCCGGCGAGATTCCAAACGCCGGCTCGCCCAGCCGCGCGTGGGTGACCGTGACCATCGAGAATTCGCTGGCGAGCTCGCCGCCCTGTCCCAGCGCGGGGATTTCGTTCAGCAGCCGGACCATGGCGGCTTGCGGCGAAACGCCAAGCTCCGGATTCGACGCGTGCGTCGTTCGGCCGAACAATGCGATCTGCATGCCGCGCGAGGCGCAATTGACCAGACCTTCTGCGATGGCAACCTCGCCCAGCACAAGTCCCGGCAGATTGTGCAAGGAAAACACGAAGTCCGGCTGGACGTGCTGAAATTTTTCGTCGGCAAGCACAGAAGCTGCGCCCGATCCATTCTCTTCAGCAGGCTGGAACAGCAACACGGCCCGCCCGCAGCGCGGACGCGTTCGGCCGAGGTCGCGCGCCACGGCTGCCAGGATCGTCATGTGACCGTCATGGCCACAGAGATGCGCTTTTCCCGGCACCTCGGACCGATGCGGAATCGCGGATGTCTCATGAATCGGCAGTCCGTCCAGTTCGGCCCGAAGCATGATCGTCGGGCCGGGCGTCCTCCCGTCATAGATCCCGGCCACGCCATGCCCGCCCAATTCCGCGATGACCTTGTCAGCCCCGGTTGCCCTGAGAAGCGCTTGTACGGCTTGCGCCGTTTCCTTCTCCTGCCCCGACAATTCCGGCCTGCGGTGTAATTCGCGGCGCCAGGCGACCAATTCGGCCAGGTCCTGTTCGAGCAAGAACATGAGCTATCCCCGGGTTAAGAGTGAAGATTGCGTTTACCAAAATTCCGCACATCAGCGCTCCGACGCGGCGCGCGAACGCAATTGTTTCGACTGCTCCTTCATATCCGCGGCAGATGCGGTACCGATGTCCAGTGGAGCTGGAATGTGCATTCCCGGATCTACCCGCGAATCCCAAAGCCCGTATTGGGGTGCCAGGGCTCTCAGCAGCAGTGTCGTGGGTTTAGCCACCCATTCTGAGGGTTGGCTTTCCCGAAAAATGATATATATTGCCGATATCATGTATCAAGGATGCAGGCAATGCGGACATTGGTTGATCTCGGCGATACCCAGATCCAAGCGCTCGACGAATTATCGAGGAAGGAGAAGCGGTCTCGCGCGGCCCTGATCCGTCAGGCGATCGACGACTATCTCGCAAAGCGACATAGCAAACAGGAAGATGATGCATTTGGCCTATGGGGCAAGCGCAAAGTTGATGGATTAGCCTACCAGGAAAAAGTGCGTAACGAATGGTGAAGCCGCTGTTCGACACCAACGTTCTGGTCGACTATCTTAATGCCGTTCCCGAAGCGCGCACTGAACTTCAGCGCTACACGGAAAAAGCAATCAGTATCATCACCTGGATGGAGGTCATGGTTGGCGTCAATCAGGATCTTGAAGCGGCGACGCGCAGCTTTCTGAGTGGCTTTGATCTCATTGGTGTCGATGAGCGGATTGCCGAACGCGCTGTCAGTCTTCGTCGCAATCATCGCATCAAACTACCCGATGCAATCATCCGGGCAACAGCACAGGTGCACGCGATGCTACTCGTCACGCGCAATATCAGGGATTTCCCGGCCGGCGATCCCGGTATCCGCGCCCCTTACAAGTTGTGAGAGAGCACGGTGTCGAATCTGACTCCGAAACGCGCATGTCTTTCTACTACACTGCGACGGCCTGATTTACGTTTATCTACGACCGGGCGCGCGGAAACAACCTAGCACTCGACACGGGGTATTAAGATGCAACGAGATTTTCGTATTCTTTCGCCGTCGCCAGTGTCACCCATTGCAGAATGGCGCAATCATGCGCGCAGCGTTGAGCATACAGCGAACGTGCAATAGTGAGTGCATCGTCAACACGCCGAAGCGACGTAAATCCCAACAATCCCATTCGACTGTCCACGGCAGCCTCGTTGGCGTTTCCCGATGGATCGATGACCAGCTCAGGGCTTCGCAAGGAGGCGTTGCGCGGTCGACTCGTCATCGAGCGTATTGCTGGCAAGGATTTCACGACGCTGGCACATATTGAGCGCATGAGGGAACTATGCCGCGTATCAGCAAGGGCCCAAGGCTCTACAAGCGAAAGGCGAAGCGAAAGAACGGACGCATCATTGCCAACGCCGTCTGGACCATCCGTGACGGAGAACGGGAAATTGCCACAGGAGTCTTTGCGGGCGAAGCTGAAAGAAAGCCGCTGAGGATGCCCTAGCCAACCACATCGTTTCAAAATATCAACCTTCCCGTCGGACCCGCGACATTGAAGATATTGATATCGCGGACGTGCTTGCAATCTACCACGCCCATCGCGAGGGTATTTATCTCGAGCGCAAAGCCAAGCAAACCGACATCACAGAATTTGCCGATCGCATTGGCCGCCTGAACGATTTTTTTGGCGGCATGATGTTGATTGAAGTGAATGCGCATACCTGCGCAAAGTACGTCAAGGCGCGTCGTCGACCAGGTGGGGCCCGCCGCGATCTCGAAGATCTGCGCGCCGCGATCAACCATCATTCGCGCGAGGGCCTTCACCGCGGCCCTGGTTCGTGTGGCACTGCCAGCCAAAGGGCGCGGCCGCGACCGATGGCTAACACGTAGCGAAGCGGCTGCTCTTTGTGGACCTGCTGGCGATATCGCGAGGTGCAGACGCAACATCGCGGTGCCTTGAAAAATCAAAAAATAGAAACCGACAAGCGTCCACTGCGTCACATCGCACGCTTCATCCTGATTGGCCTCAATACGGGGACGCGAGCCGGCGCCATCGCATCCGCGTCACCGTATCGGGATGAAGGCCGATCGTATGTCGATCTGGAGCACGGCATCTTCTACAGGCTTGCACAGGGTCAGACAGGCACCAAGAAACGCCAGCCACCGGCGCCATTACCCGATCGCCTGCTCGCACATATGCGGCGCTGGATTCGAACGGATGCTATCATATCGCATTTCGTGGAGTTCAACGGCGCGGCTGTGAAATCCGTGAAGACCGGATTTCGAAGCGCTGTCAGGCTTG
Source organism: Bradyrhizobium sp. LMTR 3 (assembly GCF_001693485.1). GTDB lineage: Bacteria > Pseudomonadota > Alphaproteobacteria > Rhizobiales > Xanthobacteraceae > Bradyrhizobium. The sequence goes on from NZ_MAXC01000010.1 coordinate 95,721, forward strand.
CGCGACTATCCACCGAACAGGGCAAGGTCACGCCTCACACGTTACGACACACCGCCGCAACCTGGCTGATGCAGCGCGGGGCAGACCCGTGGAAGTCGGCTGGATTCCTCGGGATGTCCGTCGAAGTACTACTCGATACCTACGGCCATCATCATCCGGATTTTTTACGCGATGCGGCCAGCGCAATCACGTCGAAACCAAAGCAGAACACCGTTTCTGGGGTTATTTCCGGGGTTGACTTGGCTGCCTATCGTGAAAAAAGACGAAAAGCATAAGAATTTCATGGTCGGAGTGGCAGGATTCGAACCTGCGACCCCTGCGTCCCGAACGCAGTGCTCTACCGGGCTGAGCCACACTCCGACTTGGAACGCGGCTTATAGCCTTGGGTTTCGGCGACCGCAAGCAGCCGAATTAAGGAAATTAATCACAGTGAATGTTGGCCTGAAAACCCAGATTTTGCCCGCCGGCGAGGCTGCCGTGGCGGCTGCCGCGCGTGCGCTTTCAGAAGGCGGGCTGGTGGCGTTCCCGACCGAGACGGTCTACGGCCTCGGCGCCGACGCCACCAATCCGGCCGCGATCGCCCGCCTCTACCAGGCCAAGGGCCGGCCCGCCTTCAACCCGCTGATCGCCCATGTCGGCGATCTCGCGGCCGCGCGGCAGATCGCCCGGTTTGATGCGGCTGCGACGGCGCTCGCCGAAACATTCTGGCCCGGCCCGCTGACGCTGGTGCTGCCGAAGACGGAAGGTTGCTCAGTCGCCGATCTCGCCACCGCGGGACTCGATACGGTGGCGGTCCGCATTCCGGCCCACAGGATCGCGCGCGACATCCTGCGCGAGTTCGGCGGCCCCGTGGTGGCGCCGTCCGCGAACATCTCCGGCCATGTCTCGCCGACGACCGCAGCCCATGTGCTGAGCGACCTCGCGGGGCGGATCGACCTGATCGTCAATGGCGGCGCGGTCGAGGTCGGCGTCGAATCGACCATCGTCGGCTGCTTTGACGCGCCGACGCTGCTGCGCCCCGGCGGCCTGCCCCGCGCCGAGATCGAGCGCGTGCTGGGCCGTGTGCTGGTGCAGCCACCGACGGACGCCGAAAACGAAGGCGGTCAGCCGCTGGCGCCGGGCATGCTGGCCTCGCACTACGCGCCCCGCGCGCGCGTGCGGCTCAATGCCGTCGCGCTCGAGCCGGGAGAAGCATTGCTCGCGTTTGGCCTCGGAGCAATTTCGGGAATTGACGCCGCCTCTCACGTGATGAATCTGTCGGGGCGTGGCGATCTTGACGAGGCCGCCGCCAATTTGTTCGGCCATCTTCGCGCGCTCGACAGCAAAGGCGCGCGCACCATCGCGGTGATGCCAATCCCCGAGGAAGGATTGGGCGAAGCCATCAACGACCGGCTGCGCCGCGCAGCAGTTGGGCGAGAATAAACGGGCGGGAATGAAAGAGAAGAAAATGAATATCGTTCAGGGTTCCGTGCCGCCGCTTCCCGCCGAGCGGATCGCAAAATTCCGCGCCATCGTCGGCGACAAATATGCGGTGACCGATGCCGCCGATATCGCGCCCTACGTCACCGAGGAACGCGACCTGTTCCACGGCCGCTCGCCGCTGGTGCTGCGGCCGGGCTCGACGGCAGAGGTGTCCGCGATCTGCAAGCTCGCCAGCGAGCACAAAATCGCGCTGGTGCCGCAGGGTGGGAATACCGGCCTGGTCGGCGGGCAGACCCCGCATCATGGCGAGGTCGTCGTCTCGCTACGGCGGCTGGACAAAATTCGCGAGATCGATCCCGCGTCCAACACCATGACGTGCGAGGCCGGCGTGGTGCTGCAGATCGCGCAAGCTCGCGCGGCCGAAGTGGATCGCCTGTTCCCGCTCTCGCTCGGTGCGGAAGGAAGCTGCACCATCGGCGGCAATCTCTCCACCAATGCCGGCGGCACGGCGGCGCTGGCGTATGGCGTGGCGCGCGAGATGGCGCTCGGGCTCGAAGTCGTCCTCGCCGACGGCCGGATCCTGAACGGATTGTCCAAACTGAAAAAGGACAACACCGGCTACGATTTGCGCAACCTCTTCATCGGCGCCGAGGGCACGCTCGGCATCATCACTGCGGCGACGTTAAAGCTGTTTCCGAAGCCGCACGCGGTGGAGACCGCCTATGTCGGCCTCCAATCGCCGGCGCAGGCATTGAAGCTGTTGTCGATCGCGCAGAATGAGGCTGCCGGCAGCCTGACCAGCTTCGAATTGCTGGCCGACATCGCCGTCGATTTCAGCCTGCGTCACGGCATCGACATCCGCGATCCGCTCTCGACCAAGCACCCCTGGTACGTGCTGATGGAATTGTCGTCCTCGCGCGAAGACGCGCGTGATGCGCTGGAAGCGATCCTCGCTCAGGGCATGGAGGAAGGCATCGTCGACGATGCCGTGATCGCGGCGAATCTCTCGCAGCGCGCCGGGTTCTGGAAACTGCGCGATGAAATGTCGGCCGCGCAGAAGCCGGAAGGCGGCTCGATCAAGCACGATATCTCGGTGCCGGTCGCGGCCGTGCCCGCCTTCATCGAGGAGGCCAATGCGGCCGTTGTAAAACTCATTCCGGGCTCGCGGCCGGTGCCATTCGGCCATCTCGGCGACGGCAACATCCACTACAATGTCAGCCAGCCGATCGGCGGCAACACCGCCGACTTCATGTCGCGCTGGCATGAGGTCAACGAGGTGGTGTTCGAAATCGTGCTGCGGATGGGCGGATCGATTTCCGCCGAGCACGGCATCGGCGTGCTCAAGCGCGACGAACTGCCCGACGTCAAGGACAAGGTCGCGATCGAACTGATGCGCAGCATCAAGGCAATGCTCGACCCGCTCGGCATCATGAACCCGGGCAAGGTGTTGTGACCGCATCAGCGACGAAGCCCGTGCCTGCGCTCGCCATCACCGACATCGCAGATGCCGACGTCGCGGCCGTGATCGCGCTGTGGCAGGCCTGCGGCCTGACGCGGCCCTGGAACGATCCCGCCAGCGATATCGCGCTGGCACGTCGCGGGCCGAATTCGACCGTGCTGATCGGCCGCGAGGGTGCCGCGATCGTGGCCACCGCGATGGTCGGCCATGATGGGCATCGTGGCTGGGTCTATTACGTCGCGTCGGATCCTGATCGCCGCGCCAAAGGCTATGGCCGCGCCATCATGAACGCGGCCGAGGACTGGCTGCGCGCGGCCGGCATTCCGAAACTGCAATTGCTGGTGCGGCCGGAAAATTCGGGCGTCGCCGCGTTCTACCAGTCGATCGGTTTCGGCGAGCAACAGATCCTGTTCTTCTCCAAATGGCTCGACGGCCGCGAGCCGCCGCGGTGAACTGAAGGATTGCCATGAGCCTCGCAGATCGTGTCCGCGTCAAGAACGTCCATGTGCTCTCCGACCGGCACTATCGGTTGGAGGAAGTCGAGTTCGACTATCGACGCGGCAACGGCGAATGGCAGACGATGAAGCGGGAGGTTTTCGACCGCGGCCACGCCGCCACGCTGTTGGCGTACAATGTCGCAAGCCGCACCGTCGTGCTGACGCGGCAGTTCCGCCTGCCGCCCTATCGTGCCGGTCACGACGATCTCATGATCGAGGCCGCCGCCGGCATGCTCGACGACGAGACTCCCGAGAACCGGATTCGTGCGGAGGCGGAGGAGGAAATCGGCTATCTATTGCACGATGTGCGCAAGGTGTTCGAGGCCTTCATGAGCCCGGGCTCGGTTACCGAGAAACTGCACTTCTTCGTCGCCGAATACGAAGCTGCGATGCGGGTCGGCGACGGCGGCGGATTGGCCGACGAAGGCGAGGACATCGAGGTGCTGGAGTTGCCGATCGACCAGGCGCTCGCAATGATATTGGACGGCCGCATCGTCGACGCCAAGACCATCATGCTGTTGCAATACGCAGCGCTGAATATTTTTCGCTGACTGTAGGGTGGGCAAAGCGCAGCGTGCCGACCATTGCGAGCAGAATTGCGCGGTGAAAATGGTGGGCACGCTTCGCTTTCCTCACCCTACGAGAGAACGACGAGATCTGCATCCACCTCAGAACAACGACCCCTGCCCGTCATCCTCCGGCACCGCCGGAGCCGCCTTGCGCGGCGCGGCGCGCTTCGCAGGCTTCGGCTCCTCCGCTGCGCGCTGCTCGTCGGTGATCGGCAGCAGCAATTGCGCGTCGTCATTGACCACGCGATTGACGCGCGTGGAAATCTCGTGCCAGGCGAATTCGCCCTCGGTCGGCCCGCGCAGCAGCGGCATGACATCCTCTGCGTCGTGGATGCGGCCGTCGAGCCAGCGCTCGAATTCGTCAGGGGCGATCGTCACGGGCACGCGGTGATGCAGCGTGGCGAGATCGCGGCTGGCCGGTGCGGTGACGATGGCGACGCTGTCGGTCTCCTCGCCGTTCGGCCCCATCCAGGTCTCCGCGAGCGCAGCAAAGCCAACGGGATGGCCGTCGCGGCGATGGATGAAGAACGGCCGCTTGCGGCCGCCCGCGTCCTGCCATTCGTAGTAGCCGTCCGCCGGGATCAGACAGCGCCGCCGCTTGATGGCGTTTTTGAACGCGGGCTTGTCGAGCACCGTCTCCGAGCGCGCGTTGATCAGGAGCGTAAATTTGCGGGGATCCTTCACCCAAGCCGGCACCAGGCCCCAGCGCATCAGCCGGAAGTGACGGCCGCCGTTTTCCAGAATCACCACCGGAACCGGTTGAGTCGGCGCGATATTATACTGTGGCGGGAAATTGGGCTGCTCGATATAGCCGAAGATTTGCCGGAGCGCCTCCGGCGGCGAGGTGATGACGAAGCGTCCGCACATTATCTGACCAACATAAGCTTCCGTTTAATGGGTGTTAACCCCAGATGTTAACAGTGGGGCCGATGACCTCCATGGCCGCCACAGAAGTGCGATCCGATCCGCCGATGCCGCCACCGACGGGCCGTATAGACGAGGCTCGCGCGGAGCAATTGCGCGTCGCCAACATCAATCCCCGCACCGGGCTCGCCACCGACTATCTGAATCATTTCAACGAAGCCATCATGCTGCTCGAAATGGTTCCGGACATGCCGGAATGCGCCGAGGATTTTCTCACCTGGACGCCGCTGTCCTACGCCGAGCATTTCTGGGCCTCCAACTTCAAGGCCCGCGACCTCGCGATCGAGGCCTATGAATGCGCCGACCCCAAGGTCCGTGCCGATTTCGACAAGCTTACGGCGACCATGACCTCGATACTGACCGCGGTGGGCAAGGCGATGCGCGAGGCCCAGCAGGACAAAACCCGCGCTACGCTGGCCGAGCAGGCCACCGCCTGGGTCAAGCCGCTGGTGGCGTTGGCCGGCGGCGTCATCAACGGCAATGCCGAGGCCGACTTCGACGCGGCGATGTCGAACTAGCCGCCTCGTCCCCGGCCCACCACATTAGACCTGCGCGGCCCGATCGGGCATGATCGCTTGCGCAGCGAGTTCCCTGCTTACCGGATCACCCCTTGACCTCCCCCATTCAGCCGGACCGCCCCCAACTCGCCGTCAGCGGCGCGATCTTCCGCGACGGCAAGGTCCTCTTGGTCCGCCGCGCCCGCTCGCCGGGCAAGGGCTTCTACTCGCTCCCCGGCGGCCGGGTCGAATTCGGCGAATCCCTGCATACTGCGCTCCACCGCGAGGTGGACGAGGAAACCGGCTTGCGAATCGAGATTCTGGGCCTGGCCGGCTGGCGCGAGGTGTTGCCTGGGGCCAGCGGCGGCGGGCATTACCTGATCATGTCGTTCGCGGCGCGCTGGACGGCCAGGGAGCCGGTCCTGAACGACGAGCACGACGATTTCAAATGGCTGGCGCCGGATGGGCTCGGCGATCTCAAGATGACCGGCGGCCTGCTGGAGGTCATCGAGGCCGCCCGGAAGCTGGTCTAGGCCGTCCCTGCCGGCGCCTCACGCCTTGCCTCGGGCGTATTGAGGGGGCATATCGGCCCTCAAATGTTCAAGCACGCCCTCGCCGCCCTCATCCTCATTTCGGCATGCCATGTGGCCCCCGCACGCGCCCAGGACGCGGCTGCGCCGTTCGACGGCGACCTGCAGCGGCTGGCCGAAATTCTCGGCACCCTGCATTACCTCCGGGGCATTTGCGGCGCCAATGAAGGAGCGAAATGGCGCAATGAGATGCAGGCGCTGATCGACGCCGAAACCCCTTCCGGGGACCGCCGCGCCCGCATGATCGCCGGCTTCAACCGCGGCTATAACGGCTTTCAGCAGACCTACCGGACCTGCACGCCGGCAGCCTCGGTCGCGATCCGCAGGTATATCGAGGAAGGCTCCAAAATCTCGCGCGACCTCACCGCGCGCTATGCGAACTGAGGGTCGTTGTTTGACGCATTTTCTCACCGCGAACCGGGTCCCCACTTCGCTCGAAAACGCTATGACGGACGCAATTTATTTCGACCTCGATGGAACGCTGACCGACCCCAAGCCGGGTATCACCCGTTGCATCCAATACGCGCTGCAAAGGCTCGATCATCATACGATTCCGACCGCGGACGAACTGACCTGGTGCATCGGCCCGCCGCTGCGCTCGAGCTTTGTGAAGTTGCTCGGCGATCACTCCGCGGACCGCGCGGTGACGCTCTACCGGGAGCGATTTTCCGACATCGGTCTCTACGAAAACGGCGTGTACGACGGCATCGACGAGGTGCTGACGGCACTCCGCGCGTCCGGCCACCGGCTGTTCATCGCTACCAGCAAGGCGCACGTGTTCGCCGAACGCATCATCGACCATTTCGGCTTGCGCAAGCACTTCGAGCGCGTGTTCGGCGCCGAGCTCGACGGCACCCGCGCCGACAAGTCGCATCTGCTGCAATACGCGCTGAAGGAAGTCGCCGTCGATCCGTCCAAAACCCTGATGATCGGCGACCGCGGCCACGACATGGTCGGCGCAAAAAACAACGGCATGAAGGGCATCGGCGTGTTGTACGGCTATGGCAGCCGGGCCGAGCTGATCGAGGCCGGCGCCCACCATGTCTGCGCCACGCCCGGAGCGATCCCCGGCTGCATTTCTTGACGTTGGGAACCTCGTGGAACCGCCGCCCGAAAAATCGGCACTGCCGTTAACCTTTCCTAAAGATGTGGCCTAGGCGGCCCTGCACCGCGTGCTACAGCTTGTCGCGTCAGGATGCGATCCGCCCTGGTTCGCGCGCAGATTTCGTTGAGCTTCATGAGCCGCCCAGTCTCCTTCTCGACCACCCACGACCCGCTTCCGGATCTCGAACAGAAGCAGACTGCCCTTAGCTACCTGAGCGAGGCCTGGGCCGAAGCGCGGCACGATGGCGTCGACGGCGACTGCCTGGCGCAGGCGAGCCTGTTCACGGCACTCGCCGAACTGGTCTCGACCTATGGCGAGGACGCGGTAGCAAAATTCGCCGAAGGTCTTTCGGCACGCGTGCGCAACGGCGAGTTTTCGCTGACGCTGGCGAAGCAATGAGCTTGCACAAATGTCATCGCCCGGCTTGACCGGGCGACCCAGTACGCCGCGGCTTCTCGATTCAATCACTACCGTCTCTGGAATACTGGATCACCCGCCTTCGCGGGTGACGACGACTATGGGCGGCGCGACACCGTGCCCTCGCTCGACGGCAGAGACTCTTACGCCCTCAACGTCTCCAGGAACCGCACCGGTTCGCCGATGGACGGCGTCGTTACCTCGCCCTGCCACATCACGCGCCTGCCGCGCACGAAGGTGCCGACCGGCCATCCGGTGACGCGGACGCCGTCATAGGGCGTCCACCCGGCGCGCGAGGCCACCCACTTATTGGTGATGGTCTCAGAGCGCTTGAGATCGACGATGGTGAAGTCGGCGTCGTAGCCCGCAGCAATGCGGCCCTTGCAGGCGATGTTGTACAGCCGCGCAGGACCCGCGCTGGTGAGATCGACGAAACGCTGTAGCGACAGCCGCCCGGCATTGACGTGATCGAGCATCAAGGGCACCAGCGTCTGCACGCCGGTCATGCCGGAGGGCGAAGCGGGATAGGTCTTCGCCTTTTCTTCCAGCGTATGCGGCGCATGGTCGGAGCCGAGCACGTCGATGATGCCCTGCTCGATGCCATACCAGATTCCCTCACGGTGATCGGCCGCGCGCACCGGCGGGTTCATCTGCGCAAGCGTGCCGAGCCGCTCGTAGCATTCCGGCGCGGCCATGGTGAGATGATGCGGCGTCGCCTCGCAGGATGCGACATCCTTGTGGTCGCGCAGATATTCGATCTCCTGCTTGGTCGAGATGTGCAGCACGTGGATGCGCTTGCCGGTCTCGCGCGCAAGATTGACCAGCCGCTGGGTTGCCATCAGCGCTGCAGTCTCGTCGCGCCATACCGGATGCGAGCGCGGGTCGCCCTCGATGCGGAGCGACTTGCGGTCGTTGAGGCGATATTCGTCCTCAGCGTGAAAGGCGGCGCGGCGGCGGATTACCTGGAAGATGCGCCGCAGGCTTTCGTCGTCCTCGACCAACAACGCGCCGGTGGAAGAGCCGATGAACACCTTGACGCCGGCACAACCAGGCGCGCGTTCCAACTCGGGCAGATGGTTCACGTTCTCGCGGGTGCCGCCGATGAAAAAGGCAAAGTCGCAATGCATGCGATGACGGCCGGCGTTGATCTTGGCGGTGAACGTCTCCTCGGTGACCGTGAGCGGATTGGTGTTCGGCATCTCGAACACTGCGGTAACGCCGCCCATTACGGCGCTGCGCGAGCCGGTCTCGAGGTCTTCCTTGTGCGTCAGCCCCGGCTCGCGGAAATGCACCTGCGTGTCCATCACGCCAGGCAGGATGTGCAGGCCTTTGCAGTCAATGGTCTCGCCGGCGGAGGCCTGTCCGAGCCCCCCGATCGCAGCGATCCGGCCATTGGAGATGCCGATGTCGCAGATGCCCTCACCGTCCTGATTGACCACGGTGCCGGATTTTAGAATGGTATCAAATCGCTGATTCATCGCTGCTTCATGGTCCTCTGGCGCTCGCTTTAAGGCCTTGTTGACAGCACCTTAGCGCCTTACGTTCCCATGTGATATCCGGCTCCTGCGTTTTCCCAGGAACTTGAGAGCTCACTGCAAATCGCACTGCAAAAGAGGCCGTTTTACCTAATGAAAGCAGCGTTTCTTCCGGACCGGGGCGTGGTCAAGGTCAGCGGCGAGGATGCCCGCAATTTCCTCAACGGCCTCGTCACCACAGATGTCACGCCGCTGCAGCCCGGTCTTGGCCGGTTCGGCGCGCTGCTGACGCCGCAGGGAAAAATCACGGCGGACTTCCTCATTACCGAAGCCCCTGCAGGTCACGGCGGCGACTTCCTGATCGATGCGCCCCGCGTGCTGGCGCAAAACCTCGCTGACAAGCTCGGCTTCTACAAGCTGCGCGCCAAGGTCGCGGTGGAGAACATCTCCGACAGCATGGGCGTGCTGGCGGCTTGGGACGGCGAGCCCGCGGTGAAGCCCGATCTGGCCTTTGCCGATCCGCGGCATGAAGCTCTCGGCTGGCGTATTCTTGTCCCTGAAGATCTCAAGCAAAAGGTGGCCGAGCTGATCGGCGCCGACCTCGTCGACAGCGAGGCCTACGAGGCGCATCGCATCGCCTTGGGCGTGCCGCGCGGCGGGCTCGACTTCATGTACAGCGACGCATTCCCGCACGAGACCAATATGGATCGCCTGCACGGCGTCGATTTCGACAAGGGCTGCTATGTCGGCCAGGAAGTCGTGTCGCGCATGCAGCATCGCGGCACCGCGCGCACGCGGATCGTGCGGGTCACGCTCGAAGACTTTTCGCCGGAAACCGGCGTCGCCGTTCTCGGCGGCGACAAGCAGGTCGGCACCATGGGATCGACCGCCGGCGGCCGCGGCCTCGCACTGGTCCGGATCGACCGCGTTGCGGATGCGCTCGATGCAGGACTTTCGTTGACCGCCGGCGGCCTTGCGATCCGGCTGACCGATCCGAATGACGTTCGCGTCCCACCGAAGCAGACCGTCGCATGAGCAAATCTGCGCGCCTGCACGCCGACGGCAAGACACGGTGCCCGTGGCCCGGCGAAGACCCGTTCTACATGGCCTATCACGACACGGAATGGGGTGTGCCTGAGTATGACGACCGGGCGCTGTACGAAAAGCTGATCCTCGACGGTTTTCAGGCCGGGCTGTCGTGGATCACGATTTTGCGCAAGCGCGAAAACTTCCGCAAAGCATTCGACGATTTCCAGCCGGAAAAGATCGCGCGCTACAATGCCAAGAAAATCCACGCGCTGATGAACGACGCCGGCATCGTGCGCAACCGCGCCAAGATCGAAGGCGCCGTCAACAGCGCCAAGGCCTATTTGAAGATCATGGAAGAAGGCGCGGGCTTTTCCAAATTCCTGTGGGACTTCGTCGATGGCAAGCCCATCGTCAACCAGTTCAAGACCACGGCCAGCGTACCGGCCTCGACCCCGGTCTCGGTCAAGATCTCAAAGGAACTCGGCGCGCGCGGCTTCAAGTTTGTCGGCCCGACCATCGTCTACGCCTTCATGCAGGCTACCGGCATGGTCAACGACCATCTCGTCACGTGCTTCTGCCACGAGGCCTGCAGCGGCAAACTGCGCAAGCCCCGCCTCAAGGCCAAATGACGGCGCGAAGATCGTCCAGCGTCGCCACGCGCGCCTGGCAGCGGATGCTGTCGGGGCGGCGGCTCGATCTGCTCGATCCTTCCCCGCTCGATATCGAAATCGCTGACATAGCCCATGGCCTGGCGCGCGTGGCGCGCTGGAACGGGCAGACCAGCGGCGCGCACATCTTCTCGGTGGCGCAGCACACGCTATTGGTCGAAGCCGTGATGCGTGAGCAGATGCCGCGCGTCGACGCCCGCTTCCGTCTCGCTGCGATGCTGCACGACGCGCCGGAATATGTCATTGGCGACATGATCTCACCGTTCAAGGCAGTGCTCGGCGGCGACTACAAGTTGGTGGAGAAGCGCCTGCTGGCCGCGATCCATATGCGCTTCGGCCTGCCGCCAAGCCTCGCCGATGAAATCACGAGGGCCATCAAAGCGGCCGACCGCGGTGCGGCCTATCTCGAAGCCACCCATCTGGCGGGATTTTCGGTAAATGAAGCGAAGCGCCTGTTCGGCAGGGACCCCGGCCTCCCCGAGGCCACCGTGCGGGACTACCTGACGCCGTGGACCGCAGCCCGGGCCGAAAAGCAGTTTTTGGCGCGATTCGAGCTGTTGCTCGGTTGAATGGAGGCCGTTGTAGGGTGGGCAAAGCGAAGCGTGCCCACCATTATTGCCCCCGGAACAAGATGGTGGGCACGGCGCAAGAGCGCCTTTGCCCACCCTACGGCACCGGTTATATTGCTGGCCAAAGACTACCCAGGGAACGCCATGCTTCACGTCTGTTCGCTTGCCGCACTTCCCGACACCGTCAGGACGACCGGCGCCAGCCATATTCTCACCGTGATGGCCAATGTCGATCAGGTGCAGCGCCCGACCTCGGTGCTCGAGGCCAACCATCTGAAAATCTCGATGGACGACATCATCGAGGAGATGGACGGCTTTGTCGCGCCGGCGCATCACCACATCGAAAGAGTGCTGAATTTTGTCCGAAGCTGGGACCGCAGCGCGCCCATGGTGGTGCATTGCTATGCCGGCATCAGCCGCTCGACGGCGAGCGCGTTTGCCGCCGCCTGCGCCCTTAATCCGCATCGCGCCGAGATCGAGATCGCCCGGCAAATTCGCGCCCGCTCCCCGATCGCGTCGCCGAACCGGTTGATCGTCAGCCTTGCCGACAAGGCGCTGGGCCGCGAGGGGCGAATGCTGCGCGCGCTGGACGAAATGGGCCCGGGCAGCATGATGGTCGAAGGCCGGCCGTTCCGACTAGATCTGGAGTGACGCAGCGCTCCCCGGATGCTGCGCAGCGCCATCAGCGCGTTCACGCGCGTCTTTGACGCGCCATGGCTACGGATGCGCCAAATGACGCCCGGATCGGCGTGAACTTTTAGCGGACAAAGGTACACACAGGATTGCAACCGGGCTGCGGACGTGGCCGGTTAACGCTCTGACGCGCCCGCCTGGAGGCCCGATGTTCGACGACCCCTTCGTTTTCTTTTCGCTTGCGATCGCGATCGTCGCCCTGATCTTGGCGCGGAAGGCCATGAATGAGGTGGCGGGATTGCGTCAGCGTCTGGAGGCGATGCAGGCCACGCCGGCGGCCGCCGCTGCAGCCGTGCCTCCGCCCCTCACGCCATTTGAAGCCTTCGAGCAAAGCCTGCCACCAGCTCCGAGCGGGGCCACGCCGACGCCTCCGCCGATCGTTCCCGAAGCGGAATCCATCGCGTCCGCCGCCGGCCCTGAGGCGGCTGGGCAAGCCGCCGGCGGAGCACCGCCGCCGCCTCTATTGCCGCCGGCCGATCGCGGTTTCGAGGAAACCGTCGGCACGCGCTGGGTGGTGTGGATCGGCGGCCTGACGCTGGCGCTCGGCGGATTCTTCATGGTGCGCTATTCGATCGAAGCAGGTTTGCTCGGCCCCGGCGTGCGCACCATCCTCGGCGGCCTGTTCGCGCTGGCTTTGCTGCTTGCGGGCGAATGGACGCGGCGCAAGGAAAGCATTTCCACGATCGACGCGCTACCGATCGCCAATATCCCGGCCATTCTCACCGCTGCCGGAACGGCGGTGGCATTTGCCACGGTTTATGCAGCCTATGCGCTGTACGGCTTCCTGGTGCCGGCGACCGCGTTCATCCTGCTCGGGCTGGTAGCGCTGGGCACGCTGGCCGCGGCGCTGCTGCATGGCCCGGCGCTTGCCGGCCTCGGCGTGGTCGGCGCCTTTGTGACGCCGGTCCTGGTTTCGTCCGACAAGCCGGACTTTTGGGCGCTCTACATCTATCTCGCAATCGTCACTGCGGCGGCCTTCGGCCTGGCGCGCGTCAGGCTGTGGCGCTGGCTCGCGGTCACCACGATCGCGTTTGCCCTGTTATGGACATTCCCCTGCCTGCAGTGCGGTCCGTCGATGGTCGGCCCGCATGCGTTCCACGTGCTCGCCGGTTTCATTCTCGCCGCGCTACTCGTGGTGTGCGGCTTCATGTTCGGCCCGCCCGCGGACGAAGGCCGGGTTGAGCCGATCTCGTCCGGCTCGCTTGCGGCCTATCTGCTCGGCGCGACCTTGATCGTGCTGAACAGTTTTCATGCCGATACCGCGATGATCGTGTTCGGGCTGTTGGTGGCCGGCAGCCTCGCGGTTGCCTGGCGCAGCGATGCCGCCGCGGGTGCCGTCGGCGCTGCTGCTGCGTTGGTCTTCGTCGTGTTCGCCGAATGGGCGATTCGCGCCAATCCAGACATGCTGGTGCTGCCCGGCGGTCCGCTGCAAGGCATCGGGCCGACCGTCACGGACGGATCAGTGTCGCTGCATCTGATCTCGGCCGCGATCTTCGCGGCGGGCTTTGGCGTGGCGGGATTTTTCGCGCAGGCCCGCTCCGCGGGTCCGGTCATGCCGGTGATCTGGTCGGCCGCGGCGGTGTTCACGCCGCTGGCGCTGCTGGTCGCACTCTACGCCCGCATCGCGCATCTCGACCGCTCGATTCCGTTTGCGATTGTCGCGGTGATGCTCGCCGCGGCCTATGCTGCTGCGACCGAGATACTCGGCAAGCGCGAGGATCGTCCGGGATTACAGGCCTCGATCGCGCTGTTTGCGACCGGCACCCTCGCAGCCCTGGCGCTGGCGCTGACCTTTGCGCTGGAAAAAGGCTGGCTGACGATCGCCCTGGCGCTGATGTCGGCAGGCACCGCCTGGATATCCACGCAGCGGCCGATTCCGTTCCTGCGCACCCTTGCGGCCATCCTCGCCGGCATCGTCGTGCTGCGCATCGGCTACGAGCCGCGCATCGTTGGCGAGGCCGTCGGCACCACGCCGATCTTCAACTGGCTGTTGTGGGGCTACGGCATTCCGGCAGCATCGTTCTGGGCCGGCAGCATCTTCCTGCGCCGCGGCGGCGATGACGCACCACTGCGCACGGTGGAATCGGCGGCGATCCTGTTCACGGTGCTGCTGGCGTTCATGGAAATCCGCCACGCCGTCAACAATGGCGACGTCTACCGCCAGAGCGCCGGCCTCACCGAAGTCGCGCTGCAGGTCTGCGTTACGCTGGCGATGGCGATCGGGCTGGAGCGGCTGCGCATCCGCACCGGCAGCGTCATTCACAATGCCGGCGCGATCCTGCTCACGGCGTTTGCCGGCCTCGCGACCGTGTTCGGGCTGTTGCTGTTGGAAAACCCGATGCTGCGATGGATCGATGTCGGCGGCATCGTCATCAATCTTTTGCTGCTCGGCTATGCCCTGCCCGCGGTGCTCGCGCTGCTGTTGTCCTATGCCGTCGCGGGTCGGCGGCCGGTCGCCTATGCCAACACGATCGCGGCGGCAGCGCTCGTTCTGGCGCTCGCCTATGTGACGTTCGAGATCAGGCGAATCTATCACGGCCCGGCGATTGCGGCCGGCCCGACCAGCGGCGCAGAGCAATATACCTACTCGATCGCATATCTCGCCTTCGGCGTCGTCTTGCTCGGCATCGGTATTCTCTTCAACTCGCAGCGCGCGCGGCTGGCGTCCGCGGTGGTTATCGGACTGACGATCCTGAAAGCATTCCTGATCGACATGTCGGCACTGACCGGCGTTTATCGCGCGCTGTCCTTCATGTGTCTCGGCCTGGTGCTGGTGGCGATCGGGTGGCTGTACCAGCGGATCCTGTTCCGCAGGCAAGCGGCCGCGCCGACGGGAAGCTAGAGGATGGCCCTCTAACCGACGGATTCGGCGACGAGGCGAATCCTGAAGACGGGCTTTTTGGCTTCGTCCAAAAGCTCCATCTGCCATTCGGCGTTCTGCTTCAGGCTGCGGGAAAGGCTGCCTAGGAGGTTGCCGCAGACCTTGGTCATCTCGGCCCAGGCGGCTTCGCGGCTTTCGAATTCGGATCCCTGATCGGACGCGCCTGCGTAGCGACCATGGCTGATCCGAAAAAAATACAGCGGCATGATTGTTCTCACGTGTTGGGCCGCCTCCCGGCCTTCTCTGCCGGTCACCACTTGGAGCGAGATTCGCTACCAGGACATGAATGCGCCAGCCCGTATGACTACGGGCTCAGATGTGAGGGACGCGCAGTCAGCAGGGTTCCCTCCCCCGCAAGGGGGGAGGGAGCCCGAGCAGTGTGCTCACCTCACTTGGTAGAGCGCAGCGAAACTCTTCATTGATGCTGGCGGCGGCCGCCGGCGCAGTTCGCGATCAATCTGTCGAGCGGCGCAGCTCCGGGGCGCTCTCCGCCTTGGCGGGTTCGGGCTTTGCCTGCTCCGCCTTCGGCTCGGATTTCACCGGCTCGAGTTTGGCGCTCTCGACCGCAGGCGTCTCGACCCGCGCCGATACTTCGGCCCGTGCATCGGCCGGCGCCTCTCGACGATGCAGCGAGCGCGGTCGCGCCACGGAGCGCGCCATCAGCATCTGCGAGGCGCCCTGATGGCGGAAATCGCAATAGGCAAAGCCCATGCCCGAGACCGAGCCGCGGAACGAGCGATCATCACGCTTGTCGAGATTGAAGCAAGGCTCGAACGGCAGTCCCTTGATCGAAGCGCAGACGGCCTGGCCGCGAATCTGCAACGTGTTGCCGGGCAGGCGCACATGACGGATCGGGCCCGAGCCGCTGAATTGGACGGAACCGGCCGCGCCGAGATCGTCGAGGATGCGCCCAGCGCCGCGGGTGCCGTCAAAGCAGGTAAAGGCGAAAACCTTGCCGCTCACGAACCGGCGCGCCTCGTCGGCATTCATCATCCCAGCCAGCGCAGGAACGATCATCGCACTGGCCGTGACGGCCCCCAGAACCAAACGCGCAAGCATACAGCTACTCCAACTTAACAAGAGCGCGGGCGCCCGCCTTTACCCGCTACTTACCATACCAACCACCATGGCAACATTGGAGCAGGTTGGTTGGTAAAGTCTGAATACCGTTAGAGGATTTTTACCACGATTCGACCGCGGACCTTCCCTGCGAGGATTTCGGCGCCCGCGCCGATGACCTGGTCCAGGCCAATTTCGTGAGTAATATCAGCCAGTTTCCCCTTATCCAAGTCGTTGGCAAGGCGATTCCAGGCAAGCTTGCGCTGCTCGATCGGGCACATCACAGAGTCGATGCCTAGAAGGCACACTCCGCGTAAAATAAACGGCGCGACCGAGGACGGCAGATCCATACCGGCGGCAAGGCCGCAGGCGGCAATGGCTCCGCCATATTTGGTCATCGACAGCAGGTTGGCGAGCGTGGTCGATCCGACGCTGTCGACGCCACCCGCCCAGCGCTCCTTCGCCAGCGGCTTGGCGGGACCTGCGAGCTCGGCGCGATCGATCACTTCGGCGGCGCCGAGGCCCTTGAGGTAGTCGGCCTCCGACATCCGCCCGGTGGACGCGATCACATGATAGCCGAGTTTCGAGAGCACGGCTGACGCGACCGAGCCGACGCCGCCGGCGGCGCCGGTCACCACGATGGGACCGCTCTTCGGCGTCAGTCCGTGTTTCTCCAGCGCCAGCACCGACAGCATCGCGGTGTAGCCGGCGGTGCCGATCGCCATCGCGTCACGCGTGGAGATGCCATCGGGCAGCCGCACCAGCCAGTCGCCCTTGACGCGCGCTTTTTCGGCGTAGGCGCCGAGATGAGTCTCGCCCATGCCCCAGCCGTTGCAGACGACCTTGTCGCCGGCCTGCCACGCCGGATGCGAAGATTGTTCGACGGTGCCTGCGAAGTCGATGCCGGCGATCATCGGGAAACGCCGCACGACGGGAGCCTTGCCGGTGACGGCTAGACCATCCTTGTAGTTCAACGTCGACCACTCGACGGCGACGGTGACGTCGCCTTCCATCAGCTCGGCTTCGTCGAACTGCGTCAGCGCGGCGGTGGTGCCTTTATCGGCCTTGTCGATCCTGATGGCCTTGAATGTTCCCACGGCAAACTCCCCGGACTTTTCTGTATCGGGAGTGTTTACCGCATCAGGCGGGTTGTGCAACCGGGCGCGCGACCGGCTGCTCGACGATCGGCAGGTTGATCAGCGCCGACAGCACGCCGAACAGGATCGAGAGCCACCAGATCGGGGTATAGGAGCCGAACTGCTCGAACACGATGCCGCCGAGCCAGACGCCGAGGAAACCGCCGACCTGATGGCTGACGAAGGCAAAGCCGTACAGCGTTGCGAACCACTTTGTGCCGAACATCAGCGCCACCAGTGCCGAGGTCGGCGGCACCGTCGAGAGCCAGGTCAGGCCGCTGACCGCACCGAACATGATCGCCGAGAACGTCGTGATCGGAAACGAGATGAACGCGACGATCGCCAGGGCGCGGGTAAAGTAGATAAGCGAGAGGATGTAACGCTTCGGGTACTTGTTCTGCAGCCAGCCGACGCTGAGCGAGCCGATGATGTTGAACAGTCCGATCGCCGCGACCACCCAGCCGCCGGTCTGCGACGAGACTCCGCGATCGGCGAGATAGGCCGGCAGATGCACCGTGATGAAGGCGAGCTGGAAGCCGCAGGTGAAGAAGCCCAGCACCAGAAGAACATAGGAGCGATGGCCGAATGCCTCCGCCAGCGCCGTCTTGAACGATTGCTGGTCCCCGACAGGCTCGTTCGACGACGTCGAGGGTGGCGTCGCGATCGCGAGCGACAGTGGCACGATCAGCAGCATCAGGAGCGCGAATACCGTCAGCGCCGCCTGCCAGCCGAAATTGTCGATCATCGCGACACCGAACGGCGCGAACAGGAACTGGCCGAAGGACCCGGCCGCGGTGCCGGCGCCGAGCGCAATGCCGCGCTTCTCGACCGGCAGCAGCTTGCTGAATGCCGACAGCACGAGATTGAACGAACAGCCCGAAAGACCGAAGCCGATCAGGACGCCGGCGCCGAGATCGAGCGACAGCGGCGCCGTGGAGTAACGCATCAGAAGCAGGCCGGCGGCATAGAGCAAGGCGCCGACAATCATCACACGCAGGATGCCGAAGCGATCGGCGATGGCGCCCGCAATCGGCTGCCCCAGTCCCCACAGCAGATTCTGCAGCGCCAGCGCGAGGCCGAAAACGTCGCGGCCCCAGGCGAATTCGCGGCTCATCGGCTGCACGAAAAAACCGAGGCTGGAGCGCGGTCCAAAGCTCAACAGCGCGATCGCGCAGCCGCAGATGATGATGACGACCGGCGTCCGCCAGGTGCCGAGGCCGGAGGACGGACGAAGGTCGGTCGTTACAGCCATTTGCTTCCCCTGGACCAATCGGCGCCCGGGAAGGCCCGAGCGAAACGTTACGGTGAGTTAATGCAGTTGCATGAAAACCCCAAGGGGCGGAAGAGAAAAATTTTCCGCTGCAGGGCAGCTCTGCAAAATTGGCGAGGGCAATGAGTGCAATTTGCGAGGCGATGGCGCATTTGCTGAGATGCTGTGAGAGCTTGCTGAGATGTCGTCCCTGCGAACGCAGGGACCCATACGCCGCGGCCGCGCAGTTTAAGGAAGTGCCCGTCGTTCAGCCTGGATCAAACAACCACGCCGGTGGTGATGGGTCCCTGCGCTCCGCAGGGACGACGGAGAGAGCTACCGCTTCGCGCTCGCCTGCTCGGCCGAGCTTTGTGCGGCTTCCGCGAGCTTGGCGGAGATCGCCGCGGTCTCGGCGGCGGTGCCCCAACTCGGCGCGTCGCTGCCATTGCCCCAGGCGCGTGGCCGATAGAAGGTGTGCACGCCGAACTTGTGCATCTTCTTCATTTCATTGACCCAGGACGGCCGCACCCAATAGGCGTGGTAGTGCGTCGACTTGTCGACTTCCGGCAGCCAGAGCTGGCCGTCGAGCATCGCCTTCGCGATCTTCTTCGCCCGCTCCCACATGTCGGGCTCGCGAATGACGTCCTTGTTGTTATCGCAGGCGAAGGTGAACTGGCACGCCAGATGGCGATGCTTGTTCTGGTAGACCACGCCGCACACGGTTTCGGGATATTTGCCGGAGAAGGCGCGGTTCAAAACCACCTGCGCCACCGCGATCTGGCCTCGCACCGCTTCGCCGCGGGCCTCGAAGTAGACCGCTTCAGCCAGACACTTTTCCGACTTGGCGCGCGATTTCTCGTCGAACAGGCCGAGACGTTCGGCCGGCGTCTTGGCGCGCTGGTTGTCGGCGTTGACCTCGCCCTTCGGCGCGACGCTCTCGCCCATCTCGCCGGCCCGCACCGGACCATCGGCATCGACCGGCAGCGAGGCCATCACCTTCATATCGGGATCCGGATGCGCTGGTGGCATGACGATGACGGGCTCTTCGCCGGGCTGCCAGCGTTCGATGCTTTCAGGCGAGCCGAGCGAAGAGCCAAAGAACAGGCTTGAGGTCTTGAAGGAGAAACCATCGCGCGGCGGCGCAGCCGCTTGCGGCGCGACCTTGAGATCGTCCTGCGGCTTGCTCTCGAGCGACAGCGACATATCCAGTGGCGGCGCGTTCAGCGCGGCCTGCAGCTCGGGATCGAGCGGTGCACGCTCGACAGGCGGCGGCGTCTCGGCGGTCTTGGCGCCCTTGACCGATGCATTTGATGTCGCGGGATCCTCGATCGCCGGCGCTCGATCGGCAGGGCCTGTGGTCTCCACTGCCGGCGGCGGCGCGATGATAAGGCGGTCGCCCTTCAATGTGCGGTCGACCGTTGGGAAATCGGCAGCGTGATAGCGTGGCGGTGGAGCGACCAGAGGATTGCGCGTCACCGAACCCGTGACGTCGATGCCCTGAGTGTCGAGGCTTGCGAGACGGTAAGTCGCGGTCTGCGGCGACGAGGTTCCGATCGGGCGGCCGAAGGAGAACGTCGCGACCTGGATGGTGCCCGCGGAGGAGAACACGCGCTTCTGCCAGCGCTCGGCGACGCCCGGCTGGCGCGCCAGCAGCGAGGCGATATCCTGATATCCGATCTCGGTCGGCATCAAAGCGAAGACGCAGAGACCGAGACCGAAGGACGCGAACCGCGCGCCCTTCGGCTGGTTACGCAACACAAACATCGATACGCTCACGCAACGCTTACACGATCGAATGTCAGTACATCCGTGCAATTCGACCTTTTTTGTTGGTATCGAATTTAGGTTGCCGGGGAGTTAATCGGCGTGGCGTGCGTGCTACACGCAAGACGTTGCGCGAATTTCGCCGAGCGCATGAGAAGTGTTGGTAAACAGGCACGCGATGAAAGTGGTAAACATCCCGTCAACGAAGATGGTGAAGAGAAAATTACGCGGTGCAAATATGGGAACTCATGTTGCCTCCGCGTCATTGCTGTCGATGTTCACTAATTCGCTGATTGGATCGCGGTGGTCTTGGTGGCTGCAAAAGCCTTCGGGGTCTGCCCTGCAAGGGCCTGATGAGGCCTGTGGTTATTGTAGTAGATCAGATACTCGAACAGCTCTTTGGCGAAGTGGTCGAGATTGTCGAATGTTGCACCCTCGATGACGTCCTCGTCGAGGGTTCGCCAGAAGCGCTCGGCTTTGCCATTGGTCTGCGGCCGATAGGGCCTGGTGTAGCGATGCTTGATGCCGAGTTCGAGCAGCATGGCCTCGAAGGGATGCTCCTGAGGGGTGTTGCGGGAGGCGAACTCGGCGCCGTTGTCGGATAGAATCTCGGCGAAGATCAGTCCGTAAGTGATGTTGAGAGTATTGATCATCTTCAGCGTCTTGAACATCACCGGAAGCGCCTTCTTGGAGGTCAGCACCTCGGCCCAGGCCAGGCGCGAGCAGCTGTCGACCAGGCAGATGATGTAGGCCGTGGCCGGGGGTGGCGCGAGGAACATGTCGCGCGGCAATTGATGCAGATCGACGTGGCCGAGCTCCCCGAGGTCCTTGATGATGCGGCGTTTCTCCTCGCGCATCGCCGGCGTACGGCGGTTCAGTTGATGGCGCTTCAGCACCCGGTAGATGGTCGATGGCGAAGGTACTGTGGCGCGCTGCTCACGCAAGACGGCATGGATCTCGTAGCGGTTCATCCCCCGTTTGCGCTGAGCGATGATCTCGGCCTCAATCCCGTTCGGCTCGCGCCGTTCCCGCCATTTGGGCCCGCGACGGCGCGGCAACAGGTCGGTCTCGTCGCCGCTTTGCAGATAGCGGTTGTAATACTTGCGGAAGGTCTGCGAGCAGGTTCCGTGGTGGCGGTAGAAATCCCCAACGCTCTTGAACACCGCCGATCGACCCGCCTTGACCGCCTCATATTCCGGGATCAGAAATCGCCACTTCTGCAGGTAATTACGTTCGATCGTCCGGTCATAGCTGTTATCGCGCATCGGATCGTCCTCCAGAGGAGCGATCCAATCAGCGAATTGCTGAACTTGCACAATTGCGAGCGAAGCGACTTGTCCGCCGTAGCTTTAGCGAAGGCGGAAGCAATCCATCGCGCGGCATAATGGATAGATGGATTGCTTCGTCGCTTCGCTCCTCGCAATGACGGCTTCTTCGTCGGAGCGCTCTGCTCTCACGCAAAAAACGCAAATGCCCGGGACTGGCCCGGGCATCACGTGCTTCCGATCGCTATTGAGAAGGCTACGCTTGGCTCTCAATCTTCTTGCCGAGCGCGGCCTGCGCGGCGGCGAGGCGCGCGATCGGCACGCGGTAGGGCGAGCACGAAACGTAGTCGAGCCCGATCTCGTGGCAGAACGCCACCGAGGCGGGATCGCCGCCATGCTCACCGCAAATACCGACCTTCAAATTGGGCCGTGTCTTGCGACCACGGGTGACGCCGATCTTCACCAGCTCGCCAACGCCATCGCGATCGACCGAGATGAACGGATCGATCTCGAGAATTCCCTTGCTGACATAAGTGCCGAGGAAACTCGCGGCGTCGTCACGGCTGATGCCGTAGGTAGTCTGGGTCAGGTCGTTGGTGCCGAACGAGAAGAACTCCGCGGTCTGGGCGACATCGCCGGCCAGCAGGCACGCGCGCGGCAGCTCGATCATCGTACCAACCTGATAAGCGAGCTTCTTGCCGGTCTCCTTCATCACCTCCTGCGCGGTGGCGTCGATCCGCGCCTTGACCAGGTCGAACTCGGCCTTGGTCGCGATCAGCGGCACCATCACCTCGAGGCCGACGGCTTCGCCGGTGCGCTTCTCGGCTTCTACCGCCGCTTCGAAGATCGCGCGCGCCTGCATTTCGGCGATCTCAGGATAGGCGATCGCAAGACGGCAGCCGCGGAAGCCCAGCATCGGGTTGAACTCGGCGAGATCGCGGGCGCGATCGGCGAGCTTGCGCGGATCGGTGTTCATCGCGCGCGCGACTTCCTCGATCTCGTGTTGGGTGTGCGGCAGGAATTCATGCAGCGGCGGATCGAGCAGGCGGATCGTGACGGGCAGGCCCTTCATGATCTCGAACAGCTCGACGAAATCGGCGCGCTGCATCGGCAACAGTTTTGACAGCGCCGCGCGGCGCGACTGTTCGTCCTCGGAAAGGATCATCTCGCGCACGGTGCGGATGCGGGTTTCCTCGAAGAACATGTGCTCGGTGCGGCACAGCCCGATCCCCTCGGCGCCGAACTTCACGGCCGTGCGCGCGTCGTCAGGCGTATCGCCGTTGACGCGAACGCCGAGCTTGCGGACCGCATCGGCCCAACCCATCAGCGTGCCGAATTCGCCCGACAGTTTCGGCTCGATCATCGGCATCTTGCCGGCCAGCACCTGGCCGAGCGAGCCGTCGATGGTGATGACGTCGCCGGTCTTGAAGGTGCGGGAGCCCACACTCATCGTGCCGCGGCCATAGTCGACGCGAATGGCGCCGCAGCCGGAGACGCAGGGCTTGCCCATGCCGCGCGCGACCACTGCGGCGTGCGAAGTCATGCCGCCACGGGTGGTCAAAATGCCTTCGGCGGCGTGCATGCCGTGAATGTCTTCCGGACTGGTTTCGACGCGCACCAGAATGACGCTGCGGCCGTCGGCCTGGAGTTTGGCGGCTTCATCGGACGAGAACACGATCTCGCCGGATGCGGCGCCCGGCGAGGCCGGCAGGCCGGTTGCGATCACGTCGCGCTTGGCCTGGGGATCGATGGTCGGATGCAGCAATTGATCCAGCGAAGCCGGATCGATCCGCATCACCGCGTCCTTCTTCGAGATCAGGCCTTCATTGGCGAGCTCGACCGCGATGCGCAGCGCAGCCTTCGCGGTGCGCTTGCCGCCGCGGGTCTGCAGCATCCACAACTTGCCCTGCTCGACCGTGAACTCCATGTCCTGCATGTCGCGGTAGTGTTTTTCGAGCAGCGTGTAGAACCGCGTCAGTTCCTTGAAGGCGTCCGGCATCGCGCTTTCCATCGACGGCTTGTCGGAACCGGATTCCTGGCGCGCCTCCTCGGTGATATCCTGCGGCGTGCGGATGCCCGCCACCACGTCCTCACCCTGCGCGTTGATCAGGAATTCGCCGTACAGCTTGCTCTCGCCGGTCGAGGGATTGCGAGTGAACGCTACGCCGGTCGCGGACGTCTCGCCCATATTGCCGAACACCATGGCCTGCACGTTGACCGCGGTGCCCCAGGATTCCGGAATGTCGTGCAGGCGGCGATAGGTCACCGCGCGCGCGTTCATCCAGGATGAGAACACCGCGCCGATCGCGCCCCACAATTGCTCGTGCGGGTCCTGCGGAAAATCCCTGCCGGTCTCGCGCGCCACCGCTTCCTTGTACTTGCCGACCAGCTCGACCCAGTCGTCGCCGGTCAGATCAGTGTCGAGTGTGTAGCCCTGGCTGTCCTTGAAGGTGTCGAGGATGTCCTCGAAGTGATGATGCTCGAAGCCGAGCACCACGTCCGAATACATCGTGATGAAGCGGCGATAGCTGTCATAGGCAAAGCGGCGATCGCCGGAGAGCTCGGCGAGCGCTTCGACCGTTTTGTCGTTGAGGCCGAGATTGAGCACGGTGTCCATCATGCCCGGCATCGAGGCGCGGCCGCCGGAGCGGACCGACACCAGCAGCGGATTCTTCGAGTCGCCGAATGCCTTGCCGGTCAGCTTGCCAACATACTCAAGCGCCTTCTCGACCTGCGCCTTCAGCGCCGGCGGATAGGTTTTGTCATGCGCGTAGAAATAGGTGCAGACCGAGGTCGGAATGGTGAAGCCCGGAGGCACCGGCAGGCCCAAATTGGCCATCTCGGCGAGGTTGGCGCCCTTGCCGCCGAGCAGGTCGCGCAGGCCCGCTTTGCCCTCTGCCTTGCCGTCCCCGAAGGTATAGACCCACTTGCCGGATTTTACCGCTTCAGTGGCAGGCTTGCGGACGGCAGCCTTCTTGGCCGCGACCTTGGCGACCGGCTTGGCCGGGGCCTTCTTCAGCGCTTTGCGGGCCGAGGCCTGCGGCGCGGCCTTCGGCCGGGCGGATGGCTTTGATTTCGCTACAGATTTAACTGCAGCCTTCTTGGACTTCGCGACGGCTTTGGCCATGGATTCCAACTATCCGAAAAAGGGAGAAGATTGCGCGCCTTACACCATTTTGAGGGGTTCCGCGCAAGCCGCGAAACCCCGCTTTCCAGTGCTAGAACTTGAACATCTTGAGCACGCCGAGACCAACCAGGCCGACGAAGATCAGGTAGATCGCGACGATATAGTTGAGCAGCCGCGGCATGATCAGGATGAATATCCCGGCGAGCAGAGCAACGATCGCGGGAACATGCGTGGCGGTGATGGTCATTGAAATCTCCGGATGATCGGGGGTGGGAAATCGAATCGAGGGCGGCAACTTAACCGCTGGCGCGGTTCGGGAATAGCAAGACGCTCAACTGGTTCAATGGGTTCCAGCCTCCGCAACAATTCCCCAGAAATGTCGCGGATGAGGCCGCGCTTTTTCCGGAACAATGCCGCATGCGATGAATTGGCCCGCATTGTGTGTGCTGGCGAAAGCCGGCACATCTTCTCGCGAAGGAGTTGACCATGCGGAACAGACTATTTGCCATTGCGGCGATCGCGGGAGCGATGACCGTCCCGATCGCGGCTCAGGCGCAATCCACGATCGGCACAGGCGGCGGCAGCGCGGTCGTCATCGGTGAACATGTAGAAGGCATCGCGCCCGACGTGCGTCCGGCCTTCCGCGAATACATCGTGCGTGAACGCGTGCCGAACTACATGATTTCCGAGCGTGTGACGGTTGGCGCCGTGCTGCCGGAAACCGGCGTGACCTATTACGACGTGCCGCAATCGTT
Organism: Bradyrhizobium sp. LMTR 3; assembly: GCF_001693485.1. Taxonomy (GTDB): domain Bacteria; phylum Pseudomonadota; class Alphaproteobacteria; order Rhizobiales; family Xanthobacteraceae; genus Bradyrhizobium. Next base: position 120,871 of record NZ_MAXC01000010.1, read on the forward strand.
CGGGGTGACGCCTTATCGCTACACCGTGGTGAACGGCCAGACGATATTGGTCGAACCGCGTTCGCGTCGAATCGTTCAGGTGGTCGATTGACCTTCAGTAGCCTGAACGATTGGTCCGGGCGCCGCGCAAGCGGATGTGCGCGAGATACGACCGGACAAGAAGCCCCGCCCGGCGTCCCCTCCGGGCGGGGTCTTTTTGTGTGGACGCGGTGCGGTTCTGTAGGGTGGGCAAAGGAGCGCTAGCGACGTGCCCACCATCTATCACCGACCGCGCTGCTTGATGGTGGGCACGCTTCGCTTTGCCCACCCTACGAGTTACGGCTACTCGCGAATTTCCAATCCAGGCTTCTTCACCACCAGCCGGTGAATCTTCTTTCCCGATGAAGCGCTGACGATCTCTTCGTCGAGCAACACGGTTGCGCCCTTCAGCTCCGCCTGCACGACCGCCGGATCGAACGCGGCGTAAAGCCGTCCCTGCGCGTCGCGCTGATCGGCGCCCTCGGTGACGCGCCAGCTCAGATAGAGGATGCCGCTGGGCTTGACGATATCGAGCAGACGGCGGACCGATGCCGCAATCTCCTTGCGGTCGAGATGCATGATCACGGTTTCGCACAGCACGTTATCGAACGTGCCGATACCGCGCAGATCGGGCAATTCGGCATGCGCGAACTTGCACGACGGATAGCGCCGGCGCGCTTCGTTGAGCAGGCCCTCCGAGGCGTCGAAGCCCACCGCCGAAAAGCCGTGGGTGTGAAGCCAGGCGACTTCGCGGCCGCAGCCGCAGCCGATATCGGCCGAGTTGCCGCCGCGCACGAAAAATCGTTCGACGACCTCCTGCAGGTCGACGGGCGCCGGCTGACCGAGCCAGTCCTTCGCGAACGCCGCCGCATCCTGGTCATAAGCGGCGAGCGTCTGGGGATCCATGGTCTAGCCTTCGATCTTGGAAAAATCCGCCACCGCGCGGGTCGCCGCACGGATTTCGTTCAGGAGTTTTAGTCGATTCTCGCGCACATCAGGTTCATCGGCATTGACCTTGACCTTGTCGAAGAACGCATCGACGGCGGGGCGCAGCTTCGCCATCGCGCTCATCGCGGCGGCGAAATCTTCCTTCTGCACTGCGGCCCCGGCCTCGCTCTTGACCTGGTCGATCGCCTTGGCGAGCGCTTTTTCTTCGGCAAGCGCGTAGAGCCCGGCATCCGGCGCACCGTCGAACATGCGCTTGTCCTTTTTCTCCTCGATCGAGAGGATGTTACTCGCGCGCTTGGTCCCTGCAAGCAGGTTCTTGCCGTCGTCGGTGTCGAGGAACCTGCCGAGCGCCTCGACGCGGCGGACCACCAACAGCAAATCATCCTGTCCGCCGAGCGAAAACACGGCATCAACGAGATCGTGCCGCGCGCCCTGGTCGCGGAGCTGGACCTTCAGGCGGTCGGCGAAGAAGGCAAGCAGGTCCCCCGGAACCTTCTCGGCGTCGCTCTTTTCAGGCAAACCAGCCAATGCCGACTTCGCCACGTTCAAGATCGGCAGCCGGAGCGTATTATCAACGATCAGCCTGATGGCGCCCAGCGCAGCGCGCCGCAAAGCATAGGGGTCCTTGCTGCCGGTCGGCTTCTCGTCGATCACCCAGAAACCCGCCAGAGTATCGAGCTTGTCGGCCAGTGCGACGGCCGCGCTTACCGGATCGCTCGGCACGCGATCAGTGGGGCCTTGCGGCTTGTAATGGTCCTCGCTCGCGGCGGCAACGGAAGCGTCTTCGCCTTGCGCCTGCGCATAATACTTCCCCATCAGGCCCTGCAACTCGGGGAATTCGCCGACGACTTCGGTCAACAGATCGGCTTTTGCCAGATGCGCGGCACGCTTGGCCTTCGCGACGTCGGCACCGACCAGCGGCGCGATCTCGACTGCCAGCCGTTCGATCCGCTTGATCCGCTCCGCCTGCGTGCCGAGCTTCTCATGAAACACGATCTGGTCGAACTTCGGCAGCCGGCTCTCGAGCTTCGTTTTCAGGTCGGTCTCGTAGAAGAACTTTGCATCGCTCAACCGCGCGCGGATGACGCGCTCGTTGCCGGCAACGATCGTCTTGCCGCCGTCGGTCGCTTCGATATTGGCGGTGAGGATGAACTTGTTGGCAAGCTTCCCGGTCTTGGGGTCGCGCACCACAAAGCATTTCTGGTTGTTGCGGATGGTGGCGCGGATCACCTCGTCCGGGATCGTGAGGTACTCCTCGTCGAACGATCCCATCAGTGCGACCGGCCATTCGACGAGGCCCGCGACTTCGTCGAGCAGCCCCTGATCCTCAACTAGTTCAAAACCTTGCGCGAATGCCAACTGCTTGGCGTCGGCCAGGATGATGTCCTTGCGCGCCTGCGGATCGAGAACGACTTTCGCGGCCTTCAGCTTGGCTTCGTAATCCTCGAAGCGGCGCACCGGGATCGCCGATGGCACCATGAAGCGGTGACCGAACGTGGTCTGCCCGGCCTCGATGCCGTCGACGGAAAATTTCACCACGTCGGGGTCTTCGGTTTCCGGACCGAAGGTCGCGATGATCGAGTGCAGCGGCCGTACCCAGGAGAGCGAACCCGATTTGGTCGAACGTGCGCCCCACCGCATCGACTTCGGCCACGGGAAGGTTCGGATGATGACCGGCAGAATCTCGGCGAGCACATCGATGGTGGCGCGGCCCGGCTTTTCGATCAGCGCGATGTAGAAATCGCCCTTCTTCGGGTCGGTCTGTATCTTGGCGTCTTCGATCCTGGCCAGACCGGTCGCCTTCAAGAATCCCTGGATCGCGGCATCGGGGCCGCCGACGCGCGGGCCGCGGCGCTCTTCCTTGAGGTCGGATTGCCGCTGGGGAATGCCGTGCACGGTCAGCGCCAGCCGCCGCGGCGTCGCGAAGGCTTTCGCGCCCTCATAGACCAGGCCCTCGGCGACGAGTTTGTCGGTCACCATGCGGCGCAGATCGTCCGCCGCCTTCGCCTGCATGCGCGCGGGGATTTCCTCGGAAAACAGCTCCAGCAGAAGATCAGGCATCAGACCGCCCTGCCCGCTTCGGTGTGAACCCAGGCTTCGCCGCAGGCCTTTGCCAATTCGCGCACGCGCATGATGTAGCTCTGCCGCTCCGTCACTGAGATCACGCCGCGCGCATCGAGGAGGTTGAAGACATGGCTGGCCTTGATGCACTGGTCATAGGCCGGCAGCGCCATCAGATGCTCCTTCTGATTGCCGCCCTCCTTCCACCCGGCTGCGAGATATTTCTTGCAGGCGTCTTCGGCCATTTTGAACTGCTCGAACAGCATCGCCGTATCGGCGTGCTCGAAATTGTGCCGGGAATACTCCTGCTCGGCCTGCAGGAAGACGTCGCCATAGGTGACCTTGTCGGCGCCGTCGCGGCCGTTGAAGTTGAGATCGTAGACGCGGTCGACGCCCTGCACGTACATCGCAAGCCGCTCGAGCCCGTAGGTGAGTTCGCCGGAAACGGGTGCGCATTCGACGCCCGCGACCTGCTGGAAGTAAGTGAACTGGCTGACTTCCATGCCGTCGCACCAGCACTCCCAGCCCAGCCCCCAGGCGCCAAGCGTCGGGCTTTCCCAATCGTCTTCGACGAAGCGGATGTCGTGTACGCTGGAATCAATGCCGATCGCAGCGAGCGACTTCAGGTACAGATCCTGAAGGTTCGGCGGCGACGGCTTCATGATCACCTGAAACTGATAATAGTGCTGCAGCCGGTTGGGGTTTTCGCCGTAGCGGCCGTCCTTCGGCCGGCGCGAGGGTTGCACATAGGCCGCATTCCAGCGCTTCGGCCCCAGCGCGCGCAGCGTCGTCGCCGGATGGAAGGTGCCTGCGCCCATTTCCATGTCGTAGGGCTGCAGGATCACGCAGCCCTGCTCCGCCCAGAACCGCTGGAGAGCAAGGATGAAGCCCTGGAACGAACGTTCCGGGCGCATATGGGCAGGCAAAGCGTCCATCGGCAGAATCGGTCTCGCGAAGGGGGATTTGAAGTGCGCGGGACCGTATCGGCGTAGGGGCGTGGAATCAAGGCGAGCCCACAATGTCATTCCGGGGCGATGCAAAGCATCGAACCCGGAATCTCGAGATTCTCAGGGGCGCAAGGGGCGCCCCATAGTTCGCGCTGACGCGCGCCCCGGAATGACGAATCAACCCGGCCGGTAGGCGCCGGTGACGGGGTCGCGGCGCAGCGTTGGGATATCGGCCGTCTCCGTGGCCTCGGTGACACGCGCCAGCCGTGCCTCTTCGAGTTCCCTGTTGATACGGACAGCGGTCTTGTAGGCCCAGCGGACCACGGCGAGCCCTCCCAGGGCACCCGCGAATGCGATCAGCGGCGGCATCGGTCGATCCTTGTCGTTCACGTGTCAGCCCCCAATAGGTTGCATTCTCGCCGAAGCCGGCCTGCGCCGCAATTCCGCTTTTGGGACTAAATGGCGCGGGTACCCCCGGCCTAGAACCCGGTTCTGATTGAATCAGAACCGGGCTCTAGCTTCTTGTTTTGACGCGTTTTCTTGACGCGAACCGGTATCCACTTCGCTGGAAAACGCTCTAGAACCCGAATTTGGCCCAAATTGCCCGCGTCTCCAGCGCCGAAATCAGGTCATCCGGCAATCCCCCGATACCGTCGGCCAGCGAGCCCGCGCCCGGCGATCTCCGGCCCAGGAGACCGGCCAGCATCCCACTTGCCGGCGCGATGAGGGGCGTCAGCACTTTGTCGCCATAGCGCTCGCGCAGCGTCGAGCGGAGATCGCCGATCTTGTCGGCAAGGCCGAGCGACACCGACCTCTCGCCCGCCCAGTACTCGCCGGTGAACAGGACGTCGTCGGCCCCCTTGAGGCGCGCACCGCGGCTGCCTTTGACCAGCGCGATGAAGATGGCGTGGATCTCGCGCTGAAGCGTCTTCAGGCGGGCGACGTCATCCGGATCTTCGGGCAGGAAGGGGTCCAGCATCGCCTTGTGCTCGCCTGCCGTGTAAAGCCGCCGCTCGACGCCAATCCTCTTGATCAAGTCCTGAAAGCCGAAACTGCCGCCGACCACGCCGATCGAGCCGAGGATCGAGGACGGATCGCAGAATATCTCGTCGCCCGCGCAGGCGATCATGTAGCCGCCGGATGCTGCGACGTCTTCGACGAACACCAGCACCGGCAGTTTCTTTTCCGCAGCAAGCTGTCTGATCCGCAAATAGATCTGCCGCGATTGCACCGGCGAGCCGCCGGGCGAATTGATCACCAGCGCCACCGCCTTGGCGTGTCGGGTGGCGAACGCGCGTTCGAGCGTTTTGGCGACGCCGGCCAGCGTCAGGCCCGGCCGCAATGGCGTTACCGCACCGATGACGCCCGACAGGCGAACCACCGGAACGACCGCAGCGTCGCGCCGGAATTTTGCCGGAATGAGTCGTTTCATCCCGTCAATGAGGCCCGGCAATCCCGTACGATCACTTAATTGTTCACTCATGCCGTTACCTCGAATTAACCATTTTTTATCACGCCAATGTCATTGGAAAGGCCGGAACGCCTTTTGGCAGGGACGCCTTTTGCATTGCAGACGAGAGACTGCAATGGCGCAGCGGAGACTGACATGAAAATCTACCTGCTGATAATGCTCATCGGCAGCCTTCTGACCGCGATTCACTTTACGTCGGCGCCCAAACAACAGTCCGAGACGCTTCCGCAATAGCGAGTAATTGGGAGTTGCGGGTCGACTTTACAGGTTCGCCAGCGGCAAGGTTCCCTTCCCGGCCAGAATCTCCTGCACCCTTTTATGGGGCTGACCTTGCTCGTCATTGAGCATCAGGGCGGGATGGATTTGCGTCGGCGCCCGCCCACCCTTGGTGGCGCGAACCAGGATGCGATTGGCAGGCCCCCGTGCGTCACCGTGAACCGGCAGCACCTGCAGGCTCCCGAAACCGTGATCGAGCGCCGAGAGCACCTCGGCGATTCCGTCGGCACGCCAGATCAGCGTCAGCGCTCCCTTCGATCTGAGGATGCGCCGGCCTGCGTGAATCCATTTCGAGAGCGACGTTGCGGTCGCCATATGCGCGGCCCCGCGTGCCCTATCCGGCGAGACGCGATGCCGCGCCGGGTCGTTGAAGGGCGGATTCATCAGCGCCGCATCGACGCTGTCAGGAAGGAGTCCGGCAGCGGCAAAGGCTGTGGCATCGGCCTCCACGTCAAGCACGATCACACTGGCTTGAATCGCATTCGCCTCCGCATTGGCGCGCGCAAGACCCGCCAGCACAGCATCGATCTCCACCAGAATCAAATCGATGCCGGCCACGCGCCTGGCAACCGAAAGCCCCGCGACGCCGACGCCGGCGCCGAGATCGGCCACGCGGTCGCCCGGGCGGGCGGCCGTCGCTGCCGCCAGCAGCACTGCATCATGACCGGCGCGATGTCCCGATCTCAGTTGCTTCAAACGCAATTGCCCGCCGAGAAACGCATCCTCGGTGAGTTCGAGGTCAGTCATCGGGGCGCAATTCGTGAGCCAGACCCGCCTCGGCCAGCAACTGGCGGGCTGCGCGATTGTCGTCCTCATGAACCAGGATGCGGCGTGGCAGGATGCCGAGCGACCCCTCGATGACGCTCATGTTCTGGTCCAGCACCAGATGATGGATATTGGCGCCGTCGAGCAGCGCGCCGATCGCAGAAACCAGCACGATATCATTGGTCCTGACCAATTCCCGCAAGTGGTGTTCTCCTTTTCGCCCCCGATGCGACGACGGCACGGGGTCTGTCAACCGCTACGTGCCCTTGCCGCGATTGCCGGCACTTTCTATTGTAGAACAAGGATAGTGCGAATTGGCCAAAATTGGAGACCCGTGTGGCGGTTATTGTACCCTTCGAAAGCCCGTCGAACGCTTCGATAGATGCGCTGGTCGGGCTGGTCGCCGCCGACATGGAGCGGGTCAACGCCACGATCCTGTCGCGCACGGGATCGGAAGTCACCATGATTCCGGAAGTCGCCAATCACCTGATCTCATCCGGCGGCAAACGTCTGCGCCCGATGCTGACGCTGGCGATGGCTCAGCTCTCCAACTATTCCGGCGACGGCCACATCAAGCTCGCCGCCGCAGTCGAGTTCATGCACACCGCAACACTCTTGCATGACGACGTGGTCGACGAGAGCGAGCTGCGCCGCGGCAAGCTGTCGGCGCGGATGCTGTGGGGCAATGAGGCCAGCGTGCTGGTCGGCGACTTCCTGCTCGGCCAGGCCTTTCGCATGATGGTCGAGGTCGGCTCGCTGCGTGCGCTCGACATTCTCTCCTCGGCCGCGGCCACCATCGCCGAAGGCGAAGTGATGCAGCTTGCGGCGGCCAAGAACACCGCGACCACCGAGGACGAATACCTCGCCGTGATCAGGGGCAAGACCGCCGAACTGTTCGCCGCCGCCTGCGAAGTCGGACCCGTGATCGCCAACCGGCCGAAGGCCGAGCAGACCGCATGCCGCTCGGTCGGCATGAATCTCGGCATCGCATTCCAGCTCGTCGACGACGTGCTGGACTATGGCGGCAAGGCCGCGAAACTCGGCAAGAACATCGGCGACGATTTCCGCGAAGGCAAGATCACGCTGCCGGTGGTGCTGGCGTTCCGCCGCGGCAATGACAGCGAGCGGAAGTTCTGGATCAAGGCATTGGAGCGCGGCGAGATCGGCAACAGCGACCTCGATCACGCCATCGGCCTGATGACCAAGCACCGCGCGCTGGAAGACACGATCAGCCGCGCCCAGCACTACGGCGCAATGGCCGTCGACGCACTCGCGCTATTCCCCGCCTCGCCGATGAAAACCGCGCTCGAACAGGTCGTGGCGTTCTGCCTGGCGAGGTCGCATTGATTCCGCGTAGGGTGGGCAAAGGCGCTCTTGCGCCGTGCCCACCAACTTCACCCGTTTTGAGGACACGCTTTGGTGGGCACGCTTCGCTTTGCCCACCCTACAAGGCGATTAAATGAACAGCACCAATTTCACACTGTTCCTCTTGGCCGCACTCGTCATTGCCGCTGTCCCTGGTCCGGGGATCTTTTACGTTGCGGCACGGACGCTGTCGGGCGGCAAGAGCGCCGGTATCGCTTCGACGTTCGGGACTGCGCTCGGTGGGCTTGTGCATGTGATCGCGGGCGGGCTTGGCGTCTCGGCGCTCATCCTGGCCAGTGCTGAGCTGTTCACCGCGCTCAAATTCGCCGGCGCCATCTATCTCGTGTGGCTCGGCATCAAGACGTTTCGCGAGGCGCGCGGTCTCGTGCCGCAACAAGCCGTCGCGGTCGGTACACAACGGGCATTTCGGGAAGGCGTGCTGGTCGAAGCACTCAATCCAAAAACCGCAGCCTTCTTCCTGGCCTTCATTCCGCAATTCCTCGACCCGGCCGGCAGCTATCCGGCGCTCCAGTTCATGGCGCTGGGCCTGATCTCGGTCGCGCTGAACACGCTTGTCGATATCATCGTGGTGATGATGGCCGCCACCGCGCGCAGTGGTCTCACGCGAAGGCCGAACCTGCTTCAACGATTGCGGCAGGGCTCGGGGCTGTTCATCGCTGGCCTCGGTATTTCGCTGGCGCTGGCGCGGCGGCCCGCGAGCTAGCCCGTAGGGTGGGCAAAGGCGCGAACGCGCCGTGCCCACCATCAGCGCTCCGCTGGGAATGGTGGGCACGCTTCGCTTTGCCCACCCTACCAATGCCTTCAGTTCAGCGTTCCCGCATGCACCCACCATCCGGGGTGATCGCGCCGGATCTGCTCCGCCGCGCGTCCGGCTTCGGCGGTGTTTTCGTAGATCGCAAAGCAGGTGGCGCCGGAGCCGGACATCCGCGCCAGCCAGGCGCCGTTGGTCGCGTTGAGCGCTGCGATGACCTCGCCGATCACGGGCTGGACGCGCATGGCGGGCGCTTCCAGATCGTTGGAGTTGGCGGCGAGCGCTTCGACCCAATCTTCGAGTGAAGCCTGCTCGTCTGGCCAACGGTCCCGCAGCAGCACGTCGGTGACGCCGACCAGCAATTCGCCGCTGCGCAAGCCGAGCGCGTTGAAAACGTCGCGGGTCGCGACGGCAACGCCGGGATTGACCATCACGCACGGCATTTTCGGCAGGCTGAGCGGCTGCAGCGTTTCGCCGACGCCGGTCATGACGCAGCAGCGCGAGTTGACGCAGACCGGCACATCGGCGCCGGTCAGTTGCGCGACCTCGACGATGCGGGGATCGTCGAGCGCGAGTCCGTTCAACTGTGCAAGCAACCGCAGCGCCGCCGCGGCATCGGCCGAACCGCCGCCGATTCCGGCCGCGACCGGCAAGACCTTGTCGAGCGTAAAGCTGCCGGCTTTCATATCCGGAACGCGCTCGGCCAAGAGGCGTGCGGCCTTGAGCACCAGATTGTCGGAGGTCTCGCCGCAGGCCTGCGCCAGCGGTCCCGACATCTTCAAATCCAGATCCGCACCCGGCGTCAACGTCAGCCGGTCGGCGCAGTCGGCGAATGCCACCACGCTTTCGAGATCATGGTAGCCGTCGGCACGGCGGCCATTCACCCGCAAGGTCAGGTTGACCTTGGCGCGCGCCTTGTCATTCAACAGCGGCATTGCCGAACAGCCCTCAAAGTCCTTGCCTCAGCCACCCCTGCCGTCTTCTTTCTTCTTGTCGGCGGAAGCCGCGGAGGAAGTGTCTTCGGGCAGGCCGTTGGCAATCTTGGCTTCGATCTTCGGCAATTCCTCCGCCTCGGGCTTGAGGTCGCGGGCATGGGCCCACTGGAATTTGGCTTCCAGCGTCCGCCCGACGCGCCAATAGGCATCGCCGAGATGGTCATTGATGGTCGGATCCTCCGGCTTGAGGTCGATCGCACGCTCGAGATGCTTTACCGCGTCTTCAAAATTGCCGATCCGGTAAAACGCCCAGCCCAGCGAATCCACGATGTAGCCGTCATCGGGGCGCTGGTCGACGGCGCGCCGGATCATCTTCATGCCTTCGTCGAGGTTGATGCCCTGGTCGATCCAGGAATAGCCGAGATAGTTCAGGACATGCGGTTGCTCGGGCTGCAGCTCCAGCGCCTTGCGCATGTCGGCCTCGGCCTTGCTCCACTGCTTGGAACGTTCCTCGCAAATGCCGCGATAGTAATAAGTGACCCAGGTGTTCTTGTCCGTCACCCCGGGCATCGCGTCGATCGCGAGCGTATAGGTATTGGCGCAATCGTTGAACTTCTTGCGGCCGCGCTCGATGTTGCCGAGCGCCATGATGGCTTCGATGTCCTTCGGCGCCTCCGTGGTGACGCCCTTGAGGATCTTGATCGCCTCTTCGCTGCGGTCGGCGGCGTCGAGATTGGTGGCGAGCTGGATCTGCGCATTGCGCTTGAGCGGCGAACTGGCCGGCATGCGCTCGTAGACCTTGATCGCCATCTGCGGCTTCTTCACGGACTCGTAGAGATCGGCGAGCGACAACAGCGCCAGCGGATGATTGGGCTGCAGATAGAGCGCGAGCTGCAGATAGACCAGCGCCAGATCCTCGCCGCCGCGGCGGGTCAGCGTGGCGCCGATTCCGTAAAGCGCTTCGGCCGCGCCGGCCTGCGCCGAATCGACCAGCGCCGACATCTTCTTGCCGGCCCGGGTCTCGCGCAGGCCTTCCTGCACCAGCGGATGCCGCGGCAACTTCTTGTCGAACGCTTCGTAGATGCCGGCCGCCGCCGCGCCATCCTTGTTGCGCGACAGCCAGCGCGCATAGGCGTCGGATACGCGCAGCATCGAATCGTCGAGTTTGTAGGCGCGCTCGAACCGCGCGCCGGCGTCCTTGTCCTTGCCCGAGATCTCCAGAATCATGCCGGTGTGGAGATCCTTGAAGATCGGATACCATTCCGGTCCGGTCAGCTTGTCGATATTGGCCACCGCGTTCTTGGCATCGCCCGCGCCATAGCTCGCCCATCCCGACAACAGCGTCGCCACCAGGTCGGTGATCGGTCCGCGGATCGACTGGTTGATGTTGAGCTGCGCGGCCGCATATTTCTTCTGCTTGAGGTCGCGGACACCGACCACCAGCCGCGCGACGCGGTTCGCCTTGTCCATCGTCAGGATGCGATCGGCGAGCTTGACCGCTTCATCGATGTCGCCATCGGCGAGCGAAGAGATGAAGGCGCGGTCCAGGAGTTCGTTGTTCTTCGGATCGGTGCGCAGCGCGGAGCGATAGAATGCCGCAGCCGAGGCCGCATCGCGCTCGACGCTGGCGTGGCGTGCGGCGAGATAGCTGCCTGCCGTCGTCAGCGACTTCAGATCGGATTTGGTGGGGAATTGCGCGGCATTGTCGGCCGTATGTTCGGGCGTCTGCGCCAACACCGCGCCGGGTGCGGCTAGCGTGGCAAGAGTGATTGCGGCGATGGTCCAACGGTTCATACGAATGGAAAGCATCAGTTCGCCTAGCTCCAGGATGTATGGCAGGACATTTATACGATCAGTCTTGCGATCGGTCTCGAATGCAAACCCAAGCGGCGGCATCTCGGGCAGCGACAATGCCGCTTTTGGCCCTCAACCGCAAGGATACGGGTTGGCGAATCGATTGGCAGATTAGGCCCTTGGGGCTCCGATTTAGCCAGCCCAACCCGGAAACGCTTTTACTGTGGCAGTATCGTGGCTAGAGGCGGTATCACCCTCCTCCAACTCACGCAATCGTGGTCTATACGGCCTCTCTACATGCCCTGGTAATTCGGCCCACCGCCGCCTTCCGGCGGAACCCAGGTGATATTGCCGTTCGGGTCCTTCACATCGCAGGTTTTGCAGTGGACGCAGTTCTGGGCATTGATCTGGAAGCGTGGACCCGAGGCCTCCTCGACCCATTCATAGACGCCGGCCGGGCAATAGCGGTTCGACGGACCGGCATAGACATCGTGCTCGGATGCCTTCTGCAGGTTCAAGTCGGCGACCTTGAGATGAACCGGCTGGTCCTCCTCATGGTTGGTGTTGGAGAGGAACACCGAGGACAGCTTGTCGAAGGTGAGCTTGCCATCCGGCTTGGGATAGGCGATCGGCGCATGCGCCTTGGCCGGATCCAGCGTCTTGCGGTCGGACTTGGCGTGCGACTGGGTTCCGAACAGCGAGAAGCCCAGCGTGTTGCACCACATGTCGAAGCCGCCCAGCGCCACGCCGATGATGGTGCCGAATTTCGACCATAGCGGCTTGACGTTGCGGACCCGATGCAGGTCTCGGCCTACGGCGGAATCGCGCCAGGCGTTTTCGTATTCCACCAGTTCGTCATTGGCGCGGCCGGCGCCGAGCGCTGCCGCAACGTGTTCCGCCGCGAGCATGCCGCTGCCCATCGCGTTGTGCACGCCCTTGATGCGCGGCACGTTGACGAATCCCGCCGCGCAGCCGATCAGCGCGCCGCCCGGGAAACTCAAGCGCGGCACCGACTGATAGCCGCCCTCGGTGATGGCGCGCGCCCCGTAGGAGATACGCTTGCCGCCTTCGAACACGGTTCGAATGGAAGGATGCGTCTTGAAGCGCTGGAATTCGTCGAACGGCGAGAGATACGGATCGTCGTAATTGAGATGCACGACGAAACCGACCGCCACCTTGTTGTCGTCGTAATGGTAGAGGAACGAGCCGCCGCCGGTCCTGTTGTTGAGTGGCCAGCCGAACGAATGCTGGATCAGGCCCTTCTGGTGCTTGGCGGGATCGATCTCCCAGACTTCCTTCAATCCGATGCCGAATTTCGACGGCTCGCTTTTCGCGTCGAGCGAGAATTTCGCGATCAGTTCCTTGCTCAGGCTGCCGCGTGCACCTTCGGCGAACAGCGTGTATTTGCCGAGCAGTTCCATGCCGCGGGTGTAGGAGTCCTTGTGGCTGCCGTCCCTGGCGATGCCCATGTCGCCGGTCGCGATGCCCCGCACCGCACCGTTATCGTCATACAGCACCTCAGCCGCGGCAAAGCCGGGATAGATTTCGACGCCGAGCGCCTCGGCCTTCGGCGCCAGCCAGCGGCAGACATTGCCGAGCGAGCCGATATAGCAGTGATGATTGTACATCAGCGGCGGCATGGCGAAGTTCGGCAGCCGGATCGCGCTGGTCGCGGTGGTCCAGTAGAAGCGGTCGTCCTTGACCTGGGTTTTGAGCGGGCAATCGGCGTCCTCACGCCAATCCGGAATCAGCTTGTCGAGCGACACCGGATCGATCACCGCGCCCGACAGGATGTGCGCGCCGACCTCGGAACCCTTCTCCACCACGACGATGCTGAGATCGGCATTGAGCTGCTTCAGCCGGATCGCCGCAGCGAGGCCAGACGGCCCGGCGCCGACGATCACGACGTCGAATTCCATGGATTCGCGAGGAGGAAGTTCTTCTGCACTCATGATTTGATCTCAGCCCAATTGAGAACGGCTCTAAAGGCTCGTTGTTTCCGATTTTTGCGGGGAGGACAACCATGGAAATGCAATGCGAGGCGTTTCACGCCGGCTCGATCCATATTAGATTGGCATCATGGATTTGATCCCCGAACCCGCGCCTAATGTCAGGCAATTGCTGGCTTTTTATCTGGAGGCCGGGGTCGATTGCGCGTTGATGGAGGAACCAGTCGATCGGCTGACCGAGCCCGACGCCCCTGCTGCCCCCATCGCTGTCCGCGAGACTGCGCCACCCCGTCCCGTCAGGGAAATACCCGCCGCGATGCCGGCGGTTCCGCGCAGCGAAATAGCGCCCGCGCCGGAGGCGGCCATCGCTCTCGCGCGCGAGGCGGCGCGAACGGCGCCGACGCTGGAAGCGCTGCGTACGCTCCTGGAAAATTTCGAGGGCTGCGCGCTCCGAAACACCGCGACGCGGCTGGTGTTTGCCGACGGCAACCCGCAGGCGCGCATCATGTTCGTCGGCGAGGCGCCCGGCCGCGACGAAGACATCGAGGGCCTGCCCTTCGTCGGACGTTCCGGCAAGCTGCTCGACCGCATGATCGCGGCGATCGGGCTCGACCGCAGCAAGGCCTATATCGCCAACGTGATTCCCTGGCGGCCGCCCGGCAACCGGACGCCGACGCCGCAGGAGACGCAAATCTGCCTGCCGTTCATCCAGCGGCAGATCGAACTCGTGAACCCAGACATACTGGTGACGCTCGGCAACCCCTCGACGCAAACGCTGCTGTCGACCCGCGATGGCATCATGAAGACCCGCGGCAGGTGGTTCGACTACGAAACCGGCACCCGCACGATCCGCGCCATGGCGACGTTCCACCCGGCCTATTTGTTGCGCTCGCCGTCCTACAAGCGGATGTCCTGGCAGGACCTGCGCGCAATCGCAAAGGCGCTGGACGCTTCGTAGGGTGGGCAAAGGCGCGAACGCGCCGTGCCCACCATCCTGTCCGTGCTCGTGATGGTGGGCACGCGGAGCTTAGCCCACCCTACGCATCTGCGCAGCATTCGGGGCACGGCACCCAACTTTACTGCGCCTTCGGCCGCACGATCGCCCAGCCGATCCGCAGCAATGGCTGGCGGCCGTTCACCATCCATTCGAAGGCGCGCGGCACTTCCGGCACCAGGCCGGGAAAGCGTTGCGCGATATCGGGCGGCGGCGCGCCCGAGGTGTCGGAGGCGCGCCAGACCACGACACCGCCGGTCTCGTTGAATTTCGCGACCGACAGCCATGGGGTTCGCTCCGGCGTGGCATCGAGCAACAGATGCGGGCGCCCGCTGTTCATGGCGATGAAGCTTGCCAATTGCGGATCGCCGGCCACCGCGCGCAGGCGCTGGTTGGTCCGGCGCTCAAAGCTGTCGCCGAAGAAATGCGCAATGGCTTTTGCCGGCAGCGAGGTCGGCACTTCGTTCGCGGTCCATGGCAAAAACAGCGCGGCCGCAATCGTCACCAAGGCAGGCGCGACGACCGCCGCCGCCCATGCCGTCCGCAACAGGCGCTGGCGCCGCAGATGGATCAGATCGCCGCTCGCCACGATTACGGCGAGCCCCGACATCAGCAAGGCGACGCCCTCCCCGCCGACGACGTGATCGCGGTTGAAGATGCCCGCGATCAGGCTTCCGAGCAGCGCCGGCGCAAGCGCAAAGAAATAGACGAAGTCGCGCGCCAGCGGATCGACCGGCGGCCGGTAGATAATCGGCGCCTCCCCGGCATGGCGGGAGAACCGGCCGGAGTTGAGGATCGCCAGCAGCACGATGGCGGACATTGCGAGCACGAGGCCAACGAGCAGCCAGCCCCATTGCAGGATGCGCCCGCCGAGATCGGAGATCGCGGGCCATGGCGGCATCGCGAGCGCATCGGCGCGGAGCAACCAGATCAGATAGGGCAAGACCAGGACGGCGATCACGAGCAGCGCATAGAGCGGATCGAGCGACATCAGCACGCGCCGCCCCCGCGCGGTGGCAACGGCAAATCCGGCGAGCAGCAGCAGCAATCCGAGCGCGGCCGGCGTCGTCAGCAGCAAAAGCCCGGCCTCGATCGACCAGGCGAACCAGACGTTGCGCCGGTTCTGGCCGATCAATTGCCAGGAATGCAGCAAGAGCAGCGCCCATAGCGGGCGCGCCAGCACCAGCGGGCCGAACTCGACGCCGGGGGAACTGAAGGCCACCACCGTCATCGACAGCAGCACCGCGAGCACCGCCTGCTGCCCGCCGACAATTGCGCGGCCCAGTTGATAGTAGATCCAGAAGGTAACGACGGCGCAGACCTGCGCCAGCAGATAGACGCCGAACATATGGTTGCCGGCGGCACGAAACGCGATATCGGCGAGCCAGAACGCCAACGGCGGACCGAGCCATGTTCCGACCTGGTATTCCCGGCCGAAGGCCAGCACGGTCGCAAGGTCACCGGGCGGGCTGCGGTACAGCAGCATCGGCAGGATCAGCCAAATTGCGGCCTGGACCAACACCACGAGCCAGACCACCAGCCGCGGCCGGGCGCGGATCAGTTCGACAACGAGCGAGGTGAAGCGCATGAAACGTCCGAATGCCGGGCCGGGCAGCCCTGTCCCCCGACGTTTGATAGAGCGCAGGAGCCGTCGAGGCAACCGATCTCAGATCGTGACCGAGATCTCGGAAGTAATCTCTTCATCCACGGTGAAGAGGTCGGGTTCGACCGTCTCTTCAACTGTCTCGGGGAAATGTTTCAGCCGCGCGGCAATGACGGGTGCAAAAAACCGGCGGTGGTGGATGCTCGGGCCGAGCCGGTCGAGCGCCTCGCGGTGTTCCGGCACCGCGTAGCCCTTGTGGGTTTCGAAGCCGTAGCCCGGACAATCCAGCGCCAATGCGCTCATCAGGCGGTCGCGCGTCACCTTGGCGATGATCGAGGCGGCGGCGATCGACATGACGATGCCGTCGCCGCCGATCACGGCGTCACAGTCGCAGGGCGCATCGATCTTGTCGCGGCCGTCGACGAACACGTGCTTCGGCATTTCGGGCAGCGCGCGCACGGAACGCGCCAGCGCCCAGAGCGAAGCGCGCAAGATATTGTCGCGGTCGATCCGCGCGGGCGAGGCAAAGGCGACGGCAAACGACGAGGTGGCGCAGATCTCCTCGAACAATTCCTCGCGGCGTTCGGGCGTCAGCCGCTTGGAATCGTCGATGCCTTTGGGGATTCGCTTGGGATCGAGAACGACCGCGGCCGCTACCACAGGCCCGGCCAAGGGACCGCGCCCGGCCTCGTCGCAGCCGGCGACGGGCCAGACGCCGCGCTTGATCAGCGCCCGCTCGCGGCGAAAGCTCGGCGGGGCAAGCGTGATCACGCCCTTGGGCAGCTCGGCCTGCTCCTTGCCGGCCTTCTTGTCCGATTTCCCGTCAGGTTTCTTGGTGGACTTGTCCCGAATCATGGCCGGGATTCGTGCGCCAGCGCGCGGCCGCGCGCAACCGGGAACCTGGCACAATTCCCGTTATTCAGCGTGACCTCGTCGCCACTCCTCGGCTTCAATCACATAAACGCTCCGGCTGCCGCGCTTGGGCGCTGCAATCGTCTGCCGGTAACGCATTCCGAGCTTCTCGAGGGCATGAATGGATGGCGCATTTCTCGGGTCGACCAGTCCAAGTAGTCTGCTGCATTTGAGGTGGTCGAATCCGAAGGCGAGCTGCGCCTTTCCAATTTCGGTCGCGATCCCCCGGCCCCATACCCGGCGCGCAAGGACAAACCCGATCTCGAAATCGTCAGTTCCCAACGCATCGCATGGGGACAAGCCGGCAAAGCCAATGATTTCGCCCGCAGGCTTTTCCGCCAGAACCGCCATTCCCGTGAGGCTGCCGCCGAAAGTGAACAATCGCCGAATGAAATCCTCGGCAGCGTCCCTTGCCATCGGCGCTCCGGCGAATGCCAAGCGCATTACATCGCTATCGCCAAGAATCAGATCCTGCAGGACCGGTATGTCGCTTTCAGCCGCAGCGCGCAGAATCAGGCGCGGCGTTGTCAGAATGACGAGCGGCTGCTCTTCCGGCGCTGGCGCAGGCTGCTGGTGCATCAAACCGCAATACGGCAATTCACCGGCCGGGAGAAGTGGCGCTGCCGCAACGTCGTGCGTTTAATCCGGCAGGTGCACCCGCCGGTCCTCGCCGACCTCGATACCGGGCGCCACCACGACTTCCCAAGTGTGGTTGTCGGGATCGGCGAAATAGCCGGAATAGCCGCCGTAGTCGGTCTTGTGCGCGGGCTTCAACAGCGACGCGCCGCAGGAGATGGCGAAATCGAGCGCAGCGTCCACCTCCTCGGTAGAGCTGCAATTCCAGGCGAGCGTCGTGCCGCGAAACGTCTTCGGCCGCGGCTGATCCGGCAGCTTGGCATCGCCGGCGAGTTGATCCCACGGGTAGAGCGCAATCACGGTGCCGCCGGTGTCGAAGAAGGCGACGGCCTCACCGGTTGCGCGCATTTTTCGGGCAAAGCCGAGCGCCTCATAAAAGGCGATGCTGGTGCGGATATCGTTGACGCCGAGCGTGATGACAGTGAACCGGGGGACTGGCTTCGGCTTATTCATTTCGCTCATCTTACTCTCTCCGTCATTGCGAGCGAAGCAATCCATTAGCACGGCATGACGGATAAATGGATTGCTTCGTCGCTAGCGCTCCTCGCAATGACGACAACGACCTAGAACAGACTAAGTTGCTGGCCGCTTCGCTTCGGCTTGACGAAATGATCGGTCGTCAGTTTCGAACGCCGCTTGTTGAGGCCGAGCTTCTCGCAGGCGATCTCGAACCGCCGTCCGATCATCCAGGCCATCGGGCCGGTGCCCTTCATCCGCGTACCCCATTGCGAGTCGTAGTCGCGCCCGCCGCGCATGTCGCGGATCAGGGTGAAGACGTGACGGTAGCGGTCGGGATAATTCGCCATCAGCCATTCGCGAAACAGGTCGCGCACCTCGAGCGGCAGCCGCAGCAGCACGTAGCTCGCCTCCTTGACGCCCGCGTGAGCCGCGGCATCGAGAATGCGTTCGATCTCGGAATCGTTCAGCGCGGGAATAACGGGCGCGACCATCACGGTTGCCGGGATGCCGGCCTGCGACAATTGCCGCAGCGCCTCCAGCCGCTTCGGCGGCGTCGAGGCGCGCGGCTCCATCGTGCGGGCGAGCTTGGGGTCGAGCGTGGTCACGGAAATCGCGACCTTGGCCAAATTGCGCTTTGCCATTCGCTGCAGAATATCGATGTCGCGCGTCACCAGCGCCGATTTGGTGACGATGCCGACGGGATGACCGGCCCGATCCAGCACTTCGAGAATGCCGCGCATGATTTTGTGCTCGCGCTCGATCGGCTGATAGGGATCGGTGTTGGTGCCGATCGCGATCATGCGCGGCTCGTAACCGGGCGCCGCCAATTCTTTCTCGAGCAATTCCGGCGCGTCCGGCTTGGCGAGCAATTTGGATTCGAAATCGAGTCCGGGCGACAGGCCGAGAAAGGCGTGGGTCGGCCGCGCGAAGCAGTAGACGCAGCCATGCTCGCAGCCGCGGTAGGGATTGATCGAGCGGTCGAAACCGATGTCGGGCGAGTCGTTGCGGGTGATGACCTTGCGCGAGGTATCCAGCGAGACCGTGGTCTTGAACGGCGGCAGGTCGTCCAGACTCTGCCAGCCATCGTCGAAGGCGACCCGCGCCTCGGCTTCGAACCGGCCGCTGTCGTTGGACTGCGCGCCGCGGCCGCGCCGCCGCTGGCGTTCGATGGCGACCGCGAGCTCGGGAAAAGGGGTCGCACCCGCCGGTTCGGAGGGCGGCTTGACCGGCGGGTGCTTGAGGGCATGAGAGGATGCTCGGCTCATGAAGCGAACATAGCACGCACCGAGAACAAATCAAGAACATCTTCGGCAACAGTTCACAGGAAGCGCGGACACCGAAGACGGAGCCGGCGCCCGATGCCGCAAAAATCTGCACGCAAGCGGCTGTTTTGATTGTGACAAGATGATAACTGTGCAGCGTTTTTCACCGTTTGAGCCATCGAAAACCTCACTCATGCTGAGCGTGATCATCCCAACCGAAGGAATAGAGCAGCCCGCCGTGGCCACGCTGGCGGCGCTGGTGCCGGGAGCCGCAGCCGGCGTCATCCGCGAGGTGCTGCTGGTCGACCGGGCCGGCAACGGCGTGATCGAACGGGTGGCCGACGTGGCCGGATGCCGCTTTCTGAGGTTTGAGGGAACGCGCGCCGCGGCGCTGGCCGCCGGCGCGCGGGCGGCGCGCTCGCCTTGGCTGATGTTCCTGCACGCCGGTGCGGTGCTCGACAGCGGCTGGATCGACGAGACCACGCAATTCATCCAGAACGTATCGAACAGCGGACGGCCGCGTGCCGGCGTCTTTCGCTACGCCCGCTCGCCCTATGCCGAGACGCGGCTGCGCGACGGCTTCAAATTCGTCGCCCGCATGATCGCCGGGCCATCGGCGGAACAGGGGCTCCTGATCGCGCGCGATCATTATGAGCGGCTTGGCGGCTACCGGCCGGATGCCCGCCGCTCCGAGACGCGGTTGCTGCGGCAACTCGGTCGCTCGTCGCGCACCCAATTGCGCAGCCGGATCATGGTCGTCGCCTAAAGCGGTCCACGCAGGGCCCGGCCACAAAATATCGAAAACAACCCCATGCAAGTAGAAGCGGCACGAGCCGGCGCGCCTCCTCCCTCGCGAAATATACTTGCCAAAGTCAAATACATCTTTGACAATGGCAAATATCGAGGTGTCCGATGTCCCAGATGAATTCCGAACAAGAGGTCGCGGCCGTTCGCGCCTTCAACCGCTTCTATACCCGCAAGCTCGGGATCATCGAGCCGAAGCTTCTGCACAGCCCGTTCACGCTGCAGGAAGCGCGAATCATGTACGAGATCAGGCATCGCCCGGCCTGCACCGCCACCGACCTCACCCGCGACCTCGGGCTCGATCCCGGCTTCCTGAGCCGCACCTTGCAGGGACTTCAGCGCCGCCAGATCGTGACGCGAAGGCCTTCAAAGGACGACGGCCGCGTCAACGAGCTCTCGCTCACTGCGAAGGGGCGCTCCGCCCAGGCCGAGCTCGAGCGCCGCGCGCGCGAGGAAGTTGGAAGCCTGCTCGCTGCGCTGGACGTCGATCAGCGCGCCGCCGTCGTCCGAGCCATGACGACAATCGAGCAAACGCTGGAGCGCCCAATGGAGAAGCCAGCCGCTTTTCTCTTGCGCAGCCATCGACCCGGCGACATCGGCTGGGTGATCTCGAGCCAGGCAAAGGCCTATGCCGAGGAGTATGGCTGGGACATCAGCTACGAGGCACTGGTCGCCGAGATCTGCGCGCAATTCATCAAGAGCTATGACGCTTCGCGCGAGCATTGCTGGATTGCGGAAGCAGGCGGCGAGCCGCTCGGCTCGATCTTTCTGGTGAAGGGCAGCGATGACGTCGCAAAGCTGCGGCTGTTGCTGGTGGAGAAAAAGGCGCGCGGGCTCGGCGTCGGCCGCGCGCTCGTCGAGCAGTGCATCCGCGCGGCGCGCGAGAAAGGCTACAAGAAAATGACGCTGTGGACCCAAAGCATCCTTGTCGCCGCGCGCGGTATCTATCAGGCCGCAGGCTTCCGTCGCGTCAAGGAAGACCCGCACCATAGCTTTGGCGTCGATCTCGTCGGCGAGACCTGGGAGCTGGAGCTGTGAAGGTAGCGCGGTTGCCAGCCGTCATTCCGGGGCGATGCGCCAGAATCGAACCCGGAATCTCGAGATTCCGGGTCTGGTCCTTCGGACCATCCCGGAATGACGAAGGCCGCAGGATTCCGTCGCGTCGAAGAAGGGCCGCATCACACCTTCGGCGTCATCCTCGTCGGCGAGACCTGGGAAATGAAGCTGTGAAGCCGGCGCGCCGCGATACAACGCGGCGCATCACGCCGGCAATGATCGACTTTCATGTCGCGCGCGCAGACCAGTTGCGCGCAGAAGCCCGTCGCGACATGTGGCGCGCGCTGTGGGCGCTCTTGATCAGGCTGAAGCGCCTTTGGCTTTAGGCCGGCGCAGATGCTCGTCCTGATGCGTCGCTACCCGATGACATCGATTGATGCCAAGAGCGAGAAACACCCCAATAACAGATGCCCCGTTTATGTGATAATTAAGACGGGAGAAGGATGATCAAGAGCGTAGCTGCAAGGCCCGCAACCCCCAGCCCCAGCAATAGCCAAACCGACAAGGACCCGAGAAGCGCCATTCGCACCGCCGGTGTGAAGGACGGCGGCAAGTGCGCCGACGCAAGACCACATGGCCCAAGGCACCCTGTCGAACACAGACTTGATCCATCTGTACTCGACCGGTGACGAAACATCCGCGCTCGGGTCGCTCATAGATATATCCCGGTCGGCTAGAGTGAAGGACCTTGGCGACGCAATATTCGCCTTGCGTCATAACGATGTCGAGCATTCCAGCATTCGGCTGAACGAATGCGCGGCGCGCGCCAAAGCGCCAAGCCGCCTTCTCAATCACCGCTCGCACGCAAACTCTGGCCCGTTCACAATCGCGATGCGCGTGGTACGATCCGCCTGCGCGTTGCGAGGTGAGAGGACAGCCGCCACAAACTGCTTGCGCGAGGAGGTCCACATGACACCGCATCCTCGCCTGCTTCGAACCCCCTTCACAGAAGGAGACCCTTGGACATGAAAACTATCCGCTCCCCCAGGGTGGCCGAGGCGCCGCCGCAGACTTGGTCCAACATGAAAGTGGTAAATGGATATTTCCACATCGCGGGGATGACCGGCTCGGGTCCTAAAGGGGAGCATCCAGGCGACGACATGTACATTCAGGCCAAGTCGATCTTCCAGAAGTTCAAGGACTTGCTTGAGGCCGCGGGCGGCAAGATGAATGACATCATGTCTATCACGGTGTACGTCACCAATCTCGATGAAAACACCGAGGTGTGGCGTGCGCGCCGGGAGTTCTTCACCGGCGACTTTCCTTGCTCAACCCTAATCGAGGTAAAGCGCGTTGGCTCGCCCCAGGCCAGCCCGCCGCTCAAGGTGGAGATCAACGCGACCGGCGTAATAGGCGCGGGGGGCTAGTTCGCCGTTTCGAGCGTCTAGCAAGCCTGTCACAGAGAACGCGGACCTGACGGTCTGGGCATTGCCAGCGACAATTAGCTGTCGGAGCGGTCCCGCCTGATGTCGGCTATCGGCCCCAAACACAACAGCGCTTAAGCCGTGGTCATGTCGGCTGACGGAGGCAGACCGGACGCAGGTCCATCCTCGCCTCCACAGCCGCTTGTGACCCAAAGCGGACTTTGTCATTTGCCCGGATTTTTCGTTGACGCGCTTTGAATAGCGCTCCGATAAAGCTGTTTAGCTCTTTAAGGTTGAGGCAATCGATCTACGCTATGGTCCGCCTACAACGTTTTAAGATGGTAATGGTTGGCACTAAGGATTATGTCTGGTGTACTTAACTGCCT
This sequence comes from Bradyrhizobium sp. LMTR 3, assembly GCF_001693485.1. Classification (GTDB taxonomy): domain Bacteria; phylum Pseudomonadota; class Alphaproteobacteria; order Rhizobiales; family Xanthobacteraceae; genus Bradyrhizobium. The sequence goes on from NZ_MAXC01000010.1 coordinate 143,648, forward strand.
TTCTGATCGTGGTAATCTTGAGTGCCGTGGTATCGCTTCGCCGATCCATGAATCTATCACGGAACTCTGAGCTGCTTGGCCCGGCCCAGCGACTCGCAGTTCGGCGGCGTGCGATTTGGCCGGCAGGCTGCGGGCTAATTTGCATGCTGCTGGGGTGGATCGTACTTCATTTTGTTCAAGACAAAATTGTTCTCTCCGTGACAATCCATCTCACGGGGCTTAGTGCCGCTTTCTTCAGTGGCTGGTTTCTTGGCGTCATTGGCGGGATGGACTGGGATTGAAGCGCCGCGATCACCGCAAAGCGAAAAAAAGTGCATCGGACTATGGCCGCCCACAAGCTACCGTGACTTCGGCATCGTCCTGTTGATGTCCGCTTCTGTGAAGGGTTTCGGATGCCGGCCGCTTGAGGGACGTCGCGGCGTATTCGGCGGCCGGCGTCCGAAAGCCTCCAAGGGAGGAAACCGCGGGAGGGAGCACGTGGGTAGCGCGGCGTGGCTATGGGGA
>NZ_MAXC01000011.1 GCF_001693485.1 Bradyrhizobium sp. LMTR 3
TCTTGATGGTGACGGAAGAACCTTCGCCGGCCACGCTCTTGATGTCGATGGTGCCGCCGATCTGGTCGATATTGGTGCGCACCACGTCCATGCCGACGCCGCGGCCGGAGACCGAGGTGACGGTGGCGGCGGTGGAGAAGCCCGGCGCGAAGATGAACTTGTGGATCTGGGCTTCGGTCATCTTCTCCAGTTCGGCCTCGGTGACGAGACCGTTCTGCAGCGCCTTGGCCTTGATCCGCTCGGTGTTCAGCCCGCGGCCGTTGTCCGCGATGCAGATGATGATGTGGCCGCCCTCGTGATAGGCGGACAGCCGAATCGTGCCCTGCTCGCCCTTGCCGGCCGCCAGCCGCTCGGCCGGGGTCTCCAGGCCGTGGTCGGCGGAGTTGCGCACCATGTGGGTCAGCGGGTCCTTGATCAGGTCGAGCACCTGGCGGTCGAGCTCGGTGTCGGCGCCGTGCATTTCCAATTCAATTTGCTTGCCGAGTTCGCCGGAGAGGTCGCGCACGATGCGCGGCAGCTTCTGCCAGGCGTTGCCGATCGGCTGCATGCGCGTCTTCATGACGCCTTCCTGCAGCTCGGCGGTGACGTTGGAGAGCCGCTGCAGCGGCACCTTGAACTCGGTGTCCTCGTTGCGGCGGGAGATTTCCAGGAGCTGGTTGCGGGTCAGCACCAGCTCGGAGACCATGGTCATCAGATGTTCGAGGGTGTCGACGTTGACGCGGATCGACTGGTTGGCGATCTTGTCGGCGACCTCGCCGTCAGCCTCGACGGCGGCGGCGCGCTTGGCCGGTTTTGCTTTCGCCGTTTCCTTGGCCGTTTCCTTGGCAGCTTCCTTGGCTTCCTTAACCTCAGGCGCGGGCGCAGCCTTGGCGACGGGTGCCGGCGCGGCTTCGGTCTCGGTCTCGCGAAAGGCGCGCTCGAGGTCGTCGAGCGAGACTTCGCCCGGACGCAACGGGCGTTCCAGCACCTGCTCGACCAGCGTGCCCTTGGTCATCGCGGGCGCGACCGGCGGTGCTTCGACCACGGCAACGGGCGCGGACGCAACCGGCGCTTCCGCCGCATGGTGACCGCCTTCGGCCATCGCATGCAGCTTCTCGATCAGGTCTTCGTCGGTGCCTTCGGGCTCGGTCTCGGTGGCCTCCAGGCCTGCGAGGATTTCCTTGATGCGGTCGATGCTCGACAGGATCAGCGTGACGGCTTCGGCCTTGACCGACATGCCGTCGCGAAATTTGCCCATCAAGGTCTCGCCGGCATGGGCCAGTGCTTCCAGCCGCGGCAGGCCCAGGAAGCCGCAGGTGCCCTTGATGGTGTGGACCAGGCGGAAGATGTTATCCAGGATCTTCGCGTCGCTCGGATCCTGCTCGAACCGCACCAACTGATTGTCGACCGTATCCAGGCTCTCGTTGGTTTCGGTCAGGAACTCCCGCAACAGGTCATCCATATGAGCACGCCTTTTAGAAATTCAGATACTGGTCTTCTCCAGAAATAACCCTTCGGATTTCACGGCTACTTAATTTCACCGTCCGTGCTAATACGGATATGGTGAACATGTCGTGATGCGCCGGCCGCAGCGACGATCCGAAGATCGCGGCCGAGACGCGATCTTCGACATTTGAAAGCTTCGACGACGAGCGGACTGCGCTTCCTGGGCGGGATGTGGGAGCAGCGCGGTGAGAGTCGCGTTCACAAAAAAACGGCGGGGAGATCCCCGCCGTTTTGATCTTGTGTTTGGCGCCTATTAGCGGAGCAACTGCAGCACGCTCTGCTGGCTCTGGTTGGCCAGCGCCAGCGCGGACACCGCGATCGACTGGCGGGTCGACAGCGCCTGGCTGTTCGCCGCTTCCTCGTTGGTGTCGGCCAGCGTCAGGTTGGACGAGCCGGTCTGCAGCACGTTGATCAGGTTCTTCGAGAAGTCCTGACGGATCTGCACGATCGACAGGTTCGATCCCAAGGCGGAAGCCTGCGTGCGCAGCGTGCCGCTGGCCGTGCTAAGCGCGGTGATCGCGGAGTTCGCCGAGGCGTTGTCCAGGAAGTCCGTGCCAGCGGTCAGCTTGGACAGGCCGAGCCCGGTATAGCCGAACGACACGCCCTGGATCGTCAAGGTCGACTTGCCGGTTTCGTTGAAGGTCAGCTTGAGCTGATCGCCATTGAGCAAGTTGATGCCATTATACGAGGCATCCTGGGCTGTAGAGCTGATCTGGTCCAGGATGTTGTTATACTGCGCCACCAGGTTAGAACGAATGAGCTGCGCAGCGGGATCGGCAACCGGAGCAGCGCCCGCCAGGCCGTTGAACGGCGCGCCACCGCCAGCCGCCGTACCGCCGACAGTTCCGATGGTCGAGGAAGCCGCGTCATTGGTCGTCGTGATGGTGATCCGTCCACTCGAGTCTAGCGACGCCTGGAGGTTGTTGGCAGCGAGCGCGTTGTTCAGATCGTTCAGCGATTTCACCGTGCCGCCGGTGCCATCCCCGAAAGTGATGTTGGTGGCGGTGCCGTTGCCGGTCGCGCCGATGGTCAGCGTCAAGCCGTTGAGCGCACTGGTGCCGCCGCCGCGGGTGGCGGTGTTGGCAGCCGCCGCAGTGAGGCCGAGGGCAGTCAGGACGCCCGCCGAGCCGGTCACGGCAAGGTTGTTGGCAAGGCCGGTGTTGAGCTGGATCGCGCCACCACCCGTAATCGTCGAGGCGTTGGTGGTGTTGCCCTGCAGCTGGTCGAGCGCGGCGACGAAGTTGGTCAGGCTGGTATCGACGCCCAGCGTCCAGGCAGCGCCCGCACCGGCCAATGCACCGGCACCGGCGGCGAAGGTGATGGTCGCGCCGTTGATGGTGACCGTGTCACCGGCGGCGATCGCCTGGGCGGCACCGGCGTTGGTGGTCAGGCCCGACAGCAGCGTGGCGCCGGTCGCGGGCGTCGCGGCGGCCGAGTACAGGACGGCGCCGGCGGTCGCGGTGGTGTTGGTGAAGGCCGAAACGGTACCGCGAAGGTCGGTTGCAGTGGCACCCGTGATCGCGGTAGTCGTGACGCTGGACTTTGCAGAGTAACCAACGGCGGCCTGCAACGCCTGATTGGCAACGGACTTCGCGCTGTCGACCAGCTTCTGCAACGAAGAGATGCCGGTGTTGGCGGCCTGCAGCACCTGAACGCCGTTGCTGACGCCATCGAGCAGGTTGTTGATGTCGCTGGCGCGGTTGTCGAGCGAGGCGGCGGTGAAGAAGTTGGTCGGATTGTCGAGGGCCGTGTTGACCTTCTTGCCGGTGGCGAGACGGTTCTGCGTCGTTGAGAGCAGTTCAGCGGTCGACTGGAGGGAGAGGAGGTTCTGGCGAACCGACGCGGAGAGGACAATGCCTGACATGTCTATTTCCTTCTGGTTTCAAAGCCATTTCTTTGGCCCTGCAAGCAATACAGAGCGAGATTTAACAATGCCTCAACTTGACGGCTCTGATTTGCAGCAATCGGACACTGAACTGCCGATGGTTAAAGCTGACCTAAGCAGCAAACCGTAAAAGTACGGTTAAGTGGCCGTGACCGCGGCTCGCAAAAATCCTGGCGATTGCTGCGGGGAGAAATTCGCCAGCCGCTAAAGCTGATGAAATTAGGTTTGACGCCCTCTCCCGCTTGCGGGGGAGGGGTGGGGGTGTCTCTGCGGGCGACACTGCCCGAGTGGAGAGAGCCCCCACCCGGCGCTTCGCGCCGACCTCCCCCGCAAGCGGGGAAGGTGAAGCGCGTCTGCGGCAGAATCGATCTAACCAAGAATCATCATGCCCTAGTTCGACTGGGCGATGCCGCTGAAGCGTGACCGGGCTTCGGCAAGACTTTCGTTGACGACCGCCAGGAGCGCGCCCGGCGTGAACGGCTTGCGCAGGCAGCGCGTGGCACCCAGCTCGAGCGCCATGCGCAAGAAATCCGGCGCCGGCGAGTCGAGATTGGCAAAGGCGTATCCCGACATCGCAACCAGGGGAATCGTCGGCGCACGCTCGTGAAATATCCTGATCGATTCGAAGCCGCGCATGTGCGGCATGAAGATATCGACGAGCATCAGGTCGAAGCGGGAGACTTCCAGTGCACGGAGCCCGGCTTCGCCGCCATCGGCTACCGTCACCTCAAAGCCCTCACGTTCGAGATAGATCTCGATGGCCGTGCAGACCATGGGATCGTCATCGACGATGAGAACGCGTGTCATGTCAGCCCCCGGAAGCGGATACCGAATTCAGTCCAATCATTCCTCAGTCGCAATCGCAGTGGGGGCGACGCATGACCCACCTCCCTTGCAGCGTAGGACGCGCTTCGTCCACACGGTCATGGAGTTCCACGAAAGGAACCCTTCGGCTGATCGTGCGGCCGTTTTATCTGGCGAATCAGTGCGCTACCGCATTTTCCGCCGGAAACTGGCCGCCCTGTCTGCCCTCTACAGTGTATAAGGCCGGTTCCACAACCTGGACTGATTCGGATTGGGAATTTGTAGCTAGCCGCCACACGGCAAGTCGCGCGGTCGCTGCTTCGAAAGTGTTCGCAAGGTTGCCGGCGGCGAATTCGCATCGCTGTGCGTGCAGCGCGAAGCGTCGGAGCGGGTCAAAGCCCACCTGGCCGATCCGATGCGCCGGTGCCATCAACCTCGTTCGCCAGTTTTTCTTGCCAATATAATGTGCGAGGATCACCCTACAGTTCGGACTGTACGCAGCAGACGCCAGAGACCGGCTTGGCCGTAAGGCAGGAGACTGCTTTGGATTCAGCCCCTCGTTCTCCGAATGGATTTTTGTCCTCGCTGACCGCGGACGATTTCGAATTGATCCGTCCGCATCTGCGCGCCGCCGATCTCAGCCAGGAAATGGTGCTGGTCGAAGTCGACGAAACGCTCAAGCGAGCGTATCTGCCGCACAAGGGCGTCATCTCGCTGGTCGTGAAGCTCGCGCGCGGCGAGCACGTCCAGATCGCGATGATCGGCCGCGACAGCATCTTCGGCGCATTCGCTGCCCTCGGCGACGCCGTGGCGTTGAACACCGCCGTGGTGCTGGTGCCGGGCGCGGCCTCGACGATCGATCTCGACCAGCTTCGTGCTGCCGCCGACCAGAGCGCGACGTTGCGTACCGCACTGACGCGGCATGGCCTCGCCGTCTACGCGCAAATCCAGCAGACCGCCGGCTGCAACGCCTCGCATACGGTGGAATCCCGGCTGGCGCGATGCCTGCTGCATACACGCGACCTCTCCGGCAGCGACAAGCTGGTCCTGACCCAGGAAGCGATGGCCCAGATGATCGGCGCACGCCGCAACAGCGTTTCGCTGGTCGCCCATACGCTGCAGCAGGCGGACTTCATCCACTACAGCCGGGGGCATATCGAAATCACCAACGTGGACGGACTGATCAGGACGTCCTGCGAATGTTACGCGACGGTTAAGGCGCAGTACACGAGGCTGTTGCATCCGCGCCTCCACAGCGCGGCCGCGTAGCCGCTTCCTGCGGTCGACCACGGCGTAGTTCTATTGCGTCATAACTTCTCAAATTCCTCATCCTGAGGAGCCCGCGAGAAGCGGGCGTCTCGAAGGATGTAGGCCACAGATGGCGCCTCATGCTTCGCGCTCCTCACCATGAGGGTTTATAAGGGTAGCCCGATCTGCGATACGCATCGCATCGCCGTTGCGCGCGAAGATTGCGACGGCCCCTGCCTCACCGTATTACTACGGCCAATCGCGGCTTCTGCGACGTTTCGGTCCGCGCACGGGATTAACGCGCTGTTCAACGAGCCCTGATAGTTGTCACGGTGCTGACGGGTGCGGGTTCGAGACTCTTTCGCGTGCAAGGCGCATTCACCTGTGTTCGGCGGCATACTGTTTGCGCGGAGTACGAACATGGCTTTTGACCTGTCGATGCCGATCCTGGTGGTCGATGACTACAGCACCATGATCCGCATCATCCGTAACCTTCTCAAGCAGCTCGGATTCGAGAATGTCGACGAGGCCAGCGATGGATCGGCGGCGCTCGCCAAGATGCAGACCAAGCGATACGGCCTCGTGATCTCCGACTGGAACATGGAGCCGATGACCGGCTACGACCTGCTCAGGGAAGTCCGCGCCAGCCCGGAATTCTCCAAGACGCCCTTCATCATGATCACCGCTGAATCCAAGACCGAAAACGTGATCGCCGCGAAGAAGGCCGGCGTCAACAATTACATCGTCAAGCCGTTCAACGCCGCAACGCTGAAGACCAAGATGGAAGCGGTGTTTCCCGACGCAGCCGGCTGACATCATCCCGGAAAACGCGCGGCGCGCGGCTAGCCGTACTTCTACGGTTTGAGATTTTCACCTCCGGATAACGTTGACTGAGGATAGTTGCGTGGACCAAGGGAGTGCCCTCATGTTCACGTTTGAAACGAGCGATCAGAAAGAAGTGCGGCGTTTCCGTATCGCCCAGTTCAATGGCAGGACTGCAACCTTTCGTTCGGCCGGATCGGCGGTCACCGGCCACGTTCGATCGATCGTGGAAAGCAAGTCGAGCGTTCCGGCGGCGTGGACCATCACGATCATCCCGGAACAGGCCAAGTCGACGCGCTCGTCGCGGCCCACGGCGCGCGGTCGCTCCTTGATGGAAGATTTCTGCTGAACGGCAGAACGGCCCGATCGCGCAGATCGCAAGCACGCCCGATTCCGGCACGTCGACAACACAAAGCCGCGCCTATCAGCCGCGCATCGCATGCATCGCTTCGGGAAAGATCAGGCGGGCTGCAGCAGCGCCTTGCGAACCAGATCCGCGGTGTTGCGGGCGCCAAGCTTGCGCATGGCCTCGGCGCGATGGCTCTCGAATGTCCTCGGGCTGATATTCATCCGCAAGGCGCCCTGCTTGTTGGAGCAACCTTCGCTGATCAGGCTCAGCACCTCGCGCTCGCGCCTGGTCAGAGGCTTCTGGCCGGACTCCGGGGCCAACGTCAGGCCCGGCCTGCGGGCGCCATCCACGGAGCGGCCGGCCTGGCCCTCGCTCGCCTGCTTGCGAACGGCGTCGGGCGCCGGATGGTTGTCCGACATCTGCTTCACCAGCGCGCAGACGCGCTCGGTTTGCTGAAGCGCGTTCTCCACCACCTGTTGCAGGTAGAGGCCCTTGCCGGATCCTTGCGAAAGCTGGTGGCTGTGCTGCCTGATCTCATTCATGTAGAGCAGCAGCGCTGTCAGCGGCCCGTTCAACTGCCGGGCGATCGCCGCCCCCGCCTCTTCCGCAGCACGCGAGCGCGCAGCGGATAGCTGGACGATCTCAGGATTCTCTTCGAGAGGTGTGACGTTTTCCATCCACTTCGTGAAGTGCGAATCAGCGGCGCGATGATCTTGTCCCGACATATAACTAATTTATCGGTTCCACCCTCTTTCATGGTTAATTTCTTAACCGGTAAGAATACGGAGAAATCCGCCGGTGCCTTTCGCCGCCGGACTAAATCGGGTTAAAATTACCCGAAATCAGGTGATTTCGACCGAAACCCCACGATCCGAGCATAAATCCCATAGCGCGCCAGCCCGTACTTTAACGGTGACGGCATTTGCTTTGTTAATGGATCTCAACCGATTCTCGATGTCTTTCCCGTCGGCGCCCCAAGCCGGCGTGTGTCCCTTCCCCCGACGCCCGTTCCGCGCGCCGGCTTGCTCGCGGCATCGCCCTGATTACATGCGCCGGCAGCCCCGCAATGATCGAGGCCCAAGATCATCCCGCAACGAATCCAAAAAAGGAGACGGCGATGTCGCAGGCAAAGGGATTATGGATGGCGATGGCCGTGCTGGCCGGCGTCCTGACGTTCAGCTCGGGCGTGGCGGCGCAAAACCCACCGGCAGCGACGGAGAACGCCCCGCCGACTGCCGACAACGCCGTGATGCTCACCGTATTCCTCAAACATGACCAGTCGCGGCCCCTGAGCGAACTCAACGCGCAGCTTCAGCGGCAGGGATACTACAAGGCTTTCCCGCCTGACGGCGTCGAAGTCGTGAGCTGGTATGTCATGATGGGGATCGGACAGGTGGTCACGCTGCGGCTGCCGGCGTCGAGATTGCGCGAGGTCAACCGCATCCTCGAGAACACAGCATGGGGCAGTTACCGCACCGAGTTCTATCCGACCTACGATTACAAGGCGATCGGCACCGCCGCGCACGAGAAGGCGCAGTAGGCTTGAGGTCAGCCGAGCCTGGAGATCTGCTCCTCGGTCACGACGCGCTCGACATTCTCGGATTTGCTCCTGATGCGATAGCGCGGCCGACCGTCGGCTTCGATCGGCAGGCAGGAAACGATGGTGTAGACGCTTCGTTCCTTCGCCACGGCGCGGCCCTGCGGCCCCTGCTGCTGGTGATGAACGTCGTCGTTGATCGCGAAATTATGGGCCATCGTCGGTCTTTCCGCTGAAAAAGCGCTTTTAGTCTCAACGGCCTGGCAACGCAATATATTGTCCGCCCGATGTGCTTCGGATTTTGGGGCACCACCGCGTCAGACCGCCAGGAGCGCCTTTCGCTTGCCTACACGCGCGATCGATCTCTCGATCGCCGAACCGGACAGAGTTCCCTCGCGCAGATTTGCGCTGATGTATTCGGCAATCCCGGCCATCTCCCGTTCCTGGTCGAACAAATTGTTGCCGATGCATAGCATGTCGATGCCGGCTTTGAGCGATTGCAGGCTGGCTTCCCGCGTGCCCAACGCCTTCTGCAATCCCTGCATCTGCATGTCGTCGGTGATCAGCAGCGTATCCGGAAGGCGGGTGCGCAAGCGGCCGAGCCCCGCCGCGGACAGCGTCATCGGGCAATGGTCGTCCCATTGCCTGACGATGGCGTGGCTGACCAGCACCGCATCGCCGAACATTGCTGGCGCAAGCGAATAGAACAGCTCTTCCTGCTCGCCGCGAAGGGCCTCGGAGATATCCATGAATTCCTGATGCGAATCCACCACCGCGCCGCCGATGCCGGGGAAATGCTTCAGGCAAAGGCCGATGCGCTGCGCCCGCGCCACCTCGCCTGCCAGCAACGCATTGGCTTCCACCTCGGCGATGCCGGCGGAGTAGGAACGCTCGATCCTACCGATATTGGGGTTGTCGGGATTGTAGTCGACGTCGATGACCGGCGCGAAATCATAGTGGATGCCGAGCCGCCGCATCTCGGCAAAGCTCGCGGTGAGGATCGCGCGCTTTTGATCCGGTGCGAGGAGATTGAATTCCCTCGCACTGGGAAGCGGCGCAAACCCGCGGCTTTCCTTCAGCCGCCGTACCAATCCACCTTCCTGGTCGATGAACACCATCGGCCCCGACGGCAGCGCGGAAATCTCGGCGCAGAGGCGTTGCACCTGTTCAGGCGATTCAATGTTGTTGTCGTATTCCCGCGTCCGGCAGGAATAGTCGAACAGGATCACCCCGCCGAGACCGTAGCGGGCCGCAAATTCCTTCAGCCAATCCGGAACGATCTTGCCGAAGAAGCCGAGGATAAAGAGTTCGCCGATGGGCATCATGACAGGAGCAATCCTGCCAAGACTGCGTCCTGAAGTCGATCGTCTTGGCCGCAGTTGCACCAAATGCATTCACGTTACGCGCCACGCCTTGGAGTTCCAGCCGCCGCGAGCTGGATATGTGATGGGTCGCACATTTGTCAGCGCGCGAATGGGCTAGGCTTTTGGTCGCAAGAAGGTGCTGTGCCAGGCGCGGCTTGAACGCCTCCGGCGCTTCCAGGGTAAAGACACAAGCTGAAGGCGTGTACGCAATGTGGCGCATTCTGAATTTCCCACCGATCAATCCGGTCTCAACCCGCTCATGGCGGCCGGGCGTTCGTGACGCGATTTCGGGGCCCATGAAGCGAGCCGTCGTCGTTATGGCTTGCTGCCTTGCCGTGCTGACGGACCCCAACGCCGCTCTCGCCGACGCCGCGTCCGATCGCGACATGGCCACTCGCTACGAGCAGGCTGCGCAAGCGGGTGATGATGAGGCCCAGTTCTATCTCGGGGCGCTCTATTCGTCAGGCGTCGGTCGTCCGCGCAGTGACCAGGAGGCATTTCGCTGGTTCTTGCGCGCGGCCGATCAGGGGCATGCCCACGCCATGCTGATCGTTGCCGGCCTCTACGCGAGCGGGCGCGGCGTAGCGAAGGATAATGTGAAGGCCTACTCCTGGGCCCACATCGTTGCTTCCGCGAGCAAGCTCGACGAGGACCGCAACGGTGCGCGGCAACTGATGTCGCTGCTCATGAAGAAGATGAATAGCGACGAGATCGGCCGTGCCGTGGTGGCCGCAAGAGAATGGCGCGCTGTTCGGGTTGCCGGCGCGCCAAAGGACTCCGTCAAGGCTTCCGACAAGACTTCGAAAATCGAACGAGCACTAGACAGCCCGGACCAACCCGCGCCGGCCGCGCCTCCACCCGCACCTGCCGCCGTGCAGCCAGCGCCCACCGCCGCGCCATCGCCTGTTGCCCCGCAGCCGGCGTCATCCAACACCACGGTATTGCAGGCATCTCCCAAGGCCACGTCGGCAACTCCAATGAAGAATGCAAGGAAAGAAGATGTTCGTGATCTGCTCGACCAGGTCCCATCGGGCCTGCGCAAGCGGTTTGGCTTCTGAGTGAGGGGACGCGCCATGAAATTGCAGCATCTGATCGTAACCGGCATTCTGGCCGTCGCCACCGCAGGGGCTGGCTATTACGCCTATCCCCATTTGCTTCGTGCACCGTTGGTGACCACCAGCATTGCGGGGCTCGCGCCGGTTTCCGAAGCGGTTTACGGAACCGGCACCGTCGAGCCCGAGCGATGGGCCAAAGTGGTGCCGCTGCAACGCCGCCGGCTGGTCGAGCTTTGCAGATGTGAGGGACAGGTGGTGAAAGCAGGCCAGGTCCTCGGCCGCCAGGACGACGCCGAGGAGCGCAGCGCGCTGGATCAGATGGAGATCAATCGCGGCCAGCTCGAACGCGATCTGGCGCGCGCCGAGAAGGATCGCGACAAGAGCGACACCGCGCGCACCGAATACGAGCAGCGCTGGACCAAGCTCGAGGAAACAAAATCGCGGATCGCCGCGCAGAAGGTACGGCTCGACTCGCTGCTGCTGAGAGCTCCGCTCGACGGCATGGTGCTGCGGCGCGACGGCGAGGTTGGCGAGATCGCCGGCCCCACCGACGTCTTGTTCTGGGTCGGACCGCCTGCGCCGATGCAGGTCGTTGCCGAAATCAATGAGGAGGAAATCAACCGCATCGCGGCCGGCCAGAAGGCTTTTCTGCGAAGCGAGGCTTTCCCCGGAAGGGCCCTGCGAGCCACGGTCTCCCAGATCACGCCGAAGGGCGATCCGACCCGCAAGACCTTCCGCGTCTATCTGCGGCTGCCACAGGATACGCCGCTGCGAATTGGCATGTCGGCCGAGGTCAACATCATCTTTCGCGAGAAGCAGGCGGCCATCGTCGTGCCGGCGGAGGCCGTCGCAGCCGGTTCGGTTCAGATGGTCGATGACGGCCGGATCAAACGTGTGCCGGTGACGGTCGGCATCCGCGGCAACCGCAACATCGAGATCCTCGGCGACATATCCAAGGGCGCCCCGGTGCTCTCGCCTGCCCGTACGGACCTTGCCGACGGCGCCAGGATTCGCATCGACGGCAACTCGGCCAAAGCTGTGGAGCCGGCAGCCACGAGTGAACCGACCGATCAGCCAGCCGAGACACCCGAATCTGTCGCGGTAGCCTCGGCCACCACAGCTCCTTCGGATCCCGATGATGCAGTGATCTCGGCAGCCATGACCGCCCACATCGATTCCGTCGTCAACGACGCCCGTCGCAACCTCATCAGCAACAGCCGGTAAGCGCCGTGAAGCTTCTGTTCAACATCGCATGGACCCATGTCAGCGCCCGAGTGCGTCAGACTCTGGTGGGCATGGCCGGCGTCGCCATGGGCGTCGGCTTCACCATCATGATGGCCGGCCTGATGCAGGGCTCGCAGATCGATTTCCTGCGGCAGCTCGTCGACACCATGCCGCATATCACGGTCGAGGATGAGCGGCGCTCCGTGCCGACGCAACCCGCCGAGCAGGAATATGCGGCGGTCCAAATGGCCGACATCGCCAATGTCGGCAAGCGTCCCGGCATCAAGTATCCGGAATCGGTGATGAGCTCGCTGCGCTCCTGGATACCCGGCGACGTGGCTCCCTCTGTGCAGACCAGCGCGATCATCGATCATGGCGGCGCCCGCATCGGCATCACCTTGACCGGCATCGACCCCCGCCGTGAAGTCCATGCCTCGAAACTCGCCTCGCAAATGCGCGAGGGAAAGCTCGACGACCTTGCCCGTGCGCCGAACGGAATCATCGTCGGCGAGGCGCTCGCCGAAAAACTCGGCGTGAAAACCGGCAACACCGTCCTCTTGGTCGGCGGCCAGGGTACCCGGCTGAATTCGACGGTAGCCGGGCTGTTTCGCTCCGGCATGAAGCGCGTCGACGAGAGCCAGATCTATTCGCTGGCCGGGACGGCGCAGCTCATGATGGGGCAAAGCGGGGTCGTCAACCAGTTACGGCTGCGACTGAACGATCCGATGTCGGCGCAAAAGGTCGCGACGCAAGTCGAAGCGCAGACGGGTTACAAGTCGGTGTCCTGGCAGGAAGCCAATGCCGACCTGCTGTCGACCTTTACCGTGCGCGATTTCATCGTGCTCACGGTGATGGGCGCGATGTTGCTGACATCGTCCTTTGCCACCTACAACATCATCTCGACGATCACGCACGAGAAGCGTCAGGACATCGCGATCATGAAATCGCTGGGCATGCGCGAATATGCGGTGCGGCGGATTTTCATCATCGAATCGATCATTATCGGCGTGGTCGGCATCCTGTTCGGGTGGATCCTCGGCTACCTGCTCTGCTACGGCTGGTCGAAGATCACGATCTTCAATCCGCTGACCGGCACGACCGTTCCGCTGCAGATCTATTACTCTGCAATGCACTATGTGGTCGCCGGCGGCATATCACTGCTCTGCTGCGCAGGTGCGGCCTATTTCCCGGCACGCAAGGCAACGCGCGTGCATCCAGTCGACATCATCCGGGGGGCATCATGACCGAAGTCGCTTTGCAGGCAGTGGAGCTGGTTCGCCGCATCGAAGGCGTGGTTTCGCACACCCTCGTCAACGGCATTGATCTTGCGGTGAACAAGGGCGAATTCGTCGCCATTACCGGGCCGTCGGGATCGGGCAAATCGTCGCTGCTCTATCTCCTAGGCCTGCTCGATGCTCCCAGCGAAGGCGAGATCATGATCTGCGGCCAGCCGACCTCGAAATTGTCGGAGACGGAGCGAGCCGACGTTCGCCTGACCAAATGCGGCTTTGTGTTCCAGTTTCATTTCCTACTGCCGGAGTTCACCTCGCTCGACAATGTGCTGCTGCCGATGCGCGCAGCCGGCAGGATGACCGAAGGCGAGATGCGCGAGCGCGGCCTTGCGCTGCTCGGCTCGCTTGGGCTTGGCGAGCACGCCAACAAGCGTCCCAACCAGCTCTCCGGCGGCCAGCGCCAGCGCGTCGCGATCGCCCGCGCGCTTGCCAACCGCCCCGAGATCATCGTCGCCGACGAGCCGACGGGCGCCCTCGACACAGCATCGACGGAACAGGTGTTTTCGATCCTCCGCGACATCGCCGACCAGGGCCAGACCGTGGTCGTGGTAACCCACGATCCAGCGCTCGCCGCCCGCGCCGACCGCCGTATCCACATCGTCGACGGCAAGATCGCCGAGATCACCGAACGGTGTGGCGGCGAGCTGGTTTGTGCGGCGGTGAGTTAGTCGGAGGCAGCCCACCGTCGTGGCTCCGTCGCCATGGTAGAAATGGTAGGGCCGTTTCAGCGCGCTCGTCGCGTCGAAGCGCGAGCGATGGAAGGGTAGCGGCGAGAGGGATTCTCAGGTCCTCTTTCGGATGCAGGGCCCGCATTTGCGTCGTTGCACCTCCCGGCCGAGACAGTGCGCCATCAACCCTGATCCAATCCCGGGTGAAGCGGTCTCGTCCCTTCCAATACGGGCATCGGGGACAGGACAGCCCATGATTCCATCCGCCATCGCTACAGACCGCGCCGAATGCTGGCGCAAATACGCGGCGATCTCGACAAGAATAGTTTTGTCCGTTCGCACGTCGCCGGCTTCCGAAAACCACCGGTGCAGTTTGGGCTCGGCTCCTTCCTGCGGAATGACAGAAACGGCAACTTTCGCTGGCTTCCGTTTTCATCCGCTCCAGCCGTGCTAGATTTGGGGACCGATTTGGGGACTCGATTACGGTAGAATTGCCTGCGCTTCCAAGAGAGCAACCAAAAAAGGCCTGTTAAGGTAGCAACGATCGGCTTATACACTCGCCCACTGGCGTTTTGCCAGGGGCCGGGGGCCATCAATTGAGTTATTCTATTGCCGGCACTCAACGGCTGTTGCGGGTTGAAGCGCGCTCGACAGTTTACGTTGTCTTGCTGTCACTCGTAAGCGCTGCGGCTGTTCTAGTCGACTTGGCTGCTTGCGTCATTGTATTCGGCACGAATTTCATTCCCGATCTGTTGGCGCCGCGGCAATTTGCTTGGTCGAACGTCCTAACGCAAATCGGATATTTGCAATGGTCCGCGCTGGCACTCGTGATATGGGCGGCCTGGGCCTTCTTCGACCGCGGATCGCAGGCCGCTAAGTTCACGGCATTACATATCGGGCTCGCGCTCGCAACCTGCATCCTGCAATGGTTCGGCCATGGGGTGTTCGGCAACGCAAAACTTGATCTGATTCTCGCGCTAGCGATCGGGCTAGGCCTGACGTTCAATCGGATGGAAGCAAGCTGGCTTGCGGCACGTCTCGGTGTGAACCGTTGCCGAGATGCCATGATAGTGGCGTTGCTGTTGCGGCTGTTTCTATCCGATCGGCAGGAAACCGCCCTGCTATTGCTCAGCCCTGAGTTTCGAGCGTCGCTCCATGCCAGCGAACTCAACGTCATGACTGAGGCTCGAGCCGTCGCCGCGACGTCCGGCGACGTGGCTTGCTTTACCAAGCTAGTCTGCCGCCAAGCAGGCAAACCATTTGCAGTAGACGAATTTAAGACGGATGAACTTGTCGCGACAGGAAGGACAACGCCAGCCGACATTGTCGCGCTGACGCTGCCGACCGGACCGGAAGCGCGCACGTCGTTTTCGCGGTGGTGGCGGTCCTAATGCCATTGAAGGCGATGCTGCAAAGGGAGTACGGATCTCGATCCCACGGCGGGTCAACCACGGCCCGCTTTCCCGATTTTAAATCGTTGAGTTCCTCAACGCCGCACATCACCGACAACTACCGTCCGGACATCGATGGGCTGCGAGCCTTTGCCGTGGTTTCTGTGGTGCTCTATCACGCCTTCCCGAAGGTAGTCACCGGCGGCTATGTGGGCGTAGACGTCTTCTTCGTCATTTCGGGCTTCCTGATCTCGAAAATACTTTTCGGTGAGACAACCGAGCACCGCTTCTCATTCAGAGCTTTTTATTGGCGACGCATCCGGCGCATCTTCCCGGCGCTTGCTGTTTGCTTGGCCGCCGTGTTGGCCTACGGTTTCGTTTCCCTGATGCCGTCCGAGTTGGCGCATCTGGGCAAACATGTGTTCTTCGGTGCAGGCTTCCTTTCCAACATAGTGCTCTGGAGCGAAAGCGGCTATTTCGATCACGCCGCCAGCCTGAAACCGCTCTTGCACCTGTGGTCCCTGGGTATCGAAGAGCAGTTCTACATCTTCTGGCCGGCCTTGCTTTGGGTGGCCTTCCGGATGAAGGCCAAGGTGGGACGATTGCTTGCCGTGTTGTTCCTGGCCTCCTTCGCAATCAACATCGCGCTGTCCATCACCAACATCGTCGATGACTTCTACCTACCCGTCTCACGTTTCTGGGAATTGTTGATCGGGGCGTCTCTGGCATGGCGAAGCCAGATTGTCCTTACGTCCAACATCCGGTCTTGGATTTCTATTGTTGGCTCGGCCGCCTTGCTGACATCTGCGGCACTGTTCACGCCAGGGATACCCTATCCAGGCTGGCATGCTCTGCTACCGGTGCTGGGAGCGGCGGCTATAATCCTGGCCGGCCCCGAGGCGACGATGAACCGGATTGTCTTTTCCAACCGTGCCGCCGTCTTCGTTGGACTGATAAGCTATCCACTCTATCTCTGGCACTGGCCACTGATTTCCTATGCCTATATTATTCGTTTGGGCAAGGCGCCGACGCCCCTGATGGCCACGGCACTTGTGGCTGCTAGTTTTCTGCTGGCTTGGGCCACCTATCGTTTCATTGAGCGTCCGGTCCGCTTTGGCGTGCACCGCCGCCGTAGCACGCAGATCGCCGCGGTTTGCGTGGCGGCCCTCGGTGCCTGCGGGCTGGCAGTGTGGACGAAGAATGGCTACCCAGAACGCTTCCCCCCGCTTCCCGGTATCGATATCCGAAAGATCGGCGACGCCAAACTCGATGCCGATTTCAAGGTTACCAAGGGCATGGCGGTGTTAGACCACGGTTGGACTTTGGTGACCCATCTGGGCCACGGCGAGCGCAAGGTGGCCTTAAGCGGCGATAGCATGCTGTTTCACTACGGGCCCCGAGTGCAGCAACTGGACGACGATGGACAGCTTGCGGCCAACACTTATTTCGTGACAGGCCCCCGGTGCCCGCCGGTGCCGAGAGTGATCCAGCGGGACAAATTTGCGCGTTGCGATAATTTGCCCGACATTTTGCTCGACCTGGTACGGCGTGAGAACGTGCAATCGGTGGTTCTCGGTGCTGCATGGGCAGGCTACAGCGACGAAGATATGCTTATTGAGCGGGATGGCAGGCGTTTGCCCTTAAACACAAAGGAGGGCATGGACGCCTTCTACGCTAATCTTGAAGACTATGTACGGTTGTTACAGGGCTACGGGGCCAAGGTCTATTTGGTTCTAGGGATACCCCAACACGAGCGTTTCAATCCCGGCGAGATGGTAACGCGCAGCCTAGCCGGCGTGCGAATTGCTCCGGACGTTGAGAAAGCAGTACCCATCGCCGGGCTGCGATCCGTCCATGGTACCGTGGACGCCAAGCTGCGCACCATCAGCGAGCACACTGGGGCGGCGCTGCTCGATCCCCTTCCTGACGTCTGCGGCGGCGGCGAAGGTTGCTCGCCCTTCTTCGGAGCGGGCGAGCCCAAATTCTCAGACCGCGTGCATCTACGTCCCGTCTTCGTGCGGGAGCATCTGCGCTTCCTCGATCCTTTGTTGAAGTGACCATCCCCGCGAAGATGATGCCCGTATCCTGACGAGGGACGAGGGGCGCAATGTTCGGATGCGCATTGGGACGAAGCAAAGGCCATCCAGTGACCGCTGCTCATGAACGGCAGGGCCTTGACGTTGATGTTCTCGGGATGGTTGTGATATTGAGTTTCCCGCTGGAGAGAACATGCGGGACGTAGTGACGGGCTTCTATGTTGACGTGCTTCGCAAGTTGATTGCGAATGGCACCGCATCGCTGGATGACCGTGTTCTCGTGGTTTGCGGCGGCCCGCTAGATCAGCAGGTTATGGGCATTGTCGGATTTACAAATGCGACGGTCACGAACCTGGACGACGGCATGTCGAACAACCGACAGGATGCAGAGAATCTTTCGTATGAGAATGGCTCGTTTGATCTGGTCATCGTTCACGCGGGCCTTCATCATTGTTATTCGCCGCATCGGGCGCTTCTCGAAATGTACCGGGTCTCCCGCAAATGCGTTGTTGCCTTCGAATCCCGTGACAGCCTTGTGATGCGCGCCGCAATCCGCTTAGGCCTGACGCTTGATTATGAAGTCAATTCTATCTCGGCGGACGGCAAAACCGGCGGCGTCGCGAATACCGGCGTTCCAAACTATATCTTTCGGTGGACCGAGCGCGGCGTGAAAGAGACCATCGCCAGCTTTGATCTAGCGTACGTTCCGAAGATAGATTTCTTCTATGAACTGAGACTGCCGGTCCAGCGTTTCGCGAGAGCCGGACAAACAGCGCTAAGAATCTTCTCTCTGATCATAGAGCCGCTCTCGCGGCTGTTCGTCCTTCTCTTCCCGAAGCAATGCAATGAGTTCGCTTTCGCGATCACGAGGACCGGGCAACTCCAGCCGTGGATGGCCGATCCTGAGATGATCCACATGGCAAAAGGCAAAGAACAGGGACGCCAGGCCCAATTCGAACTGATCGCCTAGAACACCATGCTGCACGCGGCAGCCATTGCAAAGAGACTGCAAAATTCAGCCGAAACACCGCTGACAGCTATGCAAGGGCGATGAAGAAAGCGGCACCGGAGATAGCGGCTAAAGAGCCGGGCAACATGGGGAACGGTCGTTCAGCGCGTTTGCCCCTTGTACGCCAACGCGAGAGTGATGGTGTTTGCCGCGAGTTGGAGACGCGTTCGGGGACTGCTCCGCCCCTTCACAAAAAATAATAATGTCTTCAATCACTTAATTTAACATCGTGGCGGAGAGGGAGGGATTCGAACCCCCGATAGGCTTGCACCTATGCCGCATTTCGAGTGCGGTGCATTCAACCACTCTGCCACCTCTCCAGGTGCCAAGGCGGGCCGGATTCGGCCCTGCGGTCGGGCCGTGTTCTAGGCGAGGAAGCCGGGGCAGACAAGGCGCGCGGCGGAGAAATTCGCGCCCAAATGGCGAACTCGAGGGGATTTCGGGAAAATGGGTGGGACCGCCAGACGCGACAAAAACCGGCGGTCCCGTGCCGCTGCTTTGAAATTCTGGCCGGGAAGTGCGGCTTCGCCGGCCAGCCGGAGCGACGAAATGACGGTAGCAAGGCGGCGCGAAACGGCAACGTGAACCCGGTTTTAACCTAACCAGTCAACCTTACTGGCCGCGCGGAGCGCTAGTCGCGGCTCTTTTTCGCCTTCTTCTCGTCCTTGCCGTTGGCCTTCCGCCTGTTGGTGAAGCGCGCATTGCCGAGCCCGGTGCCGATGGTCAACACGCCCCAGCGCTCGACATCCTGCATGAAGGGAACTTCGGAAAGGCCCTGCACCACGCCGTCATTGTGCATCAGCACGGCGGTGTCGTGCGCACCGATCTGGGGGATCGCCTCCACCAGGCTTGCGGGCAGGTTGAACTTGCTGCTTTCCCAATTGCCCGGCAGGTTCTGCGCGCCCTTCTCGATCGAGCCGTCCTCGTCGATGACGCCAGGGCACGCGATCCCGATAAAGGGCGCAAGTTTCAGGCCTTCCACGTCTGCCGCGGCAATCAGGTCCTTCAGCATCTTCACCAGCCGTTTTACCGCGCCTTCGCGCGTCGGCTCATCGTCGGCATGCCGCCACAGCTCGGACCTCCAGACGTCAGCCTTGGAGAGATCGGGCGCCTGCTTCCAACGCGTCTCCACGACGCCGCAGCGGATGTTGGTGCCACCAATGTCGACCGCGAGGATGCTGTCGTGGCCCTCGAAGATCCAGGACGGCGCCAGATGCAGCGTGCCGATCAGGCCGGCGTCATCGGGATGAAAGCGGATCGGCAACAGGTCGACTTCGAAGTCTTCGGCCTTGAGAATGAGGTCGGTGCGGGCGATGGCGATCTCGCCGACCCGGCTCTGCCGGAAGCCGCCGCCGACCACGATGCGCTCGGTATCGGCCCACGCCTTGGTCTTGAGGAAGCGGCGCGTCACATGGGCCAATTCCTGCGCGAACTCCTCGATCGCGCCGTGAACCAGCGCGGCGGCACCGACATCGTCGCCGACCAGCGCCTCGTCGAGGTCGCCCTTGGCGATCTCGACGGCGGATTTTTTGCCCAAGGGATCGTCGCCGTTTTTCTTCAGCGGCCTGCGTAAGTCGTCCAGTATCTTGCGGAAGGCGCCCTTGCTGGCGCGGTCCCCGAGAAAGCCCTCGTCGTCCTTCAGTTCGACGTTGAAGCTGTCGACCTCGACTGACGGCAGGCGGGTGGCGCCGTGGCGGGCGATGCCGGTATTCGTAACGATGTCTTCTGCCATTGCCCTCGCCCTGCCGGACCTCGCCGGCGACAACGGGCGGGGAACCCGTTGGTTTCACAAGGAACGAATGGCGAGTGGCAAATAGCGAATGGGGCGGTAAATGAGGGCCCCTCTATCCGCCACTCGCCATTCGCCGTTTCGCGGCCAAATCCTTCATTTTTGGCCGGTTTTCAGACCCTTTTGCCTTGACTCAGGGCATTCTCGGGCTATAAGTCCCCGCATCCGGCGCGGGATTTCTCGCGCCGCTTGTTTTTGCGTGAAATCTTAAGGGGTTTGCTCCCCGGCCGCGCAAAAATCGTACCCATAACGACTGACCAAAAAGCCGACCCGGACAGCCCTTTCGGGAATACGTCCGAGGCCGGGATCGAACACGAAGGAAAAAAACGATGTTCGCAGTCATCAAAACCGGCGGCCGGCAGTACCGCGTCGTTCCGGATGATGTGCTCGAGATTGGCAAGATCGCCGGCGAAGTCGGCACGATCGTGCAGCTTGGTGAAGTTCTGGTGGTCGGCGGTGACACGCCGGTGCTGGGCGCGCCGACTGTGGCAGGCGCTTCCGTTGCGGCCGAAGTGCTGGACCACAAGCGCGGCCCCAAGGTGATCGCGTTCAAGAAGCGTCGCCGCAAGAATTCGCGCCGCAAGCGCGGCTATCGCGACGAGATCACGGTACTTCGCGTCACCGAGATCCTGACCGACAACGCCACGCCTTCGATCGGCCCGCGGCCGAAGAGGGAAAAGGTCGCCGCACCGGCTGCCAAGGACGACTAGGCGCCGAAGGCCGCCAAGAGATAAGGCTCCGGCCAAGAAAGCCGCAGCGAACGGCTAGAGCGACCAGAAGGTATGCGCCTCGACGAAAGTTGAGGCGTGAGAAAAAGTGAAATGATTCCGTCAAGGAATTGATCTAGAAATATTCGAGAAATCGGAGACGGGCCATGGCTCACAAAAAAGCAGGCGGTTCATCGCGAAACGGACGCGATTCAGCGGGCAAGCGCCTTGGCATCAAGGCGTATGGCGGCGAACACGTGATTCCCGGCAATATTATCGCGCGTCAACGCGGCACCACCTGGCATCCCGGCCTTAATGTCGGCATGGGCACCGACCATACTCTCTTTGCCAAAGTCGAAGGTCATGTCGAATTCCGTGCAAAAGCCAATGGCCGCACCTTCGTATCGGTAGTTCCGATGGCGGAGGCGGCCGAATAGACGGTGGACAAAATTCGAGTCCGCCGGATCCTGTTGAACCGGCGGAGTCGAAATGGGCTCCAGGGGAGGCGGGAAACCGGCCTCCCCTTTTTAATTTGCGCATATTCGCAATCAGGAGCCCGACATGTTGCAGGACATCCCGATCCAGACCCCGACGCTGCGTCAGACGAGTAGCTGCGTCCTCGAGACCGAGCGGCTGACACTGCGCCGGCCGACGCTCGCGGACGTAAAAGCGATTGCGCACCTCGCCAATGATCGCCGCATTGCGGAAAACACCCGCCGCCTGCCGCATCCCTACCTGCAGGACCACGCGGTCGAGTTCGTGCGGGCGAAGGCCACCGATAACAGCGAGACCGTGTTTCTGATCGAACATAACTATTCGCCGATCGGCATGGTCGGCATCGACCGCACCGACCCGGATGCACCGGAACTCGGCTACTGGCTCGGCGTCGCGCATTGGGGCCAGGGTTTCGGCACCGAGGCCGCACGCGCCGTGATCGATTTTTTCTTCGAGGAGTTCGATGCCGAACATCTCATTTCGGGCGCCCGCGTCACCAACCCGGGGTCGCGAAACATCCTGGAGAAATGCGGCTTCCAGTGGAGCGGCGTCGAGTTGCACCGCTTCGAAGCGCTGGGATGCTCGACCCCGGTCGACCGCTTCCGCCTGACACGCAGCGTGTGGGCATCGCTGAAGAACTGGGGCTCATCGACGAGAAGAGAGCGGTGAATACCCTCCCCTGGAGGGGGAGGGTCGGCACGCATCGCAAGATGCGTGACGGGGCGGGGTGATCTCTCCACTCGGGCACTGTTGGATGTGGAGAGACCGTCACCCCACCCCGCCGCTTCGCGTCGACCCTCCCCCTCCAGGGGAGGGTGGTAAACAATCACGCCGGCGGATTGACCACCGCTTCTTCACGCCCGAGCTTCTGTTCTCGCAGGAAGATATAAATGCCCGCACCGATGATGATGGCAGCGCCGATGAGGGTCGAGATTGACGGCACGTCGCCGAACACGACGAAGCCGAAGATCACCGCCCACACGATCATCGAATATTGATACGGCACCACGACGCTGGCCGGCGCGAGTTTCAGCGACCGGTTGATGCACAAGAGTGCAACGACGGAAACCACACCCGCCGCGGCAAACAGGCCGAGACTGCCGGCGCTCGGCGTCACCCAGCCGATCGGCGACATCAGCGCGCCGAGCAGGAACGTGCCGCCGAACTGCGTGGTCGTCAGCACGATATCCGGCGTCTCCCGCAGCGAGCGCGTGATCAGCATCAGGAACGCGAACGACAGGCTGCCGCCGAGTGCGATCATCGCCGGCCAGCTTACCGTTTGCGTGGACGGGCGCAGCGCAATCAGGACGCCGCAGAATCCGACCAGGATCGCGGTCCAGCGCCGCCAGCCGACCCGCTCGCCGAGCACGATGCCGGAAAGCGCGGTGACGAAAATCGGCGAGGCCAGATAATAGGTGATGACGTCGGCAAGGGGCAGATAGACGGTGGCGAGAAAGAACGCCGCGACTTCGAGCGTCGAGAGCGTCACGCGCAATAGCTGCAGCCACGGCCGCTCGAGGCGCGAGAACTCGGCGCGCTGCCTCCAGATCACCGGCAACAGTACCAGCAGCGCCGCGCAAGCGCGCAGCCACAGCAACTGCCCGACCGAATAGGTCGCGACCATGAATTTCCCAAGCGCATCGCCGAACGAGAACATGAAGATTGACAGCAGCATCAATCCAATGCCGGCCAGGCGTGCGGAGCGCTCGTCATAGGTCGAGATTTTGCCGAACAGGCTCATGACGTTTCCTGCTTATTGTTCTTCGTCATGGCCAGCGCGTCCCGGCCATCCACTTTTGGTGCTAGCCACGTTGTCGGATGCCCGAGGACCTTTAGCGCGAAGACGCGCTTCGCGCTATTGCCCGGGTATAATCAATTGAGACGGATCGATTGCCGCAGCCACAGCGCTGCGGTACCGGTATCGCTCCAAAACGGCAGGAAATCCGAGATGAGCGCGTTCGACCCCGCCCAGCATCGCATGGTGAGCGAACAGCGCTGGTTCGAGGATTTTGTGCTCGGCGAACGCTTCGTGATTCCTAGCCGGACCCAGACCTCGGCGGTATCAGCCGCGTTCCAGACCGCGAGCGGCGATACCCATCCGATCCATTATGATGTCGAATATTGCCGCGCCCGCGGCATGCCGGACCTGCTCGCGCATGGCTTCCAAACCCTGGTCCATACCGCGCCGGGTGCAGGCCTGTTTCCCTATCTCGTCGAGGAATCGCTGGTCGGCTTCCTCGAGCAATCGAGCAGGTTCCTGAAACCGGTCTATGCCGGCGACACCATTTATCCGGCGCTTGAGGTGATCGAACTCGTCCCCGGCCGCACCACCGGCGTCGTGACGCTGCGCTCGACGGTGTTCAACCAGCGCAAGGAGCTCGTTCTGGAAGGAATGCAGAAATTCCTGGTTCGCCGTCGACCGGCCTCATAGGAGGCCGTGGCTTCCGGTTCCGAAAAAGGCCCGAAAATTAAGGCTTTTCGCCAATGTTGCGAGCCTTGAGGGTTGCCGCGCGGGGGCCCCAGCCCTAACTACAGACTGGTTCTGATTGAATCAGAAGCAGTCTGTAGAGTCCTTTGTTTTGACGCGTTTTCTTGACGCGAACCGGTGTCCACTTCGCTCGAAAACGCTATAGTACAAATCATGAAATTCCTTGACGAGGCAAAGGTCTATATCCGCTCCGGCGACGGCGGCAACGGCTGCGTGGCGTTCCGCCGCGAGAAGTTCATCGAGTTCGGCGGGCCCTCCGGCGGCAATGGCGGTCGCGGCGGCGACGTCATCGTCGAGGTGGTCGACGGGCTGAACACGCTGATCGACTATCGCTACCAGCAGCACTTCAAGGCGCAGAAGGGCACCAATGGCATGGGCAAGGACCGCCATGGCGCCAACGGCAAACCGATCGTTCTCAAGGTGCCGGTCGGCACGCAGATATTCGACGAGGACCGCGAGACGCTGATCCACGACTTCACCGAACTCGGCGAAAAATTCGTGCTTGCCGAGGGCGGCAATGGCGGTTTTGGCAACGCGCATTTCAAATCCTCCACCAACCGCGCGCCACGCAATGCCAATCCCGGGCAGGAAGGCGAGGAGCGCTGGATCTGGCTGCGGCTGAAACTGATCGCGGACGCCGGCCTCGTCGGCCTGCCCAATGCCGGCAAGTCGACCTTCCTTTCCGTCGTCAGCGCGGCCAAGCCGAAGATCGCCGACTATCCCTTCACCACGCTGCATCCGCAGCTCGGCGTCGTGAACGCGCAGGGCCGCGAATTCGTGCTCGCGGACATTCCCGGCCTGATCGAAGGCGCGCATGAAGGCGCCGGCCTCGGCGATCGGTTTTTGGGCCATGTCGAGCGCTGCCGCGTGCTGCTGCATTTGATCGACGCGACCTGCGAACACGCCGGCAAGGCCTACAAGACGGTGCGGACCGAGCTCGAAGCCTATGAGGGGCATCTCGCCGAGAAGATCGAGATCGTCGCGCTCAACAAGATCGATGCGGTCGCGCCGGATGAATTGAAGAAGCAGAAAGACCGGCTGAAACGCGCGGCGAAGAAGACGCCGCTGTTGCTCTCCGCCGCCACCGGCGAAGGCGTGCCGGAAGCGCTGAAAGCGCTGGTCGAAGTCATCGGCGAGGCCCCGGTTTCCCTGAAGGCCAAGGGCGGTCAGGACCCGTGGGCGCCGGTCCCGCCGCCGCAAGGCTGATACCCACGAGGCTGATACAAAGTTAGCCTTCCCGCGGCCGCGCCACTTCCAAATCAGGGGACTGGCGCGTATTGCTTCCGACCATCCGCATCACCCGACCGCATCATGAAACGTCCCGCGCTCAAAAACTTCCGCCGCATCGTCGTCAAGGTCGGCTCCTCGCTGCTGATCGACTCCCATGCTGGCGAAGTCCGTTCGGCATGGCTGTCGGCGCTGGCCGCCGATATCGCCAAGCTGCACGGCGAGGGCCGCGATGTTCTCGTCGTCTCGTCAGGCTCGATCGCGCTCGGACGCAGCCGGTTGAAGCTGCCGCGCGGCCCGCTGAAGCTGGAAGAAAGCCAGGGCGCCGCCGCCGTCGGGCAGATCGCGCTGGCGCGGATATGGTCGGAAGTGCTCGGCGCTCATGGCATCGGCGCCGGGCAGATCCTGGTAACGCTGCAGGACACCGAGGAGCGCCGCCGTTATCTGAACGCACGCTCGACCATCGCCAAACTGCTGGAGTGGCGCGCAGTACCCGTGATCAACGAGAACGACACGGTCGCCACCAACGAGATCCGCTACGGTGACAATGACCGTCTTGCCGCGCGCGTCGCCACCATGACGAGCGCCGATCTGCTGATTCTGTTGTCCGATATCGACGGGCTCTATGACGCGCCGCCCGGCGCCAATCCCAACGCAAAGCTGATTCCGATCGTCGAGTCCGTTACCTCGGAGATCGAGGGCATGGCGGGCGCGGCCGAATCCGAACTGTCGCGCGGCGGCATGTTCACCAAGATCGAGGCGGCGAAAATCGCGACGACATCAGGCACCCATATGCTGATCGCCTCGGGCAAGATCGAGCATCCGTTGCAGGCGATATCAGATGGCGGACGCTGCACCTGGTTCCTGACACCCGCCAATCCCATCACCGCGCGAAAGCGCTGGATCGCGGGCTCGCTGGAGCCGAAGGGCACGCTGACCATCGATGCGGGCGCGGTCGCAGCGCTCCGCGCGGGGAAAAGCCTGTTGCCGGCCGGCGTGACCCGGATCGATGGCCAGTTCGCCCGCGGCGACGCGGTGGTGGTGCGCGGCCCCGATACCCACGAGATCGGCCGCGGCCTCGTCGCCTACGACGCCGAGGATGCGGAAAAGATCAAGGGCCGCTCCTCGCCGGACGTGATGGCGATCCTCGGCATCAGCGGCCGGGCAGAAATGATCCACCGCGACGATCTGGTGGTGGGCCCGAGCGGAGCCATTCCGGCCAAGTAGGCCAATGGCCGAGTGGCCGTTTGCCGGTACCGGCAGCCAGCCATGCCGGTTCCGGACCTCGCAACAGAGGGATTTCCGTGCTAGGACATGACCTTAACCCAAGACCCGAGACCTCCGATGACCGCCCCCTTGAAGGCTATCGACGGTAACGCCGATCTGCCCGCTTTGATGACCGACCTCGCCTCCCATGCGCGCGACGCCGCGCGGGTGCTGGCGCTGGCGCCGCCGGAGCAGAAGAACCGGGCGCTGGAAGCGATCGAGCGGGCGATCCGCGCCAACGCGGCAAAGATCCTCGCGGCCAATGCCGAGGACGTCGCGGAAGTCCGCGCCACTGGCGCGACCTCCGCCTTCATCGACCGCCTGACGCTGACACCGGCGCGCATCGACGCGATGGCCGATGGCGTTGCGACCGTGCGCGGCATCCCCGATCCGGTCGGCACCGTTACCGAGAGCTGGCAGCGGCCGAACGGCATGACCATCGAGCGCGTGCGCGTGCCGCTCGGCGTGATCGGCGTGATCTTCGAGAGCCGCCCCAATGTCGCGGCCGACGCCGGCGTGCTGTGCCTGAAGTCCGGCAATGCGGTGATCCTGCGCGGCGGCTCCGACAGCTTCCGCTCCTGCCGGGCGATTCACGAAGCCCTGGTGCACGGTCTGCGTGAGGCCGGCCTGCCGGAAGCCGCGATCACGCTGGTGCCGACGCGCGACCGCGCGGCGGTCGGGCTGATGCTATCAGGCCTGAACGGCGGCATCGACGTCATCGTGCCGCGCGGCGGCAAGAGCCTGGTGGCGCGGGTTGAAGCGGAAGCGCGCGTGCCGGTGTTTGCGCATCTCGAAGGCGTCAATCACGTCTATGTCGACCGCACCGCCAATCTCGATATGGCTAGGTCGATCGTGTTGAACGCCAAGATGCGCCGGACCGGCGTCTGCGGCGCCGCCGAGACGCTGCTGGTCGATCGCGCAGGCGCCGCCGCCAGTTTGAAGCCGCTGATCGAGATGCTGATCGAATCCGGCTGCGAGGTGCGCGGCGACGACGCCGTGCAGAAGGTCGACGCGCGGGTCAAGCCGGCATCCGACGATGACTGGGATACCGAGTATCTCGATGCCATCATCGCCGCGCGTGTCGTCGACGGCGTTGACGGGGCAATCACGCACATCCGGAAGCACGGCTCGCGCCACACCGATGCGATCGTGGCCGAGGATGCCAACGCGGCCGAGAAATTCCTCAGGGAGGTCGATTCGGCGATCGTGCTGCACAACGCTTCGACGCAGTTCGCCGACGGCGGCGAGTTCGGCTTCGGCGCCGAGATCGGGATCGCCACCGGCAAATTTCACGCCCGCGGGCCGGTCGGAGCCGAGCAATTGACCAGCTTCAAATACCGCGTTCACGGCACCGGGCAGACGCGGCCGTGACTGCCAGCCCACGCCCGCGGTGACTCGGCTGATGAAATTGCAATCCGCCGCGCAAGCCATTCCCTTCCATACCAATGGCATGCGCGTCGGCCTGCTCGGCGGCTCATTCAATCCGCCGCACGCGGCGCATCGCGCCATCAGCCTGTTTGCGCTGAAGCGCTTGAAGCTCGATCGCGTGTGGTGGCTGCTGACCCCCGGCAATCCGCTCAAGGATACCGGCCGGCTGCACGGCCTTGGCGAAAGGGCGCGTGCCGCGCGCGACGTCGCCGACGATCCGCGGATTGATATCAGTTGTCTCGAAGCTGTCATCGGCACCAAATACACTGTCGACACGATCATTCATTTGCGCCGCCGCGTTTCCGGCGTGCGCTTCGTCTGGATCATGGGCGCCGACAATCTCGCGCAGTTCCATCGCTGGAAGGATTGGCGGCGTATCGCTGCCGAGGTGCCGCTCGCCGTGATCGACCGTCCGCCGCAGAGTTTCCGGGCGCTCGCCGCGCCGGCTGCCCAGGCGCTGGCGCGGTATAGGTTGCCCGAGAATCAGGCGGCCCGGCTGGCCGATCAGCAGGCGCCGGCCTGGGTTTTCCTCACCGGCATGAAACTGAACCTGTCGTCTACGGGCCTGCGGAACTCCGACGGGAGCTGGAAGGCAAAAAAGAAGTGACAGTTCGGTCTGAACCGGCGGGTGGGGTCACTGGAATATTGAAACCATTAACCCCACATGCCTAATATGGTCCGCGGACGTCGGGATTCGGCGTTCGCGATACAGTGAAAGGAATGGTCCCTGGCCACATCTGTATTGTCCAAGTCCAAGTCTGTTTTACCCAAGGCAACTAGCAAGACTTCTGGCAAGTCCGCCAAGAATACGGGTAAAACATCGACACAAGCTGCAGCCTTGAAGGCGCAACCCGACGCCGACAAGACGCTGAATATGATCCTCTCCCGCCTCGACGATATGAAGGCGGAAGAAACGATCACCATCGACCTTCGCGGCAAATCCGCCTTTTCCGACTACATGATCGTCACGTCAGGCCGGGCCAACCGGCATGTCGGCGCGATCGCGGAAAACGTCACGAAAGCCCTGAAGGAAACCGGCATCAAGAACATCCATGTCGAGGGCTTGCCCAATTGCGACTGGGTGCTGATCGATTCCGGCGATGTGGTCGTGCACGTGTTCAGACCCGAGGTGCGCGAATTCTACAATCTTGAAAGGTTGTGGACGCAAAACCCGGCGGCGGCAGCGATCTGAAACCTCGGCCGATGCGAATCGGCTAAGGCGCATGTAGTTTGCCAGCGCGCGCGAAAAGCGCGCGTGCCGGAAAGTGCACGCCAGAAACAGCATTCATGCGCCTCGTCGTTGTTTCAATAGGCCGGCTAAAGCAGGGCCCGGAGCAGGAGCTGGCCGAACGCTACCGCGAGCGCTTCGAGGACATCGGCCGCAAGCTCGGTTTTCGCGGGCTTTCGGTCCATGAAATTCCCGAAAGCCGCGCACGCGACACTGCGACCCGGATATCGGAGGAGGCCGCCGCGATTGCGGCGGCGATACCGGAGAAATCCATGCTGGTGGCGCTGGACGAGCACGGCAGGAACATCGATAGCGCAACCTTCGCCCGGCAGCTCGGCGATTGGCGGGATGAAGGGATTGCCAACACAATTTTCGCCATCGGCGGCGCGGACGGACTTTCGCCCGATTTGCAGCGCAAGGCTAAATTACGCATTGCGTTCGGCTCAGCGACCTGGCCGCATCAAATGGTTCGCGTCATGCTTCTTGAACAGATTTATCGCGCCGCCACCATTTTGGCCGGCCATCCCTACCACCGCGCGTAAGGCACGGTGACGTGAATACAGAGAACGCTGAATAGGCGATGCATTCAACGCGAGACATTCATTCATACCCTGGCACCGCCGAGCGCGGCGCGCCGATGTCAGCCGTCTCGCTTCGCCTGATCCTGCTGTCCGCAAGCTTTGCCGTGACGCCGCTTTTGCCGGCGGTGGCGCAACCCGCGCCAGCGGCGCAGCAAGCGACCGCCGTTTCCCCCGATGCCATCAAGCAGCGCGAGCAGGAACTGGAGGCCGCGCGCGAGGAGCAGCGCAAGGCGGCTGAGCTGCAACAGAAGCTAAAGGCCGACATCGCCGCGATCGGGCAGGACCGCTCCAAGCTCAATCAGCAACTGATCGACATCGCCACCCAGGTGCGCAGCATCGAAACCCGCATCGGCGAGACCGAGGGGCGGCTGCGCCCACTGGACGCGCGCGAGCAGCAGGCCCGCGCTTCGCTCGATTCACGCCGCGCTGAAATTATCGAGGTGCTGGCGGCCTTGCAGCGCGCCGGCCGGCGCACGCCGCCGGCGCTGCTGGTCCGACCTGAGGACGCGCTGCAATCGCTGCGCACCGCCATGCTGCTCGGCGCGGTCGTCCCCGAACTGCGCGGCCGCGCGGAGAAGCTCGCCGCCGATCTCGGCGAACTCGTGACCCTGCGCAAGAACATTGCCACCGAGCGCGACATACTGGCGCGGGACCGTGACAGGCTGAAGGACGATTCCATCAGACTGGCGGCGCTGGTGGAAGAACGACAGCGCAAGCAGAGCGCGATCGAAAAGGACATGGAGGCCGAAGGCGCACGCGCCATCAACCTGTCCAAGCAGGTCGACGGTCTGCAAGGCCTGATCGCGAAAATGGAACAGGATTTGAAGAGCGCCGCCAAGGCGGCCGCGACCGCCAGCCTGCAGGGCGCCCCGGCTGCCCCCGGCGGCAAGCCCAATCTGGGAGCATTGAAAGATCCTGCCCGGCTGAGCCCGGCGATCGCCTTTGACTCCGCCAAGGGGCTGTTCGCCTTTCCGGTCAATGGCCGCAAGATTCGCAGTTTTGGCGGTTCCGATGGCGCGGGTGGCGTGGAAAAAGGCATTTCTTTGGCGACACGCGCCGGAGCTCAGGTCACAACACCGTGTGACGGCTGGGTTGTTTACGCTGGACCCTTCCGCAGCTACGGACAACTCTTGATCCTCAATGCCGGGGGCGGGTATCATGTCCTGATCGCCGGGATGGAGCGCATTTCGGTAAACATCGGCCAGTTTGTACTTACGGGAGAGCCGGTCGCGACCATGGGAACGACGTCCCAAGTCGCATCCATTCTCGCGACGACCGCGAGCCAGCCGGTGCTCTATGTCGAGTTCCGCAAGGACGGCACTCCAATTGACTCAGGCCCATGGTGGGCCGCAAGTGAAGGCGAAAAGGTTCGCGGATGATGCGCAAGACTTCTGTAATTCTTCTCAGCGCCGCCACCGGTGCGGCTTTGACGCTCTTCGTCACGCAGCCTCGTTCCGTGCTGATGGGATCGAGTGCGCGTGCTGCGACGTCGGACACCTATCGCCAGCTCAATCTGTTCGGCGACGTGTTCGAGCGCGTGCGCAGCGACTATGTCGAGAAGCCCGACGACTCCAAGCTGGTCGAATCGGCGATCTCGGGCATGCTGACCGGACTCGATCCGCATTCCAGCTACATGGACGCCAAGAGCTTCCGCGACATGCAGGTGCAGACCCGCGGTGAATTCGGCGGGCTCGGCATCGAGGTCACGATGGAAGACGGGCTGATCAAGGTCGTCTCTCCGATCGACGACACGCCGGCGTCGAAGGCCGGCATCATGGCCAACGACATCATCACCAATCTCGACGACGAAGCCGTGCAGGGTCTCACCCTCAACCAGGCGGTCGAGAAGATGCGCGGACCGGTCAACACCAAGATCCGTCTCAAGATCATTCGCAAGGGTCAGGACGTTCCGATCGAAGTGACGCTGGTGCGCGACAACATCCGGGTCCGCTCCGTCCGTGCGCGCGTCGAACAGGACGACATCGCCTATATCCGCGTCACTACCTTCAACGAGCAGACCACCGAAGGCCTGAAGCGCGAGATCGGCAACCTCTCGAACCAGATCGGCGACAAGTTGAAGGGCTACATCATCGACCTGCGCAATAATCCCGGCGGCTTGCTGGAGGAAGCGGTCACTGTTTCCGACGCCTTCCTGGAGCGCGGCGAGATCGTCTCGACCCGCGGCCGCAATGCCGAGGAGACGCAGCGCCGCGCCGCCCATTCGGGCGACCTGACCAAGGGCAAGCCGATCATCGTGCTGGTCAACGGCGGCTCGGCTTCGGCTTCCGAAATCGTCGCCGGCGCGCTGCAGGACCACAAGCGCGCGACGCTTGTCGGCACGCGCTCATTCGGCAAGGGCTCGGTGCAGACCATCATCCCGCTCGGCAGCGGCAACGGCGCGCTGCGCCTCACCACCGCGCGCTACTTCACGCCGTCGGGCAAGTCGATCCAGGCCAAGGGCATCGTGCCCGATATCGAGGTGCTGCAGGACGTGCCGGACGAATTGAAGGCGCGCACCGACACCAAGGGCGAGGCCTCGCTGCGCGGCCATTTGAAGACCGACGGAGACGAGAAGACCGGCTCGCAATCCTACGTGCCGCCGGATGCCAAAGACGACAAGGCGCTGAAGACCGCCGCCGACCTGCTGCACGGCATCAAGTCGACGGCAAGCAGCGCGCCGGCGACCGGCGACAAGGCGGCAGTCGACAAGCCAGCCAAGGCGGCGAACTGATCATAGCCCCGTAGATTTCAGTGAAGAAAAGGCGGCCCCGGCGGGCCGCCTTTTTGTTGGGGTTCCCGGCCCGTCCGTTGGCCCGGCGAGGCGGCTTTTACGCGCGGCGCAGCGCTCGAACCCGACTCCTCGTGGTATCGTCGGCGAGGTTGATTCGGGGAGGTCCATGACGGAAACGGCCGACGAACTGAGCACGCCGCTTGGACAGAAGACGGAGCGCCAGAAGCGGCGGTTTCGGCTGCCGTTCACCGCAGTGCAGGCGCTGGCCATGCTGCTCGGCCTGTTCCTGATTACCTTCCTCACGATCGCTCTGTTTAACGACAATCCGTTGGGTGGCGAGCCCGTCGCCCACGTCGCATTGCGCGGGCCTGCGGGGGACGACAAGCAGCCGGCGGCTTCCGGCCACACCCAACGGGCCGCAAAAAGTCCGATACAGCAGGCCCCGGCCGGCGATAGTAAGACCGTCACTATCATCGATGGGTCCAGCGGCAAGCGCCAGGACGTCGTGATCGGCAGCGATGCGACCGACAAGTCCGGCTCAGACTCCGCGCCGGCAACCGCGATGGCCGACGTCGATCAGCGGCTCCTCGAAAAGTCGCGCTACGGCATGATCCCGGTGGTTGCCGACGGTCTGAAACCCTTCACTGTCTACGCGGCCGACGCCGACCGCACCAGGGCCGCGAAGATGCCGGTGGTCGCCATCGTCATCGGCGGCCTCGGCGTCGGCGCTGCCAAGACGACCGATGCCATCATGAAACTGCCGCCCGCCGTGACCCTGGCGTTTACGCCTTATGGGGCGGATCCCGCCAAGTTGGCCGAGCGGGCGCGCGCGCAGCGCCACGAGATCCTGCTGCAGGTTCCAATGGAGCCGTTCGATTATCCCGATAACGATCCCGGCCCGCAGACCCTGCTCACGACGCTGACGTCGGAGCAGAACATCGACCGGCTGTACTGGCACCTCAGCCGGTTCCAGGGCTATGCCGGGATCGCCAATTTCATGGGAGCGCGTTTCACGGCCACCGACACGGTGATGCAGCCGATCATTCGGGAGGCAGCCAAGCGCGGCCTCGGCTATCTCGATGACGGCTCCTCGCCGCGGAGCGCCGCGCCGTCCCTGACGGCAGCCCAATCGATGCCCTTCGCCAAGGCCGATTTCACCATCGATGCCGTGCCGACCTCGGCCGAAATCGACCGGACGCTGGTGAAACTGGAGACGCTCGCCAAGGAGCGCGGACTGGCCGTGGGCGTCGCCTCGGCGCTGCCGGTTTCGATCGAGCGGATTGCTGCCTGGATCAAGACTCTTGAGGCCCGCGGCATCATGCTTGTGCCATTGACAACGGCGATGCTGAAATCAAAATCAGGCTAGAGATCAACCTGATGGCAGCAATCCGGGCTCCCTCGGATTGCGTCGCCCCGGCCGGTTTGCGGGTAACTTGCTGCAGCTTTAGGAGTCCTGACGGAAATGGCGCGCTACGAAGACCTGCCCTACCGGACCTGCGTCGGCATGATGCTGATCAATGCAGCCGGGCTGGTTTTCATTGGCCGGCGCGCTGGCGGCATCGAGCATGTCGACGAATCCCACGTCTGGCAGATGCCGCAGGGCGGGGTCGATCCCGGCGAGGATACTTGGGAGGCCGCCAAGCGCGAGCTTTACGAGGAAACCAGCGTTCGCTCGGTGCAGAAGCTTGGCGAAGTCCCGGATTGGCTGATCTACGACATTCCACGCACGGTGGCCGGCCGCGCCTGGAAGGGCCGTTATCGCGGACAACGGCAGAAATGGTACGCGGTGCGTTTCACCGGCAAGGATAACGAGATCAACGTTGCCAGCCCCGGCGGCGGGCACAAGGCCGAATTCGTTAGCTGGCGCTGGGAGCCGATGAAGAACCTCCCGAACCTGATCGTTCCGTTCAAGCGGCCGGTCTATGAGCGCGTGGTCAAGGAATTCGCCAGCCTTGCGGGCGGTTAGCCACTTTCTTTGTGACGCGTCTATCGTGACGCGAACCGGTATTTATATCAGGACATGTCCGACAAACCCTTTCGCCCCAACGTGGGAATCGCGCTGTTCAACACCTCGGGTCGGGTGCTGATCGGCCGCCGCTTCCGTGACGACGGGCCGGAAATCATCTTGCCGGGTCTGGAATGGCAGATGCCGCAGGGCGGCATCGACGCCGACGAGAACCCGCGCGATGCCGTCATGCGCGAACTCTGGGAAGAGACCGGGGCGGTCAGCGCCGAATACCTCGGCGAGACCGATTGGATGAATTACGAATTTCCGCCGTATGATGGGCCGGTCGACCATCGCTTGGCGAAATTCCGCGGCCAGCGGCAGAAATGGTTCGCTTTGCGGTTCACCGGCAGCGACGACGAGATCGACCCGCTGACGCAGCGCAACGGGCAGCCGGCCGAATTCGATTCCTGGCGCTGGGAACGGCTCGACCGCGTCGCGGACCTCGTGGTGCCGTTCCGGCGCGACGTGTACCGGATGGTGGTGCGGCAGTTCGCGGAATTCGCCCGCTAGATTAAATCGAACCGAAAGGCTCTAGACTGCGTCTAACCACACGGAGGATGCGAGGCGCTTGACAGTGGTTTGTCGCTGAATATTTTTTGCGCAAAGCGGATTCTCCGCCGTAACCCACTCAGAGGAAACGATAGAGCGACCGTCAAGGGATGACGAAGATGATCGACGAAAAACTGGCCCCGTTTGCGTACACATCGCAACAATATCGACCGTTATCGCCGTCTTCTTAAAACCAGGCTGACAGAGCTTGAACAGCAGTACATCGAAAAGCGGCTCTCCGAAGAACAGTCGGCTCTGGAACGACTCGCTGCCTCTACATTTCCGCTCACTTTCCAGGCCCCGGAACAACATTCTCACAGACCGGAGCCGCCGATCACGTCGGCGGCCTGAGATGTCCGTTGCGGCGCGCCGCTCGTCGTCCGCCCCGATCAGGGCCGGGAATATTCGGCGTGACCCAATGTTTGGTCTGACATGAAGGACGTGACCGTTACCAAGCGCCGCCGGAGCTGGGAATGGCGGGTAGCCGACGAGAGCGGCAGGCCGATCATGAGCGGCCGAGAACGCAGTCGGCCGGCCGCCCGCTATCAGGGCTACCGAACCTTGTTCATGCTGCTCGCCATCGGCCAAAGGCCGAATGAAATGCCGGCCCTGCGCTCGGGCCGCGATATCGGGCAAACGGTTGCGCGCGACCTGCCTCACCCGGTTGTGCGAACGGCGCGTTCGGCATCGACGGGACCGGGATCGGGCGGCTTCACGCCCGATTAGGCCTCCGACCGCCGGCGTGACGGCGCGACCCAAGAATTTTGCCTATCTTGGAACTTTTCGAGCGATTTCCAATTCGATTTCTGCCGCGGACAGCGGTGCCGGATGCCACCCTGAGCAGGTCGAGCAGGCCTCGTTCAAGGATGGTTTCTTGATCGTCGATCTCGTTCGCGAAGTGCCCGATGCGATGAAGCCGCGGCGCATCCCGATCGGCAACGCTGGCGCTTCCCACCAGATCGAGCAGAAGGCGGCTTAAGTCGCTGCGGCAATACTGGCTAGGCGCGCGGATAACCGGCCGCGCGCGAGCCAATGCAAGCAACATCAGCAATCCCTGTAAGGAGGACACTATGGCTTTTCGTGATCTGATCCCCTGGTCGAGAAACCAGGAGCTCGCGACCGCGCGCGAGAGCTTCGATCCCTTCTTCACCCTGCACCGAGAGATGAATCGGCTATTCGATGACGTTTTCCGCGGCTTTGCGACGCCTACCCGTTTCGGCTCTCCGCTGATGGAAGGTCGCTTCGGATGGCCAAGCATCGAGCTCACCGAAACCGACAAGGAGTTGAAGGTCTCGGCTGAGTTGCCCGGCATGACGGAGAAAGACGTTCAGGTCGAGATCGCCAATGGCGTTCTGACGCTGCGCGGCGAGAAGAAATCCGAACGAACCGACAGTGGCGGAAAGTACTTCACCGAGCGCCATTACGGTGCGTTCGAGCGGCAGATCCCGCTCGATGGCGTCGTCGAGGACAAGGCTGAAGCCAAATTCCATGACGGCGTCTTGACCATCACGCTGCCGAAATCCGAACAAGCCCGTTCGGCCGTCAAGCGCATCCCCATCGTCAATCAGTGACGAGAATGGCGGCAAGGCAGTGCGCCGCATGAAAGGACCGATACTCAAAAAGCTCAGCGCCCGTCACGGTGTGACGAGCGCTGGCGTTATCAGGACCTTCATCGCGCCCCGGAGCGGTGCCCCGGGGCTTAGTGCATAGCGGTGGCGTTGAGCTCGATCTGGATGCTCTTGAAGTGGTCCAGCCGCTCGATGGCGTGATCGAGTTCGCCGCCTTCCTTCTCGGCTAGCTTGGCTTCCATCTCGGCAATGGTCTCGGCGAACTGCGCGCGGTCGACATCGGCCATCGAGGTAGCGACGTCGGCCAGCACGGTCAGTCCGTTTTCCGACATCTCGGCGAGCCCACCGAGCACGATGATCTTCTGATGTGCGCCGCCTGACGTGACGGTCAGGATGCCCGGGCGGATCGCCGCCACGACCGGTGCGTGGCCGGCCAGCACGCCGAAATCGCCTTCCACGCCGGGAACGTCAACCTGATCGACCTCGCCGGAGAAGGCGAGCTTTTCGGGCGAGACGAGATCGAAATGAAAGGTAGCCATGGTCTTTCCGTTCTTTCCGCTGTCACCCGCGGGCTTGACCCGCGGGTCCATCAGACGAAAGTTTTTTGAGCCGATGGATTGCCGGGTCGAGCCCGGCAATGACGGCTTCAAACTTAGGCCGCCTCGGCAGCCAGCTTCTTGCCCTTCTCGACGGCTTCCTCGATGGTGCCGACCATGTAGAACGCCGCTTCCGGCAGATGGTCGTACTTGCCTTCGCAGAGGCCGCGGAAGCCCTTGATGGTGTCGGCGAGATCGACGAACTTGCCCGGCGAGCCGGTGAAGACTTCGGCGACGTGGAACGGCTGCGACAGGAAGCGCTCGATCTTGCGGGCGCGGGCCACCGCGATCTTGTCCTCTTCCGATAGTTCGTCCATGCCGAGAATGGCGATGATGTCCTGCAGCGACTTGTACTTCTGCAGCACCTGCTGAACCATGCGCGCGGTCTGATAGTGCTCCTCGCCGACGACGAGCGGGGAGAGCATGCGCGAGGTGGAGTCGAGCGGGTCCACCGCCGGGTAGATGCCCTTTTCCGAAATCGCGCGGCTCAACACCGTGGTCGCGTCCAGATGGGCGAACGAGGTGGCGGGCGCCGGGTCGGTCAAGTCGTCGGCCGGCACGTAGATCGCCTGCACCGAGGTGATCGACCCCTTGTGCGTGGTCGTGATGCGCTCCTGCAGCGCGCCCATGTCGGTGGCGAGCGTCGGCTGATAGCCCACCGCCGAGGGGATGCGGCCGAGCAGCGCCGACACTTCGGAGCCTGCCTGCGTGAAGCGGAAGATGTTGTCGACGAAGAACAGCACGTCCTGGCCCTGGTCGCGGAAGTGCTCGGCGACCGTCAGACCCGTGAGGCCGACGCGGGCGCGGGCGCCAGGCGGCTCGTTCATCTGGCCGAACACCAGCGCGCATTTTGATTTCACGCTCGGATCGGGATTGCGCGGATCGGCGTTGACCTTCGACTCGATGAACTCGTGATAGAGGTCGTTGCCTTCGCGGGTACGCTCACCGACGCCGGCGAACACCGAGTAACCGCCATGTGCCTTGGCGACGTTGTTGATCAATTCCTGAATCAGCACGGTCTTGCCGACGCCGGCACCGCCGAACAGGCCGATCTTGCCGCCCTTGGCGTAGGGGGCGAGCAGGTCGACGACCTTGATGCCGGTCACAAGAATTTCGGCTTCAGTAGACTGGTCAGTGTAGGTCGGCGCTTCCTGATGGATGGCGCGCTTGCCTTCGGACTTGATCGGACCGGCTTCGTCGATCGGTTCGCCGATGACGTTCATGATGCGCCCGAGTGTGCCGTCACCGACCGGAATTGCGATCGGCTCGCCGGTATCGGTCACTTCCTGACCGCGCACCAGACCTTCGGTAGCGTCCATCGCAATCGTGCGCACGGTGGACTCACCGAGGTGCTGCGCGACTTCCAGCACCAGACGGTTGCCCCCGTTCTTGGTCTCCAGCGAATTGAGAATGGCCGGCAGGTGACCTTCGAACTGCACGTCGACAACGGCGCCCATGACTTGGGTGACACGACCGATCTGGTTAGCTGCGGTGGCCATGAATTGCTCTCCTTCGAAATTCTGTACTTGAACGACCGTCGGTTGGTTCGTGCGCTAGACCGCCTCGGCGCCGGAGATGATCTCGATCAACTCCTTGGTGATCTGGGCTTGACGGGTTCGGTTGTAGACCAGGGTTTGCTTGCGGATCATTTCGCCGGCGTTGCGGGTGGCGTTATCCATCGCGCTCATCTGCGCGCCGTAGAAAGAGGCGTTGTTTTCCAGGAGCGCGCGGAAGATCTGCACCGCAAGATTGCGCGGCAGCAGCCGCGCCAGAATCTCGTCTTCTTCCGGCTCATATTCGTAAGCGGTCGACGGACCGGCATTGGCGGCCGGCTCTTCGACCACCAACGGAATGACCTGCTGGGCGGTCGGGATCTGCGCGATGACGGACTTGAAGCGCGAATAGAACAGCGTGCAGACGTCAAACTCGCCGGCTTCGAACCGTGTCAGGATCTTCCTGGCGATATCCTCGGCGTTGACGAAGCCGAGCTGGCGAACCCCGCGCAGATCGACGTGCTCGACGATCTGCTTCTCGAAGGTGCGGCGGAGCTGGTCGTAGCCTTTGCGGCCGACGCAGAAAATCTTGACGTCCTTGCCCTGGCTGATCAGGGAGAGCGCGCGCTCACGGACCAGACGCACGATCGCCGAATTGAACGCACCACACAGGCCGCGTTCGCCGGTGCAGACGAGCAGCAAATGCACCTGATCCCTGCCGGTGCCGGCCAACAGCGCCGGAGCGCCGGGCGAGCCGGCGGCAGCAGCGGCGATGTTGGAAATCACCGCATCCATCTTTTCGGCGTAAGGCCGGGCCGCTTCTGCGGCGCTCTGCGCGCGCCGCAGCTTCGACGCCGCGACCATTTGCATGGCCTTGGTGATCTTCTGCGTCGCCTTGGTCGAGGCGATGCGGACCCGCATGTCTTTAAGTGAAGCCATTCTCAGTTCACCCCGGCGATCAGACCTCGAGGATCCGACCGCAAGCCACTCTTTCGTCGGACCCGGCTAGGAGCCGGGCCGCAACGGCAAAATCGTCAAGAAAATGTCTTGGCGTAACCTTCGACCACGGTCTTCAGCTTGCCGGCGAGATCGTCAGAGAGATCCCGGCTGTCGCGGATGCCGTTGAGAATGTCGACGTTCTTGCCGCGCAGCAGCGACAAGAGGCCGTCCTCGAAAGCGCGCACCTTGTTGAGCGGAAGCGGGTCGAGATAGCCGTTGGTGCCGGCCCAGATCACGCAGACCTGCTCTTCCATCTTCAGCGGCGAGAATTGCGGCTGCTTCAGGAGTTCGGTCAGGCGCGAACCGCGGTTCAGGAGGCGCTGGGTCGAGGCGTCGAGGTCGGAGCCGAACTGCGCGAAGGCCGCCATTTCGCGGTACTGCGCCAGCTCACCCTTGATCTTGCCGGCGACCTTCTTCATCGCCTTGGTCTGCGCCGAGGAGCCCACGCGCGACACCGACAGACCGACGTTCACCGCGGGACGGATGCCCTGGAAGAACAGGTCGGTTTCCAGGAAGATCTGACCGTCAGTAATCGAAATCACGTTGGTCGGAATGTAGGCCGACACGTCGTTGGCCTGGGTTTCGATGACCGGCAGCGCCGTCAGCGAGCCCGAGCCCTGGTCCTTGTTGAGCTTCGCCGCGCGCTCGAGCAGGCGGGAGTGCAGGTAGAACACGTCGCCCGGATAGGCTTCGCGGCCCGGCGGGCGGCGCAGCAGCAGCGACATCTGGCGGTAGGCGACGGCCTGCTTGGACAAGTCGTCATAGATGATGACGGCGTGCATGCCGTTGTCGCGGAAGTACTCGCCCATCGTGCAGCCGGTGAACGGTGCGATGTACTGCATCGGCGCCGGGTCGGACGCGGTGGCGGCGACGACGATCGAATATTCCAGCGCGCCCTGCTCTTCCAGCACCTTGACGAACTGGGCAACGGTCGAGCGCTTCTGGCCGATCGCGACGTAGACGCAATACAGCTTGATGTTCTCGTCCGGCTGCGCGTTGAGCGGCTTCTGGTTCAGGATGGTGTCGAGCGCGATCGCGGTCTTGCCGGTCTGACGGTCGCCGATGATCAGCTCGCGCTGGCCGCGGCCGACCGGGATCAGCGCATCGATCGCCTTGAGGCCGGTCGCCATCGGCTCGCTCACCGACTTGCGCGGAATGATGCCGGGCGCCTTGACGTCGACGCGCTTGCGTTCGGCAGCCTGGATCGGGCCCTTGCCGTCGATCGGGTTGCCGAGCGCGTCGACGACGCGGCCGAGCAGACCCTTGCCGACCGGCGTGTCGACGATGGCGCGGGTGCGCTTGACGGTCTGGCCTTCCTTGATCTCGCGGTCGGCGCCGAAGATCACGATACCGACGTTGTCGGTTTCGAGGTTCAGCGCCATGCCGCGGGTGCCGTTCTCGAACTCGACCATTTCGCCGGCCTGGACATTGTCCAGACCGTAGACGCGGGCGATACCGTCACCGACGGACAGCACCTGCCCGACTTCGGTGACCTCAGCCTCCTGGCCGAAATTCTTGATCTGATCCTTGAGGATCGCGGAAATTTCCGCGGCGCGGATGTCCATCAGCCTGCCTCTTTCATCGCGTGCTTGATCGAATTGAGTTTGGTGCGAAGCGAGCTATCCACCATGCGGCTGCCGAGCTTGACCACAAGGCCGCCAATGATGGAGGGATCGACTTTCACGTTGAGCGCGACGTCCTTGCCCGTCACCGATTCCAGTGCGGTCTTCAGCGCGTCGAGATTCTTGTCACTGAGCTGTTCGGCGACGGTGACGTCAGCGGTTGCCTCGCCCTTGAACTTCGCCACCAGCGCGCGAAAGGCGCGGATCACATCGGCCACTGCAAACAGCCGGCGATTGGCGGTCAACACTTTAAGGAACTTGGCGGAGGTGCCGGTAATTCCGGCCTTGTCGAGCAGGGCAGTGAGCGCCTTGGCCTGCGCATCTGCCGAGAAGACCGGGCTGCGGACGAGGCGCTTGAGATCGGCGCTTTCGTTCAGCATGGCCTCGAATTTATCGAGATCGGCTCTTACCGCGTCGACGGATTTCTCCTCGCGCGCCAACTCGAACAAGGCCGTAGCATAACGGCCGGACACTCCCGAAACGGACGGATCTTCAGCAGCCACAGAGACGCTCTTTTCAGATGTCAAACTCGCAAGGGAAAAACCGTCGCCACGGGTAGCGGCGCCTAGCGATCCAAGCCCTTGGAATTCAAGCGGGACTTCGATTTTCGACCGGCACGAGAGGTGCCGGGATCGTTAAAATCGCGGCTTTGCTAACATAGCAAGCGCGCAGGTGCAACATGACGGCCCATGCGGGCGATGCCTTGTCGCACGTCAATTTTCAGACCCGTCGAACGCAGCTTGATGAGGGTCAGCGCGCCGGCATTTTGACTCCGGCGGTTGCAGGCGATCTGAAGCCGTCCCCGACCAGCCGATTTGTTCCACCCGTATTTGCATGGCCGCTATGACCGATAACGTTCGGAACGAATCGGGCGGCTCGCCTCCATTTGATCATTACTTGCGCAAATCTTCACTCGATGTGTGATGACTGTATTGTTAAGTAATAACTAGTATTGAATTGATTAAAAATCCATTAACGCGCAAGATTACGGAATATCGTTCGACGGTAACAAGATATGTAGGCCCGATACATTCCCGATTTACTGCCCAATTCACGCCTCATTGCCTCATCAAACGGCCTCCTGAAGTTGGGACGGGGGTTCCATTTGTCACGTATGTGGCAAATACTATCTGAGGGACTAGTTTAATGTTGCATACGAATAATGTGATGCCGGGAACTCTAACCCGGTCGCGCACGGCGCTCGCCTTGATCGCCGCAACTCTCCTGGTCGGTGGCGCCGTCACCGAAGCTTCTGCAAAATCCAGGCACCATCGCCATCACCACCATCACGCCAGCAAGGCCAAGGCCGCCGGCAACTGGCTGGACGCCAATGCCTCGATCGGCTCCCAGAGCACCGGGCGCGGCTTCTCGGGAAAGGCCTCCTTTTACGGCAATGAATCCGGCAGCAAGACCGCCTCCGGACAGCGCTTCAATCAGAATGCCATGACCGCAGCCCACCGCTCGCTGCCGTTCGGCACCAAGCTCCGCGTCACCCATCGTGGCCAGAGCGTGATCGTCACGATCAACGACCGTGGTCCCTTCATCAGGGGACGCGTGCTCGACCTGTCCAAGGGTGCTGCCCGGGCCATCGGCCTGACCGGCGCCGGCGTCGGCCACGTCACCGCCGAAGTCATCTAAAGCGCGCGATCGCGCGCCGTTTTCCGGTCCATCAGATCGCGTAAGCGTTGCGTTGCGTAACCGCCTGCGGAACTTTCCGCGGCAACAAAGGCCTGCCGTCGCAAATGACGGCAGGCTTTTTTGTTTACCCTCTCGCGTCATTCCGGGGCGATGCGGAGCATCGAACTATGGTGCGCAGTTGCGCACCTGAGAATCTCGAGATTCCCCGATGCGCAATTGCGCATCTGGGGTCCGGTCCTTCGGACCATCCCGGAATGACATTTCCTACAAAAAACTCTGCGGATCGACGTCGACTTCGAGTTTGAGATTGCCCTTGGTCTTCGGACCCGCAGCGAGCCACTCGCGCAAATATTCCGAGAGGTCGACGTTGCGCAGCGACTTCACCAGAATCCGGAACCGATAGCGGCCCTTGATCACCGCAAGCGGCGCTTCGGCAGGTCCCAGCACCTGGATGCGCTCGTCGATCGGCGCCACAGCGGCAAGGCGGCGCGCAAAGCCTTCCGCGGTCGGCCGGTCGCCTGCGGAAATGATCAGGCTGGCGAGCCGGCCGAACGGCGGATAGCCGGTGCGCTCGCGGGAGTCGATTTCGCTGGCGTAAAACGCCTCACGGTCATTAGCGACCAACGCCTTCATCACGGG
Source organism: Bradyrhizobium sp. LMTR 3 (assembly GCF_001693485.1). Classification (GTDB taxonomy): domain Bacteria; phylum Pseudomonadota; class Alphaproteobacteria; order Rhizobiales; family Xanthobacteraceae; genus Bradyrhizobium. Next base: position 43,222 of record NZ_MAXC01000011.1, read on the forward strand.
ATGTTCGGGCTGATGGGTCTGCAAGTAGCCGACGCCGCGTCCCTGATCGCGCCCCGCACGCCCGATCACCTGGTTCAGCAATTGGAATGTGCGCTCGGCAGCGCGCGGATCACCATTGCCGAGCCCCAAATCCGCATCGACCACGCCGACCAGATTGAGCCGCGGGAAATTATGGCCCTTCGCGACCAGTTGCGTGCCGATAATGATGTCGACGCGACCTTCGGCAATTTCATTCAACTCGCTGCGCATGGTCTCGATCGAGGTGATGAGATCGCTCGACAGCACCATGGTGCGCGCTTCCGGAAACAGTGCAGCCGCCTCCTCCTGCAGCCGCTCCACGCCCGGACCGACCGCGACCAGCGACTCCTCAGCCTGGCAATGCGGGCAGATATTCGGGCGCGGCATCGAGAAGCCGCAATGGTGGCAGACCAGCCGCTGGCGAAACCGGTGGTCCACCAGCCAGGCGTCGCAGATGGTGCAGGCAAAGCGATGGCCGCAGGCGCGGCATAGCGTCAGCGGCGCGTAGCCGCGGCGGTTCAGGAACAGCAGCGCCTGTTCGCGCTTCTCGATCGCGAACCGAATTTGCTCGGCGAGCGGCGGCGAGATGAAGCGGCCGCGCGGCGGCGGCGCGCGGCGCAGATCGATCGCCTCGATATGCGGCATGTGCTGGCCGCCGAAGCGCGACGGCAGCGCGACGCGCTGATAGCGCCCCTTGCGCGCGTTGACTTCGGTTTCGACCGACGGCGTCGCGGACGCCAGCACGATCGGGATCTTGGCGATATGCGCGCGCACGACTGCCATATCGCGGGCATGGTAATGCGCGCCGTCATCCTGCTTGTAGGCCTGGTCGTGCTCCTCATCGACAATGATGAGACCCAGATCCGCATAGGGCAGAAACAGCGCCGAGCGCGCGCCGACCACGACCGGCGCTTCACCCGCCGATATCGCCGCCCAATTGCGCTGCCGCGTGCGCGGCGTCAGTTCGGAGTGCCATTCCAGTGGACGCACGCCGAAACGCTGGGCGAACCGGTCGAGGAATTGCCCGGTCAACGCGATCTCCGGCATCAGGATCAGCGTCTGCTTGCCGCGCCGGACGACTTCCGCAATCGCCTCGAAATAGACTTCGGTCTTGCCCGATCCGGTGACGCCGTCGAGCAGCGCGACGTGGAACGTACCGTTGGCGGCGAGCGCGCGCATCATGTCCACCGCCGCGCGCTGCTGGTGGGAAAATTCCGGCTGCGCAAAGGACGGATCGGGCGCCGGCGGCGCCAGTGGCGGCGGCATCGCCTCGATGGCAAGGGTTCCCTCGTCAACGAGGCCGTCGACCACGCCCGAGCTGACGCCCGCCTCCCGCGCCGCATCCGACTTGCCGTGCAGCAGGCCGTCCGACAGCACCTCGATCAGCCGCCGCCGCGCTGGCGTCAGGCGCTGCGGCGCTGGGCCTACCAGCCGCACGCCGAGGCGCATCCGTTCGGGCCCGAGGTTTTCGCCCATCCGCAAAGCCATGCGCAGCACCATGCCGCGCGCGGACAGCGTGTAGTTGGCAACCCAATCGACCAGGCTGCGCAATTCCTCCTTCAGCGGCGGCACGTCGAGCTTTTCGCCGACATCCTTCAGGCGGTTGTGCAGGCGCGGATCGGGATTGGCGTTCTCCGCCCACACCACCGCCACTACACCGCGCGGCCCGAGCGGCACGCAGACGACATCGCCCGCCTTCAGCTCCATGCCGCGCGGCACGCGGTAGGAATAGTTCTGATTGAGCGCGACCGGCACCAGCACGTCGACGACGCGGGTCGATGAGGCCGATGAGCTGGTTTGGCGGGTGGCGTGGTCCATCAGGGGGAATCAGGCTTGAGGTATCCGGAGGGAAGCTAGCGCCGCTCCGCCCGGTTAGCGAACGGTAAACGAAAGAGGTGCGATATAATGCGCTGGATCACCGTCTCCAAGACAAGCTCTCAAGACAAGCTCTCGAAGGCAAGGATGATGGCCAGGGAAGTTCCGGCACTGCAAGCGGTCGAGCTCGAATGCGCCGACGAGGGCCTCGCGCGGGAGATGACGCGCTGGCTGATGCATCTGCGCGCCGAACGGCGGCTGTCGCCAAAGACGCTCGAAGCCTACGCCCGCGACCTCCGCCAATGCCTCACCTTCCTTGCCGAACATTGGGGCGAGAAGGTCACGCTGAAACGATTTGCCGCGCTGGAAGCTACCGACGTCAGGGCTTTCATGGCGATGCGCCGTGCCGACGACATCGCCGGGCGCTCGCTGATGCGGGCACTCGCTGGCCTGCGTTCGTTCGGCCGCTACCTCGAACGGGAGGGCAAGGGCAAGGTCGGAGCTCTGTCCGCCATCCGCGCTCCCAAAATTGCAAAAAGCCTGCCGAAGCCGATCCAGATGGCCGCCGCCAAGCGCTTTGCCGATGCCGACGAGCGCGCCGGCGAGGACCGTGATCCCTGGATTCTCGCGCGCGACGCCGCGGTGATGGCACTGCTCTATGGATCAGGCTTGCGCATCTCCGAAGCGCTGGGACTGAAGCGCCAGGATGTACCAAGACCCGGCGAAGGCGACGTCATTGTCGTCACCGGCAAGGGCAACAAAACCCGCATGGTGCCGGTGCTGCAAAACGTGCTGGCGCTGATCGCCGATTACGTTGCGATATGCCCGCATTCATTGCCGCCGGCCGGCCCGATCTTCGTCGGCGCGCGCGGCGGGCCGCTTTCCCCACGCATCATCCAGCTCACGATGGAGCGGCTGCGCGGCGCGCTGGGGCTGCCCGACAGCGCCACCCCGCACGCGCTGCGGCATTCCTTTGCAACCCATCTGCTCAGCCGCGGCGGCGATCTGCGCGCGATCCAGGAACTGCTCGGCCACGCCTCGCTCTCGACCACGCAGATCTACACCGGGATCGACAGCGAGCGGCTCTTGGAAGTGTACCGCACCGCGCATCCGCGCGGATGAATCTCAGCGCTCGGCGCCGACATACTCCCGTCACATCGGTGGCTTCCTTAGCTGACCTCTTGCGCTCGCGTTGCGGTTCCGGCAATCGTGCGCGCGTCAACCGACAGGAGGGGAATAAGTGGGCGCACATGAAAGCATGGAGCATGCGGAGCATGCCGAGCACGCGTCGGGCTCGAACAAGAAGATCGCGTTGCTGATCGCCGTGATCGCCTTGTTTCTGGCGCTGTCGGAAACGCTGGGCAAGGGCGCGCAGACCGAGGCCATCAGCAAGAATGTCGAGGCTTCGAACCTCTGGGCGTTCTTCCAGGCCAAAAGCATTCGCCGCACCGTGGTGCAGGCAACCGCCGAACACGCCAAGCTCAGCATGGGGACCGTCGGCGACGATGCCGCCAAGGCGGCGCTGCAGAAACAGATCGACGACTGGAACAAGACTGCGCAGCGTTATCGCTCGGAACCGGAAACCGGCGAAGGTTCGGAAGAGTTGGCAAAACGCGCCAAGCACGCCGAGCACCAGCGCGATGAGGCCACCGCAAAATATCATCACTACGAAATCGCCTCCGCCGCCTTCCAGATCGGCATCGTGCTGGCGTCCGCCACCATCATCACCGGCATGATCGTGCTGGCCTGGGTCTCCGGCATATTGGCGATCGCCGGCATCGGCATCACCGCGCTCGGCCTCTACGCGCCGCATTTGCTGCATTTGCATTGAAGTTGTCATCACCCGCGAAAGCGGGTGATCCAGTACGCCGCGACCTCTCGGCTCAAGCACTACGGTCTCTGGAATACTGGATTGCCCGGTGCCGGCTACGCCAAGGCTTCGCCGGGGCTTGCTATGATTGGCTCGCCGAAGCTTTAGCGGAGGCGGCAAGCCGGGCAACGACAGTGGGGGTTACCGCGCCTCGTGCACGCTCTTGCGGAAACGCGCGATCGTGCGCAGCATGCGCGATGACCAGCTATCACCGTCGCCGCGCAAAATTTCCCGGATGCGCTGCTTGATTGGATAGACCAGCGCCGCTGCCTTGGCGCGCAGCGCCATGATGAATTCATAGACCTTCCTGAACCACGCCATTTGCAGCAGCTTCGGCCGCGTCACATCGAAGATGAACGCGGTGACGCCGACGCCGAGCAATTTGCCGAACACGATCACAACCGCCGCGCTGAACCAGTATTGATGCGCCAGTAGCCAGAGCCCGGCCAGCTTGAGCGGAAACAGCGGGATGACAGGCACGGCAAATACGACCAGCGTCATCGCCGGCGACAGCGCATCGACCCGATCGGACAGCCATCGCTTGAAGGCGCGAAGCGGGATAGCCGCAACGATGCGCTCGACGATCGGCTCGAGATGATCCCACAGCCAAGCTTCGATCAGGAAGATGACCGCAAGCAGGACCCAGAACGGCTGTAACAGGCGGCGCATCATCGATCGCGATCTCTAGAGCGGAATGACGTCCTTGCTTGGTCGCTCCGCTCGATCTCTTTGTTCAAAACATGGTGTTTTCGGGAATGGGATAGTTCTACTGTGTCCCCTCATCCTGAGGAGCCCGCAGGGCGTCTCGAAGGATGTAGGCCACGGACGGGCCTCATGGTTCTCCCGGCGATGCGAAGCGTCGTCCGGAGACGCGCGGAGCCTGTCATTGGGCGCGCATTCGCGCGACCCGTTGGCGCTCCTCACCATGAGGGTTTATCGCTCTTACCCAGCATGTATCGGGTTCCGATCACATATGGATGGCGCGTTTGCCGACCGCAAGCGCGGCTTCCTTGATCGCTTCCGAGCGGGTCGGATGCGCATGACAAGTCCGCGCCAGATCCTCGGCAGAACCGCCAAACTCCATGAGAACAGCGGCTTCCTGGATCATCTCGCCGGCCTCGCGGCCGATGATGTGCACGCCGAGCACGCGATCGGTCTTCGCATCCGCGAGGACCTTCACAAACCCGTCGGTGGTCTGGTTGACCTTGGAGCGGCCGTTGGCGGTGAACGGGAATTTGCCCGAGGTGTAGGCAACGCCGGCCTGCTTCAGCTCTTCCTCGGTCTTGCCGACCGACGACACTTCCGGCGTCGTATACACGACGCCCGGGATAACATCGTAATTCACGTGGCCCGCTTGCCCTGCGATGATTTCGGCGCAGGCGACGCCTTCGTCCTCGGCCTTGTGCGCGAGCATCGGTCCCGCCACGACGTCGCCGATCGCATAGACGCCCTTCACGCTGGTCGAAAAATGCGCGTCGATCTGCACACGGCCGCGGTTGTCGAGTGCAATGCCGGCTTCCTTGCACCCGAGCCCGTCGGTGTAGGGCACGCGGCCGATGCAGACCAGCACCACGTCGGTCTCAATCGTTTCCGCTGCACCGCCCGCCGCCGGCTCCACCGTTGCCTTCAACGTCTTGCCGGAAGCGTCGACCGCCGTCACCTTGGCGCCGAGCTTGAATGCAAAGCCCTGCTTTTCGAGGAGGCGCTGGAATTGCTTTGCGACTTCGCCATCCATGCCGGGCAGGATGCGATCGAGGAATTCGACGACCATGACCTCAGCGCCAAGCCGTTTCCAGACCGAGCCGAGCTCCAGCCCGATCACGCCCGCGCCGATGATCAGAAGACTCTCCGGCACCTTCTCGAGCGACAGCGCGCCGGTCGACGACACCACGCGCTTCTCGTCGATCTCGATGCCCTTCAGCCGCGCGATGTCGGAGCCGGTGGCGATGACGATGTTCTTGGTCTCGACCGTCTGCGACTTGCCATTATCGCTGACCTCTACCTTGCCGGCGCCGAGAATCTTGCCGGCGCCGTAGAGGACGTCGATCTTGTTCTTCTTCATCAGGAACTCGACGCCCTTGACGTTGCCGTCGATGCCCTGCTGCTTGAAATTCATCATCGCCGCCAGATCGAGCTTTGGCGCGGAAACGCTGACGCCCATTTTAGCAAAGGAGTGCCCGGCCTCCTCGAACATTTCGGACGCGTGCAGCAGCGCCTTTGACGGCATGCAGCCGACGTTGAGGCAGGTGCCGCCCAGTGTCGCGTTCTTCTCGACCACGGCGACCTTCATGCCGAGTTGCGCCGCGCGCACCGCGCAGACATATCCGCCCGGACCGGTGCCGATGACGACGAGATCGTAGGAAGCCATGATGAAGTCCTGTTCGCTTAAGATAAGGTGTCAGGTGTTACCGGCCGCCCGATACATCAAGGATGGCGCTGGTGACGTAGGAAGCCTCGTCCGAAATCAACCAGACGATGGCATTGGCGATCTCTTCCGCAGTGCCGACGCGTTTCATCGGCACCATGTGCGCGAGCCGATGCGCGCGATCGGGCTCGCCGCCGGAAGCATGAATATCCGTATCAATCAGTCCAGGCCGGATCGCGGCGACCCGAATGCCCTCTCCGGCAACCTCATAGCCAAGGCCGATGGTGAAGGAATCCACCGCGCCCTTGGACGCCGCATAGTCCACATACGTATTGGGCGAGCCGAGTTTCGCCGCGACCGAGGAAAGATTGACGATGACGCCGCCCGCGCCGCCGTTGCGGGTCGACATCCGCTTCACGGCTTCGCGCGCGCATAAGATGCTGCCGGTGACGTTGACCGCCATCATGCGCTGGATGCGTTCGGCCGACATATCCTCGACCCGTATCGATGGGCCGACGATGCCGGCATTGTTGACGAGCGCGCCAAGCGTTCCGAATTCGTCGGCGGCCTTGAACAGCGCGAGAATGTCCGCCTCGCTGCCGACGTCGCATTTCACGGCGATCGCCTTGCCGTTCTTGCGTTCGATCTGCGAAACGACTTCCTTCGCCGCGGCTTCATTGCTGGCATAGCCGACCACGACGCGAAAACCGCGCGCCGCGGCGGCGATGGCGGCCGCACGGCCGATGCCGCGGCTGCCGCCGGTGATCACAACAACCTTGTCCGTCACATCAGGCCCCACAAATCAACGTGCATCGATCCACGGCTTGCGACGCAGGCGTGAGTGCCGACGCCGGCAAGCGTATTGTGTCAGAGATCCAGCACCAGGCGAGCCGGATCCTCCAGGCTTTCCTTGACGCGCACCAGGAACGTCACCGCTTCCTTGCCGTCGATCACGCGGTGATCGTAGGACAGCGCCAGATACATCATCGGGCGGACCTCGATCTTGCCGCCGACCACCATCGGCCGCTCCTGGATCTTGTGCATGCCGAGGATGCCGGACTGCGGCGCGTTGAGGATCGGCGTGGACATCAAGGAACCGTAGATGCCGCCATTGGTGATGGTGAAGGTGCCGCCCTGCATCTCGTCGATCTTGAGCTGGCCGTCGCGGGCGCGGCGGCCGAAATCGGCGATCGATTTTTCGATGTCGGAGATCGACTTGTGGTCGCAGTCGCGCACGACCGGAACAACCAGGCCCTTGTCGGTGCCGACGGCGACGCCGATGTGGTAGTAGTTCTTGTAGATCAGGTCAGAGCCGTCGATCTCGGCATTGACGGCCGGGATGTCCTTCAGCGCCTGCACCACTGCCTTGGTGAAGAAGCCCATGAAGCCGAGCTTGCTGCCATGCTTCTTCTCGAACACGTCCTTGTATTGGGCGCGCATCGCCATGATGTGGCTCATGTCGACCTCGTTGAAGGTCGTCAGCATCGCGGCCGTGTTCTGCACGTCCTTGAGCCGCCGTGCGATGGTCTGGCGCAGCCGCGTCATCTTCACGCGCTCTTCGCGCGCCGCATCATCGGCCGGCGATGGCGCGCGCACCTGCACGGAAGCTGCCGGTTGATTGACCGGGGTCGGCGCCGACGCCGCCTTCTCGATCGCGGCCAGCATGTCGCCCTTGGTGACTCGGCCGTCCTTGCCCGAGCCGGGCACGGTCGCGGCATCGATGCCACTCTCGGCGGAGAGTTTGCGGACCGACGGCGCCAGCGGCGCGTCTGCTGCTACAGCCTTCGGAGCCGCAGCTGGCGCTGCAGCCGGAGCGGCGGCCTTGGCGGGCGCGGCCGCGGCCGGCCTGGCGGCGCCGGCGGCACCTTCATTGATCTGTCCGAGCAGGGCGCCGACGGCGACGGTCTCGCCATCCTTGGCCGCGATTTCGCCGAGCACGCCGGCGGATGGCGCCGGCACTTCGATGGTGACCTTGTCGGTCTCGAGCTCGACCAACGGCTCATCCACCGCCACCGCGTCGCCGGCCTTCTTGAACCAGCGGCCGATGGTGGCTTCCGTCACGGACTCGCCGAGCGTCGGAACACGAATTTCAGTCATGGTATGGTTTCCTCAGTAACCTTTAGCGTCATTTAATTCCAAAGTGGTCATCACCCGCGCAGGCGGGCGATCCAGTACGCCGGGACGGTCGTAGTCGAATTCGAGCGACATCGGGTACTGGATGCCCCGCCCCAGTGCGCAATTGCGCACAAGGCGGGGCATGACGAATGGTGATTTCCTAGTTCAGCGCCTCATCCAGCATGGCCTTGAGCTGTGCCAGATGCTTCGACATCAAACCGGTAGCAGTTGCCGCCGAGGCGGCACGGCCAGCGTAACGCGGACGCCGGTTCGGCGCGTGGATCTGGTTCAGCACCCATTCGAGGTAGGGCTCGATGAAATGCCATGCGCCCATGTTGCGCGGCTCTTCCTGGCACCACACCACTTCGGCATTCTTGAAGCGCGCGAGTTCGTGCACCAGCGCTTTCAGCGGCACCGGATAGAGCTGCTCGACGCGCAGCAGGTAGATGTCGTCGATGCCGCGCTTCTCGCGCTCCTCGTAGAGATCGTAATAGACCTTGCCCGAGCACAGCACGACGCGGCGGATCTTGTCGTCCGGCGCTAGCTTCATCTTCTCGTCGGGCAGCATCTGCGCGTCATCGTACAGAATGCGGTGGAACGTCGTGTCCTTGCCGAGTTCATCGAGCCGCGAGACCGCGCGCTTGTGCCGCAACAGCGACTTCGGCGTCATCACGATCAGGGGCTTGCGGATCTCGCGATGTAACTGGCGCCGTAGCACGTGGAAGTAATTCGCTGGCGTGGTCGGATACACCACCTGCATGTTGTCTTCGGCGCACATCTGCAGGAAACGCTCGAGCCGCGCTGAGGAGTGCTCCGGTCCCTGCCCTTCATAGCCATGTGGCAGCAAGCAGACGAGACCGGACATGCGCAGCCATTTGCGTTCGCCGGACGAGATGAACTGGTCGAACAGCACCTGCGCACCGTTAGCGAAGTCGCCGAACTGGGCTTCCCACATCGCCAGCGCCTTCGGCTCGGCCAGCGAATAGCCGTACTCGAAGCCGAGCACCGCCTCTTCTGACAGCAGCGAGTTGATGACCTCGTAGTGGCCCTGATCGTGGCCAAGGTGGTTGAACGGCGTGTAGCGGCTCTCGTCTTCCTGGTCGATCAGCACCGAATGGCGCTGCGAGAAGGTGCCGCGTTCGGAATCCTGGCCGGATAGCCGGACGTGGTGGCCTTCCTGCATCAGCGTGCAGAACGCCAGCGCTTCGCCGGTCGCCCAGTCGATGCCGACACCGTTGTCGATGGCCTTGGCGCGGTTTTCCAGGAAACGCTGGATCGTGCGGTGAACCCGGAAACCGTCCGGCACCTTGGTGATCTTGCGGCCGATATCCTTGAGGATACTGACATCGACGCCGGTGACGCCGCGGCGGGCGTCTTCTTCCTGGTCGGCGGATTTGAAGCCGGCCCATTTGCCGTCGAGCCAGTCGGCCTTGTTGGGCTTGTAGCCGGAGCCCGCCTCAAGCTCGGCATCGAGCCGAGCGCGCCAGTCGGCCTTGGTCTTGTCGACCTCGCCCTCGGTCATCACGCCGTCGGCGATTAATCGCTTGGCGTAGATTTCCAGCGTGGACGGATGCGAGCCGATGCGCTTGTACATCACGGGCTGGGTGAACGCCGGCTCGTCGCCCTCGTTATGGCCGTGGCGGCGATAGCAGAACATGTCGATCACGACCGGCTTGTGGAATTTCTGCCGGAACTCGATCGCAACCTTGGCGGCGAACACCACCGCTTCCGGATCGTCGCCGTTCACATGGAAGATCGGCGCGTCGATCATCTTCGCCACATCGGACGGATAGGGCGAGGAGCGCGAATAGCGCGGATAGGTGGTGAAACCGATCTGGTTATTGACGATGAAATGCAGCGAGCCGCCGGTGCGGTAGCCCTTCAGGTCGGACAGGCTGAAGCATTCCGCCACCACGCCCTGGCCGGCGAACGCCGCGTCGCCATGCATCAGCATCGGCAGCACGGAGATGCGCATGTCCGGCGGATCGCCATGCTGGTCCTGCTTGGCGCGCACCTTGCCCAGCACCACGGGATCGACGATTTCCAGATGCGACGGGTTGGCGGTCAGCGACAGATGGATCTTGTTGCCGTCGAATTCGCGGTCGGACGACGCGCCGAGGTGATACTTGACGTCGCCGGAGCCTTCGACGTCCACGGGGTTGGCGGAGCCGCCCTTGAATTCATGAAACAGCGCGCGGTGCGACTTGCCCATCACTTGGGTCAGCACATTGAGCCGGCCGCGATGCGGCATGCCCAAAACGATTTCCTTCACGCCGAGATTGCCGCCGCGCTTGATGATCTGCTCCAGCGCGGGGATCAGCGATTCAGCGCCGTCGAGCCCGAAGCGCTTGGTGCCGGTGAACTTGAGATCGCAGAACTTTTCAAAACCCTCGGCCTCGACCAGCTTGTTCAGGATCGCTCGGCGTCCCTCTCGCGTAAAACTGATTTCCTTGTCCGGCCCCTCGATGCGTTCCTGGATCCAGGCCTTCTGCGCGGCGTTCGAGATATGCATGAACTCGACGCCGAGCGTCTGGCAATAGGTGCGTTCGCAGATCGCAACGATCTCGCGCAGCGTGCCGTATTCGAGGCCGAGCACATGGTCGAGGAAGATCTTGCGGTCGAAATCGGCCTCGGTGAAGCCATAGGTGCGCGGATCGAGCTCTTCGCGATCGCGCGGCGCTTCGATGCCGAGCGGATCGAGCTTGGCGTGGAAATGACCGCGCATGCGGTAGGCGCGGATCAGCATCAGGGCGCGAACCGAATCGCGCGTCGCCTGGTTGACGTCCGCAGGGGACAGTTCGGCGCCCTTGGCCTGCGCCTTGGCGGCCAGCTTGGCGCCGACGGCCTTCTCGACGGTGATCCAGTTACCGTCCAGCGCCGAGGTCAGTTCGTCCTGCGGCGTGATCGGCCAGTTATCGCGGCCCCAGGATGGGCCCCCGGCGTTCTTTTGGACATCGGCCGGGGTATCTTTCAGGCTCTTGAAGAATTCCTGCCAGTCGCTGTCGACCGAGCCGGGGTCCTGCTCGTAGCGGGCGTAGAGCTCGTCGATATAGGTGGCGTTGGTGCCTTGCAAAAATGAGGAAAGGGCAAATGCTGCGTTCGCGTCCTGGCGAGACATGATGGCGTCCTGGTGAGTTTCGCTTTGCGCGTGGAAAACGGCGCTTTAGCCGGTCCGGGAGGCCCGAACCAGCTCGGTAAGAAGCTTTACCCTATTTAAGACGGATATTCCCGCCTAAAAGGACCAAGGACTGAATTAAGATTTCAATTTTTCGGCAAGGGTATGTCCGAGCCGTGCCGGCGACGGAGACACCGTAATTCCGGCCGCTTCCATGGCCGCCGTCTTCGAGCCGGCATCGCCCTTGCCGCCGGAAATGATGGCGCCGGCATGCCCCATGCGGCGGCCGGGAGGGGCGGTGACGCCGGCGATGAAGCCAACCATCGGCTTTTTCCGGCCGCGCTTGGCCTCGTCCTTGATGAACTGGGCGGCGTCTTCCTCGGCCGAGCCGCCGATTTCACCGATCATGATGATCGAGGTGGTCTTCTCGTCCTTGAGGAACATCTCCAGCACGTCGATGAATTCGGTGCCCTTGACCGGGTCGCCGCCGATGCCGACCGCGGTGGTCTGGCCGAGGCCCTCCTGGGTAGTCTGGAACACGGCCTCATAGGTCAACGTGCCCGAGCGGGAAACGATCCCGACGCTGCCCGGCTTGAAGATGTTGGCCGGCATGATGCCGATCTTGCACTCGCCCGCCGTCATCACGCCCGGGCAGTTCGGCCCGATCAGGCGGGATTTCGATCCCGACAACGAACGCTTCACGCGCACCATGTCCAGCACCGGAATGCCCTCGGTGATGCAGACGATCAGCGGAATCTCCGCATCGATCGCTTCGCAGATCGCGTCGGCCGCACCAGGCGGCGGGACGTAGATCACGCTGGCGTCAGCGCCGGTCTTCTCGCGCGCCTCACGAACGGTGTCGAAGACGGGCAAGCCGAGATGGGTCGAGCCGCCTTTGCCCGGCGAGGTGCCGCCGACCATCTTGGTGCCATACGCGATCGCGGCTTCCGAATGGAACGTGCCGTTCTTGCCCGTAAAACCCTGGCAGATGACTTTGGTGTTGCTGTCGATCAGAACGGACATGGTTGCGAACGCTTTCTTCGGTGACCGTGAACGAGGGGTTAATGAATGCGACGGTACGTGCCGGTGAGCACGTCGGCCCATCCTTCGGCATCAGGCGAGAACTGGATCTTCATGGTGTAGTTGTTGTCGTCGACGACTTCGTAGACGTGGCGCGCATTGCCGCGCAGCGAGCCGCGCACCAGGGTCAACTTGTTGCCGACCCACGCGCCGGAGGCCGGTGCCGGCGAATAGTAGCCGAGCGAATCGTGCCAGAATAATTTGTAGGTCCGGTCGTCGCGGTCATAGGTGAACACGCCGTGGGTGGCGAAAGCCTCCTTGCCGTCGCGCATCTGACGGGTGTCCTGAATCAGGTAGAAGCCGTTGAGATCGACGCGCGCGACCACATGCGAGGTCGCCGGACCGCCCGCGGTCCAGCGCGACGGATAGACCATTTCCTCGCCCGCCCACTCGCCCGCAAAAACCGCGAGCCGGCGGTGTTCTTCCAGCGGTGTCGGTGCGGCGAGATGGTCAGCCATCGCTAGCCTCCCTTGACGGCTTTCACGATTTTCTGTGCGGCATCGTCGAGATTGTCGGCCGGTACCACATTGAGGCCGGATTCGCGGATGATCTGCTTGCCGGCGTCGACATTGGTGCCTTCGAGCCGCACCACCAGCGGCACTTTCAGGCCGACTTCCTTCACTGCGGCGACCACGCCTTCGGCGATGATATCGCACTTCATGATGCCGCCGAAGATGTTGACCAGGATGCCCTTCACGTTCGGGTCGGCGGTGATGATCTTGAACGCCGCCGCCACCTTCTCCTTGCTGGCGCCGCCGCCGACGTCGAGGAAGTTGGCGGGTTCCATGCCGTAGAGCTTGATGATGTCCATGGTCGCCATCGCAAGGCCGGCGCCGTTGACCATGCAGCCGATGGTGCCGTCGAGCGTGACGTAATTGAGGTCGTACTTCGACGCCTCGACTTCCTTGGCATCTTCCTCGGTCAAATCGCGCAACGCCACCGCCACTTCGGGATGGCGGAACAGCGCGTTGTCATCGAACGACACCTTGGCATCGAGCACGCGCAGTTCGCCCTGCTTGGTGACGACGAGCGGATTGATCTCCAGCATCGCCATATCCTTGGCAACGAAGGCCGTGTAGAGCTGCGTTACCAGCTTCTCCGCCTGCTTGGCGAGATCGCCGGTGAGCCTCAGGGCTTTCGCGACCGTGCGGCCGTGATGTGCCATGATGCCGGTTGCCGGATCGACGGAGAAGGTCACGATCTTCTCAGGCGTGTTGTGGGCAACGTCCTCGATATTGACGCCGCCTTCGGTCGAGACGACGAACGCAACTTCGGAAGTTTCACGATCGACCAGGATCGAGAGATAGAACTCCTTGTCGATGTCGGAGCCTTCTTCGATGTAGAGGCGATTGACCTGCTTGCCCTGCGGGCCGGTCTGCACCGTGACCAGCGTCGCTCCCAGCATCTGCTTGGCGAATTCGTTGACCTCGGCGACTGATTTCGCGATGCGGACGCCGCCCTTGTCGCCGGCGGAAGCTTCCTTGAATTTGCCCTTGCCGCGGCCGCCGGCATGGATCTGGCTCTTCACCACCCAGATCGGGCCGGGAAGCTGTTTGGCGGCGGCTTCCGAATCCGAGGTCTTCAAGACAGGCACGCCGCGCGAAATCGGCACGCCGAATTCATGCAGCAGAGCCTTGGCCTGGTATTCGTGGATATTCATCTGGACGCTCCCCAAAACCCTTAGCGGCGAGTTCTACAGTTCACCGGCATTGGTAGTTGGCATACCACATACCAAGATAACTGCAACCCTGAAAAAGCTTTCGCCCCGGCGGGGGGCGAAAGCCGAGTAAAATCAACGGCCGAGCAGGTCGGGCGCGATCTTCTTGCAGGCGTCGACCAGGCCCTGAACCGCGCCGACCGACTTGTCGAAGGCTTCGCGATCCTTGCCGGCCAGCTCGATCTCGACGATGCGCTCGACGCCCTTCGAGCCGATCACGACGGGGACGCCGACATACATGTCCTTCACGCTGTACTCGCCGTTGAGATAGGCGGCGCAGGGCAGCACGCGCTTCTTGTCCTTCAGATAGCTCTCGGCCATCGCGATCGCCGAAGCGGCCGGCGCGTAGAACGCCGAACCGGTCTTCAGGAGGTTGACGATCTCGGCGCCGCCGTTGCGGGTGCGGTCGACGATTTCGTCGATACGGGTCTGCGAGGTCCAGCCCATCTTGACGAGGTCGGGCAGCGGAATGCCGGCGACGGTGGAGTAGCGCGTCAAGGGCACCATGGTGTCGCCATGGCCGCCGAGCACGAAAGCGGTGACGTCCTCGACCGAGACGTGGAATTCGTCGGCCAGGAAATAGCGGAACCGCGCCGAGTCGAGCACGCCAGCCATGCCGACCACCTTCTTGTGCGGCAGACCGGAAGCCTTCTGCAGCGCCCACACCATCGCATCCAGCGGGTTGGTGATGCAGATGACGAACGCATCGGGCGCATACTTCTTGATGCCGGCACCGACCTGCTCCATGACCTTGAGATTGATGCTCAGAAGGTCGTCGCGGCTCATGCCGGGCTTGCGCGGCACACCGGCGGTGACGATGCAGACCTTGGCGCCATCGAGCGCCTCGTAGGAATTGGCGCCGGTGAGATGGGCGTCGAAACCGTCGACCGGCGAAGATTGCGCGATGTCGAGCGCTTTACCCTGGGGGACGCCCTCGGCGATGTCGAACATCACGACGTCGCCAAGCTCCTTCAGGCCGACGAGGTGAGCCAGCGTTCCGCCGATCTGACCGGAGCCAATCAAAGCAATCTTGTCGCGCGCCATGGGAAATTTGTCCTTCTGAGACGAAGAGTGAGGGGTGGATCATCAGTCGGAAGGGTGGTTATCCCTTTCGAATGGCCGGTTCAAGCCGGGGCATGCCCGATTCTAAGGCCGCGCCTGGATTTCGATCAGGTATGCCACGACCGTCCTTCCCGTCATTGCGAGCCAACGGGTCGCGCGAATGCGCGCCCGATGACAGGCTCCGCGAAGCAATCCACCTCTCCACTCGGGGATAGATGGATTGCTTCGTCGCTTTGCTCCTCGCAATGACGGGAAAGCCAATGACGGAAGAGACTACGTTTCCACCAGCCCGGTGCTCGATCCGCTGGCCGCGGAATCCTTCCTACCGTGCGGTAGCGCAAGGTAGGATTCCGAACTCATTTCGATCAGCCGCGACGCGGTCCGCTTGAACTCGTTGGCTTCAACGCCCTCGGCAGCGACATACAGCGACACCGGATCGGCCTCGGCCGAGGCCATCAGCTTCACGGCATTGTCGTAGAGCGTGTCGATCAGCGAGATAAAGCGCTTGGCGGCGTTGCGCTCGGCATAATCCATCACCGGAATGCGATCGATCAGGATGGTGTGATAGTCGTGCGCCAGCCGCAGATAGTCCGACGCGGCCAGCGGCTTTTCGCAGATATCGGCAAAGCAAAATCGCGCTACGCCGTGCGCCGAACAGGGCACGCGCAGGACGCGGCCCTTGATCGCAATGTCGCGCGGCTTGCACGGCGCGTTGCCGGTCATCTTGCGCCAGGCGCGGTCGAGCGCGGCGCCGGCTTCATCATCCGGCGGCACCAGCCACATTTTCACGCCGGTCAGTTTCTCCAGCCGAAAATCGGTGCGTGCATCGAGCCGCAGCACGTGCATGTGGTCTTCGATCTGCGAAATGAACGGCAGGAACAGCGCGCGGTTGAGCCCACCCTTGTAGAGGTCTTCGGGCGCGACGTTCGAAGTCGCGACCACGACGGTGCCGAGTTCGAACAATTTTGAGAACAGCCGCCCCAGGATCATGGCATCGGCGATGTCGGTGACGTGGAATTCGTCGAAGCACAGTAGCCATGCCTCGTCGAAGATCGCGTTCGCCGTCAGCTCGATCACGTCGCTATCTGCGATTTCACCGCGCGCGATGTTCTGGCGATAGGCGTAGATCTTCTCATGCGCCTCGGCCATGAACTCGTGGAAATGGGCGCGGCGCTTGCGCTGGACCGGGCTCTGCTGAAAGAACAGGTCCATCAGCATGGTCTTGCCGCGGCCGACCTCGCCGTGAATGTAAAGCCCGCGCGGCGGCGGCTCGCTTTTGTCGCCGAACAATCGGCCGAGCAGGCTCAACTTGCGCGCCGGCTTGTAGCTCGACAGCCGCTCCTCAAGTGCGGCAAACGCCTCGGCAGCTTCCGCCTGCGCGAGATCGGCCTCGATCGCGCCGGAGGAAACCAGAGCCTGATACTGTGCGCGGAACGAGGTGGGGTCAGTCGACAGCATGGCCCCTTTCGGCCTCAAGCGAGCGGAAATTGCAAGCCGTGAATTGGTGCTGGGGGTATGCAAACACAGGCCGTCGTACCCGCGAAGGCGGGTATCCAGTACGCCGCGGCTTCTCGGTTCTATCTTAGGCGTCTTTGGTATACTGGATCATCCGCTTTCGCGGATGATGACAGCGGAGAAGCGGCCAGCTTCTGCCCTCACGCGCTCAGCGCATAGGAATCCTCGACCACATACGGCCCGCCGCCGGTGGACGCGCGGGACGAGAACAGCACGAAGCGCGAAGCCCAGAACGTGCGGCTCGGGAAATAGCCGCGCACCGAGAGATAATCGGCAACGTCCTGGCTGGAAGCGTCATGCAGCCGCGCCAGCGTCACATGGGGAATGAATTTGCGCCCCTCCGGATCGAGCCCGAGCCGCTGCATCAGCCGTTCGAGCTCGGCCTGCAGCTCGATCAGCGGCCGGCTCGGCTCGACGGAAGCGACCACTGCGCGCGGTTTCTTGCCGCCAAAGCTCTGCAGGCCCTGCACCTTGACCTCGAACGGCTTGCGGTTGACCCGAAACAGCATCGAGGCGATTTCATTCGCCGACATGCCGTCGATATCGCCGATGAAGCGCAAGGTGACGTGATAGTTTTCGGGATCGATCCAGCGTGCGCCGGGAAGGCCGCCACGCAAATTGGAAAGGCTCTGGCCGATCTCGGCCGGAATTTCCAGTCCAGCAAACAAACGCGGCATCGCATGACTCCCGATGCTTGGGCATGACCTTGAAAAGGACCATGTCCTGTAACAGCGCCCGGTGACGAATCACCGATAGTTATTTTCTATCCGACTTATGTGACTCTGCGAAGCACGCGGCGCGAGCACTCCGCAATGCTACGGGAAAACTTTGGGGTAACCTCATTCGTTGCTGCTTTTTTCAACTCCGCTGCCCGGAGATCGTGCCGATAAATGCCTCCACCATGGGCAGAATATTCCTCACGATGACATCGACACCCTCGGCGGTCGGATGAATTCCGTCGGCCTGGTTGAGCTTGGCCTCACTCGCAACCCCCTCCAGGAAAAACGGGTAGAGCGGCACGCCGAACGATTTGGATAGCTCCGGATAGATGGCGTTGAAGCGCGCGGCATATTCGCTCCCGTAATTGGGAGGCGCCAGCATCCCGCACAAGAGAACCGCGATCTTGCGCGCCTTCAGCCGTGTCAGGATGTCGCTCAGCGCCGCGCGGGTGACCGCGGGATCGATCCCGCGGAGCGCATCGTTGGCGCCGAGCTCGAGAATCACCGCCTCGGTTCCCTCCGGGATCGACCAGTCCAGCCGGTCGCGACCGCCGGACGTGGTATCGCCGGACACCCCGGCATTGATCATGTCGACCTTTATCCCCTTGTCGCTTAATGCTTTTTGCAGGCGGGCGGGGAACGCCGCCGGCGCAGACAGGCCGAGACCAGCGCTCAAGGAATCACCGAGGACGACCATTTTGACCGGTTTTGCGGGTGCAGTGGCCGGGGCCTGAGTCTGGGCCAAAACCGGCCCGGCCGTCATCATAGCCACAATCAACACGCGTATGTGCGCAAACATCCGTTTCAAGCCCTCGACCCGAGCGGTGGAAGTGCCATATGACCGAGCCATGGACAGTCTCATCGAACCCTCTTCACTGACCGGCGTGGGGCCGGACACCATTTCCATCTCCAACGTCAACCTCTCGCTCGGCACAGGCGCCGCCCGCGTTCATATCCTGAAAGATATCAGCCTTCGTGTGGCATCCGGCGAGGCGATCGGCCTGATCGGGCCGTCAGGTTCGGGCAAATCGACCTTGCTGATGGTGATGGCGGGGTTGGAACGTCCTGACAGCGGAGAGGTGGTGGTCAACGGCACGCCGTTCAATGCCCTCGACGAGGACGCCCTCGCCCGCTTCCGCGGCCGCCAGGTCGGCATCGTGTTCCAGTCGTTTCATCTGATCCCGACCATGACGGCGCTGGAAAACGTAGCCGTGCCGCTGGAGCTTGCCGGTAGTCCCGACGCGGCGGAGCGCGCGGCGAAGGAACTGGCGTCGGTCGGCCTTGGCGAGCGCCTGCATCATTACCCGACCCAATTGTCCGGTGGCGAACAACAGCGCGTGGCGCTGGCTCGCGCCCTGGCACCCGATCCCGCCATTCTCGTCGCGGACGAGCCGACCGGCAATCTCGATGAAGCCACCGGGAAGCAGATCGTCGACATGCTCTTCACCAAACATGCCGAGCGCGGCATGACGCTGGTGCTGGTGACGCACGACAGCTCGCTGGCGCAGCGCTGCGACCGCGTGGTGCGGCTGCGCTCAGGCCGGATCGACGGGCACTCATGACCGCGATTTCCGAGCCGGTCTACAAGAGCCGGGCATCCTCGCTGGCGCTGCGTTACGCGCTTCGCGAATTGCGCGGCGGCCTGCGTGGCTTTTACGTCTTCATCGCCTGCATCGCGCTCGGCGTCATGGCAATTGCCGGCGTCGGCTCGGTGGCGGCAAGCCTTAGCGAAGGCCTGACCCGCGAGGGCCGAACATTGCTCGGCGGCGATGTCGCATTCTCGCTGATCCAGCGCGAAGCCAAGCCGGAGGAACTCGCTTTCCTGCGAGCGCGCGGCCAGGTGTCGGTTGCGGCCGCGCTGCGGGTGATGGCCCGCGCCAGCGACGGCAAGCTGGCGCTGGTCGAGCTCAAGGCGGTCGACGGCAACTATCCGATGCTCGGACAGTTGACGCTTGATCCCCAAATGCCGATGTCGGATCTGCTGGCTGAACGCGATGGCGCGTTCGGCGCGGCGGTCGATTCCACTCTGCTGGCGCGGCTCGATCTCAAGCTCGGCGACCGTATCGGCATCGGCAATGCCACGGTCCAGATTCGCAGCGTGGTTGGCGCCGAGCCGGACAAGCTCGCCGGCAATGTCGGCCTGGGCCCGCGCGTACTGGTCAGCGAGCAGAGCCTGCGCGCCAGCGGATTGCTGCAGCCGGGCAGCCTGGTGCGCTGGATGTACCGGGTAAAGCTGCCGGACAATGCGGCCGACGAACGCGCCGCCGCCCAATTGGTCAACAGCGCGCGGAGTGCCTTGCCGGAAGCCGGCTGGTGGATCCGCAGCCGCGACAATGCCTCGCCGCAGCTCGAACGCACCATCAACCGCTTCACCCAATTCCTGACGCTGGTTGGGCTGGCGGCCCTTCTGGTCGGCGGCGTCGGCGTCGCCAACGCCGTCAAGAGCCATATCGATCGCCGACGCGACGTCATCGCCTCGTTCAAGGCGCTTGGTGCCACCGGGCGCGACGTCTTCACCATCTACCTGACGCAGGTGATCGTGCTCGCCGGGATCGGCTCGATGATCGGGCTTGCCGCCGGCGCGGCCTTGCCGTTTGTCATCGTCGGCCTGTTCGGCAAGCTACTGCCGCTGCCGGTGATCCCTGCCCTGCACGCCGACGAACTGGCGCTGTCGTTGCTCTACGGCCTGCTCACCGCGCTCGCCTTCGGGCTGTGGCCGCTCGGCCGGGTCCATGATGTCCCGGTCGCGGCATTGTTCCGCGAGGAGGTTGCCCGCGAATGGCACCGCCCGCGCTGGAGCTATCTCGCGCTGATGGCCGTGGTGATCGTGCTCCTTGTCTCGGTCGCGATCGGGCTGGCCTATGACAAGCGGGTCGCCGCCGTGTTCGTCGTCGCTTCGGTTGCGGTGTTTGCGCTGTTGCGCGGCGTCGCCGCCGGCCTGATGGCGCTGGCGCGGCGCCTGCCGCGGTCCAGCATCACCATGCTGCGGCTGGCGATTGCCAATATCTACCGGCCCGGCGCGCTGACGCCGTCGGTCGTGATGTCGCTCGGGCTTGGGCTCGCGGTCCTCGTCACCATTACCCAGATCGACGGCAATTTGCGCCGGCAGTTCCTGGCCGCGCTGCCGGAGCGCGCGCCCTCATTCTACTTCATCGACATTCCGACCGCCGACGCCGACCGCTTCGGCGCCTTCCTCAAGCAGATCGCGCCGCAATCCACCGTCGACGACGTGCCGATGCTGCGCGGGCGCATCGTTGCCGCCCGCGGCGTCAAGGCGGACGAACTCAAGCCCTCGCAGGATACCGAATGGGTGCTGCAGAGTGACCGCGGCCTGACCTATACCGGCGAAGTTCCAAAAGGCTCGAAGGTGGTCGAAGGCGAATGGTGGAGCGCGGACTACAAGGGGCCGCCGCTGGTCTCACTGGAGAAGAAGATCGCCGACGGGCTGAAGCTCAAGATCGGCGACGAGATCGTCGTCAACGTGCTCGGCCGCGACATCGCGGCCAAAATCAGCAATCTGCGCAACGTCGACTGGCAGGGCCTCGGCATCAATTTCGTGCTGGTGTTCTCGCCCAACGCCTTCAAGGGCGCGCCGCACAGCCATGTCGCGACCCTATCCGAGGTCCACCCCGACTCTGCAGGCGACGCCCGAATCATCAAGCAGGTGGCGGACGCCTTTCCGATGGTGACCAGCGTTCGGGTCCGCGAAGCGCTCGAGACCGTCGGCACCGTCGTCACCAACCTCGTGCTCGCCATCCGTGGCGCCAGCGCGGTGACGCTGATCTCGGCGATCCTGGTGCTCGGCGGCGCGCTCGCCGCCGGCCATCGCCACCGGGTCTATGACGCGGTCATCCTGAAGACGCTCGGCGCAACCCGGGTGCGCCTGCTCGGGGCCTATGCGCTCGAATACCTCATGATCGGCCTCGCGACGGCCATATTCGGCGTGATCGCGGGCTCGATCGCGGCGTGGCTGATCGTGACCAGGCTGATGACGCTCAGCTTCATCTGGCAGGCTGGCAGCGCGGCCGGGGTGGTCGCAGCCGCCCTGATCGTCACGGTGGGGCTGGGGCTCGCCGGAACGTTGTTGGCCCTGAACCAAAAGCCGGCCAGCGTGTTACGGAATTTGTGACAATTTGTAGCGGCGGAAGGCAGGGGTTAACACTGCTTTTACCCGGAAATCGTCGCGAGAAGCGACATTCAGCCGCGCGTGGAAGCTTGCGTCGGATGTGTTAGTTTCCCACATACCAGCCAAGATCAGTTGGCCGGGTTGATGACGTAATATTCGTGATATTGACGTCGGCAGATCGGGACATCTGAGATAGAAATCCAACCGGCGTCGCAAACCCCTTGCGCTCCGCCGGGCAACCAACGGGAATTCGACCATGTCGGACCTAGACCGTAACTACGTATCTCCTTTCGGCCGGGCTGCCGGACGCGTTGACGCTGCGGCCGTCGATGCCGGTCTGCGCGCCTACATGCTGCGCATCTACAACTACATGAGCATCGGCCTGGCGATCACCGGCCTTGCGGCGCTCGGCGTCTACATGGCCGCGGTGACGACCGACCAGGCCGGGGCCGCCGCCAGATTCGGCAACGCCTACCTGACGCAGTTCGGCTACGCGATGTATGTCAGCCCGCTGAAGTGGCTGTTCATCCTCGCGCCGCTGGCGATGGTGTTCGCGATCTCGGCCGGCATCAACCGGCTGCGGCCCGCGACCGCCCAGATGCTGTTCTGGGTGTTCTCGGCGCTGATGGGCATTTCGCTGTCGTCGATCTTCCTGGTGTATACGCACACCTCGATCGTTCGGGTGTTCTTCATCACCGCGGCGACCTTCGGTGCGCTCAGCCTTTATGGCTACACCACCAAGCGTGACATGAGCGGCATGGGCTCGTTCCTGTTCATGGGTCTGATCGGCGTCATCATCGCGAGCCTGGTGAACCTGTTCCTGGCGAGCTCGATGCTGCAGTTCATCGTCTCGGTGGTCGGCGTGCTGGTGTTCGCGGGCCTCACCGCCTGGGATACCCAGCGGCTGAAGAACGAGTACATCTACGGCTACGCTTCGGGAGGCGCTGAGGTTGAAGAGCGTGCGGCGATTACCGGCGCACTGTCGCTCTACCTGAACTTCATCAACCTGTTCACGCTGCTCCTGCAGCTCCTCGGCCAGCGCGATTAAGCGCTGCCCGATCGGGTTCAAGAGTTAAAGCCCCGGCCTCGCGGCCGGGGCTTTTCTTTTGCTCAGTGATCGTCATGCCGAGGCTTGCCGCCTTCGCTAAGGCTTCGGTGGCGAGTGCGCTTGTGACCCGGCTAAGCCCTGGCGGAGACGGGACCCGGGCATCCACGCCCCGCGCGCGGCGACAAAAGACGCGGATAGCCGGGCACAGCCGAGTGGAAGCGACACCGTCCCTCAGACGGCTATGCCCGGCCATGACGGAAAGAGCGTTGATCCAGATTTGTCGCCTGATATCCTTTTCCCATGTCCGCTGCCGAAATCCGGCCCGCCACCGAGGCCGACCTCCCCGCCATCACCGAGATCTACGAGCACGCGGTGCGCTACGGCACCGCCACGTTCGAACTCGTCCCGCCCGACCTCGCCGAGATGACCCGGCGATTCAGGATGCTGTCGGATGGTGGCTTTCCCTATCTGGTCGCCGCCGTCGAAGGCCAGGTGATCGGATACGCCTATGCCGGTCCCTATCGGCCACGGCCGGCCTACCGCTTCACGGTGGAGAATTCGGTCTATTTGAAACCGGCCACGCACCGGCGCGGCATCGGGCTGCAACTGATGCAGCGGCTGATCGCCGAATGCGAGGCGCGCGGCTACCGGCAGATGATTGCGGTCATCGGCGACTCCGCCAATGCCGGCTCGATCGGCGTTCACGCCAAATGCGGTTTCCAGATGATCGGGACGCATCCCAGCGTCGGCCTCAAGTTCGGCCGCTGGCTGGATACCGTGATGATGCAACGCGCGCTCGGTGAAGGGAGCACGACGGTCCCCGCTTCGTAGTCTGGATAACGCGTGGCGCCTCTTTGGCGGTACCGCAGGGCCCAGACTCAAAATCGCGAAAACAACCCCATGCAAAGTAGTTGGTAGGGTGGGCAAAGCGAAGCGTGCCCACCATTCTTGCACCCATGAGGGAAACATGGTGGGCGCGGCGCAATCGCGCCTTTGCCCACCCTACAGCGGCCCGCCTACACCACCGCCAGCTTGCGGTCGATCACCAGCAGCACGCGTTCGAGTTCGTGGCCGCGGCGCAGGATCAGTCCGGTCGCCGAGATCACGCTGTACATGCCCTGCTTGCGCGCGAGCCGCGGATCTTTCTCGATGCGATAGATCGGAACTTCCGAAGCGCGGCGGAATACGGAGAACACCGCGTGGTCTTTCAGAAAGTCGATGGCATAGTCGCGCCACTCGCCGTCGGCGACCATGCGCCCATACAGATTGAGGATACGGTTGAGTTCGAGACGATTGAACGTGACGCGATTCGGCGGCGTGCTCGCAGTGGCGACGCGCGCCACTGCGCGGCTATCGCTCGGATCGGTGTCCTCCGATATTATGGTCATGGAGCGCCTCCTGTCATCCAATTTACATGATCGCGCTAACCGCGGGGCGTCGCAAGGGGGTGTAAATACGAAGGAAACCGCGCCGGATGGCCCGATATCCCGGGAAATATCGATTCACGGGATCGTTAGCGGAATCTTATTGCTGCCCTACTTCCGCCAACCGTCCGCCCCGCTAAATTGCGAAAAGAAAATCCTGCGTTGGCCCGGTCCTTTCGGTTCCGGATTCCTCAGCCCCCAGCCCCCCGGGGCCGTCGGGATCGGGCCTGTTCGCAGGAGGGAGTTAATCCCGATACTGGGCCAACGAAAGTTGGTCCTTTTTCGTTTGGGGGGCTGTTCTCGCAGATGTCACGCGCGGCTCGGACTTCGCCGATTGTACGACGCTGGTTCAAGGTAAGAGAAAAGTTAGGTCTCGTAGCCCGGAGCTAACTAACGCAGCGCCGTCATGGCGGCGCCGAGCATCGCACCCGGCTTGTCGCGACTGCCGTCCTGGACGTAGACGACTGCGGCGTCCACGCCGTCGCGGGAAATATTATCAAGCGGAACAGTCCAGCTTCCCGAACCGCCGTTCCAGTCGCCGACCTTCACGAGATTGCGTACCACGTTGTAGTAGGTGAGCTGTTGGCCGCGATTCTCGCCGCGCCCGATCGAGATCGGCACCGCCTTTGAGACCGAGCAGATCCAGACTTCGCCCCGGCCCGCCGTCGGCACCTTGCTCGCCTCTACCGAGACATTGAGCAGCTTGCCCGACAACGTCATCTTGACCGGCACCGACATCACGCCTTCAGTCTTGCTGGTATTCTTGATGGCGCTTTCGATGGCGGCGCGATCGCTGCCGATCACCTGCGCCGAGCCATTGACGATCATCTGCGGCGTGTAGAGGTTACGATCGCCACGCACATGCGAATAGGCTTTCTGACGCGCGCTGAAACGCGAGTCCGCGAGCGTGTCCTTCCAGCCAAGGTAGTCCCAATAGTCGATCGGCATGCTCAGCGCGATGATGGACGGATCCTTGGCAAGTTCGCCGACGATCTGGTCGGCCGGCGGACACGACGAACAGCCTTGCGAGGTGAACAATTCGACCACGGTGCGCGGCTCGGCATGAGCCGGACGGATGATGGCGATGATCGCGCAGACGCCGAGCGCACCGGACCATCGCGATATGCAGTTGTAGGCCATCATCGCTGTCATCGTGCGAACCGGGCGTAGCGTTTTCCATCCGTAATTGTACGGGGCATGATTTGATATCCTAAAGGCGCGCCCCAGACGCACGAAAGCGGCCCTGTCATAGGCCGCCTTCTCCTTGCTCGCTACTCACTTCGAAGTGAGGCACCGATCACAAATCCGCGTCAAGCCGCGAGTTTGCGCAGCACGTAATGCAGAATGCCGCCGTTTCGGTAGTACTCGAGCTCATCGAGGGTATCGATGCGGCAGAGCAGCGGCACGCGCTGCAGCGAACCGTCGCCGGACACGACCTCGGCCGTCAGGGTCTGGCGCGGCTTCAAATCACCCTGGAGCCCGCGAATCGTCACCGTCTCGTCGCCCTTGAGGCCAAGCGATGTCCACGACGTGCCGTCCTCGAAGGTCAGCGGCAACACGCCCATGCCGACCAAGTTGGAGCGATGGATGCGCTCGAAGCTCTGGCAGATCACGGCGCGGACGCCGAGCAGACGGGTGCCCTTCGCCGCCCAGTCGCGCGAGGAGCCGTTGCCGTATTCGGCGCCCGCGAACACCACCAGCGGCACGCTTTCCTGCTGATACTTCATCGCCGCGTCGTAGATCGACATCTGCTCGCCGTCGGGCCAGTGCTTGGTTAGTCCGCCCTCCGGAATATTGCCGTCAGCGCCCTTCAGCATGAAATTCTTGATGCGGATGTTGGCGAAGGTGCCGCGCATCATGATTTCATGGTTACCGCGCCGTGTGCCGTACTGGTTGAAGTCGGCGGGGCGCACCTGGTGCTCGCTGAGGAATTTTCCAGCCGGCGAAGTCAGCTTGATCGAGCCGGCCGGCGAGATGTGGTCGGTGGTGATCTTGTCGCCGAACATCGCCAGGATCCGCGCGTCGACCACGTCTGAAATCGGATCGGGCTGCTTCTTCATGCCTTCGAAATAGGGCGGGTTCTGCACATAGGTCGAGCTCATGTTCCAGCGATAGGTCTCGCTCTCGACCGTCTTGATCTTGCGCCAATTGGTGTCGCCCTTGAACACGTCGGCGTAGCGCTTCTTGAAGATCGTAGCTGTCACGAACTTCTTCATGAAAGCATTGATCTCCTTGGTGGTCGGCCAGATGTCCTTCAGATATACCGGCTTGCCGTCCTTGCCGGTGCCGATCGGGTCGACCGCGAGGTCCTTGGTCACCGTGCCCGCCAGCGCATAGGCGACGACCAGCGGCGGTGACGCCAGATAATTTGCCTGCACGTCCGGGCTGACGCGGCCCTCAAAATTGCGGTTGCCGGACAGCACGGCCGCGGCAACGATGCCGTTGTCGTTGATCGACTTCGAAATGTCCTCCGGCAGCGGACCCGAATTGCCGATGCAGGTGGTGCAGCCGAAGCCGACCAGGTTGAAGCCGACCTTGTCGAGATCCTTCTGCAGGCCGGAATTGGCCAGATATTCCGCAACCACCTGGCTGCCCGGAGCGAGCGAGGTCTTCACCCACGGCTTGGCCGTCAACCCCTTGGCGGCGGCGTTGCGCGCCAGCAGGCCCGCGCCGATCAGCACACTCGGGTTCGAAGTATTGGTGCAGGAAGTGATCGCGGCGATCACCACGTCGCCATGGCCGAGGTCGAAATCCCGGCCCTCGACCGGATAGCGGCTCGCAGCCGCGTCGGGCTTCTTGTACTCGCTGGTGAGCGCGGTCGCGAAGCCAGTGGAAACCGCCGGCAGCGCAACACGGCCTTCGGGGCGTTTCGGGCCCGCCATCGACGGCACGACGTCCTTGAGGTCGAGCGTCAGGGTTTCCGTGAACACCGGATCGGCCGATTTCGCCGTGCGGAACAGGCCCTGCGCCTTGGCGTAGGCCGCCACCAGCGCGACACGGTCGGCCTTGCGGCCCGAGGTCTTGAGGTAATCGATGGTCGCGGCGTCGACCGGGAAGAAGCCGCAGGTGGCGCCGTATTCCGGCGCCATATTGCCGATCGTCGCCTTGTCCGCCACCGAGAGATAGTCGAGGCCGGGGCCGAAGAACTCGACGAATTTGCCGACCACGCCCTGCTTGCGCAGCATCTGCGTGACCGTCAGCACCAGGTCGGTCGCGGTGACGCCTTCCTTGAGCTGGCCCTTCAGCTTGAAGCCGACGACTTCCGGCAACAACATCGACAGCGGCTGGCCGAGCATGCAGGCTTCCGCCTCGATGCCGCCGACGCCCCAGCCGAGCACGGCGAGGCCATTGACCATGGTGGTGTGCGAATCGGTACCAACAAGCGAATCCGGGTAGGCGACCTCGAAGGTGCCGGTCTTCTTTCCGACCGTCATCTTCTCCTTCCTGGTCCACACCGTCTGCGCGAGATATTCGAGATTGACCTGGTGGCAGATGCCGGTGCCGGGCGGCACGACGGAGAAATTCGAGAACGCCTTCTGGCCCCACTTCAGGAATTCGTAGCGTTCCTGGTTCTGCTTGTATTCCTCGACGACGTTCTTGCCGAACGCCTTGTTGTCACCGAAGAAGTTGACGATGACCGAGTGGTCGATGACGAGATCGACCGGCACCAGCGGGTTGATCTTCTCGGCATCGCCGCCGAGCGCCTGCATCGCGTTGCGCATCGCGGCGAGATCGACCACCGCCGGCACGCCGGTGAAATCCTGCATCAACACGCGCGCCGGGCGGAACGCGACCTCGTGCTCGAGCCTGCGCTTCCGGAGCCATTTCGAAACCGCGACGATGTCGGCCTTCTTGACCGTGCGATCGTCCTCGTTGCGCAGCAGGTTTTCGAGCAGCACCTTCATCGAATAGGGCAGCTTGGAAATTCCCTTCAGACCGTTCTTCTCGGCGGCGGGCAGGCTGTAATAAACATAGGTCTTGCTGCCGACCTTGAGGGTCTTGCGGCATTTGAAGCTGTCGAGCGAGGTCATGTCAGGAAATCCCAAATTCTAGTTATACCCGCAAGGGTATTTAAACACCGTCAGCGGAAGGCTGGCTTCTTGGCTTGCAGCCGCCGATTGTGTGCTGCATCAAGTTCCGGGCTTATAGAATCTTTCTAGAAGCGCCGCCACAGCGACAAACGTGCTGCAGCAATGCGGTACCCACAAATTCCGACGCGGTACCCATCAATTTCAGAGGGCTGTGACGAAGCAAAATGCGGCTCTCGGGGCGCCAAATCAGTTGTGTCAGAGGCGGCCGAGAGGTGTTCTCGGGCCTCGATTTCGAGGCCGCTTCCGGCGAAGTGCTGGCCGTGGTCGGCCCGAACGGCTCGGGCAAGACCTCGCTGTTGCGGCTCATCGCGGGTCTCCTGGTGTCGGGGGGCGGATCGATCGGTCTGGAAGGCGGCGAGGCCGAGTTGACCTTGCCCGAACAATCTCACTATCTGGGCCACCGCGATGCACTGAAGCCTGCGCTGAGCGTTGCGGAAAACCTGTCGTTCTGGCGGGATTTTCTCGGTGGGGCGACCGGCGACGTCAAAGAGTGCCTCACCGCCGTGGGGCTCGGCCACGCCACTTATCTGCCGGCGGCCTTTCTCTCGGCTGGTCAGCGGCGCCGGCTGTCGATCGCGCGGCTGCTCGTGGTGCGGCGGCCGGTCTGGTTGCTGGACGAGCCGACATCGGCGCTCGATACCGCCGGACAGGAACTATTCGTGGGCGTGATGCGCGAACACCTGGCCAGCGGCGGGATCATTGTTGCGGCGACACATACTCCGCTCGGGATCGAAGCGAGAGAACTGCGGATGGGGGGGAAGTGATAGCGCTCTATCTCCTATCCACGAGCACAAATCCTTCCGTTCCCTCCCCCCTTGCGGGGTCCGAGGCGAGCAAAGCTCGCTCTCGAGGTCAGGGAGAGGGGTATCCCGCGACGTGCTCTCTCGATTCGGCCTCGGGCAACAAGCGCATCTGTCAAGCACCGTTTCCGGGGCCACCCCTCTCCCCCGCCCTCCCCCGCAAGGGGGGAGGGAGCTGCCTGCATACGCTGCGACAGCGGAGTGTCCAAAGCACGTGCGCAGGAGGCCTCCCATGACGGCCCTCGCCGCACTGATTCGCCGGGATATCAAAATCGCACTCCGCGTCGGCGGCGGGGCGCTGATCGGCGTGCTGTTCTTCCTCACCGTCACGGTGCTGATGCCGTTTGCGATCGGGCCCGATCTGCCTCTGTTGGCCCGGCTCGGCCCCGCCATACTCTGGCTCGGCGCGCTGCTGGCCAGCCTGCTCACGCTCGACCGGCTGTTCACGGCCGATCATGAGGACGGCTCGCTCGACCTGATCGTGATGGGCCAGACACCGTTGGAACTCGCATGTGCCGCGAAAGCGCTGGCGCATTGGCTCGCGGCCGGTGTGCCTCTGATCGCGGCGACGCCCGTGCTCGGGCTGTTGCTCAACCTCGACACCGCGGCGACCTCGGCGGTGGCGCTGACCTTGCTGGTGGGGACGCCGGCGCTGACGTTCACGGGCATGATCGGCGCGGCGCTCGCCGTGACATTGCACCGCGGGGGCCTCTTGCTCGCGGTGCTGGTGCTGCCGCTGTCGATCCCGGTACTGATCTTCGGCGTTGCAGCCTCGCAGGCGGCGATTACCGGCCCGCTATCGTTTGGAACTCCGTTTTCGATCCTTTGCGCGCTCTCGCTGGTTAGTTTCGTGGTCGGACCGTTTGCCGCTGCGGCCAGCCTGCGGCACGGTCTGGACTGAATTTGTTGACACCGATCAACTCTGGCGGAGGGGATGCGAAACAGATCATGCCGCATTGCCTGCCCCGCCGCTGACGACTATCAGGATGCCATGACGCTGATCGACCTCGCCAATCCCTCGAAATTTCTCGCGCTGACGGCGCGCGTGCTGCCGTGGCTTGCAGGTGCGACCGCGATCCTGCTGCTGGTGGGCCTCTATCAGGCGGCGGTGGCCCCCGACGATTACCAGCAGGGCGCCACCGTGAAGATCATGTTCATCCACGTGCCGAACGCGTGGCTTTCGATGTTCGTCTGGGGCGTCATGAGCATTGCCGCGCTGGGCACGCTGGTATGGCGGCATCCGCTCGCCGACGTCGCGGCCAAGGCCGCCGCGCCGATCGGAGCGGCGTTCACGTTTCTGGCGCTGGTCACGGGTTCACTGTGGGGGCGGCCGATGTGGGGCACCTATTGGGAGTGGGACGCGCGACTCACATCGGTGCTGATCCTGTTCCTGATGTATCTCGGCCTGATGGCGCTATGGCGCGCGGTGGAGGACCCGTCGCGGGCGGCGCGGGCCGCCGCCGTGCTGACGCTGGTCGGCGCGATCAACCTGCCGATCATCAAGTTCTCGGTCGACTGGTGGAACACGCTGCATCAACCGGCATCGGTGATGCGGATGGGCGGACCTTCGCTCGACAACGCGTTCCTGATTCCATTGCTCGTGATGGCGGTCGGTTTCTCGCTGCTGTTCATGACACTGCACCTGGCGGCGATGCGCAACGAGATCCTGCGCCGCCGCGTGCGTAGCTTGCAGATGATGCAAGCCAGCCAGCAGGCGGCATGACGCGATGTCGCTCGGACCCTATGCCTCGTTTATCGTGACCTCCTACGCGCTGGTCGCGGCGATCGTGCTGATCCTGATCGGCTGGATCGCGCTCGACTATCGTCATCAGAAGGAGCGCCTGCGCGAACTCGAGGCCAGCGGCGTGGCCCGGCGCTCCGGCCGCCAGGCGACGGAGATTTGATGAGTGCGCCCGCAACATCTGATCGGCCACGCAGCCTGCGCTGGGTCGTGGCGCTGCCGCTGATCGGCTTCCTGGCGGTCGCCGGACTGTTCCTGCTGCGGCTTTACGCCGGTGACCCCTCCAGGATTCCATCCGCCCTGATCGGCCGGCCGGTGCCGCAAACCACGCTGCCGGCGCTGGAGGGCCTCGTCCATAACGGGACGCCCGTGCCCGGCCTCGACCCGGCCGTGTTCAAGGGCAAGGTCTCTGTCGTCAATGTCTGGGCCTCCTGGTGCGTGCCATGCCACGATGAGGCGCCGCTGTTGACCGCGCTGGCGAGCGACACACGGCTGCAGATCGTCGGCATCAACTACAAGGATTCCCCTGATAACGCCCGCCGCTTCCTCGGCCGCTACGGCAATCCGTTCACCGCCGTCGGCGCCGACAGCAACGGCCGGGGCTCGATCGAATGGGGCGTCTATGGCGTGCCCGAAACCTTCGTGGTCGGGCGCGACGGCACTATCCGCTACAAGCTGGTCGGGCCGGTAACGCCGGCCAATCTCGATAGCGTGCTGAAAGTCGAGATCGAGAAGGCGTTGAAGTGACGACGCCGTCGTCATTCCGGGGCGATGCGAAGCATCGAACCCGGAAGTTCGAGATTCCGGGTTCGTGCTGCGCACGCCCCGGAATGACAATCCAAATATTCCTCCGCTTTTATCCATCGTTCATTTCGCGGCCATGGCGCTGCCATGAATTCGCAGCTAGCTTTGATGCGTTACTTGAACCGTCCTTGGGAGGGACACCCATATGCGTCATTTCACGCTCGCTTCTCTTCTCGCCACCGCGCTCACGCTGGGCATGCTGACGGCAACGCCGTCGATGGCCCAGACCGCACAGCCCGCGCCCAAGTCCGACAGCAAGATGGCTCCCGCGCCAAAGGCCTCGGAGTCGAAGATGGCGCCGGCGCCGAAGGCCGAGCTGCTGGACATCAATTCCGCGACCGCCGAGCAGCTCGATGCGCTGCCGGGCGTCGGGAAGGCCTATTCGGAGAAGATCATCAAGGGCCGTCCGTACAAGGGCAAGGACGAGCTGGTGCAGAAGAGCATCGTCCCGCAGGCGACCTACGACAAGATCAAGGACAAGATCATCGCCAAGCAGAAGAGCTGATCTCGTGCCCCGGACGCAGCGCAGCGCGACAGCGGTGCGCTGCAGAGCCGGGGCCTACGCTCGAGCGGGGATATGGTTCCGGCTCTGCGGTGCATCGTAAAGAACGCTGCACCGCGCCCGGGACACGCTACCTAGCCCTTGCTTACATCCCCGGCTTCTGCCTCGCTGACCTCCAGGGAAGCCGGTTCCAGATGATAGCGCTTGATCAGCGGCATCTGTGTAATGGCAAACAACATCGTCAGCGGCACCATGCCGAAGACCTTGAAGGCAACCCAGAAGTCGGTGCTTTGCGTGCGCCAGATGATCTCGTTCAGCACCGCCATCGCGAAGAACCATAACGCCCAGCGCGCGGTCAGGATGCGCCAGCCGTGCGGGGTGAGATTGAACATCTGGTCGAACATGATCGCGATGAAGGAGCGGCCGAACAGCAAGCCGCCACCGAGAATGGCGGCGAACAGCGTGTAGACGATCGTCGGCTTCATCTTGATGAAGGTCTCGTCATGCAGGATCAGCGTCAGCGCGCCGAACACGACGACGACGACCGCAGTGACGATCGCCATCATGGGCACATGCCGCGTCACCATGTAAGACGCGATCATCGCAGCCACCACCGCCACCATGAATACGCCGGTGGCGACGAACAGGTTGGACTTGGCATTGGCGACGAAGAAGATGAGCAAGGGACCGAGTTCGGTCGCAAGCTTGAACAGCGGATGCGGTACTTTCTTGTCCATTACTCGATTCCTGCAATCGCGTTCGCAAAGTCCCGCGCCGTGAACGGCGCGAGATCGTCGACGCCTTCACCGACGCCGATGAAGTGCACCGGCAGTTTGAATTTCTCCGCGAGCGCCACCAGAATGCCGCCGCGCGCGGTGCCGTCCAGTTTCGTCATCACAAGCCCGGTGACGCCAGCGGTACGATGAAACGCCTCGACCTGCGACAGCGCATTTTGTCCCACCGTCGCATCGAGCACGAGCAGCACCGCATGCGGCGCCGACGCGTCGACCTTCTTGATGACGCGAACGACCTTTTCCAGCTCGTTCATCAGTTCGGCCTTGTTCTGCAGCCGCCCCGCCGTATCGACCAGCAGCACATCGAGCTTTTGTTCCTTCGCCGCGCTCAGTGCGTTGAACGCGAGGCTTGCCGAATCTGAACCCTGCGCGCCCGCAACGACCGGCGATTTGGTGCGCTCGCCCCACACCTTGAGCTGTTCGATCGCGGCGGCACGAAACGTATCGCCCGCCGCCAGCATCACCTTGCGGCCCTCGGTGCTCAGTTTCGCAGCAAGCTTGCCGATGGTCGTGGTCTTGCCGGAGCCGTTGACGCCGACCACAAGGATGACAAACGGCCTTTGCGCCGCGTCGATCTCCAGCGGCTTCGCCACCGGCGCCAGCACCTTCTCGACCTCGGTCGCGACGACCGTCTTTACTTCGTCGGCTGAAATCGCCTTGTCATAGCGGCCGGCGCCGACGGCATCCGCGATCCGCACCGCGACCGCGGTGCCGAGATCGGCGCGCAGCAGCACATCCTCGATATCGTCGAGCATGGCGCGGTCGAGCTTGCGCTTGGTGACGAGGTCGGCGACGGCCGTACCGAGCGAACTCGAAGTCCGCTTCAGGCCGCTCGAAAGCCGCCGCCACCAGCTCAGTTTGGGGGTTCCAGGAGTGGTATCGCTCATGTCGGGGACGTGTTAGCGGTTTCGCGCCATGAGCGGAAGTCACAACAAACCTATCGATGTTCCCGGGCCATCTCTTGATGTGCCCGGGCTGTCTTTTGAAGTGCCCAGGGGCTCCTTTGACGTCGCAGGCCTAACGGCGGAAGAAATCCAGGCCCGCGTGCTCCATCGCGACGGATTGATGCTCGTCATCGACAAGCCGGCCGGACTGCCGGTGCATCGCGGCCCCAAGGGCGGCGCCAATCTGGAAGCTTCCTTCGATGCCTTGCGATTCGGCCTGCCGCGCCCGCCGGTGTTGGCCCACCGGCTCGACAAGGACACCTCAGGCTGTCTCGTGTTGGGACGCCACCGCAAGGCCACCGCCTCGCTCGGCCTCTTGTTCAAGCACGGCAAGGTCGGAAAGACCTATTGGGCCGTGGTCGAAGGCGGCCCTGCCGAAGATAAAGGCACCATCGACATGCCGCTCGGACGGCTGAACGCCGAGCGCGGCTGGTGGCAGAAGCCGGATCCGGAGGGCCAGAAAGCCATCACCACCTGGAAAGTGCTCGGCCGCGGCGACGGCCTCACCTGGCTGGCGCTGGAACCGGTGACTGGCCGAACGCATCAACTGCGCGTGCACACCTCAGCGATGGGCTGGCCGATCGTCGGCGACAATATCTACGGTAACGGCCCAAGGTTCGGCGAGCCGATCCTGCACCTGCATTCCCGTGAGATCGTAGTTCCGATTTCGAAGAACAAGGAGCCGGTGCGGGTGGTGGCGCCGGCGCCGGAGCATATGCGCGAGCGGCTCAGGAAGTGCGGGTGGAACGGAGAGTAGCGGTTCGTAGCCAAGCACGCGCCCCAACTACCGCTGTCATCATCCGCGAAAGCGGATGATCCAGTATCCCAGAGAGGTCCGTGATGAACTGGGAAGCCGCGGCGCACTGGGTCGCCCGGTCAAGCCGGGCGATGACAACAGAATTGGCGGCTCACACCGATAGCCGCGCACCATCGTGGCCCTTGACCGTCAGCGCCAGCACCGCGCCCGGCTCTTCGCCTGATATCGCAACCGGCAGGAAATGCTCGGTACGGCCCTGCGTCGCGCTCTCGATCAGCACCTGACGCGTTGAACCGAATTCTGCCGCCAACCGCCTTTGCAGCGCCGCCTCGCCCGCCACCCGCAACCGCTTCGCCCGCGCCTTGATAACCTCACCCGCCACCTGCGGCATTCGTGCGGCCGGCGTGCCGGGCCGCTTCGAATACGGAAACACGTGCAGGAAGGTGAGATCGCATTCCTCGACCAGGTCCTGCGAGCGCGTGAACATTTCTTCCGTCTCGGTCGGAAAACCCGCGATGATATCGGCGCCGAGCGTAATGTCCGGGCGCAATCGCCGCACCTGCGCGCAGAAGTCGATTGCATCCTGCCGCGAATGCCGCCGCTTCATCCGCTTCAAAATGAGGTCGTCGCCGGATTGCAGCGACAGGTGCAGATGCGGCATCAGCCGCTCATCCGCGGCAATGACGTCAAGCAGATCGCGGTCGGCCTCGATGGAATCGATCGACGAAATCCGCAGGCGCTTCAACTCCAGCACGTGGCGCAGAATCTGTTTTGTCAGTTGCCCGAGCTTCGGCGTACCCGGCAGATCGGCGCCGTAGCTCGTCAGATCGACACCGGTCAGCACGATCTCGGCATGGCCGCGCTCGGCGAGCGCCCGCACCTGATCCACCACCGCCCCCATCGGCACCGAGCGCGAATTGCCGCGGCCATAGGGGATGATGCAGAAGGTGCAGCGATGGTCGCAGCCGTTCTGCACCTGCACAAAGACGCGCGGCAGGCCGGCCTTGAACCCGTCAAGCAGATGCGGCGCCATCTCCTTGACCGCCATGATGTCGGCGACCGCAATCTTTTCGCTTGTCCCGACGCCAAAGCCCAAATGGAACGCCGCGCGCGCATCGCGCCAGGCTTCGCCCCGCATCTTGTCGTCATTGCCGACGACGCGATCGACCTCGGCCATTTCGGCAAACATTTCTGCTTGGGTCTGCGCCGCGCAGCCGGTGACGACGATGCGCACATCCGGCCGTTCGCGCTTCAGCCGGCGGATCGATTGCCGCACCTGCGCCACCGCCTCATTGGTGACCGCGCAGCTATTGATGACGACGGTATCGGAGAGCCCGGCGCGCTCCGCCTCGCGGGCGATCACCTCGGATTCGAAGGCGTTGAGGCGGCAGCCGAACGTGAGGACGTCGACGCTCATGGCGCTCAGGCGACGTCGGCGAACAGCGCGGGATCGAAGCGGCCTTCATACTCGAAATCGGCCGTGCCGGTCATCAGCACGTGGTCGTCATGCTCGCGCCATTCGATCGCAAGCTTGCCGCCGGGCAGCGTGATCTCGACCGAGCGATTGGCGCGCTTCAGCCGGGCGGCGGCGACCGCGGTCGCGCAAGCGGCCGAGCCGCAGGCCTTGGTCAAGCCGACGCCACGCTCCCAGGTGCGGATCGTGATGTGATCGCGATCGACGACATGGGCGAGCGTGATGTTGGCGCGCTCGGGAAAGATCGGGTGATTTTCCAATAGCGGCCCGAAGCGCTCGAGATCATAGGCGTTGACGTCCTCGACCCAGAAGATCGCATGAGGATTGCCCATCGAGACCACCGACGGCGAATGCAGCACCGGCGCATCGATCGGCCCGACCTGCAGCTCGATATAGCGGGTGTCGCGAAACTCTTCGGCCAGCGGAATATCCTGCCAGCCGAACTTCGGCGTCCCCATGTCGACGGTGTAGAGATCGGGCGCCGGGCCCTGCCAGCAATTCAACAGCCCGGCGCGGGTCTCGAAGGTCACGGCGGTCTGGCCGGTCCTCTCGAACAGCCGGCGCACCACGCAACGCATGCCGTTACCGCAGGCGCCGGCCTCCGAGCCGTCATTGTTGTAGATGCGGATGAAGGCCTCGGTACCCGCGAGCCGCGGCGGCTGCAATACCATCAACTGGTCATAGGGCACGCCCGCGGGCGAAGCCGCGGCGCGGGCGTCTTCCGGCGTCACGGCGGCCTTCGAACCAGCCTTGGAATCGCGCAGGTCGACCACGACGATTTCGTTGCCGATGCCGTTCATTTTGGCAAATGCGTGGTTGGCCAGCGCGCTCATGGAATTTCCCAATTTATGCCTGCCTTATATGGCGAATGATGGCCAATTGCCTAGTGCGCTGGGGCAGCAGGCCTATGACGCATCTGTCATGGGACGAAAACGGACCTTGCGTGTTAGGAATAGCGCCCATCCTGGCGGGCGCGGACGGGACATGCCGCCGTCAGGTGGGGTGGATGGAGAATACCTGAAATGAACCGTATCAGCACTTTCCGTGCGGCCGTGGCCGCGCTCGCCATGGTTGCGCTTGGCGGGGTCGCACTGGCGCAATCGCCGGCGCCCTCAGCCCCTCCGGTCACAAGCCCGGCGGCGACGCCAAGCCCTGCACCATCGGCCGTGCCGGTTCCGCCGCCGGCCGAAACCAAGTCCCCGGCGGATGTCCCGACCGCTGAGAAACCCCCGACGCCCGTACCCCCGCCGCCGGCCGCAAGCGTCCAGAACGCCGACCCCTTCGGCGAGGAGTTCACGCTGGAGCCCAAGAAAGTCCTGGTGATGAAAGGCACCGCCAACTGGGATGCGGCGTTCGACACCCTGATCGATTCGTTCAAGGCGCTGACCGCGTTGCTCGACAAGCAGAGCATCAAGGCCACGGGCAATTCGATGATCGTCTACACCTCGACCGACGATACCGGTTTTACGTATCTGGCGCAGATTCCAGTCGATCAGGATGTCAAGAACCTGACCAAGGACATCAGCATGGGCAAGTCGCCCGAGGGCAAGGCGCTGAAGTTCGTCCATCGCGGCTCCTACGACAACATGGACAACACCTATGAGGCGATCACCAACCACCTGGACGACAAGAAGCTGGAAGCCAAAGACACCTTCATCGAGGAATACATCACCGATCCCCTGAAGACGGCAGAGGACAAGCTGGTGATCAACGTCTATGTGCCGCTGAGGTGATCGGGATGAAGCACCCGCTTGCCCTTGCCGTCGTTGCCGCGACGTGGCTCGCCGCGCCGGCATTGGCGCAGACGGTACCGCCGCCCGCGATCTCCGTGACCGGCGAGGCGAACGTATCGGTGGCGCCCGACCAGGCCCAGATCGACGGCGGCGTGACGTCGGAAGCCAAGACCGCGCGCGAGGCGTCGGACGCCAACAACGCGGCGATGGGCAAGGTGCTGCTGGCGCTGAAGGGCGCCGGCATCGAAGAGAAGGACTACCAGACTTCGCGGCTGTCGCTGCAGCCGCAATCTGCGCCAAATCGCGCCGGCCCCTCGCCCATCGTCGGCTATCGCGCCAGCAACCGCGTCACGGTCAAGATCCGCGACGTGGCCAAGGTTGCGAACGTGATCGACGTGCTGGTCGGCGCCGGCGCCAATGACATCGGCGGCATCCACTTCAGCGTGACGCAGGCCTCCAAATATCTCGACGAGGCCCGCGAGAAGGCGGTCGCGGACGCCCGCCGCAAGGCCGAGATTTACGCCAAGACCGCCGGCGTGACGCTCGGCGAACCCATCAGCATCACCGAGGAAGGCGCACCCACGCCGCTCTTCCGCGGCAAGATGGCAGCCCCGATGGCCGCCAGCGCACCGGTGGCGCAAGGCGAGGAGACGCTCTCGGTGACGGTGCTCGTGTCCTGGGCGATCAAGCCGAAGGAACAGTAGTTTCCGTCGTCCCTGCGGTTCGGAGGGACGACGGGGGTTAAATCTCGTAGACCTGCCCCGGCTTCAGCGCCGCGAACCGCTCCGGCGGGATCTTCGCTTCCTTCAGCGCGTCGGCCAATGCGTTGACCGGCGCGTCGATCGCCTCGTCGGTGAGCTGGAATGTGCCGTGATGATGCGCCAGCGCTTCCTTAGCGCCGCAATCGGCCAGCGCCTTCACCGCATCAGCCGGGTTCATGTGCTGATCCTTCATGAACCAGCGCGGTTCATAGGCACCGATCGGTAGTATCGCCAGCCGCAGCGGGCCGTGCTGCTCGGCCACGCGGCGGAAATGCGTCCCTTCGCCGTAACCGGAATCGCAGACGATGTAGAGTTTGCCGGCCGGCGTCTCCAGCACAAAACTCGCCCACAGCGCCTTGTTGCGGTCGAACAGGCCGCGCGCCGACCAGTGCCGCGTCGGCACCAGCGTCACCGCGATGCCGTTGCCGAGCTCGACGCGATCCTGCCAGTCGAACGCCTCGGCTTTGATCGATGCGTCCGCATCGCGCATGGTGACGTCGTTGCCGAGCGGCGTGATCACGCGCGGCGAAAACTTTTCGGCGAGTTTTGACAGCGTTGCGATATCGAGATGGTCGTAATGGCCGTGTGAGACCAGCACGACGTCGATCTTGGGCAGCGCGTCGAATGCAATGCCGGGATCGTTGTGCCGGTGCGGCCCGGCCCATGAAATCGGCGAGGCCCGCGGCGACCAAACGGGATCGACGAGAATATTGAGATCCCGCGTCTGGATCAGCCAGGAGACATGGCCGACAAAGGACAGCCGTACCTTGTCGCCGGACACCCGCGCCGGCGGCGTATCGCTATGGGCATTCGGCACCCAATCCGGCCAGCTCGCGCGCTTGCGGTCGGTGCCGAACTGCCAGCGCAACACCTCAGCTAATGATTTTGGCGGCACGCCGTCGGGATCGAAGAAGCGCATGCCATCGAAATGATCGGAGACGGGGCCCTCATGGGTTTTCATATTGCTGATCCAGACAGACGGCACGCCGATGGCCGTGGCGGCACCGGCGAGCACTGCAAAGACGCGGCGGCGGGTAATGGGCATCACGACAGGCAGGAGAGAACAGAAGACATGGGGCGTTATATGGCGTGCGCGGGTTCAACTTGGAACATGCGACGAAAGGAAGCCTGATCGCCGACCCCTTCATCTTAGAAAATACAACCATGTCAAAGCCTTACGCCTCAATCGCAGGGCATTATGCCCTAGTTTCTCCTTGACTTTCACCCCATCCAGGGGTTTAACCCGCCCACTTTCTCGGAAAGACGTTCTTTTCGACCCGCCGCCCGGCCCATGAGACCGGAGGCCAACGCCCGACAGCGCGATGCGCCCTCGGGCGCGAAAGTGTTTGGAATATCGTTTTGGCGTTTGGCGCCGGGACATATCTAGGTCGTCATACCCCGCGAAGGCGGGGTATCCAGTACGCCGCAGCTTCTCGGTTCGAAACGAGTTGCTCTGGAATACTGGATCACCCGCTTTCGCGGGTGATGACAGCACTGAATGAATTGACGTGGCGCCCTGCAACCGCAGGACAAAGGACAACGGCATTGTTCGACAATCTGTCGGAAAAGCTTGGTGGGATACTCGATCGGCTGACGGGCCGCGGCTCGCTGTCGGAGGCCGACGTCGACGCCGCGATGCGCGAGGTGCGTCGCGCGCTGCTGGAAGCCGACGTTGCGCTCGAGGTGGTCCGAAGCTTCACCGAGCGCGTCCGCGAGCAGGCGGTCGGTGCCACCGTCGTCAAGTCGGTCACGCCCGGCCAGATGGTCGTCAAGATCGTCCATGACGAACTGGTCGCCACCCTTGGCGCGGACGGCCAGACCATCGATCTCAACGCGGTGCCGCCGGTCGCGATCATGATGGTCGGCCTGCAGGGCTCCGGCAAGACCACCACCACCGCAAAACTCGCCCGCCGCATGACCCAGCGCGACAAGCGCAAGGTGCTGATGGCCTCGCTCGACATCTACCGCCCGGCGGCGATGGAGCAGCTGGCCGTGCTGGGGCGCGACCTCGACATTCCGACGCTGCCGATCGTGACGGGGCAAAGGCCGGCGCAAATTGCCAAACGCGCACTCGAAGCCGGCAAGCTCGGCGGCTATGACGTGGTGCTGCTCGACACCGCCGGCCGCACCACGCTCGACGAAGAGATGATGAGCGAGGCGGCCGAGATCAAAGCCACGGCCACTCCGCACGAAGTGCTGCTGGTCGCGGACTCCCTGACCGGCCAGGACGCGGTCAACCTCGCGCGCGCCTTCGATCAGCGCGTCGGCCTCACCGGCATCGTGCTGACGCGCGTTGACGGCGACGGCCGCGGCGGCGCCGCGCTGTCGATGCGGGCGGTCACGGGAAAACCGATCAAGCTGATCGGCACCGGCGAAAAGACCGACGCGCTGGAAGACTTTCACCCCAGCCGCATCGCTGGGCGCATCCTCGGCATGGGCGACGTGGTGTCGCTGGTCGAACGCGCGGCGGCGAATATCGACGCCGAAAAGGCCGCGCGCACCGCCGAGCGGATGCGCAAGGGCCAGTTCGACCTCAACGACATGCGCGAGCAGTTGCTGCAGATGGCGAATATGGGCGGCATCAGCGGCTTGATGGGCATGATGCCGGGCGTCGCCAAGATGAAGAACCAGATTGCGGCAGCCGGCATCGACGACAAGATTTTGAAGCGCCAGGTGGCGATCATCGATTCGATGACGCGGGCTGAGCGCAAGAACCCCGACATTTTGAAAGCGAGCCGCAAGAAGCGCATCGCCGCCGGCGCCGGCCAGAACGTCGAGCAGGTCAACAAGCTCTTAAAGATGCACCGGAACATGGCCGACATGATGAAGGCGATGGGTTCGGGCAAGCGCGGCCCGCTCGCCGGCATCGCGCAGGCGATGGGTTTTGGCGGCGGCATGAAGCCGCCCTCGCCGGAGGAGATGAAGGCGCTGGCGGACAAGATGCAGGGCGGTGCCGGTCCGGGCGGCCTGCCGAATTTGCCGAAGGATCTTCCCACCGGCCTGCGCCAGGGATTGCCGAATCTGCCGGGACTTACCGGGCTGAGCGGCAAGCCGACGCTTCCGGGCCTCGGCGGCTTTCCGGGGAAGAAGAAATGAAAAAGCTCGCTCCCTCTCTCGATTCGTCATTCCGGGATGCGCCGAAAGGCGCAGGCCCGGAATCCATACTCACGATCGTGGCTATGGATTCCGGGCTCGTCGCTTCGCGTCGCCCCGGAATGACGCATTAGTTGAACGCATGCATTAACCCATACTCAGGAGAACTAAATGTCAGTCGTTATCCGCCTCGCTCGCGCAGGCACCAAGAAGCGCCCGGTCTATCACGTCGTCGTCGCCGACTCGCGCTTTCCCCGCGACGGCCGCTTCATCGAGCGTCTCGGCTATTTCAATCCGCTGCTGCCGAAGGACAATGAATCGCGGCTGAAGCTCGACATGGACAAGGTGAAGTCCTGGCTCGCCAAGGGCGCGCAGCCGTCGGATCGCGTGACGCGCTTCCTGGATGCGGCCGGTGTCGTCAAGCGCGCCGCCCGCAACAACCCGGAAAAGGCCGTGCCGCGCAAGGAGCGCAAGGCCCGCGCTGAAGCCGCCGCGAAGGCGTAAGGCTTAGCGGCGCGCGACGGTGAGAACACCGATTTGCGTCGCCCGTATCGGCGCCGCGCATGGCGTGCGCGGCGCGGTGAAACTGTGGACGTTCACCGAGGATCCGCTGGCCGTAAAGCAATACGGCCCGCTGATGACCAAAGACGGCGCACGCCAGTTCGAGGTGACGCATGTCCGTGAGGCCAAAGATCATCTGGTGGCGACGCTGAAGGGCATCGCCACCCGCGAGGACGCCGAGCGCCTCAATGGCCTCGAGCTCTATGTCGCCCGCGACAAATTGCCTGAGACCGACGAGGGTGAGTATTACCACGCCGACCTGATCGGACTTGCCGCCGTCAACGCCGCGGGCGAGCCGCTCGGCCGCGTCATCGCGATTCACAATTTCGGGGCCGGCGACATTATAGAGATCGCGCCTCCGCAAGGCGCCACTATGCTGCTGCCGTTCACCAATGCAGTCGTGCCGATAGTCGATCTGGCCAATGGCCGCGTGGTGATCGAACTGCCGCAGGAAATCGAAGGCGACGACGCCCCGACGCTTACGTGATGGGTTTTGCATGACCTGGCGCGCTACGGTTCTCACCCTCTTCCCCGAGATGTTTCCCGGTCCGCTCGGCGTCAGCCTGGCCGGCAGGGCGCTGGCCTCCGGCCTATGGGCGCTGGAAGCGCGCGATATCAGGGATTCTGCGACCGACAAACATCGCAGCGTCGACGATACCCCGGCCGGCGGCGGCCCCGGCATGGTGCTACGCGCCGACGTGCTGGCTGCTGCGATCGATGCCGCGGCTATCGATCAAAATCGGCCGCGCCTCCTGATGAGTCCGCGGGGTCGGCCATTGACCCAGTCCATGGTTGCCGAACTTGCTGCGGGGGCCGGGCCCCTGATCGTCTGCGGGCGGTTCGAGGGGGTCGATCAGCGGGTCATCGAGGCACGGAACCTGGAAGAGGTCTCGGTCGGAGACTACGTGCTGTCAGGAGGCGAAATCGCCGCGATGGCCCTGATCGATGCCTGCGTTCGGCTTTTGCCGGGGGTGATGGGCAAGCAGACCTCGGGCGTAGACGAAAGCTTCTCCGAGGGACTACTGGAATACCCCCAATTTACGCGGCCGCAGGAGTTCGAGGGCCGCGGCATCCCCGAAATCCTGATCTCCGGCGATCATGCCAAGGTGGCGGCCTGGCGAAGGGCCGAGGCCGAGGCCCTGACGCGGACGCGGCGGCCGGATTTATGGGCGGCGAGGGGCGGCCTAAAAGGCACAAAAAGCACGACAGACGGGTGACAAGCGCGGCCCGATGCCTTATACGAGCGCCAAATCCGCACACGCGCAGGATAGATGGACGTTTGCGCAGCCCCCGAAAGGCTGGGCGCGCCGCCGATGGAGATTTCAATGAACCTCATTCAACAGCTCGAAAAAGAGCAATTCGAAAAACTGTCGGCGACCAAGTCGATCCCCGAATTCGGCCCCGGCGATACTGTGATCGTCAACGTCAAGGTGGTCGAAGGCGAGCGCACCCGCGTGCAGGCCTATGAAGGCGTCTGCATCGGCCGTTCCGGCGGCGGGCTCAACGAGAGCTTCACGGTCCGCAAGATTTCCTACGGCGAAGGCGTGGAGCGCGTGTTCCCGGTGATGTCGCCGATGATCGACTCGATCAAGGTGGTGCGCCGCGGCAAGGTGCGCCGCGCCAAGCTGTATTACCTGCGCAGCCTGCGCGGCAAGTCGGCCCGCATCGTCGAGAAGCAGGACCGCGCCGCCGCTGTTGGCGAGTAACTTTTCCCGAACGGGATGCGACAAAAGCGCGGGGTCTTGCCCCGCGCTTTTTTGTTGCGGAGTGCCTATCTGATAGCTCGACTCGTCATGCCCGGGCTTGACCCGGGCATCCATCGGAACAACAGGCCTCTTGCACAAGAATGATGGATTGCCGGGTCAAGCCCGGCAATGACAGACCGGCCCAGCCATCGATCGATTGTCGCGACGGCAGGCCCTGTGTTAGAAAATCAGAATGGTTCTAGATCGCACCAGCGCCGCCTTCGGCACCGCTCAGCTTGTCGTCATCGACGACCGCTCGCGGCTGCCTGGCCGCTTCTTCGGGCGGTTCACGACGTCGGCCACGTCCGAGCTTACGCGCGCAGCTTGACGCTGGGACGCCCGTTGCTTGCGCCTTTTCGCGCTTAACCGCTCACACAGAATTTCCTTTGGAGCTTACGCTCATGTCCAAACCGACCACGCTGTACGACAAGATCTGGAATGACCATCTGGTGCACGAAGCCGAAGACGGCACCTGTCTGCTCTATATCGACCGCCATCTGGTGCATGAAGTGACTTCGCCGCAGGCGTTCGAAGGCCTGCGCGCGACGGGACGCAAGGTTCACGCGCCGGAGAAGACGCTCGCCGTCGTCGACCACAACGTG
Organism: Bradyrhizobium sp. LMTR 3; assembly: GCF_001693485.1. Classification (GTDB taxonomy): domain Bacteria; phylum Pseudomonadota; class Alphaproteobacteria; order Rhizobiales; family Xanthobacteraceae; genus Bradyrhizobium. Next base: position 87,613 of record NZ_MAXC01000011.1, read on the forward strand.
CCGACGACCGATCGGACAAAGCCCAATCCCGACCCTGAGAGCGCCGAGCAGATCAAGGCGCTGGCGGAGAACGCCAAGGAATTCGGCATCGAATATTACAACGAGTTCGACAAGCGCCAGGGCATCGTGCACGTGATCGGCCCCGAGCAGGGCTTTACCCTGCCCGGCACCACCATCGTCTGCGGTGACAGCCACACCTCCACTCATGGCGCGTTCGGCGCGCTGGCGCACGGCATCGGCACCTCGGAGGTCGAGCACGTGCTGGCGACGCAGACGCTGATCCAGAAGAAGGCGAAGAACATGCGCGCGGTGGTCGACGGCAAGTTGCCCGACGGCGTCACCGGCAAGGACATCATCCTCGCGATCATCGGCGAGATCGGCACCGCGGGCGGCACCGGCTACGTGCTGGAATATGCCGGCGATGCGATCCGTGCGCTGACGATGGAAGGCCGCATGACCGTCTGCAACATGTCGATCGAAGGCGGCGCCCGCGCCGGCCTGGTCGCGCCGGATGAAAAGGCGTTCGAATTCCTGAAAGACCGCCCGAAGTCGCCGAAGGGCGCCGATTGGGACGCCGCGATGCGCTATTGGGAAAAGCTGCGTTCCGACGAGGGCGCACATTTCGATCACGAGATCCGGCTGGATGCGGCAAAGCTGCCGCCGATCGTGACCTGGGGTACCTCGCCCGAGGACGTGGTGTCGATCTCGGGCTTCGTGCCCGACCCCGACAAGATCGAGGACGAGGCCAAGCGACTCTCAAAGCATCGTGCGCTGAAGTATATGGGGCTGACGGCGGGAACGAAGATCACCGACATCAAGCTCGATCGCGTCTTCATCGGCTCCTGCACCAACGGCCGCATCGAGGACCTGCGCGCAGCCGCAAAGATCGCCGAGGGCAAGACCGTCAACGCCAGCGTCAATGCGATGATCGTGCCGGGCTCAGGCATCGTGAAGGAGCAGGCGGAAGCCGAAGGCCTCGACAAGATTTTCATCAAGGCCGGCTTCGAGTGGCGCGAGCCGGGCTGCTCGATGTGCCTTGCGATGAACCCGGACAAGCTGAGGCCGGAAGAGCGCTGCGCCTCGACCTCGAACCGCAATTTCGAGGGCCGCCAGGGCTTCAAGGGCCGCACCCACCTGGTGTCGCCGGCGATGGCCGCGGCGGCGGCGATCGCGGGACATTTCGTCGACGTCCGGGAATGGCGTTAATGCTTCCTTTGTCTAGATAGCGAGACGTTCCGGAAACGGCCCGTTAACAGGCAAAGCGCACACTGGTCCCTTGCGAAGCGCTTTCGCGAGGGACTTTTGCCGTGACCGACAAGCCTGAATTTGTCGATATGATCAGCGAGGCGACGCGGCAGGTGCGGCGGCGCACGATGCCGCGCATCGTCGACCTGCAGCCCATCGCCACCAAGGAAGCCTCGCGCCTCAGCCACTGGCCGCCGGAGCACTGGCAGCAATGGCGGATGGAGACGCTGACGCCATGGAAGCTCAAGCCGTGGCGGGGCAAGGATTGGGATTGAGCCAGTAGCGTTACCTGAAAAACAGGCGCCCTTTCGGGCGCCCGTTTCATTTCACCAATAGGCGTAGTAGCGGTTGCGCCACCACCAGGGCGGCCTGCAGATCTTGCGCGGCCCATAATAGGTCCAGATCACGCGGCAGCGCCGCGGATAATAGTAGGCCGGGTATGTGTAGTAGGCCGGCGCGTAGTAGAATCGACGATGGAAGAAGCGCCGGTGGCCGAAATGGGGCCGATGGAAGACGTGAGGCCGGTGGAACGCATGACGATGTACGAACCGGTGTCCGCCGCCATGGAAGACGGGTGCGGGACGAAAGCCGCCACGGTGGATCGCCATCCCACCACCTCTGAACCCACCGCCGTGAAAGGCCGCGCCGCCACCGCGGAAACCGCCGCCGTGAAATGCCGCTCCGCCGCCGCGGAAGCCACCGCCATGGAAACCGCCGCCGCCACCGCCGCGAAAGCCGCCGCCGCCGAAACCGCCACCGCCACCGGCGCGAACACCGCCGCCCATCCCGCCGCGGTGTTGAACCTCGGTCGTCAGTCCGTCGGTTGCGTATTTCGCTGACGGAACCGTGCCGGGGGTCGCTAGCGAAAGCGCCTCGGCGCGCTGTTGTGATGCCGCTGCGAGCGCGAATACTGCCGCAGCCGTAACGCCCAGACGGCGGACCATGCCGCGTCCGGGTTCGGATGTTGTCATGGATTTATCCTCCCTAACCGGCGACGCGCGCTGCTCTGCGGCTGGCTCGCGTCGCGTCCTCTGCGATCGCTCCCAACGTGACGTTAGAGACAGACACGTGAACGCGCCATGAATGCGCCGACCTCAGCGATGAACGCTCAGGAAAGAGCGTTGAAGAGATTTCTGCTGCTGACTGAAGTTGTGCACGCTTACTACCAGAATGGCCCAAATCCGATGCCGAAGGTGAACGGCGCGGGCGCGTAGTAAGGATACGGGCGATAGTAGACGGGCCGTGCGTAGTAATGGGGCCGGTAGTAATAAGGGCGATAATACGGACGGTAGTACGGACGATAGTAGCCATAGTGACGATAGTAGCGCCGCTGCGCGCTGAAATCGGTGGCGTCGGATGTGCCGGCGCTTTGCGCCTTCGCCTGCGGCGCCGCGGCGGCCCTGTCAATCGCCGCCGGCCCGGCGACCGCGAGCGCGCCGACGACAAGGGCTGCAGAGATCAAGCTCCTCATGATGGACTCCTCTTGCTGAAGCTGATGTCAGAGATAACGGGCGGTAATCTCGCCAGTTTCAAGGCGACCGCTGAAATCGAAACAGGCCCGCGATGAAGCGGGCCTGTTGGCATCTGCACCAAGCTGCCGCAATCACCAGCGGTGCCAGTGACGATGATGATGGTGGTGATGGCGATGATGGTGGTGATGCCAGCGATGCCACCGGTGATGATGGTGGTGGTATCGGTGATGGTGATGTCGCCAATGCACTTCCGTCGTCGCCAACCTGGCATCCTCGTGAACTGCCGCGGCGGCGCCGGGGTTGCTGAGCGACAGCGCATTGGCACGCTCGGCCGGAGCGGCAAACGCCAGCAAGGCGCCAACGGCCGCAAGCCCAAAAACCTTCACTACCTGCATATCCAGTCTCCTCGGGTCGTCGGATGCACGTCTGCGCCGGATGGCTTGCATCAACTAACGGCATCGCCGCGACACGTGCGCAGACTGAAGCAAGTGACTTGAATGAGGTGTGAATGAGTGCGCCATGAACATGAAGAATGCGCCACGAACATGAACGGATGCTGCTTGCCGCAATCTCGCGCGCACAGCTTGTGCAGACGGTCGTCAGCACATCAACAGCGTTTGTCCACAGAGCCCTACTCGGCGCCTGTCGGAAATGCTCGACAGAGAAACAGAGAGGGGACGAATCTAGCCCGGCCGCCACCAGCAATTCATACGCGGGGTGATCACCGTGCCGCTCGGCCGGTACTCCTGCACGTAATGTGCGGTGCAATCGCGCACGGCGTTCGGCCCTGGGTTGTAGCGCGGATAGACGCTGGGAGCCCACGGCTCGCTGCGATAGATCGGCACGCGCCGCAGCGGGCGCCGGCGCTGGGCCGAAACATCCGTGACGATCGGCTGCGGCGCCTGCGCGATCCGCAGCGCTGATGATGCCGTCTGCGCCTCCGCAGCCGCCACGTCGGGGAGCAAAAGCCCGGCCAAGGCTGCCGATATGGCGACCGTCACAATCCGCTTCATTGAAGTCCACCCAAAACTGATCCCCCGGTACGGTCTCCGATTGGCGCGTCAAAATCAACTCGCAAAACCAGTATGCGCCCGGGCATAACACACGCTAAATACGACGTGATGTGGACCGAAGCAAAAGCCCCCTCGCTCGCCGAAATGGAAGCCATGGCGCATGAGGTGTTCGAGCGCCTGCACAAGGGATTTCGTACCCTGTGCGAAGGCGTGATCATCCGCGTGGACGATTTTCCGACCGACGAAGTCCTGGACGAGATGCAGGCGCAGAGCGAGTTCGACCTGCTCGGCCTATTCCAGGGCGTCGGCCTGCCGCAGCAGAGCAACCAGGACATAGCCCGCCTGCCCAACATGATTTGGCTCTACCGCCGTCCGATCCTCGACTATTGGGCCGAGCATGAGGAAACGCTGGGCCATATCGTCCGCCACGTCCTGATCCACGAAATCGGGCACCATTTCGGGCTGTCGGACGCCGATATGGAGGCGATCGAGGCCGCCGCAGACTAGGCCGGTTCGCGCCAAAACAGGCGGCCTATGCGCAAATTGGCCTTTTGCCGGGGCCATATTCGCGATAAATCAGCGGCCCGTCCCACCTTTTCAACCGGGAAGTGCGATCGATGGAAAAGTTCACCACCCTGGAAGGCGTCGCGGCGCCCTTGAAGATCATCAATGTCGACACCGACATGATCATTCCGAAGCAGTACCTGAAGACCATCAAGCGCACCGGCCTTGGCAAGGGCCTTTTCTCCGAACAGCGCTACAAGGATGACGGCAGCGAGAACCCGGACTTCGTCCTCAACCAGCCGGCCTATCGCAACGCGAAGGTGCTGGTCGCCGGCGACAATTTCGGCTGCGGCTCCAGCCGCGAGCACGCGCCGTGGGCGCTGCTCGACTTCGGCATCCGCTGCGTGATCTCGACCTCATTCGGCGACATCTTCTACAATAACTGCTTCAAGAACGGCATTCTGCCGATCCGCGTCTCTCAGGAAGACCTCGACAAATTGTTCGACGACGCCGAGCGCGGGGCGAATGCGACGCTGACCATCGATCTCGCCAACCAGGAGATCCGCGGCCCCGACGGCGGCAAGGTGAAGTTCGAGATCGATCCGTTCCGCAAGCACTGCCTGATGAACGGCCTCGACGACATCGGCCTGACCATGGAAAAGAAATCGTCGATCGACGATTACGAGGCCAAGCTTAAGAAAGAGCGCGCCTGGGCCTGATTGTGCTACGAGAGCCCCGGCGAAAATCGGGGCTCTTTTGTTAAGGAGGCGGCGCGGATGCGGCCTGACGTCGTCACCTTCTGGCACGGCCGCCTCGACGGGCTGCGACTGACCTGCCTCAGATCGCAGGTTGCCGCCGGCCACAAGGTCACCGTCTACAGTTTCGATCCACTGCCCGGCCTGCCCGACGGCATCGGCAACGCCGAAGCCGAAGCGATCCTGCCGCATTCCTTTTCCGAACGGCTGCGCCCGCCCGAGGCCGATGGGAGCTGGCGGGACTGGACGATCCTGCAGTTCAGCGATTTCTTCCGCATGCGGCTGATGGCGGCAAATGCCGGATTATGGCTCGACGCCGACGTGCTGCTGCTCAAACCGATCGAGATCGATCCGGCAAAGCCTTACTTCGCGTGGGAGCGCCGGCGCCAGCTCGGCAACTCGGTGTTGTACCTGCCGGCAAGCGATTCGATCGTACGGGCGTTCGAGGAACTGATGGAACAGGAGGACCTGACGCCGGACTGGCTGGCGCTGCGTCATCGCCTCACCTTCATGCTGCGCCAGTTACGTCGCCGATCGAGCCGTCTCTCGGACATCCGCGTCGCCATCTATGGCCCTGCCGCGCTCACCGCACTGGCGCGACGCGCGGACGAGTTGCAGCACGCGCTACCGAAGCAGTCGTTCTACGCGGTCCACGCCGAGCCAAAACTGTTCTTCGAGCCTTCGGATTTTTCAGGCCTGCTTGCCGATCCGCAAATCATCGGCCTGCACATCTCGCCCAAGGGCCGGGGCGGTGAAAAGCCGATCCCCGGCAGCCTCTATGCCTGGGCGGCGGAAAAGTTCGGACCGCGATACCCTTTCCTGGAGGGGGAGGGTCGGCTCGCATGAGCGCAGCGAGTGCGAGACGGGGTGGGGTGATCTCTCCGCTCGGGCACTGGTCGAGAGGATAGACTGTCACCCCACCCCGCCGCTCATTTCATGAGCGTCGCCCCTCCCCCTCCAGGGACCCTCCAGGGGAGGGTAAGGTCGGAAGTCGCCTCACAGTTCAAATTTGATCCAGCGCAATGACGTGCGCTTCGGCTTCCCTCAGGTTCGGCCATTCCAGCCACCAAGGGAGCCGTGCCATGACCGTTCAGGACAAGCCCACCGTCAGCCGCATGGTCGACATCTTCGGCGAATGGCTGAAGCATCGGCGCGAGCTGCGGGAAATGCGCGAGCTGGACGCCGCCAATTTCGGCCAGATCGCGAGCGATTTGCGGATGTCTTCTGCCGATCTCGAGGCGCTGGTCCGCCAGGGGCCGCATGCTGCCGACGAACTGCCGAAAATGCTGACCGCACTCGGCGTCGATCAGGACGATCTGGCGCGTACCGAACCGCTTGTGCTGCGCGACATGGAGCGCGTCTGCTCAATGTGCATCCAGAAGCGCCGATGCGACCGCGATCTCGCCGCCGGCACCGCCGCGGCGCATTACCAGGAATATTGCGGCAACGCCGACACGATCGACGGCCTCGGCAAGCAAGTCAGTTCATAAGACGCCCGCTTCCCTTCTCCCCTTGTGGGAGAAGGTGCCCTCGCGAAGCGAGGGCGGATGAGGGGTCTCTATCCGCGGAGACAAACCCCTCACCCGTCTCGAATGAGCTGACGCTCATTCGATCCACCCTCTCCCACAAGGGGAGAGGGGAAGAAGTCGCGCCGCGCGAAATGATTCAATGCCCCATCGCCGCGATCGCATCTGCAATCGCAATCGTGCGCCGCGCCATGTCGGCGTGCAGCCGTTCCACCATCCGCCCGTCGAGCTGGATTGCCCCGCGCGAGGCGTTTTCCGGCTTTTCGAATGCCGCAATGATCTTGCGCGCCTGCTCGACCTCCTCGGCCGGCGGCGTGAAGATCGCGTTGCAGGCCTCGATGTGGCTTGGGTGGATCAACGTCTTGCCGTCGAAGCCTAAGTCGCGGCCTTGCGCGCATTCGGTCGCAAAGCCGTCGATATTGCTGATGTCGCTATAGGGACCGTCGAGAATTTCCAGCCCGTGCGCACGCGTCGCCAGGATGCAGTGCGTGATCATCGGAATCATCGTGGCGCGACCCGGCTGCATGCGGATCCGCGTTTCCCGCGAAATGTCGTTCGGCCCGAACACGAATCCCGCAAGCCTGGTTTCGGAATCCCTCGATGCCGCGGCGAGCTTGTCGGCGTCCAGCACCGCGCGCGCGGTTTCGATCATGGCCCAGACCCGGATCGAGGTGGGCGCGTTGATGTCGCTGAGCCGATTGGCGATCGCGTTGAGATCGTCGACGGTGGAGATCTTGGGAACCAGAATGCCGTCGGGGCGCGCCTTGCCGGCCATGGTGACGTCCTCGACCCACCAGGGCGTATCGAGGCTGTTGACCCGGATCAGCACCTCGCGCTTGCCGAAACCGCCCGCCGCAATCGCTCTGGCGATCTGGTCGCGGGCCATTGCCTTGGCGTCCGGCGCCACCGAATCCTCGAGGTCGAGGATGATTCCGTCGGCCGGCAGGTTGCGTGCCTTTTCCAGCGCCCGCGCGTTAGATCCCGGCATGAACAACAGGCTGCGGCGCGGACGGATCATGGGCTGGTTTCCTTGGATGACCTTGAGACCTCCGCGATATCATCTCGCACGGCGGCCTGAAAGCCTTGTTCCCGTCATCGGCTTATGGTTAGGCATGGCACCATGACCTCTTTCCCGCAACATCTGCTCGACGGTTATCGGTCCTTCACCTCGCAACGGCTGCCGACCGAACAGACGCGCTACCGGGAACTCTCCGAGCGCGGCCAGTCGCCCGCCGTGATGGTGATCGGCTGCTGCGATTCCCGCGTCTCGCCGGAAGTGATTTTCGACGCCGGCCCCGGCGAGCTGTTCGTGGTGCGCAACGTCGCCAACCTGGTGCCGGTCTATCAGCCCGACGGCGGCGCCCATGGCGTCTCCGCGGCGCTGGAGTATGCGATCAACGTGCTCCGCATCAAGCATATCGTCGTGCTCGGCCATGCCCAGTGCGGCGGCATTCGCGCCTTCATCGACAAGATCGACCCGCTGTCGCCGGGCGACTTCATCGGCCGCTGGATGGCGATGTTCATCAAGCCGGGCGAGGTCGTCGAACAGCGCGAGCGCGAGACGATGCAGGAGTTCACGATCAGGATCGAGAAAGCTGCGATCTTCCGATCACTGGAAAATCTGATGACGTTCCCGTTCGTGCGCGCCCGCGTCGAGCGCGGCGAGATGGAGTTGCACGGCGCCTATTTCGGCGTCGCCGAGGGTTCGCTGTTCGTGCTCGATCAGAAGGCGAAGGAGTTTCGCAGCGTAGTCGCGTAGGGTGGGCAAAGCGCAGCGCGCCCACCATCCGCCCACGGTAGTGCATGGTTTGGTGGGCACGGCGCCAAGGCGCCTTTGCCCACCCTACCAATCTTACGCCGCCTTTTTCTTCGCGGTGATCAGCTTGCGGTTGATCAGGGATTCGGCGATCTGCACCGCGTTCAGGGCGGCACCCTTGCGCAGATTGTCGGAGACGCACCACAGTACGAGGCCGTTCTCCACCGTCGCGTCCTCGCGGATGCGGCTGATATAGGTGGCGTCCTCGCCGGCCGCTTCGTAGGGCGTGACGTAGCCGCCGGGCTCGTGCTTGTCGATCACGAGGCAACCCGGCGCGTTGCGCAGGATGTTGCGCGCTTCATCGGCCGTGATCGGATTCTCGAATTCGATGTTGACGGCCTCCGAATGGCCGACGAACACAGGCACCCGTACGCAGGTGGCGGAAAGCTTGATCTTGGGATCAAGTATCTTCTTGGTCTCCGCCATCATCTTCCATTCTTCCTTGGTGTAGCCGTCCTCCATGAACACGTCGATCTCGGGGATGACGTTGAAGGCGATACGCTTGGGGAATTTCTTGTTGATCAGCTCGTCATTGGTGTAGACGGCCTTGGTCTGCGAGAACAGTTCGTCCATCGCGTCCTTGCCGGCGCCGGAAACCGATTGATAGGTCGCGACCACGACCCGCTTGATGGTGGCCTTGTCATGCAGCGGCTTCAGCGCCACCACGAGCTGCGCGGTCGAGCAGTTCGGGTTGGCGATGATGTTCTTCTTCGCAAAATCCTTGGCTGCGTCGGCGTTCACTTCCGGAACGATCAACGGCACGTCCGGATCCATGCGCCAGGCCGACGAATTGTCGATCACGACCGCGCCGGCCGCGCCGATCTTCGGCGACCATTCCTTGGAGACCGAACCGCCCGCCGACATCAGGCAGATGTCGACGTCGGAGAAATCGTAGTGCTCGAGCGCTTTGACCTTCAGGGTGCGGTCGCCATAGGACACTTCGACGCCGACGCTGCGGCGCGAGGCCAGCACCACGACCTCGTCGGCGGGGAATTTGCGCTCGTCGAGAATATTGAGCATTTCGCGCCCGACATTGCCGGTCGCACCGACGACAGCGACTTTGTAACCCATCGTTCACTCTCCGAGGAAAAATGCCGCCCTGCCGCGTCAAGCGGAAAGGGAGAAGGCAGCGCTTCTATGCGAGAAACGCCGATATGACAACGTTTGGCGGCTGCGTTTGGGCGTTTGATGCATTCGTTTCCGGCCGGTTCGGCCGATTCCCATTATAGGACGACAGTTCACCCGGCGCTGGTAAGCTTCGTGGACGAGGTCTACGGCACGCTGGCACGGCTCTGCGCCTATCTGATGACGCTGGCGCTGATGGCCATTGGCGGTATCGCGCTATGGCAGTATTTGCCCGATATCACGGCGATGGAGACGGCGCCGAAGGCCTGGAGCCAGGCCGGGGGCACGGCACCGGCGTTCGCCGTAAGCCAGTTCATTTTTCCAGGCAAGATAGAGACTTACGAGGTTTTTCGGCATCCCGAGGGCGGCCGCAAGGACGTGTTCCGCTGGAGCGGGCTCGGCGGCACGCCGGTCGCCGAACTCGAAATCTATCGTCCGGGCGAAGAGATCGATCAGGTCGGCTCGGCGGCCGGCTACCTTGCCGCAAGGATGGACCCGGCTGGCGCGCGCGAGCTGGAGGCCGCCGGGATCATCGACAGCAAGTTCGGCGCCGTGACCCTGTTTCGCCGGGTCGGCGGCACGGAGGCCGCGAGCGCATGCCTCCGATTTTTCAAACACATCGATGAGCCGAAATTCCGTCTCTCGGGCTGGTCATGCCTGGGCGAGGGTGTGCCGGCCCGCCGCGCCGCAATCGGCTGCATGCTGAACCGGCTGATCCTGCTTTCGGCCGGCAACGATACGAAACTTACCGAATTTTTCGCCGGCGACGAAGTCAGGCGCAGCGACTGCGCGGCGTCAGGCGCCCCGGCGCTGTCTGCCGATTGGGTGATGGACGCCGATAACCCGCGGCTGCGCGGCACCCTTTAGAACCCGCGTTAGTGGCGTCAAATTCCGCTGCCCCTCACGATTGTGGCAACAAGCGGCCAAGACACTTGTTTTCATGAAACTTTTTCGCTTCGCACCGCATTATTCCGGCGCGGTGTGGCTCAATTGACCTAGTGATGATGGTCCCGCCGGGGCTACAATGTCGGCAGACAGATTTGGCGATCCGCCAGGCCCCAGCCGGGGTAGCTAATGACGAGGATACGATGACCCCGAAATTCCCTGCTGCGACGAAGCTCGCGGTATTTTTTGCTGCCGCCGCGGTCGTGGTCGGCCTCGTCGCGAGCCCGGCAAGCGCGCAGAACAAACGTCAGCAGCAGTATGATCGCGACGGCCGGATCACTTATGGGCCGCAGGGGCCGAACCGGGTTTATCAGCAGGGACCGCGCACCCGCGTTTATGTTACCACGCGCTCCTGGCTCGACGCCGGCACCGAGGTCTTGCCAGGCGACCGCAAGTTCATGGACTACGCGTTTCCTTCGCCGTACGGGTACCCAACGTTCGCGCGCGAAAACCTCAACCGCCCGATCGACCGCCAGCCGCTTAACCCGCCGTCGGATCTGGGCGGCGAGCCGACCAGGTTCCCGCTGTACTGAGCGCAGCCATTGCCTGACGAAGAATGCCCGGCTATGCCGGGCATTCTTGTGTGCGCACGACTTTGTATTACGCGTGCAGCTTCTGCAATTCCTTCAAAATCGCCTCGCCCATCTCAGTGGTTGAGGCTGCCGTCGTGCCCTCGGACTTGATGTCCGCCGTACGCAATCCACTCGCCAGCACCGCCGCGATCGCCGCGTCGACCTTGTCGGCCAGCGCGCCCATATCGAAGGAATAGCGCAGCGCCATCCCGAACGACGAAATCATCGCGATCGGATTAGCGAGGCCCTTGCCGGCGATGTCGGGCGCCGAGCCGTGCACGGGCTCGAACAGCGAACGGCGCTTCTTGGTCTTGGCGTCGACCTCGCCGAGCGAAGCCGACGGCAGCATGCCGAGCGACCCCGTGAGCATCGCCGCGATATCGGACAGCATGTCGCCGAACAGATTGTCGGTCACGATGACGTCGAACTGTTTTGGCGCCTTCACCAGCATCATGCCGCCGGAATCGGCGAGCTGATGCTCCAGCGTCACGTCGTTGTATTCGCGCGCGTGGACGGCCGTCATGACCTCGTTCCAGAGCACGCCCGACTTCATGACGTTGCGCTTTTCCATCGACGTCACCTTGTTGCGGCGCTTGCGCGCCAAATCGAAGGCGACGCGCCCGATGCGCTCGATCTCGTAGGTGTCGTAGACTTGGGTATCGATGGCGCGCTTCTGGCCGTTGCCGAGATCGGTGATGGTTTTCGGCTCGCCGAAATAGACGCCGCCGGTCAGCTCGCGCACGATCATGATGTCGAGGCCTTCGACCGCCTCGCGCTTCAGGCTGGAAGCATCGGCGAGCGCCGGGTAGCACACGGCGGGGCGCAGATTGGCGAACAGGCCGAGATCCTTGCGCAGGCGCAGGAGACCTGCCTCGGGGCGCGCCTCGTAGGGCACGCTGTCCCACTTGGGACCACCGACCGCGCCGAAGATGATGGCATCGGCCGCCTTGGCCTTGTCCATGTCGCCTTCCGAGATCGACACCTTGTGCGCGTCATAGGCGGAGCCGCCGACCAGCCCCTGCTCGGTCTCGAATGACGCGACGCCTGCCGCGTTCAGCCAGTCGATCAGGCGCTGCACCTCCCCCATCACTTCGGGGCCGATACCGTCGCCGGGGAGAAGCAGCAGCTTATGGGTCGCCATTTCGTTTACCTCAAAGACTGGTGTTTTGGCCGTCATTGCCGGGCAAAAGCGCGAAGCGCGTCTTCGCACAAATGACCCGGCAATCCATCCGCTTCGTAAAATTCTTCTGAAGATGGATGGATGCCCGGGTCAAGCCCGGGCATGACGAGCGAAGGAAATCCGGGCGGAGTGCTAGAGCGGCATTGCGCGATTGGCAAGACACCATTGCGGCAGCAGAGCCTGTGCATCCCCCTGCCGGCCTGCCACAATGCCGTTCCGCCGGAGCAAATCCTTGCACGCCCCCGACCGTCCCGCGAGTTACGCGCATCCCGCACGGCTGATCCTCATTCTGTCGCTGGCGCCGACCGTCGGTCTCGGCATCGGCCGCTTTGCCTATGCGCTGGTGCTGCCTGACATGCGCGACACCCTGGCCTGGAGCTATTCTGCGGCCGGTTTCATGAACACCATCAACGCCGCCGGCTATCTCGCGGGCGCCCTGCTCGCCTCGCGCATGATCCGGCGTTTTGGACTGGCCGCTTCGGTTCGATGGGGCACGCTGGCCTGCGTGCTATCGCTGGCGCTCTGCGCCACCACAGGCGATTTCTACGTCCTGAGCTTTGCGCGGCTTCTGGCGGGCGTCGGCGCCGCGGCCGGATTCGTCGGCGGCGGCGCGCTGGCGGCGACGATTGCGCAGTCGCGCCCCGAGCGGGCGAATTTTCTGCTCAGCCTGTTCTATGCCGGCCCCGGCATCGGCATCCTGGCGTCCGGACTGGTGGCGCCGTTCGTGCTGCAGGGCTTTGGGCCGGGCTCGTGGTGGATGGTCTGGTGGGCGATGACCGCGCTGGCGGTCGTCATGACGATCCCGGTCCTGCTCGCACCGTTTCATGCCGGCGCAGCCCTGACCGAAACGACGGCGGCCAAATTCGCCGTCGCGCCGGTCGTGATCTATCTCGCCGGCTACTTTCTGTTTGGCGCCGGCTACATCGCCTACATGACCTTCATGATCGCCTATATCCGCGACGCCGGTGGCGGTGCCGCGGCGCAGAGCGCGTTCTGGAGCCTGATCGGTGTCAGCGCTTTCATCACGCCCTGGGTATGGCGCCGCGTACTGGCGCTCGACCGCGGCGGCCTCGCCACCACGATCATTCTCGGCGTCAATGCCATCGGCGCGGCGTTGCCGATCTTCGGGCATTCGGTGTGGCTATTGGCGATATCCGCACTGGTGTTCGGCGTCGCCTTCTTCGCCGTGGTCGGATCCACCACCGCCTTCGTCCGCTTCAACTACCCGCCGCAAGCCTGGCCCACCGCGATTGCGGCGATGACGATTTCATTCGGCATCGGCCAGACGCTCGGACCGATCGTGGTCGGCGCGATCACGGATGCGCTGGGCAGCCTGTCATTTGCGCTGAATGTTTCCGCGGCGATGCTGGCGCTGGGTGCGGTGCTCTCGGCGTTTCAGAGGAAGGTAGCGCGGAAATCTTGGCCGTGAGGCTTTATCTACCCGTGTGTCTTGCCTGCGAACCCAGGAACTGTGGTATTCTCCATCAAACGCGATGGGGACGGTAGCTCTCCCGGGTCTCGAGGAGGACCAACGTCGTGAAGCGGGACTTCGACCTCATCGTCTATGGCGCGACGGGCTACACCGGCCGTCTCATCGCCGAATATCTGGCGACGTCCTATCGCGGCGACAATGCTCCGTCCTGGGCGATCGCGGGACGCTCGACCGACAAGCTCCAGAAGGTGCGTGTCGACATCGGCGCACCGGACGATTTGCCGTTGGTCAAGGCGGATGCCGACGAGCCGGCCAGCCTGCGTTCGATGTGTGAGCGTGCGGCCGTGATCATCACGACTGTCGGGCCCTATCAGCTCCACGGTCCCGGGCTGGTGGCGGCCTGCGCGGCCACGGGAACAGCCTATGTTGATCTCTGCGGCGAACCGGTTTGGATGCGGCGCATGATCGACGCCCATCACGACGAGGCCAAACGGACCGGCGCGCGCATCGTCTTCTCCTGCGGCTTCGATTCCATCCCGTTCGACCTCGGCGTGCTCACGGTGCAGGAAAAGGCGCGCGAGAAATTCGGACGCCCGGCGCGGCGGGTCAAAGCCCGCCTGCGCAAGGTGAAAGGCGGCATGTCTGGCGGCACCGCTGCGAGCGCCCAGGCGACGTTGGCCGCCGCCGCGCGCGACCCGGCCCTGGTCGGGCTGCTGACAGACCCCTTCGCGTTGACGCCGGGGTTCACCGGGCCGTCTCAACCGTCGGGCCTCATCCCCGAATACGACCCGCACATGAACGCGTGGCTCGTGCCGTTCCCCATGGCACCGGTCAACACCAAGAACGTGCACCGCACGAATTTCCTGTTGGGTCATCTCTACGGCAGGGATTTCGTCTACGACGAGATGATGGTCGCGCCGGGATTGGGGGAAATCGCCAGCGTGACGACGGAGACGTTCGCCACGGTGTTTTCCTTGTTCAGGACCGGCGGTCTCAAACCCGGCGCAGGCCCGACCCGGGAAGAGCGCGAGAAGGGCTTCTACGACATCCTCTTCCTGGGCGAGCTGCCGGATGGCGGACGGGTCGAGACGGTCGTCAAGGGCGACCGCGATCCGGGCTACGGCTCGACCAGCAAGATGATCGCCGAGAGCGCTCTCTGCCTCGTGCGCGACGTGCAGGGCGAGGGCGGCATCTGGACGCCGGGCGCGCTGATGGGTCCGGCGTTGCGCAAGCGTCTGACGGAGCGCGCCGGCCTCACCTTTAGTGCGCGTTGAGGTAACGCTCGGAACTGCAGCGGCGTGATCCAGCGCGGTTCCTTTCGCGCAGTCCCGAACCCGCCGCATCCTCTCGCCTTTGCGCGAGAGGATGCCTATGTTGCGGAGTACCTGCAGCGCCCCCAAAGCGACAATGGGAGGTATGCTCATGGACGCGCCGAGCAAGGAATTTGCGCTGGCGGGCAGCCTCGAGGAGCTGAAGCTCAAGGGACGGCTCGTTGTGCGCGGTGACCACCGTCCGATCCTTGTCATCTACGACCGCGGACGTGCCTTCGCGCTCGACAATCGGTGCCCGCATATGGGCTTCCCGCTTGAGTGCGGCAGCGTCGAGGACGGCATCCTGACCTGTCACTGGCACCACGCGCGTTTCGATCTCGAAAGCGGCTGCACCTTCGACCTGTGGGCGGACGACGTACCGATCTGCCCGGTCGAGGTACGCAATGGTGACGTCTGGGTAAAGACCACGTTCACGCATGCCGATCTCGCCGCGCACTGGCATCAGCGGCTTGCGAACGGCCTCGCCCACGACCTCGGCCTCGTCATTGCCAAGGCCATACATGGTCAGCTCGCGGCCGGCGTACCGCAGACCGAAATCGTGCGGGAGGTGGCGCTGTTCGGGGCACAAAATCGCGACGGCTGGGGCGCCGGTCTTACGATCCTTACGGCACTCGCCAATATCCTGTCCTTGCTGCCGGAGGATGAAACCTATCTCGCTCTATTCCACGGCGCGCGCCGCGTGGCGGCGGACTGCGACGGCGAGGCGCCGCGGCGGGAACGCGCGCCGCTTGGAAGCCGGCCGGGTCCGGCCGCGCTCAAACGTTGGCTGCGGCGCTGGACAAACGTGCGCCATCGCGAGGCGGCCGAGCGCACCCTGCTCACGGCGATTGCTGCCGGCTTCTCCCCGGCTGAACTCGCCGATGCCCTGTTCGCCGCCGAGACCGAGCGGGCGTTCGCCGACACCGGGCACTCGCTCGACTTCATCAACAAGGCGTTCGAGTGCCTCGACTTGATCGGCTGGCAACACGCGGCGGCTCTGCTGCCGACTGTCGTCGGCCAGATGGTAGCGGCCCGTGGCGCCGAGGAATCGACTGCCTGGCGCCAGCCTGTCGACCTCGTTGCGTTGTGTGAGGAATCAACCAGAGAACTCGCGGACCTGTTCGCTGCCGGGCACGGCTCGCGTGACTGGTCGGGCTACGCCGCACTGGCTCACGAGCTGCTCGGTGACGATCCGGCCAGGATCGTTGACGCGCTCAAGGGGGCGATCCGCGCCGGTGCCGCTCCTGCCGACCTTGGCCAATCCCTCGCCTACGCGGCAGCGCTCCGGGTGGCGCGCTTCGGCAATGCGAACGAGCACGCCGACTGGGAGACGGCGCATCACGTCTTCACCTACACCAACGCGGTCCACCAGATGCTGATCCGCATCGGGACTGCCGACATCGACACTCGCGTCACCGCCGTGCGCGGCGTATTGCACGGCGCGATGGCGCTCTACCTTGCTCGCTATCTCAATGTGCCGCCGGCGCGCATCCCGGGCGACGGCGGCGAGCAGCTCGACGATCTGCCCGCAGATCCAGAGGCGATCGGCGCTGCCTTGCTCGACGCCTTCGACCGGCAGAGACAGGTCGATCTCGCCGCAAGCCTGGTGGCACGGCATCTTACGCTTGGCCATTCGCCGCAGGCGCTGATCGCTACGCTCGCGCATGCGGTGCTGCGAGAAGATGCAGGCTTCCATGCCTATCAGATGCTGGAGGCGGGAGTCCGGCAATTCGGCGCGTGGGGCGACACGGACGAGGGCCGACACATCCTCATCGCGGTTGCCCGCTATCTGGCGGCCCATTCACCGACAGAACGCGCCTCACTGCAGACAGCCGACATCGCCCGCCGCTTGATGCGGGGTGGCGAGCTGCATCAGGAGGCTGGATCGTCCTGAGGTCACGCGCTGAGGGCGAAGCGACCAAGCAGTCCATGCCTAAGCAAGCGGAGAAGTGGATTGCTTCGCGGAACCTGCCATCGGGTGCGCATTCGCGCGACCCGGTGTCTTTGCCCACCCCATCACTCTGAGTCATTCCGGGATGGTGCGCGAGCACCAGACGCGGAATCTCGAGATTGAATGACGCTACGCGTCAACTTCCGCTGAACGAATTATACCCCTGGTCCTCCCAGAAGCCGCCCTTGTAGTCGTTGGTGACTTCCATCGACATCACGTATTTCGGGTTCTTGAAGCCGAGCTTGGTCGGCACCCTGATCTTCATCGGGAAACCATAGGCGCGCGGCAGGATTTCGTCGCCGAATTTGAACGTCATCTGGGTCTGCGCATGCAGCGCGCTCGGCATGTCGAGCGGCGAATTGTAGCCGTCCTTGTCGGCGCAC
Source organism: Bradyrhizobium sp. LMTR 3 (assembly GCF_001693485.1). Lineage (GTDB taxonomy): Bacteria > Pseudomonadota > Alphaproteobacteria > Rhizobiales > Xanthobacteraceae > Bradyrhizobium. The sequence continues at coordinate 104,842 of NZ_MAXC01000011.1, forward strand.
TGGAACCAGACATATTTCGCCCGCGTATCCGCGCCGATCAGCTTCAGGAAATCGCGCAGCGGCGTGCCGGTCCAGCTTCCGATCGCGCTCCAGCCTTCGACGCAGATATGCCGCGTGACCTGCTTGACCTGCGGCAGTTGATAGAGCTCGTCCAGCGTCCAGGACTTCTTGTTCTCGACGAGGCCGCGCACCTCGAGCTTCCAGGTCTTGCCGTCGACTTCAGGCGCCTCGTCGAGGTCGTAATAGGCGTTGAACGGGAACGGCTTTGTAATTGCGCTTTCCGGGAATGTCGGCGCCATCGCATTGGGATTGAACATCAATGCCTGCACGCCGTCATTGAATTTCGAGACCTGCTTCAGCATCTCCTCTGCCGAGAAACTGTCCGTCACATCGCAGCCGGTCAGAAGCGTCAGCGCACCGAGGCTGACGCCGCCCGAGATGAAGCGCCGGCGGGTGAGATCCGGCATCGACTTGACGGCGTCTCTGACGAGAAGCGTCTTGTCGACGCCGGGGATCAGGAGCTTGCGCATGCGGCCCATGGTCGTACTCCGAGTTTATCTGTTGCGCATGATCTTTTCGGAAAACCGGTTCCCACGTTTCCGGATCATGCGTTAGCGGCCGATGATCATGGCGCGCAGGCTCTTCGGCACCAGAAGCGCGAGCACGACATGAACCACCATGAAGGCCACGATCGCCGCCATGCAGAAGAAATGGACGTAACGCGCGCCCTCGTAGCCGCCGAACAACGCCGCCAGGTATTGCAGTTGCACTGGCTTCCAGAGCGCCAGACCTGACAGCACGATAAGGATGCCGACGACGATGATGCCGGCGTAGAGCAGCTTCTGCACATAGTTGTATCTGCTGAGGTCGTCGTGCGACAGCTTGCCGGTCAGCGCAGCTTTCGTATCTGAAATCACGCCCTCCGGCGTGATCGGCAGCAGCTTCTTGCGGAAGCGGCCGGTAACAAAGCCCATCACCAAATAGATCAGGCCGTTGACCATCAACAGCCACATCGCGGCGAAATGCCAGAGCAGCCCTCCGGCGAGCCAGCCGCCCAGCGTGATCGAACGGGGGAACGTAAAGCCGAATAGCGGCGAGGCGTTATAGATCTGCCATCCCGACATGATCATCAGGACCATCGCGAAGGCGTTTGTCCAGTGCAGCGCCCGTACCCAGGCCGGCTGAATAACCTTTGCCTTGGCTGACGCGGCGTGTTGGTCGCTGACTGTTACGGCCGACATGGTCATCCCCGCTTGCAATCCGTATCGAATATACGCCTGGAACCTGGTTTCGTTACTGCCATGATTCTATCAGAACGATGCATGGCGCGTATCGCCTTTCACGAAAAAGCGAGCCGGGTTGCCCCGGCCCGCCAATCCACACGCCCCTGTTGGGACCAGTCAGGGGCGCGCGGGAGCTCAGGACGCCGGCATCAGCACGGTGTCAACCACATGGATCACGCCGTTCGACTGGTTGACGTTGGTGATCGTGACGGTCGAGGTTCCGCCCTTGGCGTCGACGATCCAGGTCTTGCCGTCCTGCTTCTTGACCGTCAGTTCCTCGCCCTCGGCCGTCTTGAGCTTCTTGCCATCGGTGAGGTCGGACGCGGCGAGCTTGCCGGGCACGACATGGTAGGTCAGGATCTTGGTCAGGGTCGCCTTGTTCTCAGGCTTCACCAGCGTCTCGACGGTGCCGGCCGGCAGCTTGCCGAAGGCGGTGTTGGTCGGCGCGAACACGGTGAACGGGCCCTTGCCCTCCAGCGTCCCGACCAGGCCGGCGGCCTTCACGGCGGCGACCAGCGTGGTGTGGTCTTTCGAGTTGACGGCGTTCTGGATGATGTTCTTGGACGGGAACATCGCTGCACCGCCGACCATCACGGTCTTTTCTTCTGCGCTAACTGGCGCGGTGATGGTGGTGGTGAAAGCCAGCGCGCTGAACACGGCGGCGGACAGAAGTGCAATACGTTTCGACATGGAATCTTCTCCCGAGGATTGCTGTGGCCGGCGGGTATCGCCGGTGATGAAAACAACGACGCTGGTCGATGGACCGGGTTGATGTCGTCGTCGTTGGCCCGAGCTACGGGAGGTTTTGGGGGTGGTTTCGGCGAATAAATTATCGTGATGTCTGAAACTTTCGCGGGCGTCATCCGTGCGGTGATACGCCACCAACTCTCCCGTCGCCCCTGCGAAAGCAGGGCCCATAACCACAGGCCGGCGTTATCGCGAAGGCTGGAGCGATCAGTTGGCTCAACAACCAAAGCCGGTGGTTATGGGTCCCTGCGTTGGCCGGGACGACAAGCAGTTCGCTTTAATCCCTGTTCGCCGGCGTCTGGATGAAGCCGCGATTATGCGTCGGGCTGATCAGGATCTCGTTGACGCAGACCCGCGGCGGCAGGCTGGCGACGAAGGCGATGGTGCGGCCGCAATCCTCCGGCTGCAGCATTTTCGCCTGCTCTTCGTCCGAGGGCACCACCGGACGCAGCTTCAGGATCGGGGTCGCGACCTCGCCCGGCGACAGGCAACAGGCGCGCAGCCCGTTGACGCATTCGTCCATGTTGAAGGAATGGGTCAGCGCCAGCACCGCATGTTTTGTCGTGGTGTAGGCCGGGCCCGGCATCTTTGACACGTGACGGCCGGCCCAGGACGCGACGTTGATGATGCAGCCGTCCTTCTGTTTTCGCATCGCCGGCAGCACCGCGCGCATGCAGTAGAGCACGCCGTTGAGGTTGATCTCGACGACCTTGTCCCAGCCCTCCAGTTCCATATCGGCCCAGCTTCGCTTCGGCACGTTGATGCCGGCACTGTTGACCAAGAGGTCGATCCGGCCGTGTCGGCTGAGGATCTGGTCCGCCGCCTCGTCGACATCGGCCTTGTTGCTGACATCGAGCGCGATCGCCTCGGCCTTGCCGCCTTTTTGGGTGATATTGGCCACGACCTTGTCGAGGGCATCTTTCCGCCGGCCCGAGACCACCACCGTCCAGCCATCGGCTGCCAGCGCCTCGGCGCCGGCCTCGCCAATCCCGCTGCCACCGCCCGTCACCCAGGCCACGCGTTTCCCGCCATTTGTCATGCAAACTGTCTCCGTTGCTTTTTGAAGGGCGTTCTTGCTATTCCAGCCTGCGAAATTCGCAGGCCAGCGCCCTCTTGGGGAAGTTTTGCATGAACACGACCGCCAACGCCAACCTGTTTTCCCGCCTGTTCGACACGCTCGACGATCCGAACCGGCTCGCGATCGAGATGCTCGATGGCACGCGCATCAGCTATGGCGAGCTGATCGCCCGCGCCGGCCAGACGGCGAATGTGCTGGTCTCGCGCGGCGTCAAGCCCGGCGACCGTGTCGCAGCCCAGACCGAGAAATCGGTCCCGGCGCTGGTGCTCTATCTCGCAACCGTACGCGCGGGCGCGGTCTATTTGCCGCTCAACACCGCCTATACGCTGAACGAGCTCGACTACTTCATCTCCGACGCCGAGCCCGCGCTGGTCGTCTGCGATCCGTCCAAGGCCGAGGGCATCGGCGCCATCGCGGCGAAGGTGAAGGCAAAGGTCGAAACGCTTGGGCCCGACGGCAGGGGATCGCTGACGGACGCCGCCGCCAGGGCCGATGCCGCCTTCGCAACGGTCGCCCGCGGCAATGACGATCTGGCTGCCATTCTCTACACTTCGGGCACCACCGGCCGCTCGAAGGGCGCGATGCTGACGCACGACAATCTGGCGTCGAACTCCTACAGCCTGGTCGACTACTGGCGCTTCACCGACAAGGACGTGCTGATCCACGCGCTGCCGATCTATCACACCCACGGCCTGTTCGTGGCGAGCAACGTGACCCTGTTCGCACGCGCCTCGATGATCTTCCTGCCGAAATTCGATCCGGAAATGATCATCAAGCTGATGGCGCGCGCCACCGTGCTGATGGGCGTGCCGACCTTTTACACGCGGCTGCTGCAGACCCCGGCGCTGTCGAAGGAATCGACCAAGCACATGCGGCTGTTCATTTCGGGCTCGGCGCCGCTGCTCGCCGACACCCATCGCGAATGGGCCGCGCGCACCGGCCACGCCGTGCTGGAACGCTACGGCATGACCGAGACCAACATGAACACCTCCAACCCTTATGATGGCGAGCGCGTCCCCGGTGCCGTCGGCCATCCCCTACCCGGCGTTTCAGTCCGCGTCACCGATCCCGAGACCGGCCAGGAGCTCGCGCGCGACGAGATCGGAATGATCGAGGTGAAAGGCCCGAATGTGTTCAAGGGCTACTGGCGGATGCCGGAGAAGACAAAAGCCGAATTTCGCGACGACGGCTTCTTCATCACCGGCGATCTCGGCAAGATCGACGCCAAGGGCTATGTGCACATCCTCGGCCGCGGCAAGGATCTGGTGATCTCCGGCGGCTTCAACGTCTACCCCAAGGAAATCGAGAGCGAGATCGACGCCATGCCGGGCGTGATCGAATCCGCCGTGATCGGCGTGCCGCATGCCGATTTCGGCGAAGGCGTCACCGCGGTGCTGGTCTGCAACAAGGGCGCTGACGTCACCGAGGCCGGCGTGCTGAAAGCGCTCGACGGACGACTTGCCAAATTCAAGATGCCGAAGCGCGTCTTCGTCGTCGACGAACTGCCGCGCAACGCCATGGGCAAGGTGCAAAAGAATATTCTGCGGGATACGTACGCAAAGATCTACGCGAAATAGTTCAATGTCGTCCCTGCGTTCCGCAGGGACGACACCGCTGGCTGCTCTTTGACCTCCGCCTACAACAGACTAATCACAAACCTGCCACCGACGATGAACAGATACGCGCTACCTTGCTGTCGGCGCTTCGCCGGCGGCAGCAAGGCGGGGCCGCAAAATCCGCATATCCGGTCGGCTCTGGGTGAATAGCCTCAACGCGCTCGCTGTCGCCGCGAAGGGAGGTGCCGGCATCGCGCGCCGTGGCAGGCCGAAGCCGATCCGACCCGCCTGCCACCCGACGCGGCTACTCGCCGATTACGAACCGGAGCCGCCTCGCTGCGCGCTTCAATGAACAGAATATTAATTCAATTCTTCGGCCAGGTCAGCCTCTGTGGTATACCAAGCCGCTGAATGGTGCGCGTTTCGTAGCCCTATAGCAATGAACGATGATTCCATTCGAGGCGATTTGATCGTTGCGCGGACTGACTCGACTCCGTAAATAGAATTCATCTACCGCGTTCCCCGATGGGCCGGCCGCGGTCCCACACAACGTAAAGCCGCCGCATGACCGCCAGGATCGAACGACCGCTATCGCCCCACTTGCAGACCTATCGCATGACCCTGACGATGGCGCTTTCCGTCATCCACCGTGCGACTGGTATTGCGCTCTATTTCGGCACGCTACTGCTCGCCTGGTGGCTGATTGCAGCGGCGTCTGGCCCCGGGGCATATGCCCATGTGCAGGCCTTCACCGGCAGCATCATCGGCAAGCTGATCGTGTTCGGCTACACTTGGGCGCTGCTGCACCATCTGGTCAGCGGTATCCGCTACTTCTTCTGGGACCTCGGCTACGGCTTCAAGGCCAACGAGCGCGAGGCCCTCACCTGGGGCGCGCTGATCGCGGGCATTTCGCTGACCGTCCTGGTCTGGATCATCGCCTACACGGTCGGAGGCGGACGATGAGCCGCCCCTCCTCGATGCGCACGCCGCTCGGCCGCGTCCGCAATCTCGGTTCCTCGCATTCCGGCACCACCGATTTCTGGCGCCAGCGCCTCACGGCGGTGGCAATGACGCTGCTGATTGTGCCCGTCATCGTGATCGTGCTGATGCTGATCGGCCGCAATCAGGCCGGCGCAGCCCAAATCCTCGGCTCGCTTCCGATCGCCATCATCCTGGTCCTCTTCATCATCGCCAGCGCCTGGCACATGAAGATCGGCATGCAGATCATAATCGAGGACTATGTGCACAACGAGACCCTGAAGCTCGCCAGCGTCATGGCCAATAATTTCTTCTGTATCGCGGTCGCCTTGGCGTCGATCTACGCGATCGTTAAATTGTCATCGGGAGTGTAGCCCATGGCTGCTGAAGGTAACGGCAAGGCCACGAGCGCCAGTGGCCCGGCCAGCAACGGAAAAGCCTATCCGATCGAGGACCACACCTACGACGTCGTGGTCGTCGGCGCCGGCGGCGCCGGCCTGCGCGCCGTGGTCGGCTGCAGCGAGGCTGGCCTGCGTACCGCCTGTATTACAAAAGTGTTCCCGACGCGCTCGCATACGGTCGCGGCCCAAGGCGGCATTTCGGCTTCGCTCGGCAACATGCATCAGGACGACTGGCGCTGGCACATGTACGACACCGTCAAGGGGTCGGACTGGCTCGGCGACCAGGACGCGATCGAATACATGGTGCGCAACGCGCCGGAAGCCGTCTACGAGCTGGAGCATTGGGGCGTGCCGTTCTCGCGCACCGAGGACGGCAAGATCTACCAGCGTCCGTTCGGCGGCATGACCATGGACTACGGCAAGGGCCAGGCGCAGCGCACCTGCGCCGCCGCCGACCGCACCGGTCACGCCATGCTGCACACGATGTATGGCCAGGCGCTGCGCCATTCGGCCGAGTTCTATATCGAGTTCTTCGCCATCGACCTGATCATGGACGACCAGGGCGTCTGCCGCGGCGTCATCGCGCTCAAGCTCGACGACGGCACGTTGCACCGCTTCCGTGCCCAGACCACGATTCTCGCCACCGGTGGCTACGGTCGCGCCTACGCCTCCTGCACCTCGGCGCATACCTGCACCGGCGACGGCGGCGGCATGGTGCTGCGCGCCGGCCTGCCGTTGCAGGACATGGAGTTCGTCCAGTTCCACCCGACCGGGATTTACGGCGCCGGCTGTCTCGTCACCGAGGGCGCGCGCGGCGAAGGCGGCTATCTCGTCAATTCCGAGGGCGAGCGCTTCATGGAGCGCTATGCGCCCTCCGCCAAGGACCTCGCTTCGCGCGACGTGGTCTCACGCTCGATGACCATCGAGATCCGCGAAGGCCGCGGCGTCGGCAAGAAGAAAGACCACATCTACCTGCACCTCGATCATCTCGATCCGAAGGTGCTGCAGGAACGGCTGCCCGGCATTTCCGAATCGGCGAAGATCTTCGCCAATGTCGACGTCACCCGCGAGCCGATTCCGATCGTGCCGACCGTGCACTACAACATGGGCGGCATTCCCACCAATTATCACGCCGAAGTCCTGACCAAGAAGGACGGCGACGACAATGCCGTAGTGCCGGGCTTGATGGCGATCGGCGAAGCGGCCTGCGTGTCCGTGCATGGCGCCAACCGGCTCGGCTCCAACTCGCTGATCGACCTCGTCGTGTTCGGCCGCGCCGCCGCGCTGCGGCTCGCGGAAAAGCTGACCCCGAACGGCAAGCAGCCCGAATTGCCGAAGGATTCCGCCGACATGGCACTCGGACGGCTCGATCATTACCGCCATGCCTCCGGCGGCACGCCGACCGCGAAGCTGCGGGACAGCATGCAGCACGTGATGCAGAACAATTGCGCGGTGTTCCGCACTGGCGAAATCCTTCACGAAGGCCAGAACCTGATCCACAAGGTGCATGGCGGCATCGGCGACATCGCAACCACCGACCGCTCGCTGGTGTGGAATTCCGACCTGATCGAGACGCTCGAATTCGATAATCTGATCGTGCAGGCGGTAGTCACCATGGATTCGGCGGCGAACCGCACCGAAAGCCGCGGCGCCCATGCGCGCGAGGACTTTGCCGAGCGCGACGACAAGAACTGGATGAAGCATACGCTGGCCTGGATCGATCCGAACGGCAAGACCGTGATCGATTACCGCCCGGTGCACGACTACACGATGACGAACGACGTCCAGTACATTCCGCCGAAGGCGCGGGTGTATTGATGACCAACACCGTCATTCCGGGGCGATGCGAAGCATCGAACCCGGAATCTCGAGATTCCGGGTCTGGTCCTTCGGACCATCCCGGAATGACGAAAGGTTAGAATAATGGCTGAATTCACGCTTCCGAAAAATTCGAAGATCACCGGCGGCAAGGCCTGGCCGAAGCCGGCAGGCGCGACCGAGACGCGCGAGTTCCGGATCTATCGCTGGAATCCGGACGACGGCAAGAACCCGAGCGTCGACACCTATCATGTCGACATCAACGATTGCGGGCCGATGGTGCTCGACGGCCTGATCTGGATCAAGAACAACATCGACCCGACGCTGACCTTCCGCCGCTCCTGCCGCGAAGGCGTCTGCGGCTCCTGTGCCATGAACATCGACGGCCAGAACACGCTGGCTTGCACCAAGTCGATGCACGACGTGGCCGCAGGTGGCGCGGTGAAAGTCAATCCGCTGCCGCATCAGCCGGTCGTGAAGGACCTGGTGCCCGACCTCACGAACTTCTACGCGCAATATGCCTCGATCGAGCCGTGGCTGCAGACCACGACGCCGACGCCGCAGAAGGAATGGAAGCAAAGCCACGAGGACCGTGAAAAGCTCGACGGCCTTTACGAGTGCATCCTGTGCGCCTGCTGCTCGACTTCCTGCCCGAGCTACTGGTGGAACAGCGAACGCTTCCTCGGGCCCGCCGCGCTGCTGCAGGCGACGCGCTGGGTGAAGGATTCCCGCGATGAGGCCACCGGCGAACGACTCGACAACCTCGAAGACCCGTTCCGGCTGTACCGCTGCCACACCATCATGAACTGCGCCAAGGCCTGCCCGAAGGGCCTGAACCCCTCGGAAGCCATCGCCGAGCTCAAGCTGAAGATGGTCGAGCGCCAGATCTAGGCGCGCTCCTGTAGATGGGGTAACGGGCCGGCCACATTTGAATCGATTGTTATCGATCCTGGGGCCGGCCGCCACACGCGCAAGTTCCCTTCACCGCTCCGCTTTATTCCTCGCACGACTTTGCGTTAAGCTCGGCGCGGAGCCGGAGCGAGCGTGCAGACCGCACAACCTAATTCGCTGAGACTGCTGCAATGGATGATGGTCGCCTCGTTGGCGCTTCCGTTGGCGCTGTTTGTATTTGCATCCGCCGTCTCCTGGGTCTCGATCCGCGAAACTGCCGACCGTGAAGTCGAGCGCACGCTGGATGTCGCGCACGAGCATGCGCTGAAGGTATTCGAGACCATCGATCGCAGCCTGTCGGAAATCGCCGAGATCATCCGCGACCTTCCCGACGCTGACATCGTTGCCCGCGAACAAGCGCTGCATTTGCGGCTGAAGCAGTTGGTCGCTTCGCTGCCGCAGGTGAAGTCGGTCTGGATCTTCGATGCCAAGGGCCGCGCGCTCGTCAACAGCCTCGTCGTCCCGGCGCCCGAGATCGACTTCTCCGACCGGGACTATTTTAGGACTCACGTCGCCGGGGATATCGGAACCCATATTGGCGAGGCGCTCACGCCGCGGCCGCCCTATCAGGGCGCCGCGTTCTTCGGCGTCAGCAGACGGCGCCCGAGCGAGGACGGCGGCTTCGCAGGTGTGATCCAGACCTCGGTGCTGCCGGAATATTTCGAAAGTTACTACGCCCGCATCGGCCGCGAGCCCGGCAGTTTCTTCGCGGTCGGTCGCGCGGACGGCACCGTGCTGGCTCGTTTTCCCGCCGCAGGCCGCGACGTCCGGCTCGACCGCAACGGCCCGATCGGAAAACTGATCGCGGCCGATCCCAAGGCCGATACCGAGGCCGGCCTCGTCACCGTGACCTCGTCGACCGACGGCATCGAACGGCGCCTCGCATACCAGCGGCTCGCCCAATACCCGATCTATGTCAGCGCCGGCCTCGAAACGTCGGCGATCCGGGCGCGCTGGTTGTCCACCGTGAGCCAGCACCTGATTTTCGGCGCGCCCGCCACCGCGCTGCTATTTGCCCTGCTGGGGCTGGCCTTGCGCCGGACGCGCCACCTTTACGTCGAGGCCGAGAAGCGCCGGGTGGCCGAGGAAGCGCTGAAGCACGGCCAGCGGCTGGAGGCACTGGGCCAGTTGACCGGCGGCGTTGCGCACGACTTCAATAATCTGCTGACGGTGATCCTCGCTTCCGTGGACTTGTTGCGGCGGCCCGACCTGCCGGAACAGCGGCGGCTGCGTTATATCGATGCGATCTCGGATACGGTGACCCGCGCCGCCAAGCTGACCGGGCAATTGCTGGCCTTTGCGCGGCGGCAGACGTTGAAGCCGGAGGTGTTCGACGTCGGGCGGACCGTGCAGATGCTGAGTGAAATGATCGGCACCCTGATCGGTTCGCGCATCGAAATTGTCATCCTTGGGCCGGAAGAACCGTGCTTCGTCAACGCCGACGCCGGCCAGTTCGAAACCGCCATCATCAACATGGCCGTGAACGCGCGGGACGCTATGGAAGGCCGCGGACGGCTGACGATTGCGGTCGGAATGGCAGCCAGCCTGCCCAACGCCGCCCCGCAGCCGCAACATCCATATGGTTATGTGGCCGTATCCGTCGCCGATACCGGCAGCGGTATTCCGCCGGACCAGTTCGAACGCATTTTCGAACCCTTCTTCACGACCAAGCAGGCCGGCCATGGCACCGGACTCGGCCTGTCGCAGGTATTCGGCTTCGCCAAGCAGTCCGGCGGCGAAGTGGCTGTGGCCAGCGAAGTGGGCAAGGGCAGCATTTTCACGCTGTATCTGCCGCGCACCGCCGGCGGAGGCAAATCGCGACAGATGCCGGCAGCAGATGCCGCGGCGATCGACGGAAGCGGGATGTCGGTGCTCGTGGTCGAAGACAATGCCGAGGTCGGACGCTTCGCCACCGATGCGCTGGCCGAACTCGGCTACGCCACCAGACTCGTCGGCAGTGCCGTGCACGCGCTCGAAGAACTGACAACCGGCGCCGAGCATTTCGATGCGGTGTTCACCGACGTCGTGATGCCCGGCATGACCGGCATTGAACTCGCCCAGGAAGTCCGCCGCCGCCATCCCGACCTGCCGGTGGTGCTGACCAGCGGCTACAGCCACGTGCTGTCGGAGCACGGCGCTTACGGTTTCGAGCTGCTGCAAAAGCCTTACTCGATCGAGCAGCTCTCCCGTGTGCTGCACCGGATTGGCCGGCGGAAGGTAGAGCGCAGCGCGGAAACGCGGGCGTGATCCAGGCGCCGTAAGCGCGGATGATCGGCTTCGGCATTTCCACGTCATTGCAATGACGGCGGAGGGATACTCGGACAGCCCGCGGGAACCATCTGATTTCGCTTGCGTTATCGCGGCATGGCCAGATCCGATGTGAAGTCCAAGCCATCTGCCAGGAAATCCTCAGCCAAGAAATCCCCTGAGAAAGAAGAAGATTCGGAGTTCGTGGACGTCACGGCGGAAGGCGGCGAGCGTGTCGAACCGCCACCGCCGGAGGTCGTCGAGCCCGATCCGGAAATGTCTCCGGAGGAGGCCGGGCAAGCCCGCAAGAATTATCTGCTGACGCGGTTCTGGATCAGCGCGCGCGGCTATTGGGGCAGAGGCGGCGACCGGCTGGCGTGGCTGTTTTCGATCGGGCTGCTGTTTCTGATCGTCGCCAATGTCGGATTTCAATACGGCATCAATGTCTGGAATCGCGCAATCTTCGACGCCATCGAAAGGCGGGACGCCGCAACCGTCTATTTTCTCACCGCGGTGTTCTTTCCGCTGGCCATCGGCAGCGCGTTGCTCGGCGTGGCCCAGGTGTTCGCCCGCATGGGCATTCAACGACGCTGGCGCGCGTGGCTGACGAATGCGGTGATCTCGCGCTGGCTGGCCAATGGCCGCTACTATCAACTCAACCTCGTCGGCGGCGATCATCAGAATCCCGAATACCGCATCGCCGAGGATTTGCGGATCGCAACCGACTCGCCGGTGGATTTCGTCGCCGGCGTCACATCGGCATTTCTGTCGGCCACCACCTTCATCGTCGTGCTCTGGACCATCGGCGGCGCGCTCACGATCACGCTGGCCGGCTCGACGGTCACCATCCCCGGCTTCCTCGTGATCGCCGCGATCGTCTACGCTGCGATCGCTTCGGGCTCGATCACGGCGATCGGGCGAAGCTTCGTGCAGGTGTCCGAAAACAAGAACCAGGCCGAAGCCGAATACCGCTACGTCCTGACCCGCGTGCGCGAGAACGGCGAGAGCATCGCGCTGCTCGGCGGCGAAGAGGAAGAGCGCGACGGCATCAACAAGACCTTTTCAAAAGTGCTGCAGCAATGGGCGCGGCTCGCTGGCCAGCATATGCGCACCACGCTGGTGTCGCAGGGATCGGGCCTCATCGCTCCGGTGGTTCCGATATTGTTGTGCGCGCCAAAATTTCTCGAGGGCAGCATGACGCTGGGCCAGGTGATGCAGGCGGCGTCCGCCTTCACCATCGTGCAGACCGCGTTCGGCTGGCTGGTCGACAATTATCCCCGGCTGGCCGACTGGAACGCCGGCGCGCGCCGCATCGCTTCGCTGATGATGTCGCTCGACGGCCTGGAGCGCGCCGAACAGGGCGACGGCATCGGCCGCATCCAGCGTGGGGAGACGGAAGGCGGCGCCGTGCTGAGCCTCAACGATCTCTCGGTGACGCTGGACGACGGCACCGCCGTCGTCGGCGAGACCGAAGTCGTGATCGAACCCGGCGAGCGATTACTGGTGGCCGGCGAGTCCGGCACCGGCAAGAGCACGCTGGTCCGCGCGCTCGCCGGGCTGTGGCCCTGGGGCGGCGGCAGCGTCAATTTCCATCCCGACCGCCGGCTCTTCATGCTGCCGCAAAAACCCTACATCCCCTCCGGCACGCTGCGGCGCGCGATCGCCTATCCCGGCGCGGCCGACGACTGGCTCGCCGAGCAGATCCACGACGCCCTGCACAAGGTCGGCCTCGACCATCTCAGGGAGAAGATCGAGGAAGAGGGACCATGGGACCAGACGCTGTCCGGCGGCGAGAAGCAGCGGCTCGCCTTCGCGCGGCTGTTGCTGCACAACCCCGACATCGTGGTGCTGGACGAGGCGACGTCGGCGCTCGACGAAGGAAGCCAGGACAAGATGATGGAGCTCGTCATCAAGGAATTGCCGAACGCCACCATCGTCAGCGTCGCCCATCGCGCCGAGTTGGAGGCGTTCCATAGCCGCAAGATCGTGCTGGAGCGACGCAAGGGCGGCGCCAAGTTGGTCAGTGACGTCGACCTGATTCCGCGCAAGGACAAACGCCGCCTGCTCGGCCGCTTCCTGCGCCATCGGAAAGCTGCGAAGAAGGCGGCGTGAGACGACAAAGATCCCCGTCGTCCCTGCGAACGCAGGGACCCATAACCACCGGCCTTGATTATGCGGAGAGTATCAACTCCGACCGCTCCAAATCGAGAAGCCGCGGCGTATGGGCTCGTGCTTTTGCAGGGGCGACGGTGTCGTTGGAGTTGGCCGCAAAACCGGCTATGCATGCGCCGCTTCTACCTGAGGACCACCGCTTGACGCCCGACAACGATCCGTCACCCGCGCCGTTCGGCGCGTTCGCCCCGAATGCCGCGCAGGCCGCCATTATCTCGCTGGCCCACCGCTCGCGGCTTAAACGCGGTGCGTTCCGGCCTATGCTGTCGCGGCTGGTGAACCTGTTGCGGACAGGGCCCGTCGACGTGCAATACCAAGGCGCTTCGTTCCGCTTCTATCATCAGGCCAGCGCCACCGAGCGCGGCGCGCTGTTCAATCCCGACTACAATCTCGAAGAACTGAGTTTTCTCCGCGCACATGTGCCCGCGGGCGGCGTATTCGTCGACGTCGGCGCCAATGTCGGCACCTATGCGCTTGCGCTGGCGCGTCATGTCGGCGCCGGCGGCAAGGTGATCGCAATCGAGCCGCACCCGGTCACCCATGCGCGGCTTGCCTTCAACAACGCCGCCTCCGGCTACAGCCAGGTGCGGCTGGTCGCGGCCGCCGCCGGTCCCGCCGATGGCGAGTTGATGATCGAGACCGATGGCGACAATCTCGGCGCCAGCCACATCGTATCAAGCGGGGCCTCCGGCAAGGCGATCAAGGTGCCGTCGCTGCGGCTGCAACGCATCCTGCAGGAGGCGGGTGTCTCGCATGTCGACGCGCTCAAGATCGACGTCGAAGGATTTGAGGATCGCGTGCTGACCGGCTTCTTCGCCGAGACGCCGCAAACGCTGTGGCCGCGCGCGATCGTAATCGAGCATCTGTCGAGAGATGAATGGCTGAAAGACTGCATCGCCGACATGCGCTCGCGCGGTTATGCCGAGACCGACAAGACGCGCAGCAACACGCTGCTGGTACGGGGCTGAATTTCCGTTGCGAACCCATCTCTCAAACCGCAGGAGAGCTTGATGATCGACCACATCGGATTTCCGGTTTCGGATTATGAACGTTCCAAAGCCTTCTATCTGAAAGCCCTGGCGCCGCTCGACTACACCCTCGTGATGGAAGTCACGCAGGAGCAACACAGCCACGAACCCGCCGCAGGTTTCGGCGCCAACGGAAAGCCCGATTTCTGGATCGGCGGCGAGGGCGGAATGGACAAGCCGCTGCATGTCGCGATCGTGGCGAAGGACCGCGCCACGGTTGACGCCTTCTACAAGGCGGCGATGGCCGCGGGCGGGCGCGATAACGGTCCGCCCGGGATCCGCGCGATCTATCATCCGAACTATTACGGCGCGTTCGTGCTCGATCCGGACGGTCACAACATCGAGGCTGTCTGCCACGCACCCGAGTAACCAGGTTCCATTATTGGATCACGCGGGAACTTGGCGCCGCCGTCGCCGTTGTCGATCCCGGAACTTGTAGTTCGGGAGATGTGATGCCGATTGAACCGCCGGAGGTACCGCCGGCGACACCGGGACAACCGACGGAGCCGCCGCGCGAGGAGCCGCCGGGCCGTCCTCGTCCGGAGGTGCCGCCACCGGTGCATGAACCGGGCCGGCCACCCCAGCCGCGGGAATTGCCGGGCGAGATGCCGGACGAGCTACCGGTGCGTGGGCCGAATGGCCCGCGAACGCCTAACCCCGCCACCGATCCTGAGACAGAATGAAACAAACTTTGAAGGCGCCATCTGAACACGCAATGAACGAGGGGCAATGCAACCCTTTGCTTTCATGAAATAAAAGGCTACGGGCGATTTGTAAGCCGCCACAATCCGGCCTAATGATTAGCTGCTGATCGACCAACTGATACCTCAATACGGCACTTCCGTTACTGCCAGGCCTTTTCTACTGCCAGGCCTTTTCCGGGGACCAAAGGACATCATGACAAACCTTCGCATCGTGCTGCTTGCCACAACTGCCCTGTCGGTAACGCAGCTAGCGAGCTCCGCATCGCATGCGCAGACCGCTTCGCTTGTCGTGGCGCAAGCCAAGGAAGAGGATGGCAAAGGCAAGGGACAGCAGCCGCCGCCGAAGGGCGCGCCGCCGCCGGCCGCTGCCCCCACTCGACCGGCACCTACTCCGCCGCCGCCCGCTGCGGCGCCGCCTCCACGTCCGACGCCTGCCCCACCACCGCCGGCGGCTGCCCCACCGCCACGCCAGGCACCGCCGCCCCCGCCACCGGCGGCTGCACCGCCGCCACGCCCAACGCCGCCGCCTCCTCCTCCGGCTGCCGCGCCGCCGCGTCCAACACCGCCTCCGCCGCCGCCTCCTGCGGCCGCACCCGCACGTCCGACTCCGACACCGCCACCTCCCGCGGCGGCGCCCGCGCGTCCGACCCCTCCGACGCCTCCGCCACCAGCGGCAGCTCCCACTGCGCCGAAGCAGCCGGCGGCACCGACGCCGACGCCCACGCCGCCTTCCGCTCAGAAGGGGACGCCGTCTCCCGTGCCGCCACCCCCGGCAGCCGGCACGAGACCTTCGCCGACACCGGCTCCAGCCGCGTCGCCGACACCGGCTCCAACGCCTGGCACGGTCGCACCGCCGGCGCGTCCCGGCGCGCCGCCCACGACACCACCAGCCGCGGGAACTCCGACGGCACCACCGGCTGCCGGCGCTCCGGCAACCACGCCTACGACACCGCAGGGACGCCCCGGCACACCGCCTCCGGCCGCGGGTGCGCCAACGCCGGCACCAACGCCACCGACGGCCCGCCCTGGCGCGCCGGCCCCCGGCGCCCCCGCTGGAACGGCGCCTACACCCGCGCCGACGGCGCCGCCCGCCGCTGGCACTCCGGCCGCGCCGGGCACCACGACCGCTCCCGCGGCGCCAACCGCCGTGCCCGGTGCTCCGGCCGCCACGCCGCCGGCCGGCCGGGTCCAGAACGCGCCACCAACGGTCGCGCCGGCCTTCCAGCGTGCGCCTCAGGTCACGGCACCACTGCCGGCGCCTCCTCCGACCCAAGAGGGGCTCAGGGTGATCGCCCCCGGCACTCGGGCTACAGGGCCGCAGCGCCTCGACGACTTCCGCGGCCAGCGTCGCGAAGTTCAGGAAGGCGGCCGCACGGTCATCACCGAACCCGGCCGGATCATCGTTCGCGATCCCGGCGGACAGGCCTATGTCCGTCACAACGAGGTCGAGCGCTTCCGCTACGGCGCACGCGACATCCAGACCCAGACTGTCGGCGGCGAGACCCGTACTGTCGTCATCAGACCCGATGGCAGCCAGGTCATCACCGTGATGGGCCGCGACGGCCAGTTGCTGCGCCGTATCCGCCGTGACGATCGAGGCCGCGAGATCATCATCATCGACAACAGCTACCGCGATCCGCGGGCGACCGGCGGCTTCTTCGTCGCGCTGCCGCCGCCGACGATACGGATCCCCTACAACCGCTACATCGTCGACGCGCAGGAAGCGGAGCCGGAGGTGATCTACGACACCTTGATGGCGCCGCCGGTGGAACGGATCGAACGGCGTTATTCGCTGGACGAAATCCGTTACAGCCCGACCGTGCGCCAGCGCATGCCGAGCATCGACGTCAACACCATCAACTTCGAAACCGGATCGTGGGAAATCCCGCCCGATCAGGCGGCGAAGCTGCAGGTGATCGCCGACGGCCTCAACCGCGCAATGCAGCAAAACCCGCGCGCGGTATTCCTGATCGAGGGCCACACCGACGCGGTCGGCAACGACGTCGACAATCTGTCGCTGTCGGATCGGCGCGCCGAATCGGCGGCCACCTTGCTGACGCAGCAGTTCAACGTGCCTGCGGAAAACCTGACCTCGCAGGGCTATGGCGAGCAGTACCTGAAGGAGCAGATCGACGGGCCGAGCCCGATCAACCGGCGCGTCACCATCCGCAACATCACGCCGCTGCTCACTGGCGGTCAGGCGTCGCTGCCGCCGCCCCCGCCCGGCACCGCGCCGCCGCGCTGAGCTGAGCTGGCAATCGATCAACACGAAAATGGCCGGGAACATCCCGGCCATTTTTTTGAATCAAGCGCTGAGGGCCCGCGGTGGCGCGCAGGCCTCGCAAATGGCGGCGGCGTGCCGGTGATCGGTGCCGCAGCAGCCGCCAAGAATGCGCATCGTCGGAAACGCGCTCCTGAGTGCAACATAGCGCCGCCCGAGGTCAGCCGGATCTCCCGAATCCAGAGTGACTGACTCGTCGAGCTCGGCGTGGCTCTTTGTCGAGGCGTTGGCCCTGATGCCATGAATGCGTGCCGTCCAGGCTTCGCCCGCCTTCAACGCGTCTTCGAAATGCGTTGGGTGCGCACAGTTGATCAGGAAGTATTCGACCGAACCTGCGGTCTCGCGATCCACGGTCTCGATCGCCTCACGCAACATTTCGCCTTTCACCAGGCGGCCGTTGGTTTCCACGGTGAACGAGATGGCCACCGGAATCCCTTGCGACCGTGCTGCGCGCGCGATGCCGATCGCTTCATTGATGCTGGTAAGGGTATAGGCCGTGACCATGTCAGCACCGCCCTCGACGAAGGCCGCAATCTGCGCCCGATGATAGGCCTCGGCTTCGTCGGCCTGCATGTTGCCTGCCTTGTAGCCGTCGCCGCGCGGGCCGATCGCGCCGCTGATGACGCAGGGTGCGGCTGGCCGCTCCCAGCCGGTGCGCAGCTCCTCGAGGAATGCAATCGAACGGACATTGATCCCAGCGAGCGCGGACGCGTCATAGCCGAGCTTGGTGCCCCAATCCGGATTGGCACGCCATGTCGGGCTGTCGAGCACGAAGCCCGTGCCATGGTCGCGCGCAACCGCGAGATAGGCGGCATAATACTGCTTCAGCTTCTCCCGCCCTTCGGCGCTATCCAGCAGCACAAAGGCAGCGAAGTGCGGCAGTTCCACGCCTTCGTGGAAGATCAGCGTGGTTTCCATGCCGCCATCGGTGAGGAAAACGCCACCGCGGCGCTGCGGCAGGGCGTGTCGGTATTTTGCCATTTCAACATCTCCACGAATTAGAGCGTTTTCCAGCGAAGTGGACACCGGTTCGCGTCAAGAAAACGCGTCAAAACAAAAAGAGGACCTCGATACGTCTCTCGCGCATCGGCCAGGTCCGCCGATGTTGGTGCCTCATAGTGTCGCGGCGGCCTAGGCGGCTCGTGGTGCGGATGAACCTTGAGGTGCAAAATGATACGAAATCAAATGGTTGCCGGCAGGGCGCAAAGCTCCCGCGCTGCTGGCCGTGGAGAAACCGTACCATGAGTACAGTTTTGGAGACCCCGAAGGGCAAGGGCGAAGCCACCCGCGAGCGCATTCTCGAGATCGCGGAGGCGGCCGTGCTCGCCAAGGGATTCGGCGCGACCTCGATCGAGGAAGTGATCGCCGAGGCCGGCCTCACCAAGAGCGGCTTCTTCTACCACTTCAGGGACAAGAACGCGCTCGCCCGCGAAATGGTCCGGCGATATGTCGCAACCAACGATCGCCTGTTCGACGAAATTTTCGGGCGCGGCCAACAGCTATCGGACGATCCGCTGCAGGCGTTCCTGATTTCACTGAAGCTGCTTGCGGAAACGATGGCCGATCTGCCGAACGGACATCCCGGCTGCCTGATCGCCAGCATCTGCTATCAGGAACGGCTGTTCGACCGTGAGATACGCGATCTCACCGCGCAATCCGTGCGGGACTGGAACGCGCGCTTCCGCACGATCCTCGACGGCATCGCGGCGGTCTATCCTCCGAGAGAGCCGGTCGACCTCGACGATGTCGCCGACATGCTGTCCTGCATCGTCGACGGCGCCATCATCATGTCGAAGACGCTGAACGATCCCGGCCGCCTCGAACGGCAGATCATGTTGTTTCGCAGTCTTGTGAAGCTGATGTTCGCGCCTAACTAAGCCGTCGCCCCGGCGAACGCCGGGGCCCATAATCACAGATGGCGGTTGTTGAGAGAAAGCCATCGACCAGTGGTTCACAACATCCGCCGCGGAGTATGGGTCCCGGCTTTCGCCGGAACGACAGTGACTAGCGTCCCGCGGCCGCGAGGCCGAGCGCGTCCGCCATGATGCGGAATACGTCGGTGTTGTCCATCGAGCCTCGCACCCGTTCGCTGCCCGGTCCAGTCCCCGTCAGGATGACATCCTCTCCCGAATGCACGCTGGCGCCCATCATCGCCGGCAGGTTGCCGGGACGCAGTACCGCCCCCGGGACGTCCTTGTACTTCTCGTTGATCCTGAACGTACCCGGCGCATTTCCCTTGACGCTCGGCTCGTTCGGATTGTCGAGCTTGGGGCGGAAGGTTTCGTAGTGATCCGGGAGGCTCGCAGAGAAGAGCGCTAGCCGCCGGCTGACGTCCACGCGCGACGGATAGCCATCGGCATCGGGAGCCGGATAGTTAGGAAATCCGGCTTTGTCGTAGGTACCCACGCGTTCGCGCAGTGGCACGTTGGGCGTCGTGCTCATGTCGTCATTGATGGTGCCGACAAGACTGTTGGGATGGTTATGGTCGGCGAGCACGAGGATCAGGGTGTCGTCGCCGCGCGCCAGCGCCCATTTGCGCGCCAGGGCGACCGCGTTGTCGAGCATGATGGTGTCGTAGACCGCGCGCTCCATATCCAGCGCATGCGCGTATTTGTCGATCATGCCGGATTCGACCATCAGGAAGAAGCCGGCATCGTTCTTCGACAGGATGTTCAGCGCGGCTTGCACTTGTCCGGTCAAATCGGGCTGATCGGGAAATTTCTTGACGCCGCCACCCTTGAGAAATTTGCGGTCCAGCGCGCCGTCCATATTTCCCGTCGCGAACAGGCCGAGCAATTTGCGCGTGTCAGATTTGGCGTTCACCGCATCGAGTTCGGTCTTTGTCGTCACGACCGAGTAGCCGTCATCACGGAATCTGGCGACATAATCGACCTCATCCTTGCGCTTGGACCCGGAGGCGGTTTGCGGAAGGAAATTCGCAGCTCCGCCACCCATTAATACGTCGGGCTTTGCCGCATAAAGCTGCTCGACGATCTGGTCATAGGCGGCGCGGCGACGGGTGTGCGCCACCATCGCCGCCGGCGTCGCATCCTCGACTTCGGTATTGGTGACAATGCCGATACCCATGCCGTGCCGCCGCTTCGCCAGGCTCGCAATGGTCTCGACCCTTGGATCATCGAACGGGCTTGCAGTACGGTCCGCATAGACGCCCATGGCATTGACCGCGGCCTTGTGGCCGGTGGCGTAGGCGCTCGCGGCGTTCGCTGAATCGGTGATGATGGAATCAGAGCCTGCGGTCGCCACCAGCGCCATATGCGGCATGTCGTCGATAGCAAGCTTGCCGAGGCTCTTGCCTTCCGCGATGCCCTTGGAAAGCAGACGGGCGGCGACGCGATGCGCGGGTGACAGTCCGTCACCAATGAACAGAATGACGTTCTTCGCCTTGCGCGGGCCGGTATCGTAGACCGTCCACTTCACCGTGCGGCTTCGCGTGCCATCGCTGACTTCGACCGCCACGCTGCCGGGTTTGGACAATGCGACATTGCGCAGGATCAGCGACGACTGGTCCTTGCCGTCCTCGCGCTCGACGAATGTTCCGGGCTGGCCGAAGACAGCGGCATGGTCCTGACCGTTGACCGTCACCTTCAGCTTCGCCGGATCGACCTTGTCGGGAAATTCGACCTTGAAGTCGAACCGCGCGCCGGAAAGGATTTCGGCTCGGTCGATGGGATAGATCGTCTGGGCATCGGCTGCTGATGCCGAAAGAAGGAGGCCGAGGGATACGGTGACGGGCTTGATCATGATCGAGGCTCCGGTCGGACACGCGGAACGGGCAGCGTTCGCGGCTGCCCGGCAGGAATTCAGGCGGACAAAATCTATCTGTCCCGGATGACGTATCCATAACGGAGACCCGGAGCGCCGTAGGGTGGGCAAAGGCGCGCAGCGCCGTGCCCACCTTTCTTGCACCGCCCCAGTTTGGTGGGCACGCTTCGCTCTGCCCACCCCTACGATTCAGCATCGCTTCCGGGAGATGAGAGTTCCTCAGCCCTTGTCGCTTTCGAGCTTGAATATCTCCGAGCCTTCGCTTCCCGCCAGCAACCCTGTGTCCGAATAAAGCTTCAGCTTGGTCCTGGTATCGGCGATGTCGAGGTTGCGCATGGTGAGCTGGCCGATGCGGTCCGCCGGCGAGAACGCTGCGTCCTCGACCTTCTCCATGCTCAGCCGCTCCGGCTGATAGGTCAGGTTGGGGCTCTCGGTGTTCAGGATCGAGTAGTCGTTGCCACGGCGCAGCTCGAGCGTCACTTCCCCGGTGACCGCGCGCGCCACCCAATGGGCGGTCTCGCGCAGCATGAGGGCCTGGGAATCGAACCACCGTCCCTGGTAGAGCAACCGTCCGAGGCGCATGCCGCCGATCCGGTACTGCTCGATGGTGTCTTCGTTGTGGATGCCCGTGACCAGGCGTTCGTAGGCGATGTGCAGCAGCGCCATGCCGGGCGCTTCGTAGATGCCGCGGCTCTTGGCCTCGATGATCCGGTTCTCGATCTGGTCGCTCATGCCGAGGCCATGCCGGCCGCCGATGGCGTTGGCCTCGAGGAACAAGGCGACCGGATCGGTGAATGTCTGGCCGTTCAGCGCGACGGGCTGGCCCTCCTCAAAACGCACGGCGACCTGTTCGGCCCTGACGGCGCAGTCGTCGCGCCAGAACGGCACGCCCATGATCGGGTTGACGATCTTGATGCCGCTGTCGAGACGCTCGAGATCCTTGGCCTCGTGGGTGGCGCCGAGGATGTTGCTGTCGGTCGAGTACGCCTTTTCGGCGCTCATCTTGTAGGCGAATCCATTGGCGGTCATGAATGCCGACATTTCCGCGCGCCCGCCCAGCTCGTCGATGAACTGCTGGTCGAGCCAGGGCTTGTAGATCCGCAAGTTCGGATTGGCCAGCAGGCCGTAGCGATAAAACCGCTCGATATCGTTGCCCTTGTAGGTGGAGCCGTCGCCCCAGATGTTGACGCCGTCCTCTTTCATGGCCGAGACCAGCATGGTGCCGGTCACCGCACGCCCGAGCGGCGTGGTGTTGAAGTATGCGATACCGCCGGTAGAGACGTGGAAGGCGCCGGACTGGATCGCGGCAATCCCTTCGTGGACCAGTTGGGTACGGCAATCCACGAGCCGGGCTTTCTCCCCGCCGAACTCGAGCGCTTTACGCGGAATCTCGTCGTAGTCGGCCTCGTCAGGCTGACCGAGGTTGGCGGTATAGGCAAAAACGCGCGCGCCTTTTTGCTTCATCCAGAGCAGCGCCGCGCTGGTGTCGAGACCGCCCGAGAAAGCGATGCCGACTTTTTCCCCCTTGGGCAGGCTTTTCAGGATCGTACTCATCGAGCTTCCAATCGGTCGAAATGGCGGATGTCGTTTGCGGCTTGAGGGCCGCGAATATCAAATTTCGCAGCCATGGGCACGCGTTTAATGGCGCTTAGCGTCTGAGGAACGGACTACCCCGCCTCGCGCCCGCGCCAGCGCTGCCACAGGCGGTAGCCGGGCCAGCCCCAGCGCGCCAGCGCGGCTTCGATTTGCGCATCGGTGAGCCTCGTCGACGGCCAGCGGTAAATCCAGGCATAGGCCAGCCAGATCACGAAAAAGCTGACGAGGCCGGCGGCTGCGACATCGGTGAAGAAATGCCCGCCGAACGCCATCCGTAGCACGCTGGTCGCGATACCGAACAGGGTCGCCGCCGTATAGGCCAACGGCCGCCACGCCGGCGGCGTCAACGCCGCGGGCGCGTAGGTCCAGAATGCGGTGGCGCCCTCGCCCGAGAAGAACGAGCAATTACGCCCGCAAGCCCCGCGCGGATCCCACCACGGCACGAATTCCCAGGGGCCTTTGAACTCCGTCACCACCACCGGCCTTGGCCGTCCCCAATGGCTCTTGAAGGTCAGATTGGTCAGCACGATCGCGGAGAGCAGGATAGTCACCAGGAGGAATACCGCCGCGCGTCCCGGAACCAGCATCGGCCGATCCGGCCGCAGCAGCTTCGCGACGATGGCGATCAGGGCGGGCAGCGCCAGCGCCCATGCGATCCACATCGCGGCATCGCGCGCGAAAGCGTAAAGCCCGTTCTGTTTGGATGGAAACGAGGCGCTCGCGGGATCGTAGAACAATGCCGCCAGCTTCAGATCGAGTTCGGGAAAGATTCCAAACAGCAGTCCGATGACGAGCGACAAGCCCAACGCGATAACAAGTCCGGTACGGTTCATGGCGCGGGGTTTAGCCGAGGCGATGGGGGATGAAAAGGCACAAGCGCGCTTACCTTCTCCCATTGTGGGAGAAGGTGCCTTCCCGAAGGGAAGGCGGATGAGGGGTCTCTATCCGCGGAGACAACCCCTCGCCCGTCTCGCCGCCGCTTCGCGGCGTCGATCCACCCTCTCCCACAAGGCTACGGGATTCCCGGATTTTCGTGTTGGGTGGCAAGGGCATATCCCTCGAGTGTGGCGGCGAGCCGATTCCATCCGTCGCGCATGGTCTTTGGGCCCGGCGGCTTGTAGTAGCAATTCCAGCCGC
>NZ_MAXC01000023.1 GCF_001693485.1 Bradyrhizobium sp. LMTR 3
CCCCAATTTGCGCAGCACCAGCGTTCCCGCTGTCGCCACCCGCTCGATCAGCCAATCAGCACGCTCAGCAACCCGAATATCGCCAAAAGACATCGCATGCCTCCCGCCAAAATAGGTCGAAAGGCCTTGAATCACATTCACAAAATCCGGGGAATCACTTTCGGGGATCCCGTAGCCCACAAGGGGAGAGGGGAAGAAGCATCAAGAGAATGGCCGTGACTGCGATGGCAGCGGCGGCGGCGGCTTTATCGGGGGCGGCGGTTCGCGCCAGGCTCCGGCGGTGCGGCCCGCAATCAGCCAGTAGACGAGGCCGGCGACGATGCCTGCGCCGGTCATGATTTCGAGATGACGGCGCACGATACCATCGAAAGTCAGCGTCTCGGGGTCGAAGGGAACGAGGCCGAGATAGCAGGCCGCGCCAACAATCCCGCCGCCGACCGCGTATGCGAGCACGCTGCGGATGTAGAACGCTTCGGTGATGAGCACGACCACCAGCGCCGGCAGCAGCGCAAAGCCGGACAGGAAGATGAAGCCGAAGCCGAGCACGACATCCAGCGCGCCCTGGTCGATCGGTCCGCTGCCGAGATCGCTGAATTCCGGATACAGCACCGCGCCGACCACGATCATTCCCGCCACGAAGCAGGCGGCGAGGAAGGCGAACAGGATGACGAAGATGCGGCCGATCAGTGCCATGGCTCATGCACCGTCATTGCGAGGAGCGCAAGCGACGAAGCAATCCAACTCTCAGCAAGCCGAGAGATGGATTGCTTCGCGGAGCCTGTCATCCGGCGGCGCTTCGCGCCGACCGGGTGGCTCGCAATGACGGCACTGACCACCGCTCAATCCGTCATCGCCATGGCGCGCAGCGCCTGGCGCTCGCGCGCGGACAGCTTTTCGGTCTCCGACTTCAACTGGCCGCAGGCGGCGAGGATGTCGCGGCCGCGCGGCGTGCGGACCGGCGAGGAATAGCCGGCATTGAAGATGTATTCGGAGAATTTTTCGATCTGCTCCCAGTCCGAGCACTCGTAGCGCGAACCCGGCCACGGGTTGAACGGGATCAGGTTGATCTTGGCCGGAATGCCCTTGAGCAGCTTGACCAGCAGCTTGGCGTCGTCGAGGGAATCGTTGACGCCCTTGAGCATCACATATTCGAAGGTGATGCGCCGCGCATTCGACGAGCCCGGGTAATCGCGGCAGGCCTGCAGCAATTCGGCAATCGGATATTTTCGGTTCAGCGGCACCAGCTCGTTGCGCAATTCGTCGCGCACGGCATGCAGCGAAATCGCGAGCATGACGCCGATCTCCTCGCCGGTGCGGATGATGTTGGGTACCACACCCGAAGTCGACAGCGTAATGCGCCGGCGGGAAATGCCGATGCCTTCGTTGTCGGCTGTGATCAGCAGCGCGTCGCGCACCGCGTCGAAATTATAGAGCGGCTCGCCCATGCCCATCATGACGATATTGGTGACGAGGCGACTGCCGGTCGGCGTCTCGCGATCGGCCCAGTCGTTGAGGCGGTCGCGCGCCACCATGATCTGGCTGACGATTTCGCCCGCGGTGAGGTTGCGCACCAGCCGTTGCGTGCCGGTATGGCAGAACGAGCAATTCAGCGTGCAGCCGACCTGCGAGGAAACGCAGAGCGTGCCGCGATCGGTTTCGGGGATGTAGACGCACTCGACTTCATGTGCCTTCTGGAACGCATCGCCGCTCGGCAGGCGCAACAGCCATTTGCGGGTGCCGTCGTTGGAAACCTGCTCGGCCACCACTTCCGGACGATCGACGGTAAAATGCTGCTCGAGCTGCGCGCGCATGTCCTTGGAGACGCTGGTCATCTCCGCAAACGATTTGGCGCCGCGAAAGTACATCCAGTGCCAGAGCTGTTGCGTGCGCATCTTGCGCTGCGCCGGCGCGACGCCGATCTCGCCGAGCCGGTCGGCGATCTCCGCGCGCGACAGGCCGATCAGCGAGGGTTTTGCCGGCGGCACATAGGTTTCGAGTGGAACCTTCTCCAGCGGCGCCACGGGAACTATCGGCGTGGATTTCGTCTCTGTCGAAACTGCGGTCATCGTATTTCTGTTCTAGGGAGGTTTCTCCCTCATCCTGAGGAGCGGCGTCTTCGCCGCGTCTCGAAGGATGAGAGCCGGGCCTCACGGTTCGAGACGGCGCAAGCGCCTCCTCACCATGAGGGGAGACAGCTTCAAATAGGCCCTCCGAGGCCTCAAAACAACGTCGTTCCGGGCTAAAAGCGGGTCTAGCGCTTACAATCCTGCGCCAGCCGGTCGAGCGCCTGGGACAACCCCTTCAACGAGAAAACGTCCGTGGTCTCGGTGCCCTTGGCAGAGACGCCCTTGATGGTGACCTCGGCAGACTTGCGCATGGCCGCGACCATTTGCTCTTCCTCCGCGGCGTTCTTGATCCAAAGCCCATCGCCCTGAGTGTACATCGCGTAGGACGCGCCGCCGACTTCGAGCGAAGATTCCGAGCCCGGCTTCAGCGCGTAGCCGATCATGATCGAAACTTCGTTGACGACTTTTTCAGCCGGACGCGTCGAGACGAAAGCGTAGGCGGGATCGCGCGGACGGTTCGGCGGGTTGGTCTTCGACGACGACGGCTTCGCCAACGCGAAGCAAACCTTCTTGCCATTCGGCGTCGCGGTGTAGGCGCCCCAGGTCCCGTACTGACCGATCAAGGTAGGTTCCGCGCCGCCCGCGGCAGCAGCCGCTTCCGGCTTCTTTGCCGCTGGTGCCGGTGCAGGTGCCGCCTTGCCTGAGTCCTTGGCGCCCTTCGCAGCAGGGCTCGGTGTTTGCGCGAGGGCTGTCGTCCCGCACAACGCCGCTATCGCAACCAGAAATGCCAGTATTCGCAACACGGACAACTGGTTCCCTCATTATTGTGACTGGAAGATGGCCCGCGGGCGCATCGCGCCGCCGGGGATGGATAGCCGGGAAATGCTTTTTTGGGAAGGCAGTTACGGTGTTACTCACCGCCGTCGCGACGCTTCGTCCCTGATACCTTCGAATTCAGGGCGCGGGGGTCTCGACTTCAGTCCCTAGAACGGCGCTCGCGCTGCTTCTGCCACTGCGCATCGGTCCATTGCAGCAGATCCTCGGCGCCGGAACTGCGCAAATGCGCGCCGCCATCCTGCACCACCATCTCGCCATTGATGTATCCGGCCTGGTCGGAAATCAGAAAGCTCGCGAGATTTGCAAGTTCGCCATGCTCGCCAGCGCGGCCAAGCGGATTGCGTTGCGCCCAGCTTTCATCTCGGCCCTCGGGGCGGAGCTGACCCGACGCGCCGGGCGTCGGAAACGCGCCGGGCGCGATCGCAACCGTACGCACACCCTTCGGTCCCCATTCCACCGCAAGGCTTTTGGTCATCGCGAGCACGGCGGATTTCGCCATCGCCGACGGTACCGTGAAAGCGCGGCCGGTGATCGTCGAGGTCGAGAGTATGCTCAGCACCACGCCCTTGTGCTTGCTGTCGATCCAGCGCCTGCCCGCGGCGAGCGTGCAGTACATCGTGCCGTGCAGCGTCGGCGCCAGGATCGCATCCGCCGCGCGGAACGAGAGATGTTCGGTCTGCGCGATGAAGGTCGCGGCAGCATTGTTGACCAGCACATCGATCGGCGCCTCCCGCCAGATCTGGTCCATCATCACATTGACGGCCGCGCCGTCGCGGACATCGCATCGGACTGCAGCAACCTTGCCGCCGAGTTCACCGCGCATCTGCGCGGCAGTCGCCTCCAGCACTTCGAGCCGCCGGCCGCAGATGACGAGCTCTGCGCCAAGCTCGACGAAGCGGCGTCCCATCGCGGCTCCAAGGCCCGAGCCGCCACCGGTGACCAATATCCGTTTTCCGGCCAACAGGCTGTTTTCAAACATCGTTTGAATCCCCTCACCCGCGCTAGTCATGCGTCCGAATCGGATTGTAGCCCGGCTTCAAATCCGGCAAGAAGCAGTCAGCTCATCGTCGGTCCGAAAATCAGGTGTGTCCATGAAAGCCATTCTCTGCTCGCAATATTGCCAACCGGACGATCTCGTGCTGGCCGACGTCCCCGATCCGGTGGCCGAACCGGGACAGGCCGTGATCGCGATCAAGGCCGCGGCGCTGAATTTCTTCGACATCCTGATGATCCAGGGCAAGTACCAGATCAAGCCGCCGTTCCCGTTTTCGCCGGCCGCCGAAGTTGCCGGCGTGATCGAAAGCGTCGGCGCCGGCGTGACCGACCTGAAGGTCGGTGACCGCGTGGTGGCATCCTGCGGCCACAATGGCGCACGCGAAAAGATCGCGCTGCCGGCAAGCTCGATCGTGAAGATCCCCGACAATCTGGATTTTGACCGCGCCGCCGGGATCATCATCATCTACGGCACGGCGCTGCACGCCCTGGAAGATCGCGCCAGCCCGAAGCCTGGCGAGACGCTTGCCGTGCTGGGCGCTGCCGGCGGCACTGGCCTTGCGGCCTGCGAGCTTGGCAAGTTGATGGGCCTGAAGGTGATCGCCTGCGCGTCGTCGGACGAGAAGCTGGAATTTGCCAAGGCGCATGGCGCCGAGCTGACGCTGAACTACAGCAAGGAAGATTTGAAAGAGGGCTTGCGTCGGCTTACCGGGGGCAAGGGCGTCGACATCATCTTCGATCCGGTCGGCGGCACCTACGCCGAAGCCGCCTTGCGCTCGATCGCCTGTGAAGGCCGCTTCCTGGTGATCGGCTTCGCGGCGGGCGACATTCCGAAGATGCCGCTCAACCTCGCGCTGCTCAAGGGCTGCGATATCCGCGGCGTGTTCTGGGGAGCCTGGACCAGGGTCAATCCCGAGAAGAACCGCGCCAACCTGGAAAAGCTCGTGAAGTGGACGGCGGAAGGCAAGATTTCCTCGCATGTCGACCGCACCTTTCCGCTGGCACAAACCGCCGAAGCGCTGAAGGTGCTTGCCGGCCGCAAAGCGATGGGCAAGGTGATCCTGCACCCCTGAGGTGCGGGATCATCTGTCGGACTTAGTCGTCCACTAGGAAGAAGCGAGAGCGTCGGTGCGATGCGCGGACGCGGACCAGCAACGCGCCTTTTTTCGCGTCTGCGGCATGAATTTCATCTCACCGATATAGTTTCTCGGTAACAATGCGTGTTTTCAAACCGCAGGATGCCGCTTGTTTGCCTCAATCATACCAAAATATCTCCTCATTCCCACCAGCCGTCGTCGTTTTTTGAACCCATTCCGTGTGCGATTTTAACCATCAGTGAAGGGGCTCCTGTACGTCAAGAAGAGCAAGAAGTAGGTGCAGGGGGACGCCCGTCGTTGCGTTCAGTAGTGGGGAGCATCATCATGGCGGATAACACCAGGCCGGTTCAGGCGAGAGATCCGTTCGACAGGTTCGACGAAGCCATCAGCGATCCTCGGTTGTACGAGGCCGATCAATCTCGATATGAGCAGCTTCGATACGAGCAACCCCGATACGAACAGCCCCGATACGAACAGCCCCAGTACGAACAGCCCCGATACGAGCAGCCGCAATACGAGCAGCCCCAGTATGCGCAGTCTTTTGCGCCATCGTTTGAGCGGACAGATGTGCTGCCGGAGGAGCTCCCGCCACACGAGCCGGTGCCGCTTTTCCTCGCCAACTACGAGGAGGAGTCGCATCAGCAGCTTTCCGAATATACGTTCGGCAGCGGACGGTTCGGCAGCGGCGGCCTGAAGAAGGCGCGCGCCGGGCGCATTGTAACCGGCGTCGTGATCGTGTCGGCGATAGCGGCCGTTCTCGCGCTCTTTTCGATCGACTCGACCCGGGCCGTCATCTTCAACGCCTCGCTTGGCGGCGGTGGCGGCGGCATCGCGCCGCCAGCCGACCAGCTCGCCGCGGCGGTGCCGGAGCCCGCGCCGCAGCAGCGCGTTGCCGCGCCGCCGCTGGCCGCCGAGCCATCCGGTGCGGAGATGGCAGCCGCTCGCCGCTCGCCGCCCACCGCGCTGGCATCCGCATCGCCGACGCGCGACGAAATTGCCGCCGCCTATCAGAGCGCGCTCAAGGGCAAGCTCGCGGTGCCTGAGCCGGTAGCGCGCGAAGCATCCAACGACGTCGTCGCTGCGATCAATCCGGCGGCCCCGGTTGCTGCGGCCGCACCGGCGGTTCGTGAGCCCGCGCGCGAGGCGGCTCCGGCACGTCGCATCGATCCGGAGGAACTTGCGGCGCTATTGAAGCGGGCGAAGGGCCTGCTTGAGATCGGCGACATTACTTCCGCCCGATTATTGCTTGAGCGCGCGGCGGACGCGCAGGAGGCGGAGGCGGCATTGATGCTGGCCGGAACCTATGATCCGCAAGTGCTGGGCAGCCAGGATTTGCGGAGCGTCACGCCCGATCCGGCTGCGGCGCGGCTCTGGTACCAGAAGGCCGCCCAGCTCGGGTCGCCTGATGCAAAGCGGCGGCTCGGCCAGTTGCAGAACTAGGCAATTAATCAAGAAAATACTCAAGACCAGCGCAGAGGAAACCCATGCGACACTTACTGGGAATGGCATTGCTTGCCATAACGGTGACATGCAGCAATACGGCGGCCAAGGCCGCTGAGAAGGAATACGATCCGGCCAAGGTCAGCGAAAGCCTGAAGGCCATTTTCCAGTTCGGCTCAGTCGCCACCAAGCAGGCGCTGAACGCCAACACCGTCACACTGATCTCCGGAACGATCGGCGGCACCTACGTGCAGTTCGGTGCCGACCTGGCTTCCGTGCTCGACGATGGGAACAAGTTGCGCGTACTCCCCATCGTCGGGCGCGGTTCGGTGCAGAGCGTGGCCGACATCCTGTTCCTGCAGGGCGTCGACCTCGGCATCGTGCGCGCTGACACGCTCGACTATCTCGAGAACAAGGGCTTCGCGAAGGACATCAAGAAGCAGTTCACCTATGTAACCAAGCTCTTCAACGAAGAGCTGTACGTCCTCGCGCCGAAATCGGTAACCAACATCAACCAGCTCAGCGGCAAGCGAGTCAGCGTCGATCTTCCCAACGGCGGCACCTTCGTGACAGCGGCGATCGTTTTTGAGCGGCTCGGCCTCAAGCCGAACTTCCACTATATCGAGCAGCGCATCGCGATGGAGAAATTGAAGAACGGCGAACTCGACGCCGTGATCGTCTGTGGCGGCAAGCCGTACAAGTCGGTCAGCAACTTCAAGGACGACCGCTTCCACCTCGTTCCTGTCGACTATTCGCGGCCGCTGCAGGGCGACTATCTGCCTGCGGTGCTGACCTCGAAGGACTATCCCAACCTGATCGCGGAGGGTCAGAAGGTCGATACCATTGCCGTACCGGCAGTGCTCGCGGCATACAACTGGGCGCCCAACACGGAGCGCTACCGCAAGCTGTCCCAGTTCGTTGACGCCTTCTTCACCAAGTTTCCGACGTTCCAGAACCCGCCCTTCCATCCGAAGTGGAAAGAGGTCTCGCTCTCGGCGCCACTGCCCGGCTGGCAGCGCCTGCCGGTTGCCGAGCAGTGGCTCAAGACCCACAATATCGAGGCCGTGTCGCGCGCCAGGTTCGATGAATTCCTGAAACAGAGCCCAACGACGGCGGCCAGCGTCAGGACGGATGCGGACAAGGAAGCGCTCTTCAAGCAGTTCCAGGCGTGGGAAGCGGAGCGAAGCGCAAGGGCGCAGACTCGCTAGAGCGTTTTCCAGCGAAGCATGCCCTCGGACTTGATCCGTGGGTGGACACCGCTTCGCGTCAAGAAACGCGTCAAAACAAAAATCTGGAGTCCGGTTCTGATTCAATCAGAACCGGACTCTACGCGTCTTCCGGTGGAAGCCGGCGTCGGATTTGGTCCGGGACCGCGGCCGGTTCATCAAGGCCAGAAAATCAAAGGCCCGGTTCCGATTCAATCGGAACGGGCCTTTGGCATCCGCTATTCCGTCGCTTCATCAGCGTCGATCCCGCGCTTCAGCGCAGCGCGGGCGGCATCGCGATGCTCCTGCGTGATGTGACTTGCAACCATGCGGATGGCGGTGGCGAGCACAGCCGCATCGTCGGTGAAACCGAGCAGCGGCATCACGTCCGGCATGAAATCGAGCGGCAGGATGAAGTAGGCGACAGCGCCGAGCAGCGCCGCCTGGACGTGACGCGGCGTCTCTTTGTCGAATGCGCAATAGTAAGCCGCGAGCAGATCCTCGGCGAAAGGAAGCTGCGCTACCACCCGCTTGAGCTTGATCCAGAAGCGCCGGCGCACACTCTCGCGGTCCTGCGCCAGCCGGTCGGCCGGCTCAAAACCCGCGGTGTGATCGGACGATGCCATCGCGGCGCTCCCCTCGCATCCGGCGCGGCAGATCGCCGCGGCCAATATGTACGAATGAAGAATTGGGGATGTCCGCCCCACCCCGCAAGGTCGCGGCGAGGCGACCTCAGGCGACGCCCAATTGCCCGGCGATGGCGTTCATGGCCTTGGCCAGATCGATATCGCGCCCGGTGACGCCGCCGGCGTCATGGGTCGCCAGCACCACTTCCACCGTCTTGTAGACGTTCTTCCATTCCGGATGGTGGTCGCTCTTTTCGGCCACGAGGGCAGCGCGGGAGATGAAACCGAACGCCTCGTTGAAGTCCTTGAAAGTGAAGGTGCGGGCAATCGCATCCCGGCCGGCCGTTTCCGACCAGCCGGTCAGTTCCGCCAGCGCCGATTTTAGCGCTTCTGCCGATAGCCGTTCCGCCATGATCGCCTCCGCGCTTGAATCAGCCTGTCACTAACGCCAAGCCTTAACACCCAAGGCCGCTTCGGGGATCCCCCACACCTAAAATTGGCAAGCAAGGGGGTCCGATGGCGACCCCGGGCGCCGGTAACCATGACAGAGATGTAACAATGGTTCCGCGGGAAAATTTGCTAGAATATTAGGTGAAGCGTGCCGGCTGCGTGAAAATTCCACCCTCAAACCGACCGGGATTGATGACCGACGGCCCCCATTCTGCGGAAACGCCGGCCGCCCCCTCGCCCCGCTCTGCGAAACGAAGGCTGACATTCGTGACGCTGGCCGGCGTACTGGCCGTCATCGGCGCGCTGGCAGCCGGCTATTACTTTGCGATGCGGCCAGTAACGCTGCGGATCGCGGTTGGCCCTGCTAACAGCGACGATCTCAAGGTGGTTCAGAATCTGGCGCAGGCCTTCAATAATTCCCGAAACAGCCAGGTCCGGCTGCGTCCGGTGCAAACCGACGGCGCGCTCGCGAGCGCCAATCTGCTCGGCGAAGGCAAGGCTGATCTCGCCATCATCCGCGGCGACCTCGATGTGCCGAAGAACGCGCAGGCCGTGGCAACGCTGCGCAAGAACGTCGCCGTGTTATGGGTGCCGTCGGCCGGCAAGGCCAAGGCTGCCAGAGGCCGGAAGGCGGCGCCCGAAATCAAGAACATTACGCAACTCGCCGGCCGTCGCATCGGCGTGGTCGGCCGCACCCAGGCCAATGTCAATTTGCTCAAGGTGATCCTGCGGCAATACGGCGTCGATTCCGGCAAGGTCGAGATCGTTCAGTTTCCGGCCAACGAGGCCGCGGAAGCCATTCGCAGCCAGAAGGCGGATGCCTATCTCGCGGCCGGCCCGGTCAACAGCAAAATCACTTCGGACGCGATCGCCGCTTCCGCGCGCGAGGGCGGCACACCGAAGTTCCTGGTGATAGATTCGGCCGAGGCGATTGCGCAGAACCATCCCGCCTACGAGGCCGCCGACATCCCGGCCGGGACGTTTGGCAGCGCGCCGAGCCGACCCGAAGAAGAGATCAAGACGATCAGCTTCGCCCACCACATCGTTGCGAGAAGGGGCATTGCAGAATCGACTATCGCCATCTTTACGCGGCAGTTGTTTGCGATCCGCCAGACGCTGAAGAACGA
This sequence comes from Bradyrhizobium sp. LMTR 3, assembly GCF_001693485.1. Classification (GTDB taxonomy): domain Bacteria; phylum Pseudomonadota; class Alphaproteobacteria; order Rhizobiales; family Xanthobacteraceae; genus Bradyrhizobium. The sequence continues at coordinate 9,842 of NZ_MAXC01000023.1, forward strand.
ATTTCCGCTGGCCGCCAAGATCGAGACGCCCGACACCGACAAGGACGCCACGCTTCCCGTGCATCCCGGCGCCGCCGCCTTTGTCGACGGCGAGGAAAAGACCTTTCTCGACCGTTACAGCGATTACATCTGGTGGACGTTGATGGCGATGTCGGCGATGGGCTCCGCCGGCGCGTGGTTTGCGGGCTACCTCAAGAAGGATGAGCGCAACGTCAACGTATCGCAGCGCGACCGGCTTCTCGACATGCTCAGCGCCGCCCGCCAGTGCGATTCGATGGACGAGCTCGACCAGATGCAGGCGGAAGCGGACGACATTTTGCGCCACACCCTGCTGTGCTACGAACACGGCACGATCGAGGAAGGAACGTTGACCGCGTTCAACATCGCGATCGAGCAATTCCACAACGCGGTCGCCGATCGCAAGGCGCTGTTACTGAGCATGCCGCAAAACCTGCAACGCGCCAGCGCGCAGTTCCGTGCGGCCGGCAACGCCTGATCTGCGAACCCGGTAATCGGGCCGTCATCAATTCCCTCTAGGTCTGGCCGCTCTATTGCGCCTAAACCTGGTCCGGAAGAGGCTTGCATGACATTCAGGATTTCCCGCAGCCGCCTTCCTGGAATTTCACGGCGCCATTTCCTCGCCACCGCCGGAGCAGGCGCCATCGGCGTCATTGCAACGCCTTATCTCAGCCGCGCCGCGGATCGGCCGATCGTCACTTCGGGCGTGCAATCCGGTGATGTCGGCACCGACGGCGGCGTGGTATGGGCGCGCGCCGACCGGCCCTCCCAAATGCTGGTCGAGGTCGCCACGAATGAATCCTTTGCCAACGCACGGGCTTTGCCGCCGATCGCAGCGCTGCCTGAAAGCGACTTCGCCGCAAAAATGTTGCTGGAGAACCTGCCTGCCGGGCAGGAGACCTTCTATCGCATCCGATTTCGCGACCTCGCCCATACGGGCATCGAAAGCGAGCCTGTGGTCGGGCGGTTCCGCACCGCGCCTGGCGACCGCCGCGACGTCAGCTTCGTTTGGGGCGGCGACGTTGCCGGACAGGGCTGGGGCATCAACCCGGATGACGGCGGCATGCTCACCTTCGCCACCATGCGCAAGCATCGCCCGGATTTCCTGCTGCACTCGGGCGACACCATCTATGCCGACGGCCCGATCAAGAGCGAGGTGACGCTTCCCGACGGCAAGGTCTGGAAGAACGTGACGACGCCTGAGAAAGCAAAGGTCGCCGAAACGCTCGACGAATTCCGCGCCGCGCACAAGTACAACTTCATGGACGCGCATCTGCGCGCATTCAATGCCGAGGTGCCGATCTTCGTGCAGTGGGACGACCACGAGGTCGTCAACAACTGGTCGTCGTCCAAGGAATTGCCCGCCGCCTACAGTGAACGCAACGTCGCCCTGCTCGCGGCCCGCTCAGCACGCGCCTTCCACGAGATGTATCCGATCCGCGCGAGCATCACGGAGCCGGGACGGCTCTACCGCACGCTCCGTTATGGCCCGCATCTCGACGTGTTCATGCTGGACGAGCGCAGCTATCGCGGACCGAATGGCTCGAACCAGGAGACCGCTTACGGGCCGGAAAGCTTTTTTCTCGGGCCGGCGCAGCTCGCGTGGCTGAAACGGGAACTGTTGAACTCGCGCGCCACCTGGAAGGTGATCGCATCCGACATGCCGCTCAGCATCATCGTCTATGACGATGCGCGCAACAGAAAAGGCTCGGAAGCCGTTGCACAAAGCGACGGCCCGCCGCGCGGCCGCGAGCTGGAGATCGCCGATCTCCTGCGTTTCATCAAGACGTCGGGCGTGGTCAACACCGTGTGGCTGACGGCGGATGTGCACTACGCGGCCGCCCATTATTACAATCCCGACAAGGCGCACTTTCAGGAATTCGATCCGTTCTGGGAGTTCGTCGCTGGTCCCTTGCACGCCGGCACCTTCGGCCCGAACGACCTCGACAACACGTTCGGACCCGAGGTGAAGTTCATCAAGACGCCGGGGCCCGGCCAACAGAATTTGCCGCCGTCCGCCGGAATGCAGTTTTTCGGCCACGTCAGGATCGACGGCGGCGGCGGACAGATGACGGTGACCTTGCGCGACCGCGCCGATGTTGCGCTGTGGTCGACAACGCTCGATCCGAAGCCGGTCTAATTGCTGCGCCGGCCGCAACCGCTCAAGGCATGACGCGGCTGTTCTTCAGCAGCGCCTCAAGCGCTTCGGTCGAACAGGGTTTTGGTAGCCGCGGCTTCGCCGCGAATACCGCCGGCAGCATGGCATCGGCGCCATAGCCGGTGACGAAGGCAAACGGAATCTTCAGCACCTCGAGCCGTTCTGCGACGGCAAAGCTTTTTTCGCGGATAAGGCTGACGTCGAGCAGCGCAAATTCCGGCGGCCGGTGGGCGATCAATTCGAGCGCTTTGGCCACGTTCGCGGCAATCCGCACCGTCTTCACGCCAAAACCCAGAATCGTATCTTCGAAATCGAGTGCGATGATCGGATCGTCTTCGACAACCAGCACGTCGCTGGGCATGCCGTCACGGGGGGCGCGGTCCATGTTCTCGCCATTTCAAACTTCATGATTTGATCAGGGACCCGGGCCGAAGCCCCGGAGGCTGCGGGCGGCCGACGCCTGTAAAAAGCGCATCTGCCGGTTCCGGAACTGAAACCACCACATGTCCGTTCTACCGTCTGTTCACTTGTGCACATATCGGCGGCAACAAGCCGATTATTGTCGTTTGGAGGAAACAAGGAACTTCCATGCTCACGCGACGAAACGGGGTGGCCGGCGAGCGGCCATTCAACAATCTGTTGCGCCGCTTGAATGACGCCGATTTCGCGTTGATCGAAGCGCATCTCGTCGCGGCCGATGCCAATCCGAATGATTTGCTCTACAGCCCTGGCGACAACGTCGAGACCGTCCATTTTCCCTGCGGCCCCAGCCTCGTCTCCTACATGGTCCCCAACGAAGATGGCCGCGATGTCGAAACCGTCCTGATCGGCCGCGAAGGCGCCGTCGGCGGGATCGTCAGCCAAGGGTTTCTACCGGCTTACACGCGCATCACAGTCAGGTTCGGCGGGCCGTTCGTGCGGCTGCCGGTCGGCCGGCTCGATGCGGCGAAATCGAAATCGCGCACGCTGAGCAACATTTTCGCGCGCTATGCCGATTGCATGCTGGCGCAAATCTTCCAGTCCACCGCCTGCAATGCGATCCATTCGATCGAACAGCGCACCGCCAAATGGATCATTTCGGCGATGGAGCGCACCGACGGCGATGACGTCGTGCCGCTGACTCATGAGCAACTGGCGACTCTGCTCGGCGTCGGCCGTTCCTACACCAGCCGGGTTATTCAGACTTTCAGGATGGAAGGCACGCTGGAGACCCGGCGCGGCTCGATCCTGGTCCGTAATCGGGAGACGCTGCGGAACCGGTCCTGCCGCTGTAACGAGGCGGTCAAAGCCCATTTTGACGAGGTTTTGCGCGGGGTGTATCCGGACCCCAAAAAGGGCAATTGAACCCGGCGCCATGCCCAAAATCGGCTAACCAAATGCCAAACGAACCATTGTTTTTTGGCGTTTTCTGAATATATTGCGCCGCAACGCGTAAGGTGTGCCCGGTCCTTTTGGCCGGGCTTCCTTTTTGGAGCCAGGTTTGAGCCATGGCCCCGTTCGCATCCCAGGTTTGAGCGCGATCCGGAAAAGTGGGTCCCGGTTTTCCGGTGAGATCGCCCTCCACATGCACGACCAGAAGAAGAGCCATGAACCTTCGTAACGTCGCCATCATCGCCCACGTCGACCACGGCAAGACCACCCTCGTCGACCGTCTGCTGCAGCAATCCGGCACCTATCGCGAGAACCAGAAGGTCACCGAGCGCGCGATGGACTCCAACGATCTGGAGCGCGAGCGCGGCATCACCATTCTGGCCAAGGCCGCCTCGGTGCAGTGGAAGGACACCCGCATCAACATCGTCGACACCCCCGGCCACGCCGATTTCGGCGGCGAAGTCGAACGCATCCTGAACATGGTGGACGGCGCCCTGGTGCTGGTCGACGCCGCCGAAGGTCCGCTGCCGCAGACCAAGTTCGTGGTCTCCAAGGCGCTCAAGGTCGGGCTGAAGCCAATCGTCGTGATCAACAAGGTCGATCGTCCCGATGCGCGCCCGACCGAAGTCATCAACGAGGTCTTCGACCTGTTCGCGGCGCTCGACGCCAGCGAGGAGCAGCTCGATTTCCCGATTCTTTACGGGTCGGCCAAGCAGGGCTGGATGGCCGACAGCCCGGACGGCTTGCAGGATGCCGGCATGCAGCCGTTGTTCGACCTGATCGTGCGCCATGTCGCGCCGCCGAGCGTCGAGCAGGGCCCGTTCCGGATGATCGGCACCATCCTCGAAGCCAACCCCTATCTCGGCCGCATCATCACCGGCCGCATCACCTCGGGCGCGATCAAGCCGAACCAGCAGGTGAAGGTGCTGGGCGCTGACGGCAAGACGATCGAACAGGGGCGTATCACAAAGATCCTTGCCTTCCGCGGCATCGAGCGCACCCCGCTGGATGAAGCCGAAGCCGGCGACATCGTCGCGATTGCGGGCCTGACCAAGGGCACCGTCGCCGACACCTTCTGCGATCCTTCCGTCGAGACGCCGCTGGTGGCGCAGCCGATCGATCCGCCGACGGTATCGATGTCGTTCATCGTCAATAACTCGCCGCTCGCCGGCACCGAAGGCGACAAGGTGACTTCGCGCATGATCCGCGACCGCCTGCTGCGCGAGGCCGAAGGCAACGTCGCGCTGCGCGTGGTCGAGGCCGCCGACAAGGATTCCATGGAAGTATCGGGCCGCGGCGAATTGCAGCTCGCGATCCTGATCGAGACCATGCGCCGCGAAGGTTTTGAACTCTCGGTGTCGCGTCCGCGCGTCGTGCTGCAGAAGGACGAAGCCACCGGCCAGTGGCAGGAACCGATCGAGGAGGTCGTGATCGACGTCGACGAGGAGCATTCCGGCGTCGTCGTGCAGAAGATGAGCGAGCGCAAGGCCGAGATGATCGAGATGCGCCCCTCCGGCGGCAACCGCCTGCGGCTGGTGTTCTACGCGCCGACCCGCGGCCTGATCGGCTACCAGGGCGAACTGCTCACCGATACCCGCGGCACCGCGATCATGAACCGCCTGTTCCACGGCTATGCTCCCTACAAGGGCGACATCCAGGGCCGCCGCAACGGCGTGCTGATCTCCAACGACCAGGGCGAAGCGGTGGCTTACGCGATGTTCAAGCTGGAAGACCGCGGCCCGATGATGATCGAGCCCGGCTGGAAGGTCTACAAGGGCATGATCGTCGGCGAGCACACCCGCGACAACGATCTCGAGATCAACGTGCTCAAGGGCAAGCAGCTCACCAACATCCGCACCACGTCGAAGGACGAGGCGGTGCGCCTGACGCCGCCGATCAGGATGACGCTGGAAAAGGCGCTGGCCTATATCGAGGACGACGAGCTGGTCGAAGTGACGCCGAAGTCGATCCGCCTGCGCAAGAAGTTCCTCGACGCCAACGACCGCAAGCGCGCGGAAAAGGCCAAGGAAGCGGTGGCGTAAGGCCAGTCTCGTGCCCCGGACGCAGCGCAGCGCGATAACAGTGCGCTGCTGAGCCGGGGCTCAAGCTCTACTCCCCCTCGTGCTTGGTCGGATCGTCACCGTCGTCAACCAGATCGATAGCGCCGTCCCTGTCAACCAGATCGACGGCCTTGCGCAGCGCAACGACGTGCGGGGCGCTATAGGTGTCGGGCTTGCGTTCGACGTCCCAGTAGGCGGTATGGGTGAAGAAGTCCGCGCCGCCTGCCGCCTTGGTCGATACTTCGAGATCGACGATGTGGTAGCCGAAAATCGGCGACAGCGCGCCGCCGATGGCGTCTCCCCAGAAAAGCTGAAACCGCGGGAAATAGATGTTGGTCCATCGGGTCAAGCCGAACAGGGCACCGTTATGAACCCGCCTGTTCCCCGTATTTGGGTCCCGGAACGTTAGCAAACCGTCCGCATCAAGCCGTTTTGGCGGGCAGGTCGGAAATTCTCTTTCTTCAACACGACGCTTGAAATCATTCTTGAGCCCGGCGTCAGCTACCTTGGCCGACGCATCGGCCTTGTCCTGACGCGTCGCGGCGCCGGTCTTGTCCTTGTCCTCACACATCAGGAAGTAGACGTGGGTCAGCGCGCTTCCCAACGTGACGTAATCGGTAACCAGCCAGCTTTTGGAGCGCTGTCCATTGGGCGATTGCACGGCCGCGGCGGCGGCGATGTTTGCGATCGCCGCTCGCGCCTTCGTCCGCAACGCCTTCTTGTCTGCGATCGACGCGCTCTTGTCGTCTGGCTGCCATGGCGCGCGGTCGATGTCGGCGAATTCTTGCCCAAGCTGGTCGACCGGCGGCAGCTCGCTGCAAATCCGGCTGAAATAGGCGCGCAGCATGTCGTAGGCGACCACGGTTCCGAGGCTGTGCGCAACGACGACGATCCGGTCGTATTGACCGCTGGTGTGAAGACGCTCCAGCGTGTCCACGGCATCCTTTCGGATCGCCCGGCGCACCGCGACATTGGCGGGCGAATTGCGGAAATAGCGCGCCGCATCGCCGAGATAGGGCTGCAGGAATGCGGCATTGACGATCAAATAGAGGCCAATCACGGCTGCGGCGGTGGCAACGGCCCACGGCGAGTTCAGCCCCCACACCCAACCCTTGACCACGGTCGAAATGAAGGCCGTCTCCGAATTCCAGTACCGGTCGGCAGCGACAAACCAGCCAAACAGGAACAGCGAAATGAACAGAGCCCAGCAGAAGGCGCGCAGCCCCTGCAGCCCCATGACCAGCCCGGTTGCGATGAACGCGGTCAGCGTAGGCAGCGCAATCAGCGTCACCAGTTCGGCGCCGTCAGGAATTCCGGGGCTGCCGGGGAAATGCCACGCAACCTCGAAGTAGCCGAGGGCCAGCAGGCCTCCGCCCGCCAATAGAACTGCAAACAGGACGATGAGCCGGAACGCCAGCCACCGGCACGCCACGGCAAAACCGACAAATATACTGGCGACGAGCAGCAGAAACGGCGCCACCAGCATGATCTGCGCGCTGTTTCCCGAGAACAGCAAGATGCCCCGCAGCACCAGCACTGCGAAGGAAAGATTCATCAGGCACAGGAAAATGGCCGCTGCCCACCAGAGCCCGTTCATGCCGAGCTTCATGATCGGACCCTTCCGGCAGAGCTCGTACAGCCAGAGCAGCACCGCAACCGCCCTGGTTTCACTCATCAGATGCGCCCAATACAGTTCGTGGAAATCGACGCTGCGATTATCTTTCGAGCCCGGCACCTTGTTGGTCGTCATGACGGACAGATCGATATCGGCGCCATCCTTTTGCGGATGCGTCCATACCCGCTTGTCCTTGTCGGCCGGGTTGTTGCGATCAAGCCAGATGCCCCGTATCACCCCACGCATTGTCTCCAGGGCGCGCTGGCTGCCGATGCCGTGAACGACGAGAACGGCGGTTCGCTTGCGTCTCGTAGCCGGATCCAACGTAGCCATGGCTGAAATCCATATCTGAAATGAGACAAGTGAATGTTGTATTCAACACAACTACAGAACGAGGCGCAAGTGATCCCATCGTTTCCACAGCGTCTCCACAGCGTCGCATCAACTGCCCGCCGCGGCCGACGTCCGCTTGCGGATCGATGCGCGAACGCGCCCGGATCGCCGACCCGGCATCGCCCCTCGTCAAGGGCCGGCTTCTAGCTTCGCGACGAACGTGCTAGAGCCTGCCGCATGACGTCTCTCCCCTCCTCAGTCGATGTCGCCATCATTGGCGCCGGTGCCGCCGGGCTCGGCGCGGCGAACGCACTGAAAAATTCCGGCCTCTCCGTCATCGTGCTCGAAGCGCGTGACCGGGTCGGCGGCCGCGCGCACACCATCATGGCCTCGCCTGACGTCACCTTCGACGTCGGCTGCGGCTGGCTGCATTCGGCGGATGAGAACTCCTTTGTCAAAATCGCCGAACAGCTCGGTTTCGAGATCAACAGGTCACTGCCGCCCTGGCGCGAGCGCGCTCACGGCAAGGCGTTTCCGCAGGCAGAGCGTGACGACTTCATGCACGCGCTCAATGCGTTCTACGATCGCGCCGAAGTAGCAGCGGCGGAAGCCGGGAAGAGTGGTCGCGACTGCGCCGCAAGCCTTTATCTTGAGCCCGGCAATCGCTGGAACCCGATGATCGATGCGATCTCGACTTACGTCAACGGCTGCGAGCTCGACCAGGTCTCGATCCTCGACATGGACGCCTATGAAGATACCGACATCAACTGGCGCGTCCGCCGCGGCTATGGCGCGCTGATAGCGGCCTATGGCGCCACGTGCCCGCTTGCGCTCGATTGCGCCGTGACGCTGATCGATCATTCCACCAAGCGCGTCCGCATCGAGACGTCGCGCGGCACGCTGACTGCCGACAAGGTGATCATCACGGTGCCGACCAGCCTGATCGCCGATGAGGCGATCCGCTTTCACCCGCCATTGCCCGAAAAGGTCGATGCCGCGCGCGGCCTGCCGCTTGGCCTCGCCGACAAGGTGACGCTGGCAGTGGATGAGCCGGAAGCGCTGCCCGTAGAGGGCAATCTGCGCGCCGCTACCATGCGCACCGAAATGGGCACCTATCACATCCGCCCATTCGGCCAGCCCTGCATTGAAGGCTTTTTCGGCGGCCGTTTCGCGCAATCGCTGGAGGACGCCGGCCCTGGTGCGCTGGCCGCAGCAAGCATCGACGAGATCGTCTCGATCCTCGGCAACGATTTTCGCCGCAAGCTGAAGCCGCTCGCGGAGTCACGCTGGGCGCATGACCCCTTCGCCCGCGGCTCCTATTCACACGCGCTGCCGGGACATGCGGGAGATCGCGAGGTCCTCGCCGCGCCCGTAGATGGCCGGCTGTTCTTTGCGGGCGAGGCAACCTCGCCGGAGTTCTTCTCGACCGCGCATGGCGCAAGGGATTCGGGTGAGCGCGCGGCGAGGGAAGTGCTGGCTGCGACGACGAAGCGCTGACGTCTACGCCGTTATTGCGAGCGAAGCGAAGCAATCCATCGCGCAGCATAACGGATGGATGGATTGCTTCGTCGCTTTGCTCCTCGCAATGACGGCTGAGGCGACGTTCTTTCCTACTCCATCACCCTTGCCCGCATCTCCGCGTCGGGCACAAAGCATTCCTCGTACTTCCCGAATATCCGATAGCGGTTTTTCGCCACGAGGCTGTACACCGCGTCGCGCAGCGGCTTCGGTACAGCAAACAGCAGGCGCGTCCATCGCCAGCCCGGCAGCATGCCGAGTACTGTCAAAGCGGCGTCCGATTTGAGATATGCGACGTCTCCATGCACCACCGCGTTGGTATCGGGATCATGAGGGTCGATACCAAACGCCTGCGCCAGTCGTGTGCCATAGGGCGACTGGATCGCGGTAAAACGAAACCCCCGCTCGACGTCGCGTTTCGCCACGAAGCGGACCCAGCGCGAGCAGAAGACGCAGACGCCGTCATAGAGGATCACGTCATCATCGGGCCATCGGCTGTTCATGCACATTCTTTGTTTGGACGCGTTTCCTTCACGCGAACCGGTTCCCACCCACGGATCAAGTCCGAGGGCATGCTTCGCTCGGAAACGCTATCTGTTATCCAATGTCAGCAGCGCCACCAGCATCAGCACGACCGCGGGTCCCGTCTTCACCAACGCGCCGAGCGGCTCGATCCAGAGGTCCGGCGTCAGGATTGCGGCGCCGATCATATAGCCGAGCGAGGCAATGATACCCGCCACCAGGCCAAATGCCGAGGTGCGGCGGAACGCGATCAGCACGCCGATGGTCATATCCATCAGGCTGGTGCCCACCGTTATGGGTGCGACGAGCGCCGGCGGAAAGCCGTGGCTGCGCAGGATTCCGGCCGCCGCGTCGTAGGAAATCACCAGCGCAATGAAGCCGGAGACGACCCAGAATAGCACGAGGCTTGCAATCATCAGCGCCTTGATCGGGAACAGCCGGGCGAACCATTTGTCCTGGATGGTCGCCACGCGTCTTCCCGCCATCTGCGCAATCGTCTTCGGGATGATGCCGGTGGCGGCCATCCAGCCCGCGGGGCTGCCGCTGACGCCGCGCCGCAGCTCCGCGATCGCCGTGGTCCGCATCGGCGGCGTCCAGCCGAGCAAGCTCGCGAGGTCGCCGAGCCTGGCGCCGAGATCGAGCAGGAATGCCGGCATCACAATGCGCCACCACCTGCCGGTGCCGAACACCTCGCGAAATTGGTCGATCACGTCGCCGAGCGTGACCGGCTGCTCCTGCATCAGGTCCCACGTCACCGCGTTCGCCTCGCCGGGATCGCGCGCGGCGAGCCAGGCAATCGTCGCCGCGATATCCTCCATGGCGACCGGCTGGAATGGCGTCAGCCGTTCGGCGGGCGAAAGATCGATCGGAAGCGCTGCGACCGAGCGCAGCATGGCGCTGCCGCCATAGGCGGCCAACGCCACCACGAAACCCGGCCGCAGGATCGTGTACGGGACGGCCGATTCAGCGATCAGCCGTTCGGCCTCGCGCTTGGTGGTGCTGAAGGCAGTGGCGTCGGTCTCGGCGGCGCCAGGAATCGAGATATGCACCAGCCGGATCGCGAGGCGGCTTTCGCGGATCGCCTGCAACAGCCGCGCGACGAATTCGCGATGCACGGCGGCGGTGTCGCTGCCGGGGCCGTCCTGCAGCACGCCGAGGCAATTGACGACGAGGCCGATGCCGTGATCGCGCAGCAGCCGCGCCATCGCCGCCGCATCCATCGACATGAGCGGCAGTTCGAGATCGAGCGCGCCGTTCTTCTGCGAAGCGGATAATCTTCGGGCGACGCCAACCACGCGAAATCCTCTCCCGCGCAGATCGTCGGTCACGAGGCGGCCGATCAGGCCGGAGGCGCCGAGCACGAGGATTTTTCGAATGTCGGCGTTCATGCTGCCTGGAACGGTTTGGCGATCACCAGCCAGAGAATAGCCATGGCCGCGCCAAACCCGGGAATCCCAAACAGAAACCAGCGGTGGAAAAGTGCGGAATAGCGCGACGGCAACTCTCGGTTTTGCTCCGCGCCTTGCGCGCAAGATCGCGCATTTCGATCTGCATGAAGACGACCGGCACCCAGAACAGTCCCGCCACCGCATAGAGCCCGAGCGAGATCATCAGCCTGCGTTCGCTCCACGCGTCATCGCTTGGCCGCCGGGGTACGGGACCGCGCCTTCAAAGCGCGATCGAGTTCAGGTCCGGCAAGGTTTACACCGCCGCCGGTTTCCACCAGCCAGTGGCCTTCACTGCCATGTGCCGGCAGCACGCGAAAATCGGCCTTGCCGCCGGCGGCGCGAAACGCATCGGCAAGTTGACGCGAGAACGCGGGCGAAAAGTAGCTGTCATTGGCAGCCACCAGCCAGGTCACCCTCACGCGTGCGGTCTTGCCGAACTCGCCGGCGGCAGCCATCAGCGTGTGCGGCGCGCAGACGCGGTTGGAAGAATCATCGGCATGCCCGCCGCGCCCCGGCGCGAACGCGATGATGCCAGCAACGTTCTTTGGATCTTCGCCGGCCAGCGCCAGTGCACCCCAGGCACCGGCCGAATGGCCGATCACGACCATGCCCTCGGCGCGGATGAAGGGCTGCTTGCGTATGAAGTCGGTGGCAGCGGCGATCGCATCCGCCGTGGCGCGGCCAGACTTGGCATAATCAGCCTCGTCGCAGCCGCCCTGATCCTCCAGGTACTTTCCGCCCGTCGCGCCGTGGCCCGGGCGTTCGGGAATCAGCACGGCAAAACCGCGCGTCACGAGCCATCCGGCGAGCGCGCGGTATTCCGGTTGCGGCATCTGCGCCCGTCGCAACACGTTCTGGGTCGAGGCGTGCGCAATCACGGCAAGCGGAAACGGCCCCTTGCCCGGCGGCCTGAACAGCACCGCGTGCGCTGACGTGACAGGATCGGGAGCGGGTACCATCCATTGTTGCAGCCGGTGAGGCTCGCCTTCCTGGCCTTGCGCGCCAAGATTGGGCTGCGCGGCGGCAGCCTTCACACCGAGCGCGGCAACGAGGACCAGCGCAGGAAGCAGGTTCAGGGGACGCATGAACTGGCCTGGTGCAGCCGAGGGAAGGGCGTATTGCGAAGTCACCAACAGAATACCGTCGGCGAATCAAATCCTGGGCATTTTTCCGTGAACGGATTTCACCCAGCCATTTGGTTGGATGATTTTAACAACGATTTCGCCACCCATTGCCTCGGCGAAACACCTGATGAGACAGCCACCTTGTCCTCTTTCGGTACAGAAGAACACGAAACTGATGCCGAAAATCCACAGGTTAACCGATAATTAACGATGGACCTTGAAGCCGGCCCGCCGACTTGCTTTGATCAGGATATGAGCACAACCCTGATCGAGGTTCGACCGGCCAAGGCTGCGGATGCAGCCGCGGTGGCGTCTACCCATGATGAAGCCTGGCGCTCCGCCTATCAGGGCATCATTCCCGGCGCCGAGCTCGAAAAACTTATTAACCGTCGCGGCCCGCAATGGTGGGACAGCGCAATCCGCAAGGGCAGCCGCGTCAGCGTGCTGGTGTTCGGCGACAAGGTCGCGGGCTACGCCAATTACGGCCGCAACCGCGCCCGCAGCCTGCATTTCGAAGGCGAGATCTACGAGCTTTATCTGCGGCCGGAATTCCAGGGCCTCGGCTTCGGCCGCCGCCTGTTCACTGCCGCCCGGCGCGATCTGATGCAGAGCGGGCTGAAGAGCATGGTGATCTGGGCGCTATCCGACAACGATCCGGCGACCGAATTCTACCGCGCGCTCGGCGGTCGCATGGTGGCCCGGTCCTCGGAGAAGTTCGGGGCCAAATCGCTCGATAAAGTCGCATTCGCCTGGACGAACTGAGCCTAATTTCGGCTTTCCCCTGCTCCGCTGCGGGTCTAAACGGACCCGGACGCGCGCTTGATTCCGGGCGCGCCCCTTAACGCAAAGCGGAGCCCTTTATGCGCATTGACGCCATCCCGATCGGAGTAAATCCGCCCCACGACGTCAACGTCATCATCGAGGTGCCCGTTGGCGGCGAGCCGATCAAATATGAGATGGACAAGGAAGCCGGCACGCTGGTGGTCGATCGCTTCCTCTATACGGCGATGCGCTATCCCGGCAATTACGGCTTCATCCCGCACACGCTGTCCGGTGACGGCGATCCCTGCGACGTGCTGATTGCCAATACGCGCGCCATTGTCCCGGGCGCCGTGATGAGCGTGCGGCCGGTCGGCGTCTTGCTGATGGAAGACGAGGCCGGCGGCGACGAGAAGATCATCGCCGTGCCGTCCTCAAAGCTTACCCAGCGCTACGACAAGGTCCGGAACTACAACGACCTGCCCGACATCACGCTGCAGCAGATCCAGCACTTCTTCGAGCACTACAAGGACCTCGAAAAGGGCAAATGGGTGAAGGTATTGCGCTGGTGCGGCGCCGAGGACGCCCACCGCCTGATCCTGGAAGGCATCGAGCGCGCGAAGAAGAAGTAGGAATCGCCGCGCGAGCGACCGGACGTGATTCGGTTCTATCGGCGGCTTCGAGAACAGCGCGGGATGACGGCGTAATCGTCATTCCGGGATGGTGCGCAAGCACCAGACCCGGAATCTCGAGATTCCGGGTTCGATGCTGACGCATCGCCCCGGAATGACAGCGGTCACACCCCCGGCCTCGGCAGCCCGTGAATCGCACAGGCCGCACGCAGCGTATTCACCAACAGGCACGCCACCGTCATCTGGCCGACGCCGCCCGGCACTGGCGTGATCGCACCCGCAACCTCGGCCACTTCCTTGAACGCGACATCGCCGACCAGCCGGGTCTTGCCCTCGGCACCCGGCAGGCGGTTGATGCCGACGTCGATCACGGTGGCGCCCGGCTTGATCCAGTCGGCGCGCACCATCTCGGGCTTGCCGACCGCGGCATAGACCAGATCGGCGCGCGCGCAGAGTTGCGGCAGGTCCCTTGAGCGCGAATGCGCGATCGTCACCGTCGCATTTTCATTCAGCAGCAATTGCACCAGCGGGCGGCCGACCAGGTTGGAGCGGCCGATGACGATCGCGTTCATGCCTTCCAGCGAGGCATGCACGCTCTTGGTCAGGATGATGCAACCGAGCGGCGTACACGGCGACAGCGCGGCAAAGCCGCCGGCCAACCGGCCGGCATTGTTGGGATGCAGCCCGTCAACATCCTTGGCGGGATCGATCGCGTTGATGATGGTTTCGGTGTGAAGCGATTTCGGCAGCGGCAATTGCACGAGAATGCCGTGCACGGCGGGATCGCGGTTGAGCTTTGCGATCAGCGCCAGGAGGTCGGCCTGCGCGACGTCGGCGGGCAGTTTGTGCTCGAAAGAGACCATGCCGGCGGTCTGGGTCTGGGTCTGCTTGCTGCGGACATACACCTCGCTGGCGGGGTCGTTGCCGACCAGAACCACGGCAAGGCCCGGTATGACGTGATGCTCGCCTTTGACCCGCGCGACCTCTTCCGCGACACGGGCGCGAAGCTCCGCCGCAATGACCTTTCCGTCGATAATGCGTGCCGTCATCTCAAATCCTTCGTCTTCGTTTTGACGCATGATCTTTTCGAAAAACCGGTTCTCACTTTGCGCTAACGCGGCCTCCGGCTCCGGATCATGCTTTGGCGGCGGCTACCCTTCGCAGCGTTTCGCCGAGAATTTTGGGATCGCCGTCAATGGCGACCTGCTTGATGCGCGAGGTCATGCCCGACAGGATCTTCACCCTCGCCTTCGGGACGCCGAGTACCTTCGCCAGCAGTTCCGTGACCGCACGGTTGGCCTCGCCGCCGTCGGCGATGGCGCGGACGCGAACCTTCACCACCGAGCGGCCGTTAGCGAGCGTCTCAATGCCATCGATATCGTCGCGGCCGCCGCGCGGTGTCACCCGCAGCGCGACACTGATGCCGTCGGTGGAGTAGCGCCAGGGATCCATCGGGCATCCGTCAGCTATCAGTGCTCGCGGTCAGATGACGTTGGGATAGATGTAGTAGAGAATTACCCGCTGGATGAGCATGATGACCAGGATCAGGATGATCGGCGAGATGTCGAGCCCACCCAGGTTGGGCATGAACCGGCGGATCGGCGCCAGCGCCGGCTCGGTGATCCGGTACAGGAATTCGGCTACCGCCGCGACGAACCCGTTGCGCGTGTTCACGACATTGAAGGCAATCAGCCAGGACAGGATGGCCGCGGCGATCAAAAGCCAGACGTATAGGTCAAGGACAATGATGACGATGTCGAGGATGGCACGCATGGGAGGGGGAGCTCGCGAGGAGGGATAAACAGCTAGATATCGGTTCATCCTCTCGCAAACAAGGGAAGTTCCCGGCAAAATCACGCCAAAATCGGTACTTTCACCGTTCTTGACTTGGCCTTGGGCCGGACTGTAAATGGCGCCGATTGTCGGCTGCTTCGGACGATGTCGAGGCGGTCGCGACGGGGCCATAGCTCAGCTGGGAGAGCGCGTCGTTCGCAATGACGAGGTCGGCGGTTCGATCCCGCCTGGCTCCACCATGCTTCGCCCTTCGGGCTACGCGTGGCGCAGCCACGTGTTGGCCGAAGGGCGAGGCGTGGTGCCCGGCGTAGCCCGAAGGGCGAAGACGGGCCTAGGCAAGCCTCCTGCAGCAAACCCTTCCCCTCACTTCCCCGTAAACCGCGGCGGCCGCTTCTCCACAAAACTCGCTACCCCCTCCCGGAAATCGCTCCCCCTCAGGGCGATCTGCATTTCGCGGTTGGCATCAATGGTGGCTTCTGCCAGCGTCTGGAACGGCACGTCGTAGAGCTGGCGCTTGATGACCGAAATCGCGCTGGGCGAGACGAAATCGGCGAGATCGCGGGCGTAAGCATACGTCTGCTCGCGCAACTGATCCGGCGGATAGATCCGGTTGACCAGCCCGATCCGTAACGCTTCCTGGCTCGAGACCCGCCGCGCCGACATCAGCAAATCCAGCGCATTGGCGTGGCCGACGATGCGCGGCAGCATCCAGCTAATGCCGTGCTCGGCGATCAGCCCGCGGCGCGCAAACGAGGTGGTGAAGACGGTGTTGTCGGCCGCAAAGCGCAGGTCGCAATAGAGCGCGTGGACCAGGCCGATGCCGGCGGTTGCGCCGTTGAGCATGCCGATCACGGGCTTTGGGATCGCCGGATAATAGGCGTAGCGCGTCTGCCAGTCCGCCCGGCGGTTCATGTCGAAGGGCGGAATGTTCTCGCCGCGCCTGATCTCGCTGGGGTCGATGGCCTGCAACGCCTCCATGTCGGCACCTGCGCAGAAGGCGCGGCCGGCGCCGGTGAGCACGATGACGCGGACATCGTCGTCGGCGCCGGCGGCCTCCATCGCGTGACGCACGTCGCGCTCCATGGTCGCGGTCCACGCGTTCATGCGGTCGGGGCGATTGAGCGTGATGGTCGCGATCTTGTCGCTCACCTCGTAGAGAATATGCTGATAGGTCACCGCGGGTCTCCCTGTCGTTCTTGTCATTGCCGTGCGGGCTCAGGAGCGCGACACTATCACATCAGCGGTTTTTGAAAGACGTTCGGACGCGCGGGCAAATTCCGCGTGGCGGCTATTCGGCCGCTTCCAGCAGAGCCGCGTGCGACGCGCGCACGATCCAGCCTGCAATGAAATTCTTCAGCCACGCCCGTTCGACGACGTCGTGCACGGCGCGGCCTTCGAAGTGAAGGTGACGCGGCTGCGCGCCTGGCGAATCCATCCGCACGCATCCGCGCGTGGTCCAGCGATGCATCATGGCGTAGGTGACGTCGGGATGAAACTGGAAGCCGAACGCGTGGCCGTGCCGAAACGCCTGCACCGGAAAGTCATCGCCTTCGGCAAGCAGTTCGGCGCCATCAGGCAGTTGGAATCCTTCGCCGTGCCAATGGTAGACGCGCTCCGGCCAGTCTGAACAGAGCGCGTGACCGGCGGCGGTTGGGCGGATCGGATAGTAACCGACCTCGACCCGGCCTTCATGATGCGGCGCGACCGGCGCGCCCAACTGTTTGGCAAGCATCTGGGCGCCCAGGCAGATGCCGAGAAATGGCCGCCGCTCGCGCAAGGGAATTTCGATCCAGTCGATCTCGCGGCGGACATGGTCGTCGGAGTCGTTGGCGCTCATCGGGCCGCCGAAGATGACCGCGCCGGCATGCTGGGCCAGCGTTTCAGGCAGCGGGTCGCCGAACCGCGGACGCCTGATATCGAGGGGATAGCCGAGCGCCCGCAGTGCGTTGCCGACCCGGCCGGGCGTCGAGCTTTCCTGATGGAGCACGATCAGAACGGGTGGCAGGGATGCGGCGTCTGGCGCAGTCAGCGCCTCGCTGCCCCGAAAGGGCACGATGTTGTCGCCATTCTTGCTCGACCGGAACGACATCGACGTTGCTCAGGTGTCTCGAATCGAAACCATACCTAAGTGAGTATTAATTTCGGGTGAGTTCACGCACACATGCAAAAATGTAAGCAAACCGCGGGCCAGATGCGGTGAGCGCGCTGGCCGCGGTGCGAACGGGCAAGAACGCCCGGAAATCCCGGGGTTTCTTCAGCGCTGGCGGAGCTGGAAGCGGCCGATCGCCCCGAGGATAAAGGAGCGCGGAAACAGCCGGAGCATGAACGGCACAATCTTGATGCCGAGGCCCGGCAACACTGCCCGTTTGTTCGCCATCAATCCGCTGTAGGCCTGCTGCGCGACATCGGCCGACGACATATTGAGGATCGACGAATCATAGCCGGGTCTAAATCCGGCGCGCGCCTGAAATTCCGAGGGCACGGGTCCCGGACACAACACCGTCACGCGCACGCCATGCGGCGCCAGTTCTGCGCGCATGGCTTCGGTGAACGACAACACATAGGCCTTGGACGCGTAATAGACCGCCATTCCCGGCCCCGGCAGAAAACCCGCGATCGAGCCGACGTTAAGAAGGCCGCCGCGATTGCGGATCAGGTGATCGGAGAACCGCAGTGACAGGTCGGTCAGCGCGCGGATATTGACGGCGATTATCTCAAGCTGGTTGGACCGGTCGCGCTGGATTGCTCTGCCAAAGACGCCAAATCCGGCGTTGTTGACGAGGTATTCAACCTCCACCCCGGAGGCGGTCAAGGCTTCGGCAATCCTGTCGCCGCAATCGGGTTGCGCAAGGTCGCAGGGAATGACGATCGGCGCCGCCCCGCCGGCCGCCTTGATTTCCATCGCCAACGCTTCCAGGCGATCAGCGCGCCGCGCCACCAGCGCCACGCGATGACCCTTCGATGCAAAAACGCGCGCCAGCTCGGTGCCTATGCCCGCCGATGCACCGGTAATCAGCGTCACACGCTCGGTCACGGTTGAATGCTCTTAAAATCAAATCAGGGTTATGCTGCAGCACGGGAACGAGAGCATAGGCGCGCGGTCTGGCGCAAGCCCATCCCCCAAATATGGCGCCAGGCCGGCCTAGCTCCATGCGCTGAAGTTTCTATGTTTTCAGGCCCATCGCGCGCTGCCGCAGCCGATTGCGGCGCACATTAAAGTTTCGTCATCTGCAATGATGCGTGGCTGCGCCGCTCATTGTCACATTGCTGCGTCTTCGGCCTTCGCCGCACCTGCGGACGAGACCGGCTGCCGCTCAGCCACCCGATGCTTGAGGTCGATCCGGTCGCGCGAGGAAATGCCGAGCAGGTCAGCCGCGCGCCAGACGACGTTATCCTCGAACTCGCTGACCTGGCCGTCCGCGTATACCAGTTCCCACATCATCTCGATGATGCGAAGCCGGCCCTCCTCGTTCACCGAACGCATGATGACGCTGGTGAAACGATAGAGATCGACCGCATCGCCTTCGGCCCGTGTCGCCGACGCGATCAAATGATCCGCCGTCCCTGGATCGAGCTTGAAGCGGCTTTCGATCAAACTGTGCAATTTGCGCTTCTCGATCACGCTCGGCTCGCCGTCGAGCGAGACGACGTGGACCAGTAGTGCAGTCGCCGCGAGGAGATATCCGGTATCGTCGAACGCGAAATCCTGATCCGCGCTGGGTGCAACGATGTCGGCAATGAATTGGCGCAGTCCGTCGAGCATCAATCTACCTGCAAATTCGAAGAAGCTGTCGAGCGAATATGGGTCGAAGACCTCGCCTTCGCAATCCGCGCGATGGGTGGCTGACAAGGCGTGCGGATTAAATCGGCGTCACGTTGAATGTGACGGAAAACATCTGCGTGAAACCTGGGCAGCGCCCAAAACCGCCGCGGCGAACGGCGCGCTTTCGCTTTTCTGTTGGGAGGGGACCGGTTCAAGGCATGTAAACCTTGCCGCTTCGGTAAGACACGACCTCGGCCAAAGGCCGACTGGGCGATTCGCCGCAGGCAGCCGGTCGATATCTAATTGCAAATCATTCGCATTTGCACTAAGGAAGAACTCCTTGTTTCAGCAAGCTATTTTCAAAGAAGGAAACGACCATGACCTCCTTGCGCTTCGCACTTGGCGCTGCCGTTGTGTTGGGAATCGCTTCCGGAGCAGCGCTTGCGGCAGGTGACCTGTCGCGACAGACGCCGATCGAGGTGACGGTCGATCTCGGCTCGCCCGGCAAACACGAATTCGCGCCGAAGCAACTCAAGTTCGAAACCGGCAAGCTCTACAAGCTGATCCTCCGCAATTCGAGCAACGATCCGCACTACTTCACCTCGCACGCGTTCTCGCAGATGGTGTTCACGCGCAAGGCGCAGGTGACGCAGCAGCAGAACGGCAAGACCGTTACGCTCGCCGAATTCAAGGGCGCGATTCGCGAGATCGAGGTCTATCCGGGACAATCCGCCGAATGGTGGCTGGTGCCGGTCGCAGCCGGCCGCGTCAACGATCTGCGCTGCGACATCAAGACCGGCGACGGCAAGACCCACGCCGAGCTCGGCATGACCGGCGAGATCGTGATCGAGTAGCGCCCGTTAATCTCACTGCGTGATAAACCCTCATGGTGAGGAGCGCCAACGGGTCCGCGCATAGCGCGGCCCGATGACAGGCTCCGCGCGTCTCCGGACGATGCTTCGCATCGCCGGAGAACCATGAGGCCTGTCGCTGGCCTACATCCTTCGAGACGCCCGCTTCTCGCGGGCTCCTCAGGATGAGGGTTTGAGAAATTATGATACAGTAGAATTAAGGTATCTCGTACACCATCACCTTGTCGGCGATGCCGCGCAGCGCCGCTTCCTTCTGGATCGGCCTGATCGCCTCTTTCTCCAGAATGGTGGCAACGGCCGGCGATTCGATAATTGGGCCGGTGATGTGGATCTCCTGCGAGGTCGACAGGTGCTGCACCCTTGAAGCGATGTTGACGGTCTGACCGAAATAGTCCTGTCGCTCGTTCAGCATCACCGCGAGGCATGGCCCCTCGTGGATACCGATCTTGATGATCAGGTCCTCCCGGCCACGCTCGGCATTCAGCGTCGCCATTGCCGCCCGCATGCGCAGGCCCGCCACGATCGCATGTTCCGGCCTGATGAAAGTCGCCATCACGGCATCGCCGATCGTCTTCACGACCGCGCCCTTCTCCGAGGCGATGATTTCGAGCAGCGCGTGGAAATGCGCCCGCACCAGGTCGAAGGCGGCGAGATCGCCGACCCGCTCATAGAGCGCGGTGGAGCCCTTGAGGTCCGTGAACAGGAAGGTAAGCGAGGTGATCTTGAGGCGCTGATCGACGTTGAGATTATCCGCCTTGAAGACGTCGCGAAAAGTCTGGTTGGACAGCATCCGCTTGGCAGTCAGGATCGGCTTGCGCTTGCCGAGCAGCTCATGGAGCGTGTCGTTGGCGACCCAGACCGCCGGCAGCACCCGGTGGTCGGTCTGATTGTCTAGCGACAGCCGCAGCGGTCCCGGCCGCATCACCGTCGAGCCCGTAGGCGCGTGCAGCTTGTTGAAGACGATCGAAAATTGCTGCCGTTCGCGGGTCGGTTCGCCCTGAACATCGAAGAAATGCGCCGAATGCGTCACCGGCTCGAACACGATCACGAACTGATTGGGCAGTTGCAGCGACAGCACCGCCTTTTCGCCCGCCGGCAACTCGATGGCTTCGAGCGAGACTTCATCGATGAGCCGCTTGATCGATTCCTCGCTCAGGTCCATCCCCGAGCTCCAGAACATCTGGCGGTTATATTCCCAGATCGACAGCGTATTGGGATCGTGCGCGGCTATGCGCCTGACGCGCGGGCTGACCGTGAAGGCGACCTCGACGCGATCGTCGACCGATGCCTCGTAACCTTGGGCGCATAGCGCGCAATTGTAATCGTCGTGGCGCAGCGATTTCAGCGTGTTGTGCGCGCCGAGCACGCCACCGCAGCCGGGGCACAGCACATTCCAGGTGAGATCGAACAGCCCGAGCCGCGCCGAATGCAGGAAGGCCGAGATGACCTTTTCCTCGTCCAGCCCATAGCGCGCGGCGAAATCCAGCAGGTTGATGCGGTTGAGCTCGCGGTCCTCGCCCGTGGCGATCAATTGCGAGATGGCGTCGACCACCGCGGAATCGGCGGTCTGCTTCAAGACTGCGAACTGGGCCTGAGTATCGCTCATGATGATAACCTAGATGACGCTCCCAAAGCGACGGCGCAAGGTGCGCTTGCTTCTCTGACGCATTTTCTTCGCGCGGTCCGACAATCCCCGATCACAAACAGACTACCGAGGCGTGATGGCAAACATCGGCGAACGGTCGGGCTGCGTCGTCACCACGCCGATCGGCATCACCGGATCCTTGTCGGCCAGCGTGACGCGAAACGCGCCGATCATCTTCGCCAGAGCCAGCGTCGCCTCGACCAGCGCGAAATGCGCGCCGATGCAAACGCGGGCGCCGACGCCGAACGGCAGATAGGCGAAGCGGTCGGGCGGCGTTCCCGTCATGAAGCGGGACGGGATAAACGCGCTCGGATCGCGCCACAGTTTTTCGTGCCGATGCAACAGCCACGGCGCGATCAGGATGACGTCCTTCTTCTTGACCGGCAGACCCGCAATCGTATCCGGCCCGATCGCCGCGCGGGCGATCAGGAACGCCGGTGGATAGAGACGCATCGTTTCGTCGATCACCGCGCGGGTGAATTTCAGCCGCTCGATATCGAACGCGCCGTTGACGGACGCGGTCTGTACTTCGCTCGCCACCTGCTCCTGCGTGGCAGGATCGAGCGCCAGCAGATAGAGCGCCCAGAACAGTGCGGTCGCCGTCGTCTCGTGGCCGGCGAGAATCATGGTCGCGACCTGATCGCCGAGTTGTTCGTCGGAGAAGGCCTCGCCGGTTTCCGGATCGCGCGCGTCGCCCATCAGGTCGAACAGATCGCGCGCCGGCGCGCCCTCCTGCTTGCCGGCGGCGCGGCGCTCGGCCATCAGCATGCCGACGAATGCGGTCCAGCGCTTGCGGAAGCGGCCGCGCGCAATGTCCTGCGGGCTTGGCCAGCTCAATGGCAGCAGCAGATCGAGGAAATGCGGGCGCGCCAGCCGCTCGCCATACTCCATCACGAAATCGCGCAAGGCGGCGCCATGGCGATCCATCCCGAACGAGAACATGGTGCGGCCGGCGATCTCGAGCGCCATCCGCTGCATCGCCTCGCGCAGGTCGACGTGTCCATTGCTGGCGGCTCTCAGCTTGGCGACCGTCTGGTCGGTCGCCGCCAGCATGTGCGGAATGAGCGGCATCACCGCGCGCGGCGTGAACGCCGGCGCCAACGTACGGCGCTGATGCTTCCACGCGCGCCCTTCCGCGATCAAAAGACCTTCGCCGAGGATCGGACGCAACACCCGGATGCCGGCTGGCGTGCGCGTATAATTTTCGTAATTGTCGACCAGCACATGCTTGATCGCATCCGGCGCGTTGAGAATGAACGTGCTGCGACCGAAGAAGCGGCCCTGGACGATATCTTCCTCATAGGCCCGCTGGCCCCAGCTACCGATCGGGCTTTCGCGGATCGCCTTCATCCGCCCGAACACCGTCATATCGTCGGGCGCCCGCGGCGGGCTCGGCGGCACCAGCGGCGCTCGCGCAACCGTCACGTCGTAGGCTTCGGCTATGCTCATCGGCGCCACTCTCGTAGCCCGGATGAGCGTAGCGATATCCGGGACCAACGCCCCGCATATCGCGTCGCTCATGCGGGCTACGGCTCTACTATGCATTCGATCCGGGCGCCACAAAGGCGCACCCGTCAGGAAACAGCTAATAAGTCAGTTCGGCCACCGCAATCCGGTTTTCCGAGGCCGGCCAGGCCCGCGCCACGATCCGTTCCGTATTGAATATGGTCACCACGGGCCTGCCGAGTTCCGCCGCCGGAAGCCGCAAGATCGTGACCGAATCGGTCGGCACGCCGGATTTCACGTCCCCAGGCTCCTTGCCGTCGATCAGCACCACGTCTCGCGGCAGGCCGAAATAGCCCCGCGGGCGCGACATCAGGACCACGGCGCCCGCGCCGGCATCGGCCGGCCCGAGCGGGCGCGCGGCGCGCAGATGCGCGATTTCGGAGGAGCGCGGGAACGGCGAGCGGTAGAAATGGGTGGTCGGCGAGCCCGCTGACGTCAGCACGATTTCGAGAAACCAGGTAGCCTCGACCTGCGCCGGGCCCCAGCGGCCGTCGGCGCCGGTTTGCGAAGAATGGACCGGACCGCCGATCCGTTCGCCGGTTTCGGGAGAGACCCGATAGATTTCGACCGTCGCGCCGGAAACCGGACGGTTGGTGACGACGCCGCCCGGCGTACCCGTCACAAGCCCGCTCAGTCTGACTTCCGCTTCCGGCACGATCTCGATTCGGGACGGCTCTGCGCCAGCAATAGATTTATAGATCTCGCGAAACGCACGCGGATGAAAGGCGACCTCGCGATGATCGAGCGCGCCGAGCGCCAGATTGGTCGCGCCCTTCAGCGCAGGACCATCTGATGTCACGCCGGTCGGCGTGCCCGGCTTGCCGACGAAGCGTCCGTCGGGTTGCGCATATTTGTCGTTGCCGTCGCTGCGCAAAGTGAGAAACGCCGTGCCCGGCGTCGCCTCGCTATCGCCCTCGTTCAAGCCGCGCAAGAATGGGCCGCGGCCGTTGAACTCGTTATTGATGCCGTCATCCCAATCATAGATTCCGTGATTGGGAACGCCGCACAGCACGGCGTGGCTCACATCAGCTCCGCCGCCATTTCTAATGTAATTGCGGATCGAATAGCCGCCACGCGAATTGCCGACGAGGGCAATGCGCGCCGCACCGGTGCGACGCTGCAATTCCTTGACGGCCTCGCCGAGCTCGCGGCGCTGGTCTTCGGTCGAGGAACGGTTCGGTTGCTCCACCTTGTCGTCGGTGCGCGCCAGAGGATCGGTAAAATTGATCGCCCGCATTCGCTCGCGTGGCACGCCGTTCGATTCCATTCGCCACAGCGTCGTTATCCAGAGTGCCGCATGGTCGCCATTGCCATGCACGAACAGGATCGGCGGAACGGCCGCCGGTGCGGTCTGCGCCCGCGCCTGCAGTCCGAGGAGCGGAAGACCGCCCGCCAGCAAAGGCAACGCTCCTGCGCTCTTGAGAATTAACCGCCGCGACAGCCGCATTCCGAAACCTTCCGTTGCTTTTCAATACCTTAGCTGTGCGATAGCACCGCCGATAGTGCTGCTTCGACTGGACAGGCCGAGGCTTTCGCAGGCATCACTTTACATTCGAACGGAATCAAGCCGGTGACAGAACGCCAACGGAACCGATCATGACCGACCAGCCGAAACGCTCGCTTCTTGCGACAGATGGCATCGCAGCGCCGTTGCGGCACGCGGTGTTCCGGCGCATCTGGCTCGCCAGCCTCGTTTCCAACCTGGGGATTTTGATCCAGGGCGTCGGCGCGGCCTGGGCGATGACGCAGATGACTGCTTCGGCCGACAAGGTCGCACTGGTGCAGACCGCGCTGATGCTGCCGATCATGCTGATCTCGATGCCCGCCGGCGCCATCGCCGATATGCACGACCGCCGCATCGTCGCGCTGGTCTCGCTCGGCATCGCGCTTGTCGGCGCAACCGCGCTCACGGTGCTGGCGTGGCTCGGCCTCGTTACGCCGAATATCCTCCTGGCGCTGTGCTTCGTCGTCGGCAGCGGCATGGCGCTGTTCGGGCCGGCCTGGCAGGCCTCGGTGACCGAGCAGGTGCCGGCGGAGACGCTGCCGGCGGCGGTCGCACTCAACGGCATCAGCTACAACATTGCGCGCAGCTTCGGTCCGGCGATCGGCGGCATCGTGGTCGCCACATCAGGCGCCGTGGCCGCGTTTGCCGTCAATGCGGTGCTGTATCTGCCTCTTATGGTGGTGATGTTTCTATGGAATCGCGCCCACGAGCCGTCGCGCCTGCCGCGCGAACGACTCAACCGCGCCATGGTCTCCGGGGTGCGCTACATCACCAATTCGCCGTCGATCAAGATCGTGCTGACGCGCACGCTGGTCACCGGCATCATCGGCGGCTCGGTCTCGGCGCTGATGCCGCTGGTCGCTCGCGATCTCCTGCATGGCGGCGCGCAAACCTACGGCATCATGCTCGGGGCCTTCGGCATGGGCGCGGTGTTCGGCGCGCTGAATATCGGCGAGGTGCGGCGGCGCATGAGCGGCGAGGCCGCGGTGCGCGCTTGCGCGATATCGATGGCCGGCGCGATCGCGGCGGTCGCGCTGAGCACCAACGCGGTCCTGACGGCGATTGCGCTCGTGCTCGCCGGCGCGGTGTGGATGCTGGCGGTCGCCCTGTTCAATATCGGCGTGCAGCTTTCGGCGCCGCGCTGGGTTGCGGGGCGCTCGCTGGCGGCTTTCCAGGCATCGATCGCCGGCGGCATCGCTGTCGGAAGCTGGGGCTGGGGACACCTCACCGACCTCGCCGGCGTGGAGATCGCGCTATTGGTCTCGGCTGGCCTGATGCTGATCTCGCCCCTGCTCGGCATCTGGCTGCGCATGCCGCCGGTCGGCGCGCGCAACGAGGATGCCACCGAACTGCTTGCCGATCCCGAGGTGCGGCTGTCGCTCACGGGGCGCAGCGGACCGCTGGTGGTCGAGATCGAATATCGCGTCGCGCAGGACAACGCGCGCGCGTTTCACAATGTGATGCAGGAAGTGCAGCTCAGCCGCCAGCGCAACGGCGCCTATGGCTGGTCGATCGCGCGCGACATCGGCGACCCCGAATTATGGACCGAGCGCTACCATTGCCCGACCTGGCTCGATTATCTGCGCCAGCGTAACCGTGCGACGCAGTCCGAGCGCGCGCTGCACCAGCGCGCGATCGACTTTCACCTCGGGCCGCAGCCGATTCGCGTCCGCCGCATGCTGGAGCGGCCGTTCGGCTCGGTCCGCTGGAAGGAAGATACCCCCGACCGCGCCGCCAACGAGGTCTTGCCGGTGGTGGCGACCGCGGCAGGCAGCAGCACCTGACCCATCGATATGGGTGCCGCACCGCGGCTATTGGGCGCAGAAATGGCGCGGGAAATCAGCCAAACTTCAGCGTACCTGCCGACACCGCGCCACCCATTTCCTGCGACTAAAGTGCAAGACGCCGGCGCGCATTCGCCCCGCCGAACGCGAACAGGTCCTGCTTCGCGCCTGCGAAATAACAACGTTACCCTGCCAATTGAGCGATTCATAAGAAGCCTGCGCACTTCCCGCTTGCCAAAATGCCGCGCAAGCCTTTGACTTGTCGTGGAGACAAACAAGCCTGCGGCGACAGCGGGCGACATCTCAACCGGGAGGAACTCATGAGCAAGCGTAGCGATACAAAAACGACGCGGCGCCGTTTCCTGACGGCCGCGGCCGCCGGCGGTGCGGCGATTGCGATGCCACAAGTCAGCCGGGCGCAGACGGCGACCCTGAAGATGCAGGGCTCGTGGGGCAAGGCCGACGTCTTCAACGAGATGGCCGAAGATTATGTGAAGCGCGTCAACGAGATGGCGGGAGGCCGGCTGCGTATCGACTATCTGGTGGGCGGTTCGGTCGTGCATCCGTTCCAGGTATTCGACGGCGTGCATGGCGGCCAGATCGACGCGGCCCATACGGTGACCGTCTACTGGTACGGCAAGCACAAGGCAGCATCGCTGTTCGGCACCGGGCCCGTGTTCGGCTTCAATGCCAACGAAGGCCTCGGCTGGATTCACAACGGCGGCGGCAAGGAGCTGTTCGAAGAACTCCAGACCCAGATCATGAAAGTCAACATCAAGAGCTTCTTCGCGATGCCGATGCCGACCCAGCCGCTCGGCTGGTTCAAGAAGCCGATCACCAGCGACGCCGACCTGAAGGGGCTCAAGTACCGCACCGTGGGTCTCGCCGCCGACTTGTTTCAGGTGATGGGCGCCTCTGTCGCGCAGCTTCCGGGCGGCGAAATCGTGCCGGCCATGGAGCGCGGCGTGATCGACGGATTCGAGTTCAACAACCCGACCTCGGACAGGCGCTTCGGCGCACAGGACGTAGCCAAGAACTACATGATGGGCAGCCACCATCAGGCGACGGAATACTTCGAGATCATGTTCAACAAGACCAAGTTCAACGCACTTCCAGCCGAGCACAAGGCCATTCTGCAGTATGCAGCGGAAGCCGTGTCATCGGCCAACGAGTGGAAAGGCATGGACTACTACTCCAAGGACCTGCAGGAACTGATCAACAAGGACAAGGTCAACGTCGTGCGGACGCCGAAGTCGGTGTTCGATGCGCAGATCAAGGCATGGGACGGCATAATCGCCCAGCTCGGTTCGGATCCGTTCATGAAGAAGGTGATGGACTCGCAGAAGGCATGGGTGCGCCGCGTGGTTTACTACAACATGAACAACGCGACGGACTATCGTGGCGCCTTCGAGCATCATTTCCCGGGTGTGCTCAAGGTCTGACGAGCTCGCTGGCCGCTATCGGCGGTACGAATAATGAGCGGCGCGGTTGACGCGCCGCTCAGCCAGCAACTGGGGGACATCCGGATGTGCGATTTGCCGCGAGTTCAACTCGCATGAGGAAATTTCTGTTTTTCATCGATGAACTCAGCACATGGGTCGGCAAGGCGTTCGCCTGGCTGATTCTCGTCCTCACGCTCGGTGTCAGCTACGAGGTGTTCATGCGCTACGTGTTGCGTGCGCCGACCACCTGGGCATTCGACATCAGCTATATTACCTATGGCGCGATGTTCCTGATGGCCGGCGCCTATACGCTCTCGCGCAACGGCCATGTGCGCGCCGACGTGGTCTACCGGCTGTGGTCGCCGCGCACCCAGGCGACGATGGACCTCGTTCTCTACATTCTGTTCTTCCTGCCGGCGATTGCGGCATTGATGTATTCGGGCTGGAACTACGCCGATATGTCGGTGCGCTTCCGCGAAGTCAGCATCTTCAGTCCGGCCGGCGTGCCGGTGTTTCCGCTGAAGGCACTGATTCCGGTCACAGGCCTGCTTCTGTTTCTGCAAGGGTTCGCTGAAATCATCCGCTGTGTGCTGTGCATCCGCACCGGACAATGGCCGCAACGGCTGCACGACGTCGAGGAAACCGAGAGCCTCATCATCCGCGAGCATCAACAGCACCAGGCTGCGGTGGAGCCGACCGAGAAAGGAGCCGGCGCATGACCGACCCTCAACTCGGCATGCTGATGCTGGGGCTTTTCATCTTCATCATCATGCTTGGCTTCCCGATCGCCTTCACGCTGATGGCGATGGGCGTCTCGTTCGGCTACTACGCGTACTACACGCCCGGTCAGGAATTCTTCCAGAATCGAATCTTCACGCTGCTCGTGCAGAAGACGTTCGAGGTCACGTCGAGCGACGTGCTGGTCGCGGTCCCGCTGTTTCTCTTCATGGGCTATTTGATCGAGCGCGCAAACATTCTCGACCGCCTGTTCTACTCGCTGCAATTGTCGATGAAGAACGTGCCGGGCGCTCTGGCGGTGGCCACGCTGATCACGTGCGCAATGTTCGCAACGGCTACCGGTATCGTCGGCGCCGTCGTCACGCTGATGGGCCTCTTGGCCTTGCCCGCGATGCTGCGGGCCGGTTACGACACCAAGCTGTCGGCAGGCGTAGTCTGCGCCGGCGGCTGCCTCGGCATCCTGATTCCGCCGAGCATTCTCCTGATCGTCTATGCGGCTACCGCCGGCGTTTCGGCGGTCAAGCTTTATGCGGCCGCGTTCTTTCCGGGATTCCTGCTCGCCGGATTCTATGTCCTCTATGCGATCGCGCGCGCGATCATCAATCCAGCGCTCGCACCGAAGCTTCCGCCCGAGCAGACCAATGTGCCGATCTCCACGGTAATCTGGGCTCTCGCCACGTCATTCCTGCCGCTGGCGCTGCTCATCGTTTCGGTGCTTGGCGCGATCCTGTTTGGCCTGGCGACGCCGTCCGAGGCGGCCGCGGTAGGTGCCCTCATGAGCATCGTTCTGGCGGCCGCCTATCGTTCGCTCAATTACACGATGATGAAGGAATCGGTATATCTGACGGTGCGCGCCACTGCGATGGTCTGCTACCTGTTCATCGGGTCGTGGACGTTTTCCGCGGTGTTTGCCGTCCTTGGCGGACAGACCGTGGTCGAGCAGTTCTTCGCCTCGATGAATCTGTCGCCGATCCAGTTCCTGCTATTGACCCAGATCATCATCTTCCTGCTCGGCTGGCCGCTGGAGTGGACCGAGATCATCATCATCTTCGTGCCGATCTTCCTGCCGCTGCTTCCCAACTACGGCATCGATCCGATCTTCTTCGGCATCCTGGTCGCACTCAACACGCAGACAGCGTTCAATACGCCGCCCGTTGCGATGGCCGCCTTCTATTTGAAGGGCGTGGCGCCGCCGCAAGTGAAGCTCACCGACATCTTCTCCGGCGCGCTTCCCTTTGTCGGCCTGGTCTTCTTCACCATGGCTCTGGTCTACATCTTCCCGGAACTTGCGTTGTGGTTGCCCAGCTATCTCTATGGATCGCGGTGAGCCGGCCCGGTAAAGCGCTGAAAGGATGCGCATGAGTCTCAGTGCGCTCGGGCTTGCGGAAGCGGCGGCCGGCATCCGCGACGGCCGGCTCAGTTCGGCGGAGCTGGTCGCCGACTGCTTGAAACGCATCGACGAGGCCGATCGCGACATCGAGGCGTGGGCATTCCTCGATCGCGACTATGCGATGCGGCAGGCCGAGGCCGCCGACGACCGTCGCAAGCAGGGCAAGGCCACAGGCCCGCTGCATGGCGTGCCACTGGGCATCAAGGATATCTTCGATACCGGCGACATGCCGACGGAATTCGGATCCAGCCTGTGGGCCGGACGCACGCCGCGCCGCGATGCGGCGGCGGTGGCGCGCCTGCGGGCGGCAGGGGCCGTGATCCTCGGCAAGACGGTGACGACCGAGTATGCCTATTTCAATCCCGGTAAGACCCGAAATCCGCACAACCCGGCTCACACGCCGGGCGGATCGTCGTCGGGCTCCGCCGCGGCCGTTGCGGCGCTGATGGTGCCGGGCGCCATCGGCTCGCAGACCAACGGCTCTGTCATCCGTCCTGCCGCCTTCTGCGGGGTGGTTGGCTTCAAGCCGACACACGGTCTCATTCCACGGAGCGGCGCGCTACTGCTGTCGCGGGCACTCGATCATGTCGGCGTGTTTGCGCGCTCGGTCGACGATGCAGCACTGCTGGCGCAGACGCTTGCGGGTTTCGACGAGGAAGATCCGGATACGTGCCCCCTTGCCGCTCCCCGCTTTGTCGAAATGGCGGCAAGCGAGCCGCCATTGCCGCCGCGTTTCGCCTTCGTGCGCTCACCGGCATGGAAGCATGTCGAGCAGGTGACCACGGAGGCATTTGCCGAACTGGTGGAAGCGCTCGGCGAGCACGTTTCGGAAGTCGAGATCGGCCCGAGCTTCGACCGCGCCATCGACATGCACCGCACCGTCATGGAAGTGGAGATGGCGCACAACCTGCATCGTGATTTCGAGCAGGGCGACGGATCCTTGAGCCAGGTATTGCGTGCGCTGATCGAGCGCGGCCGCATGGTGGCGGCCGTCGACTACACGCGCGCCTTGGCCGGCAGCGCGCCGCTCAACGCCGCGCTCGACGGCGTGTTCGACGAATACGACGCGATCCTGACCCCGTCTGCACCGGGCCCGGCGCCGCGTGGCCTCGACACTACCGGCAACCCCGTGTTCTGCTCGACGTGGACTTATCTCGGCACGCCGGCGGTGAACCTGCCGCTGCTGCAATCGGAAAGCGGCCTGCCCATTGGCGTTCAGTTGGTCGGGCGCCGCGGCAACGATGCGCGGCTCCTGCGGACGGCCAACTGGCTAGTCAGAACTCTCGGAAAGGGCGGCGGCGACAGAGCCGCGCCTGCCAAAACCAGTGCCAAGACCAATGCCAAGACCAGTGCGCGGCGCGCGAAAACAGGGAGCGACAGATGACGAATTTCATCACCGGACTGATCGGCGTTGCCGGCGTCTGCGCGTTTCTCGGCATCATGCTCTGGTGGATCAAGGCGGTGCCGCTGGTCATCATCTGCGTATTGGTGATGGCGCTATTGATTTACGACTTCTATCAATCGCTCCGCACCAACGGCAATGGGGCGGGATAGGCCGCGGCCGCCCGGCGCCTTCTACTGCCCGGCGCTCGCTAGCTTCCGCTGGCAGGCCTTGCTGATCCGTGAGCGGTTCTGCTTCAGGCAGGCCAGAATGACCTGATCACCAGCCTGCATCTGCGCCCGGCAATACCGCGAGACGTCGCGCGCGCACTCGTCATGCCCCTCTCTTTTTTCTGTTTGTGCCGACACGCTTGAGGCCATCAGGATCAGGGGAATGACGAAAAGGATCTTGGTCATTTGTTATGCCTTCGTAGCCGGGAAACGCGATCAGCGCGCTCTATAGCGTTTTCTGGAGAGGTTGGAACCGGTCCGCGTCAGGAAAACGCGTCAAACGGGAATCCAGTGCGCCAAAATCCCGGCCGCACGCATTTGTGAACGGTGAAATGCCCCGTTCGCGTTGTGAACGCCGCGAAACGAAAAACGCCTGCGTCGCATCGCCGCAAGCGTTCCCGGGAGCCGGTGGGCCGACTATTGCGCGGCGAGCTTGCCCTTCTTCGCCGCGAGATCGCGATCCATCACGGTGCGGCAGCCCGCGCTCAGGTCGGCGCGATGCTTGATCATGCAGGCGGTGATCTTCGGAATATTCGGGATTTCCGAGCTGCAGAGACGGAATGCGTCGCCGGTGCACATCTGCTGCTGCTCGGAGGTGAAGGCGAAGCTCGCGGTCGACGAAGCGGCGGCGAAAGAGGTGGTCAAGGCCAGCACCAGACTGACCTTGCGAACGGCATTGAAGAACACTGCGGTCATTGTCGGCTCCTGTTGGCTCGGCAAACGAGCCCGTTGTTGATGGCAGGAGCATGCGCCCGGAACCGCGGGGCGACTGTGACTGACCTCACTCGCGCTTAACGCCCTCATTTCCCTGTCCTAACCCGCGCTTGTTCGCGAGACGTTAAGACATTGTTGGCATTAATGGCCCGTTGCGTGTGTACCCCGAGTATGTGGAAAGAGTAGCGATGCGTAATGCGTTGGGCCTGATGCTGGCCAGTGTAGTGACGGCGCTGGTGATCACCGGCGTTTGGTACTGGACCTCCTCGCCGCGGGCCGACGCGGCTGCCCCCCAAACCGTTGCCGCCCGCGCGGCCGAGCCACTGCCGGCACCTGCCGCAGCCAGACCCGCACTGAGGGACGACGTCGAGACCACGGCCTCCCTCTCGAAGCCGGCCCCCACCCTTGCGCCAGCTCCCGCGGCGTTCCCCGCGCCGCTGCCGGCGCGGCCATCAGCAGCCTGCGCCAATCCCGACGCGCTCGGCGTCAGCCGCGCCGTCGTGATCGACACCACCGGCGGGCCCGGCTTCGGCTTCCTGCAATACAAGCAGTTCGACTTCCTGACCGACAAAGAGGTCGTGCTGACCTTTGACGACGGCCCGTGGCCGACCACGCCCGCCGTGCTCAAGGCACTTGCGGATGAATGCACGAAGGCGATCTTCTTCCCCGTCGGCAAGCACACGACTTATCATCCGGAAATTCTCAAGCAGGTCGCCGCTGCCGGCCATACCATCGGCTCGCACACCTGGTCGCATGCGCATCTCGACAGCAAGAAACTGACCGAAGCTCAGGTCAAGGAAGAGATCGAGAAGGGCTTTAGCGCGGTGAAGATGACGTTGGGGACGGCGCCCGCGCCGTTCTTCCGCTTCCCGGGGCTTGCGCACACGCAAGGAGCGCTTGGCTATCTCGCCTCGCGCAACATCTCGATGTTTTCGGTTGATGTCGATTCCAACGACTTCAAATCGCCGGGTCCCGACCAGGTGATCCAGAACGTCATGACCAAGCTCGACAAGCAGGGCAAGGGCGTCATCCTGATGCACGATCTGCAGAAGAGCACGGCGCACGCTTTGCCGACGCTGCTGCGCCGCCTCAGGGCTGGCGGCTACAAGGTCGTGCAGATGAAGGCCAAGGAGCAGCTCGAAACCCTGCCCGAATATGACGCGATGCTGGTGAAGGATCAGAAGATGCCGGCGGTTGCCAGCCGCCCGATCAGCAGCGTGGTGCAGACGGTTTCGCAGTAAGCCAACGGCTCAAGCGTCACTCAACAAAACGCGCCCTCGGAATAATCCCGGGGGCGCGTTTTGCTTTGGCAATGTTACCAGTAAATGCCGTGCCGATGCAGCTCGCGGACGATGCGCGCTTCGATCCAGTGGTGCCTGCGGCGCGGCTTCATGCTCCTGGACATGAACGCCGTTCTCCGGGCAACGGGCCTTCCGCGCTCGGCTCTCGACCGCTCGGCGGCCGGCTGTTGGACCTTTGCTGCCAGCTTGGGCGTCTCGGCCTTCGGTGTCTCGGCCTTCGCAGTCTCGGCTTTGGGCTCGATCGCCGGCCGCTCGACATATTTCGGCGGTTCCGGCGGCTGCGGGACTTCGGCGGTTTTCGGTGCATCGATGGCCTTCGCGGGTGCCCGCTCGATGCCCCCCAGCGACAAGCTTCGATCCCCAGCCTGAGCTGCGGCGGATGCGAGAACGAATCCTGCGATGAGAATGAGTTTACGCATGTTGATGTCTCCCCTTGTGGTCGAGGCGGAGACTAGGCCGGGAGACGCGGCGCTTTATGTGAGACAGGTCACGCAAAGGCGTCGTGACCGTGTGTGCTGACGAATTCGGGAAACGTTCGGAAAAGCGTGGTGCCGCA
The DNA here is from genome assembly GCF_001693485.1 of Bradyrhizobium sp. LMTR 3. GTDB lineage: Bacteria > Pseudomonadota > Alphaproteobacteria > Rhizobiales > Xanthobacteraceae > Bradyrhizobium. The sequence continues at coordinate 44,020 of NZ_MAXC01000023.1, forward strand.
AACAGGACTCGAACCTGTGACCCCGTCATTACGAATGACGTGCTCTACCAACTGAGCTATTGCGGCGGACCGAAGCGGCGTCCGGGCGTTAGCCGCGAACGCCCGCACCTGATATCGGGCAGCGCCCCGATTGGCAAGAAAAACGCTGCTTCAGAAATGCCTAGCTGCCGCCCCAACGTGACAAAAATCCCCGCCAGCCGCCGGCCTGGGCCTTGGGCAGAGCGAGTTGTTCCGCGAATTCGTCCGCGGGGCCGCCGTCCTCGTCGATGCCGGGGTCGTCCGGGGCTCGAATGAGGGGGATCACGACGGGAATCGGGGCCGGAACCGCCCTCGGAATATCCTGACGGGAACGGAACAGCGGTGCCGGCTGGCTTGGTGCCGGTTCGGCCGGCTTGGGCGGGGCTGGCTCCGGCGTCGGAAGAATGGTGGCCGCTTCGAGGCGGGGAGCCTCGGCGGGAAGCACTTCGGCGGCAGCCGCGGGTGGCGGCACATTGTCCTGCGCGGCCGGTGCCACGGGCGGTTCGGACGTCACGGGAGCGGTGGGCGCGGCGGGCTGCTCGTCCACAGCCTCGGGCGGCGCAATCACCACGGCACGGCGCGGGGTCGCCAACATGGCTTCCTCGAACGGGGAGGATTCGATCGTGCTCGCCTTGTCGGACGGCAGGGCCGCGACCGGCGTCTGCCACTGGAAGGCATCGAGCCGCCCGGTGACGGGGGAGACCGGCCGCCAGCGATCACTGACATAGCCGTCCGCAGTCCAGGCCGGATCGTGCAGCGCGCGCACCGCGCGCAAGGTCCACGCGCGCGCCCGCCCCGAATCACCGTGTTCTGTGCGCTCGATCTCGGCCATCAACAGCGCGACGCGCTGCGTCGGCTGAGCGATGAAGGGCGCCAGCGCCTCGCGCGCCTTGGTGAACTCGGACGCGTCGATCGCGGCGCGCGCGATCGCCAGCGCGCCTTCGATATGTTCAGGCGCTTTCGCCGCCAGCGTCTCGACCCGCACCAGCCGTTGGCGCGCGGAATCCCCCAACTTCACATGCGCATAGGCATCGGCCAGATCAGGATGCGGCTGCGCCAACCACGCCGTCTCGACGAGACGCATCGAACGCCGCACCTGGTGCGCTTCGCTCTCGAACTTGCTCGCCAGCACCGCGGCGGGCACCAGCGTCGGCGCCAGCTTGACCGCCTCCATCACGCTTTCGCGCGCCAGGTCGCGATCGACCTTTTCGAGTTCGAGCGCGCGTGCGGTGAGCAGCACGCCGCGCTGCCGGCGATAGGTCGCCTTGTCGATCAGCCCGGCCGATTGATTGTTGTCGAGGATTTTCAGCGCGCCGCCCCAGTCGCCCTTGGCGCAGCAGAAGCCGAGCACGGCGTGCGATGCCCATGACGACGACGGCGACAGCTTCAGCGCTTCCTCGGCGAGCATGACGGCGGCGACGGGATCGTCGGCACGCTGCGCCTCGATGAACAGGCCGCGCAGGCCCAACAGCCGCGTGTCTTCACGCTCGGCCATGGCGCGGAAGGCGCGCTGCGCGCCCTCGCGATCGCCGTCGAGCTGCGCCGATTGCGCGTGCAGCAGCAGGGCCAGCGGATCATGCGCCGCGTGCTTTCGCGCGGCGTCCGCGTGGATGCGGGCAGCCGTGGAATCGCCATGGCCGATCGCGAGCAGGCCTTGCGTGATCGCATGCCGGCCGCGGGCCTGGCGACGTTCGCGCCGGTTGCGGCGGATCCGTTGCGGCGTCCGCCACAGGCCGCGCAGGATCGCCCACAGCATCATCGCCGCGACGATGACGATGCCGAGCGCCAGCACGAACACCGGCAGTGTGGTCTGCACGCGATAGCCGCCCCACGACAGCACGACATTGCCGGTCTGCTCGGCAATCCAGGCTGCGCCCACTGCTCCGAGCGCGATCAACAGCAGAAACAGAATGATCCGGACCATTGAAATCCTTATTGCGCCGGTTTGGCGAGCACAGCCATGGCCTCAGTCGCAAATTGACGGGATGCAGCCAGCGCGGCGTCGCGCGCGTCGGCCGACGCAAGCCATGATTGCGCCGCAGCGCGATCGGCCGGCTCCAGCGTCTTCAACTCCCGCCGCGCCTCGTTGAAATCGTTGCGCAGCGCAGCCGCCGTGATCCGCGCCACCACGGCGCCGCGGTCCGTGCCGGCGGTATCGGTGCGTTCGATCTTGACCAGTTTGGCAGCGCCCGCCTGCAGACGGTCGACGATGCCGGTGCCGGTGGTGGCGGAGCTCTGTTGGGCCGGCAACAGTTTTGGCACCAGCGCCAACAGTTCCGTGCTCAGCTTGCCGGCATTCGGCACGCCCTTCTCCGCAAATTCATCGAGCGGCTTGAGCGCTTCGGGATTTGGTGCCAGCGCCTTGGCCGCGGCGAGCGCCGTCGGATAGGGATCGCCGATTCTGACCAGCACATCGAGCAGCGCTGCCGATACCACACGGCGTAGCGGCATATCATCCGCAGGTTTGGCGTCGGCTGTCGTGTCGGCAAGCTTGCTGCCTTGTTGCGCGATTTCGGCGCTCTGCGCCCGTATCTGGCTCTCGACCTTGGCGATGCGTTCTGCGAAAGCCGCGAGATCAGGCGACACGGCGCCGTCGCCACGCGGCGCCGACTTCACTTCGTTGATGGCAGATGCCAGCTTCTCGCCTTGCGCGCGCGCCGTGGCGAGCTCACCGCGCAGCGTCGCGACCGATTTTTCAAGTGCGTCAGTGCGCGCGGCCGCGGCCGGATCGGCCACGGGTTTCCCCACCTTGGATTCGAGGCCGGCGATTTGCGCGGTCAAACCGTCGATGGCGGCGGCGTTGAGCTGCGCGGTCTGCGATACGGAGGCCGGCTGAATCGCGGGCCAGCCCAGCATCCAGCCGACGCCGATCACCAGCGCCGCCGCGACCGCGCCGGAAACCGGCGCGACGACCCAAGGCGACACGGGAGGCGACACGGGCCGGGACGGCGGCTCCGCAACCCGTGACTCCTCAACTGGAGCCTCCTCAACCGGCGCTCGGGCGATCTCGGGCGCGGGCTCCGTCACGGGCTCGGACGGCGCCTCGCCGGAACTCTTGGTCTCGCTCGATACTTCGGAGGCATCGAGATCGATGGTCGGTGGCTCACGCTTCGGCCGACCCGATTCGGGCAGCGATCCAGTGTCTTCGGGCCTGTTGTCGACCATCACAGCGGTTCCCTTAAGGTGGTTAGATGCCGGAACTTAGCAGAATCGAGACGTCTTAGAGCATGATCCAGCCGTGGCGGCACCGGTTTTCCGATAAGACCATGCTCAGACTTAAAGATTAGGACCCGATCGGGCCTGCAACGCCCGGTCCAGCGCCTCGAACAGCGCGTTTTCATCCGGTGAAACCGCCGTCGTGACCTGGGTCGCGCCAGCATCCCGCAACACCGCGGCGACGCCTGCCGAAATGCAGCACTGCGCCAGCGCCAATGCCGAGATTTCGACGCCGCCGAAGCGTGCCGCCTCCAGAAACGCACGCGCGCTGCGCCGCGAGTAATGCAGCACGGCCTCGACCTCATGCGCCACGAAAGCGTCACATATTTCCCGCGGCAGGCTGGGCACGGGCACCATCCGGTACGTGGTATGCGTCACCACCGTAAAACCCTTCTCGCCGAGTTCACCGGCAAGGTCGCGCGCGAGATCGGCGCCGGCGAGGTACAGGATCGGGCTCGCCTTCTTCAGTTGCTTCGATTTCGCGATCGCCAGCACCAGATCGCGCAACGCGCCGGCGTCGCCCTTGGAGGCGATCACGTCGTCAAACCCCGCATCGCGGGCCGCCGCCGCGGTATTTTCTCCGACCGAGAACAACGGCAGTTCGAGAAGCCGGCTGTCGGCAAGTTGGGGCGCGATGGCGCGCAGCGCGTTGGCGCTGGTGACGATGACGGCGCTATAAGTCGCGTCCGCATCGTCCTGGAACGGCACCGGCTCGAACCGCAACATCGGCGCGCGCAGCACGTCGAACCCCCGCGCGCGGAGGGCCTTCGCCGTCATCTCATCATCCGGACTTGGTCGCGTCACGAGAACGGCCATATTTCAGATCTCCGCCAAACCGGTTTCGGGCACGCGCAGGCGATTGCACGTTGTGACCTCGTAATGCTACCCGGTTACGGAAGCGTTGTTTTTGGCGATAGCGCAAGGGTTTAAATTGGACAACGACAAGCCGATGCTGGTGCTGGGTATCGAGACCACCTGCGATGAAACCGCAGCCGCCGTGGTCGAGCGCCAGCGCGACGGCAGCGGAAAGATTCTATCCAATATCGTGCGCTCGCAGACCTCGGAGCACGCCCGTTTCGGCGGCGTGGTGCCGGAGATCGCGGCACGCGCCCATGTCGACCTGCTCGACGGCATCGTCGGCCAGGCCATGAAGGACGCCAATGTCGGTTTCGCGCAATTGTCGGCGGTGGCGGCCGCTGCAGGTCCCGGCCTGATCGGCGGCGTGATTGTCGGCCTCACCACCGCCAAGGCCATTGCGATGGTGCATGACACGCCGCTGATCGCGGTCAATCATCTCGAGGCGCACGCGCTGACGCCGCGGCTCACTTGCGCGCTGGCCTTTCCCTATTGCCTGTTTCTCGCCTCCGGCGGTCACACCCAGATCGTCGCCGTGGTCGGCGTCGGCAAATATGTGCGGCTCGGCACCACCGTCGACGACGCGATGGGGGAAGCCTTCGACAAGGTCGCAAAGATGTTGTCGCTGCCCTATCCCGGCGGCCCTGAGGTCGAGCGCGCGGCGGGAAGCGGCGACGCCAGACGCTTCGCCTTTCCGCGGCCGATGCTCGGCCGGCCGGATGCGAATTTCTCGCTGTCGGGATTGAAGACGGCGGTTCGCAATGAGGCCAACCGCTTGGCGCCGCTGGAGCCGCAGGACGTCAGCGACCTCTGCGCCAGTTTTCAGGCCGCGGTGCTGGAATCGACCGCAGATCGGCTGAGCGTCGGCTTGAGAGTGTTTCACGAGCAATTCGGCCCGCCCCGCGCGTTGGTCGCCGCCGGTGGCGTCGCCGCCAATCATGCCATTCGCGGGGCGCTGCAGGATGTCGCCTCGAAGGCGCAGACCACGCTGATCATTCCGCCGCCTGCACTCTGCACCGATAACGGCGCCATGATCGCCTGGGCCGGCGCGGAGCGGATGGCGCTGGGATTGACCGATACGATGGATGCGCCGCCGCGCGCGCGCTGGCTGCTCGACGCCAACGCAACCGCGCCGGCCGGCTTCGCCAACACCCGCGCAGGATTCTGACATGACGTCCTTCAATTCCGTCGCGGTGATCGGCGGTGGCGCTTATGGCACCGCGCTCGCCTGCGCCGCGGTGCGCGCCGGCCGCAAAGTCGTGCTCTATGCGCGAAGCGCCGAAAGCGCCGCGCAGATGCAGACGACGCGAAACAATCCAAAACTACCCGGCGTGAGCCTCGACAGCAGTATCGGCGTCACGGCCGACATCGTCGCCGCGGCGCGCACGGACATCGTCCTGCTTGCGACGCCTGCGCAAAGTTTGCGCGAAGCCGCGGCGACGCTAGCGCCGCACCTCAAGCCAAAGACACCCGTCGTCGCCTGCGCCAAGGGCATAGAGCGCGGCACCCACCGGTTCATGACCGAGATCATTGCCGAGACCATACCGGATGCAATCCCTGCGATCCTGTCGGGACCGAACTTCGCCGACGACGTCGCGCGAGGCCTTCCGACCGCCGTGACGCTTGCGGCAAGGGACGACAAGCTGGCAGGCCGTCTGGTGCAGGCGCTGGGCTCGTCAACATTCCGGCCCTATCACACCACGGATGTTCGCGGCGTCGAGATCGGCGGCGCGGCCAAGAACGTGCTGGCGATCGCAGCCGGGATCGTCGTCGGCCGTCAGCTCGGCGCCTCGGCGCTGGCCGCACTGACCACGCGCGGCTTCAGCGAACTCGCGCGCCTCGGCCGCGCCTGCGGCGCGCGCAGCGAAACGTTGGCGGGCCTGTCGGGTCTCGGCGATCTGATCCTGAGCTGCTCCAGTCCGCAGTCTCGCAATTTGGCATTCGGCATCGCGCTCGGGCGCGGCGAGCTGCCGAACCGTGACAAGCTCGCCGAAGGCGAATTCACCGCGCCGGTCTTGATCGAACTGGCGGCTTCGCAAAACGTCGATATGCCGGTATCAAATGCGGTCGCGGCGATCCTCGGCAGCAAGGTGACGATCGACGCGGCGATCGAAGGCCTGCTGACGCGGCCGTTCAAGGCGGAGGAATGACGATGGCTTACTGGCTGGTGAAATCTGAACCGTCGGCCTGGTCATGGGACCAGCAGGTCGCAAAGGGAGCAAAGGGCGAAGCCTGGACTGGCGTGCGCAATTTCACCGCGCGGCAGAACCTGGTGAACATGAAGAAGGGCGACAAGGCCTTCTTCTATCATTCCAACGAGGGCAAGGAGATCGTCGGCATCGCGGAAGTCATCAAGGAAGCCTATCCCGATCCGACCGACAAGACCGGCAAATTCGTCTGTGTCGACATCAAGGCCGACAAGCCGTTGAAGATGCCGGTGACGATGGCCGCGATCAAGGCTGACAAGAAGCTCGCCGACATGGCGCTGGTAAAATATTCGCGGCTGTCGGTGCAGCCGGTCACGGCGGAAGAGTGGAAGCTGGTCTGCACGATGGGCGGGATGTAGCGCGCTCTTACTTCCCCTCTCCCCTTGTGGGAGAGGGTGGATCGAATGAGCGTCAGCTCATTCGAGACGGGTGAGGGGTCTGCTTCCGCGGAGAGAACCCCTCATCCGGCGGACTGCGTCCGCCACCTTCTCCCACAAGGGGAGAAGGAAGAAACTTACGCTGCCGCAGCCGCGGTCACCACCTGCGCCAGCAGGGCCTCGCGTTTCGCTTGCGTGCGATAGCCTTTCATCGTCGCGGCAAAGCGCTCGAGGATGCCGTCTTCGAACGCGGTGACGATGGTGTCGTGGACATAGCTCTTGCGGCAGATCGCCGGCGTGTTCGAGAGTTCGTCGGCCGCCGCGCGCACGGCTTCGAGCACCTGCTTCTTGCGGCCGCGGGCGCTCGCCGCCGGTGAAATTCGCGACAATGATTCCAGCACCACGGCCGATGCCATCAGCGTGCGGAAATCCTTCAGCGAAATCTTGATGCCGGCGATCTCGCGCAGGAACCCGTTCACGGCCGTGGTCGAGGCTGCGCGCACGACGCCGGACCTGTCGCGGTACTGGAACATGCGTTTGCCCGGCACGGTGCGCAGGATGCCGATGGCGCGCACCAGCTTGGCGGCATCGCATTCCTTGCGCACGGCCTTGCCGCCCTTGGCCTTGAAGGTCAGGACGAGGCAATCGTCTTCCAGCGTGACGTTCGATTTCAACAGCGTGGTGGCGCCGCGGGTGCCGTTGAGACGAGCATATGACTCGTTGCCGGGACGGATCGCGGTACGCGCGATCAACTCGATCACGGCCGAGAGTGCGAACTCCCGCGTCGGCTCCTCGCCCGACAGATACGCAGAGACCTTCCGCCGGATCTTGGGCAGCGCCGCAACCAGTTTAGCCAGGCGATGCGCCTTGCGGTGCTCGCGAACCTTTTCCCAATCGGCGTGGTAGCGATACTGCAACCGGCCAGCGGCATCGAAGCCTACCGCCTGTAGATGCGAGTTCGGATCGGCCGAATAGCGAACGTCGCGATAGGCCGGCGGCACCGCCATCGAATGCAGACGCCGGATCGTTCCGGCGTGACGGATCTGCGTGCCATTGGCGCGAATGAATGAATAGCTTTTTCCGCGCTTGATGCGGCGGATGGTCAGGCCGTTTTGATCGCCGAGTTTGAGGCCAAGTTCCTGTGCCAGCGCTTCGACGGTGATGATGTGCGGCTTTGCCGCGGACGATTTGGGAGATCCCTTCGGCAGTTGCCCGAGCGCTTCGGCCAATGCGACGGCAGGATCGGCGGAAACGGGCCGCGTAGCCTCGAAATTCTGCTGATCCATCATGTCCGTTGTCGCCTTGCTCCGCCTGTTTCGCCGGTAATGCCGTTTGTTATGGCTTGTTCCGGGAGGCCGCCGGCCCCGGGGAGGCCATTTAGGGGGTAACGAACCACTTTGCGAGTCTCGATTCCGTCATTGGAGGTTATTGGATACCGTTCACGGGGGCCATTCCGCCGATAACGTTGATTTGCCCTGAGCGGGACCCGCGAAAATGGCCTGACTTTGATCCGCGACAAGGCCGGGAACCGCCTGGCCGACCAAGGTCGCAGACGTTCCGCCTTGTCCGGGCATCGTCCCGCGACGCATAATCGCTGCAACAATCAGGGACGATTTGTGGCCGCCGAGCATCCGGCCGCAATGAGTGGGAGGATAAAGATGTCCGAGAAGATCTACGACGTATCCGCCGATTGGGCCAAACGTGCCTATGTCGATGACGCCAAGTACCGCGAAATGTACGCCCGCTCGGTCTCGGACCCCAATGGTTTCTGGGCCGAACAGGCCAAGCGCATCGACTGGATGAAGCCCTTCCACAAGGTCGAGAATTCGTCCTTCGCCCCCGGCAACATCTCGATCAAATGGTTCGAGGATGGCGTCCTGAACGTCGCCTGGAACTGCATCGACCGGCATCTCGACAAGCGCGGCGACCAGACCGCGATCATCTGGGAGGGCGACGACCCCTCGCAGTCCAAGCACATCACCTACCGCCAGTTGCACGACGAAGTCTGCAAGATGGCCAACATCCTGCGCACCCGGAACGTCAAGAAGGGCGACCGCGTCACGATCTATCTGCCGATGATCCCCGAAGCCGCCTATGCGATGCTGGCCTGCGCGCGGATCGGTGCAATTCATTCGGTGGTGTTCGCCGGCTTCTCGCCCGACAGCCTCGCCCAGCGCATCACCGACTGCCAGTCCAAGGTGATCATCACCGCCGACGAAGGATTGCGCGGCGGCCGGAAGGTGCCGCTGAAGGCCAATGTCGATGCGGCGATCGCCAAGACCGGCGGCGTCGATTGGGTCGTCGTGGTCAAGCACACGGGCGCAGCCGTCGACATGAGTCCCTCACGCGACTTCTGGTACCACGAGGCGGCCAAGGTGGTGACGACGGAATGCCCGTGCGAGCATATGCACGCCGAAGATCCGCTGTTTATCCTCTATACGTCAGGCTCCACCGGCCAGCCCAAGGGCGTATTGCACACCTCCGCCGGCTATCTGGTGTATGCGTCGATGACGCATCAATACGTCTTCGACTATCACGATGGCGATATCTTCTGGTGTACGGCCGACGTCGGCTGGGTCACCGGCCACAGCTATATCGTCTACGGGCCGCTCGCGAATGGCGCGACCACGCTGATGTTCGAAGGCGTGCCGAACTATCCGGACAATTCGCGGTTCTGGAACGTCATCGACAAGCACAAGGTCAACATCTTCTACACCGCACCGACCGCGATCCGCGCGCTGATGCAGGCAGGCGATGGCCCCGTGCAGAAAACCTCGCGCAAGAGCCTGCGCCTGCTCGGCACCGTCGGCGAGCCGATCAATCCGGAAGCTTGGGAATGGTATTACCGCGTGGTTGGCGACGGGCGCTGCCCGATCGTCGATACCTGGTGGCAGACCGAAACCGGCGGCATCCTGATCACGCCGCTGCCGGGCGCCACAAAACTCAAGCCGGGCTCGGCTACGCGGCCGTTCTTCGGCGTGGTGCCCGAGATCGTCGATGCCGACGGCAAGGTGCTGGAGGGCGAAGCCACCGGCAATCTCTGCCTCACCAGATCCTGGCCGGGGATGATGCGCACGGTCTATGGCGACCACGCGCGTTTCGAGCAGACCTACTTCTCGACCTACAAGGGCAAGTATTTCACCGGCGACGGCTGCCGCCGCGACGCCGACGGCTACTACTGGATCACCGGCCGTGTCGACGACGTCATCAACGTCTCGGGCCACCGCATGGGCACGGCCGAAGTCGAGAGCTCGCTGGTGGCGCATGCCAAGGTCTCGGAAGCGGCCGTGGTCGGCTATCCCCACGACATCAAGGGCCAGGGTATCTACGCCTATGTGACGTTGATGGCCGGTACCGAGCCGACCGAGGAGCTGCGGAAAGAGCTGGTCGCCTGGGTGCGCAAGGACATCGGCCCGATCGCGTCCCCCGACCAGATCCAGTTCGCGCCGGGCCTGCCGAAAACCCGCTCCGGCAAGATCATGCGCCGCATCCTGCGCAAGATCGCCGAGGATGAGCCCTCCAGTCTCGGCGACACCTCGACGCTCGCCGACCCCGCCGTAGTCGACGACCTCGTGAAGAACCGGCAGAACAAGAAGGGCGCACCGGCGTAGGACGCCGCTGGAGCAAGCATCTCGTCCCGGGATCCGGGACGAGGCAATGCCGAATTTTGCGGCAATCCCATCGCTCACGCGTTTGTCAGTGGCGAACCCGCCTCGCCGGGCTTTTCGCCGCTGCGTGTCGTTTTACGGCCATTTACTTTATTTCGAGCATTCCCTTTGTTCCTTCCATCGAAAACAATCCCGAAGGCTGGCGTTGAACCCAGCCGGTCAGTTCGCGCGACTAAACTGAAAACGCGTGGACGAGACAGCGGGCCGTCAAGGCTTGAAAGGACATTTTGAGGGCCCCTGAGAGGGCGGGCAGAGTGGAGCTGGGGAATGTCGAAGAGGATTGCGGTGGCGTTGGCCGCCACCTTGGCTGTGGCCACCATGATGTCCACACAGGCGCAAGCGCGCCCGGAACTGGTCGACATCAGCGGCGATTACGCGCCGGGCACGATCGTGGTGAAGACCCATGAACGGCGTCTCTATCTCATTCTCGAATCCGGCCGCGCCATGCGCTATCCGGTCGGCGTCGGCAAGGCCGGCAAGCAATGGTCGGGCACCACAAAGATCGACGGCAAGTATCTCAACCCGGCCTGGTCGCCCCCGAGCGAAGTCAGGCGCGACAAGCCTTATATGCCCGACGTGATTCCCGGCGGCTCGCCGCGCAACCCGATGGGCGTCGCGGCGATGACGCTGGCCGGCGGGGAGTATGCCATTCACGGCACCAACGTGCCGGGCTCGGTCGGCGGTTTCGTGTCCTACGGTTGTATCCGCATGCTCAACGACGACATCTCCGATCTCTACCGGCGCGTGCCGGTCGGAACCACCGTGACCGTCACGCGCTGATCTTCGGATTAGGTTGAGTAAAAGAGCCGTGCAATCACGCGGCTTTTTTATTGCGGCAGTGCTTGGCCCGCGTTCGCACACCAGCCGTTGCGGTGCCCGCCGCCATAGTTTCGCACATGACCTGCCGCGAGCATCGCCGTTGAAACATTTCCGGTGCGCCGCGTCGCGACATCAGCGACAACGCGGCCAGCATATTTGTCCGGCCCGATATTGAAGATCGTAACATCGCCTTCGCCGAGCAAAGCGCGCAACGCGCCCGTCGCGGCCTCCGCCATCTGCAATTCCCCAGGACACGATGCCTTCAATTCGGGCGCGTCGATGCCGCGCAGGCGTATGCGCGTGGTCGGCTCAACGCCGGGCGACAAATGCACCCGCGCCTCGAACGTGTCGCCATCGATGGTCCTGATAACATCGACGGAGTGGCGCACATCTGGACTTCCGGCCCGCTTCCAGACCGTCTCGGCATCGCGCGCCGCCTGACTGTCGGCAAAGTCAGGCAACGACCGGCGTACCCAATCCCGCACCGGCAGCGTCGTCGCCGCCGCCACGCAAAGCACGAACATCCACGGCAAGGCCGCCGCAAACCAGCGGCGCCGCGGACCCCGGCGCGAGGTCCGGTAAGCATTTATCTTCTCATATGGAGGCATGTTCCCGACTAAGAGCTGAGTCGGGCCGTCCGGCAAGAGCCGGTGCCGTCAAAAATCCGAAGCGATCCCTTTGCGCTCCCAATCGCCGTATCGGGTCGGTTCCAGTCCCTTCGGGCCCTGGAATTCCTTCTGCTGCGGCATGGCGCTGGCGTCAAAGGCCTTGCGGCGCGCTTCGGCCTCGGCAAGCGCGCGCTCGGCCGCGGGCGTCAGCTTCTTGCGTTCCGCAACCGGCGCGGGGGATGAAGAATTGTCGGTCATTGCAACTCTCCCATAGCACGGGATGAGCGCACAGATCACATCACAATCGGGAAATTGTCTGTGGCGATTCTTACATTTGGCATATTCGCATGCCAAATGAGCGTTTCATTTCATTGGCATGAGCCGAAACCTTTCCGCCTTCCGAGACATTCCTGCTTCATGCCCCCTTCACGATTCGCAGTACCTTCAGAAGTGCCCGGCCTTGCGGCGCGGCGGATTGCGGCTGATATTCTCGACGGCGTGCTCCACAAGCATCGCACCCTCGACGACCAGCTCGACGGCGCAGGCGCCCATCCCGGACTGAAGGCGCTCGCCGATCGCGATCGCGCGTTGATGCGGCGGCTGGTGGCGACGATCCTGCGGCGGCTCGGCACACTCGGCCATTTGCTGTCGCGCCTGCTCGATCGCGGCATTCCGACGGATGCGCCGCGGGCACAGAGCGCACTCCTGATCGGCGCTGCGCAGATTCTCTGGATGGACGTGCCTGATCACGCCGCCGTCGATCTTTCGGTGCGGCTGGTGCAATCGGACCGACGTGCCGCAAAGTATGCCGGCCTCGTCAACGCCGTGCTACGCCGTTGCGCTCGCGAGGGACAGCCGCTGATCGAGGAAGTCAAGTCGCAGACGCTTGATGTTCCGCCGTGGCTGTTGACGCGCTGGATCGGCGCCTATGGCGAGACCACCGCGCGCGAGATGGCGCGCGCCATCGGCCACGAGCCGTCCCTCGACATCACCGTGAAGACGGACGCGGCGCAATGGGCGAGCCGCCTGCATGGCGAAACCTTGCCGACCGGAACGGTGCGCACGCTGCTGCAGGGTTCGGTGACCATGCTGCCCGGTTTCTCCGAGGGACAGTGGTGGGTGCAGGACGCCGCCGCCGCGCTGCCGGCGCGGTTGTTCGGCGATGTCGCCGGCAAGAGTATCGTCGACCTCTGCGCCGCGCCCGGCGGCAAGACCGCGCAGCTCGCGCACGCCGGCGCGCGCGTCACCGCGGTCGATCGCTCGCCGGCGCGCATGGCGCGGCTGCGCGACAATTTAGCCCGGCTTTCGCTACAGGCCGATGACGTGGTGACCGATGCGGCCGAGTGGCAAGGCAACGGCAATGGCGGTTACGACGGCGTGCTGGTGGATGCGCCCTGCACCTCCACCGGCACCATCCGCCGTCACCCCGATGTCGCCTGGCTGCGTCAGGAAGCCGACATTGCGGCGCTGTCCGCGCTACAGAAACGGTTGCTGCAAAAGGCGGTCGCCCTGCTCAAGCCGGGCGGAATGCTGGTCTATTGCACCTGTTCGCTGGAGCCCGAGGAAGGCGAACAGGCGGTGGCGTCCCTGCTCGCTACCGAATCGGGCATGCGCCGTGTCCCGGTCGAGGTGGACGAGGTCGCGGGCCTCAGCGAAATCGTGACCGCAAACGGCGATTTGCGCACCCTTCCCTGCCATTTGCCCCATGACGACCCCCGGCTCGGCGGGCTGGATGGATTTTACGCGGCGCGGCTGGTTAAAACCTGATTTTAGACCTGAATCAGCCTGCCTTCGGGTGATTCGTCCGTTTTCAAGATGGTGTCTTACCGGCGTTTCCGGATTAAAAGGATTCGCCAGAATACCCCTCCCTCTCCTTAAGCCAAGGCACGGCGTGTCGGTCGCTCAACGCAGACGCATCTCGACGCTTATCATGAGCCGCTCGGCGCGCACCGTGATCGCACGCGCGACCGGCGCCTCCGTGGCGGTATCGCGGCTGTGGCCGGGCCGCGCCGACCGGCTGATCATCGCCCCGCACGATCTGCGCACCGCGGACGCCACCCGCGCCGCGGAAATCTATGCCGGCCGCTTCGTGTTCGCCGGCAAAATCGTCACCTGCCATGGCCGCTCGATCTTCGATCTCGAGCCGCCGTCGGAAGATTGGGAAGTAGCCCTGCTCGGCTTCGGCTGGCTGCGCCACCTGCGCGCCGCCGACACCGCGCTGACCCGCGCCAATGCCCGCTCGCTGGTCGACGACTGGATATCGAATCCGGCGCGCAAGCGGCCGCTCGAACGCCGCCCTGACGTGCTGGCCCGCCGCGTGATCTCGCTGTTGTCGCAGGCGCCGCTGGTGCTCGGCGACACCGACGGAAAATTCTATCGCAAATATCTGCGCGGGCTCACTCGAGAAATCCGCTATCTGCGCTACACGATGCTCGACATCGCCGATGGTGTGCCGCGGCTGCAGGTCCTGATCGCGCTGTGCTACGCCTCGCTGTGCCTGGCCAATCAGGCGCGACACATCCGCTCCGCCACGCGACGGCTTTCCGACGAATTGCAGCGCCAGATCCAGCCCGACGGCGGGCATATTTCGCGCAACCCCGGCGCGCTGGTCGAACTGCTCAGCGACCTCCTGCCCCTGCGTCAGACCTTTGCCGCCCGCAACATCGCGCCGCCGCCCGCGCTGTTGAATGCGATCGACCGCATGATGCCGATGTTGCGCTTCTTCCGTCATGGCGACGGCAGCTTCGCGCTGTTCAACGGCATGAGCAACGCACCCTCGGACCTGGTGGCGACGCTGCTCGCCTATGACGACACGCACGGCGTGCCGATGGCGAACATGCCGCATACCGGTTTCCAGCGCCTCGACGCCGGCACGACGACCGTCATCATCGACACCGGCCCGCCGCCGCCGCCGAATGTCAGCCAGGAAGCGCACGCCGGCTGTCTCTCGTTCGAACTGTCTTCGGGGCCGAGCCGGATCGTGGTCAATTGCGGGATGCCCTCGACCGGCCGGGACAATTGGCGCACCTTTGCACGCAGCACCGCGGCGCATTCGACCCTGACCTATCACGAGGCGTCCTCGTGCCAGTTCGTCGAATTGTCGGCGATGAAGCGCCTGCTGCAGGGCGCGCCGGTCGTCAGCGGTCCGGCCAACGTGGAAAGCTATCGCGAGGCGGTGGCCGACGGCGATCTCCTGACCACCTCGCATGACGGCTATCTCGCACGCTTCGGCGTCGTGCATCGCCGGGTGCTGATGATCTCCCATGACGGCGCAAGGCTCGACGGCGAGGACACGGTGTCGCCGGCGCCGGGGACGCGCATCAAGGGCGCGGAGACCGATTTTGCGCTACGGTTTCATCTTCATCCCGCGGTGAAGGCCAGCCGCCTCAGCGATGCGCGCGGCGTCATGCTGGTATTGCCCAACCGCGACGTCTGGACCTTCGAGGCGCTCGACGACAAGGTCGATCTCGAGGACAGCGTATTTCTGGCCGGCAATGACGGCCCGCGCCGCACCGCCCAGATCGTGATCCGCCAGGATTCCCGCCACGCCTCCTCGATCCGCTGGAGCTTTGTCCGCTCGAGCACGTCGGCGGGCGCCACCAACGCCCGGCGCACTGCGCGGCGCGAGCCGGAATTGCCGCTCTAAAGTCTTCTACAGAGATAGCAACCTGCCCCCATTGTGAACCCCGCCAAAAGCTGCTAACCAGCCCGCGCTCGCGCGACTGGCGACTTTGGATGGAGCACCATCGGGAAGCGCGAGAGTAATCGCCGCGCGCCTGGGCATAAGCATCCCCTAACAAAGGACCTTGCCCATGACCGATACGACCCGCCGCGTGACCCGCGCTCTATTGTCCGTTTCCGACAAGACCAGCCTGATCGAATTTGCCAAGGCGCTTGCTGACCATGGCGTCGAACTCGTCTCCACCGGCGGCACGGCGAAGGCAATCGCCGCCGCGGGGCTGAAGGTCAAGGACGTCTCCGAACTCACCGGCTTCCCCGAAATGATGGACGGCCGGGTCAAGACGCTGCATCCGAAGGTGCATGGCGGCCTGCTCGCGATCCGCGACAACAAGGAGCACGCCGACGCCATGAAGGCGCACGGCATCGCGCCGATCGATCTGCTCGTCGTCAACCTCTACCCGTTCGAGGCGACCGTCGACAAAGGCGCTGGCTATGAAGACTGCATCGAGAATATCGATATCGGCGGGCCCGCGATGATCCGGGCGGCCGCCAAGAACCACGACGATGTCGCCGTTGTCGTCGAGGCGCAGGACTATCAGGCCGTGCTCGACGAACTCGCCGCCAACAAGGGCGCCACGACGCTCGCGCTGCGCCGCCGCCTCGCCGCAAAAGCCTATGCGCGTACTGCCGCCTACGATGCCGCGATCTCGAACTGGTTTGCTACAGAGCTCAAGGACAACGCGCCGGATTTCCGCGCCTTCGGCGGCCGGCTGATCCAGTCCTTGCGCTATGGCGAGAACCCGCACCAGACCGCGGCGTTTTATGCGACGCCCGACAAGCGGCCCGGCGTCTCCACCGCGCGCCAGTTGCAGGGCAAGGAACTTTCTTACAACAACATCAACGATACCGATGCGGCTTACGAATGCGTCGGCGAGTTCGATCCGCAGCGCACCGCGGCCTGCGTTATCGTAAAACATGCAAACCCCTGCGGCGTTGCGGAGGGACCCGATCTCGTCACCGCCTATCGCCGCGCGCTCGCCTGCGACTCGACGTCGGCCTATGGCGGCATCATCGCAGTCAACCGCACGCTGGATGCGGAGGCGGCGCGCGCCATCATCGGCATTTTCACCGAAGTGATCATCGCCCCCGACGCCACCGAAGAGGCGATCTCGATCATCGGCAGCCGGCGCAATTTGCGCCTGTTGCTCGCGGGCGGCCTGCCCGACCCGCGCACGGTCGGCCTGACCGCCAAGACGGTCGCCGGCGGCTTGCTGGTGCAGAGCCGCGACAATGCGGTGGTCGAGGACATGGACATCAAGATTGCGACCAAGCGCGCCCCGACCGACGCCGAACTGCGCGATCTCAAATTCGCCTTCCGCGTCGCCAAGCACGTCAAGTCGAACACCATCATTTACGCCAAGGATCTCGCCACTGTCGGCATCGGTGCCGGCCAGATGAGCCGGGTCGATTCGGCGCGTATTGCCGCCCGCAAGGCACAGGATGCTGCGGCCGAAATGAAGCTGGCCGAACCGTTGACCAAAGGCTCTGTCGTCGCATCCGATGCGTTCTTCCCCTTCGCCGACGGCATGCTGGCCTGCATCGAAGCCGGCGCAACGGCCGTGATCCAGCCCGGCGGTTCGATGCGCGATGAAGAAGTAATCAAGGCCGCCGACGACCACGGCATCGCCATGGTGTTCACCGGCGTCAGGCATTTCAGGCACTGATGCGCGTCGTCCCTGCCTCCGTGCGCAATCGCGCACTCGGCGCAGGGACTCATAACCACAGGTTTGCGTTGTTGACGAAGGCCGTCTACCCGCGCGCGAAATAATTTGCGCCGCGGCGTATGGGTCCCGCTTGCCCAGGACGACGAGGTTCGTAGGGTGGGCAAAGGCGCGCATGCGCCGTGCCCACCATCTATCGGCGATCGCACTTCTCGATGGTGGGCACGCTATCGGTCGTCGTCGTCACCCGCGAAAGCGGGTGACCCAGTATTCCAGAGACGTCAGTGATTCAACCGAGAAGCCGCGGCGTACTGGATCCCCCGCATGCGCGGGGGATGACAAGGGGATGCGGTCCCTCACTCCCGCACGCGCGTCAGCAGCGCCAGGCCCGCGACGAAGAACACCACCAGCAGCGCCATGCCGGCTTTCTGGCTTGCGGTTACGGCCGTGATCGCGCCGATCAGGAGTGGGCCGATGAACGACGTCACCTTTCCGGTCAGCGCGAACAATCCAAAGTATTGCGCGATGCGATCCTTCGGCGCGAGACGGATCAGCAGCGTGCGCGACGCCGCCTGCAGCGGGCCGCCGGCCGCGCCGATCAGGCACCCGAGCACGAGATAGGCCCGCTCGGCGGCGCCGGAGAACAGCGCGCCGCCCGGCACCGGTGGCGCGACCTTCACGAACAGGATCGAATCCTTGTCGACCAGCAAGATCGCGACGAGCGCAAGCAGCAGGATCGTGAGGCTGCCGGCGATGACGCGCTTGGGTCCGAGCCTGTCGTCGAGCTTGCCGCCGAGCCAGGCGCCGAAGGTGCCCGCGATCGCCAGCAGAATTCCGAACGTCCCGATCTGGATCGTGTGCCAGCCGAAGGTGCCGGCGGCGTAGATGCCGCCGAAGGCAAACAGCGACACCAGCCCGTCGGTATAGATCATGTTGGCGAGCAGGAACGTCGCCATCGATTTCTGCTTCGGCAATTCGCCGAGTGTTCGCCTGAGTCCGCTCAATCCTTCGCGCACCGCCTCGCGGATCGGACGCCTGGCCGGATAATCCGGCGTGAGCAGGAACATCGGCGTCACGAAAATGACGAACCAGATGGCGGTCAAGGGACCAGTGATGCGATCGCCCTGGTGCGTAACCGGATCGAGACCAAACAACGGCGCGAGGCCGAACAGTGTACGCCCAGTCTCGGGACTGGCCGCCAGAAAACCGAGCACGAGGATGAGGCTGAGGATACCGCCGATATAGCCGGTCGCCCATCCGGTGCCGGACAACCGCCCGATTCTGTCCGGCGGCACCAGCGTCGGCATCATCGCATTGTTGAAGACGGTGGCGAATTCGACACCAATGCTCGCGATCGCATAGGCCAACAGCAGTGGCGGGATGACGCTGGGGTCGCCCGGCTTTCCGAACCACATCAGGCAGGAGCCGATCACCAAAAGCGACCCGAAGCCGGCGATCCACGGCTTGCGACGGCCGCTGGCGTCGGCGATGGCACCCAGCACCGGCGACAGCAGCGCGATCATCAGACCGGCGGCGGCGGTGGCGAATCCCCACAGCGCCTGCCCCCTCGCCGGATCCGGCGCGACGAAGCCCGCGAAATAGGGCGCGAAGACAAACGTGGTGATCAGCGTGAAATAAGGCTGCGCGGCCCAATCGAAGAAGATCCAACTCACGACGGCGGCGCGGCGTGGATATGCCCTTGGAATCTCGGCGCCAACTGCCTCGGAAGCGATCACCGCCATGCCGGATATTTCCTTCAAAAGTCTCGCGAAGCGTTTTGCGTGCCGAAACCGAACCCATATAGCATGCGTCACCAACGCTGGCGCTGTTGCCCACACGCCACACAGGCTCAAACTACGGCGGATTTTCGATGACAATCTTTCAAATCAGCCGGCGCAAGGCGATTGCCGCAATCGCGCTGATATTCGCCTGCGGCACGACTGCCTTCGCGCAGGATCGGCGAGGCTTCCATTCGTCCCTCGACCTCTCCGCCGTTCGCTCCATTCCAGCCGAACACGGCATGGTGGTCGCCCAGGAAAAGATCGCGGCGGAAGTCGGCGCCGATATCCTCCGGCAAGGCGGCAATGCGATTGATGCCGCGGTCGCCACCGGCTTTGCGCTTGCCGTCACCTATCCGCGCGCCGGAAACATCGGCGGCGGCGGCTTCATGGTGATCCATTCGGCGGAGCGCAATGAAGACGTCACCATCGACTATCGCGAGACCGCACCGGCCGCGACCACGCGCGATATCTTTCTGGGACCGGACGGCAAGCCCGATACCGACAAGTCGCGCAATTCCGCGCTTGGTATCGGCGTGCCCGGCACCGTGGCCGGATTGGCGCTGGCGCTGGAGAAATACGGCTCCGGCCGCTTCACGCTCGCGCAAGTCCTCAAGCCCGCCATCGAGCTCGCACGGGACGGTTTCGTGATCGCCGACGACACCGCCGACACGCTGCCGGACCTGTATCGCCGGATGGCGCGCTGGCCGAACCCGGCCAAGGCGTTCTCCCGTGACGACGGCACGGCGCTGCGAGAGGGCGACCGTCTGGCTCAGGCCGATCTCGCGGCAACGCTGTCGGCAATTGCCGAGCAGGGACCGCGCGGATTTTACCAGGGGCCGGTCGCCGAACGGCTGGCAAAAGCCGTCCGCGATGCCGGCGGCATCATGACAGCGGACGACCTCAAATCCTATGAGGCGGTGATCCGCAGTCCCGTGCGCGGCAGTTATCGCGGCTATGAGATCGTCTCGATGCCGCTGCCCTCGTCCGGCGGCACGGTGCTACTGGAAACGCTGAACATCCTCGAAGGGTTTGCGATGGCGGACATGAAGCAGGGCTCGGCGCCCTCGTTGCATGTCATGATCGAGGCGATGAAGCGCGCTTACGCCGACCGGGCGCGCTATCTCGGCGATCCCGCTTTCGTCAATGCGCCGGCGAATATCCTGATCGCAAAGGATTACGCGGCGAAGCAACGCGCCAGCATCGACCTTGCGCGCGCTACGCCCGCCGACGCGTTGTCGGCGAGCTTGCCGCGCGAGGGCAGCAATACCACGCATTATTCCGTCGTCGACGCCGGCGGCAATGCCGTCAGCAACACCTATACGCTGAATTTTTCCTATGGCGTCGGCCTGGTCGCCGATGGCACCGGCGTGCTGCTCAACAACGAACTCGACGACTTCACCGCAGCACCCGGCGCGGCGAACGCGTTCGGCCTGGTCGGCTTCGAAGCCAATTTGCCGGGCCCGGGCAAAAGGCCGCTGTCGTCGATGTCGCCGACCATCGTGCTGAAGGACGGCAAGCCGGCGCTGGTGACGGGCTCGCCGGGCGGCAGCCGCATCATTTCAGCCGTGCTGCAGGTCGTGGTCAACGCGCTCGATTACAAGATGGACGTCGCTACCGCCGTGGCCGCACCCCGGCTGCACCATCAATGGATGCCGGACGTGGTACGCGTCGAGCGCGGCTTCCCTCAGGAAACGCTGGATGCGCTAAAGGAGAAGGGCCATCAGGTGATCGAGCCGCTCGGCCAGACCTCGGCCAATTCGATCGCCGTCACGCCCAGCGGCCTGCGCGGCGCCCCCGATCCGCGGACGAGAGGGGCGGCGGCGGTGGGGCATTAAAGAACGGTGCGGCGGCAACCAATGTGCACTCGTCGGGGACGCAGGTTTGTAAGGGACGTACTAGCGGATGGGTTCCCTCCCCCCTTGCGGGGGAGGGTTAGGGAGAGGGGTGCCGCTTGCTCGACCGTTCGACGAACAACATGGACAGCGCTATCAACCTCATCGATTGTCTTGCGAGGATCACGTTACGGATCCGTCCGAGTCCGTGGCTTACCCCTCTCCCCGACCCTCCCCCGCAAGGGGGGAGGGAGCCGTTCGTTCGTGCGCCCATAACTGGAGGCTCTCGTCATGACATCCCTTAAAGGCAAGACGTTGTTCATCTCCGGCGCCAGTCGCGGCATTGGGCTGGCGATTGCGCTTCGCGCCGCGCGTGACGGCGCCAATGTCGCGATTGCGGCGAAGACCGCCGAACCGCATCCGAAACTCAAGGGCACGATCTACACCGCGGCGGAAGAAATTCGCGCCGCCGGTGGCAAGGCGTTGCCGGTG
Organism: Bradyrhizobium sp. LMTR 3; assembly: GCF_001693485.1. Lineage (GTDB taxonomy): Bacteria > Pseudomonadota > Alphaproteobacteria > Rhizobiales > Xanthobacteraceae > Bradyrhizobium. Next base: position 65,295 of record NZ_MAXC01000023.1, read on the forward strand.
CTGTGCGACATCCGCGACGAGGCGCAGGTGATGGCGGCGATCGAGCAGACCGTCGCCGAATTCGGCGGCATCGATATCTGCGTCAACAACGCCAGCGCCATCAGCCTGACCAACTCGCAGGCAACCGACATGAAGCGGTTCGACCTGATGATGGGCATCAACACCCGCGGCACGTTCATGGTGTCGAAATACTGCATTCCGCATCTGAAGAAGGCGGAGAACCCGCACATCTTGATGCTGTCGCCGCCGCTCGACATGAAGACGAAATGGTTCGAGCATTCCACCGCCTATACGATGGCGAAGTTCGGCATGAGCATGTGCGTGCTGGGCTTGTCGGGTGAGTTGAAATCCGCCGGCGTCGCCGTCAACGCGCTATGGCCGCGTACCACCATCGCCACCGCCGCGGTCGGCAACCTGCTCGGCGGCGAGGCGATGATCCGCGCCAGCCGCACGCCCGAGATCATGGGAGACGCCGCGCACGCGATCCTGACCAGGCCGGCGCGGGAATTCACCGGACAGTTCTGCATCGACGACAAGGTGCTGTACGCCTCCGGCGTCAGGGATTTCGAGCACTACCGCGTCGATCGGTCCGTGCCGCTGATGTCGGATTTCTTCGTCCCCGACGACGACGTGCCGCCGCCCGGCGTCTCGGTGCAGGCGCTGCCCTCGGTCGGCACCGCGCAGACGTCGCGCTAGACGTGAACACCGACAGCAATGACGAAGGAGATGTCACCGCCCGACCACATACGGCCCGCCCCTCTCGAGCGCACGCGCATAGGCTGGCCGCGCGTGGATGCGTTCGAGAAACGCCATCGCTTTGGGATGGCCCTGCTCCAGCCCGCCGCGCGCCGCGGCGGCTTCCAGCGGAAAGCTCATCTGGATATCGGCGGCGGTGAATTCATTGCCGGCGAACCATTCGCTCTTGCCGAGCTCGCTCTCCCAGTAATCCATGTGCTGCTTGAGCTGCGGATTGACAAGGGTGGTCAGCGCCGTGTTGGAGACCTTGCGCACCAGAGGCCGCAGCAGCGCAGGCGCACGCTTCGGCATCAGCGTGAACAGCAGCTTCAGAAGCAGCGGCGACATCGCGGAGCCTTCCGCATAGTGCAGCCAATAGGTGTAGCGCAGCCGTTCCGGCGTGTTCGGCGGCGGGATCAGGCGGCCGTTGCCATAGGCGCCGACGATGTATTCGCAGACCGCGCCGGACTCGGCGATCGTGTTGCCGTTGTCGGTGATGACGGGCGATTTGCCGAGCGGGTGAATGGCGCGCAGTTCCTTCGGCGCACGCATGTCCGGCTGGCGCTGATAGCGGACGATCTCATAAGCGACGCCGAGCTCTTCGAGAAGCCAGAGCACGCGCTGGGAGCGTGAGTTGTTGAGATGATGAACCGTCAGCATGGCGTCCCCCTGGAGTTGGCGTGGCGTTGGTGCCAGCCGGGGGATGGAAAGTCGAGACGGCCTTGAGTCGGGTCATATTTTACCCGGGCAATATTGACATCGAAAATTTATCCGGATAAATATTGTGAACGAAAATCCAGAGTATCTCCAATGGCCGACACGTCTCGCCCCCTGTTCACAGCCTTCATCGGCCCGCAACGCCTGTCGGCCGGCCCGCTCGCCGAGGTCGCGCTGGCGGTCATGCAGGTTTCCCGCAGGCCTGCTGTGTTGCCGATCATCATATTCAACGACGCGACCGGCCAACCGATCGATCTCGACCTTCGCGGGGCCGAGAGCGACGTTATTGCCCGCCTGCCGCAACCGGCCTCGCCTCCGGAAGTCGACGCCGACGAGGCCGCGGCGACTGAGCCGCGCGGACGGGGGCGGCCCAAGCTCGGCGTGGTCGCGCGTGAGGTGACGCTGTTGCCGCGCCATTGGGAATGGCTCGGGGCGCAGCCCGGCGGAGCGTCGGTGGCGTTGCGCAAGCTCGTCGATGAGGCGCGCCGCGCCAATGGCGATGCGGATCGCGCCCGCGCGGCAAGGGACGCCGCCTATCGCTTCATGTCCGTGATGGCCGGCAATCTCGCCGGCTTCGAGGAAGCCTCGCGGGCGTTGTTCGCCGATGACCGGCGGCGCTTCGTCGCTCTCGTCGCCGGCTGGCCCGACGATATCCGCGACCACGTCGTCAAGCTCGCCTTCAGCGATCGCGCCGAGCCATAGGCGCGATCGGCCTCCAGCCGAATTCCGGCACCTCTCGCCCGCCACGCATTCCAGAATATTACGATCATCATAGTGCTGTGGACGCGCCGGCTGCCTTGCGCCACAATGCGCCAAAACATCCAAGGAGACTGCCGTGAGCTCAAATCCGCAATTCCTGTTCGATTTCGGCAGCCCTAACGCCTTCCTCAGCCATGAAGCGATTCCGGCGATCGAAAAACGCACCGGCGTAAAGTTCGAGTATGTTCCGATCCTCCTCGGCGGCATCTTCAAGGCCACCAACAACAAGTCGCCTGCCGAAACGCTCGCCGGCATCAAGAACAAGCGCGAATTCCACGCGCTGGAAACCGAACGCTTCGTAAAGCGCTTTGGGGTCAAGCCCTACGTCTGGAACCCGTTCTTCCCGGTCAACACGCTGAACCTGATGCGCGCGGCGGTGGCAGCCCAGCTCGAAGGCGTGTTCGAGAAGTATGTCGATGCTGCCTTCCACCACATGTGGGTCGAGCCAAAGAAGATGGATGATCCCGAAGTCGCAGCCAAGGCGCTGAGCTCGTCCGGCCTAGATGCGGCCAAGCTGCTGGCGCGATCGCAGGATGCGGATGTAAAGGCTAGGCTGATCGAGAATACGCAAAACGCCGTCGACCGTGGCGCGTTCGGCTCGCCGACATTCTTCGTCGGCAAGGAAATGTTCTTCGGCAAGGAGCAACTTCGCGAAGTCGAGGAAATGATTTCGGGGAGGTAGCTGCCCAGATCAGACCACATGGTAGGCAAGCGAATGGTGAGTAGCGAATAGCGAATGGTTGGGAGTAGATTGCAGCCGGCATCTTCCTACTCGCCATTCGCTACTCGCTATTCGCCCGTTCCAAAATCAACAATAAGGAAAGTTGATCCATGCGTATTCTCGTGGTCGGGGCCGGCGCCATCGGCGGCTATTTCGGCGGCAGGCTGCTTCAGGCAGGAAACGACGTGACGTTCCTGGTCCGGCCGAAGCGCGCTTCGGAACTCGCAAGCGCCGGTCTCGTCATCAAGAGCCCCGCCGGCGACGTGACGCTCGAGAACCCGCCGACCGTGCAGGCCGACAAGCTCACCGAGACGTTCGACGTCGTGCTGCTGAGCTGCAAGGCGTTCGACCTGGAGGATGCGATCAAATCTTTTGCTCCTGCAGTCGGGCCGCAAACCGCAATCATCCCGCTGCTCAACGGCATGCTGCACCTCAACGTGCTGGACGAGAAATTCGGGGCCGACCGCGTGCTCGGCGGTCTCTGCGCGATCGCGGTGACGCTCAACGAGGCCCGCGAGGTGGTCCAGCTCGCGCCGATGCAATCGCTAAATGTTGGCGAGCGCGACGGCTCGATGTCGGAGCGGGTGCGTGCGATTGCAAAAGTGTTCGACAGCGGCAAGTTCGGTGCCGTGGCCAGCGAACACGTCATGCGGGACATGTGGGAAAAGTGGGTTTTTCTTGCTTCGCTTGCGGCCTCCACCTGCCTGATGCGTACCTCTGTCGGCAACATCCTGGCGGTGGCCGGCGGAAAGGATTTTCTGCTCGGCATGCTCGATGAATGCAGCGCGATCGCAAAGGCCTCGGGCTACGAGCCGACGGGACCGTTCTTCCAGCGCACCAGCGGCTTGTTGACGACCGAGGGCTCGCCGATGACCGCCTCGATGTTCCGCGACATCAAGGCGGGCCTGCCGGTGGAAGCCGATCATGTGATCGGTGATCTCGTCGCACGCGCCGACGCGGCGAAGATTCCGGTGCCGAAGCTGCGCATCGCCTATACGCATCTGAAAGCGTATGAGAAGCAGCGGACCGCGTAATCATCCGCGGCCTGCGTAAATGGCACAGGAGATTACGTTGCTTCAACGGCTGAGTGCAGTGGTTATGGGTCCCTGCGTTCGCAGGGACGACGAGCCACTCAGAGATGCGCGAGATAATGCGCGAGTGCCTCGATCTCTTCCTCGCTGAGGGAATAGGCGACATCCGTCATCGCAGCCATCGCGCCGCCGGATCGCACTCCCGATTTGTACTCGCGCAGCGCCTTGACCAAATATTCCTCGCGTTGGCCGGCGACGCGGGCGACCCCCTTGGTGCCGGCGTAGCTATCGGTATGACATGACGCGCAACGCCGGCCAGCGGCCGCCTGCTCGCCCTTCTTCGACAAATCGGGATTGTCGTCAGGCTTTGACGCCTTCGGCGGTTCGAGCGAAGCGTAGTAGGCACCGAGGTTGCGAATATCCTCATTATTGAGCTGTTCGACGATCGGCTGCATCTGCTCGTTCTTGCGGGTGCCGGCACGAAAGAACACGAGCTGCCACTGGATGAATTGATCAGGCTGCGCCGCCAGCGAGGGAGTGTTCTCGATCTGCGAAATGCCGGCCTCGCCATGACAACCGACGCACAGCTCGGCTTTCGCCTTGCCGGCGGCGATGTCGGCGGCGCGGGCGAGCGGTACGCAAATAATGATCGCCAGCAGCGATCCCATCAATGCACTTCGCATTTCAACTACACTCCGCCCTGCGCATCAAACAACAAAGGCTGCGGCCACCCGTTCCCCCGGGCAACCCGCAGCCTCTGCCAATTCAAGTCCTACTTCTTGGTGTAGCTGATGCGATAGATCGCACCGGCCCAGTCGTCGGCCACGAGGATCGAGCCGTCCTTGTCCAGCAAGATATCGTTCGGACGGCCGAGATAGCCCTGGTCGCCTTCGAGCCAGCCGGAGGCAAAGATCTCCGATTTGGCGTTCTTGCCGTCGGCATCGACGATGACGCGCTTGATCCGGGCGCCCTGGTACTTATGCCGATTCCAGGAGCCGTGTTCGGCGATCAGAATGTTGTTCTTGTACTCGGCTGGGAATTGATCGCCGGTATAGAACTTCATGCCGAGCGGCGCGACGTGCGCGCCCAGATTGACGACGGGCGGCGTGAATTCCGAACACTTGTGGCCCATCGCGAATTTCGGGTCCGGCATATCGCCCTGGTGGCAATAGGGATAGCCGAAATGCTCGCCGATCCTGGAGATCATGTTCAGCTTGTCGCTCGGCATGTCGTCACTGACCCAGTCGCGGGCGTTCTCGGTAAACCAGTATCGCCCGCTGCGTGGATCGATATCGCCACCGACGCTGTTGCGGACGCCAAGCGCCCAGATTTCGGCGTTGCCGGTCTTGGGATCGACGCGGCGTATTTGCGAAACGCTGGTCGGCGGAATGCCGATGTTGAAGGGAGGCCCGAACGGCAGATAGAACCAGCCGTCCTTGTCGACGGTGATGTATTTCCAACCATGGGCGATGTAGGACGGCATGTCGTCATACACCACCTTGCCGGCGCCGAGGTTGTCGAGATTGGCCTCGGCGTTTTCGTATTTGATCAGCTTGTCGACCGCGATGACGTAGAGCGCGCCATCGAGAAAGGCGAGACCGGTCGGCATCTTGAGGCCCTTGAGAATGGTCTTGACCTCTTTCTTGCCGCCACTGTCCTTGACCGCATAGACATTGCCGAGGTCGAACGAGCCGACGAACAGCGTGCCCTTGTCGCCCCATGCCATCTGCCGCGCGGACAACACGCCAGACGCATAAACTTCGATCTTGAAGCCGTCGGGCAGCTTGATCTTCTTCATCAGCGCCGCCAGTTCTGCGTCCGAGGCGCCGGTCGGCGGCCCTGACGGCGGAGCGAGGCCCTTTTGTTGTTCGGTCTCATCGCCGAGGAACCAGTCCGGCGGCGGATTACTCCAGAAGTCCTTGGTGCCGGACTCGTATTTCTTCAGGGCCTTCTGTTGCGCGCTGGCCTGGCTGGCCCCGGCGACAACGAGAATGGCTGCGAGCGCAAGAATAGATCGATTGAAAGCCGCTTTCATCGCGTCACTCCCCTATGCAGCCTGGCGGCTGCGCCTGTTATTATTTTGGACTACGAGAGGCGAAGTTGGTCTGGTGAAGTGCAACAAACGCAAAAATGGTAGCACATCCGTTGCGGCAGAGAAGCGCGTGCCGCGCGGCTCGGCACGACCAAGACAAATTGTGAGACGGATTGCCAAACCGCACCTTCAAGCCGCACGCTCAAGCCGCTCTTGCGCCCGCTGCATCGCAATATCCGCGTCGAGCTAACGCGCGCAAAGCGCGCACGAGTGGGCGGCGTTCCACATCAAGTGGACCGCTAGCGCTGTCACCCAGTTGATAAACGAACAGAGCAATTGTGGTCCATTTCATACAGGAGCAGATCAAACCCTGAGAAAACCATTCGGCCTATCCTTCACTGTCAGTCTCCCCTCGCCCGGGTTTGAGCGAGCGTCCGTATGGCCAACAAGCGGATCATTCTGCTCTCGGACGGCACCGGCAATTCCGCCGGCAAGGTCTGGCGGACGAATGTCTGGCGTGTGTTTGAATCGCTGGATCTGACGAGTTCGCAACAGATTGCGTTCTACGACGACGGGGTCGGTACCTCGTCCTTCAAGCCGTTCGCGATCCTGGGCGGCGCCTTCGGCTTCGGCCTGAAGCGGAACGTGCTCGATATCTACAAGTTTGCCTGCCGCAACTATCGCTCGCATCTGGACTATCTGGCGCTCGAGGCTGCCGCTGCGAAGGCTGAGGGTCGCGAGGAGAGATACGGTCCCTGGCAGAGCGACGACATCTTTGCATTCGGGTTCAGCCGGGGGGCCTTCACCATCCGCGTGGTGAACGGTCTGATCTGCGAACAGGGCCTGGTGAAATACCAGACCGAAGAAGAACTCGATCGAAAGGTCGCGGCGGCCTACCGGGCGCACCGGGCAGAGACGTTCAAGTCGCAGTTTCAGGTCGAATGGGCATTTCGAAAGCTGCGCAACCTGTTCGTATCAGCCAAGCACGACAAGAACGAGCGCCCGGTCGATCACATCGCCTTCCTCGGCCTTTGGGATACCGTCGCCGCCTACGGCCTGCCCATCGACGAAATGACCCGTGGCGTCAGCCGCTATCTCTGGCCGCTCGAATTGCCGGACCGGCAGCTTCATCCACTGGTGCGCAAGGCCTGTCACGCGCTCTCGCTCGACGATGAGCGCACCACGTTTCATCCGCTGCTGTGGGACGAGAGTCCGGAGACCGTTGTCACCGGCATCCGGAAGACAAGTTCGGAGCGGATCACGCAGGTCTGGTTCGCCGGCGTGCATTCCAATGTCGGCGGCGGTTATCCGGACGACTCGCTCGCCCATGTGTCGCTGACCTGGATGCTGTCAGAGGCGCGCAGCCGCGGCCTTACCTTGAAGGCGGCGCCGGGAGCCGATCCCGACGCATTCACGCGGGTGCGGTCGACCCAGGACAAGGACGGCCGCATCTACGATTCCCGCAACGGGCTCGGAGGTTACTACCGCTATGGGCCACGGAGCGTGGCCGCGCTGTCGGATACGAAATTTTCCGACGACAAGCGCGATTGCGTGAAGATCGCAATGCCAAAGATCCACGAAAGCGTATTCGACCGGATCTCCGTCGATGCGCATCTCTATGCGCCGGTCGCACTGCCACCGGTCTATGAAGTATTGACCTACGACGAGAGGATCGTCACCCCGGACAAGCTGACCGTCCCGCCGGGCAGACCGAGATATGAGAGTCCGGCCTCCGCCCGTCAGCGCGAGCTCACCCAGGAGCACGTCGTCGGAAGTTCGATCTGGCGGCGACGCATCATCTATTTCCTGACCGTCATCGCGTCGATCTATTTGCTGACCTATCCGCTCACATCCACCGCGCCGGCGGCCGCCGAATTCACCACGCCGCTGCGGCCGCTTTCCGACCTCATTCGGATGGTCGGACTCGCTTTGCCGGGCGCGGCCTCACGCTGGATCAATGCCTATGCGAGGGAGCCGCTCTGGTTTGTGCTTTGCGCCAGTCTTGTCGCGCTGCTGCTATGGTTGAGCGCCAGCCTTAAGGACCGGATCACCGATCAGATGCGCCGCGCGTGGCGGGTGAGCCTTGCAAAGGTCGACGTGCACCGGGGCGAATCTAAATCCCGAATCGGCCTGAGCACCTCGCAAATGGTGGTGCTGGCTGGCCTGCTCTTTGTCGCGCTCTATCCGCTACCGGGCTGGGCCGGCTACAGCTTGCCAAAGCTGTCTGCCTCGCCGCAGACCTTCATCGACCGGATAACCCACCCCTATTTCCAGTTCTTCGCCTTTGCGATCCTGGTCACCATGTTGCTCCCCGACAGGACCATCGCGCGTTTCAGACTGAAGGACGTCTACCGGCGATTGCTCACCAACATCAAACTCAAGGTCGCGCCCGCGTTCTTTGCGGTTTTCTTCCTGGTCGGCGGCATCGCTTTCGCCAGCCACTATGTTTTCAACATTCGCGACAGCCTTGGCCACTTCTGCCAGCCAGCGGAAAAGCCAGTCACGCTGGAGGTGTGCGACCCCGATGACATGAAGCTGTGCAAGCGCGCGCCCGACGGCAGCTTCCCTGGCACCTGCACGTCGGCGGCGTGCCGAGGGGTCGACCTGGTCGCATTCAACACCGCCGACCTTTGCACACCCGTGGGCGTCACGCTCGAGAGGCGCGGACACTATCAGTTCGTTCTGGACAAGGCCGGCGACTGGTCGTTTCTAGGCGCGCCTTCCGGCCCGGGTGGGATGCCGCTCCGTGCGTTCCTGCCCAACTTGAAGAACGGTGTAGCCGATCCGACCGTTCCGCTGGGCCGATTCGCGTTGCTTGCGGCAGCTTACCCGCTCAAGCGAACGCTCGACCGGCCCTTTGGCCACGTGATCCTTCGCTATGGCGAGACCGGCAATGAGGAGAACTTCATCGATGGCGAGCCGACGAACGGCCGCCTTGACGAGAAATTCAGAGCGACCCGCGACGGGCAGTTGTTCGTCTATCTGAACCAGCCGGTCAGCGGCGTCTTTCCCGGTCTGTTTCGCAACGTGAATTCGGGAAAGGCGCGCATCTGGGTCTATCGCATTCCGAGATGAGCGACCCGTTAGGAGTAAGGATGCCGCCGCCGGAGGCGCACCCGTTGTCGGCTGTAAACGAAAGGCCGCCAAAATGGCGGCCCGTCGTTGGATCTAGTGAGAAAATCTGGAGCGGGCGAAGGGGCTCGAACCCTCGACCCCGACCTTGGCAAGGTCGTGCTCTACCACTGAGCTACACCCGCATCCGAGATGGCGGCGATCGCTCGCCGTCAACGGCAGACCTATGCCAAATGCGGGCTGCGAATGCAACAGTCCGCGCACGGTCCGAAGCTTTTCCGGATAATCCGATTTCTTTAGCCAAATAGGCTCGAATCGGCCCGAAACAACGGCAAAATGGAGTTTATCGGGCCTCGTGCCATCGCCAGGAACCCAGAATTAGCCGCTAGCGCGATAGCCCGATTCGCGAGCCGGCCCGGACCGATTGATTTTTGCGGCCAAGCCGCCATCTAGCGAACGAGAACTTGGTTCCGGACCGTGCTAGAAGCAGCGGACCCGCAGCCGATATTCTGCGTTCCTTCTCGAGACATCAGGCGAGGATACCGTGACGATAGTTGAGCAGGGCGGCGGCCCGGCACCGCAGGCAGTACCCGATCTGATCAAGGAGACGACCACCCAGACCTTCGTAAAGGATGTCATCGAGGAATCGAAGCGCCAGCCGGTGCTGATCGACTTCTGGGCGCCCTGGTGCGGTCCCTGCCGTCAGCTCACGCCGGTGCTGGAAAAGGCGGTTCGGGCCGCCAAGGGTAAGGTCAAGCTGGTCAAGATGAATATCGACGAGCATCCGGCCATTCCGGGCCAGATGGGCATTCAGTCGATCCCGGCGGTGATCGCGTTCGTGGGCGGCCAACCCGCCGACGGTTTCATGGGCGCGGTGCCGGAGAGCCAGGTCAACGCCTTCATCGACAAGCTCACCAAGGGCATGACGGCGCCGGGTGAGCCGAACATTGCGGAAATCCTGAAAGAGGCTGAGGCCGTGTTGGCGGAGGGCGATCCGGCCGCCGCAGCACAGATTTATGCCGAGATACTCGGTTTCGATGCCACCAATATCGCCGCACTGGCCGGACTGGCGAAGTGCTACGTGACGACGGGCGCCGTCGAACAAGCCAAGCAGACCCTGGCGATGGTGCCGGAATCGAAGCGCAACGATGCCGCCGTCAAGGCGGTGCAGGCCTCGATCGACCTTGCCGAGCAGGCCCAGTCGGTCGGCCCGGTGACCGAGCTCGAACAAAAGGTCGCCGCAAACCCGCTCGACCATCAGGCGCGATTCGACCTGGCGACGGCGCTCAATGCGCTCGGCAAGCGTAACGAGGCGACCAACCAGTTGCTGGAAATCGTCAAGCGCGATCGCAAGTGGAACGACGACGGCGCGCGCAAGCAGCTCGTGCAGTTTTTCGAGGCGTGGGGCGGGACCGACGAAGCAACCGTCGACGGACGCAAGCGGCTGTCGACGATCCTTTTCTCATAGAGCATGATCCGGAAAAGTGGATACCGGTTTTCCGACAAAATCATGCTCAATTGAAGAGTTGAGGCGTCGTCCGCGCGCGTGGGACATGGTTTTGTAAAGAGAACACCCGCCGAACCAACCAACTGACCGGGACTGCAGATGCCGATCAATGCCGAATACCGCGGACCCGGCGAGCTTCCCGAAATCATTCCGGTATTTCCGTTGCCGGGCGCGCTGTTGCTGCCGCGCGGCCAGATGCCGCTCAATATTTTCGAGCCGCGCTATCTGGCGATGGTGGACGACGCGCTGCGCGACGGCCACCGGCTGATCGGGATGATCCAGCCGGATATTTCCCACACCAGGGACGAGGCTAGGCCCGAGCTGTTCCGGGTCGGCTGCGTCGGGCGCATCACCCAGCTCGCCGAATCCGGTGACGGCCGCTACATCCTCGAATTGACCGGGGTCGCGCGCTTCAAGGTGGTCGAGGAAATCGCAGCACTGACTGCGTACCGGCAATGCAAGGTGGACTTCTTCCCCTATGCCGACGATTTCGTCGCGCGCAAAGGCGAGGAGGAAGTCGACCGCACGGCGTTGCTCGATGTGCTGAACGATTTTCTAACAGCCAACAATCTGAAGGTGGATTGGGAAGGTATCGAGAGCGCGCCGAACGAGGCGCTGGTCAACGCGCTCGCGATGATGTCGCCGTATGGTCCGGCGGAGAAGCAGGCGATGCTGGAGGCGCCGGACCTGAAAACCCGCGCCGAGATCCTGATTGCGGTGACCGAAATGGACCTCGCCAAGAAGCGCACCAGCGGCGACACCGGGCTGCAGTAAGCAGTAAACCTCTAATACCCCGCCACCGCGAGCACGACGACGGCACCGAGGGCTTTCCAGCCGAAGCCGCGGCCGCGCGACCACCACGCATTGGCGGCGGCGGCAAAGGCGTAGACCGCGACGATCGTTGCGACGGTCCAGTGCCGCGCGCTCTCCGATCCAAACGAGGGCGCGGCAATCAGCAGCACGCCGCCGCCGATCCAGGCCACCGTACCTGCCTGCCATACCAGGCGAATGAGGGTGCGCAGGCTTTCAGGCTGAATGGTCGCCTTGGCGAACACCTTTGTTTCCCCGAGCACGCCGTGGATCAGCGCCACCGCTATGCCGGCGACGCCGGCGCATTGCAAAATGAGATCGCGCATCGATACATCTCCCATACAGTACTGTATGGCTATGCGATGCATTCTGGCGCTTGTCAATACAGTAGTGTATGGTGGTGAGATCGCGGAACCCAGGATGAGCAATCAACTAGCCGCAAAGGACTGGCTCGATCAGGGCCTGAAGACGTTGGCGACCCGTGGCTTCACCGCACTGAAGGCGGAGCCTTTGGCCAAGACGATGGGCGTTTCGCGCGGCAGCTTCTATTGGCATTTCGCCGATATCGGCGCGTTCCATGCCGCCGTCCTCGCACGGTGGCACGAGGTCGCGGCCGAGCAGATCATCGCCAATGTCGAGGCGGCCTCGAAGGACGAGAACCCGCTCGCGCTGCTGCTGCGCCGCGTGTTCGGCGAACGGCTGATGCTGGAACGGGCGGTCCGCACCTGGGCGAGCGTCGACCCCGCCGCCCGTGCCGCCGTGCAGGCGATCGACCGGCGCCGACTCGGCTATGTCGAAGGTCTTTTGACGCAATCCGGATTGTCGACGGATGCGGCCCGCGCCCGGGCGCAAATCCTGTATTGGGCATTTCTCGGCTTTGCGCTATCGGACCAGCCGCTGTCGAAAGCACGCCAAGAGGCCGTGGTCGACGAACTGGTGCGGATGGCCGCGTCATGACACCTCGCGATTTGGTATGCTAAGGGGCTACGCCTATCTGGAGACAGTAAATGACAGCCCCGCCCGAACGCCTCGACGGCACCGTCGATCCAAAGTTGCTGGAGATCCTGGTCTGTCCGGTGACCAAGGGTCCGCTCGAATTCGATTCGAGCCGGCAGGAACTGATTTCGCGTTCCGCCAAGCTCGCCTATCCGATCCGCGACGGCATCCCGATCATGCTGCCGGAAGAGGCGAGGAAGATCGATTGACGAAGCCGGCGAATGGTGAGTGGCGAATAGCGAATGGTTCATTCGCCACTCCCTATTCGCCATTCGCTTTTACAGTGCCTCGCCCTTCAACAGTCGCGGCACCTCGCCCGACAATCCGGCCGCCTGGCGGATGAACAAGTTCTTCAGCGGCGGCGCGCGATCGACGAGGCCGAGGCCGATATCCCGCACGGTGCGCAGCAACGTCGATTCGTTCGAGAACAGAAAATTCAGCGAGTTGGTCGCAACGCCCATCGCCATGGTGTCGAACCGCCGCCAGCGCTGGTAGCGGTCGAGCACATCGGCCTGCCCGGGATCGATGCCGAGTCGGGCCGCATCGACCACGACTTCGGCCAACGCCGCGACGTCCTTCAGGCCCATATTGAGCCCCTGCCCTGCGATCGGATGAATCACATGCGCGGCGTCGCCGACCAGCACCAGCCGCTCGGCGATGAATGAGCGCGCAACGAAATAGCCGAGCGGAAATGCGCGCGGCTTGTCGAGCGCCTTGATCTCGCCGAGGTGCAGCCCGAAGCGCTTCTCGAGCTCATCGTGGAATTCGGTCTCGCCGAGCGCGGTGATGCGTGCGGCCTCGGTCCGGCTCTCGGTCCACACCAGCGACGAGCGCTTTCCACTCAGCGGCAGGATCGCGAACGGACCCGCCGGAAGAAAATGCTCTTCGGCGCGGCCGTGATGGTCCCGTTCATGGCCGACGGTGACGACGATGCCGGATTGATCGTAGTCCCAGCCATGGGTGACAATGCCGGCGCGCTCGCGCAGTCTTGAGCGCGCGCCGTCGGCGGCGACCAGCAGGCTTGCCTCGATGACACCGCCGTCGGCGAGCGTCACGGTGACGCCATCGGAACGTGAATCGTAGGTCGAAACCGCCGTGGCCCGGAGATCGATGCCTTCGGCTTCGGCGCGTTCCACCAGCGCGTCGATCAGGCGGCGATTCTCGACCATGTGGGCAAATGGCTCGCCGGGCTCGACATCTCCTGCAAACGTGAGGAATACCGGGCGTGTCGCGTCATCGAGCCTGGAATCGGTAACGACCATGTCGAGGATGGCTTGCGAATCCGATACCTGATCCCAGACGCCGAGCGTCTCGAAAAGCCGCCGGCAGGCGGCCACAATGGCGGTCGCGCGAGGGTCGCGGCTCGGCCGCACCCCGAGCGCGGGATCGGCGACGACTACGGGAATCTCCGCGCCAAGGCCCTGGCGGAGCGCCAGCGCTAACGCCAGCCCGGCGAAGGCGCCGCCGCAGATGACAATACTTCGCTGTGTCGCCATGCGATCCGTACCCGGTTATGCCCTCAGACCAGACTTGCTACCTGATAATAGCTGGGCGAAACAGGGCCGAGAAACAAGGTCCTTAACCAGACGTCATTCCGGGGCGCGCGCTCTGCGCGAACCCGGAATCCAGAGGTTTGGCACGAGATTCCGGGTTCGCCTCTTCGAGGCGCCCCGGAATGACGGCGCCTCCACGAATTGAAAGCACCACCATGTCCAAAGGCCTGATTGACCTGATTTCCATCCTCGATCTGGAGCCGCTCGAGGTGAACCTGTTCCGCGGCAACAGCCCGAAGACGAGCTGGCAGCGGGTGTTCGGCGGACAGGTGATCGGGCAGGCCATGGTCGCGGCATGCCGCACTGTCGAAGGCCGCCTGCCGCATTCGATCCATTGTTATTTCATCCTGCCGGGTGATCCGCAGATTCCGATCATCTACGAGGTCGAGCGGCTGCGTGACGGCAAGAGCTATTCGACCAGGCGCGTCACCGCGATCCAGCACGGCAATGCGATCTTCTCCATCATGGTCTCATTCCATGCCGAGGAGGAAGGCGCCTTCGACCATCAGGACAAGATGCCTGACGTGCCGCCCCCGGAGAAACTCACCGCCGAGGAAGTGGCAAAACAGCCGATGTTCCGCGAGATGCCGGAATTCATCCGCCGCTATTACGAATCCGACCGGCCGATCGAACTGCGCCCGGTCGAGCTCGGCCGCTATTTCGGCCAGAAGATCGACGACGGACGCATCCATGTCTGGATCCGCACCGCCGCCAAGCTGCCCGACGATCCGGCGCTGCACATGTGCGCACTGGCCTATGCGTCGGATTTCTCGCTGCTCGACGCGGTGATGGCGCGCTACGGCCGCACGCTGTTCGACAAGCGCATGATGCCGGCGAGCCTCGACCACGCGATGTGGTTTCACCGGCCGTTCCGCGCCGACGAATGGCTGCTCTACGCGCAGGATTCGCCGAGCGCGCAGGACGGCCGCGGATTGACCCGCGGCCTGATCTTCAAGCCTGACGGCACACTGGTGGCCTCGGTCGCCCAGGAAGGCTCGATCCGCCAACGCAAGTGAGGGATGAGCCAGCTTGCAGAGTGGGCAAAGCCACCGGGTCGCGCGAACGCGCGCCCGATGACAGGCTCCGCGTGCCCACCATTTCTTGCGATGGCTTGGATGGTGCGCACGGCGCAATTGCGCCTTTGCCCATCCTACTAACTCCGCGCTCAGCGGCAACGCGTCGCTTAAGCCTTCGCCAGCGTTCCGCGCTCGGCCAGCGCGAATTGCGACGCGTACCAGCGTGCGTACCAGGCCAGCATCCACGGGATCGGAATGATGAAGATGCAGGCGATCACGAACACGAAGGTTCGCCACAGCACTTCCAGTCCGGACGCGGTGAAGATGACCTCACGCTGCGTGCCGTCGATGTTGCGGCAGATCCAGCGCATCCAGGCCGTGACCACCCAGGCCCAGCCGACGATGGTAATGAAGGACACGTACAACAGCACATGCCAGCCGACATAACCCAACGCGCTGCCGTTGAAGGCGATCGGAAGCGGCTGGTCGTTGGAGCTCAGGTTGGAAGCGATCCAGCGAATGACCATCCAGGCCAGCACGGCCTGAATCGGGATCGAGAGGTATTGCAGGTAATAGAGGTCGGCCGAGCCCACATAGGTCAAAATGCCCATGGCGATGAAGACGTACCAGATGTCGAGGGGCTGGCCGGTGAAAGCAAGGTTCGGCCGGCC
The DNA here is from genome assembly GCF_001693485.1 of Bradyrhizobium sp. LMTR 3. Classification (GTDB taxonomy): domain Bacteria; phylum Pseudomonadota; class Alphaproteobacteria; order Rhizobiales; family Xanthobacteraceae; genus Bradyrhizobium. The sequence goes on from NZ_MAXC01000023.1 coordinate 80,915, forward strand.
CGGCACGTAAAGCCGGGAAAAGATCCAGCGGTAGAACCAGGTCGCAACCCAGGGCGCCGGAATCACCAGCACCATGCCGATGATGAACACAAGGCTGCGCCCGAGGAGCTCCCAAATGCTAACGTCGATCGACAGCGCACCGCCGCCGTAACCTCCGGCTGCGGCCGTAGCTTGGCCACCGGGCTGCGTGAAGGCGGGCGGGCCTGATCCGCCGGGTATCATCCCCGGAATTTCTCCTGCCCGCTGCCAGCCCGACATTCCCTCGGTCCAGACCAGCGTATCCGCCCCGACCATGCCGCGGGTGATGAGGTCGCGAAGCTGGGCCTCCGGATAAGGGCCCTGTTGCTGGCCGTTGGCTGCATAAAACCACGATCGGTTCGACATTTTATTTCCTTGAGCCGTGGAAATGGAGGTAGCCGGCGGGCGGCTGGGGGTGAAACCGCATTTTGGCGGACGTTACAGGTGCCTGTACAGTGATCGATGTCACCAGCTCGAAATGTTTTCCCCTTCTACCTGCAACTTTTTTGTGCCATTTGCCCAGAAAGATGCCAGATTTGCGCCGGCGGTCCACCGTCGGGGCATCCAGCCTGTCGCGTGCTCAAAATACCCCCAGAGAAATGAAGGCCTGACCATGAAGCTCGTCGTCGCGATCATCAAACCCTTCAAGCTTGACGAGGTACGCCAGGCGCTGACAGCCATCGGCGTCCACGGCATGACGGTGACGGAGGTCAAGGGCTACGGCCGCCAGAAGGGCCACACCGAAATTTATCGGGGCGCCGAATATGTCGTGAACTTCCTGCCCAAGCTCCGAATCGAAATCGCGGTCGCCTCCGACGTTGCGGATAAAGCGGTCGAGGTCATTACCGCGAATGCGCGTACCGGGCAGATCGGCGACGGCAAGATCTTCGTCACGCCGATCGACCATGCGCTGAGAATCCGCACCGGCGAGACCGATAGCGACGCGCTCTGAGACATCACGGAATTCAAGGCGCGGCGGCAACGACGCTGAACGCGCGAAGCCAAGAAGCGGCAACGAAACGACAACCGGCCGGGGGAATTTTATGGGGGCACCATCGTATCGTGCAGCAGGCAATGCTGCGCTCATTACTCTTGCGGCGAGCTCTGCACTCATCACGCCGGCGCATGCCGAGACGTCCACCATCAGCGCCGCCGACACCGCCTGGATGATCGTCGCCACCGCGCTGGTGTTGATGATGACGATACCGGGCCTGGCGCTGTTCTATTCCGGCATGGTGCGCAAGAAGAACGTGCTGGCGACCATGGCGCAAAGCCTCGCCGCCGTCGCGATCATCTCAATTCTTTGGGTGGCCTTCGGCTATTCGCTGGCTTTTGTCGGCGATGGCGCCTGGATCGGCACGCTCGATCGCTGGTTTCTCATCGGCATGACGATGGAGAGCGTCAATCCGGCGGCGAAGACGATTCCGGAAGCGCTTTTCATGCTGTACCAGATGACGTTTGCGATCATCACGGTGGCGCTGGTGGCGGGCGCGGTCGCGGATCGGATGCGGTTTTCAGCCTATCTTATGTTCTCGATCGGCTGGTTCATGTTCGTCTATGTGCCGCTCGCGCACTGGGTCTGGGGTGGTGGCTTCCTCGCTACTATGGGCGTCCTTGATTTCGCCGGCGGTCTCGTTGTGCATCTTTCCGCCGGCGTCGGCGGACTGGTTGCCGCAATGGTAATAGGCCGGCGTCACGGCTACGGCAGCGAGAACCTCGCGCCATTCGATCTGTCACTTGCCGTGATCGGCACCGGATTGCTGTGGGTCGGCTGGTTCGGCTTCAATGGCGGATCGGCGCTGGCCGCGAATTCGCGCGCGGTCATGGCGATCACCGCGACGCATCTGGCCGCCTGCGCCGGCGCACTGACCTGGGCCGCGATCGAATGGGCAACGCGGCGCAAACCGTCGGTGCTCGGCATGATCTCGGGTGCCATTGCGGGCCTCGGCACGATCACGCCGGCCTCCGGATTCGTTGCGCCGTGGCACGGCGTCATTATTGGCTTCGGCGCGGGGACGCTCTGCTTCTGGGCCTGCACCTGGCTCAAGCAGCGTTTGAAATATGATGACTCGCTCGACGTCTTCGGCGTTCACGGCGTCGGGGGATTGACCGGCACATTGCTCGCCGGCGTCTTCGCGGTGAACGCGATCGGGGGTACTGCCGGCCTGATCGAGGGCAATGCGCAGCAAGTAATGACCCAGCTCTATGGCGTCGCGGTTACCCTCGTCTGGTCTGGCGGCATTACCTTTATCCTGCTCAAGCTGGTGGGCGTGTTCGCGCCGCTGCGGGTATCGCTGCAGCAGGAGCTGGAAGGCCTCGACATCTCGCAGCACGGCGAAGCCCTGCAATAGGCTCCCACCGTATTGCCGTTTTCGTGCCCTGCTGCTGAGCACGATTGCGCCGGCCCGCCAGGCCCTGCCCACGTTTTGGGCAGGCCTGACTACGCTTTGGGCGCGACGGAATGGCGCAGGAAGATGCAATTCTCGCAGAAGGCGAAAAGGTCCGGATTCATAGTCTGTTAGGGAACGATCCCGATCTGGCACGGCATTTGATTCTATGGGTCCCGGCTGTGCCCGCGTAGTGAACATCTCCGCGTGGTGAACCTCAGTCGAGAACGCCCGGTCCGCCTGACCCGGGCCCAAGCGGGGACCAAGACCCATGAAAATTGTTATGGCGATCATCAAGCCATTCAAACTCGAAGAAGTCCGGGACGCCCTGACCGCCATAGGCGTTCACGGTCTCACGGTGACGGAAGTCAAAGGCTATGGCCGCCAGAAGGGCCATACGGAAATCTATCGTGGCGCCGAATACGCCGTGAGCTTCTTGCCCAAGATCAAGATCGAGGTCGCAGTCGCGTCGGACCAGGTCGACAAGACCATCGACGCCATCACATCGGCTGCCAAGACCGGACAGATCGGCGACGGCAAGATCTTCGTCATCAACCTCGACCATGCGGTACGCATCCGCACCGGCGAGGCAGATGCCGCGGCCCTCTGATTTCGCGCACAAACCTTACACTCAGGAGTAAAATCAAATGACGTTTAAACGTCCCTATAGCGTGGGATTGGCGGCCCTTGCAGTCGGCCTGTTCGCCGCGACCGCTGCCTACGCCGAACCAACGGTCAACAAGGGAGACAACGCCTGGATGCTGACGTCGACAGTGCTGGTGCTGTTGATGACGATTCCGGGTCTGGCGCTGTTCTATGGCGGTCTCGTCCGCTCCAAGAACATGCTCTCGGTGCTGATGCAGGTGTTCTACACCGTCTGCATCGCCATCCTGCTCTGGGCGCTCTATGGCTACAGCCTCGCCTTCACCGGCGGTTCCGACTTCATCGGCGGCTTCTCCAAGGCCTTCCTGATGGGCGTAACCCCGGATTCGAAGGCAGTGACCTTCAGCGTCGACGCCAACATCACCGAGTTCATCTACATCTGCTTCCAGATGACCTTCGCGGCGATCACGCCTGCCCTCATCGTCGGCGCCTTCGCCGAACGCATGAAGTTCGCGGCGATCGCGCTGTTCGTTCCGCTCTGGATCACGCTGATCTACCTCCCGATCGCGCATATGGTCTGGTACTGGGCCGGCCCGGACGCGATCACGGATGCAGCCAAGGCGCTTGCCGCGGCGGCCGACGGCGCGGCGAAGACCGCGGCGCAGGCCAAGCTCGACGAGATCAACGCCGACGCCGGCTGGATCTTCAAGAAGGGTGCGATCGACTTCGCCGGCGGCACCGTGGTGCACATCAACGCCGGTATTGCCGGCCTCGTCGGAGCGCTCCTGATCGGCAAGCGCGTCGGCTACGGCAAGGAGCTGATGGCTCCGCACTCCCTCACCATGAGCATGATCGGCGCTTCGCTGCTCTGGGTCGGCTGGTTCGGCTTCAACGCCGGATCGAACCTGGAAGCCTCCGGCGGCGCCGCGCTCGCCATGACCAACTCCTTCGTTGCGACAGCAGCGGCGGCGATGGCCTGGATGTTCGCGGAATGGATCGTCAAGGGCCACCCCTCGGTGCTCGGCGCACTGTCGGGCGCGGTCGCGGGCCTCGTGGCCGTCACGCCCGCCGCCGGCTTTGCGGGTCCGATGGGTGCGATCGTGCTCGGCCTCGTGGTCGGCGTCGTGTGCCTGTTCTTCTGCACCGTGGTGAAGAACTCGCTCGGCTATGACGACTCGCTCGACGTGTTCGGCGTCCATTGCGTCGGCGGCATCGTCGGCGCGCTCGGCACCGGCATCCTGGTGAATCCCGCCCTCGGCGGCACTGGCGTCATGGACTACGTCGCCGGCAAGATCGCCGACTACGACTTCGTCGCCCAGATGACCTCGCAGCTCTGGGGCGTCTGCACCACGCTGGTGTGGTCCGGCATCGGCTCGGCGATCCTGTTCAAGGTCGTCGATGTGATCGTCGGGCTGCGTGTCAACGTCGAGACCGAGCGTGAAGGCCTCGACGTCACCGAGCACACCGAGCGCGCCTACAACATGTAAGTTCTCCCGGGGTGCGATCTCTTAGAGGGGATCGCATCCACAACTCCGGTTCGGGCACATACCCGGCAATGCCCTGACCGTTGAGGGGCTCCAGCGCAAGCTGGAGCCCCTTTCTTTTTATGCCCTCGCCTCGCCCGAAAAAGCATTTGCCGCTTCGAGCGGCCGCAGGTGCGGTAGGCATCCGGCTACGTGCCTGTCTCGCTGTTCGGTGCGATCAACGTCACGGTTGGAAAGTAGGTTCGGTAGCGGCGCGTATCACGCGTCAAAAGCGGAAGCTGTTCGACCGCCGCATGAGCGCCAATAAAGAAATCCGGAAGCACGCTGCCGCGGGCGCCGCCCGCGTTACGGTACTGAATGGAGGCCTTACCCGCGAGGAATAGCGCCATTCTCGGTATCGGCGCGACGGTGATGCCCGCCTGCGACAAGGCTGCTTCGAAATCTTCGATCACCGGAAAGCGGATGGACGTTTCAGCAAAAATCACGTCATTGATCAGCAGCGGGCCTTGGCGGGCGGTATCCTCCAGACGAGCAAGCGACCACTCCCACCAGCCCGGAGTCTGGATAAAGACATCCAGAAGAACGTTGGAATCGACCAGCGTCACGCGCTAATCCCCACGTGTAATCGCCATGATCTCATCCGTGGAAAGACCCGGGCCGACGATACCAACCAGTTTGGCAAAACGGCTGGGCTCGCTTGTATCGGCTTTTTCGATCACGATGGTGCCATCCGCAGCGCATCGGAACTCGACCTTGCTTCCCGGAACGATCCCCAGATGTTCACGAACAGGTTTGGGAATTGTCACCTGGCCCTTACTCGTAACTGTCGTCGCCATGGCGGACTCTCCGGAAGTAATACCAGTTCAAAATATGGTAATACCTGGCAAATTGTCCAGACCGGCCGATGGTTAATCGCGTCTTAACCTCGCCGTATCTATGGTGGTTTGATGGGTTTCCGGGGCTCGCTTAAGTCCTTTGACCGCTTTTGAAAGTGCTGGCGTTTCAGACATGGCAATGACCGCCTCTTCCGGCGTGGCGCAGGGCGCTGGCAGTGCAACCCCTGCCGGTCAGGCCGAACGCTCGCCGTTCTTGCGCACGACCGAGCTGCTGGCGCCCTACCAGCCGGCCAAGCCATTGATCACGCTGTCATTGGGCGAGCCACAGCACCCGGTACCCGACTTCGTCGGGCCGGTGCTGGCGAAACACATTGCTGAGTTCGGCCGCTATCCGCTCGCCAAAGGGATCGAGCCGTTCCGACGCGCCGCCGCCAACTGGCTTTCGACCCGATTCCAGCTTCCCCGCCCGATCGACCCCGAGCGCGAAATCCTGGTGCTGAACGGCAGTCGCGAAGGGCTGTTTTTCGCGGCGATCACCGCCGCCCGTTATGTTGGCCCGCGCAAGGGTAGACCCGCGATCCTGATGCCCAATCCATTCTATCCGGCCTATGGCGCGGGCGCCCGGGCCGCTGGTTGCGAACTGATCTACCTGCCGACCACGCTCGCCAACGGATTCCTGCCGGATCTCGATACGCTCGACGAGGCGACGCTGGCCCGAACCGTGGCGATGTTCATAGCCTCGCCCGCCAATCCGCAAGGCGCCGTCGCCTCGCGCGATTACTTCACGCGGCTGAAGGCCCTGGCCGACCGCTACGGCTTCATGATCCTGAGCGACGAGTGCTATTCGGAAATCTACACCAGGCAGGCGCCGGGCAGCGCCCTGGAATGCGCCGGGCCTGATTTCACCAACGTCGTTGCGTTCCAGTCGCTGTCGAAGCGCTCCAATCTACCCGGCATGCGCGTCGGCTTTGCCGCCGGGGATAACAAGTTCCTCGCTGCCTTTCACGAGTTGCGCAACGTCGCGGCGCCGCAGGTGCCGGTGCCGCTGCAACACGTCGCGGTCGCCGCCTATAGCGACGAGGCGCATGTCGAGGAGAACCGCAGGCTTTATCGCATCAAGTTCGATCTTGCCGATCAGATCTTGGGCAGCCGCTACGGCTATGTGCGGCCTGCCGGCGGCTTCTGCGTCTGGCTCGACGTATCCCAGCGCGGCGGCGACGAGGCGGCGGCGGTGAAGCTTTATCGGGATTCTGGCGTCCGTGTGATCCCCGGCAGCTATCTGTCGCGGCTGCAGCCCGACGGCTTCAATCCCGGCGCGGGCTACATCCGTCTCGCGCTGGTCTCAGACAGTGAATCAACGGCCGAGGCATTGCACCGGCTGGTCGAAATTCTGGATTAATCGCAGGGCCCCAATGAGCATGCCAGCGATCGAACGTGTCATTCCCCTGGTCGGTCATCTGCCGGTCTCGATCCGCGAGGCCCTGGCGCGGCGGCTGCGCGAGCTTGCCGGCCTCAGCCTCATCGCGCTGTCCGGCGTGGCGGCGGCGGCGCTGATGACGTGGTCGGTGCAGGACCCAAGCTTGAGCCACGCGACGTCGCGTCCGATCCGCAACGTTCTCGGCTACCCCGGCGCAATCGGCGCCGATCTGCTGATGCAGATTCTCGGCCTCGGCGCGATCATGCTGATCCTCCCCGTCGCAGTGTGGGGTTGGCGCATGCTGACCCATCGCGCCTTCGACCGCGAAGCGCTGCGCCTTGGTTGCTGGATTCTATCCACGGTGATCGCGGCTGGCTTTGCAAGCTGCTGGCCGCATGGCGGCGCGTGGGCACTGCCGACCGGGCTTGGCGGCGTCGTCGGCGACGCGCTGGTGCGTGCGCCCGCCGTCGTGCTCGGTCCGGCTGGTTTCACCTATCGTCTCGTGCTCGGCATCATCCTGTTTGCGGCGATGGCTGCGGCCTTTCTGTTTGCCAGCGGCTGGGGCTCGCGCCCGAAAGAGGAAGAGCTGACGCCGATCGAGGACGATGACGCGCCCTTCGTTGAAGAAGAGGATCGCAGTTCAGTGTCGCTCGGATGGGTGTACCACGCCCTGATGAGCGCAAAGGCTCGGCTCGGGTGGCTGATGGGCGTGGCCTACCGATCGCTGGTGTCGAGTTCGCCGCCGCCTCGCAAGTCCTCGTTCGAACGTCAGGAACCGAGCCTCGGCGGCCGCGCCGCACCGGCATTGGCCCCGCAGCAAGAGGAATTCGAGGACGAGGAAGAAGAGGAAGAGGAGGACGAGGAAGTCCCGGCCGCCCGCGCTCCGCGCAAGAAGCCTGCACCGCGCGCGGCGGCGAAGAAATCCGACAAGTTCGAACTCCCTTCAGTCTCGATGCTGACGGCGCCGAAGGCGTCGGACCGGCAGCCGCTCAGCAAGGCCGAACTGGAGGCCAATTCGCGCGCGCTGGAAGGCGTGCTCGGCGATTTCGGCGTCCGCGGCGAGATCGTCAAGGCCAATCCCGGCCCGGTCGTGACACTGTACGAACTCGAACCGGCGCCCGGCATCAAATCCTCGCGCGTCATCGGCCTTGCCGATGACATCGCCCGCTCGATGAGTGCGCTTTCGGCGCGCGTCGCCGTGGTTGCCGGCCGCAATGCCATCGGCATCGAGCTGCCGAATGCGCATCGCGAAAAAGTTTACCTGCGTGAATTGCTGACCACAAAGGACAGCAACGAGTCGACGGTGAAGTTGCCGCTCTGCCTTGGAAAAAATATCGGCGGCGAATCCATCATCATCGATCTGGCGCGCACGCCGCACATGCTGATCGCCGGCACCACCGGCTCCGGTAAATCAGTCGCCATCAACACCATGATCCTCAGCCTGGTCTATCGGCTGAGGCCGGATCAGTGCCGCCTGATCATGGTCGATCCCAAGATGCTCGAGCTCTCCGTCTATGACGGCATCCCGCATTTGCTGACGCCGGTCGTGACCGATCCGAAGAAGGCGGTGGTGGCGCTGAAATGGGCCGTGCGCGAGATGGAGGAGCGCTACAAGAAAATGGCCAAGCTCGGTGTGCGCAACATCGACGGCTATAACCAGCGCCTCGTCGAAGCCAAGGCCAAGGGCGAGGAGCTGACGCGCACGGTGCACACCGGCTTCGACAAGGAAACCGGGAAGGCGATCTATGAGGAAGAAAAGCTCGAGCTCGAGCCACTGCCCTATATCGTCATCATCGTCGACGAAATGGCCGACCTGATGATGGTGGCCGGCAAGGACATCGAAGGCGCGGTGCAGCGCCTGGCGCAGATGGCGCGCGCCGCCGGCCTGCACGTCATTCTCGCGACGCAGCGCCCGTCGGTCGACGTCATCACCGGCACCATCAAGGCTAACTTCCCGACCCGCATCGCATTCCAGGTCACGTCGAAAATCGACAGCCGCACCATTCTCGGCGAGATGGGCGCCGAGCAACTGCTCGGCCAGGGCGATATGCTTTATATGGCCGGCGGCGGTCGCATCAGCCGCGTGCATGGACCATTCGCTTCAGACGAGGAAGTCGAAAAAGTGGTGCGTCACCTCAAGACGCAAGGCGCACCCGAATATCTGGAAGCGGTCACTGCGGAGGAACCGAGCGAAGAAGACGGCGCGGTATTCGATTCCACCGGCATGGGCGGCGACGGTGGCGGCGATTTGTTCGCGCAGGCGGTTGCGATCGTCAAGCGCGACCGCAAGGCCTCGACGTCCTATATTCAGCGCCGGCTGCAAATCGGCTACAACCGCGCCGCTTCGCTGATGGAACGAATGGAACAGGAAGGCATCGTTGGGCAGGCGAATCACGCCGGCAAGCGCGAAATTCTGGTCGAGGAGGAAGAGGGCGGATTCTAAAGCGCCGAACGTGGATTCGGCGCAATTTTCACGGAAAAACGATATCTCCTTTGGTCGAAAGCGCGATAAACTGGCCGGCAGCGGGATGCCTCGTCGAATAGAGATCCGAAATATCTGATGACACAACACTCCACCCATCGCGGGCTGCGCTCCGGACTGGCCCTTTTGATCGCCACATCCATCGCCGGCTTCGCGACATCGGCTCTCTCGCAGACCGTGCCGGTTCCGAAGCCCGCGCCCAAGGCCCGCGACGGCAGCGTGCAGATGAGCGCGCAGGACAAGGTTCCGATGACCACCGGCGCCACCCAGGCGCCGCCGAATCCGGTGCTTCCGGACCCGCGCCGCAATGTTCCGGCCAATGTTTTTGCATCGTTCGATGCCAACCAGAAGGCGCAGGCCGCGCGGGTGAGTTCATATCTATCGTCGCTGCAGACGTTGGTCGGGAATTTCGTGCAAGTCGGCCCTGACGGCAGCAGGACCAAGGGCGATTTCTACATCCAGAAGCCGGGCAAGGTACGTTTCGAATATGACGACCCGAGTCCGATCGACATTATCGCCGACGGTTCATCGCTGGCCGTGCGCGATCGCAAGCTCGCGACCCAGGACATCTATCCGCTGTCGCAAACGCCGCTGCGTTTCCTGCTATCGGACCGGATCGATCTGTTGAAGGACACCAATGTCGTCAGCGTCACCGCCGATGACGTCTACATCAGCGTTACCATCGAGGAGAAGCAGGCCCTGATCGGCACCAGCCGGCTGATGCTGATGGTTGGCGTAAAGGACGGCCAGCTCAAGCAATGGACGGTGACCGACCCGCAGGGTTACGACACCACGGTTGCGGTCTACAATCTGGACTCGTCCAAGAAGGTCGATCCCGGTCTGTTCAAAATCGACTTCACCAACTACTTCACTCCGGCGAACTGAGCGACGCGCTTTCCTCCATTCTTTCTGTGGAGAGGAGGAAATGCGCGCCAGGAACCGTGGTAAGACACGGCTCCCATGCGTTTTTCCCTGACAACGTGGAATATCAATTCGGTGCGCCTGCGCATCGATATCGTCGCCAAATTCCTCAAATCGGCGCGACCGGATGTGTTGTGCCTGCAGGAAACCAAATGTATCGACGATGCTTTTCCGCTGAGGCGGTTCAAGCGTCTCGGCTATGAGCATGTCGCGCTGAACGGGCAGAAGGGCTATCATGGCGTCGCCATCGTCTCGAAACTGCCCTTCGACACCACCGATATCAGAACCTTCTGCGAAAAGATCGATTCGCGGCATATTTCGGTGGCTTTCGGCGAGAAGGCCCAGCTTGCAAAGCCACTGGTGCTGCACAATTTCTACGTTCCGGCCGGCGGCGACATTCCCGATCCCGCGCTCAATCCGAAGTTTGATCACAAGCTGAAATTTCTCGACGAGATGAAGGCCTGCGAACCGCTGCATCCGCGCGGTGATGACCGGCATATCCTGGTCGGCGACCTCAACGTTGCACCACATGAAAACGACGTGTGGTCGCACAAGCAGCTTCTGAAGGTCGTCTCGCACACGCCGATCGAATGCGAAAAGCTCCTGGCCGCGCAGACCCATGGCGAATGGTTCGACGTCGCGCGCGAGCGGATCCCGCTTTCGGAAAAAGTCTATACGTGGTGGAGCTACCGCGCCGCCGACTGGACGGTCGGCGACCGTGGTCGTCGGCTAGACCACATCTGGGTTTCCCGCGCACTGAAGGACGCTGTCAGCGATTTCAGGATCACCCGCGATGCGCGCGGCTGGGAGCGTCCATCGGACCACGTGCCTGTCACGGTGACGCTGGAGGTGTAAGGCCCGTCGCCCCTGCGACCCGTCTACGCCGAAGGCTTCGCCGGGGTGGGAGCGAGGGGCGCTGAAGCTTTAGCGAAGGCGGCACGCAGGGGCCTATAACCTCAAATGCCCAACTTGGCGCCCGCCATCAGGATATCGCTGGCGAGCTGGCTGGTGCGGGTGGCGAGTTCGTCGCGCAGGCGGCGCGCCGCGGCGGGGTCGCTTTCGAGCACGCGCTGAAACAAGCTGCGTGACACCCGGATGACGGAGGAATGATCTAGCGCGACCGCGCTGGACGGTCGCTTCATGGCCACGATCAGCGCCAATTCGCCGATCAGAGCCCCGGGGCCCGCAACGACTTCCGCGCCGCCGTCCTCGACGCGGAACGATCCGCGCTGAACGATGTAGCCTGCATCCGCGTCGTCGCCCGCATTGAACAGATAATCGCCGGGTGAGAAATCGCGCTGCTCCGAGCCGATCGCCAGCATGCGCAGCGCCGCCGTTCCCAACAGGCGTAATGTCGGGACCCGCTCAAGCAGGGCTACATCATCGTCGATCGACATGGACCGTTGACCGGGATGCGCGAAAATTACGAATCGTGGTTGCGAATCGTATCACGGCACCAGTTTGTAACCACCGGCTTCCGTCACCAGGATTTCCGGGTTGGCCGCATCTTTCTCGATCTTCTGCCTGAGACGGTAGATGTGGGTTTCCAGCGTGTGCGTGGTAACGCCCGAATTGTAGCCCCAGACTTCCTGCAGCAGAGTCTCGCGCGACACCGGCAATTGACCGGCGCGATACAGGAAGCGCAGGATCGCGGTTTCCTTCTCGGTCAGCCGCACCTTTCTGGCATTGGCGGCGGTCAGCATCTTGGAGCCGGGCCTGAAACTGTAGGGGCCGACGGAGAATACCGCGTCCTCGCTGGCCTCGTGCTGGCGGAGCTGCGCCCTGATTCGGGCGAGCAGGACGGCAAACCTGAACGGCTTGGCGACGTAGTCGTTGGCACCCGATTCGAGCCCCAAAATGGTGTCGGAGTCGGTGTCGTGTCCAGTCAGCATGATGATTGGCGCTTTGAAGCCGCCCTTGCGAAGGCTGCGCACGACCTCCCTTCCATCGGTATCGGGCAAGCCGACATCCATCAGCACCAGATCTGGGGAATTGGCTTTGGCGGCGCTGGCGCCTTTGGCGCCGGTATCGACTGCGGAGGCTTCGAATTCCTCATGCAGCGACAATTGCTCCACCAACGTATCGCGCAGATCGGTGTCGTCATCCACGATCAGGATCTTGCGGGCATTGGGCATAGGATACGATCCTCTTGAGGCAGGCGGCAGACACAAGCGAGAGCGTCTCAAAGCCGGGTCTTGGTCGATAAACAACCTGATTCGCGGGCAAACTTCACAAGCAAGCCGGGTTATCAGGCACTGATTCGCATTGAGGTAGGAGATTGTTACAGTTTCACAAGCCGAACCGCAGTCTATCCCAAATTTGAGGCACGTTTGGATGAATGTCCTGTAATGCCGCCAAATAGGGCAATTGAGGCAGGGCAAGCAACCTCAGGATTCGGGCATTCGCATGGAAAGTAACGCTATTTCAATCACTTATAAGACAGATGCGCGTGATCGGCCGTTGACTGCAATCCGGGTCCACAGGGCTGCCGGCGACCCCTGCCGGGGCTGGCTGACGGCGGACGGTTGGACCGTGCCGGTCGCACTTGGCCGCGGCGGCATCCTCGCCAACAAACGGGAGGGCGACGGCGGCACGCCGCGAGGCACCTATCATCCGCTGCAATTGTGGTGGCGCGCCGACCGCCATCCCAGGCCACGGACCTATCTGCCGGCCCGGCCGATCCGGCCCGAAGATGCCTGGTGCGAGGACCCGCAGGATCGCCGCTATAACCAGCCAATCCGTCTGGTCCAGGATCAGGCTGGTGACCGGCTGACGCGCGAGGATCACCTCTACGACTTCATCGTCGAAATCGATCACAACAGCGCGCCGCGAATTGCCGGCCGTGGCAGCGCCGTGTTCCTGCATCTGGCGCGGACCAATTTCTCGCCCACGGCGGGATGCGTCTCGATGACGAAATCCGCCATGCTGCGGCTGCTGCGGCGGATGGGACCGCAGACTAAAATCAAGATCGGCTGATGGAGAAGCAAAAACAATGCTCGACAGCAATGCAATAACGGCCGCGTCAAAGATCCTGCACGACCACTGGCGCGCCGGCACCAAATTTTCCGGCCTCGACAAATCGCTGCGGCCGCGCGACCGCATTGAAGCCTACGCGATCCAGGCAGGAATCGAAAAATGCTCGTCCGATGGCTTGTTCGGCTGGAAGATCGCGGCCACCAGCGAGGCCGGACAAAAGCACATCAACGTCGACGGCCCGATGGCTGGGCGCATTCTGGCCGAAACCGTCATCCCCGACGGCGGAATGGCTTCGATGGCAGGCAACAAAATGCGCGTCGCCGAACCCGAATTCGCCTTTCGCATGCGCGTGGATCTGCCGGCGCGCTCCACGCCCTATACAATGCAGCAGGTCCTCGATGCAGTCGACACGCTGCATCCGGCCATCGAAATTCCGGATTCGCGGTTTGAGAATTTCGTTACCGCCGGCGAAGCCCAACTCATCGCCGACAATGCATGTGCGCATCTGTTCGTGTTGGGGCCGGCGGCAACCGCCGACTGGCGTTCAATGGACCTCGTCGAGGAACGACCCATCATCACGATGCACGGCGAGAAATTCATTGGTCACGGCAAGAACGTGCTGGGCGATCCGCGCATTGCGCTCACCTGGCTCGCCAACGAACTGCGCCAGCTTGGCGTGACGCTGAAAGCCGGCCGCGTCGTCACCACCGGCACCTGTCACCCACCGCTGCCAATTCAGGCAGGCGATTTTTGCGCTGTCGATTTCGGCTTGCTCGGAAAAGTGTCGGTGGGGTTCGAATAACCGTTGCTCACAATCGATGTCGTCCTTGCGAACGCAGGGACCCATAACCACCATCGCTCATTGGTGCGAAAGGTAACTACTCCATCGCCTAACTGATAAGCCGCAGCGTATGGGTCCCTGCGTTCGCAGGGACGACGGCACAGACTTTTATCGCGCGCCAAAAATCGCCGAGCCGATGCGCACATGCGTCGCACCCATCTGGATCGCGACTGCAAAATCGGCGCTCATGCCCATCGACAGATTTTTCAGCCCGTTGCGCGCGGCGATCCTGGCCGTCAACGCGAAATGCGGTGCCGGCGCCTCGTTGACCGGCGGAATGCACATCAAGCCGGAAATGACCAGGCCGTATTTGTCGCGGCAGCTCGCGATAAAGACATCTGCCTCGCCGGGCGCGATGCCGGCCTTCTGCGGTTCCTCGCCGGTGTTGATCTGAACGAACAATTCCGGACGTTTGTTCTGCGAATTGATTTCCTTGGCGAGCGCTTCGCAGATGCTGGGACGGTCGACCGAGTGGATGGCATCGAACAGCGCGACGGCCTCCTTCGCCTTGTTGGATTGCAGCGGCCCAATCAGGTGCAACGCAGTTCCGGGATAGGCCGACACCAGCGCCGGCCATTTCGCTTTGGCCTCCTGCACGCGATTTTCGCCGAACACGCGCTGCCCGGCCTCGAGAACCGGCGAAATGGCTGCGGCGTCGAATGTCTTCGACACCGCGATCAGCGTCACCGATGCGCGCTCACGGCGCGCCTCCTTGCAGGCGCGCGCGATCTCTTGCTCCACCTGAGCAAGACCATTTGGTAAAGACTTGGTTAGCGGTGTCGGCATCTCTCTCGCGTCATGTCCTGAACATCATGTCCCGATCTCGGCCGAAAATTTTACGGCATTTCCTCTAATTTTACCAAGTTCGGGAAAGGCTTCTTGAACCCTTCACACTACCTTGCCGTGTGGGGGGCAGGATGTCTGGCGTTACTTTCAACCGCAAACGGGTCAAACTCAAGAAGCTTCTGGGAATCCGGGCGCGGCTTGCGCTGCTCGCCGTGATGCTGGTGGCGCCCTTGATGCTGGAACGGGTCCGTTCGCTCGAAGACGCGCGCGCCAAGCAGATCGCGATGGCTTCGGAGGAATACGCCAGCATTACGCTGCACACTGCGGAGACCCAGCGCGAGGTCGTCTCCTCGGTCGAAACCATGCTGAAATCGGCCGCTTATATCCGCGCCTCCAGCGGCATCGGGCGCAGTTGCGAAATCCTGCGCGCCAGTCTGCCGACCAACCTGCCCTGGATCCGCAGCATCATGATCGCCAGCAAGGAAGGCGTGGTGCAGTGCTCGACGCTGAACATGCTGGTGGGCCTCAACATCGGCGACCGTGACTATTTCCGAAAGGCACAACAGACCCGCGATTTCGTTTTCAGCGACTATCTGTTCGCCAGGGCAAGCAACCGGCCGATCCTGATGGCGGCCTATCCGGTAGCCGCAATCAATCCGGAAGAAGACGCCGTGGTGGTCGCCGGCATCAATCTGGACTGGATGTCGAAGATCATGGCCAAGCTCGGCGGACGGCCGGGCATTTCGGCGCTGCTGGTCGACGGCGCCGGCGTCGTGCTGGCCGCGCCGGCGGAGGAGGCCAGCATGATTGGCCAGCCGCTCAACAACGTGCCGCTGCTGACGGCCATCGCTCACAAGGCACTCGTTTCCGACACCCCGATGGGTTCGCTTTCCTTCACCGCAGCCGACGGGTCGCAACGCGCGATCAGCTTCGCGCGCATTCCCGGCACGCAGTCCCGCCTGATCGTGAGCATCGACGAGGCCAAAATCACGGCGGCGATCAACCGCGATATCCGCACCGCCTATCTGCAGCTCGGACTAGTCTGCCTGTTCGTGCTCCTCGGCGCGCTGGTCGGCGCGGAAAAGCTCATCATCAACCCGATCGAAGTCATGACCGGCATGGCCAGACGATTCGGCGAAGGCGACTGGTCGGCCCGCGTCTCGCACAGCCGCCTGCCGTCGGAGTTCATGCCGCTGGCCCGCGCCTTCAACGCGATGGCGGCGCAACTCGGCCAGCGTGAACGCGAGCTCGTTGCCACCAACGACCGGCTCACCGTGATGGCCTCGATCGACATGCTCTCCGGCCTCGCCAACCGGCGCGGCTTCCAGAGCCGGCTCGATTTCGAATGGATGAAGGCGCAACAATATCATAGCGAGCTGTCGCTGCTGATGATCGATGTAGATCACTTCAAGCTCTACAACGACACCTATGGCCACCCGGAAGGCGACGCCTGCCTCACCCGGATCGGCGAAGCGCTGGCCGGCATCGCCGCCGACAATCTGGGCTTTGCCGGGCGCTATGGCGGCGAGGAGTTCTGCCTGCTGCTGCCGAACACCAGCCCGCAGAAAGCACTCGAGATCGGCGAAACCGTGCGCGCCACTGTTCAAGGGCTCGGCCTGCCGCACATCACCTCCAGCCACCGCACCGTCACCGTCAGCGTCGGCGTTGCCGCGACGCTTCCGAACGACGGCCAAACCCCCGGCGAGCTGATCGAGGCGGCGGATGCCGCCCTCTACGCCGCCAAACACCGCGGGCGAAATACCGTTGTCGAGCACGGCTTTGCAAAGCTGGTGGACGAGGCGGGGATCGCGCTGGCCGGGTGAGCGGACGCTCCACGCCATCGGTTAAAGCGCCCCACCCCACCGCCCCAACCCGTTGACCCCGCAGCCGCTTTTGTGGCCTAGTCCGCCGTCCTCTGGACGGGACCCGAATCCACAAAAAGCCCTGCGATTCCATGACCTCCGAACGTTACAACGCCCGTGATTCCGAGCCGCGCTGGCAACGCCAGTGGGACGAAAAGGCGATCTTCGCCTCGAAAAACGACGATCCGCGGCCGAAATACTACGTGCTCGAGATGTTCCCCTACCCGTCCGGGCGCATCCATATCGGGCATGTCCGGAACTACACGCTGGGCGACGTGCTGGCCCGCTTCATGCGCGCCAAGGGTTTCAACGTGCTGCACCCGATGGGCTGGGACGCCTTCGGACTGCCGGCCGAGAATGCCGCGATCGAACGCAAGGTCGCGCCCAAGGCCTGGACCTACGACAATATCGCCGCGATGAAGAAGCAGTTGCGGTCGATCGGCCTGTCGCTTGACTGGTCACGCGAATTCGCGACCTGCGATCCCGCCTATTACAAGCATCAGCAGAAGATGTTTCTGGATTTCTTGCGCGCCGGTCTCGCCGAGCGCGAGAAGCGCAAGATCAACTGGGATCCGGTCGACATGACCGTGCTCGCCAACGAGCAGGTGATCGACGGCCGCGGCTGGCGCTCCGGCGCCGTCGTCGAGCAGCGCGAAATGAACCAGTGGGTCTTCAAGATCACGAAGTACTCGCAGGAACTCTTGGACGCGCTGGACGGGCTGGACCGCTGGCCCGACAAGGTGCGGCTGATGCAGCGCAACTGGATCGGCCGCTCAGAAGGTCTGCTGATCCGCTTCGCGCTCGATCCCGCGACGACGCCGGCCGGTGAGACAGAGCTGAAGATATTTACGACGCGGCCCGACACGCTGTTCGGCGCAAAATTCATGGCGATCTCGGCCGATCATCCGCTAGCCCAGGCGGCGGCAGCGAAGAATCCAAAGCTCGCCGAGTTCATTGCAGACGTGAAGCGAATCGGCACCGCGCAGGAGATCATCGACACCGCCGAGAAGCAGGGTTTTGATACCGGCATCAAGGCCGTCCACCCGTTCGATCCGAATTGGAAGCTGCCGGTCTATGTCGCGAACTTCGTGCTGATGGAGTACGGCACCGGCGCCATCTTCGGCTGCCCCGCGCACGACCAGCGCGACCTCGATTTCGTCAACAAGTACAATCTCGGAAATACGCCGGTCGTCTGCCCGGAAGGCCAGGACCCGAAAAGTTTCGTCATCACCGACACCGCCTATGACGGCGACGGCCGCATGATCAATTCCCGCTTCCTCGATGGCATGACCATCGAGCAGGCCAAGGAGGAGATTGCGAAACGGCTGGAAAATGAGACGCGCGGCAACGCGGCCGTCGGCGAGCGGCAAGTGAACTTCCGCCTGCGTGACTGGGGCATTTCACGCCAGCGCTATTGGGGCTGCCCGATCCCGGTGATCCATTGCCCGAAATGCGACGTGGTGCCGGTACCGGACGACCAATTGCCGGTGACGCTGCCGGAGGACGCGACCTTCGACAAACCCGGCAATGCGCTCGACCATCATCCGACCTGGAAGCACGTCATCTGCCCCAAATGCGGCGGCAAGGCGCAGCGTGAAACCGACACCATGGACACATTCGTGGATTCGTCCTGGTATTTTGCGCGCTTCACCGATCCCTGGAACGAGAGGTCGCCGACCACGCCCGATGTCGCCAACCGGATGATGCCGGTCGACCAGTATATCGGCGGCGTCGAGCACGCGATCCTGCATCTGCTCTATAGCCGCTTCTTCACCCGCGCGATGAAGGCAACCGGCCATATCGACATGAAGGAGCCGTTCGCCGGCATGTTCACGCAGGGCATGGTGGTGCACGAGACCTATCAGAAGGCTGACGGCACTTACGTGACGCCGGCCGAGGTGAAGGTCGAAATGGTCGGCAGCGAGCGCCGCGCCACCATGATCTATGGCGACGAGCCGGTGACGATCGGCCCGATCGAGAAGATGTCGAAGTCGAAAAAGAACACCGTCGATCCCGACGACATCATCGCGACCTACGGCGCCGACGTCGCGCGCTGGTTCATGCTGTCGGACTCGCCTCCGGATCGCGACGTGATTTGGAGCGACGAGCGCGTGCAGGGTGCGTCACGCTTCGTGCAGCGGCTGTGGCGGCTGGTGAACGAGTCAGCGGAGATCGCCAAGGTGGCCCCGGCCGCGCGGCCGGCTTCGTTCGGGGCGGGTGCGCTTGGCTTGCGCAAGGCAGCCCATGGCGCGCTGGACAAGGTGTCGTCCGGGATCGAGCGGCTGCATTTCAATGTCTGCCTTGCTCATATCCGTGAATTCACCAACGCGCTGGCCGAGGTGCTGGGCCGTGAGGGCAAGCCGACGCCGGATCTGGCCTGGTCCGTCCGGGAAGCCGCAATCATCTTGGCTCAATTGTTCGCGCCGATGATGCCGCATCTGGCCGAGGAGTGCTGGCAGGTTCTGGGGCAGTCCGGGCTGATTTCGGAGGCCAACTGGCCCCAAATCGAACGCGATCTGCTGGTTGAAGACACCGTGACACTGGTGGTCCAGGTCAATGGCAAGAAGCGGGGTGATGTTACCGTGCCACGGGTCGCCCAAAATCCGGAAATTGAGGCTGCCGTTTTGGCTCTCGATGCGGTAAAACTCGCCCTCGGCGGCAAGACCGTCCGCAAGGTAATCGTAGTTCCCATGAGGATCGTGAATGTCGTTGGCTAGGACCCGGATCGCCGTTCGGCTCATCGCCGTCGCCGCTCTGGCGGCGCTCACAGCGGGCTGTTTCCAGCCGATGTATGCCGAACGCTCCGACGGCAAGCCCGGCTTGCGCGAGAAGCTGATGGGCGTGGAAATCCCGCCGGTCGATAAGCCGAATGCTTCCCGCGAAGCGAGGATCCAGGTGGAGATCCGCAACGCGCTGGCGTTCAAGCTCTACGGCAACGCCACCGGCATGCCGCCGACCCACCGGCTGGTGCTACGATTTAACACCAGCCGCTCTTCGCTGATTCTCGATCCGGCCACCGCCCTGCCGTCGAGCGAAAACTACGGCATCGACGCACAGTACAATCTGATCGACCTCGCCACCAACAAGTCGGTCATGACGGGCACCACGTTCTCCCGCGTGTCCTACGACGTCCCCGGCCAGTTGCAGCGCTTCGCCCGCGCCCGCGCCTTCCGCGACGCCGAGGACCGCGCCGCCAACGAGATCGCGGAAAACATCCAGACTCGGCTCGCGTCCTACTTCTACGCCGGCACCTGACAACGATCGTCATTCCGGGGCGCGCGAAGCGCGAACCCGGAATCCCGTTCCGACAATCTCCAGATTCCGGGTCTGAGGCCTTTGCCCGCATCCCGGAATGACGAATGAAGGTCCGTCGTGGTCGCGCTCCGCGGAAAAGACATCGACGCCTTTCTCGCCCGGCCTGATGCCGGCCGCCCCATCATCCTGCTATACGGTCCCGACGCCGGTCTCGTGCGCGAACGCGCCGACGCGCTGATTGCATCGGCAGTCGACGATCCCAATGATCCGTTTTCGCTGGTGCGGCTCGACGGCGACGAGCTGGCCGCCGAGCCATCGCGGCTGGTCGACGAGGCCATGACGATCCCGATGTTCGGCGGCCGCCGCGCTATTCGCGTGCGCGCCGGCTCGCGCAGTTTTGCCAGCGGCGTCGATACGCTGGCCGATTCAGCCGTGAAGGATTGCCGCATCGTGATCGAGGCCGGCGAATTGCGGCCGGAATCGCCGCTGCGCAAGGCCTGCGAGCGCGCCAAGACCGCGGTCGCCATCGCCTGCTATCCCGACACCGAGCGTGACCTCGCCAGGCTGATCGACGAGGAGCTGCGGACGTCCAATTTGCGCATCGCCGCCGATGCCCGCGCGGTGCTGATGTCGCTGCTCGGCGGCGACCGCCAAGCCTCCCGCAACGAGCTTCGCAAGCTCGCGCTCTATTCGCACGGCAAGGGCGAGATAGCGCTCGACGACGTCATGACCGTCGTCTCCGACGCCTCCGAGCTGAAGCTCGATCCGATCGTGGACGGCGCCTTTGCCGGCAAGCCGGACGTCGTCGAAAGCGAGTTCGCCAAGGCGATGGTTGCCGGCACCTATCCCGGCGTGATCATCTCGGCCGCACAGCGCCAGGCGGCATGGTTGCACAAATCGGCGCTTGCGGTTGCTGACGGAACGCCCGTCTCCAGCCTGCTCGAGGGCGGCTATCCGCGCCTGCACTTCTCGCGAAAGGGCGCCGTCGAAATTGCGCTGCGAAATTTCAGCGCGGCGCGGCTGGCGGGGATCATCGATCAGCTCGGAACGGCCGCGCTCGATATGCGCAAGCAGGCCTCGCTGGCATCAGCGATCGCGCTGCGCACGCTGCTCTCGATCGCGGCGAATGCGAAGCGGCGGGGGTGAGTAGCTTTCGCGACAACTCTCAGCGTCGTCCCTGCGAAAGCAGGGACCCATAGCCACAGGATTGCGTAGTTTGGCTCGATGGAGCCCCAGCTTACCCAACCCGATTCATCGGTGATTATGGGTCCCGGGTCGCGCTTCGCTTGCCCGGGACGACGGCGACATTAGCTCCCCTTTTCCAGCCTTCGCATCACTTCGTCGAGCTGTTCGAGGTTGCGGTAGCTGATCTGGACGGAGCCGCCGGGATCGCGGTGGTTGACGGTGACGTTCAGGCCGAGCGCATCGGAAACGCGCTTCTCCAGCGCGATGGTGTCGGGATCCTTTGTCTTGCCGCCGCCGCTGCGCGCCTTCTGCGGCTTACGCTCCGGCACGCCCTCTTCATGGGCAAGCGCCTCGGTCTGACGCACGTTGAGGCCTTCGGCGACGATGCGCTTGGCGGCCGCCAGCGGATCGGGCACGCCGATCAGCGCGCGGGCGTGTCCCGCCGACAATTCGCCGCTCGCGATAAGGGCCTGCACCTCCGCCGGCAGCTTTGTCAGCCGCATCATGTTGGCGACATGGCTGCGGCTCTTGCCGACTTCCCTGGCGATGTCTTCCTGGCTCCGTTTGAATTCGTCGGCCAGCGCGTGATAACCTTGCGCCTCTTCCATCGCATTGAGGTCTTCGCGCTGCACGTTCTCGATGATCATGATCTCGAGTGCGTCGCTGTCGCTGACATCGATGGGAACGATCGGCACCTCGTGCAAGCTGGCGAGCTGCGCCGCCCGCCAGCGCCGTTCGCCAGCGATGATCTCATAGCGGTCCTGGGCGCCCTTCACCGGACGGACCACGATCGGCTGGATCACGCCGTGCTGCTTGACCGAGCTGGCGAGCTCGCCGAGTTCGGTGTCGGAAAAGGTCCGGCGCGGGTTGCGCGGATTCGGCTTCAAAAACTCGATCGGCACCTTGCGCTGATTGCGCGGCCGTTCGGTGTGCGCGGTCTCGCCACCGACATCCCCGATCAGACTTGCGAGGCCACGGCCCAGTCGCGAACCTGTTTTGTCGGCCATCGCCGCCAACTCCTTAGACTGCACTCAACTACTCCGGAACAGAATTTGGTTGATCTTGCCGTCATTCCGGGGCGCGTCGTCAGACGCGAACCCGGAATCTCGAGATGAGAGTCGCTTCGCCATCTCGAGATTCCGGATCAATCCGCTCGCGCGGATTGTCCGGAATGACACTGCCGAAACTAATGCGTCCGCAGATCGCGCTCGCGCTGGATCACTTCGGTCGCGAGCTTCAGGTAGGCTTCGCTGCCGACGCATTTGAGATCGTAGACCAGCACCGGCTTGCCGTAGGACGGCGCTTCGGAGATGCGCACGTTGCGCGGAATCATGGTGTCGTAGACCTTGCCGCCCATGAACTGCCGGACGTCGGCGACCACCTGGTTCGACAAATTGTTGCGGGAGTCGAACATGGTCAGCACGATGCCGTGGATCGACAGGTTCGGGTTGAGCGTCGAGCGCACCTGCTCCACCGTCTGCAGCAATTGCGACAGACCTTCGAGCGCGAAGAACTCACACTGCAGCGGCACCAGGATCGCATCCGATGCCGCCATCGCGTTGACCGTGAGAAGGTTGAGCGAGGGCGGGCAATCGATCAATACATAGGTGTAGTCGGTATCCGGCGCGGCGTTCTTGTTCAGCGCCGCGATCGCGTTGCGCAACCGGAACGCGCGGCCGGGCGTCGTGCCGAGTTCGAGTTCGAGGCCCGACAGGTCCATGGTGGAGGAGGCGATGTGCAGCCGTGGCACTGCGGTTGCCACCACAGCATCGCGCAGTGGCGCTTCGCCGATCAGCACGTCATAGATCGAGCAGCTGCGGTTGCGGCGATCAATGCCGAGACCGGTGGAGGCGTTGCCCTGCGGATCGAGATCGACGATCAGCACACGCTCGCCAATCGCCGCGAGCGCGGTGCCAAGGTTAATCGCTGTGGTTGTCTTTCCCACGCCGCCTTTCTGATTGGCCAGCGACAGGATGCGTGGATGGGGCGGTGGAGTTTCGTCCCTATCGGCTTGATATAACTCGTCTAATTCGCTCATGCCCGATCGCCATGTGTGATCGCGGAGGAGTTGCGCCGCTCGATCCGATCGAGTTCGACGATCCAGCCGCGCCCGCCCGTGCGGCTGGAATAGAGTCGCGGTTCAATATTCCAATATATAGCGGCCTCAGTCAATTCAGCCTCTACATCTTGGCCCTTGAGAAACAAAGCTTTAGCGCCATTGCTCACGAACGGCTCCGCGAAGCCGACAAGCTGATGTAATGGAGCCAGCGCCCGCGCAGTGACGCAATCGACGCGGCTACCGATTCTATCCACAATATCCCCGATTCCTGCCAAATGCACGGTTGCCGCTGCAGAAGTTATGCGCACGGCCTCGCGGAGAAACGCGGCTTTCTTGGCGTTACGCTCGACCAACTGGACATCGGCGTCCGGCGTCCCCGCTAGGGCGCAAGCCAGCACGACGCCCGGAAAGCCGCCGCCGCTGCCGAGGTCTACCCAGATCTTCGCCGATGGCGCGAGGTCCAGAAGCTGAAGTGAGTCGGCGATGTGCCGCGTCCAGAGGTGGGGAAGCGTGGAGGGCGCGACGAGATTGGTCTTGGCCTGCCACTCCAGAAGCAAGGCGACGTATCGATCGAGCCGCTCCACCGTCTGAGGTGAGACGGGCGTGAGTGCGAGCGCCTCCGCCTTGTCTGCGGCTAAGGGGAGATTTGCCGGTTGGATTTTGCTCATGGCTGAAGGTGCTCGCTGACGGTCGGCCATTGGACGAGCGGATCATCCGCCGCCCGGCCGAGACGATGCAATCGCCTGCCCGTTTCACGTGAAACAGATTCTTTACGCTGTCGCTCGCGAATTTTTCCGCCGCGCCTCGCGACGAAGATAGGCCGCCAAAATGCCCAGCGCCGCCGGCGTCAACCCATCGAGCCGACCCGCCTGCCCCACCGTTCGCGGCCGTGCCGCCTCGAGCTTGGCCCGCGCCTCGTTCGAGAGTCCCGGCACATCGGCGTAGACGATATCGGTCAGGGCCAGACCTTCGTCCCGCCGGAAGGCGTCGACGTCAGCCGTCTGGCGCTTGAGGTAGACGTTATACTTGGCGTCGATCTCAAGGTGGACGGCGATGGCCGGATCGATGCTCGACAACTCTGGCCAGATGCCGCGCAACGCCGACCACTCGATTTCCGGATAGGCCAGCAACTCAAAAGCCGAACGGCGATGACCATCCCGATTGAGCGCTAGGCCATGCTTGGCCGCTTCGTTGGGAGTTATCGTCAGCGACTTGGCAAGCGCCTTTGCCGAAGCCAGCGCAGCCATCTTCTCCTGATGCCGCTGCGTGCGCGCCGAACCGACGCAGCCCAGGGCGATCCCCTTATCGGTCAGCCGCTGATCCGCGTTGTCAGCCCGCAGGGTCAAACGGTATTCGGCCCGCGAAGTGAACATGCGGTACGGCTCGGCGATGCCGCGGGTCACGAGGTCATCGATCATCACGCCGAGATAGCCATCGGCCCGATCGAACACGACCGGATCGGCGCCGCTCGCCGCCAAGGCCGCGTTGAGGCCGGCCACGATCCCTTGCGCCGCCGCCTCTTCATATCCTGTCGTCCCGTTGATCTGTCCGGCGAGGAAGAGACCCGGCACCCGCCTGGTCTGCAGCGTCGGCTCGAGTTCGCGGGGATCGACATGGTCGTATTCGATGGCATAGCCCGGCCGGACCATCCTGACGCGCTCAAGCCCTGGAATGCTGGCGAGGATGGCGAGCTGAACCTCCTCCGGCAGCGAGGTGGAGATGCCGTTGGGATAGACCGTGGCGTCGTCGAGACCCTCCGGCTCCAGGAAGATCTGATGGCCTTCGCGGTCGCCGAACTTAACGATCTTGTCCTCGATCGAGGGGCAGTAGCGTGGACCGCTGCTTTTGATCTGACCGGAATACATCGGCGAGCGATGCACATTGGCCCGGATCACGTCGTGGGTCGCAGGCGTTGTCCGGGTGATCCCGCATTGAATCTGCGGCGTCGTGATCCGGTCGGTCATGACCGAGAACGGCTCCGGCGGATCGTCGCCGGGCTGCATTTCGACCGCGGACCAGTCGATGGTGGTGCCATCGAGTCGCGGCGGCGTGCCGGTCTTCAGACGTCCGAGCGTAAATCCGGCGCGCTCGAACGAGGCCGAAAGCCCCATCGCCGGCGCCTCCCCGACCCGGCCAGCCGGCCAGTTCTTTTCACCGAGATGGATCAGACCCCGGAGAAACGTTCCGGTGGTGATGACGACGGCACCGGCACTCAACCGCCGCCCATCGCCCAGACGAATGCCGATAACGCGACCGTTCGAAACGATCAGTTCGTCGGCCTCGCCTTCGACCACGCTGAGATTGGCGGTCTCCAGGATCGCAGTCTGCATGGCGGCGGCATAAAGCTTTCGGTCTGCCTGGGCGCGGGGACCGCGAACCGCTGGACCCTTCCGGCGGTTCAGCATCCGAAACTGAATGCCTCCGGCGTCGGCGACCCGGCCCATCAGGCCATCCAGCGCATCGACTTCGCGAACCAGATGACCCTTGCCGAGACCGCCAATGGCGGGATTGCAGGACATCGCTCCGACCGTCGCAAACCGGTGCGTCACCAGCGCCGTCTTCGCCCCCATCCGGGCAGCCGCACTCGCGGCCTCGCAGCCGGCGTGGCCGCCGCCGATAACAATGACGTCGAAGGAGTCTGCCTGGGAAATCATGGCGGCGTTCTATCCCCAAGTCGCAAAACCGGGAAGCAGAAGTTTGCTAAGCATTTGTTTCACGTGAAACGCCGGGTTCCGAACTCGACCTGTTTCACGTGAAACATGGGTAAGGAAACGTTACTTACCTACACAGAATTCCCGGAAGATCACGTCGAGGATGTCCTCAACATCGACCCGCCCAAGTAATCGTCCGAGCGAATAGGCCGCGGCCCGCAACTCCTCCGCGGCCAGCTCTTCGCCCTCTTCGATGACTAAGACGCAGCGACGCAACGCCTCCACCGTCTCCTGCAACAGCTTCCGCTGCCGGGTCCGGCCGATCAGGCCACCCTCGCCGCTCCCCAAATAGATCTGCGCAAACCCGACCACCGCCGCGATCAGCTCCGGCAGGCCATCGCCGCGGCTGGCCGAGATCCGGAAAACCCGGTCACCGGACGACTCGGCCACTGGCCGATCCTCCCCATCGAGATCGATCTTGTTGCGTATCAGCCAGACCGGTGCGGTGGTCTCGCCCTCCCCTTCACTCTCGGCGTCCGGCGAGTCCGCCAGCCACAGCACGAGGTCCGCATCGGCCGCCCGGGCACGGGCGCGGCGAACGCCCTCCTGCTCCACCGGATCATCGGTCGCGCGAATGCCCGCGGTGTCGATCACCGTCACCGGATAGCCATCGAGGTCGAGCTGCACCTCGATGACGTCGCGCGTCGTGCCGGCATGCGGCGACACGATCGCGACCTCGCGGCGCGCAAGCTGATTCATCAGCGTCGACTTGCCAACGTTCGGCGGTCCGGCAATCGCGACGACCAGGCCATCACGAAGGCGTTCGCTGCGCCCCTGCCCCGCAAGGGCTTCCTCGATCTCCGTCAGCAGCGCTTTGACCTTCGCCAGCGCCGGCGCGATCAATTCCGCCGGCACGTCACCCTCGTCAAAGAAATCGATCCCGGCTTCGATCAAGGCTGATGCCTCGATGATCCGCGCGCGCCAGTCGCGCGCCTTGTCGCCGAGCAATCCCTTCAACTGGCGCAGCGCCTGGCGACGCTGCCTGTCGGTGTCGGCGTGAATAAGATCGTCGAGACCTTCGGCTTCGGTGAGATCGAGCTTGCCGTTCTCGAACGCGCGCCGGGTGAATTCACCGGGCTCGGCCGGGCGAACATCGTCGAATCCGGACAGCGTCGCGAACAACGCCGCCAGCACCGCGCGTCCGCCATGGACATGAAATTCAGCGACGTCTTCCCCCGTCGCACTGGCCGGACCCGGAAACCACAGCACCACGGCATCGTCGATCGGCCGCTGGCCGAGATCTCGAAGCAGGACGTGGGTGGCTTTACGCGGCGACGGCAATTTGCCGGCCAGCGCCGTCACCACCTTCTCGGCCTGTGGGCCCGAGACGCGCACCATCGCAATCGCGCTTGGCGGTTGGCCCGACGATAAAGCAAAGATGGTCTGGTCCCGTGGATGCATGGCCTATTTGTCCGGGAGGTCCGGAAAAGGCAACGCGATTCCGCGGTGGGCGGCAAGGCGAGGTACTTTGCATGGGGTTGTTTTCGCGATTTTGTGTCCGGGCGTCCCGGAGGAAAACAAACCGGATAAAATTCAACGGCTTATATGGTTAACCAATCGATAACGCCGGACTTCTGACCTTGGCGGCATGAAAAAGGGCGCCCCGCGATGCGAGGCGCCCTCCCCTGACCTGGCCTCGTCGTGGCTCAGGTATTCATGGAGTCGAAGAACTCGGAATTGTTCTTGGTGTTGCGGAGCTTGTCGAGCAGGAAGTCGATCGCGTCCATGGTGCCCATCGGATTGAGGATCCGGCGCAGCACGTACATCTTCTTCAGGAGCTGCGGATCGGTGATCAGCTCTTCCTTGCGCGTGCCGGAGCGCGAGATGTCGATCGCCGGGAAGGTCCGCTTGTCCGACACCTTGCGGTCGAGGATCAGTTCGGAGTTACCGGTGCCCTTGAATTCTTCGAAGATGACTTCGTCCATGCGGCTGCCGGTATCGACCAGCGCGGTGGCGATGATCGTGAGCGAACCGCCCTCCTCGATGTTGCGCGCGGCGCCGAAGAATCGCTTCGGCCGCTGCAGCGCGTTGGCGTCGACGCCGCCGGTCAGCACCTTGCCCGATGACGGCACCACGGTGTTGTAGGCGCGGCCGAGACGCGTGATCGAGTCGAGCAGGATCACGACGTCCCGGCCGTGCTCGACCAGGCGCTTGGCCTTCTCTATCACCATTTCGGCGACCTGAACGTGGCGCACCGCCGGTTCGTCGAACGTCGACGACACCACCTCGCCCTTCACCGAGCGCTGCATGTCCGTGACTTCTTCCGGACGCTCGTCGATCAGAAGCACGATCAGATAGCACTCCGGATGATTGGCCGTGATGGAGTGCGCGATGTTCTGCATCAGCACGGTTTTGCCGGTGCGCGGCGGCGCCACGATCAGCGCGCGCTGGCCCTTGCCGATCGGGGCGACGATATCGATCACCCTTGCGGAAAGGTCTTTTCGCGTCGGGTCTTCGAGTTCGAGACGGAAGCGCTGATCCGGAAATAGCGGCGTCAAATTGTCGAAATTGACCTTGTGCTTGGACTTTTCCGGATCTTCGAAATTGAGCGTGTTGACTTTCAGCAGCGCGAAATAACGTTCGCCTTCTTTCGGGCTGCGGATGTGGCCTTCGATGGTGTCGCCGGTGCGGAGTCCGAAGCGGCGGATCTGCGATGGCGAGACGTAGATATCGTCGGGGCCGGGCAGGTAGTTGGCGTCGGGCGAGCGCAGAAAGCCGAAGCCGTCGGAGAGAACCTCGACGACGCCTTCGCCGATAATGTCGATTTCCTGGATCGCGAGCTGCTTGAGAATGGCGAACATCAGCTCCTGCTTGCGCATGGTGCTGGCGTTCTCGACCCCGCTCTCTTCGGCGAACGTAACGAGCTCGGCCGGCGTTTTCGATTTGAGGTCTTGGAGTTTCATTTCCCGCATTGGGGTGGTCCTGTGGAGTGTCTTTTAAGAAGGGTGCGAAGCTGGCTTTGGGGAAAGCCGGACACGAAAAATGGAAGGTCCGCAGGTCTAAGCAAGGAAAGCGCCGGTGAGGCTTCAAACCTGATGCGGCGGCCGGTCCAATGAAGGAGCCGGAACGCAGCCACATCCGCCTGCGTGGGGTGGGATTTCGATAATATAGAAAATCGGCCGCCGCTTCGCAAGCAGGCGAGAAACCGACCGACCCACGAAAAGGCGCCCTAGAACGGCTTCACGATCACCAGGATGACAATGAAGATCATCAGGATTGTCGGTACCTCATTGATAATGCGATAGAATTTCTTGTTTCTGGTGTTCCGGTCAGCGGCGAAATCCTTAACCCAGCGGGAAAAAAAGCCATGGACACCCGACAGGATGAGCACCAGCGTCAGTTTGGCGTGAAACCAGCCGGACATGTACCAATGTCCGCTCCAGGCCATATAGAGTCCGGCCAGCCAAGTGATGATCATCGCGGGGTTGATGATCACCTTCAGCAGCCGCCACTCCATCACTTTGAAGGTTTCGGACTGCTTCGATCCAACCTCGGCTTCGCAATGGTAGACGAACAGCCGCGGCAGATAGAGCATGCCGGCCATCCACGAGATGACGGCAATCACATGCAGCGCCTTGATCCACGGGTAGGCCGTGATCGTGATCCACTCGTACATTGCAGCCGCCCTGATCTCCGGAACGTTCCGATCTTCTCAAGCGTTGCGAAGAAGCTCCGCCAGCGTGGGACGCAAGACATATCCGCAAAGCACCGCTTCTCTAAACTAATAATTTTAGAATCTTAGGTTTGAGTCTTAGTGACGGTGATTTGGACTCATACAAAATCGTCCAGCCTCTTTGCGGGGCTTGTTCACATCCATCACCAATTCGGGCCAGACACCGGATCGTCCTGATAACACCACGTGCATCAATCGCTTGCGATGTTTTGTGGTCAGCTTATGAAGAGACAAATCCACAGCTTCTCACTATCATTGCCGCGAGGCGTTGGACTTGTCCTCGCGTGAGGCCCTGTGAAGAAACCAAGGGTTTTCCCGAAGGCGACGATCCAGGGCCGGACATCTCGGTTATGCTCCACAGGATTCACAGGAATACACAGGGGTTCTGGTGCCCACGACCGGCAACTATTTTCATCTTCATCTGGTTTCGGACTCGACCGGCGAGACGCTGATCACGGTGGCGCGCGCGGTCGCCGCGCAATACGCCAACGTGACGGCGGTCGAACATGTCTATCCGCTGGTGCGTAGCCAGAAGCAGCTCGACCGCGTGCTTGACGAGATCGAGGAAGCACCGGGCATCGTGCTCTTCACGTTGCTGGAAAAGGATCTGGTCGCCCGGCTGGAAGCCAAGTGCAGGAACATCAACATACCGAGCCTCTCCATCATTGGTCCGGTGATGCAGTTGTTCGAGGCCTATCTGGGCGCGGCGACGACGGGCAGGGTAGGCGCCCAGCACGTTCTGAACGCGGAATATTTCAAGCGCATCGACGCCCTGAACTATACCATGATGCATGATGACGGGCAGCACGTCGAAGGCCTGGAAGAGGCGGATGTCGTTCTCGTCGGCGTATCCCGCACCTCGAAGACGCCGACTTCGATCTATCTCGCCAACCGCGGCGTCCGCACCGCGAACGTGCCGCTGGTCCCGGGCATTCCGCTGCCGCACCAACTGGAGACACTGAAAAAGCCACTGGTCGTCAGCCTTCATGCGACGCCGGAGCGGTTGATCCAGGTCCGGCAAAATCGCCTGCTGAGCATGGGCGCCGACACCCCCAATGATGATTACATCGATCGTCAGGCAGTGGCCGATGAAGTAGCCTATGCCCGTAAACTGAGCGCCAGGTTCAGTTGGGCGCAGCTCGACGTGACACGGCGTTCGATCGAGGAAACCGCGGCGGCGGTGCTAAAATTGTTCACCGATCGCCAGCGGCAGCGGCTTCCTGAATGACGCAGCCAAGATGACCATTTGGCGTGGCCAACATCCGCTGATTCTCGCTTCGCAGAGCCGCGCGCGGCAAATGCTGCTTGCCAATGCCGGCATTTCCTTCGACGCCGTTCCTGCCGATATCGACGAACGATCCGTGCAGAAGAACTCAGGCCTTTCCGCGCCCGGTGAAATCGCGGGCCTCCTGGCGCGCGAGAAGGCGTGTTTCGTATCGTCGAAAAATCCCGGTCGTTATGTCGTCGGCGCCGATCAGACGCTGGCTTTGGCAAGCCGGCTATTCAGCAAGCCGGCTGGGCGCGCGCAGGCCGCAGAGCAATTGCGGCTGCTTGCCGGCCAGACGCACGAGCTGCACTCCGCCGTTGCGGTTGCCCATGACGGCAAGCTAGTGTTTTCCGACGTCAGCATTGCCAGAATGACGATGCGTCGTATGGCCAATATCGAGATCGAGGGCTATCTGGACTGGGTCGGAGAGGCGGTAACCACCAGCGTCGGTGCCTATCAACTCGAAGGGCTAGGCGTGCATCTGTTCGAACGGATCGAGGGCGACCATTTTACGATCCTCGGCCTGCCGCTATTGCCGCTATTGGCATTCCTGCGCGGCGAGGGCTTGCTCAATGTCTAGAATCATTACTCTGGCAATGGCGATCTGATGCGGATCCTGGGACTCACCGGCTCGATCGGGATGGGAAAATCCACCACCGCAAAACTGTTCACCGAGGCGGGCGTCCCGGTTTACGACGCCGACGCAGCCGTTCACAAAATCTATCAAGGCGAGGCGGCGCCCGCGATCGAAGCAGCGTTTCCCGGCACGACGGTGGACGGCAAGGTCGATCGTGCCAAATTGTCCGCCAAGATGGTGCATGACCCTGCAGCTATCAAGCAGCTCGAGCAGATCGTTCACCCAATGCTCGGCGCGTCCCGCCAGAAATTTCTCGATGAGGCCGAGCGGTCCGGCGCGTCGGTTGTCGTGATGGACATCCCGCTATTGTTCGAAACCGGCGGCGAGAAACGTGTCGATGCGGTGGTCGTGGTCACGACCGATCCGAAAACCCAGCGCGAGCGAATTTTGGCACGCGGCACCATGACATCAGAGGCGCTCGACGCCATTCTGGCGCGGCAACTGCCCGATGCCGAAAAGCGCAAGCGCGCGGATTTCGTGGTGGATACCTCGCATGGGCTGGACCCGGTGCGCGCGCGGATCCGCGACATTCTGGCCGAGGTTGTTAAGATGCCGCAGCGGCGGACCTGATTCGTCGAAACTTCGGTCTCTCACATCCATGCGCGAAATCGTCCTCGATACCGAAACCACGGGCCTCGATCCGCTGCGCGGCGATCGGCTGGTCGAAATCGGCTGTATCGAGATCTTCAACCGCATGCCGACGGGGCAGACGTTTCACCGCTACATCAATCCCGAGCGCGACATGCCGGCGGAAGCCTTTGCCGTGCACGGCCTGTCGACCGAGTTCCTCGCCAGCAAGCCGCTGTTCACCGAAGTGGTCGAGGAGTTCCTGGAATTCATCGGCGACGCACCGCTCGTCATCCACAACGCCTCGTTCGACATCAGCTTCATCAATGCCGAGCTCGACCGCATCAGGCGGCAGCCGATTCTGCGCGAACGGCTGGTGGATACGCTGCTACTGGCGCGCCGCAAGCATCCCGGCGTGTCGAATCGGCTGGACGATCTCTGCTCGCGCTATGCGATCGACAATTCCCGCCGCACCAAGCACGGCGCGCTGCTCGACGCCGAGCTCTTGGCCGAGGTCTATATCGATCTGATCGGCGCGCGGCAGTCGCAACTGATCCTGGCGTCGGAAACCCGCGTCACGGTTACCAGCGGGATTGGTGATACGCCACGCCGGCAGCGCGAAATACCGCTGGTGCCGCGAATCACCGAGGCCGATCGCGAGGCCCATCGCGCCTTCATCGCCACCTTGGGCGACAAGCCGATCTGGAACGATTTTCTTCCGGCAACAGCCTAGCGGCAAACAAGCCGCCGCTCGCCTTTTAGCTCGGCTTGGCGCCCGAAGCGGCCTGTGCCGCGGCCTGCCGTTCCATGTTTTGACGGTACAGGCCGACAAAATCGACGGGATCGAGCATCAAGGGCGGGAAGCCGCCGTCGCGCACCGCGGTCGCGATGATCTCGCGCGCGAACGGGAACAACAGCCGCGGGCATTCGATCATGACCAGCGGATGAAGCTGTTCCTGCGGCACGTTGACGATGCGGAACACGCCCGCATAGGCGAGTTCGAAGCTGAACATCACTTTGCCGGCATTTTCAGCCTTGCCCTCGATCGAGAGCGTCACTTCGAACTCGTTTTGCGCGAGATTGTTCGCCGAAACGTTGATCTGGATGTTGATCGCCGGCTGCTGTTGTTGCGGCGCCAGCGAGGAGGGCGCGTTCGGATTCTCGAACGACAGGTCCTTGATGTACTGGGCCAGCACGTTGAGCTGGGGAGGGGCCTGTTCGGGAGGCGCGCCGTTGCCGTTGGTCATAAAATTTCTCCTGAAGCGCTCGCGAGCGCGGCCCGGGTTCGTCTAAGAATGCGTTTTCCGGGCGAGTGGCTATCATAGGCCCGGCTCATTCCACAAGGACGACGGCTCGGCGGCAGACCAGCCCGGCCGTCATTTTGTGGCGGATATGCCCAATACTGCCCCGCCAACCGCGCAAAATGTACCGTAAATAATTGAATGTGCGTGATTTCCGGCCATGATCGGGTTTCCCCTCGTCGCCAAAACGCGCTACAATTAGACCGCGCCAAAACGCGCCATTGGCCGGGCGCAGTTTCATGCCTACATGCTGCAGTCTCGATCGATGATGTAATCTCTGCCGTTCTCAGGGAAATCTCGTAAGAGAGCTTCTCACCAGGGAACGCTCGACCGCCGGGCCCGTTGCCGGCGCTGGAACCAGAAAGCGAATACGACGTGGATATTTATACCATCATCTTCCTGGCGCTGGCGGTCTTTATCTTCCTGCGCCTGCGCAGCGTCCTCGGACAGCGCACCGGGAGCGAGCGTCCGCCCTATGATCGCGCCGCTCCCAACGTCGTGCAGCGTACGCAGGACAACAACGTCGTTCCCATGCCGGGTACCGTCATCGATCAGACGCCGCTGGCGCCGAATGCCGATATTGCGTCGGCCGATCGCTGGAAAGGCATTGCCGAGCCGGGCACGCCGCTCGCCGCGGGCCTCGACGCCATCACCGCCCAGGACTCCTCATTCGATCCGCGGCACTTTCTCTCCGGCGCCCGCAGCGCCTACGAGATGATCGTGCTGGCCTTCGCCAATGGCGACCGCCGGGCGCTGAAGGATCTCCTGTCGAGCGAGGTCTATGAGAGCTTCGAGGCCGTGATCAAGGATCGCGAGAAGCACGAGCAGAAAACCGAAACGCGGTTTGTTTCGATCGACAAGGCCGAGCTGGTGAGTGCGGAAGCCCGCGACCGCGCGGCCCAACTGACGGTTCGCTTCGTGTCGCAGATGATTTCGGTCACACGCGACAAGACCGGCGCCATTGTCGATGGCAACCCCGATAAGGTCGCCGATATCACCGATGTCTGGACTTTCGCCCGCGACACGAGCTCTCGCGATCCGAACTGGAAGCTGGTTGGCACCGGAAGCGCGGGCTAAGACGCAAAGCCTTGCGGGGCTTGCGCTGGGCGTGCTCGCTTTGGCGTGCTCGATCGCACCATCGGATGCCGCAGCAGTGCGCCATTCACGTGCGCAAAAGCCTTCGCATCCGCAGCCCGTCCGCCACCTGCCATACCCACCGCTCGAATTCCCGTTTCAGATTAGCGGCGGCCAGTATGCGCCGGTCGCCTGGTCCGAGATCGCAGGCTGGAGCGAGGACGATCATCTCGCCGCCTACAGGGCATTCCGCACGAGCTGCAGGCCGATAGCGGCGCAGCAAAAGCCGCCCGCCGATCCAAAGGCACTCGGCACGTCGCTGCGCGATCCCTGCCGTATCGCCAAGGGCCTCGAACTATCAGATGGCGTGAAGGCGAGGGCCTTCTTCGAGCAGCACTTTCTTCCCTTGCGCATTTCGCGGCTTGGTGAAGGCGAGGGTTTTGTTACCGGCTATTACGAACCGATCGTCGACGGCTCGCGGACGGAGAACGAGGTCTACAAGGTGCCGGTCTATCGCCGGCCCTCAAACCTGTTCGTCCGCGGCACCACGCAGAGCTCGGCCGGCTTGCCCAACAAGGGCCAGGTGTTCCGCAAGATCGGCCGCCGCAAGCTGGTGCCCTACTACGATCGCGCCGAGATCGAGGATGGCGCAATCGCCGGCCGCGGTCTCGAGATCTGTTTTCTGAAGGATCAGACCGACTTGCTGTTCTCGCAAATCCAGGGCTCGGCGCGGGTCAGCCTCGATGACGGCTCGACCGTTCGCATCAATTACGATGCGCATAATGGTTTTCCCTATACGCCGGTCGGCCGCATCCTGATCGAACGCAACATCATCCCCAAGGATCAGATGTCGATGCAGAAGATCCGGGAATGGATGGAACAGAATCCCAATGAGGCCGACGAGCTGCGGCGGCAGAACAAGTCCTACGTCTTCTTCCGCGAAGTGCAGCTTTCCGACAAGGACGAGGCGGTCGGCGCCCAGGGCGTGCCGTTGACGCCGGGCCGGTCGATCGCGGTCGACAAATCACTGCATGTCTACGGCACGCCGTTCTTCATCGAGGGCGAGCTTCCGATCGAATCGGAGCGATCGAAGACACCGTTTCGCCGCCTGATGATTGCGCAGGACACCGGCTCCGCCATCGTCGGCCCGGCGCGCGCGGACCTCTACTTCGGCGCCGGTCTCGATGCCGGCAAGGTGGCCGGCCGCCTCCGCCACAATGCCCGCTTCGCGATCCTGGTGCCGAAGAGCCTTGATCCGATGGCGCGTGGCCGCAAGATGCCGGTGCCCGACGAGCGGCCGTCGGAGACGATCGCAAAGCTGTTCCCGCAAACCGATCCGTCCAAGGATCCGAAGAATGCGGGAAAACCGTCCGATGTGACGACGGCGACCAACGCCAAGCCCGCGGTGCAGGCGGCGACAACGTCTGCAACCGGGCCCTCGCCGAGCCCGGCCATCCAAGCTGCCGTCGCAAAACCAGTACCGCTTCCAGAACCGCGGCCGAACGTTGAAGCGGTTTCGGCAAAGCCGCAGCCGCGTCACCTGCGCCGATATCGCCATCGTCGATGAAACGCCGGTCGTCGAGTTTGATTCCCGACTTGCCGGAGCCGCCGCGCCGCAAGCGCGGCTTGAGCGAAGAGGAGCGCGTGCTGTGGGAGAGCGTCGCCAAGCAGGTCAAGCCGCTGCGCAAGCGACACCGTGCCTCGAAGCCGTCGGCTGCTCCGGCCGAAGCCGAGCACAAGATCGCTCCGAAAGCCGCCGCTTCACCGAGGCACGTCGCGCCGGCGCGAATGGTTGCGCCTTCAAAGCCGGAACCGCCGCCGCTGGCGCCGATCGGCCGTCGCGAGCGATCGCATCTGTCGCGTGGTCGCAAGGAGATCGATGCAAGACTCGACCTGCATGGCATGACGCAGACGCGCGCGCATCGCGCGCTGTTCGGTTTCCTGCAGCGGGCCCATCATGACGGGCTGAGCTTCGTGCTCGTCATCACCGGCAAGGGCAAGGTGGGTGCTGAGTCCGAGCGCGGCGTGCTGCGCCGTCAGGTGCCGCAATGGCTCGGACTACCGGAATTCCGCGCGCTGGTGGTCGGCTTCGAGGAAGCCCATATCGGCCATGGCGGCGAGGGCGCCCTGTACGTGCGCGTGCGACGGGCGCGTCTCTAATCTCGCTTGGAGCGGCGGCATGTCTTTGTCGCGGGGACGACGGCGGTGGACGTGACGGCTACAAAATAAACCGGCTCAGATCCGAGTTCTTGGCGAGATCGCCGATGTGGTTCTGCACGTATTCGGCATCGACCTTGATGGTCTCGCCATGACGGTCCGGCGCGGCGAATGAAATCTCGTCGAGCACGCGCTCCATCACCGTCTGCAGCCGCCGCGCGCCGATGTTCTCGACCGTCGAATTGACTGCGACGGCGATATCAGCCAGCGCGTCGATGGCGCCGTCGGTGATATCGAGTGTCACGCCCTCTGTCTGCATCAGCGCGACATATTGCTTGATCAGCGACGCTTCCGGCTCGGTCAGGATGCGGCGCATGTCGTCGCGGGTCAACGCCTCCAACTCGACGCGGATCGGCAGGCGGCCCTGCAATTCCGGCAGCAGATCCGAGGGCTTGGCAATATGAAACGCGCCGGAGGCGATGAACAGGATGTGGTCGGTCTTGACCGCGCCGTGCTTGGTCGTGACGGTGGTGCCTTCGATCAGCGGCAGCAGGTCGCGCTGCACGCCCTCCCGCGAGACGTCGCCGCCGACGCGGTTTTCGCGCACGCAGATCTTGTCGATCTCGTCGAGGAACACGATGCCGTTGTTCTCGACCGCCGCGATCGCTTCCAGCACGACCTGGTCATTGTCGAGCAGCTTGTCGGATTCCTCGTTGACGAGAATCTCGTGCGAGCCTTCAACCGTGAGCCGGCGGGTCTTGGTTCGCCCTCCAAGTTTGCCAAAAATGTCGCCGATCGAGATCGCGCCCATTTGCGCGCCCGGCATCCCCGGAATCTCGAACATCGGCATGCCGCCGGAGGATTGCGTCTCGATCTCGATTTCCTTGTCGTTGAGCTCGCCGGCGCGCAGCTTCTTGCGGAAGGAATCGCGGGTAGCCGGGCTGGAGGCCGGTCCGACCAGCGCGTCCAGCACGCGCTCCTCGGCGGCAAGTTGCGCGCGGGCCTGCACATCCTTGCGCTTGCGCTCGCGCACCTGCACGATCGCGACCTCGACGAGATCGCGGATGATCTGCTCGACGTCGCGGCCGACATAGCCGACCTCGGTGAATTTCGTTGCTTCGACCTTGATGAACGGGGCGCCGGCGAGCTTTGCCAGCCGCCGCGCGATCTCGGTCTTGCCGACGCCGGTCGGCCCGATCATCAGGATGTTTTTCGGCAGCACCTCCTCGCGAAGCGAGCCGGTGAGCTTCAGCCGTCGCCAGCGATTGCGCAGCGCGATCGATACCGCGCGCTTGGCGTCGGCCTGGCCGACGATGAAGCGGTCGAGTTCGGAGACGATTTCACGGGGAGAAAAGTCAGTCATGGGTCCTAGGTAGGTGTCCAATGTTGCGAGAGCAAGCGGTTCACGAGGCCGCTAAATGATCGGCGGCCCGCTTTGCCACAGCTTGATCGCCTCGAAGGGGTGAATCAGCATAATAATATTGAGCGTCAGATTGTCGCGAATGTGGAGCGTCATCACCAGCTCGAACAACACCGCGAGAGCGACGGTGACTGCCACGGGAAGTTTCCTCGCCAGCAGGAAGCCACCGATCATGAAGAGCATATCGGAAATCGAATTGATGATGGTATCGCCGAAATAATCCAGCGAGATCGTGCCGGCGCGGTAGCGATTGATGATCCAGTCGGAATTCTCGACCAGTTCCCAGCCGCCCTCGACCAGGATGGCGAGTATCAGGCGGCCCTGCCAGGCCAGGCGCGGGAACGCGAGGAAGGCCGCGCCGTAGAACAGGAAGCCGTGCAGGATATGCGACAGCGAATACCAGTCGGCGATGTGTTGGGAGTTTTCCGAACTCTGCACGACGCCGTGCCAGAGCTTGACGTAGCCGCAGGCGCAGATCGGCAGGCGTCCCATCCCGTACAGGATCGCAGCTTGCGCTGCGAGGATGCCGGCTGCAATTAATATCCAGTGTCGGCCCGAAAGCGTGACTGGAGCTTTCTCGATACTGTTGGTGGAGGTCATGCGTTGCGGACCATCAATAGAGCGAGGCCATCAGGTGTATCGACCATACCGACTTTTTCAAAGCCCGCCTTCTCATAGGCACGCACGGCTCGGGTATTGGCTGGATCGGGATCGGTCACAATGCGCGGCGCGCCGCGCTTCAACCGGTTCTCGACGAAGGCCCGGATGAGAGCCGAACCATGGCCGCGCCCGATCATGTCCGGCTCGCCGATGAAGAGGTCGATGCCGCGGGTGCCGCGCGGATGGTCGCCAAAGCCTGAATTCCATGCGGTCAGGTCGTAGCATTGCAGATAGGCGAAGTCGCTGCCTCCTGCGGAGACGATGAACTGATCCATCGCCGGTTCATCGAGATCGCCGCTAACCAGTTCATATTGTTCAGAGGGATCGCCCCACCATTCGCGCACATGCGGCCGCGCGAGCCACTGCCGTATCAACGGCAGGTCGGCCACAGTCATCGGGCGGAAGACATATTCCGGCGCCATGACCGGCGGCTCCTCAGAGCATTTCGATCGTGACGCTGCGGTTGGTGTAGACGCAGATGTCGGCAGCGATATCGAGCGCTCGCCGCACGATGGTTTCGGCATCCTTGTCCGTATCGACAAGCGCGCGGGCGGCCGCCAGGGCATAATTGCCGCCGGAGCCGATCGCCATCACGCCCGCTTCCGGCTCCAGCACGTCGCCGGTGCCGGTCAGGACCAGCGAGACGTCCTTGTCGGCGACGATCATCATCGCCTCCAGCCGGCGCAGATAGCGGTCGGTTCGCCAGTCCTTGGCCAGTTCGACCGCCGCGCGGGTCAATTGCCCCGGATATTGCTCAAGCTTGCTCTCCAGCCGCTCGAACAGGGTGAAGGCATCCGCGGTGGCCCCGGCAAAACCGCCGATGACGTCGCCCTTGCCGATTTTCCGGACCTTTTTGGCGTTGGCCTTGATGACGGTTTGGCCGATCGAGACCTGGCCGTCGCCGCCGATCACCACCTTGCCGCCCTTGCGGACCGTCAAAATCGTGGTGCCGTGCCAGATCGGCAGGTTGTTTTCAGATGCTTGCATGGATCGCCCTCTTTCCAGTCAGATTTAGGGGTTGAGGGGAGGGGTTACAATCGCGCCGTTTCACCCCCGAATCCGGTCACCATGCGCCGAAGTTCAGCCCTTCAAACGTCATCCCGCAGTAGCGAAGGTGACATCCGCCTGTTAAAAGGGCCGCGTTTTCGGCCCCAAGCGGCCTAAGGGAAGCAGTTTTCATGCGCACAGCGTCCATCAAGCGCAAGACCAAGGAAACCGACATCGAGGTCGCGGTGAACCTCGATGGCACGGGCGTGTCCAAGGTTTCGACCGGGATCGGCTTTTTCGACCATATGCTTGATCTCTTGGCCCGGCATTCCCGCATCGACATCACGGTCAAGGCGGATGGCGACCTCCATGTCGACCACCACCACACCACCGAGGACGTCGGCATCGCGCTGGGCCAGGCCGTCAAGCAGGCGCTCGGCACCATGGCCGGCATCACCCGTTATGCCTCGATCCACATGCCGATGGACGAAACGCTGTCGCGCGTCGTGATCGACATTTCGGGCCGGCCGGTACTGGTGTTCAAAGTCGATTTTCCGCGCGACAAGGTCGGACAGTTCGACACCGAGCTGGTGCGCGAATGGTTCAACGCCTTCACCATCAACGCCGGCGTGACTTTGCACGTCGAGACCTTATATGGCGAGAACAGCCATCATATCGCCGAATCCTGTTTCAAGGGTCTGGCGAGGGCGCTTCGTGCCGCGGTCGCGATCGATCCGCGCGCGGCGGGCGAGGTGCCTTCCACCAAGGGTCAGCTCGGCGGCTGATTGTTTTGTTCCCGTTTTCGTTCGCGGCGGAGAGATTCGATGCCGGTCTACACAGTGCATGCTCCCGTAGCCAATGGCGCCGATCTTCCGGCGACCGACAAGTTCGTGTTTGTCCGTGACGGCTTCCATTTCTGGGCTGCGGTCGCGAGCGTGATCTGGCTGTTGTGGCATCGGCTGTGGCTGGCGCT
The DNA here is from genome assembly GCF_001693485.1 of Bradyrhizobium sp. LMTR 3. Lineage (GTDB taxonomy): Bacteria > Pseudomonadota > Alphaproteobacteria > Rhizobiales > Xanthobacteraceae > Bradyrhizobium. Next base: position 121,454 of record NZ_MAXC01000023.1, read on the forward strand.
GATCGGCTGGATTGTTCTGATGACAGCCGTGCAGTTCGGGATGTCGGCGCTGGGCGCCAACCGCGGCACGATCTTCGCTGTTGATGTCCTGCTCGCCATCCTGATGGGCCTCGAAGCGGCCAGCCTGCGGCGCTGGACGCTGTCGCGGCGCAAATGGCGCCAACTCGATATCGTGGTTGCCGACGACGAGGAAGCTGCCGAACACCGCTTCTTCGAACGCTGGACTGGCCGGCAGCGCGGGCTGATCAACGACCAACGGTCGGTCGATCGCGGCGCACCGCCGCCGACCCGCAACATTCCGGGCCAGTCGTTCTCCAAACCGCCGCCGCCCTTGCCGCAAGGCGGAATCATCGGCTTGTTTCCGGAGCCGGGAGGGCCACGATGACCGTTGCGATCGTCGATTACGGCTCGGGCAATCTTCACTCGGCGGCAAAGGCTTTCGAGCGCGCCTCGCGGAGCATGGAAGATCCGCAGAAGGTCATGGTGACGCGCGATCCGGACGCGGTGTACCGCGCCGATCGCATCGTGCTGCCGGGCGTCGGTGCCTTCGCCGATTGCCGCCGTGGTCTCGACGCCGTGGACGGCATGCTGGAAGCGATGACCGAAGCGGTGCGCGCCAAGGCCCGGCCGTTCTTCGGCATTTGCGTCGGCATGCAGTTGATGGCGACGCGCGGCAAGGAGCACGTCACGACCGACGGCTTCAACTGGATCGAGGGCGACGTCGAGAAGATTTCCCCGCGCGAGGAAAATCTGAAAATTCCGCATATGGGCTGGAACACGCTCGACCTGGTCCGCGAGCACCCGGTGCTGGAGCGGTTGCAGCTCGGGCCGAAGGGCCGCCATGCCTATTTCGTGCACTCCTATCACCTCAACGCCTCCAATGAAGCCGATGTGCTGGCGCGTGCCGACTATGGCGGGCCGGTGACCGCGATCGTAGGCCGAGACACCGCCATCGGCACGCAGTTTCACCCCGAGAAGAGCCAGCGTTTTGGTCTGGCCCTGATCTCGAACTTTTTGAAGTGGAAGCCGTGATCCTCTTTCCTGCCGTCGACCTGAAAAACGGCCAATGCGTGCGCCTCGAGCAGGGCGACATGGCGCGCGCGACCGTGTTCAACCTCGATCCGGCAGCGCAGGCCCGCGCTTTTGCCGAGCAAGGGTTTGAATATCTCCACGTCGTCGATCTCGACGGTGCCTTTGCCGGCAAGCCGATGAACGCGCTGGCGGTCGAGGCGATGCTCAACGCGGTCACCATGCCGGTGCAGCTTGGCGGCGGCATCCGCGATCTCAAGACCGTGGAAGCCTGGCTCGACAAGGGCATCGCGCGGGTCATCATCGGCACGGCGGCGGTGCGCGATCCGGAGCTGGTGAAGGGCGCGGCGAAAAAATTCCCCGGCCGCGTCGCGGTCGGACTCGACGCGCGCGACGGCAAGGTTGCGGTGGAAGGCTGGGCCGAGACCTCGCAGGTGACCGCGCTCGAAATCGCGCAACGCTTCGAGGATGCCGGTGTCGCTGCCATCATTTTCACCGACATCGCGCGCGACGGCCTGTTGAAGGGCCTCAACCTCGATGCCACGATTGCGCTCGCGGAACGCATTTCCATTCCCGTGATCGCATCCGGCGGCTTTGCTTCCATCGAGGACGTCAAGGCGCTGCTCGAGCCGCGCGCCAAGAAGCTCGCCGGCGCCATTGCCGGCCGCGCGCTCTATGATGGGCGGCTGGATCCCGCCGCCGCTTTGACGCTGATCCGCAACGCGCGCGCCGCGGCGTAGAGCCATGGTCAGGACCATGGCTCTACCTTCTTATTTTGATGCGTTTTCTTCACGCGAACCGGTGCCCACTTCGCTTGAAAACGCTTTGGGAGTTTTGTGATGTTCAAGGTCCGCGTCATCCCCTGTCTCGACGTCAAGGACGGTCGCGTGGTCAAGGGCGTCAATTTCGTCGACCTGCGCGACGCCGGCGATCCCGTCGAGGCGGCGATTGCATATGACGCGGCCGGTGCCGACGAATTGTGCTTCCTCGACATCACCGCCACCCACGAAAACCGCGGCACCATGCTGGATGTGGTCCGGCGCACGGCGGAAGCCTGTTTCATGCCGCTGACGGTCGGTGGCGGGGTGCGCACCATCGAGGATATCAAGACGCTGCTGCGCTTCGGCGCCGACAAGGTCTCGATCAATTCGGCCGCCGTCTCCAACCGTGAATTCGTCAAGCAGGCGGCGGAAAAATTCGGCGAGCAGTGCATCGTGGTCGCGATCGACGCCAAGCGGGTCAAGCGCGGCGGCGGCTCGGACCGCTGGGAGATTTTTACGCATGGCGGGCGCAACTCCACCGGGATCGACGCCATCGAATACGCGCAGGAAGTGGTCTCGCTCGGCGCCGGCGAGATCCTGTTGACCTCGATGGATCGCGACGGCACCCGCCAAGGCTTCGACCTGCCGCTGACGCAGGCCATCGCCGATAGTGTTCCCGTACCGGTCATCGCCTCCGGGGGGGTCGGTAACCTCGACCACCTCGTCGACGGCATCCGCCAGGGCCACGCCACCGCAGTGCTGGCGGCCTCGATATTCCACTTCGGCGAATTTACCATACGCCAAGCCAAGGAGCATATGGTGCGCGCCGGGCTGCCGATGCGGCTCGATCCCTGACGACTCCCTGTCACAAAAGTGCTAAGTCCTTGCCTGGGACGGCGACCCGGCCTTTGGCCGGGCGCGAGCGTTGAGTTCGATTGATGTCGCGTTTCACGATCCATGATCTGGCCGCTACCATCGATGCACGGGCCGCATCGGGAGGAGAGGCGTCCTACACCCGCAAATTGCTCGACAGGGGCGCGGAGCACTGCGCCAAGAAGCTGGGCGAGGAAGCGGTCGAGACCGTGATCGCGGCGGTCGAGAACGACCGCAGCCACCTGATTGCCGAAAGCGCTGACCTGCTGTTTCATCTGCTGGTGTTGTTGAAGTCGCGGGGCGTGAAGCTGGAGGAGGTCGAAGCCGCGCTGGCGCAGCGGACCTCGATGTCCGGGCTTGAGGAGAAGGCGTCGCGCAAGCGCGACTAGCCGAGAGGACAGCTCATGGATATCCGCACCCCGGAACAGCAATACAATCCCTACCGGATCTTCACGCGCGAGCAGTGGGCGCGGTTGCGCGACGACACGCCGATGACGCTGGAGCCGGGCGAATTCGAGCGGCTGCGCTCGATGCATGACCGCCTTGACCTGCAGGAGGTCGAGGACATCTACCTGCCGCTGTCGCGCCTGCTGTCGATCTATGTCGATGCGACCGACCGGCTCTTCCGGGCGCAGCGCCAATTTCTCGCCATCCGCGACCGCAAGGTGCCCTACATCATCGGCGTTGCCGGCTCGGTCGCCGCCGGCAAATCGACCACCGCGCGCGTGCTGCAGGCGCTCTTGGCGCGCTGGTCGCCGCGGCCCAAGGTCGACCTGGTGACGACCGACGGTTTCCTGTTTCCCAATGCCGTGCTCGAGCGGCAGGGGCTGATGCAGAAGAAGGGCTTTCCCGAGAGCTACGATCTCCCGATGCTGCTGGCGTTTCTCAGCGACATCAAAGCCGGGCGCCGGCCGGTGCGCGCGCCGGTCTACTCGCATCTGGTCTACGACATCGTGCCGAACGAGTGGATCGAGGTCGATCGCCCGGACATCCTGATCGTCGAGGGCGTCAACGTGCTGCAGACCGGCCGACTGCCGCGCGACGGCAAGGCGATACCGGTGGTGTCGGATTTCTTCGACTTCTCCGTCTATATCGACGCCGAGGAGCCGGTGCTGCGCGAATGGTATGTGCGGCGCTTCCTGGCGCTCAGGGACACCGCGTTCCACGATCCCAAATCGTACTTCCATCGCTACGCGGTGCTCTCCGACGAGGAGGCGACCGCGACCGCGATCGCGATCTGGGAGCGCACCAACCTCGCCAATCTCGAGGACAATATTTTGCCGACCCGTCCGCGCGCGACGCTGATCCTGAAAAAACGCGCCGATCATCTGGTCGAGACGGTCGCGCTGCGGCGGCTGTAGACTTCGAATTTCGTAGGGTGGGCAAAGGCGCCCTTGCGCCGTGCCCACCATCTTCCCCCGACATCTGAGTGGTGGGCACGCTTCGCTTTGCCCACCCTACGAATCCTGCGCTCGCGGTGACGACTTTTGCTCCCACTCACGCCGCAATGTGCTGTGACGCGATCAGCCCGGCGAGCGCCTCGGCAAGTTTTTCGCGGTCGAGCGGCTTGATCAGGAATCCGTCCATGCCGGCTTCGAAGCAGGCGTAGCGATCTTCCACCAGCGTGTTGGCGGTGAGCGCGAGGATCGGCGTCCGGCTACCCGGCTCGCCGGACTCGAGGGTGCGAATCCGCTTGGTGGTTTCGATGCCGTTGAGCTGCGGCATCTGGATGTCCATCAGGACGAGATCGTAGGGGCTGCCCGCGGATTTCGCCGAGAGCCAGGACTCCAGCGCCTCGGCGCCGTCGGTGGTGATGACGGCGTGATGGCCGAGCCGGCCGAGCAGCGATCGGATCAACAGCGCATTGATCTGGTTGTCCTCGGCGACCAGGATCGACAGGCCCTTGGCCGACGGCGCGGCCGTCGTCTCGCTCGCGTCGATGGCCGGATCCAGGCTCGGCGCGGCCACTTCCGGCGCGGCCGTCATGCGCGCCGCGAGCGAGGCTGCGCGCAGCGGTTTGACCAGATAGCCGGTGAGGGCGGACGTGGCGGATGGTTGCATTTCGTGCCGCGTCGCCGGCGTAAACATCACGATGCGCTGGGTGGCATGAAGGCGCGCGGCTTCGCCGAGCCGTTCGATTTCGGCGAGCCCCAGCGCGTGATCGATCAGAACGGCGTGCCAGGCGCGCTCGGGCAACAGAGCCTTTGCGACGCTGGCGTCTGATACCATGCAGGTCTGTCCGCCCCAGCGCTGCAGCCGCCGCGCGGTCAGCGAGGCCTCGATGCTCGCGGGCGACACCAGCATGATCGAGTGGCCGGAAAGATCCGGCACCGCAAAGGAGATTTGTTCGCCGCCCGCGGCGGCAAGGGGGAGCGACACTTCAAATGTCGAACCCGTGCCCGGCGTGCTCTCCAGCGCGATGCGGCCGCCCATGCGCTTGACGATACGGTCGGAGATGCTCAAGCCGAGACCGGTGCCGCCGTAGCTGCGGGCGATCTTGTCGTCGGCCTGCTCGAACTCGCGAAAGATCCGCTCGCGCGCTTCGGGGGCGATGCCGATGCCGGTATCGCGCACCAGGAAACTGATTTCATTGGGCCAGATGCCGGGCTCCACGATCAGGGCGACACCGCCGGTGGAGGTGAATTTTATCGCATTGCCGGCGAGATTGAGCAGCACCTGCCTCAAGCGAGCTGCGTCGCCGATCACGTGCGTCGGCAGCCGTTCGTCGACATAGGCGGCCACCTCGATCTTCTTGGCCTCCGCGCGCGGCGCGAGCAATTCGGTGATGTCCTCGATCAGGCCCGACAAGGCGAACGGACGATGTTCGAGGTCGATCTTGCCGGCCTCGATCTTGGAATAATCCAAGAGTTCCTCGATCAGCGAGAGCAGCGCGTCGCCGGAGGTCTTCACCGCCTTGACATAGGTCGCCTGTTCCGGCGTCAGCGGCGTATCCATCAGCAGGCCGCTCATGCCGATGATGCCGTTGAGCGGCGTGCGGATCTCGTGGCTCGCCATCGCGAGGAAACGCGACTTGGCGCGGCTTGCCGCGTCCGCCTGGTCGCGGGCCTCGGTCAGCGCGCGTTCGCTCTCGGTGCGATCGGTAACGTCGCGGCCGACGCTTTGCATTTCCGCTCGCTCTCCGGCGTCGTTGCGGACGAACCCTTCGCGCCATGCGATCCAGCGCGGGCCTAGCGGTCCCTCGATCCGCTGGTCGTGAACGCGGGTGCCGCTCGGTTCGAGCGCGGTGTCGCCCTGCTCGAGAACGGTAAGCGCGAAGCGGCTGCCGATCAGCGCGTCGCGCGGCATTTGCGCCAGCTCGCAATAGGCGTCGTTGGCGTAGGTGATGCGGCCCTCGCCGTCGCGCAGAACGATCAGGTCGCCCTGCGATTCGAACAGCCGCCGGGTACGCTGCTCGGCTTCCTGCAATTCCCAGTTCCGGTCGGCCAACGCTTCATTATGCAGCGCGACCTTGCGCATCTTCTTGCGCAGCAGGCGGAGCCGGACGCTGAGGGTGGCGAGCGCGACGCAGGCGATCGCAAACAGGAAGGCGACGCCGATCGCAAAAGAGTACGGATCATAGCCGGAATTTTCCGCCTTGGCTCCGGTGATGAAGCCAAAGGCTCCGCCGAACACGACCGAGAAGATCATGAAGGAGCGCAGCGCGAAGGTGAGCCAGGGATGACGGCGGCCGAAGCGGCGAAAGCGAAGCTTGATCCGGAAAGTCCGTCCCATCGCCAATGACCCTAAGCTTGCTGCTTGAATTGAACCGGCCTGCTTCGCCGCCCCTCGAGGAAGGACGATGCGTCGCCGATGTTGCAAAGTGCTTGAGGCTCCCAGCGCATGACGGCCGCGATGAGAACAGGGTGAATGAAAGGTTAACCGAGCATGGTCCGAAAAAGTGGGAACCGCTTTTCCGACAAGCATGCCCTCGGGCTCGACCCGGGGGACCATGCTCCAAACCTAGAGCGACGCCGCTTCGATGCGGAGGCGCTCGCCGCGAGCGCCGACGATCAGGGCGGCGGCGTCGAGCAGCGAAAAGCTCCTCGAGGACACGAAGATGCGGTGATCGGCCGGTCCATCCCTGGAAAGATAGATCACGGGATCGGAGCCTGCGGGATTGCGGGCGATCGCGACCAGAAGCGGTGGCGCGTTGCTCGCGCAGGCGCCGACTTCGGCCGTATCGATATCGTCGATCACGGTGAAGTCGGCCGCTTCCGCGTTGTCGGTAATCTGGACCCGCACCGTCGCGCGGCCTGGATCGCCTGTGAAGCCGACGTGCCGGTGCGCCTGCCAGGAGAGGGCGGCGATCTGGACGGAAGTGCCTGATATTTCGATGCAGGGCCGCGGACCGGCCAAAAATTCGCCGCGCGCGAACAGGGCGACAACTGCCAGCGGAATCACCGAGGCCAGAATCTTCAAACGCAACATGACACGCTACTCGCTCACCATAAGTCCGCGACACGGGACTTATGGTTGGCAGAGAGTAAAGGAAACTAGTTACCGCGACGTTGACGCGGGTTGTTTTTTGTCGCGGCAGCATCCTGGTCGCGAGTGAGGCGAAGGGACTTTGTGCGGCAGCGGTGACCGTGCGCCCATAGTCCGCCGCGTACAAAGCTGTCGTCCCCCGCGAAGGCGGGGCATCCAGTACGCCGCGGCATCTCGGTTTGGTCATTGACGTCTCTGGAATACTGGGTCACCCGCCTTCGCGGGTGACGACGACTGAGTATGAGGCGGCATTCTCGCGGCGCATTTCGCCCGAGGTTTGCATATCTTTTGCCCTCATCGAGATCAGAGGGCGCAGGGAAGACCGGGTGCTTGCTGCACCCGCGGTCTCGTGTGCAAGTGCGCAAAGCAAAAGCGCACACGAGCATACAGGTACAGCGGGAGCATCCCGGCCTTCCCTGCGCAATGGCTTTACGGCTTACTTCGTGCTCTCCCCGGTGAACGGCTCTTTTGCCACCGTCGCTCCTGAGAAGCTTTCGCTTCTCAAAGAACTTCATGCCAGCACCGCGACATCAGGACCACACGACTTCGCCGTACGCGTCGGGCACCTACGTCGATGCGCCTCTCGCGTCCACCGCATCTCACCGCACGTTCGTGACGATCGCGAGCGCCCCTCAACCGGGTGAGACGGGCGGAGTTATGCCGCTGATTTGCCCTGCACGTTAAGCGGAATATTTTTGATTGCCGGGCTTGACACGATTTCGGAAAATCAGAATTGATTTGCCCGTCGTGCCAATTGGTCACAGCCGCGCATTGAATTTTCGCTTGGGCGCGCGGCAAATCAGTCGACCGGCGCTGGCTCAGCGATGTCGAGATTATCACGCAGGGTGTGCTCGGCCGCGCGTTATTGCTCGGCTGCGGTGACGGCGAGGTACCGTGCAAGCTCATCCCGCGGATTGCCGCGAAAACTCTGACGGTCCCTCAACTCCGGTGGAGCTCGCCAGCCCGGCTCGATGCCCGTCATGTCGGGCAATTCATGCGCGATGCCTTTATGGCAATCGATGCAGGTCTTCTCGCCGGTGACGAGAAATTTGCCGTGGATGTCGGCAGCCCGCCGCGTCTGCTTGGTGAAATCCATCGCGACGGCGGAATGGCAGTTACGACATTCCAGGGAATCATTTGCCTTCAGTCTCGCCCATTCGTGCTTGGCGAGTTCGAGCCGGTGATCCAAAAACTTCTGCCTGGTGTCGATGGTGCCGAAGATCTTGCCCCAGACCTCCTTCGAAGCCTGCATCTTGCGGGCGATCTTGTCGGTCCAGTCGTGCGGGACGTGGCAGTCGGGACAACTGGCCCGGACGCCCGAGCGGTTCGAGAAGTGCGGGGTGTGCTGCAGCTCCTCAAAGACGTTGGCGCGCATTTCGTGGCAGGAGGTGCAGAATGTTTCGGTGTTGGTGATCTCGAGAGCGGTGTTGAAGGCGCCCCAGAACAGCACCCCGCAGATGAAGCCGCCCAAGGCAAGGAAACCCAGGCTCAAATGCGCGCTCGGCCGGCTGGCAATCTGCCAGAACCAGATCAGGAATGCCTTGATCCGCTGCATCGAAGCTTCTCACTTTTGCTCGGAGCCGACGAGAAGCATATCCTTGAACGTGCTCGGGACGAGCGGCGGGACGTCGGTTTGCTGAACATGGCAGGCGGTGCAGAAGTATCGGCGGGGCGTGACATCGGCGAGGACCTGTCCGTTGCGGTCCATGAAGTGGGTGACGCTGATCATCGGCGCGCCGGAGCCTTCGGTGAACTGACGTCGATGACAGTCGAGGCAGCGATTGGTCTTGAGCGTGAGCTGATAGTTTTCGATCGCGTGCGGAATGATCGGCGGCTGCTCCGGATAGTTGCGCATGACCCGCTTGTCATCGACGACCGGCCGCCCCAAGGGCGGCGCCGGCACGTCGCCCATCGGCGCGGTGGCTCCGGTGACGCGTGGCACGACGCGCGGCACCGTCTGGGCGTAGATCGCGCCGCAGGCGAACGCCAGCACGCCTCCGAGCAGGGCGCCCGCCAAGGGCTTGCGAAATCTCTTCAGACCGGGATGATCTTGACCGCGCATTTCTTGAAGTCCGTCTGCTTGGAAATGGGATCGGTCGCGTCCAGCGTCACCTTGTTGATGAGCTGGCTGGCGTCGAACCAGGGCACGAAGACGACGCCGCGCGGCATCCGGTTGCGCCCCTTGGTATCAACGCGGCTTCTGATTTCCCCGCGCCGGGAAACCACCCGAACCTCCGCGCCCTCATTGATCCTTCTGGCGCGCGCGTCCTCCGCATGCATGTAGACCCTGGCGCCGGGATACGCCTTGTAGAGTTCTGGCACCCGCATGGTCATGGATCCCGAGTGCCAGTGTTCGAGCACGCGGCCCGTGACCAGCCAGATATCGTATTCGTTGTCGGGAGATTCCGCCGGAGGCTCGAAAGGCACCGCAATGATTCGGGCGCGACCGTCCTTCTGGCCGTAGAAGTCGATGCCCTTGCCCGGCTTGACGTAGGGATCGAGACCTTCCCGATAGCGCCATTTGGTTTCCTTGCCGTCGACGACCGGCCACCGCAACCCCCGTACCTCGTGATAACTGTCGAAGGGCGCAAGATCGTGCCCATGGCCGCGGCCGAACGCGGCATATTCCTCGAAAAGGCCCTTCTGCACGTAGAACTCGAAAGTTTTCGACTCGCGGTTTTCGTATTCGGCGGGAATTTCCGATGCGGGATACTTGTCCACGTTGCCGTTTCGAAACAGCACCTCGAACAGCGTCTTGCCGCGGTAGTTCGGATTCTGGTCCAGGATCGACGCCGGCCACACCTCGTCGGTGGTGAACCGCTTTGAGAACTCCATGATCTGCCAGAGGTCGGAGCGCGCCTCGCCGGGCGCATTGACGAGTTGCCGCCACACATGGGTGCGGCGCTCGGCATTGCCGTAGGCGCCTTCCTTCTCCACCCACATCGCCGCGGGAAGAACAAGATCGGCCGCCATCGCCGTGACGGTCGGATAGGCGTCCGAAACCACGATAAAGTTGTCGGGATTTCGGTAACCCGGATAGGTCTCGCGGGAATTGTTCGGCGCGGCCTGCAGGTTGTTGTTCACCTGGATCCAGTAGAAGTTGAGCTTGCCGTCGCGAAGCATCCGGTCCTGCTGGACCGCGTGATAACCCGGCTGGTCCGGAATGATCCCGTGCGGGATGCGCCAGATTTCCTCCGCGTGTTTGCGGTGCTCCGGATTGGTGACGATCATGTCGGCGGGCAAACGGTGCGCGAATGTGCCGACCTCGCGCGCCGTGCCGCAGGCCGACGGCTGCCCCGTCAGCGAGAACGGCGAGTTGCCAGGTTCGGAGATCTTCCCCGTCAAAAGGTGCAGATTGTAGAGTAGCTGGTTGGCCCATACGCCGCGGACATGCTGGTTGAATCCCATCGTCCACAGCGACATCACCTTGCGCTTCGGATCGGCATAGAGTTCGGCGAGCTCCTGCAAAAAACCCCGTTCGACTCCGGCGAGCTCCGAAACCTTCTCGACCGTGTAGTCCTTTACAAAGGCCGCATAGGCACCAAAGTCGATCGGATGGGTGGCGCCCGCTGTGGCCGCGCCTTTTGCCTTGACCTCGAGCGGATGATCCGGGCGCAATCCGTATCCGATATCGACGGTGCCCTTTACAAATGTCGTGTGGTTCTTGACGAAGTCCTTGTTGACGCGACCGGTCGAGATGATGTGGTTGGCGATGTAGTTCAGGATGGCGAGATCGGTGCCCGGCTTGAACACGATCGGGATGTCGGCGAGGTCGGAGCTGCGGTTGGTGAAGGTCTGGAGCACCGCCACCTTCACATGCGGATGGCTCAAGCGCCGATCGGTCAGCCGCGTCCACAGGATCGGGTGCATCTCGGCCATGTTCGAGCCCCACAGCACGAAGGCATCGGCGGCTTCGAAGTCGTCGTAGCAGCCCATCGGCTCGTCCATGCCGAAGGTGCGCATGAACGCGACCGCCGCCGAAGCCATGCAATGGCGAGCATTGGGATCCAGATTGTTCGAACGGAAGCCGGCCCGCATCAGCTTGGTCGCGGCGTAGCCTTCGTATATCGTCCATTGTCCCGAGCCGAACATGCCGAGCGCGGTCGGGCCCTTCTCCTTCAGCACCGCCTTGGCGCGGGCGGCCATCACGTCGAAGGCCTCGTCCCAGGTCACCGGCGTCAGTTCGCCTTTCTTGTCGAATGCGCCGCCTTTCTTGCGCAGCAGCGGCGTGGTCAGGCGGTCGCCGCCATACATGATCTTGGAAAGGAAATATCCCTTGATACAGTTCAGCCCGCGGTTGACCTCGGCGAGCGTATCGCCGTGCGTCGCGACGACCTTGCCGCCCTTGACGCCGACCATGACCCCGCATCCGGTGCCGCAGAAGCGACACGGGGCTTTCGACCATTTGATCTCCAGCGATCCGATGCCGCCCGCCACCGGTTGCGCTGTCGCTGGAACGGTGATGCCGGCTGCCGCAGCGGCGACGGCGGCGGCCTGTGCCTTCAATAGTTCACGTCGCGAGAGTGACATGTGACTAGTCTCCGATCTCGACGAGGTCATCGATCTGCTCGAACACCATGTTTGCGGACAGCACGCCCTGCCAGCAGGCGATTTCGGCGAGGCGGCTTCCGAGGATTCCGCTGTCGGACGCTTCCATCACGATGACGATCTTCGAGGCGTCGCGTTGATGGACCTCGACGTCAGGCAGAGCAGCGAGCCCGCGCAACACCTCATCCCGGCGCTTCGGCAGTACGGAGACAACCGCGCTCGAGATGTGAATGGTGGCTTTCCCGGTCACGAGGCAGCCTCGTGACGCGCGGCGCCCAGCGTGACGGCGTCGCCCGGACAGGCGCCGACGCATTCACCGCAGCCGGTGCAGGCGGCTTCATTGACCATGGCCTGAGGCGGCCATCCAATTCGGGGCCGGAAACGAATGGCTGAAGCAGGACAGGCATCGCCGCAGGATCGGCAGACGATGCCGGCTTCGGCGAGGCAGCCATCGCCGATCACGGCGATTGGTTTGGAGAGAAGTTGACCGCGAAAGAGTGCCCGGCGTGAAGGTCCTTGGGTTTTCATGGCGATCTCATGCCCCCGGAGGGCCGGGCGGACCCAGGATGATCTGGGTCATCCAGACGAGAAATCCATATCCGCCGACCACGCCGACGGCGACCACCGGCCAGATGAAGGCGGCGATGACGGCGAAGACGAACAGCTCAGCACGACGACCGGTCTCAGGTGCCTTGCCGGGCTGCGCACCATGTCTAACGGGTGTGTCGACCATGCAAGGACCTGCCGCGCTCGAAATCGAACAATCAATTGAGCCGGCCGTGCGTTCCCGCCGGTGACCGCAATTTTGCCGTCCTCATCATAGCCGGACCAAACGGGGGCCGACCTGCTGCAGGATGCGCTCACCGCGCGTATGCCAGCCTGGCTGTGCCCGGGAACCCTTGATTGATTTAGATCAAACAAAGAAGGACAAACGCTTCGATCATTTAATGATCTTTGAGATGCCCGAGCCGAGCAGGGATGGTGCGATGCACTACGCCGCGCGCCGCAAATCCTCCGCCAGCGCACGATACGAAAGCGCCTCCGCCAGATGCAGCCGGCCGATCTTTTCCGCACGATCGAGGTCGGCGAGCGTGCGCGCGACGCGCAGCACGCGGTGATAGCCGCGCGCCGTCAGCTTCATGGTTTCGGCGGCGTCGCGTAAAAGTTTTTGTCCTTGTGCATCCGGCTGCGCGATCGTCTCCAGCAGCGAAGCCGGCGCTTCGGCATTGGTGCGGATGTGCGGCATGCCGGCAGCGGCGTAGCGCGCGAGCTGGATATTGCGGGCAGCGGCGACACGCGCGGCGACTTCGGCAGAGCCTTCGCTTGGCGGAGGAAGTATCAGATCGGCGGCGGTGACCGCCGGCACCTCGATACGCAGGTCGATGCGATCCATCAGCGGGCCGGAGATGCGCATCTGGTAATCCGCGGTGCAGCGGTCGACCGGTGCGCGCCTGCAGGAATAGCCGGGATCATAGGCCTGGCCGCAGCGGCAGGGATTCATCGCCGCGACCAGCATGAAGCGCGCCGGATAGGTAACGCGGTGGTTGGCGCGGGACACCGAGACCTCGCCGTTCTCCAGCGGCTGGCGCAGCGAATCGAGCACGCGCGGATCGAACTCGGGCAGTTCGTCGAGGAACAGCACGCCCTGATGCGCCAGCGAAATCTCGCCGGGTTTTGCGCGCAGGCCGCCGCCGGTCAGCGCGGCCATGCTGGCGGAATGATGGGGTGCGCGAAACGGCCGCCGCGCGGTCAAGGCGCCGTCGCGGATTTCGCCGGCGACGGAGGCGATCATCGACACTTCCAAGAGTTCGGATGGCGACAGCGGCGGCAGGATCGAAGGCAGCCGCGCCGCCAGCATCGACTTGCCCGCACCGGGCGAGCCGATCATCAGCAAATGATGTCCGCCGGCCGCCGCGATCTCCAGCGCACGCTTGGCGCTCTCCTGGCCCTTGATATCGCGCAAGTCCAGATGCGTCGCTTCCGGCTCGTGCACTTTCGGCTGCGGCCGCGACAGCACCTGCGTGCCTTTAAAATGGTTGGCGATCTGGATCAGCGATTTGGCCGCGATGATCTGGATGTCCGGGCTCGCCCAGGCCGCTTCGGAGCCGCACGCCGCGGGACAGATCAGCCCCTCCTCGCGGGCGTTCGCGCCGATTGCCGCCGGCAAGACGCCCGCGACGGGCGCGATCGAGCCGTCGAGCCCGAGTTCGCCGAGCACGGTAAAGCCGTTGAGCGCATCCGGCGGGATCGCGCCGATCGCCGCCATCAGGCCGAGCGCGATCGGCAGATCGTAATGGCTGCCCTCCTTCGGCAGATCGGCCGGCGCGAGATTGACGATGATCCGCCGCGCCGGCAGGGCCAGCCCCGAGGCGATCAGCGCCGAGCGCACCCGCTCGCGCGCCTCCGACACCGCCTTGTCGGGCAGCCCCACAATCGCAAACGCCGGCAGCCCCGGCGCGACCTGCACCTGCACGTCGACCGCACGGGCCTCGATCCCCTCAAAAGCTACGGTAGATACCCGCGCAACCATGCTGCCCCCCGAGACGCAATCGAAGGTAGCGGGGAACCGGAGAGCAAGTCAAGAACATTCAGAGAACATTATGCGCCTAGGCCTGTCAGCGCACATCCTGCATCGACATTCCGGTGCTCAACCGATCGTCGGCATTTCGAGCCGCGTCGCCGCTAGCGCTCCGTTCGCATGTACGGGCTGTGCTCAGAAATTAGCTTCAGCGCCGGATCGTCGGCGAGAACGCGCATCGCCTCTGTCTTTGCAGGGCTCTCATTCTCGGGGCTACCCCGGACGCTCCACACAGCGAGCCAGACGACGAGCATCCCGGCTCCGATAGCTACCATATCCTTGGTCATTTGCCGGGCCTCCAAACTGGCTGCCAAGCGCTGAGGAAAGACCAATTTCGGCGATGCGCGATGGTTCCCAAGATGGGGCCTTTCGATGAAGGCCCTCAGCATCTCAGCCGCACGCACGCAGGTGTGCGGCAGCACCTGGATGATCCGGGGCCGGCCACCGGCCGACCCCAAATCAAGCGTCCTTCTCAGAGCTGCATGTTCATCGGCTCGGGATAATACCTAAAACCGTCGCCATTCCTGGCGACGTGGCCGTAGCCGGGCCAGGCGAAGTGATAGGACATGACCGGGATCTTCTGGGCGGCGAGCATGTCCAGCATCTTCACCCGCGAGGCGGCCGCCTGCTTTGGGTCGCTGTCGTAGGAGAATTCCATCCGCGGCTTCTCCAACAGCAGCACCGCGTGATGCGAGAGGTCGCCGAGGAAGCAGAAGGATTTGCCCTTCGAACTGACCATGAAGATGGTGTGGCCGACGGTGTGGCCGGGCGCTGCGAGCGCGGTGACGCCGGGCAGGAATTCCTGGTTGTCCTTGATGAAGACGATGCGGTCGCGCACCGGCATCAGGTTCTTGCGGGCGTGGATGATAAAATCCTTCAACGGACTGCCGAGCTTGCCTTCATCGGTCCAGAAATCGAAATCGCTCTGGGCGATGTAGACCTGCGCGTTCGGGAATAGCGGCTTGTCGTCGGCGCCGACCAGGCCGCCGATGTGATCGATATGGGCGTGCGAGCACACCACGGCGTCGATGTCTCCAGGCTTGATGCCGGCCGCCATCATGTTCTTCTGCTGCTGGCCGGTGGTCGGGCCAAATGCTTTTGACGTGCCCATGCCGGTATCGAACAGGATCAGCTTGTCGCCGGTGTTCACGATCGGCGAGTTCTGTTCGAGCACGACGTTGTCCGGATTGAGGAAGTTGTCGGACAGCATCTTCTTCACTTCCTCCTTCGGCACGCCGGTAAACGTGCCGGAGGGATCGCCGAGCGGCAGCGGGCCGTCGGAGACGACGGTAACTTCGGCGTCGCCGAGCATGAAGCGGTGCCAGTAGGGCGTCTGCGTGCCGAGCTTTGGCGCCTTGGCCAGAGCGCTGCCGCCGAGCATCGTTGTCGCACCGAACCCGGCGCCGAGCGCAAGCAAAGACCGTCGCGAAAGATTCGTCGTCATGCGTCTTCCTCCACTAATTTTATTGATTGCAGTACGTGCCCGGACGAAATCATCCGTGCCTGCAGGCTGCTCCCGCTTCCCGAAATTGGCAAGTGGGAGGAGAAGGCACGACAGGGATGCGAAAATGACGATGACGCGCTGCATCGCGTCGAAGCGATGTTGCAGGACAGATTTCGAAAGATCAGCATCGGCAGCTACCAATCGTAGTCGTCGTACATCCACTCCCTTGGATATCGAGGCCGCGACCTCGCTTGCGGCTGCGACCGCTCTGGTTTGCGCAAGGTCGGAGCCGGCTGGGTCGGACGCGCTGACGTCTTGGGCGGGGTCTGCTCGGAGACCTTCGCGAGATCGCGTTTCATCTCTTCCTGGCTCGCCTTCAGCTCCCCAATGGCTTTTGCATTGTCGCCCGCCATTTGTTGCTGGTTCGCCTTGAGCTGTTCGACGTTTCGCTCCAGGTTCGCGAGGTCGCGCGCGATCGTCTGCAGCAACTGGGTCTGTTCGGGGGGCGCGGCGGTCGTTGGCGGCGAGGCGTCTTGCGGCGGTGCGGCCTGAGCCAAGGTCGGTGCTTGCGGTGGCGCTGTTTGCGGTGAGGACGCTTGCGGTGCCGCTGCCTCCGCGGCGACCACCTCAACGGTAGATGGCGCAGGCTGCGCGGGCGATGGCGGATCTTCCGGCGGCAATGATGGCGTTGAAACGGGCTGCGGCGCCCACCAGGCGACAACCTGCTTGGCTCCGCCGCTATAGGACGACTGCAAAACCAGCGCAGCGACAATGATACACGCTGCCAGGGGCAAGGCGGCCAGGGTGCGGAGCGCCGGCCTTTTTTCCGGTGATTGCGGGTCAGGTCGTGCCGAAGTCGGACGCGCAGTATCGCGCTCCATTTTTGCAACCTGTTCAGTCAACCGCGCGAGTTGCTCATCCGCGCGTTTGATCTGTTCGTGGGCCTGCGCGAGCCTCTCATCGGCGCGCACGCTCAGGGCATCGTGGGGTTCAGTTTCTTTCGGTGTGGAGTTCATTGGCGTTTCCTTTCCGTCCAATGTCATCCGAAGGTGGCCGGCCGAGCATCCGGCAGCGCTCCGTGCAGTCTTGCCCAAACAATGGCCGCATGATGATAGAATATGGGATCACATGGCGATAGCGTCCTGGAATCCAGCGGGCCACTCCCGGCGGCGTAGCAGAACGGTGCCGCGGCTCTCCTCTTCGGTTCCGATCGGCCGGCAGGAGGCGCACGCAATTCATCCGGCTTAAGTCCGGTCGCGTATGCGCGCGCTGCGAATGAGTTGGTCGCGCGAGGGGAAATTATTTCCCGGTGCGCTTCTTCTCGATGGTATCCCAGATTTTTGCCGCGACATCCGGGCCGTTGAGACGCTGGATCGCGCGGATGCCCGTGGGGCAGGTCACGTTGATCTCGGTGAGGTTGCCGTCGATCACGTCGATGCCGACGAACAGCAGGCCGCGTTCGCGCAAGTCCGGGCCCAGCGTGTCGCAAATCTCGCGCTCGCGCGGGGTAAGGTCGGTCGCCTGCGCTGCGCCGCCGCGCACCATGTTGGAGCGGAGGTCGTCGGGAGCGGGGACGCGGTTGACGGCACCGGCGAACTCGCCGTCGACCAGGATGATGCGCTTGTCGCCGTGCTTCACCTCGGGGAGGAAGCGCTGGATCACCCAGGGCTCCCTGAAGGTGACGGAAAACATGTCGAACAGCGAGCCGAAATTCATGTCCTGAGGCATGACGCGAAACACCGCCGCGCCGCCATGGCCGTGCAGCGGTTTCATGACGACCGCACCATGCTCATCGCGGAACGAATTGATTTCGTCGAGGTCGCGCGAGATCAGCGTCGGCGGCATTAGCTGAGGAAAGTTCAGCACGAACATCTTTTCCGGCGCGTTGCGCACGCTGGCGGGATCGTTGACGACCAGCGTCCTGGGATGGATTCGTTCCAGCAAATGCGTTGAGGTGATGTAGGCGATATCGAACGGCGGCTCCTGCCGCAACAGGATGACGTCGAAGGCCTCGAGCGGCTCGCGCTTCGGTTCTCCCAGCGTAAAGTGATCGCCGACCTCGTCGCGCACGGTGAGGTGCTGCACCGGCGCCACCAGCTCCTCGCCGCGCAGCGAGAGCGTGTCCGGCGTGAAATAGGAAAGGCTGTGCCCGCGCTTTTGCGCTTCCAGCATCAGGGCAAAGGTCGAATCGCCGCGGATGTTGATACGCGCGATGGGGTCCATCTGGACGGCGATATTCAGTTTCATGAGTGAGGTCCGGGTCTCTGGAGGGAATCTTAAACGCTGGCGTCGAATGCCGCTAACAGATGGCGTGGCAGACGCCTGGGCGCAATCAGGACAGCGTCAAAACGGAGCTCGAATTCGGCATGCTCGGGATGCACCATAAGCCAGGCTTGGGCGGCGTCGATGATGCGGGCCTGCTGGCGCGCCGTGACGGCGTAGGCGGCATCATCGAGGCTAGCTCTAGCCTTGACCTCGACGAAAGCCACAAGATTGCGCCGTTTCGCCACCAGGTCGATCTCGCCATAGGGGGTGCGAAAGCGCTTTGCGAGAATGCGGTAGCCCTTGGCCATCAGGTAGGCCGCGGCGCGGCTTTCGGCTGATAGCCCGGTGCGAAACGCCGCGACCCGCTCGGGCGCAGCGAGTTTCGTGGTCGCATCAGGCGGCGTGGCGCCGTCAGTCTTCGCCATCGTCGCCCCTGACTTCCTTTGCGAGCTCCAGCGCGCGGGCATAGACCTCACGGCGCGGGCGGCCCGAAAGCTCGACCGCGTGTGCGACGCTGTCCTTGACGCTTTCGCGCGCCAGCGACGATCGCAGCAGGTCGTCGAGGTCGTGCTGGGTCATGACGTCGGCGTCCTTGCGCGGCGGGCCGATCACGACCACGAACTCGCCGCGAGTCTCCAGCGTGTCGGCCGTCCTTGCCAGCTCGGCGATGGGGGCGCGCTTGATGTCCTCGTGCAGCTTTGTGAGTTCGCGGCAGATCGCGGCGTCGCGCCCGGCCATGATCGCGGCGAGGTCGGTGAGCGTTTCCTGCACGCGGTTGCCGGATTCGAACATCACCAGCGTGGCGTCGATCCTTGCCAGTTCGGCCAGCCGCGTTCGCCGCGAGACTTGCCTGGACGGCAAAAATCCCTCGAAGTAAAACCGGTCGGTCGGGAGTGCTGCGACCGAAAGCGCCGTCAGCACCGAGGACGCACCGGGCACCGCGATCACGGCATGGCCGGCGGCAGAGACCTCGCGCACCAGCTTGAAGCCGGGGTCGGAGATCAGGGGCGTGCCGGCGTCCGACACCAGCGCGATCGAAGCGCCCTGCGCCAGCCGCTCCAGGATTTTCGGCCGCGCCATCGCCGCGTTGTGCTCATGATACGGCTTGAGTTCCGCCGAGATCGCATAGCGCTCGATCAGGCGGCGGGTGATGCGGGTGTCCTCGCAGGCGATGATGTCGACGCCGGCCAGGGTCTCCAGCGCGCGCAAGGTGATGTCGCCGAGATTGCCGATCGGGGTTGCTACCAGGTAGAGGCCGGCAACCGGCTTCGGGGCATTCAGAGTGTGGCCGCCAATCAAAAATGTTCTGACGGCCGAACCCGGTTCGGTATCGGAGACGTAGCTGGGCTTTGCGCGCATGACGACAATCTAAAGGGGTCCTGGTGCAAGCGCTATATCTGGCGGTATGGGAAGCGCAACCGAAGTTCCAGGCGACCGGCAAGGTGCGACGAAAACTGTAATCCTTTTGTTTTAGTTAACTAATTCTCGACAATATGCAGAATCCCGCAAGTAGGGTTCAGTAGCGGTTCAGGTGCCGTGGCCCAGAAGGCCGGGATCCTGACCGACGGCGGTCGGTCAAGAGAAGAGACAGAATGGTAGGCCCGCTCAATCGCAAGCATGGATTCCCGGATCTCCGGCCCACAGGACCGACCCGGCGGACGGCGCTTGGTCTCATTCTCGGCGCGCCGCTGCTCGGCGCCTGCGCCGGCGGCCCGGTTTCCAACCCGTTCGGCCCGTCCGCGCCCGAGGGGCCGCCAGGCCCGCAGCAGCAGCCGCTCGCGGTCGGCACCGGGCAGGTCAAAGTCGGCCTGATCCTGCCGCTTTCGGCCGCCGGCAATGCCGGCGTCGCCGCGCAATCGATGAAGAACGCGGCCGAGATGGCGCTGGCGGAATTCCAGAATCCGAACATTCAGCTTCTGATCAAGGACGACGGCGGCAGTCCGCAGGGCGCCCAGCAGGTTACCCAGGAGGCGCTCGGCGAGGGCGTGGAAATCGTTCTGGGCCCGCTGTTTGCGGCCTCGGTGCCGGCGACCGCGCAACTGACGCGCGCGCGGAATATCCCAGTGATCGCGTTCTCGACCGATTCCAGCGTCGCCGGACGCGGGGTTTATCTGCTGAGCTTCCTGCCCGAATCAGACGTCAACCGGATCGTCGATTATTCGGCCAGCATCGGAAAGCGGTCGTTTGCGGCGCTGTTGCCCGACAATGCCTATGGCAATGTGGTGGAAGCGGCGTTCAAGCAGGCGGTCGGCCGCAAGGGGCGCATCGTCGCCTTCGAAAAATACACCGCCGATCGCGCCGGCGCGGCGCGGACGGTGGCGCAATCGCTCGGCTCGGCGGACGCGCTGTTCATCGCCGACGATGGCGAATCCGTCGTGGCAGCGGCGGATGCCTTGACCTCGGCGGGCGCCAATCTGCGCAACATCCAGTTGCTCGGCACCGGGCTCTGGGACAATCCGCGCGTCTATGCGAGCGCGACGCTGCAGGGCGGACTTTATGCTGCACCGGATCCGTCGGGCTTCCGCGCCTTCGCCGGCCGCTACCGTACCAAATATGGAGCGGACCCCGTGCGCACCGCAACGCTGGCTTATGATGCCGTCGCGCTGGTTGCTGCGCTATCGAAGCAGCAGGGCGGCCAACGCTTTGCGCCGGAGACGCTGACCAACCCGTCGGGCTTTGCCGGCATCGACGGGCTGTTTCGATTCCGCTCCGACGGCACCAACGAGCGCGGGCTTGCGGTGATGAAAGTCGCCAGCGGCGGCAGCACGCCGGTTGCGGGGTCGCCTAAGAGTTTTGGGGCGTGATCTTTCGTCGCCCCTGCGACCCGTCTACGCCGAAGGCTTCGCCGGGGTAGGAGCGAGGGGCGCCGAAGCTTTAGCGAAGGCGGCACGCAGGGGCCCATAGCCACCATTGTTGGTTTTGAGAGAAGCCGTCGCCGCTTGTGCCTCTTGCGCGGGCCGCGGCGTATGGGTTCCTGCGTTCGCAGGAACGACAGCATCTACGCGGCGAGATCGGCCACGACGGCGTCGAGCACGGGGAAGCCGTCCTTCGTCACGCGCAGTCTGCCGTCGGTGTCGACGGAGATCGCGCCTTCCGCGCGCAGGATGGCGATGCGGTTCGGATCGAGCGTGCGACCGGACAATGCCGCATAGCGGCGTGGGTCTATGCCCTCGGCGAGCCGCAGTCCCATCAGCAAGAATTCGTCGGCGCGCTCTTCGCTGTTGAGGTGGTCGTCGGTGACGACGCCGTGGCCGTTGGCCTCGACACGCATCAGCCAGGCCTCCGGGCGCTTCTCGGTCGCGGTGGCGTGTCGCGCGCCGTCGATGTCGAGGCGGCCATGCGCGCCGGGACCGATGCCGGCATATTCCTCGCCGCGCCAATAGACGAGATTGTGCTGACACTCCGCGCCTTCGCGGGCGTGATTGGAAATCTCGTAGGCCGGCAAGCCATGATGCGCGCAGACTTCCTGCGTCACGTCGTAGAGCGCACGCGCCACCGCCTCGTCCGGTGTCTTGAGTTTGCCTGCGGCGTGAAGGCCGAAGAACGGCGTGCCTTCCTCGATGGTGAGTTGGTAGAGCGAGAGGTGCTCGGCGGCTTCGGAGATCGCGAGCTTCAGTTCATCCGACCACATCCGCGGCGTCTGGTCGGGGCGGGCGTAGATCAGGTCGAATGAATAGCGATCGAACGCGGTGCGCGCGATCGCTACCGCATCGAGCGCCTCGCGCGCAGTATGCAGCCGTCCGAGCGCCTTCAGCGAGGCGTCGTCGAGCGCCTGCACGCCGAGCGAGACGCGGTTGACGCCGGCTGCGCGATAGCCGCGAAACCGCGTCGCTTCTACGCTGGTTGGATTGGCTTCGAGCGTGACCTCGACATTGCCGGCGACGCGCCAGTGCTTGCCGATCGCATCCAAAATCGCGCCGACAGTCTGCGGCTGCATCAAGGAAGGCGTGCCGCCGCCGAGAAAGATCGATGTGACGGTTCGCCCCGGTGCGCGCGCTGCCGTGGTTTCGATCTCACGCGCAAACGCGCGCACAAAGCGCTTCTCGTCGATCGGTGCGTGGCGAACGTGGCTGTTGAAATCGCAATAGGGGCATTTCGACAGGCAGAACGGCCAGTGCACGTAGACGCCGAAGGCATCTTTGGGGCGGGGTCGCTCGCGACTAGCCAAGGCAGATCTCCGCCAGTTTGACGAAGGCCCGCGCCCGGTGCGACAGGCCAAGCCCAAGGGGCGGCAGGCCGTGCTTTTCGATGGACGTCATCTCGCCAAAGGTCCGCGTGTGCCCGTCAGGCAGGAATGCCGGATCATAGCCGAAACCGGCAGTGCCGCGCGGCGGCCAGACCAGGGTTCCGTCGGCGCGGGACTCGACCTCTTCGAGATGGCCGTCGGGCCAGGCGACGCACAGGGCCGAGACGAAATGCGCACTTCGCTTGTCGGGCGTGGTCGCGCCGCGCTCCTGCAACAGGCGCTCGATCCTGGTCATCGCCGCCTTGAAATCCTTGCCATTGCCGGCCCAGCGCGCCGAATGGATTCCGGGCGCGCCGTCAAGGGCATCGACGACGAGGCCGGAATCATCGGCAAAGGCCGGCAGTTGCGCGGCTTTCGCCGCCGCGATCGCCTTGATCGCGGCATTGGCGCGAAACGTCTGGCCGGTTTCCTCGGGCTCACCGAGACCCAGCTCGCCGGCGGAAACCGCCTCGATGCCGTGCGGCGCGAGCAATTCCTTCATCTCGGCGAGCTTGCCGGGATTGTGGGTCGCGATCACGAGCCGGCCGGTGATTCGACGGTGCATGTGCGATCAGACTACGCGACGGCCAGTTTCTGCAAGTCCACCAGACGCGCGACACCCTTGCGCGCCAGTTCCATCAGCGCCAGGAACTCGTCTTGCGAAAACGGTGTCTTCTCGGCGGTGCCCTGCACCTCGATGATGCGGCCGTCGCCGGTCATGACGAAATTGGCGTCGGTCTCGGCCTCGGAATCCTCGGCATAATCGAGGTCGAGCACCGGCGTGCCCTGATAGATGCCGCAGGAGATCGCGGCGACATTGTCGCGCAGCACGTTGGCTTTCAGCATGTTGCGGTTCTTCATCCAACCGATGCAGTCGGCCAGCGCCACCCAGGCGCCGGTGATCGAGGCCGTGCGGGTGCCGCCATCGGCCTGGATCACGTCGCAATCGACCGTAATCTGGCGCTCGCCGAGCGCTTCGAGATCGACGGCTGCGCGCAGGGAGCGGCCGATCAGCCGCTGGATCTCGACGGTGCGGCCGCCCTGCTTGCCGGCAGCGGCCTCGCGGCGCGTACGCTCCAATGTGGCGCGCGGCAGCATGCCGTATTCGGCGGTGACCCAGCCGCGGCCCTGCCCCTTCAGCCAGGGCGGCAGCCGTTCTTCCAGGGTGGCCGTGACCAGCACATGGGTGTCGCCAAACTTCACCATGCAGGAACCTTCGGCATATTTAACCACGCCGCGTTCCAGCGACACGGGGCGCAATTGATCGGGCGCACGGCGGCTCGGCCGCATGGGGAATCCTTCCAAAATCGAGCGAAAATTCGTTCGCGGTGCTTGTAGGAGGGGGAGCGGGCAGCGGCAAGGGTTTTTGCCTTGTTTCGGGGTAGAGTTCGGTTCTGAATCAATTAGAACCGAACCTCTACCTTCTTGTTTTGACGCGTTTTCTTTGCGCGAACCGGCATCCACCCCCGGATCAAGCCCGAGGGCATGCTTCGCTCGAAAACGCTACGGCGAAAGCGGCGCTTGTCATCGGCCCGCCGGATCGACAAATTAGGGAGTATCAGGGAGTTAGCAGTGGCCCACCACGATCCGATAGGCCTGATCGCGCCGCATGCTGGGCTCGCCCAGCTCAACGAGCGCTCGCGCGACATTTTTCGTCAAATCGTCGAGAGCTATCTCGCGACCGGCGACCCTGTCGGCTCGCGCAACATCTCGCGCCTGATCGCGGTGCCGCTGTCGCCGGCGTCCGTCCGCAACGTGATGTCGGACCTCGAAGCGCTCGGCCTGATCTATGCGCCACATACCTCGGCCGGCCGCCTGCCCACCGAACTCGGTTTGCGCTTCTTCGTCGACGCCCTGATGCAGGTCGGCGACCTCACCGAGCCGGAACGGGAATCGATCCAGAACCAGCTTGCCTCCGTCGGCCGGGCGCAGTCGGTCGAGGCGGCGCTCGGCGAGGCGCTGACGCGGCTGTCCGGCCTGACCCGTGCGGCTGCGGTGGTGCTGACCGCCAAATCCAATTCGCGGCTGAAACACATCGAGTTCGTGCGGCTGGAGCCGGAGCGCGCGCTGGTGGTGCTGGTCGGCGAAGACGGCCAGGTCGAAAACCGTGTGCTGTCGCTGCCGCCCGGCGTGCCTTCCTCGGCACTGACCGAAGCGAGCAATTTTCTCAATGCGCGGATTCGCGGCCGTACGCTCGCCGAAGCGCGGTTAGAGCTCGAAACCGCGATGGCGCAGAGCCGCATCGAGCTCGACCAACTGACGCAGAAGGTGATCGAGGCTGGCATTGCGAGCTGGTCGGGCGGCGAAAACGACGACCGGCAATTGATCGTGCGCGGGCATGCCAACCTGCTGGAAGATTTGCACGCGCTGGAAGATCTCGAACGCGTCAAATCATTGTTCGACGATCTCGAGACCAAGCGCGGCGTGATCGACCTGCTGGGCCGGGCCGAGCGCGCCGAAGGGGTGCGGATCTTCATCGGATCGGAGAACAAGCTGTTCTCGCTGTCCGGTTCCTCGACCATCATCGCACCCTATGGCGACGCTTCGGGCCGTATCGTCGGTGTTCTCGGCGTGATCGGGCCGACACGGCTGAACTATGCACGGGTGATTCCGACGGTGGATT
This sequence comes from Bradyrhizobium sp. LMTR 3, assembly GCF_001693485.1. GTDB lineage: Bacteria > Pseudomonadota > Alphaproteobacteria > Rhizobiales > Xanthobacteraceae > Bradyrhizobium. The sequence continues at coordinate 146,285 of NZ_MAXC01000023.1, forward strand.
ACGCCGCCCGCATTGTCAGCCGGATGCTGGGCGGCTGATCCGCCACGAATCGACCCCAATCCGGGCTTTGTCGTTTTGACGCTTTTTCTTCACGCGAACCGGTGCCCACTTCGCTCGAAAACGCTATGGAGCGCTTGATTTTCGGCCCCTAAAGCACGATATCCCGCTCAGCAAATCCCCATCCAACCAGATGCGTTTTTTGAGAAGGCAGTCTTATGACCGATCCCAACCGGCCGAGTGACGACGGGGCACAACCCGCCAACCAGACCGGCGAACCCGTGGTCTCAAAACCCTACATCATGCCCGACGATCCCGAGGAAGGATCGGTCGAGGCGTTGACGAAGGAAGCGGCGGAAGCACGCGACAAGATGCTGCGCACGCTGGCGGAGATGGAAAACCTGCGCAAGCGCACCGCCAAGGAAGTCGCCGACGCGCGCGCCTACGGCATCACCGGCTTCGCCCGCGACATTCTCGAAATCGCCGACAATCTGCAGCGCGCGCTCGATGCCATGCCGGCCGAGACGAAGGCCACCGCCGACCCGGCGCTGAAGGCTTTCATCGAAGGCGTCGAGCTGACCGAGCGCTCGCTGCTGAACACGCTGGAGAAGAACGGCGTCAAGAAGTTCGATCCATCGGGCGAGAAGTTCGATCCCAATTTTCAGCAGGCGATGTACGAAGTGCCCGATCCGTCCGTTCCGGCAGGGACGGTGGTTCAGGTCGTGCAGGCCGGCTTCATGATCGGCGAACGCATACTGCGTCCGGCGCTGGTCGGCGTATCGAAGGGCGGCGCCAAGGCAGCCCCGGCGAACAACGAGCCGAACAGCGCGGCATAGACGCTAGACCCTCATGGTGAGGAGGCGCGTCAGCGCCGTCTCGAACCATGAAGGCCCCGCTGCAGCATCTCGGCCTTCATCCTTCGAGACGCGCGCAGGCGCGCTCCTCAGGATGAGGGTCTGATGCCCGCTTGGACTTACAGCGGCTTCTCGTCCGCCTTCGGTCGGTAGGTGCCAAAACTCCAGAGATTGCCTTCCGGGTCGCGGCAGGCGAAATCGCGGCTGCCGTAGTCGGTGTCGCGCAGTTCCATTTCGATCTTGCCGCCGGCGGCCTTCACTTTGGCATACAGCGCGTCGGGATCGTCGACCGCGACATAGAGCGCGTCGGTGCGGCGGCCGCCTATATCACCGACGAGTTTGCCATATTCATCGTCGCGGCTCTGGCCGAGCATGAGGAGCGAGGGCCCGTAGGCAAGCTCGGCATGTTGAACCGCGCCACCGTTGCGGTAGGCGACACGTTCGGTGAAGCCAACGATCTCCTCGAGCCAGCGGATCATCGCTTCGGCATCCCGGCAGCGCATCGTCGGGTAAAGGCGCGGTGCTTCGCTTTTGCTTGGACTGATCACGGGCAACTCCTTGCATTGCGTTACCTCGCCAATACCGCGAGGTAGGTTGCGCCGGCTTGAAGATTTGTTACCTGACCGGCTACGCGTCCAGTGCGTCGAGCGGCCGCGTCAGGCGGCTGTCGATCAACGTCAGCCGCCGGGCCCAGGCCGTCGGTGTCTCGCCGGCAAGATCGGCGAATTCGCGGACGAGATGCGCCTGGTCGGAATAACCGCTTTCAGCCGCAATGAAGGCCCAGCCGCTTGCGGTTTCGGTCCGCGCCAGCCGGCAGGCTTCATGAAAGCGCATCATGCGGGCAACCGGCTTCGGCGCCAGACCAATTTCCGCTCGGAAGCGATCGACCAAATGCTTGCGGCTCCAGCCGATCTCTCTTGCAAGCGCAGTGATGCGCGCGCCGCCCGTGCTGCGTGCGAGCCGGCGATAGGCGAAAGCGATCTCGGGCGAAGGCCAATGGCTGGCACGGCCTGCAACAAAATCCTCGACCAGATCGAAACGATCCTGCCAGCGGGATATCGCACCGAGCCGATCGCGCAGCTCACGCCCTTCGCGGCCCAGCACGTCGGCAATGTCGACCATGCGCGCGGTGAGATCGACGATGGCGCCGCCAAAGAAGCGATAGGCGCCGAGCGGCGTGAAATCCACCTGCACGCATTCGGCGCCGCCATCGGATTCGATATGAACCGGGCCGGCATAAAGCCCGGCGGCGAAACTCGGCTGCCGGTCATCAGCGTCAGGATCGCGCCCGAGCGCGATCAGGAGCGGTGTGCCGAAGCTGATGATCAGCGGCACCACCAGGCCGGCGGCTTCGCGCTGGAAAAACCGGCCGGGCGCCGTTTCGCGATAACCCGTCATGCCAGTGATCAGGCCCGCCAGGCGCTGTGACGGCGCACGACGGATCATCTCGAACGCGAATGGAGCCGCTGGACCTGACATCCCAAACCCCTGAACCGGGCAAGACGAACGCACTAGGCCGCGATATCGCCCGACTGAATGCGCTTGACGCCGGCTTTGGTCATGTCAGCCCAGGCCTTGGCGAGCGAGCCCTGGGTGTCGATGCCGCGGCAGGCGTCCTCGATCACGTAAGTCTCAAAGCCCGCCTTGCGCGCATCCAGCGCGCTCCATGCCACGCAGAAGTCGGTGGCGAGGCCGGCGAGGAAAACCCGCTTCACCTTGCGCGCTTTCAGGTACGCGGCAAGCCCCGTCGTGGTCTTGCCGTCGGCCTCGGTGAAGGCCGAATAGCTGTCGACGTCCTTGTTAAAACCCTTGCGGATAACGAGACCGGCATGCGGGACCGCGAGGTCCTTTGACAGCGACGCGCCCTCGGTGCCCTGTACGCAGTGATCCGGCCACAGCACCTGCTTGCCGTAGGGGAGATTGATGGTTTCGAACGGCTTCTTGCCGGAATGGGTGGAGGCGAACGAGACGTGGCCCGCGGTGTGCCAGTCCTGCGTCATCACCACATTGGCAAAGCCCTTGGCGATGCGGTTGATGACGGGCACCACCTGATCGCCGTCTTTCACGGCGAGGCTGCCGCCCGGCAGGAAGCAGTTTTGCACGTCGATGACGAGGAGCGCGGAGGCGTTGTCGGGTTTCATCGGTGCAGCCCATGGCGTCGTTGGAACGAGGGCGAGGACGGATGCCGCGCCAAAGCCTGTCAGAACCAGCCTGCGAGAAACCATAGCACGTCTCCCCTCGTGAACCCGACAGGGAAGGCTAGTTCCAGTGGTGTACGAACGAAAGCCCGAAATTTCGCCGCGTCCTGAATATCAGGGCGCGCGCTTTTCTTGAACTCCGCGATCAGGCTCGCGGCCGGATTCCGTCGCGCACGGCGCGGAAGCGCGGAAATGCCTTGGTCCAATCATCGCGCGGCGAAGAGCCGATGATGCGCATCGAGGTCTGGGAGCCGAACCGCAGCCATTGCACGATCGTCACCGGCGTATTGTCCTTGCCGCTGATGGCGTCGATCCGAGTCTCGTAGCCGGGCTGGCCATCGATGCGGACAGGCTCCGACATCGTGATACGCCCGTCGCGTACGCCGGGAATGGTGGTCGCGATCTGCTGGGCAAAGCGGCCGCGATCGTCAGGCGACGCCGCCGTCGAGCCGATCAGGCCGATGATCATGAAGGGGGCGACCTCGAAGCCTTTCTTTTCGTCGCTGTCGGAGAGAATGAGGGCGGCGCCCGGTGCCAGCGTACGGACGTTCTTGAAGCTCGAGAGCTCGCCAATCTTGAACGGCATCATCCCGAGCTGTTCCTCGACAGGAACCTCAACGCGGATCACGGCCGATGCGAACATCTGGCGCACGGCATCGTCGGTATAGATCTTTGAGGCGTTCTCCGGCACCTGCACGGCGACGTAGCCGGAGAAGGTAGGACCGGGCAGGATCATGGAATAACGGCGCACGTTGGTGGCGCCGTCCTTGGCGTTTTCGACGGTGTAGTAGGCGAGCCCCGCTTTGGTCTCGATGCTCTCCGGCTTGATGCCGCCAGTGCCGCCGGGATTGGCCTTGAAGGCATTGGCGACCTCGCCATAAGCCTCGGCGGGCAGGTCGGCGACCAGGACCTTGACGCCCTGGTCTTCGGTCTCGAATCCCGTGAACGCTCTGGCCTTGTTGAGGCCGACCAGCGGCGTCATGCCGACCCTGGCGCCCGGCGGGAAAACCGGGTCCGCGGCGAACGCGGAGGAGGTGGCGGCAACGAGTAGGGCAACCGCAGCAAAGTATCGAAGTAGCTTCATGGAGGGTCTACCGGGTTTGCATGGAGGCCGTTCAATGATCGGACGGTGGAGCGGATGGAATCTGGGCCTCGGGGCGCGCGACTGGGTCGTTCCGTTCGGCCCGCTTTTAGCGGTTTTGGTGTCCCTGCAACAGGGCAGGGCAGGCGTCCGTTCCCCCGTCACGCTCCTATATGTTGGCCTTTCGCGGCATTCTGCCCAGTCTCCGAGCGTTTTTTTGGGCGCTTCCAGCGGCCAAATACCGCGTCCCCTCCACGTCGGCCGGTCCACGCCGTGAGGATGCCGCCGTATCGCTGTGCAACGTTTGGGGGCGTGAGCGATGAAGGGGATTGCCGATTCTTAACGCCGGTCGCGGCGCGGGGCCCGGCCCCCGGGCGGCACAATCTTTCAAACGCCAGCCTTTTCAGGCCCTAAGCTTGCGCTCGGTCCTTGCGGGCACAACCCCCCCTCCTATATGAGGCTCACCGTCGCAATATCGCGAGTATTTGAACGTTGGGGGTTCGGTTAGGTGCGCCGTCCAGGGCCCAGCCAACCTGCCGCAAAAAGAAGGATATGAGGACCATGGGAAAGGTCATTGGGATCGATCTCGGCACCACGAATTCGTGTGTCGCCGTAATGGATGGCAAGACTGCAAAAGTCATCGAGAACGCGGAGGGCATGCGCACCACGCCTTCGATCGTTGCCGTCACCGATGACGGCGAGCGCCTCGTCGGCCAGCCTGCCAAGCGCCAGGCGGTGACCAATCCCGAGCGGACGTTCTTCGCGGTGAAGCGCCTGATTGGCCGCCGCTATGACGACCCGATGGTCGAGAAGGACAAGAAGCTCGTTCCCTACAAGATCGTCAAGGCATCGAACGGCGACGCCTGGGTCGAGGCCGACGGCAAGACCTATTCGCCCTCGCAGGTCTCCGCCTTCATCCTGCAGAAGATGAAGGAGACCGCGGAAGCCCATCTCGGCCAGAAGGTCGACCAGGCCGTCATCACGGTTCCCGCCTACTTCAACGACGCGCAGCGTCAGGCCACCAAGGATGCCGGCAAGATCGCCGGTCTTGAAGTGCTGCGCATCATCAACGAGCCGACGGCGGCAGCGCTCGCCTACGGTCTCGACAAATCAAAATCCGGCACCATCGCGGTGTACGACCTCGGCGGCGGCACCTTCGACGTCTCGATTCTCGAAATCGGCGACGGCGTGTTCGAGGTGAAGTCGACCAACGGCGATACCTTCCTCGGCGGTGAAGATTTCGACATGCGCCTGGTCGGTTATCTCGCCGACGAATTCCAGAAGGAGCAGGGCATCAACCTGCGCAACGATAAGCTCGCCCTTCAGCGCCTGAAGGAGGCCGCCGAAAAGGCCAAGATCGAGCTGTCTTCGACGACGCAGACCGAAATCAACCTACCGTTCATCACGGCCGACCAGACCGGGCCGAAGCATCTGACGATGAAGCTGACGCGCGCCAAGTTCGAGGCGCTCGTCGACGATCTCGTTCAGAAGACCATCGAGCCCTGCCGCAAGGCGCTGAAGGACGCAGGTCTGACCGCCGCCGAAATCGGCGAAGTGGTGCTGGTCGGCGGCATGACCCGCATGCCGAAGGTCCAGGAGGTCGTGAAGCAGTTGTTCGGCAAGGAGCCGCACAAGGGCGTCAACCCGGACGAAGTCGTCGCCATCGGTGCGGCCATTCAAGCGGGCGTGCTGCAGGGCGACGTCAAGGACGTGCTGCTGCTCGACGTGACGCCGCTGTCGCTCGGCATCGAGACGCTGGGTGGCGTGTTCACCCGCATCATCGACCGCAACACCACGATCCCGACCAAGAAGAGCCAGGTGTTCTCGACCGCCGAGGACAACCAGAATGCCGTCACCATCCGCGTCTTCCAGGGCGAGCGTGAAATGGCGGCCGACAACAAGGTGCTCGGTCAGTTCGACCTGATGGGTATTCCGCCGGCGCCGCGCGGCATGCCGCAGATCGAGGTCACCTTCGACATCGACGCCAACGGCATCGTCAACGTCTCGGCCAGGGACAAGGCGACCGGCAAGGAGCAGCAGATCCGGATTCAGGCATCCGGCGGCCTCTCCGAAGCCGACATCCAGAAGATGGTCAAGGACGCCGAGGCCAACGCGGCCGAGGACAAGAAGCGACGCGAGGCGGTCGACGCCAAGAACCATGCCGACGCGCTGGTGCATTCCACCGAGAAGGCGCTGGCCGAGCACGGTTCGAAAGTGGAAGAATCAGAGCGCCGCGCCATCGAGGACGCCGTCAGCGATTTGAAGGAAGCGCTGAAGGGCGACGACGCCGAGGCCATCAAGGCCAAGACCAACACGCTGGCGCAGGCTTCGATGAAGCTCGGCGAGGCCATGTACAAGCAGCAGGCCGAGGCGGACGCCAAGCGGGATGCTGCCAAGGATGACGTGGTCGACGCGGAGTTCACCGAGGTCGACGACGACAAGAACAACAAGAAGTCGGCATAAGCGGGCTTTCGATCATGACCCTCATCCAAAAGAGCGCACGGCTCGCGTTCGATGGGTGGGGGTCATTTTTCTTTAAGCCGATCGCGGCATCTTCGATTGAAGGTGCTTTCGGCATGAAGACGAATTCGGGCGGGTCTGACTGATGTCCACCAAGCGCTGCTATTACGAAACCCTGGAAGTCGAGCGGAACGCGGACGAATCCAAGCTCAAGTCGGCCTTCCGCAAGCTCGCGATGAAATGGCATCCGGACAGGAATCCAGGTGATGCCACCAGCGAAATGAAATTCAAGGAAATCAACGAGGCCTATGAAGTCCTGAAAGACGGCGACAAGCGCGCCGCCTATGACCGCTATGGCCATGCCGCGTTCGAGCAGGGCATGGGCGGCGGCGGTCCCGGCTTCGGCGCCGGCTTCGCCTCGTCGTTTTCAGATATTTTCGAGGACCTGTTCGGCATGGCCGGGCAGCGCGGGCGTGGCGGCGGGCGCGAGCGCGGCGCCGATCTGCGCTACAACATGGAAATCACGCTGGAGGAAGCCTACCTCGGCAAGACCGCGCAGATCGAAATTCCGGTCTCGGTTACCTGCGAGCCCTGTTCGGGCACCGGCGCCAAGGCCGGCACCAAGCCGAAGACCTGCGCGATGTGCGGCGGCGCCGGCCGCGTCCGTCAGGCTCAGGGCTTCTTCACGCTGGAGCGGACCTGCCCGGGCTGTCAGGGCCGCGGTCAGATGATCGAGGACGCCTGCCCGAACTGCTCGGGCACGGGACGGGTGACGCGCGACCGGACGTTGTCGGTCAACATTCCGCAGGGTGTCGAGGACGGCACGCGTATCCGGCTGGCCGGCGAAGGCGAGGCCGGCGTCCGCGGCGGTCCGCCCGGCGACCTCTACATTTTCCTGTCGCTGGCCACCCACGAATTCTTCCAGCGCGACGGCGCCGATTTGCACTGCCGGGTTCCGATCTCGATGGTCGCGGCCGCGCTCGGCGGCGAATTCGAGGTGCCCACCATCGACAAGGGCAAGACCAAGGTGAAGGTGCCGGCGGGAACGCAGTCCGGCCGCCGTTTCCGCATTGCATCAAAGGGCATGCCGGTGCTCCGCTCGCGCCAGACCGGCGACATGTATGTCCAGGTCATGGTCGAAACGCCACAGAATCTGACCAAGAAGCAGCAGGAACTGCTCGCCGAGTTCGAAAAGCTGTCCTCCGGGGCAACCCAGCCGGAGGCGTTGGGCTTCTTCACCAAGGTCAAGGACTTCTTCGGCAGCCGCGCGGGCTCGTGAACCGCATCCACGTCGCGCGGGCGAGCGCCGTTCCTCGCCCGGCAGTCATGATTCATTCAGCTTGCACAGGGTGTTATCGCCGGATCGCGGGCGCTTTGGCGCCTCTCGCGCATTACCGTTTGGCTTGACCATATCCCCGTCGACCTATACGTGTTCATGACTGTTTTTTGACATTCCCGCCCGTCAGCGGGTCCCGCCTGGTAGCGACATGCCTTTGCAATCGTCCGTGCGTGCGTTGAAGAAGCCTCGTCTCGACGACGAGGTGCGCTTCCTTCGTTCATGGATTGAAAAGCCGCTGCACATGGGTGCGGTGATGCCGTCGAGCAAGGTGCTCGCCCGCACCATGGCGCAATATGTCGATGTCGATTCCGAAGGGCCGGTCGTCGAACTTGGGCCCGGGACCGGCGCGATCACCAACGCGCTGATCGAACACGGCGTAGATCAGAAGCGGCTCGTGCTGGTCGAATATAATCCGGGCTTCTGCGCTCTGCTGCGCGATCGCTATCCTCAGGCCAAGGTCGTACAGGGCGATGCCTACACGCTACGCGCTTCGCTCGGAGATGCGCTGGGTGCGCCGGCGTCTGCCGTGATCTCCGGCCTGCCGCTCGTGACAAAACCGATGCTGACCCGCCTGAAGCTGATCCGCGACGCCTTCCTGGCGCTGGCGCCGGGCGCGCCCTTCGTGCAGTTCACCTATTCGGTGGCGCCGCCGATTCCGAAATCGCTGCCGGGCGTGTCCACAGAGGCCTCCGAGCGGATCTGGATGAACCTTCCGCCCGCGCGGGTCTGGGTGTATCGCAAGGGCTAAGCCGTCCGCTCGCGCGGCCGGTCAGCCCTGAGTGCGATTTCTAAGAAATGTCCGCGCTGAAAATCCTCGTGATCCCAGGATCGCTCCGCACCGGCTCGCTCAATGCGAGGCTGGCGGCGGTGGCCGTGCACGAACTGGCGCAAGCCGGCGCCGAAGTCACCCGCATCTCGCTGGTTGATTTCCCGCTGCCGATCTATGACGGCGACCTGCAGGCCAAATCCGGCGTGCCGAAACATGCGGTCAACCTGAAGCGGATGATGGCGGCCCATCATGGCGTGCTGATCGTGACGCCGGAATACAATTCCTCGGTGCCGGCGCTGGTGAAAAACACCATCGACTGGGTCAGCCGGGTGCAGGACGCGCACGAGACCCGTGGTCAGGTGTTTCGCGATCGGGTGTTTGCGATTGCGTCGGCCTCCGGCAACCGGCTCGGTGGTGCCCGCGCGCTGGCCGCGCTGCGGCTGATCCTGTCGGCGTGTCATGCAACCGTGATACCGAACCAGTTCGCGCTGGCGTTCGCCGAGGATGCCTATGATGAGATGGACCGCCTGAAGAATGCCGCTGATGCCGAGGGGCTGAAAGCGCTGGTGCGGCAGTTGATCGACGTTTCCCAACGCATGATGTGAGGTGACATGCAGCCAGCCAGTATCGCGCCGAAGGATCGGCTGATCGTTGCGCTCGACCTGCCCGGAGTGACCGAGGCGGAAGCGTTGATCGCGCGGCTCGGCGACAGCGTGAGCTTCTACAAGGTCGGCTATCAGCTCGCCTATGCCGGCGGCCTGCCGCTGGCGCAGCAACTGGCGAAGTCAGGCAAGAAGGTATTTATCGATCTCAAGCTGCACGACATCGGCAATACGGTGGCGCGCGGCGTTGAGAGCGTCGCCAAGCTCGGCGCGACCTTCCTCACCGTGCACGCCTATCCGCAGACCATGAAGGCCGCGGTCGAGGCGCGCCAAGGCTCGGGTCTGAAAATTCTCGCCGTCACCGTGCTGACCTCTTATGACGATGGGGACCTGCATGCCGCCGGCTATCGTCTCAACGTCTCCGACCTGGTGGAAGCGCGCGCCCAGCAGGCGCAGGTGCTCGGCGTCGACGGCCTCGTCAGCTCGCCGGAAGAGGCGACCGCGTTGCGCAAGATCGTCGGCCACCAGATGCATCTGGTGACGCCGGGTATCCGCCCCGCAGGGACTGCGACCGGCGACCAGAAGCGCATCATGACGCCGGCGAGGGCGATTGCCGCGGGTGCAGACTATCTGGTGGTCGGACGTCCGATCACGGAAGCCGCCGATCCGAGGACGGCCGCCGATGCCATTCAGGCGGAAATCAAACAGGCGTTGGGCTAAATAAAAGGGAGAGTAAGAATGCCAAAAGGGTACTGGATCGGCCGGGTCGACGTTCACAACGAGGAAGGCTACAAGCCCTACATCGCGGCCAACCCGGTCATCTTCCAGAAATTCGGCGGGCGCTTCATCGTGCGCGGCGGCAAGTTCACCGCAGTCGAAGGCCAAAGCCGCTCGCGCAACGTCGTGATCGAGTTTCCCGATTACGAAACTGCGCTGGCCTGCTACAATTCGCCGGAATACCAGGCCAACATCAAGGTCCGTCAGCCGCACTCGATCGCGGACCTCATCGTCATCGAGGGCTATGACGGGCCGTAGCCCTGAGCGCCTATTATTTCGCAATCTACAGCTACGCCCTCAGGGCCAACGCAAGATGCGGGGGTTCCGGTAGAAGCCGCGATTTTCGCGGGCCCCCATCGCATCAAGAAATATGTGCGAATGTTTCCGATCGTGCTTGGCCGATCGGCTCCCGTCAAAAAAAGCAAATAGCTGATCGTCATTCCTGCAGCGAACGCGGGATCTGCGGGCCAAACGTTCGCTATCAGACATTTCTTTTGTCCCCATATGGGGATTGTGACGCCGCCCCGCCTTCATCAAGTTGCGCGCCATCGAACTTCACATCGATCGTGATGGAAATCGAGCCAAACCACAAAATCCAGTGCATGACGGGCCGCGTGCCGACCCGCATCGCGAACGCGCGGGCGCAAGGAGTAGAAACCATGGCAATTATCCCCGGAACACCAGGCGACGACACATTGGTTGGCACGCCAGATCCCGATGAGATCAACGGCTTGGCCGGCAACGATACGATTACCGGATTGGAAGGCGATGACCTCGTCAATGGCGGTGCGGGCGATGACGACATCGATGGCGGAGCCGGCAACGACACGTTGAACGGCAATGCCGGCAACGATACGATCGTCGGCGGTGAAGGCGATGACCTCGTCAGTGGCGGCGCAGGCGATGACAATATCGATGGCGGAGTCGGCAACGACACGTTGAACGGCAATGCCGGCATGGATACGATCATGGGCGGTGAAGGCGATGACACCGTCAATGGCGGCGCGGGCGACGACAATATCGATGGCGGAGCCGGTAACGACACGTTGAACGGCAATGCCGGCAACGATACGATCGCCGGCGGTGAAGGCAATGACATCATCAATGGCGGCGCCGGTGATGACGACCTGTCGGGCAACGCGGGCGATGACACGCTCAACGGCGGGGTCGGCGACGATACCCTGAACGGCAATGAGGGTATGGATACGCTGAATGGCGGTCTCGGGAACGACACGCTGAATGGCGGGGCCGATGACGACACGCTGAACGGCGGTGTCGGAAACGATACACTCAACGGTCAAGGCGGCAACGACACGATGAGCGGCGGCGACGACGCGGACGACATGTCCGGCGGTGCCGGCGACGATATCATGTCCGGCGACGACGGCGACGACACCATGACCGGTGGTGCTGACAACGACACGATGTCCGGCGGCGAAGGCGACGACGAACTCAGCGGCGGAGCTGGTGACGACACGTTGGACGGCGACGCCGGAGATGACATGCTCGTCGGCGGTGCCGATGTCGATGTGCTCAATGGCGGAGATGGAGACGATACGCTCTTAGGCAACGCCGGCGACGACACCCTCAACGGCGGCGCGGGGGCCGATGAGTTGAACGGCGGCAATGGCGCCGATGTCCTCGATGGCGGCGAGGGCGACGATATCCTGACAGGCGGTGCAGGCTCCGATGACCATAATTTCGGCGACGGCAACGGGGCCGACTTCGGCGACGATGAAGTCACCGACCTGAACTTTGGTGATGGCGACGAAGTTAATGTCGATGCGCTTGATCCGGCCACCGTCGTGGTCCTGGTCGATGACGACGGCGCCAACACGACGCTCGATTTCGGCTTCGGCACTATCACGCTCACCGGCGTCACAGGTGGCGCAGACCCATTCGAGTCGATCGACGACATCAACGATGCCGCGGGTTACGAGGCCATCGAGATCGTTTAACTCCACAACTTCAGCGGGGCGGCTGCCGGGCCGCCCCGCTCCTGCCTGCAGTACTCAAGTGATAGTGCCGGCTACTCATGTATTCGCGTACTCGTTCTGAAACCTCAGCGTCTAGTCAACGATCGCTGCTTGGATTGATTCCGGGACGATCCGCATTCGTGTGGGTCGTGGCCTTTAGCGTGTCTTTGAACATGCTTCTGCTTGTCGTCCCCTTCTACGCCATCGAAGTGTTCGATCGGGTCATCAGCAGCGGCAGCGTTGAAACCCTTGTTGGCCTCACCATCATCGCCGCAATTGCTCTTGTTTTCAGCGCCGCGTTCGACACTCTGCGCAGCCGGCTGCTCAGTCGCTTTGCGGTTAGATTTGAGCGCTACCTCGCTCCCATCGTGCTTGAAAGCATGATCGTTGATGCCACCAATCGGGGTGACAGCAGGGCGCAAGATCTTGCAAAGGTGCGCGAGCTGAGGACGTTCCTATCCAGCGCAACGATTGCATCGCTGCTCGATGCTCCCTTTCTTCCGGCGTTTATTTTCATCCTGTTCTTTCTGCACCCCTGGTACGGCCTGATTGCGCTGGTCGGAACGGCGGTCCTCCTCACCATGGGCGTCGTGAGCCGCTGGATCGCGCGCGCCGAAATCGCGCAGGCGTCCCAGGCCGCGCAGAAGACCCAGATTACACTTGACGGAATTGTCCGGCATTCCGCCCTGGTGCGTGCGATGGGCTGGACCAGAGGTGCCATCCGCGAATTCATGGACCTCAACGACCAGGCCTTGTCCCCCGTGGTTCGAGCCAGCGAGCGGGTTTATGCGATCGGCGCCGCGGCGCGCATGGTAAGAACGACTTTGCAGGTCGCCGCGATCGGCGCAGGCGCCTGGCTCGTGCTCCAGAGCGAGGTGCTGGCGGGCAGTCTGATTGCGAGTTCGATCCTGATCGCCCGTACGCTGCAGCCGATGGAAGGTTTGATCTCGGCGCGCCGCGCGCTTACTTCCGCGCACGAGGCCTGGAAGCAAGTTCAGACGGCCGCAGCGCCGGTTCTTGTTCGCGAGAAACGTACGCTGCTTCCGTCCCCGTCCGGCAGAATTGCAGTCGAGCGGGTGTCATATCGGATACCTACGACGCCGCGCCCGATACTCGCAGGCATAAATTTCGAATGCCCGCCTTCCGGGATCATCGTCGTGATCGGGCCGACCGGCGCCGGAAAATCGACCTTGCTGCGCCTGATGGCGGGGTTGGAACGACCGAGTGGCGGCACCATCCGGCTGGACGACGCAGCCCTGCATAACTGGGACCCCGACCAGCTTGGGCAGTTTGTCGGCTATCTTCCTCAGGAAGTGCAGCTTCTGGGCGGCACGGTGGCCGAAGCTATCGCCGGCTTTGACGAGCATGCGCGTGACGAGGACATCGTTGCCGCGGCCACGCTCGCGCAGGCGCATGAGATGATTCTGTCTTTGTCAGCCGGCTACCAGACCGAAATAGGACGCGACGGCAACAAGCTTTCCGGCGGTCAGCGCCAGCGTATCGGTCTTGCCCGTGCCTTCTTTGGCGATCGCAAATTGATCCTGCTGGATGAACCGAATGCCAATCTCGATCCGGAGGGTGAGCAGGCACTGTGCTCCGCCATCGAGCGGGCGAAAGCGCGCGGAGCGACACTGGTAATAGTCACCCATCGGCCCCGACTATTGACCATCGCAGACGCGGTGCTCTTTCTGAGGGACGGAGTGCAGCTCGCTTTCGGATCGCCTGCTGAAGTCCTTCGCCTGCCTGTCGCCCCCGTCGCGAAGCCGCATGTCGTCCGGCAAGGTACGGAATCTCAGAAATTGGCCGTGGGGAGGACCGTTCGATGACGGAAAGAGGTCGAGATCGTGCAGTCGCCGTTTCCCGCAAGGAACGACCACGATCCGATATGCGGCGGATTATCGGATGGGGATGCGTGCTACTGGTTCTGCAATTTTGCTGCTTCGGCGTGTGGGCGATGACAGTTCCGCTTCGTGGCGCGGTTGTGGCACAAGGTGTCATAAAGGTTCATTCGAAGCGCAAGGCAGTCCAGCATCTTGAGGGAGGAATAGTAAAGTCAGTTCACGTCAGGGAAAACGATCAGGTCAAGGCCGGCCAACTCATCGCCCGGCTCGATACCACCCAGATCGAAGCAGCCCTCGGCTCGCTAGAGACAAAATACTTTGCAGTTCTGGCGATGGAGGCGCGGCTGGCGGCGGAAGAGGCCCGCGCGAAATCGATCATCTTTCCCGACGAACTGAAGAACAGCGCGAGCCATGCGTCCGCGCGCATTGCCATGCAAACCCAGGAGGGCGAGTTTGCTGCGCGACTGGCCGCAATCGAGAATGAACGCAAAATGATCGATCAGCAGATGCTGCAGTTGACGGACTCCATCCGAGGCCTCGAAAGCAGCACCAAGGGTGTCGAGCAACAACTAGCGCTATTGCGAGAGGAGATAGCTGACACAAGCTACCTCCTTACAAAGGGCCTCGCCCGAAAGCCACGCCTGTTAGCCTTGAAACGAGCCGAGGCCGAGTCGAGCGGACAGATTGACCGCAACGCGGCGTCGGTTGCGGAGAAGCGAGGCAAAATGGCGGAACTTGAGGACAGGCGCCGACAGTTGGGCTTCAACCAGAATCAGGAAATCGCGAAGCAGCGTCATGCGGCGAGCGAGGAGATCGGTGATCTCCGACATCGAATTGCCGCTCTGCGCAATCAACTTGGCCGGTCTGAATTGCGTGCCCCCGAGAGCGGAAAGATCGTGGGCCTCAACAGCCGGGATCTCAAAGCCGTGCTTGCACCCCGCGAAACGTTCCTCGAAATTGTTCCGACGGAGGACCGGCTTGTCATCGAGGCAGCATTGAAACCAATGGATCGGGAAGAGGTCTATGCCGGGCAGATCGCGCGTGTGCGAGTTCACGCATTGAATATCCGCCGTCGGCCCATGCTCGACGGAAAGGTCGTCGCTGTAGCGGCAGACGCACTGACCGACGCCAAGAGTGGCGTCACGTCTTACATGGCGGAACTGGAACTTGACATCAACGCGCCGACCGCCTCGTATTTCTCTTCGTTATTGCCCGGAATGCCCGTTGAGATATTTATCGAGACGGGAGAAAGGACCTTTGCGGAATATTTATTGCAGCCAATGGAACTGCGTATCAACCGCGCGTTTAAGGAGCACTAAGCCGACGGCATGAGTTCGACGGCATCTTGTTGCGGGAGGCGCCCGTGCATGAGAATGGCAAAGCACTACCCTCCAGGCAGGGTGGATTTCGCTTCAGTGACACTGAGCGCGGCGAGTCTCTTCAGTACGCCGAAGATCCTCAGATAGGGGGGGCCGCGGAGCAAGGCCCAAACCAGCGTGCGATGGAATATTTCGGCAAGGCTGTTGCCGAGCTTTTCGATTGCAACAGTTGCTACGTCGCGGCCATGTCTCACACCGGTGGGTCGGAGCTTAAAGAGGTCCGGATCGGACACGCCGCAATCGATCGCTCATGCACCATGACCGTCGCCCGAATTGCCCGCAAGGGCGCCGGGGTAGATTGCACCTTTCTCGAACCTGTCAACGCCCGCACCACCTTTGTGCGGAAACTGATCGGCTCCGAGCCAGGAACAAGCGGTCATTCCGTCATCGGCAGATTTGCCTCTCGCGACAGGTCGACCGTAGTGTTTGTCGCGGGATGGCGGCAGGCTGCGCTCGCTCGGGCCGAAATTCCGTGTCTCGCGCGTGCGGTGCGTACGGTTTGGGGGACGGCTCATTCGCTCGTGCAGCGTTCCCCCAATCGACATCAGAACGCAGAAATCTGGCTGGAAAATCTGGCATTCCCTGCGTTCATCGTGGACGAAGGCCTGCACGTTCACGAAGTCAATCGCTGTGGTCGAGCGCTATCTGCAAAGGGCGAACTTCTCAGGGTGGATGGTGGCAGGCTCGCAGGATCCAGCGGACTGGTAACCGAGCGTTTGAGGGCGGCAGTCCGCGAGGCGTTGATTCCCAGGCTCGGTCAGGTTTGGCTGAACACGACTGTGCCTCTCTCTACGGAGCGTCAGCAGTTTGCCTTCGCCAAGATCGGGGCCGCGCCAACACATTGCGACGTCGGGAAAGCGTTGGTCATCGTGCCGCAATTCGATGAAGTGCTGGGGGCACACCGTATTGCATCCGCCTTCGGCTTGAACTGGGCCGAAGAGAGAATCATCGCCCGGATCCTTCAATTCCAGTGTCCACGTGATATCGGCGCCGACCTTCGGTTGACCGAGGCGACTGTAAGAACCTATACCAAGCGCATCATGCTCAAGCTGGGAATTAATCGGCAGGCCGAGTTCTTTTTGCTCTATCATCTCACGCAGTCCCCATTCGGGGCCGGCAGGCGCGAAAAGGCCGTCGCGCCGATGTCGGCGGATTGCCGGTTGCTCTGTGTGGCTGATAAGCGGCCCCCGAATTGATGCGCCAGCTATTGCCATGGTCCAGGACTTCATGCGCCGTGTGACTTCTTATCGAGCCTTTGCCATCGCGGCGGCACTGGGCATTTCTTCCAATGCGATCGCCGAGAGCATTCAATTGAGCATGCCGATCGCGTGCGAACCTGGCCGGACCTGCTACATCCAGAATTATACGGATGTCGATCCGTCGGGATCAGCGCGAGACTATAAATGCGGCACGCTGACGTATGACCGCCACAACGGGACGGACTTTCGCTTGCCGTCGCGGGCGTCGCAAAAGGCCGGCGTGGAAGTGCTCGCTTCCGCAAGTGGCCGCGTCCTTCGCACGCGAGACGGCGCGCCAGACGGCGCCGTTGGCAAGTCTGCGCCCGAAACTGTTCGCGACGTCGAATGTGGCAACGGCGTTGTGATCGAACACCCGGAAAATTGGGAAACCCAATATTGTCACATGGCTCGCGGCAGCCTCGTGGTAAAGCCCGGAGAGGCAGTCAAAGCTGGGCAGCCGCTTGGCCGGGTCGGTCTCTCGGGGCTGACCGAATATCCTCATCTGCATTTCACGGTCAGGCATAAGGGAGCGGTCGTAGATCCCTTCGCATATGGTGCCAGTTCCGGCTCCTGCGGGGGCGGCGAACTGCTGTGGCATCCGGCACTTCACGCGCAACTTGCTTATCAGGAGCGAACCATTCTGAACGCCGGCTTCGCGAACGGTCCGGTGACGATGGAGCTTGTCGAGGATGGAAGCGCGGGCATGGAAAAGCCGTCTGCCAGCGCGGCGGCAATTGTCGCTTTCGTTCGCGTCATTGGTCTGAAGGCGGGCGACGCGCAACGGCTCGTCATCGAGGATCCAACCGGAAAGGCCATCGCCGAAAATCGAGCCGCGCAACTCGAGAGCAACAAGGCGCAATTCATGCTGTTTACCGGCAGGAAGCGTCCGGCGACGGGCTGGGAACGTGGCACCTACAAGGCCACATATGTCGTGGAGCGCGACGGCCGGATGGTTCTGGAGAGGAAGCTGGAACTCACTCTCTAGAGCAACGGTCTTCGGGGTAATCTGATTTGAGTCGGCGGACACGACGCCGACCGATCCCAATCATGGCAGGATCGAGTAGGGCAGGATCGCCACCCTGATTGCCCTTTTGCCTCCGCCCGGCGGGGATCGCTTGGCCGCCGGCGGGAGCCGCAAAAGCGCCTGATTGGTTGCCGGAACGGCCTCATCCCGCTATAGGGCGTGCAGAGGTAAAAGCCATGGCCGATATGCGATTGATCGTAGCGGGGGCCGGCGGCCGGATGGGCCGTGCGCTGGTGCGCGTGATTTCGGAAACGCCGGGTGCGGCGCTGGCCGGCGCGCTGGAAGCGCCGGGCTCGGAACTTCTGGGCAAGGATGCCGGCGTGCTCGCCGGCCTGCCGGCCAATGGCGTCGAGTTGTCGGCGGACCTCTGGACATTGTCCTCCAATGCCGACGGCATTCTGGATTTCACCGTGCCCGCGGCCACCATCGCCAATGTCGCGATCGCCGCCGAACGCGGTCTGGTGCACATCGTCGGAACCACCGGCCTGTCGGTGTCCGACATGGCGGTCATCAAGAGCGTCACCTCGCGTGCGGTGGTGGTGCAGTCCGGCAATATGAGCCTCGGCGTCAATCTGCTCGCCGCACTGGTCAAGCGTGTCGCGCAATCGCTGGACGAAAGTTTTGACATCGAAATCGTCGAGATGCACCACAAGGCCAAGATCGACGCGCCCTCGGGCACGGCCTTCCTGCTCGGTGAAGCTGCGGCCGCCGGCCGCGGCGTCGACCTGCACGCCCGCTCCGCGCGCGGCCGCGACGGCCATACCGGCGCGCGCCGGCCCGGCGATATCGGTTTCGCTTCGCTTCGCGGCGGCACCGTCACCGGCGATCACTCCGTGATCTTCGCGGGTCCGATGGAGCGGATCGAACTGACCCACCGCGCCGAGGACCGAACCATGTTCGCGCAGGGCGCGATCAAGGCGGCGCTGTGGGCGCGGGGCAAGGCGCCCGGCTTCTACACGATGACCGACGTGCTGGGGCTCGCCGACTTCTAACCATCGAAAAACGGAATCTTGGAATGAGCGATCGTCTTCTCGTGCTCGTGCGGCACGGCCAGAGCGACTGGAATTTGAAGAACCTGTTCACCGGCTGGAAGGATCCCGACCTCTCCGAACTCGGTGTATCGGAAGCAAAAGAGGCCGGCCGCAAGCTGAAGGCGCAGGGATTGACGTTCGATGTCGCCTTTACCTCGGTGCTGAAGCGGGCGCAGCGCACGCTCGACCTGGCGCTGGCGGAGATCGGCCAGACCGGATTGCCGACCAAATGCGACCTGGCGCTCAACGAGCGCGACTACGGCGACCTTTCGGGACTCAACAAGGATGACGCCCGCAAGAAATGGGGTGAGGAGCAGGTCTTGATCTGGCGCCGCTCCTATGACGTGCCGCCGCCCGGCGGCGAAAGCCTCAAGGACACGCTGGCGCGCGCGCTGCCGTATTACGTGCAGGAGATTCTGCCTGGCGTGCTGCGCGGCGAGCGCACGCTGGTCGCCGCCCACGGCAACTCGCTGCGCGCGCTGATCATGGTGCTGGAGAAGCTGACGCCCGAGCAGATCTTGAAGCGCGAACTCGCGACCGGCGCGCCGGTGATCTACCGGCTCAACGCGGATTCGACGGTCGCGTCGAAGCTCGATCTGGCGGCGTAACGCTGGACTCGTAGGGTGGGCAAAGGAGCGCAAGCGACGTGCCCATCATCTGTCCGCGTCGTCGGACTGCAATGGTGGGCACGCTCCGCTTTGCCCACCCTACGGCGTCCACGTAATTCAATGCAATCCTACCTGCCCCGCTTCCCAGCCGAGCATCGCCTGCTTGCGCGTGACGCCCCAGTGATAGCCGGTTAGCGCGCCACCCTTGCCGAGGGCGCGATGGCAGGGCACCACGAACGACACCGGGTTGCGGCCGACTGCGGCGCCGACTGCGCGCGAGGCTTTCGGGCTTTTGATCTTGGTGGCGATGTCAGAATAACAGACCGCGCGGCCCATCGGGATCTTCAACAGCGTCTCCCACACCCGCACCTCGAAATCGGTGCCGATCAGCACCACGCGCAGCGGCTGGTCCGGCCGCCACAGCCGCGTATCGAAGATGCGTTGCGCGAGGCCGACGGTGCCGTCATGGTCCTCGACATAGGTCGCATTCGGCCAGCGCCGCTTCATGTCGGCGAACGCCGTCGGCTCGTCGCCGGGATCGGCGAAGGCGAGCCCCGCAAGGCCTCGCTCGCTCGCGATCACGATGGCCGTGCCGAACGGCGAAGCATGGAACCCGTAACTCAGCGTCATGCCGGCGCCGCCATTCTTCCATTCGCCCGGCGACATCGCTTCATGGGTGACGAAGAGATCATGCAGCCGGCCCGGGCCGGACAGCCCCGAGTCGAGCGCGGCATCGAGCACGCTCGCGGAATCGCGCAACAAGCCCTTGGCATGGTCCAGGGTAAGCGCCTGCATAAACGCCTTCGGCGTCAGCCCGGCCCAGCGGCGGAATAGATGGTGCAGTTCGTCCGGCGTCACGGCGGCGGCATCCGCCATCGCCTCGATGGTCGGCTGCGTGCGCCAGTGTTCCGAGATGAACGCGATGGCGCGGCGCACCGAATCGTAATCGCGCAGCGCAGCGCTCTGGTGGCCTGGTTTGGCCAGGCGCTGGTCGTGTATGGCTGATATCATCATGGGGTCTGATTTAGGGCTCATGCGGCCTCCAAACCACCCGATTTCCGACAAGCATCTCAAGCCACCGGATTATAGGTAGGCCCGCGCTTGGCGACCTGTAGTGCGGCCAATAAGGCTTTGGCAAAGCTAGCTTTTTCGTCGGGTCCCAGGACTTGGCCGATCGACACCCGGTGGCCGCGGGAGACTAGGTAAAGCCGCTCGATGCCGAATTCCGGGTCGCCGGTCTGCTCCAACTGCACCCAGAGCGGATTGCACGACCATTCCATCAGATGGCCAAGATGGCTGACCCGCCGGACGCGCAACTCCGTTGGCGTCACCATGATGTCCTCGGTGGCATCAGCGCTGCGAAAATTGACCCGGAACGCCCAGTAGATCACCAGCACATCAAGGCCGAAAAAGCCGACCACGGGCCAGGCGCCCATCAGCAAAAATGCGATGCCGGCGACAAAGCTCACGCCGCCGATGAAAATCATCAGCACCAAAAAGCCGGTGCGGTTCAGCGAGCGATGCGGCGTCACCCGCGCCGAAAACAGCGTCGGCTGATCAAGCTCCGGATCAAAGTCGTTGCTTGCGGTCATCGCGTGTCAGTATATCCCGATCATGGCCAAAATCATCCGCTCTCTCAGCGCCAAAAAAGCCGGTGTTCCATCGAAGCCGAATAGACCGGTGAAGAAGGCCGTCAAGGCGTTACCGGCGCGGACCAAAAGGGCACCGAAGCCGAAACCCTGGACGCCCGCCGAGATCCACGAGGCTTTCAGCCGATTTCGCAAGGCCAATCCGGAGCCGAAGGGCGAGCTCGAACATCTCAACCCCTACACGCTGCTGGTGGCCGTGGTGCTGTCGGCGCAGGCGACCGACGCTGGCGTCAACAAGGCGACGCGCGCGCTGTTTGCGGTGGCCGATACGCCGGAGGAGATGTTGGCGCTCGGCGAAGACAAGGTACGCGACTACATCAGGACCATCGGACTCTATCGCAACAAGGCGAAAAACGTCATCGCGCTATCGCAAAAGCTGATCGATGAATTCGGCGGCGAGGTGCCGCGCACCCGCGCTGAAATCGAATCGCTGCCCGGCGCCGGGCGCAAGACTGCCAACGTCGTGCTCAACATGGCCTATGGCGAACACACCATGGCGGTCGATACGCATGTGTTCCGCGTCGGCAACCGTACCGGTCTCGCGTCCGGCAACACGCCGCTCGCGGTGGAGCTGGGGCTGGAGAAGGTGATCCCGCCGGAATTCATGCTGCACGCCCATCATTGGCTGATCCTGCACGGGCGCTATACCTGCCTCGCCCGCAAGCCGCGCTGCGAGGTTTGCTTGATCAACGATCTGTGCCGGTGGCCCGAAAAGACGGTGTGAGGGTTTCTACCTCGTCCCCTTGCTCCACCTCATCCTGAGTAGCGGCCGTTAGGCCGCGTCTCGAAGGATGGGCCGCGGGCCTCATGGTTCTCCCGGCGATGCGAAGCATCGTCCGGAGACGCGCGAAGACGCGCTCCTCACCATGAGGGGCTAGATCACCGGCATGCCCGGCTTGCGCGCAGGCTCGATCAACTCCGGCCGCGGGCCCGACAGGCGCTTGTGCATGTGGACCATGAAGGCCATGCCGAACAGCGGCGTCGCCAGATTGACGATCGGGATCGAGACGAAGGCCGCGATGAACAGGCCTGCGGTGAAGATAGTGGCTGCATTGTCCCGGCGCATCGCCTTGGCTTCCGCCGGCGGGCGAAAGCGCATGGCGGCGAGTTCGAAATATTCGCGGCCCAAAAGCCACGCCGTGGCGATGAAGAAGATCAGGAAGCCCGCGCCCGCGAACAGCACGAAGGGCAGGGCGATCAGATAGACCAGAATGGTGAGCAGCGCCGTCTTGATGCCCTCGGGGATCGCAACGCCGAGCGGCAGCGCGGCGCCGGGACGCTCCGCCGGATAGTGCTCGCGCTCGACATGCTCGGCGACGTCATCGACGAACACGCTCGCAACCAGCGAGGTGACCGCCGGCATCAGGAAGATTCCGCCGAGCACGACGCCAAGACCGGCCGCGATCGAGATGATCCAGGAAAGGATATTGAGCGACGTGTGGAAGCCCGGGCCGAGCATCGCCTCGGCCCAGACTTCGCCGTACTCAGCGAACCAGCTCAATGCGCGCTGCAAGCCGACGGCCAGCACCGTAATCAGCACCAGCGCCAACCCGATCGAGCGCCACAGGATGGTGCGCATCGGCGGCGACAGGATCTGCGAAAGCGCCTTGACGGCGGCGTCCAACATGGCGGTTCTGCCTCTTGTGAAAAAGCCCTCGCGAGAGGTAGATAGCCGCAAGGGCTTCGGCAAGAGCCTGCCCCTCCCGGGAGGTGAGACTGCCGTCAAGAACAATGCCGCATGAGGCTGCCATGACCCGTGTCCAGGAAATCTATCCCGACAACAAGATCGTGCTGCGCGAGGTCGGCTTGCGCGACGGTCTGCAGCTCGTGAAGACATTTCCGTCCACGTCGGCCAAGCAGCGCTGGATTCGCGATGAGTATGCCGCGGGCGTGCGCCATTTCGAGGTTGGCTCGTTCCTGCCGCAAAAGACGTTTCCGCAATTCGCCGATGTGCGCGACATCATCGGGACCGTGGCGTCGCTGCCCGGCGCCTACGGCATCGCGCTGACGCTGAACGAGCGTGGCGCCAACGAGGCGCTGGCGTCTGGCGTGGCCGAAGTGGCAACCGTGGTCTCGGCAACCGAGGAACACAGCCAGGCCAACGCCAACCGGTCGCGGGTGTCCGCGATCGCCAACGTCAGGCGGCTCTGCGAATTGCGCGACGCCAGCGCGCACAGACCGGTGGTGAACGCCGCGATCTCGATGGCGCTGGGCTGTTCGATCGTAGGTCCCGTAGACCCTGCGGAAGTGCTGCGGCTGACGGAGAAATTGTTCGAGGCCGGCGTCGACATGGTCGCGATCGCCGACACGGTCGGCTATGCCGGGCCGAAGCAGGTCGGCGAACTCGTCGCAGGCGCAGTGAAGATCGCAGGTGGAAAGCCGATCTGCATTCACCTGCATGACACGCGCGGCATGGGGATCGCCAACGCTTCCGCCGCGCTCGATGCCGGCGCGCGCGTGCTCGATGGATCGCTCGGCGGCCTCGGCGGCTGCCCGTTCGCGCCGGGCGCGACCGGCAACGTGGTGTTCGAGGATCTGGTGTTCCTGTGCGAGAGCAAGGGGTTTGCCACAGGCATCGATATTGAAAAGCTGATCGCGGTGCGCGGCATTCTGAAATCGGAAATGCCTGAAGAGACGCTGTATGGCGGTCTGGCACGCGCCGGATTGCCGCGCGGGAAGGCTGCGTGATTGGCGTCGACTGAGTTGGTTCGCGAGGACGCTTCTACACGGGAGCTATGTTCCCTCCCCCCTTGCGGGGGAGGGTTAGGGAGAGGGGTGGCCGCATCGGCGGTGCTCGTTGTTCAAATGATGCCTGACTAAACTGTCGACAATTTGCTCGGTCCGTGCGCTTGGAGAGAACCCCTCTCCCCAGCCCTCCCCCGCAAGGGGGGAGGGAGCTCACCGTTCGTGCGGTGAGAGTGTCGCGCTTTGCCCTATCGTCGTCCGGAGCGGCTCCTACAGCCGCGTCAGCCGCAATCGCAGCGCGTTGCCGACGACGCTGACCGACGATAGCGCCATCGCGGCGGCGGCGATGATCGGTGACAGCAAGAGGCCGAACGCCGGATAGAGAATACCTGCAGCGATCGGGATGCCGGCGGCGTTGTAGATGAAGGCGAAGAACAGGTTCTGCCTGATATTGCGCATGGTCGCCTGCGACAGCCGGCGGGCGCGGACGATGCCGCCGAGATCGCCCTTCAGCAACGTGATGCCGGCGCTCTCCATCGCAACATCCGTTCCCGTGCCCATCGCAATGCCGACTTCGGCTGCGGCGAGCGCCGGCGCGTCGTTGACGCCGTCGCCGGCCATCGCAACGATCTTGCCGGCCTTCTGCAGTTTTGCGACCACCGCGCTCTTCTGATCGGGCAGCACTTCCGCCTCGACCTCGGCGATACCAAGGCCGCGTGCGACGGCGTTCGCTGTGGTTCTGTTATCGCCGGTCAGCATGATGACCTTGATGCCCTCGGCAGCCAGTGCCTTCAGGGCGTCGGGTGTCGATGCTTTCACGGGATCGGCGATCGCGAACAATCCCGCGAGCTTGCCGTCAACCGCCATGTTGATCACCGTCGCGCCGTCGCCGCGCAGACGTTCGCCCTGTTCGTTCAACGCGCTGGCATCGATGCCGAGGAACTGCAGGAAATTTGCGTTGCCGAGCACGATGGGCTTGCCGTCGACCTTGCCGGTGGCGCCCTTGCCGGTCGGCGAATCGAATGCCTCGACCTTGCCGAGATCGAGATTGCGCTCTTTGGCCGACCGCACGATGGCGTCGGCCAGCGGGTGTTCGCTGGCCCGCTCGACGCTCGCCGCCAGCCGCAGAATTTCTGCCTCTTCAAATCCCGCGGCCGTCACGATGGTGACCACCTTCGGCTTGCCCTCGGTCAGCGTGCCCGTTTTGTCGACCACCAGCGTGTCGATCCTCTCCATGCGCTCCAGCGCCTCGGCGTTCTTGATCAGAACGCCGGCCTGGGCGCCGTGGCCGACGCCGACCATGATCGACATCGGCGTGGCGAGGCCGAGCGCGCAGGGACAGGCGATGATGAGGACGCTGACGGCGGCGACCAGGCCAAATGCCATGCGCGGCTCCGGTCCGAACCAGGCCCAGGCGCCGAACGCCAGCAACGCCACGGCGATGACGACAGGCACGAACCAGCCGGAAACCTGATCGGCCAGGCGCTGGATCGGCGCACGGGAGCGCTGCGCATCCGCCACCATTTTCACGATCTGCGACAGCAGCGTGTCGCGGCCAACTTTGTCGGCGCGCATGATGAAGCCGCCGGACTGGTTGAGCGTGCCTGAAATGACCTTGCTGCCGGGCTCCTTGGTCACCGGCATGGATTCGCCCGTTACCAGCGACTCGTCGAGCGAGGAGCGGCCTTCGAGGATGACGCCGTCGACCGGCACCTTCTCGCCCGGCCGGACCCGCAGTTTGTCGCCCACCGCCAGCGCGTCGATCTCGACCTCATGATCCGTGCCATCGTCGCCGATGCGGCGGGCGGTCTTCGGCGCAAGCTGCAGCAGCGCCTTGATCGCGCCTGACGTCGCTTCGCGGGCACGGAGTTCGAGCACTTGGCCCAGCAGCACGAGCACGGTGATGACCGCCGCCGCTTCGAAATAGACCGCGACCGCTCCGCCATGGCCGCGGAAGGTGGCGGGGAAGATGCCGGGCGCAACGGTGCCGACCACGCTGTAGGCATAGGCCACGCCGGTGCCCATCGCGATCAGCGTGAACATGTTGAGATTGCGCGTCACCAGCGACTGCCGGCCACGCACGAAGAACGGCCAGCCGGCCCAGAGCACGACCGGGGTGGCGAACGCTAGCTGAATCCAGTTCGACAGCGTCTGGTCGACCCAGCCATGGCCGCCGACGAGGTGGCCGCCCATCTCCAGAACGACGGCCGGCAGCGAAAGCACGAGGCCGATCCAGAAGCGGCGCGTCATGTCCGCGAGTTCCGGATTGGGTGGCGCATCGAGGCTTGCCACCTCCGGCTCCAGCGCCATGCCGCAGATCGGGCAGCTTCCCGGACCGACCTGGCGGATCTCGGGGTGCATCGGGCAGGTGTAGATCGTGCCCTCCGGCACGGCGGCCTTCGGCCTCTTGTCCTTATCGAGATAGGCGACGGGATCGGCGGCGAATTTGGTGCGGCAGCCGGCCGAGCAGAAATGAAAGGTCTCGCCATGATGGTCGAAGCGGTGCTTGCTGGTCGCGGGATCGACGCTCATGCCGCAGACGGGATCGCGCACGGTCGCCGAACCGGCGGCTTGATGGCCGTGGTGGCTGTGACTGGCGTGGCCATGCCCGCCGCAGCAGGCGCCCTTCGAAGCGCCGTTTCGATCGGCGTTTTCATTGTTGTTCATCATCATCTCCGGCACTTGAAACCTATACCCTGTAGGGGTATATAGGCCGCATGCGAAAAGACATCAAGGCATCCTGTCAGAAACGTCTCAGCCGGATCGAGGGCCAGGTCCGCGGCCTGTCACGAATGGTTGATGAGGACCGTTACTGCATCGACATCGTTACCCAGATCTCCGCCGTCCGGGCCGCGCTGCGGCGCGTCGAGGAGGAGGTGTTGCGGGATCACGTGGCGCATTGCGTCGAGCACGCCATCACCAGCGGCAACAAGGCCGACCAGCGCGAAAAGATCGCTGAACTGATGGACGTGATCGGGCGCTCGGACCGGTAGCATCGCGGCAATGGTCTCGTGGGATGATTGGTAATTATCGCTTCCGAGCCAGTCGCGCGCCTTGATCCAGATCAGTGTCAGTCGTGCCTGCGCGTCCGCGGCTTCTTGCCCGAGGCCGTCGGGATCATCACCACGCGGCCATAGCGCACGCCGCGCTCGGCGATGATGTGGTCGGCCAGGTGCCGGACCTCGCCGCTCGCGCCCTTCAGCGCCGTCACCTCCATGCAAGAATCGTCGTCGAGATGCACATGCAGCGTCGCCAGCGACAGATCGTGGTGGCCGTGGAAGTTCTGCACCAGCCGTTTTGAGAGGTCGCGCGCGGCGTGATCGTAGACGTAGACCAGTGCGGCGACGCATTGGCCCGACGGCGTGGCGTTCTCGGCGCTTTGCTGCAGGCCAGCGCGCGCGAGATCGCGGATGATCTCGGAGCGGCTCTGATAGCCGCGGGCTTCCGCCGCCGCGTCGATCTCGGCGAGCAGTTCGTCTTCGATCGTGATCGTAATCCGTTGCATGGAAAATTCCGTGGGGAGCGTCCGGTATGATATTTCTATTGTAACATCATACCGCGCTTGCTAGCGTTGAGATGCTGGTTAAGTCGAACTGATGCGGTCGTGCGCCGATTGTAGCAGTTGTCGTGCGGGGCATGAGCGTTGCGGCGGGTTACTTGGGGAGCACTTTCGGCTGCCGCATCCCTATTGGCCCTGGGGTCTCCGGCCGACGCGCAGAGCGTCGCTGGGACATACCCAGGCCAGCTTCCCGCTGTGACCGTCAATCCTCCCGAAATGGGGCCGCGCAACCGGGCCAAGCCACCGCGCCGTGAGCAAACCGCGCAAAGCCCATCCGCGGTTCAACCAAGCACGCCCGCACCATCACCCGTCAGCAGCGGCGTGGCGTCCGGCTCCGCGACGGCGGGGCTCGCATACCTGCAACCGACCGCAGCCAGTGCCACGACGATCAGCGGCACGGAGCTGAACGCCCGGCCTTTCTCGCGCGTCGGCGAGGCGCTGGAGGCGGTGCCCGGGCTGATCGTTACCCAG
Organism: Bradyrhizobium sp. LMTR 3; assembly: GCF_001693485.1. Classification (GTDB taxonomy): domain Bacteria; phylum Pseudomonadota; class Alphaproteobacteria; order Rhizobiales; family Xanthobacteraceae; genus Bradyrhizobium. The sequence goes on from NZ_MAXC01000023.1 coordinate 173,823, forward strand.
CATTCCGGCGAGGGCAAAGCCAACCAGTATTTTCTGCGCGGCTTCAATCTCGATCACGGCACCGATCTCGCCATCAGCGTCGACGGCATGCCGGTCAACATGCCGAGCCATGGTCACGGCCAGGGCTATGCCGACATCAATTTTCTGATTCCGGAGCTGGTGCAGTCAGTCAGTGTCCGCAAGGGACCGTACTTCGCCGATCAGGGTGATTTCGCATCCGCGGGCGCTGTCGCCATCGACTATGTCAACCGGCTGCCGAAGAACGTCACCGAGCTGACGTTCGGCAGTTTTGGCTATCACCGCGCGCTGGCGGCGGGGTCGACGGCGGTCGGCGCAGGCACCTTGCTCAGCGCGTTCGAGGGCGTCGCATATAACGGTCCATGGGACGTGCCCGACAATGTGCGCAAGCTCAACGGCGTGCTGCGCTACAGCCAGGGCACTGCGACCGACGGCTTTACGCTGTCGGCGATGGCCTATTCGAACGGCTGGAATTCGACCGACCAGGTGGCGCAGCGCGCGATCGACCAGGGCGTGATCGACCGGTTCGGGACGCTCGATCCGACCGATGGCGGCGTCTCGAGCCGGTTCTCGCTGTCGAGCAACTGGGCGCAGTCGAGCGAATACGGGCAGAGCAAGGTCAACGCCTATGTGATCAACTCGTCGCTGCGGCTCTACAATAACTTCACCTATTTTCTCGACGATCCCGTCAATGGCGATCAGTTCAGTCAGATGGACCGGCGCACGGTCTATGGCCTTAACGCCAGCCACGCTTTCGATGTACGCGTGGGTGGGATCGAAACGCAGACCCGCATCGGACTGCAGACGCGGGGCGACGATATCCGCGTCGGCCTGTTCAAGACGTTGCAGCGCGAGACGCTTTCGACCGTTCGCGAAGACAGCGTGAAGGAAGGTAACGTTGGCCTTTGGGCCGACACGACGGCGCGCTGGACCGACTGGCTGCGCACCACGGTCGGCATCCGCGAGGATTATTTTGCGGGCAGGGTGCTCAGCGATACGCCGCAAAATTCCGGCAACGCGCGGGCGTCGATGGCGAGCCCCAAGGCCGGGTTTGTGCTGGGGCCATGGTATCGAACGGAGTTCTACGGCAATGCTGGCTACGGCCTGCACTCCAACGATATCAGAGGCGCAACCATCACGGTCGATCCGCTCGACAAAGTGACGCCGCAGGATCGCGTGCCGCTGCTGGTCCGATCGAAGGGCGGCGAGATCGGCATCCGCACCAAAGCGATTGAAGGCCTTACCAGCTCGCTTGCGGTGTTCGTGCTGGATTTCGATTCCGAGCTGCTGTTTGTCGGCGATGCCGGCACCACCGAACCGAGCCGGCCCAGCCGGCGCGTCGGTGTGGAATGGACCAACCAATATAAAATGCTGCCGTGGATGCGGCTCGATTTCGATGTCGCCTACACCCGCGCCCGCTTCACTGATGTCGATCCGGTCGGAAATTTCATCCCGGGCGCGCCGGCATGGCTCGCGAGCGGCGGTGTGACATTCGGTGGCGAGGCCGGCTGGTTCGGCGCGCTGCGGGGACGCTATTTCGGCCCGCGCCCGCTGATCGAGGACGACAGCGTCCGCTCGCAATCAGCGCTGATCTTCAACGCGCGCGCGGGCTACAAATTCGACAATGGCCTGCGGCTGCAGCTCGACGTGCTCAATCTCTTCAATGCGAAGACCAGCCAGATCGAGTACTACTACCTGTCGCGATTGCCGGGCGAGCCGATCGGCGGCGTGGCTGACCGGCATGTCCATCCGGCGGAGCCGCTCGCGGTACGACTGACGCTGGCGGGAAGATTCTAGATTGTAGGGTGGGCAAAGGCGCGTCAGCGCCGTGTCCACCATCCATCCGATATGTCGCCTCAAATGGTGGGCACGCTTCCGCCTTCGCTCGTTGAGCTACGGCGGACAAGTCGCTTTGCCCACCCTACGATTGGTCTCTACGCTACCACTTCCGGCCTGCGCGGCCTCGTGCGGCGCTCGGGCGAGCGGACCGGGACATATTCGACGGCGAGATAATGTTCCGACACGGTGACGCGCTCGATCATCGTGGTCTCGACGGTCACTTCATCAGCCGCAGCCGGAAGCGGCGTCTCTTCGTCAATCTCTTCAGGAACAAGCGGCGGCGACTTGACCTCTGGAAACACACCGAATTGGCCCGCTACCTCCGGGAGCGGCTTCTGTTTGTCGGCCCAGTGCAAGGCCGTGTAGTCGAAGCCGTGCACGATGGTGGGTTTGACGACTTCGAAATAGGGCGAGATGTCGAAATCGCGCGGCATGTAGAGCGACGAATCGCGGATATGCAGGATTTCGCGCCGGGCCTTTCGCGAGGCGGCGCGGGTAATCTTGGGCAGGATCGGATAGCGCACGGCGTCGAAGGCTTGCGCGATCAGCGCCGAGCAGATGATCTTGGTGGGATCGCCGGAGCCGAACGCGATCATGCGCCGCCGCCATCGCTGCGGTATCGGCAATGGAATCAGATAGCGCATCAAATCGACGATGTTCTTGGTGTCGTAGCCGAAGCCGATCCGGTTGATGGCGTAGCGGCACACCGTGGTACGGTCCTCGTAGGACAGGCCGACCGGGCGGCAAATGCGGGTGTGATAGGGAAAATACTTCGACAGCGGCGCCGAAGTGACGCCCTCGCCGATATTGGCCTCGATCAGCACATGCGGCTCGCCGTCGGGCTCGGTGGCGCCGTCAACCGGGCCGACATAGAGCGCGCCATGCGACCAGGTGGACTGCGTGAGGTATTTGATGATGCCGGAGATGCGGTTGTTGCCTTCGACCAGCAGCACATCGCCGGGCTCGATGACGCCGCGCAGATGTTCGGGGTCGCTGGGCGTGAACGGCTCATAGCCCGGGACTTCCTTCTGCAGGTAGCCCGCAATCAACTGGCCGATGGTGTCGAGCATTACGCCCATGAAACTCCCCCAGAGCGGCTTTTCTTCCGCTTTTTTTGTTTCCTTATCATGGTCGCAAGCCGTTTCAATTTAGTTCATGCGGGAGGCTGGTCAATCATGATTGATTTACCATGAGTGTTGCTGCGTCACGTGAGATGCTGCACAGTTCGCTAGCTGTTCTCTCGTCCTTCAGGTCCTGGAAACCATGACATGACATTGACCCGCCGCACCTTTCTGTCGGCGTCCGCAGGCCTGGCGGCGGTTCCGGTTTTGTCTGGTGCGCGTGCGGGGGCCGCGCCCTTGCCGCGGGATGCCGACATCGTGGTGATCGGCGCGGGTGCGGCCGGCATTGCTGCGGCGCGGCGGATCATGGCGGCGAACCGCAGGGTGATCGTGGTGGAAGCGGCGAGCCAGATCGGCGGCCGCTGCCAGACCGACGTTTCGACTTTCGACGTACCGTTCGACCGCGGCGCGCGCTGGATGCACAATCCCGAGACCAATCCGATGATCAAGCTTGCGCGGGCGGCCGGGCTCGAGCTCACGAGCGCGCCATCGGGCCAGAAGATCCGGATCGGTCGCCGCAGCGCCCGCGCCGGCGAGACCGAAGAGTTTCTGGCGGCGCTGGTACGCGCCAACCGCGCCATCGACGAGGCCGCGCGGCGGTTCGATGTTTCCTGTGCCTCCGTGCTGCCGAAGGATCTCGGCGTTTGGGCGGGCACGGCGGAATTTGTGCTGGGGGCCGGCTTCTCCGGCAAGGATCTGAACGACGTCTCGGTCGGCGACAAGTCGCGCGCGCAGGACCGCAACATCGCGATCGGCTGCCGCCAGGGACTGGGCACGCTGATCGCAAAACTCGGCGAGCAGGTGCCGGTAGCGCTGTCGACGCCCGCCAATCGCGTCGTCTGGAGCAACCGCGACGTCATGGTGGAAACACCTGCCGGAAAGATCGTCGCCCGCGCAGCCGTCGTCACAGTGTCGAGCAACGTGTTGGCGGCCGGCAATATCAAATTCGCGCCCGACATTCCGAAGCGCATGCTCGACGCGGCTTCGAAACTCAGCCTCGGCAGCTACGACCGGATCGCCCTGCAGATGGCGGGCAATCCGCTCGGCCTCGCCCGTGACGACGTCGTCATCGAGCAGAGCAGTTCGACCAAGACGGCGCTGATATCAGCCAATATCGGCGGCTCGTCGCTCTGCATCCTTGATGTCGGCGGCTCGTTCGGCCGCGATCTTTCCGCGCAGGGCGAGAAGGCGATGGTGGCGTTTGCAGTGGAATGGCTGACAAAACTGTACGGCAGCGAGGCGGCCGCCGCGGTGACGAAATCGAGCGCGACGCGCTGGAACGCCGCGCCGTTCGCGCTCGGTGCGATGTCCGCAGCCGGTCCTGGGGGGCAATCCTCGCGAAAGGTTCTGACCGAACCGATCGGCTGCATGTATATCGCCGGCGAAGCGACCCATGAAACGCTGTGGGGAACGATCGACGGCGCCTGGGAGAGCGGCGAGCGCGCGGCAGAGGCGGCACTGCGGCGGATCGGCGCGTTGAAGGATCCCGAGCCGGAGGCGCGGCCGGCGAAGCAGCGGCAGCGGCGGCGTGCACCGTCTCCGATCAACTGATGGCCCGTCCCAAAGCACTGATCTCCTGGTCGAGCGGCAAGGATTCAGCCTTTGCGCTTCATGAAGTGATGCGCGCGGGCGAATTCGAGGTGATCGGCGCGCTGACCACGGTGACCGAGACGTTCGGCCGCGTTTCGATCCATGGTGTGCGGCAGGAGATATTGCAGGCGCAATGCGAGGCTGCCGGCCTCTCGCAGCGGATCGTGCCTATACCCTATCCCTGTCCGAACGAGATCTACGAGGCGCGAATGGGTGAGGCGGTCGCGCAAGCGGCAGCCAGTGGCGTCACGCACATGATCTTCGGTGATCTGTTCCTGGCTGACATCCGCGCCTATCGCGAACAGAAGCTGGCGGGCACCGGAATCACGCCGGTGTTTCCGCTCTGGGAGCGGCCAACGCCGGAGCTCGCGCGAGCAATGATCGCAAGCGGGCTGGAAGCCCACATTGCGACCGTCGATCTGAAGAAGCTGCCGGCGGAATTTGCCGGTCGCAAATTCGACGCAACGCTGCTCGCCGATCTGCCGGAGGGCATCGACCCCTGCGGCGAGAATGGCGAGTTTCACACCTGCGTCGTGGCAGGGCCGATGTTTTCGCGGCGGGTGGCGGTGATGACCGGAGAGTGCGTCGCGCGCGACGGATATGCGTATTGCGATCTGGTGATCGGCTAGCGCCGGAATCGTGATGCCGTAGGGCGGGCAAAGGCGCACTTGCGCCGTGCCCACCACAACACACACCGCGCGCGGGATGGTGGGCACGCTTCGCTTTGCCCACCCTACGCAGCTCGCTCGTCACCGCAAAACACCATCCAGCGCCGGCAGGCCGAAGATCACCGCAGCCGCGATCAGCGCGTAGCAGATCGAGCGGAATACGGCTTCGCTGGCCTTGCCGAACAGCGACGCGCCGAACCAGACGCCGATGCCGTAGACGGGGCCGACCACCAGCGCGAACTTGATCGCATCCATCGTGATCAGCCCGGTCGCGGCGTAACTCACGGCGGAGAAGAAATCCGAAGCGCCGAAAAACAGCACGATATTGGCGCGGGCAACCACTGACGGAATCGGCCGGCCGAGCCAATAACCGACGATCGGTGGGCCGCCGGTCTGGGCGAGGCCACTGCAAAAGCCCGATAGTCCGCCGATGCCGATCGAAACCGCCGCGTGGTCCTTGCCGCGGTAACGCCAGCCCGAGAGCAGTAGCAGCAGCAATGCGAACACGAAGACGGAAATGATCCAGCGCGTCGTTACCGGTTCGAGGCGGCTCAGGAAATAGGTGCCGATCGGCACGCCGATCAGCGCGCCCAACACTATGACCGCAGTCGCCTTGCGGTCGGCCTTCTCCCACGCGTTCGGCAGCAACGGCGCGGCGGCAACGAAATCGATGATCAGCAGCAGCGCGGCCACCAGACGCGGATCGGCGATCGAGCTGGCCAGCGGCATGAAGATCAACGCCGAGCCGAAGCCGGAAAAACCTCGCGCCGTGCCCGAAACGAAGGCGACGACGCAAATCGCGATTGCAGCGTTGAGGCTGACGTCAGGGGGAATCAGGCCAAGCGAGTTCATTCTTTAGCGCCTGAGATTGGGTTGAGCTGCAACCGCATCAGAGGTGAGCTCCTTCTCCCGCTTGCGGGGGAAGGCTGGGATGGGGGTGTCGCAACAAATGAGACTGTTCGAGTGGAGAGAGAGCCCCCACCCGCATCGCATCGTTCGATGCGATGCGACCTCCCCCGCAAGCGGGAGAGGTTGCAGCTCGTCGTGCGGTTGTCCCGTCAGACCCGTCGGCTCATCCCCGCAGCGTGCCGCCGGTCTTCTTCGTCACCTCCGCCACGATCTTCGCCGCTACGGCGTCGATCTCCTGATCCGTCAGCGTCTTCTCGCGCGGCTGGATCGTCACGGCGATCGCGATCGACTTTTTGGCCGGATCGATGCCCTTGCCCTCATAGACGTCGAATACGGCTACGTCCGTAATCAGCTTCTTGTCCGCGCCTTGCGCCGCGCGCACGATGTCGCCGGCCTTCACAGTGCGATCGACGATGAACGCAAAGTCGCGCGATACCGGTTGGAACGCGGAGAGCTCGAGCAACGGCTTGGCGCGGGTCAGCTTCTTCTTGGCGTCGGGAATGCGGTCGAGGATCACCTCGAACGCGATCATCGGGCCATCGGCGCCGAGCGCCTCCAGCGTACGTGGGTGCAGCTCGCCGAAATAGCCCAGCACGTTCTGCGGTCCGATCTGGATGGTGCCGGAGCGACCCGGATGCAGCCAACTTGCGCCGCCTGGCACGATCTGCAGCGCCTGCATCGGCGCGCCGGCCGCCGCGAGCACCGCGAACGCATCGGCTTTGGCGTCGAGTGCATCGGCCTGGGCAGAGCCGGACCAATGCCGGCCCATGCCCTTCGACGACGCAAAGCCATGGCGCACGCCTGAGGCGGCAACGAACTGGTTCTCGGGCTTGTCGCCCTTAAATATCTGGCCGACCTCGAACAGCGCGACGTCGGAGCAACCGCGGTTGGCATTGGCCTGCGCCGCGGCGACGAGGCCCGGCAAAAGGCTCGGCCGCATGTCAGAGAGATCGGAAGCGATGGGGTTGGCCAGCGCGAGTTCTGCCTGACCGCCACCGAACGTCTCAGCCTGCGGCTGGGAGATGAACGACCACGTCACGGCTTCCACCATGCCGCGCGCGGCGAGTGCGCGCTTGGCGCGGCGGGTGCGGCTTTGGATAGTGGTCAGCACCGGCTTGCGCGCTTCGTCGCCGCGCTCGAACGGCGTCTCCGGCACCTTATCGACGCCGACGATGCGGACGATTTCCTCGACGATGTCGGCCTTGCCGTGAACGTCGGTGCGCCAGGAGGGAACGGCGACCTTCACGACCGGGCCGTTGCCGGCAACCATGAAGCCGAGATGGCCGAGGATGCGCCGCATCTCGACCAGCGGCACCTCGATTCCCGCGAGGCGCTTCACCTCGGCGAGCGGGAAATCGATGATGCGGTCGTCGCCGAACGCCTTGCCGACGACCACGGTCTCGGATGGCGTGCCACCGCAGAGCTCCATCACCATTTTGGTCGCAAGCTCGAGCCCCGGCACCATGAAGGCCGGATCGACGCCGCGCTCGAAGCGATAGCGCGCATCCGAATTGATGCCGAGCTTGCGCCCGGTCTGCGCGATGTTGATCTCGTTCCACAGCGCCGATTCGATCAGCACGTCTGACGTATTCTCGTCACAGCCGGAAGTCTCGCCGCCCATGATGCCGGCGAGCGATTCGACGCCGTGTTCATCCGCGATCACGCAGATCGAGGGATCGAGCGTGTAGGTGCGGCCGTCGAGCGCCAGCAGACTCTCGCCTTCCTTGGCGCGGCGCACGGTGAGATTGCCCGTCACCTTCCTGGCGTCGAACACATGCAGCGGCCGGGCGCGGTCGTAGGTCATGAAGTTGGTGATGTCGACCAGCGCATTGATCGGCCGCAAGCCGATCGCGGCAAGGCGCTTCTGCAGCCATTCCGGCGAGGGCCCGTTCTTGACGCCGCGCACCAGCCGCAGCGCAAAGCCCGGACACAGCGTCGCATCTTCGACGGCGACCTTCACCGGGCAGGGGAATTCGCCCCTGACCGGCCTGATGCCGGGATCGATCAGCTTGCCCATATCGGCAGCAGAGAGATCGCGCGCGATACCGTGCACCCCGGTGCAGTCCTGCCGGTTCGGCGTGAGGTTGATTTCGAGCACGGGATCGCCGAGGCCTGCCCATTCGGCATAACCCTTGCCGATCGGCGCATCAGCCGGCAGCTCCATGATGCCGTCATGGTCCTCGGAAAGCTGCAGCTCCGCCGCCGAGCACAGCATGCCGCGGCTTTCGACGCCTCGGATGGTGCCGACGCCGAGCGTGATGTTCTTGCCCGGGATGAACGTGCCGGGGGCTGAGAATACGCTGACGAGCCCCGCGCGCGCATTCGGCGCGCCGCAGACCACCTGCACCGGCGCAGCACCATCGCCGGTGTCGACCATGCAGACCCGCAGACGATCGGCATTGGGATGCTGCTCGGCCGAGATCACCCGCGCGATGGAGAATGGCGCGAGCGCCTTCGCCTTGTCCTCGATGCTTTCGACCTCGAGCCCGATCATGGTGAGCTTGTCGGCGAGCTTTTCCAAGGGCTCGTCGGTGTCGAGATGTTCCTTCAGCCAGGAGAGCGTGAATTTCATGACGATGGTTTCTCTTGTCCCTTCTCCCGCTCGCGGGGGAGGGTCAGGGTGGGGGCTCTCTCCGCGAATACGGTGGTGAGGGCGGGCACAAAGGCGCGCAAGCCCTGATATTTCACAGCGACTGCGCTCACGTGCTCAATCCCCCCGCGAGCGTCGGGACGTCGAGCGGCTTGAAGCCGTAATGCGAGAGCCAGCGCACGTCGTTCTCGAACAATTGCCGCAAGTCGGACATGCCGTATTTCAGCATCGCGATGCGGTCGATGCCCATGCCCCAGGCAAAGCCCTGATAGACATCAGGGTCGATGCTGCAGGCACGCAGCACGTTCGGATGCACCATGCCGCAGCCGAGAATCTCCAGCCAGTCTTCGCCTTCGCCGAAACGGATCTCGCCCTTGTCGCGCCGGCACTGGATGTCGACCTCGAGCGAGGGTTCGGTGAACGGGAAGAACGACGGGCGGAACCGCATGTTGATGTGGTCGACCTCGAAGAACGCCTTGCAGAACTCGTGCAGGATCCATTTGAGGTGGCCGAGATGCGAGCCCTTGTCGATGACGAGTCCTTCGACCTGGTGGAATTGCGGCGTGTGCGTCGCGTCCGAATCGATGCGATAGGTGCGGCCCGGGCAAACCACGCGGATCGGCGGCTTCTGCGACAACATCGTGCGCACCTGCACCGGCGAGGTGTGGGTACGCAGCAGCATGCGCGAACCATCTTCCTTCGGATTGAAGAAGAAGGTGTCATGCATCTCCCGCGCCGGATGGCCCTCGGGGAAGTTCAGCTTGGTGAAGTTGTAGTCGTCGGTCTCGATGTCGGGACCTTCGGCGATCGCAAATCCCATATCGGCGAAGATCGTGTTGACCTCCTCGAAGACCTGGCTCAGCGGATGGATGCGGCCCTGTTCGGCAGGCGTCTCGCGCAGCGGCAAGGTGACGTCGATGGTCTCGGAGGCAAGCCGGGCATCGAGTGCGGCCGACTTCAGGATGTCGCGGCGTGCTGTGAGCGCCTGTGTAACCTTGTCCTTGGCGAGGTTGATCGCGGCGCCTTGCGTCTTGCGCTCGTCCGGCGACATCTTGCCCAGGGTGGCGAGCAGCGCGGAGATCGAGCCCTTCTTGCCGAGCGCCGCGACACGCACGGCTTCAAGCGCCGCTTCGTCGCCGGCGGCGGCGATCTGGCTGAGAATTTGGGATTCGAGTTGAGCTAGGTCGGACATGGCGACGGTACCTTTGGGCAACGCGCGCTCGCAGTCCAAACGGGACCCTCACCATCCGCGACTTGTCCGCCGAAGCTCAACGAGCGAAGGCGGAAGGCGGATGATCCAGTAACCCCCGGAGTCAAAATGTCGGTCGGTGGTTACTGGATGCCCGCCCCAGTGCGCAATTGCGCACAAGGCGGGGCATGACACCGGAATTGCAAGAACGCCGCAGCGATTGCGAATTAGGCCGCCAGCGCGGCCTTGGCCTTCTCGGCAATCGCCTGGAACGCCGCCGGCTCGTTGATGGCGAGATCCGACAGCACTTTGCGATCCACCGTGATGCCCGACTTCGAGAGGCCGTTGATAAAGACGCTGTAGGTCATGCCGTACGGGCGCACGGCGGCATTGAGACGCTGGATCCAGAGCGCACGGAAGGTGCGCTTCTTGCGCTTGCGGTCGCGGAACGCGTATTGCCCGGCCTTCTCGACCGCGGCCTTGGCGGCGCGGATGGTGTTCTTGCGGCGGCCGTAAAAACCCTTGGCGGCCTTGTAGACTTTCTTATGCTTGGCGTGAGCGGTCACACCGCGTTTGACGCGAGACATGACTGGTATCCTTGATCAGAAATAAGATGACGGGATCGCCGCGCGGGCGCGGCTCGGCTGTAATGACGTGAACGCGATCAGGCGTTCGGCAAGAAGTACTTCTTGACGTTGTCGCCGTCGGTCTTGAACAGCACGCGGGTGCCGCGGAGCTGACGAATCTGCTTCTTCGTCCGCTTGATCATGCCGTGGCGCTTGCCGCGCTGGGCGTGCATCACTTTGCCGGTGGCAGTCACCTTGAAGCGCTTTTTAGCGCCTGACTTGGTCTTCAGCTTGGGCATTTGGCTCTCCTGTGGCCGCAGAAAAACGCGCCCGAGGGGCGCTTCTGCGGCTTAAAATGCTCGTTAGAGCGTTGAAAGTGCTCAGGTTTTTCCCAAAAAGCGAGGCAACCCGCACGGACATCGACACGGCAGCCCTTGATCAGCCGGGCGATGAAGGTCGGGCTTATGGCAGAGGAAACGCCAAATGGCAACGATGAACCGCGGGGGGCGGTGCCGTTACCAACGCCGTGATGTCGTCAATCACCTCGGTGCGGAGCAGGAAGAATGACCCGATTTCAGCGATCGATTGCCTGTTTTAACGCGTTTCCCGGCCTGCGCTCCCTGCGCTGGCTTCCCGTGTTCGCAGCACTTGCCGCGGTGGCCACGCCTGGTGGTGCCGATGCGGCCAACAAAAGGGCCGCGGGCGTCTATGACGGCACCTGGAACGTGATCTTCGCGACGACGCGAGGCAATTGCAGTTCCGGATACAGCGTCCCCTTCACTGTCGCCGGTAACCGCGTGTCGTCGGCCGGCGGTGGCCGGGTTTCCGGTTCGGTCAATCGCACCGGCGCGGTTGCGGTCAAGGTTTCCGTCGGCGCCTCCAAGGCCTCTGGCGGCGGCCGGCTCGCCGGCGTCAGCGGTGCGGGCGCGTGGAGCGGCATCATACCGGCGACCGTTGCAGCGGCACCTGGCAGGCCACGCGGACATGATTCTCTCTGTGGTCCCTGCGGAACGCAGGGACCACGAGCGTGAGTGCAGTTGCGCTCATCGTGGGGCCGCAGCCTCCCATCCGGGCAGGGTGGGAGACGGCTTTTGTTATCAATGAAGTGCGGTGGTTATGGGCCCCCGCTTTCGCGGGGGCGACAACGATAGGCGATAGCTAGCGCGGCGCCAGCACCATCACGACCTGGCGTCCCTCGAATCTGGCGTCCTGCTCGACCTTGGCGAATTCGGCGACGTCGGCCTTCACCTTGTCCAGAAGCTTGGTGCCGATTTCCTGGTGCGCCATTTCGCGGCCACGGTAGCGCAAGGTGATCTTGACCTTGTCGCCTTCCTCGAAGAACCGCTGCATGGCGCGCATTTTCACGTCGTAATCGTGATCGTCGATCATCGGCCGCAGCTTGATCTCCTTGATCTCGACGATCTTCTGCTTCTTGCGCGCCTCGGCGGCTTTCTTCTGTGCCGAATACTTGAACTTCCCGTAGTCCATGATCTTGCAGACGGGAGGATTGTTGTTCGGCGAAATCTCGACAAGATCCATGCCCGCCTCAAGGGCCATCTTGATGGCGACCACGGTCTCGACCGTTCCGTGGTTGGTGCCGTTCTGATCGATCAGCTGGATCTGCGCGTTGCGGATATCATCGTTGGTGCGCGGCCCGTCTTTGGTTGCAGCGGGCGGGGCTCTGTTGGGACGGCGAATGGGTAACTCTCCAAAGTTGTGAAAGAAGGGCCGTAGTTTGAAGCAATACGCTCAAGACAGCAAGCGAACTCACGATCTGCGCCCGAAAACCGTCAAATGCGAGGCATTTCGGTCACGTCCGGCAAATATAGCGCGGCGGCCTGATCCGCAAGCGCCGGGCGCTCTCATGCTTGACCGATAGAGCGCGCTCGCGGACAAAGCGGCAAGGCGAGAGTGACCGATCCAATGACTGATTCAACGACAAATTCAGCGCCAATCGACCAGGAACCGTCCTTTATCGAGGTCGGAGAGGGCGCCGCCGGCCGCCGGATCGCGGTGCGCGCCCGCGCCGGCAGCGGGCCCGGGCTATTCTGGCTCGGTGGCTTCAATTCCGACATGCGGGGCACCAAGGCGCTCGCGTTGGACGCCTGGGCCGCGGAACATGGCCGGGCCTGTATTAGATTCGATTATTCCGGCCATGGCGAATCGGGCGGCGCTTTCATCGATGGCACCATCGGACGCTGGCTGGAAGACAGCGTTGCGGTATTCGAGCAGTTCTGCCGGGGCCCGCAGGTCGTGATCGGTTCATCGATGGGCGGCTGGCTGGCGCTCCTGCTGGCGCGCGCCATTGCCGACCGTGATGCGGCGCCTGCGAAGCTTGCCGGGCTGGTGCTGATCGCACCGGCGCCTGATTTCACCGAGCAATTGATGTGGAACAATTTTTCCGACGAGGTCCGCGAGGAGATCCGGACCAAGGGCGTGTGGATGCGGCCGTCGGAGTATGGTGACGGCGCACCCTATCCGATCACGCGCGCGCTGATCGAGGAGGGCCGCAATCATCTCCTGCTCGGCAGCGCCATCGAGGTCGGATGCCCCGTGCGCATCCTGCAGGGTGCGCAGGATCCCGACGTGCCCTGGCAGCACGCCTTCGCGCTGGCGCACCGGTTGCCGGCCGAGGACGTGGTGTTGACCATGATCCAGGACGGCGACCACCGCCTGTCCCGCCTGCAAGACATCGCGCGGATCATCGCTGCGGTGGCAGAGATGGGGTGATCTTCTCTTCCTTCTCCCAGAAGGGGAGAGGCAGCGACCCGGAGACAACACCATGAACACATCCACCATGCTCCGCGCCTTCTGTGACGCGGTCGAGCAGCGCAACGGCAAGGCGTTCGCGGAACTGTTTACGGAGGACGGCGTCTATCACGACGTGTTCTATGGCGCGTTTGAAGGCCGGGCCAAAATCGCTGACATGATCGACGACTGGTTCTATCGCACGGCGACTGATTTTCGCTGGGACATGCATGATCCCGTCACTGACGGCCACACGCTCTATGCGCGTTACACGTTCAGCTATCGCTCGACGCTGCCGGAGGCTGAAGGTGCGCGGGCGATGTTCGAGGGCGTCGCGATCATGCGGCTGCGCGACGGCAGGATCATGGAATATCACGAGGTCGCCAACACCGCGCCGGCGTTCGTCGATCTCAAATTTGCGCCGGAGCGGATTGCCAAGATCGTTGCCAAGCAGGGCGTAGCGCTGAAGGCGCGGCCGGAGATGAAGCGGCATTTGGCGGAGTGAGCACCGTCATTCCGGGGCGCGCGAAGCGCGAACCCGGAATCTCGAGGTTCTCAGGTGCGCCGCCGGTGGCGTGCATTGCGACCCTCATGGTGAGGAGGCGCCCTTGCGCCGTCTCGAACCATGAGGCCGGCTAGTGGCCTCGTCCTTCGAGACGCGCTTCGCGCACCTCAGGATGAGGGTCTGGTAGCGGTGCTGGTGAGTCTCCACTCCTCGATCACTTCTTCATCCGTCTCAGCGCTTATCGCCCTCGCAGCCAGCGCGTCGAATCTCTCCCGCTCCATCAATTGCGACAGCGCCCATACCGCTGCGCCGCGCACGAGCGGGCTTGCATCGTCAAGCAATCGCTCTGCTTCAATCGCCAGCGCCGCATCCCCAGCATTGCCGATCGCGATCAGCACGTTGCGGACAAAACGGTCACGGCCGATGCGCTTGACAGGCGATTTCGTAAACAGCCCGCGAAATGCAGCGTCGTCGAGCCGCGCCAACACTGCCAGCGAAGGCGCGCGCAGTTCCGCGCGCGCGGCGAGTTTGGTTTCTTGGCCTTTTTGCGCGAATTTGTTCCACGGGCACACGGCGAGGCAATCGTCGCAGCCATAGATGCGGTTGCCGATGCTTTTGCGGAATTCACGCGGGATCGGCCCCTTGTTCTCGATCGTCAGATAGGAAATGCAGCGTCGCGCATCGAGCTTGTAAGGTGCGGGGAACGCAGCAGTCGGGCAGATCTCCTGGCAGGCATTGCAGGTTCCGCAATGGTCGGTGTCGGCGGTGTCGCGCGGCAGCTCGGCGGCGGTGAAGATCGCACCGAGAAACAGCCATGAGCCGAACTCGCGCGAGACGAGATTGGTGTGCTTGCCTTGCCAGCCGAGCCCCGCCGCCTGCGCCAGCGGCTTTTCCATCACCGCTGCCGTATCGATGAACACTTTCACTTCCTCGCCAGACGCCGCGACCAGCCACCGCGCCAGTGTCTTCAGGCGCTTCTTGATCACGTCGTGATAGTCATCGCCCTGGGCATAGGCAGAGATTGCGCCGCGCGTGCGCCTTTCGAGAAGCGCGAGCGGATTGTCATCGGGTCCGTAATTGAAGCCGAGCATGATGATCGACCGCACGCCCGGCCACAGCACGCGCGGATCCATCCGCCGCTCGGGCTGAGCGGCGAGCCAGTCCATGTCGCCATGCGCGCCGGCATCGAGGAACTCGCGGAAATACTTTCCGGTATTGCCGAGCGCGCCGGGATCGGTGACGCCGATGCAATCGAAACCGAGCGTCGCGGCTTCGCGCACGAGCGCGGACTTTAGATCGCTGGCGGCGAGCTTGACGGCCTTGTTCAGAAGTCGAGGTCCACGTAGGTGCGTGACGCCGGTACGCCCGCCAGCCACTCGCTCAAGAGCGGGCGGAACGACGGGCGGGATTTCACCCGCGCGTACCACGCCTTTGCCGCTTCGTCCTCGCTCCATGGCACATCGCCCAGATAATCGATCGCCGAAAGGTGCGCCGCGGCGGCGAGATCCGCGTAGCTCAGCCGGTCGCCGGCGAGGAAATTCCGCGTCTGCGCCAGCCAGCCGATATAGGCCAGATGATAGCGCACATTGACCTTGGCCGCGCGGATCACGTCCGCCGCCGGCGCGCCGCCGCCATTCTCCTCGCTCATGAAACGCTTATAGATGCGCTCGGTTACCAGCGGGTTCGATGCCTCCTCGAAGAATTTTTCGTTGAACCACGCCATCAGCCGGCGCACCTCGACGCGTTCCGCCATCGACGCCGGCAGCAGCCGCCGCTCGCCGGCCTCCAGGCCGTGCGTCTCGTCGAGATATTCGGCGATGACGCCAGCGCCGGGAATCGGCGGAAAGCCGTCAGCCATCAATACCGGCGTGGTGCACGCGGGATTGAGCGCGAGAAACCCTTCACGCCGTTCCCAGGGTCGCTCTTCCACCAGGCGCAGGTCGAGGCCGTGTTCGCCCAGCACCAGGCGAATGAAGCGCGAATGCGGGCAGAACGGATGATGATAGAGCGTGTACATGAAATCCTTGAACAATTCGCGGCGACGCTCAAGGAACCCGAGCGGTCAAGCCGCGTCATGCGAATCGCGATACCAGAGCCTATTCGGTTCTGCCTGAAATCAGAACCGAATAGGCTGTAGCCTTTGTTTTGACGCGTTTTGTTTGCGCGAACCGGGATTCAGTTCGCTCGAAAACGCTATAGCCAAGCCGGCGCAAGAGGCAACTGTCTTTGGCGTTTTTTTGCGATTGCGGCATCGGGATGAATAGGCGAGAAGGACGCGGTTTTTCCAGTCAAAACGGACCCCCATCATGATGTCGGATGTAGTGAAGGCGGTGATTCTCGGCATCATCGAGGGCGTCACGGAATTCCTTCCGGTTTCGTCGACCGGCCATATGCTGGTCGCGCAACGATTCTTCGGGCTTGGCGAGGGCGCGTTCTGGCAGAGCTTTGTCGTGCTGATTCAGCTCGGTGCGATCCTCGCCATCGTCATGCTCTATTTCGTCAAATTGTCGCGCGTCGCGCTAGGCATGTTCACCAACCCCGACGACCGTCGTTTCGTGATCGGCGTATTGCTGGCGTTTCTGCCGGCGGTGGTCATCGGCCTGGTTGCCGGCAAGTACATCAAGGAGTTTCTCTTCAATCCATGGGTGGTGTGCTTCACCCTGATCGTCGGCGGCGCAATTCTGTTGTGGGTCGATCAACTCTATCTCAAGCCGACACAGCATGACGCCACGCGCTATCCGCTGCTGATGTATCTGTGGATCGGCATCGCGCAATGCGTGGCGATGATTCCCGGCGTCTCGCGCTCCGGCGCCAGCATCGTGGCGGCGATGCTGCTCGGCGGTGACAAGCGATCGGCCGCGGAGTTTTCGTTCTTTCTCGCGATCCCGACCATGATCGGCGCGTTCGCCTATGATTTCTACAAGAACCGCGCCGAGATGACGACCGATCACATCGGCATCATCGCGGTCGGCTTCGTGGTCTCGTTCATCACCGCGGCGATCGTGGTGAAGACGTTCCTCACCTATGTCACCCGCCACGGATTCACGTTCTTTGCGTGGTGGCGCGTCGCCATCGGCACGCTCGGCCTGATCGCGCTGGCGCTGGGGAAGTAGGTCGAGAATGGTAGGGTGGGCAAAGGCGCTCTTGCGCCGTGCCCACCATCCAGCATTGCGCTCGCGATGGTGGGCACGCTTCGCTTTTGCCCACCCTACAAAAAAACTACGCGCTCTTCCTTTGAAACTGCCCGGCGGCGCGGAAGCGCCAGAGATATTGCGGGGCGATCGCTTCCATCGCTTCCGGCGTAATGCCGAGCCCCTGCAGTGTCAGATCAGCCGCCTTCGCTTCGTCAGAGACGACATTGTCGACTTGCAGCATCGCCACCTGGTCCGGCGTCAGCTTCAACGGAGCCGGCGCGAATTGCAGGAACTGCGCCTTTAGCCTCGCCAGTCCCCACGGCAACGAAACCAGCATGCGCTTGCGGTCGGTGATCTTGAGGATGATTTCCATGATCTCGCGCATGGTCAGCACATCTGGCCCGCCGAGCTCGTAGGTCGCGCCCGGCTTGGTCTTGCCCTCGGCGGCGTCGGCGACCGCGTCGGCGACGTCGGCGACATAGGCCGGCTGTATCCGCGTCTCGCCGCCGCCGATCAGCGGCAGGAACGGCGATATCCGGGCGAGCGACGCAAAGCGGTTGGTGAATTGATCCTCGGGCCCGAACAGCAGCGACGGCCGCAGGATCGTGGCCGATGGCGCTGCCGCCAGCACGGCCTTCTCGCCTAAAGCCTTGGAGCGGAAGTAGGCCGACGGCGAATTCTCGTCGGCGCCGATCGCCGATACATGCACCATCTGCGCGCCGATGGCGGCGGCGGCCTTGGCGATGGTTTCGGCGCCTTTGGTCTGCACCGCGTCGAAGGTCTGCGCGCCGCTCTCGGCCAGGGTGCCGATCAGGTTGACCACGGTTTCGGAACCGCGCATCACCGCCTCCACCGAAGCCGGGTAGCGCAGATTGGCCTGCACGGGGTGGATCTGGCCGACCCGGCCGAGCGGTTGCAGGTGCCCCGCCAGTTCGGGCCGCCGCACCGCCACCCGAATCCGATAGCCGCGCTTGGCCAGCGCCCGGACCACGTTTCGCCCCAGAAAGCCCGATCCGCCAAACACCGTGATGAGCGTTTCCAGGTTCGCTGCCGCGTGCAATGCCATCGGGGTCAATTCCTGCCGGTCAAATTCGAAGATATCGGTGGGATTTAGCGGATTCGCGATACGCCAACACGGCTCCGCTGTACAGCGTATTTCGGATGGCATTGAAGCGATTTGACAAGCGCGTGACTGATCCTTACTAACCCGCCCGGGCCCAGGTGGCGGAATTGGTAGACGCGCTGGCTTCAGGTGCCAGTGGCTTCACGGCCGTGAAGGTTCGAGTCCTTTCCTGGGCACCATTGCCCTTGCCCCAATGAGTTGAGACACCTGCGGCCTTGATGCTAGGCGGTCCGCTCCGCCTTGGGCGTCAATCGAAATCCGGAGCATCGGGCCGGCGCCGCCCCCGGATCCAAGCTCACGGATTTTCCGGCGGCTTCGGCCAGCCGCTCGCCGCGAACGCCGCCTCCGCTCAACGGCGCGCAAAACAGCCGAACGCTGGAAATGGGAATAAAATCGTCACGAAGCGGCCATTTCCTGCCCTATAAGCCGTGCCCAGCCGCTCGCCTCCGGCGGTTTCGGGCGCTAGTGTTTCCGTCGAATCGACTGAAGACACGAGGCTTCCCTTCATGACAATCCGCCTGCATCGTGGCGACCTGCCCGATCTGTCCCGCTACAAGGATTCGGTGGCGATCGATACCGAGACCATGGGGCTCAATCCGCATCGTGACCGGCTCTGCGTGGTGCAGATGTCGAACGGCGATGGCAGCGCTGATGTCATCCAGATCCCCAAGGGCCATACCGACGCGCCGAACCTGAAGGCGCTGCTCGCCAATCCGGCCATCACGAAGATCTTCCACTTCGCCCGCTTCGATGTCGCCGTGCTCTACAACACCTTCGGCGTGATGCCGCAGCCAGTCTATTGCACCAAGAT
This sequence comes from Bradyrhizobium sp. LMTR 3, assembly GCF_001693485.1. Lineage (GTDB taxonomy): Bacteria > Pseudomonadota > Alphaproteobacteria > Rhizobiales > Xanthobacteraceae > Bradyrhizobium. The sequence continues at coordinate 192,634 of NZ_MAXC01000023.1, forward strand.
CGCCTCGCGGCTGAGCCGCACCTATACCGACCGCCACGGCCTGAAGGACCTGGTGCGCGAGCTGCTCAACATCGATCTGTCGAAGCAGCAGCAGTCGAGCGACTGGGGATCAGCGAGTTTGAGCGAGGCGCAGCTCGCCTATGCCGCGTCTGACGTGCTGCATCTGCATGGCCTTCGCGAGCGGCTCGATGCCATGCTGGCGCGCGAGGGGCGCACGGCGATGGCACAGGCCTGTTTCGACTTCCTGCCGACCCGGGCAAAACTCGATCTCGGCGGCTGGGAGGCCGAGGACATCTTCGCGCATTCGTGATGCGTGCCCCGGACGCTGCGTTTACGCGCGTCTTCGAAGCGCTATGGTGATGCGCTGCTGATCCGGGGCCCATGTTTCCACACGTCGGGCGCTGGGTCCCGGCTCTGCGGAGCAGCGTGAAGAACGCTGCACCGCGTCCGGGACACGGTTAAATAGTCCGCTTCCGCCCCGTTTCGGTCACACTCATCGCGAGTGTCCGGGCTGCATAATCCCGCGATTGCGGGTAGGATGACGCTCCCTTGGGCGTCTTTGGAGCCGCGGTGAACTCGATACAGAACCCAGCCTTTGCCACCGGAATGGAGGCCCGTTTTGCCGCGGCCGCCCGCCACAGCCGGATGGTGCGGGTGCTGCGGGTCGCGGTCCCGGCGGCGGTGCTGCTGGCCATGGCCGGGATCGTCGCGATCTCGATCTTCAACCCGTTCCGCATCACGGGGCTCTCGAAGCTGCCGGTCGACATCGGCAATCTCGTGGTGTCAGGCACCAAGATCACCATGGAAACGCCGCACCTTGCCGGCTTCTCCACCGACCAGCGCCCATACGAATTGTGGGCCAAGGCGGCGATCCAGGATCTGGCCAACCCCGATCACGTCGAACTCCAGACGTTGCGGGCCAAGGTCATGATGGAGGACACGAGCACCGTGACGATGGATGCCCGCACGGGATTTTTCGACAGCAAGCAGCAGATGCTCGATCTGCGCAAGGACATCTTTCTGCAATCCTCCACCGGCTACGAGGCGAAACTGTCGCAGGCCTATGTCGATATCAACAAGGGAACGGTGATCTCGGACGAGCATGTCGACGTGAAATTGCTGAACGGTACGCTCACCGCCGACCGGCTCAGGATCATCAACAGCGGCGAGATCGTGCGCTTCGAAGGCAATGTTGTGATGAACTTGGTCATGGAAAGTCCTCCGGCACCTGCTCCCGAGCCTGAGCCGCAGCCGAAGACGCGGTCCATCAGCGGCAAGTCCGCCAACACGAAATGATATCTATGATGCAGTTGTTCTCGCGCAGGTTTGCGGCAGTAGCGCTTGTGCTTGCGCTGACTGCCTCCGATGGCGCCTTCGCGCAAGGCGCCATGTCGGGCGTGCCGAATGCGATGCAGGGCTTTTCGCAAAACCGCGATCAGCCGATTCAAATCGAGGCGGCGTCGCTCGAAATGCGCGACAAGAAAAAGGAGGCGACCTTCTCCGGAAACGTGAAGGTCGTGCAGGGCGATACCACCATGACCTCGAAGTCGCTGGTGGTGTTTTACGACTCCGGTCCGGCGTCGGACGCGCCGCCCGCCGCGGCCAAGGGGCCGAAATCCGCGTCGATGCAGTCCGCGAGCCCCGGGCCCGGCGGCAGCTCGTCGATCCGCCGGCTCGAAGCCAAGGGCTCCGTCGTGGTCACGCAGAAGGACCAGGTCGTGACCGGCGAGACCGCGATTTTCGACACGCGGGCCAACCTCATCACCATGGTGGGCGGGGTCGTGCTGACCCAGTGCAAGAACGTGCTCAAGGGCGACCGCCTCAAGGTCGACATGACGACCGGCGTGTCGCGCGTCGAATCCGACAGCGGCAAGGTGCAGGGCATGTTCATCCAGGGGGAGAATTGCGGGCCGGGATCGGGCGGGGCAAAGCCCGCTCCGGTCCAGATACCCTCGCTGATCCCCGGAAAAAAATAAGCCAGATCAGCGCCTTAAAGATTATTTGGGGCGGTCACGGTTGAAGCCGGTAGCGCGAGCCTGTATCTACTGGGCAGGGCGCACGGTGGGGTGTTTCGCTGGGCAGGGACATCCATTCATTCATGGTTCGCTAGCGAAGCGATTCGCCGGCGGGCGCGTCGCGGAATCACCGTGAAAGGCTAAAGCGAAGCGGGATGGTGGATTTATTCGGCATGTTCCGTCGACGCCCCGCGAAACGCGGCCCTGTGGGCTTTGCGCGTTCGCGCGAGGACATCACCGCGCTCGGCGATTCCTTCGGCGACATGCTGGCGAGCCCGGTGCGCGATGCGCCGCCAATGGCACGTTCGGCTTCGCTGCCCGGGCTGGAATTGCCGCAGCCCGACCCCCATGTCGAACCGCCGCGCCAGGACAGAGCGCGCCCCCGCACGCAGGCACCGCGTCCCAAGTCCAATGGCGGCGAAGCGCCGCGCCTGATCAAGCGACCCGGCTTTCTCGCAGTGCATAGCGTGGAAAAAAGTTTTGGCACGCGGCAAGTGGTGCGCGGCGTCAGCATCTATGTTCGCCGCGGCGAGGCTGTCGGCCTGCTCGGCCCGAACGGCGCCGGCAAGACCACCGTGTTCTACATGATCACCGGCCTGATCAAGGCGGATCGCGGCGCCATCGAACTCGACGGTCACGACGTGACGCAACTGCCGATGTATCAGCGCGCGCGGCTCGGCATCGGCTATCTGCCGCAGGAAGCCTCGATCTTTCGTGGCCTCACCGTCGAACAGAATATTCGCGCCGTGCTCGAAGTCGTCGAGCCCAACCGCAAGAAGCGGGAGGCCGAACTCAATTCGCTGCTCGATGAATTCAACATCACGCGCCTGCGCAAATCGCCATCGATCGCGCTCTCCGGCGGCGAGCGTCGCCGCGTCGAAATTGCGCGCGCGCTGGCGACGCGTCCGAACTACATGCTGCTGGACGAGCCCTTTGCCGGCATCGATCCGATCGCGGTCGGCGACATTCAGGATCTGGTCCGCCACCTGACCAACCGCGGCATCGGCGTCCTGATCACCGACCACAATGTGCGCGAAACGCTCGGCCTCACCGACCGCGCCTACATCGTCTATGCCGGGCAGATCCTGACCGAGGGCAGTCCGGAAGAGATCGTCAACGATCCGGATGTACGCCGTCTTTACCTTGGCGAGGAATTCCGACTATAGCGCACGACCGCCAAAATATCGGCGGTTCAGTCCTAAGGTATTACATTCAATCAGAATTTTCTGGCGCGCCCGGGAGCGGCTCGGCTTCCACAGTCGCGGATCGCGCCTTAGCCCAATTTTCGCGTTCGTCAAGGCGTGTACAAGGGCGCTGGACTAAGATAAGCAAGAATCGGACCAACTTTTAGTGGATCGGTTCTTGGCCTCATGGCGCTGACGCAGAGATTAGAGTTCCGGCAGTCGCAGTCGCTGGTGATGACGCCGCAACTGATGCAGGCGATCAAGCTCCTGCAACTGTCGAATCTCGACCTCTCGGCTTTCGTCGAGGAGGAGTTGGAGCGCAATCCGCTGCTGGACCGGGCCAGCGACGGCCCCGAACCGCCGGTTGCCGGCGAGCCGGCACCCGAACGCGCCGAATTCGCCGATTCCGGCAGCTATGGCGAGGATGGCGGCGGCGATGCCTCCGATATGAGCATTGGCCCAGGGAGCGAGACCTTCGAGCCCGGCCAGGAGGAGTGGCTGAACCGCGACCTCGGCAGCCGGACCGAGATCGAGCAGACGCTCGACACCCGGCTCGACAACGTCTTTTCCGAAGAGCCCGCCGAAGCCGCCGCGCGCGCCGCACAGGACGCGGCGCCGACCGCCTATACCGAATGGGGCGGGGGCGCCTCCAACGACGATGAATACAATCTGGAAGCCTTCGTCGCCGCCGAGGTGACGCTATCCGGCCACCTCGCCGAACAGCTCGCGGTCGCCTTCAGCGCGCCGGCGCAGCGCATGATCGGGCAGTACCTCATCGATCTGGTCGACGATGCCGGCTATCTGCCGCCGGATCTGGGGCAGGCTGCCGAGCGCCTGGGCGCCTCGCAGGCGGACGTCGATGCCGTGCTCGCGGTGCTGCAGACGTTCGATCCGCCCGGCGTCTGCGCGCGGAACCTGAGCGAATGCCTAGCGATCCAGCTCCGCGAACTCAACCGCTACGACCCGGCCATGCAGGCGCTGGTGGAAAATCTCGATCTGCTGGCGCGGCGCGACATTGCGTCGTTGCGCAAACTGTGTGGCGTCGACGACGAAGACATCACCGACATGATCGGCGAGATCCGGCGTCTCGATCCGAAGCCCGGCCTCAAGTTCGGCTCGGCGCGCACGCAGACCATGGTGCCCGACGTCTATGTGCGGCCCGGCCCGGACGGCGGATGGCATGTCGAACTCAACAGCGACACCTTGCCGCGCGTGCTGGTCAATCAGGTCTATTACACCGAGCTGTCGAAGACGATCCGCAAGGACGGCGACAAATCCTATTTCAGCGACTGCCTGCAGAACGCGACCTGGCTGGTGCGCGCGCTCGATCAGCGCGCCCGCACCATCCTGAAGGTCGCCACCGAAATCGTCCGCCAGCAGGACGGGTTCTTCACCCATGGCGTCGCGCATCTGCGACCGCTGAATTTGAAAGCGGTGGCGGACGCGATCCAGATGCATGAATCCACGGTGTCGCGAGTCACCGCCAACAAATACATGGCGACCAATCGCGGCAGTTTTGAGCTGAAATATTTCTTTACCGCCTCGATTGCTTCAGCCGACGGTGGCGAGGCGCATTCGGCGGAAGCGGTTCGCCACCACATCAAGCAATTGATCGACGCGGAAGCGCCGAGCGCGATCCTCTCCGACGACACCATCGTGGAACGATTGCGTGAATCGGGCATTGATATTGCCCGCCGCACGGTCGCGAAGTACCGCGAAGCCATGCGCATTCCTTCTTCGGTCCAGCGCCGCCGCGACAAACAGAGCATGCTCGGTAACGCCCTTTCCGCTCCCGCCACTTCCTCCGACCGGTCCCGCGATACGGCGCCGGCCTGATTGCGTTCGCGTCAGATCGCGATAGTCTCGGTTCCCGCCAGAGTATGATCCATGAAGGGGAGGCTACGGGTACATCGACAGGATTCACCCTCCAAAAACCAGAGCAGTCGAGGCATCAAGCGAGGCATCAAATGACCCTTCGAATCTCCGGGAAGAGCATCAGCATCGGCGAGGCGCTTCGTTCGCGCGTCAACGAGCGCACCGATGAGGTCCTGCGGAAATATTTCGATGGCAATTATTCCGGCCACATCACGCTGAGCAAGGACGGCTTCGGCTTCCGCACCGATTGCGCACTGCATCTGGACTCCGGGATTACGCTGGAGGCCGATTCCAATGCTCCCGATGCCTATGCCAGCGCCGACCAGGCGCTCTTGATGATCGAGAAGCGCCTGCGCCGCTACAAGAGCCGGCTGAAGGACCGCTCGGCCCGCAAGGCCTATGCGGCCTCCGCGGCGCTGGCCGAGATCGATAGCCCGGTGCTCGATGCGCCGAGCTATGTGATCGAGGCGCCGGCGGGAGGCGAGGAGGAGGTCACATCCTATAGCCCCGTCATCATCGCGGAGGCGACCACGTCGCTGAAACGGCTTTCGGTCAGCGAGGCGGTCATGGAACTCGATCTGACGGGAGCCGCCTGCATCGTGTTTCAGCACGGGTCCAGCGGCCGGGTGAACATCATTTATCGTCGGCCGGACGGCAATGTCGGCTGGATCGATCCTCCCTCGGTTACCCCCTGAGATCTATGCCCGATGGCATTGACGCCCCCATTGGCCCTCCCTATGGTCCGCCGCGCTTTAAGCATTGGGGTGCAGGAACTGGCCCCTCGGGAGTTGGCACCGCGCGCGCGTTGGAGTAGAAGCCGTGCAAATCGGGACCCGGGCTTAACCCCGCCTCCGTCTCATCTTCTTGACGCCCCGGTTCTAGAACCTATCCTCGCAACCTGACGGTTTAATTCACCTCGGAACGCCCCATGACGATTACCGATCTGGTCGCACCCGAGGCGATTCTCCCCGCTTTGAAGGTCATCAGCAAGAAGCAGGCGCTGCAGGAGCTGGCGGCGCGTGCTTCAGCCCTCACCGGCCAGAACGAACGCTCGGTGTTCGAGGTGCTGTTGCAGCGGGAGAAACTGGGCACCACCGCGGTGGGCTATGGCGTCGCCATTCCGCACGGCAAACTGCCGAAACTGGAAAAGCTGTTCGGGTTGTTCGCCCGTCTGGAACGCCCGATCGATTTCGAGGCGATGGACGGCCAGCCGGTCGACCTGATCTTCCTGCTGCTGGCCCCGGAAGGCGCCGGCGCCGATCATTTGAAGGCACTGGCGCGGATCGCGCGCCTGTTGCGCGATCAGGACGTCGCCAAGAAGCTCCGCGCCTCCCGCGACGCCCAGGCGATTTATTCGGTGCTGGCGCTGCCGCCGGCCAGCGCAGCCTAGATTCCCTTAGGAGCGGTGTTTCTCTTTTCGGTAGAGAACAGGTTAAACGCAATTTTAAGCTAAATAGCGGTTATTTCGGGTGCTGGGATTTTTTCCATTTTGCCCGGAGAACATTGCCATGACGCTGCGCCTGACGATTTCGCGCGCAATTTTGATTTTCGGACTGGTTACCGCCTTAGGCCTCGGTGCCGTGATTGCCACCAGCGTTTATGCGCTGTCGCAGCTCAAGGTCGGTGGCCCGCTCTATAGCCAGATCAAGCTCGGCAACGACCTCATCGCCGACATCCTGCCGCCGCCCGAATATGTCATCGAGGCCTATCTCGAGGCGACCCTCGTGCTGCACGATCCCGCGAAGCTTTCGGCTCATCGCGACAGGATTGCGCAGCTCAAGAAGGAATATGACGAGCGGCACGATTTCTGGACCAAATCCGATCTCGATCCGGTGCTGAAGACGAAGCTGGTCGAGAAATCCGACAGCGAGGTGCGCCGCTTCTGGACCGCAATCCAGGACGGCCTGTTGCCTGCGCTCGCCAAGGGCGACGGCACGGCTGCGGCGAAATCCTATGCCGAGATCACTGCACGCTATACCGCGCACCGCGCCATCATCGACGACATCGTCAAGCAGACCACCGAGCAGAACGCGGCGACGGAGGTCGCGGCGACGGGGCGCGTGAGCACGTTCACGTGGGTGCTGTGGGGCGTTTCGGCCGCGGTATTTCTGGTCATCGGCGCCGGCATTTTCGGTGTGGCATTCGGCGTCATACGCCCCATCGCCGCAATGACCGACGTGATGAAGGGTCTTGCCGGCGGCGATCTCTCTGTCTCGGTCCCGGCCCTCAGCCGCGACGACGAAGTCGGCGCCATGGCGCGCGCGGTTCAGGTGTTCAAGGAAAACGCGCTGCGCGTTCAGTCGATGGAACAGGAGCAGGCAAGTCTGAAGTCGAAGGCCGAAGGCGAACGCAAGGTCGCGATGCAGCAGATGGCCGATGGCTTCGATGCCGCGATTGGAAAGATCATCCAGACCGTATCGACTGCTTCATCCGAACTCGAATCATCGGCCGGACAGCTAACCAAGACCGCCGAAGTGACCCAGATGCTCTCGGCAACCGTTGCCTCCGCATCGGAGCAATCCTCGGCCAACGCGCAGTCCGCCGCGGCAGCCGCGGAAGAGATGGCCTCGTCGGTGTCTGAGATCGGCCGCCAGGTTCAGGATTCGCACAAGATATCCCGCGAGGCGGTCAGCCAGGTCGAGCAGACCAACGCGCGGATTGCCGATCTCGCCCAGTCCGCCAGCCGGATCGGCGAAGTGGTCAAGATGATCAGCGCGGTTGCCGAGCAGACCAACCTGCTGGCGCTGAACGCCACGATCGAAGCGGCGCGCGCCGGCGAGGCGGGACGCGGATTTGCCGTCGTCGCCTCCGAGGTCAAGGCGCTTGCCGCGCAGACCGCGAAAGCGACCGAGGAAATCAGCGAGCAGATCGGCCAGATGCAATCGGCGACCAATCAGTCGGTGTCGGCGATCCAGGAAATCGGCGGCACGATCGGCCGCATCGCGGAAATCTCGCAGGCAATCGCGGCGGCGGTGGAAGAGCAGGGCGCAACAACCCAGGAGATCTCGCGCAACGTGCAGCAGGCGGCGCAGGGCGCCACACAGGTCGCGGGCAGCATCACCGACGTCAACCGCGGCGCGACCGATACCGGCGCGGCATCGACGCATGTGCACGGTCTGGCCCGCTCGCTGCTGGGACAGAGCAATCATCTCAAGGGCGAAGTGGAGAAATTCCTCTCGACCGTGCGCGCGGCCTAGAGCCTTTTCGGTTCTGATTGAATCGGAACCGGGCTCTAGATTCTTGTTTTGACGCGTTTTCTTGACGCGAACCGGCGTCCACCCCGGATCAAGTCCGGGGCAGGCTTTCGCTGGAAAACGCTCTGGCCGGATTGGAATTTGCTATTAACGAAGATACGCGGGCGATGCCCGCGTATCCGAAACTCTCTTCTCGCATTCACGCGGCATCAGATCAGGCGATGCCGGCGAGGCTTCGTCAGTGACAGCAGCAATAGCTGCGTCAGCGACGAGAGCCGCGTCAGTGCACGCTGACCGCCTGAAGCTCGTTGCTCCACGCGTTGGCGATCGCAGCTTCCCGGCTGTCGGTCAGCATGATCGGGGTGCCGTCGGCGGCATGCAGCGCGAACAGTTTCAGCCCTGGCGCGATTTTCGGCGCTTGCGGAAACAGTCCCGGCACGTCCTCGGAACGAACTTGTTTCACGTAGGCGATATGGCCTTCACCAAGATGGGCCAGCGCCTCAACGGAAACCTTTTCGGATTCGAAGGTCACACTCATGTCACTCATGGTCTCGACTCCTCTGGAGACTAAGCGGTCGAGTCCGCTCCTTGTTCCACTATTATTCGTGCTCATTGATAGCGATTGTCTTAACGACCCTTTCAGGCTCCGGCCTGGCAAGGTCGATCGACAACAGCCCGTTTTTCAAATCCGCGCCCAGCACGTGCATCCCCTCCGCCAGCACGAAGGTGCGCTGGAAGTGGCGCGCGGCGATGCCGCGATGGATGTATTGCCGGGCCTTGTCGTCCTGCTGGCGGCCCCGGATCACGAGCTGGTTTTCCTCAATGGTCACATCGAGTTGGTCACGGGTAAAACCCGCTACCGCCAGTGTGATGCGCAACCGTTCAGGCTGGCCGTTGGCGCGGTCACACCGCTCGATGTTGTAGGGAGGATAGCCGTCGGCGCCTTTGACGACGCGATCGAGCGCACGCTCAATTTCGTCGAACCCAAGCAGGAACGGACTTGATAACGAAGGAACACGAGACATCACAAAGTCCTCTCGAAGCGACTTTGAGGGGCCCTTGCGGCGCCCCATTCAACCGGCCGGCCGACTTGCCGTCCGGTCAGGAGGGAATATGGGGGTGATTTGGGGAGGGTTCAAGCACCTCTGAACGCTGCGTAAATCGCCGGTGGTGGGGTTTTCCACCGTCATTCCGGGGCGAAGCGAAGCGCCGAACTATGGGGCGCCCCTTGCGCCCCGAGAATCTCGAGATTCCGGGTCTGGTCCTTGGGACCATCCCGGAATGACCTACTCACACCGCTTCCTTCCATCAGCGGTAAATAGATGCAGCTTGTCGGGCGCGGCGACCGCCCTGATTCGCTCGCCGATGGCGGGACCGACGGCACCGGGAATCCGCACGATGATTTCCCCCGGCGGCAGTTCGCCCGGCGTGGCGGCTACCCCCTGCATTTCCTGCTGCCTCGTCCCGTAGACGAAGGTCTCGGCGCCGACGCGCTCGATCGCTTCCACGGTGAGGCCGAGCGCCACGCCACCGGACACCGTTTGGTTCGAAATCACAAAGTCCTCAGGCCGGATGCCGATGATGCCGGCTTCGGCGGCGCGGGCATCGCCAGCCAGTTGCGATTTCAATTCGGAGCGCAGCGGCATCAGGTTCATCGGCGGCGCGCCGATGAAGGAGGCGACGAAGGTGGTGGCGGGCTTTTGGTAGATCTCCAACGGATTGCCGATCTGCTCGACCTGGCCGCCGTTCATCACCACGAGAATGTCGGCCAGCGTCATCGCCTCGAGCTGGTCGTGGGTGACGTAGATCGATGTCGTGGACAGCCGGCGCTGCAATTTGCGGATTTCGACGCGCATGGCGATGCGCAGTTTGGCATCGAGGTTCGACAGCGGCTCGTCGAACAGAAAAACCTTTGGCTGCCGCACGATGGCGCGGCCCATCGCCACGCGCTGGCGCTGGCCGCCGGACAATTGCCGCGGCTTGCGTTCGAGCATTGCGCCGAGCTCGAGAATGCGTGCGGCTTCCCCGACGCGCGTCTTGATCTCGCCCTCCGCCATGCCGCGGTTGCGCAGGCCGTAGGCCATGTTGTTGTAGACGCTCATGTGCGGATAGAGCGCGTAGTTCTGGAACACCATCGCGATGTCGCGGTCGGCCGGCTCGATCTGGTTGACGACGCGCCCGCCGATATCGATCTCGCCGCCGGTGATGGTCTCCAGCCCCGCGACCATCCGCAGCAGCGTGGATTTGCCGCAGCCGGACGGGCCGACCAGCACGCAGAACTGGCCGTCGCCGACCTCGAAGTCGATGCCCTTGATGGCCTCGAAGCCACCAAGGTAGGTTTTGCGGACATTGCGGAGGGTTACATTAGCCATCAAGTGTTCTCAGCGAATAGGGAGTAGCGAATAGAGAAGAGAGCGCGCCGACGAGGGGAACGAAAAATCCTATTCGCTACTCGCCATTCGCTATTCGCCATATTCACTTTTCCGTCTGGACCAGGCCGCGCACGAACAGCCGCTGCATGAATATGACCACCGCGACCGGCGGCAGCATGGCCAGGACCGCAGTTGCCATTGCGAGCTGCCATTCGGCCAATTCGTCGGTCGCCACCAGCATCTTCTTGATGCCGATCACGATGGTCTGCATCGAATCCTGCGTCGTGATCAAAAGCGGCCAGAGATATTGATTCCAGCCATAGATGAACTGGATGACGAACAGCGCCGCCATGGTCGTCACCGACAGCGGCAGGAGCGTATCCCAAAAGAAGCGGAAGGGGCCGGCGCCGTCGATGCGCGAGGCTTCCAGGAGTTCATCCGGCACGGTCATGAAGAACTGGCGGAACAGCAGCGTGCCGGTGGCGGATGCAATCAGCGGCAGGATCAGGCCGGCATAGGTGTCGAGCAGGCGCAAATCGGCGACCACCTTGTAGGTCGGGTAGATGCGCACTTCGACCGGCAGCATCAGCGTGATGAAGATGATCCAGAACGCGGTCTTGCGGAAGGGGAAGCGGAAATAGACCACCGCATAGGCCGACAGGATCGAGATGAAGATCTTGCCCACCGCAATGCCGATCGCCGAGACGAAGGAATTGATCAGCATGTTGGCCACCGGCTCGCGGCTGGTGCGCGAGCCGCCGACGAAGATGGCGCGGTAGTAATTTTCCAGCGTGCGGCTGCCGGGCACAGCCGGCATGTGGCCGCCGACCACGGTCGCCGCGTCATGGGTCGAGGCGACCAGCGCGAGATAAACCGGGAAAGCGACGATGAAGATGCCAAGCGTCAGGATGGCGTAGGCGATGAAATCGGTGAGCGGGCGATGCTCGACCATCAGTACTGCACCTTGCGTTCGACATAGCGGAACTGGATCGCGGTCAGCGCGATCACGATGACCATCAGCACGACCGACTGCGCCGCCGAGCCGCCGAGGTCGCCACCGAGACGGCCGTCGGCATAGACCTTGTAGACCATGGTGGTGGTGGCGCCGGCGGGTCCGCCGCCGGTGACGGCGTCGATGATGCCGAACGTGTCGAAGAAGACGTAGACGACGTTGACCACCAGCAGGAAGAACGTCGTCGGCGACAGCAGCGGGAAGATGATGGTCCAGAAGCGGCGCACCGGCCGCGCGCCGTCGATGGCGCTGGCCTCGATCACGCTTTTCGGGATCGATTGCAGGCCGGCCAGGAAGAACAGGAAATTGTAGGAGATCTGCTTCCAGACGGACGCCATCACCACCAGCATCATGGCGTGGTTCTCGTTAAGCAGCGGATTCCAGTCGAGACCCATGCCGCGCAGCGGGCGCGCCAGCATGCCGAGCGAAGGCTGGAACATGAAGAACCAGAGCACGCCGGCCACCGCGGGCGCCACCGCATAGGGCCAGATCATCAGCGTCTTGTAGGCGGGCGCGGCCTTCAGATTCTTGTCGGCCTGGGTCGCGAACAACAGCGCGATCGAGAGCGACAGCGCCGCAACCAGCGTCGAGAAGATCACCGTCGTCAGCATCGACCGGTAATATTCCGGCTGAGCGAACAGGGCCTGATAATTTTCCAGCCCGACGAATTCGGAGACCAGGCCGAACGCGTCCTCGCGCAGGAAGGACTGCCAGATCGCCTGGCTTGCCGGCCAATAGAAGAAGACAACCGTGATGACGAGCTGCGGCAGCAGCAGCAGATAAGGCAGCAGGCGGTTGTTGAAGACGGTGGACTTTTCCATTCAGGCGTCGCGGTCTTACCGGTGATGCAAGCGCTCCCTCCCGCAATTCGGGAGGGAGCGCCGGTAGTCTGGTTCAGCTTCGCCTACTTTGCAGTCTTCTCGAAGGTGCGCAACATGGCATTGCCGCGAGAGACGGCCGCATCGAGGGCTTCCTTCGCGGACTTCTTGCCGCCCAGCGCCGCCTCGATCTCCTCGGACCAGAGGTCGCGCATCTGCACCATGTTGCCGAAGCGCAGGCCGCGCGAGTTCTCGGTCGGCTCCTTGTTGGTGAGTTCCTTCAAGGGAGTCTGCAGGGTCGGGTTCTTCTCATAGAAGCCGTCCTTGATCGACTTCTCGTACGCCGCCTTGGTGATCGGCAGATAGCCGGACTCCTGATGCAGCTTGGCCTGGCGGTTGGTATCCGACAGGAAGGTGAAGAACTTTGCGACGCCCTTGTACTCCTCCGGCTTCTTGCCGCCCATCACCCAGAGCGACGCGCCGCCGATGATCGAGTTCTGCGGGGCGCCGGCGACATCAGGGTAATAGGGCATCGGCGCCGAGGTGAAGTCGAACTTGGCCGTGCCCTTGGCGGTGGCGTAATAGCCCGACGAGGTCAGGAAGATTGCGCATTCGCCGGAGCCGAAGCGGGCTTCGTTGGTGCTGGTGCGTCCGCCATAGTCGTAGGTCTTGTCCTTCTGCAGATCGACGAGGTTCTGCAGATGCTTCACGTGCAGCGGCGAGTTGAACTTCAGCTCGGTATCGAAACCGTCGAGGCCGTTGGCCTTGGTGCCGATCGGCACGTTGTGCCAGGCCGAGAACTGCTCGATATGCGCCCAGCTTGCCCAGGCGTTGGAGAAGCCGCAGGTCGCATGCCCCGCCGCCTTCAGCTTCTTGGCGGCGTCGAACACTTCCGGCCACGTCTTCGGGATTTCGGTGACGCCGGCCTTCTTCAATTCATCCTTGTTGATCCACATCACCATGGACGACGAGTTGAAGGGGAACGACAGCATCTCGCCCTTCGAAGTCGAGTAGTAGCCGGTGATGGTCGGCAGGTACGCCTTGGGGTCGAACGGCTCGCCGGCATCCTTCATGAGCTGGTGGACCGGCTTGATGGCGCCGGTGGCGCTCATCATGGTGGCGGTGCCGACTTCGAACACCTGCATGATGTGCGGCGCGTTGCCGGCTCGGAACGCCGCGATGCCGGCGTTCATGGTGTCGGGATAGCTGCCCTTGTAGGACGGCACGACCTTGTAGTCGGATTGGCTGGTGTTGAACTCTTCGGCGAGCTTGTTGACGATGTCGTTGTTGCCGCCGGTCATGGCGTGCCACCACTGGATCTCGGTCACAGCGTGGGCAGGTGTTGCGAACGCCAGCGCAGCAGTGATTGCCGCGGCTGGGCCGAATTGTCGAAATGCCATGTAATTCCTCCAGGTTGGGATCGTCATCTTCGTTTCGCGCGATAACAGCGTCGGATGACGTGCAAATGACCCTATAAGCGAAAGGATGCTAGTGGGAAAGCGTGCGGCTGGGGAAGCCGGAAAATAGGCGAAGGCGCCAATGATAGCCGTCGCCCCTGCGAACGCAGGGGCCCATAACCACAGCCGTTTGTGGTTGAAGCAGACGGGCTACCATAGCGCCCAAAGCGACGCCGCGGCGTATGGGCCCCTGCGTTCGCAGGGGTGACGGCGTTTAGCGCTTGCGTTCGGAGCCGCAGACTGCGCCCTTGGCGACCAGCGCCTCGATCTCGCTCTTCGAATAGCCGAACTCGCCCAGCACCTCCGATGTGTGCTGGCTGAATTTCGGCGGCGTGCGGCGCAGGCTGGGCTTGGTCCGCTCCAGCCGGATCGGGGAGGCGACGCCCTTGTACCAGTCCTTCTCGATGATATCGCCACGATGCACCGTATGCGGATTGGTCAGCGCCTGGTCGATCTTCTGCACCGGACCGGCCGGCAGGCCGGCCGCCAGCAGCCGATTGCAGAGCGGTTCGGCCTCGTGCTGGCTGAACACGGCGGCGAGCTCGGCGCGCAGCGCCTCGCGGTTGGCGATACGGTCCTTGTTGCGAGCAAAGCGCGGATCGGTGCCGAGTTCAGGCTTGCCGATTTCCCTGGCGAGCTTGCGGAAGGTGCCGTCATTGCCGACGCCGATGAAGATGTTGTCGGTCTTGGTCGGAAAGATCGCGTAAGGAACGAGGTTCGGGTGCTCGTTGCCGGTGAGCGACGGCGGCTTGCCATGCATGAAATAGTTCGCGGTGTGCGGGTGCATGATCGCAAGGCCGGTTTCATACAGCGTGGTTTCGAGAAACTGGCCAAGCCCCGAACACTGCCGCTCCGACAGCGCCATCAGGATACCGATCGCCGCGTAAAGCCCGGTGGTGATGTCGACCAGCGGTACGCCGATCCGCATCGGGCCGCTTTCGGGCGAGCCGGTCGCCGCGATCATGCCGGTCATGGCCTGGATGATCGCGTCATAGCCGGGATTGCCGCCGCGCGGACCGTCGGCGCCGAAGCCGGAGATCCGGCAGTGCACCAGCCTTGGAAACTTCGCGCGCAAGATGTCGTTGCCGATACCCCATTTGTCGAGCGTGCCCGGCTTGAAATTCTCGATCAGGACGTCGGCCGTCTCCAATAGCTTCATCAGCACCGCGCGCCCGTCTTCGGACGCGAGGTCGAGGCCGATCGAGCGCTTGTTGCGGTTGATGCCGACGAAATAGGCCGCATCCTCCTCGTGGAACGGAGGGCCCCAGTCGCGCACCTCGTCGCCGGCCGGCGGCTCGACCTTGATCACGTCGGCGCCGTGGTCGGCGAGGATTTGCGTGCAATAGGGGCCGCCAAGCACGCGCGTCAGATCGATCACGCGCAGGCCGGTCATTGCGCCGGGAGAACTCATGGAGAAGACCTTCGCTCAGGATGAGAAATGGAGGCTTTGAGCTAGCGGTCTTCAGGCGCGGCGGCAATGGCGTCCCGCGCACAGGCGCATGACGCGGCCGCCGTAGCACGAACTCGAAAATTCCGCGGGGCGAACGGCCCGCCGATATCAGCGGCGGGCCATCGTGCATCGTCGTCAGACGACGGTCAGGCGGACGTCGACATTGCCGCGGGTGGCGTTGGAATAGGGGCACACCTGGTGGGCCTTCGCGACCAGGGCTTCCGCATCCGCCTTGGGAACGCCGGGCAGCGAAACGGCGAGTTCGATATCGAGGCCGAAGCCGCCGGCCGAGCGCGGGCCGATGCCGACGGTGGAGGTCACCGAGGCGTCCGCCGGAACCTTCGGGCCGCCTTGCGAAGCGACGAATTTCATGGCGCCGATGAAGCAGGCGGCATAACCGGCCGCGAACAGTTGCTCGGGATTGTTGCCGGCACCACCGCCGCCGCCGAGTTCTTTCGGGGTGGCGAGCTTGACGTCGAGTGCGCCGTCGAGGGTGGCGGCGTGGCCATCGCGGCCGCCGGTGGCCTTGGCGCTGGTCTTGTAGAGCACGTTCACGGACATGTCGGTCTCCCCTTGATTTGCGGTTTCGATGGATCATCTATTGCACACAATCAGATTGTGCACAATTAAAATTATTGCGGAGGTCGCAATTTAATTGTATGCAATTGAAATCAAGCGCTTACGGTTCCGAATCGGGGCAGGGGCGCCGCCCGTTGACGAGGTTGTGATGGCCAGAAAACACGCGGCCGACCTGCCGCTGAGGCTCGATAATCAGCTCTGCTTTGCGGTGTACTCCACCGCGCACGCGTTCAACCGCGTCTACAAGCCGCTGCTCGACCGGCTCGGCCTGACCTACCCGCAATATCTGGTCATGCTGGTGCTGTGGGAGCGCGACGGCGTGCCGGTGAAAGACATCGGCGAGCGGCTATTCCTGGATTCAGGCACGCTCACGCCGCTGCTCAAGCGGCTGGAGGCGGCCGAACTGATCAAGCGGACACGCAGCACCGAGGACGAGCGGCAGGTGCTGATCGCGCTGACGGCAAAGGGCGAGTCGCTCAGGGAGAAAGCGAGAGCTGTGCCACAGGCGATCCTGGCGGCGTCGGCCTGTTCGGTCGGCGAGCTGGTGGCGATGAAGAACGAGATCGTCGCGCTGCGCGACCGGTTGAATGCGGTGCTGGGGGAGTAGGGGGAATCAGAGGCGTTTTGCCGTTAGGAAGAAGCGGATCGGGCAACCCAAGCCGCGGACAGCCATATGGATTTTTGTCGTCAGGCCGCCGCGCGAACGCCCGATGGCCTGATTTTGAGCCCCCCTTTTGCGCCGCTGGCGTGCTGGTGGGCGCGGACGATGGTGGAGTCAACGATCAGGTATTCAAAGTCCGGATCATCTGCGAGCGCTTCGAACATGCGCAGCCAGACCCCCTTGGCGCTCCATCGGCTGAAGCGTCGGAAGACGCTGTTCCATTCGCCAAACGCCTCGGGCAGATCACGCCACGGCGAACCGGTTCGCACGATCCATAACACCCCTTCGACAAACATCCGGTTGTCGCGGCCTGTCGAACCGCGCTGGTCCGGTCGACCGATGATCAGGCGGGAGATACGATCCCATTGTGCATCGCTCAGGACGAGGCGATCCATGACACCCAAGGCTTTCTCCTAAAAGAAAGCCTTGAATCACATTCCATCTGATTTGAGAATCCCAAGAGTCCACACGACCTAGCGCTTTGTACTTGTCCGGAAAGGCGCAGTACCAAATCAACTCCCAGGGCTTGAATTTTGCGGTGTGCGCGGATGCCGGCGTTGTGTTCGGGTATTCGCCGCTTCAAATCCGCGGTTGCACCGATGTATTCCTGTTCAGGGGAATCGAGGCTACGGATGATGTAGACGTACCACATCGTTCCTCACGCGCGGAAAGCGCGAACTGAAACCTCTACCAGCCCGTCTTCGCCCTTTGGGCTACGCCGGGCACCACGCTTCGCCCTTCGGCCATCACGTGGCTGCGCCACGCGAAGCCCGAAGGGCGAAGCGTGGTGGAGCCAGGCGGGATCGAACCGCCGACCTCTTGCATGCCATGCAAGCGCTCTCCCAGCTGAGCTATGGCCCCTTAAGAATCGCGCGCCTCAATTCGGCGTGCGGGCAACGACCCTGAACCACAGTTTAGGGCCGATCTCAAGTCTCTTCGTCACCTCCGACGTCGCCGATGATGTCGGTAACGTCCTCATCGCCCTCTTCCTCGTCCGGAATGAAGGTAGAATCGTCGTCGTCATCGTCCTCGATGGTCTCGTCGATCTCGATATCGTCTTCCGATTCGGGAACCACGGCCTTGACCTTGCCGGTGTTCTCCTCGGCATCGGCCTCCTCGAGCGAGACCAATTCTTCGGCCTCGGCGGCCTCCGGCATATCGGCGGCAGCGGTAGCCGACGCGGCGGCTGCAGCGCGCGCGGCATCGCCACGGGCGGCCCGCGGCGGCGCGATCGGGGCAATCGGCACGACCTCGCCGGTGTAGGGCGAAATCACCGGGCTCTTGTTCAGGTCATAGAACTTTTTACCCGTCGTCGGGCAAATACGCTTGGTTCCGAGATCGGATTTGGCCACGTGTAGATCCTGGGAAATTCTGAAAAACGGTGCTTCACTTGGCTAGTTGAGGGGCCGGTGTCAATAGCACTTTGAAGCTTTTGAGGGCCGCGTGACGCCGTGTGGTCCATGTGATACTGCCGCCCCCGCAGAGGACCACCATCTTGACCCATTCAACCACCCAGACGCCGCTGGAATCCCGCGCCAGCGGTCCCTTGGCCGGGAAAGTCCGCGTTCCCGGCGACAAGTCGATTTCGCACCGCGCACTCATTCTGGGGGCGCTTTCGGTCGGCGAAACCAGGATCTCCGGCCTGCTCGAGGGCGAGGACGTCCTCAATACCGCCAACTCGATGCAGGCGCTGGGCGCCCAGGTCGAGCGAACCGGGCCGTTTGCCTGGCAGGTCAGGGGCGTGGGCGTGGCCGGCTTCGCCCAGCCGGCCTCCCCGCTCGATTTCGGCAATTCCGGCACCGGGTGTCGGCTGGTGATGGGGGCTGTGGCCGGCTGCCCGATCACGGCCGTGTTCGACGGCGATGCCTCGCTGCGCTCCCGCCCGATGCGCCGGATCCTCGATCCCCTGGAACTGATGGGGGCCAAAGCCGGGGAAACCAAGGAAGGCGGTCGCCTGCCGCTGACGCTGCATGGCGCCCGCGATCCCGTGCCGATCCTGTATCGTACGCCGGTAGCCTCGGCACAGATCAAATCGGCGGTGCTGCTGGCGGGACTTGCCGCGCCTGGCGTCACTACCGTCATCGAGCAGGAAGCCAGCCGCGACCACACCGAGCTGATGCTGAAACATTTCGGCGCAGATATCGTCTCGGTCAAGGAAGGCAGCCACGGCCGCAAGATCGCGCTCACCGGCCAGCCCGAACTGCATGGCGCCGAGGTCGTGGTGCCTGCCGATCCATCTTCGGCGGCATTTCCGATCGTGGCGGCGCTGATCGTCGCGGGCTCCGACGTGACCTTCTCCGACGTCATGACCAACCCGTTGCGCACCGGCCTCTTCACGACGCTGCGCGAGATGGGCGCCGCCATCGAGGAAAGCGAGGTTCGCGGCGACGCCGGCGAGCCGATGGCCCGGCTGCGCGTGCGCGCCTCAAAACTGCGCGGCATCGAGGTGCCGCCGGAGCGCGCACCTTCGATGATCGACGAATATCTGGTGCTTGCGGTCGCAGCCTCCTTTGCCGAGGGCACCACCATCATGCGCGGCCTGCAGGAACTGCGCGTCAAGGAGTCCGACCGACTGGAGGCGACCGCCGACATGCTGCGCGTCAACGGCGTCAGGGTCGAGATCGCGGGCGATGATTTGATCGTCGAGGGCCGCGGCCACGTGCCCGGCGGCGGCCTGGTCGCCACTCACATGGACCACCGCATCGCCATGTCCGCGCTGGTGATGGGGCTTGCGGCCGACAAGCCGGTCAAGGTCGACGACACCGCCTTCATCGCCACCAGCTTTCCGGATTTCATTCCGATGATGCGCTCGCTGGGAGCTGAGTTTTCATGAGCAAGGAGCTGAAGGAGCAATCCGATGCGCCCGCAAACGCTCGCTGAGGCTGTCGACCGAGTTCAGAATGGCGAGCCGCAGGACATGATGATCGCGGAGTTCGTCGACACGTTTGACCTCGCGCCTACAAGCGAAGCGCGCTACATGGCGATCGAGCAGGAACCAGCGCTCACTGGCAATAGGAGGTTAGACGCTTTGGTCGGAGCGATAGCCGAATACCTTGCGAAACAGAACAAGTTGAGGCGGGTGCCGGCTTGGACCTCAGGGTCGGCTCGCTACCTCGATAGCCCATGGCATACTTGCCGCTTCGAAGACGATGCCATGCGCGAATACCTGACCTTCAGCAGCCCGGCCGAGTTTGCTTCGCGCAACATCTTCACCGAAGAACGGCGCTGCGACGAGCGCGCGGCCCTCATCCATCCAGGTCATAGGTAACATGATCATCGCCATCGACGGACCGGCGGCATCCGGCAAGGGGACGCTCGGCAAACGCCTCGCCCATCACTACGGCTATCGCCATCTCGACACCGGCGTGATCTATCGTGCGGTCGCGAAGGCGTTGCTGGACGACGGTTTCGATCTGACGGACGAGGCGCGGGCGGTCGCTGTCGCGATGGAGCTTGATCCCGAGAAGTTCGGACATCCCGAGCTCAAGACACAACGGATCGGCGATGCCGCCTCGGTGGTTTCGGCGATCCCCAGCGTGCGCGAGGCGCTGGTCAATTTTCAGCGCCAGTTCGCGGCCGATCCGCCGGGCGCCGTGCTCGACGGGCGCGACATTGGAACCGTGATCTGCCCGAACGCCGACGTGAAGATTTTCGTGGTCGCCGATCCGCAGGTGCGGGCCCGCCGCCGGACGCTCGAAGCCCGCGCGCGGGGCGAGGAGGCCGATGAGGCGCTGGTGCTGGCTGATATCCTCAAGCGCGACGAACGGGACCGCAATCGCGCTGCCGCCCCGCTCAAAGCGGCCGATGACGCCCACGTCCTGGATAATTCCAATCTCGACATCGAGGCCGGCGTTCGCGCCGCAATTGCCATCGTCGAGGCCGTCCGCGCCCAGCGGAAATAGCCAGGATTTGACCCGTCGCGGCGGCCTGAAACGGCCGCAAATCGGGCATTTCCGGCTTGCCGAAAATGGCCCGTGGGGCTATATCCACGGCCATCCGGGCCGCCATCGATGAGATCAGGGCTGTCCGAGCGGGCCGGCCGGAGGTTTGAACCTCCCGCCGTCATTGGAGGAAAGCCCGCTCCAGGTTCTTGAAGTCGATATGCTCGTTTCAGGCTCCGGATTTCTGACGCTACGCGCACTCTTCCGCTGAACCGGTACCCGCTTTTGCGGAATGCGCGACATCAAACGTATCGAACGTGCAGGCATGCTGCCGGCCCGCTTTTGCGCCCTCCGCAAATGCGGTCGTCAGGGTTTTGCGGACCCCTGACACTTCACGCACGATGCGCCCTTTAACCCGAACGGCCGGCAAGATCCCGCATTGGAGAACAAATGGCTTCGACTACTGCTGCTTCTTATAATCCGACCCGCGACGATTTCGCTGCGATGCTGGACGAGTCCTTTGCCGGCGGCAATCTGCAGGAAAGCTCCGTCATCAAGGGCAAGGTGGTTGCAATTGAAAAGGACATGGCCGTCATCGATGTCGGCCTGAAGACCGAGGGCCGCGTGGCGTTGCGCGAATTCGCCGGCCCCGGCCGCGAAAGTGATCTCAAGGTCGGCGACGAGGTCGAGGTGTTCCTCGACAGGATCGAGAATGCGCTCGGCGAAGCCGTGCTGTCGCGCGACAAGGCGCGCCGCGAGGAAAGCTGGGGCAAGCTCGAGAAGGCCTTCAACAACAACGAGAAGGTCCACGGCGTCATCTTCAACCAGGTCAAGGGCGGTTTCACCGTCGACCTCGACGGCGCTGTCGCCTTCCTGCCGCGCTCGCAGGTCGATATCCGCCCGATCCGCGACGTCGCTCCCTTGATGAACAACTCGCAGCCGTTCCAGATCCTCAAGATGGATCGTCGCCGCGGCAACATCGTGGTGTCGCGCCGCACGGTCCTGGAAGAGACCCGCGCCGAGCAGCGCCAGGAGCTGGTGCAGAACCTCGAAGAGGGTCAGGTGATCGACGGCGTGGTCAAGAACATCACCGATTACGGTGCGTTCGTTGATCTCGGCGGCATCGACGGCCTGCTCCACGTCACCGACATCGCCTGGCGCCGGGTCAATCACCCGACGGAAGTGCTGACCATCGGCCAGACCGTGAAGGTCAAGATCATCAAGATCAACCACGAGACCCACCGCATTTCGCTCGGCATGAAGCAGTTGCTGGACGATCCGTGGCAGGGCATCGAGGCGAAGTACCCGCTGAACGCGCGCTTCACCGGCCGCGTCACCAACATCACCGACTACGGCGCGTTCGTCGAACTGGAGCCGGGCATCGAAGGCCTGATCCACGTCTCGGAAATGTCGTGGACCAAGAAGAACATGCACCCCGGCAAGATCGTTTCGACCTCGCAGGAAGTCGAAGTGCAGGTGCTCGAAGTCGATTCCGTCAAGCGCCGCATCTCGCTCGGCCTCAAGCAGACCATGCGCAATCCCTGGGAAGTCTTCGTCGAGAAGTTCCCGGTCGGTTCGGTGGTCGAGGGCGAAGTCAAGAACAAGACCGAGTTCGGCTTGTTCCTCGGTCTCGACGGCGACGTCGACGGCATGGTCCATCTGTCCGACCTCGACTGGAAGCTGCCGGGCGAGCAGGTCATCGACAACTTCAAGAAGGGCGACATGGTCAAGGCCGTGGTGCTCGACGTCGATGTCGAGAAGGAACGCATCTCGCTCGGCGTCAAGCAGCTCGAAGGCGACCCCTTCGCAGAACCTGGCGACGTCAAGAAGGGCGCGGTCGTGACCTGCGAAGTGCTGGAAGTGAAGGAAGCCGGCATCGAGGTGAAGATCTCGGGCACCGACTTCACCACCTTCATCAAGCGCTCCGAGCTGGCCCGTGACCGCAACGATCAGCGCGCCGAACGCTTCGCTATCGGCGAGAAGGTCGATGCCCGCGTGATTCAGTTCGACAAGAAGGCCCGCAAGGTGCAGGTCTCGATCAAGGCGCTGGAAGTTGCCGAAGAAAAGGAAGCCATCGCGCAGTACGGCTCCTCCGATTCGGGCGCGACGCTCGGCGATATTCTCGGCACCGCGCTCAAGAACCGCGAGAAGTAAGCGTTCGCTTAATGCCTGCGACATCAGGCCCCGGTTTCGACCGGGGCCTTTTTGTTTTTCCTTCTCCCCTTGTGGGAGAAGGGGCCTTCGCGCAGCGAAGGCGGATGAGGGGTTCTATCCGCGAAGCCAGACCCCTTCCGGCGCCATAGCCGATGCGAAGCATCGGCGTTCTAAGAGACGGCGGCCATGGGCCGCCTATGCCACCTTCTCCCACAAGGGGGAAGGGAAGAAGACGGGCCTTGCTTTCTTCATATTGCATCGCAATTGGTGTAATCAGGTAACGCTTCGCTCACGCTGCGACTGCAAAACGGGCTGATGTTTTCAGGAGAATTTCGATGTCGCTCGATTCGGACGTGATCGTCGATCGCCGCAGGATCCGCCGGAAGCTGACATTCTGGCGTATCATGGCTGGCCTGGTGACCATCGCGGCGATCATCACAGCCGGTGCAATCGCGACAACGGGCGGGCCGGCTGCCCTGACGCCATCGGGATCGATCGCGCGCGTCAATATCGAAGGGCTGATCCGCAGCGATCAGAAGCGCGTCGAGGCGCTGGAGCGGCTGGAGAAATCGAGCCATGCCGCCGTTATCGTGCACATCAACTCGCCGGGCGGCACCACGGCCGGCTCCGAGCAACTCTACGACTCGCTGGTGCGCCTGAAGGCCAAGAAGCCGCTGGTTGTGGTGGTGGAGGGACTGGCCGCGTCAGGCGGTTACATCTCGGCGATGGCCGCCGATCATATCGTCGCCCGGCAGAGCTCGCTGGTCGGTTCGATCGGCGTGCTGTTTCAATATCCGAACTTCACCGAGCTGATGAAGACCGTGGGCGTCAAGGTCGAGGAGGTGAAATCCTCGCCGTTAAAGGCTGCGCCCAATGGTTTCGAGCCGACCAGTCCTGAAGCGCGTGCTGCGCTCGACGCGCTGGTGAAGGATTCCTATGCCTGGTTCCGCGGCCTGGTGAAGGAGCGGCGCGGCATGGATGAGGCGCTTCTGGAAAAAGTCGCGGACGGACGGGTCTTCACCGGCCGCCAGGCGGTCGAACTGAAACTGGTCGATCAGCTCGGCGATGAAAAGGCGGCCGTTGCATGGCTGGTCGCCGAGAAGAAGATCAAGAAAGATCTGCCGGTACGCGATTACAAGCTGAATCCGCAACTTGGCGACCTGACGTTTCTGCGAACGGCGGCTTCCATCGCGTTCGATGCGCTCGGTTTGAGTTCCATCGCGCGCCAGATCGAGCAGGCCGGCGTCGCCCAGGCGGTCGATCAGCTCTCGCTCGACGGCATGCTGGCATTGTGGCGCCCCGCCGCCTCCAACTGAACCGCAGCGGCTGCCCTTCGCAAGATTCTCCCGCATTGCGGGTATTGTCACAAACCCCTTCCAGGCGGTTTGTCACGCCATTTCGCGCTGCCCAAAAGTGAATTAGCGTCTTGACAGTGCAAGGCATTTTCACGGAAATGGAAGTCCGCACGATCCCGGACCCCAACTTCGATGATCAAATCCGAACTTGTTCAGCGCATCGCCGAGCACAACCCGCACCTCTATCAGCGGGATGTGGAGAACATTGTGAACGCGATCCTCGATGAGATCGTCGCTGCCTTGGCGCGCGGCGACCGTGTCGAGCTGCGCGGCTTCGGCGCCTTTTCGGTCAAGCATCGCCCGGCGCGGGCGGGGCGCAATCCGCGCACCGGCGCCCATGTGCCGGTCGACCAGAAGAGCGTCCCGTTCTTCAAGACGGGCAAGGAAATGCGCGAGCGGCTGAACCGCGACAACGGCTCGCACGAGGCCGGCGCGTAACCAATTTTTTCGATCGGTAGCCGTGTTGCGGGCCTCGTGCCCGCCTTTCTCCATCACTGCGAGAAATGGTCATGCGAAAGTTCTTCACGGCGCTGGTCGTCATTCCCTTAGGGCTGATCTTCGTCATTTTCGCCGTCGCCAACCGCCATTTCGTGACGGTATCGTTCGATCCCTTCAATTCGACCGACCCGGCGATCAAGGTGAGCTTGCCGCTGTTTGCCGTGATCATCACGGTGGCCATTCTGGGGGTGGCGGCGGGCGGCACGGCGACCTGGTTCCGCCAACGCCACTGGCGCCGTGCGGCGCGCCAGCATGAGGCGGATGCCCGCCGGGCAAGGGCGGAAGCGGCCGATTTACGGGCCGCGGCGGCGGTTTCGCGGGGCCATCAGCAGCGGCTTCCGGCGCCGTCCCAGTATGGCTTCTACGGGGCCACCGGGCGAGACAAGCAGGGCGCGACGTTGTAGAACCCGCCCCGTCAGCCCTGTTCCAGCCGGTTACGGGGCGAAATATGTGCCCGAGAGACCATGTCCCTGCTCGTCAAAATTTGCGGCCTGTCCACGCGCGAGACGCTCGAGGTAGCGCTCGATGCGGGTGCCGACATGGTGGGATTCGTGTTCTTCGCTCCGTCGCCACGTCATCTCAGCCTCCAGACGGCGCGCGAGCTCGGCCGGCAGGCCAAGGGCCGCGCGGCCAAGGTGGCGTTGACCGTAGATGCCGACGACGCGACGCTTGAAAATATCGCCGAGACGCTGCAGCCGGACCTGCTGCAACTGCACGGCAAGGAAACCATCGCGCGGGTGCGCGATATCAAACAAAAATTCGGATTGCCGGTCATGAAGGTGATCGCCGTTGAAACCTCGGCCGATCTCGCCGCGCTGCCGGGCTATGCGAGCGTTGCCGATCGCATCCTGTTCGATGCTCGCGCTCCCAAGGGCGCTACCCGTCCTGGCGGGTTGGGAACCGTGTTCGACTGGCACGTTCTGGAAAAGCTCGATCTCCAATTGCCCTTCATGGTCTCCGGCGGGCTCAGCGCCGACAATGTCGCGGACGCCATTCGCGTTACCCGTGCCGCCGGCGTCGATGTATCCTCGGGCGTGGAAAGTGCGCCCGGCGTCAAGGATCCCGAGCTGATCCGCCATTTCATTCGCGCCGCGCGCGCCACCGAAGAATTGATGGTCCGATGAATCAACGCCTGCCCAATTCATTCCGCACCGGTCCCGACGAGCGCGGGCATTTTGGCAATTTCGGCGGCCGCTTCGTCGCGGAAACGCTGATGCCGCTGATCCTCGATCTGGAAAAGGCCTATGCGGCAGCCAAGGCCGATCCGTCGTTCCAGGCCGAGATGAACGGCTATCTCAAGGATTACGTCGGCCGGCCATCACCGCTCTATTTCGCCGAGCGGCTCACCGAGCATCTCGGCGGCGCCAGGATTTACCTGAAGCGCGAAGAGCTGAACCATACCGGCTCGCACAAGGTGAACAACGTGCTCGGCCAGATCATGGTCGCGCGCCGCATGGGCAAGAAGCGCATCATCGCCGAGACCGGCGCCGGCCAGCACGGCGTCGCCACCGCGACGCTGTGCGCGCGCTTTGGTCTCGAATGCGTGGTCTATATGGGCGCGGTGGACGTCGCCCGTCAGGCGCCGAACGTGTTTCGCATGGAGATGCTGGGCGCCAAGGTCGTGCCGGTGCAGTCGGGCACGCGCACGCTGAAGGACGCGATGAACGAGGCGCTGCGCGACTGGGTCACCAACGTGCACGACACTTTCTATTGCATCGGCACGGTGGCGGGGCCGCATCCCTATCCGATGATGGTGCGCGACTTCCAGTCGGTGATCGGCGAGGAAACCCGCAAGCAGATGCAGGAGGCCGAAGGCCGGTTGCCGGATTCGCTGGTCGCCTGCATCGGCGGCGGCTCCAACGCCATGGGCTTGTTTCATCCGTTCCTCGACGATCCCTCCGTCGAAATTTTCGGCGTCGAAGCGGCCGGCCATGGGCTGACGCAACTGCATGCCGCCTCGATCGCTGGCGGCCGGCCCGGCGTGCTGCACGGCAACCGCACCTACCTCTTGATGGACGATGACGGTCAAATCCAGGATGCGCATTCGATCTCGGCGGGCCTCGATTATCCCGGCATCGGCCCGGAGCATTCCTGGCTGCACGAGACCGGCCGCGTCACTTACCTTTCCGCGACCGACGACGAAGCGCTCGACGCCTTCATGCTGCTGTCGCGACTGGAAGGCATTCCACCCGCGCTGGAATCTGCGCACGCGATCGCCAAGGTCACGGAACTCGCCCCGAAGCGGCCGAAGGACCATCTGATGGTGGTCAATCTTTCCGGCCGTGGCGACAAGGACATTCCGCAGATCACGGAGATCTTGAAAGGCAGGAAGCAGTGACCACCCGTATCGACGCACGCTTTGCCGAACTCGCAAAAGAAGGCCGCTCGGCATTTGTCACCTTCCTGATGGCCGGCGATCCCGATCCCTTAACTTCGCTCGACATCATCAAGGCGCTGCCCAAGGCGGGTGCCGACATTATCGAAATCGGCATGCCCTTTACCGATCCGATGGCGGACGGACCGTCGATCCAGGCGGCGGGTCTGCGTGCGCTCAAGGGCGGCATGACCCTGCGGAAGACGCTCGAGATGGTGCGCGGCTTCCGCAAGGAGGACGACACCACGCCCCTGGTGCTGATGGGCTATTACAATCCGATCTATATTTATGGGGTCGACAAGTTCCTCTCCGACGCCAAGACCGCCGGCGTCGATGGCCTCATCATCGTCGACCTGCCGCCGGAGGAGGACGATGAGCTCTGCATTCCCGCGCTGGAGGCGGGACTCAACTTCATCCGCCTGGCGACACCCACGACGGACGACAAACGCCTGCCCGCCGTGCTCGCGAACACTTCCGGTTTTGTCTATTACGTCTCGATCACCGGCATCACCGGCGCTGCGGCGGCCGATTCGAAGGTGGTCGGCGATGCGGTGGCCCGTATCAAACGCCACACCAAGCTTCCGGTGTGCGTCGGCTTCGGCATCCGCACCCCGCAGGCGGCGCGCGCGATTGCCGAGAAGGCCAATGGCGCCGTGGTCGGCACCGCCCTGGTCGATGCGTTGCGCGACAGCCTCGATGCCCAGGGGCAGGCGACCGCCAAGACGGTGGCCGCCGTGGCCGATGTCGTGGCGTCGCTGGCGCAGGGCGTCCGGGGCGCGAAGCAAGCTGCGGAATAAGCCACAATTGCGTGGAAATAGGCGTTAACAGCGGCTTGCCGGCCTTGGAGCCGGCCGCCATATATCCAGTCGATGCGTCTAACCGCATTCGGAGCGAACCATGAATTGGCTCACCAATGTCGTCCGGCCGAAAATCCGCAGCATCCTGCGCCGTGAGACGCCGGAGAACTTGTGGATCAAGTGCCCGGATTCCGGGCAGCTCGTGTTTTACAAGGACGTCGAGGCCAATCAGTTCGTCATTCCCGGCTCGAACTACCACATGCGCATGGGCGCGGTGGCGCGGCTGAAGTCGATCTTCGACAACGAGACCTGGTACGACATCGCGCTGCCCGAAGTGACGGCCGACCCGCTGAAGTTCCGCGATGAACGCAAATACGCCGACCGCATCAGGGACGCCCGCGCCAAGACCGGGCTGAACGACGCCATCAAGGTTGGCTACGGCAAGCTCGAGGGCGCAGGTGTCGTCATCGCGGTGCAGGATTTCGATTTCATGGGCGGCTCGCTCGGCATGGCCGCGGGCGAAGCGATCGTGCGCGGGCTCGAGCTTGCGGTGGAGAAGAAGTCGCCGTTCATCGTGTTCGCGGCTTCCGGCGGCGCGCGCATGCAGGAAGGCATCCTGTCGCTGATGCAGATGCCGCGCACCACCGTCGGCGTACAGATGCTGCGGGAAGCAAAGCTGCCCTACATCGTGGTGCTGACCAATCCGACCACCGGCGGCGTGACCGCATCCTACGCCATGCTGGGCGACGTGCAGATCGCCGAACCCGGCGCGCTGATCGGTTTTGCCGGTGCGCGCGTGATCGAGCAGACCATCCGTGAAAAACTGCCGGAAGGGTTCCAGCGCGCCGAATATCTGCTCGACCACGGCATGATCGACATGGTCGTGCATCGCCACGAGATGCGTTCGACGCTGGCGCGGCTGTGCCGGCTGCTGACCAAATCGCCGCCGCTTGACATCGCCTCAAAGCCCTTGCCGGAGGTCACAGACCCGGCCCAGATCGTCTCGGCCCCCGAAGCGGTGCCGGCTGCGCCCCACGCGTGAGCCTGCCTGCCGCCAGATCCCAGCCGCTCGGTGAATTGATCGCGCGGCTGTCTGCCTTGCATCCGAAGCGCATCGATCTCAGCCTTGACCGGATGCACCGCATGCTGGCGCGGCTCGATCATCCGGAGCGGCTGTTGCCGCCGGTGATCCATGTCGCCGGCACCAATGGCAAGGGCTCCACGATCGCTTATCTGCGCGCGATCCTGGAGGCTGCCGGTCTGCGCGTGCACGTCTACACCTCACCCTATCTGGTCAGGATCAACGAATGCTTTCGCCTGGGCGAGAAGGGCGGTGGACGGCTGGCTGATGATGCCGAGTTGCGCCGGGTGCTGGAGTATTGCGAGCAGGTCAACGCGGGCGATCCGATCACGATTTTCGAGATGGAGACCGCGGCGGCGTTCTGCCTGTTCGCGGAGCATGACGCCGATGTCGTGCTGCTGGAAACCGGGCTCGGCGGAAGACTCGACGCCACCAACGTCATCGACCGGCCGGTCGCGACCGTGATCACACCCGTCAGTATGGACCATACGGAATTTCTCGGTAACACGCTGACCGCGATCGCCGGTGAGAAGGCCGCCATCCTCAAGCGCGGTGCGCCGGTGATCTGCGCGGAGCAGGCGCCGGAGGCGATGGCGGTGATCGAGGCGCAGGCCAACCGCATGCGCGCGCCGTTATATGCTGCCGGGCAGCAATGGCATGTCGGTGTCGAGCGCGGGCGGCTGGTCTATCAGGACGAGCGCGGCCTGATGGATCTTGCGGCACCAAAGCTGTTCGGGCGGCATCAATTCGACAATGCCGGCCTTGCCATCGCCACGCTGCGTGCGATCGAGGCATTCAGGATCGGAATGGCGGCGTTCGAGGCCGGCATCGTTGGCGCAGAATGGCCGGCGCGGATGCAGCGGCTGGTCTCGGGCGCACTGGTCGATCAGGGGCCGAAGGGCTGCGAGATCTGGCTCGATGGCGGACACAATGCGGAAGGTGGCCGCGTCGCTGCGGCCGCGCTAGGCGATCTCGAAGAGCGGGTGTCGCGGCCCCTGGTGGTGATTGCGGGCATGATGGGGAACAAGGATGCCGGCGCGTTTCTCGCCAATTTCGCAGGACTGACGCGGCACATCGTGGCGGTGCCGATTCCCGGACGCGACAATGCGATGCCGACGGACCGGCTGGCGGATGCGGCGCGCACGCTTGGCATGCGCGTGGAAAATGCTGCAAGCGTCGAAGCCGCGCTGCACGCGCTCTCGTGTCTCGCCTACGAAGTGCCGCCGCGGATTCTGGTCACCGGCTCGCTCTATCTCGTCGGCCATGTGCTTGCCATCAACGGCACGCCGCCGGCATAGTATTCCCAAAATTAAATGACCGCTGGAATCGCTTCCAGCGGCCGCCCGGGAAAAAATATCGATTGCTTATGAAACTAGCCAGCCCCGGTCTTTGCAAAGACTAGCCAAGACGCCTGAGAGCTGCGAGTCGGAACCTTCGTTCCGCAATAAGAAGTAAGGATAATGTTGCAGGCTGGCTTCACCCAAATGAGGTAGATGGCGCAAGCATCGTTCTTGCAGGGCCGTACGACAATCATCAAAGCTGGAATCCCCATGCGTTTTGCCGCCATTGCCGACGTGCACGGAAATTATCTCGCGCTGGAAGCCGTGCTGGCCGACATCCGCGCGCTGGGCATCGGCGAAATCGTCAATCTCGGCGACATGGCGAGCGGACCGCTCGACGCGCGACGCACCATGGATGCGCTGATGGCGCTCGACGCCGTTCACGTACTCGGCAATCATGATCGCTATCTGATCGACCGGCCGCCGGAGAAGATGGGATCATGGGACCAGCCGGCGCACGCGCAGCTCGAAGAGCGCCATCTCGATTGGCTGCGCGCGGTGCCGAAGACGGCCGTGTTTCGCGATCGGGTCTTCCTCTGCCATGCATCGCCCGAGCATGACGAGGTCTACTGGCTGGAAACGGTGTTGCCCGACGGCACCGTGCGGATGTCATCGCTGGATGAAATCGAGGAGCGCGCGCGGGGCATCGCGCAGTCCCTGATCCTCTGCGCGCACACCCATCTCGCCCGCTCGGTCAGGCTTCGCGATGGCCGATTGATCGTCAACCCCGGCAGCGTCGGCTCGCCCGGCTATCGCGACGTGCATCCGTTTCCGCATGTCGTCGAAGCCGGCACGCCGGATGCGCGTTACGCTATCCTCGAACTTGCCGACGGCGCCTGGCGCGTCACGTTTCGGCATGTACCATATGATCACGAGGCGATGGCCGCGCTCGCGCAACGGAACGGTCAGGCCGAGCTCGCCAGCGCGCTAGCGACAGGATGGATCAGGTAGCTCCAAAACCGGCACCGGTGCAGCCGATGCATGACTACGATGCGGAATACCGCCGCCTGAAGATAACCGGTCACCGAGGCTGGGCCGGAAGCGCGCAGGAGCGGAATCTTGCGCGCATGACCGATGCGCTCGATCGGCTCGAGCGGGAATTCCTGCCATCGCCACCGGCGAGAATTCTCGAGCTCGGCTGCGGCAACGGCATGTCGTGGTCGCTGCTGATGGCCGGAAAGGGCTACGAGGTGCACGGCGTCGACATTTCGGAAACGGCGATCGTCTGGGCAAAAGAGCAATTCGCCGAACGCGTGCTTTGCGGTGCTTTCCGGGAAGGAGATGTTTGCGAGATGCCGTTCATTCCCGACGCGTCACTCGATATCGTGATGGACGGCAGTTGCCTGCATTGTCTGATCGAACGCGATCGAACCCGGTGTCTTCAGGAAGTTCATCGAATCCTTCGACCCGACGGCGTCTTCGTCGTCAGCACCATGTGCGGCTTGCCGAAATCCGACGACGCTAAGGCCCGCTTTGACCCGGTCGCCAGTCAATTATTGCAGGACGGCCGTCCGTACCGAACGCTGAAGCCGCTCGCGGATATTGCGCAGGAACTGAGGGGCACAGGATTCGAAGTGCAAGATAGCTGGCTCCGCACCAATCCTTGGTGGGATCATGCGACAATGATTTGCCGGATCATTGATGGCCAGAATTCGTCCGGATCCGGATAGGCGTTTGGCTCTGTCTCCTCAAAACAAAAGCGGCCGGCTAATCGCCGGCCGCTTTCATAACAACGATCGCTCGACGTCGATCAAACCGCTGCAGTGATCCACTGCTGCAGCTTCGCCTTCGGCGCGGCGCCGACCTGGCGGGAGGCCATCTCGCCGCCCTTGAAGATCATCAGGGTCGGGATCGACATCACGCCGTATTTGGAGGCCGTCTTCGGGCTCTCGTCGACGTTCAGCTTCACGATCTTGACCTTGTCGCCCATGGCGCCGGAAATCTCGTCGAGCGCGGGCGCGATCATGCGGCAGGGGCCGCACCATTCGGCCCAGAAATCGACGACCACCGGCCCGGTCGCCTTGAGCACTTCGGCTTCGAAATCGGCGTCAGAAACCTTGCCAACGGCCATGGGAATTACCTCGTTTGGTTAGAAATTAAGGGGCGCGGTCAAGAATCGCGCCCCGGGTATGATGTGGCAAACCTATGAACGCGATCCTGCCGGGTCAAGCGCGGTCACGCCGAGATGATGGATGCCAGCTCGGCCTCCAGCGCTGGAGCTGAAATCTCCATCAATTCAGAGGTTTCGGTCCAAAGCAGCGCCGCCCGCACCGGGCGCTGGGGATAAAGCTTGCCGAGCACCGCCCGGTACAGCGCGAGCTGGCGGACATAGCCCCTCGGCGCTTCCTCGGCCCGGCTCGGCGGGGCGTGGTTGGTCTTGAAATCGACGATCAGGACTTCGCGCTCGGTCACCACGAGGCGGTCGATCTGCCCGGATACCAGCGCCGGCCGGTCGCCCGGCCGCTCCAGCCGCCCGACGATCGAGACTTCGGCGCGGCTTCCGGGGGCGAAAGCGTGCGCAAACCGCGCATCGGCGATCAAGGCGAGCGTACTTTCGGCCAGCACCCGCTGCTCCTCACCGGTCCAGCCATCGGCATTGCGGGCCAGATAGGCCAGCGCGGCCTCGCGGCGGCGCCCGGCGGCGACATCGGGCAGCGACTGCAGAAGCCGGTGCACCAGCGTGCCGCGCTGCAAGGCGCGGGCACGCTGCACGAGGGATTCGGCCGTCCGCACCGGATGGCTGTCGCTGTCAGCGGGGTCCGAAGGCCGCAACAGACTTTCCGGGGAAATTTCAGGCTGTGCCGGCGTCAGCAGCCAGTTGGGCAGCACGATCGACGCCGCCGGGGGTGACGCAGCAGCCGGAGCGGCCGAGGGTGCGGACTCCTCGGGCCGCGTATAGCGCTTTACCCGGCCTATGGCGGTCTCGATCTCCTGAAGCTGCAAGGCGGAGCGGTCGAGCCCCTTGGTGATCAGATCGTACCAGGACAGCGGCCGGACACTCTTCATGTTGCCGGGCATGCAGCCGCCGACGATCAGGCGATCGGCTGCGCGCGTCATCGCGACATAGAGCAGGCGGCGGTATTCATCCTCGGTGTCGCCGATCATCGCCGCGCGGGCCGCGACGACCGCGGGCGGATCCTCGGCCTTGCGGCCGGCCCACACCACGACACCGGGCGCATGCGGATCGGCATTGCCCAGCGGCAGGTTGATGAGCTTCAGCCGCTGCGTGTCCGAGGGTGAGGTCGTGGTGTCCACCAGGAACACGACGGAAGCTTCCAGGCCCTTGGCGCCATGCACGGTCATGACGCGGACCTCGTCGCGCGAGATCTCCATGTCCCGCTTCACTTCGAGATCGGCGGTGCGCAACCAGGCCATGAAGCCCTGCAGCGAGGCCGGCGCCTTGCGTTCATAGCTCAGCGCCAGCTCCAGAAACTCATCCAGCGCGTCGTTCGCCTCGTGCCCAAGCCGCCGCAGGATTCGTGCGCGGCCGCCATCGCCGCCGAGCAGCCAGGCATAGAACGCAAACGGCGTTTCGCTGGCAAAGCGGCGTTCGCACTGCTCGAGCCGCCACAGCGCATCCCTCAGCCGGCCATCAGCCGCGGCGCGCGCGGTCAATGCGGCGCGCAACGATCCCTTGCGCTGCCAGGCGATCTTGAACAGGTCGTCATCGTCGAGCCCGAACAGCGGGCTCTTCAGCGCCACTGCCAGCGCCAGATCGTCCTGCGGCAGCAGCAGCGCGTCGGCCAGGTTCATCAGGTCGATGATCGCGATGTGCTCGGTCAGCTTGAGGCGGTCCGCGCCCGCGACCGGGATGCCGGCGTGCTTCAGCGCCTGGATCACGGCGTCAAACGTGTTGCCGCGCCGGCGCACCAAGACCAGCATGTCGCCATAGCGCAGCGGACGGCGGTCGTTCTTGCTTCCGGTCATCGCACCGCTGCCGACCAGCGCCTTGATCTCGGCCTGGATGCGCCGGGCCAGCTTCACTTCGGGGCTGGTCGCGGAGACGCCGTCGAACGGCGCGCGCCAGCCCTCGATATCCTGCCGGTCATCGGCTTCCGCCAGCTCCCAGAGATCGATCTGGCCGGGACCTGCATCGGCCAGCGCGTGATGGATCGGGTTGCCGATATCGACCGCGTGAATGCTGCGATAGATATCCTGCTCGCGGAACACCTGATCGACCGCGTGAAGAATCTCCGGTCCGGAGCGGAACGAATAGGTGAAGGATACCGGATCGAACTTCAGCCCGGCGCCCTCGAACTTCCGCTGCAAGGCGCGGCGGCGCAGGTCGAATTCGCGCGGGGCCGCGCCCTGGAACGAAAAGATCGACTGCTTCTCGTCGCCGACCGCGAACACCGTTCGCACCACGCCGTCGCGCGCGCCGGCACCCGAAGTGAATTCGGAGATGATGTGCGCGACGATATCCCATTGCCGCGGACTGGTGTCCTGCGCCTCGTCGATCAGCACATGGTCGACGCCGCGATCGAGCTTGTAATGCACCCAGCCCGAGGAGACGCGGTCGAGCATTTCCAGCGTCTTGTCGATCAGATCGTCATAGTCGAGCAGGCCGCGCTCCTGCTTCTCACGGCGGTAGTTCGCCGCTGCAGCGGTTGCGATATATAGCAGCGCCTCTGTACGGTCGCGTGCCACCAATGCGCGGCGCCGTTCGATCAGGGGAAGAATGCGGCGGGCTTCCGTTTCGAGCAGCCGGCCAATGGCCGGATTATTGTCACAAAACTTCTTCGTCACCACCGATTTGCGCGGCGTGCGCTCGGTGTCGGTGAGGAACAGGGTGAGATACTGGTCGACCTGCGCGGCGTCGCTGAACACCAGCGCATGGCGCAGCCGCGCCGCCTGGTCCTGATCGGACTTGTTGCCGGTTTCCAGCACCAGTGCGATCTCCGGCCATCGCGCGCGCGGCAGATTCGGCCCGTCGATGATGTCGCGCTCGACGTCTTCGATGCGATCATTGGGACCGACGCCGAGTGCGGCTGAAATCTGCGCGGCGGCCGCCTGCGCGCTTCCGGCGGCATCCGTCCAGGCCATGAAATGATCGCGGCTGAGACAGGCCTCGCGCACCACGTCCTTGAAGGTGACGTCGGCAGCGCTCGCCATCGCCGTCATCAGCGCGCGCCCGGTCGCGCTGTCAGGATTGCGCGACGCCTCGAGGAAAACCGCGAGATTGGCGCGCTCCATCATCTCGTTCTGGTCGCGCTCGTCGAGCACGGCAAACCGCGCCGGCACGTTGGCCTCGAACGGGAACTGCTGCAGCAGCCGCGTGCACAGCGCGTGGATGGTCTGTACCTTCAGCCCGCCCGGCGTTTCCAACGCGCAGGCGAACAGTTTGCGCGCCGATTTGCGCAGGCGTGCGCTGGGATGGGGAATGCCGGCCTCGCGGATCGCTGCATCCAGCGCGTCGTCGTCGAGCGTCACCCAATGGCCAAGCGTGGTGAACACGCGCTCCGCCATGTTGGCGGCGGCGGCCTTGGTGAAGGTGATGCAGAGGATTTTCTCCGGCGCCACGCTATCGAGCAAGAGCCGGATTACCCGCTGCACCAGCACATGCGTCTTGCCCGAACCCGCATTCGCCGAAACGAAGGCGGACGCGGCCGGATCGGACGCGCGCGCCTGCGTCGCACGAACGGCGTCGGGAATGATGCGGGCAGCCTTCACCATTCCTCGATCCCCAGCCCGCCGGCCGCCGACCATTCCTTGATCCGGGCGAGATCGTCATAGGCGCCGTAGCGGTTCGACCACATCGACAGGTTCAGGGAAGTATAGGCGGTCTCCACGTTCTCGAACTTGCGGATTAGTGCCTCGAGCTGCTCACGGGCGTAATCGGCCGCTTCGTCCGGGCGCTGCGGCGTGTCGTTGTTCCTAATTTTCAGTTCCAGCGAGCGCTGTTCGCCGGGCGGATTGTTGCCGCTGAGCCTGACATAGACGAGTTCGCCGACGGATGAACCGGCATGGATATTCTCAAACCCGCCCTCGCGCAGGATCGCGGCCTCCAGCGTCAGTTGCGGCGACAGGCCCATCCGCACCTGCTTGCCGGTCGGCGGCTGTCCGGTCTTGTAATCGAGGATCGCAAAGCTGCCGCCATGGTGCTGCTCGATCCGGTCGGCGCGCGCGGACAGCGTGAAGGTGCGCTCGTTGTCGAGCGGAATCTTGATCTCGCCCCGGATCTCGGCGGCAATCTTCTCGATGTCGTCGCGCCGCGCCTTTTCCCATTCCGCAAACCAGGCGGCGATGCGCTGAAACCGCGGCCACCACAGGGCGCGTGCCTCCGGCCGCTCCATCAGCGGGGCGAAATATTTCTCGCCGATGCCGCGCAGCGCCAGCGCGGGCTCTGGCGGAAGGGCGTCGGCGAATTCTTGCGTGAATTCGCCAAGCGCGTCATGGATCGCCGAGCCGCGGTCGGCCGCCGACAATGGCATGTCGACGGGATCGAGCGGATCGAGCCGCAAAATATACTTTGCGTAGATCGTATAGGGATCGCGCAACCAATCCTCGATCGCCGTGACCGACAGTTTTAGCGGCCGCGTCTCGACCGGCGGCTTCGGCGCGGGCTGCTCGATCGGCTTGACCTCGTCGGGCTGATCCAGTTCGGCGGCGAAGCGGACGTAATTTTCTCCGGCCCCTTTGGCTTCCTCCCAGCGCGCTCCGCCGGCCACCGCCTCCAGGCGGTGCAGGAAGCGCGAGGCAACCGCCGGCGCGCCGCCGACTTTGGCCGAATGGGTGAGAATCACACCCGGCGTGCCCAGCAATTGCGCGAAGTCGTGCGCGGATAGGCCGATGCGCCGCTCCGGCAGATCGAGGCCGAGTTCATGGCGCATCGGCCGGCTCAGCCACGGATCGACCCGCGGCGCCGGCGGCCACACGCCTTCGACCAGCCCGCCGAGAATAACGCGGTCGGATTCGGTCAGCCGCGCTTCGAGCTGGCCGTAGATCTGGAGCTGCGCGTTGGCGGATTCCGGACGCCGCACCATGCGGTCGGCATAGGCGGTCTGGAACACATCGGGGTAGTCGCCGAGCTGAACCATCAGGCCGCTCGGCTTTTGCTCGGCCAGCAGGTCGTCGAACGCCGCTGACAATGCCGAGCCCTGCGCCTCCTCGAAGACGACCGCAATTCCGTTTTGATCCGAAGACAGCGCGATCAGCGTTTCACGATGGCGCAGCGCCAGTCCGGCGAAATCGTACGGCTTCGATGAGCCCATGATTTCCAGCGGCGACAGCGCCTTCTGCAACGCCGCGATCAGCGCCTGGGCCTGGTCGAGTTCGTCATCCCTTAGTTTCGCGCGTGGCTCCGAGGCATGAAGCGAGGAGGTTTCCTTGCGCCGGAGTTTTCCGAGCTCGACGCGGAAACGATCGAAGTCGCGCGCCAGGCCGGCCGTTCCTGCCTGCGGCCGGGTGCCGCGCAGCAGCGCCAGTTCAAGGCTCTCGATGGCATGCTTGAATGCGCCGGATGCGCGGCCAAGCCGAAACAGCGGATGCTTCAGCAGCGCCAGCAACGTCGGCGGCTCCAGCCCCTGGGCGGCTGCTTCTGCGGCGAGGCGGGCAAAGACGCCGCGCGGCGTATCCATCAGCGCGTCGCCGCCGGAATCGTCGAATTCGAGATTCCAGCGCCTCAACGCCGCCATCACCCGCCGTGCCAGCGCGCGATCCGGCGTCACCAGCGCGGCTGATTTGCCGAGGTGCCGCGCCTCACGCATCGCCACCGCAATCGCCAGCGCTTCCATCTCCGAATTGGGGGCTTCGACAACGGCTAGATTCGCCATGCCGGCTGCGATCCTGGCAGACACCTCCGGCTGTGCCAGCCGGTCATGCCATTGCTCGGTCGCCGTCGACGGGCGCATCGTCTCCGATACCAGCACTTCTCGGCCCTGCTGTGCCGGCGTGCCGAGAATTTCGACGTCGCTTCGCTTGATGCCAAAGCGATCCAGCAATCCATGCATCGCGAATTGCGGGTGATTCGAGGAGGGCTGCGTGGTGAACTTGCCCTGCGCGTCCCTGACGCCGCCAATCGTCTGCCAGGCTTCCTCGTCGAGATCGGTGTCGAGCCCCGGCAGCACCACCGCCCCCTGCTTCAGATGGGCTACGGCAGTGAGGAATTTCGCGGTTGCCGGCATCGAACCGGTCGAACCTGCCGCGACCACCGGCCCCTCATGATGTGCGGTCAGGCGCGCGGCCTCCGCCTCAATCAGGCGGTCGCGCCGCTCCGCAGGTTCGATCCGGCCGATTTCCTTTAAGTGCTCCGGCCATGCCTTGCGCGCGATGCGCAGGAATTCCAGCGAGTGCTGCCAATATTTGTCGAACTGGTCGGGCACCAGCCTGTCGAGCGCTTCCCAGGCGACGCCGCGCGTCACCATGTCGTCCATCAGCCGCGCCAGGTCGCCGGCCAGGGCCAGCGTCGAGGCCGGGCCGCCGACCACGAGCGGCGCCGACACCGGGCTCTTCGCCCATGCCGCAACCAGATGCGCCAGCGTCAAGCGACGTTCCAGTTCACCAAGTTTAGGCGGAACGTCGAGCGGCGCGACGCCGCTGAATTGTTCGGAACCTTCAGCAAACGCCAGCTCGTCCTCGTCGATGTCGCCGAGGGCTACGATGCGCGGCAGGATCGCGGCATCGGTCTTCAGCTCATCAAGAAAAATTTCCCGCGCCAGCCGCCCGGCGCGCCGGGTCGGCAAATAGAGCGTTGCCGTTGCGAGATTCAGCGGATCCTTTCGCGCCTCGAATCCCTCGACCAGCCGGCCGTCGACCAGCGCCGCGATGACGGTGCGCAGGAACGGTGCGGAGACGGGAACGCTGAAAACGCGCATGGGCTTCCTGATTCGAGATCAGGGGCAATATAGGGAGGTACGAGGGGCAGGTCATGCGGGTGAGGGCGGCGTCCCCGCTACTCACTGCCAAAGCAGTCCGGGCCCATTCTACTTTGCATGGGGTTGTTTTTGAGATTTTTTGTCTGAGCCCTGCGAAGCTGTCATCACCCGCGAAGGCGGGTGATCCAGTATCCCAGAGACGTTCGTGATCGAATTGAGAGGCCGCAGCGTACGGGATGCCCCGCCCTCGCGGGGCATGACAGCCGTGGATGGAGCCTAAGCCACGCTTTCCAAAAACGCCTCTTCCGCGGCCTGTACCGCGTCCGGGGTTCCGACATGCATCCAGACGCCGTCGAGCCTGAGGCCAAACAATCGCTCCTGCTCGTTGGCGCGGTCGAACATTTTGGTCAGCGAAAACTCGCCTGCCGGCGCGTCGGCGAACAGCGAGGGCGACATGATTGCGGCCCCCGCATAGACGAACGGCACCACCTGGTGTTCGCGCCGCTTGCGCAGCGCGCCATCCGGCAGCATGGCGTAGTCGCCGCGGCCGGCATAGCCGATGCTGCTCGTGGTCGGCGCCATCAAGAGCAGGATGTCCATGCGATCCGGATCGAAGGTTTCGGCGAGCCGCGTCAGATTGGGCCGCACGCCGTCGATCCACATCGTGTCGGCGTTGACGTGGAAGAACGGCTCCTTGCCGAGCAGCGGCAGCGCCTTCACCACCGCGCCGCCGGTGCCGAGCACCTGGTCGCGTTCGTCGGAAATGATGATGCGGGGCAGGGTACGGTTCGCGGTGTGCCGGATGATCTGGTCGGGCAGGTAATGCACGTTGACCACGGCCTCGCCGACGCCGGCACCGGCGAGCTTGTCGAGCACGTGATCGAGCAACGGCTGGCCGGCCACACTCACCAGCGGCTTCGGCATATGGTCGGTCAGTGGGCGCATGCGCAAACCGAGACCGGCGGCAAGGACCATGGCTTTGGTAGGCGTAACGGACATTTTTGGAGTTTCTCGAACCATCAAATCGCGCCGCGGATCATACCACGGCGATTCGCTCGAACCCAGCAACCATGAGGCCTTAGTGGCCGCACATGACGGCCGTACGACGGCCACCGGCGTTTGCCAACTTCAGGCTTCGGCGTCCTCGGCCCCGCGCTTGGCCATTTTCTTCTTCTTGTCGCCCTGCTTCAGGAAATTGACGCCGATCTGATCGCCATTGACCCAGGCCAGCTCGCAGCGCCGATAGGCCAGTCCCGTCGACGACAACAGCAGGAAGAATTCCTTCAGATGCAGGCCCTCGACCGAGCCTTCGACCGTCAGCTTGGCGCCGGTCTCGGAGACGTCTTCCATCACGCAATCACGCCGCCAGGTGCCGTCGATTCCCATCATGTGCGCCGCAAAGCCGCGCTCGAATACGACTCGATCTCCCTTGCGCCGTTCCGCCGCCGCCATGGCCGTCCTTCCGTTTCAAAAAATGCTGGACCACGCCTGCGCAGCGTGCCGGTTCCAGATTAAATGCGGGGTGGCTAACAGGAGGTA
Source organism: Bradyrhizobium sp. LMTR 3 (assembly GCF_001693485.1). GTDB lineage: Bacteria > Pseudomonadota > Alphaproteobacteria > Rhizobiales > Xanthobacteraceae > Bradyrhizobium. The sequence continues at coordinate 233,083 of NZ_MAXC01000023.1, forward strand.
AATTAGGGCAGCGGCGGCGGCACGTTGGCGGCATACCATTCGCGAAACGCCGCCAGCGCGGGGTGCGCCAGCGAGCGGTTCAGGTAGGTCCAGATCCGGGGCTGGTGGCGCAGATATTGCGGCTTGCCGTCGCGCCCGTTGAGCCGCGCGAAGGTACCGAGCAGGCGCGTATTACGCTGCGCCGACATGATGGCGTAGAGCTCGGCAAAGCTGGCCGGATCGAACTGGCCATCTGTCGCGCGGCGCGCCTTGATGTAGCGGGTCAAGAGCGACAGCTCGAGTGGTTCGGGGACGTCGATCCGCGCGTCCTGCAGCAGGGAAACCAGATCGTAGGCGGCCGGGCCCAACGCGGCGTCCTGGAAGTCGATGATGCCGACACGTAAAATCCCGGTGCGGTCGTCGAGCCAGATGATGTTGGGCGAATGAAAATCACGCAGCACCCAGGTTCGCGGTGCAGCCGCCGGCTTTTCCAACAGCGTTCTCCACATCGCGACGAATTCGTCGCGTTGTTGCGGACTGACTGCAGCGCCGCGAACCGGCAGATACCATTCGAGCATCAGCCCGATCTCGACCAGCCATGCATCGATATCGTAGACCGGAATATCGTAAGAGCCCTGCGGCCCGAGCGGCGCCGTTTCGGGCAGGGTTTCGCGGTGTAACGCCGCGAGCATGTCGGTTGCCGCCTCATAGCGCGCGGCGATCGGCCTCGGCGGGTCGCCTTCGACGATGCCGGCACTGCCGAAATCCTCTGTGATCAGAAAACCGGAATCGAGATCGGCGTGGCGGATCGCGGGCGCGGAGAAGCCGTGCGCGCGCAGGCCATTGTCGATGGCGACGAACGGCTTGACATCCTCGGCGAGATGAACGGCCGCGCTGTAGGATTTTCCGGCATAGATCGCCGGTCCATCCGGACGGCGCGGCGAATTCATCAGGATGGATGTACCGTCGTCGCCGATCAGGCGCGCATAGGAGCGCGTCGAGGCGTCGCCGGGCATGCGCTCGCGCGCTGCGTCCGGGAAGCCCGCCTCAGTGAGAAATTTGCGCAAGCTGCTTAGTCGCGCCACCTGCGCCGCTGCCTTGCCATGGCCGGTGATTTCGGCGGCCCGCGCGCTCGATCCGAGCGCGGGACGATGGCTGAAGGCGATGTCGATGCGATCTTCGGGCAGCGCGTCGGGTGCGCGCTCCGGCCACTCGATCAGCGCCAGCGTGCCCTCCGGCAGCGGCGACAAGCCGATTTCCTCCAGCTCGCTCGAATCGTTGATGCGGTAGAGATCGGCGTGGACAATCGGAAACGGCAGCTCGTAGCTCTGCGCCAGCGTGAAAGTCGGGCTCGGCACTTCGAGCGCGGGATCGTCGGCGAGATAGCGGATCATGGCGCGCGCCGCCGCGGTCTTTCCCGCGCCGAGATCGCCCGATAGCGTGATGACGTCGCCGGGGCTGACCAGCAGCGCGAGGTCGGCCATCAGATGCGCCGTTGCCGCCTCGTTCGCCAACGCCACTGTAAATGTCGCGGGCGCGGTCATTCGGCAGCGTTACGGTGGGCGTTCTGGTCGATCGGGAAATCGCAGGTGACGGTCGTGCCTCTGCCGACGATCGAGTCGACGCGGACCTTGCCGCCATGCAGTTCGACGAACGAGCGTACCAGCGACAGGCCGAGGCCGGCGCCGCGGTGGCGCGAGCCGTGGGAGTGGCTCTCGAACCAGTCGAATACCTTGTCTTTCACCTCGGCGGGAATGCCGGGGCCGGAATCGGAGACGGTGAAGATCACGCGATGCTCGGTTCGCCGCGCGCTGATCGTGACCGCGGCATCGTGCGGCGAGAACCCGACCGCGTTGGCAAGCAGGTTATAGAGCACTTGCACCACGCGCCGCTCGTCGCCGGTGAAGTTGCCGATCTCAGGATCGATATCGACCTTGAGCTCGATGCGGTCGGTCGCCAGCCGGTCCTGGATGCCTTCGGCGGCGGCCTGAATGGCTCCTTCGATATTGACCGGGCCGAGCTCGAGCTTCATGGCGCCGGCATCGATGGTGGCGAGATCGAGGATGTTGTTGGTGAGCGCGAGCAGCGCGTTGGTCGACTTGGTGACGTAGTCGAGATACTCGGCCTGCTTTGGCGTCAGCGGGCCGGTCGAGGGGTCGCTGAGGAAATGTGCGAAGCCTATGATGGTGGTCAGCGGCGCGCGCAGCTCGTAGGACACGTGGTGGACGAAATCCACCTTCATCTGGTCGGCGGCTTCCAGCGCCTCGTTGCGCTCGCGCAGCGCGCGCTCGACGTTTTCGGTGTCGGTGATGTCCTGGAATGTCAGAAGGGTCGCGCCGTCGGGCAGCGGCATGGTCATGCAATCCAGCACGCTGCCGTCCTTGCGCTCGAGTTTCAGCGCCACCTGCGCCCGGTTCTCGATCGCGGTGATCGCCTCGCGCAGCGCCCGCCAGGTCAACGCGTCGTCGAACAGCGGCTTGCACCACGCTTCCACGGTCTCGATATGGGGCTGTTCTTTGAGCGATTCCGCCGAGAGCTTCCACATTTTCAGGAAAGCGGGATTGAACAGTTCCACGCGTCCGTTGCTGCCGAACACCGCGACCGCTTCAGCCAGATTGTCGAGCGTTTCATGCTGGACCCGGGTCAGCCGGTCATAGCGGCGCGCGAGATCCAGGCTTTCGGTGACATTGTCGAACAGATAGGTGACGCCGCCTTCGAGGTTCGGCGTGGTGACGACGCTGACGGCGCGGCCGTCGGGCAGAAACCAGGTGTAGTTCTCCGGCTCGACGGCGCGGTAGGCTTCGTGGAGCTTGGCCTTCCAGGCGCGGAAATCCGGTTGCTCAGGCAGTTTGCGCGCCGCGCGCAGCCGGTCGAGCACGCTTGAATCGTCGGGGTTGGAATCGAGGAAAGCCTGATCGAGGCTCCACAGCCGCCGGTAGGATTCGTTGTAGAAGGCAAGCCGTCGCTGGCCATCGAATACGGCAACCCCCGACGACAACTGGTCGAGGGTGCGGCGATGGGCTTCCGCCATCCGCTCCATGGCGTCGCGCAACTGGGTGGCCTCGCTGGCGTCGATGGCGATGCCGGCGCTGCCGCCGCCGAGCTTGAGCGCCTGAACGTCATAGATGCGCCGCTCGCCGCCGACCACGATCGGCAGCCGCGCGGCGTAGGTGGAATTGTCGTTCAGCACCCGGCCCATCTCGGAGCGCTGGTCGTTCTCCAGCAGCTCGAGGTTGCGGTAGATCGTGTCCGCGACGCTTGCGCCTTCGGTGGCCCGCACATAGGCGGTGTTCGCGTAACGCAGATTGCCCTCGGCGCTCTTGGCCCAGATCGGCCAGGGCGCCGCGGCGGCGAAGTCGCGCAACAAATCGGTCTCCTCCAAAAGCGTCCTGTAGCGGAGATTGGATTCGGCGAGCTCCCGGCGCAAGCCGCCGAGTTCGCGAATCCGCACAATGGCTTGCCCCCCAATGGCGCGGCCCATCGCTTCGATGGCGCGGCCGTTCGAGGTGGAGAGGTTGAGCAGAAAACCTTCGCCGGCCTCGCGCAGCGCGTCGACCGCACGGTCCATCCGCAGCGCCGGTTCCGGCGGCAGCCAGGTTCCAAAGGCGAGAATGCGTTGCGTCGAATTCGACAGTGCGTCCTGCGAGATCAGAAGGGAAGTGTCGCCGCTGATCTGGGGCCGGTCGTCCCCCGCGGCCCAGGCGATCAGGATCTGGGGCTCGGCGAACAACAGCGCGCGCAGCCGGTCGGCTTGTACCTGCAGATCGGCGATGTCGGAGCGTAGGTCGAGTTCGATCCTGGTGGCCCGAATGCGCGTGCGCATCAGCAGGATTGCGGCCACCACGGTAAAGCCGAGCAGCGATAGCGCCGCCGTCAGCACCGCGAACTCCTGGTGATTGAGGTCGAGCAAGGCGGAAATCGCCTGCGTGATGGTCAATTCGTCGGCCAACGCGGGCTCAGGCAGCGCGGAGAGAGCGGTGGCGAGCGCAATCATGCCGTGGCGCGCCAGTGAGGTGCACGACAGCAGGGTTCGACGCATCGCAGCGACTACGCCCGACATTATTTGCCCCAAGAACGCATGACTGCAGGCACCACCCCCAGCGCATAATCCGCCAAAATGTGAGCGGTTTGCGTTGAGATTATGCGCCGACTAAGGATTGAGCGCGCCCGGACACAAAACCGGACCCCACTTTTGCTGGTCGCGCTCTACACGAATCGGGTCGAGAGTATCCCCTTCGGAAGCCGACCGGTAAGAGTCCAGACCGTGAACGCAAAACTGCCTGTGAAAAAATCAAGGCGGCATCGTTCCGAACCGTTCAAACCGAACGATTCAGCGGCCGGTCGAGCCAAAACCGCCGCTGCCACGGCCGGTTGCCGTCAGCGAAGTAACGGGAACCAGTTCCGCTTGCACCACAGGCGCGATCACCATCTGCGCGATGCGCTCCCCGCGCTTGATTGGGAAGGGCATATCGCCGTGGTTGATCAGGAGCACGTTGATCTCGCCGCGGTAATCGGCATCCACCGTGCCGGGCGAATTCAGCACCGTGACGCCGTGTTTGGCGGCAAGCCCGGAGCGCGGCCGCACCTGCGCCTCATATCCGGAAGGCAACGCGATCGTGAGCGCGGTCGGCACCATCGCGAATTTTCCGGGCGGGAGGATCAGCGGCGTATCCGCCGGCACCGCCGCGAGCAGGTCGAGCCCGGCGGCATCGGCGCTCTGATAGGCCGGCAGTGCGAGACCTTCGCCATGTGGCAGTTGGCAGACGTCGACCTTCACCATCACGCTCACGAATTCTTCTCCACGGTCTGCGCAATCTTCGCCACCAGTTCGGCTGCGACCTGTTCCTTGGTCATCACCGGCCAGGACTCCACCTTAATGCTGTTGACGTTGATCTCCTCGCCATCGCGTGTCAGCAGGTGAACGGTGTTGCGATCGCCGCCCATCACGCCGGTGGCAGGCGAAACGTCATTGGCGACGATCCAGTCGCAGCCCTTGCGCGCGATCTTGGCTTTTGCGTTGTCGATCAGATGTTCGGTCTCGGCGGCAAAGCCGATCACCAGCGGCGGACGATTCTCCTTCAACTTCGAGATCGTCGCCAGAATGTCGGGATTTTCCACCAGTTCGAGGTGCGGCATACCGACGGACGTCTTTTTCAGTTTCTGCTCGCCTTCATTGGCAACGCGCCAGTCGGCAACGGCGGCTGCGAAGATCGCGATGTCCGCCGGCAAGGCGGCTTCCACCCGATGCAGCATGTCACGCGCCGATTCGACCCGGATCACCGTGACGCCGGGGGGATCGCGCAAGTCGACCGGGCCGGACACCAGCGTGACGTCCGCGCCCGCGGCCTGTGCCGCGGCGGCGATGGCAAAACCCTGCTTGCCGGAGGAGCGGTTGGCGATATAGCGCACGGGATCGATCGCCTCGTGCGTCGGGCCTGCCGTAATCAGCACGCGCTTGCCCGCGAGCGGACGCGGTCGCGGCGGGCGCAGGATGTCGATGGCGGCGGCGGCAATCTCGACCGCCTCCGACATCCGCCCGATGCCGGCCTCATTGGACTCAGCCATTTCGCCGGCGTTGGGGCCGATCATGTGAATGCCGTCGCGGCGAAGCTGCATGACGTTGCGGCGGGTGGCTACGTTGTTCCACATCAGGGGGTTCATCGCAGGCGCCAGCAGGATCGGCCGGTTGGCCGCGAGCAGGATGGCGGTAGCGAGATCGTCGGCATGGCCGTGTGCCATCTTCGCCATCAGGTCGGCGGTGGCCGGCGCCACGATGATCAGATCGCATTCGCGCGCCAGCCGGATATGGCCGGCGTCGAATTCGCTCTCGGGGTTGAACAGGTCCGTATAGACGCGCTCATGCGACAGCGCGCTGGTCGAAAGCGGCGTGACGAATTGCTGGGCGGCCTTGGTCAGCACGCAGCGGACGTCGATGTGTCGTTCCTTCAGCCGCCGGATCAGTTCCAGCGACTTGAACGCGGCAATACCGCCGCCGATGATCAGGGTGACGTTCCGTTCGCTGGAAGCACTGACCGATCGCACTGCCTGTGCGGGGACGTCTGCGGAGCGCGGTGAAGTGGTGCCGCCTGATAGTTCGGGGCGCCCTTGGATTAGTTCTCCCAGGATGACCCGGACTTCCTCTTCGACGGAGCGGCCGTTTCCGGCCGACCGGAGCCGCAGATAGGCTTTGACGGCTTCATCGAGCTTTCGGATGGTCAGGCTGGCCATAGGGCGGCCTCCGGGAAAATTTTGCAGTCAATGCTAGCAGATCATGCTAGCATTGCAATCACAACTGCAGGATCGCAAACAGAATTCCGATGAAGGTCGCTGCAATGATCCAGAGCGCCACCGTGCGCCAGCGGCTCTTGCGGCCTTCGGCCCTACCCAGGGCCGCAACAGTCTCCGGCGACAGCGTCAGGCCCTCGCGGGTCATCTTTTCCAGGTTCTCGATCACGGCAACCGCCCGCGAAGCGATCGCCGGCAGGCCCGTCATCACCCGGCCGAGTTCGCCGGCGCCGGTCATGGCCCCCTGAACCCGCCCGAGCGGGCCGAGATTGCGCTCGATCCATTCGCGCACCACGGGATCGGCGACCTTCCAGATATCGAGCTTGGGGTCGAAGCCGCGCGCGACGCCTTCGACCACCACCATGGTCTTCTGCAGCAGGATCAGTTCGGGCCGGGTCTGCATGTCGAACAGGCCGGTGACCTCGAGCAGCAGGGTCAACAGCTTCGCCATCGAGATTTCTTCGGCGGTGCGGTTGTGGATCGGCTCGCCGATGGCGCGGATGGCCTGCGCGAAATTTTCCACCGAATGATGCCCCGGCACGTAGCCGGCCTCGAAATGGACTTCCGCAACGCGGCGGTAGTCGCGCGTGATGAAGCCCAAGAGAATTTCGGCGAGGAAGCGCCGCTCCTTCACGCCGAGCCGGCCCATGATGCCGAAATCGACCGCCACCAGCCGGCCGGTGTCGTCCAGAAACAGATTGCCGGGATGCATGTCGGCATGAAAGAAGCCGTCGCGCAGCGCGTGGCGCAGGAAACTCTGGATCACCTTGCGGCCGAGGTCGGGCAAATCGACCTGCGCTGCTTCGAGGCGCGCATGGTCGTTCAGTGCGATGCCGTCGATCCACTCCATCGTCAGCACATTATGAGTGGTGCGGTCCCAGTCGACCACCGGCACGCGGAAATCCGGATCGTCGCGGGTGTTCTCCGCCATCTCGGACAGAGCGGCAGCCTCAAGCCGCAGGTCCATCTCCATCGCGACCGAGCGCGACATCGTGTTGATGACCTCGATCAGCCGCAGCCGCCGCGCTTCGGCCGAATGCGCTTCCGCGTTGTGCGCGACAAAGAAGAAGTCGGAGAGGTCGCGGCGAAAGCGCGAGGCGACGTTGGGCCGGAGCACTTTTACGGCAACCGGCTGGCGCACGCCGCCGCGATCGATCTCAGCGCGATGCACCTGCGCGATGGACGCGGCGGCAACCGGCGGGCCGAGGCTGACAAAGGCCTTCGCCAGAGGGCGTTCCAGCGACTGTGCGATCACCGCTTCCGCTTCACTTTGCGAAAACGGCGGCAGCCGGTCCTGCAGGCTTTCCAGGTCGCGCGCCATCGCAACCCCGACCACGTCGGGGCGGGTCGCCAGAAACTGTCCGAGCTTGAGGTAGGCCGGTCCCAGCCGCGTCAGTGCGCGGGATAGTCGCGGGCCCGATTTGGCGCCGGGCCGTTCGATCAATCGCGCCAGTCGCAGCGCGAGCTGCCCGGGCGCCGGCACCAGGCTCGGATCGACGACGCCGAACACGCCCTCGCGCGCGAACACGTAAGCGGCGCGGACAAGCCGCGCGATGTGGGTCGCCGCAGAAATCACAAGCGCCAGCCCGAATGCAGCGCCACGATCCCGCCGGAAAGGCTTTCCCACTTCACCCGCGCAAAGCCGGCGCCGCGAATCATCTCGGCAAACACATTGGGCCGGGGGAACTTCCGGATCGATTCGACGAGGTACTGATAGGATTCGGCATCGCCGGTCACGGCGCGGCCGAGCGGCGGGATCACCCTGAACGAGAACTGGTCGTACAGCCAGTCCAGTCCGGGAACGTCGACGGTGGAGAATTCCAGACAGAGGAATCGGCTGCCCGGCCGCAGCACGCGATAGGCCTCGCGCAGCGCCGCATCGATCCGCGGCACGTTGCGAATGCCGAAGGCGATGGTGTAGGCGTCGAACGAACGATCCGGGAAAGCCAGCGTCTCGGCATTGCCTTCGACGAAAGACACCTGATGGTCGAGATGCTGCGCCAGCGCGCGGTTGTGGCCCACTTCGAGCATGTCCGTATTGATGTCGCAGACGGTGGCGCGGAAGCCAAAGCCTGCGGCCTTGGCCGCGCGGAAGGCGATGTCGCCGGTGCCGCCGGCGACATCGAGCAGCGCAAACGGCGCATCACTTTTCGGCGGGTTGAGCGCCGTGATCATGACGTCTTTCCAGACCCGGTGCAGGCCCGCCGACATCAGGTCGTTCATCAGGTCATAGCGCCTTGCCACGCTGTGAAACACGTCGTTCACCAGCGTCTGCTTGTCCCCTAAGGGCACGTCCCTGAAGCCAAAATGGGTGGTTTGATCCGGCCGATCCATTAGATGTACTCCACTACCGGACCATAGCGCGCCCGTCGCATTGGCGCTATCACGTCACCTCCATAAGGTGAATGCCTGCATGCCTGAATTGCCCGAAGTTGAGACCGTCCGCCGCGGCCTGCAACCCGCCATGGAGGGGGCGAAAATCCTCAAAGCGGAAGCCCGGCGCAAGGATTTGCGGTTTCCCTTTCAAAAAGACTTTATCGCGCGGCTGGAGGGCCAGACCGTGACCGGCCTTGGCCGCCGCGCCAAATACCTGATGGCGGATCTTACCTCCGGCGACGTGCTGCTGATGCATCTGGGCATGTCCGGCTCGTTCCGGGTGCTCGATGGCGGCGCTAACAATGCGCCCGGCCAATTCCACCATCCGCGTAGCGAGGACCGCGCGCATGATCACGTGGTGTTTCACATGTCGTCGGGCAGATCTGTCGTGTTCAACGATCCGCGCCGCTTCGGTTACATGAAGATTATTGCCCGCAACGTGCTGGAGGATGAACCGCTATTGAAGGGTCTCGGTCCGGAGCCGCTCGGCAACGAATTCGACGCCGCGATGTTGGCGCGGTCCTGCTTCAACAAGAAGACCAGCCTGAAGGCTGCGCTGCTCGACCAGCGCGTGGTTGCCGGCCTCGGCAATATCTACGTCTGTGAAGCGCTCTACCGCTCACGTCTCTCGCCGCGCCGGTTGGCGGCGACGCTGGCAACGAAGAAGGGCGAGCCGACCGACCATGCCGGGCGGCTGGTGAATGCAATTCACACAGTGCTCAATCAGGCCATCAAGGCCGGCGGCTCCTCGATCAGCGATCATCGGCTGACCTCGGGTGAGCTCGGCTATTTCCAGCACTCGTTCCAGGTCTATGACCGCGAGGGCGAAAAGTGCCAAACTAAAGGCTGCGGCGGTGTAGTGCGACGCTTCGTACAGAACGGCCGTTCAACCTTCTGGTGTCCGAAATGTCAGAAATGACCATCACGCCGACGATCGAAACGAAGCGACTGATCCTGCGGCCGCTCGCGCTGTCCGACGCGCCGGCGATCCAGCGCCATTTCAACAACTGGAATATCATCCAGCATCTCGCATCGATTGTCCCCTGGCCATATCCGGAGGATGGCGCGACGACTTTCATCACGAGAGAGTTGGAGAGGGTCGCCGCGGGGGAAGAGATCTATAATTGGATGCTGGTGCTGCGCGGCGGTGATGGTGAGGCGATCGGGAATATTCGCTTTCATCCGAGGTCGGACAGTACGAAGGGCAACCGGGGCTTCTGGCTCGCGGAGCGTTATTGGAATCAAGGCCTGATGAGCGAAGCCGTCGCGGAGGTGAACAATTTCGTCTTCGGCGTACTCGGCCTCGAGGTTTTCTACGTCTGTAACGCGGTAACCAATGAGGCGTCGCGCCGGGTCAAACAAAAGACCGGCGCCGAATTGGTCGGCTACACTGAGCTTGCCCATCACAACGGTCAGACGCTGGCGGAACGATGGCGTGTGACGCGGGAGCAATGGCTGCGTCGGAACAGGTAGGCCACCCGGTCGGCGCGAAGCGCCGCCGGATGACAGGCTCCGCGGAGCAATCCAGCGGGGCTGGTTGGCTGGATTGCTTCTGCCTTTGCTACTCAAGCTACGGCGGACAAGTCGCGCGCTCCCCGCGTCGCTGGCAGGGTTGTCAGTTTCGTGCCTGCACCCTCAGGAATAGCGCGGTGTCGTTCACGATGGAGGTGAGCGCAGCCACTGTCGGAAGTCTCGTGGGTCTTTCCCTTTCCACGAACTTCCCGATGATCGGTTCGTCGCCGGCGACCTCGACGTTGCCCAGCCGCGTTTCGATCCACTGCCAGAGATCTCGGATTTCCTCGGCAGATTTGCTGCCTGGCGCGTATTCGCAGACCGCAAGGCCGGCCGTCAGCGCGTCCTGGTGATCGTTCCGCATCATGATGATGGGGCGGGCAACTATATCGTCGATATCCAGCGCGGCCTCATCGCTCAGCAGGTTTTCCGCGCCGGCGAGGCGCGCCGCGCCCCGGATTGGGGCTTGGTTCAGGACATAGGCGAACGGCTTTTTCCACGCCCTGATACAGCTGAGCGTCGGGGCGGTTGCCTCGATGTCGGCAATGCTCGGACGGGTCGGAATCAGGCAGAAATCGGCATAGCGAATCGCTGAAGTGGTCGCGGCGGTGATACCGCCGGCGGTATCCACGATCGTCACCGTCACGCCCTCGCGGGCGAGTGATTGCAGGCGTTGTTCGACCTCCCTGGCGGCGTAGACCGGCTCGACGACCGGCGCGGCATAGGGGCGCCGGCGCCGCCAGTTCGAAAGGGTGCCCTGCGAGTCCGTCTCGATCAGGCGGACATTGTGCCCGGCCCGGATGGCGGCAAGCGCAAGGCTGATGGCGAGCGTGCTTTTGCCGGAGCCACCCTTCTGGGTGGCCAATACGATCGTCTGCATTTCAGATCCTTTGGATGGCTTTCGAGCATTTGGAATACGGCACACGAGCCGCGCCGCATTCTGCGGCGCCGAATTACGCGCTCGTTCAGACGTGCCCAGCCCGATCCAAAGGTCAGGGGATCGCGGTAGTCCGAATCAGTCAGTTTGCAATAATGCCCGATTATGGAAATGTGGTCATCCGGGCAAATACTGCCGGGCGTGCTGCAGCGGGCCGATTTGAGTTGAGGCCGCGTTCTGGCCGCACAAAAGGATGTCATCCCCGCGAAGGCGGGGAGCCAGTACGCCGCGGCCTATCGGCTCTACAACGGATGTCTCTGGAATACTGGGTCACCCGCTTTCGCGGGTGACGACGGCCCGTGGCTTACTTCCTGACGCAGATCACGCGGACCACCGACGCCTTGGCGTCCGTCGATCCGCCGGCTGCGTTGATGCCGTTGGTCTTGAGGAAACCGCGCACCGTTTCGGCGGTCACCAGCACCGCCTGCGCTGCGGGGGCGTCGTTTGGCGGTCCGGCGATTTGAACCGGCTTCGACAGCGCGATGCCGGCGAATTTGCCGTCGCCGTCCTGGGCGGGCGCACCGGAGAAGCCAAGCGCCGGCGCGGGCGTCAACGTGATATCGCTGCGGCCGCCAAGCTGGGCTACCGTGGCCTTGGTGCTGGTCACCGCCGCGCCGCCGCCCTGGTTCTGCGGATCGGCAATGCCGGTGAGGTCCAGCGCCGGTTTGGTGGCGGCAGCGGCGAGATTGAACGCCTTCAGCCCGCGCGCGCCATAGATGCGCAAGAGCGCCAGATCGTGCTCCTTGTCCTCGGCGACGCGATCGGCATTGCCGAACCCTGCGATCGCAACCGTGAGGCAGCCGTCGGTGATCTGGCGGTCGGCCAGAATCGCGCCATCGTCGCCGACGACGAGACCGGTGCCGTATTCCACGCTCTTGCGCGGGGGAGGCCCCGCCGTCTGCGCGACCGCCGGAAATGCGTTGAACGCGCTCGACATCGCGATCACCACGGGCTCGACGGTGTTCTCGGTTGCCTGGTCGTACACGACCGTGAGGATGCGAACCTCGTCGCCCTTGAAGGTGCCGCGCATATAAAACTTCTTCAGGCCCTGCAGGCCGGACAGCACGAAGAAATCCGGCTTGACCACGGTGTAATCGATGTTGCGGCCCGGCTCTTTCTTCTCGCGCTCGGCGAGTTTTGCCGTGGTCGGATTGGCTTCCTTGCGCCGCGAAAGCTGGATCTGGATCGTGCCGGTTGGTGACGTCCATTTGGCGCCGTTTGCGTCGCTGGCCTGCTGCGGCACCAGTTTGGTGGGGATGCCGAGCCGCACGCCGGTGCCGGGATCGATGACGATTTTCCAGCCGACGCTCTCCTGCTTTTTCCTGGCAGTATCGGCGAGGACGCCGCGCTCCTGCGGATTGAGCACACCGGTCGGCTTGGCCCCGCGCGATTTCTGGAATTCCTTGATCGCATTGACCATGCGTTCGCTGACGTCGCCGGTGATGGCGCCGTTATATTGCCCGACCCAGGCGAGGTCCGACTGCAGCGCCAGCCGCTCGGCCTGGCCCAAGGCCTTCGCCGTGTCTTCTGGCTTCTGCAGCGCGGGACGGATCGGCACCGTCGTGACTTGCTTCGGCTTGGCGCCCGCCGTGGAAGGGGGTGCCATTTGCGTCTGCGCGGTGGCCCCGGAGATCACAAAAGCCGAGGCTGCGATCATCAATGTTGCTGAAAGCACCAATCTCATGACAAATCCCGGCAGAATAACGAGAGTGCGATCATTGACGCCCGGCCAATTAAGCACATCTGCTTAGTCGGCAACAACCACGCCCCGGTTCAGCGAAGGAAGGACAGCACACGACCATGCTGAGCGCCGACGAACTCGAACGCTACGCCCGCCATATAGTGCTGCGCGAAGTCGGCGGTCCCGGGCAGGCCGCCCTGAAAGCGGCATCCGTGCTGGTGATCGGCGCCGGCGGCCTCGGCGCGCCCGTCCTGATGTATCTGGCAGCGGCCGGTGTCGGCAGGCTCGGCGCTGTCGATGACGACGTCGTCTCGCTGTCCAATCTGCAGCGGCAGATCATCCACACCACGCCGGACATCGGGCGCCGCAAGGTCGAGAGCGCCGCGGAGACCGTTCACGCGCTCAATCCCCATGTTCGTTTCGAGGCGCATGGGGTGCGTCTCGATGCGGGGAACGTGATGTCGCTGATCGACGAGTACGATCTCGTGCTCGACGGCTCCGACAATTTCGAGACCCGTTATCTGGTTTCCGATGCCTGCTTCTTTGCCGGCAAGCCGCTGATCACGGGGGCGCTGGGGATGTTCGACGGATCGCTGACCACGATCCGGGCGCATGAACGGGACGCCGACGGCCGCTTCAATCCGACCTATCGCTGTCTGTTTCCCGAACCGCCGCCGCCCGGCACCATACCGGCCTGCGCCGAGGCCGGCGTCATGGGCGCGCTGGCGGGCCTGCTGGGCTCTATGATGGCGCTGGAAGCGATCCGTGAGATCGTCGGCTTCGGCGAGAGCCTGGTTGGCCGACTGGTGATGGTCGATGCACGCGCGATGCGGTTTGAAACCTTGCGCTACGCGCGCGATCCGCAAAACCCGCTCAACGGCGATGCGCCCACGATCACTGATTTGAGCGGGCACGCGGCGTAGAGTCCCCGATCCTCACGCACCGATGCGCTTCTCGCTGTCCATATGCGCGAGCTGGGCTTCGGGATAGCGCGCCCCGGCCGCCACGCCGGGCGGAAACGCCTCGGCCAGTACGGCCAGATGAGCCCGCGTCAGTTTCACATCGAGCGCGCCGAGGGCCTCAGCGAGACGGTCACGGCGGCGGGCGCCGACCAGCGGCACGATGTCGTTGCCCTGCGCCGCGACCCATGCAATCGCGACCTGTGCGGGCGAGGCGCCGAGCTCGCTTGCAATTGCACGCAATGAATCCACCAGCGCAAGATTGGCGTCGAGATTACCACCCTGGAAACGCGGGCTCATGGCACGAAAATCCTTGGTCCCGCGATCGGCCGTCCAGTGTCCGCTGATCAGCCCGCGCGACAGCACGCCATAGGCCGTGATGCCGATGCCGAGTTCGCGGCAGGTCGGCAGGATGTCGTCCTCGATGCCGCGCGAGATCAGCGAGTATTCGATCTGCAGGTCGCTGATCGGATGTACCGCATGGGCGCGCCGGATCGTCTCCGCGCCGACTTCCGACAGGCCGATATGCCTGATCCAGCCGGCCTTCACCATGTCGGCCATCGCACCGACCGTCTCCTCGATCGGCACGTCCGGATCGAGCCGGGCCGGTCGATAGATGTCGATTGTATCGACGCGCAGCCGCTGCAGCGAATAGGCGAGGAAATTCTTGATCGCCGCCGGGCGGCTGTCATAGCCGGACCAGTTCTGTGCGGGATCGCGCAGCGCGCCGAACTTGACGCTGATCTGGACGTTATCGCGGCCGCGCGCAGCGAGCGCTTCGCCGATCAGCATTTCATTGTGACCCATGCCGTAGAAATCGCCGGTGTCGAGCAGGGTGATGCCAGCATCGAGCGCGGCGTGGATGGTGGCGATGCTCTCGCTGCGGTCGGCCGGGCCGTAGAAGTCTGACATGCCCATGCAGCCGAGGCCGATGGCGGAGACGGTTGGGCCGGTAGAGCCGAGTTTGCGTGTTTCCATAGCGGTTCTCCTCGTAATCGGCGCCGGATCTGCGCCGTGATGACGAGGCTGATATGGACCTTCTAGACTGAGCCGGTAAGCTGGACAATTCCAAATAGCTTGTTCACGATATCGAACAATGAAAGACTTTGATCTCCGCGATCTCGACGCCTTCGTTGCCGTAGCGCGCACGCGGAATTTCCGCCGTGCCGCGATCGAGCAGGGCGTCTCCGTCTCAAGCCTCAGCCAGCGGCTGCGCGACATGGAAGAGCGGCTCGGCGTGCGCCTGATGAATCGCACCACACGCAGCGTAGCCCTCACCGAAGCCGGCGAGTTGTTGTTGGGGCGCGTCGGCCCGGCGCTGTCGGATGTCGGCGTGGCGCTCGATCAGGTGCGCGGCCTGCGGGCCGTGCCGTCGGGGCGTCTGCGCATCAATGCGCCGCCGCCGGCAATCGACCTGGTGCTGGCGCCGATGGTCGCGCCATTTCTCGAGAAGCATCCCAAGATCGAGTTGGAGATCGTCGGCGAGAGTTCGTTTGTCGATATCGTCGCCGGCGGGTTCGACGCCGGCGTGCGCTATGGCGAACATCTGGCGCAGGACATGATCGCGGTCTCGCTCGGGGCGCCGCAGCGTTACGCAGTGGTGGCGTCGAAGGAATATGTTGCTGAGCATGGTCGACCGGAAGTGCCTAAGGATCTGCTCGACCATGCCTGTATCCGCACCCGCTTCAGCAGCGGCGCGATGCTGGATTGGGAGTTTGAGAAAGCGGGCCGTGTCGTAAAGGTTTCACCGCCGGCCAAGCTGGTCGCGGCCTATCTTGGGCTGGCGTTGCGCGCCGTCCATGACGGGGTGGGCTTCTGGCTGACGTTCGAAGGTTATGTACGCTATGGCATCAAGTCGGGCGCGCTGGTCAGCGTGCTCGACGACTGGTGCCCGCCGTTTCCAGGACCGTTTCTGTATTATCCGAGCCGTCGCCAGCCGCCGCCGGCGCTTGCCGCGTTCGTGACTTTCGTCGCGGACTGGCGGAAGCGAGAGAGGCGGAAGAACGAAAAGCCTGTCGTCGTCCCGGCCAAGCGAAGCGCGAGCCGAGACCCATAACCACCGATGCGTGGATTTTTAAAAGCTGGGGCCGCAGCTTATCTAACAACGTGAATCGGTGGTTATGGGTCCCCGCGCCCCGTGCGCAATTGCGCACTAGGCGGGGACGACGCCGTTGATATATCCGCCTCACAGCATGCTGGGCAGCACGCGATCCGGCGGCTTGTGGTTGTCGAGGAAGGTCCGGATGTTGATGATCACCTTCTCGCCCATCTCGACACGGCCTTCGATGGTGGCCGAGCCCATATGCGGCAACAGCGTCACCTTGCCGGCTTTCGCCAGCCGCACCAGCTTCGGATTGACCGCAGGCTCGTGTTCGTAGACGTCGAGCCCGGCGCCGCCGACGTCACCCGCTTCGAGCAGCTTGATCAGCGTGTCCTCGTCGATCACGCCGCCGCGCGCGGTGTTGACGATGTAGGCGTCCTTGCGGATCAGCTTCAGTCGCCGCGCCGACAAGAGGTGATAGGTCGCCGGCGTATGCGGACAGTTCACCGAGATAATGTCCATCCGCGCCAGCATCTGGTCGAGGCTTTCCCAGTAGGTCGCACCGAGTTCCTCGGCGATGACAGGCGCCACCGGGCGGCGGTTATGATAGTGGATCTGCAGGCCGAAGGCGCGCGCGCGGCGAGCCACCGCCTGGCCGATCCGGCCCATGCCGATGATGCCGAGGCGCTTGCCCCCGATGCGATGACCGAGCATCCAGGTCGGCGACCAGCCGGGCCAGTTCTTGCCGTCGGGGAGGATCGTTGCGCCTTCGATCAGTCGCCGCGGCACTGCGAGAATCAGCGCCATGGTCATGTCGGCGGTGTCTTCGGTCAGGACTTTCGGCGTGTTGGTCACCGTGATGCCGCGCGCATGCGCCGCCGCGACGTCGATATTGTCGACGCCGTTGCCGAAATTGGCGATCATGCGCAGCTTGCAGTCAGGGTGCTTGAGCATCTCCTCGCTGATCATGTCGGTGACGGTCGGCACCAGCACGTCGGCCGAGCGGCTGGCTTCGGCAATCTGCTGCGGCGTCATCGGCGTGTCGTCGAGATTCAACGTCGCGTCGAACAGCTCGCGCATCCGGGTCTCGATCGAGTCCGGCAGTTTACGAGTGACGACGACGAGAGGTTTTTTCTTGATCGACATGTCCTGCTCTCATGAGGGAGGTGCGCAGAGGCGCGCCGTTCAGACCTCATTAACCCGGTTGTTCGACACTGCGATGGCCACGCGGTCTCGGTATCCGGCTGTTTGCTGAGGTAAGTCCCTTGGGTTCCCCAATACTTGCCTCGGATTTTCGGCAGAAAATCCGGGCGTTCTGGTTCTAGGCGTTCCGTCCTCTCTATCAGAAGACCGGGCCAAGACAAGAACCCTCGGCCGTCGCAAGCCGGGCGCAACCAAAGCGGGGCACGGGGTCTGGGGTTTCGGGCGTTAGCGGGCGGTTTCAACTCGGAGAATTCGAGTTGGGCGTGGCTCGGCAGGAGACGGGTTGATGGCGTTGGGGCGTTTCTGTTCGGTAGCAGTGCTGGCGGCGTGCTGGCTTGTCGCTTCCGTCAGCATAGGGTTTTCGGCCAACACCACGAGCGGCCTGCCGGTGCCACGATATGTCAGCCTCAAATCCGATCATGTGAATGTGCGGGCCGGTCCTACCAAGGACAACGACGTCGCCTGGGTCTATACCCGCTCGGGCCTGCCGGTCGAAATCACCGCCGAGTTCGAGAACTGGCGGCGCGTGCGCGATTCCGAAGGCGCCGAGGGCTGGGTCTATCATTCGCTGCTGTCCGGCCGCCGCACTGCGGTCGTCACCATGAAGAGCAAGGACGAGTTGGCGTCGCTGTACGATAGTCCCGATCCGACCAGCGCGGTTGCCGCCCGCCTGCAGGCCGGCGTCGTCGCGCAAGTCAAGAAATGCGCCAATGGCTGGTGCCGCGTCGTCGGCAACGGCTTTGACGGCTGGATCGAGCAGCAGCGCCTATGGGGCGTGTATGCGGACGAGAGGGTGGAGTGAGGCCGCCAGCGCGTCGTGCGAAGAACTGTAGGGTGGGCAAAGCGAATCGTGCCCACCATTGCTTCAGCGGCGCTGGATAGACGGTGGGCACGGCGCAAACGCGCCTTTGCCCACCCTACGAATTTTCAAACTAGAACAGTCAGCGCTTCTTGCGCAGCCGCACGACCATGTCGACGCGGGCGATCTCGTAGCCCTCGGGCACGTCGGGCATCTTCGACAGCACCAGATGCGGATCGGGAATGTCGACCAGCTCGTGGTTGTTCTCGAGATAGAAGTGGTGATGCGCGGTGACGTTGGTGTCGAAATAGGTCTTGGTGCCGTCGACCGAGACCTGGCGCAACAGGCCGGCGTCGGTGAGCTGATTAAGCGTGTTGTAGACGGTGGCCAGCGACACCGGAACCTTGGCGAGCGTCGCCTCCTCGTAGAGCATTTCCGCGGTCAGATGGCGGGCCCCCTTGCCGAACAGCAGCCAGCCCAGCGCCATGCGCTGGCGGGTGGGCCGCAGACCCGCGGCCTGCAGCATTTCGTTGACGTCGTGCCAAGGACAGCCGGTCAACGCCGGCTGGTGTCCGGCGGCGCGGGCAGCCGGATCGACACCGTCGTCGTTCAGGGGCGAGGCTTGGTCGTTCATGTCCACTTCGGGTACCACACGCGCTAACTTGGGCAATATTCTTGCCCAATATAAAAGGAAATCAGGTAGATGCAAGTTTTTCGCAACTAGAACCGGCCCAAGGTTAAGAGGAACCAGCGTGACTATGGGGCGTTTTAGCCCGTTCCAGTGCTTTGCCGGGCCCTAATGCCTATGTTACAGAGCGCGCGGACCACATATGCGATTTCGGCAGAGACTAACGCCGATAGCACCCTAAGTAGCGCCAAATTGCGGGAAACAAGCGTTCTCCCGCGGGGAAACGGGTCCGGTTCGCTCAAAAGCGCTCCATCGGGACATCTAAGGTGAGGCTGAATACGATGCTGGATCGGCGCAGCGGTTATGAATACGAGGATTTGCTCGCCTGCGGCCGCGGCGAGATGTTCGGCCCCGGAAATGCGCAGCTACCGCTACCGCCGATGCTGATGTTCGACCGCATCACCGAGATCACCGACAAGGGCGGCGAGTTCGGCAAGGGTCTGATCCGCGCCGAACTCGATGTGAAGCCGGACCTGTGGTTTTTCGGCTGCCATTTCAAGAATGACCCGGTCATGCCGGGCTGCCTTGGTCTGGACGCGATGTGGCAGATGGTCGGATTTTACCTCGGCTGGATCGGCGGCGAGGGACGCGGCCGGGCGCTGGGGCTCGGGGAATTGAAGTTCTCCGGCCAGGTGCTGCCGAACGCCCGCAAGGTTGTGTACAACATCGACATGAAACGCGTGATGCGTTCAAAGCTGGTGCTCGGCGTCGGCGACGGCTGGCTTTCCATGGATGGCGAGATTATCTATCGCGCCAAGGATCTGAAGGTCGGGCTGTTCAAGCAGGGCTCCGCGCCGGGCGGCTGAGCAACGCGATCAAGCAGCAACACACCTTCACAGAACAACGTAAACGGCAAGGCGAGGCGATCATGAGGCGGGTTGTCATCACGGGGATGGGTATCGTCTCATCCATCGGAAACAACACCCAGGAAGTGCTTGCGAGCCTGCGCGAGGCAAAGTCCGGCATCACGCGTGCGGAAAAGCACGCCGAACTCGGTTTTCGCTCGCAGGTGCAGGGCGCGCCAACGCTCAATCCCGCTGACGTCATCGATCGTCGCGCCATGCGATTCCTTGCCGAAGGGGCGGCTTGGAATCACGTCGCGATGGAGCAGGCGATCCGCGATTCCGGCCTTGAAGCCAACGAAGTCTCCAATGAGCGCACCGGCATCATCATGGGGTCGGGCGGACCGTCGACGCGGACGCTGGTGGAAGCGGCCGACATCGCGCGCACCAAGGGTCCGAAGCGGGTCGGCCCGTTCGCGGTGCCGAAGGGCATGTCATCAACGGCCTCGGCGACGTTGGCGACCTGGTTCAAGATCAAGGGCGTGAATTATTCGATCTCGTCGGCCTGCGCGACCTCCAACCATTGCATCGGCAACGCCTATGAGACGATCCAGATCGGCAAGCAGGATGTGATCTTCGCCGGCGGTTGCGAGGAACTCGACTGGACCCTGTCGGTGCTGTTCGACGCCATGGGCGCAATGTCGTCCAAATACAACGACACGCCGGCGACGGCCTCGCGTCCTTACGACATCAGCCGCGATGGTTTTGTCATTGCCGGTGGCGCCGGCGTGGTGGTGCTGGAAGAGCTGGAACGTGCCAAGGCGCGCGGCGCGCGCATTTACGGCGAACTGGTCGGCTATGGCGCGACGTCGGACGGTTACGACATGGTGGCGCCGTCAGGCGAAGGCGCCGAGCGCTGCATGCGCATGGCGATTTCGACGGTGAAGACGCCGATCGACTACATCAACCCGCACGCCACCTCGACGCCGGCCGGCGATCCGCCGGAGATCGAGGCGATCCGAAAGGTGTTCGGCACCGGCGACAAGTGCCCGCCGATCTCGGCGACCAAGGCGTTGACCGGCCATTCGCTCGGCGCTACCGGCGTGCAGGAGGCGATCTATTCGCTCCTGATGCTGAACAACGGCTTCGTCTGCGAGAGCGCCCATATCACCGAACTCGATCCGGTGTTTGCCGACATGCCGATCGTGCGCAAGCGCATCGACAACGCCAAGCTCGGCACCGTGCTGTCGAACTCCTTCGGCTTCGGCGGCACCAACGCCACGCTGGTGTTCAAGCGGCTGGATGCGTAGTTTCTATTGCTTGTCATGTCCCGCGCAGGCGGGGCATCCAGTACGCCGCGGCTTCTCTATTTGATCACTGAACACCTCCGGAATACTGGATCACCCGCCCTCGCGGGTGATGACGTCGGACACAGAGATGGAGCAACAATGCAAGACCTGATGAAGGGAAAGCGCGGGCTGATTATGGGCGTCGCCAATGATCATTCGATCGCCTGGGGCATCGCCAAGACGCTTCACGCGCAGGGCGCCGAGCTCGCCTTCACCTATCAGGGCGAGGCGCTCGGCAAGCGCGTCAAGCCGCTGGCGCATTCGCTGAACGCCGACATCGTGTTGCCTTGCGATGTCGAAGATATCGCCAGCGTTGATGCGGTGTTCGAAACTCTGCGAGCCAAGTGGGGTCATCTGGATTTTCTTGTCCATGCCATCGGCTTCACCGACAAGGACGAACTTCGCGGCCGCTATGCCGACACGACCCGCGAAAATTTTTCCCGTTCGATGGTTATCTCGTGCTTTTCCTTCACCGAGACGGCTAAGCGTGCTGCTGATCTGATGCCTGAATCCGGGGGCTCGATCATTACCCTGACGTTCGGCGGCTCCACCCGCGTGATGCCGAACTACAATGTCATGGGAGTGATCAAGGCCGCGCTGGAAGCTTCGGTGCGCTATCTCGCGGCCGATTTCGGTGGGCGAAAAATTCGTGTTAACTCGATCTCGGCCGGTCCCGTGCGAACCCTTGCAGGAGCGGTCATCGGCGACTCCCGTGCGATGTTTGCGTTCATGCAGAAGCATTCGCCGCTCGGGCGTGGCGTAACGCTGGACGAACTCGGCAACTCGGCGCTCTATTTGTTGTCCGACCTTTCGACCGGTGTCACCGGCGAAATCCACTACGTCGATTCCGGCTACAACGTCATTTCGATGCCGCGGCCGGATGATCTGAAGGCGGAATAGGGACTTGTAGCCCGGATGCAGCGAAGCGAAATCCGGGATATCTCTCAAGCGGTACGACTTTCCCGGATTGCGCTGCGCTGCATCCGGGCTACGTCTCACCTGTCCGCGATCTTCTCCGCGCGCTGGAACGCCGGGCGAACGACGCAGCGGTCGATATAGGCGTCGAACGACGGCCGTGGCGGCACCATCTTGAACATCCGTACCGCAAAGTGCAGCCCGGTACCGATCATGATGTCGGCGGCCGAAAACTTCCCGCCGAGAATCCAGGGACCCTTCTGCAGGGCGGCATCGAGCACGTCGAACGTCTGGGTCGCACTGCCCCATGACGCTGTGCTCGACGGCACCTCCAGCTTCGTGAAGAGCTGGATCAGCGCCGGTTCGATGCAGCTCGGCGAGAAGAACAGCCACTGCAGGTATCTTGCGCGCAGTGGATCGCTGGCGGCCGGCGCAAGGTTTGCTTCGGGATAGCGGTCGGCGATATAGGCGCAGATCGCCGCCGCTTCTCCGAGCGCAGCGTCGCCGTCCTTCAGTCCCGGTACCTTGCCCATCGGATTGATGGCTAGATATTCCGGCGCCTTCTGCGCGCCCGTGGTGATGTCGGTGAGCACGCGCTCATAAGGCAGCCCGGCTTCTTCCAGCAGCCAGATCGCGGAGAAGGAGCGGGAGCGCGGCGACCAATAGAGTTGGATCATGGGATGAACCTTTCTTCGGCGTGGACCAACAGCGCTTGTTCATTGCGCGTCTACTGCGAATTGGCAACGCCCTACGCCTGGAACTAACGAGCCGTGCTCCAACGATATGTTGGTCAACTTTATTTCGCGAACCGGATCGGTTGGCGATTTCCAGAGACTCGAATCATGCAAGCCCCGTCCGCAAGCCGAGCGATGGCCTTCGCGCCGACTTTCGCCAGCGATAATATTTCATGAAGCGGCCGATTGCCGGTTCGACCTCTTCCTTCTCGAACACAAAGCCCTCGCGCTCGTACCAGCGCCAGGCCTTTTCGTTCTCTCGTACGCAGCGCAGCCAGATTTCGTCCGGCAGATGTTTGCGCGTAAAGGCGAGCAGTTGGCGTCCGACGCCGTTGCCCTGATACTCCGGCGCGACGAACAACTGGTCGAGATAGCGATCCGAAAGATGCAACGCGAGCATCGCCGCCAATTTCCCGTTATCGTTTGCGACGTAGAGGCTCCAGCCCTTATCCACCTCCATCGGCACGCGCGCACGCAATTTTGCCAGCAGGGCATCGCTGGCATCCTCCAATCCGGTCGAGACCCAGCTCTCCATCCAGATGCGGGCGACCTCGTCGTACTCGTCGGCGCGGGCGAGGCGGATGATCGGTTGTGACAAGGTCGCTATCTCCCAAGATGCCAGACTCGTCAGGCCCGCGCTTTCCGTGATGGCGATCCCGTCTTGCGCTGTTCGCGCAACGCATCGGCTGCGAGGCAGACCACTTCGGAGATTTGTTGGAGCTGTCCGGCGAGCGGGCTCGTCTTGCGCCAGACCATGCCGATGGTTCGCGACGGCTGCGGATTCCTGAAGCGGGCGACGGAGACCGGCGCCGAGCGGGTTTCCACCGCGACCGCCATTTCCGGGATCAGGGTGACGCCGATACCGGCGCCGACCATTTGCACGAGCGTCGACAGCGAGCTCGCGTCCAGGACTTCCCGCGGCGGCGAGGACTGCATGTTGCAGAACGACAGCGCCTGATCGCGGAAGCAGTGACCCTCCTCGAGCAGCAAGAGCCGCATTTCGCGCAGCGTGTCGTGGCTCGGCACCGGCGTGCCTTCATCCTCGCCCGGCCGCACCAGCAGGAAATTCTCGGAAAAACACGCGACCTCGGTCAGCGAAGGCTCCGACACCGGCAGCGCAACGATCGCGGTATCGAGCCGGCCCTCGACGACTTCCTTGATCAGCTTCGGCGTTAGCGTCTCACGCACGTGAATGTCGAGCTCCGGATGCAGGCGCGCGAGATTCTCGATCACCTTCGGCAAAAGATAGGGCGCAATCGTAGGAATCATGCCGATGCGTAAGCGCCCTGCGAGCCGATCACGCGAGGCACGGGCAAAATCTCCGAGTTCATCGACCGAGCGCAGGATGTCGCGGACACGCTGGACGATCTCTTCGCCGAATTTCGTCAGCGTCACCTGTCGTGCGCTTCGTTCCAGCAGCACGCCGCCCAGGACCTCTTCCATTTCCTTGATTTGCATCGACAGCGCCGGCTGCGAGATCGAACATGCCTCTGCTGCGCGTCCGAAATGGCCGTGACGTGCCAACGCATCGAAATAGCGAAGCTGTCTGAGTGTCATCTGGATCATCAGAATATCTTATCACATCGATCATTAAAATCAACTTCACCTGATGGAAGGCACTGCTTAGAGTGCTTCCAATCCGAACAGGAAGCGACCTCAGGAGACAATCATGGATGACAAAACCAAATGCCCGTTCTCGGGCGGCAATCGCGCGCGCACGAACCGCGACTGGTGGCCGGACGCGCTCGACGTTTCGGTCCTTCACCGCAATTCCACGCTCTCCGATCCGATGGGCGAGGCGTTCGACTACGCCAAGGAATTCAAGACGCTCGACCTCAATGCCGTGATCAAGGACCTGCACGCGTTGATGACGGACTCGCAGGAATGGTGGCCGGCCGACTTCGGTCACTATGGCGGCCTGATGATCCGCATGGCGTGGCACAGCGCGGGCACCTACCGAATCACGGATGGCCGCGGCGGCGCCGGCGCCGGTCAGCAGCGCTTCGCGCCGCTGAATAGCTGGCCTGACAACGCCAATCTCGACAAGGCGCGCCGGCTGTTGTGGCCGATCAAGCAGAAATACGGCCGGAAACTCTCGTGGGCCGACCTGATGATTCTCGCCGGCAACGTCGCGCTGGAATCGATGGGCTTCAAGACGTTCGGCTTCGCCGGCGGCCGCCGCGACGTCTGGGAGCCCGAGGAGCTGTTCTGGGGGCCCGAGGGCACCTGGCTCGGCGACGAACGCTATAGCGGCGAACGCCAGCTCGCCGAGCCGCTCGGCGCGGTGCAGATGGGCCTTATCTACGTCAATCCGGAAGGGCCGAACGGCAATCCGGACCCGATCGCGGCGGCCAAGGATATCCGCGAGACGTTCTTCCGCATGGCGATGAACGACGAGGAAACCGTCGCCCTGATTGCCGGCGGCCACTCGTTCGGCAAGACCCACGGCGCTGGCGATCCGTCGCTGGTCGGAGCGGACCCGGAAAGCGGTGCGCTCGAGGATCAGGGCCTCGGCTGGAAGAGCAAGCATGGCACGGGCGTCGGCGCCGACGCGATCACCGGCGGCCCTGAAGTCACCTGGACGCAGACGCCGACCAAGTGGAGCAATCTGTTCTTCAAGAACCTGTTCGAAAACGAATGGGAACTGACGCAGAGCCCGGCTGGCGCGAAGCAGTGGAAGGCTAAAGGGACCGAAGCCACGATCCCGGACGCCTACGACAAGTCGAAGAAGCATCTGCCGACCATGCTGACCACCGACCTGTCGCTGCGCCTCGACCCGGCCTACGAGAAGATCTCGCGGCGCTTCTACGAGCATCCGGATCAGTTCGCGGATGCGTTCGCGCGTGCCTGGTTCAAGCTCACGCACCGCGATATGGGCCCGATCGCGCGTTACCTCGGCCCGCTGGTGCCGAAGGAAACGCTGATCTGGCAGGACCCGATTCCGGCGGTCGATCATCCGCTGATCGGCGAGCAGGACATCGCCGCACTGAAGGCGAAGATTCTCGCCTCCGGCCTGTCGGTGTCCCAGCTCGTCTCGACCGCATGGGCGTCGGCCTCGACGTTCCGCGGCTCCGACAAGCGCGGTGGCGCGAACGGCGCGCGGATTCGCCTCAGCCCGCAGAAGGACTGGGAGGTCAACCAGCCGGCCGAGCTCAAGACCGTGCTGCAGAAGCTTGAAGCGATCCAGAAGGAGTTCGGCAAGAAGGTTTCGCTTGCCGACCTGATCGTTCTCGGCGGCTGCGCGGCGGTCGAAAAAGCCGCCAAGGACGCCGGACTAGACGTCAAGGTGCCGTTCACGCCGGGTCGCATGGACGCCTCGCAGGAGCAGACCGACGTCGAATCCTTCGCCCCGCTCGAACCGCGGGCCGACGGCTTCCGCAACTTCGTCAGTGCCAAGAAGCACCAGTTCATGAAGCCTGAGGAAGCATTGGTGGACCGGGCGCAGTTGCTGCGGCTGACGGGACCCGAGATGACGGCTCTCGTCGGCGGCCTGCGTGTCCTCGGCGCCAATTTTGGCGGGTCGAAGCACGGCGTGTTCACCCAAAAGCCCGGCACGCTGACGAACGATTTCTTCGTCAACCTGCTCGACATGGGCACGCAATGGCAGCCCGCCGGCTCCGACGGCGTATACGAGAGCCGAGACCGGAAGACGAATGCCGTCAAGTGGACCGGCACCCGCGTCGACCTGATCTTCGGTTCGCACTCGCAGCTCCGCGCCTTCGCGGAAGTCTATGCGTGCACCGACTCGAAGGGGAAGTTTGCGAAGGATTTCGCGGCGGCGTGGACCAAGGTGATGAACCTCGATCGATTCGACGTCGCCTGATCCTGACAAGAACCATCCGGAAAGCAAAAAGGGCGGCCGAGAGGCCGCCCTTTTCACATGGGAAGCGCTCAAACGCCGAGCGTGCCGGCCTTCGCCGCAGCATAACGCTCCGCGATCTTGGCCCAGTTCACCGTATTCCACCACGCTTTCAGATAATCCGCGCGGCGGTTCTGGTAGTTCAGGTAATAAGCGTGCTCCCAGACGTCGTTGCCCATCAGGGCGCGCTTGCCGTCCATCATCGGATTGTCCTGGTTCGGACGGGTCTCGATCGCAAGCTTGCCGTCCTTGCCCACTGTCACGAACACCCAGCCCGAGCCGAATTGGCGTCCGCCGGCGGCATTAAAGTCGTTCTGGAATTTTTCCATGCCGCCGAGATCGCGATCGATCGCCGCCAGCACCTCGCCCTCCGGCTTGCCGCCGTTCGGGCCCATGATCTCCCAGAACATGGTGTGGTTGGCATGGCCGCCGAGATTGTTGCGGACGGTGAATTTGATGCTGTCGTCGAGCGCATTCAGATTGCCGAGCACGTCTTCGATCTTCGCCGTCCCCAATTGCGAATTGGTCTTGGCGACGTTGTTGAGGTTGGCGACATAGGCTGCATGGTGCTTGCCATGGTGGATTTCCATCGTCTTGGCGTCGATGTGGGGTTCGAACGCGTTGGTCGGATAGGTCAGCGGCGGCAGCGTGAACGGCCCGGTTGGGGCGGCCGCCGGGGCTGGTGCGGCGGCCTGCGCGAAGACCAGACGTGGGGCTGCGGCCACGGCCGCGAGACTGGTTGCAGCAAACATCAGATGGCGCCGTGACATGGATGACATCGACTTCTCCTGTAAGTGAACTGAGTGAATATCTGTTGGACGGAACGCCGTAGGCCGCTGCACGCGGCAAGGTACGGATGATGGGCAGGATTGGGTCTCGTTTTCTGTCCTCGTGAGGCTGCGACGTAATCGCACAGGTGCTGCCGTCCCGACAATGTAACTCAGGCCGCCAACAAAAAAGGGCGGCCGTTCGGCCGCCCTTTTGTTCACATTTTAGCGATGCCTTACTCGCCGGCGGCTTCACGCGGCGCCTGGCCTTCCGCCTTCTGTTTGGCCTCGAGGTCCTCGCCGGTCTCCTGATCGACCACCTTCATCGACAGCCGGGTCTTGCCGCGGTCGTCGAAGCCAAGCAGCTTGACCTTGACCTTGTCGCCTTCCTTGACGACGTCGGAGGTCTTCTGCACGCGGGTGGCGGCGAGCTGGCTGATGTGGACCAGGCCGTCCTTGGCGCCGAAGAAGTTCACGAAGGCACCGAACTCCATCACCTTGACCACGGTGCCCTCATAGATCTGGCCGATCTCCGGATCGGAGGCGATCGACTTGATCCACTTGATCGCGGCCTTCATCGCCTCGCCGTCGTTGGAGGCGACCTTGACGGTGCCGTCGTCCTCGATGTTGACCTTGGCGCCGGTCTTTTCGACGATCTCGCGGATCACCTTGCCGCCGGTGCCGATCACTTCGCGGATCTTGTCGGTCGCGATCTTGAAGGTCTCGATGCGCGGCGCGTATTCGCCGAGCTCGGCGCGGGCGTTGGTGAGCGCCTTGGCCATTTCGCCGAGGATGTGGACACGCCCTTCCCTGGCCTGACCGAGCGCGACCTTCATGATCTCCTCGGTGATGCCTTCGATCTTGATGTCCATCTGCAGCGAGGTGATGCCCTGGTCGGTGCCGGCGACCTTGAAGTCCATGTCGCCGAGATGATCCTCGTCGCCGAGAATGTCGGACAGGACCGCAAAGCGGGAGCCTTCCAGGATCAGGCCCATCGCGATGCCCGCGGTCGGCCGCTTCAAGGGAACGCCCGCATCCATCAGCGCCAGCGAGGCGCCGCACACCGAGGCCATCGACGACGAGCCGTTGGATTCGGTGATCTCGGAGACCACGCGCACCGTGTAAGGGAATTCGTGGTGCGGCGGCAGCACCGGATGGATCGCTCGCCAGGCGAGCTTGCCGTGGCCGATCTCGCGGCGCTTGGTGCCGCCGAGGCGTCCGGTTTCACCGACCGAGTAGGGCGGGAAGTTGTAGTGCAGCAGGAACGTCTCTTTGTACGTTCCCGACAGCGCGTCGATGTACTGCTCGTCCTCGCCGGTGCCCAGCGTGGTCACGACCATCGCCTGGGTCTCGCCGCGGGTGAACAGCGCCGAACCATGGGCGCGCGGCAGGACGCCGACTTCGGCGATGATGTTGCGCACGGTCTTGCTGTCGCGGCCGTCGATGCGCTTGCCGGTATCGAGGATGTTCCAGCGAACGATCTTGGCTTCGAGTTCCTTGAACACGCCGGCGATGCGCAGCTTGTCGTATTTCGGCTCCTGGCCTTCCGGGAAATAGTGCGCGATCACCTTTTCCTTGGCCTTGCCGACCGCCGCATAGCGCTCCTGCTTGATCGGAATCGCGTAGGCCGAGCGCAGGTCCTGCTCGATCAGGCCGAGAATTTCCTTCTCGATCTCGCTGTTGTCGATGGTGGTGACTTCGCGCGGATCCTTGGCGGCCTTCTCGGCCAGCTCGATGATCGCCTTGATCACCGGCTGGAAATGGCGATGACCGAACATGACGGCGCCGAGCATGATCTCTTCCGAGAGCTCCTTGGCTTCGGATTCGACCATCAGCACCGCGTCCGACGTGCCGGCGACGACGAGGTCGAGCTGCGTGTCGGTCATTTCGTCGAGCGTCGGGTTGAGGATGTATTCGTCGTTGCTGAAGGCAACTCGCGCGGCGCCGATCGGTCCCTTGAACGGAGCGCCCGACAGCGTCAGCGCGGCCGAAGCGGCGACCATCGACAGAACGTCGGGATCGTTTTCCATGTCGTGCGAGAGCACGGTGACGATTACCTGGGTTTCATTGCGCCAGCCGTCGGCGAACAGCGGACGGATCGGGCGGTCGATCAGGCGGGAGACCAGCGTCTCCTTTTCGGTAGGACGTCCCTCGCGCTTGAAATAGCCGCCGGGAATGCGGCCCGCGGCGTAGGTCTTTTCCTGGTAGTCCACGGTCAGCGGCAGGAAGTCGACACCTTCGCGCGGCGCTTTGGCGGCAACGACGGTGGCAAGCACCACGGTCTCGCCGTAGGTCGCCATCACGGCGCCGTCGGCCTGACGGGCGATCTTGCCGGTTTCCAGCTTGAGGGGACGTCCACCCCAGTCGATCTCGACGGAATGCGTATTAAACATAGTGGTCTTCTTTCATGGGTTCACGAGAGAGCGGAGCCCAAAAACACAAAGACCATGCGCAAGATGGCGGGACGCTGATCGCAACATGAGATCAGCATCTGGCGATCCTGCCATGGTCTTTATCTTTCGGATGGCGTCCATCCTCCCGGCAGTCATGGGCACCTTGCCCTGTCCAGCGGCCGGATTGCTGCTGGACGTTTGTCGAGCACGATCCTTGTCGGATGATGCTCCTTGCGCATGATCGTCTCCAAAAACTGGAGTCCGCTTCTTCGGAAAATCATGCGAAAACGCGCGCAAACTGCGCGCGCGTACTCTCAAATCAACGGCGAATGTTATGCTTTTCGAGCAACGCCTTGTAACGCGCCTCGTCCTTCTTCTTGATGTAGTCGAGAAGCGAGCGGCGCGTCGACACGAGCTTCAGGAGGCCACGGCGTGAATGATTGTCCTTCACGTGGGTCTTGAAGTGGCCCGTGAGATTGTTGATGCGTTCCGACAGGATCGCAACCTGCACCTCGGGCGAGCCGGTGTCGCCGGCTTTGGTGGCATTCGTCTTGATGACTTCCGCTTTGCGTTCGGCGGTAATCGACATCGTCAAACTCTCTCATTGCTGCGACCGGGACTGGCAGTCAGTCCGGTCAGGTTGAACACGCGCTTGGGGATGAGTTCGCCATTGCCAATTTCAGCAAGCGCCAAAAGGCGGCCTGCCACCGTGACATAGACTGTGCCGCTACTATTGGGCGCATCCCGTCCGCGCAACAAAACGGCCTGGCCCCTGTGGAGCCTTGCCGCATCAGCCCGTGTGACGGCCAGTGCCGGGATGTCGTCCAGCGCGGTCTCAACGGGCAAAAGCGCGTCGGCGAGGCTTCCCTCGCCAGACGCGGCTCTATTGCATAAAGCCTCCAACTCTTCCAGCGGAATCATGTCCGTTTCGCGGAACGGGCCGACCAACGTCCGCCGCAACGCGCAGATATGGCCGAAACAGCCCAGAATCCGGCCGATATCGCGGGCCAGTGCCCGGACATAGGTGCCCTTGCCACACTCCGCCTCGAACACGGATTGACCGTTATCTCCATGTTCTACAAGGGTTAATTCGTGAATCTCGACCGGCCGGGGCTTCAACTCGACGGCTTCGCCGTCCCGGGCCAGGTCATAGGCGCGCTCGCCCTGGACCTTGATCGCTGAATATTGCGGCGGGATCTGCTCGATCAGCCCGGTGAACTGGGGCAGCAGGGCCCGGATCGCGTCCGCTGACGGGCGGAGTTCGCTGCTCCTGACCACCCGCCCCTCGGTATCGTCGGTGTCCCGCTCCTCGCCCCAGGCGACCGTGAAGCGGTAGCGCTTGCGGCCATCCATCACGAACGGAACCGTCTTGGTGGCCTCGCCGAGCGCGATCGGCAGGCCGCCGGACGCCAGCGGATCGAGCGTGCCGGCGTGGCCGGCCCGCTTGGCCTGGAACAGGCGCTTCAGAATGGCAACCGCGTGCGTCGAGGTCATGCCGATCGGCTTGTCCAGGATCACCCAGCCATGAACGTCGCGCTTGTCGCGTCGCGGCTGGTTGTTCTGGCGCGGCTGTTTGGTGTGGCGCGGATCGTTGTTGGTGCGGCGTTCGCCATCGTTGCGTGTATCGGAAAAATTATTTTTTTCAGCGTCGTGCGAATCGGCAGTTTGCTGCTCGATCGCGCGGTTGGCAGCGGTCGTAACCATCACTTGTCGTCCGAATCGGGTGCGAGGTCTCTTTGCACCGCAGGTGTTCGCAGTAATTTCTCGATCCGTTCCGCTTCGTCGAATCGTTCGTCGACGCGAAAGCGAAGGTCGGGAGCAAATTTTAAGTTAACGCGATGCGCGATCTCGCCGCGCAGGAACTTCTTGTTGCGTTCGAGCGCCGCAATCACGACGTCGGTGTCGCGTCCACCGAGCGGCATCACGTAAATCGTCGCGAGTTTCAGGTCCGGCGACATTCGCACCTCGGGAACGGTGATGATGTGGCCTTCGAGGTCGGGGTCGTGCACGTTACCGTGCGATAGAATGTCGGCGACCGCATGGCGCACCGTTTCGCCGACGCGCAATTGGCGTTGCGAGCCGCCGGGAGCGGAACCCTTGTTGTGGTGGCGGGGCATTGTCGAAATCCCAATTGTCGTCATCACCCGCGAAAGCGGGCGATCCAGTATTCCGTGCTCAAAGTTAATTGCGATGGCTACTGGATGCCCCATCCCAGTGCGCAGTTGCGCACAAGGCGGGGCATGACGGTTTAGTTCAAAAATTCCAAGCTCTTCGTAAGACTTGGACTTACAGAGAGCGCTGGATCGTCTCCACGCGATAACATTCGATGACGTCGCCGACACGCATGTCGCCGTAATTCTCGAACGCCATGCCGCATTCCTGGCCGGACTGCACTTCCTTCACTTCGTCCTTGAAGCGTTTCAGCGTCGAAAGCTTGCCTTCGTGCACGACGACGTTGTCGCGGATCAGGCGAACATTGGCGCCGCGCTCCACGGTGCCGTCGGTGACGCGGCAGCCGGCGACCTTGCCGACCTTGGAAATGTTGAACACTTCCAGGATCTGCGCATTGCCCAGCATGGTTTCGCGCAGCGTCGGCGCGAGCAGGCCGGACATCGCCTTTTTGATGTCGTCGACGAGATCGTAGATGATGTTGTAGTAGCGGATCTCGATGCCGTTGCGCTTGGCGGCAGCCGCGGCTTCCTTGTTGGCGCGCACCGAGAAGCCGATGATCGCGGCATTGAAGCCTTCCGCCAGGGTGACGTCGGATTCGGAGATGCCGCCGACGCCCGCGTGCAGGATGCGCGCGGCGACTTCGTCGGTGCCGAGCTTTTCCAGCGAACCCAAAATGGCTTCGAGCGAGCCCTGCACGTCGGCTTTGACGATCAGCGGGAATTCCTTGCGGCCCGCGGTCTTGAGCTGCGACATCATCTGCTCGAGCGAGCCGCGCATGCCGGAAATCGAGGCGGCGGCGTTCTCGCGCTTCTGGTGGGCGCGATAGCTCGTCACCTGGCGGGCGCGGGCTTCGTTCTCGACCACGGCGAGACGGTCGCCGGCTTCCGGCGGGCCGTTGAAGCCGAGCACCTCGACCGGTACCGAAGGTCCGGCCTCGTCGATGTTCTCGCCCTGGTCGGAGATCAGCGCGCGGACACGGCCCATTTCGGCGCCGGCCACGATGATGTCGCCAACCTTGAGCGTGCCGCGCTGGACCAGCACGGTCGCAACCGGGCCGCGGCCGCGATCGAGCTTGGCTTCGATCACGGTGCCTTCGGCAGGCCGTTCCGAATTGGTCTTGAGGTCGAGAAGCTCGGCCTGCAGCGCGATCATCTCGAGCAGCTTGTCGAGATTGGTCTTGTTCTTGGCGGAGACCTCGACGTCGACGACTTCACCGCCGAACGATTCGACCTGAACCTCGTGCTGCAACAGCTCGGTGCGCACACGTTCCGGCTTGGCATCGGGCTTGTCGATCTTGTTGATCGCCACGATCATCGGCACCTTCGCCGCCTTGGCGTGGTTGATCGCCTCCACCGTCTGCGGCATGACGCCGTCATCGGCCGCCACCACCAGGATCACGATATCGGTGACCTTGGCGCCGCGCGCACGCATCGCGGTGAACGCGGCGTGGCCGGGCGTATCAATGAAGGTGATCTTCTTGCCGCTTTCCGGCGAGGTCACCTGATAGGCGCCGATATGCTGGGTGATGCCGCCGGCTTCGCCCGACACCACGTTGGCGTGGCGCAGTGCGTCGAGCAGCGAGGTCTTGCCGTGATCGACATGGCCCATCACGGTGACGACCGGCGAGCGCGGCTCGGTATCGGTGGAATCGTCGACGACGTCGAACAGGCCTTCTTCAACGTCGGACGCGGCGACGCGCTTGACGGTGTGGCCCATTTCTTCGGCGATTAGCTGCGCGGTATCGGCATCGATCACGTCGGTGATCTTGTGCATCGCGCCCTGCTTCATCAGCAGGCGGATGACGTCGACCGCGCGCTCCGACATGCGGTTGGCAAGTTCCTGGATCGTGATCGCTTCGGGGATCGTGACCTCGCGGACCAGCTTTTCCTTCGGCTCGTTGGCGGCATGGCCCTTCAGGCGCTGGGTGCGGCGGCGGAACGAGGCGATCGAGCGCTCGCGCACGTCATCATTGAGCGCGGTGACCACGGTCAGGCGGCCGCGCTCCTTTTGCGGGCCGGGCTTGTGAGTGGTCTTGGGAGCGGCTACGGGGCGCATGGCGCCGCCGGGGCCGCGCCGAACCTGACGCGGACCTTCGTCCTCATCGGAACCGTCGGCGGCAACGCCTGGGGCACGCGCGGGCGGCACTGCCGTCGCTGGACGGGCGCCGGCCGGGCGGGCGGCGGCGGGTCGCGCTGCGGCGGGTGCCGGCGTCGCCGCGGGCTTGGCCTCGGTCTCGCCAAATCGCTTCTTGGCCTCGACTTCGGCCTTGCGCTTGGCTTCCTCTTCCAGGCGGTGCCGTTCTTCCTCGGCCTTGCGGCGGGCTTCGGCGGCCTCGCGTTCGGCCTGTTCGATGCCTTCACGGCTGGCGCGGCGCTTGGCCTCTTCCTCGGCCAGACGGCGCTCTTCGATTTCGCGCATCTTGGCGTCGGCCAGCGCGCTGGCGCGGGCGGAACGCTCGTCTTCCGTCAGCGTTCGCAGCACCACGCCCGAACCGCCGCGCGCGGCACCCGGCGTTGCTGCAGGGCGGGAGAGAGGGGCCTTTGCGGCGGGCGCCTTGGCGGCGGCCGGCTCGGGCGCATGCGTCTCAGTGGCGGGCGCGTCGCCGCCGACGCGGCGCTTGCCACGCTTTTCGACCACGACCTGCTTGGTCCGGCCATGGCTGAAGCTCTGGCGCACGGTGCCCGTCTCGACCCGCGGCTTCAGCGTCAAGGTCTTGGTCGGAACACTCAAAGTCTTGTCGCCAGGCGTTTTGGTATCAACCATTCAGCAGTCCTAATCTCGTTAGCGTTGTGCGTTTTCCGCACCATCATTGAAGCAGGTCTTCGGAACCAATCTTCGTCAGTCAGAATTTCTGGCCGCCGTCCCGGTCTTGTCGTCATCGTCCGTCCGGTATCGAACCAGGATCTGGCAGCGCGACAGGAACGTCTTGCTCGCCGGGCCCGCGAGCAGCGCAGCATGTATCACATTTGACCGGCCCAGTGCCAAATCCAATTGTGCCGAGGTTAAAGCAGTAACAATCGGCAAATCCCGCGATTCACCGATATTTCGGCCCGTTTGCCCGGCGATCGCGTCCAATTTGCGGATTCCGTCGGCCGCGCCGTCGGAAGCGTGGACCAGGACTGCGGCCCCGCCCTGCTCGAGCAGGCCCTCAACCTTGGCAAAACCGGAGATCACCTGACCGGCCTTGGCCGCCATGGCCAATGCCTCGGTGCAGCTTCGTTCCAGCAGGGCCTCGGTATCGGCGGGAAGGGTCACCGCGACCCGGACGTCGCGCTTGAACCCTCTGTTAAATTGGTGACGCCGCACCGCTTCCGCAACCGTCCGGCGCGAGGCCGACACCCAGAGGCCGCGGCCGGGCAGCTTGCGTTTCAAATCGGGGATCACCTCGCCCGAGGGGGCGACAACGAACCGGATCAGCTCGTCGACCGGACGCACCTCGCGACTGACCGCGCACATCCGCATGGTCGCGGACTTGTCGGTCCGCGGCCCATGGTCGAGATCGGGGTCAGCCAAAGCGAGCATGCCTGTTTGATGGCTCCAGTCATCTGCGCACGGTCTGCGCGCAGAAAAGAGTTTCGGTTTTGCGGAACACCCGCATTACGCCGTCTGGTCTTCGGTGGCTTCAGCCGCCTCGGATTGCTTGGCGAGTTCGGCCTCGGTGATCCAGCCGGCAATGACGCGAGCCTGCATGATCATGGCTTCCGCATCTTCGCGCGAGATCTCGTTGGCGTCGAGAATACCGGGATGCTTGGTCGGCTCGCCGCCTTCCTTGCGCTCGGTCCAGCCGACCAGATCGTCGGTGGCGCAGCCCGCCAGATCCTCGACCGTCTTGATGTCGTTTTCGCCGAACTTCACCAGCATCTTCGAGGTCACGCCGGGGACCTTCTTCATTGCATCTTCCACGCCGAGTTCCTTGCGCTTGTTTTCCAGCTCGGTTTCGAGCTGCTCCAGATATTCTCTCGCCCGGCTCTGCAGCTCGTTGGCGGTTTCCTCGTCGAAACCCTCGATGCCGGCCAATTCCTTGGCATCGACCAGCGCCAGTTCCTCGACCGAGGTGAAGCCTTCGGATGCCAGCAACTGACCCACCACTTCGTCGACGTTCAGCGCTTCCATGAAAACGCGAGTCGAGTTCTCGAAATCGGCCTGACGGCGCTCGGATTCTTCCTGCTCGGTGAGGATGTCGATATCCCAGCCGGTGAGCTGCGAAGCGAGGCGCACGTTCTGGCCGCGCCGGCCGATCGCCAGCGAGAGCTGGTTGTTGGTGTCGGGAACCACGACCTCGATCCGCTCGCGGTCCTCGTCGATCACGACCTTGGCCACTTCGGCGGGCGCCAGCGCGTTGACGACGAAGGTCGCGATGTCGGGCGACCACGGAATGATGTCGATCTTTTCGCCCTGCAGTTCGTTCACCACCGCCTGCACGCGCGAGCCGCGCATGCCGACGCAGGCGCCGACCGGATCCACCGAGGAATCCCTGGAAATCACGCCGATTTTCGCGCGCGAGCCGGGATCGCGGGCCACCGCTTTGATCTCGACGATGCCGTCATAGATTTCCGGCACTTCCTGCGCGAACAGTTTGGCCATGAACTGCGGATGGGTGCGGGAGAGGAAGATCTGCGGTCCGCGGGTTTCGCGGCGGACATCGAAGATATAGGCGCGGACGCGGTCGCCGTTGCGGAACACCTCGCGCGGCAGCATTTCGTCGCGGCGGATGATGGCTTCACCGCGGCCGAGATCGACGATCACGCTGCCATATTCGACGCGCTTGACGACGCCGTTGACGATGTCGCCGATGCGGTCCTTGAATTCCTGGTATTGCCGGTCGCGTTCGGCCTCGCGCACCTTCTGCACGATTACCTGCTTGGCGGATTGCGCGGCGATGCGGCCATATTCCAGCGGCGGCAGGGTGTCGGCGATGGTGTCGCCGACCTGGGCGCCCGGATTGGCGCGCTGCGCGTCCGCCAGCGAAATCTGGTTCGCCGAGTTCTCGACGTGATCGACCACCAGCATGTGGCGGGACAGCCGCAGTTCACCCTTCTTGGCGTCGATCTCGGCGTGAACGTCGGTCTCGCTGCCGTAACGTGCGCGAGCCGCCTTGGCGATGGCGTCTTCCATCGCGGCGATCACGATGCCGCGGTCGATCGACTTTTCGCGGGCGACCGCGTCTGCGATCTGCAGCAGCTCGAGTTTGTTGGCACTGACTGCCATGGCCTAGTCTCCTTCGGTAGGATCGATCTCGCCCCTGCGGAGTCTCTCTGCAGCGAGGCGGTGTTTCTTTGTATTCGTCGGCTCCGGCTTCTTGCCGGTCTTCGGTTTCTTGCCCTTCGCCGGGTCGCTCTTTTTTGCGTGCGGCGGAGGCGGCGGCACCAGCCCGAGATTCTGCTTCAGCTCGCGCTCGGCCTGCTTGCCGCGCCGCATCGATTCCGCAATCAACTCGTCGGTCAGAACCAGCCGGGCCTCGGAGATGTCTTCCATCACCAGGAGCACGTCGGCATCTTCGTCCGCGCGTGTGTCATCCCGATGTAGCCGCACGGCATTGCCTTCGACACCGGCCAGCGTACCACGGAAGCGCTTGCGGCCCTGATGGGCGACTGCCATTTCGATTTTCACGAGATGACCGGCGTAGCGTTCGAAATCGGAGCGGCGCACCAGCGGGCGGTCGATGCCGGGCGATGAAATCTCCAGACGGTAGGCGCGGTCGATCGGATCGGCGACGTCGAGCACGGGCGACAGCGCCCGCGAGATCGCCTCGCAATCCTCGATCTGCATCGAGCCGTCGGGCCGCTCCGCCATGATCTGGACGGTGCATCCGGCCTCGCCGGAAATCTTGATCCGAACCAGCCGGTAGCCCATTCCCTGCAAAACCGGCCCGGCAACGGCCGACACCCGCGCCGCCACGCCCGGCTCGACGACGAGACGGGGCTCGGCCAAGAGGTCGGCATCCTCGGGAACAGCAGTTGGATCGATCATGTCCAGGGTCAAAAGCGTCTTACTTGCATGGGTTTAGGCCGGGCCCAACCGGAGGTCCGGCCGGTTCCCCGAACCGCACTTGGGGCCCCGTTCTGGGCAAGGCAGGTTCAGGTAATAAAAAAGAGCGGGTCCCGGGGGGCCCACTCTCAATACGCGATCGTATGAGAACCATAAGTTGCCGCGGATATAGCGGTTTTTCCGCAATCCGACAAGGCCCGCAATCCCGTTAAGGCCGATTTTGCCAAGCTTTGAGAGCGGGGTAAAGTCTAACCCTTCATTCATGAACGCTGCCTAGATTTCCCGAAAACCAGCCAATTTTGGCCGGTTTAGGTGGGTTTATGATTGTTTCACCATCGCTGATCCCGGAACTCGACGACATTGTCAGTCGTGGCGACCCCAAGCGCCGCGCCGATGCCGCGCGTCGTATCAGCGAGCTTTTCATGCAGGGGGCGGCGAGCTTCCGCCCCGATCACGTCGATTTTTTCGACGGCGTTCTGACCAGCCTCGTTCCGCATGCCGAGATCGAGGCGCGCGCCGAACTGGCCGAGCGCTTGTCGACGCTGGCGAATGCGCCGCGTGGCCTGGTCGGCCAACTCGCCTATGAGGATGAAGTCGCCATTGCGGGCCCGTTGCTGCGCCACTCGCCGGTCATCGACGAAAAGATGCTGCTCGAAATCGCGTCCATGA
The DNA here is from genome assembly GCF_001693485.1 of Bradyrhizobium sp. LMTR 3. Lineage (GTDB taxonomy): Bacteria > Pseudomonadota > Alphaproteobacteria > Rhizobiales > Xanthobacteraceae > Bradyrhizobium. The sequence goes on from NZ_MAXC01000023.1 coordinate 271,171, forward strand.
AGGGCCAGGGTCATCTGCTGGCGATGGCGGAGCGGCCGACGCTTTCGGCCGATCTCACCGACGTCATGATCGCCCGCGGCGACCGCGCGGTAGTCAGGCGCGCGGCCGGCAATGCGGGCGCGGCCTTTTCATCGGAGGGCTATTCGACGCTGATCAAGCGCGCCGGTCAGGACGGCGTGCTGACGATCAGGCTCGGCCAGCGCGACGATCTGTCACCTACGCAATTGAAGGAGTTGCTCGCCGGCTCCATCGACGTCATCCGTCGCCGCCTGTTCCAGGTCGTCAAGCCCGAGCGGCAGGCCGATATCAAGCAGGCAATGACCGCTATCACGGGCCCGTCCGAACGCGAGGAGCGACGCGACTTCGTGCCGGCGCAGCGCACGGTGCTGAAACTTCATCGCGAAGGCGCACTCGGCGAAGGCGCATTGCTCAACTTTGCCAGGGCCTTCAAATACGAGGAATCGATCGCCGCGCTGTCGGCGATGACCGGCGTCAAGATCGAAACCCTCGACCGCCTGATCAGCGGCGATCGCTACGATCCGATCCTGATCGCCGGCAAAGCCATCGACCTCGAATGGGCGACGGTGCGCGCGCTGATCATCCTTCGGCTCGGTCCGAACCGGACGGCATCACCTGCCGACATCGAAAGCGCGCGCGTGAACTACGTGCGCCTGATGCCCATGACCGCCCAGCGCGTCGTCGAGTTCTGGAAGACGCGGTAACAGTCTCGCCGGCCGCCGGCGTCATTGCGCGTAGCGGCGGACTTCGTTCTAGCGGGGCTGGGCGTAGGGTGTGGCATTCATCAGCAGCACACCAAACAGAAGAACCAGATAGAGGATGGAAAACACAAACAGGCGACGAGCCGGCCGCCGTTGCTTGTCGTCGCTCCGATGTACTTGCCATGAAAGAAAAACCATGATCGCCCCAAGGATCGCCGCAGCCGCGCCGTAAATCGCTCCGGCGAATCCCAGCGCCCAAGGTAGCAGTGAGATCAGAACGAGAAAAACGCTGTAGAGAAGAATCTGGCGTCCCGTTTCCGCCCTGCCGGCTACGACCGGCAGCATCGGCACTCCGGCCCGGGTATATTCTCCGGCGAGATTGAGCGACAGTGCCCAGAAGTGGGGTGGCGTCCAAAGGAAGATGATCAGGAACAGGATGAGCGGCTCGATCCCGGCATTTCCGGCGGCAGCAACCCAGCCGATCACCGGAGGGAGTGCGCCAGCAGCACCGCCAATGACAATGTTCTGCGGCGTTCGGCGTTTGAGCCACATCGTGTAGACGACGACATAAAAGAAAATTGTGAAAGCAAGCAGCGCAGCCGCGGCCAGGTTCAGCAAAGCGCCGAGAGCCAGAACGGCGCACACGCCGAGCGTCAGTCCAAAAACCAATGCTTCCGAGCGAGATACACGGCCGCCAGGAATGGGACGCATGGCGGTACGCGCCATCACCGCGTCGATGTCGGCGTCGTACCACATATTGAGAGCGGCTGCGGCGCCAGCTCCGGCAGCTATGCAAAGAAGGGCAACGGCGCCGGCGAACGGATCGATATCGCCTGGCGCGACCATGATACCGACGAGTGCCGTAAAGACGACCAGCGACATGACGCGCGGTTTTGTCAGCGCGACATAATCTCCGACGCTGGCATACCTCCGGCGAAGGAGAATTGAACGATTGATTTGCATGAGACTGATGCCCCCTGTTGCAAGCGAACTGGCGACGCCTTGAAGCACCTCCGCGCGAAGCAAGAACGACTACGTCGGTGACGAGAAGAACAGGACCCGGATGAGGTGCGTGTAGTCGGATTCGAACACCATGATGGCTACAAATACCAACACCAGCACCGGCGGCAGCAGGATGGCATAGGCAAGCGCCAGCCGCTCCCAGGCCATGTGCATGAACACGGCGACGATCAAGCCGGCCTTCAACATCATGAACAGCAGGATCAGCGACCATCTGAGATAGCCGTGCAAGCCGAAGTAATCGACGAGATAGGAGCAGGCGCTGAGGACGAACAACCATCCCCAAACCACGAGATAAAGCTTGATCGGGTGCTGCTGCCCCTCTGCATGCGCGTGCGTGGCTCCGGCGGCGACGGCGATTGCGTCATGTTTGTGAGTGTGCAGCGAGGGTTGTTGTTGGGTTCCCAATTCTACCGCTACGTTTGTCATGCGCTGACCTCACCAAAGATAAAAGAAGGCAAAGATGAACACCCACACGAGATCGACGAAGTGCCAGTACAGGCCGGTGATTTCGACGATCTCGTAATTCCCCTTCCGGCTCGTGAAGAAGCCGCGCCGTTCGACGTCGAAGTCCCCCCGCCATACCTTTCGCGCGATCGCGATCAGGAAGATCACGCCGATCGTGACGTGAGTGCCGTGGAAGCCGGTGATCATGAAGAAGCTCGAGCCAAACTGCGCCGCGCCCCACGGGTTTTCCCAAGGCCGGACACCCTCCTGGATCAGCTTGGTCCACTCGAAAGCCTGCATCCCGACGAACGTTGCGCCGAGTGCTGCCGTAACCAGCATCAGGACTGCCGTTTTGACGCGATCGCGGCGGTAGCCGAAATTGACCGCCATCGCCATCGTTCCGCTGCTGCTGATCAAGACGAAGGTCATGATGGCGATCAGGATGAGCGGGATATGTTGCCCGCCAATCGTGAGCGCGAAGACTTCGCTCGGATTGGGCCACGGCACGGTCGTGGACATTCGCGCCGTCATGTACGAGAGCAGGAAGCAACTGAAGATGAAGGTGTCGCTCAGGAGGAAGATCCACATCATGGCCTTCCCCCAGGACACATTCTTGAAGGCGCGCTGATCCGAGGACCAGTCGGCGGCGACACCCTTCAAGCCGGCAGTCCGCACAGGCGATTGTCCAGGGGTTGTCAGCGCAGTCTCTGCCATCTGGGTCCTCCCTAGCTGAGCAACCGGCGACAGATGTCGACGAAATCGTCCGTCCAGCCCGTCAGCAAACCAAGCACGACGAGCCAGACCAACAGCAGGAAATGCCAGTAGATGACACAGAGCTCCACGCTCAGGCGTAGCTGGGGCATCTCAGCGCCACGCCACACCTTGGCGGTAGTTCTCCCCAGGGCTACCAGACCGCCCGTCAGATGGAGTCCGTGCGCCGCGGTGATCATATAGAAGAAGGAGTTGGCAGGATTGGATGCCACGAAATACCCCGCGGCGCTTAGCTGTCGCCACGCCAGCAACTGCCCGATCAGGAATATGATGGCGGATGCTCCCCCGGCGCAGATGCCGAAGATTACGCCGTCCATGTTGTTCCGTTGCGCGGATACGTATGCCCATTGCATCGCGACACTGCTCAGAACCAGGACGCCGGTGTTGAACCAGAGCAGTGCCGGCACAGGCAGAGCCCGCCAGTCCACCATGTCCATGCGCATGGAGTAGGCGCTGATGAAGAGCGCGAACAACGAGGTAGCGACAGCGAGAAACACTCCCAATCCGAGCTTCGCCGCCGGCACGGTCATCGCTCCGGTGCCCGGGAAGTCATCGATCGAACCTTCTTCCAGCCAGGGCTTGGCCGTCAGCCGTTGCTGCGACAGCCACCATCCGACGATGACCGCAATCACCGCCATGAACAGGACGATGGCACTCACGTCGCGGCTCCCTGGATGGCCCGTGTCGTCGGCGGCTGGTTCTGCGGAATGAAATCTTCCTTGGCGCCTGGCACGCTGTAGTCATACGCCCAGCGATAGACCACCGGCAGCTCCTTGCCCCAGTTGCCGTGTCCGGGCGGCGTCTCCGGCGTCTGCCATTCCAGTGTTGTTGCCCGCCACGGATTGCCGCCGGAAGGCCTGCCCTTGAAATAGCTCCAGACCAGATTGAACAGGAACACCATCTGGGCGAGGCCCACGATCAGCGCCACCACGCTCATGAAGGCATTCAGTGTATGCACGGATGGCGTGATGAACGCCGCTTCGCCGATGTCGTGATACCGGCGCGGCACCCCGAGCAGTCCAAGGTAGTGCATGGGAAAGAAGATCAGGTAGGCGCCGAGGAATGTGACCCAGAAATGAAACTTGCCCATCCAGTCATCCAGCATCCGGCCCGTTACCTTGGGGTACCAATGATAGATTGCTCCCAGCACGACCATGATGGGCGCCACGCCCATCACCATGTGGAAATGCGCGACAACGAACATGGTATCCGAAAGCGGGACATCCACGACGACGTTGCCGAGGAAGAGGCCGGTGAGCCCGCCGTTCACGAAGGTTATGATAAAGCCCAGCGCGAACAGCATCGGCACCGTGAGATGAATGTCGCCGCGCCACAGGGTTAGCACCCAGTTGTAGACCTTGATGGCGGTGGGGATGGCGATGATGAGCGTCGTCGTGGCGAAGAAGAACCCGAAGTGCGGGTGCATGCCGCTCACATACATGTGGTGCGCCCACACGATAAAGCTGAGTGCGCCGATCGCCACAATGGCCCAAACCATCATGCGATAGCCGAAGATGTTCTTTCGCGCATGCGTGCTGATCAGATCGGAAACGATGCCGAAGGCGGGCAGGGCGACGATATAGACTTCGGGATGACCGAAGAACCAGAACAGGTGCTGGAACAGGATTGGGCTGCCGCCGCCATACTTCATCTGCTGCCCCATCTCGACGAGTGCGGGCATGAAGAAGCTGGTTCCGAGGAGACGGTCGAACAGCATCATGACGGAGGCGACGAACAGCGCCGGGAAGGCCAATAGCGCCATGATGGTGGCCGTGAAGATGCCCCAGACTGTCAAGGGCAACCGCATCAGCGTCATGCCGCGGGTGCGCGCCTGCAGCACCGTCACCACGTAGTTCAACCCACCCATGGTGAAGCCGATGATGAACAGGATCAGCGAGGACAGCATGAGAATGATGCCCCAATCCTGCCCGGGGGTGCCGGACAGAATTGCCTGCGGTGGGTATAGCGTCCAGCCGGCGCCGGTGGGCCCGCCGGGTACGAAGAAGGTCGAAGCCAACACGATGACGGCGAGCAGGTAGACCCAGTAGCTCAGCATGTTCACATAGGGGAAGACCATGTCGCGGGCGCCGACCATCAGCGGGATCAGGTAGTTGCCAAAGCCTCCCAGGAACAAGGCCGTAAGCAGGTAGATCACCATGATCATGCCGTGCATGGTGATGAACTGGAGATACTGGCTTGCATCGATAAAGGAAAATGTGCCCGGAAATCCCAATTGCAGGCGCATCAGCCACGACAGCACCAGCGCCACCAGGCCGATTGCCGTCGCCGTCAGCGAGTATTGGATGGCGATGACTTTGGCGTCCTGCGAAAAGACGTACTGCGTCCACCAGCTTTTGGGATGATAGAGTTCAACCTCTGCCACTTCGGCAGGCGGAACGTCGACGGTTGCTTCATATGGAACATCGACCATAGAAATACCTCCTCGGTCGTTTCCGTCGGGGGTGAAGACTAGGGTCTCACGCGCCCGATCTATCTTCGTAGCGGCCTACTTGCCGCCTGATCTGTATGTCGCCTTCGTAACGGCGCTTCGGCCTGACAATTCCGCAAACGTCTTCTGTTGCTCTAGCCAGGCGTGATAGTCGCTTTCTTCCTCGACGATGACCTTGGCCCGCATCTGCGCGTGCGCTGCGCCGCACAACTCGGCGCACAGCACATCAAACGTCCCGGTTCGGATCGGAGTCATCCAGAAGTAGGTGACCATGCCGGGCACCATATCCATCTTGGCCCGGAATTCTGGCACATAGAAATCGTGCAGCACATCGACTGAGCGGAGCAAAACCTTGACCGGCTTTCCGACCGGGAGGTGCATCTCGCCACTTTCGATCACGACGTCGTCTTGCCCGTGCGGGTCGTCGCGATTCAGGCCCATCGGGTTCTCGGGACTGATGTGGCGGACATCGGTCGTGCCCATCCGGCCATCCTTCCCCGGCAGGCGGAAGGCCCATTGCCACTGCTGGCCCATGACCTCGATCTCGGTAGCGTTCGCCGGAACCGTGATGAACTGCTGCCAGACAAACAGCCCAGGCGCCAGCATGGCTCCGACGCCGATGGCCGTACCGATGCTGAGCCACCACTCGAGCTTCTTGTTCTCCGGATTGTAGTGGGCCTGTCTTCCTTCCTTGTGATGGAAACGGAAGACGCAATACGCCATGAAAGCGATCACCGCGAAGAAAACCGCCCCAGTGATCCAGAAGGTGATGTTGATCGTGTCGTCAATGTAGCGCCAGTTCGTGGCGATCGGCGTCCACCACCACGGGCTGTAGATGTGAAACAGCACCGAGCCGACTGCGACCAGAAGCAATATGATAGCAACAACCATCCCTCATCCCTCCTTGCCACTCAAGGCAACGGAGACGAATCAAAGGGCGGAGCACGCATCTGTCTTGATGGCTGACTTCACATGCGCCATCGCAGTGCGTCTTGCCTCGCCCACTTTGACCGGTCGCGACATCCAAACGTGGCACCGAGCACACGTTACGACCGATTACCGTCAAGTCTGGGGCGTCAGAAATGAGGATGGTACGCGTCGGGGCTGGCGTCAATAGATCACTTCAGCAGATCACTTCAGCGTCGGAGCGCTGCGCGTATGCAGCCAGCACAATCGTTTGACATGACGCAATGCACCAAATGACCATGAACGTGCACAGTTCACCGAACCGTGAGCGCTGTCGGAATTCCATAGCGCTAAGTTGTTAAGGAGGTCGCGACAAGTTGGTCCGGCTAAGCTCCTTTCGATGCATTTGGGTTTGCCGTACCGGGCTCGACCGCGACTCTCGCACATCAGGGGCGGAGACGCGCATGTTGCGGCGCGTCGTTACGACCGCCGCGACTTTGAGCACGGGAGGGTGCGTCCATGGCCACTGTGTATTCCGACAACATCTCAAGAGCTGCACGGCACGTGTTCGGCGACGCCGCCACATATCCCGTTCGCAAAATCAAGCTGTCCGACCTGGGCGAGGCGCTGCGCCTCGGCTGGGAAGACTTCAGTGCAATGCCAAGTCACGCGATCGTCCTGTGCGTGATTTATCCGGTTCTCGGAATTGCCGTGTTCAGGATGGTTCTTGGCTATTCGGTACTGCCGCTGCTGTTTCCGCTGGCAGCCGGGTTTGCCCTGATCGGACCCTTTGCCGCGATTGGTCTCTACGAGCTCAGCCGCCGCCGCGAGCGCGGCGAGGAAGTTGGCGCATGGGATGCGCTTTCCGTGCTGCGCGCTCCGGCTTTCGGCGCCATGATCGAACTCGGCGTGCTTCTGCTCGTTCTGTTCGGGGCCTGGATCGGCGTAGCGAACGCTATCTACGTCTCAATCTTCGGCCACGCACCGGCTGCCAGCATCCCCGATTTTGCAACGCGCGTCCTGACGACGCCGGACGGATGGTCGCTCATCATCGTCGGTTGCGGCGTTGGTTTTCTGTTCGCCGTTGTGGCGCTCTGCGTCAGTGTCGTGTCGTTTCCGTTGATGCTCGACCGGCATGCGACCGCGATCGACGCCATCCGCACGTCGTTGCGGGCTGTGTTGATGAATCCGGTTGCTATGGCCGGGTGGGGGCTGATCGTCGCGGCGCTGCTGGTGATCGGTTCGCTACCGCTCTTCGTCGGTCTGGCCGTCGTTCTGCCGGTGCTCGGTCACGCCACTTGGCACCTATACCGGAAAATGGTGGAGCCGAATCCCAACCCTCCACAGGAAGAACCGCATCTGCGGAAAGGACACCGTTACGCCGCGGATTTCCCGGCCAATCTCTTCCCGTGGAGCCGCGAGCGTTAGCGCGTAACGATGAAATGGAACCGGGGGATCGACCTGCCGAGTTCGTGTCTACGGCCAAATCGGTTTGACCGGCGTCGCTGCCTTGGCGCCGTTCATTGCTGCATGCGGCTCTGGTTACCGGGGGCTAAAAATTGGCCCCCGACACCAACAGAGCTCCACCGAGGGCCATAAGGAGAATGCCCGGCCAATTCTCGCCGAGCCCCAGGAATCGCACGCTACGCTGTGGCGGCTCCAAAGTCTGGCGAACCGGTCCGGCGGAATCCCGGCCGCTAAGCGGTCCCCGCCAAATAGTGGTGCGCGCCATATACAGGAGTCCGCCGATAACGAGGAGCGCGCCAAGTCCCATCAGGAACATTACCGCCTCTCAATTCGTCGCCCCGCAAGGGGTGGACTCAAGCATCCAGGCTCAAAAAGGTTCCCCCGCTAGTCGACCCGCCGAAACCGCAGATACGCCGCCACTCTTCCCTCGCGTTCGGCTTTGCGGCCGTAGCGCGTCATGGTGTAGCCGTCCCAGGGCTTTTGCCAGTCGGCGGCGCGCTCGGCGGTCCAGACAAAATCCGGCGAGCGCATCAGATGCGCCAGCGTCCAGGCACAGTAGTCGTCGATGTCGCTGACGAAACGGAATTCGCCGCCGCCTTTCAGGATGCGCGCCATCGCCTTCACCGTTGCGTCCTGCACGAAGCGCCGCTTCCAGTGCCGCCGCTTCGGCCAGGGGTCGGGATGGATCAGGTCGACCCGCGTCAGCGACCGCGGCGGCAGCCAGGCCAGCAATTCCGCGGCGTCGCCGGCATAGAGCCTGATATTGCCGATGTTGTGCGCCTCGATCTGCGTCAGGATCTTGGCCATGCCGTTGACATAAGGCTCGCAGCCGATGAATCCGATGTTCGGATAGGCCTGCGCTTCCGCGATCAGATGTTCGCCGCCGCCGAATCCGATCTCGAGCCTGACATCCGTAGATCGGCCATCGAACAGATCGGTAAGCCGCTCCGGCGCAGGCGTCGTAATGTCGAGCGCGAGATGCGGCAGCAGTTTGTCGATCAGGTCGGCCTGGTGGATGCGGAGCTTGTGGCCCTTGCGGCGGCCGAAGAACGAGCCACGCGCATGCGTAGCCGCGCCGTCATCGGGCGGGGTGCCGCAATCTTCCGTATCGTTCGGGGCGGTCATCATCGCAGCGTCTGATAGAGACGGTACAACAGCCGCGCCCTCGGCTCGATCGAGGAGATGTACATCTGCTCGTAATGGGTATGCGCGCCCTGGCCGTCGACGCCGAGGCCGTCGAGGGTCGCGGTATGCGGCGCGGTGAAATTGCCGTCGGAGCCGCCGCCGGTCGAGGTGTCGACCAGATCGAAGCCGATCTCCGCCGCAATCGTCCTGGCGTGCTCGTAGAGCGCCGCGCCGGCATTGCTTTTTTCGTATGGCGGTCGATTCAACTCGCCGATGACTCTGACGCTGACGCCCTCGGTGCGCGATTTCAGATTGAGGATTTTTGACGCGAGCTCGTCGGCATCCGACATCGTCGGTACGCGCAAATCGACCTCGGCATAGGCCTCTTCCGCGATCACGTTCGGCCTGGTGCCGCCGCGGACAACGCCGACATTGACGGTGATACCGCGCGCAAGATCGTTCATCGCCTCGAGCGTCTGGATGACATTGCCGAGTTCGCGGATGGCGCTGCGGCCGTCCTCCGGTCTGGTACCGGCATGCGAGGGCACGCCCCTGATGAAAACCTCGAACCGCCCGACGCCCTTGCGTCCGGTGACGATCTTGCCGCCGTCGCGCGCCGGTTCGGTGACCAGCACATATTTCGCCTTGCGTCCCTCGGCCTCGATCAGTGCGCGCGAGGTCGGGCTGCCGATCTCTTCATCGGAGACATAGAGCTGCGTGATGCCGAGCGGCGGCCGCGCACCATCGGCGCAGACTTGCCGAAACGCATGGTAGGCGAGATAGGCGCCGCCCTTCATGTCGTAGATGCCCGGGCCGAATGCGCTGTCGCCTTCAATCCGGAATGGCAGGCGCTCGATGAAGCCAAGTGGATGCACCGTATCGAGATGGCTCAGCACCAGGATGCCCGGTGCGTCCTGCCCCCATGACGAGCGCGCCACCAGGTGATCGCCGCAGCCAAAATGCCCGGCGATCCGCTCTACCGTCGCGGGCAGGCCGCGATAGCCTTCAGCGACGAGGTCGGCGAGCTTGTTGACGTGCTCGGGTGCTTCGGTGGGGCTCTCGATTTCGACCCAGCGGCGAATGCCCTCGAGGATCGGGGCGGAATCGAACGGATTGGTTGTCGTCATGTCGTATCCGATACGGGGTCATGCCCCGATGCGCAATTGCACATCGTGGACCCGCGCCAATGCGGGCGCGAAATGACGGCATATTCCGGAATACGAAATTCTCAAACCGGGTGTGGGATGAAAGTCAGCGCGGGTCCGGGCCGTCGCGCGACGCGATCTGCTCGACCAATTCGACGATGGAGCGGCGCATTTTGGAATCGGTGATGCGCGTGAACGCGCGCGTCAGCGCCAGACCCTCCGACGTCGCGAGGAAATCGGACACGTAGGCCGGAGAGGCACCGTCGCCAAACCCGTCCGTATTCGCTATGCCGCTCGGCCCGCCATCGAACAGAAACGACACCGGCACCTGCAAAATCTCGGAAATCTGCTGCAGGCGGCTGGCGCCGACCCGGTTGGTGCCTTTTTCGTATTTCTGAACCTGCTGGAACGTGAGGCCGAGCGCTTCGCCGAGCTTTTCCTGACTCATGCCCAGCATGATGCGGCGCATCCGGACGCGGCTGCCGACATATTTGTCGACCGGATTGGGCGCTTTGGTGGACATCTGCATCACTCCTAGGATTGCGCGCCGGGAATGAGGCAGTGGAAATTCGCAGTGGAAATTCTATGCCTCAGGCGCGCCGGTACCGTCATATCCTGCTCGGAGGATCGGGTAGAATTGCGGACGATCTGAGCAACGGAAGTGACTGGTTGTCGTTTTTAGCTTGCAAGCGCAGAAAGCGAATCGCAGGCTGTCTGTCAACTGGTGGAACCGCGCACGCAGCGTTTTTAGTAAACCAGTGACAACTCGGTATGTGTAAATCTCAGGCAGCGTGCTTCGCAACGCGGCGTCTGACGACGACCAACAAGGCTGCGGCCACAATCACGGTCGCCGGGATATCTCCAAGGCGAGCATAAACCGTCGGCGACAGCGCGAACGGCAGGCCGGCATCCAGCACGCCTTCGATGCCGAGGCCGAGCTGCGCCACAATTCGCCCCGAGGGATCGATCACCGCCGAGATGCCGGTGTTGGCGGCGCGCACCATCGGCAGACCTTCCTCGATCGCACGCAGCCGCGCCTGCTGCAGGTGCTGGTAGGGGCCCGTCGAATTTCCAAACCAGCCGTCATTGGTCAGGTTAACGATCCAGCCGGGGCGGTCGTCACGCGCTGCAACATTTCCGGGAAAAATCGCCTCATAACAGATCAACGGTAGCGCGCGCGGCACATTCGGTATTTCCATCGCGCGGCGCCGCGTGCCCGGAATGAAGCCGCCGTGGACTTTTGTAAGCTGCACGAAGCCGAGCTTCTCCATCCATTCCTGAAACGGCAGATACTCGCCGAACGGCACCAGATGCAGCTTGTCGTAGACCGACAGCACGCCGCCGTCATGGTCGATCACATAGATCGAGTTATAGGCACGGGAGACGCGCACGCCGGGCGGGGTGTCCGGAGCGCGCACCGAGCCGGTCATCAGCACCGTGCCCTTGGGCAGGAGCTCGGCGATCTGTGCCATCGCGTCGGCTTCGCGCGTCAGGAAAAACGGGAAAGCCGATTCCGGCCAAATCAGGATCTGCACGTCTCGCACGCCGGTGGACTGCGGGCCTGAAGCGCGGTCGGACAAAGCAAGGTATTTCTGCATCACCTCCGCTTTGGCGCCATAGTTGAATTTGACGTCCTGCTGCAGGTTCGGCTGCATGATACGTAGCTTGACCTTGGTCAGGGCCGTCGGCTGCAGCGACAGCCGCACGGCGCCGTATACTCCCATCGCCGCGAGCAGCAAGAGTGCCGCCACCGGCGCGATCCAGGGCCTGCGGCCGCGCGATGAACCGTCGATCAGCGCCGCCGGGCTGGCAAAGATCGCAACGCTGAGGAAGGTCATGCCCCACAGCCCGATCAGCGACGCCGCCTGCGCCAGCGCCAAGGGCTCCGACAGCGCGTAGCCGAAGGCATTCCAGGGAAATCCCGATAGCACATAGCCGCGCAGCCATTCGCTGACCGTGAGCCCGATCGCGAGCGCCAGAACCCGCGACGCATCCCGCGTCCAGATCAGCCGCGCCAGCGCGAAGCCGAGCGCCGGAAACAAGGCGAGATAGGCCGGCAGGCCGAGCACCGCGAACGGCATCAGCCAGGCAAAGGTCGGCGCGTCGACCAGGAAGGCGTTGCCGATCCAGTAGAGCCCGGGCACGAAATAGCCGAGCCCGAACCAGAAGCCTGCCATCGCCGCCGCCGGCACCCCGCGCCATTTTCCCGCCGCCGCGCCGTCGATCAGCCAGACCACGACCGGAAACGTCACAAACAGCACCGGCCAGGCGTTGAACGGCGCCATCGAAAGAGCCGACATGGCGCCGGCGACGAGCGCGATCGCTGCGCGCTTCCAGCCCCAGGCCAGGATGATCGAAAGTCCCGCGACGCGGAATTTGCTGGTTGAGATCACTGCGAGCCGGCTCCATCGCCGGAAGCCGGCGGCGTGTTGTCATTGGTCGGCGCCGTGCTGGTGTCGGGCGCGGCCTCGCGGCGGCTTCGCTCGCGCGTCGCGCGCGGCGCGGGGCGTTCTTTCCGGATCCCGATCCGCAGCCGCTTGACCCGCCGCGGATCGGCATCGAGCACCTCGATCTCGAAATTGCCCGGACCGGCAATGACCTCGCCGCGCACGGGCAGCCGGCCGACCTGGGACACCAGATAGCCGCCGAGGGTGGCGACTTCCTCGCTCGCCTCGCCAGTCACGAATTCCTCGCCGATCATCTTGCGCGCATCCTCGAGGCTGGCGCGGGCATCCGCGATGAAGGCGTTATCTCCCTGGCGGACGATCGATGGCGGCTCGTCGCTGTCGTGCTCGTCGTCGATTTCGCCGACGATCTGCTCGACGATGTCCTCGATCGAGACCAGCCCGTCGGTGCCGCCATATTCGTCCACCACCAGCGCCAGGTGGATGCGCGAGGCCTGCATCTGCGCCAGCAAATCGATCGCCCGCATCGACGGCGGCACGTAGAGGAGCTTGCGGATGATGTTGGCCTCCGCCAGCGGCATCGCGAGGTCGACCGCGCGCAGGTCGAGCCCCGCCGGGAACGGCTTCTTGCGCTTGGGCTTGGTGGTATCGCCGACGCGCGCCTTCGCGGTCATGAACGCCAGCAGGTCACGGATGTGAACGATGCCTTCGGGGTCATCGAGGGTTTCGTTGTAGACCACGAGCCGCGAATGCGCCGCGCTCTCGAACAGGCCCATTAATTCGCCGAGCGGAATATCTCGCTTGACAGCGACGATGTCAGCGCGATGCACCATCACGTCGGCAATGCGCCGCTCGTTGAGACCGAGGATGTTGCGCAGCATGGTGCGCTCGATGGCGGAGAAGCCGGCATCGTCAGGGGTGGAAGTATCGAGCACGACCTGAAGATCGGCGCGCACCGATCCCGCGCTCCAGCCGAACAGCGTGCGGATCGCCCGTATCAACCAACTCTCGGCGGTCGGACGCAGAACCTCGCCTTCCTGCACCACCACCGGCAGGTTGCGCGTGTTGCGCGGGTTGTCCTGTATCGGGTCGGAGTCCGGCATTTCAGTCCATCCGCTCCCGGCCTGCATAGGGGTCGGGAATGCCGAGCTGCGCGAGAATCTCCCGTTCGAGACCCTCCATGGCCTCGGCGTCGTCGTCCTTCTCGTGGTCGTATCCGATCAAATGCAGGAACCCGTGGACCGCAAGATGGCTGAGGTGATGATCGAACGGCTTTTCTTCCTCATCGGCCTCTTTCCGGGTGGTCTCATAGGCGATGGCGATATCGCCGAGCATGCGCGGCGCGTCCGCAGGCGCGCCCGCGGCCGGCTGCAGCGCCGGAAACGACAGCACGTTGGTGGGCTTATCGATGCCGCGCCAGTTGCTGTTCAGCGTGCGGATTCCGGCATCGTCGGTCAGCATGACCGCAAGTTCCGTATCGCCGACGCCGGCATCGGCGATTTCGGCCGCCGCATTGATGGCGCGATGGATCACCGCCTCGGCCTCCGGCTCGGTCTGCCAGCAGTCGGCGACGACGAGCACTTCGGTGAGGGGAAGGACGGAAGACACGAGCGTTCCAGCGGTTTGCATTGCAATGTTGGGGTTGCGGCCCCGGCCTGCCGGCGGCAGGCGCGGGCGCGAAGAGTTTTCTGTCAAGATTTTCCGGTTGCCGGTTTCTGCGGCAATCCCTCATAGGCGGCGACGATCCGCGCCACCAGTTCATGGCGGATGACGTCTTCCGCGGTGAATTTCACCTGCGCAATGCCTTCGACGTTGTCGAGCAGCTTGCAGGCTTCGGCAAGCCCCGAAGCCTGACCGTTCGGCAGGTCGACTTGCGATGGATCGCCGGTGACGATCATCCGGCTGTTCTCGCCGAGCCGGGTCAAGAACATCTTCATCTGCATCGACGTGGTGTTCTGCGCTTCGTCGAGGATGATTACGGCATTGGTCAGAGTGCGGCCGCGCATGAAGGCCAGCGGCGCGATCTCGATTTCTCCGCCCTGCAATGCACGTTCCACCACTCGCGCGTCCATCAGGTCGTACAGCGCGTCGTAGATCGGCCTCAAGTAAGGATCGACCTTTTCGCGGAGATCGCCCGGCAGGAAGCCGAGCCGCTCGCCGGCCTCGACCGCAGGCCGCGACAGGATGATGCGATCGACTTCCTTGCGTTCGAACAATTGCGCGGCATGCGCCACCGCAAGCCAGGTCTTGCCGGTGCCGGCCGGGCCGATGCCGAACACCAATTCGTGGCGTTTCAGCGCGCGGATGTAGGAATCCTGCGCCGCGGTGCGGGCGCGCACCGGACGCTTGCGCAGGTTGATGGTCTCGAACGAGGGTTTGGCGGTCTTGGCGTCGAACTCGAACAGCGAGCCCTGCGCGAGGACGGCTCGGATCGCGCCCTCGACTTCGCCCTGCGAGAGGTCGTGGCCTTGCACGGCCTGTGAATAGAGCGTCTCCAGCACGCGCCGCGCGGCGTCGCAGCCGTCACGCGAGCCGGCGATGGTGATGTGGTTGCCGCGGGAATCGACCACAACGTTGAGCCGCCGCTCGACCAGCGCCAGGTTCTGGCCGTAAGGGCCGACGAGGGCGGAAGCAGCGCGGTTGTCGTCGAAATCGATGACGACCTGGGTCTCGGGCGGAATTTGCATGTCGCGATCAAATTTGCGGCTGGGAGCGAGCGAAGATGAATCCGATGCGCTTTTTGGCAAGGGTTCAGGCTCCCCGAATTTCTTGAGAAGGTCTGGTCATGTCTGAAAGCATTGAGGATCCGGGCTGCGTGGAGCGGCCAGCGAGTTCGCCGAGCAGGCTGTACCGCTCCAGGCTGTCGATCCTGACCGGCAGCACCTGTCCGATGATGTCGGGCGAGGCAAACACATGCGCGGGCTGAAGATAGGCGGTGCGGCCGACGATCTGGCCGGGATTGCGGGCCGCGCGTTCGAACAGCACATCGACGGTGTTGCCAATCATGGCCCTGTTGAAGGCCGATTGCTGACTGTCGATCAATTCCTGGAGCCGCACCAATCGCTCGTCCATTTCAGCCGCTGACACCGTCTCCCGCATGTCCGCCGCCGGCGTGCCGGGCCGCGGCGAATATTTAAACGAATAAGCCGCAGCGTACCCGATTTGCGTGACAAGCGCGAGGGTCGCGGCAAATTCTCCCTCGGTTTCGCCCGGAAAACCAACGATAAAATCCGATGAAAATGCAATATCTTGGCGTGCTGAGCGAAAACGGTCGATGACGCGGCGGTAGTCATCGGCGGTATGCCTGCGGTTCATGGCGGCAAGAATCCGGTCGGAGCCGGACTGCACCGGAAGATGGACGAATGGCATCAGGCCTGCGAGATCGCGATGCGCTGCGATGAGCGAATCGTCGACGTCGCGGGGGTGGCTGGTCGAATAGCGCAGCCGCACGATGCCCTCGATTTCCGCCAGGCGATGCAACAGTCTGCCGAGCGGCCAGGTCCGGCCATCGGGGCCCTCGCCGTGATAGGCGTTGACGTTCTGCCCGATCAGGGTGATCTCGCGCACCCCGTTATCGGCCAGCCGCTTCACATCGTCGACGACCTTTGCGACCGGGCGCGAGACTTCCGCGCCGCGCGTATAGGGCACCACGCAGAAGGTGCAGAACTTGTCGCAACCTTCCTGCACGGTGACGAAAGCGGAGATTCCGCGCGCGCGGATCGCATCCGGTTTTGGGGCGGGGAGAAAACCGAATTTGTCCTCGACCGGAAATTCGGTTTCCAGCACGCGACCTTCGCTCTTCGCGCGCGCCAGTAGCTGCGGCAAGTGGTGGTAGCTTTGCGGCCCGACCACGACGTCAACCGTCGGCGCGCGGCGGATGATCTCTTCGCCCTCGGCTTGCGCGACGCAGCCGGCAACCGCAATGCGCATCTCGCGCCCGTTGCGTGCCGCCTCGTCCTTGGCGACGCGCAGCCGGCCGAGTTCGGAGTAGACCTTTTCGGACGCCTTTTCCCTGATGTGGCAAGTGTTGAGGATCACCAGATCCGCATTGTCAGCGCTTTCAGTCTCGACAAAGCCCTCGCCCGCCAGCGTATCCACCATGCGCTGTGCATCGTAGACGTTCATCTGGCAGCCATAGGACTTGATGTGCAGCTTGCGCGGCGGCTTCATGGAACCCGGGGTGCTGGTGGAAATAGCGCCATGGCGGCGACTGCGGCTCAAATATAGCCTAAGTGGCCAAAAAGCCAGTGTTTAGGCCCGTCATTCCGGGGGCGCGAAGCGAACTATGATGCGCGTTTGCGCACCTGAGAATCTCGAGATTCCGGGTCTGGTGCTGGCACACCATCCCGGCCTGACGAGGCAGGATCAGTTCACTTTGCCCCACAGATCGAAAAGTTCGGGCGGCGGAACCTCCACCCACTCATTGCCGAGGTTGATGCGGTAGGGGGAACTGCTCGAACCACCGGACAGGCGCCACAACTTTGGATCGACCGGGCGGCCGTTGGCGCGCACCCATCGCGCGATCGGATCGAGCGCTGCCGCCTGCTTCGCCGGCGCCAGGGTAAATCCGCCAAGCATCACGAAACGCAGTTGCCTGTCGGAGGCCAGGCGTTCGATGTCCGCAGGCGTCAGGATCGGATCGTCGCCGAGATATCCGCCCATCGCCATGACGGGCAGGCCCGTCGAGACAATGAGTGGCGCGGCGACGTTTGCGTTGGGAACCGCGACGAGAAAGTTTGCCGCTTCGCGATTGGCGATCAGGTAGCCGGTGAGTTTTTGGCGGCTGGCTTCCAGCCGCGATGTCCGCAATGCTGCACGCTCGGTCTCTGGCGGTGCGAGCAGCGCGATCATATTGGCGACGGGCGTCGCAATGTTCGGGCGCCGCAGAACGACGCTGGCGGCGGTCAATGCCGGCGAAACGAGCAGCGCGCCAATGGCCGCGACCACGAACAGTTTCGCCAATCTGTTTTGCGGCGGAAATAGATAAAGGGCAGCAGCGCAGATTGTGGCGATCCCGATCGACGTCAGCCACGTCAGGCTTAGCCAGTCAGATCCGATTCTGTCGGACTGCGCCACGCATAGATAGGTTTGCCACCCGGCCGTGGCCGCGATGATCAGCGGCAGGTATGGCTCGCCTGCCTTCCATCTCGACCAGAGCCCGGCGACGGCGATGCCGGAAAACACGGCGAGCGGCGGACCGAGCACGGCCACGTAGTAAGTGTGGATCAGCCCGCCCGCAAAGCTGAGCACGATCCAGTACATCACGAGCCAACCGGTCCAGACGGCGGCGCTGATGCGGCGTGACGCCGGCGTGGCCGGACCCGATGCATCCGACCAGGCGAAAACGAGGCCTGCGAGCGCGAGCGGAAACAGCCAGGCGAACTGTGTTGCGGCCCTCGGCCGGAACAGGCGGAGAATACCAGTCGGCGAGTCATCCGTCATAACGGGTTGCGACCGGACTTCCGCGCCTGCAGGCGCCGCCTCGCCCGAGACGGCAGGGGAGGGGTTTGCCGAACTCGTGGCGAGGACGCGGGCCGCGCCATTATGCACCAAGGCGAGCTCCAGCATCGAATTGTGTTTGGTGCTGCCCGCATAGGGCCGGTCCCGGGCCGGCGCGAGATCGAAAAAGATTGCCCAAGACAGTGAGACCGCAACAAGGACGATGCCCGCGATGGCCTGTCGCCCGATATGCCAAGTGATGGGCGCGGCCGGCCGGGCGAGGCTGAACGTCAACGCCACGACCGGCGCCAGCACCAGCGCCGTCCCCATCTTCACGTTGAAACCTATGCCGATCGCGGCCATCGCGGCGCACAGCATCGCGAGCCTGCCGGTTTCGGCGGCCCGCATCGCAAGCCATGCGCCGGCCAGCAGCACCAGGATGAGACAGCTCTCGGTATTGTTGGAGCGGTCGACGGCAACATTGACCGGGCTGAGCGCGAGCGCCAGTGCGGCCATGACTCCAGCCGTCCTGCCCCAATATTTCTCCACCAGAACGTAAACGAAGAGGATCGCCGCCAATCCCGCCATCACTTGCGCGAGCAGAATCGAAAGCGCGCCAAAGCCGAACAGTTTGGCGCTGGCGACCTGCAGCCAGATCGCCACGGGCGGCTTGTCGATAGAGACAAAGCCGGCAGGGTCGAACGCGTTGAAGATGAAATTGTGCCAGCTATCCAGCATGCTGCGCACGCCGGCGGCGTAATATTGTCGCCCGAAATCGTTCTGCGAAAGCTGCCAGGTTCGCGCAAGCGCAGCCAGCGCTACGACGAGCGAGAGCGGCAAGACCGTCTTCAATATCTGGCTGTCGGGTAATTTCGGAATGCGTCGCCGCCTCGCGCAGGTCGATCCGAAATTATCACCTGCGGGTCCCGCGCCCAGTTAACTCGCGGCAAGGTTGCTTGATCTGACCTCGGCAGCGACGCCGGACTTCAACTCTGCAGTGCGAATTTAGTCGGCGTTTCGACCGATGCGCGCAATCAGGTCGGGCAGTTGCCGCATATCGTCGAACGTCGCGATGGCCCCGGCTGCGCGCAGCATCTCGGCATAGCCCGGCTGGCAATGGCTGCCGCCGTGAAAACCGAGCACAGTCATGCCAGCGGCGCGGCCGCCGGTGACGCCGGGAACGCTGTCCTCGATCACGACGCAGCGTTCCGGCGCGACGTTCATCTGTTCGGCCGCGAACAGAAACAGGTCCGGGGCGGGTTTGCCGTTAGAGACCTGCGAGGCCGAAAAAATATTCGGCGCAAACCGATCATAGAGCCTGGTGCGGCCGAGGCTAATTCGCATGCGTTGATGCGAGCCGCTCGATGCCACGCAGACCGGCTGGGTGATGGCATCGAGCGCGCTGTAAATGTGTGGGATCGGTTCCAGATCGGCTTCGAACGTCCGGTGCAGCTCATCCCGCAATTGCAGATGGAAATCGTCGGGCAGGGCGCGGCCGAGTTCGGCCTCGACTTCGAGGTTGGCTTGGCGCGCCGAGCGGCCGAGGAAGCGGTGAAACACCTGCTCCGACGTGATCGGATAGCCGTGGCGGTTGAGAATTTCCGCATGCGCGCGGCACGAAATGACTTCGCTGTCGACCAGCACGCCGTCGCAGTCGAAGATGACCAGATCGAAGTTCGGGTTCAAGTTGGCACGCGATCAGGATTTGTCGTCGTCGAGCGGCACGCAATAAAGCTCCAGCCGGTGATCGACCAGTTTGTAGCCGAGCTTGCGGGCGATCTCGGCCTGCAATTTCTCGATCTCCTCGGAGGTGAACTCGATCACTTTGCCGTCGCGCAGATTGATCAGATGATCGTGGTGACTGTCAGGCATCTGCTCGTAGCGCGCGCGGCCCTCGCGGAAATCGTGCCGCTCGATGATGCCGGCATCCTCGAACAGCTTGACGGTGCGATATACCGTCGAGATCGAGATCTTGTCGTCGACCGCGACACAGCGGCGGTAAAGCTCCTCGACATCCGGATGGTCGACCGATTCCGCGAGCACACGCGCAATCACCCGGCGCTGTTCGGTCATGCGCATGCCGGTGGCGGCGCAGCGAGCCTCGATGCCGGTATTCTTTTGCGCAGACGGGGATTTCAGTACGGGCATGACTTTGGGGCCTTGAAGAGCAGGTCGGGGCTGTTGTGCCACCCCGCGCATATTACGACAAGTCACGCCGCATCAGAAGCGCATTCAATTGCTCCCCGCCGGGCTGCTGATAGTAGCGTTCCCGGCGGCCGACGACCTCGAAGCCGGCCCATTCGTACAGCCGCCGCGCCGGCTGATTATTTTCTTCAACCTCGAGGAACACCTTGCGCACGCCGCGGCCGGCGAGATGGCCGAGGTGCGTCAGCAACAGGTTGCGTGACAGGCCACGGCCACGCTCAGTCGCGTCGATGGCGATCGACAATAGCTCCGCCTCGTCGGCCGCCATGCGCGACACCGCAAAGCCGATGATCTTGCGCCCGAGCCTGAGACGATGCACGAGCGTGTTGCGCTCGGTCAGCATCACCTCGAATTCGCCTTCGCCCCAGCCGCGGTGAAACGATGCGCCGTGCAGTTGCGCCAAACGTGCCGCATCGCGTGGAATGGCCGGTTCGATCACCGAAGTGCCGCCGCCCCACCATTCGGTCAACCATGTCATCATGATGCCGGCGGCTGTGCTGCTTCGGATAACGGACTTTTCGGCGGCTTGGCGTCAGGCGCGCGCAGATAATAGGGCCGTGCCGGTGAGCTCTCGGGATCGACCGCTGCGCCCAGCCACGCCACCCAGGCGATGTCGGGCGCGGCCTGCTGATTGATTTTGAAAGGCGGCGGCGCATCGGTCGGCCAGCGCTCGGCGATCATTTTCGCCGCATTGCCGACCAGATGCGGCGCGCCGAAGCGTGCCGCATCGAGCGCTTCGGCGATCGGCGCCACCTTCGGCTTGACCAGCGAACTGCCGTCGCCGCCCAGCACCTGGAAATAGACGTGATCATGCCGCGCATCGATCGCGGCGATGACGGGATGTTCGCTGCTCTCGCTGACGATGGGGGCGGCAAACACGGTCAGTGTCGTCACGCCCACCACGGGCTTGCCGGCGGCAAGGGCAATGCCGCGGGCGGCGGATAGGCCGACACGCAATCCGGTAAAGCTGCCAGGACCGGTCGTCGCGGCGACGCGGTCGAGCGCGGCAAAGGCAACGCCGGACGCCTTCATGACGCGCGCGATCAGCGGCATCAGCGCCTCGGCATGACCGCGCTTCATCGCCTGCGATTCCCGGGCAATCAAACCGCCCGCGCTGGTGTCGAGCACGGCCGCGGCGCAGGCATCGAGCGCGGTATCGATGGAAAGGATCAGCATGAGGGGAGATATAGCAGAGCCGCAATCATTGCGTCATGTGTTGCGGCGTCGTGTGGTCCGCGTAGGGTGGGCAAAGCGCAAGCGTGCCACCATCTCACCATGCGGATAGGTCATGGTGGGCACGGCGCGAAGCGCGCCTTTGCCCACCCTACGGCATCAAACTCACATTGGCCGGACTTCGACCACGTCGGGCACGAAATGCCTCAACAGATTCTGGATGCCGTGCTGCAACGTCGCCGTCGAGGACGGACAGCCGGCGCAGGAGCCCTTCATGTTGAGATAGACCACGCCATCCTTGAAGCCGCGGAAGGTGATGTCGCCGCCGTCATTGGCGACCGCAGGGCGCACCCGCGTCTCGATCAGGTCCTTGATGGTCGCCACCGTGTCGGCGTCGGCCTCGTTGAAGAACTCGCCTTCCTCGTCCATCGCCTCGTCATTGCCGACGGTGCCGTCCGCCAGCAGCGGCGCGCCGGACATGTAGTGCTCCATGATGGCGCCGAGGATCGCGGGTTTGAGGTGCTGCCAGTCGCCGTCCGCCTTGGTCACGGTGACGAAATCGTAGCCGTAAAACACGCCGGAAACGCCTGATACGCCGAACAGTCGCTCCGCAAGCGGCGAACGGGCGGCGGCTTCGCGGCTTGCGAATTCCATCGTGCCGGTGTCGAGCACGGTGCGGCCAGGTATGAATTTCAGGGTGGCGGGATTGGGCGTGGCTTCGGTCTGAATGAACATTGGTTTTCTCCGGCGTCGCCGGTTCAAGGCCGGCGCGTGGGTGTCCCATAGCAGATGGCGACCGCCGGCGCACGGTCAAGGGGAGAAATCAGAAATTCTTTAACCAGATCAAGCCCTAAGACAGCCCGTCGATCTCGGAATCGCTGAGATCGCCGGGGACGATGACGACCGGAATCGGGAACGAGCCGGCGGCCTGGGCCATCATGCTGATCAGCGGCCCCGGCCCCTCGGGACCCGGATTGGCCGCCAGCACCAGCATCGAAATATCGACGTCCTTGTCGATCACGTCGAGGATCTGGGTGGTGGGATCGCCCTCGCGAATCACCCGTTCGGGCGTGATCGCGGCGATACCGTTGGCGCGGCCGGAGGCGCGGTCGAGCGCCTCGTTGGCGGCGTCCTCGGCCTCGGCGCGCATCAGGTCGGCGACACCCAGCCATTGCTGGTTCTGGTCTTCGATCGCGATGATTCGCAGCATCACCACGCCGCCGCCGACGCGCACGGCCCAGCGGCTGGCGTAATATACCGCGCGGTCCCATTCCGCAGTGTCGTCAACGATGACAAGGCATTTCGGTTTGTGACCCGTCTCGTAGCTTCGTCGCTGGGTGGTCATGCATGTCCCGGTGCTGCGCCAAACCGCCGCATGCTGCCACGGCGCAGCCGCCTTCGACAAGCGGCGACGCTGTTGCAACGCAGTGCGAGCCATAGCGTTTTCGAGCGAAGCATGCCCTCGGACTTGATCCGGGGGTGGGTACCGGTTCGCATAGCAATCAAGTTTACGCAGATTGCGTAGACTTATCTGCGCAGAAAACGCGTCAAAACAAGAATCTCTAGCTCTTTCGGATGAAACCGACGATGTCCCGTGTCGCCCGCATGGTTTCGTCGGCAAGGACGCGCGCGCGGTCGGCGCCATCGACCAGAATCTTGTCGACATGGCCGGGATCGGCGACCAGCCGCTTCATCTCGGCGGCGATCGGCGAGAGTTTCGCCACGCAAAGTTCCACCAGCGCATTCTTGAAGCTGGAGAACTGCCCGCCGCCGAATTCGCGCAGCACGTCGGATTTGCTGCGCTCGGCCAGCGCCGCATAGATGCCGACGAGATTGTCGGCCTCGGGGCGGTTCTCCAGCCCCTTTTCCTCCGACGGCAACGGTTCCGGATCGGTCTTGGCTTTCCGGATCTTCTGCGCGATCAGGTCGGCGTCGTCGGTCAGGTTGATGCGCGAGTTGTCCGATGCGTCCGACTTCGACATTTTCTTGGTGCCGTCGCGAAGCGACATCACCCGCGTTGCCGGGCCGGTGATAAAGGGCTCGGGCTGCGGAAAGAACAGGCCGTCGTTGAAACCGTGGCCGCGTATCGAATCGCCGAAATCATTGTTGAACTTCTGCGCGATGTCCCGTGAGAGCTCCAGATGCTGCTTCTGGTCCTCGCCGACCGGCACATGGGTGGCGCGGTACAGCAGAATGTCCGCCGCCATCAGCACCGGATAGTCATAGAGCCCCACGGACGCGTTCTCGCGATCCTTGCCGGCCTTCTCCTTGAACTGCGTCATGCGGCTGAGCCAGCCGACCCGCGCCACGCAGTTGAAGATCCAGGCGAGCTCGGCGTGGCCGGCGACCTGGCTCTGGTTGAACACAATGTGCTTCTTCGGATCGATGCCGGCGGCGATGAAGGCCGCGGTAACCTCGCGGGTGTTGCGGGCCAGTTCCGCCGGGCCGCCCCAGACGTCGACGCCTTGCGTGATCGCGTGCATGTCGACGACGCAATAGATGCAGTTATGGGTTTCCTGCATCTTCACGAAGTTGACGATCGCGCCGAGGTAATTGCCGAGATGCAGATTACCCGTCGGCTGGACGCCGGAAAAAACCCGTTCAACAAAAGCCATTGTCAGCTTCCCCAAGGATCCTGTCTCGGATGCCTGTTTCGCGCCGTCGTTTGCCACGCAGGGGCTATCAGCGCAAGCTGCTAGCCCTTCGTTTGCCTGACGGCGTTAACCGCGTCGCGCCAGCCGATGACGCCGAAAACCCTTAAGAGCAGGCCGTAAATCGCAATTCCTGCCGAGATCACGATCAGCAGCAGGATGGCCTGCACAAGGCCGTGTGCGCCCGAGGTGAGGGAAGGCAGCGACCGCGTCGCAAGCCACAGCAACGCGCCCATCGCCAGTGCCGCCAGCGCGATGCGCGGCAGCCGCCGTTTTGCTTGCCTGTCGATCGAAAACCCGAAGGTTTTCGCGCCGCGGCGGATCAGGCTGAACGCCATGCTCCAGGCGCCAACAGCAATGGCCACCGCGATGCCGTCTGCGCCGTACCAATGGCTGAGCAGGAAGGCAGAAGCGATCGCCAGCACCACGCCTCCCAGCGCGGCGGTTAGCGGCGTCATCGTATCCTCGCGGGCGAAGAACGCCGGCGACAGCGCCTTGACCAGCACATGCGCCGGCAACGCCAGCGTCAGCCACATCAGCGCGCGGGCGGTGGCTTTGGTGTCATCGGCGGTGAACGCGCCATGCTCGAACAACAGCCGCACGATCGGCGCAGCTAACGCGATCAGGCCGAGCGTTGCCGGCAGTGCGAGGCCAACCGCGAGTTCGAGGCCGCGCGATTCGGCGTGAGCAACGGCAGCGCGGTTCTCAGCCCGCACCGCGCGCGTCAGTTCCGGGATCAATACCGTGCCCATGGCGACGCCGACAATGCCGAGCGGCAGTTCGACCAGCCGGTTGGCGAAATAGAGCCACGATACCGCCGACGGCGACGAGGACGCGATGATCGCGCCGGCCACGACAAGCAATTGCGGCGCGCTCGACGCCATCATGCCCGGCACAGCCTTGCCGAGAAAGCCGCGGATCTCCTTGTCGAACGAGACGCGCAAAGGTGTCGCGATGTTCTCGCCACGGCGCAGCACCAGCACGGAGAGTTGCAACAGCCCGGCGATGCCCACGGTTGCGGCGACGATCTGCGCGGCCCGCGTGGCATCCGGCTGCACGACCAGCAGCGCTGCCATCACCGCGATCAGCGCGATGTTGAACAGCAGCGGCGAAAACGCCGTCAGCGCAAATCGCCCCTGTGCGTTCAGTAGTGCCATCATCACCGTCACCGGACCGGCAAAGGCGAGGTAGGGCAGCATCAGCCGCGCATTGTCGACGGCGAGCTGCAGCGTCTCGCGACCGGCAAATCCCGGCGCCAGCACGGTGATGACGAGTGGCATGACGAGCGCCATCAATGCCGTGGCAACGATCAATACAGCCGTAATCGTGCCGAGCACGCGCCCCGCAAACGCCGCCGCCGCTACCGCGCCATCGGTTTCACGCACACGCAGCCATGAAGGCACCAGCGCGGCGTTCAGTCCGCCCTCGGTCAGCAGCCGTCTGATGACATTGACCAGTTGGAACGCGGCCAGAAACGCGTCCGCCACGGCTCCCGCGCCAAGCAGCGCCGCCAGCGCGGAATCGCGCACGAAGCCGAGTAGCCGCGAGGCCAGCGTTCCCGTGGAGACCGTGAGGAAAGAGCGGATCATGGAGGCTGTATAGCAGCAGCTTCACTTGCTGGCGCTACGCCGATCTGGTAGGCCGCAGCCTTCTTAGCCGTGCTCGGCTTCTTCGCGCAACGCCGTAAACAGGACGGATGAATGACTGACGCAAAATACGACGTTCTCGCTATCGGCAATGCGATTTTCGACGTCTTCGCGCAAACCGATGAGAAATTTCTGGCCGATCACGGCATGACCAAGGGCGGCATGGCGCTGATCGACGAGGCCCGCGCGGCGTCGATCTACCGCGACATGGGCCCGGCGACGGAGGTGTCCGGCGGGTCGGCCGCCAACACCATTGTCGGCGTCGCCAATTTCGGCGCCCGTGCCGCCTATGTCGGCAAGGTCAAGAGCGACCAGATCGGCGGCCTCTACACCCACGACATCCGCGCCGCCGGCGTCGCCTTCGAGACCAGGGCGGCTGAAGCCGGCCCCGCCACCGGCTGCTCCTACATTCTGGTGACGCCGGACGGCGAGCGCACCATGAACACCTATCTCGGCGCGGCGCAGGACCTGAGGCCGGCCGATATCGACGAGGCGCAGATTGCGGCATCGCGGATCGTCTATCTCGAAGGCTATCTCTGGGATCCCCAAAACGCCAAGGAAGCCTTCGTCAAGGCAGCTAGCATCGCCCATGGCGCCGGCCGACAGGTGGCGCTCACGCTGTCGGACTCATTCTGCGTCGATCGCTACCGCGACGAATTTCTCGATCTGATGCGCAAAGGCACGGTCGATCTCGTCTTCGCCAACGAGACCGAACTGCATTCGCTGTATCAGACCTCGGATTTCGAGGGTGCGCTGAAGCAGCTCCGCGCGGATACAAAACTCGCCGTCGTCACCCGCAGCGAGAAGGGCTGCGTCGTGGTGTCGTCCGATGGCGTTGTCGCGGCGCCGGCGTTCCCGATCGAAAAGCTCGTCGACACCACCGGCGCCGGCGACCTCTTCGCCGCCGGTTTCCTGTTTGGGCTGGTGCGCAACGCCGGTCATGAAAATGCCGGGCGCCTCGGCGCGCTGGCAGCCGCCGAAGTGATCCAGCACATCGGCGCGCGGCCACAGGTGTCGCTGCAGGATCTGGCGAAGCAGAACGGGTTGGCGGTGTAGGGCGCGGTCTATCGGCTTAGGGGTTTAAAAATGGGCCGATTGATTTTAACGGTTGCTTTTGGCGTTCTTCTCACAGCCGGTGCGGAGGCATCCTGTGTCTGCCGCTGCGTCGACGGTCAAATGCAGCCGCTGTGTAGTAGCTCGATTGATTTGCCGCCGATCTGTCCAATGACAACGTGTGCACTGACGCCGCCATCGATCGCGCCGATACAACCAGCGCAACTGCCGCCCATCGGCACCTCGCAATGCTCCCAACGCCAAGTTCTCAACCCGGCCACCCGGCAATATGAGTGGCGCAGCATCTGCAATTAGGCTGAAGCTCTCAGCAAGCCGCGGCGTACTGGATGCCCCGCATGCGCGGGGCATGACGGCCGTGGATGAGGAGAGGGCGTGCCGCGCGACGAAGCGTAGCCGCCCTCTTTCATCTTTTCTACGCCGCGCGTTGGCCGCTGCCGGCGTCGAGCCCGGCGTACACCCCGCGCTCAAACCCCGCAAAGGCCTCCAGGCATTTTGCATCGGCGAATGGCAACAACTGCATCAGGATGACGCCGGAAACGTCGCGCGCCGGGTCGATCCAGAAATAGGTGTTGGCGAGACCGGCCCAGGCCAGGCTGCCGGCGCTGCGTCCCTCGGCCGTCGGGGCGGTGTTGATCATGAAGGAGAGGCCCCACTTCTTGACGATATCAGGATAGAGATCGACGTCGTTGGTGTAGATCGGCGCCACCGTCACCATCTTGACCATGGTGAGCTCGCCGATGTGGTTCTGGCTCATCAGCGCGATGGTCTCGGGCTTGAGCACCTCGTTGCCGTTGCCGCGGCCCTTGTTGAGGATCATCTGGGTGAACTTGATGTAGTCGGCCGCGGTGCCGTAGAGGCCGCCGCCGCCCATGTGGAATTCCGGCTCCTGTTCCAGCTCGAACGGGATCGGCGCCAGCGAGCCATCCGGGCCGCGGGCATGCATGCCGACCAGCCGCTGGCGCATCGAATCGGTGATCTTGAAAGCGGTGTCGTTCATGCCGAGCGGGGTGAACATGTGGTCGCGCAAATAAGCATCGAGCCGCTTGCCGCTCACCGCTTCCACCGCCTTGCCGACGAAATCGATACTGGTGCCGTATTCCCAGCGCGTGCCGGGCTCGCTCATGATCGGCGTCTTCAGCGCGGCGTTCTGGCAGGTGGTGATAGCCGGGGTTCCGGTCTTGTCGAGATACGTCGCGCACACTTCGCTCCACATGTTGTAGGCGAAGCCGGCGGTGTGGGTCATCAGATGGCGTAGCGTGATCGGCTTCGTCGCGGGGCGCAGCTTCGGCTCGCCATTGGCGTCGAAACCTTCCAGCACTTGCGGGCTGGCGAGGTCAGGCAGCACTTTTCCGATCGGCTCGTCGAGCGAGAGCTTGCCTTGCTCCACGAGCTGCATGCCGGCCGCGGTCGTAATCGCCTTGGTCATCGAGGCGATCCAGAACACGCTGTCGGCGGTCATGACGTCGTCCTTGGAAAGGTCGCGTTGGCCGAACGCGCCCTGGTAGATCACCTCATTGCTGGTGGCCGCCATCGCGACCACGCCGGGAATTTCCTTCACCTCGCATTTCTGACGAAGAATCTGATCGATCTCGGCCTTGCTTTGCATGGGTCACCTCCCGCTGTTTTTTATGGAGTGGAACGATCTTCCTCCCGGCCGCGTGATCCCGCAAGCGCTCGGCGGAGGCGGCCGCCGATGTCGCGATCTCGTGATAAGTAAAGGGGGAGGCAGTAGCCGCGCCGGGCTGGCGGCACAAAATGGCAACACATCGCCGCATTCTGCCGGGCGCGCAGGGCAATGGCGGTGACCGGCTTAACCATCCACGATAACGTGATTTCGGTAGCGATTCCCGTCGCCGACCTTTTTCAGTAAAGCGTTCAGATTCCAGCATAAACGCAAGCGTGTTGGCTGGGTCAAATTAACCAAAATGGTTGTCATTTTTCTGCTTGTGCAAAGGTGCGCAATGATTTCGACATGGAGTGAATGGAAGCGTTACCCCCGTCCCGGGCGTGGCGAAAATATCGAGGCGCCGATCTCGCCCGGCATTTATGAAGTGCGCTACGCCGGTACCGGTGCGCTGCACTCGTTTGAGGCGGTCGATAACGTCGCCCAGGCGCTGGCGCTTTTGCCGGTCGGTTCCAAGTCCTGGTTCAGCCGCCGCGACCCCGCCAAACTGCCCGACCTCGAATATCGGACCTGCGCGACCTCTACGAAAGCCGACGCCAAGGCCGCCGCGCAGCGCATGATTGGCCGCCGCGAGACGTATATGAGCGGGGCGGCGTAAGGAGTGATCGTCATTCCGGGGCGCGAAGCGAACCCGGAATCTCGAGATTCCGGGTCTGGTCCTTCGGACCATCCCGGAATGACGGTGGCCCCATCGCCCTCAACATTGCTTGAAGCAGACCCGCGTCTGCCGCCGGTGCATCGCCGCGGATATCGGCCTATACTCGGACCAATCCTTCAAGAAAATCCGAGGAGTACGCCATGAACCCGCCCGTCGCCGCTCGCGCCAAATCCGCCCAGCCCTCGCTGCATGACCGCCTGAAAGATTCCTCGCTGCTGCGCGACCGCTGCTACATCGACGGCGCCTGGGTCGGCACGCCGTCGCGCCCGGTCACCAATCCGGTCAACGGTGTCGAACTCGCAAAAGTCCCGGCGTTCAGCACGGCCGAAGCCACCCAAGCGGTCGAAGCCGCCGAGCGTGCATTCCCCGCCTGGGCCAAGCTCACCGCCAAACAACGCTCCAACATTTTGCGAAAGTGGTTCGAGCTGATCGCGGCGAACCGCGAGGATCTCGCGCTGATACTCACGTCGGAACAAGGCAAGCCGCTGGCGGAAGCGCTCGGTGAAGTCGATATCGGTGGCGCCTATGTCGAATTCTTCGCGGAAGAAGCCCGCCGCGTCTACGGCGAAACCATTCCGACCCAGCGGCCGGATGCACGGCTACTCGCCATCAAGCAGCCGATCGGCGTCTGCGGCGCGATCACGCCGTGGAATTTCCCGTGCTCGATGATCACGCGGAAAGTCTCGCCGGCGCTCGCTGCCGGCTGCACCGTGGTGCTCAAGCCCGCCAATGAAACCCCGCTGACCGCGCTGGCGCTGGTCGCGCTTGCCGAAAAGGCCGGCGTGCCGAAGGGCGTGTTCAACATCCTGACCGGCAATTCGTCCGCGATCGGAAAGGTGCTGTGCGAGCATCCCGCGGTGCGGTTCGTCGGCTTCACCGGCTCGACCGAAGTCGGCAAGATCCTCTATCAGCAGGCTTCAGTGGGCGTGAAGAAACTCGGCCTCGAGCTCGGCGGCAATGCTCCCTTCATCGTGTTCGATGATGCCGATATCGATGCGGCGGTCGAAGGCGCCATGATCTCGAAATACCGCAACATGGGCCAGACCTGCGTCTGCGCCAACCGCATCTACGCCCAGGACAAGATCTACGACGCGTTCGTCGAGAAGCTTTCCAAGAAGGTCGCGGCGATGAAGATCGGCGACGGCACGGAGCAAGGCGTGGTGCAGGGCCCCCTGATCAACATGGACGCGGTGCTCAAGGTCGAGAAGCACATCGAGAACGCGGTAAAGGGCGGCGCCAAGATCGTCACCGGCGGCAAGCGCCATGCGCTCGGCGGCAGCTTCTTCGAGCCGACGGTGCTGTCAAATGTGAAGCCGGATGCGCTGGTCGCGCATGAAGAAACCTTTGGGCCGCTGGCGCCGGTGTTCCGCTTCAAGGACGAGGCCGACGTGATCGCGATGTGCAACGCCTCGCCGTTCGGCCTCGCCTCCTACTTCTATTCCCGCGATCTCGGCCGCGTCTGGCGCGTCGCCGAAGCGCTGGAATCAGGCATGGTCGGCGTCAACACCGGCCTGATCACGACCGAAGTGGCGCCGTTCGGCGGCGTCAAGGAAAGCGGCCTCGGCCGTGAAGGCTCGCATCACGGCATGGAAGAGTATGTCGAGATCAAATACGTGATGATGGCCGGGGTGTAGTAGCGGTCGTCCGGGTTTCGTAGGGTGGGCAAAAGCGAAGCGTGCCCACCATTCTCGATTGCGCCAGGTGTGGTGGGCACGCTGCGCTTTGCCTACCCTACAATCAACTGTAACAACAGACATCAGAGGTTATGGGTCTCTGCGTTCGCAGGGACGACAACTCCATCAATCGCTCGCGTCACTAGCAAACGCGCCATGACGTCCCACGCCCGAAGCAAACCGCGTCGCGCCCGACAACGTTTCGCCTGACGCAATCACCGCGAGCCCGCCGCGCATTTCGTTGGCGATCGCTTCCTCCTCCGCAAGATCCCATTGCCGCAGCGCCGACAACCGATCGGCGCGCAGGCATTTTTGCGGAAATCGTGCGATCTCCCGCGCCAGCGCAATCGCCTGTGCGGCTGCCTCGCCGCGACCAACGACGCGATTGGCCAGCCCCATCCGCAGCGCCTCCTGCGCGCCGACCGGCCGGCCGGTGAGGATCAAGTCGATCGCCTGCGAGTGCCCGATCAGCCGCGGTAGCCGAATGGTGCCGAGATCGATCAATGGCACGCCGAACCGGCGGCAGAAGATGCCGAAAGTCGCGTCTTCCGCAACCACGCGCATGTCGGCCCATAGCGCGAGCTCCATGCCGCCCGCCACCGCAAAGCCTTCGACCGCGGCAATCACCGGCTTCGACAGCCGCAGCCGGCTCGGTCCCATCGGCGCAATCGAATCGTGGCCGCCGAGCTCCCGCTTCTTGTTCGGATCGCCCGCCGCCACCGCCTTGAGGTCAGCGCCGGCGCAGAAATAGCCACCGGTGCCGGTGAACACCGCAACCGACGCGCTCTCGTCGGCATCGAAAGCAAGAAACGCGTCGTAGAGTTTCCGCGCGGTCGCGCCATCGACGGCGTTGCGGCAATGCGGACGGTTGATGGAAACGATGGTCACGGGACCATCGCGCTCGACGAGTACGGAATTTTCTTCGGACATCTTTGGCGCTCCCTGGATATTAATTCCTGGAAGCTTGGCATTAGACGCGAGGGTGACGCAATGACGGTGAGGTCGCCATCTTCGACAGTTGTCATCGCCCGGCAAGCCGGGCGACGACAGCATGAGAATGGGCGAGGTCGTGGTTGACGGACTAAACCTGCAACTCATCCCCCGTCACGCGCCGGTACGCTTCGAGATAGCGCTTGCTCGTCGCGTCCACCACGCTGTCGGGGAGCGGAGGCGGCGGAGCGTCGCCGTTCCAGCGGCCGGCATGGCGCTCGGCGTCGAGATAGTCGCGCAGCGGCTGCTTGTCGAAGGAGGGTTGCGGCCGGCCGGGCTTGTAGACGTCGGCCGCCCAGAACCGCGAGCTATCCGGCGTCATCACCTCGTCGATCAGGATGACGCGGCCGTCCGCCGCGCGGCCGAATTCGAACTTGGTGTCGGCGATGATGATGCCCTGGTGGCGGGCGATCCGCTCGCCGAAATTATAGACCGTGCGTGCCATGCTCTCGAGTTTTTCGGCGATGTCGCTGCCGACGATCTCGCGCATGCGCGCGATGGTGATGTTCTCGTCATGGCCGGTCTCGGCCTTGGTCGCCGGGCTGAAGATCGGTGGCTCGAGCTTTCCGCTTTCGAGCAGGCCTTCCGCCAGCTCCTCGCCCGCAAGCGTGCCGGAGGCCGCATACTCCTTCCAGGCGGAGCCGGAGATATAGCCGCGGATCACGCATTCGACCGGAAACACGGTGGTGCGCCGGCACAGCATCGCGCGCCCGAGAATGTCGGCGCGGTGGTCCTTCAGGCCAGGCACCTTGCGGATGATTTCGTCGGCGTCGGCGCTGATCATGTGATGCGGCACCACGCCTTCGAGCTGGCGGAACCACCACGCGCTGATCTGCGTCAGCACCGCGCCCTTCATCGGGATGGTTTCCGCCATCACCACGTCAAAGGCGCTGATGCGGTCGGTGGTGACCAGCAGCACGCAGTCGCTGCCGACGGCGTAGATATCGCGCACCTTGCCGCGGCCGATCCGGGGCAGGGGCAAGTCGCTGGCAAGCATCGCGTTCATCTGGTCAGGCTTTCGAACAGGCGGCCTCGTGCAAGCGCGAGGCGGCAAATGAGAAAGCGGAGCAATAGCTCACTCCGGCAGCGGAATGAACTCATGTTCTTGCGGAACGGCCGCAAACCGCCCAGTTTTCCAATCCTGTTTGGCCTGCTCGATCCGCTCCTTGCTGGAGGAAACGAAATTCCACCAGATGTGCCGCGGGCCTTCCAGCGCGTCGCCGCCAAGAAACATCATCCGCACCGGCGTGACCGCCTTCACCGTGATGCGGTCGCCGGGCCGGAAGATCAGGAGCCGCGGCCCCTCGTAGCGCTCGTTCGCGATCTCGACTTCGCCGTCGACGAGGTAGATCGCGCGCTCCTCATGGTCAGGGTCGAGCGGTACGCTGGTCCCAGCCTGCGCCGTCACTTCGGTATAGAACCAGGGCGACACCATGCTGACAGGCGATTGCACGCCAAAGCCGTGGCCCGCGATGATGCGCGCGGTGAATCCGCTCTCCTTCACTGTCGGCAGCGCTTCGGCCGCGTAATGCTGGAACGACGGCGCGATCTCTTCGGAGCCCGCCGGCAGCGCGATCCAGCTTTGCAGGCCGAGCATCTTCTGGCCATCGCGGCGCTGCACATCGGGCGTGCGCTCGGAATGCGCGATACCGCGGCCTGCCGTCATCAGGTTCATCGCGCCGGGCTGGATCTCCTGGATGTTTCCCTCGCTGTCGCGGTGCATGATCGAGCCGTCGAACAGATAGGTGACGGTGGCAAGCCCGATATGCGGATGCGGCCGCACATCCATGCCCTTGCCGGCCATGAACTGCACCGGGCCGAAATGGTCGAAGAAGATGAACGGCCCGACCATCTGCCGCTTGCCATGCGGCAGCGCGCGCCGCACCGCAAATCCGTCGCCGAGATCGCGGGTGCGCGGCACGATGATGAGGTCGAGCGCATCGCAGCTTTTGGGATCGCCGAGCACGGGATCGTTGGACGGTTGCCAGCTCATGGGGGCTCCTTGAAGTTTTGTGCGATCATAGCAGGAATCGCGGGATCGCCTACAGGCGACGGCCTCTCCACGTCATTGCGACCCGTTGGCTCGCAATGACGGCGGTAAGCACGTGCGTACAAGTCTGGAACCTGAAAATTGAAGCGCGGGCCACTTCGCGCTAGATTCATAACGCGCAGATGAATGCACGAACGGACCATCCGATGCTGCTATCCACCTTCGACATCGCCCTGCGCGGCGCCACCGTGGCGTTGCTTCTGGTGCTGGCAGCAGCGCTGTTTCGCGGTTTTGGAACGGTACTCGCCGGACGGCTCGCTGTGGCCTTCGCAGTGGGTTCGGCGGCGCATGCCGTGACCTCTTCGATCGGTGTGACATCGAAGGTGGCTCCGGCGCTCGCGCCCGTGATCGCGCTGTCGACCGGCAATGCCGTGGTGTTCTGGCTGTTTACGCGGGCGCTGTTCGAGGAGACGTCCAAACTGCGCTGGTGGCACGCGCTGGTCTGGGCGGCGGTCGCGGTTTTCAGCTTCGTCAACTGCATGTGGCTGGCGCCCGCATCCGGCGTGCAGTTCTCCATCATCGCGGTCAATCTGCTCGCGCTCGGCTTCATCGTGCTGGCCGTCGTGCAGACCGTCGCGTCATGGTCGGCCGATCTGGTCGAGGGCCGACGCCGCATCCGCGTCTTCATCGTCAGCGCGGCGGCACTGTACGGCGGGCTGAATGCGGTGCTGCAGATATCACTGTCCGGCAGCGGCGCCGCGGACCTTGCCAACACCCTGAATTCGGCGGCGCTCGCCGCCGTGGTCGCGGCCATCGCGATTGCGATGATGCGTGTCGATGGCGCCGATCTGTTCCCGGCTGCGGCGGTCGTCCAGCCCCGTCCCATCGAGGCGGCCACCGCCGTCGAGTCCAGCGCGGCCGACCAAAAACTCATCGATGCACTGATGCGCCTGATGGCCGACGAGCGCATCTATCGGCATGACAACGTCACCATCGGCACACTCGCAACCAAACTCGCCATTCCCGAATACCGGCTGCGGCGGCTGATCAACCAGCGGCTCGGCTACCGCAATTTCAATGTCTTCCTCAACGAGCACCGGATCGCCGAAGCCAAGGCGGCGCTGGCCGATCCAAGCCAGGCCGAAGTCCCCGTGATTACGATTGCGATGGACGCCGGCTTCCAGTCGCTCGGCCCGTTCAACCGCGCCTTCAAGGCCATCACAGGCGTCACGCCGACCGAATATCGCCGGCTGAAGGCGAGCGCGGCTTAATCCGCATCATATTGTTATTGTTACATAATTTTAGAATCGGCGAGGCATTTCGAGCATTCGGCCAGCGCGAGTTCCAAATCCGGCGAGCGGCCGGCGGCGGCCTCATCAACATCCCCGGCACACGCTGATGCGTCGTGCCGGAGGCCTCCGTGACCAGACGAAATCTCATCCTCATCCTCGCCGCCACCACGGCGCTCAGCGCACTCGCGCTCTCGGCCGCCCGCGCCCGCGACGTGCCGAAGGTCGCGACCGGCTTCGTCGGCGGCGTGCTCTGCAGCGAGACCTTCGTCTCCGGCCTCGACCCGGCGCGCGTGTTTGCCGAGACTGCGTCCGCCATGCCGGGCGCCGGCCTGATCGCCTGGGCGCTCGACTATCGCGTCGACCGTGCTCGCAAGGACGTCACGGTGACACTGTTCGGCCTGGGCCGGAGTCACGCGGTCTACCGCGGCGAAGGGCTCGGCTGCTATCTCGATCATGGTGGTGCCGTGGCCGAGATTGTGTTGCCGCCGTCGGAGACGAGACCGGCGCTGCTGCCCGACAACGCTGGCCGTGCCATTGTCGAACCGCAGACGCCGCAACTGGCTCTCGCACTCGACCGCGCCTTCACCGAGCCGGACAAGTCGCCGCCGCGCAACACCCGCGCCGCGGTGATCCTGAAGGATGGGCGCATCATTGCCGAACGCTATGCCGAGGGCATCGGCATCGACACGCCTCTGCTTGGATTCTCCGCCACCAAGTCAGTCATGTCGGCGCTGGCCGGCATCCTCGTGCGCAAGCGCGCGCTGAAGCTTCACGAGCCGGTGCCGATCGCGGCGTGGCAAGGCCCTGGCGACGCGAGGCGGGCGATCACGCTCGATCATCTGCTGCGCCACACCGCGGGGCTAAAGCTGGGCAGTTCGCTGTAGGCGTCGCTGGCGTCCGCGCTCGAGCCGGTCAATCGCATGAAGTTCATGGAGCCCGATATGGCCGCCTATGCAGTGAGCATGCCGCTGGAGTCGACGCCAGGCGCGGCGTGGAACTACCAAGACGGCAACACCGTCATTCTCGCGCATCTGATCCGCCAGGCCACTGGCGGCAGCGCAGCCCATATGATGGGCTTCGCAAGGCAGGAACTGTTCGAGCCGCTCGGCATGCGTAACGTGACGCTCGAATTCGACGCCTCGGGCAATGCGGATGGATCGAGCCAGATGCTCGCCAGCGCCCGCGACTGGGCGCGCTTCGGCCAGCTCTATCTCAATGATGGCATGGCCGACGGAAAGCCGCATTCTGCCCGAAGGCTGGGTGAAATATTCGGCGACGCCGACGCAAAATGCCTGGGTCGGCCAGGGTGCCGGCTTCTGGACCAATCACGGCGACAGTTTCGGTGCAACCTACCGCACCGAGCGCGGCTGGCCACGCGACGCGTTCTTCGCAAAGGGCACGCTCGGGCAGTATGTGATCGTCGTCCCCTCCGAACAGTTGGTGATCGTCCGGCTCGGGCGCTCGCCGAATTGGCCGCCAGAAGGCGACGGCGTGTTCGATCTCGTGCGAGATGTGGTCGCGGCAACCGGCGGCAAGGGAAAGCTGGCAGGAGCGAACTGATACGTGATGAGGCAAATCTTCCTTCTCCCCTTGTGGGAGAAGGTGGCGGACGTAGTCCGCCGGATGAGGGTTCTATCCGCGAATACCAATGCGAGAGATTCACCCGCGGAGAGAGACCCCTCACCCGTCTCAATCGTGCTTCGCACGATTGATCCACCCTCTCCCACAAGGGGTATACCGCCGATGTGGTGCTTGTTCAGTCTACTGCCGCCCCAATTGCGTGGCCTTCTCGACGCGGTCGAACCGTTCCAGCGACAGGATCGCATCGGCGAGCTGATCGGCGCGGCCGTTCAGCACGGGGCGGGCGAGCGTGAGGAATTTTTGCTGCATCGCCTGGGCGTCCGGAAACGTGTTCGGCTCGCCGGAGGGATCGGCATAGAGACGCTCATGCACGCCATCGTCGGTGGTGATCGAGACGCGCGCGCCGAAGGGGTGGGTGCGGCCGATCTCGAGGCGATCGTCCTGCACCACATCGAACTTGTCGGCGAGCGCATTGACGGCGGCATCACCGAGCCGCTCGTAATCGTCCCACCCGAAACGGCCCTGGTCGAGCACCAGCGCGCCGGTGAAGAACATCGAGAATTGCCCGCCGACGATCGAGCTCGGATGCCGCTTGGTGGCGGCGTCGCCGGTCAACGTGATGCCGTTGCGGTGCAGGCCGATCTCGACCCGCTTGATCTGGTCCGGCGTCAGATTGTGTTCCCGGCGCATCGCGATCAGCGCATCCAGCGCGGCATGGGTGTAGCGGCAGCTCGGATAAGGCTTCACGCCGATCCGCAGCGTTTCATAGGTCTTGCCAAGGCCGGCGACAGCCTTGTCGGGATGGGCGTCGTCGCTGTAGCCGACGAGGAGGCCATGCTTGCCCTCGACTGA
Organism: Bradyrhizobium sp. LMTR 3; assembly: GCF_001693485.1. Taxonomy (GTDB): domain Bacteria; phylum Pseudomonadota; class Alphaproteobacteria; order Rhizobiales; family Xanthobacteraceae; genus Bradyrhizobium. The sequence continues at coordinate 308,533 of NZ_MAXC01000023.1, forward strand.
CTCGGTCGAGCCGACAAAATTGTTGCGTGCGAGCGTGGCAGCGATGACGCCGTTCATCGCGGCGGCACCGACCTGGTAGCGCTTGTTCCAGGCGCCGTTGACCAGAAACTGCAGCGAGCCCGCGGCCTGGCTGCCGGAAACGCCAAAGGCTGAGATGATCTGGTCCTTCGAGAGGCCAAACAGCTTTCCCGCGGCGGCAGCCGCGCCATAGGTTCCCGCGGTCGCGGTCGGATGAAAGCCGCGCGCATAATGCGAGGTCGGATCGAGCGCGTTGCCGAGCCGGCAGCACACTTCATAGCCGGCCACGATCGCAGTCAGCACGTCGCGCCCGGATGCGCCGACCATTTCGCCAACCGCAAACGCCGCCGGCACCACGGGTGCGCTTGGATGCAGCGAGGAATCGGCATGCGTGTCGTCGAAATCGAGGGAATGGCCGAGCGCGCCGTTAAGCAGCGCGGCGACCGCAGGCGTCCAGGTCTTCGCATCGCCGAATACGGTGGCCTCGCCCTTGCCGTCCAGCGCCAGTGCTTCCAGCATCTTGAGCAGCGAGGGCGTGGATTCCGCATCGCGCCGCGCCCGGATCGTGCTGCCGAGGAAATCCAGCGTCAGCACCTTGGCGCGGTTGAGCACCTCGGGCGGAATGTCGGCAAATTTCAGGTCGGCGACATAGGCTGCGAGCGTTGCGGTTTCGTGGGCCACGGCGTTGCCTCGTTGTTCTTGCGTTTGAGTTAGGTACGGCGCAGCCGGGGCGTCGTCAACGTCCGTTACGGCGGGTCAGACCCCCGCTTTACTTGCGCCTGACCGGGAGATCCGGTCCAGGCTGCCGGCAACAACCTGATGCAGCAGCGCCGGCACGATCAGCCGATGAAACGGCATGATGATTTTGAGATAGGCCCGGCCGAGCCAGTTGTGTGTCAGCACCAGCGTCGTCGCGGTGACCTGCCTGACGCCGCCGGGAGGCGTCACATCCACCACGACGCGAAAGTCGAGGTGGCGGTCGTTGAAGCCGGCGATCAGGCGATCAGGCGTTTCGCTCACCACCGGAAAAATTCCGATCATGTCGCGGGGCACGTCCGGATTGGCGCCCGACGTTTTCAGCCCGAGCGGCGCGACCAGGAGATTGCGCACCGACAAGAGCGCCTCGGCCCATCGCGGCTGACGCGCCATCATTCGCTCGGCGGCGCGGCGCGCATCGAGTTCGTGATCCCTGATTTCAATCTGGAAGGCGTCGGCAAATTGCGCGCCGGCCAACATTGTGGCGGCGTCAACGGCGGGCGTGATTTCGCGGACGTTCATTTGAACGTGAGCTTGCTCGTCAGCAGGCGGAAGCGCAAGAGCAGCAGCGTCGCGTATACAGCGGTCCCGACCGAGAGCCCGCTCCACACGCCGACGGCGCCCAGGGAGGTCCGGAAGCCTAGCCAGCAGGCGCAGGCGAACCCGATCAGCCAGTAACTGAGGATCGCGAACAACAGCGGCACGCGCGTGTCGTTCATGCCGCGCAATGAGCCGGCGGCAATCGTCTGGATGGCGTCGGCGATGAAGAAAGTCGATCCGACCAGCAGCAGCGTTGCCGAGAGTTCGGCCGTTGCGTCGGTGTTCTCGCCGAGAAAAATCCGCGCAATGCCGAAGCGGCTGATCACCACCGCGAGCGTCAGAATTGCCGCCAGTACGATGCCGAGCCAGGTTGCGACGTAGCCGGCGCGCCGCACCGCACCGGCGTCGCCGCGGCCGATGGCGTGTCCCACCCGCACGGTGGCGGCCATGCCGATGCCGAACGGCACCATGAACAGGATGGCCGCGACCTGCAGCGCGATCTGATGCGCGGCCAGCGCGGTGGTGCTGATGATGCCCATCAGCAGACCCGCGGCGCCGAACAGGCCGTATTCGAGCAGGAAGGAGAGCGAGATCGGCGCACCGATCACAACGAGCTGCCGCATCAGCTTCCAGTCGACGTGCCAGAAATGGCCGAGTATCTGAAATTTTCGGAATGGGCGGCGCCGTGCGGCAAACCACAGGCCCGCCAAGAATGTGCCGAGATTGACGATCGAGGTCGCCAATCCCGCGCCGAACAGGCCAAGCTGCGGCAGGCCGAAGGCGCCATACAGCAAGAGATAGACCAGTAGCGCATTGGCCGGGATCGCGGCGAGCGTGATCCACAGGATCGGCTCGGGCCGGTTGACCGCGCTCATGAAGCCGCGAATCGCCATGAACCACAGCGCGGGCAAGACGCTCCAGGTCAGGCCGAGCAGATATTCTTGCGCAAGGCGCGCAGCCGTCGGCGCCTGGCCCAGCATCAACAGGATCTGTTCGCCGTAGAACGACAGCGCCATCATCGGCAGCGACATCAGGAATGCAGCCCACATGCCGACGCGGAGCGACCGCCGGATCAAATTTGGGTTGCGTGCGCCAAATGCCTGCGCTGCCAAGGGCGCCACGGCAGACACCAGTCCCATCCCGAAGGTGAAGCTGACAAAGAAGACGGTATGCGCCAGCGCAGCCGCAGCCATGGCCTCGCTGCCGAGCCGGCCGATCAGGGCAATGTCGGTCGTCATCATCGCGATCTGCCCGAGCTGGGTCAGCGCGATCGGCACCGCGAGTTTTAGCGTCTCGGCCAGCTCAATCGCGAGGTGACGGCCGGGAACGGCCGCAGAGGCGGGTGGCGCAACGCTTGCGCGTTCAATTTTTTCGAGCGAGGTCATTGCAACAGACTAATACCGGCGAAGGTCGAAAAAGTGACGCCGGCGTTCGCAGCCTAGTGGCCGTCGCGTGCCGGAACCCGGGTGATTCGCGCGCCCAGCGCATTGAGCCGCTGCTCGATGCGCTCGTAGCCGCGCTCGATCTGGTCGGCGTTGTTGATCGTTGACGTGCCTTCGGCCGCGACCGCCGCCAGCAGCATCGCCATGCCGGCGCGGATGTCGGGCGAAGTCATCGGGGCGCCGCGCAGCCGGCTCGGGCCGGCCACGATCGCGCGATGCGGGTCGCACAGCACGATGCGGGCGCCCATCGAGATCAGCTTGTCGACGAAGAACATCCGCGACTCGAACATTTTTTCGAACATCAGGATGACGCCGTCGCATTGCGTCGCTGTCACGATCGCAATCGACATCAGGTCGGCCGGGAAGGCCGGCCACGGCTGGTCCTCGAGCTTCGGCACATGGCCGCCGAAATCGTCATGGATCTTCATGGTCTGGCCCGAGGGCACCACGAGATCATCGCCCTCGACGCCGCAGACGATGCCGAGCCGTTCAAATCCCATCCGGATGGAGCGCAGATGCTCGACGCCGGCCTTGGCGATGCGCAGCGGCGAGCGCGTCACCGCGGCAAGTCCGATCAGCGAGCCGACTTCGATATGGTCGGGCTGGATCGAATAGCTTGCGCCGCCAAGCGTCGCCGGGCCGTGCACGATGATGGTGTTGGTGCCGATGCCCTCGATCTTGGCGCCGAGCGCTACGAGGAAATGCGCGAGGTCCTGCACATGCGGCTCGGAGGCCGCGTTGCGCAAGAATGTGGTGCCGTGAGCGGCGACCGCCGCGACCAGCGCGTTCTCGGTGGCCGTAACGCTCGGCTCGTCGAGAAAGACGTCGGCACCCTCGAGGCGGGAGGCGCGGAATTCCAGCCGGTGGGTGGCGGTGACGGTGGCACCTAACTGCTCGAAGGCGAGGAAATGCGTATCGAGACGACGGCGTCCGATGACGTCGCCGCCGGGCGGCGGCAGCGCCACCTCGCCGCAGCGAGCCAATAGCGGCCCGGCCAGCAGAATCGAGGCACGGATCCGCGCGCAAAGTTCAGGATCGAGATCGGCCGCGCGGACCTCCTTGGCGTGGATCGCAAGCGTATTGCGCGCCTGCCACTCGGCAGAAGCGCCGACCGAGCGGATCAGTTCGACCAGCGTTTCGGTGTCGCGGATGCGCGGCACGTTTTCCAGCATGACCGGATGCTCGGTGAGCAGGGCGGCCGCGATAATCGGCAGCGCAGAGTTCTTGTTGCCGGATGGCTCGATTGTTCCCGCCAGCCGGTGGCCGCCTTCAACGATGTACTGAATGGGCGGCATGGGCGCGGCCTGCTTCACACGTCGACATTGGCGCTGAGCGAATTATCCTGGATGAATTCGCGGCGCGGTTCGACGACGTCACCCATCAGCTTGGTGAAGATGTCGTCGGCCTCGTCGACCTCCTTGATCTTCACCTGCAGTAGCGAACGTTCGTTGGTATCGAGCGTGGTTTCCCAGAGCTGGTCAGGATTCATCTCGCCGAGGCCTTTATAGCGCTGCAACGCGACGCCCTTGCGGCCGGCGTCGGTCACCGCCTCGAACAGGCTGACCGGGCCGTGGATGGCGGTCTCGGCATCCCTGCGGCGCAATATGCCGGGCTTCGGATAAGCCTCCTGAAGTTTGGCGGCGTAGTCGTCGAGCTTGCGGGCGTCGGCGGAGCCGAGCAGGGCGTCGTCGATGATGGCGACATCCTTTACCCCGCGGATGGTGCGCTCGAAGAAGAAGCCTTCGCCTTCGGTGAAACGGCCGGTCCAGCCGCGCTCGACCTCGTCGGCCAGCGCATCGAGACGCTTGGCGATGTAGTCGGCGGCGGCATTGGCGGTCGCGATGTCGCCGGTGATCTTCGGGCTCAGCACGCCCGCGATCGCGGCTTGCTCGACCACCTTGCGGTTATAGCGGCTGTGCAGATTGTTCAGGATGCCGCGGATGACGCGCGCGTCCTCCACCAGCGACAGCAGATCGCGCCCGCCGCGTTCCGAACCCGACGCCGGCTTGAACACGCAGTCATCGAGGCCGGTCGCGATCAGATAATCTTCCAGCGCGCGCTCGTCCTTCAGGTACTGCTCGGACTTGCCGCGCGTCACCTTGTAGAGCGGCGGCTGCGCGATATAGAGGTGGCCGCGGTCGATCAATTCGCGCATCTGCCGGTAGAAGAACGTCAAGAGCAGCGTGCGGATATGGGCGCCGTCGACGTCGGCGTCCGTCATCACGATGATCTTGTGATAGCGCAGCTTGTCGGCGGAGAAATCGTCGCTGATGCCGGTGCCCAGCGCGGTGATCAGCGTGCCGATCTGCTCTGACGACAGCATCTTGTCGGTGCGGACGCGCTCGACATTGAGGATCTTGCCGCGCAGCGGCAGCACCGCCTGGAACTCGCGGTTGCGGCCCTGCTTGGCGCTGCCGCCGGCCGAGTCGCCCTCGACGATGAACAGTTCGGACTTGGCTGGATCCTTCTCCTGGCAGTCGGCGAGCTTGCCGGGCAGCGAGGAAACGCTGAGCGGGCTCTTGCGCGTCAGTTCGCGCGCCTTGCGGGCGGCTTCGCGCGCGGCCGCCGCCTGGATTACCTTGCCGACGATGACCTTGGCCTCAGCCGGGTGTTCCTCGAACCACGCCGCCAGCGCTTCGTTCAGGACGTTCTCGACCACCGGGCGCACTTCCGAGGACACCAGCTTGTCCTTGGTCTGCGACGAAAACTTCGGATCGGGCACCTTCACCGACAGCACGGCGGTGAGGCCCTCGCGGCAATCGTCGCCGGTCAGCGCGATTTTTTCCTTTTTCGCATTGGCCTCGGCATAGCCGTTGACCTGGCGCGTCAGCGCGCCGCGGAAACCGGCGAGATGGGTGCCACCGTCCCGCTGCGGGATGTTGTTGGTGAAGCACAGCACGTTCTCATGGTAGCTGTCGTTCCACCACAGCGCCGCCTCGACGCCGATGCCGTTGGATTCCGACCGCACCATGATCGGAACAGGCACGATCGCCTTCTTGTTGCGGTCGAGATATTTGACGAACTCCTCAACGCCACCGTCGTAGCGCATCTCCTCGCGCTTCTCGACCGCGTGACGCATGTCGGAGAGGATGATGTGAACGCCGGAGTTGAGGAAGGCGAGCTCGCGCAGCCGGTGCTCCAGCGTCGCGAAATCATACTCGATGTTCTTGAAGGTCTCGCCCGAGGCGAGGAAGGTCACCTCGGTGCCGCGCCTGCCTTCGGCCTCGCCGACCACCTTCAAAGGTGCCAGCGCGTCGCCGTGGGCGAACTCGACGAAATGCTCCTTGTCGTCGCGCCAGACCCTGAGCTTCAGCGAGCTCGACAGCGCGTTGACGACGGAGACGCCGACGCCGTGCAGTCCGCCGGAAACCTTGTAGGAGTTCTGGTCGAACTTACCGCCGGCGTGGAGCTGGGTCATGATGACCTCGGCGGCGGAGATGCCTTCGCCCTTGTGGATGTCGACCGGAATGCCGCGGCCGTCGTCGCGCACGGTTACGGAATTGTCCGCATTGAGGATCACGTCGACGCGGGTGGCGTGGCCCGCGAGCGCCTCGTCGATGGCGTTGTCGACGACCTCGTAGACCATGTGGTGCAGGCCGGAACCGTCATCGGTGTCGCCGATATACATGCCCGGCCGCTTGCGAACGGCATCGAGGCCCTTCAACACCCGGATCGATTCCGCACCATATTCAACGGGAATGGGATGCTCAGTGTCGGCAGGGGTCCGCCGGGCAGGTTCTGTCATGTGAGGCCTTCGAGGGTGTCCCGAATCAGCTGCGCAATATGAGGCGCTGATTGATCTATTTGTGCCATGAAACAGGCACCGCGCCTAGCGCAAACTCTCTGTGTGCAAGTTGTTGAATAAATGGTGGTTTTTTACACTTTTTCAAGGTCTCCAAGGGCAGATTCTGAAGCCTTCGAAAAGCGCGATTCGAGGGCTGCTTCTGCGCCCTCGATCGCTGGATTCTTGGACGCCACGCGATGGGAAATGGCAGTCTGCTGCGGACCTGCTAGAGAAGGCGGCGCGGCAGCTTGTAGTCGTTGCCCGCCGTCCACAGCGATCCCGGGTTAGCCTCCAATTGACCTCGCCTTCCCCAAAATATCGGCCGGATGTCGACGGCCTCCGGGCCATCGCCGTGATGCTGGTCCTGAATTTCCATGCATTCCCGGACGCCATGCCGGGCGGCTTCATCGGCGTCGATGTGTTCTTCGTGATCTCGGGCTTTCTGATCACGGGGATCGTTGCGCGCGAACTGGAACTCGGTCGCTTCGGTCTGATCGAATTCTACAACCGGCGGATCCGGCGCATCTTCCCGGCACTGATTGTGGTGCTCTCTGCGACATTGGTGCTGGGCTGGTTCTGGATGCTGCCGTCAGCCTTCGCGCAGCTCGGCAGCGACAGTTTCGCCAGCGCGGCGTTTTTGGCCAATATCGCGCTGTTGCTGCAGTCCGGCTATTTCGACGTCGAATCCGCCAGGAAGCCGCTGCTGCATCTGTGGTCGCTCGGCATCGAGGAGCAGTTCTATCTGTTCTGGCCGTTGCTGCTGATGCTCGCAGCCCGGCTGCGAATGAGCATCATGGCGGTGGCGGCGGTGCTCGGCATCGGGTCCTTCCTGCTCAACGTGGCGCTGATCGACTCGAATCCCGTTGCGACCTTCTATCTGCCGTTTACGCGCGCGTTCGAATTGCTCACCGGGGCGGCGCTGGCGTACGGCTGGAACAGGGTCGGCCACAGCGTCAAAGCGAGTGATTGGCGCGCCTGGATCGGGGTGACGCTGATCGCGGCGGCGGCCGTGATCCTCGACGGCCATCGCGCCTTTCCAGGCTGGTGGGCGGTGTTGCCGGTCGCTGGCACCGCGCTTCTGCTGTCATCACCCGCGGCCTGGGTGAACCGGGCCTTGCTTGCAAGCCCGCCAATGGTGTGGATCGGGCTGATCAGCTACCCGCTTTATCTCTGGCACTGGCCGCTATTGGTGTTCGGCGGGATTATCAAATTCGGTCCGCTGACCTTGCCGGAACGCGAATTGATATTGCTTGCGAGTGCGCTGTTGGCCTGGGGGACCTACCGGTTTGTCGAGATGCCGATCCGGTTCGGCGTGCCGAGTCGTCGCAAAATGTTCGGGCTTGGGGCGGGCATGGCGATGATCGCGGTCGCCGGCATTGCCGTCATCTGGGGGCGCGGCTTCGACTTCCGCCTGCCGCCGGAAATCCGCGCGCTGGCCAATGTGGCGACCGAGAGCTTCAAATGGCGGTTTCACGAATGCCTGCTCGATCTCAGCCGCGAAATGACGTTTGCCGACACCTGCGTCGAGCATGATCGGCGTCCGCTGGTTTTGATATGGGGCGATTCGACCGCGGGCGCGCTGTTGCCGGGCCTGCGCAAAGCGCAGGAGAAGCGAGACTTCGGCATGGCGCAGCTCACCTCCAGTTCCTGCATTCCGGCGCTGAATGCCGACATCGCGGGCACGCCTAATTGCCGGGCGATGAACGACAAGGTCTTGTCGCTCGCTCAGCAGATCAAGCCCGACGTCGTATTGCTGCACGGAACCTGGGAAAAACATCTCGATAACGTGGCCGAGACGGTGGCCGCGCTGAAGAGGGAGACAAATGCCCGCGTCGTTGTTCTCGGTGGGGTGCCGATGTGGCGGCGCGGGCTTCCGTCCGAAGTGCTCCGATATTTCATGCTCCATCGCACGCTGATCCCGCAGCGTTCGCCCAACGGCATCCCGCCCACCGCCTACGATGCCACTATGCGCGCCAGGCTCGAGCCGCTCGGCGCGGAATTCATCTCGGCCTCCGACGTCCTTTGCAATGCAGAGGGTTGCCTGACGCGCATTGGCGATGCGGCGAGCGATCTCACCGCGAGCGATCAGGTCCACCTGACGGAAAAGGCGTCGGTGTTCCTGATCGCATCGATCATCGACCGCTTGCTCGGCAGCGAAGCGTCAGGTGGTAAGAGGCGTTGAACGGCTCTTAGAGCGTTTTCCAGCGAAGTGGACACCGGTTCGCGTCAAGAAAACGCGTCAAAACAAAAACCTAGAGCTCGGTTCTGATTCAATCAGAACCGAAAAGGCTCTAGCCGCGGCGGCTCACCTGGCCAGACTCGACGTCAAAAATCTCGCCGGCCGCGCCGATATCGACGAAAGCCGCCGGATCGGCGCCGGTCATCCAGACCTGCGCGCCGAGCTTTGCGAGTTCATCGAACAGCGCCTTGCGCCTGACGGGATCAAGATGCGCGACGACTTCGTCGAGCAGCAGTAACGGCACGATCCCGGTCATCTCGGCGACCAGCGTGGCATGGGCCAGCACCAGCCCGATCAGCAGCGCCTTCTGCTCGCCGGTGGAGGCGTCGCGGGCCGGCATGTTTTTTGGCGCGTAGATCACCTGCAAGTCCGTGAGATGGGGGCCGTCCAGCGTGCGGCCGGCGGCGGCGTCGCGGGCGCGGCTGGCGCGCAGGATCTCGCGGTAGCGATCCTCCACGGCGGTTGCGGATTCATTGACCAGCGCATTCTCCATCCAGCCGTCGAGCATGATCTGCGCCGACGGAAAGGCCGAAGCCGCGCCTCGTTCACGCAGCATCGCCGCCAGTCTCGTCACCGTCTGGCCGCGCGTGGCGGCAACCGCAACCGCCAGCTCGGCAGTTTCGCGCTCGATCGCGTCACACCAATGGTCGTCATAATTGCGCACTTCGAGCAGGCGGTTGCGCGAACGCAGCGAGCGCTCCAGCGCGGAAACGCGGCTGGAATGCTCGCTGTCGATCGCCAGCACCAGGCGGTCGAAGAAGCGCCGCCGCTCCGAGGCAGCGCCACGGAACAGACCGTCCATCGCCGGCGTCAGCCACACCATGCGCAAATGATCGCCGAACGCGGCCGCCGACCCCACCGGCTCGCGGTCGATCCGGCAGCGCCGGCTGGAGGCGGCGTCCGCGGCCGGCGCATCGATGCCGGTGCCGAGCGTAGCCAGGCCAAGCGCGCCCTCAACCTCGGCCGACACCGCCCAGGAGCCGTCGCCCTGATTGTCGGCAACATCCTCCAGCCTCGCGCGCCGCAGGCCACGTCCCGGCGACAGAAACGAGATCGCCTCCAGGCAATTGGTCTTGCCGGCGCCGTTCGGCCCCACCAGCACCACCATATCGCCGCGCACCTGCACGCTCGCCGCGCGATAATTGCGGAAATGCGTGAGCGACAGGCGATGGATGCGGGAGGGGGGCATGATGAGTCAGGTCGGTCCTTCTTCCCCTCTCCCCTTGTGGGAGAGGGTGGCGCCTCACGAAGTGAGGCGACGGGTGAGGGGTTCTTACCGCTCGGCGAGCTTCACGATAATGTCCTCCAGCACCGCAGAGGGTTGTTGCAGCACGTCGTTATTCCAGTAACGCGCAATTCGAAATCCTTCAGCGATCAACACCGCTTCCCTAGCTTCATCACGAGTCGATGATGCGTGCTGACTTCCATCGACTTCGATGACCAGCCGCTTCTCGAAACAGACAAAATCGAGAATAAAGTTTCCGAACGGAACTTGCCGTCGAAATTTGAAACGCGCGAGGCGACGGTCACGAAGCAGTCGCCACATCGCCAATTCCGCATCGGTGGGCTCGTGACGCATCTTCTTGGCGAAGCTGCGGATGCGCTTGGCGACAGGCCTATGGCTTGGTGTATGCGGCGCGAACCCCTCACCCGTCGCCGAACTTCGTTCGGCGCCACCCTCTCCCACAAGGGGAGAGGGAAGGTCGGTGTCCGTTTCGCGAGGCGCAGTCACACCCGCATCGGCATCAGCACGTAGAGTGCGCCCTTGTTGTCCTTGTCCTGCACCAGGGTCGGCGAGCCGGGGTCGGCGAGGCGGAGCACGGCGACTTCGCCTTCGATCTGGGCGGCGATGTCGAGCAGGTAGCGCGAGTTGAAGCCGATATCGAGCGCGTCGGAGGCGTATTCGACTTCGAGCTCCTCGGTGGCGCTGCCGGAATCCGGATTGGTCACCGACAGCACGAGTTTGCCGGCGGACAGCGCCAGCTTTACGGCACGGCCGCGCTCGCTCGAAATGGTCGAGACGCGATCTACCGCCGCCTCGAAATCCTTCTTGTCGACGATCAGTTCCTTGTCGTTGTTCTGCGGGATGACGCGGCCATAATCCGGGAAGGTTCCGTCGATCAGCTTAGAGGTCAGCACGACATTGCCGAGGGTGAAGCGGATTTTGCCCTGCGACAGTTCGATTTTGACTTCGGCTTCATTGTCCTCGATCAGCCGCAGCACCTCGCCCACCGTCTTGCGCGGCACGATCACGCCGGGCATGCCGGTGGCGCCGGAGGGCAGCGCCAGATCGATCTGCGCCAGCCGATGTCCGTCGGTCGCAACCCCGCGCAGCGTTGCGGCCTTGGCGCTGCCGGCCGTGTGCAAGTAGATGCCGTTGAGGTAATAGCGGGTCTCTTCGGTCGAGATAGCAAACTGCGTACGGTCGATCAGGCGCTTGACGTCGGCAGCCGTGAGCGAGAACGAATGCGTCATGTCGCCGGCGGCGAGATCGGGGAAATCGCTTTCGGGCAGGGTCTGCAGGGTGAAGCGCGAGCGGCCGGCGCGGATGGCCATTACCGAGCGGTCGCCGTCGGCCTCCAGCACGATCTGCGCGCCGTCGGGCAGTTTGCGGACGATGTCATAGAACATGTGCGCCGGCACGGTGGTGGAGCCGGCGGTTCCGGTCTCCGCCGCCAGCGTTTCGGTCACCTCGAGATCGAGGTCCGTCGCCTTCAGCGACAGCCTGGCGTTTTCGGCGCGGACCAGCACATTGCCGAGGATCGGGATGGTGTTGCGGCGCTCGACCACGCGATGGACGTGACCCAGCGATTTCAGCAGTTGCGCGCGTTCGACGGTGACCTTCATTGCAATATCCGCCAGAGATGGAAAAGCCGGGCGGCCCGTCAAGGCAGCGCCGCGGCATTGGAAACCCGAAAAGCCGGATCATGACCGGATTTGATCAAACCCCCGGGGGGACCGCAAGGTGGCGCGGATGGGGCGCCGGTGCAAGGGAGCAGGCCGCCGTTCCCCCACTTTTGCGGCGAAAAATGGCCGCAGAAAAAAATTCTCCCGCCCACCCAACTCGGGTTTACTCGAGTTGGGCATTATGGATCAGGGCGGGAGAGGCTGGGGAGGAGCCGGATCCTGTTCCCAGAGTTTCGGTTCTGATTGAATCAGAACCGAAACTCTAGATTCTTGTTTTGACGCGTTTTCTTCACGCGAACCGGTGTCCACTTCGCTCGAAAACGCTATAGCCAGCTATTCCTGCAATTGCCGCTTCAGAGACTCGACCTCTTCGGACAGCGCGATATCCCGGGCCACCAGTGCCTCTATCTTGCGCACGGCGTGCAGCACCGTGGTGTGGTCGCGACCGCCGAACCGGCGGCCGATCTCGGGCAGCGAGCGCAATGTCAGCGTCTTTGCCAGATACATCGCCACCTGGCGCGGGCGAACCACGTTCGCGGTCCGCCGCGATGACAAGAGATCCGAACGGCTGACATTGTATTGCCGGGCGACAACCCGCTGGATGTCCTCGATCTTGATCCGCTTCGGTTCTTGCGGACGGATCAGGTCGCGCACTTCGCGCTCGGCCATTTCCAGCGTTACCGGCTGGGCGTTGAGCTTGGAATGGGCGAGCAGGCGGTTGATGGCGCCTTCGAGGTCGCGGCCGTTGTGGGTGATGGTGCGCGCCAGATAATCCAGCACTGTCTCCGGCACATCGAAGCTCGCATGATGCGCGCGTGCTGCCGCCACGCGCGATTTCAGGATGCCGAGCCGCAGCTCCTCGCCGAGCGAGCCCATCTCGACGACGAGACCGCCAGCCAGCCGCGAGCGAACGCGGTCGTCGAGGCTTTCGAGATCGGACGGCGGGCGGTCGGCGGCGATCACCACCTGACGTCCGGCATCGATCAGCGCGTTCAGCGTGTGGCAGAACTCGGCCTGGGTCGACTTGCCCTGCAGGAACTGCAGGTCGTCGATCACGAGCACGTCGATGCCGCGCAGCGCCTCCTTGAACGCCAGCGCCGTCTGCGTCTTCAGCGCAGCGACAAAGCCGTACATGAATTTTTCAGCGGTGAGATAGAGCACCTTGCGCTCGTTCCCCGAATTGCCGGCCCACGTCACGGCCTGCAGCAAATGGGTTTTGCCGAGGCCGACGCCGGCGTGAATGTAGAGCGGGTTGAACATCACGGGATCGCCCCGGCGGCCTTCTGCAACCTGGCGCGCCGCCGCATGGGCGAGGGTATTCGAGCGACCGATGACAAAACTCGCAAAGGTCAGGCGCGGGTCGAGCGGCGAGCCGCCGAGCGCATCATGGCTTGCGGACACCGGCGCAGTGGCGGTCGCGCGCAATTCAGGGGCGGCCCGGCCATTTGCCTGCTCGATACGGCGTTGATCGGCTGGCGCGGTCGGTTCCTTGGCGGGCGCGGCGGACCGCATCGCGGTGCGCACGGTGAGGTCGATCCGGTGCACTTCCGGCATCTCGGCCTGCCAGCAGGTCAGGACACGGTCGGCGTAATGCGCCTGGATCCAGCTCTTGAGAAAGCGGGTCGGCACCGACAGATGGACGCTTTCGTCCTGCACGCCTTCGAGGTCCATGCGCGCAAACCAGCTCGTGTAGACGTCCTCGCCCACAGTCGTCCGCAACCGCCCCTTCACGCGCGACCAGCGATCCTGTTCCGTATTTGTCATTGCCTGAGAACTTTTCTGAATGAGTAATGGTGTCTTGTGAAATCGGCTGGCGGTACCCTTGCGGGCTTCCTGCCAGGCGTGACCTCGGCGCGGCGCTTCAACCACCAGGCACAGATCTAGCGTTCGGCGGAATCGCCGTTGCGCAGATCAAAGGCTAGATGGAGTGGAAGCTGCCGCGAGGTCAGCGCGTACTCGACGCTCGGTGTGGAGCTCGCGTAGGGGGACGGCCAAAAACGTCGTTCAGGAATTCTGAAGCGGTCTCGATGGAAATGAGTGTGCTGAATGTCGCGTTGATTCCGTAAAGCATAGTACCTCCCCCTCTCGCCGCGAGAGTGCGCGACGAGTAACCAGATCACCAGTGTTTCAAAGCCAGTCTGCCGCTACCGAACATCCGCTTGTTCGACCGCTGCGTCCGCCCGCGTACCTCAGTCTGTCGTCTTCAACACGTTCACGAGCTCCGCGTTCCCAATCGCTGCATGGTCGGCAAGCATCTTATTCCCCTTATCCGGAGCGCGCTTCAAACGTTAGCGCCACGCCGGGAAATTTAGACACAGAACAACCGTCCTCATATTGCTATGAGTTACCAACTCAGCTTCGCTTGGAAAGCGTCGCTAACGCGCACACCGCCGCCGATTTGCACGTCCGCTCTTGGGTCTCAAACCGCGCTGGTCAGGAGAGCCTTGAGCGTCGCGAACGAGTAACAAATACACCAAGCGTGATTTCTGACAATCCGTGATTCGACGATGTCGCGTGACTCTTCGGCTGTGTTGCAACACTGCAAATGCGACACTCCACACCAAGTTTTTGAATCAGCGCAGAGAATCCCGCGGCGCGAACGAGCGTGACAATTTTCGCCGCACGCGCAAAATTTTTTAAGAAACCGTTACAATCTTGGTTACCGGGACCAATTTTCAAAACGCTTGTCCTCGCTATGTGGATAAGTGATTAGCGAGACGAAGCTTTTCGGAATTGTTTTTGCAGGGTAACTCGCGCGAGCGACTCCGTCGGAGGAGGCGGGTGTTGTCTGATCAGGTCAGCCGCCGCGATAGCGCTTCTCGCAAATGCGCATGACAACGCTGGTGCATAAGTTGCACCTCGTAAAACTACGGGTGCCCGAAATATGACACGCAAGCCGGCGCTCAGCAACGAGACAATTGAATTGTCACGGTCGATCCGGCGCGCGGCCTTTGGTGTGTGTCCGAAATCCAACAGGATGTATGTCCGTGACGAACATGAATTTCGGGCTCGTGTTCATGCGCCGGTATGGCAGAAAAAGAAAAGCCCGGCGGAGCCGGGCTTTTGATGAATGTCTATTTCCGTCAGTTCACTTCGCGAGCTTGGCGATCGCGTGGGTCAGGCGCGACACCTTCCGGCTCGCATTGTTCTTGTGAATGATGTTGCGCTGCGCCGCCTGCATCAGTTCTGGTTCCGCGCGCTTCATTGCTTCCAGCGCCGCATTGCGGTCGCCGCTCTTGATCGCTTCCTCGACGGTGCGGACCGCGCCGCGCATCTGGGTGCGACGCGACTTGTTGACGATGGTGCGGCGGGCAATCTTGCGGGTCGCCTTTTTGGCGGAAGTCGTATTGGCCATGTTCTCAACTATCCTTCGGCTGTCATCGCTCGGGTGGTCGGCCCTTGAGCGCGCCGGCCGTTCAAATCGCGTGATCGCTGGTTGTATTTTCCAGGGTGTTCGTAACCTAAGCCGTTCTTGAGGATGCCATGGACGGAAGCCAAAATGCTCCCGCAAGCGGCGCTGCTCAAAGAACAGCGGCGGCGGGATTGCGCCCGCCGCCATTGGGGGTCTTATAGAGGGCGCATCCTGCACCGTCAACGCTTTCCGGCCCCCCGAAGGGCCGGAAAGGGCGGCGGAACGGGGCGCGTAAGGTGCTGACGAGGTTGAATTTCCGGGGTGCCCCCGGTATTGGCTGACGGCCTTTGGGGGCGACAGATATAAGGTGACCCATGATCCGCGGTTTTTTCCGGCTTATCGGCCTGCTCCTTCTGGCCGGCGGATTCATCTTCATGGTCTATGACGGGGCGCGCTTTGTTGCCGACCAGACCCTGCGATTTACCCGGTTCGGCCAGTTTTGGAACGACGTCCATCAGTCCAGCCAGCTTACGTTCCGGACCTGGGTCGAGGGTAACGCACCCTGGCTCTGGAACAGTGTCATGAAGGTCCTGCTGGACCAGCCGGTTTTCGCCGTGCTGGGCGTGGTCGGCATTCTGCTCATGATCCTGTTCCGGCCCCGCAAGCCGTTGATCGGCTATTCGCGGGACTAACCTGGCCGGCGCCCGCCCCGGGGGTCGGGTAACAGGGCTGCGGTCACAGGCGTAAAGACATATATAGAAGTCCGACCGGCCGATGCCGTCGCGTCCGCCGATGTCCCGCCTGGAGGTGCTCCATGTTGTTCATGCGCAAGACCACCGCGTTGCCGAGTGCAGCCGAAGCGTTGCCGGGCCGTGCCACCCCGATACCGACCGCAACCACGCATTTCGTCAACGGCCGCAAGCTTCAGCCACCCTATCCGGCGGGCGTCGAACAGGCAGTTTTTGGATTGGGCTGCTTCTGGGGCGCAGAGCGCAAGTTCTGGGAGCTCGGCGACGGCATCCATGCGACCGCCGTCGGTTATGCCGGCGGGCATACGCCCAATCCGACCTATGAAGAGGTTTGCTCGGGCCGCACCGGTCATACCGAAGTGGTGCTGGTCGTGTTCGATCCGAAGAAGATTTCCTACGAGCAACTCCTGAAGACGTTCTGGGAAAATCACGACCCGACGCAGGGCATGCGGCAGGGCAACGATGTCGGTACCCAGTATCGCTCGGCGATCTACACGTTTGGGGACGCGCAGCGCCAAGCCGCCGACGCGTCGAAGACTACGTACCAGAAGGCGCTGGCGGCGAAGGGCTTTCGCGCCATCACCACCGAGATCACGCCGGCGGGCGAATTCTATTTCGCCGAGGACTATCATCAGCAATATCTCGCCAAGAATCCGGCGGGCTATTGCGGGCTAGGCGGCACCGGCGTGTCCTGCCCGATCGGCGTCGGCGTGAGTGCTTGATTCTTGCTTCTCTCTCCCTCTCCCCGTGAAGAACGAGGAGAGGGAGCTTTGAGCGCCGTCGTCGCCCCCACCTTCCAAAAAACCGTTTGTTAACCATACCCAGTGCAAGACTAGAGCTGTCTCGCTTTGAGGGATGGCCTGGGTGCGGGTTGTGCGCGCGTTTCGAATACCGATCACTGCGATCATCACCGCGCTCGCGCTGTCGGGCTGCATGCGCACGACCGGGCCTGTTGCGGTCGCGCCGCAAGGCGATCTCGACCAGATGGCCTATGGCCAATCCAACAGTCCGCCGCCGCGAACGGTCGCGGTCGATTCCGGTGGCGGCGCCATTGGCGCGCTTCGCGCCGCCTTTGCCGCGGCGCCACGAACGGCACCGGCACCCACCGTCGTTGCCGCGCCTGCCGCCTATGCCGAACCCGCGCCCGTGCGATACGACGCGGCCTATCATCTCGATGCCGGCGACAAGCTGCGCGTCGTCGTCTATGGCCAGGAGGGCCTGACCAACACCTACGCGATCGACGCCAGCGGCGCGATCACGATGCCGCTGATCGGTTCGGTGCGCGCGCGCGGCCGCACCACGGCGGGACTGGCGGCGGAGATTTCGGCGAAACTGCGCGCCGGCTTTATCAGGGAGCCATCGGTCGCCGTCGAGATCGAAGCCTATCGGCCGTTCTTCATCCTCGGCGAGGTCGCAGCACCCGGGCAGTACCCCTACGTCCCCAACATGACGGTTGAGAGCGCGGTGGCGATCGCCGGCGGCTTTTCGCCGCGCGCCCGCCGGGACGGCGTCACGGTCACCCACACCGATGCGTCCGGCACGTCACGTTTCGTCGTTCCGCCCGGCAGCCCGATCAGCCCCGGCGATACCGTGCTGGTCAGCGAGCGCTGGTTCTAGGCGTTTCATCGAAGCGTCGTCTCGATTGAAGTCTTTCCTGAGCATTTATGTCAGGCAAATGCCTCGCATTTGACCAAGATAATTCACCATCCGTTGCGCGCGAGCGCGAACGCAGCGTTCTGCATCATGTTGCGGAAGCAATCATTGGCAAATGGTCTAACTTGCAGTGGCAGACTTGCGGTTCCGCACGTGCTTGACGCTCTGTTGGGAGTCCTGCGTCAGCTTCGGTGCGATGAATTGGCGCTATGCGCTGAATGCGTTCGAAACCATGTTCCATCTTGCGCTGCAGCGATGTAGAAAGCCGTCGTTCAATCGAGGCGCGCCGGCTTGTCGGTAGAGTGCCTGCAATCCGGAGTGTAACCATGAACTATCATTTGCCGGTCCGCGTGGCGCGTGCGGCAACGGCTTTAGCGTTGCTCGCTTCCATCGCCGTGACCGCCTTGTGTGCCTCTTCGCATCAAGCATCGGCGGCCGATCCCTATCCGAGCCGCCGCATCACCTTCGTGGTGCCCTATCCTGCGGGCGGCGCTACCGACGTCCTGGCCCGCTTGCTCGCCAACAAATTGCAGGAGTCGTGGAAGCAGACCGTCCTCGTGGAGAACAAGTCGGGCGGCGGCGGCGTGGTCGGCAACGACCACGTGGCAAAGGCACAACCCGACGGCTACACCGTGCTGATCGGCATTACGCAGATCATTCAGGCGCCGAGCCTCGTTTCGAAACTGCCCTACGACGTCTTCAAGGATCTCGCGCCGGTCACCCAGATCTCGCTGTCGACGATCGTTTTGGTGGTCCCCGAGCAGCAGCCGATCAAGTCCGTCAAGGAGCTGATCGATTATGCCAAGGCGAACCCCGGCAAGCCTTACGGCACCTTCGGCAACGCCACGACGTCGCATCTTTACGGCGAACTGCTCAAGAAGACCGCCAATATCGACATGACCCATGTGCCCTATCGCGGCTCGGCGCCTCTCACGAACGACTTGCTCGCTAACACGGTTACCTCGGCGTTCCAGGACCTGACCACGGCGAGCGCGCAAATCAAGGCGGGCAAGCTCAGGCCGTTGGCGGTTGGCGGCGAAAAGCGCCGGACCGCGTTGCCCGATGTGCCGACGATGGGCGAACTCGGTTACCCCGGTTTTGAAATCGAAGGCTGGCTCGGCGTCTTCGTGCCCGCCGCAACGCCCAAGGAGATCGTGAAGAAGCTTTCCGACGAACTCGCCCGTATCATCGCCTCGCCCGAGGGCATCGCCGGGATCGAGACGCTCAGCCTCGTGCCGGTGGGTGGCTCGGCGGAAGCGTTCGAGAAAGTCCTGCGCCGCGACTACGAGAAATGGGCCGATGTCGTGAAGGCAACCGGCGTCAAGGGCGAGTGAGGCCGGGACTTCTCTCCGTCATTCCGGGATGGTCCGAAGGACCAGACCCGGAATCTCGAGATGGTGCGCAATTGCGCACCATAGTTCGCGCGAAGACGCGCGCCCCGGAATGACGCCCTCCGGGCGTCACTTCAAATGCTTGGCGAAAAACGCCAGGCTGCGCGGCCAGGCGATATCGGCGCTGGCCTTGTCGTAGCTCGCGCGTTCGTCGCAGTGAAAGCCATGCTGCGCGCCGGGATAGAGATGGACTTCGACGTCCGGCCGCTTGGACTTGATGGTTTCGACGTCGGTTAGCGGAATGCCCGCATCCTTTTCGCCGAAATGCAATTGCGTCGGCACTTGCGGCTTGTCGTCGGCAAAGCGGACAACGGCGCCGCCGTAATAGCCGACCGCGGCGGACAAACCTGACAGCTTGGTCGCTGCCGCATAGGCGATGCTGCCGCCGAGGCAGAAGCCGATGATGCCGATCGGGCCGACATCTTTCACTGCGTCGATCGCGGCCTGGGTGTCGCGCAGCATCGCGGCCCAATCCGGATTGGCGATGAACTTTCGTGCATTTGCAATCTCGTCAGGCGAATAGCCGCACTGGAAGTTCGGTTGCGTGCGATCGAAGATCGACGGCGCAATCGCGACATAGCCTTCGCCCGCCAATCGGTCGCACACCGAGCGGATGTGGTGGTTGACACCAAAAATCTCCTGGATCACCACGATCGCCGCTTTCGGCCGACCTGCGGGATCGGCGCGATAGCCGCCCAGTTTGAAGCCATCCGAGGCCGTCAGTTCGATATCTTGTCCCACGGGTCATCCATTTGCGTTTGAGTTGCACGAGATCGATGTTCTGGGGTCGGCTATTGCCACATCCAGTTGTGACCCCAGTCGCCCTTCCAGCCGGCCAGCCTGCCCTTGCGAAATTGCAGATAGAGCCGGTCCTTTCTGTAAAATAGCCCGCTGCCGCCGACGTTACGGAACGCGAGAAAGATTTCATCGCCCGGACGGCCCCTGATGTAATTGAGCGGGACGCCGAGCGCGCGTGCGGCTTCATCGGCCTCCATGCCGAACGCCAGCGGAATGTTGTTCGATAGCGTTTCGGTGAACGGTGGCGGGTAGGGGCCGCCGACCGGCGGCAAGTGTTGCGCGGCAGCTTGCGCGAAGCTGCTCGCGATAAGGGCGAGGGCCACCGCGGCTGTCTTCATGACGCGGCCTTCTGTGGTGCCGTGTGTGGCGCCTTGGCATCAAGGCTGTCGAGGAACGGCAGCACCGTGTCGATGAAGGCCTGCGGCTGGTCGATGTTGACGGCGTGGCCGGCAGCAGGGATCACCATCTTCTGCGCGCCCGGAATCTTGGCCGCCATGTAGTCGGAAGCGGCGAGGAACGGGGTGTCGTCGGCGCCGACCACGATCAGCGACGGCACCTTGATATGGGGCAGCGATTCAATCACGCGGGCATCGCGCTGGGTCAGCATGCCGCGCGCGGCGCGCGCCAGTCCCGACGCATCGCGATGGATGACGCCGGAGCGTTCGCGGCTGGCCGATTTCAAAACCTCCAGACCCTCGCGCTCGAAGCGATCGCCGGTATCGTACGCGCGCTTGTTCCAGACCTCGCGGGCCTCGTCCTTCTTGAAGCCCGGGCCGGTATCGATGATCAGCAGCGCGCGGACGCGGTTTGGATGGGCGCGGTAGAACGCCAGCGACATGTAGCCGCCCAGCGAAAGCCCGCCGACGATTGCGCTCTCGGTGCCGACGGCGTCAAGCAGCGCCGCCATGTCGGCAACCGTCAGCGCTTCGCTATAGGCTGCGGGATCACTGGGATAATCAGACTGGCCGTGGCCGCGCATATCCCACAACACGAGCTTGTGATGCTTCGACAAGGCCGCGATCTGGCCCTGCCACATCCCACTGGTCGATGAATAGCCGTGGGTCAAGAGCAACGGTGGGCCGGAGCCGTGAACCTCGTAATAGATGCGGACCCCGTCGCGATCGATCGTCGGCATTGCGGCTCCCTGGGAGTTCCCATGCAACTTTCGCCCATCCTAGCGCGATCCGATCGCGATTGGGAAATGCGGAAAGCGAGGGTGGTATCAGCGCATTGATAAGACCCTTGTTCTCGTCATGCCCCGCGCATGCGGCGCATTACGAACGAGATCGCTAAAATTTTAGCGTTCACAGTAGCCTATATTCACGATGCCTCTTAAGCCCCGGGGAACTCCTTATCCGCTAGCCTCGGTTGCAAGTCATCATCGCTAGGGGTCTGGGGTTTCATGACATCCGCAACCAACAAGACTTCGACCAGGCGCCGGCTGTTGCTCGCTTCGGATCGGAGCGATCAGAGCAGCGAACTCGCCAGCATTTTGCGATCGGTCGGTCAGGTCGACACCATCGCGACTTCCGACATTCCCGACGCGCCGGAACGCGATCTGGCGGGTATCGTGGTCGACATCAACCTGCGCTCCGCCGAGAGCGTACAACTGGTGCGCAACAAGCTGCGGGCCGAGGCCTATCGCGAGATGCCGCGGCTGTTCGTGCTGGCGGACGCGCTGCACCACGGATCGATGCAGGCCTGGGCGCTCGGCGCCACCGACACGATCGCGCGGCCGTTCGACGCGCTAGGCATCCTGCAGCGGATCCGCGCTGCCTTTCCGGACAGCGACGGATACGACGAGACCGATCGCGGCAAGGCCCTCAACAGGGGCGTCGAAGCGGCGCATGCCGTGATGGTCAAGATCTTCGAAAAGCTTCCGGCCGGCGTTCCCTTGAAGTTCAGCGACATCATCGAGGCCGAGAGCAAGATTCTCAAGGCTATCAAGCATTCGTCCTTGCGGGAATGGCTGACGACGGTCGGCTGCCACCACAGCGGCAGCTATCGCCATTGTCTCTTCGTCACCGGCTTTGCGGTGGCGTATGCGCAGCATCTCGGCATGCGCGACGACGACCAGCGCCGTCTCGCCCGCGCGGCGCTGCTGCACGACGTCGGCAAGGCGTTCATTCCGGTGGCGATACTGGACAAGCCGGGTCCGTTGACGCTGGAAGAGATGGAAGAGATGCGCCAGCATCCGCGCCGCGGCTATGACGCGCTGTCCGCGCAAGGCGGCTTCCCGCCGGAAATGCTCGATGTGGTGCTGCACCACCACGAATTTCTCGACGGCACCGGCTATCCCAACGGCCTGAGCGGCAAGGAGATCAGCGACATCGTGAGGCTGACCACGATTGTGGATATCTACGCAGCCCTCGTCGAGAAGCGCGCCTACCGGCTGCAGTTCACCCACGCCCGGGCCTACGGCATGATGGAAGAAATGGGCGACAAGCTCGACCAGCATCTGCTGCACGCCTTCCGCCCGGTGGCGTTCGGGTATTATTGATTCCCTCCATCGTCATTCCGGGATGGTGCGTTAGCACCAGACCCGGAATCTCGAGATTCTCAGGTGCGCAATTGCGCACCATAGTTCGCTTCGCGCCCCGGAATGACTGCCATTCGGCATCTCACCCCAGCATCTTCCTTAACTCCGCCTTTGCCACCTTCTCCAGCGTCGAGCGCGGCATGTCGTCGACGAAGTGAATTTCGCGCGGGACCTTGAAGTCGGCGAGCCCGT
The DNA here is from genome assembly GCF_001693485.1 of Bradyrhizobium sp. LMTR 3. Classification (GTDB taxonomy): domain Bacteria; phylum Pseudomonadota; class Alphaproteobacteria; order Rhizobiales; family Xanthobacteraceae; genus Bradyrhizobium. The sequence goes on from NZ_MAXC01000023.1 coordinate 330,893, forward strand.
TCCTGCAGGCGGCCATCACGGTGTCATGGAGATCCGCCGGCGCGCCCGCGACACCGGCCTGCGGAATGATGAAGACGACCGGCACTTCATCCAGCATCGGGTGCTTCTTCGCCACCACCGCGGCCTCGCGTACGCCGGGCACGACGGCGATCACCTGTTCGATCTCGGAGGCCGCGACGTTCTCGCCGCCGACCTTCAGCATGTCCTTGGTGCGATCGCCGAACCGGATGAAGCCGTTCTCGAGCAGCGTGACGCGGTCGCCGGTGATGAAATAGCCGTGCTCGTCGAAACTCTCCCGCGTGGCTTTTTCGTTGTGGAGATACTCTGAAAACAGCGACAGGCCGGGAATGCCCTTGATCAGGAGATTGCCGGTGCCGCCGACTGGTGTCGGCGTGCCGTCGTCCTCGACGATGCGGATCTGATATTCCGGCGCCGCGCGGCCGATCGACATCGGCGTATTGGGCTGGTCGACCTCGCCGACGATGCCGTGGGTGATGGTTTCCGTCATGCCCCACCAGCCGATCGTCTTGACGCCGAAGGCGGCAAACGGCGGCGGCTCGGATACCGCGGTGCCCCACAGCCGGAATTTGTGGCTCTTCGGAATCTCGTGTTCCAGCAGCGCCTTCATGCAGAAGGGAATTGTCGACGTCCAGGTGCAGTTGTGCTCAAGCGCCACGCTCCAGAAGCGACTGGCCGAAAAACGCGGTTGGATCACGCAGGTCGCGCCGACCCACAATGACGCCAGCATCGAATAGGCCAGCGCGTTGGTGTGAAACAGCGGCAGATAGGTCTGGTGCACGTCGCCCGCATGCAGGTCCTCATGCGCGGCGTTGATCTTGGCGCCCCACAATGCGTTGGCATGCGTCCACAGCACTGCCTTTGGCCGCGACGTGGTGCCGGAGGTGTATTGAACGCTGCACGGCGCGAACGGATCGGTGGCGCGGCGTGCCCGGTCGGCGCTGTCGGCGAAGAGCTGCTCAAAACTGTCGCCGCGCGGCGCGACTTGCGCCGACGTACTGCCTGCATCATGCGAGATCACGGCGATCCAGCGCAGGCCGCGGCAATTGGCCGAGATCAGTTCGGCATAGGCAGGCTGGGTGATGGCCGCGACCGCGCCGCAATGGCCGGCGAAATACTCCATCTCGGCTGCCGCCGAGCGGGTGTTTGTGGTGACCGCGACCGCGCCGAGTTCGACGCAGGCGAACCAGGCCAGCATGGCCTCGATGCAATTGTCGAGATGGATCAGCACATATTCGCCGGGCTTGACGCCGCGCTTGGCGAGGCCGGCGGAAAGCGCGCCGACGCGCTCGTGGAATTCCCCGTAAGACCACCTCCGCGCCGGCCCCTCGAACGCCGCCCAGATCAGGAATGGATGGTTGCGGCGGCTTTCGGCACGCATCCGCAGCAGCCATGGCACGTCGAGATCCGCGAACGGTCCGACAATACCTGGTGCGGCCTGTGAAAGTGGCATGATTCCTCCCGCGCGGCTCTACGGCCGCCTTGGTTTTTGCTTGGGAGTAGTTTTGCCATCGGATGGCGCGCCGGGCAAATCGGGCAGTCATTCCGGGACGATGCGAAGCATCGAACTATGGTGCGCAATTGCGCACCTGAGAATCTCGAGATTCCGGGTCTGGTGCTAGCGCACCATCCCGGAATGACGAAGGACCAATCGTCGCTTCAATGACGAAGGACCAATCGTCGCTTCGTTCGCCGGAGCGCCTTAGCCCACATCCCCTTCATACGACGAAATCTCGATCAAGCTCCCGTCCGGATCCCGGCAATAGACCGAGCGCAGCGTGCCGCGGGCGCCTTGCTTCGCGACCGGGCCTTCCTCGATCGCGACGCCGTTGGCCTTCAGGTGCGCCACGACTTCGTCCGGCGTACTCGACGTCAGGAAACACAGATCGTCGCTGCCGGCGGTTTCGTGATCGGCCGTGAACCACTCGACCTTGTCGGCGTCGCGCGGCCGCACGTTGATCTTCTGGTTACCAAACACCAGCGAAGTCCGCGGCGTTTTGCCCGGACCGGGATCGAACACCTTGACCTCCACGCCGAGGATCTTCCGGTACCACTCGGCGGAACGCGCCACGTCCGACACATTGATGACGAGATGGTCGAGAGCGTTAACCCTGACAGACATGCCTTATCCTTTCGTCGCGGTCGGAGACGCTGCGCCCCACTGGCCGCACCCGGGTTTGTTTGTTACAACGCGCGCCGCGTTCGGTTCAATGGAACCGCGCTTCAATAGAAACGGACCGGGCTTGAACCCCGGCCTCCAAGGAGAAGTTTTATGATTTCACGCCGTACCGCGATTTGCCTGGCTGTCATCGGCCTTTCCACTGCCGCTTCGATCGGCAGCGTTTCGGCGGCGGACTATCCGACCCGGCCGGTGAAATGGGTCGTCGGATATCCGCCGGGCGGCGCGACCGACATCATCGCGCGGCTGATCGGTCAGCGGCTTTCCGAGCGGCTCGGCCAGCAATTCGTGATCGAGAACAAGCCCGGCGCCGGCAACAATATCGCCACCGAATCCGTCATCAACGCCGAGCCGGACGGCTATACATTGCTGCTGGTCAATCCCGCGAACTACATCAACGCCACGCTCTACGCCAATCTGAAGTTCAACGTGGTCCGCGATCTTGCACCGATCGCGGCGTTCAATCGCGTGCCGAACGTGATGACGGTCAACAAGGACGTGCCGGCCAAGACGGCCGCCGAGTTCATCGCCTATGTGAAGGCCAATCCCGGCAAGGTGAACCTGGCCTCGTCCGGCAACGGCACGTCCGTGCATCTATCGGGCGAAATGTTCATGGCGATGTCCGGAGCCAAGATGCAGCACGTGCCCTATCGCGGCGCCGCGCCCGCGATCACCGATCTGCTCGGTGGCCAGGTCCAACTGATCTTCGACAACATGCCTTCCATCCTCCAGCATGTTCGTGCCGGCTCGGTGCGGGCGCTGGCCGTCACCAGCACGACGAAGTCGCCGCTGTTGCCTGATGTGCCGGTGCTTGCCGACACCATCCCGGGCTACGAGGCTAGCGCGCTGTTCGGCGTCGGTGCACCGAAGAACACGCCGAAGGAAGTCATCGCCAAGCTGAACAAGGAGATCAACGAGATCCTCGCCGAGCCGGCGATCAAGGTCCGCCTGACCGAGCTTGGCGGCGAGCCGCTGATCGGACCGCCGGAGGTATTCGGCAAGATGATCGTGGCCGAAACCGAAAAGTGGAAGAAGGTGATCGAGGAAGCCAAGGTCGAAAAAGTGCAGTGATCTTCGTCACGGAACATAGGCGCAGCCGCGGTGTTTTATGGCAAAGGCGACGCGGCTTGCCTCATGTGAAGGAGATCGAAGATGCGCAGTGCAATATTAGCGACATTGGCGCTGACGGTGGCGACAGTCGCCACGGTCGCGGGCAGTTCACCCGCGGCGGCCTATGACTATCCCTACTGCCTCCAGGGTCGGACCATCGGCATTCCTGGCGACTGCTCCTACAGCAGCTATGGTCAGTGCATGGCATCGGCGTCGGGTCGCGGGCTCTACTGCAACGTCAATCCGCGCTTCGCCTTTGGACAACAGCAGCGGCGGATGCGGGTTTATCGGGATTATTGATCGCGTCTCGCAACCCTTCCGCATGATGGCCGGACGAGAGCGCTGTTCGCGCTGAGCGATCCGGCCATCGGTGTCTCTTCTTCCCGTTACTCCCGAATTCGTGATGCATACGCCGGCTTGACGGCGTTTTGTTTGCGTCTATACTAAACCGTATGGTTAAATATCAAGAGGACGTTCTGGACCGCACCTTTGCCGCGCTGTCCGATCCGACGCGACGCGCGCTGCTGGCGCGGCTCGGCGACCGCGAAAGCCTGTCGGTCAGCGAACTGGCGCAACCGTTTTCGATATCACTGCCTGCGATCATGAAGCATCTCGATGTGCTGTCGGACGCCGGCCTGATCGCCCGCGAAAAGACCGGCCGTACGGTCGCGTGCCGGCTGACCGCCAGCCCGATGGAGCAGGCGATGGACTGGCTCAACCGCTACCGGCGCTTCTGGTCCGACAATCTCGACCGCCTTGCCGCTTTTGTGGAGGAAGACCCATGGCCACCCAGTCAAGCCTTGCCAAGAAAGACCCTGCCCGCAACGCCGAACTCGCCGCGCGCCCCAGTCTCACGCTCACGCGCCGGTTCAACGCGGCGCCCGAAAAAGTCTACGCCGCGTGGGCCGACCCGGAAAAGCTAGTGCAATGGTTCGGGCCGACCTCCGTCGAGGAGGGCTCAGTCAAGGCCGATATCGACCTGCGCGTCGGCGGGCGCTACCGCATCAGCTTCAAGGTCGACGGCAACTATAACGAGGTCGGCGGCGTCTATCGCGAGGTCGTTCCGAACGAGCGGTTGGTGTTTAGCTGGGCATGGCATTCGACGCCGGAGCGGGAATCGCTGGTGAGCATTTCGATCAGGCCTGAAGGAAGCGGTTCGCTGCTCGTCTTCAACCACGCGCAATTCGTCGATGAGAAAGCACGCGACAATCACCAGCGCGGCTGGACCGAATTCCTTGGCAAGCTTGAAAGCTACTTGGCCTGAACACGAGGAGCCGCCCATGCAACCGCATCGCGTCGTTTCCCGCGAGGAATGGATCGCCGCCCGCAAGGCACACCTTGCGCATGAGAAGGAATACACCCGAGCGCGCGAGCGTCTGAGCGAAGAACGGCGCGCGCTGCCCTGGGTCAAGGTCGAAAAGAACTACGTATTCGATGGTCCCGGCGGCAAGGTCTCGCTCGGCGACCTGTTCAAGGGGCGCAGCCAGCTCGTGGTGCAGCATCTGATGTTCGAGCCCGACTGGAACGAGGCCTGCAAGAGCTGCTCGTTCTGGGCCGACGGGTTCGAGCGCATGATCCCGCATCTGGCCGCCCGCGACACCACGATGGTCGCGATCTCGCGCGCGCCGCTGCAAAAGCTTACTGCATTCAAGCAGCGGATGGGCTGGACCTTCGATTGGCTGTCGTCGGGTGCAAATGAGTTCAACTACGATTACGGTGTCTCGTTCACGCCCGCGCAGCTCAAGTCAGGCGCCGCGCTCTATAATTTCGGGACCACCGCCTTCGGCGGAGAAGAGGCGCCGGGCATCAGCGTGTTCTATCGCGACGAGGCCGGAAACATCTTCCATACCTATTCCTGTTTCTCGCGCGGCCTCGACATGATGAACGCCGCCTACCACTATCTCGACCTCACCCCGCTCGGGCGTCACGAGGAAGGCCTGCCGTATCCGATGGACTGGGTGCGACTACGTGACCAATACCAGCCGTCACAGGTTCAGGCATCTTGTTGTCATAGCTGAACGAGCGGTTTTCTCGTCATTCCGGGGCGATGCAAAGCATCGAACTATGGTGCGCAATTGCGCACCTGAGAATCTCGAGATTCCGGGTCTGGTGCTAACGCACCATCCCGGAATGACCGAATGCGACGGCGAGAAATGTGAAGAGGAAACTTGCAATGCCTTACGTCGATGGCTTCATCGTCGCCGTGCCGAAGAAAAATCTCGAGGCCTACTCCCGCCTGTCGAAGAAAGCCGGCAAGATCTGGCGCGAGTACGGCGCACTGGATTATCGCGAATGGGTCGCCGAGGACGTCAAGCTCGGCAAGGTCACGTCATTTCCGCGCGCCGTGAAGCTCAAGCCGGGCGAGACCGTCGTGTTTGCCTGGATCACCTACAAGTCGCGCGCCCAGCGCGACAAGATCAACGCCAAGGTGATGGCGGACCCGCGGCTTAGCGAAATGATGGATCCGAAATCGAAGCCGCCGTTCGACGGCAAGCGGATGATCTATGGCGGATTCGAGAGCTTGGTGAAGGTGTAGGCGGAGCTCCGCCTACATCAGCCATGTTCCGAGGGCACCCGGTGGAAAGCTGGGGGCCAAGCCCGGCGGTTCGTTCCGTTGTGATATAACTGTCAAACAAGCCCTTTAGGACATCCGGTACCGCAGCCACGGATACCGGATTGAAATGGCCGAGATCGAGATTCGGGCGCTTCGCAAGGCCTTTGACGGCGCCGAGGTTCTGAAAGGTGTCGATCTCACGATTCACGACGGGGAGTTCATCTCCCTCGTCGGTCCGTCGGGGTGCGGCAAATCCACGCTTCTGCGCGTCATCGCCGGTCTCGAACCGCAGTCGTCCGGCGAAGTCCGGATTGACGGTGCCAGTGCCGACGGCGTCAGGCCGAGCGCGCGCAATCTGGCAATGGTGTTCCAGTCCTACGCGCTTTATCCGCACCTGAGCGTGTTTGACAATATTGCCGTCCCGCTGCGGATGAAGCGCCTGTCCGCGCTGGAGCGGGCGCCGTTCGTGGGCCGGCTGATGCCTGGTCGCCGCCGCGCCGAACGCGTCATTCGCGACGATGTCGAAAGGGTGGCCGCGCAGCTCGAGATTTCGCCGCTGCTGAAGCGCAAGCCCGGGCAATTGTCCGGCGGTCAGCGCCAGCGCGTTGCGGTCGGCCGCGCCATCGTGCGTCAGCCGCGCGCGTTTCTGTTCGACGAGCCGCTGTCCAATCTCGACGCCAAGCTTCGCGTGCACATGCGCGCCGAGATCGCCCAGTTGCACCGTCAGCTCAAGACGACCTTCATCTACGTCACCCATGACCAGGCCGAAGCGATGACCATGTCGGGCCGGATTGCCGTCATGATCGGCGGCGAGCTCATTCAGGCCGGCGCGCCCGCCGCTGTCTATGAAGACCCCTGCGATATCCGCGTCGCCGAATTCGTCGGCACGCCGAAGATAAACGCATTTCCCGGTCGTATCCGCAGCGATGGCCGGCTGGAGACGCTCGGACATGTTCTCCATATGGCAACACCGGCGCCGGAAGGAGAGTGCCGCATCTGCGTCAGGCCGGAGCGGATCGAGCTGGCTTCGCAGGGACTGCTTTCCGGCACGGTCGTGCATCTGGAAAATCTGGGATCGGAAGCCTTCGTCCATATCGGCAGCGCGGGCACGGACGCGCCCGTGGTGGCGCGCGTCAACGACCCCAGCCAGGTGCCGGCGATCGGAGCCACAGTCGGCTACGGCTTTGCGCCGGAGGCGGTTCGCGCCTTCGACGTTGATGGTAAGCGCATCGCGACTTCGATCCCGTCGCGCGTCGAGCGGCCGCGGGAGATGGCCGTTGTCTGACGCTGCCACCGCGCTGCAGGGAGTGGCGATGGCGCCACGCGTCCCTGCTCGGGTGTTTGCCAGTTTCCGCCGGACGGGGCGATCGCAGGCAGCCTATGCGCTGGCCGCGCCGGCCTTCGTGCTGATGCTGCTGATGCTGATCGGCCCGCTCGCCGGCGTGATCGCGCTCTCGTTTACGGACTATCAACTAGGCGCGCCGGCGTTCTCCTGGATCGGCCTCTCGAATTATCGGGAGATGTTCGCCGACCGGGTGTTCTGGATTTCACTGAAGAACACGCTGACCTATGTCGCGATCGTAGTGCCCGGCGCGGTGGCGCTCGGGCTCGGCGTTGCGCTCCTGATCCAGAGCGGCGCCGGGCTCAAGAGCTGGTATCGCACCGTCTACTTCCTTCCTGTCATGGCGACGTTGATCGCGATGGCGATCGTCTGGGAATTCATGCTGCATCCGCAGTTCGGCCTGGTGAACGGACTTCTGCGCGCCGCCGGCTTGCAGGGCCATAGCTGGCTGCAGGATCGCGGCACCGCGCTTTATTCGCTGTGCGTAATCGGTATCTGGCAGGCCACTGGCTTCAACATGGTGCTGTTTCTCGCCGGCCTCGTCTCGATCCCGAAGCATCTCTACGATGCGGCCGAGATCGACGGCGCCGAAGGCGCGTGGTCGCGTTTCCGCCTGGTGACGTGGCCGATGCTCGGGCCGGTTACCCTGTTCGTGGTGGCGATCTCGGCAATCCGCTCGTTCCAGGTGTTCGACACAGTTCAGGTCTTGACCAAGGGCGGCCCTTCGAAATCGTCGGAAGTGCTGATCTACACGATGTATACCGAAGGCTTCGAGTTCTTCCGCTCCGGTTACGGCGCGGCCGTTACCGTCGTGTTCCTGGCCTTCGTGCTGCTGCTCACCCTGCTCAAATCGGCGCTCGGCAACCGGGAAGTGCACTACGCATGACGCCACGCGCCCGCATGCTTCTGTGCTCTGCGATCCGGCACATCGTGCTGCATGCGGGAGCGCTGGTGATGTTGACGCCCTTCATCTGGATGGTGTCGACCGCGTCAAAACCTCAAACCGAGATTTTCTCGTCCGATCTGCACCTGATTCCCTACCACTTTGCGCTGTGGGACAATCTCCGGATTGCTTTCGCCAAGGCCGATCTATGGCGCTATCTGCTCAACGGCTTGATCGTCACGACCTCGATCTTCGGCCTTCAGGTGCTGGTTGCCCTGCCCGCCGCCTACGCCCTCTCCAAATTGCGCTTTCTCGGCCGTGACGTGCTGTTCGCGCTCGTCGTGTTCTGCATCCTTATTCCGCCGCAGGCGACCGCGATCCCGGTATTCCTGCTGCTGCATAAACTGGGTGTTCTCGACAGCTATGCGGCGCTGGTGCTGCCGTTCACGATCTCGGTGTTCGGCATTTTCCTGATGCGCCAGTTTTTCAAGACCGTGCCCGACGACCTGATCGACGCCGCGCGAATGGACGGGATTTCCGAGTTCGGCATCGTCTGGCGCGTGATGCTTCCGACCGCGATTCCGGCGGTAACCGCGTTCGGCATCTTCTCGGTGGTCGCGCACTGGAACGACTATTTCTGGCCGCTGATCGTGCTGAACAGCGAGCATTTGCAGACGCCGCCGCTTGCGGTCGCGCACTTTCGCAACAATGAGGCCGGAGCCAATTACGGCCCTCTGATGGCGGCGGCGATGGTCATCATCGCCCCGCTCGTCATCGCCTTCCTGTTCGCCCAGCGACGCTTCATCGAAGGCATCACGCTCACCGGCATCAAGTAACCGAGTTTTTTCAAACCTCAGGAGACGACAATGTTCAGAACATGGATTGCCGCAGCCGCCCTTTCGCTCGCCGCCGGTATCGCGCATGCGCAGACCGAAGTCGTTGTTCAATACCCCTATGCCGAATTGTTCGATGGCACGCACAAGCGCATCATCGAGGAGTTCGCCAAGGTGCGGCCGGATATCAAGGTCACGCTGCGTGCGCCCTATGATTCCTACGAGGAAGGCACCCAGAAAGTGCTGCGCGAGGCGGTGACCAGCCAGATGCCCGACGTGAGCTTCCAGGGTCTCAACCGCATCCGCGTACTGGTGGACAAGAACATTCCGGCCGAACTCGACGGCTATATCGCGGCCGAGAAGGATTTCGACAAGCAGGGCTTCCATCAGGCGATGTTCGATATCGGCACGGCGAGCGGCAAGGTCTACGCGCTGCCGTTCGCGATTTCGCTGCCGATCGTCTACGTCAATCTCGACCTGGCGAAGAAGGCCGGCGCCGATCCGGCCAATCTGCCGCGGACGTGGGACGGGCTGATCGATCTCGCCAAGAAGATCAAGGCGCTCGGTCCCGATATCAACGGTATCACCTACGCCTGGGACATCACCGGCAACTGGCTGTGGCAGGCGCCGGTGTTTTCGCGCGGCGGCACCATGTTGAACGCCGAGGAAAACAAGGTGGCGTTCAACGGGCCGGAAGGCCAGTTCGCGATCAGGACGCTGGCGCACCTTGTCAGTGAAGCCGGCATGCCCAATCTCGACCAGCCGGCGATGCGCGCGACCTTTGCCGCCGGCAAGACCGGCATTCACGTTACCTCGACCTCCGACCTCAACAAGACCACGCAGATGATCGGCGGCAAGTTCGAGCTGAAGACCCACACGTTCCCGGACGTGGTGTCGCCGAACGGCCGGTTGCCGGCCGGCGGGAATGTCGTGATGATTCTGGCCAAGGACAAGGCCAAGCGTGACGCGGCCTGGGAGGTCGTGAAATTCTGGACCGGCCCGAAGGGCGCTGCAATCATGGCGGAGACCACCGGCTACATGCCGCCGAACAAGGTCGCCAACGACGTCCACCTGAAGGATTTCTACGTCAAGAACCCGAACAATTACACCGCGGTCAGCCAGCTCGCGCTGCTGACCAAATGGTACGCCTTCCCCGGCGACAACGGCCTCAAGATCACCGACGTGATCAAGGATCATCTCAACTCCATCGTGACGGGTGCGCGCACCAAGGAGCCGGAAGCCGTGCTCGCCGACATGACGAGCGACGTGCAGAAGCTGCTGCCGAAGACGGTGGGTTCGGTGCGTTGACGACAACCGCCTTACCAGGAATCGCCGCGGTTACCACGCCACGCCGCGGCGGTCGCTAACAGGGAGACCATGGCTCGATGAAATTCGTCATCCTTACCGACACTCATTTCGTCGCCCGTGGCCGTAAGCTCTACGGGCTGGATCCCACCGAGCGGCTTGGCGCGGCGGTCGAGCGGATCAATCGCGATCATCCGGATATTTCCTTCGTGATCGTGACCGGTGACCTTGCCCACTGGGGCGAGGACGCCGCTTACGAAAATCTCGCGTCGGTCCTGGCGCGGCTGAAGGCGCCGACCATCCTCTTGATGGGCAACCACGACAAGCGCGGTCCGTTTGGCCATTTCTTCCCCGGCGTGCCGCGCGACGAATCCGGCTTTGTGCAGTCCATTCATTTGTTCGATGCTGCCACGATCGTCACGCTGGATACGCTGAACGAGACCGCCCCTGATCATGCCGGATGGCTGTGCGAGGCGCGGCTCGCCTTCCTCGAACACGCGCTCGGCTCGGCGCCAGCCGATCGCCCGCTGCTGCTGTTTCAGCACCATCCGCCGTTCGATACCGGGCTGCGCTACATGGACGACATCAAGCTCGCCAATCCCGAGGCCGAATGGGACGTGATCGCACGCACGCGAAAGCCGGACTATCTATTCATGGGCCATCTGCACCGGCCGATCTCGGGCACCTGGCGCGGCATCCCCTTCCACATCCAGCGCGCGCTATCCCATCAGGTGGCGTTCGACCTCGCTACGGCGGATCACATTCCCGGATCGCACGAACTGCCGGACTATTCGCACGTGACCGTCAGCGCCGGACAGGTGGTGATTCACCAATGCTCGTTCCTCTACGATGGACCGCTGTTTTCGTTGCAGGACCGCGCGGCAATCGAATGGACCGACCGATAACGCCTGACAACGCCAAACACGCCGCGATCGGCCGTCAGCCCGGCCGGGACTGCGCTTCCAACTGCCGGCTGTAGCGCGACATCGCAAAGCAGAACACGAAATAGATCAGCCCGACGAACACGTAGACTTCAACGCTGAACTGCTGCCAGGCGGGATCGATGATGGAGGTCTTCGCTGTCGTCAGCAGGTCGAAGATACCGATGATCAGCACCAGGCTGGTGTCCTTGAAGAAGGCGATGAACGTATTCACCAGCGGCGGGATCACATGGCGAATCGCCTGCGGCAAGATGATCAGACCGTTCTTCTTCCAGTAGGTGAGCCCGAGCGCGTCGGCGGCGTCGTGCTGTCCTCTCGGAATGGCCTGGAGGCCGCCCCGGATGACTTCGGCAAGATAGGCGCCGGCGTACAGTATGAACGCGATCTGCGCCCGGAGCAGTTTGTCGATGTTGACGCCGTCGGGCAGGAACAGCGGAAACATCACGCTCGCCATGAACAACAGGCTGATCAGGGGAACGCCGCGGATCAACTCGACATAGAGCACGCAGAGCGACCTGATCGCGGGCAATTTTGAACGGCGGCCTAGCGCCACCACGATCCCGAGCGGGAAGCCGAACGCCAGCCCGAACGTCGCCAGGATCAGCGTCACCGGCAGCCCGCCCCAGCGATCCTGTGAAACGTAGGACAGCCCGAAGACGCCGCCCCACATCAAGACGCCGATCAGGACCAACGCCGCCGCCCAAACCAGCACCAGTTCCTTGCGCCACCAATTGCGCCGGCTCGACACCCAGAACAGCGCAATGAAGGTGAGGCACACCAGCGCCGGCCGCCACTGCTCATTGAAGGGGTAAGTGCCGAACAGGATGAAGCGGTATTTTTCAGGGATCACGGCCCAGCAGGCGCCGAGCCCACGGATCGACCGGCAGGGGCCGGTCTGGTTGCCGGAAACGATCCAGATCGCATTCCAGTAGCCCCACTGCACCAGGCTGACGAACGCCTTGGCGAGCAGCGCGATCAGGAGCACGGAGATGATGCTTGACGTGACCGAGGCGAACAGGTTCGTGCGCAGCCACCGGATGGCGCGGCCGGCTGGAGTCCGGCGGGATCGCGCGTCGAAGGGAAGCGGATTTTGCGGAGCGTGCGTGATCGACGTCATGGCATCAGCGCTCCACCAGCGCGATGCGCGCATTGTACCAGTTCATGAACAGGCTGATGCCGAGGCTGATGGTGAGGAACACGGCCATGATGAGCGCGATGGCTTCGATCGCCTGGCCGGTCTGGTTCAGCGTGGTATTCGCAATCGACACCACGTCCTGGTATCCGACCGCAACCGCAAGCGAGGAGTTCTTGGTCAGGTTCAGATATTGGCTGGTCATCGGCGGAATGATGACGCGGAGCGCCTGCGGCAGTACGATGCGCTGAAGCACAAAACTACGTCGCAGGCCGAGCGCGTTCGCGGCGTCCCATTGGCCCCTTGGAACGGACTGAATGCCGCTGCGCACGATTTCAGCGATGAACGCCGAGGTGTAGGTGACGAGCGCGATCAGCAGCGCGAAATATTCCGGTGCGAGCGTCAGTCCGCCGACAAAGTTGAAGCCGCGCAGTTCGGGCAACGTGATGGTCCATGACGCGCCGAGACTGAACGACACCAGCGCCGGCAGGCCGACGAGCAGGGCCAGCGCATAGGGCCAGAGCGGGCGCGCTTTGCCGTCCGCCATTTGCCGCGCCACTAACTGCCGCCGCAATAGATACAGCGCGCCCAGGCCGGCAGCGGCCGCAGCGATGACCCACAGATTTGCTTCCTCGATAGGAATTGCTGGCAACACCAGGCCTCTGTTCGACAGAAAGACGCCTTCGATCGGCTTCCAGGCCGCGCGTGCCGCCGGAAGTCCCTGCATCAGCACGTACCAGAACAACAACTGCAGCAGCAGCGGAACGTCGCGGAGTACTTCGACGTAGACTGCAGCCAGCCGCGACAGCAGCCAGTTCGACGACAGTCGCGCGATGCCGATCAGCGTGCCAAGCACGGTCGCGAGCACGATGCCGATGACCGCGACGCGGAGCGTATTGACGATGCCGACGATGAAGGCGCGGGCGTAAGGATCCCTGGGGCTATAGGCAAGCCAGCTATCCGCGATCGGCATTCCGGCCTCGCGGCCGAGAAAGGCGAAGCCGGTCGAAATCCGGCGTACCGACAAATTGTGCAGGGCGTTGGACCAGAGCCAGCCAACGATTGCGACCGCAATGGCGACCACCACGATCTGCCAGACGAGGCCGTTGACCTGCTGGCGATTCAGGTGGAGGCGCATCCGCCGACGGCGAGGGAATTCGGGCGTGGATGTCGTCACAGCACAAGGATACCTGACTTAAGCGGCGATGACTTTGAGCAACGATGTCTTGCAGCAGCGATCTTCCAGCAGCGACCTTCAGCGATGCGCCCCGCAAGGCGCATTTCAAATGTTGCACCAAAAATGATTTTGTGCAACATTTGTTTCATGACGCAGCCCCGGCCGAAATCCTCGCCGCTGAACGATTTGTGCAGTGCGCTGCCATCGTTGCCGATGCGGCTGCAGCAGGTCGGCCGGTTCGTTGCCGCCAATGACTATGACGCCACCACGCGCTCGATGCGTGATCTTGCCGCCGAGGCAGGCGCCGATCCCGCCGCTTTCACCCGGCTCGCAAAAGCGCTCGGCTATTCCGGATGGGACGAATTGCGCGCCGCGTTGACCGAGGCCCGCCGGCCCGCGCAAGCTTCGCCGTTCTCGGGTCGTGCCAAAGGCGGCCGGAAAGGGCCCAACGCCGAGATATCGCTGGTCTCCGACAAGCTGGAAGCCGAGGCGGCAGGCCTTGCGCGCATTTCGGCCGGCTCGGTGGCCAACGCGGCCAAGGCTCTGCACGGCGCGCGGCGCATCTGGATCGCCGGCTTTCGGAGCTGCCGCAGCGTTGCGGAATTACTCAATTATCAGCTCCGCTTGTTCCGGCCAGACGCGGTGCATCTGGTCGGCGGCTCGGGTCCCGAAGATCTCGATCTGGGCGCGTTCCATAGCGGCGATGCCGTCGTCGTGATCGGGTTTGCGCCCTATTCGAGGGCAAGCGTTTTGTCGGCACGGGCGGCCCATGATTCCGGCGCCACGCTGGTTGCGATTGCCGATACGATCACGGCGCCGATGGCGGAGGGGGCTGATCATCTGCTGCTCTATGAGGCCGCCGCGTCGCCGGGATTCTTCCCGAGCCTCACCGGCGCCATCGCCATCGCCCAGTCGTTGGCCGCCGTGACCTTCGTGCTGGGCGGCGCCGGCGCCAAGCGGCGCCTCGAAGAGACCGAAGGCCGGTTGGCCGCGCTGTCGCAATATGTCGCGGAGAAAGGTTGATCGTCATGGGAGCCGGCAAGAGCCGCGTGCTGCACCGAAGCCTGCGTGAAACGCCGCCCAAGGCCATCGGTGGCGATGGTGTCTGGCTGATCGCCGAGGACGGCAGGCGGATTCTGGACGCTTCCGGCGGCGCGGCCGTCTCCTGCCTCGGCCACCAGCACCCCCGCGTGCTCGAGGCCATGACACGGCAGGCATCGAAGCTGGCCTTTGCCCATACCGGGTTCTTCTCGTCGGAGCCCGCCGAAGCGCTGGCTGAGGCGCTCGTTGGCGACGAGCCCGGCGGTCTGGCCTACGCCTATCTCGTCAGTGGCGGGTCGGAAGCGATCGAGGCCAGCATCAAGTTGGCGCGGCAATATTTTGTCGAAACCGGCCAGCCGCAACGCCAGCGCTTCATCGCGCGCCGCCAGAGCTATCACGGCAATACGCTGGGCGCGCTCGCCGCCGGCGGCAACGCCTGGCGGCGCGAGCCCTACGCGCCGCTATTGTCGTCGGCCTTCAGCCACGTGACGCCGGCGTTCGCCTATCACGAAAAACGCGACAGCGAATCCGAGACGGATTTCGTGGCGCGACTGGCGGCCGAGCTCGAAGCCGAATTCCAGCGCCTTGGTCCGGATACGGTGGCGGCATTCATCGCCGAGCCGGTGGTGGGCGCTACCGCCGGATGCGTGCCGGCGCCGGAAGGATATTTCCGCGCCGTCCGCGAGATCTGCGACCGGCATGGCGCGCTCTTGATCCTGGACGAGGTGATGTGCGGCATGGGCCGCACCGGCACGCGCCACGCCTGGGAGCAGGAGGGCATCGCGCCCGATATCCAGACGATCGCCAAGGGGCTTGGCGGCGGCTATCAACCGATCGGTGCCATGCTCGCCGGCGGGCGCATCGTCGATACGATCCGGGATGGCTCGGGCGCATTCCTGCACGGCCACACCTATCTGGCGCATCCGATGGCCTGCGCAGCGGCGCTCGAGGTGCAGCGGGTGATCGATGACGAGCAACTGCTCGACAGGGTCAAGGATCTCGGCCGTCAGCTCGAACGGCGCCTGACCGAGCGTTTCGGCAATCACCGCCACGTCGGCGATATCAGGGGGCGGGGCCTGCTCCAGGCCATCGAGCTCGTCGCCGATCGCGCCAGCCGCGCGCCGTTCGATCCCGCGCTCAAGCTCCACCAGCGGATCAAGGCCGCCGCGTTCGAAGGCGGCCTCGCCTGTTATCCCTCTGGTGGAACGGTGGATGGCCGCAGCGGCGACCACGTTCTGCTGGCGCCACCCTATATCGCGACGTCAGACGATATCGACATGATCGTCGAACGGTTGGGTCACGCCGTCGACTTGGCCTTGAAGAGTGTTGGTCATTAGGAGGAGCCGAATGAAGAGAATCATCATCGCTACAGGCTTGCTCGCCGCGTCGGGCTTGATGGCGCAAGCCGCAACGCTCGATACGGTCAAACAGCGCGGCACGCTGGTGTGCGGCGTCAGCATCGGCTTCGCCGGGTTTTCCACTCCGGACTCGCAGGGCAATTATAAGGGGCTCGACGTCGACTATTGCCGCGCCTTGGCCGCCGGGGTGCTCGGCGACGCCAGCAAGGTGCGCTATGTCGCGCTCACGGCGCAGAACCGCTTCACGGCTTTGCAGTCGGGCGAGATCGACGTGCTCTACCGCAACTCGACCCAAACCTATCTGCGCGGCGCGACGCTGGGGCTGCGGCAGGGCCCGGTCAATTTCTACGACGGCCAGGGTTTTGTCGTAAGGGCCGACGCCGGCGTAAAGGACCTCAAGAACCTCAATGGTGCCACCGTCTGCGTCGCGCAGGGCACGACCCATGAAGTGACGCTCGGCGACTACGGCCGCGCCAACGGCATCGAATGGAAACCGCTGGTGTTCGACCGCACCGATACCATGTACCAGACATTCTTCGGTGGGCGCTGCGATGCCATGACCCAGGACGCTTCCGCGCTCGCCGGCGCGATCACCACCGCGGCTTCCAATCCGGCCGACTACACCGTGCTGCCGCAGACCATCAGCAAGGAGCCGCTCGGGCCGTTCACCCGCAACGGTGACGACGTGTGGACGGACATCATTGCCTGGCTGCACTATGGCCTGATCGAGGCGGAAGAGCTTGGTGTCACCGCAGCCAACGCCGAACAAATGGCAAAATCCAATGTGCCGGCCGTCCAGCGGCTGCTCGGTACCTCGGGCGAGCTCGGCTCGCGGCTCGGGCTCGACAACAAATGGATGCTGCAGGCCATCAAGGCGGGCGGCAATTACGGTGAGATCTTTGAGCGCAATGTCGGCAAGGCGAGCCCGTTAAAACTCGATCGCGGCCTCAACGCGACCTGGGCCAAGGGCGGCCTGATGTACGCTCTGCCGATCAAGTAGTGAGCATAGCGTTTTCGAGCGAAAGCCTGCCCCGGACTTGATCCGGGGTGGATACCGGTTCGCGTGAAGAAAGCGCGTCAAACAAAAAACTATCGCGGCGCGGCGGGTTGACACAAGTCGCGCCGCAGCCAGACTGACCCTATGCGCATTACCCTGATCCACGCCCTGAAGCATTCGATTGTGCCGATCGAAGCCTCCTTCGCCAGGCTTTGGCCGGCCGCCCGCCTGATGAATCTACTCGACGACAGCCTGTCGGCCGATCTGGCGCGTGACGGCGGGCTCACCGACGCGATGACCGAGCGTTTCCTCGGGCTTGGACGCTACGCCGTCGGCACCGGATCGGATGCGATCCTGTTCACCTGCTCGGCGTTCGGCCCTTGCATCGAAGCCGTCGCACGAGCCCACGCTCCGATGCCGGTGCTCAAGCCCAATGAAGCGATGATCGAGCAGGCGGTCGCGCGCGGCCGCAGGATCGGACTGTTGTCGACGTTTCCGCCGACGCTGGCCTCGATGCCGCCGGAGTTTCCGTCGCGGGTCGAGCTGGTGCCGAAACTGGCGGAAGGCGCGTTAGCCGCGCTCGATCGCGGCGATCGCGCGACCCATGACCACCTGGTGGTGGAAGCAGCGAGGAGCTTGCGCGACTGCGACCTGATCGCGCTCGCCCAGTACAGCCTGGCGCCGGCGGCCGACGCGGTCGCCGAGGCGACGGGACGGCCGGTGCTGACCACGCCCGACAGCGCGGTGCAGAAGCTGATGAAGATGCTCGGTGTCGAAGGCGCCTAGGCTTGTTTCCTCGTTTGGCGTCTTTTTCGGCTAGGCTTGCTCAACGTTCATCTCTTGCCGTGGCCAGCGGCAAATGCCGCTCCAACCGCGGCAACAAGCAGAGCAGCTCCTCCCCAAGAGAGCGCATCCGGGCCGAACCAAATGATCAGGCCGCCACCGAAGGCGCTGCCGAACATTTGCCCGAGATACGTGGCGGACAGATTCAATGCTGCGGAGGCTGAAGCCATTTCCGGCGACAGGAGCACCAGCCGTGCCTGCTGAGACGGATGAATAGCGAAGCCGCCAAGCCCCCAGATCGAGATCGCCAGCATCGTAGTCACCAGCGAGCCGTAGGCCATGGGCCACATGGCAAATGCTGCAATCATAAGGACAAGGCAAGCGTCAACCACACGTCCGGCGCCGATGCGATCAATCACGCGGCTCGCGAAGTAATTGCCAGCAAGCCCCGCTACCCCGAACCAGCCGAACAGAAGGCCAATTCCCCCCGCATCGATGCCCAGGCTGTCCCTGAGGACGGGAGCCAGGTAGGTATAGAGTGTAAATTGACCGGCACACTGGAGAGCCGTGGTCAGCAACAACCATAGAATGACTGCATTGCCCGCCAAAGACCGCCATGCGTTCCAGTCTACCGGCGCATTCGGCAGTCTGGTTGAAACCGTGAGTGCGACCCACACCGCGCTCGCGAACGACATTGCGCCGACAAGGCCGAGCGTTACGCGCCAGCCAAGGACCGCTCCGAGCGCGTTTCCTGCAGGTATCCCGATCACGATCGAGAGCGTGAACCCGAGAAACATCGTGGCGACGGCTCTGCCGCTCTGTCCGGGCGGAGCTGCAAGACCGGCGGCAGCGATCGAGTGTGGAGTGACGACCGCGGCGGCAAGGCCTGCAAATATGCGCGCCGCTGCAAGCGTGCTGTAGGTCGGCGCCACCGCCGCGGCAAACTGCAGGACTCCAAACAGGACAAGTCCCGCAGCAATCAAGTCTCGCCGTCCAAATCGCCTCGTGAGAGATATAAGCAGCGGCGCCCCGACCGCGAGCGAAAGTGAATAGGCGGACATCAACTGTCCCGCGCCTGCGACTGACGTCCCAAGCTCCCGCGCGATCTCGTTGAGCAGACCGGTCACCGCGAAAGCGCCGACCCCCACAACGAAGTAGCCGAATGCAAGAGCTGCCGTGGATTGGGTTCTGTGCACACGACCTCACGTAAGCTTCGGATGCGGTCGGCTGATGATTTGGTCGCTGGACACGCCCGCAGCCGCTCACATGCGGCGCGCACGAATATCGACTTCCTTCCGCCAGGTTTCGTTGTCCAAGCTCCGCTCCGCCGTCCAATGAAAAGACGCCGGTTCAATTTCGGCAAATGTCCAGCGCATCGAGCCGCCTCGTGGATCCGGACCGTCCTGCACGATATCTCGTCCTCGCGCGCGGCCGGTCTGTTGCGTGAAAACATCGGTCGCAGGGTCATTCCAGAGAATGCGCCAAGCATCGAGATTCGGATCGTAGATGCGCAGCGTCGTTCCGTACCAATTTCCTGCACCGGGGAGCTGTTCAATACCCGGACGCCGTTGGTTGAGGCGCGGGATCATCCAAACGTCCTGTATGGCGCGGCCTTGCAGTATCCAGCCGGCGTGAATCTCGCCGCGACCGGCGTAGCTGGACCCGTCCTCAAGTATGGTGGTGACGTCCATCTCCCACTGACCGACGAGCCACGAGTACAGTTCTAGCTTGGCCCTGCGCTCTGGATCCGGGCCATCGGCGTGGAGCACGCGAGGAAATGATGTGGTAAGCGAGCTTGGCGCTTGAGCATTTGTGGTATGCGCAGATGTCATCATAGGCTCCTCTGACTCTAACGATCGGCCTCGCAGTGGGCCTCGATCCGATATCCGTCGGGATCAATCACGAAGCTCGCCGCATGGAACTTGCTCACTGTCACGGTCCGGTGCGGCGAAACTGAAGTGCATGCCTGGGGTGGATCCGGATCGCCCCTGAAGATGTGGCGCGGCGCCGGCTTTCGCTTGGGAAAAATTGCTAAATCTGGTCTGGCTGGCCGGAACAGCCCGTTGCCCGCTCTGTTGGAGAACCTGAGACCGAATTGTTCGTTCTGGCGTTATGGCACTCAAGATTCAGGTATTGGCGTCTGGCCCGGGTTGGAGCGTGCGTGACGTGCTTTGCGACTACGGGCCGCACGACCACTCTTTCGTCGAGCAGCATGCCGAAACGGCAATCTCGCCAGTGGCGCAGGGAAGCTTTCAGTACCGGACGCAGGCTGGAGCCGCGACGCTCGTGCCAGGATCGCTTCTGCTCGGCAACGCCGGCAGCTACTTCGAGTGCGGACATGAGCATGCGCAGGGCGACCGGTGTCTCGCGTTTCATTTCGCACCGGCATTCTTCGAGAGCATTGCCGCAGGCGTGCCCGGCGCGCGCAGGACTACATTCGTCCATGCGGCCTTGCCTCCGACAAACGAACTCGTTGGTCTACTCGCCGATGCTGAAGTCGCCCGCGATCAGCGCGACGGAGCAGCTCTCGAGGAAATCGCGACCCGACTTGCCGGCGCCGTTCTGATGATGACGGCCGACAAAGGCGCGGCTGTCCGGACTCCAAGCGCGCACGATGAGCGGCGGATCACCCGGGTCGTCCGTCATATCGATGCACAACCAGATGGAAGGTTACGGCTCAACGCGCTTGCCCGCGACGCTGCAATGAGCCCCTATCATTTTCTGCGCACGTTCCGGCAAGTGACCGGAATGACGCCGCATCAGTACATCCTGCATATGCGGCTCCACCGCGCTGCAAGGCAGCTCCGCGAGAGCTCGGATCCGATTTCCAGGATCGCTTTCACGGCCGGCTTCCAGGATCTCGCCACTTTTAACCGGCGATTCCGTCGACTGATCGGCACAACGCCGAGGACCTACCGCGCGGTCAGTTAGATATCTCACGGCGGGTAGCGCGAATAGAGAGCAGGCCCTTGCTGCCAAAGTCGCCATGTGACTGCTGCGACAAGCCGCATCGGAAAGCGATGCTTGGTGCCAATCGCGGCTAGGCGTTTTTCTTCTTAGGAGCCTTTTTCGTCGCCTTCGCCGCCGCCGCTTCCTCGGTCGCGTTCCTGATCGCCCGCGCGTAACTATCGGCGGTATTTTGCGCAGAGTTTTGCAGCCGCTTGGCGGCGGCCGTACCGAGCTCCATCGTGCTCCTGGCGATCAGCCGGAATTGGTCCCGCGTCTCCTTGTCCTTTGCCTTGGCCGCGCGGGCCATGATCTGATCGCGCCGTTTCTTCACGGCTGCCATCAGGCTCTTGTTCTGCGCTTTTGCGATTTGCCGGATGACGACGTCGAGATCGGCTTCAGCCATTATGAGTCACTCTTGCCGCACCATGCCCCCGGTCAGGGTGCGCTGATACACTGGCGCATTACGGTTGATGAAGGAACAGGCGGCATTGTGTCGCCCTGGCGTGACGATTTCAAGCCCGATTTGGCAGCGGCGCGGCGTGACGGCTCAACCTTGGAGCTGACGCGCAAAGCCGGACGTCATGTCGGAAGGATCCGCTGCTAACCGTCGGTTAACGTTGTATTGCTACGCATTCGCAACCGACAGGAAAGGCAAGCGGATGCGTAACCTCACCGTCTATCAGCGCTTTGCGATGGTCATTGCGGCGCTGACGATCGTGCTGCTGGCCGTCTCCGCCTTGCAGATCCTGGTGCTGCGCGATGCGGTCCTGGCCGAGCGGCGCACCACGGTCCGCAATCTTGTCGAGGCCGCGACGAGGATCCTCGCTCAATACGAGGTTGAGGCCAAGGCCGGCAAGATCGAGCCTGACCGGGCGCGTCAGATGGCCTTTGCTTCGATCGGCGCCATGCGCTGGGGCGAACACGCCGACTATATCGGCGTGTACGGCACGGGAAGCGCCGATGCCGGCGTCACCTATGTGCACGTCAATCCGAAATACATCAACGTCAACCGCTGGGAGTTCAAGGACAAGAGCGGCAAGCTGCTGATCCAGGACATCGTGCGGGCCGCGCGCGCCGGCGGCGGCTTTGTCGAGTATCTGGCGCCCCGCTCCGCCGGCGGCGCCGAACTTCGCAAGCTCGCCTATGTCGGGGCGTTTGGCACAGGCGACAAGCCTCTCGCGATCCAGGCCGGCGTTTATGTCGACGACATCGACGCCGTGGTCTTCGGTCGCATGATCTGGGCCGGGATCGCCGGGCTGGCCGGGCTGGCAATCGCGGCTTTCTCGGCATTCTGGCTCGGCCGCGGCATGGTCGTTCCGCTCAACAGAACCTGCTCGGCGATGGACGAACTGGTCAAGGGCAACCTTGCTGCCGAGATCCCGTTCGTCGACCGGACCAACGAGATCGGCCGGATTGCGCGAAGCCTCCAGGTCTTCAAGGATCATCTGGTCGAAACGACGCGGCTGCGCACCGAACAGGAAGCGATGAAGACGCGTTCCGCCGAGGAGCGGCAGGCGGTTCTGTCCCGCATCGCCGACGAGTTCGAGCGCAGCATAGGCGGGGTGATCCGGGGCACCGCAACGGCCGCCGACGAGTTGCAGAATTCCGCTTCGTCGATGTCCACGATCGCGGTGGGAACGACGGATCAGAGCGCGAAGGTCGCGGCTGCCGCCGAGCAGACGGCGTCGAATGTCCAGACCGTCGCGGCGTCGGCGGAGGAATTGTCGTCCTCGATCCAGGAGATCGCGCGGCAGGTCACCCAATCTTCATCAATTGCCCAGAATGCGGTCGGGCAGGCCAACCGAACCGAGGCCATGGTCGGCCGCCTGGTCGAGGCCTCGCAGAAGATCGGCGAGGTCATGGCGCTGATCCAGACCATCGCAGGACAGACGAATTTGCTGGCCTTGAACGCGACCATCGAAGCTGCGCGGGCCGGCGAGGCCGGCAGAGGCTTCGCCGTCGTCGCCAACGAGGTGAAGGCGCTGTCGTCGCAGACCGCCAAGGCTACCGACGAAATCACCAGCCAGATCCAGGAAATCCGCGATGCGACCGGCTCGACGGTCAACGCAATCCGTGAGATCGGCACGACGATCGGGCAGATGAACGAGATCGCAGGCTCCATTGCGGCCGCCGTCGAGGAGCAGGGCGCTGCGACCAACGAGATCGCCCGCAGCGTGCAGCAGGCTGCGCAAGGTGCTCAAGAGGTGATGCAGAATATCACGGGCGTGCGCGAAGCTTCGAGCAAGGTCGACGCTGCCGCGAGCCTCGTGCTCAATGCCGCCGCTCAACTGACATCGCAATCCGAGCAGCTCGAGACTGAAACCGGAAGATTCCTCGGCAACATCCGCGCGGCGTGACGTCCGGGGTAGGCTTCCCACGAAGGGCGGAGGGTCTGGGTGTGCCGAACCGTCGTGAAGCAACCCACCTTGCTTTGACGTTTTCTCGGTGAGTTGAATTTACCGGATATGGACGCCATTGCTTCGCAGCGTGATGTGACAATTGCGTCCGATCTTCGCCACGGCGCGATGAAGCGTATATCCATGCGCATTCTTCGACGAGATACGGCAGTCGCCACTATTCCTCTTCAAGATCTTCGAGCCTGACACCACGTCCAGCGCTCAAGCTGCTGCGCGCCTGCTCAATGCGGCGCAAGAAGCGCGGGTCATGTTCGAGACGGTATTCGAACCAGTCTTCTTCCGATTCGAAGCCGATCAGTACGCCCGCCGGTTTGCCATGGCGGGTTATGACGATCTCCTGAGTCTCCGCCTCGCGGAGAAACCGTGACAGATCGTCCTTGATCTCGGATAGGGGAACTTCCTTCATCCCGGATTTCCGAATTGTGCGAGCCATGACTCAGCCTCCGATTTGGCCACGATCGCTAAAACTTCGACGGTCGTGCCGGAAACATCATAGAACACCCGGATTTCGTCTACACGCAGCCGATATTGCGGATGGCGCAAGCCTCGCAGCCGTTTAATGCGACTGCGGCTTGCTTTTTCGGGCTCGTGCCGTAGATGCGTCTCGAGCGCGGTCCGCACCGTAGCTCGAACATTCGCTGTCAGCCTCTTGAGGTCTTCGACGGCTTCCGGAGCAAGTACGATGACGAAGGGCATTCTGGCCAGATTATAGCCAGAATTGCGCGAACGTCAAACGGCGAGCATCATCGGCGTCAGCGTTCAGTTCAGCCGCGCGCCGATCCCCGTGAGCACGCGATAGTCCGGCTTGGACTGAATGCCGTTGTGCTGGTTGATGACCGGCACGCCGACGGAGACGAAGCCGGAGAAGCGATCGAAGCCCACTCGCACGCCGGGCGAGAGATAGACCGTGGTGCCGCCCGAATTGGGATCCGGAATGCCGGCGATGCGTTGCTTGTCGTGCCATTCGCCATTGAGCTCGAGAACGAGATCGAGCGTGTACGGCGTCTTCTTCATGTCGCTGTGGTCGTGATTGGCGTGATAGAGACAATGCTCCTGCAACTGGTTGCGCGGCTGCATGCAGTATTCGTGCAGCTCCACCTCTTTCGCCGAGCCGGTTGGCCCGACCAGGCGATACGACACGGCGGTCCCGAACAGGAAGCGGTCGCCGAGATTGGTGTCCTGCGTGCCCGTGCTGATCAGGTAATAGAGGCCGCTCACGTCGAACGACCAGCGGCCGGCGCGCTTGGTGACGGCGGCGCCGAACAGGCCATCCCACGAGCCGGAGCCCGGCTGAAATTGGGCTTGGAAGAGTTGGCCGGCGGCGTCACGCTGGTTGGTGCTGCCGGTCGGCGCCTTGAAACCGAACAGCACGGCGGCCGACGTCCCGCTCTGCGCGTTGCTGTGGAAACGATATTGCCCGAGCATGGTGACGTCGCCGAAGCCTGCGGAGTTGCCTCGCCGGTTGATGCCATCGGGGCTCATCAGGCTGCCCATGTCGCTCGCATCCATCATGCCCATATGGCCGCCGCTCAGCATGTCCTCGCCGGGCTCACTGATACCTGAGCGGCGAACGCCGGCTGCGCGAACGGCAACCGTCAGGTCGTTGGTGACGCCATAGGCGACCGAAAGCGATACGCTATCGATCGAGCGGATCGAATGTGCGTGCGTGCCCCGGCTTGCTGCGGCGAGCAGATCGGCGTCGCTGAGCTGACCCAGTCGGATGAATTCGTAGCGAATTGATGCAGCGAACATTCCTTCGGCAAGCGTGTCGGCCGAGATGGTGTTGATGGGGCCGCCGCTGCCGGTGTTGCCCCCGCCGCCGGGATGATGCGCTTCTGCGGGAGAGGTGAGAAAAAGTATCATGGATGAAAAGATGCCGGCCGCGGGCCGTCTAAGATACGCACGCACATACGCCCCCTGTACTCACTGTCCGGCGATTAGCCATCGCAATCCGGCGCGAGATTGACTGGATCGTGCGAGAAGCGCGGCTTGCCTGCGACCGAAGGGAAGCGGAAAAGCGAACGCGCCATCGCGGGCGCGACGTCAGTGTGGCTGTCGCGTGTTGGGCGAATGACGAAAGAGACGCAATCCGTTGCTTGGTTGCATATCCGAGGTCACTCGCGTCGCGCCGCAGTGGCCGCAATCACGTCGGGCAGTGGCCGTAATCACGGCGAGCGCCAGCCGTAATCGCGTCCGATTGATTCCCTACACGCTTCACGGTCCAGCGCGCGTATCGGAGTAGGACAATTATGACAAGTATCGTCAGGGATATCTTTGTGTTTGTGACCGCGGCTATTTTTGTCGCAGCGAGTTTGCTCATTGCGACCAGCGCCAACGCGCACGAGTACAAGGTCGGCGCGCTCGACATCGGCCACCCCTGGTCGCGCCCGACCCCGAAAGACGCCAATATCGCGGGCGGCTATCTCACCATCACCAACAAGGGAAAGACCGCGGATCGTCTGATCGGCGGCACCTCGCCCGCGGCAAGCCAGATCGAGGTGCACGAGGTGGTCGATGCTGACGGTATGGCGAAGACGCGTCCGCTCGCGAACGGTCTCGAGATCAAGCCCGGCAAGACCGTGGAGCTCAAGCCCGGCGCGTATCGCATCCTGCTGATGGGCCTCAAGGAGCCGTTCCTGATCGGCCAGAAGGTGAAGGGCACGCTGGTGTTCGAGAAAGCGGGGCCCGTCGACATCATCTACAACGTCGAGGAAAACGCCGGAGCCGCCGTGAGTGGTGTCGCGCACAAGCACCATTAGCGCGGCACGCTGCCCCGCGCCGGACCAAGCGAGGGCTGACTGAAAGAAGATTGAGGCAACAAGCCGTCGCCGACAGCGGCGGCCGATCCTAGAACCCGTTACTCTTCATGGGGAATACTGGTCCGTGTCCAGCTCAAGCCAACTGTCGCTCGCTACCCCCGGCACGCCGCAAGCGTCGCCACGAGTAACGCCAGTCGCCTTGCAGTCCGTCTCCGCGGTCCTATCAGCATCGCTTCTCGGAATTGGGGTGGCTTACTGTGCCTGCACGTTGTTGATTCCTGCCGTCGCGCGTGAGGGGAGCAGTGCGTCGTTACTTTCGGCTGACGGTCGTTCGCAGGATGTCATCTGTTCAAGCGACACGTCTTCGGCGCCACCGCAGACGGCTCGCACGGATGAGTGAATGTTCGGGAGGCTGCAGCGCGTCCGCTCGATGCCCGTCCGCCATCAACAGTTCGGAAACCACGCGCAATCTCTGCCTGTCGCGCTAACCAATCGAAAATCGTTCTGCCGCAAGTTCGTCTCCGGGAAAAGAAATGGGGAGATCCGAAGATGAACGGCCTGGCCATCATGGAAAACGTTCGCCGCTACCGCACCATCGCGTCGCTGTGCCGGCAGACCGCAGCCTACCGGCCGCGGCATAGCTGTTCGCTGCTGGCGCAAGCCAGCGAGTGGGAGCATCGCGCCGTCGCGGAGCTGGAAGCCTATTTTGAGGCTTTCTGTCACGCGGCTTCCGGCAATGCACCTGCGCACTCGGCGAGCTACGCCGTGAACTGACGGCAGGCGCTCCGGAAGCGGATGCGTCTTAAGTTAACGAAAACTAGCTAGGGCGGCGTGGGTAAGATCTACCTCCGCCGTTTCAGATGGGTCACCCGATCGATCAAGCGAACTTTGTTAACCGCGATACGATCGAGTTCGTCGCCCGCACCCCGGGCCGCCTGTCAGCTCGCGGACGCGATCAGCCCGACTCTCATATCCCTGGCGATATAGACGCATATGTCGTCGGCAAAGACACGGCCGTTCGCAATACCAACGGCCAGTTTACCGCGCCGGACATGGCGCATGCTGACCTCGTAGCGAACGCGCTTGACGTCTGGCTTGATGTCGCCTCGGAATTTCACCTCGCCGACGCCGACCGCGCGGCCTTTGCCCGGTGAGCCCGACCAGCCGAGCCAATAGCCGATGATCTGCCACATGGCATCCAGACCCAGACACCCCGGCATCACCGGATCGCCGCGAAAGTGACAGTCAAAAAACCAGAGGTCAGGCGTGATATCGAGTTCGCCGATGACGTGGCCCCTGCCGAATTCGCCGCCGTCCACGCTGATCTCGATGATGCGGTCCATCATCAGCATGGGCGGTGCCGGGAGCTGAGCATTGCCCGGGCCGAAATAGCCGCCTTCGCTCGACTTGAGCAGATCCTCTCTTGTGTAGGCCGATTGCGGAGCGTGAAAGTTGCGCGGGTCGGACATGGCCATGTCACCTCTGAGGATGTTTGGTGGGTGGTTGTCGACGTTCACGGCCGCCTTTTCGACGCCGGAGCCTGGCGGCAGGCGCAGGGCGCCCGCCATGAACGCCCAGATTTCATCCGTGAGTTTGCCAGGATCGGGTCGCTGCCGGCGCGAAACTTCTTATGGTCTGCTGCCTTATCAACACATTGTGGATTCAATGAATCTGGCTGATGACTGTTGGGTCGATCCGGATGCCGAAGACCTTGCGCCCGATCGTGTCGTTGCTCCTGGGGCTCGCGTTCCTGCTGGCGGGCAGCGGCCTGCAGTTCACGTTGCTGCCATTGCGCGGCAGCGCGGAAGGTTTTGACGATCTTGCGCTCGGTGTCATCAGCTCGGC
The DNA here is from genome assembly GCF_001693485.1 of Bradyrhizobium sp. LMTR 3. GTDB lineage: Bacteria > Pseudomonadota > Alphaproteobacteria > Rhizobiales > Xanthobacteraceae > Bradyrhizobium. The sequence continues at coordinate 358,516 of NZ_MAXC01000023.1, forward strand.
CTATTACGTCGGCTTCGTCAGTGGCTGTCTGGTCGCGCCTTATCTGATCCAGCGCGCGGGACACATTCGCGCTTTTACAGCGATGGTGGCGGTGGCGGCTGCCGTGGCGCTTGCCCACGCGCTCGCGCCGGTGGTCGTGGCCTGGATAGTTTTCCGCGGCGTAACCGGCCTCTGCCTCGCCGGTCTCTACCTGGTGGTCGAGAGCTGGCTCAACGATCGCGCCTCCAACGAGACTCGCGGGCTCGTGCTGTCGGCTTACGTGGTGGTCAATTATGGCGCCATCACATTTGGTCAGGCTCTGGTAACGCTTTATCCGATCGCTGAGGCCGGAAACTTCATGGTGGCCGCCATGCTTTCCTCGCTGGCCATCGTTCCGGTGGCCCTGACCCGTGCGGCGCAACCAGCACCGATTACCACGGTCAGCTTTCGCGTCGGACAGCTATACCGCGCGGCACCCGTCGCGCTGGTCGCAAGTTTCATGATTGGCGCGGCTAACGGTGCATTCTGGGGCCTTGCGCCGCTGTCGGCCGCCGGCAGCGGCCTCAGCATCGATCAGGTGGCGCTGTTCATGAGTACGGCGGTGCTGGCAGGAGCGATCGTCCAGTGGCCGGTAGGCCGTCTGTCCGACCGCGTCGATCGCCGCCTCGTGCTGCTCGTTCTCTTGATCGGAGCCGCCGCCGCGGGCGTTGCCTCATGGCTGATCTCCGCATCCGGAATGATGCTGCTGCTATTCGGCATTCTCTTCGGGGCGCTCGCGCTGCCCGGCTATTCGCTTGCCGCGGCTCATGCCTATGACAAGACCCCAGCGAGTGATGTGGTACCGATCGCCGCCACAATCCTGCTCACCAACGGCCTCGGTTCAGTGGTCGGGCCGCTCATTGCCGCTGCCTTCATGTCGGCGGAAGGGCCACGCGCCCTGTTCCTGTTCACCGCGATGGTCCAGGCGTTGCTTGCGGCCTACGTTTTGTATCGCACGCAGGTGCAGGTCGCGCTCGCTTCGCCACAGAAGACCGACTTCGATCTTGCCGCGACAGCACTCGTGGGCACGGTGGTCACGCACGATGCGCTGGACCCGGCCGATCCCTCGATTATTATCCCGGAGGCCTATGCGCGCGCGCCCATGCAAGCCGATGCCAGATCGATTCCATCGTCGGAGAGCTGACCTTGGGCTCGCCGGTTGACGCGGCGTCAGGCGCCGAACTCCATCCTGATGACCACGGCACGTCGAGGGGGCCGACATGCATCCGGATAACCGCAAGAAACTCAACGACCGCGTGATCAGAGCTGCTGAGGTGGCGCTCGCAGCCCAGAAGTATGTGAGTCCCGTCGACGTGCTGGTCGGGATCGGATGGCTCGATCCCGGGGCACTCAAGCGTTGGCGGCAGGGGCAGGTCGACTATCTCGAGCGGGTCACGCAGACCAATCTGCCGCGCATTTCGGAGGCCATGAAGCTGTTTCGGTCGTGTGCGACCGCGAAAGGGCTAATCCCAAGCGAGACGCATTATGTTGCGCGGACACCGTCGCGGCAGACGCTGCGCTTCAGCAAGAGCGGGAACCCGACGATTGAAAGATTGTACCGCACCCATTGGATTTCGGACGAGCTTTCCGAGAAGAAGCGAGAGCGCTTGGTGGAGAGGACGAGCCGCGCGCCCGAGCTGGTAGTGATCCAACCACTGAACGACACCTGGAAATGCCACCGCTGCGGCGGAACGGCTGATCTTCTCATCATGGAAAGCCCCGGCCCGGCGTGCATGCGATGCACAGGTCTCGCCGATCTTGAATTTTTGGGGGCCGGGAATGCACTGCTCACGCGTCGGGTGAAGGCAAAGAGCCCGAGGCATGCCGTGGTGGTACGCTTCAGCAAGACCCCGGGGCCGCTATGAACGACAAGGTCTGCTGGTCGAGCCGCACGCTTTAGCGGAGGCGGAACGTGAACTTGGCCAGCAGAGCCACGATTAACTCGTCGCAAGCGTGAGCCCGGCAACAATGCGCGCCGCGGCCGATGAAGATGGGCACTATTGCTTCGCCGCGTGGTGCTATGATGCTGCGGCCCATCGCTCGCTCCAATCGATTAGTCCACGACGGTCTGCGATTTCAACTTCGCCCCTTGCACGGTCGCTGCGCGTTGCCCCAATTTGGTTCACGCGACCCGGCGCCGCTTTGATGTCTGTTCATTCGCCGCCGGGCGTGCTGAAAGAGTTAGACCCAGGGCGCGAACAATGCGCATGACCGTGCCGAATTCGGGATTGCCAGTCTCCCCGAGCGCTTTGTACAGACTCTCTCGGTTCAGGCCAGCCCTCTTGGCAATCTCGCCCATGCCGCGTGCACGTGCAACGAGACCAAGCGCGTCACGCACGAAATCCGCGTCACCGGATTCGAGCGCTGCCGCTATATAGGCAACCTGACGCTCTTCGGTATCGAGATAGTCGGCGGCGTCAAATCGTGTTGTCTTTGCTATCGTTGTCTTGGGCATCACAATGTCTCCGCCAGTTTCTGAGCCCGTTTGATGTCCCGCTGTTGCGTGCGCTTGTCACCGCCGCACAACAGGATCACAATCTCGGCGCCGCGATGCGCATAGTAGATTCGGTAACCCGGCCCATAGTCGATGCGTATTTCCAGGATGCCCTGACCGACGCTTTTGGTGTCGCCGGGATTCCCCATCTCCATGCGGCGAATGCGACCGACAATGCGCGCAGCCGCATTGGCATCCCGGAGGCGGTGCAGCCAGCCCGAAAACTCCTCCGTCTGACGCACCTCGATCATGAGGAGGTAACGTAGTCTATGGGCTACAATGCGTCAAGCGACATTGCGCGCCGAGCATCGAGACTCAGCGGCAACCATAAGGCTGCCGGCGGCTTGATGCGGCACTTGCGCGCCAGTCGGAAACGCTGTCGTGAAAAATCGGAGAGTGGCGCGCCGCGGCCGATGAAGATGGGCACTATTGCTTCGCCGTGGTGCTATGCCGGCGCAGCAAATTCGCTGATGATGTACGCCGTTGCGCGCGGCGATGTGCTCGGTGCCTAAGCAAACGAGGCCCGCAGCCGGTGCCGTCGGGCGCTTCAGCGCGGCACGAAAGGCGCTGCCAGGACCGCGAGCATGCCAAAGGCGGCGATGTTCCAGAACAGCGAGCGGATGAGCGGTATTCCCGATATATAAAGCGCGGTGTAAGCGATGCGCCCGCCGATATAGGCAATCGATCCCCAATGGGTCAGCTCATTGTGAACGCCCGCCGCCTGAACAGTGAGAACCGCCGCGGCAAAGAACGGAAACGTCTCCATGTAGTTGCGGAAGTTACGGTTGATGCGCCCGGGGATGGGCGTGAGCGGCGGCATCTCGACGTCGCGCGGGCTCGCAGCCCATTTGAGGCCGTACTGCGCGTTTGCGGCCTGCGCCGCAGCAACGAGCTGAAGGAAGCCCCAAAGAGTTGCTGTTGCCAGCGCTATTAGCTCGAAGCTCATGCCCATCCTGTGTCCTCTTCCAAAAAGGTGCGGCCGGCTTTCAGCATCCCGCGTTACCCCGCATTTCTCGCGAGATTAAGCGCATCGGGGCTGCGAATCAGCGAAAGTTGTTGTGCGCCGGTCGCCATGCGGCTGTCGAGGATGTCCGCTTCCGCTCGCGACCTGTTCGGTCGCCGCAAATTCGCAGAATCGGCGAGATTGTGCGCCAATAGCGCATACCGAGCTGGCGCACCCGACACGATTCGAACGTGTGACCTTTGCCTTCGGAGGGCAACGCTCTATCCAGCTGAGCTACGGGTGCAACAGCGCTTCATTTAGCCGATCGGCCGGGCAGGGGCAACGGCCCTTCCGGGGCTGGTGAGACGAAGGTGGCACGACGCTGGCCACATTCCCTAACAAAATTCCGCTCCGTTCCCGTTAATTGGTGGTAATCTTGCCGCGTTGAACTTTTCGCCATGGATGGGGACGTCCGATGTATAAGAAGGTTCTTCTCGCCTATGACGGTTCGGTCGAGGGGCGGCGCGCGTTGCGGGAGGGCGCAAAGCTCGCACAACTCTGCCGTTCCGAGGTCTTTTTGCTCGCCGTCGTCGAGGTCTCCTCGATCATGACGCCCGAGGCCGGGCTTACGATCCCGATCGAGCTGCAGACCGAGGATTACAAGGCCATCCTGAACGAAGGCACCGAGCGGCTGAAGGCGCTGGGATTTTCGCCGACCGCGCGGCTCGAGGTCGGCGATGCCGGGCAGAAAATTGCCGAGGTCGCCGAAGAAATCGGCGCGCATCTCGTCGTCGTCGGGCACCACCCGCAGGGAGCGCTGGCGCGCTGGTTCGGCTCGATCGGCAGCTATCTCGTCAAGCGCCTGCGCTGCAGCGTGCTGGTGGCCCAGACCGACATCAGCGACGCCGAATTCGAGCGGTTGAAACCGGCGGAAACGGTGGCCTCGGGATAGCCGTAAGGCTGCGCCGAACCTCTAAAGCGTTTTCGAGCGAAGTGGGCACCGGTTCGCGTTAAGGAAGCGCGTCCAAATACGAGTCTAGAGCCGGGTTCTGATGCAATCAGAACCGAAAAGGCTCTAGTTCGCGGGAACGATGATCTTGCCGATCGGCCACAGCGCGATCCCGGCAAGTTTCAAGTGTGCCCAGGCAAAGGGAATGCCGATGATGGTTACGGCCAGCAGCACGGCCGTGACGACATGGCCGAGCGCCAGCCACCATCCTGCCAGCACCAGCCAGATGATGTTGCCGATCACCCCGAGCGGTCCGGTACCGATATCTTCCTGGCCCGTATAGGCGTCGCGCGAGACCGCCGTGAAGCCGAACGGGAACAAGGTGTACGCCGCGATGTTGAACGCGGCCCGCGCCCAGGGAATGCCGATGATCGTGATCGCCATGACGACGGACGCGACCAGCCAGCCGAACGCCATCCACGCGCCGCCGAGAACGACCCAGATCACATTGAGGAGCAGTGAGACCGGTGACATGGACGCTATTCCTATGTTGACGCAATGCTGGCGAACCCGCGCTGCCGGCGAACCCCGATTGCCCCAGGCCCAGCAGACGCTAGACTGATTCCCACGACGATCAAGCAACAAGCGCGCCAAGGAACACGTCAAGGGAGAAACGTTCATGCGTCCGCTCGAATTCGGCTGGTATCTGCCCACGCATGGCGACACCACGGCCTATGGCCTGATGGACGCGCAGATTCCGGGGTCTCCTGAACTGTGCGACCGCGTGGTGCAGGCGGCGGAGAAGGCCGGCTTCGAATATCTCCTGATCCCGGTCGGTTCCGTGTGCTGGGAAGCCTGGATCACGGGTGCGTTCATGGCGGCGCGTTCGTCGTCGATCAAGCCGCTGATCGCGGCGCGGCCTGGGTACATCAATCCGGTGCTGCTGGCGAAAATGATCTCGACCTTCGACCAAATGTCGGGCGGGCGGATCTGCATCAATCTGATCGCCGGCCAGAACGAAAGCGAGGTCGAGGGCGAGGGCGTCCGTTATCCGAAGGAAGCACGCTACGAATTGATGGAAGAGGAAGTCTCGATCCTGAAGGCGCTGTGGACGACGCGGGGGCCGGTGAATTTCGAAGGCAAGTTTCACAAGCTATCGGCTGCGCATATCCGCCCGCGCCCGCACCAGCAGCCGTTTCCAAAGTTCTATCTCGGCGGCGGCTCGCGCCAAGCCTGGGAACTGTCGGCCAAACATTCGGACGTGCATCTGTTCTGGGGCGATTTGCCGGAAAAGATTGCCTCGAACATCGCCGAGATCAGGGAGATGGCGCACGCGCATGGCCGTGAGAACGACATCGGCTTCGGCATGCGCCTTCAGGTGATCTGCCGCGAGAACGAGGCGGACGCCTGGGAGGCCGCCGATCAATTGGTGCGGCATGCGACCGAGCGGCAGAAGCAGGAAATGAAAACGCTTTACAACAAATCGGAAGCGAACCAGCGGGTGCAGCAGCTCGCCCGCGAGCATGGCGATCTCCTGCTGCCGCATCTGTGGACCGGCATCACAAAAGTCCGCCCCGGCGCCGGCATTGCCGTCGTCGGCAATCCCGTCCAGTGCGCCGACACGCTGCAGCAATTCATCGACGCCGGCTGCCACTCGTTCTGCCTGTCCGGCTATCTGCATGACGAGGAGGCCGAGCGTTTTGGCCGGCTGATCCGGCCCATTCTCGCCGAGAACAATCGCGGCCGGTGGGCGGCATAGAGCGGGCGGCGGATACGGCCGGCATGCTGCAGTGCAGCCGAATGCCAGATGACGCCGGGCGCATTGCTGCGCTGCGCCGAGGCACACTCTTTATATCACTCGCGGTGGTGTGTGGGCGGCGCTAAAGTCAGCCCGCGAATTCAACTGGGTACCGCCAAATGAGTGGATCGAGCTCGGTACTTGCGTGGAGCTCCGCGTTGGAGGAATTCGCGCTGTTTCGAACGCTCAGTTCCGAACAGCGGCTAAAAGCCCTCAATGCCATGGTCCGCCAGGATCTGGTGCGCGGGCAACTGCTGGTCGCGCAAGGCGGGCCGTCGGACTCCCTCTTCCTGGTGCTGCACGGCGCGCTGGCGGTGCGCAAGACCGGTTATCTCGAACCGATCGCCGAGCTTCGCGCCGGCGAACTGGTCGGCGAAATCGGCTTCTTCGCCAATGTCCCACGGACTGCCGATGTGATCGCCATCCGCGACACCAGCGTGCTGGCATTGACGCGTCCGGCCTATCAGAAGCTCGTCGAGGAGGCCCCCGCCATCGTCGAGGCGCTGCTCGCGGCGCTGGCGCGGCGGTTCGCCAAGGAGACCGCGCGCATCACGCCGTTCCGCACCTCGCCGAAGGCGCGGACGGTGGCGCTGATCGACGGCGGATTAGAGCCGCTGCCGGAAACTTTCGATCGCCGGATGCGCGACGGCTTGACCGTAAACCAAGCCGAGATCGTCGACGCCGCGCGTTTGCATGCGATGTTTCCCGGGCGCGGGCTCGATGCGCATGACGTCACCGAATGGCTCAACAGGCTCGAACACACCGCGCCGCTGGTGGTCTATCTCGGCGGCCGCGAGGCGTCGCCCTGGGCGCGCAAGGCCATCCGTCAGGCCGACATGGTCGTGTTCGCCTGTCGCGGGGATGCGCCTGCGGCCCCATTCACGGAAATCGAGGCATTCGCCTGCGAGGTTCATTCGATCTCGGCCCGGCGTCTCGTTCGCGTCCATGACCGGCGAAGCGGCGAGGTCTCAGGCACCGCGGCCTGGCTCGCCCGGCTGCCGGCCTTCATGCATCACCATGTCGCGCTCGAAGATCAGGTCGATATCGACAGCCTGATTCGTTTTCTGTGCGGCCGCGCCATTGGCTTCGTCGCCGCCGGCGGCGGCAGTTTTGGAACTGCGCATGTCGGAATCTACAAGGCCTTTCGCGAGCGCGGCGCGATGTTCGATATCTTCGTCGGCACCAGCGTCGGCTCGGCCATGGTGGCCGGCTTTGCCAAAAATCTCGAAGCCGAGCATCTCGAGCGCGGCACGCATGAAATCTTCGTCAGGAGCCGAAGCTTTCGGCGGCCGACTTGGCCGCGCTATTCGCTGTTGGATCACAAGGCGTTCGATCGGGCGCTTGCCAGTCAATACGGCGCTGACTGCCGGATCGAGGATTGCTGGCGGCCGTTCGCGGCCGTCGCCACCAATCTTTCGACGCACAATCTCGAACTGATCCGCACGGGGCCGCTTTGGCAGGCGGTCCGCGCATCGAGCGCGATACCCGGGCTGTTGCCGCCGTTCTACACGGCTGAGGGCGCGATGCTGGTCGATGGATGTCTGATCGACAATGTGCCGCTGGCGTCGATGCACCAGCTCAAGAGCGGCCCCAATCTCGTCGTGCATTTCGGCGAGCCGGCAGCGGAGATGTTCGACGTCGATTATGCCTCGCTGCCGGGACGGCTGGAATTGATCGCCGCGATGCTGACGCCGTTCCGTAAAAAACTGCTTCCGGCGGCCCCCAGCGCGGTGAACGTCTTGTGGCGAAGCCTGGTGGCGCATCAGCGCTACGATACGTTGCCGGTCGGGCCGTTCGATACGGTGATGCGTCCGCCGCTTCCGCTCGAGATCGATGTAACGGATTTCGACCGCCACACGGAAATCTTCGAGGCTTCCTACCTCTGGGCCAAGGAAGCCATCGCGGCGCTGGAGGCGGGAGGCAGTTCGGCGATCGCAGCCATTCTCGATACCGGCGCGCTGGAACGGCGTCAGGCGACGGCCGTCGCGGCCTCCAATCCCCCGCCCAGCAGTCGTCTCGCCTCTGCCGCCGGCTTCGGCGCGCTGAACAGGTAGCCCTGTATCTGGGTGCAGCCGAGTTGGCGCAGCATCTCGCGCTGCTGCTCGGTCTCGACGCCTTCCGCCGTCGTGGTCATGTTGCGGGCGGCTGCGATGTTCACCACCGCCTGCACGATCGCCGCCGAGCCGTCGACCTCGATGTCGCTGACGAAGCAGCGGTCGATCTTGATCTTGTCGAATGGGAATCGCTTCAGATAGCTCAGCGAGGAGAAGCCGGTGCCGAAATCGTCGAGCGCGATGCGCACGCCGATGGCGCGAAGCTGATGCAGGATGGCGAGGGCCGTTTCGTCGTCATGGATCAGCACCGCCTCGGTGATTTCGATCTCGAGCCGGTCGGGCGGCAGGCCGGAGGCGGCCAGCGCGCCGGTGATCCGCAGCGCCAGCGTCGGCGACTTCAACTGGATCGGAGAAACGTTGACGGCGAGCCGGACCCGGGATGGCCAGCCGGCCGCCTCGGTGCAGGCGGTCTGCATGACCCAATCGCCGAGTTCGTTAATCAGGCCGGTGTCTTCGGCAATCGGGATGAATTCGGCCGGAGAGACCATGCCGCGTTCGGGATGCCGCCAGCGCAACAGCGCCTCACAGCCCGTCACCTCGCCGCTCGCGAGATCGAGCAGCGGCTGGTAGTGAATTTCGAAGCCGCCGTCGGCCAATGCCTGTCGCAGATCCTGTTCCATGGTGAGCCGCGCCTGGGCGCGCGCATCCATCGCTGGCTCGAAGAAGCGATGGGTACGGCGTCCCTCGGCCTTGGCGGCGTACATGGCAAGGTCGGCGTGCTTGATCAACTGGTCGAGTTCGATGCCGTCCTCCGGCGCGAGCGCGATGCCGATGCTCGCATCAGTCGAGAGATGATGGCCGAGGCACCGATAGGGCTGCCGTATCGCCTCGTAAACACGGGCCACGAATTCCTCGACCTCCGCGCGGCCGCCGATCGCGGTCTGGATCACAGCGAATTCGTCGCCGCCGAGACGGGCGATCAGATCGCCCGGCTTGATGCAGTCCTTGAGGCAGGCTGCGACCGCCTTCAGAAGTTCGTCACCGACATGGTGTCCGAGCGAGTCGTTGATGCCCTTGAATTCGTCGATGTCGATATAGAGCAGTGCGAATCGGTCGCCGCCTGCGGCCTTGCGAAGCTCGCGTCCGATCTGCTCGCGGAACAGCACCCGGTTCGGAAGGTCGGTCAGCGCGTCGTAATGCGCCAGATGCGCGATCTTGTCGTTGGCAAGCCGGCGCTCGGTAACGTCGTCGACGACGTTGATGATGTAATGCGCCTGCCCCGCCGAGTTGCGGATTCCGAGCCGTTTGGAAGTGACGTAGCGCGGGCCCATTCCCTGGGTTTCCCAGACGTGCTCGTCCTTGAACAGGCCGTCGGTGGATTGCAGCGTTTTCTCTTCGTCGGCTGCAATGATCTCGGCGGCGGCTTGCGGAAAGATGTCGGAGGCCGTCCTGCCGATGATCAGGTCGCGCGAAATGCCGAACTGGGCTTCCGCCACGCGGTTGACCAGCAGATAGCGCCGATCGTGCACGTCCTTCACGGTGATCTGGGAGGGGATGTGATCGATGATCTGGCTCAGGAAGGCGTAGTTGCGGTCGCGCTCCTGCTCGAGGTTGCGCCGCTCGGTGATGTCTTCCATGGTGGCGACCCACCCGCCATCCGCCAGCGGCTTTCTAACCGTCAAGAATGCGCGCCCGTCGGCGCATTGGATGACGCTGTGACCCGCCTGGCCGCGCGCGATGTTCTGCACGACCGAATCGCAGAACTCATCGATGTCGCCATCGAACGAGCCGCGATCCTTGCGATGCTGCATCAGGTCGCGAAGATGACAGCCGGGCTTGACCACGTCCGCCGACAGATTGTGCATGTCGATGTAGCGCTGGTTGAAGGTGACGAGGCGAGCCGAGGCGTCGAACGTCGCCAGGCCCTGAATCATGTTGTTCAGAGCGGTATCGAGCCGGCCCCGTTCCGTTTCCAGCCGCTGCTGCGCTTCGCGGCTCTGCCGGGTGATCTGCCGGATGATCAGGAACAGGATCAGGGCGATCACCACCGCGGACAGCGTTGCTGCGATGAGCAGGAATCTGGTTTGCTCCTGCCAGTCGGCGAGTGCTGCGGCAACCGTATTGGTCGCGACCACCACGCCCGAGTAATGCGCGAGCGGAGCCGCAGATCCCAGCCTGGCAGTCTGGTCGATCGGACTTTGCACGCGCAGCGTCTGCGCGCTGCCGCTTTCCCGCACGCGCTGCAGCAGCGGCGCGTTCGAGAAATTCTGACCGATCAGTGCGTCTACGCGCGGATAGCGCGCCAGCAAGGTGCCGTCGGCATGAAACATCGAAATGGCGGCGCCGGTTCCGAGAGCGACGGAAGCGAAGAATTTTTCGTAATTGGCGGGGTTGATGCGCCGCGTCATCACGCCGAGGAAGATGCCGTCTTCGCCCTTCAATCGATGGGCAATGACGGAATTCAGGTTGCCCGTCAGATAGCTGCGAACCGACTCGGCCAGAATCGAGGGTGATCGCGAATCGAACTTGAAGCTCTTGAAATAGGCCCGCTCGGAAATATTGAGCTTGGGCGCCGGCAGCGGCCGCGACCAGTTGATCATGTCTCCATTGGAATCGAAGATCGAGATGTCGCCGAGATAGGACAGGACGCCCGCCTTCGATCTCAGGGTCTCGTACGCTTCTGCGCTGGCGACGCGTTGCCGAAATTCCTTCTCCGAGCCGATGCCGGAAATCTGCAGCCGGGAGATCACGTCGTCGGCGAGCGTATCGGAGTCCTCGAACTGCTGGTCGAAATGGCGGGTGAGCAGAAGAACGGTGTTCTCCAGCTCGCGCTCGCTGTTGACGAGCGCGCGCTCACGGAACTCGCCGGCCATCATGATGGTACCGACGAAAATCGCCGCGACCAGCAAGCCGCCGCAAAGGGTAAGCCACAACACCGGGCCCCGGATCGTTGCGGCAAGGTGCCGTCCGGCGGCCGCGATCCGGGCCTTCATGCCTCGCAGGTGGTGAAACAGGTCGCGCATTCTCCCTTCTCCCCCGGGAACATGCATACGATGTGCGCGTGTCATAAGCCGTTAGGAAATCCGGTTACCTAAGCCTTAATCGAGTGTCCTTCGGGGGCACCGCGAGGTTTAGCGGCGATAGCCGCCGGCGCGCGAATAGGTGGGGCGGTTTTCCTGTGCCGGCCGGCTGGCCTGGCTGGCGCGCGCCTCGCTGGCGCGCGGGGTCGTCAGCTTGAGGTCTTCCAGGAAGATCGGCTTCGAGAAATAGTAACCTTGGGCGTAACGGATCTTGGTCGCTGCCTGCAGATAGGCCAGTTCCTCGAAAGTTTCGATGCCTTCGGCGATCACGGTCATGCCGAGCGCTTCGCTCAGGGATTCGATTGCCCGCAGGATGCCCTGGCTGCGCGGACGCTTATGGATATCGGTGATGAAGGAGCGATCGATCTTGATCTCGTCGGCGGTAATGTCGGCCAACGCCGACAGCGACGAATAGCCAATGCCGAAATCGTCGATCGAGATCTTGACGCCGAGCTTGCGGAAGATCGGCAGGATCTCGTCCTGGAAATGCGTCTTGGTCACGAAGGCGTCTTCCGTCACCTCGATCATGAAGCGCTTTGGAAATCCGGTGGCTTCGATCGCCTGGGCGAACGGGCGCATGAATTCGAGATTGCCGGCCTGTTTGGCCGCGACGTTCATGCTGATCGTGGTGTCGGGGCCGAAGTTTTCGTTGATCAGGTCGATCGACTTGACGATCTCGGCCAGCACCAGGTGAGTCAGTTCGTCGATCAGGCCGAGTTCGGTGGCAAGATTGATGAAGGTGCTGGGGGCTTGAATCACCCCCTCGTCGTCGCGCAGTCGCACCAGCGCCTCGACGCCCATGAGCTCCTGGGTCCGGATATCGACCTTGGGCTGGAAAGCGCAGCAAAAGCGTTTTTCCAGGATCGCCACCCGCAGCGCCTGCTCGACCTTCATCCGCGCCAGGGCTTCGCGTTCCATGCTGGCGTCGAAGAATGCGGCGGCGCCCTTGCTGCCGTTCTTGACGCGGTACATCGCGATATCGGCGTTTTGACGCAACTCCTCATAGCTGCGCCCGTGCTCGGGGTAGAGGCTGACGCCGATCGAGGTCGAGGCGAAGATTTCAGACTGGTCGATGAAGAACGGCGCCTTCAGCCGCTGCAAAATGAAGCGGATGAATTCGGCGACCTCGTTCTCGCTCCGGACCGGATTGAGCAGCAGCACGAATTCGTCGCCGCTGATCCGCGACAGAATGTCGGAGTCGCGCAAATCAAGTCCCACCCGCTTGGCGATCTCCGCCAGCAGCGCGTCGCCGACCGAATGTCCGTAGTAATCGTTGATGTGCTTGAAATTATCGACGTCGAGAAAGGCCAACGCGAAGAGGCCCTGTCCGTTGTCGTACTTCAAGAGACTGTTGACGCGATGTTCGATCACGCGTCGCGTCGGCAGCCCGGTCAACTCGTCGTAATAGGCGGAGCGGAACAGATGCTCCTCGAACGCCTTCTGTTCGGAAATGTCGGTCGAACTCGAGATCAGCAGATTGCGCTCGGCGATCCGGACCGGCCGGTGGGAGGTCAGGAATACCTGCTTGGCTTGGCCACCGGCAATGGATTCTTCCAGCACCACCGGGCGGCCGGAACGCAGCAATTCGAGGCAGGTTTCGCGGCGATCGTTCAGGTGCGAGGCCTCCCGCGTGGCGGTGGCCATCTGCAGCGCGGCTGCCGCGGCGTCGTTTACCAACACGAACTCGCCGTTCTCGTCCTGAACCGTCACGCCGGTCGGAAGCAGCCTGAAGATATCCTTCAGGATATTCAGTTCGGATTCGAATGCGCTTTCGTTGACGGCCTGCGTAGCCGCCGCCTGAAAGTCGTTCTTGTAGGGACTATGCATGCCGCAGAGCTTGGCAAAGTCCCTTGTAGTATTGGTTAAGCGGACTTCCGAAAGACCGCAACAACCGTAGGAGTTGGCGATTTCGAACTGCCCCAGGCTCGATCGTTATTAACAGAGTGTCAACGCAATGCGAGAGAGTGCCGTCAAACACTTCGCGAGTGTGCCGGCGGCAATTGCCTAGCTCGCCGGGATCTTGCATTGCATCGTGCAATGCACGCCGGTTTTCAGGAAGCTGATCTCGGTCTTGCCGTCGAACGCGCGCAGCGCCGATTGCAACAGCTTGGTGCCGAAGCCCGGCGGGCCGACGCCTTCGATCACGGGGCCTTCGGTTTCATCCCAGGTGAGATTGAGGCGATCGTCCGACACCGACCACGACACCTGTAGCAGCCCGCGGGCCGAAGAAAACGCGCCGTACTTGCCGGCATTGGTGGCCAGCTCGTGGAAGATCAGCGCCAGGCTGACCGCCAGTTTGGCCGGCAGAAACAGTGCATCGCCGTTCAAATTGAACCGGACGTGGCCGTAGGGCCCGAGCTCGGAACGCAGCATGTCCTTGATGTCGCAGCCGCTGCCGTCCAGCCGCGCGATCAAATCGTCGGTTGCCGACAATGCGCGGAGGCGGCGATCGATGCTGCCCCAGACCTGCGGCTGGTCCTGCAGAACCTGGTGCAGCACAGCGTGAATCGTCGATGTCTTGTTTTTGAGCCGGTGCTGCAACTCCTCGATCAGGAGCTTGCGATATTCCTCTTCCTGGACCAGGCGTTTGGAATCTTCCCGTTGTTGCGCGACGATCCTCCGGTAATGGTCGACGCCCCAAATGGCAAAGCCGCAAACTGCCCAGAACATCACTAGCAGCGCAAACCGTGCGGAATCGGCCGTGGCACTGCTGAAATTGACGAGGACGCCGAGCGCGCCTCCCGCGATTGCCGTCGCGATCCCGATCCGGGCGCCGCCGACGGCGGCGGCCAGGAACACGGCTGGAAAATAAGGCGTGAAGAATACGTCCGGACGAATCTGGGCAATGCCCCACCGGGCGATCGTCGACAAGGCAAGGCAGCCGGCCGCGAACACGGTGCTGGAAAGCAGGGAGGGCTGGGAGATCCCCTGCCAGCCGTGCCTGAGCTCGTCGATCAATTTCTTCATCGGGGTTGTCACTTCACGTGATCAGCGCATCCAAAATATGGCCGATCATACCGAAAATCGGGGATTTCGTGGCGCGGAGGGCGGCAAGGCCAGCCGAGCGCCGGGTGATTGCGATGGAACAAGCTTGCTTGCCTTGTCCGCGAGAGGCGGGAATATTGGCGTCAACGTCAACGAATTTCGACGGGGGTAACAACATGGGACGGCTGGACGGCAAGGTCGCAGTGATCACCGGCGCGACCAGCGGCATCGGGTTGCACACCGCGGAGCTATTCGTCGCCGAGGGCGCAAAAATCGTCATCGCCGGGCGGCGCGTGCCGGAGGGCGAGGCGCTGGCCAAGAAGCTCGGCGCCAACTGCATCTTCCGCCAGACCGACGTCACGGTGGAAGAGCAGATGAGCGCGCTGATCGGGCTTGCGGTGGAAAAGTTCGGCCGCATCGATTGCCTGTTCAACAATGCCGGCGGTCCGGCGCAGACCGGCGGCATCGAAGGCCTCGAGGTCGAGCGGTTTGATGCCGCGATGGCGACGCTGGTGCGCAGCGTGATGCTCGGCATGAAGCACGCGGCGCCGCATATGCGTAAGCAAGGCTCCGGCAGCATCATCAACAACGGCAGCATTGCCGGCCGCCTCGCCGGCTTTTCGTCGTCGATGGTCTATAGCGCGGCAAAGGCCGCCGTCATCCATCTCACCAAATGCGTGGCGATGGAACTCGGCGAAGCCAACATCCGCGTCAATTCGATTTCGCCCGGCGCGATCGCGACCGGCATTTTCGGCAAGGCGCTCGGCCTGCCGGTGGAAGCCGCCGAAAAGACCCCGGCCGTGATGCGCGAGGTCTACAAGGCCGCGCAGCCGATTCCGCGCGCGGGACTGCCCGAGGATATCGCGCACGCCGCGGTATTTCTGGCCAGCGACGAATCCTCCTTCATCAACGGCCACGATCTGGTGGTCGACGGCGCCATGACCGGCGGCCGCAACTGGAGCCAGCAGCAGCAGGGTTATGTCACACTGAGGAAGGCCTTCGATCAGGGGGCGGGGTAGGGTCACGCCGTCATTGCGAGCCACCCGGTCGGCGCGAAGCGCCGCCGGATGACAGGCTCCGCGAAGCAATCCATAGGGCCACATATGGAGGCATTGATTGCTTCGTCGCTTCGCTCCTCGCAATGACGGCCCCAAATTGCAAGGGGAGACGCCAAATGTCTGCAACATTCCACCCATCACCATCGGCGAACGGCCGTCCGTTCTATCTCGCCATCATCGCCGGGCTCGCCTGTGCCTTCGTCATCAGCAAGACGCTGCCGTCGACCATGGACGCGGTTTCAGCGATCATCGAGCCGCTCTGCGCCAACAGCGCAACCGGTTCGACGCAGGACGTCGTCGAGCCGATCAGCTCGCATGCACTGCCGAACGTGCCGGGCAAGCGCGTCACCATCGTGCGCGTATTCTACGGCCCGGGCGGCTTTACGCCTGCGCACCGGCATGCCGGCTCCGTCACCGCCTACGTCACCAAGGGCGAGATCCGCTCGCAGCTTGCCGGCGGTCCGGTCGACACCTTTGGGGTAGGTCAGTCGTTCTTCGAGCCGCCCGGCTCAACCCACCTGGTCTCGGCCAATGCCAGCCTGACCGAGCCTGCGGAATTGATCGCGGTGTTCGTGGCCGATGAAGGCGCGCAGCTCACGACGCTGGTGAAGTAGGCAAATTGTAGGGTGAGCAAAGCCAACGGGTCGCGCAAATGCGCGCCCGATGACAAGCTCCGCATGCCCACCATCACGGGCACAGTGCTTGATGGTGGGCACGCTGCGCTTTGCCCACCCTACATACGTACCGCCTTCACCACCACCCGCAGCCCGTCCCGCGGTTTCGGGATTGGCCACATCTGCCAGTCCGCCTTGTAGCCGGGCTCCAGCGACACTTCGAGATTCTGCAGGAAATGCCGCGCAAAGGTCTTTGCCTGCATGTAGGCGAAGTGCAGGCCGAGGCACATATGCGCGCCGCCGCCGAACGGCACCCAGGCGAAGCGGTGGCGGGTGCGCTGCGCCTCGTCGGAGAAACGCATCGGATCGAATTTGTCCGGCTCGGGCCAGATATCCGGCATATGGTGCGTGAACAGCGGATTGACGCCGACCAGCGTGCCGGCGGGAATGTCGTACCCCTTAAACGAAAAGCTGCGCACCGCGCGGCGCGGCATCGACGGCACCGGAGGTTTCAGCCGCAGCGCCTCCTTGAACGCCATTTCCGACAGCGGCATCTTTTCGAGATTGTCGATGCTGGAGGGGTCGTTGGCCTCGATACCGAGGCCTTTGACCTCCTCGCGCAACTGCTGCTGCCATTCGGGGTGGGCGGCAAGCTCGCCGACAAAGGAGGTCAGCGACGATGTCAGCGTGTCATGCGCCGCCATCATCAGAAAGCTCATGTGGTCGATGACGTCCTGGGTCGACAGCAGCGCGCCGTCCTCGTGCGTCGCCTGGCATAGCTGCGAGAACAGGTCATCGCCGCCGCCACGCGCGCGGCGGATCGGAATCTGCTCGGAGAAGTAGGCAACGATCCGCTTGCGGCCCGCAACGCCGCGGCCCATCTGCGTGAACGGCAGCGGCCGTCGGATCGGCGCTACCGCAGCGGCCACCATGTCGATGAAGGCGCGGGTGATTTCGTCGACCTCGGGTCCGATATCGGCGCCGAGGAACGACGTCGCCGCCAGATCGAGCGTGAGCTGCTTCATCGCCGGATACACCAGCATCTCGCCTGGCTGCGCCTTCCACTGCTTCACCCGCGCGGCAATGCCGCGGTCGAGATCGACGAGGTAGGACTTCATCGGCCCCGACTTGAACGCGACCGACAGTGCGCGGCGGTGCAGGCGGTGCTCTTCAAAATCCAGCAACATCAGCCCGCGCGGAAACAACAGGCCGAGGATCGGCCCCCAGCCATGGGTGGAGGAGAACAGGCGCGCCTGATCGAACAGCACGAGCTCATTGGCCTCGGGCCCGAGCATCGTCACGCTGGTCTCGCCGAACAGATGGGTGCGGTAGATCAGACCGTATTTGGCGGCCGACTTCTCAATCTGTCCTTTGGGATCGGCCAGCACCGCCAGCGTATTGCCGATGAACGGCCACCCTTCGTTACCGGGAATGTGCCGTAACGCCTTGGGGTTTGGCGGCACCGGGATATTGGCGGGGGAAGCCACACTCTGCATCGACATGGCAATTGCTCCGGTTGAGCCTCGGATTGCGAGTATTATCGCCCGTGTTGGCGGCTTTGTCGCGGCCTGAATTGCGGGAAGAGGCGCCTCCCGCCATGGAAAATACCGCCAGCCCCGTCATTGCGAGGAGCGATAGCGACGAAGCAATCCATCTTCCTTCCGTGGTGAAGATGGATTGCTTCGCTGACGCTCGCAATGACGAAGGAGGGATCTCGTCGTCCCTGACGAACGCGATCACGCTTTCCGTTTCGCCGCTTCCTTCTGCAGGTCGGGCGCATTCACGGCCGGAATCGCGACCCGGCCGGGGCCAGTGTGCTGCAACGCGGCGGCGGCCTTTTCGTTTTCCATGATCTTGGCCATCACGGCCTGGCCCGCGCGCTCGAACACCGCGCGGTTCTCGACCAGGAATTTTTGCGACTCGCGCAGTTTTGCAACATAGCCGTTGATTTCGGGGATCACGTAGCGCGCGACCATGTCCCAGCTTCGGCGGGTATTTTCCGGATTGGCCCAGTCGTGCACGAAGCCGATGATGGCGCCGACGCCGCCCGAGACCTGCATCAGGTTCTTGATGGTTTTGACCAGATCATCCGGCGTGCCGATGGTGGAGGCGGCATTTTCGCCGCCGGCGGTTTTCTCGATCGCGTCCTCCGGCGAGGTGAACGGCTCCAGCCCCGGCCGCTGCAGCGTGCGCACATTATATTCGTTGTGCCAGCGCATCAGGCCGGGGCCGGCCTCGCGCTGCGCCTGTTCGCGCGTCTCGGCGATGTGCCAGCTTAGCAGCACGCGCCAGTCCGAACGGCTCACGGTGGTGCCGGCCTTCTTGGCGGCATCCTCGGCAAAGCCCCATTGCGTCGGCAGCGCCATCAGGCCCTGCGTCGACATCGAGCCGAGCGAAATGATGCCGATGCCGTATTTGCCGGCAAGCGTCATGCCCGACGGCGAAATCTGCGACGCCACCACGAACGGCATGTCTTCCTGTAGCGGCAGCAATTGCAGCGCGGCATCCTGCATGGTGAACCAGTCGCTCCTGGCGGTGACGCGCTCGCCCCTGAACAGCCGGCGGATGATCGCGATCGCTTCGTCCTGGCGGTCGCGCTGCGTCATCGGATCGATGCCGAGCGTGTGCGCGTCGGAGGCGAGCGCGCCCGGACCTGAGCCGAAAATGGCGCGGCCGCCGGTCATCCAGTCGAGCTGCACCATACGCTGCGCGACGTTGTAAGGGTGGTGATAGGGCAGCGAGATCACGCCGGTGCCGAGCTTGATGCGCTTGGTGCGCTCGCCGGCGGCGGCCAGAAACATTTCCGGCGAGGCGATCATTTCCCAGCCCGAGGAATGGTGTTCGCCGCACCAGAATTCGTCGAAGCCGAGCATGTCGATCTGCTCGACGAAGTCGAGGTCGCGGCGGAATTGCAGCAGCGGATGCTCGCCGATCGGATGATGCGGGGCGAGAAAGGCTCCGAATTTCAGGCGTGCCATGCGTGTTCCTCTCCGGATCTATTGTTCTTTGGAATTGCTTGGCATGAAACCTACGGGGTGGGCCGTAGCAAGGCAATCCTCGGAGCAGGGCAGCCGGCGCATGGTTGTCGCGCGTAGTTGGCTGACGTGCCGCCGCCCGGAATTACGCGGGTCTTGATCGTCTCGGTAAGAAATTTTTCGAGATCGCGCGTGATGTCGACGCGTACTTTCAGGAGACAACTCCAGGCGCCGGGTGATGTGGTGGCACTCCCGCACGTCGGGCAACGCCTTCCCTCTTTCCAGGTCGCCTCTCTTTCCAGGACGCCTCTATTGTTCTTCGCGATCGAATCAGCCCAGTCGGCGCGGCCGGCGCTGCTCGTCGCGTGCGCGCTGTTTGCGTTGTCGATCGCCTGCGCCGCATTCCTGACATGGATGCGTCGGGGTCACGGGATGACAAATTAACGTCAATTGCCAAAATTTGATTGTGGGGAATGACAGTGCACGGTCTTTTTATTTTGCAGTGCAGCAACTATCTGTTCTTGGTAACGTGATTCAAAAACAATCGCCCCAGGAGCCTGTCGTTGTCTCTCGCCAAGAACGTCGAATTCTTGCGCCATTTGCCGAAGCTGAACGGCTTCAATGGCTTGGGAATCTATGGCCGAAGCACGTTGCCCGGGGCCGGCAGTCCGCTCGTCGAAATCAGCGGATTCGGCACCAATCCCGGTGCGCTCAAAATGTTCGCGTTCGTGCCGGAGCAATTGCTGCCCGCCCGCGCCCTTGTCGTCGTGCTGCATGGCTGCGGCCAGACCGCGGCCGGTTACGATTTCGGCACCGGCTGGTCGACGCTCGCCAAACGCTACGGCTTTGCCTTGCTGATGCCCGAGCAGCAGGCGTCGAACAACGCCAACACCTGCTTCAACTGGTTCAATCCGGGCGACATCGCGCGCGGCCGCGGCGAGGCCGCTTCGATCCGTCAGATGGTCGCGCGGATGGTCGCCGATCACAAACTCGATTCGCGCCACATCTTCATCACCGGGCTTTCCGCCGGCGGCGCGATGACCTCGGTGATGCTGGCGACCTATCCGGACGTGTTTGCGGGCGGTGCCATCATCGCCGGTCTGCCCTACGGTATCGCCAGCAATGTCCGCGAAGCGCTCGGCGGCATGATGCAGTCGACATCACGCCCCGCCGGCAAGCTGGGCGATCTCGTGCGCAAGGCCTCCAAGCACAGGGGACCATGGCCGAAAGTGTCGGTGTGGCACGGCAGCGCCGATCGCACCGTCAACCCGGGCAACGCCAATGAGATCGTCAAGCAGTGGCTCGACGTCCACAGCCTGCCGGCGGCGCCGATGTCGATGGGAGACGTCGACGGCCATCCGCGCGAAGTCTGGTGGAATGAAGACGGCGAGACCGTCGTGGAGTCCTACACCATCACCGATATGGCCCACGGTACGCCGCTGGGGCTTGCCGGCAACGACGAGCGCTACGGCGCGGAGGGCGCGTTCCTGATCGAGGCGGGAATCTCCTCATCGTATCACATCGCCAATTTTTTCGGCCTGACCGAGCGCGTCAGTCCGGTCAGCGAAGCGGCCAAGCCGGCGCAGGCGCCGAAGGTCGTTCCGTCGGCTGCTACGGAGTCCCTGCAGTCGTCCGATATCGCCGCAAGACTCTGGTCCAGGACCCACAAGCCGGTTCGCGAACACAAGCCGGCGCCACGCGAACCGAAGCGTCGCGGCATCGATGTCGGCAGCGTCATCACCCGCGCGCTGACGGCCGCAGGCTTGATGAAGTAGCCGGACATACAGCGTCAGCCGGACAGTTTCAGCTCACATCTCGTCTGTCAGGAACGGATTGGTCAGCCGCTCCTGACCGAGGCTGGAGCCGGCGCCATGGCCGCAGATGAAGCCGACGTCGTCGCCGAGCGGCAATAGCTTTTCCTTGATCGAATTGATCAGCGTGGCGTGGCTGCCGCCGGGCAGGTCGGTGCGCCCGACCGATCCGTTGAACAGCACGTCGCCGACATGGGCGAAGCGCAATTCCTTGTTGAAGAACACGACGCTGCCCGGCGAGTGGCCGGGGCAGTGCAGGATGTCGAAGGCAAGGTCGCCGATCGAGACCTGATCGCCTTCGTCGAGCCAGCGGTCGGGCCCGAAATTGCGCACGCCGGTGATGCCGAAGCGCTCGCCGCTCGAGACGACGTTGTCGAGCAGGAATTTATCGGCGATATGCGGACCCTCGATCTTGACCTGCAGGGCGTCACGCAAATCGGCGGCGCCGCCGACATGATCGATATGGCCGTGCGTCAGCCAGATTTTCTCGACCGTGACGCCGGTCTGCTTGATCGCCTCCAGAATTTTTGGAACGTCCCCGCCGGGATCGATCACCACGGCCTTCTTGGAAGGCTCGTGCCAGATGATGGTGCAGTTCTGCTCGAACAGCGTCACCGGCACGATCATCGCGCCCGCCTTCGCCTGGTTCTCGGCCTGGGTATCGGTTCTGTTTTCCATCCGGGGAACATATTCATCCCCCGAAGGTCGTCAACACGGGTTTGCGATCATCTTGTAACCGGCGTGTGATCCACACGGCTCCGTGATAGCGTTGCGCGTCGTGTCACGGGTTGGAGTGCGACGCCTTATGTCGCCTTCGCCGGCCAGTTTCGGATTTCATCGGGGTTCGGCAGTTGGGATTTCCATGAATAAGGCTTCCGCATCGTCGCTGGTCGGGCCTCGCACCACGGCTCGCGCCTTCTTCGTCAGTGATCGCCTGAATACGTCGGGCCTAGAGCGCGGCGATGTCCTTGCCACCACACCGCTCGCGTTTCGCGTCAACGAGAATGGCGTCGCGATTCTCTTCCGCTATGGTGTGGTGGTCCTGATCGGACTGAATGCGCTGGAAGAAGAGGAATTCCTTCGCGGCCTTGACAAGCGCATGACGGGCAAGTTTGCGCGGCGTGACGAGGAGATCGCAATCGTCGAACTGGCCCCGGAAAGGGAGGACCAGATTCCACCGGGCGGGCCGATCTGCCTGCAAAGCCTTTCACCCGAGCGGCTGATCCTGATCGGCGAGGCGCTGGCGAAGAGCGTCGTTCTGGCTCGGCATGAACGCGAGGTTGCCAGCGTATTTGACACGACCGAGCCGTTCGCGCGGGAACTGGCGCTGAGCGGACGTATGCGCGGCAGCCGGCGCTCCATCCTGAAAAATATCGGCAGCGCGCTTCTGGTGCGGCATCGGGTGTCGGGGCCGGTCGAGGTGGCGGAGAAACCCGACGTGCTATGGGACAAGCCGCATTTGGAGCGGCTGTATGCCCGGCTGGAGGACGAGTACGAGCTCAATGAGCGTGCGGAATCGCTGAACCACAAGCTCGCCGTGATTGCCGAGAGCGCGCAGGTGTTGACCGACATCATCGACACGCGTCGCTCGCTTCGGCTCGAAGTGATTATCGTGCTCCTGATCCTGTTCGAAGTTCTGGTGACGATTTATCAGCTCGCCATGGGCCGGCACCCCTGAGCCGGGTCCGTCATTCCGGGGCGGCTGGGAGAGCCGAACCCGGAATCTCGAGATTCCGGGACTGGTCCTACGGACCATCCCGGAATGACAGCTGGATAACCTACCGCTTGATCTGCGCCTTCAGCGTATCCTCGACCATGTGGCCCGAAGTCGGCTATGGTTCGAGCATCATGGAATCACCCGCCCGCCACATCAGCCTCGTGCCTCCGCCCGACCGTCGTCAGTCGGAGACGGCACTGGCGATCGCGCGCGGCACCGCGCGGCTGTTACGGTCGCTGGGCTTTTCGTGCGTCAGCGAATTGCCGCTGCCGTCGGGCCGGCGCGCCGACTTGGTGGCGCTGAACGAGAAGGGCGAGATCTGGATCGTCGAGATCAAGTCGTCGGTGGAGGATTTGCGCGCCGACCAGAAATGGCAGGATTACCGGATGCATTGCGACCGGCTGTTCTTCGCCTTCACGCAGGACCTTCCTTGCGAGATTTTTCCTGAAGATACCGGCCTGATCATCGCCGACGCCTATGGCGCCTATCTGCATTGCGAAGCGCCCGAGCATCGGCTGCCGGCCGCAACGCGCAAATCGATGACGGTGCGCTTTGCCATGGCCGCAGCCCAGCGGATCAACCGGCTGGTAGATCCGCAGGGGCATGGGGAGTTTTGATGCTGTAGGGTGGGCAAAGGCGCATCGCGCCGTGCCCACCATCTATCCGCAACCGCGGCCTTGGATGGTGGGCACGCGGAGCCTGTCATCGGGCGCGCACTCGCGCGACCCGTTGGCTTCGCCCACCCTACGATCTAACGTTTGGCTCGGTCCTCCCAGTCCTCCCACTCTACATCATGGACTTCCAGGTAACCGGAAACGGCTGCGCCGATGGTTGGGAAGAAGCAATTCTCGCCAAGCTGCGCCAATAATCCGAATTTCTTCAGCTTGTCCTTTACGGGATCCTTGAGTTCGGCAAAACAAAGCTCGATACCCTGTGCGTGCAACGCTTTGTCCAATTCGGTGAGCGTATCGCCGGCGGTGACGTCCACGCTGGTGACCGGCTCCGCCGCAACGACCAGCCAACGGACGGGCGTCGGCGATTTCGCAACCGCGGCCAAAGCGCGCTCCTTGAAAAATTCAGCGTTGGCGAAGAACAGAGGCGCATCCCACCGAAACAGAACCAACCCGGGGATCTGGCGTGCATCTAGATATCTCGTGATGTCGTGATAACCTTTGACGCCGTCGGCGCGGCCCAGTACGGCGGAGTGCGGGCGCCAAGCGTCCCATAGAAACTCGGCAATGGCGATGGCGATTGCCAGGCCTATTCCCGGAATCACACCGAGCGCGACGACGCCGGCAAAGCAGACGATCGATAGCCAGAACTCCCACGGCTGAATGCGGCGGATCCGCATGAGGTCGGTGATCTCTATCAAGCTGATCGCAGCGGCGATGACGACAGCGGCCAACGCAGCGTTGGGCAAATACTGAAGGAGGTCGGGTGCCACCAGCAGAAGGAAACCGATGGCAAGCGCGCCAACGATGCAGGTCAGTTGAGTGCGGGCGCCGGCGGCTTCCGCAACAGGCGTACGCGAACTGCTGCTGCTGATCGGAAAACCTTGAAAAAGACCGGTTGCCAGATTGGCGGTGCCGAGCGCCACCATCTCCTGGTTGGGATCGACATGAACGCCCAGTCGTGCGGCATAGGCCCGCGAAAGCACGCTGGTATCTGCAAAAGATACCATGGCGATCGCGCAACCGCCGATCAGCACCGGGACCATATCGGCGGGGCCGATCCAGGGAACGGCGAAACCCGGCAGACCCTGCGCAAGGGGACCCAGAACAGCCACGCTGTAACGCGTCGTAAGGTCCAGCGCAGCGACAGCGGCGGTTGCCCCGACGACTGCAATCAGAATGCCCGGCAGCCGCTTGTATTTCTGGAGCAAGAGGATAACCGTCAACGTGCCGAGCCCGATCCCGAAGGCGACCCAGTTGGTCTTTCCTTCAAGGAAGGCACCGGCGATCGCCCACAAGCTCCGCAAAGATCCTTCGCTCTCGATCGAGAAGCCGAACAGCTTTGGTAGCTGGCTGATCAATGCGGTCAATGCAATTCCGTTCATGTAGCCGTAGCGTATCGGTTTGGAGAGCAGCTCGGTCACAAAGCCCAGGCGCGCGATGCCTGCCAGAATGAGTACCGCCCCGGAAACGATTGCCATCATGCCGGCCAAGGCTGCCGCACGGACCGGATCCCCGCCAGACAACGGAACGACAACGCCAAGGATGATAGCTACAAGAGCTGAGTCCGGTCCCAGCACGAGGATGCGGCTTGGGCCGAACAATGCGTAGGCAAAGAGTGGAATGATGGTTGCGTACAGACCGTAAATGCCGGGCAAGCCCGACGCCTCCGCGTAGGCAATGCCAACCGGGACCAGCATGGCCGACAGCGCAAGCCCGGCGAGGATATCGTGCCTGAGCCACCCCGCTTCATATCGACGGAGGGTGTCGAGGCCTGGCAGCCAGCGAATCCAATGCTTCATTGCCGGGCCACGCGGAGTTTGATAGACGCTGCCGGTAGGGTGGGCAAAGCGTAGCGTGCCCACCATCTTTTTTCTGCGATCAACGCTCGTGAATTCTGCGATCAACGCTCGTGAATGGTGGGCACGCTGCGCTTTGCCCACCCTACGATTTTAGCGAAACTACCGCGGCGCGCGCTTCGCCAAGATCCGCTGCAGGGTGCGGCGGTGCATGTTCAGACGCCGCGCGGTTTCGGAGACGTTGCGGTTGCACATTTCATAGATGCGCTGGATGTGTTCCCAGCGCACGCGATCCGCCGACATCGGATTGGACGGCAGCTCGGATTTCTCGGTGCCGCTGGCAAGCAGCGCCGCGACCACGTCGTCGGCGTCAGCAGGCTTCGAGAGGTAGTCCACCGCGCCCATCTTCACCGCCGTGACGGCGGTTGCGATGTTGCCGTAGCCGGTCAGCACGATGGTGCGCGCCTCGGGGCGCTTGCGCTTGAGCGCCGACACCACATCGAGCCCGTTGCCGTCGCCGAGCCGCAGGTCCACGACCGCAAAGGCCGGTGCTGACTTGTTGATCTGCGCCAGCCCGTCGGACACGGTGTCACAGGATGTCACCGCGAAACCGCGGGTTTCCATCGCTCGCGACAGGCGCTCCAGAAACGGCTTGTCGTCCTCGACGATCAGCAGCGAGCGGTCGGCGAGATCGTTCAGTTCGGCGATGTCGTTCAAGGCAAGGTATCCCCGGTTGCAGATGCGGAGCACTTATAGACCATATGGCGCGGTAATTTTGCACTGCCAAGGGCCCCAGCGTCGAGCAGCCCCGGTTTCCTCAATCCTTAACGTCTTTTAATCCACTGGCCCCGCAGCACTTTCCTCGGCCTCGAAGCGAACGCGCGGCCACGCGATCCGCACCACGGCGCCGTGATCGGGAAAGGTCCGGTTGGAGAACGAAACCTTTGCGCCGGTGCGCTCCAGGAGCGTTCGGGCGATGAATATGCCCAGCCCGAGGCCGGCGCGTTCGCGGTGGGTTTCATCGGCGCTGCGACGCCTTGATAAATAGGGCTCGCCGATCCGTTTCAGCATGTCGGGGGCGATGCCGGGGCCGTCATCGGAGATGACGATCTCAACCGTATCCGCATTCCACCAGGCGTTAACCTCCACCGTCGTCCGCGCGAAATCGACGGCGTTCTCCAGGATGTTGCCGACGCCATACAGAATCGCCGGGTTCCGGGCGCCGACAGGCTCCCGGGTGGCTGCGACAGCAAGCCGCACCCTGATCGTGACGCCAAAATCGCGGTGCGGCGCCACCACTTCCTCGATCAGCGTAGACAGCGGCATAAGATCGAACGGCGCCCCGGACGAGGAAAGCTGGGTGATCTTGGCGAGGATGTCGCGGCAGCGCTGCGCCTGCTCGCGCAGGGCCTTCAGATCGGAGGCCAACTGGCCGTTGCCCTCGACAGTCTTTTCCAGCTCCCGCGAAATAAGGAAGATCGTCGACAGCGGCGTGCCGAGTTCATGCGCGGCGGCGGCGGCCAGCCCGTCAAGCTGGGTCAGATGCTGCTCGCGCGTCAGCACCAGCTCGGTTGCGGCCAGCGCGTCGGAAAGTTTGCGCGCCTCCTCGGTCGCCTGGAACGCATAGAGACTGGTGACGCCGATCGCGAGCACGATCGAGAGCCAGACGCCGAACAGATAGATCGGCGGCAGCACCAGCGGGTCTTCGCTGTCCCAAGGCAGCGGCAGATGGAAGAACACCAGCGCCGAGGAGCAGGCGACCGCCAACAGCCCGAGGCCAACCGTCATCCGGATCGGCAGCACCGTCGCCGAGATCAGGACGGGGCCGAGGAAAAGAAATGAAAACGGGTTCTGCAACCCGCCGGTCAGGAACAACAGCGCGGCCAATTCGACGATGTTGAGCGCGAGCAGCGTCGCCGCATAGATCGGTTCCAGCCGTTGCATCGGGTTGAAGGCAACCTGCAGCGCAAGATTGAGCAGCGCCGAGATCCCGACGACGGCCACGCAGGCAACAACGGGAAAGTCGAACTCCAGTCCATGCGCCACGATGAAGATCGCGGTGAGCTGGCCGAGCGCCGCCAGCCAGCGCAGCCGGAGGATCGTATCGAGACGGACATAGCGGTGCGGATGGCGGAAATCGGAGGCTGCGACGTCGGACATTGTTGGAGTTTAACTGTCGCAGCGCGCGATCACAAATAGGCGGATTGGAGCTTTTCTTTCGTCAGGGCGGAGGGAGCGCAGCACCGGATCTACGCGCCTGCGCTCGACGGCGACCTGCCAAATGTCCGCCGGCGAAAGCGGACATTACCTGCCGATCAACGCCGTCTGCCAAGCGGAAAGCCATGCTCCCAATCGAGCCGCGCCACAGGAATAACCCGCGCTGATCAAGGCGAGGCCCGGCGCAGGAACGCCGGGTTCTGAGCAGGCGAGACCGGCTGTCCAGAGAGGCAGCGCCAGCGACGCAAAGGCTATGCGGCTGCCTGGCTCTGACAGAATGTGCGTTGAGGAGTCGACAAACCGGTGCGGTGGCCGGCGGCACGCGACGTCGGCGGCGCTAAGCAATCCCGCGGATGACAGAGGCCTGCGTTTGATTTAAATCAATAGAAGCGGCCTGGTTCATCGTTGAGTGAGGTCTCGAGCCTGGCTAAAATCTTGGCAGCCTCCTGACCGGACCTCGCAGGTTCACCATGGTAGCTCAACTCACCCGAACCGAGCGACAAGGTGCGATTCTGATCGGCCTTGTGGTCGCAATCTGCGGGTTTCTGCTTGGCGTGGTCGGTCGAGATGACCCGATAGCCATTCACGGCGCGCTCATCTTCGCTGCCGGTATCCTCACGATCTTTCTCATTGGCAAGGACTATTACGCCCCGGAGCCGTCGGATGAACGGTTCGCCTCCTACTATGACGATCCCACCAAGGCGGGGATCGTTCTGGCGATGGTCTGGGTCGTCTTCGGCCTTGCCGTCGGAGACTGGGCGGCATGGCAACTGGTCAATCCGAACCTGACCTTTGGCAGCGGCTGGTCGAGTTTTGGCCGGATCCGGCCAGTCCATACGACCGCGGTGATCTTCGGCTTCGGCGGCAACGGCCTGATCGCTACCTCGCTCTATGTCCTGCAGCGAACCTCGCGCGCGCGCCTGCCGGACCAGTTAAGCCCGTGGTTCGTGCTGCTCGGTTACAACTTGTTCTGCGTGCTTGCCGTCACCGGCTACATGATGGGCATTACGCAGTCGAAGGAATATGCCGAGACGGAGTGGTATGCGGACATCTGGCTCGTCGTTGTATGGGTCGTGTACTTCCTGATTTATCTGCGAACGCTGGCGCGGCGGAAGGAGCCGCACATCTACGTCGCGAACTGGTACTACATGGCGTTCATCCTGGTCGTGGCGATGCTGCACATCGTCAACAACCTCGCCGTGCCGGTCTCGATCGGCCACGCCAAGAGCTACACGCTGTATTCCGGCGTACAGGACGCCATGATCCAGTGGTGGTACGGCCACAACGCCGTGGCGTTCTTCCTCACCGCAGGTTTCCTCGGCATGATGTACTACTTCTTGCCGATGCGGGCGGGCCGCCCGATCTTCTCCTACCGGCTATCGATCATCAGCTTCTGGGGCATCACCTTTTTCTATATGTGGGCGGGATCGCACCACCTGCATTACACGGCGCTGCCGCACTGGGTGCAAACCCTGGGCATGACATTTTCGCTGATGCTCTTGATCCCTTCCTGGGCATCCGCGGGAAACGCGCTGCTGACACTGAACGGCGCCTGGGACAAGGTGCGTGACGACGCGACATTGCGTTTCATGATGGTGGCGGCCGTGTTTTACGGGCTTACCACGTTCGAGGGATCGTTCATGGCGATCCGTGCCGTCAATTCGCTCTCGCATTACACGGACTGGACCGTTGGTCACGTTCATGCCGGTGCGTTGGGCTGGGTCGCCATGATCACGTTCGGCTCGATCTATGCCTTGGTACCGTGGGTGTGGAAGTGCAAGAGCATGTACTCGGCGAAGCTTGTCGAGGCGCATTTCTGGCTCGCGGTTGCAGGCACCTTGATCTACGTGTTCGCGATGTGGAATTCCGGCATTATCCAGGGACTGATGTGGCGAACTTACAGCGAGAGCGGGACACTCACCTATTCCTTCGTCGATTCCTTGATCGCGATGCATCCCTACTACGTCGCCCGCTCCATCGGTGGACTATTGTTCCTGATTGGCGGGTGCATCGGCGCCTACAATATCTGGATGACCATCAAGCTTCCGAAGCCGATTTCTGAGACGACTGCCGATCTGCCAGAGAAGGTCACGGGCGGGGTCTCGCCACAGCCGGCGGAGTGAGATGTCATGTCGATCTTCGGATTTCACTATCGGATGGAACGCAAGGCGATCGGCCTTGTGCTCGGCATCATCGTGGTGGCGAGTATCGGTGGTCTGGTCGAGATCGCGCCGCTGTTTACCATTCATCAGACGGTTGAGTCCGCGCCGGACATGCGGCTCTACACGCCACTCGAACTTGCCGGCCGCAACATCTATATCCGCGAGGGCTGCTATGCCTGCCATTCGCAGATGATCCGCACACTTCGCGACGAGGTCGACCGCTACGGTCCCTACTCGCTGGCGGTCGAATCCAAATACGATCATCCGATGCTGTGGGGGTCCAAGCGAACTGGCCCCGACCTCGCCCGCATCGGCGAAAAATATTCCGACCAATGGCACGTCGTTCATCTCGTTAATCCCCGCGACGTGGTGCCGGCTTCGGTGATGCCCGCCTACGACTGGCTGCTCAGCACCGAACTGCGCACCGACGATCTCGGCCTTCACCTGAAAGCGCAGCGCGCGGTCGGAGTTCCTTATACGGACGATATGATCGCCAACGCGCCGCTTGACGCGTTCGGTCAGTCCAATCCGGATTCGCCGCAGGCCAAGGGCGTTACCGAGCGCTATGGCAAGGCAACCACATTGCGCGCGTTCGACGGACGCCCGAGCCAGTTGACCGAAATGGATGCGATGGTTGCGTACCTGCAAATCCTCGGACGGCTTACGGACGCGGCTCATAAGCCGATTGCACAGGCCGGAGCGAAGCAATGAGCGTGGAGCACGATTTTCTGGTCGGCTTTTCCAAATCGTTCGGACTTTTCTATCTGCTCGCGCTGTCGGCCGCGGTGTTGGTCTACGCCTACTGGCCCTCGAACAAGAAGCGCTTTGATTCGGCCGCGCAGTCCATTCTTCGCGATGAGGACAAGCCATGGCCGTAGATCAGCAGGAGCGCGACAGCCACACCGGCTATCTCACCACCGGTCATGAATGGAACGGCATCAAGGAATTGAACACGCCGGTACCGCGTGCGGTGTATTTCTTTCTCGCGCTCTCCGTTCTGTTCTCCGTTGTCTACTGGATCCTGATGCCAGCCTGGCCGTTGGGCGTCACCTACACGAAGGGCCTGCTCGGCGTGGACCAACGCACGACCGTTGCGGCGGCACTGAGCGAGGCGGCAATCGATCGCAGCCTCTGGGCCAAGAGAATCGAAACGGAAGGCTTCGCTGCGATTCAGTCCGATCCAAAGCTCATGGAAATTGTCCGCATGACCGGCCGCACCTTGTTCGGCGACAATTGTGCGGCATGTCATGGCCATGATGCCAAGGGCGGCCCCGGTTACCCGAACCTGGCCACGTCATCCTGGCTGTGGGGCGGCAAGCCCGAAGACATCTTTACTACCATCCGCGTCGGCATCAACTCCGCGCACAAAGACGCACGTGTGTCCCAGATGCCGGCGTTCGGACGCGATCAGATGCTGCCGCGGGCCGACGTCATGAAAGTGGCCTCGTTCGTCTATTCGCTCGCGAACCCTGACGCGAAAACCATCGATCCCAAGACTATCGCGGCCGGCAAGGAGATCTTCGCCGCCAATTGCGTGTCGTGTCACGGCGACGACGCCAAGGGCAATCCGGAACTCGGTGCACCGGACTTAACCGACAAATCCTCAATCTATGGCGGCGACCTGGAAGCCATCGATACCTCGATATGGGGTGGCCGGCAGGGTCTGATGCCAACTTGGGAAGGCCGGTTGTCCGAACTCGATCGAAAAATCCTCACGCTCTATCTGCTCGACAAGCGGACGGTGACCCCATGATCGATCTCGCCGGGTCGGATAGACAGCCACGCGCCAGAGCAATGATCCGTCTCTGGGTCCTGCTCGCTGCCGCCGCCGCTGTTTTTGTCGCCGCCAATGCCCATCTGATCTATGTCGCGACCGTGTCGCAGCCCGCCTGCGTTGCGCATCTAAAACAAGGCGAAGGCGATGCCGCGCGGGGACAATTCAGCGCTGCAAGGTCGGCGTGCTCGCCCCCGGCGGCGGTCAATGCGGGTCATTCCTGAGCAGGGAGAAACGCCGTGCCGATAATCCCTCCGGTTGCTTCGCCCCTTCCAATCCCCGATCGATGGACCCGGCCACTGAAGGCCGATGACCCGTTAAAGTGGCTTGCCCTGGGTTGGCGAGACTGCCTGACGCAGCCGGCGATGAGCATCGCTTACGGCCTGACCATCTTCTTGATCTCGATCGGCTTTGTCGGCGTCCTGGTCGCGCTTGGCCGCGACTACATCCTGTTCCCCGCTTTCGCCGGCTTCATGGTGGTTGGCCCGATCCTGGCCATTGGTCTGTATGAAAAGAGCCGCCGGATCGAAGCCGGTCAAGCCGTGCACTGGAGCAATCTCTTTTTCGTCAGACCGCGCTCGGGGGGACAGGTTCTGTTCACCGGCGTGCTGCTGTGCCTCCTGATGATCGTGTGGATGCGCGCCGCCGTCATCATTTACGCGCTGTTTTTCGGCCTGGTGCCGTTCCCGGGCCTCGATCGGATCGCGCCGATGCTCTTCAGCACGCCGACCGGCTGGGCGATGCTGGCGGTCGGGACCGCGGTCGGAGGGTTGTTTGCCGCATTCTCGTTCGCAATCAGCGCCTTTTCAGTTCCCATGCTGCTGGACGAGGACGTCGATGCCTTCACCGCGATGGGCAGCAGCATGGCATTGGTCTGGAGCAATCTGCGCGTCCTGCTTATCTGGGCGACAATCGTGCTGGTGCTGTTCCTGCTGAGCCTTGCAACTGCCATGCTTGGACTGGTCGTGATCTATCCGCTGCTCGGACATGCCACTTGGCACGCTTATCGCGCGGTGCAGCCGGGTGCAGCATGACGTTGTAGCGCGCCGGGCTCACGGCGTTAACGTCCGCGAGGCTCTGTCATGATCGATTTCTTCTTTCTGGTTCCGATTGCGATCGGGATGGGGCTGGTGGGGCTAGCCTCATTCATGTGGACCTTGAAGAATGGGCAATACGACGATCTTGAGGGTGCCGCACAGCGCATACTGTTCGAAGGCAATGAAGGCCCCGTGCTTGAGAAACATCGCACGCCTTCCACGGCTATCAAGGCCGATGCTGAAGGATCGGAATCCCCCTAACAAAGGAAAGTCCAACAGCTAGGCAAGGGATCTGCATTCCGCTGTCCGTCCGCGGAGGTTTTGGCGAACGCGGCAGGCCTCGGCATGATGAGCTCTTGCGCTTGCCGCTGCTATGGCCCAATGAACGTCCCCGTAATGGCCGATAGCGAGACAGTACCAGCGCAATCGCCCGCGGCCGGGCCGCAAGGTCCCGCCGCGATCGAGGTTGCGCATCTGATAAAACTCTACAAGACCACCCGCGCGGTCGACGATATCTCGTTCCGGATCGCGCGCGGCAGCGTCACCGGGCTGCTCGGCGGCAATGGCGCCGGCAAGACCACGACCATTGCCATGATCATGGGGCTCGTGCTGCCGACCTCGGGCCGCGTTCAGGTGCTGGGACACGCGATGCCGGAGCAGAGTGCCGAGGTGCTCGGGCGGATGAATTTCGAGAGCCCGTATGTCGACATGCCGATGCGGCTCACGGTGCGGCAGAACCTCACCATTTTCGGCCGGCTCTATGCGGTGGAGAATCTCGCCGAGCGCATCGAGCGGCTCGCCTCCGACCTCGACCTGAAAGATTTTCTCGATCGCGCCAATGGCAAGCTATCGGCCGGACAGAAGACCCGCGTCGCGCTGGCGAAGGCGCTGATCAACCAGCCGGAGCTGCTGTTGCTCGACGAGCCGACGGCCTCGCTCGATCCGGATACCGCCGACTGGGTGCGGCAGCATTTGCAGAACTATCGCAGGACACATGACGCCACCATCCTGCTGGCCTCGCACAACATGCTGGAAGTGGAGCGGCTGTGCGACCGCGTCATCATCATGAAGCGCGGCCGCATCGAGGATGACGACAGTCCCGACCAGATCATGGCGCGCTACAACCGCACCACGCTGGAAGACGTGTTCCTCGACGTCGCGCGCGGCCGGGTGGCGGAGACCGCGCCATGAGCGCTACCGCCACCCATCACGGGATTTCCGCGCACCGCATCCAGGCGATGGTGCTGCGCTACTGGTATCTCCTGATGTCGTCGTGGCCGCGGCTGTTGGAGCTGGTCTACTGGCCGGCGCTGCAGATCATCACCTGGGGCTTTCTGCAGAACTACATCGCGCAGAATGACAATTTCTTCGCGCGCGCCGGCGGCACGCTCATCGGCGCGGTGATTCTGTGGGACATCCTGTTCCGCGGGCAGCTCGGCTTTTCGATCTCGTTTCTCGAGGAGATGTGGGCGCGCAACCTCGGCAACCTCATGATGAGCCCGCTGAAGCCGATCGAGTTTCTGATCTCGCTGATGATCATGAGCCTGATCCGGCTCGCGATCGGCGTGATTCCGATGACGCTGTTGGCGCTGTTCTTCTTCGATTTCAATTTCTTCGCGATCGGCCTGCCGCTGATCGCGTTCTTCTGCAATCTGATCTTCACGAGCTGGTCGATCGGGATCTTTGTTTCTGGCCTGGTGCTGCGCAACGGGCTCGGCGCCGAGAGCATCGTCTGGACGATGATGTTCGGTTTGATGCCGCTCGCCTGCGTCTACTATCCAGTCGCGGTACTGCCCGCCTGGCTGCAATGGATTGCGTGGGTGTTGCCGCCGACCTATGTGTTCGAGGGCATGCGCGCGCTCCTGATCGATCACGTGTTCAGGGCCGACCTGATGGTCTGGTCGCTGGCCATCAACGCGGTACTGTTCGTCGCCTCCTTTGCGATATTCCTCGCCCTTTTGCGCAGTGCCAAACATCACGGATCTTTGCTCGGGGGTGGCGAATAAGTCACAGATTCCCGTGGTTTTCCGGGGTTTCTACGCCTTTTGGCGAGTGGACAGGCCCGTTCGGTGCATTGACGCAATATTACGCATTCTGCACTATGCTGCGGCGCAAACAGAAGGTCAGACATAAAATGCCGATTGGTGAGTTTGGCGGCGCACCGCCGCTGGTGGCCGAAGGCAGTCCGGCGCTCACGACGCCGATGTACTGGATGTACGAAATGGGCCACGCGTCGCTCAATCCGGCACGGGCCGTGACCGACGCCACCAAGATCCTGTTTCAAAACCCGCTTAATCCGTGGTCGCACACCCAATTCGGCAAATCAATCGCGGCGGCCTGCGAATTGTTCGAGCGCACCACGCGCCGCTACGGCAAGCCCGAATGGGGGCTCGACTTCACCGAGGTCAACGGCATCCAGACGCCTGTCGAGGTCCGCTCGATCTGGGAAAAGCCGTTCTGCCGTTTGCTGCACTTCGATCGCAAGCTGACCCGGCCGCTGCGCGCGCCCCATCCGCGCGTCTTGATCGTGGCGCCGATGTCCGGCCATTACGCGACGCTGCTGCGCGGCACGGTCGAGGCGTTCCTGCCGACGCATGAAGTCTACATCACCGACTGGTCCGACGCGCGCATGGTTCCTCTCACCGAGGGCCGCTTCGATCTCGATGACTACGTCGATTACGTCATCGAGATGCTGCATGTGCTCGGCGGCAACATGCATGTGATCGCGGTGTGTCAGCCTTCGGTGCCCGTGGTGGCGGCGGTCTCCGTGATGGAAGCCGTGCGCGACCCCTTCGTGCCGCTGTCGATGACCTTGATGGGCGGCCCAATCGATACCCGCCGCAACCCGACCTCGGTGAACAACCTCGCGGCCGAGCGCGGCATCGACTGGTTCCGCAACCATGTCATCACCAAAGTGCCGTTCCCGCATCCCGGCGTGATGCGCGACGTCTATCCGGGCTTTTTGCAGCTCTCGGGCTTCATCAGCATGAACCTCGACCGCCACACCGACGCGCACAAGGCGCTGTTCAACAATCTGGTGAAGGGCGACGGCGACATGGTCGACAAGCACCGCGAGTTCTATGACGAGTACCTCGCGGTCATGGATCTGACGGCGGAGTATTACCTGCAGACCGTCGACCTCGTGTTCGTCAAGCACGCGCTGCCCAAGGGCGAGATGACCCATCGCGGCAAGCCGGTCGATCCGTCAAAGATCCGGCGCGTGGCGCTGATGACGGTGGAAGGCGAGAACGACGACATCTCCGGGCTCGGCCAGACCGAAGCGACGCACGCTTTGTGCCCCCATATTCCCGATCATCGCCGCGTGCATTACGTGCAAAAGGGCGTCGGACATTACGGCGTGTTCAATGGATCGCGATTCCGTTCCGAAATCGTGCCGCGCATCTCCGATTTCATGATGTCGGCGACGAGTACCAATGAGTCAGCGGCTAAGATCAAGCCAACATTGGTCCGTGCGGCCGAATAGTGCGTCGGCGGCACCGATTCCGGGTCGCCGATAAGTTGCTGAGAAGATTCAAACAATCCGGATTCCGGCCGAATCAAGGGGTGAGTTCAGACTCACTCCTTGATGGCCTTTTTGACGTCCGGTTCCGTCAGAAATTTTGGGTTCCAGCCCCTGCCCCTAGGGGCTGAACGCCGCCCAACCCCTGTATATTGGGCAAATGATTTGTTTTTTGCGCCGAGCGATTTAGATGCGATTTCCTTGGCGGCGGATATGGCAGAATCCGGGCGAACTCCTGCTCCCCGGACTCCAAGAAATGGCTACTCGCGCCCTCCTTTATCGGCGGCCCGCCGAACCCGCGACTCTTTTGGTCAAACACTGCTCGCAAGTCTTTGCGATCAGGCTGCGCCGACATCGGCGGGCGCGGCGTTACACCTTGCGCATTCATCCAACCGATCGCGAAGCCATCCTGACGATGCCGCCGCGCGGCACGCTCGCGGAAGCCAAGGACTTTGCGCAGCTTCACGGCGGCTGGATCGCCGCCCGTCTCGGCCGTTTGCCGAAGGCTGCACCCTTTCAACCCGGCACGATCGTACCGTTGCGCGGCGTGCCGCATCGCCTGGTGCATCGCGCCGGCGAACGCGGCACGGTGTGGACCGAAACCCGCGACAGCGGCGAGAAGATTTTGTGCGTGGCCGGCGGCTACGATCACATGGACCGACGTGTCCACGACTTTCTCAAGCGCGAAGCGCGCAAGGATCTGCACAAGGCATCGCTCGCCTATGCCGCGGAACTCGGCGTGCGGGTCAGGCGGGTGTCGATCCGCGATCAGTCGAGCCGCTGGGGGTCATGCACGTCGGCCGGGTCGTTGTCGTATTCCTGGCGATTGATCCTCGCGCCGCCTTACGTGCTCGACTATCTCGCCGCCCATGAGGTGGCGCATCTCGTCGAGATGAACCATTCAGCCAGGTTCTGGAGGGTCGTCGACCGCATCTGCGATCACGTCGAACGCGCCAAGCGCTGGCTCGACACCCATGGCAACGATTTGCACCGGTACGGGGTCGAGGAATAGTTGTTCCCACACGCACTACTGTCATCGCCCGGCTTGACCGGGCGCCCAGTATTCCAGAGACGGTGGTAATTCATTGAGAAGCCGCGGCGTACTGGATACCCCGCCTTCGCGGGGTATGACGACCAGCTAAGTGGCGCGCGTATCGCTACCTTCCAAACAGCCGATCCACCAGCCAGCCATCGAGTCCTGCCGCCGCCTCGGGGCGAGCATTTGGATTGGGTGGCGGCGGGGGAGTTCGCGCCGGCGCAGGCCGATATCCGCCGCCTGATGGGACCGGCGCCGAGGGACTCGGCTGTGCACCAACCTGCGACGCGGTCTGGAACATGTTCGACAAAAATCCGCCGCGCTGCGCGTTCGGCAGGCCCGCCACCGGCACGCCCTGATGCGCCGTGCGCATGAAGCGGGTCCATACTTCCACAGGCAGGCCGCCGCCGGTCGCCTTCTTGGTCGGCGAGTTGTCGTCATTGCCGAGCCAGACGCCGGTGACGAGGTTGGCCGTGTAGCCGATGAACCAGGCGTCGCGGAAATCCTGGCTGGTGCCGGTCTTGCCGGCGGCCATCCAGCCCGGAATCTCTGCTTTCCGCGCGGTGCCCGAGAGCAACGTCTCCTGCATCATGGTGTTCATCATCGCGACATGGCGCGGCCCGATCACCTGGCCGAGCGGATCGGCCGTGCGCCTGTACAGCACCTTGCCTTCGTTGGTGCGAATCTTCGTCACCACATGCGGGGAGACGCCGAGCCCGCCATTGGCAAACGGCGCATAGGCGCCGACCAGCTCAATGACAGACACCTCAGAAGTGCCGAGCGCAATCGAGGGATTGGCCTCGAGTTTTGATGAAATCCCGAGCCGGTGTGCGGTCCGCACCACGTTCTTCGGCCCCACTTCCAGGCCGAGCCGCACCGCGACCGTGTTGAGCGACATCGCCAGCGCCTGCGTCAGCGTCACCGAGCCGAAATATTCATGCGTATAGTTCTCCGGCCGCCAACCTTTCAGGTCGAGCGGCGCGTCCTGCCGGATCGTTTCCGGCGAAAGCCCGCCCTCGATCGCGGTCAGGTAGATAAACGGCTTGAACGCCGAGCCGGGCTGGCGTTTGGCGGTGACGGCGCGATTATACTGGCTCTCGGCGTAGTTCCGCCCGCCGACCATGGCGCGCACCGCGCCGTCGGGCGTCATCGCTACCAGTGCGCCTTGCGTGACATGGAACTTCACGCTCTTGGCCGCCAGCTCGTCGATGATCGCGGCTTCCGCCACGCTCTGCAGCTTCGGATCGATCGTGGTCTCGACCACGATGCTCTGGTCGATCTGGCCGACGAGATCGTCGAGCACTTCGCCGATCCAGTCGGCGACGTAGTTGATGGTGCCGGCGCCGGCCGGCTTCACGTTGTAGGAGGGATGTCCGATCGAGGCCTTGGCCTGGGCGTCGCTGATGAACTTGGCGTCCGCCATCGCCGCGAGCACGATTCCGGCGCGTGCTTCCGCGCCCTCGGGGTTGCGGTTCGGCGCCAGCCGCGACGGCGACTTGACGAGGCCGGCCAGCATCGCGGCCTCCGCGACCGTGACGTTCTTGGCCGACTTGCCGAAATAACGCTGCGCCGCCGCCTCGACGCCATAGGCGCCGGAGCCGAAATAGACGCGGTTCAGGTAAAGCTCGAGAATTTGGTTCTTGGAGTGCTTGCGCTCCAGCCAGAGCGCGAGCTCCACTTCCTGCAGCTTGCGCGCGATCGTCCGTTCCTGGGTCAGGAACAGGTTCTTCGCGAGCTGCTGCGTCAGCGTCGAGCCGCCCTGCGAAACGCCGCGATGCAGGATGTTGGCGACCGCCGCGCGTGCAATGCCCACGGGATCGATGCCGTAATGCGAATAGAAGCGGCGGTCCTCGATGGCGATGAACGCCTTCGGCAGATAGGGCGGCAGATCCTTCAGCGCGACATTGGCGCCCGGCGCTTCGCCGCGCGAGGCCAGTACGCTGCCGTCGATGCCGACAATCTGGATGGTCGGCGGGCGCTTTGGAATTTCCAGCGACTGGATTGCCGGCAGATGCGCGCCGACCCAGACCACGACGCCGATGATCGCGATCGCCGCCCACAGGCCGAGCACCGCGCCCCAATAAACGAGACGGCCAAACCTGAAGCGGCGTTTCGAGCGCCGCTTCGCACCGCTTTTGGCGCCACGCGGCTTGCGCTCGCGCGGCGGCTCGTCCTCGTCGTCTTCGTGCTTGCGCTTCGGCACTGGCTTTTTCGGTTTGTCGTCGTCGTCGGTGGCAGCCGGAATGCGATCCTCGGGCGAGAGACGCAGCTCCGCGAGCGCTGCCGGAAGCCCGAACAGCGGCTCCTTGCGTCCGCCGCTCTTTTTCCGTCCCCACGCCATGCCAAACGCCGTTCACACCCGTCCCGCCGCACGCTAACGGTCGCTGTTTAAGGGTCGGTTACGGAAAGGTTAATGCGGGATTAGGAGGTGCGGCGGAGCCGTATTAGGATTGGCGCAAACGACAGCGTTTGCAGGAGAAGGCGGCATGGGCCACATCGATCCGACCAAGGAAGTGTTCGCGCAATTCAAAGCCAATGACCGGCCGGGTCCGATCCACATGCTCAACCTCGTCCGGCTGCGCGCCGAGGCGGCCTATCCCGACGGCCGCAAGGCGACCGGCGCGGAAGCCTATGCGGCCTATGGGCGCGAGAGCGGACCGGTGTTCGAACGGCTCGGCGGACGGATCGTATGGCAGGGCAGGTTCGAGCTGATGCTGATCGGGCCGCAAGACGAGCGCTGGGACCATTGCTTCATCGCCGAATACCCAAGCGTCACTGCGTTCGCGGAAATGATCCGCGATCCCGTCTACCGCGAGGCGGTGAAGCACCGCCAGGCCGCGGTCGAGGATTCCCGCCTGATCCGCCATGCCGTGCTGCCGGCCGGCAAGACGTTCGGGGAGATTCCGAAGTAGCGCCGGATTCGTAGGGTGGGCACGCTTCGCTTTGCCCACCCTACAAAAAATCGGCGGTCCCGAAGGACCGCCGATCGCTCTTCCGCCGATCATTCTGTTGGCTCAACGGGCCTAGCCCGCCGGACCCTTGTCCTCGAGGATCGGGCCGAACATTTCCCAACGCTCGCCGTTGAACTTCATCATCTGCAACTGCTTGTTGACGCGATAGTCGGTCGGCGTGGTGGTGACCGAGATGCCCGGCAGCAGCAGGTCGAGTTGAACGTTCTTCAGGTTGCTGGCCTGCTTCAACACGTTCTCGCGGGTCAGATTGTCACCGCATGCCTTCAATACATGGATCAGCAATTGCGTGGTCATGTAGCCATAGGAGTTGAAGCTCGAGTCCTTGTCGCCCTCGGGATAATACTTCGCCATGAACTCGAAATACTTCTTCATGCCGGGGTCGTCCTTCCAGGTCGGATCGAGCGGATCCTTACCGTAGTTGACGCTGATCACGCCCTTGGAGGCTTCGAGCCCCGCCGGCTTCATGACTGCCCCGACGGATGTCGCGTTGATGTCGAGGATGTGCACCGGCTTCCAGTTGAGTTCGGCGATCTTCTTGATCGCCTGTGCCGCCTGCTTGGGCGTCGTCGCCGAGAAGAACAGGTCCGCGCCGGCATCCTTGATCTTGAGGATCTGCGAATCGATGGTCGGATCGGAGACTTCGTAGGAAGCTTCCGCCACCACCATCTTCGCAGCCTTGTCGCCGAGGCCGGCCTTGATGCCGTTCAGATAGTCCTTACCGAGGTCATCGTTCTGATAGAGGATGCCGATCTTGGCGTTCGGATGTTCCTTCAGGATGTACTGGCCGTAGATGCGCCCTTCGACGAAGTAGTTGGGGTTGAAGCCCATCGTCCACGGGAAATTCTTCGGATCGGTGAACTTCGACGCGCCGGTGGCGGCGAATAGCTGCGGCACCTTCTTCGAGTTGAGATATTTCTGGACCGCTGCGTTCGAGGGCGTTCCGAGAACCTGGAAGGTCAGCAGCACCTCGTCGCTCTCGACCAGCTTGCGCACCTGCTCGACCGCTTTCGGCGGCGAGTAGGCGTCGTCATACTGGATCAGATTGATCTTGCGGCCGTTTACGCCGCCCTGGTCGTTGATCATCTTGATATAGGCCGCCTGCGTCTTGCCGATCGTGGCATAGGAGGAGGCGGGGCCGCTGAATGGATTGGTCTGCCCGATCTTGATCTCGGTATCGGTCGCACCGGTGTCGTATTTTTTCTGCGCCGATGCCGTCGAGACCGACAGCGCAAGCACGAGCGCCGTACCGGTGGCCAGATGGAAAATACCCTTCCTCATAATGCTGCATTCCTCGTGAGTTTATGATTGAGCCGATGAGCTTGCCCGCTGCCGTTAGGCCGGGCGCGCCTCACCGCTGCCGCAATAGTGGCGGAAGCCATGTTGCAATGCAAGACGCGGTTGAGATGCAGGATTTTTGGAAGGAGGCGGGTTCCGCCTGCACAAAAAGAATCCAGTGCCTCTCGCGGGGCGCGGAATTATGCACCTAGCGCGCGTTCCCCGGATGCAGCGCAGCGCGCCGCGTCGGCGGCGTGGTGCGCTGCTGATCCGGGGTCCACGTGCGGCGCGATGGGTCCCGGCCCTGCGGTGCATCGCCCAGGGGCGCTGCACCGCGTCCGGGACACGGGAGATTATCCGACGAAAACCCGAGCTTAACCGCTCGGTCCGGTATCCTCGATGATCGGGCCGAACAGTTCCCAGCGCTCGCCGTTGAACTTCATCATCTGCATCTGCTTGTTGATGCGGTAGTCGGTCGGAGAGGTGTTGGTGACCATGCCGGGTAGCGACAGGCTGCCGGTGACGTTCTTCAGATTGGCCGCCTGCTTCATGATGTTTTCGCGGGTGAGATTGTCGCCGCATTGCTGCAGGATCTTCACCAGCAATTCCGCCGTCGCATAACCGTACGTGTTGACGGTGTTGAGCTTGTCGCCCTCCGGGTAATATTTGTCCATGAAGGCGAAATAGGCCTGGATGCCGGGATCGTCCTTCCACTGCGGATCGCCCGGATCCTTGCCGTAGTTGGTCGAGATGATGTCCTTGGAGATGTCGAGGCCTGCCGGCTTCAGCGTCGCCGAGACCGGGCTCGCATTGATGTCGAGGATATGGACCGGCTTCCAGCCGAGGTCGGCAACCTTCTTGATAGCTTGCGCCGCAAATTTCGGCGTCGAGGCGTCGTAGAGCAGGTCGGCGCCGGCTGCTTTCAATTTGACGATCTGCGAGTCGATGGTCGGATCGGTCAGCTCGTAGGAGACTTCGGCGACGATCATTGACGCGGCCTTGGAGCCGAGCCCTTCTTTTAGGCCCGTGACGTAGTCGCGGCCGAGATCGTCGTTCTGATAGAGAATGCCGATC
The DNA here is from genome assembly GCF_001693485.1 of Bradyrhizobium sp. LMTR 3. Classification (GTDB taxonomy): domain Bacteria; phylum Pseudomonadota; class Alphaproteobacteria; order Rhizobiales; family Xanthobacteraceae; genus Bradyrhizobium. The sequence goes on from NZ_MAXC01000023.1 coordinate 400,549, forward strand.
TTGGCGCTGGGATGATTTTGCAGAATGTATTTGCCGTAGATGCGCCCCTCGGACTGGTAATTGGGATTGTATCCCATGGTCCAGGGAAAGTTCTTGGGGTCGGTGAATTTCGAGGCGCCGGTCGCGGCGAGGAGTTGCGGCACTTTCTTGGCGTTGAGATATTTCTGCACGGCAGCGTTCGAGGGCGTGCCGATGATCTGGAAGGTGAACAGCACCTCGTCGCTCTCGACCAGCTTGCGCACCTGCTCGACGGCTTTCGGCGGCGAGTAGGCGTCGTCATACTGGATCAGATTGATCTTGCGGCCGTTGATGCCGCCTTTTTCGTTGATCATCCTGAAATAGGCGGCCTGCGTCTTGCCGATGCCGGCATAGGCGGAGGCCGGTCCTGAGAACGGAACGGTCTGGCCGATCTTGATCTCGGTATCGCTCGCGCCGGTATCGTATTTCTTCTGCGCGTTGGCGGGTGACGCCAGCGCGATCGCGACCGCCGTGCCTGCGATCAGATGAAGAACGCCACTTCTCATATCGCCGCTCCCTTCCCTTGATCTCGACCGATGATCCTGTTCCGGTCATCCGTTCGGAAGGCCGGACGTCATCGTTGGGAAGCGAGTTTGGCGGAACGGTTTTGCCAATGCAAGGCGGTACGGGGAGGCCGTTACGCCAGCCAGAGCAGCACCACAGCGAGCGCCGCGCGCACGCAGAGGATCCGGCCGACCGGCATCGGAATTCGGGTGGACGCCAGCACGCTGCTGGGTGAAAAGTGCGGGTCGCTTGCCGCTAATTTTCAGGGATGACGATGCTGGAGAGCTTCAACCTCGACCGCCTGCCAACGCCGATCGGCACGGCGCTATTGGTCACCGATGCGGACGGCCTGCTCCGCGCGCTGGACTGGGAGGACTACGAGCCGCGCATGAAGCAATTGCTGCGCCTGCATTATGGCGCGGTGAACTTGAACAACGGGCGGGCGCCGCGCGATTTGCGCGCCGCCTTGACCGGCTACTTCAAGGGCGACCTCGACCGCCTCGCAGCGATCGAATGGCGCGTCGCCGGCACGCCGTTCCAGCAGAAGGTCTGGAACGCGCTGCCGAAGATCGCGGCAGGGACGACGATGAGCTATGGCGCGCTCGCCGCAAAACTTCGGATGCCGCGCGCCGTCCGCGCCGTCGGCCACGCCAACGGTTCGAACCCGATCAGCGTGGTCCTGCCCTGCCACCGCCTGATCGGCGCCAATGGTTCGCTGGTGAAGTACGGCGGCGGGCTGGAGCGCAAGCGCTGGCTGCTCAAGCACGAGGGCGTGGAGATTAGCCTGCGAACGGGCGCAGCGCGTAGTGTAGGGTGGGCAAAGGAGCGCAGCGACGTGCCCACCATTCTTGCCGTACGTGAAATGGTGGGCACGCTTTCGCTTTGCCCACCCTACAAATCAATGAAAGCGCGAGGGGATCAAGAATAGGGAGCGGCGGATCGAGCGAGCCGGCTTGCAGTGATGTTTGGGGACATTCCGCCGTTTCAAGTCAATCGGGGTCACGGGGCGCGTTTCGCATGTCGCGAAGGATATAGATGAATACAATCAGCAGAGGTCCCCACGCCAGTAACGCGCCCACCAGCATCGCATTTACTGTTGCCATGCTGGCTCCTCCGCGATCACCGGCACGATAGATGGTCTCTGCGCGCCGCAGTTTCCGGCACCTGGTAAAGCCACTTCCAATATGTCCGGTTGCGCTCCAGTTGACGCTTGTAGATCTCGCGGCACTTCGCCGAACAAAACTGCTGGAAGTACCAGCTACGCCGGACCAGCCCGAAGGGACGCTTGCATTCCGGATTTCCGCAACAATTTTTCATGACGCGATCTCCGTATTGGCACGCCGTAACCAGCGAATGAAACTCTCGTGGCCCTTGTCGAGACAGAAGCGCCCGCAATAGCGTTCGCGTGCTGGATTTCGCAGCGAGATTATTTTGGGGCCTTCGCTGTCACACTCGACGCAACGCAGTTCTGTACGCATGGCGACCTCCTTCCGAGGAATTGCCACTTGCTGGTCAAAATGTGTGATGCTTTTCGCCCTTCGCTTCTCGAAGGACGATGCGAAGTCTGGCGCGGTCGGGGCTTGTCTTCAATTCGTCCAGATGTTTGGCGAGATCATCCTTATGTATGCCGGCTCGCCCGGATCGGCTCATTTGCTTGCTGCCGCGCCATCTGGCGCCAGCGCCGCTTCGAGGCATTTGATCAGCGCTTCCCCATCGCACGGCTTGCTCAAAAAGCAGGTCGCTCCCGCCTTCATGGCCCGGGCGCGGTCGCTTTCGACCGAAAAGGCCGTGACGAAGATGAAGGGAAAGCGATGCCCGGTGGCGAGTAAATGAGCTTGCAGCTCGAGCCCGCTCATGGTGGGCATTCTGACATCCGTTATCACGCACGAAGTGTCATTCAGATGCGGCGATTGCAGGAACTCCTCGGCCGACGCAAATGAATGGACGACGTAACCAAGCGACCTGACGAGATTCTGGGTCGCGGCGCGAACCGACCCGTCGTCGTCGATGATTGATATGGCCCGATTGGACAAGGCGATACTTTCTGGAGACGACCAGAGGATGTTTTTTGCTGTGCCGCCGCGTCTCGGGAGAGTGCGCTGCAAATCAGCGAGGGAAAATCATACTTAGGTTTGCGACCGGCCGGATGCAGGCCCGATTCCGAGTAGCTCGGCCATCCGTACCAGATCGGGCAGCGACTTCGCTCCCATTTTCCGCATGATATGCCCGCGATGTATCTTCACGGTGATCTCCGCCAGGCCGATTTCGGCCGCGATCTGCTTGTTCATGAGCCCCGACGTCACCAGCGCCATCACCTGCCGCTCCCGGGGAGTTAGCGTCGCGAAAAGCGTGTGCAGCTCCGAGAGAACCATCGCTTCGCCGCGGCTGTTGCGGTCGCGCTCGATTGCCGCGGTTACGGCATCCAGCATGTCCTGATCGCGGAAAGGCTTGGTCAGAAAATCGACGGCGCCGGCCTTCATTGCGCGGACCGTCATCGGAATATCGCCATGACCGGTCATGAAGATGATCGGAATGTGAATGTCGGCCTTGGCCAGTTCGGCCTGAAAGTCGAGGCCGCTCAGCCGGGGCAGCCTGATGTCAAGAATCAGACAACTGGGGGCATTCGGAAGCTTGTACTGCAGAAAATCGTGAGCCGAAGCGAATGCCTCGGCGCGCAATCCCACTGAGCGAAAGAGATTGCTCAGTGACTCACGTACCGATGCGTCGTCGTCGATGACGAAGACGACCGGTTCCTCGGCGGTTGCGAGGGTGGAAGGCGATGCCGGGCGTCCGGTCACGGCGCTCCCTCCTGGTTTGATGGCAAGGTGAACTGGAATGTCGCGCCAGGGCCGGCATTTCCGGACGCGGACAGCCGTCCGCCATGAGCGCCGATGATGGAGCGGCAGATCGACAGTCCCATTCCCATGCCGCTGGACTTGGTGGTGAAGAAGGCGTCGAACAGGCGGCCAGCATTCTCGGCTGCCAGCCCGACGCCGCAGTCCTTCACCGTCACCACGATCTGCCTGATATCGTCCTGGCATGTCCGGATCACCAGTTCCCGCGGCCTGTCCGTGACCGGCTGCATCGCCTCGATGCCATTGATGACCAGGTTGAGAATGACCTGCTGCAACTGGACCCGATCGGCGATGACCAGCGGCAGGTCGGGGGAGAGTTCGAGCCGGAACGATACCCGGTGGTTGAGCAGCTCATGCTGCACCAGGCTGATGACCTCGTTGATGACATCGTTAATGTGAAGCGCTGCCTTCTGATCGGTCGCCTTGCTCACGAGCGCGCGGACCCGCTGGATCACTTCGCCGGCACGATTGCCGTCCTTGATGATCGCTTCCACTGTCCCGCGCGCTTCCTTCAGATCGGGAGGCTCACGGTCGAGCCAACGCTGGCATGCGGCGGCATTGGTGACCACGGCGGCGAGCGGCTGGTTCACCTCGTGGGCGATCGAGGCGGCAAGTTCGCCAAGCGCAGTGACGCGCGTGACATGCGCAAGCGTCGCCTGCGCTTCATGCAATTCCATCTCGGCCTGCTTGCGGGCCGTGATATCGGTTACCGCCCCAACGAATTCGATGGCGCCGGATTCGTCCTTCACCGCATGCGCGGTGGCGTGGACATGCTTGATCGAGCCGTCGGGCATCAGCAATCGATAGCTATGCGCGAAGTCCCGGCCCTCGCTGGACGCGCGGTCGATGGTCCGTTGTGCGCGTCCGCGATCGTCCGGATGAATGCGTTGAATGGCGGTGGCGAGCTTGATGGACGGGGCCTTTTTGAATCCAAATATTCTGAAGGTCTCTTCCGACCAGATGAGCTCGCCGCTGGCGACGCGCAAGCCGAAGCTGCCGGTGCGGCTCAATCGCTGGGCTTCGGCCAAATACATTTCACTCTGCCGCAGCGCATTTTCGGCCTGCTTGCGCTCCGTGATGTCCTCGCACGCGATCAGGACGATCAATCGGCCGTCCAGCCGCCGCACGGCCTTGGCGTTTTCACGAACCCAGAGCGTTGAGCCGTCCTTGCGAACCTTGCATATCTCCCAATTGTGGGTCTGGCCGATATTCTCCAGGCATATGGCGACATTGCTCTGGGCGGCGCGTTGCTCGTCGGCAGGAAAGACTTTCAGCACGGATTTCCCAAGCAATTCGCTGACGGTGTAGCCAAGTTGTGCGGCGCCGAATGTGTTGACGGACAGCACGGTTCCGGTCGCATCGACCATGAAGTACATCACCGGGTTATGCTCGAATACCTCCTTCCATTGCGCCTCGCTGTGGCGCAGCGTCTCGATCGCGCGCGCTTCGGCGCTCACCCGGCCCTCAAGCATGGCTTCCACCTGCCGTCGGGTACGCCCCACCAGGCCCATCATGATCAATGAGGCGGCAATCGAAGCGATCAGCAGCACGATCGCAATGAAATGAGGCGCGGCCATCGGTGTGGGACCGATCAGCAGCCAGATTCCGGCCACCGCTCCCAACGCCAGCGCCATGCTGCCGAGCAACCATTGCTCGGCCGAGCTCAGGGACTTTATCGTCGGCTTCCGCATCATCAGCACTGACACTCGGCCATCGCGAGCGGCGCTGCGTCGCCAGGTGTTCGCGTCCATCAGCGGCAACAACTCGCCTCCTAACAGGCTGGATACTAGCAGCTTTTCGCAGGCCCGGAGGGCAAAGTTGGCTGGTCCTCCGTGGCTCCTCGGGCGCGATCTTCCGTCGCGCAAGGGCCAAGCGGCGATCCTAAACCTCGGTATGGTCCGCGCAACCGAATGGAACGTTTGGATCAACCTCCGTTCAATGGTCCGGTCCTGCTCGAAGAATACGCTGATTGGCTAACCGGATGGCGGGAGAGCGCCGGTATTGCCATGCGGGAAGAGTGTTACGGAAGACCCAATGACCTGACGCCTTGCCGCTCGCAACCGTCGCTGTGATCAAACCCGCCTCGTTAGGGATCACCGACCGAACTTCGGGGATTGATATGCCGAAAGCACACTTGCATCTAATCCGTTGCTCTGACGACATCGCATCCGAAACAAATCGCCGAGACCGCAGGTTCCAGCCCACCCTTATCGATGGCGGCAGGCGAGCAAACGCCGTCCCGGTAGAGAACGCTTGGGAAGGTCTACTCGATCTGTTCGATCTCGGCCTCCTGATTGCGCAGGCAAATTACCTTACCTTCGTCGCTGCGAGCTCGATCGCGCTCGAGTATCACGCTCGGGCTGCGGCCGAACGGACCAGTTAGCGGCGTAGGGTGGGCAAAGGCGCGCATGCGCCGTGCCCACCATATTTCGGCGGACCGCTATCGTGAATGGTGGGCGCGCTTCCGCCCTCGCTCGTGGAGCTACGGCGGACGTGGTCGCTTTGCCCACCCTACGGCGCAGCGATGATAATCGATCACGCCGCCGGCTTGGCGACGTTGTCCTCGGCAGCGAGCAGATGAAGCAGCGCGCTCTTGATCGCGGCCTGCCGGGTCGGCGCGTTGATTTGGGCGCCGAGCAAATCGGTGACGTAGAACACGTCGCGGGCGCGTTCACCGAAGGTCGCGACATGGGCGGAGGCGATGTTGAGGTTGAGCTTCGAGATCGCGGTGGTGAGCTGATACAAGAGGCCGGGGCGGTCGAGGCCGGAGACCTCGATCACGGTGTAGCGGTCCGACCACTGGTTGTTGATGGTGACCTCGGGCTCGACCACGAAAGCGCGCACCTTGCCGCGGTTGGCGGCCTTGCGCGCCACCACTTCGGGCAGCCGCAATTTGCCCTCGAGCACGTGCTCGATCATCTCGCCGATGCGGGTCGCGCGCCGTCCCTCGTCCTCGTCGCGGTCGTATTCCCTGGAGATCGCGATGGTGTCGAGCGCGCGGCCGTCGGTGGTGGTGTAGATCTGCGCGTCGACGATGTTGGCGCCGGCGGAAGCGCAGGCGCCGGCGATGATCGACAGCAGCCACGGATGGTCGGTGGCCAGTATCGTCAATTCGGTGACGCCGCGCGCCTCGTCGAAGCCGACATTGATCGCGAGCTGATGCCCGGCCTGTTCGCTGGCGCGGATAAAGCGCGCCTGGCGGATTTTTCGCTGCAGATCGACCTTGAGCCAGTAGGCGGGATAATGCCGCGCAATGTAGGCATTGAGCTCCTCCTCCGGCCATTCGGTGAAGGCAGCGCGGAATTCGGCCTGTGCCACCGCGATGCGCTGCGCGCGGTTCACTTCCGAGAAGCCGCCGGTCAGCACGGGCTCGGTTTCGTAATACAGCGTACGCAGCAACTGCGCCTTCCAGCCGTTCCACACGCCGGGGCCGACGCCCCGGATGTCGGCGGTGGTCACGATGGTCAGAAGCTTCATCTGTTCGACGGATTGCACGACGGCGGCAAAATTCTCGATCGTCTTGCGGTCGGAGAGGTCGCGCGACTGGGCCACCGTCGACATCGTCAGATGCTCTTCGATCAGCCACGCCACCAGCTCGGTGTCGGCGGTGTTGAAGCCGAGCCGCGGGCACAGCCGCCGCGCTACCCTGGCCCCCGCGATCGAGTGATCCTCCGGGCGGCCCTTGGCGACGTCGTGCAGCAGGGTTGCGACATAGATCACAGCGCGATGCTCGGGCTGGATCTTGCGGAACAGGTCGCTGGCGACCGTGAACTCGTCATTGCCGCCGCGCTCGATCTCCTGCAGGAAACCGATGCAGCGGATCAGATGTTCGTCCACCGTATAATGGTGGTACATGTTGAACTGCATCATCGACACGATCTTGCCGAAGGCGCGGATGAAGTGACCGAGCACGCCGGTCTCGTTCATCCGCCGCAGCACGGTCTCGGCGTCGTTTGACGTCAGGATCTCCATGAACAGCCGGTTGGCTTCCGGATTTTCACGAAGCTGGCTGTTCACCAGTTTCAGCGAGCGCGTCACCGTCCGCATCGCGTCGGGGTGGAAGGCGAGGTTGTTCTTCTGCGCCAGATGGAAGATGCGGATCAGGTTGACCGGGTCGTGCTTGAAGACGTCGGACGCGGCGAGGTTGATGCGGTTGTTGTCGATGATGAAGTCGTCGCTGTCGGGCACCCGCCGCCGCTTGGCGGCCGGCCGCAGCCGCGCCACCATCCGGCTCAAGACGGGCGCGGGCTTGGCCTGCTCCTCTTCCAGCTTGGCGCACAGGATCGCGGTGAGGTCGCCGACGTCCTTCGCGACCAAGAAGTAGTGCTTCATGAAGCGTTCGACATCCTGCATGCCGGGGTGCTCGGTGTAGCCGAGGCGGACAGCGATCTCGCGCTGCATGTCGAACGACAGCCGCTCCTCGGCGCGCCCCGAGACGAAATGCAGATTGCAGCGCACCGACCACAGGAAATCGGCGCAGCGGCGGAAGGTGCGGTATTCCTGCGCGTCGAACACGCCGCGCTCGACCAACTCCCCGGTCTCGCGCACGCGGTAGACGTATTTGGCGATCCAGAACAGCGTGTGCAGGTCGCGCAAGCCGCCCTTGCCGTCCTTGACGTTGGGCTCGACCAGATAGCGCGATTGCCCGGCGCGGCGGTGCCGCTCCTCGCGCTCGGCAAGCTTGGCGGTGACGAAATCAGAAGCCGTGCCCTGCACGACGTCCTTATCGAACCGGGCCACCAGCTCGTCATAGAGCGGCCGGTCGCCGGTCAGGAACCGCGTCTCCAGGATTGCGGTGCGGATCGTCATGTCGCCGCGCGCCTGGCGGATACACTCATCGACCGAGCGCGTGGCGTGGCCGACCTTCAATCCCATGTCCCACAGGCAATAGAGAATGGCTTCGGCGACCTGCTCGCCCCAGGCGGTCTGCTTGTAGGGCAGGATGAACAGCAGATCGATGTCGGATTCCGGCGCCATCAGGCCGCGGCCGTAGCCGCCGGTGGCGACGACCGCCATGCGCTCGGCGCCCGAGGGCACGTGCGAGCGATAGAGATGCCGCGTCGCGGCCGCATAGAGGATACGGATAATTTCGTCCTGCATGAAGCAAAGCCGCTCCGCGCAGCGGCGGCCATGGCGATCCTTCAAGAGCACGGCCTGTGCTGTGGCGCGCGCCGCGATCATCTCGGCCTTGAGCAACTGCGCCAGCGCCGAGCGGAACACGTCCTCGCGGCCGGCATGTTTTTCGGCCAGCGCATCGACCGCCGCGGTGATCCGCGCGGTATCGAAACGGTCATCCGCCCCGGAGCGGTCCTCTGTCACGATGCTGTCCATGATCTCCCCGATATCGGACGGCGCAGGGGCTGTCACGGGCGATTGTACGATCAACGCAAAGCTATGCCGCCGCCTCGGCGAATGCCAGCCATAACCCGTTGGAAAAGTGGGGATTTCCGATGGGGTACGCGCGCAGCCACGAGGGTGTGTGATGACAGCGCATCGATAGCCCAGTATATCCGATGCACAAAAAAATCCGGGAGTAGAAAATGGACGCCGCCGAACTCCGCGCGATGCAGGCCCCGATCAAGGAACGCTACAAGTCCGATCCCTCGGCCGCGGTCATTACCCTCAAAGCCAAAGGCTCGATCGACCATGAAGGCATCGCCTGCAAGGTCGAGACCGGCCGCGCGCTGGCGGTTGCTGGGCTGCACCCCGCCACCGGCGGCTCCGGCCTGGAGCTCTGCTCCGGCGACATGCTGCTCGAAGCCCTGGTCGCTTGCGCCGGCGTGACGCTGAAGTCGGTGGCTACCGCCACTGATATTACCCTGAAGACCGGCAACGTCATCGCCGAGGGCGACCTGGATTTCCGCGGCACGCTCGGCGTCGACAAGGAAGCCCCGGTCGGCTTCGAGGAGATCCGCCTGCGCTTCGAGGTCGCAACCGACGCGCCGCAGGACAAACTCGATCTGCTGCTCAAGCTGACGGAACGCTATTGCGTGGTCTATCAGACCATCAAGAACGGCCCGAAAGTCTCGGTGTCGATGAAGCGGGTGTGAGGCAATCTTCGGCGTCGTCCCTGCGAACGCAGGACCCATTACCTCCGAAGTCCATTGGTGCGGGAAGTATCAGCCCGCACCTCCCAAAATCGATCAGCCGCGGCGTATGGGTCCCTGCGTTCGCAGGGACGACGGATAGAGCATGTCCCCCGAACTCGCCTTCATCCTGACGCTCGGCCTGCGCATGGCGATCACCGCGGGGTTCGTGGTGACGGCTTCCATCGTCACCGAACGCTCGGGCCCCGTCATCGGTGCGCTGATCGCGACGCTGCCGATCTCGGCGGGGCCGTCCTACGTATTCCTCGCGCTCGATCATGACGCGGCCTTCATCGCCGAGGGCGCGCTGGCGAGCTTGCCGATCAATGCTGCGACGATCTTCCTCGGTCTGACTTACGTGGTACTCGCGCAGCGCCACGGCGCCCTGCTTAGTTGCCTCGTGGCGGTCGCCGTATGGCTCGTGCTCGCCGCGATCATCCGCTCGGTGCAATGGTCGTTGACCGGCGGCCTGATCGCGAACGCCATTGCCTTTGCTATCTGCGTGCCGCTGCTCGCCCGCTATCGTCACGCCAAAATGCCGCCGATCAGGCGGCGCTGGTACGACATTCCGCTGCGGGCATCGCTGGTCGCAACCTTGGTGGCGACGGTGGTCACGACATCTAGCTGGGTTGGTCCCAAGATCAGCGGCATGATCGCGCTATTCCCGATCGTGTTCACCTCGATGATGCTGATCCTGCATCCCCGGATCGGTGGCCCGCCGACCGCGGCCGTGCTCGCCAACAGCGCCTGGGGATTGATGGGGCTCGGCATCGCGATTGCCGTGCTGCATGTCACAGCACTGCAGTTCGGCTCGACGATAGGGCTGAGCCTGGCGCTCGCGACATGTGTGGGGTGGAATCTCGGCCTATTCTGGTGGGGCAAGCGGAAGGCTGCACACTAATCGCCATCATTGCTTCCGCTTTGCATGGAATCTTTAGCGCATCCGATAATGGAGCATCCAATAGAAGCCGCCCGATACAGCAATCGACAGCAGCGCGGCGCTGGCTGTCGCCGCCGGCGGCAACCTCTGCCAGCGGCGGATTTCCTGCATCAGGATCAGCGGCACGAATGGCGACAGCAGGAAAATCAGCACCAGCGGCATCGCCCAGCCCGAAGAAAAGATCATAACGCCGCAGATCAGGACCTGCGGCAGGCCGAAGAGAAGCGCGAGCCACACCAGCAGCGTCGCGACCTGTTTCATTTGTCCGCCTTCGATGCGAGCGTCTTCAGTTTGTAAAGCGCCTCCAGCGCCTCGCGCGGTGACATCTCGTCGGGATGCAGCGCCTTCACCGCTTCCATCAACAGCTCCGCCTCGCTCGGGGCTGCGGCTTCGGCGGCGGCGCGGGAGGGGACGGCGAACAGCGGAAGATCATCGGCGAGTGCGCGCGCGGTCTGGCCGCGGTCCTGGGCTTCGAGCTTCGCCAGCACCGACTTGGCGCGCGCGATCACGGCCGGAGGCAGGCCCGCGAGCTTGGCGACCTGGATGCCGTAGGACCGATCGGCCGAGCCCGGCAGCACCTCGTGCAGGAATACGACATCGCCCTGCCACTCCTTGACGCGCACGGTGGCGTTGAACATCCGCGGCAGCTTGGCGGAGAGCGCGGTCAGCTCGTGATAATGCGTGGCGAACAGCGCGCGGCAGCGGTTGGCTTCATGCAGATGCTCGATCGCGGCCCAGGCGATCGACAGGCCGTCGAAGGTCGCCGTGCCGCGGCCGATCTCGTCGAGGATAACCAGCGAGCGCTCGCTGGCCTGGTTCAAAATCACGGCGGTCTCGACCATCTCGACCATGAAGGTCGATCGTCCCCGCGCGAGATCGTCGGCCGCGCCGACGCGTGAGAACAGGCGGTCGACGACGCCGATCCGGGCGCGCGACGCCGGCACGTAGGAGCCGATCTGCGCCATCAGCGCGATCAAGGCGTTCTGGCGCAGGAACGTCGACTTACCAGCCATGTTCGGGCCGGTGATCAACCAGATCTGGCCCGACTTCTGGCCCGGTCCCGGCGAGAGGTCGCAGGCATTGGCAATGAACGGCTGGCCGTCGCGTTTCAGGGCCTGTTCCACGACGGGGTGCCGGCCGCCCTCGACGGCGAAGCCGAGCGAGCCGTCGACCTCTGGCCGCACGTAATTGTCATCTATCGCGAGCTTCGCCAGCGCGGTCGCGACATCGAGCAGCGCGAACGCATGCGCCGCGGCGCGCAGATCGTCGCTGGCGGCGAGCGCGATCGCAGAGAGCCGCTCGAAGATATCCAGTTCGAGATTGAGCGCGCGATCGCCGGCGTTGGCGATCTTGGCTTCGATCTCGCCGAGCTCGGAGGTGGTGAAGCGAACCTGCCCGGCCAGCGTCTGGCGGTGGATGAAGGTCGCGTTCAGCGGCGGAGCCATCAGTTTGTCGCCGTGCTGCGCCGTGACCTCGACGAAATAGCCGAGCACGTTGTTGTGACGGATCTTGAGGGCCTTGATGCCGGTATCGTCAGCGTAGCGCGCCTGCATCGCGGCGACCACGAGGCGGGAGGCGTCGCGCAGGTTCCGGCTCTCGTCGAGCGCGGGCTCATAACCTTCGCGGATGAAGCCGCCGTCGCGCTTGATCAGCGGCAGTTGCGCGGCGAGTGCACGTTCGAATTCGCGTGCCAGATCGCGCGACGGGCGGCGCAGCGCCTCCATCACGGCGATGATTTCAGCCGGTGCGGCTTCGAGCTGCGTGAGGCGAGCCAGCGCCTGGTCTGCCGCGAGAATGCCGTCGCGCAAAGCTGCAAGGTCGCGCGGGCCGCCGCGACCGACCGACAGCCGCGCCAGCGCGCGCGACATATCGGGCGCGGCGCGCAGCGTGGTCCTGATATCGTCACGTGCGGCGCTATCGCTAACAAATGTCGCAATCGCGTCCAACCGCCGCGCGATGGCCGCACTGTCGGTGAGCGGCGCCGCCAGACGTTGCGCCAATAGACGGGAGCCGGCGGCGGTAACCGTGCAGTCGATCGCATCCAGCAGCGATCCGCGCCGCTCGCCCGCAAGCGTGCGGGTCAGTTCGAGATTGGCGCGGGTGGCGGGATCGATCGCCATCGTCGTGCCCGCAGCCTCGCGTGACGGCGGCGACAGCGGCGGGCGCTTTCCGACCTGGGTACGGTCGATATAAGTGACGGCGGCGGCCGCGGCGGTCGCCTCCAGCCGCGACATCGCGGAGAGGCCATCCATGGTCGCGACCGCGAAATAGTCGCACAGGCGCCGTTCGGCGGTGGCTCCGTCGAAGACGTCGCGGGTCAAGGGCGTCACTGAGGGCAGTTCGCGCAAGAGCGCGCCCAGATCAGGATCGCCATAGAGCGCATCGGTAACGATCGCTTCATTCGGATTGATCCGCGCCAGCGTCGCCGCCAGTTCCGCGGTCGAGCATTCCGTGACCATGAACTCCGAGGTCGAGATATCGATCCAGGCAAGCCCGATGCGGTCGCCGGCGGAGGAGGCGCGGGCGCGCGCGATCGCCAGCAGATAATTGTTGGTGCGGGCATCGAGCAGCGTTTCTTCGGTCAGCGTGCCCGGCGTCACCAGCCGCACCACGCCGCGCGCCACCACGCTCTTGTTGCCGCGGGCGCGGGCGGCGGCCGGATTCTCGGTCTGCTCGCACACGGCGACGCGATGGCCGGCGTTGATCAGGCGATGCAGATAATCCTCGGAGCGTTCCACCGGCACGCCGCACATCGGGATATCCATCCCCTGATGCTTGCCGCGCTTGGTCAGCACGATGCCGAGCGCCTTCGAGGCGATCTCGGCGTCCTCGAAGAACAGCTCGTAAAAATCGCCCATCCGGTAGAACAGCAAGAGCCCGGGATGGGCGGCCTTGATCTCGAGATATTGTTCCATCATCGGCGTGACGCGCGAAGGGGCGTCGGTCGCCGGCGTGGCCTCGGGCGGAGCGGGGGAGGGGATGGATTGCTGGATCGTCATTGCGGGCGGCAAGCTACAAAATTTCGCCGCCTGGTCCTATTCCCTTACCTGCGTTGTCAGAGTTTTCCACGCCTGGGGCCGCTCGACCGATTATACGCCCGGAGCATGACGGCCCCTTCGCGAAAGCGCCGCGGGGCAGCCATGCCTCAATTGACCTGCCGCGGGTGCGCTCCTAAAACTCGCCATCAAATCTGGGTCAACGCCTAAAGCACGGCATTCAGGGAGAAATTCTATGCGTGATGTATTCATTTGCGATGCCGTCCGGACCCCGATCGGCCGTTTCGGCGGTTCGCTCGCCAAGGTGCGTGCCGACGATCTGGCCGCAGCCCCGATCAAGGCGCTGATGGCGAAGCATCCCAATCTCGACTGGTCGCAGGTCGACGAAGTATTTTTCGGCTGCGCTAACCAGGCCGGCGAGGACAACCGCAACGTCGCGCGGATGGCGCTGTTGCTGGCGGGCATGCCGGAATCGGTTCCCGGCCAGACGCTGAACCGCCTCTGCGCGTCGGGTCTCGATGCGGTCGGCGCCGGGGGCCGCGCGATCCGCGCCGGCGAGATCGATTTCGCGATTGCCGGCGGCGTCGAATCGATGACGCGCGCACCCTTCGTGATGGGCAAGGCGCCGGAAGCGTTTGCGCGCTCGGCCGAGATTTACGACACCACCATCGGCTGGCGCTTCATCAATCCCCTGTTGAAGGCGCAGTATGGCGTCGATGCGATGCCGGAGACCGGCGAGAACGTCGCCGAGGAATTCCAGGTATCGCGCGCCGACCAGGATGCGATGGCGATCCGCTCGCAGCAGCGCGCGGGCGCGGCGATCGCCTCGGGATATTTCGCCGAGGAAATCACGCCGATCCAGGCGCCCGGCGGCAAGGCAGGTCCCATCACCGTCGACAAGGATGAGCATCCGCGTCCCGAAACGACGCTCGAAGGATTGGCAAAATTGAAGCCGATCGTACGCAATCCCGGCACGGTGACCGCGGGCAACGCGTCCGGCGTCAATGACGGCGCGGCGGCGATGATCCTGGCCTCCGAAGCCGCCGTGAAGAGGCACGGGCTGACGCCGCGAGCGCGCATCCTAGGGTTAGCCTCGGCCGCGGTGCCGCCGCGCATCATGGGCATCGGCCCGGTGCCGGCGACGAAGAAGCTGATGGAGCGGCTCGGCATCAAGATCTCTGACTTCGATTTGATCGAGCTCAATGAAGCCTTCGCTTCCCAGGGCATAGCCTGCCTGCGGCAACTGGGCGTCAAGGACGATGCCGACTTCGTCAATCCGCATGGCGGCGCGATCGCGCTCGGCCATCCGCTCGGTATGAGCGGCGCGCGGCTGGCGCTGACGGCGGTGCACGGCATGGAGAAGCGGGGCGGGAAGCTTGCCTTGGCAACCATGTGTGTCGGCGTCGGCCAAGGCGTTGCGGTCGCGATCGAAAAGGTCAATTAAGACAGTGGTTTGGGAGGATGAAAAATCGCCCTTTCCCAAATTAGTTATGTCATATAATGATCCGGTAGCGCGGCTTCGCGACAAAACCGCAAAGCGATTTTGCGCGGCGACTGCGATGCGAGGGAGGAATTCGTCATGACATTGGTCTATCCAGTGCAAAGTCTCGCGGCGCATCCGCCGCGGCTGTCTCCCGCCTACAAGAGTACGGTCAAGCGTTCGCCCTCCAAGCCGCTGATTCCGATGCGCCATACGCTGTCGGAATTGACGGGACCGGTCTACGGCCACGAGACCGTGCGCGCGAACGATCACGACCTCACGGTTCACGGCAAGGGCGAGCCGATCGGCGAGCGCATCATCGTGCACGGCCATGTGCTTGATGAAGATGGCCGCGGCGTGCCGAACACGCTGGTCGAACTGTGGCAGGCCAATTCCTGCGGCCGCTATGTCCACGTCGTCGATCAGCATCCCGCGCCGCTCGATCCGAATTTCACCGGCGCCGGCCGCGCGCTATCCGACGCGCAAGGCTACTATCGCTTCGTCACCATCAAGCCCGGCGCTTACCCTTGGGGCAATCACCACAACGCCTGGCGCCCCGCCCACATCCACTTCTCGGTGTTCGGCCACTCCTTCGTCTCGCGCCTGGTGACTCAGATGTATTTCCCCGGCGATCCGCTGTTTCCGTTCGATCCGATCTTCAATTCGGTCACCGACGAGAAGGCGCGCAACCGGATGATCTCGTCATTCGATCTGGAGAACACCAAGCCGGATTGGGCGCTGTGCTACCGCTTCAATATTGTGCTGCGCGGGCGCAACGCCACGCCGATGGAGAACAAGTAAGTGTCACAGGCGAAACCGGACGGAGTCACTCCGTCGCAAACCGTCGGTCCGTATTTCGCCTATGGCCTGACGCCGAACGGCAAATACGACTGGAACGACGCGTTCAACAACAATCTGCTGACGCCGGATACCTCGGGCGAGCGCATTCGCGTCGAGGGAACGGTGTTCGATGGCGACGGCGTGCCAGTCGTCGATTGCATGCTGGAGATCTGGCAGGCGGACGCGCAGGGCAGGTTCAGCGATCCGCAGGACAAGCGGGCGCTGCCGAATACGTCGTTCAAAGGGTTCGGCCGCATCGGCACCGATGCCAAAGGCGGCTATGCCTTCGATACCATCAAGCCGGGTGTGGTGCCCGATCCCGACGGCAAGCCGCAGGCGCCGCATATCGTGCTCGCGGTGTTCGCACGCGGCATGCTCCTGCATCTCTATTCGCGGATCTATTTCGGCGGCGAGGCCGCCAATGCCGCCGATCCGGTGCTGGCGCTGGTGCCGGCCGAGCGCCGCTCCACGCTGATCGCGACGCGCCAGTCGGGCAGCGGCAATGCGGTCTATCGTTTCGACGTACATCTGCAGGGCGACAACGAGACGGTGTTCTTCGACGTGTAGCCGCGACTGCATCGCAGGGGCGGCGCGACAGGCAAGACTTCGCACATGATGACGCTCCGTCAGGTCGAGGTGATCCGCGCCGTGATGGTGACCGGCACGATCGGCGGCGCTGCGAGACTTCTGAACGTATCCGCGCCGGGCATCAGCCGGCTGGTGAAATATACCGAGAAGTCGCTGGGCGTCCGCTTCTTCCAGCGCCAGAACGGGCGCTATTTCCCGACAGCGGAAGCCCGCAACATCTTCGAGCAGATCAACGGCGTCTACGAGAAGATGGATGATCTCTCCGAGATCATCTCCAAGATCGGACGCGGCGATCTGTCCGAACTGCGCATCGGCTCGGTGCCGAGCATCTCGCAGGTGATGGTGCCGCGCGCGATCGAGCGGGTGCGGCGCCGTTATCCCGAACTACGGATCGACATCAACATCCTCAAGATCGAGGAAGCCGTCGACTATCTGTTGCTCGGCCGCGGCGATTGCGTCGCCATGAGCTACCGGCTCGAGCATCCCGGATTGGATTTCCTGCCGCTGGCGTCGGGAGAATTGTTCTGCATCGTGCCGCCCGGGCATGAGCTTGCCGGGTGCAAGCAGGTCTCGGCCGCCGAAATCATCCGCTATCCCCTGATCGGCATCGATCCCAACGATCCCTATGGACGGATCATGGCGGAGATATTTGCGCGCAACAAACTCGACTACGACATCACCATCCGCGCACGCTTCGGCACCACGGTGTGCGCGCTGGTCAAGGCCGGTCTCGGCATCGCCGTGATCGACCAGTTTACCGTCGCGCATGGCGGCTATCCCGGCGTCGAACTACTGAAGATCGTCGAGCCGACCAGGTTCGACACCTACATCGCGGTAAAGCGCGGCGCTCCGCTGTCGCTGCACATCGAGCATTTCATCGAGTGCCTGCGCTCGGAAATGCGCGCCGTTGGACCGAGTATGGCGGCGCTGCGAAAGCCCGATCCCAAGCCGCGCAAGAAATAACGCCGCGCAAGAAATAACATGATGTTATATATCCGGCATAAATGGGTAATTGTGTTAGGTCGGCAAAACGCTATCGTTCGGCCGGATCGGGACGTTCCCGAGCCGCCCGCTGGCCCTAACGCGCGTTTGCGCCCGACGACGAGATCATGAGCCCTGCCGCCCGCCCGATTGCTCCGGCCGATCGCCGCTTCCTCACCGGCCTGATCGGCGCACCGATTGCGCATTCGGCGTCGCCGGCGATGCATGAGCGGGCCGCCGAAGCGCTCGGCGCGCACTGCCATTACCAGCTTATCGAAGTTGCCGGTGCTGCCTCCGAAGAATTGCGGCTGCTGCTCGACGGCGTCCGGCGTCTGGGCTTTGCGGGCGTCAACGTCACCTTCCCGTACAAGGAAGCGGTGGTTTCCCTGCTCGACGAATTGTCGCCCGGTGCGCGCGCGATCGGCGCCGTCAACACCGTCGTGGTTCGGGATGGCCGGCTGATCGGGCACAACACCGACACTACGGGATTTGCCCGGGCGATCACTGAACTCGTCCGCGATCCCGCGCAGAGCGTTGTCGCCGTGATCGGCGCGGGCGGTGTCGGCAAGGCGATCGCCTTTGCGCTTGCCGGAATTGGCGTGGCGGAGATCAGAATCTTCGACACTGATGCAGTCAAGGCAACGCAACTTGCCGGCCTGATCGAGAGCCGTGGCAGCACGAGGGTTGCCGATAGCGTCGAGGAAGCCATGCGCGGCGTCACCGGCGTGGTCAATGGCTCGCCGGTCGGCATGCTGCCGAACCGTCGCACGCCTGTGCCGGATGCACTGCTGCACAGGGATATTTGGGTAGCGGACGCGGTCTACACGCCGCTCTGGACGCCGCTGTTGAATGCCGCCAAAGCGAAGGGCGCCGAGGTCATGACCGGGCGGGAGCTCGCGATCTACCAGGCGGCGGACGCCTTCGAGCTGTTCACGGGATTGAAGCCATCGGTTGTCGAGATGGGAAATGCATTCGACGCCGTGATGGCCAAACGCTACGCTAAAGTGAATGCAGCGTAACAGAACGGCCGGCGACAAGGCCGTCTTTCTGAAACAACAAGAGGGGATGGAAATGAGATCTGGAATCTTTGCCGGGCTATTGCTCGTTACCGTATCGGCCGCAACCGCATTTGCGCAGGGCGCGCCGATCAAGCTCGCCGACGTCGCCGAACTGTCCGGCGGCGGCGCCACCGTCGGCAATAACTGGAAAAACGGCATCGACCTCGCGATCGAGGAAATCAACGCCAAGGGCGGCGTGCTCGGCCGCAAGCTCGAGGTCACGCATGCGGATTCGCAGTCGAATCCCGGCGTTGCGCGCGCGCAGGTGCAAAAGGCGCTCGACAATGAGCCCTACGTTCTCCTCGGGCCCGGCTACTCGGGCTCGGTCAAGGTTACCTCGCCGCTCGCCGCGGAAGCCGGCATCACCCAGATCATGGGTGGCGAGGCGGCCGAACTGACGCAGGGCGGCAACAAGTTTTTGTTCCGCACCTCGTTCGGCCAGCAGTCCTCGATGCCGAAGGTTGCCAAATACATCAACGATGAGCTGAAGGCGAAATCGGCTGCGATCGTCTGGGTCAACAATGATTTCGGCAAAGGTGGCCGCGACGTCATCACTAAGGAATTCGCCAAATACAATATCAAGGTCGCGGCAGACCTTTCCACGGAAGCGGGGCAAGCCGATTTCGCCGCCGACGTCAGCAAGATCAAGGCCGCGGCGCCCGATGCGGTCTTCGTCTACCTCAACGAGGAAGAAAGCGCGCGCATCCTGAAAGAGCTGAAGCGCCAGGCAGTCGCAGTGCCGCTGGTGGGCGAGACTACCCTGGTCGGTCAGAAGGTGGTCGAGTTGGCTGGAGACGCCGCCAACGGCGCACGCGGCCATGTCGGCCTCACCACCGATGCGCCGGTCGATCTGGTCAAGGCCTTCCGGGAAAAGTTCGTCAAGAAGTACAACTACGTGCCCGACCACAACGGACTCAAGGGCTATCTCGCGATCTACATGGTCAAGGCGACCACCGAGAAGATGGGCAAGGTCGATCCCAAAAAGTTCGCCGATACGCTTCACGGCCTCACCATCAAGGCCGCGAGCGAGCCCGGCATCCTGATGGATGTGACCTTCGACGAGAAGGGCGACATCGATCGCCAGGGATTCCTGGTCGAGATCGTCGAGGGCAAGCAGGTCGTCAAGCAGGTGCTGCCGAAGCTGAATTGAGCCGTGATGAGATGAAGTCGCGCGGCGACGACGCTGCACTCCCTCTCCCGCTTGCGGGGGAGGGCTGGGGTGGGGGTGTCGCCACGAGCGACGCCGTCCGTGTGGAGAGAGCCCCCACCCGCATCGCATCCGTCGATGCGATGCGACCTCCCCCGCAAGCGGGAGAGGTGGAGCCCGTCGCGCGGCCGAGCGATTTCATCTGAGAGTAGCGGAGCCGATCTCCGCGTGTGACGGTGAGGGAAAAGCATGTCCAATCTGCTCGATCTGCTCGTGGCAGGCCTTGCGACCGGGGCGATCTATGCCCTCGTCGCCGTCGGTTTCACGCTGCTGTGGCAGACGTCGCAAACCATCAATTTCGCACAGGGCGAATTCGTGATGCTGCCGGCGTTCCTGATGCTGGCCGTGATGCATGCGGGCGCGCCGTTCTGGCTCGCCATCATCCTTGGCATCCTGCTGTCGCTGCTGCTGTTGGGGCTCGGCTTCAAGCTCTTGCTGGTCGATCCGATGCTGCGGCACGGCGTGCTGCCGCTCGCGATCGCAACCATGGCGCTCGCGATCGGCATGAAAGAGGCGGTGAAGCAGTTCTTCAGCGCGGAAGCCTCGCCATTCCCGTCCATCGTGCCAGCCGGTGATGTCTGGATCCTCGGCCGCGTGGTCTCGTTGCAGAGCCTCGGCGTCCTCGCACTTGCGATCGCCGTGGTGATCGGCCTGACCGCGCTTCTGAACCGCACGTCGATCGGTCACCAGATGCAAGCGACCGCACAGAATCCGACGGTGGCCCGCATCATCGGCGTGCCGGTCGAACGCATGATTCTGCTGACGTTCCTGATCAACGCGTTTCTGGTGGCTTTGGCGTCGCTGCTGATTACGCCGATTTATCTCGCGAAATTCTCCTCCGGCGAAGTGCTTGGACAGGCGGCGTTCATCGCGGCGATCGTCGGCGGCTTCAACCAGGTGCGCGGCGCCATTGCCGGCGGGCTGTTGATCGGCGTCGTCGACAATCTGGCGGCGGCCTATGTGTCGACGCAGTACCGCGCCGCGGTGCCGTTGATCCTGCTGATCGTCATCATCCTGTTCCGTCCGCAGGGGCTACTCGGCCGGCCCGAGGAGCGCACGGTATGACCGCAGCAGGAAAATATTGGCGCATCGCCCTCGGCGTTGCCGTCATCGCGGCGCTGATTATTGTGCCGATGAATTTCAACCGCTATGGCCTCTACATCCTGAGCCAATGGACGGTGATGACGATTGCCGCAATGGGGCTCAATTTGACGCTGGGATATGCCGGCCAGGTTTCGCTCGCGCAGGGCGCCTTCGTCGGCATCGGCGCCTACGCGGCAGCGATCATGACCACGCAGGGCATGCCGCTGATTGTGGCGCTCGGCGTTGCGATCGTGCTGTGCTTTGCGATCGGCTGGATCCTCGGCTATCCCGCGCTGCGCGTGCAGCACCATTACCTCGCCTTCGTGACGCTGGCGTTTTCGACGCTGGCCTTCCTGGTATTCCGCAACGAGGACTGGCTCACCAAGGGCATCTACGGCATCTCCAACATTCCGCGGCCGAATGTCCTGGGCTTCGCGACCAACCGGCCGCTGCCGTTCTATTACTTCTGCCTCGGCTCGCTCGGCATCGTCTCGCTGGCGATGTGGTGGCTGATCCGCTCGCCCTGGGGCCGAGCCTTCGTGGCGCTGCGCGAAAATCCGGTGCGGGCGCTGTCGCTCGGCATCGACACGCGCCGCTATACGCTGATGGCGTTCGCAATCGGCTCAGCCCTCGGCGGCGTCGCCGGCACACTCTATGCGCCGCTGACGCAATATATCGATCCGGTTCCCTTCAACCTCTCGCTCTCGCTCGATCTGTTGATGATGGTGATCGTCGGCGGCTCCGGATTCTTCTTCGGGCCGTTCCTCGGCGCAATGATTGCGGTGCTGCTGCCGGAATGGCTGCGCTTCACGCAAGGCTACTATCTGATGCTCTATGCGGTCGCCGTGATGTTGCTCCTGATCTATTCGCCGACCGGCATTCTCGGCATCCTCGACCGCTATCTCACCGAGCGTCGCACCAAGGCGGCGTCCGCCTTGCGGGCGGTCGCCAAATCCCGGCTGGAGACGGCGCCATGACCGCGGTCCTCGAAGTCAGCGACATAAGAAAGAGCTTTGGCGGCATCAAGGCCGTCGACGGCGTCAGCTTCGACGTGCACGAGGGCGAAATCCTCGGCCTGATCGGCCCGAACGGCTGCGGCAAGTCCACGCTGTTCAACTGCATCCTCGGGCAGCTCACGCCGACCGATGGCGAGGTGAAGGTCGACGGCAAAACCGTCACGGGATTGCGGCCGTCCGAGTTGAACCGCCTGGGCGTCAGCCGCACCTTCCAGCTTCTACAGGTATTCCCGAAACTCTCGGTGCGTGAAAACCTGATCCTTGCTGGCCAGGAGCATCAGGGCAACATGGTGTCGCGGCTGTTCGGCCCCTCCGATGCCGGGCTGAGCGCTGCGGCCGACCAGATGATCGGCTTCTTCAAGCTCGACCATCTGGCCACCGAAGCTGCGGGCGGGCTGTCATACGGCCAGCAAAAGCTGCTCGACGCCGCCATGGCGTTCATGGGTGGCCCGCGGCTGGTGCTGCTCGATGAACCGGCCGGCGGCGTCAACCTCACGATGCTGGGCGATCTCAAGGAACGGCTGGCCGCGATCAACCGCGAGAAGCGCGCCACCTTCGTCGTGATCGAGCACAACATGGAATTCGTGATGTCGCTTTGCACCCGCGTCATGGTGATGGCGGAAGGCAGGCTGCTGGCGATGGGCACGCCTAGCGAAGTCCGCGCCAATCCTGCCGTCATCGAAGCCTATCTCGGCCACTAAAGGGATCGATCCATGAGCGATGCCATCCTGGATGTTCAAGGCCTTATTGGCGGCTACGGCAAGATGACGATTCTCAACGGCACGAGTTTTTCCGTGCCGGCGGCCTCCATCACCACCGTGATCGGCCCGAACGGCGCCGGAAAATCCACCGTGTTCAAGGCGATCTTCAGCCTCTTGAAGCTGCGTGAAGGCAGGATCGTATTCAAAGGGCGGGACGTTACCGGGCTGAGCCAGCGCGAATTGCTGACGTCAGGCATCTGCTACGTGCCACAGGGACGCAACATCTTCCCTGAATTGTCGGTGCGCGACAACATCCAGCTCGGCGCCGTCGTCGCCGGGCGGGACATAACCGATCTGCCTGCGCGAATCGAGGCGGCGCTCGACAAGTTTCCTGCGCTGCGCAAAAGGGCGACGCAGCAGGCGTCCACGCTGTCGGGCGGCGAGCAGAAGCAGCTCGAAATCGTCCGCGGCCTGCTGCTTAATCCGCAACTGGTGCTGATCGACGAGCCTTCGATCGGGCTGTCGCCGCTGATGGTGCAACAGACCTTCAATATGCTGAAGGAACTGCGCGACCGCGGTGTGTCGATCCTGATGATCGAGCAGAATGCGCGCTCGGCGCTGGAAATTTCAGATTACGGCATCGTGCTCGAACTCGGCCAGACCCGGCTCGTCGATAAAGCGGAGCGGGTGCTGAACGATCCCCGCATCGGGCAATTGTTCCTGGGGGGCGCCATGACGGAGACGGCGGCATGAGCGGCGCAACGCGGATCGGTGTGGCAGGCGCGGGGTTGATTGGGCGTAGGCACATCGATCTGGTCGCCGCGTCATCCGATTGCGCCCTGGCCGGGATTGCCGATCCGTCGCCCGAGGCGAAAGCGTTTGCGGAAGCGCAGGGGATTGCCTGGTACGGCGATCATCGCGCCCTGCTGGAGCGCGAGAAGCCCGACGGGATGATCATTGCGTCGCCCAACGCGCTGCATTTGTCGATGGCGCTCGATTGCGTCGCGCACGGTGTTCCGGCGTTGGTGGAGAAGCCGGTGACGGATACGGTCGCCGCTGCGCTGCGTCTCTGCGAGGCCGCGCGGCGAAGCGGCGTGCCGGTCCTGGTCGGCCATCACCGGCGGCACAATCCCCGCATCAATGCCATTCGCGACAAGGTCGGAGGCGGCGAGATCGGCCAGCTCACCGCCGTCGTCGGGTTGTGGCTTCTGAAGAAGCCGGACGATTATTTCGAGGTCGGGCGGCGCGAGATCGGTGGCGGGCCGCTCTTGATCAATCTGGTGCACGATATCGACAATCTCAGGTTCATCTGCGGCGAGATAGCAGAAGTTCAGGCCATGACCTCGCACAAGGCGCGCGGCTTTGCCGTCGAGGATACCGCGGGCCTGCTCCTGAAGTTCGCCGGTGGCGCGATCGGTACGGTGACGCTGTCGGATGCGACGCCGGCGCCATGGAGTTGGGAATTGTCGTCGGGCGAGAACGGGGCGTATCCGAAGCAGGATCAGCCTTGCTATCTGTTCGCCGGCACCCGGGGATCGCTCTCGGTGCCGACCATGGAGCTGTGGTCGTACCCGGACGAAGGTGGCTGGTATGCACCACTCTCCCGTACTGCTGTCGATGTGCCCGCGGCCGATCCGCTGGTTGAGCAGCTCCGGCATTTTTGCGCCGTGATCGCAGGGCGCGAAGCGCCGCTGATATCCGCCAAAGACGCCACGGGCACGCTCGCCGTCGTGGAGGCCGTGCGCGAAGCCGCGGTCACGGGCAATCGCGTATCGCCGGCTCGGATCATGGAGCAGGTCGCATGAACCAACGCTCGATCGCTACCGTTTCGCTGAGCGGCACACTCGACGAAAAGCTGCGGGCGATTGCCACTGCCGGATTCGACGCCGTCGAGATCTTCGAGAACGACCTGCTGTCGTTCGCAGGCAGCCCGCGCGACGTCGGCCAGATGTGCCGGGATCTCGGGCTGTCGATCTGCGCCTTCCAGCCATTTCGCGACTTCGAGGGCATGCCGGAGCCGCAGCGAGGGCGCAATTTCGCCCGCGCCGAGCGCAAGTTCGACCTGATGCAGGAATTGCAGACCGACTCGATGCTGATCTGCAGCAACATCTCGCCGGCCGCGCTCGGCGGCATCGACCGCGCGGCCGCCGATTTCCGCGAACTGGGTGAACGGGCCGCCGCGCGAGGCTTGCGCGTCGGCTATGAGGCGCTCGCCTGGGGACTTCACGTCAATGATTATCGCGACGCCTGGGAGATCGTGCGGCGCGCCGAGCACAAATCGATCGGCATCATTCTCGACAGCTTTCATGCGCTGGCGCCGTCGTTCCCGACGCTGCCGATTCAATCGATTCCGGCCGACAAGATCTTTCTGGTGCAACTGGCCGACGCGCCAAAGCTCGGCCTCGACGTTTTGTCCTGGAGCCGGCACTTCCGCTGCTTTCCGGGGCAGGGTGACCTGCCGGTCGCGCGCTTCGTGGAAGACGTACTCGCCACCGGCTATGCCGGCCCGCTGTCGCTGGAAATATTCAATGACCAGTTTCGCGCCGGCTCGGCGGTGCGCACCGCGACCGACGGGCTGCGCTCGCTGATCCTGCTCGAGGACGACGTCCGCAGCGCCGCCTCGAGCGCTGCGCCAAAGCCGCTGCCGCCGAAGGCGCGCAGCCGCGGCGTCGGCTTCATCGAATTCGCCGTCAGCGAAGAGAAAGCCAGCGACCTCGCGGCGCTGTTCGGCCAACTCGGCTTTCGCAAGACGGGCGTTCATCGCAGCAAGGACGTCGAGCGTTGGTCGCAGAGCCATATCGATCTCGTGATCAATTGCGAGCCTGATAGCTTTGCGCATTCGCATTTTGTCGCGCACGGTCCCGGGGTCTGCGCTATCGCTGTTGATGTCGACGACGCCGGCAGCACCATGGCGCGCGCGGAAGCGCTGCAGGCGCGCACCTTCTATCAGCCGGTTGGGCCGGGCGAGCTTGAAATCCCGGCGATCCGCGGCGTTGGCGGCAGCCTGCTGTATTTCCTGGAGCAAGCCGGCAAGAACTGGGACCTCGATTTCGAGCCGCTGCGCAGCGATGCGGCTACCGATCGTCTCGATGCCGTCGACCACATCTCGCAATCGATGCCCTACGATGAGATGCTGTCGTGGCTATTGTTCTACACCGGCATTCTCGATCTGAAGCGTCTGCCTCAGTTCGAGATCGCCGATCCGGTCGGCCTGGTGCAAAGCCAGGCGCTGATCAACGGCAACGAAAACCTGCGGGTGGTTCTGAACGGTTCGTCGGCGACGCGCACGCTGTCGGCCCGCTTCATCCACGAATTCTTCGGCTCCGGTGTCCAGCACGTCGCGTTCTCCTGCCGCGATATCTTTGCAGCCGTGACCGACATGCGCGCGCGGGGTGCGGATTTCCTGAAGATTCCCGACAATTACTACGACGATCTCGAGGCCAAATACGGCCTCGACGCCACGACGATGGCGGCGCTCCGCGACAATCAGATTCTCTACGATCGCGAAGGCGAGGGCGAATTCTTCCAGGCCTATACCCATGCCTTCGACGAGCGGTTCTTCTTCGAGATCGTCGAACGGCGCGACTATCACGGCTTCGGCGCTGCCAACGCTGCGATCAGGCTCGCCGCCCAGACCCGGGAATCCCGGCCGTTCACCATGCCACGGGCCTGAGCGACCGCGAATTCTGCCGTCACAAAAAGCCCTCGGGAACGCGCGCGGCTTCGGAAAGTTCACCTCTGGGAAGGCTGTCGACGCCGTTCCGGAGGATGATGACCGATGAAGCGGGGGTCGGCCCGGCTGACACTGTGGGTTATTCCCGTCGTGGTGCTGACGGCCACGTTGGCCGAGGCGGCCGAAGACGCCACGCGTCCCTCCGAATTCATCCTCATCCTTCAGATCGTGCTGTTGATCACCGTCGGCCGCGGGCTCGGTGAGATCATGCAACGCATCGGCCAGCCGTCGGTGGTCGGCGAACTGCTCGCGGGGCTGCTGCTCGGTCCGTCGCTGTTCGGGTGGGTCTGGCCCTCGGCGCACGCTGCGCTCTTTCCGCCCTCCGCTGAGCAGAAGGCCCTGATCGAAGGTCTTGCCCAATTCGGCATTCTGCTGTTGCTGCTGCTGACGGGAATGGAGACCGATCTGGGACTGGTCAGGAGAGTCGGCAGGGCCGCGATCATCGTTTCCATCGCGGGCATCGTCGTTCCCTTCCTGTGCGGCTTTTTGCTCGGGCAAATCCTGCCCGACAGCCTGCTCCCGCATCCGGAGGCACGCCTGGTCGCCTCGCTATTCCTGGGCACGGCGCTATCGATTTCTTCGGTGAAGATCGTCGCCGTCGTCGTTCGCGAGATGAACTTCATGCGCCGCAATGTCGGCCAGATCATCATCGCGGCGGCGATCATCGATGACACGATCGGCTGGATCATCATTGCCGTGATCTTCAGTCTCGCCTCGCAGGGCACGCTCGACCTCTTGTCGGTAGGTCAGGCGGTGGCGGGAACGCTGATCTTCCTGGCCGTCAGTTTCACGATCGGGCGGCGGCTGGCGTTTCGGCTGATTCGCTGGGCCAACGATACGCTGGTCAGCGCGTCCGCCGTCATCACGGTCATCCTTCTGCTGATGGGCAGCATGGCCCTGATCACCCATGCGATCGGCGTGCACACAGTGCTCGGCGCGTTTGTCGCCGGCGTGCTGGTCGGCGAATCGCCGATCCTGACCCGGCAGATCGACGAGCGATTGCGCGGGCTGATCACCAGCCTGTTCATGCCGGTATTCTTCGGTCTGGCGGGATTGAACGCGGACCTGACGGTTCTGAAGGATCCGAATTTGCTATGGCTAACAGCGCTGCTGGTGCTGATTGCAAGCATTGGTAAATTCGGCGGTGCCTTCGTGGGCGGCAGTCTCGGCGGAATGAGCCGCTACGAATGCTTTGCGCTGGCAAGCGGCATGAACGCGCGAGGGTCGACGGAGGTCATCATCGCCAGCATCGGCCTTTCCATGGGCGTGTTGAGCCAGAACCTGTTCTCGATGATCGTCACCATGGCGATCCTGACCACGATCGCCATGCCGCCGATGCTGCGCGCCGCGCTGTCGCGGCTTCCCATGAAGGCGGACGAGAGAGAGCGGCTCGAACGGGAGGAGCTGGAGGAGAAGGGATTTATCGCAAATCTGGAGCGTCTGCTGCTTGCCGTCGACGAGAGTGCCAACGCGAAGTTTGCATCCCATCTCGCAGGCCTCCTTGCGGGCGCGCGCGGCATTCCGATCACCGTGCTGCATATCGGTGCCCGTGCGAAGCGTCAGGAAAAGAAGCGCGACGAGGAGGAAAGCCATGAAAGCGCGGTGAGGAGCGCAGCGAGAATCATCGTCGATTCCGGCCCGGACGAGGCCGCGCGGGAGATCGATGTCACGACGCGCGCAAAGAGCAAAAAGCCGGCAGATGCCATCATCGACGAGGCCCGGAAGGGCTTTGACCTGCTGATCGTCGGAACGGAAAGGGTGGTCGGCGCCAAGAACGGCTTTGACGAAAGGATCGAGGATGTGACGGCAGGCTTTGATGGCCCGCTCGCCATCGTCGTCGCCAGGGGCGGCCATCTCGAACAACCCGCGGCAAGCTCTTCGTTCAGGATTCTGGTCCCGGTATCGGGTAGCGGCGCGTCGCGGCGGGGAGCCGATGTCGCGGTCGCACTGGCCCGCGCCGGTCCGACATCGGTCCGATTCCTCCATGTGGCCGCGACCAGGGACAAAGGACGCCGCGGCAAGAATGCCTCATTGCTGCAACAGGAGGCGATCCTGAGGGACACCGGCTCGCTTGCCGCCCGCTACGGGATCGAAGCAGCCACGGCGATCCGCGCCAGCGCGTCGCCCGAGCAGGCGATCCTGCGCGAAATCGAAAGCAGCGGCGTTGATCTGGTGGTTCTGGGGGCCGACCGCGTCCAGAGCGAAAAACTCAGTTTTGGCGGCGTCGCCTCCTCGGTTCTGGAGAACTCGACCGCCTCGGTCTTGCTGATATCGAGCTGAGTTGCCGGGCAGCCGGCGGCCAGCCGCAGCGAGCCTCCACATTCTCGGCTTGACATAATAGAACAGTTATATAAGAGATTGGTTATATAACCGATCTGAGATGTTCTATGGCGAACCTTGATGCTGCCTTTTCCGCCCTGGCCGACCCTACTCGCCGGGCGATCCTGGCGCGCCTTGCGCTAGGCGAGGCCACCGTCATGGAATTGGCTGAGCCGTTCGAGATGACGCAGCCCGCCATCTCCCGTCACCTCAAGGTCCTCGAAGGCGCCGGCCTTATTCTGCGCCGCGTCCAAGGCACGAAGCGGCCATGCCGACTGGCGCCCGCGGCCGTCGCCGAGATCGACCAGTGGCTCGCGATGCTGCGGCAGACGCTCGCGGCAAACTACAACCGGTTGGACGACGTGCTGGCCGAAATGAAACCCCAGGAGTGAAAGGCAATCCCATGAGTAAGTTGACGCTGAAGACCGAAGGCGACACCCACGTCGTGGCTACCAGGCGCTTTGCCGCCACGCCGGAGGCGGTGTTTCGCGCGCACACCGAGCCGGCACTGATCCAGAAGTGGCTGCTTGGTCCGGAAGGCTGGACGATGCCGGTCTGCGTCAATGAGGCACGCCCGGGCGGCAAGATCCGGTACGAATGGAGCGACGGCAAGGGCGGTGGCTTCCACCTGACCGGTGAATTTATCGAGGTGGTGCCGTTCAGCCGCCTCGTACATGTCGAACGGATGCATATGCCGGACCCGACACCGGACAATCACGTCGAAACCAACTTCGCGCCGGACGGAGCCGGCACCCTGATGACCATGCGAATGACGCTGCCAGATGCTGCGACGCGCGCCGCGATGCTGGCGACCGGCATGGAGCAGGGAATGGAAGCGAGCTACGCCCGGCTCGAGAGCTTCATCAATTCGTTCCCTCGCGCCTAGCTGCCATTAGCAGCGACTCTCATCCCAGCAACGTTTCAATGAGGACGCGCCGTGATCGAACCGCTTCGTATTCTTCAGACTACCCAGCAACTCACGGCCTCCATCCCGATCAAGGTGCCGCGCGAAGACGTTCGCAAGGTGATGGGACCCGGGCTCGCCGAATTGAAGGCTGCCGTCGCCGCACAGAACATCCCAGTCATCGGGCCGTGGTTCACACACCATATCCGCAACCCCGGTGAAGTCTTCGATTTCGAGATATGCCTTCCGGTCGCCACGCCCGTGGCGCCGGCCCATCGTATGAAGCCGGGGCAATGGCCCGCCATGAATATCGCCCAAACCACCTATCATGGCGGCTATGAGGGCCTCGGCAGCGCCTGGGGCGAATTCATTGGCGCCATCAAGGCCGCAGGACACAAGACCGCCGACGGACTTTATGAGTCCTATGCGGTTGGCCCGGACATGAGCGCTGATCCCTCTGCGTGGCGGACGGTACTCAGCAAGGAATTGCTGGCGTCTTAGAGCGTTTTCAAGCGAAGTGGACACCGGTTCGCGTCAAGAAAACGCGTCAAAGCAAGAATCTAGAGCCCCGGTTCTGATTCAATCAGAACCGAAAAGGCTCTAGGTCTTACTCCATCACCGCATGATCCGGCGCGGTCGACTGCTCGCGCAGCGTCGCCTTGGTCGAGCCGATCATGATGGCGAGAGGGATGGCGCAGGCGGTGAAGATCATCACGAGCTGATAGTCGTACGAGAAC
The DNA here is from genome assembly GCF_001693485.1 of Bradyrhizobium sp. LMTR 3. GTDB lineage: Bacteria > Pseudomonadota > Alphaproteobacteria > Rhizobiales > Xanthobacteraceae > Bradyrhizobium. The sequence continues at coordinate 430,595 of NZ_MAXC01000023.1, forward strand.
GAGATGATCTGCGCCTGTGCCTTGACCATCATATCCGCCATGGCGCGGCCCTTGTCGGTGGCGAGGTCGATCATGTCGCGCACCCCTGGCATCTGCAGGGCGTGATTGAACGGATTGATATTCTCCGACAGGACCGCGTAGGTGTAGCGCGTGCCTTGCGTCAGTTGCGAGATCACGAGCGAGATCCCGATCGAGCTGGCGACATTGCGCATCAAGGTCAGCATCGAGGTGCCGTCGGTGCGCAGATGATTGGGTAGCGTCAGGAACGCCACCGTGGAGAGCGGCACGAACACCAGGCCGAAGCCAAAGCCCTGGACCACGCTGATGATCACGATCTCGGTTACGCCGGTCTGGTCGGTCCAGCCGGTCATGTAGAACAGCGACAGGCAGGTGATGCCGAGCCCCGAGACGATCAGCGTCCGCGCTTCGATATGGCGCATCATGCGGCCGACCAGCATCATCGCCACGAACGTGCCGCAGCCGCGGGTTGCCAGCAGAAGGCCGGCGGTGATGATCGGATAGCCGATCACGTTCTGCAGGAACGGTGATGACAGCGCCATGGTCGAGAACAGCACCAGCCCCATCACGGCCATGAATACGCAGCCGCCGACGAAATTCTTGTCCTTGAACAGCGCGAACTGGATGAACGGATGCGACGTGGTTAGCGAATGCGCCAGGAAATAATAGAAGCCGACCGCTGATATGATGAACTCTGCAATGATCTCGTTGGATTCCAGCCAGCCGAGCTGCTCGCCGCGGTCGAGTGCGAGCTGCAGCGCACCGATGGCGACCGCCAGCGCGGTGAAGCCGAACCAGTCGAACCGCAGCTCGAGGTCCTTCTTGGTCTCTTCCATGAAGATGACGAGGCCGAGCACGGTGATAATGCCGAACGGCAGGTTGACGAAGAACACCCAGTGCCAGGAATAGGTTTCCGTCAGCCAGGCGCCGAGCGACGGGCCCATGATCGGGCCCATCATCACGCCCATGCCCCAGATCGCCATTGCCTTCGCGCGTTCGTGCAGTGCGTAGGAATCGAGCATTACGGCCTGCGACAGCGGCACCAGCGCAGCGCCGAACACGCCTTGCAGCAGACGAAACACCACCATCTGGCCGATGTCCTGCGCCAATCCGCATAACACCGAGGCGATGGTGAAACCGGCCGAGCAGATGATGAAGACGCGCTTGCTGCCGAAGCGGTTGGCGATCCACCCGACCGGCGCGGTCATGATCGCGGCGGCGACGATATAGGACGTCAGCACCCAGTTGATCTGGTCCTGCGACGCGGACAGCGTGCCCTGCATGTAGGGCAGCGCGACGTTGGCGATCGTCGTGTCCAGCGCCTGCATGATGGTCGCCGTCATGGCGCAGATCGTCACCATGTTCCGGCGCAGGCCGGGAACGGATGCCGATGGCTGGCCCGGCGTCACCATGGTGCTAATCGTGGTCCTGGTTCGCCGTCGCCGGCGACAGGCCGAGCAGGGCTGAGAGCGAGCGCCGATGGTTGGTGTCGATGGTAGCGTAGACGCTCATGCCGGCCTTCAGCTTGCGCACGAACTTGTCGTTGTTGTCGAAATAGATCCGCACCGGCACGCGCTGCACCACCTTGACGAAATTGCCCGACGCGTTCTGCGGCGGCAGGATCGCAAACTGCGCGCCGGTGCCGGGCGAGAGCGAGCCGACCGTGCCCTTGAACGGGTGATTGGGAAACGCATCGACCTCGAGCGTGACGGATTGGCCGACCGCAACATAGGTGAAATCGGATTCCTTCGGGTTGGCGTCGACCCACGGGTTCGAGGTGTCGATGATGCTGAACACCGGCGTGCCGGCCGTTACGAAGCGGCCGAGCTGAATCTGCTCGACCTGCGTGGCAATGCCGGCCATCGGCGCCCGCATCACGGTGTGGTCGAGGTTGCGCTGGGCCTGGTCGAGTGCCGCCTTGGCCTGGGCATAGGGCGGGAATTCCTCAAGCGGCAAATCGGGATTGCCGAGCAGTTGGGCTTTTGCGGTCGCGATCTTCTGCTGCAGCAACTGGAACTGGGCGCTGGCGGTGACGAGGGCGGTCGACGCGTTGTCGAGGTCGAGCTGCGAGCCGAAATTGCTCTTCACGAGCGAAGACTTGCGTTCGACGTCACGCCGCTTCAGTTCCATGCCCTGCTGCGAGAGTTCGCTCATCTGGCCATAGATTTTCAGGTCGGCGATCAGATTGTCATAGGTGACCTTGGTTTGCGCGAGGTTGGCCTTGGCCTGTGCCACGGCGAGGCGGAATGGCACCGGATCGATCTCAAACAGGATGTCGCCTGGATTGACCTGCTGGCCTTCCTTCACGACGACTTTCTCGATCTTGCCGGAGATGTCCGGCGTGATCAGAACCTTCTGCGCGCCGACATAGGCGTCGTCGGTGGTCACGTAGCGGCCGCCGTTGAGATAGAACGTCACGCCGGCGACCAGCGCAGCCAACGGCAACACCACCAACAGCAGGAAGCGCCGGTAGCGCCGCATGCCGGCCATCAGCCGGCGACGCGGCTCGGCCGCGAGTTTCGGCCGTGACGGTGTGGGGGCGCCCTTCTGCTCGGGCGGAAATTTGAGGACCGGATCAGCCATAGCGCTGCTCCTTTCTGGGAGGTTCGCCGGCCGGATTCTGGATCGCGTTGCGAACGTTTTCCTTGATCAGATCGAGTTGGTCGAGCAGGCGGTGCGCGTCGGCGGGATTGATGCCGTCGAGCGCGGTCGCCGTCAGTTCGGAGCGAAGCCCGGCGAGCTTGCCGAGCAACGGCCGCGCGGCTTTGCGCAGATAGAGGCGGTTGACGCGGCGGTCATTCTCGTCGCCGCGGCGTTCGATCCAGCCATTGTCGCAGAGCTTGTCGATCAGCCGCGTCAGCGTGATCGGCTGCATCTCCATCTGTTCGGCCAGTTCCGACTGCTTGAGGCCCTCGGTGCGCTCGACCTTGGCCAGCACCGCCCATTGGGCGCGGGTGATGCCATAGCGCGCCGCTTGCCGGTCGGCATAGGCGCGCACCATCCGTTGCACCTCGCCAAGCGTAAACAGGAAGTTCATGTCCACGGAACCGCGCATGCCCAAAGCCTCCATAAGCCTGCAATACAATAAGCTTGCTTATGAATTCTGCACGCCCAGTTAGTAATGGCCTGATCCGCTTCCTGCACATGGCTGGGAATCAATGCGTGCGTGGGCTTTAGGATTGGCCCTCAAACTGGTACAAAGGTCCGATATGAGCCTGACAAAGCCGACATTTCCTGCGCCCGACCATGATCACGGCCGCTGCACTGCGGAAGCGATCGCGCATGCCGAACAGGTTTGCGCGCGGCGGGCGCAGAAATTTACCCCGATCCGGCGTCAGGTGCTGCAGGCGCTACTGTCGAGCCACCGCCCGCTCGGGGCCTATGAGGTGATCGACGAACTCGCCAAATCGATGCCGCGGCCGGCGCCGATCACGGTCTACCGCGCGCTCGATTTCCTGATGGAAAACGGCCTCGTCCACCGCATCGAGAGCCGCAATGCGTTCCTTGCCTGCGCGCATGATCATGACGAGACCTCGATGGTGGCGTTTTTGATCTGCGAGCTCTGCGGTTCGGTCGGCGAAATCCCCGCAGCCCCCGTGGCGCAAAGCCTCAATGCGGCGGCGCGCGCCTCCGGATTCGCGCCAAAGCTCTCCGTCGTCGAGATCGCCGGCATCTGCGCGCATTGCCAGAAATAACGAGAACACGGCGCGCCAAGCCGGCCACGAGGATTAATGTCGTCCAAGCCAGCAGAACCTTCCGCCGGGCGTGCGCTCACCCCGGGCGCCATCGCCTTGATGCTGATGTTGTGCCTGAGCTGGGGTTTCAACCAGATTGCGGTGAAGCTAACGCTGCCCGATGTGCCGCCGATGCTGCAGGCCTTGATCCGCTCGGCCGGCGCGTTGCCGGTGATGCTGCTGGCCGGTTGGCTGCGCGGCGTGAAATTCTTCGAGCGTGACGGCTCGTTCCGTCCCGGCCTGCTGGCGGGCACGTTGTTCGGTATCGAATTCGTGCTGATCTTCAGCGGGCTGGTGTTCACATCGGCGTCGCGCGCCGCCGTGTTCCTGTACACCGCACCGTTCTTCGTCGCGCTCGGCTCCTACCAGTTTCTCGGCGAGCGCCTGAGCATGATGCAATGGGGCGGGCTGGGCCTCAGCTTCGCCGGTGTCGCGCTGGCAATCGGCGTGCCGCAGGCAAATGTCGACGCAAAAGTGTTGCTGGGCGACCTGCTTGTGGTCGGCGGCGGCGCGCTGTGGGGCGCGACCACGCTGATCGCCAAGGGCACGAAACTTCGTAACGCGGCGCCGGAAAAGGCGCTCGGCTATCAGGTCGCCGTATCGATCCCGATCCTGGGCTGCGCATCCCTGCTGTTCGGCGAAAAGATCACCCACATGCCAGGCGCGCTGTCGATCTCGCTGTTGGCTTATCAGGCGATCTGGGTGGTGGGCTGCACCTTCGTGCTGTGGTTCGCGCTGGTGAAGACCTATTCAGCCAGCAAACTGTCGTCGTTCACCTTCGTCACGCCATTGTTCGGCGTCGTCGCCGCCTATTTCATCCTGCACGATACGCTGACCATTGCCTTCGGTGTTGCAGCGCTGCTTGTCATCGCCGGGCTCTATCTCGTCAACAAGCCGGACCCGAAGGTGGTGCCGGATCCGAACGTGCCGGCATAGGCGTCCGTTGCGATCCATCCTTCCAGCGCGCCGTCATTTCGGGGCGATGCGAAGCATCGAACCCGGAATCTCGAGATTCCGGGTCTGGTCCTTCGGACCATCCCGGAATGACGGCGAGAACAAAGATTATCCCGTCTCGATCGGCAGCGACCCATCCTTGGCCCATTCGCCCATCGAGCCATCGTAAAGCGTGAGGTTGTCGTAACCGAGCTGGTAGAGCAGGAACAGGTCGATCGTGGCCGAAATGCCGCCGCCGCAGTAGGCGACGACGCGCTTGTCCTTCGTGATGCCCTGCGCGTTGAACTTGGCTTCGGCTTCCGCAAGCGGCACGAACACCTTGGTCTTCGGGTCGAGCAGTGTGGCCGCCGACACGTTGCAACTGCCGGGAACGCGGCCGGGCCGGCCATAGCGGCTGGGCTCGAGGCCTTTGTGAAATTGCGGGCCGAGCGCGTTGACGATGGCGGTGCCTCGCTCGGACGTAGCGGCAAGCGTTTCGTGCTTGTCGACGAAGAAACCTGGCCTCGGGTTGGCCGTGAATGTTGCCGGCTCGTATCCCTTCGCCGGCCCGGTTTCGAGCGGGCGTCCCTCGAACTTCCATTTGTCGAGACCGCCATCGAGCACCGCGACGTTCTCGAAGCCGAGCGATCTGAGCATCCACCAGAACCGCGTTGCCCACATCGGCGTGCCGATGCTGTACAGCACGACCCGGCTTTGATTTGAAACGCCATGGCGGCCGAACGCCCGTTCGAGCCGCACCACATCCGGCATCATGAAGCGAAGTTCGGTATCGGGATCGGAGAACTCGCCCTGCAGATCGAGAAAGTCCGCGCCCGGGATATGGCCGGCCTCGAAGCTGTGCCGGCCCGGCACGGTGAGATAGGGCAGGCTGGAGCCTTCAGGGGCGGGTTCGAGGTAGGTGGTGCAATCGAACAGGCGCAGATCGGGCTGACTGAGAAGGTCAGTGAGTTCCGCCGTCGTGATCAGCTCGTCTCGCGCCGGCATACTCGCCTCCCATTATTTATGTTTCGGCGATGCTAGGGCTCGCATCGGGCCATGAAAAGGCCGCCAGACGCATGCTCACCCTTTCAATTCGGCGATTCCTGTCCAATATAGCGGTTAACGAAGACTGAGGTCTTTTGCCCTGCTTTCGGCCGCTGCGATTGGCCTAAGCGATTGAACACACAAGATAAAAATCCGCTGCGTGACAAGGCGCACACTGCCTTCGCCGCCCCCTTGGTACATGTCACCAAAACCTGATATTCGAGGCCCCATGAACAAGCCCGAAATAATCCCGCAAGACGACGTCGCCGGCCCGAAGGCCCGGCACAAAACCACCCAGGTCATGGTCGGCAATGTTGCCGTCGGCGGGGGGGCGCCGATCGTCGTGCAGTCGATGACCAATACCGACACCGCCGATGTCGACGGCACAATCGCGCAGGTCGCGGCGCTGACCCGCGCCGGGTCCGAGATGGTGCGCATCACCGTCGACCGCGAGGAGGCGGCTGCCGCCGTTCCGCACATTCGCGACGGCCTGCGCAAGCGCGGCATCACCACGCCCCTGATCGGTGACTTCCATTATATCGGTCACAAGCTGCTCGCCGAATATCCGGCCTGTGCCGAGGCGCTCGACAAGTATCGCATCAATCCCGGCAATGTCGGCTTCAAGAACAAGCGCGACACGCAATTCGCTGACATCATCGAGATCGCCAACAAGAACAACAAGCCGGTCCGCATCGGCGCCAATTGGGGTTCGCTCGACCAGGAGCTGCTGACCAAGCTGATGGACGAGAATACGGCCTCGCCGAACCCGCGCGATGCGCGCGCGGTGACCCGCGAGGCCATGGTGCAGTCGGCGCTGCTGTCGGCCGCCCGTGCCCAAGAGCTCGGCATGGCCAAGAACCGCATGATTTTGTCGGCGAAAGTTTCCGCCGTGCAGGACCTGATCGCAGTCTATCAGGAGCTGGCGCGCCGCTCGGATTACGCCATCCACCTCGGCCTGACCGAAGCCGGCATGGGATCGAAGGGCATCGTGGCCTCGTCCGCCGCGCTCGGCATTCTGCTGCAGGACGGCATCGGCGACACCATCCGCATTTCACTCACGCCCGAGCCCGGCGGCGACCGGACGCTGGAAGTTCAGGTCGCGCAGGAATTGCTGCAGACCATGGGCTTCCGCACCTTTGTGCCGCTGGTCGCGGCATGCCCGGGCTGCGGCCGCACCACCTCGACCACATTCCAGGAACTGGCGCGCTCGATCCAGGATTTCATCCGCGAGGAAATGCCGGCCTGGAAAACGCAATATCCCGGCGTCGAGCAGCTCAACGTCGCGGTGATGGGCTGCATCGTCAACGGCCCGGGCGAATCCAAGCACGCCAATATCGGCATCTCCTTGCCCGGCACCGGCGAAGCGCCGGCCGCACCCGTGTTCGTCGACGGCAAGAAGTTCCGCACCCTGCGCGGACCGACGATTGCCGCCGACTTCAAGGCACTGGTGATTGACTATATCGACCAGCGGTATGGCAGCGGCAGCAAGACGCCGGTGACTGCGGCGGAGTAAGGCTATCTCTGCCCGTCGTCCCTGCGAACGCAGGGACCCATAACCACAGGGCTTTGTGGTTATGCCTGGGCTGTGGCTCCAGCTTTCACAACAATGTGCTCCTGTGGTTATGGGTCCCGGCTCCTGATGCGCAATTGCGCATATGGGCCGGGACGACACCTACTGCATTGCGCTTGACATCGCCTGCGCTACGATGCGTCCCAATCAAGAACGGTTGGGAGAACGCCCATGTCATCGCTGTCCGGCAAGCAGGGACCGCGCTACCGGCACGTGGCCGACGAAGCCGAACCTTACGAGACCATTGCGGTCGAGAAGCTCACGCCAATCATCGGCGCGGAAATTTCCGGTGTCGATATCGGCAAGCTCGTCTCGGACGACGCGCGCTCCAACCGGCAGATGGACGAAATCCATCGCGCGCTCGCCGAAAACCTCGTCATCTTCTTTCGCGACCAGTATATCACCCCGCAGCAACATCTCGCTTTCGGGCGGAAGTTCGGTGAACTGCATGTGCATCCGGCGGCGCCCAACGAGGGCGACCCGGCGCTGATGAAGATCTATGCCGACAAGGATTCGCCGCGCGCCAATGGCGAGGGCTGGCACACCGACGTATCCTGCGACGTCGAGCCGCCGATGGGATCGATCCTCTACATCAAGCAATGTCCACCGCACGGCGGCGACACGCTGTTCGCCAACATGTATGCGGCCTATGAGGCGCTGTCGGACCGGATGAAGGCCTATCTCGACGGGCTGACCGCATTGCACGACGGCGAGCAGACCTATCGCGGGCTCTACGCCAACTATGGCGTCGCCGACCGGGTAGAATATCCGCGTGCCGAACACCCCGTGGTGCGCACGCATCCCGTCACCGGCAAGAAGGCGCTCTACGTCAATCGCGGCTTCACCCGCCACATCATCGGCATTCCGCGCGACGAGAGCGATGCCATGCTCGCCTATCTCTACCAGCATGCGGAGAACCCGCTGTTCCAGTGCCGCTTCCGCTGGACGGAAAACGCCATCGCGTTCTGGGACAATCGCTGCGCCCAGCACCGCGCGATGTGGGACTACTGGCCGCATACGCGGTCAGGCACGCGGGTGACGGTGAAGGGCGAGCGGCCGGTGTAAATTTCGTAGGGCGGATTAGCGCAAGCGTAATCCGCCGCACCAAGGTCGGTGGGTTGCGGCTTCGCCTAACCCACCCTACGACGCGAACCGCGTTGACGCGCAATCGCGCCTGCGTCAATCTTCCGCAAAAGCAAAAACAAGGTCGGGAGGCCCTCATGCTCCGCGCCGAAGACAACAAATTCCTCACCGAGAGCGGTGCAGGCACCGGCATGGGCGAACTGCTGCGCCGCTTCTGGATTCCGGTGCTGCTGTCGGAAGAGTTACCTGAGGCCGACGGTCCGCCAAAGAAGATCGTCGTCATGGGCGAGGAACTTCTCGCCTTCCGCGACACAAGCGGCGTCGTCGGCGTCATCGATCAATATTGCCCGCATCGCGGCGCCAATCTCTGGCTTGGCCGCAACGAGGAGTGCGGCATCCGCTGCGTCTATCACGGCTGGAAGTTCGACACAGAGGGCCGCTGCGTCGACATGCCGACCTCCTATCCCGACCTCAATGCGAAAGACCTGATCCGCATCAAGTCCTATCCGGTACGCGAGTGGGGCGACATGATCTGGGCCTATATGGGGCCCGTCGATCAGGTGCCCGAGCTGCCCGATCTGGAAATGGCACTGGTGCCGCCCTCGCATCGCTACGTTTCGAAGAAATGGCAGGACTGCAACTGGGTGCAGGCACTGGAAGGCTCGATCGACACCGCGCATTTTACCTTCGCGCATCTCTCCTTCGAAAAGGAAGAGAACGAGATCCTCGATATCAAGAAGCACTTTGTGAATCCGCTTGTGCGCGTGGCCACCGATCACATGCGCTGGATTGCGGAAGATCCGCGCCCCGTCATCAAGATCAACCCGCATGACGCCGGGCTCACGATCGCAGGTGGGCGTCTCACCGGCGGCGATAATATCTACTGGCGCATCGCCCAGTTCCTGATGCCGGTGCATGCCTATGCGCCGAGCGCGATGCCGGGCGAGAACATCTTCGGTCAGAGCTTTGTGCCGGTCACCGATACCAATTGCTGGATCTATACTTATGCCTGGAATCCGGAACGCCCGATTACGGATGCCGAGCGTGCGGCCTACGATCGCGGCAACGGCGTCATTGCAGAAGTCGACGAGAACTACGTGCCGCTGCGCAACAAGTCGAACGACTACCTGATCGATCGCAAGCTGCAGAAGACCCATAGCTACACCGGCATCAGGGGCGTGTCCGAGCAGGACGCCGCCGTGCAGGACAGCCAGGGCCCGATCGCCGACCGCACGCGCGAACATCTCGGCCCGACCGACCTCGGCATCATGCATTTCCGCAAGCTCGTGATGGACGCCGCCCGGGCGCTGCAGAAGGGCGAGACACCGCCGCACCTGAAGCATCAGGACCGCTACGCCGTGCGCTCTGGCGCCTGCGTCACCAGCAAAGCCAAGGACCTCACCGCCGTCATGATCGAGCGGTTCGGCGATGCGGCCGGCTACGTTGGCGATCCCGGCAGGAACGCGGCGGCGGAGTAGGGGCAGGCTCGATCCATCGTCATTATTACTCGCGCAGATCGTAGCGGTAGGATTTCGAGACGATCTTCCAGCCGTCGCGCAGTTTCATTGCCACCAGATAATCGGTGAAATAGCGCGGCGGCAATTGGCAGCGCACCTTGACGAAGGCGGTGGATTCGTCCGAGCGGTCTATCGTGACGATGAAATCCTCGCGCGGCTTTCCTTCAGCCTTCGCCGACGGCCGCTTTCGCACGCGATCGAGCCAGTCCGGAACGCTCAGCACCTGCAACTCGCCCTTCTCCAACCAGCGCAAATCGGCGGAGGGGTCGAAGATCGCGCCGAGCTTGTCGGCATCGCCCTCATAAAGGCCATCGAAATAGTTCTGCACCACGGCTTCGACGGTCGATCGGTCATGACTCACAGCTATTCCTCCCCGACATTTGAAATTTGTTCGAGTTGAATTAAGCCACGAACCGGGGCATTGCGCTATGGTGAGTTCATCACAGGTGCGAGGGATTGCGGGTGGCGGGTTCAGCAAAATCGAAGGCTCGCATTCTTGCCGGAGAATGCTTCTGTCGCGCGACGCGCTATGCGGTGGCGGACGAATTCGCATACGCCTTGAATTGCCACTGCTCGGATTGCCGTCGCACCACCGGTTCGGCGTTCAAGCCGTTTGCCGGCATCGCACGTGACAAGTTTGATGTCACCAAAGGCAAAGACAACATCATGATCTATGGCGATGCGGCGAACCACAACGCGCATTGCCCCAAATGCGGCTCGTTGCTCTATTCCTTGGTGCGCGACGGCGCCTTCGTCCATGTCGCCATGGGCACGCTGGTTGACGATCCCTCGATCCGTCCATCGGCCCACATCTTCGTCGGCTCCAAGGCGCCCTGGTGCTCGATCACGGATGACCTGCCGCAATTTCAGGAACATGTCGTGCCGCGGTGATTGCGCCGGCGTACACGTTCGCCGCCATATCCGGGCGGAACCCGGCGGAAATGGTGATTGGCGATGGCCGAACCCGCGGGACACTGGCCAGACTAAGGATGGAGAGGGTGCGATTCACGTCTGCGTGGTTCGTGACCTAACTCACAAAGTCCGCCTGCTCCTTCTGATAGGCAGACCGGTGTGGTAAAAAAGTACGAGGCTCCGGAGGAGTCATGATGATGTCTGGATCGCTAAAATTGTGCCGATGGGCACTTGCAGCCGCCGCCTTCCTGCTGGCGAGCGAGCAGGCCTTTGCCGAGAAGCGCGTGGCGCTGATCGTCGGCAATTCCGCCTACCAGAATGTCGCACCGCTCACCAACCCGGTTAACGACAGTTCCAAGATCGCGGCGACGCTGAAGGACGCCGGTTTTGACGTCGTCGATTCCCGCCGCGACTTGCCGGCAGCCGAAACCCGTCGCGCGCTGCGCGACTTCGCCGATCGCGCCCGCGATGCCGATATCGCCGTGGTCTACTACGCCGGCCACGGGATCGAAGTTGACGGCGCGAATTACCTGATTCCCGTCGATGCGCGGCTGGAACGCGATACCGATATCTATGACGAGGGCCTTTCGCTCGATCGCATCCTGATCGCAATCGAGCCGGCCAAGAAGCTGCGGCTCGTGATTCTCGACGCCTGCCGTGACAATCCGTTTGCCCGCACCATGAAGCGTACCATCGCGTCGCGCGCGATCGGGCAAGGCCTGGCCAAGGTCGAGCCGACCAGCCCCAACGTCCTGATCGCCTATTCGGCCAAGGCCGGTTCGACCGCGGCCGACGGTGATGGCAAGAACAGCCCGTTCACGTCGGCGCTGTCCAATCATTTGACCAAGCCCGGGCTCGACGTGCGCCGCGCGTTCGGCTTTGTCCGCGACGAGGTGCTCAAGACCACCAACAATCGGCAGGAACCCTTTGTGTATGGTTCGCTCGGCGGTGAAGACGTGCCGCTGGTGCCGGCACCGCGCGTAGCGCCGGCGGCCGCCGCGCCAGCCCTGAGCGCACAGGCCGAAGCCCGCCGCGATTACGAACTCGCGCTGCAGATCGGCAATAAGAGCGCGCTCAACGCCTTCCTCGCGCAATATCCCGATGGCTTCTACGCCAGCCTCGCCAAGCTTCAGGTCGACAAGATCACCGCCGAAGAAATGCGGGTTGCGGCTACCGAGAAGGCACGGCTCGCCGAGCAGGAGCGGGCGCGGCTCGCCGCTGAGGGAGCCCAGAAGGCGCAGCAGGCGAAGGCCGAGGCCAACGCCAAAGCCGCCGAGCAGGCGCGCATCGCGGCTGAAAAGGCCAAGCAGGTGGCGCAGGAACAGGCGGCAGCAGCCGAGCAGAAGCGCGTCGCCGCCGAAAGCGCCGCCGCCGACAAGGCGTCGGCTCCGGCACCCGCGGAGAAGGACAAAGCCGTAAACGTTGCTGCCCTCTCGGCCGGCCCGCCGCAGGCCGACGTCACCAAGTCGGTACAGGCCGAACTGCAACGCGTCGGCTGCCTGACCAGCAATGCCGATGGCAACTGGAATAGCGCCTCGAAGCGGTCGCTGACCCTGTTCAACCGCTACGCCGGAACCAAGCTCGACACCAAGGTCGCCAGCGTCGATACGCTCGATACGATCAAGCTGAAGTCGACCCGTGTGTGCCCGCTGGTCTGCGAACACGGCTTCAAGGCCGAGGGCGACCATTGCACCAAGATTGTCTGTGCCGAGGGCTCGTACCTCAACGACGACAATGAATGCGAGAAGCGTAGCGCCAGGAAGCCGGTCGCCAAGCGCGGGAAGCCCGAACCGCGGCGGGCGCTGGAAGCCAGGCCGTATCAGGTGCCGCGGGGCAGGCAGGCCACCGCCGGGCGTTATCACGGACGGGATCCGAGCATCGGGGCCAGTGGCCGCCCGCTCACCGGCCTCGAACGCCAGCAGGGCTGCAATGGCTACCAGGCCATCATGTCGGGCGTGTGCCCGTAACGGCGGCCGGCATCAGATCAAGTCCACATTGGCGCCGCGACAGCGGGGCCAATTGCTTTTCAGATCACGCTCGCCGCGATATTCACCATCAAGGCCAGCAGCGCGGTGTTGAACACGAACGAAATGATGCCGTGCACGGTCGCGGTGCGGCGGATAATCCTGTCGGTAATGCCGACGTCGGAAACCTGCGCGGTCATGCCGATCACGAACGAGAAGTAGACGAAATCCCAGTAATCCGCATCCTTGTGTGCGTCGCCGCTTGGAAACTGCAGGCCGCCGGGCTTTTTGCCGCGATAGAAATCATGGGCGTAGTGCAGCGCAAAGGCGGTATGCACAAGCGCCCATGACAATGCGATCGTCGCCGTCGCCAGGATGAGCCCGGCCGGATTGCCTTTCGAGGCGCCGAGTTCGAACACGATCGCGCCAAGGCTTGCGAGGGCGCCGAACGCGGTCACCAACAGGATCAGGAAGCGCCCGTCATCCTGCAACACCGCGCTGCGCCTGATATGGCCGACGTCGCAGCGCAGCATCATAATGTAAGCGAGTACGAGATACAGCGCGGCGAAGACATCCCAGCCGACGATGAGACGCGTCGCGAGCCGAAGCGTGTCAGGCACCAGGAAGAATACGGCCCCGCCAACCGCGAGCGCGATAAAGGTCCGCGGCCGTCCGTAGACGACGCGGACCGGCATCGGCAGGTTCTGGAAGCGAACAAGGTGTGTCTCGAATTCCTTGTCCATCCGCTGGCCTTCGATACGCGCTATAGCGTTTTCGAGCGAAGTGGATACCGGTTCGCGTGAAGAAAACGCGTCAAAACATGAATCTAGAGCTTCGGTTCTGATTTCAATCAGAGCCGAAGCTCTAGTTCCTGCGCTCCGCGACAAAGCGCGCGGCTGCCCGCAATATGTCGCCCCTGGCGCCGAAGATCGACAGTGCGGAATCGGCGCGCGCCAGGAGATCGCGCACGCGCTGCTTGGCGCCGTCGATGCCGAGCTGGGTGACGAAGGTGGTCTTGCCGAGCGCCGCATCCTGGCCGGTCTGCTTGCCGAGCGCTGCGGCGTCGCCCTCGACGTCGAGCAGGTCGTCGGCGATCTGGAACGCCTCGCCGAGCGCGCGGCCGTAATCGTCGAGCGCCTGGTATTCCTTCGGCGTGGACTGGCCGAGAATCGCGCCGGCGATGCAGCCATAGCGCAACAGCGCGCCGGTCTTCATCTGCTGCAGCCGCGCCACGTCGACCGGCTCGCGGTCGCCGAAGCGGCCTTCGCCGGCGAGGTCGAGGATCTGGCCGCCGACCATGCCGCCGATGCCGGAAGCGCGCGCCAGTGCCCGCGTCAACAGCAGGCGCACATTGGCGTTCTTGTGGATCTCGTCGCGGGTGACGATGTCGAACGCCAGCGTCAATAGCCCGTCGCCGGCGAGGATCGCGGTGGCATCGTCGGTCTTCTTGTGCAGCGTGGGCCGGCCGCGGCGCAAATCGCTGTTGTCCATCGCCGGCAGATCGTCATGGATCAGGGAATAGCAATGGATGCATTCGAGAGCCGCGCCGACCAGCAGCGCGGCCTCGCGCGGGACGCCGAACACTGCGGAACTTTCAACCACCAGAAAGGGGCGCAGCCGCTTTCCGCCGTTGAGGCTCGAGTAGCGCATCGCCTCCATCAGCCGCTTCGGCCGCGCGATCTCGTCGGGCAGCAGCGTATCGGACAACAGCTCCGCCAGCAGCGCTTCGGTGTCCTCCGCGGTCTGGTCCAGTCGTTTGGCGAAATCGGCAGTGGCGGTCGTCATTAAGAATAGCTCCAGATCAATTTGGCCCGGACAATGTTTGATAGCGGGCGCTTCGTCAATTCCATGACATCGGTCACAGCGCCTTAAAAGGGGCTGGAAAACCCACGAAATATCATGGAGATGTCACTTGGATGGGGCCTATTGATCGGACCCGGGCCGGCTTGGGCAGAACCGGAAGCGTCGAATTTGCGGATTGTCCGAATCTTACTGCTGATCCTGCTGGCGGTGCTGTTGCTGCCCTATCTGGTGACGCCGTTGTACCGCACCGGGCATCCGGTCTCGACCCTGATGGCCTGGCGCTGGCTCAAGGGCGCGCCGGTGTCGCGGCAATGGATCGATTTCAAAGCGATTTCGCCCTACCTGCCGCGCTCGGTGGTCGGCTCCGAAGACGCCAGATTCTGCAGCCATCGCGGGGTCGATTGGGGTGCGCTGCAGGACGCAATCGACGACGCCGAGGACGGCGAACCCACCCGCGGCGGGTCGACAATTACCCAGCAGGTGGCGAAAAACCTGTTCCTGTGGCCGGGCCGCAGCGTTGTCCGCAAGGTGCTGGAACTACCGCTCGCGATGTGGATCGATCTGGTGCTGCCCAAGCAACGGATCCTGGAAATCTATCTCAACATCGCCGAACTCGGCCCGTCCGGGCAGTTCGGGGCGGAAGCAGGTTCCCTCTACGCCTTTGGCCGCTCGGCCTCGACCCTGTCGCCGCGCGAGGCCGCCTTGCTGGCGGCGATCCTGCCCAACCCTGTCAGGCGGAGCGCCCGCAATCCCGGCCCCGGGGTGCGCCGTCTGGCCGCCACCTACATGGCGCGGGCCAATGCCGCGGCGCTACAGCGCTGCTGGAGCGAGAATCGGGCTTTTTGAGCCAATTTTCGGCCGCTTTTAGCGCAACCTGCCCTAGCTTTACGCCGGCCCATCCTCTATAAGCGCGGCCTTATCGGCATCGCAGCCCGTGCGCGAAGCGCTGGGCGGTCTGGTTTCGGACGGATGCCTCCGACAACACCCCTAGAGGACTGTTATGGCCGTTCCCAGAAGAAAAACATCGCCCTCGCGGCGTGGCATGCGCCGCTCGGCGGATGCGTTGAAGAAGCCGACCTATGCCGAGGACAAGGATTCGGGCGAGCTGCGCCGTCCGCACCATCTCGACCTGAAGACCGGCATGTACAAGGGCCGGCAGGTGCTGAAGAAGAAGGAATCCTGACCGGATGGGGGACAAGGCGCCGCTTCCAGTGGCGCCTGCCCGAATTTGGCCAACGAGTGGGCCAACGGTTCCAATAGGGCGAAGCGATGCGCTTTGCCCTGGGGACATTTCCGGTTTTCCTAGCAAGGCGTGATACCCATGGTCGGTTTTCCGCTGCTTCTGATTCCGCTCGCGATCTACAACATCATCGTCTTCCTGATGCCGGAGGTATCGTTCACCGATCCGCTGGTGAAGCTGACCTTGATGTCGGGTGCGGAATGGACGGTGACGCTGAGCGACGTGCTGCTCACGCTCAGCATCTTGCTGCTGCTGGCCGAGGTCATCAAAGGCGCGCGGCCCGGCGCGAAATATCTCACCGACCATCTGCTGTCGCTGATCGTGTTCGGGGCGGCGGCGGCTGAATTCCTGCTGTGGCCGAAGTTCGGCACCTCGACCTATTTCCTGATGACGGCGCTGTCGCTGGTGGATTTCGTCTCCGGCCTCGCATTGCGGACACGACGCCGTGCCGTCGTCGCAGCGGCGGCGCCTGCGCCCGCACCTGCGCCTCCAGCAAAGGACGCCCAAAAAGTCGAGGCGCCGGCGGCCGAGCCCCAATCCGCCCCTGTGCCGACAGTGGCACCTGCTGCACCAGCCGTACCGGCCGGAACCTCGGTCGCCGAATCGGTGCTGGCGGATCCCCCCGAACCGAAACCAGCACAGCCTGCGGCCGCGCCCGAAACCACCTCGCCCAAAGCACCGTCGCAGGAAGTCCCATCAGCGGAAGTCTCGTCACCGGAAGTTCCGTCGCCGGGACTGCAGCCGGGCTCGACCCCGTCAGGTCCGGCGCCATCACCGGACAAGCCAGATACCCACCAGCGCTGATCTGGACGACACCTTGTAGGTTGGACACATGGCGCTCAAACGGATGGACAACGTAGGAATCGTCGTCGATGACCTCGGAGGGGCGATTGATTTCTTTCGCGAGCTCGGCCTGGAGCTCGAAGGGCGGGCCACGATCGAAGGAGAATGGGCCGGACGTGTCACTGGACTGGGCGATCAGCGCGTCGAGATTGCCATGATGCGCACGCCGGACGGCCACGGCCGGCTCGAGCTATCCCGCTTCCTCACGCCGCCTGCCGTCGCGGATCACCGCAACGCCCCGGTTAACGCTCTAGGCTACCTCCGCGTCATGTTCGCCGTGGACGACATCGACGAGACGCTTGAAAGGCTCCGCAACCGCGGCGCGCAGCTCGTAGGCGAAGTAGTCCAGTATAAGGACGTGTATCGGCTCTGCTACATCCGCGGGCCTGAAGGGCTTCTCATCGGACTCGCCCAGGAACTTGGCTGAGCGCAATACGACGACAGTGACGAAGGGCGACCAATGTCAGCGAGCGCGTCTCACAAGGAGCCGTTGTTAGACTAGATGGTTTGCCGTGTCCGGAAGCCGGTGTTGCAGCACCGGATCTGGTTGGCGCCATAGGCCGTCTGCGCATCGGCCAGCGAAGCCCGCCTCAGGCCGCGGGTTTGCGGCGTCTGATCGGCGGTCGCGATCAACTGCGCGAGGAAGGTCGGATCGGGCCGCGGCATCGCCGCTCTCTGTGACCAGTGCACGGACTGGGCGACCGGCACCAGCTCGACGCAGACCGGCTCGTCGAGGTTGACGAACTCGCCGTCCAGAATTTCGTCTGATCGATCGATATCCAGCATCGCGCACCGCAACCGGCTAAAACTGTCACGTTTCGGGACGAAACGCCCCACTGCGATCTGACCTCGCAAGGCCTATGCCGCTCCATTCCGCTTCGTTCCCGGCTGACCCGGAAAGTCCGTGAAACATGGTTTCCGGATTATTTATCAACTTTGCCTAGCCTCTCGTTCGAAACAGCCACTATCCTTAAGGCCCAAGGGAATCACCCGGCGGTGTCCCGAATCGAGGCGATCTGATGCCCCCTGTCCCGGAAGCCTCCAGCATTCTTGCCTCGCTAGGCCAGGCGGCTTTCGTTTGGGACCTAATAGCGGACACCATCGCCTGGAGCGACAATGCCGGCGCGGTTTTCACCGACATTCCGGCGGAAGCGCTGACGAGTGGCGCCGGGTTCGCCGGGTTGATCGAGCCCTCCCGTTCGATCCGGACGGACGCCCTCACTCGATCGCCACCGCCGCGGGGCGGCGAAGGCGTCGCCTACCGGATCGAATATGGCGTGCGAGCCTCAAGCTCCGCGCCGGTACTCTGGATCGAGGAAACCGGTTGCTGGTTCGCAGGGCCCGACGGCAAGCCAGTACGCGCGCAAGGCATTGTCCGCATCAACAATGAGCGCCGTGCCCGCGACGAGCAATTGCTGAAGCTCTCGATGCACGATCCGCTGACCGGTGAACTCAATCGCACGCATCTCATCGCCTCGCTGGCGGAAGCGATCGAGGAAGCCATGCGTCTCCGATCGACCTGCGCCTTCATGCTGATCGGCATCGATCATTTGGCGCGCGTCAACGATGCCTTCGGCTTCGATGTCGCGGACGCCGTGATTGCCGAAGTCGGAAAGCGCATCCGTGCCAAGCTGCGCGGCGGCGACGTGCTCGGGCGCTTCTCCGGCAACAAGTTCGGGCTGATCTTGAGGAACTGCACCGTCGAAGACGCCAATATCGCGGCCGAGCGTTTCCTGGCAGGGGTCCGCGACGAGGTAATCCCGACCAAATCCGGCCCCGTTTCGGTGACGGCCTCGATCGGCGCGATCAGCATCCCCCGTTACGCCCGCAACGCCGATGAGGCCGTCAACCGCGCCCAGGAAACGCTCGATGACGCCAAGCGCCGCCGCGCCGGATCGTTCTCGCTGTGGAAGCCGAACGTCGAGCGCGACGCCCAGCGCCGCGTCAACATCCGCGTCACCGATGAGATCGTCACTGCATTGAACGAGCGGCGGATCGTCACCGCCTTTGAGCCCGTGGTCGAAGCGCGCTCGCGGCAGCCGGCGTTCTATGAATGCCTGGTGCGGATGGAGCAGGAGGACGGGCAGGCGCTGCTGGCGCCCGATATCGTTCCTGTCGCCGAGCGATTGGGCCTGATCCGGCTGGTCGATCATCGCGTGCTCGAACTCGCGGTCGCCGAGCTCGCGGCGTCGCCGAACGTGCGGCTCAGCCTCAACATCTCGCCCGACACCACCATGGACCCGGACTGGTGGACCGGAATCGAATCGCTGATGCAGGCGCATCCCGGCGCCGGCGAGCGGCTGATCGTCGAGATCACCGAAACGGTTGCGATCCAGGACCTCGACGATATCAGGGGCTTCATCACGCGACTGAAAAGCTTCGGCAGCCAGATCGCGATCGACGATTTCGGCGCCGGCTACACCTCGTTCCGCAACTTGCGCAAGCTCGGCGTCGATATCGTGAAGATCGACGGCGCCTTCGTGCAGAACATCGCCCGCTCCGCCGACGATCGCGCCTTCGTGCATACGCTGATCGATCTGGCCAACCGCCTGCAGATCAAAACGGTAGCCGAATGGGTGCAGGACGAAGAAACCGCCGTGATGCTACGCGAATGGGGCTGCGACTACATCCAGGGCCGCCTGATCGGGCTGGCGTCGCCGCAGCGTCCGTGGGTGGCGGCGGCTGAGACGGTGCTGCCGGCAGCGGGGTAGCCGTCGTCCCCGCGAACGCGGGGACCCATACGCCGCGGCCCTTCAATGGGGCAATCGCGTAGACGGCGTCGCCAAACAATTAACACTGGTGGTTATGGGTCCCTGCGTTCGCAGGGACGACAGATAGTGAGACGAAGGAGAGTCCTACTCTTCCTTCTTCGGCTCTTTCGACATGCGCTCGAGGCGTTCCTGCATTTCCTTCATCTGGCGGCGAAGATCGTCGATATTGTCTCCGTCGGTCGTCGGCTCCGGCACCTTCTCAGGCTCGGGCGAAGTCGATCCGGCGCGCGGCGGCACGAACGGCTTGAACATCGAGAACGTCTGCTGAAACAATTCCATGTTGCGGCGGACATGTTCCTCGAGCGGCGCGAACGGCGTGCCGCTGAAGGTGTTGGTGAGCTGCTTGCGGAATTTTTCCTGCTCGCGCGTCAGCGTATCGATCGACTGCTCCAGATATTTCGGCACCACCAACTGCATGCTGTCGCCGTAGAAGCGGATCAACTGCCGCAGGAAAGTGGTGGGCAACAGATTTTGTCCGGCCTTGTTTTCCTGTTCGAAGATGATCTGCGCCAGCACCTGGCGGGTAATGTCGTCGCCGGTCTTGGCGTCGTAGACGAGAAAATCCTCGCCTTCCTTCACCATCGCTGCGAGATCCTCGAGCGTCACATAGGTGCTGGTGCCGGTATTATAGAGCCGCCGGTTGGCGTACTTCTTGATGGTCGTAGGTTGTTCTGACTTTGCCATAAGCTCACACATCGACACCGAGAGCAGGGAACCCGGCGGCTTCGCCGGCGGGCAGACAAGCAACGCAAACGCAGCAAAGTAAGCATTTTCAATGCGGTTCGGCTACCGTTTTGTGCGGCACGGTTAATTCCAAGGCATGGACGCTGCTATGGAAACCCCTTGGGGGAGCAATTTGAATGCGCCGCGGCAGGATTTTGGGCGCCGGCCGATTGACATGGGTCAACGAGGTTAACAACATAAGGTGAGAGACAGGCTCGCCACCCCGGCCGCCCGCCGTCCAACAACGTCAAGCCCAAGAAACCCCATAAGGAGATGTCCATGTCAGACGATGTCGTCATCGTCAGCGCCGCCCGCACTCCGGTCGGCAGCTTCAACGGCGCGTTCGCCACCACCCCGGCCCATGACCTCGGCGCCATCGCCATCAAGGCCGCGCTGGAGCGGGCGGGTGTCGAGCCGGGCCAGGTCTCCGAAGTCATCATGGGCCAGATCCTGACCGCGGCGCAGGGCCAGAACCCGGCCCGTCAGGCCTCGATCAACGCGGGCATTCCGGTGGAAAGCCCGGCCTGGGGCGTCAACCAGCTCTGCGGCTCGGGCCTGCGTTCGGTCGCGCTCGGCTACCAGGCACTGCTGAACGGCGATTCCTCGATCGTGGTCGCGGGCGGCCAGGAATCGATGAGCATGGCCCCGCATGCGCAATATCTGCGTGGCGGCGTGAAGATGGGCGGCCTGGAGCTGGTCGACACCATGATCAAGGACGGCCTGTGGGACGCCTTCAACGGCTATCACATGGGTAACACTGCCGAGAACGTCGCCAAGCAGTGGCAGATCACCCGCGCCCAGCAGGACGAGTTCGCCGTCAACTCGCAGCAGAAGGCGGAAGCCGCGCAGAAGGCCGGCAAGTTCAAGGACGAGATCACCGCCGTCACCATCAAGACTCGCAAGGGCGACGTGGTGGTCGATACCGACGAATATCCCCGCCACGGTGCGACCCTGGAGTCGATGGCCAAGCTGAAGCCGGCCTTCGAGAAGGACGGCACGGTGACCGCCGGCAGCGCGTCGGGCATCAATGACGGCGCGGCCGCCGTCGTGCTGATGACCGCCAAGGAAGCCGCCAGGCAGGGCAAGAAGCCGATCGCCCGCGTCGTCTCCTGGGGCCAGGCCGGCGTCGACCCCAAGATCATGGGCACCGGCCCGATCCCGGCGTCGCGCACTGCGCTGAAGAAGGCCGGCTGGAACGTCGGCGACCTCGACCTGATCGAGGCCAACGAGGCGTTCGCGGCGCAGGCCTGTGCAGTCAACAAGGACCTCGGCTGGGATACCTCCAAGGTCAACGTCAACGGCGGCGCGATTGCGATCGGTCACCCGATCGGCGCGTCGGGCGCGCGCGTGCTGGTGACGCTGTTGCACGAGATGCAGAAGCGCGATGCCAAGAAGGGCCTCGCCACGCTGTGCATCGGCGGCGGCATGGGCATCGCGATGTGCGTTGCACGCGACTGAACTAAAGGCAGAGTGATCGGTTGAATGATGAAAAGATCATCTCGCAACCGCGGCTCGAATTGGTAAAGATGAAATGCCCGGTCTCGCGCCGGGCATTTTCATCTTGTGGGAGCGTTTCCAAGAACGCTTTCAAAAAGATTGAGACTCGTCAAAAGACCGGGACAATTCCGGCGTACTAAGCGATTACCAAGGAGGACTACGACATGGCACGTGTTGCATTGGTTACGGGTGGTACGCGGGGCATTGGCGCTGCGATCAGCAAGGCACTGAAGGCTGCGGGCTACAAGGTTGCGGCAAGCTACGCCGGCAACGATGCCGCCGCCGAGAAATTCAAAGCCGAGACCGGGATCCCCGTCTACAAATGGGACGTCAGCTCCTTCGATGCTTGCACCGACGGCATCAAGAAGGTCGAGGCCGACCTCGGGCCGATCGACGTGCTGGTCAACAATGCCGGCATCACCAAGGACGGCGCCTTCCACAAGATGACGCTCGATCAGTGGAACGCGGTGATCAACACCAATCTCGGCTCGCTGTTCAACATGACGCGCCCGGTGATCGAGGGCATGCGCGCCCGCAAATTCGGCCGGATCATCAACATCTCCTCGATCAACGGCCAGAAGGGACAGTTCGGCCAAGTCAACTATTCCGCCGCCAAGGCCGGCGACATCGGCTTCACCAAGGCGCTGGCGCTGGAGAATGCCAAGGGCGGCGTGACCGTGAACGCGATCTGCCCCGGCTACGTCAACACCGAGATGGTGCAGGCGGTGCCGAAGGACGTGCTCGAGAAGAGCATTCTGCCGCTGATCCCGATCAATCGTCTCGGCGAGCCCGAAGAGATTGCCCGCGCGGTGGTGTTCCTGGCTGCCGACGAGGCCAGCGGCATCACCGGCTCGACCATGACGATCAACGGCGGCCAGTACTTGGTGTGATCGCGGTCGGTCATTGCATGGCCGTTGCATGTCGCAATGGCTCATAAAAAGTCGTCATGCCCGGGCAGAAGCGCGAAGCGCGTCTTCGCGCTAGATGTCCCGGGCATCCACGTCTTTAAAACCCATCCGGCGAAAGGACGTGGATGGCCGGGATAACTCCGGCCATGACGGAATGACAGACACATGACTCCCCGCACCGCCACGCTGATCGGACTGACCGCGATCCTGATGTGGTCGCTGCTGTCGGTCCTGACGGTTGCGACCGGAAAGATCCCAGCCTTCCAGCTCGCCGCCATGACGTTTGCGATCGGCGCCTTGGTCGCTTTCGCAAGTTTCCTGTTCCGGCCCGCCGCCTTTGGCGCCTTGAAGCAGCCAGCGGTCGCCTGGGTCGTCGGCGTCGGCGGATTGTTCGGCTATCACGCGCTGTATTTCCTCGCGTTGCGCTTTGCGCCGCCGGCCGAAGCCGGCTTGCTGAATTATCTCTGGCCGCTCCTGATCGTGCTGTTCTCGTCGCTGTTGCCGGGGGAGCGGCTGGCGCCGCATCACATCATAGGTGCGTTGCTCGGGCTTGCCGGCACGGTGCTGCTGTTCGCCGGCAATACCGGCAGCTTTACGCCCGGGCAGATCCCAGGGCTGGCGGCGGCCTTCGTCGCCGCCTTTGTGTGGGCCGCCTATTCGGTGATGTCGCGCAAGCTCAAGGCGGTGCCGACCGATGCGGTGGCCGGCTTCTGCCTCGCCACCGCGCTGTTCGCCGCGCTCGTCCATACCATGGTGGAGAAGACGGTGTGGCCGGAGACGATCGGGCAATGGCTTGCCGTCATCGCGCTCGGCGTCGGCCCCGTCGGTGCTGCGTTCTTCGTCTGGGACATCGGCATGAAGCGCGGCGATATCCGCGTGCTCGGAGCGGCGTCCTACGCTACGCCGCTGCTATCGACCTTGTTTCTGATCCTCGCCGGCTTCGCGCAGCCGACTGCCACGATCGCCATTGCCGCGATCCTGATCGCCGGCGGCGGCCTGATCGCGGCGAAGGATATGGTGTGGCGGAAGTCCTAAGCGGCAGGCTTCCAGCCCGGTGGCTTGTACATCGCTTCCGGAATTTGCCCGAGTTCTGAGCGCTGCAGCTTCTCGGACGTCAGTCCGTAGAATTGCTGGAAGCTCATGATCAGTGGCCGCCATCTGTCTGGATCGACGCGGTTGGGCTCGCCATCCATCATGATTCCGGAATGGGCATGGACGCGAGTGACGCGCACCTCGATCGCGGCAAGATTGCCGCGCCATACCGCATCCTCCTCGGCCATCTCGTGGACGTGTGCGACCCTGGCTTCGATCTGCACCGGGCATTCCAGCGCGCGCGGCGCCGCAACGGTTTCGCCCGGCATCGCGGTTAGGCCGCACAGGCCAAACTTGTCGCGCGCGTGCCGATAGCCGCGCATCCGCTTACCCGATGGCACCGGATCCGAGCCGGTCGTGCGAGCCAGACGGTCGACCGCGCCGACCAGTGCGGCCGACGGCAGATTGAGCACGCACTCGCCTGTGCGGATCATGTTCTCGGTGGTCTTTGAGTTGGCCGCCAACCCCAGCATGCAGCGCCAGCCAACCCACCATGCCGACGACATCGGCGCGAGGTTGAATGAGCCGTCCTCATTGGTCGAGCCGATCAGAACCACCGGCGTGCCGAAATAGAGAATCGCCGGTTCGATCTGATGTGAAACGCTGAATGTCCCGTGCATTTTCCGCTCCTCATGTTGTGGAGCGGAAACTATGTTCAAGAGTGCATCAAACCCACCCGATTCCCGATCATTCGCCACCGGTGAACCGCTCTTGGTAAAGCTCGGCTTGTAATGCTCTCGGCTGTCACGCTTTCATACGCAAGGCAGCAAGCGTCGCCGCACAAAACGCCAGCAACGTCACGCCCGCATTGACGGCGTGGGAATATTCCCAGTGCCGGCGCGAGGTTTGCCAGTCCTCAGGGCGCACAGTCCAGTTGTCGGTAGCGACGTTGACCGGGTTGGTCCAGATCAGGAAAATTGCCAGATTGACAATGATGAGAGCAATTGCGGCGCCTGCAAGCCAAAGCGCCAATTTGTCAGCTCTGACTTCGACGGCGAGAGCCAGATTGGCAATCAACGACGCCGGCAAGAACAGGCCGACCACCCACCAGCCGACATAGATGCGCTGGACCACGAAGTAGTCCTGCTCGGACATCTGCATCTTGTGGCGCAGTTCGAACAGATGCGCGGCCGGAGCGATGACGGCAAGGCCGGTGAGAATAATCGCCAGGAATCGAATGATCATCGGAGCGGCTTTCGTCATGCGAGAGGGACGGCGCGCAGCGTGGGCACCCGTTCTCTGGCATGCCGAGATACCGGATCGGGCCGCAGCTCGCCCGCGAGTTGCTTTCGCTACCAACCTCGTCGCCCGGCCAGCGTTCCAGCGGTTGCTTGTTCGGGAGGCCGCGCGGCAGTTCGCGCGCGAGACCCGGCACCTCACTGCGCAGGGAACCAGTCCGGTTTTGCCAGCTCAAACTTCGCAAACTCGAATCCGGGGGCGACGGTGCATCCGACCAGCGTCCAGTCGCCGGTGCTTTCAGCGGATTGCCAGGCGTGCGGAGGCACAACGGCTTGCGGAGCCTCGCCGCCAGCGAGATCGGGCCCAAGCCTGACGCTGCGCTGGCCGCTGTCATCGGCGATCTGCAGCGTCAGCGCCGCGCCCGCGTAATAATGCCAGGTTTCGACCGCATCGATGCGATGCCAATGCGAGCGTTCGCCGCGCGCCAACAAGAAATAGATCGCAGTCGATCGCGAACGCCCGGCGGTATCAACGCTTTCATCGCGAAACGTCTCGCGATAATGCCCGCCTTCGGGATGCGGCTTCAGGTCGAGCCGCGCGATGATCTCGGCGGCTTGTTTTGGCAGCGCCATCAGGACTTGTTCTTGCGTTCGCGCAGTTCGCCGAAAACGTCGACGGCGCTGGCGCCCTTCATGTGCAGCTTGGCCGCCACCGACGGCTCGTCGGCGCGCAGGAACACGTTGGCTTTCTTCTCCTCGCCCAACAGCACCGGGATCGTCGGCTTGTTCTCGGCGCGCAGCCGCGTGACTTCCTCGGCGCGCGCCTTCAGCGCCGGATTGTCGCCGTCGACGGTGAGCGCGAATTTGACGTTGGAAGCAGTATATTCATGGCCGCAATAGAGCTTGAAATCGTCCGGCAGCGCACGGAGCTTCAACAGGGAATCCCACATCATCGGATAATTGCCCTCGAACACCCGGCCGCAGCCGATCGAGAACAGCGTGTCGGCGGCAAACACCGCCTTTTCGTTGTCGAACACGTAGGAGATATGATCGAGCGTGTGCCCCGGTGTTTCCAGCACCCGGGCCAGCAGGCTTCCCACCTTGACGACGTCGCCATGGGCAGCGCGCAGGTCGACATTGGCAATCTTGGTGGACTTGTCGTGCGGTGCAACGACGCGGCAATTATATTTCTGCTTCAACTCGGCAATGCCGCCGACATGGTCGTGATGGTGATGAGTGACGAGAATATCCGTCAGCGTCCAGCCCTCGCGCTCCAGCGCCTTGATGATCGGGGCAGCTTCCGGCGCGTCGATCGATGCGGTGGCCTTGGTCGCGGGATCGTGGATCAAATAGCCGAAATTGTCGTTGAGGCAGGTGAAGGTACGAATTTCCGCGGCCATGACAGCTCCGTGGTTAAGGCTTTCAGCCCCATTAATCCGCAAGAAATATGGCGTTAACGCTTGCGCGGCAATGCCATTTTGGGCGCGCCGCATTGAAACACGGTATGGTAGATTGTGCCCATGACCATCGACGTCATCGATCTCCGGGATTTCTATTCGCAGCGCCTCGGCATCGTGGCGCGGCAGTTGATCAACCGCGGCATTCGGGCGCGCTGGCCCGATGCGGCGGCGCAGCGGGTGCTCGGGCTCGGCTATCCGACGCCCTATCTCGGGCTGTTTCGCGAGGATTCGGAGCGCTGCATCGCCTTCATGCCGGCGGCGCAGGGCGTCCTGAAATGGCCGACGGGGCGACCGGCGCTGGCGTCTCTGATCGATGAATTCTCGATGCCGCTGCCGGACGCCGCGGTGGATCGAATCCTGCTGGTTCACGCGCTGGAGATGTCGGACGATCCGGAGCGCTTGTTGCGCGAGGTGTGGCGGGTGCTGGCGCCGTCCGGCCGGCTCATTGCGGTGATCCCGAACCGGCGGGGCGTATGGACGCGCACCGACAATACGCCGTTCGGTCATGGCCGTCCGTATTCGCGCGCGCAGATCACGCAATTGCTGCGGCAGACCTGGTTCACGCCGGCGGCGTGGGGCGAGGCGCTGTTTCTGCCGCCGGTGGGCAATAGCTGGTTTCTGCGCTCGGCGATGGCGTGGGAGCGTGTCGGCGCCGCGCTGTCGCTGCCGTTCGCCGGCGTCCATATCGTCGAAGCGACCAAACAGGTCTATCGCGCCATCCCCGCAGGCCGCGAACGTACGCGGCTTATTCCGTCGCTGGAGCCGGCGCTGGTGCCGTCATCGACGGCAACGCGGGATAAGCTGAGGGATTCGTAGGGTGGGCAAAGGCGCGCTAGCGCCGTGCCCACCATTTCATCCTCAGTCTTTGCGGTAAGTTGGTGGGCACGCATGCGCTTTGCCCACCCTACGAAATCGGACGCCTACTCATTCCCCGGATTGAAATCTTCGCTTGGCGCGGCGGGCGCGGCCATGCTGTCGGGGCGCGGGCCGTGCGGCCGGCGGCGCCGGCGCGGGAAACGCTCGCGCTCGCCGCGGCCCTCTTCGTATCCGCCGGGCGCACCGTTCACCTGGGGCTGCGGTCCGGTGATGAAGGAGGGCAGGCGATCGACGCCGCCGGTATCGGCAATCACCGGCTGCGGCTGGGGTTGCGGCTGATACTGCGGCTGCGGACGGTGCTCGCGTTCGCGATGATGTTCGCGCGGCTGTTGGTCGCGCTGATAGGGCTGGTTGTCGCCGCGCTGTTCGCGTTCGCGCGGATTGTTGTCGCGGATATACGGCTGCGGCTGCTGCGGGACGAAGCCAGGCTCCTGGCCGAAATGCGAAAAACTCTCGCCGTCGTCGTCACCGTCTTCCGTCGGCTGCGTTTCGGTGTCGATGCGCGGCTGCGGCTGGTTCTGCCGGAACTGCTCCTGCGCAGCGGCGATCAGGCGGAAATAATGCTCGGCGTGCTGGTAGTAATTCTCGGCGGCGACGGGGTCGCCGGAAGAGCGCGCGTCGCGCGCTAGCTGAACGTATTTTTCCGCAACGTGCGAAGCGGTGCCGCGGATCTTGATGTCAGGCCCGTTGGATTCGAACACCCGGGTCATCGGGTTCTGACCGCGCCGGCCATCGTTCCGGTTACTGCCCTGGTTCCGGTTACGCATCCGCTTGTTGTTTTGACCGTTTCTCATGTCTCGCCTTTATTCCAGCCCTGATGTTTTGCAGTTGCCGTCGTAGCCTGATCCGATCCGGCGCGCACTCAGGCGCACCGAATCACGATGCCGTTCAAATTCATGTCGTCGATTCGCCAACCCTCGCGTTCAGCAAAGACGCGTTCCCCAATCGGCAGCGTACATGTGCCCGCCGGATCAAAACATTCAGCCTGCCAAAACCAGCCTAACCGTCTTGCGTGACGGCTTCGCGTGACTGGCTGTTGCGTAAGTCTTCAAGCGCAATATCAGGCTTTCGTTCGCTTTACGGTCGAGAGCAGCACAGCTCCAGCTATTGCGCTCGATTCGACCTGCGTTTGGAACCTTTCACCCGGCGGGCTCTCGTTTCGAGAAACTCTGGCCTCACCCGTATGATCTTACGGGGCCAGCAACCCTGGACCGATGTTGTGAGCGGAACGTAGTCGCTCCGGGGGAATATTCCAAGGGGTTTTTTTGCGCTCCAAAAGGACTTTATCGGGCCATTTTGTGGCCCGCGACCGCCCTTGGAATGCCCGCCAGATCGGCCTTGGGCGCCGTTGCGGGCATTAACCCTGCGCTCGTCATCAGGGCCTGAATTGGGCCGCTTTGGCCCTCTCCGGCCTCCACAACCAAGGCTGCACCCGGGGCGAGCAGGCCGGCCGCCTGAGGGATCAACGCGCGGTAGGCGTCCAGCCCGTCGGCGCCGCCATCGAGCGCGGCGAGCGGATCATGATTTCTCACCTCTACCGACAGGCGGCCGATATCCGCCGATCGGATATAGGGCGGGTTCGAGACGATCAGATCGAACGAACCGGATAGCCCGCGCGCGTAATCGCAGGCGATGAACGTCGCGCGCTCCGAGAGGCCCGCGCAGGCGGCATTGGCCGCCGCGGTCTGCAGCGCCGCTTCGGAGATGTCGGTTCCGAATCCCTCGGCCGCCGGCAACTCGGACAACAATGCGAGAAGAATTGCGCCGGAACCGGTGCCGAGATCGGCGATACGCATCGGATGAGCGAGATCGCCGCCGGCGCGTAGCAGTTCCAGCGCCAGTTCGACCACCGTCTCGGTATCGGGCCGCGGCACCAGCGTTGCGGCTGAGAGTCGCAAGGGCAGACCCCAAAATTCCTTTTCGCCGATGATGCGCGCGACCGGTTCTCGCGCGAGGCGACGGCGGGCGAATTCCTCGAGGTGAGCCGATTCGTCCGAGGTGAGCTCGCGCTGCGCGGCCGATATCAAGCCGGTGAGGTCGAGGCCCAGTGCATGGCCTGTCAGAATCCGCGCATCGAGTTCGGCGGATTCGATGGCGGCGGTTTTGAGTCTCGCTGCGAGCGCGCGCCGCGCGGCCTCGACTGTTTGGCCGATGAAATTCGTCATGCGACGTTCTCGCGCAAATCCCTCCACGCGTCGTCCCTGCGAACGCAGGGACCCCGAGCGTGAGCGCAATTACGCTCATCGCGTCGCCGCGGCCTTTCGACTGAGGCAGTGTGGGTCGATATCTTCCGTTGCAACGAGAGCCTGTGGTTATGGGTCCCTGCGTTCGCAGGGACGACGTTGGAATTGTGGATGGGTCCCCGCTTTCGCGGGGACGACGGCCGGATGCTCCTCACGCTGCCGCGCCTTGCGCGGCGAGCTGGGCGGCCTGGTGCTCGGTCGTCAACGCGTCGATCAGTTCGCCCAGCGCTTCGCCCGCTATCACCTGCGGCAATTTGTAGAGCGTCAGGTTGATGCGGTGATCGGTGACGCGGCCCTGCGGGAAATTATAGGTGCGGATGCGCTCGCTTCGGTCGCCGGAGCCGACCTTCTCCTTGCGGTCAGCGGAGCGCGCGGCGTCGGCGCGCTGGCGCTCGGCGTCGTAGATGCGTGAGCGCAGGATGTTCATCGCGGAAGCGCGGTTTTTGTGCTGCGAGCGGCTGTCCTGCATCATCACCACGATGCCGGTCGGAATGTGCGTGATACGGATCGCGGATTCAGTCTTGTTGACGTGCTGGCCGCCGGCGCCCTGCGCGCGCATGGTCTCGATCCGCAGATCTTCATTCTTGATGTCGACATCGACATCCTCGACCTCGGGCAATACCGCCACCGTTGCAGCCGAGGTGTGAATCCGCCCCTGTGTTTCCGTGTCGGGCACGCGCTGCACGCGGTGCACGCCGGATTCGAATTTCAGCTTGGCGAACGCGCCGCGGCCCTGCACCTCGGCGATGATTTCCTTGTAGCCGCCCACGGTACCTTCCGAGGCCGAGATCACGTCGACCTTCCAGCCCTGCAAGGCGGCAAACCGCTCATACATACGGAACAGGTCGCCGGCGAACAACGAGGCCTCGTCGCCGCCGGTGCCGGCGCGGATTTCCAGCATCACGTTGCGGTCGTCCATGGCGTCCTTGGGCAGCAGCGCCACGCGAATCTTCTGCTCGAGGTCAGCGACGCGCGCCTGCAGCGTTTCGAGCTCGGCTTCGGCCATGCTGCGGATTTCGGGATCGGTGCCGGCATCAGCCAGGAGCGATTCTGCGCCCGCAATCTCGGCCCGCGCCGTCCGGTACGCCTTGACCGCATCGATCAGCGGATTGAGCTCGGCGAGCTCGCGCGTGATCTGGACGTATTTTTCGGAATTGACCTGGCCCAGCAGCTCGGCCTCGAGCGAGGCATGATGGGCGAGCAGGATATCGAGTTTGGCTTCGGGCAACATGGCGTATTTCTCAGGCAGCGGATACGGAAAGGTGGCGTTGTCGGGACAGAGCCTCGCTACAACGACAGCCCCTCGGCTTCCGCGAATTCCGTCAGCTTCTGCCGGATCGAGACGCTGCCGGCCGGCGCGTCGAGCAGCGGCATCAGGACAGCTTCCGCCTTTTTGGCGTCGAGGTCGAGGATCATCGCCTTGACCGGCCCATGCCCGGTGGCCGACAGCGACAGCGAGCGGTAGCCGAGCGCGATCAGCGCCAGCGCGCCGAGCGGCTTTGAGGCCATCTCGCCGCATAGCGAGGCCATCTTCTTCGCAGCTTGCGCCTTCCGCACGATATCGCGCAGCGCGCGCAGGATCGGCACCGACATGGTGTCGAACCGTTCGGAAACTTTTGCGTTGCCGCGGTCGACCGCAAACAAGAACTGGAACAGGTCGTTCGAACCGACCGAAACGAAATCGACCTTCTTCAAGAGTTCGTCGAGTTGATAGAGCAGCGCCGGCACTTCCACCATGGTGCCGACGTCGATACGTTCCGGCAACGCGTGGCCGTGCTGGCGCAGGTAGGTCAGTTCGCGCTCGACGATGGCCTTGGCCTGGTCGAATTCGGCGACATCCGAAACCATCGGAAACATGATCTTCAGCGCACGGCCGCCGCCGGCCCGCAGCAGCGCGCGAATCTGGCCGCGCAACAGTCCGGGACGGTCGAGGCCGAGCCGGATCGCGCGCCAGCCGAGCGCCGGATTTTCCTCGATCACGGTCTCCATATAGGGCAGCGCCTTGTCGCCGCCAATATCGAGGGTGCGGAACGTGACCGGCTTGGAGCCGGCGGCGTCCAGCACGGTGCGATAGAGCGCGAGTTGGTCGGAAGAGCGCGGCAGGCTTTGGCCAACCATGAACTGCAACTCGGTGCGGAACAGCCCGATGCCGGCGCTGCCGGTGTCGTCGATATGCGGCAGGTCGACGACGAGGCCCGCGTTGATCATCAGTTCGACCGGCTGGCCGTCCTTGGTCACACAGGGCTTGTCGCGCAGCGCGGCATACTGCGCCTGCCGCCGCGCGCGAAACCGCACCCGCTCGGCATAGGCCGATTCGATCTCGGCCGAGGGGCGGACATAGATCGAACCCGAGGTGCCGTCGACGATGATGGGATCGCCGGGGTCGGCAATGCCGGGCGCGTTCGGGACTTCGCCGACCGCAGGGATTCCGAGCGCGCGCGCCACGATCGAGACGTGGGAATTCGCGGTGCCTTCCTCCAGCACCAGGCCGCGCAGCCGCTTGCGATCGTAGTCGAGCAACGCCGCCGGTCCCATCGCGCGCGCGATCAGAATGGCGTTTTCGGGAAGTTGCTCGCGCGAGGGCGCGTGATCCTGGCCGACCAGTTGCCGCATCAGGCGATGGCCGAGGTCTTCCAGGTCGTGCAGGCGGTCGCGTAGATAAGGATCGGTCGAGCGCAGCATGCGCGCGCGCGTGTCGGACTGCACGCGTTCGACCGCGGCTTCCGCGGTGAGGCCGGTAGCCACCGCCTCATGCAGCTTGTGTGACCAGCCGTGGTCGTTGGCAAACATCCGGTAGGCTTCCAGCACCTCGCGGTGCTCGCCGCCATCGGCGACGTCGCCGCGCTCCAGCATGCGGTCGAGATCGGCGCGCAGCTTGGTCAGCGCCGCGTCCAGTTTCTTGATTTCCTTCGGCAGGTCTTCGGCGATGTAGTTGGTGATGACGACACGCGGCTCGTGCAGCACGACATGGCCGAGCGCGATGCCGTCGGACAGGATCGCGCCGGTCTTGTGCAGGGAATGCCGCGCCGCCGGTTCCGCGCCGGGCTGCGCCAGCGCCGCCAGTTCGCCCGAGGCGATCATTTCCGCCAGCACCATGGCGGTGGTCTGCAGCGCCTCGACCTCTTCCTCGACATAGGTGCGCTTGGCGCGGTTCTGCACCACCAGCACGCCGAGCGTGTTGCCGGCGCGCAGGATCGGCACGCCGAGGAACGAGTGGTAGATTTCTTCGCCGGTTTCCGGGCGGAACGAGAACGCCGGATGGCTCTGCGCGTCCGAGAGGTTGAGCGGGCTGGCCTCGCTGGCGACGAGGCCGACGAGACCCTCGTGCGCGTTCAGCACCGTGCGGTGCACCGCGTCGCGGTTCAGACCTTCGGTGGCGTAAAGTTCGAGCGTGTTATCGATGCGCAGCACGTAACAGGAGCAGACCTCGGCCACCATGTTGGCCGCGATCAACACCACGATCTTGTCCAGGCGTTCCTGCGCCGAGACCTTCTCCGCCATGGTTTCGCGGAGCCGTCTCAACAAGACGCGGGGACCTCCCGACGTGCTCCGCATGTGCTGGTATCCTCCCCCGCAAGGCCAGCCCGCCGGGTGGCCGGTAGCTGGCGTGAAACGCTCGAAACACTACAATTATATTCATTCGGCGCCGCCGCTGGCCACCGATCCAGGCCGAATCGAGATCGCCTGTGGTGCAGTTTGCGGCAACGCACCTCACAGGCCGTATAGCCAATCGAGGCTTGCTTTGCCAAGCAAAACGCCTGCCAGAACCAATAACGTGTGTGTCAGGGCCGATGCTGCGCCAGCGAAGCGCATGATCTGCCAGAACGCTGCCGTTTGGCGATCAGACCATGCGCTAAATTTGAGAGAAAATCGTTCTAAGCCTGGTCGAGCCCGTAGAGCGTGTGCAGCGTGCGCACCGCAAGTTCGGTATAGGCGGCGTCGATCAGCACCGAAAACTTGATCTCGGAGGTGGTGATGGCGCGGATGTTGATGTTGCGCCCGGCCAGCGCGGTGAACGCCTGCGCGGCGACGCCGGCATGGCTGCGCATGCCGCTGCCGATCACCGAAACCTTGGCCACGTCGGTGGCGGTGTCGAGCCGGGCATAGCCGATCTTGGCCTTGGCCGAAGTGATGGTGTCGCGGGCGCGGGTATAGTCGGAGGCCGGCACGGTGAAGGTGAGATCGGTGGTCTTGCCGTCCTCGGAGACGTTCTGAACGATCATGTCGACATTGATGTTGGCTTCCGCGAGCGGGCCGAAGATCGCCGCCGCAACGCCCGGCTTGTCCTCGATCTGGCGCACGGAAATCTGGGCTTCGTCCTTGGAAAAGGCGATGCCGGTGACGACGTGGCTTTCCATGATTTCCTCCTCGCTGCAGATCAGCGTGCCCGGCGGGGTGCCGTGCGGGTCGATATCCTCTGGCTTGTCGAAGCTGGAACGGACGAACACGGGCATGTTGTGCACCATGCCGAGTTCCACCGAGCGCACCTGCAGGACCTTGGCGCCCTGCGAAGCCAGTTCCAGCATGTCTTCGAAGGCGATCTTGTCGAGCCGCCGCGCCTTGGGAACCACCCGCGGATCGGTGGTGTAGACGCCATCGACGTCCGTATAGATGTCGCAGCGGTCGGCCCGGATGGCGGCGGCGATCGCCACCGCGGAGGTATCCGAACCGCCGCGCCCAAGCGTGGTGATCCGGTTGGTCTGCGGGTTGATGCCCTGGAAGCCGGCAATGACGGCGACCTCCTGGCGATCCTTGAATCGAGCGGTGATCTCGCTGCCGTCGATCTCGAGAATCCGCGCCGAGGCGTGGGCGTCCGAGGTCTTGATCGGGATCTGCCAGCCCTGCCACGAGCGGGCCTGGATGCCCATGCCTTGCAGCGCGATCGCGAGCAGGCCCGAGGTCACCTGTTCGCCGGATGCCACCACGGCGTCATATTCGCGCGCATCATGCAGCGGCGAGGCGTCGCCGCACCAGTCGACCAGTTCGTTGGTCTTGCCGGCCATGGCCGACACCACGACGGCGACGTCATGCCCGGCGTCGACTTCGCGCTTGACGTGACGCGCGACGTTGCGGATTCGGTCGATATTAGCGACGGACGTACCGCCGAATTTCATCACGAGGCGGCCCATGACGACGCGTGCATTCCCTGTGAGGATAAGTTAGGTGACCCGCACGGAAAGTGGAGCGCCCGGGCCGAAAGCGGCGTATACATAGCGACGCGGTCCGGGGCAAGCACCCCCGGTTCCGTTTTCGACCCAAAAATGGCGCGAATTGCTGTGGTGACGGGTTAATTCAGGACGAGCGTATGGGGCGTTACATCGATGATATCCTGCAGCCCGGCGAGAGGGTGCTGTATTCGACCAATGCGCACTGGATATTTTTCTTGCCGGCGATCATCGGCTGGATTGTAGCGGGCGTATTCCTGGTGATCTCGGGTATGGTGCCAGCGGGCGCATCCGTACTGATCTGTCTGTCGC
Organism: Bradyrhizobium sp. LMTR 3; assembly: GCF_001693485.1. Classification (GTDB taxonomy): domain Bacteria; phylum Pseudomonadota; class Alphaproteobacteria; order Rhizobiales; family Xanthobacteraceae; genus Bradyrhizobium. Next base: position 465,481 of record NZ_MAXC01000023.1, read on the forward strand.
TGGCGGCGATATCAGCCATCGCTGCGTTGTACAAAACGGTCACCGCCTGGTTCCATCGATGGACCACCGAGACCGACGTCACCAATTTCCGTGTCGTCCACAAGACCGGCTTTGTTCAGCGGCAGACGTTCGAGATGAGTGTGGACAAGGTCGAGAGCGTCGACGTCAACCAGAGCATCCTCGGCCGCATCCTCAACTACGGCGACGTGACGGTCTCGGGGGTCGGCGAGGGTGGCAAGACCCTCGACACCATTGCTTCGCCGCTGGCGTTTCGCAATGCCATCACGGCACGACCGGCCGGTACGTAAATCATGGCCATGCAGCAAAATTCATCTGCCGGTTTCTCCGCCACTGGCAGCACGGTCGATCCGGCTGAAGTCGCTAAATTCTCGAAATTGTCGGATGAGTGGTGGGACCCCAAAGGCAAGATGGCCCCGCTTCACAAGATCAACCCGCTGCGGCTCGCCTATATCCGCGACGCCGCCTGCCGCAAGTTTGAGCGTAACGCCAGGAGCTTGAGCTGCCTCTCGGGCCTGCGCATCCTCGATATCGGTTGCGGCGCTGGCCTGTTGTGCGAGCCGTTGACGCGGCTGGGCGCGCAGGTGATCGGGATCGATCCGTCCGCGACCAATATTGCGGCTGCCAAGCTGCACGCCGACAAGGGGCATCTGTCGATCGATTATCGCTGCACCACTGTCGAGCAGATGGACCATCGCGAGCGGTTCGACGTCGTGCTGGCGATGGAAGTGATCGAGCATGTCACCGATGTCGGCGCGTTCCTCGCCCGCTGCGCGGCGATGGTCAAGCCGGGCGGGATGATGGTGGTCTCGACGCTGAACCGCAACTGGAAGAGTTTTGCGCTCGCGATCGTCGGTGCGGAATATGTGCTGCGCTGGCTGCCGCGCGGCACCCATCAGTGGGACAAGTTCGTCACGCCGGACGAACTCGCCCGGCATCTCGCCAACAACCGCCTCACCATCACCGAGCAGGCCGGCGTGGTCTATAACCCGCTCGCCGACCGATGGAGCATCTCGTCCGACATGGACGTGAACTACATGGTGGTGGCGGAAGGGGTTTAGGGATTCTCAGTTATCGTCGTCCCTGCGAACGCAGGGACCCATAAGCACATGTGGTCGTTGTTGCGCGAAAGCCGTCGACCAGCGGAATAAGTTGAAGCGCCGCGGCGTATGGGTCCCTGCTTTCGCAGGGACGACGGCCTGTTTTTGTCGTATCGCGCATCCCTGTCATGACGCCGCTCCGGTTGACCGCGCCCATCGCGCCCGGCACGGTGCGGCAGCATCCCGCCGGTATTCCCATGCTCTCCGTCGCCACGCTCTGGATTCCCTTCACCATCATCGCTGCGCTGGGGCAGGTCGCCCGCAATGCGATGCAGCGGTCGTTGACGGGGCCGCTCGGGACCTGGGGCGCGACCAATATCCGCTTCCTGTTCGGCTTTCCGTTCTCGCTGATCTTTTTCGCGATCGTGATCGCTGTAACAGGCGATCCTGTGCCGTGGCCGGCGGCTGTGTTCTGGCCATGGCTGCTGCTGGGCGCGCTCAGCCAGATCGTCGCCACCGGCCTGATGCTGCTCGCGATGAACGATCGCTCTTTCGTCGTGACGACGGCCTACCTCAAGACGGAAGCGATCCAGACCGCGATCTTCGGCTTCATCTTCCTCGGCGATCATCTGACGCTGCTGAAAGTAGTCGCGATCGTGATCGCGACCGTCGGCGTGGTCATCACCGCGCTGCGGCCGGGCGGCGAAAAGGGCTTTGCGGAGTTGAAGCCGACCATCATCGGCCTGGTTGCAGCGGGCTGCTTTGCGCTGTCGGCGATCGGATTTCGCGGTGCGATCATCACGGTGCCTGGCGTCTCCTTTGTGACGGCGGCGTCCTGCACGCTGGTGTTCGGCCTGTTCGTGCAAACGCTGGTGCTGTCAGTCTATCTGCTCGCCCGCGCGCCTGATGTGCTGATGAAAATTTTGGGCCTGTGGCGCCCTTCGATGCTCGCGGGCTTCATGGGCGCCTTCGCCTCGCAATTCTGGTTTCTGGCATTTGCGCTGACGGCCGCCGCCAACGTGCGCACGCTCGCGCTGGTCGAGGTGTTGTTCGCGCAGGCCGTGTCGTATTACTCGTTCAAGCAGCCGCTATCGGCACGCGAACTGTCCGGCATCGTGCTGATCGTGATCGGTGTGGCGCTATTGGTGGCGGTGTAGTTGCTTAAGTGGTCATTCCGGGGCGATGCGAAGCATCGAACCCGGAATCTCGAGGTTCCGGGTTCGCTTCGCGCCCCGGAACGACGCCGTGCGTCAATTCCGGTCTTCCGGCAGTACCGGCAGCGGGGAGACCTCGACGCCTTCGTCGATAAGCGCGCGCGCCTCATCCGCCGTGGCTTCACCGTAGATCGGGCGGTGCTCGATATCGCCGTAATGCATCTTGCGCGCTTCGTTGGGGAAGCGCTCGCCGACATTGTCGGCATTCTTGACGATGTGATCGCGCAATTCCTTCAGCTTGGCGCGCAGCTCGCGCTCCTGCGCCATCAACAGCGGCGTCGATTCCGATCCGGTTGCTTCCGCAGGCGCGGCCGGCGTCGGCGCGGCTTGCTCGCGGCCCTTCTTGCTGACGATCTGCGGAGCCATGATGGCGCGCTCTACCTTGACCGAGCCGCAATTCGGGCAGCTCACCAGCCTGCGCTTTTCCTGGGTTTCGTAAGCCGCGGAGCTTTGAAACCAGCTTTCGAAAGCATGGCCCTTCTCGCAGCGAAGGTTGTAGCGGATCATGCCGAGCCCCGGACGAGGTGCAGATGCTCGGGGCCGGCCTTGGGATCGGTAATGCCGAAGCGCCTGCCATGCTGCAGCGACGGCACGGCTCTCCGAGCCGTCTCGACCTTGGATGTGTCGACCTTGGCGAGGAACACGCCGGGCTCGACGCCGCCCTCGGCGAGGATCTCGCCCCAGGGGTCGATGATCAATGAATGCCCGTAGGTCTCGCGCTTGTTCTCATGCATGCCGGCCTGCGCCGCGGCGAACACGAAGCAGCCGGTCTCGATGGCGCGGGCGCGCAATAGCGTGTGCCAATGCGCCTCGCCGGTTTTCCTGGTGAAGGCCGAGGGCACGGTGAGGAACGACGCACCGGCCTCGGCCAACGCGCGATAGAGCGCCGGAAACCGCACGTCGTAACAGATCGTCAGCCCGATCCGCCCCCACGGCAGATCGGAAATCACGGCAGTTTCGCCCGGCTGGTAGTTGGCGGATTCGCGATAGCTCTCGCCGCCGGGCAGGTCGATATCGAACATGTGGATCTTGTCATAGCTGGCGCGCAAGTTGCCGTCGGGCCCGATCAGGAACGAGCGGTTGACGGCGCGCTCGGGCGAGAAGCGCAGCGCCAGCGAGCCGATGTGAAGATAAATCTTCAGCTCCGCCGCCAGCGCGCGATAGGCTTTCAGCGAGAGGTCGTCTGCTTCCGATGCAAGATGCTCGAACAGTGCCTTGCGGTTCAGTTGCATCATGTTGCTCACCTCGGGCGTGAGCACGTAGTCGGCGCCTTGCGCTGCGGCCTCGCGGATCAGGTTGATGCCCTGCTCGAGGCTCGGTTCGGGCAGCAGCCCGGTGCGCATCTGCACCATGGCAGCGGTGAAGGTGGAACCAGCGCTCATGAGGGGGCCTTTTCTCCCGCCAGCAAAGCGTCGAGCTTGCCCGCGCGGTCCAGTGCATAAAGCTCGTCACAGCCGCCGACATGGGTTGTGCCGATGAAGATCTGAGGGAAGGTCGAGCCGTGGCCTGCGCGGTCGTACATCTGCTCGCGATGAGCCGGGTCGGCGGCCACGTTCAGCTCCGTGAACACGGCGTTCTTGCGCGTCAGCAGCGATTTGGCGGCGGTACAGTAGCCGCAGCCCGGGCGGGTGTAGATTTCAATGGCAGTCATGGCGCGCTCTGAGTGGCAAGTCTTTCTTGGCAAGTCTTTGAATTATATGGGAGCCCGGGGGCTGTCCACAACCCGCGCGAATACCAGCACGTCGACCTGTGCGGCCTTGGCGCGCAGTAACGACCGGGCGCAAGCGTCGGTCGTGGCGCCTGACGTCAGCACGTCGTCGATCAGGATGACGCGGCGGCCCTGGATGTCGGCCACGCGGTCGGCGGCGACCTTGAAGGCGCCCTGCACATTGCTGGCGCGCTGTGGTCGGGACAGCCCGATCTGCTGCTCGGTCGCGCGAATGCGGCGAAGCGCCTCAGAGGCCAGTTTGACGCCGGTTTGGCGCGAAATCACCCGCGCGAGCGCGCCGGACTGGTTGTAGCGGCGGCTCCAGCCGCGCCGCCAGTGCAGGGGAACTGGGACCAGCACGTCGGCTTCATCGAGCAATTCCTTGCCCGCACGGGCCATCCAGCGGCCCATCGCCGGCGCCAGATCGGTGCGGTCCTGGTACTTCAGCGCATGAACCAGGGTTCGCGCGACGTCGTCATAGCGCACCGCGGCGCGGGCGCGCTGGTAGGCCGGCGGATTGGCGATCGCCTCCATCGACAGCAATTCGGGGCCGGGATCGTAAACGAAGGGGATGCCGAGCCGCGGACAGAACGGTGGTGCGATGAACGACAGTTTCGCCCAGCATGCCGCGCAAACGCCCTCGCCATCGACCGGTTCGCGGCAGGAAACGCATTGCGTCGGCAGTGCGATGTCGAGCGCGAGCCGTGGCAGATGCGCGAATGCGTCGCGGCAGGCGCTAAACGCGCCGCGAAGCTGGCTGGAGATGAAGCGTGGTGGCGATGCCTCGGCGTCCATGGATTGAGGCTAGCGCCGTGCCGCGTGCGGCTCAAGCACGGCATTGCCAGAGATACGCAGCCAGCGTACCAACCGGCATGGCTTCGAACCCGGCCAGCGCGCCCATCCTGTTCGACCGTGCGCTCTTGCGCGCGCGCCTTGACCGCGCGCGGCGCGGCGGGCCGGCGACATTCCTGCTCGATCGTATCAGGGAAGATTTCGAAGAGCGGCTGCAGGCCGTGACGCGAAGTTTTGCCGATGCGGCCGACATCTGGACGCCCGGCGAACTCCTGCGAAAGCCATTGGCCGATCGCTTCTCATCCATCACCCGCATCGATGTCGATCAATCCGAAACCCTGCGCTTGCCGCCGCAATCGCTCGATCTCGCTGTTTCCGTCCTGGCGTTTCAGTTCGTCAACGATCTCCCCGGCGTGCTGGCGCAGATCCGCCGCGCGTTGAAGCCGGATGGGCTGTTGCTGGCGGCGATGATCGGGGGCGATACGTTGACGGAGCTCCGGCAGAGCTTTGCGGCGGCAGAAGCCGAATGCGAGGGCGGGGTATCGCCGCGCGTCGCGCCGTTTGCGGATTTGCGCGACATCGGCAGCCTGCTGCAGCGCGCAGGGCTCGCGCTGCCGGTGACCGACGTCGATCGCGTCGTGGTGCGCTATGACAGCGCGTTCGCGCTGATGGCCGATCTCAGGCGGATGGGTGCGACCAATATTCTGATCGAACGGCGGCGCACGACCACCCGCCGCGCCACCATGCTGCGGATGGCGCAGATTTACGCCGAGCGTTTTGCCGATGCGGACGGCCGTATCCGCGCGACGTTCGATATTGTCTGGCTCTCCGGCTGGGCGCCGCATGAGAGCCAGCAGAAGCCGCTCAAGCCGGGCTCGGCGAAGGCAAGTCTCCAGGAGGCGGTGCAGCGAGTGAAGCGCGACTGACGCGCAATTCCGTTCGGCGGAAGCCGTGAGCAGGGCCCCATTTCTACTTTGCATGGGGTTGTTTTCGCGATTTTGTGTTCCGCCGTTCCGGTGCCGGCGAAGAGGCCATGCGTGGCCTCCGACTTTCACATCAACAAATCAATCAGATGCGGGATCAGCGGAATGTCCGCGGGCGGCATCGGGTAATCGCGCAGCTTGTTGGCGCGGACCCAGGCCAGTTGCTGGCCTTCGCGCGCCATCACCATGCCTTCCCAGCGCCGGCAGATGTAGAGCGGCATCAACAGATGAAAGCTGTCGTAGGCGTGGCTCGCAAACGTCAGCGGCGCCAGACAGGGCTCGCTGACGTCGATGCCGAGCTCCTCATGCAGCTCGCGGATCAAGGTCTGCTCCGGCCGCTCGCCGGGCTCGACCTTGCCGCCGGGAAATTCCCACAAGCCCGCGAGCGCCTTTCCTTCCGGGCGCTGCGCGATCAGCACGCGCTTGTCGGTATCGACCAGGGCGCAGGCGACCACGAGAGTAAGCTTGATATCAGCCATGCGCCGCTGTCTCGCTTATGAACGATAATCGCCATTGATCGCGACATATTCCTTGGTGAGGTCGCAGGTGAGTACGCGATCGCGGCTCTTGCCGAGGCCAAGCGCAACCTTGATCTGGATCTTCGGGTTCTTCATCACCTCGGAAACCTCCGCCTCGTTGTAGGACGGATCGCGCGCGCCGCTCTTGGCGACGCGAATGCCGTTGAACGAGATCGAAAGCTTGTCGCGGTTGGCGGGCTCGCCGGCCTTGCCGACCGCCATCACCACGCGGCCCCAATTGGCATCCTCGCCGGCGATCGCCGTCTTCACCAACGGCGAATTCGCGATCGACATGGCGATCTTGCGCGCGGAGGTCTTGGTGGTCGCGCCTTCGACGATAACCTCGACCAGCTTGCGCGCGCCTTCGCCGTCGCGGGCCACCTGTTCGGCAAGGTCGGCCAGCACACCCTGGAAGGCCTTGGCAAACGCCTTCAGGCGCGGATCGCTGGCGCGGCTGATCTTTGGCGCGCCATCGTCGGCGGCTGCGCCGGTGGCGAAGGCCAGCAGCGTATCCGAGGTCGAGGTATCGCTGTCGATGGTGATGGCGTTGAAAGTGTCCTCGACGCCGCTCTTGAGCAGCGACTGCAGCACGGCGGACGACAGCGGCGCATCGGTGAACACGAAGGACAGCATGGTCGCCATATCGGGCGCGATCATGCCGGCGCCCTTGGCCATGCCGTTGATCGTGACCTTGGCCTTGCCGAGCTTCACCGTGGCGGTTGCGACCTTCGGAAAGGTGTCGGTGGTCATGATGGCCTTCGCCGCGTCCATCCAGTGATCGGGCGTGGCGGCATCCGCCAGCGTTGCCAGCACGCCGTCGAACTTGGTGGCGTCGAGCGGCTCGCCGATCACGCCGGTCGACGCAAGAAACACCTCGTTGGCGCTGCAGCCTATAGCTTTTGCGGCGATCGAGGCCGTCAGTGCCGTCGCCTGCCGGCCGGTCTTGCCCGTGAATGCATTGGCGTTGCCGGAATTGACCACCAGCGCGCGGGCGCCGCGGCCGAGTTTGGCGCGGCACCATTCCACCGGCGCGGACGGGCATTTCGATTTGGTGAACACGCCGGCAACCGTGGTGCCCTTGTCCATGACGGCGAGCAGCACGTCGGTGCGCCCCTTGTAGCGAATGCCGGCGGCCGCCGTCGCAAGCTTCACGCCCGCGATGGCTGGCATCTCGGGGACATCGGTCGGGGCGAGGGGGGAGACGGTGGACATGGGAAGGCTTCCGGCTTCGAGGCGAGGGAAGCGCTCTCTATCACCTCAAACGTCAAAGTGGGAGGGGCGCGGTGTGACCACGCACACGCGTGTCGTCCCCGCGAACGCGGGGACCCACAATCACCGTCCTCAGTTGCTTCAGATGGTAATTGCCACGGCGCCGGAAGCGCCGCCGCGGAGTATGGGTCCCGGCTTTCGCCGGGACGACGATAGAGTTGGGCCTACTTCTTCGGCGGCGCCATCTTCGAATCCGAGGGCTTTGCTGCATCCGGCTTGGCGGCCTCGGCCGGCTTGTCCATGCGTTCGACCTTGGCGGCTTCGCGCAGCTTGGCGACGTATTCGGCTTGCGCCTTGCGCGTCACATAGGTCTCGATCTGGGACTTGACCTGCTCGAACTCGGGCGCCTTGCGGGCGCGCTTTTCCTCGACCTTGATCAGGTGCCAGCCGAATTGCGACTTGACGGGGTCGGAGATCTTGCCGGGTTCGAGCGTGAAGGCGACGGCGGAGAATTCCGGCACCATCTGTTCCTTGGTGAAGAAGCCGAGATCGCCGCCATCGGAGGCGCCGGGGTCCTTGGACTTCTTCTTCGCCAGTTCGGCGAAGTCGCCGCCCTTCTTCAGCTCTTCCGCAATCGCCTTGGCCTCATCCTCGGTCTCGACCAGGATGTGCCGGGCGTGGACTTCCATTTCCCCGGTGATCTGCTTGGCGGCCTCCTCGTAGACCTTCTTCATGGCCTCTTCGCTGGTCGCGGCCTTGCCCTCGGTGGCGAGCAGGCTGTCCATCAACAGGCGGCTGCGCGTGAACGCCAGGCGCTTCTTGAAGTCTTCGGAATTCTCGACCTTCTTTTCCTCGGCGGCCTTGGCGACGATCTTGAGGTCGATCAGGAAGGCCAGCACGTTGTCCTTCTTGGTCGCCGGGTCCATTTGCGCGAGGCTCGGGCCGAGTTCCTCTTCCGCGAGCGCGACGTCGCTCTGGCGGATCTCCGCACCGTTAACCTTGGCAAGAACGGGGTTGTCCTGGGCGCGAACCGGCAGGCCGGCGGCAAGAACCGCAGCCAGACAGGCCATTACGGCCAAAGAACCCCGTGAGCAGGCCGTGCCGAAGCGCAGGCCGGTTTTCGTTTCCGGGAACGAGGTGGTCATGGAAAATCCTTGTCTTGAAGAGGGGCGCCAAAGGCGGCGGGACACTCGCCCAATCATGCGGCCTTGGCAACGCGAAAAGTCTGTCAAAATGATGAATTCCTTGACATATGGACCCACGTTGACAAGGCCCGAACCCGGCCATATCTGTGCCGGATCGTACAGCGGCGATAGCGCTTATTTTGCTGCGTTTTTTGCCGTTGAACCTTGGATTGCTTGATTCCCACTCATTAGGCGGATGACGCCCCGGAACGGGGTATTTGCCGCCGTGCGTCACGGTGAGTTGATAGGCAACTTGGTGGTCCATCACGGCTTGCAACGCAAGTAACGGCAAAGGCAGGAATTGGCATGATCGGCGCGCTCGCCCGCAAGTTTTTCGGCTCCGCCAACGACCGGCGGGTGAAGGGATATCAATCCCGCGTCAACGCCATCAACGCGCTCGAGCCCGAGGTCGCGAAACTCTCGGATGAGGCGCTGAAAGCCCGCACCGCCGAATTCCGCCAGCAGCTCGCCGACGGCAAGACGCTCGACGACATTCTGGTTCCAGCCTTCGCGACCGTCCGCGAGGCCGCCAAGCGCACCCTCGGCCAGCGGCATTTCGACGTCCAGTTGATCGGCGGCATGGTGCTGCATGAGGGCGACATCGCCGAGATGAAGACCGGCGAAGGCAAGACGCTGGTGGCGACGCTCGCTGTCTATCTCAACGCGCTGGCGGGTAAGGGCGTCCACGTGGTCACCGTCAACGACTATCTCGCCCGCCGCGACAGCGAATGGATGGGCCAGATCTACAATTTCCTAGGGCTCACTGTCGGCGTCATTGTCCATGGTCTCGATGATGGCGAGCGCAAGGAAGCCTATTCGCGCGACATCACCTACGGCACCAACAACGAATACGGTTTCGATTATCTGCGCGACAACATGAAGTACCGGCTGGAGGACATGGTCCAGCGCGGCCATTTCTACGCCATCGTCGACGAAGTCGACTCGATCCTGATCGACGAGGCCCGCACGCCGCTGATCATCTCCGGCCCGCTCGACGACCGCTCGGATTTCTACAACACCATCGACACCTTCTTCCCCAAGCTCGACAAGACCGACTACGAGGTCGACGAGAAGCAGCGCACGGTGACGCTGACCGAAGCCGGCATGGAGAAGATCGAGACGCTGCTGCGCGACGCCGGCCAGCTCAAGGGCGATTCGCTCTACGACGTCGAGAACGTCTCGGTCGTGCACCACATCAACCAGGCGCTGCGGGCGCATTCGCTGTTTACCCGCGACAAGGACTACATCGTCCGCGACGGCGAAGTCATCATCATCGACGAGTTCACCGGCCGCATGATGCCGGGACGGCGCTATTCCGAAGGCCTGCACCAGGCGCTGGAAGCCAAGGAGCACGTTCAGGTCCAGCCGGAAAACCAGACGCTGGCCTCGATCACGTTCCAGAACTATTTCCGGATGTACGAAAAGCTCGCGGGCATGACCGGTACGGCCGCGACCGAAGCCGACGAATTGTTCGACATCTACAAGCTCGAGGTCGTGGAAATCCCGACCAATCTGCCGGTGGCGCGTCTCGACGAGGACGACGAGGTCTACCGCACCCAGACCGAGAAATACGCCGCCATCCTGGCCGAGATCGAGCGCGCCAATGCGCGGCTGCAGCCGGTGCTGGTCGGCACCGCCTCGATCGAAAAGTCGGAAGTGCTGGCCGACTATCTGAAGAAGCACGGCTACAAGCAGATCGATTTCGGCAACGACGTCGCGCTGGAGAAGCTCTATGCCGCCGCGCGCGCCGGCAAGCCGGCAAAACTGTTTGCGGTGCTGAACGCGCGCTTCCACGAGCAGGAAGCCTATATCGTTGCCGAGGCCGGCGTGCCTGGCGCGATCACGATCGCGACCAACATGGCCGGCCGCGGTACCGACATCAAGCTCGGCGGCTCGCTCGAGATGCGGATCCTTCAGGAGACCGCCGACATCACCGACGAGGCCGAGAAGGCCAAAAAGATCGAACAGATCAAGGCCGACATCGAGCGCTTCCGCGAGATCGTGCTGAAGGCCGAGGAAGTTGTGGAGCTCGAGCCTGCCAAGGGCTCAAAGGCGGCCAAGACCGTGACCAAGCCCGGCGGGCTCTACATCATGGGCTCGGAGCGCCATGAATCCCGGCGCATCGACAACCAGCTCCGCGGCCGCTCCGGCCGTCAGGGCGACCCCGGGCGCTCGAAATTCTTCCTGTCGCTGGAAGACGATCTGATGCGGATCTTCGGCTCCGACCGGCTCGACACCATGCTGCAGCGGCTTGGCCTGAAGGAAGGCGAGGCCATTATCCATCCGTGGATCAACAAGGCGCTGGAGAAGGCGCAGCAGAAGGTCGAGGCCCGCAACTTCGATATCCGCAAGAACCTGCTCAAGTTCGACAACGTCCAGAACGACCAGCGCAAGGTGATCTTCGACCAGCGCGTCGAGCTGATGAGGAGCGACAGCGTGGCCGAAATGGTCACGGATATGCGCCATGACTTCATCGACGACATCGTCGCCAAGCACGTGCCCGAGCATGCCTATGCCGAGCAGTGGGATGTCGCCGGCCTCAAGGAAGAATTGAGGCGCGTGCTCGACATCGATCTGCCGGTCGATGAATGGGCCAAGGAAGAAGGCATTGCCGACGAGGAACTGCTGACGCGGATCGAGCAGCGCGTCGACGAGCATATGGCGGCCAAGGTCGCGCAATGGGGTCCCGACGTGATGCGCTACGTCGAGAAAACCATCCTCTTGCAGACGCTCGACCACCTCTGGCGCGAGCACCTGATCATGCTCGATCATCTGCGTCAGGTGATCGGCCTGCGCGGCTATGGCCAGCGCGATCCCCTGCAGGAGTACAAGTCGGAAGCCTTCGGCCTGTATGAGGCAATGACCGCGCATCTGCGCGAGGCGGTGACGGCGCAACTGATGCGAGTCGAGATCGTGCCGCCGGAAGAGCAGCAGCCGGTGCTGCCGGCGATGGAAGCGCACAAGTTCGATCCCAATACCGGCGAAGACGAGATGGCCTTTGCCAGCGCCTCGCTGGTGCCGGAGGCCATTGCGGCCGATCGCGATCCGAAAAATCCGGCAAGCTGGGGCAAAGTCGGCCGCAACGAGGATTGCCCCTGCGGAAGCGGCAAGAAGTACAAGCACTGCCACGGCAAGTACGCCTGAGTCCGATGAGCGCGACACTGTCCGGCAGCTAATCAATCGCCCGGCTGACTTCGCGAAGGCGGCTGACGCGGCGCATCGGCGCGTTCTAGTTCGAGCTGTCGATCAGGCTCTCGAGCAGACGCTTGAGCTCGTTGGTCGACTTGTCGCCGTAGCTCTCGACGATGTGCTCTTCCTGGCTCACCGCCAGCGAGTTCAGCCGCTTGCTCAGCGCCTTGCCGCGGTCGGACACGAACATCAGGACCTTGCGGCGGTCCTTGGGGTCCTGAACGCGGTAGACCAGCGCGTCCGACACCATGCGGTCGACCATCTTGGTCAGCGTGGGATGATTGAGGAGCACGGCGTCCGCCAGCTCGCCCATGGAATGGCCGTTGCCGTCGGACAGAACTTTGAGGATGCGCCACTGCTCGACAGGCACGCCTTCCTTGCTCAGGCGCATCTCCAACTGCCGGTTGATCTCCCGGTTGGCTTGCGCGAGCAAATAGGCGAGGTGTTCGGTGATGGGGGAATTGTCTTTCGGCGGTTTGGCCACGGCTTGAGACTTTGTCTTGGTCTTGACCCAAATGAGTGAATGGCTGGCAATCGATGCCATTTCTATATGCACTTCAATTGTTCTATATGCACTTCAATTGTTGAATATTCAATATTTTCAAATAGGATATTTCCCCAACTAAGGAAGGGTGGATGCCGCGGCCGCCCGCTGGATGCGTTTTTGGTCTGGTGCCAGACAGGAGTTGGCGTGCTCTCGACGGTAAACTTCCCGGCTGCCGGCGGCTCCGCGATTCCGCCCTCGCTGCTGTTTCGAAACCTGTCGTCGGCGACGGATGATCTCGACCTGTCAACGATCAAGCCCGGATCGTCGAGACGCCGAGGCGCCCACAGCAAGCTGCGGGTCGGCAATTTTCTCACCTTCTCGGGATCGCCCGGAATCTGGGGCCCGAGCGCCACCAATAGCGTCCTGCTGGCGATCTCCGAGATTAATAAACGCGGCGGCATTCTCGGACGCGAGATTGAGTTGTCGGTCTACGATTCCGGTGGGCCAATCGAGGAGGTGGTGCGCCGCGCCGAACGCGCTCTCGCCTTCGACGAAGTCGACCTGATCATGGGTTCGCACATCAGCGCGGTCCGCGTCGCACTGCGCAAGGTCACCCGCAACCGCATTCCCTATATCTACACTCCCGTCTATGAGGGTGGCGAGCGTACGCCAGGCGTGATGGCGATCGGCGAGACGCCGCGCTGGCAGAGCCGGCCGTCGATCCATTGGCTGTCCGACTTCAAGAAGGCGTCACGCTGGTATCTGATCGGCAGCGACTATGTGTGGCCATGGCAGTCGCATCGCGCGGTCAAGCGATACATCGCCGAAGCGGGCGGGCAGGTGGTCGGCGAGGAGTTCGTCCCCGTCGGGGAAGACAATCACGAGGCGCATCTGGCGCGCATTCGCGCGGCAAGGCCCGACGTCGTGCTGATCTCGCTGATCGGAACGGACAGCATTACGTTCAATCGCGCCTTCGCCGAATGCGGCCTCGCCGCCACCACGCTGCGCTTCGCCGGCGCGATGGACGAGACGGTTCTGCTCGGGATCGGGGCCGAGAATACCGAGAACCTGTTCTGCGCATCCGGCTATTTCACTTGCGTCGGCTCGCGCGCCACCGACGAATTCCTCTCTCGCTATCGGGCGATGTTCGGTCCGCACGCGCCACCGATCGGATCCGTCAGCCAATCCAACTATGAGGGGCTGCGCTTCCTCGAGGCGGTGGCCAACCGAGCCGGCTCGCTGTCGATGGGGCCATTGCTCGCGGCGGCCCGCAACGTGATCTATACGGGCGCCCGCGGCGCCATCACCATCCGCGACGGCCGTGCCGAGATGCCGATGTATCTTGCCGAGGCCAATGGCCTCGACTTCAAGGTGATCAAGACGATCTAGAGAAACGATGCCGGATCTCGAGGGCCGCAATCCGAAATAATGCTTGAAAAGGAAAATATTTCCGTTTTGAATACAAAAGCGGAGCCGGCGCGTCGCAGGCGGGCCGGCACCGCGCCGGGAACTCAAAGCTTCAGGAGAGCGTCGTGTCAGTCGTCCTACCAACCCCAACGCAACTTCGTGCGGTCGCCGAGCAGTGCGGCCTTTCGCTGACCGAGGAAGACGTCGCATCGTTTCGCGGCCTGATGCAGGGCTCGATCGACGCCTACAATCTCGTAGCCGCAATGCCGGACGAGGTGCCGGAGGTGAAATACCCGCGCACGCCGGGCTATCGGCCATCGCCGGAAGAGAACCCCCGCAATGCCTGGTATCGCAAGTCGACCGTGAAGGGCGCCGCCAGCGGCAAGCTCAAGGGCAAGACCGTCGCGCTGAAGGACAACATCATGCTCGCCGGCGTTCCCATGACCAACGGCTCGTCGACGCTGGAAGGCTATGTGCCCGATTTCGACGCCACCATCGTCACGCGCATGCTGGATGCCGGCGCCGAGATCAAGGGCAAGGTGCATTGCGAGCACTTCTGCCTGTCCGGCGGCAGCCACACCGGATCCTACGGGCCGGTGCATAATCCGCACAAGATGGGTTACTCGGCCGGCGGCTCGTCGTCAGGCTCGGGCGTCGTGGTTGCGCTCGGCGAGGTCGACATGGCGATCGGCGGCGATCAGGGCGGCTCGATCCGCATGCCGTCCTCGTTCTGCGGCATCTATGGGATGAAGCCGACCTGGGGCCTCGTGCCCTATACCGGGATCATGCCGATCGAGATCTACGTCGACCATACTGGCCCTATGACCGCTACGGTCGCCGACAACGCGTTGCTGCTCGAAGTGCTCGCTGGCGACGACGGCTACGATCCGCGCATCAAGGCGCCGAAGGTCGAGGAGTACACCAAGGCCTTGGGGGCCGGCATCAAGGGCATGAAGATCGGCATCGTCAAGGAAGGCTTTGAGCAGCCGGCCGCGGAGGCCGCGGTGAATGAAAGCGTGCGCGAGGCGGCGAAACGCTTCAAGGATCTTGGAGCCAGCATCGAAACGGTGTCGATCCCGATGCACCTCTTGGGCGGCGCGATCTGGACCCCGATCGGCACCGAAGGCCTGACCCAGACCATGATGTTCGGCGACGGCTACGGCCTCAGCCGCGGCGATCTCTATTCGACATCGCTGATGGATTTTCATCGCGGCTGGCGCCGGCAGGCCGACTCGCTGTCCGAGACCACGAAATTGTTCATGATGCTTGGCACCTACATCAACAACAATTTCGGTCCACGCTTCTACGGCAAGGCGCTCAACATCTCCCGCCGGCTGACCGCGGCCTACGACAAGGCGTTCAGGGACTACGATCTGCTGCTGATGCCGACTACGCCGATGAAGGCGACGCCGCTGCCGGCCCCCAATGCCAGCCGCGAGGACTACGTTGCCCGCGCGCTCGAGATGATCTCCAACACCGCGCCGTTCGACATCACGCATCATCCGGCGATGTCACTGCCCTGCGGCATGGTCGACGGCCTGCCCGTCGGGCTGATGCTGGTCGGGCGTCACTTCGAGGAATCGACGATATATCGCGCGGCGCACGCCTTCGAGCAGATCGGCGACTGGAAGAAGATGTGAGGGGTCCATCGTTGCAGGCCGGCTGGACATAGAACATGGCTAGCGCATTCGTGGCGGCATTCGAAATCCTGAGTTTCGGCGCGATCATCGTTCTGGTCGTGCTGGGACTCGGGATCATTGCCAGCATGATGGGGATTTTCAATTTCGCGCAGGGCGAGTTCGTCCTGCTCGGCGCTTACGTTACCTATCTGGCGTACAGCAACGGGATTCCGATCTGGGCCGGCATGGCGGCCGCGCCATTCATCGTCGGCGGCCTCGGCTTCGTGCTGGAGGCGCTGATCATCCGGCGCCTCTACGCCGCGCCCATCGTGGCGATGCTTGGTACCTATGCGCTCGGCCTGATCATCCGCGAGAGTGTGCGCGGCCTGATCGGCGGATTCTACCTGACCGTGCCGGAGCCGATCGGCGGCTCGATCGACATCGGCACGATGCACATCTCGGCGTGGCGCTTCACGATCATCCTCATCACGCTGCTGGTGATGGGCGGCTGCTATGTGCTGCTGTCGCGGACCAGCTTCGGTCTGCGCGTGCGCGCCACGCTGGAAAATCCCGCGCTGGCGCGGGCGTCGGGGATCTCGACGCCCCTGATCTACGGCGCCACGTTTGCCTTCGGCGCCGCGCTGGCGGGGCTTGCCGGCGCGTTGATCGTGCCCGTGTTCAGCCTGTTCGCAGATCTCGGCATCCGCTTCCTGATCCAGGGCTTTGTCGCGGTCATGGTCGGCGGTGTCGGATCGTTTATCGGGCCGGTTGTCGGAGCCGGCCTGATCGGAACGCTGAGCGCGGCGCTGCCCTGGATCATGGCGCCCGTGGTCGCCGACGTCCTCGTCTTCGTGCTTGCCATCGTCTTCATCAAATTCCGGCCGCAAGGCCTCATCGCTGGAAAAGGGGTTTAGTCGCATGTTTGTTGATCGCTTTGATTTGACGCGTCGTCGTTTCCTCAGCGGCTTTGCTTTCACGACCGGCGCGATTGCGACCGGGGTCGGTAGCTGGGTGGTCAGGCCCGACTGGGCCAATGCCGCCGAAGGTCCGATCAAGGTCGGTATCGCAACCGACCTGACCGGCCCGATCGCCTACGCCGGCAACGCCGACGCCAATGTCGCGAAGATGGTGATCAAGCAGATCAACGCTGCCGGCGGCCTGCTCGGCCGGCCGCTCGAGCTCTATATCGAGGATACCGCCTCCAACGAATCGGTCGCCGTCGGCAATGTCCGCAAGCTGATCCAGCGCGACAAGGTCGACATGGTGCTCGGCGGCATCACCAGTTCGATGCGCAACGCGATCAAGGATCCGATCGTGGCGCGCGGCAAGACGCTGTACATCTATCCGCAGCTTTACGAGGGCAAGGAATGCACGCCCAATCTATTCTGCACCGGCCCGACTCCGGCGCAGCAATGCGACGAGTTCATACCCTGGCTGATCAAGAACGGCGGCAAGAAGTTTGCGCTGCCGAGCGCGAACTATGTCTGGCCGCACACGCTCAACGTCTATGCACGCAAGGTGATTGAATCCAGCGGTGGCGAGGTCGTGTTCGAGGAGTACTACCCGCTCGACCAGGTCGACTTCTCGGCCACCGTCAACCGCGTCATCTCCAACAAGGTCGATGTCGTCTTTAACACCGTAATCCCTCCCGGTGTCGGTCCGTTCTTCAAGCAGCTCTACGAGGCTGGCTTCCTGAAGAACGGCGGGCGGCTGGCCTGCGTGTACTATGACGAGAATACGCTCAACATCAATCAGGCTAGCGAGATCGAGGGCCTTGCGAGTTGTCTCGACTACTTCAAGGCGCTGACCAAGGACGACCCGGTCAGCGCCAAGATCCAGGCTGCCTACGAGAAGGATTTCCCCGGCAACTTCCTGTTCGCCGCCGGCAGCGCGGCGACCGGCACCTATCGCGGGCTGAAGCTGTGGGAAGCGGCGGTGAAGGAAGCCGGCAAGATCGATCGCGATGCGGTGGCCGCGGCGCTCGATCACGCCAAGATCGCGGAAGGCCCGGGCGGACCGGCCGAGATGGTGCCGGGCAAGCGGCACTGCAGGATGAAGATGTACACCGCTGTTGCCAAAGGCGGGAACTATGAGATCGTGGGCCGCAGCGACGGCCTCGTCGATCCCAAGGAATGCTGAGTGATCGATGGGTGCAGCAAAGCAGGCCCTTCGCGCAACGGTGAGCCAGGGGCTGGACGTTTCGATGGCTGACAATGGATCGGACCGAGCATTGCCGGCGCGAAAAGCTGTGGCAGGACGAAAGGTGCTCCCGATCGTCGAAGGAGTGGTGCTGATCGCAGCGCTGATCCTGCCGCTGGTTCTGCAGGACTATCTCACGGTGTTCGCCACCCGTGTCATCATCCTCGCCCTGTTCGCACTCTCGTTCGATCTGGTGTGGGGATATGCCGGCATCATGAGCTTCGGTCAGGCCCTGTTCTTCGGATCGGCCGGCTATGCTGTTGCATTGATGGCGCGCGACCTCAACATCACCTCGATCTTTTTGGTGCTGCCGGCAGGAACGCTGATCGGGCTCGCCACCTCGCTGCTGCTCGGTGGCTTTCTGCTGCTCGGCCGGCACCCCTCCAGCGTGATCTTCGTCGCGCTCGGTACGCTGACCGGATCCTACGCCGCCGACCGTCTGGCGCGCGGCTGGTACTATCTCGGCGGACAGAACGGCATTCCCTCGATTCCGTCGATGTCGCTCGGCAGCTACGACATTACCGAGGGACCGGTCTATTACTATTTCGCGCTCGGCATTCTCGCCGTGGTCTATCTGCTGTGCCGCTTCCTGGTGCGCTCGCAGTTCGGCCTGGCACTGGCGGGGCTGCGCGAGAACGAGCAGCGCATCGCCTTCTTCGGATACAAGACGCAACACCTGAAGGCGATTGTTTTCGCCGTCGGCGGCACCATCGCCGGCCTTGCAGGCAGCCTCTACGCGTTTCACGAGGGCTTCGTCTGGCCCAATATGGTCGGCGTGGTGATCTCGACGCAGGTCGTGCTTTACGTTCTGTTCGGCGGATCGGGCACGTTGATCGGCGCGGTTATCGGCGCCGTCATCATCGAGGGGGTCAGCTTCTGGCTGTCGGACAATTATCGCGAGATCTGGCCGATCCTTCTCGGCGTGTTGCTGCTGCTGGTGATCCTGTTCCGCCCGCTCGGGCTGATCAGCTTCGTGCTCGGCGAACGCGAGCGTGTCGGCAGTTTCGGGGCGACACGCAAGGAGAAGCGCAATGCCGCTCCTTGAGGCGACCGGCATCGTCAAGGTGTTTGGCAAGCTCACCGCGCTCGACGGTGCGGCGCTGACGGTAGCCGATAACGAGTTTCACGGCCTGATCGGGCCGAATGGCTCGGGAAAAAGCACCCTGATGAAGTGCGTCGCCGGCGCCGAGATACCGACCCAAGGCAAGGTCAGCTTCGTCAACCGCGATATCACCCTGCTGTCGCCGACCGAGCGCGCCCGCGCCGGCATGAGCCTGAAATTCCAGATCACCAGCATACTGCCGACGTTGACGCTGTACGACAACATCCTGCTGGCGCTGCAGGCGCAATCGTCGCTGTTCGATCTGGTGTTCTCGCGCACACGCGGCGTGCTGCACGATCAGGTAATGATGATGCTGAGCCAGTTCCGCCTCGCCGATCGCGCACATGATGCCGCCGCGGCGCTGTCGCACGGGCAGCAGCAATGGCTGGAAATCGCCATGGCGCTCGCAGCAAAGCCGCGGTTGTTGCTGCTGGACGAGCCGACCGGCGGCATGAGCCTGGAAGAGCGCCGCGTTACCGGCGAGCTCCTGCAGCCGATCAAGCAGCATTGCTCGCTTGTGATCGTCGAACACGATCTGGATTTCATCCGCGATATCTGCGACCGCCTGACCGTGCTCGACCAGGGGCGCGTGCTCGCCTCCGGAACGGTCGCCGAGATCCAGGCCAACAAGAGCGTCCAGGAGATTTATTTGCGCCGTGCCTGAACAGACATTTCTCGACATACGGCATCTCGATGCCGGTTATGGCCGCAGCCAGGTCCTGTTCGATGTCAGCATCGGCATTCCCTGGCGCGGCGGTGTCGCGGTGCTTGGCCGTAACGGAGCCGGCAAGACCACACTGATGAAGACGATCGTCGGCGAGCTTGCGAGCTCGAAGGGCGAATTGTTTTTCGACGGCCGCGACATCACCCGGCGCCGGACCGAGGAGCGGGTCCGCTCGGGCATCGGCTACGTGCCGCAGGAGCATTCCGTGTTCGCTCGGCTCACGGTGCGCGACAATCTCGCAGTCGGCTCGCTGTTCAATCCTGGTCCGGCGGCGGTCGATCGGGTCCTGACCATCTTCCCGAAGCTCGGGCAGCGGCTCGACCAGCCGGCCGGCACGCTGTCGGGCGGCGAGCGCAAGATGCTGGCGATCGGACGCGCGATGCTTGGCGATCCCAAATTGCTGCTGCTGGACGAGCCGACCGAAGGCGTGTGGGTCGGTGTGATCGAGGAGATCACCGAGCGGCTCATCGAGTTGGCCAAGCAGATCGCGGTCGTCATCGTCGAGCAGCATCTCGACCTCGCGCTGCGCGTCGCCGACTATGCCTATGTGCTCGATCGCGGCAGGGTGGCGCTGCAAGGCGCCGCGGGCGAGGTGCGGAGCGATCCGGAACTGCTGCGCTATCTCGCACCGTAGCGTTCGCAGAAGGCGCGCCTGCGCCGACGGCTGATCCGGCCGTGAAAGTGTTGCCGCGTCTTACTTCACCGCCCCGAAACGGCTATCGAACGAGTTTGTGGACACGATCGGCGCGGAGCCTGCGACCTGATTGTCCTTGGCGGCAGGTGCGGGGGTATCCGACACCGACGGTTTCAGCGGCGGGCGGGCGGCGGCGGCGTGTTTGACGTCGGGCTTTGCTGCCGTCGTCTTCGGCGCAGCGGCTTCAGGACGCGGCGGCTGCTTGGCCTCGGTCGCCGCCTTCGGCTTGGACGGCGGCGTGCTGGCGGTGGCGTCGGCTGCGCCGCCCAGGCCAACCTTGCGGGCGAGGCTGGAGAAGAAACCGTCATTCTGCTCAGTCGTCGGCGCCGCATTGGCGACCCGCGTCGAAGCAGGGGCAGAGGCAGGAGCGGCGACAGGAGCAGCAGCCGGTACTGCGGCCAGTTTCGGCTGCTCCGGCGGACCCCTCAGCAGGTTTTCGGACGGAGCTTTCGGCGGATTGACGTGAGAGGGAACAGTGCCTGGCGCACGCGCCATCAGCGACAGGGTCGAGCCATCGCCGGGCTCCGAAAGCCCGGTGCTGCCTTCGGGCACGCTAGCGGCGAACACCCTGTGCATGCCGCCGTCGATACCCGTGTTGATCCGCGCCACCGGCGTTCCCTTTGCGATCAGCCGCGCGGTCTCGGCAATATCGGTGGCCTGCTTCTCGCGCACGGCGTCGGCGATTTCATCTGGGATCACATAGGCCGGGCACTTGGAAGACGCATCGAACACCGGGTCCTTGGTCGCGTTCGGCGGCTTGGCCGCGTCGAACACGTACTTCTTTTCGCAGAAATCGACCTTCGGCTCCTGCCGCGTCACCTCGAAATGATCATTGCCTTCCTTGATCATTTTCCAGAACGGCATGTGCGGGTTGTTGCGATGTTTGGCCATGTTGGCCGGCGTCATCTTGAACGGATAGGCCTGCAACTGGAACGACTTCTGGCCGCCGAAGAAGGATTCGCGGCCCAGCGAATAGATTTCCGCGATCTGCTCGTCGGTCATCGCGTAGCAGCCGCGCGAGGAACAGTCGCCATGCACCATCAACTGCGAGCCGGTGCGTCCCAATGCTTTGTCGAACGCATTGGGATAGCCGGTGTTGAAGGAGAGGTAATAGGCCGACTGCGGGTTCATCTGCGCCGGCGAGATCGAGTAGAAGCCTTCCGGCGCCTGGCGGTCGCCTTCGCGGATCTTGGGGCCGAGATCGCCCGACCAGCGGCAGATCGGATACGTCTTCAACAGCGCGAAACGGCCGGAGCGGTCCTGCTTCCAGATCTCCAGTTCGGCTTCCTGCTTGAACAGCCGGACCAGGATCGGGGACTGCAGGTCCATGTTCTTGGCCGTCATGTCGGCGATCAGTTTTGGCGGAACTGGCTGGTTGGCCTTGGCGTTGTTGGCCAGCGAGATGCCGTCACTGTTGCAGCCGGCCATCAACACGCCTGCGCCCACGAGGATAGCCGACGTGACGAGCGCGCGAACCAGCGAGCGGTTAATCAAAGGCTAAGCTCCACACCCACCGGGCATTCTCGCACCCCAAATCAATAGCGACATGCCCTGAAGCCATTGTCTAAAATACTACCCATTGCCCCCCTGCGCCGCAACCCGAACGAGGCCGTCCAGCGGCTGCTGCGGCAGGCATGGTCAACAGAAACTAAAGACCGGGCTCGGGGCCTAATTGGGGCCGAATCATGCGCGTTGGCGAAAATAATGGCCGTTTAGAGGTCGTTAGTATTTGGAGCGAGTAGCCCGGCCGGCCTTACCGAGGCAGCGTAGATAGGGACGGTGCGATCAGCCGAGCTTGCGGCCGATATCGAGGAATTTCTGCCGCCGATGCCGGCGGACAGCATCCGCGTCGAGATTGCGGAGGTCGTTGAAGGCCTCCGAGATGGCATCGCCGGTGGCCGAGATCATGGCGGCAGAATCGCGATGGGCGCCGCCGGCGGGCTCTTTCAGGATCTGGTCGATCACGCCGAATCGCAGCATGTCCTGCGCGGTGATTTTCATGCTGGTGGCAGCTTCCTGCGCCTTGGTGCCGTCGCGCCACAGGATCGAGGAGGCCGCCTCCGGCGAGATCACGCTATAGATCGCGTGTTCGAACATCAAAACCTTATTCGCGGTGGTGATGGCGATCGCGCCGCCCGACATGCCTTCGCCGGTGACGATCGCGACATTGGGCACGCCGAGCGACAGGCAGGCGTCGGTGGAGCGCGCGATCGCTTCCGCCTGGCCGCGTTCCTCGGCGCCGATGCCGGGATAGGCGCCGGCGGAATCGACGATCGACAGCACGGGAATGCCGAAGCGATCGGCCAGCTCCATCAGCCGCACGGCCTTGCGATAGCCTTCAGGCCGCGCCATGCCGAAATTATGCTTGATGCGGCCCTCGGTCGAGGCGCCCTTTTCCTGGCCTACGACGCAGATGCTCTCGCCGCGGAAGCGGCCGAAGCCACCCATCAGGGCCTCGTCCTCGCCGAATTTGCGGTCGCCGGCCATCGGCGTGAAGTCCGTGATCAGCGCGTTGACGAAATCGGTGAAGTGCGGGCGCTGCGGATGGCGCGCCACCAACGTCTTCTGCCACGGCGTCAAATTGGCGTAGAGATCGGCCAGCGCCTGGGACGCCTTGTCCTCGATGCGCGCAATCTCGTCGCCGATGTCGCTGCCGGACGCCGCCAGCGCGCGCAATTCGTCGATCTTGGACTCGAGTTCGGCGACTGGTTTTTCGAAGTCGAGATAGCTGCGCATCTGTTCCGGCATCAAGACAATATAGGTAACAACGCGCTGTATAGGTAACAACGCGCTGTGAGGCGAAGCGGTTTTCGATTCACCCCAGGAAAGCACGCATCTTCAATGATTTAGCGCGTATCTCGGTCCGGATAACCCGGTTTGCCGAAAGCGCGCTAAACAAGGCCGCGGGCGGGATGGCTGTTTCGGGGGAGAAGCCGCGGAAGTCAAGGCGGGAAGTTCATCTACCTGTCGTCCCTGCGAAAGCAGGGACCCATACGCCGCGGCCGATCGGTCAGACCGGTGGGGGTAGACGCCTTCTGTAAATAATCCAGCTACGGTGGTTATGGGTCCCTGCGTGCAGCCTTCGCTAAAGCTTCGGCGAGCCCAACGGCAAACCCCGGCGAAGCCTTGGCGAAGACGGGTCGCAGGGACGACTACGACTTCTCCGCCAGCGGATGCAGGTCGCGCACCAGGCTCTTGAGCCGCTCCTCGACCACATGGGTATAGATCTGCGTGGTCGAGATGTCAGTGTGGCCGAGCAGGGTCTGCACGATGCGCAGGTCCGCGCCGTTATGCAGCAAATGGCTGGCAAAGGCGTGGCGCAGCACGTGCGGCGAGACCAGCCTCGGCGCGAGGCCTGACGCCGCCGCCAGTTCCTTCAAGTCGCGCGCAAAGTGCTGCCGCGTCAGATGGCCGCTCTCACCGAAAGAGGGAAACAGCCACTTCGATGCGGCGGCGCTTTTCTTCTTCTCGGGCCTGAGCGCTTCCATGGCGGCGAGATAATCGGCCATCGCCTGCCTTGAGGCTTCGTTGAGCGGCACCAGCCGTTCCTTGTTGCCCTTGCCGCGCACCATGATCATGCGGGCATCGCGCCGTGCGGCCGACAGCGGCAGCGCCACCAGCTCCGAGACGCGCAGGCCGGTGGCGTAGAGCACTTCCAGCAGGCAATACAGCCGCATTGCGCGCAGCCGCTGTTGCGGCGAGGCGTTCTCGGCCTCGGTCAATTCCTTGGCCCGCGTCAGCATCCGGTCGACATCCGATATCGACAGCACCTTCGGCAGCCCGCGGCCGCGCTTCGGGCCGGACAGGATCGCCGCCGGATCGTCGGCGCGGATGCGCTCGTTGAGCAGGAAGCGGAACAGGTGCCGCATCGCCGAAAGCCGCCGCGCCACGCTGGAGGATTTGAAGCCACGGGTGTCGAGATCGGCGAGGTAGTCGCGCAGCACGTCGGTCCCGGCACGGGCAAAGTTCTGTCCGGCTTGCCCGAGAAATTCGGAGAAATCCGTGAGGTCGCGCCGATAGGCGTCGAGCGTATTGTCGCCCGCCCCCTGTTCCGCCGCGAGCATGTCGAGGAACAGGTTGATCAGCTTCGTGTCGGAGGGTGTCGTGCGCATTCGCTATGATACCGCATGATCCGGCGCTGAGTCGTTAATCTGCCGGCCGTCTGATCCTCGCAGTCAGCGGCTATCTCTTGAGGAACCTGTCTGCGGGAATGGTGACCGTCATTTCCCGGGGGCTTGGATTGACGAAATTCGCCAGCGCGAAAATCACGCCATAGATCACCCCGGCTATCACGCCGACGACCGTCAGAAAGCGGAACAAGCTGGGCATAGGGGGCTCAGGGCGGCGAATTAACCAATGAAATCATCCAACATGTTCCCATCCCCGTGGCAAGAGTCTCTGGCAACTGTGTCAGTCGGGGTAGTATAGGTGTCGCGGAGCGGTGGAAATCCGCAAAACCACAGAGTTTTTTGATGTCCGAGACCGTCGCACCGGCCCAGGCGAGCACCCCCCAGGAGGCCGACGTTACGTCGGCCCTGGCACGGCGTTCGGTTGTGCTGGTTGGCATGATGGGGGCAGGCAAGTCGACCATCGGCCGCCGGCTGGCGGCGCGGCTGCGACTGCCATTTCTCGACGCCGATATCGAGATCGAGGCGGCCGCCGGGATGTCGATCCCGGATATTTTCGAAACCCATGGCGAGCCGCATTTCCGGGACGGCGAGGCGCGGGTGATTGCGCGGCTGCTCGATAGCGGTCCGGCCGTGATCGCCACCGGCGGCGGCGCCTTCATGCGCGAGGAGACCCGCAATCGCATCCGCGACAAGGCGGTCTCGATCTGGCTCAAGGCGGATGTCGACGTCATCATGAAGCGCGTGAGGCGCCGCGCCGACCGGCCGCTGCTGCAGACCGAGGATCCGACTGCCACCGTCAGCCGCCTGCTCGAAGCGCGCGAGCCGGTCTACCGGAGCGCCGACGTGACCATTCTGTCTCGCGACGTGCCGCACGATCGAATCGTCGACGAATGCATCGAGGCCCTGCGCGCCCGGCTGTGTGCCGGCGCCCCGGCCGCCCAGCCAACAACCGACGGGATGAACGTCACGCCATGACTGCGCCGCTGAAACAT
Source organism: Bradyrhizobium sp. LMTR 3 (assembly GCF_001693485.1). GTDB lineage: Bacteria > Pseudomonadota > Alphaproteobacteria > Rhizobiales > Xanthobacteraceae > Bradyrhizobium. The sequence continues at coordinate 490,690 of NZ_MAXC01000023.1, forward strand.
TCCGCCGCTATCACGGTCGACGTCGCCCTCGGCGACCGCGCCTATGACATCATGATCGGCCGCGGCGTCCTGGATACGCTCGGCACGCGCGTCGCCGCGCTGCGCCCCGGCGTGCGCACCGCCATCGTCACCGACCGCACCGTCGCAAAACACTGGCTGGAACAAACCGAGCGTTCGCTTGCCGAAGCCGGCATCGCGACGTCTCGCGTCATCGTCGAGGAAGGCGAGGTATCAAAGACCTACGCCGGTCTCGAAAAGGTCTCCGAAGCGCTGATCGCGGCGAAGATCGAGCGCAACGATCTGGTGATCGCGCTCGGCGGCGGCGTGGTCGGCGATCTCGCCGGTTTCGCGGCGGCGATCCTGCGCCGCGGCGTCGATTTCGTGCAGGTGCCGACCTCGCTTTTGGCCCAGGTCGATTCCTCGGTCGGTGGCAAGACCGGCATCAATTCGCCGCAGGGCAAGAATTTGCTTGGCGCGTTTCATCAGCCGGTGCTGGTGATCGCCGATACGTCGGTGCTCGACACGCTGTCGCCGCGCCAGTTCCGCGCCGGCTACGCCGAGGTCGCCAAATATGGCGCGCTCGGCGATGAAGCCTTCTTCACCTGGCTCGAAGCCAACCACGCCGACATCTTTTCCGGTGGCGCGGCGCGCGAGCACGCGATTGCAACCTCCTGCCGCGCCAAGGCCGCGATCGTCTCCCGCGACGAGCGAGAAAATGGCGAGCGCGCGCTGCTCAACCTCGGCCACACCTTCGGTCATGCGCTGGAGGCCGCGACCGGCTTTTCCGACCGCCTGTTTCACGGCGAGGGCGTCTCGGTCGGCATGGTGCTGGCGGCGGAGTTTTCAGCGAAACTCGGCATGATTTCCGAGGCTGACGCCACCCGGGTCGAGCGCCACCTTGCTTCCGTTGGCCTGCCGACCCATTTGCAGGACATCGCAGGCTTTGCCCAGGAAGGGCTGGCCGATGCCGACGCCCTGATGGCGCTGATGGCGCAGGACAAGAAGGTCAAACGCGGCAAGCTGACCTTCATCCTGCTGCAGGCGATCGGCCGCGCGGTGGTTGCAAACGACGTCGAGCCGGCGCTGGTTCGCGATTTCCTGCAACAGAAGTTGTCGGGATGACGGGATTATCGGGCGGCTTGACGCAAGCGTCGCGCGGGGCCGGGGCCGTCACGAGGAATATATGAGTTCGACCGCGCTCAATCTGCTGCTCGCGATCTTGCTGCTCGCCGCCAACGCGTTTTACGTGGCCGCCGAGTTTGCGCTGGTCAAGAGCCGCGGGTTTCGCATCAAGGCGATGGTCGAGCAGGACCGGTTCGGCGCGCGCCTGCTGCATGGCATGATGGGCAATATCGAGGCCTATCTCGCCTGCTGCCAGCTCGGCATCACCATGGCCTCGCTCGGCCTCGGCTGGGTCGGCGAGCCCACCGTCTCGGCGCTGCTCGAACCGGTGCTCATGCCGCTCGGAATGTCGGAAGCCAGCTTGCACTTCGTGTCGTTCCTGGCCGGGTTCCTGGTGTTCTCCTCGCTGCATATCGTCGTCGGCGAGCAGGTGCCGAAGACGCTGGCGATCAGGGAGCCGATGCCGGTATCGCAATGGATCGCGTATCCGCTCTATCTGTCCTATCTGGTTTTCTGGCCGCTGAACTGGCTGCTCAACAGCGCCTCGCGCGGGATTCTGCGACTGCTCGGCGTGCAGGAATCCTCGCAGCACGAAATTCTCACCGACTCCGAGATCGAAGGGCTGGTGGAAGAATCGGCCGTGCACGGCGGGATCGAAAGCGGTGAGGCCGAATACATTCAAAATGTCTTCCGCTTTGGCGATCTGGCGGTATCCGACGTCATGGTTCATCGCACCGCGATGGTGATGATCAATGCCGACCTGCCGCCGGACGAATTGGTGGGCGAGGTGCTAGCAACAGAATACACCCGCATCCCGCTCTGGCGCGACAAGCCGGAGAACATCATCGGCGTGCTGCACGCCAAGGATCTCTTGCGCGCGATCCGTGCATCCGACGGCGATACCTCGCACATCAACGTTTCGGCCATCATGCGCCCGCCATGGTTCGTGCCGGAAATGCGGCCTCTGTCCGAACAGTTGAAGGCGTTCCGCCGCCGCAAAACCCACTTCGCGCTCGTCGTCGACGAATATGGCGAGGTCGAAGGCATGGTGACGCTGGAAGACGTCCTGGAAGAGATCGTCGGCGATATTTCCGACGAGCACGACGTCGTGGTCGCCGGCGTCCGCGTCCAGGCCGACGGCTCCGTGGTAGTGGATGGCTCCGTGCCGATCCGCGACCTCAACCGCGCCATGAACTGGCATCTGCCCGACGAGGAGGCGACGACGGTCGCCGGCCTCGTGATTCACGAGGCGCGCTCGATTCCCGAACGCGGCCAGAATTTTACCTTCCACGGCTGCCGTTTCCGCGTGCTGCGCCGCGAGCGCAACCGCATTACGGCGCTGAAGATCACGCCGCTGCCGCGCGAAACCGGCGCGGAATATCCGAAGCCGAAGCGGGCAGGGACGGCGTTCTGAGCGCCTCTCCGCGCATTTGCGCGCTCGCTGCTCAGGACGGTGGGACTATTCAATATCGATCGTGACGCCAGAGAGCTTCCACTGGCCGTCGGAGGGAATGAAACCGAGCTGGTACTTCACCTTTTTCGGCGTGGTGTCGAAGCGGCCCTTCAAGCGCAGCACGCCCTTGTCATCGATCTTTGCGTCCTCCTCCGGAATGACCGGGCTGGCGACGATCGCGTCGAACACCGCGTGCTTCTCGACCAGATCCTTGAAGACGGCCCGCAGCTTGTCGGGCGGAAACTGATCGCGGAACGGCTTTGAAATCTTGGCGTGCAGGACCGTGAAATTGTCCGATGCCACCGCATCGTTGAGCGTCACCAGAATGCTCTTGATCAGCACCTCCTGAACGAAGGGGCTCGGCATGTCGAGCGCCTGCGTCCTGATTGGGGAAGCCGCAACCAGCAGCGCCACGGCGGCGGTCCATCTGAAGCGTGCCCAATATCGCATCGGACGACCCCATCGAGCTGCGATGGCATCAGGGTCAGCCGACCCCGCGTTCAACCGGAACTTGACCTTCGCTTTAATGATTGTCTCATAGTTGCGAAAACTGTTCTACCGTCTCCGCCGATTTTCACAGGAAGCTGCCGGACAACCTCATGTCAGGTGGGCGATGGCTTCCGCGAGCAGCCGTTCGGGCGGATACGCCGATGTGTCCAGCGTCAGCCTCGCATCGGTCCAAGCTTCATAGCCGGTGCGCCGCTTCTCGACCTCGGCCCAGGTAATTTCGGTCATTCCCTCGATGGAGCGCATTCGCGCTTCGATGCGCCGGCGGTGCGTTGCTTCATCCGCGCAAACGCATTCGATGATCGCTAGCTCCACTGGATAGTTTGCGGCGAGATTCCGCCATGCGGCGCGCGGCGCCTCGACCGGATTGACGGCGTCGATCACGACGGACTGCCCCAGCCGCAGGTGCTCTTCGGCCAATGCCTGCGCCACGACATATGCCGCAATTCCCGTTTGATCACGGGGCAGGCCGCTGCGCCACATCGCGGCCTCGATCGGATCGACGGAAAACAGCGGCAGCGAAAAATGGCGCGAAATCCCCTCGGCCAGCGTGCTCTTTCCGGAACCCGGGAGCCCTGCCAAAATTACCAGCTTCTGCGACAGCATCGGGCGCTCATACTGTTGCGGCAGGTTGCCAAACTACCGGCCGGCGGTTTCGCCCGGCGCCTGCGCCCTGATGGCGAGTGCATGGACGGAGCCCTCAAGTTCCGCCGCAAGCGTCGCATTTACCATGCGGTGGCGTTCAACCCGGCTCTTCCCTTCGAAGGCTTCAGATACGATATACACCCTGAAATGCGTCTCACCGCCTGGCCGGTGGCCCGCATGGCCCTCATGTAGATGAGATTCGTCCGCGACGTCGAGGCTTTCCGGCAAGAAAGCTTCACGCAACTTGTTTATGATAATGTCCCTGGTGCTCATGATGGCGGCAGATAATTGTGTGTCCGCTTCCCGTCAATGGCGCATCCGAATGGAGGTATTCGCAATGTCAAGACTTGAAGCCTTGCGCATTGCGTAGTCAAAGTCAGCCATGCCGATTGATTCATCCAAGTTCTTCGATTCCATTCGCATCAAGCCCAACAAGCTGAGTGCGAAGCAGCAGGCGCAGGCGCGCGAGGAAGCCGCCATGTGCGAGTGGGCGGGCTGTCAGAACAAGGGCCCGCATCGCGCGCCCAAGGGCCGGGAGAATTCCCGCGAGTACTGGCACTTCTGTCTCAACCATGTGCGCGAATACAACCAGTCCTACAATTTTTTCCAGGGCATGAACGCCGATGCGGTCGCGCGCTACCAGAAGGACGCGCTGACCGGCCATCGCCCGACCTGGAAGATGGGCGCGAACACCGCCGGCAAGAAGGGCAAGCAGCCCAGCGCCGAGGACTTTGACGGCGCGGCCGATCCGTTCAGCATGTTCTCCGAGCTCAACGGCCGCGGCCGCTGGCGACCCGGCCCGGGCGCGCAAGCCAAGGCCGAGACGCGCAAGGTGATGAACGCCGAGCGCAAGGCGCTGCAGGTGATGGGGCTTTCCGCCGAGGCAACGCTCGACGACGTCAAGGCCAAGTACAAGGCGCTGGTCAAGCAGCACCATCCCGACGCTAATGGCGGCGACCGTTCCACCGAGGACCGCCTGATCGAGATCATCAAGGCGTATAATTATCTGAAGACGGTGGTGCGGGCGTAATCGCTGAACGCAAATCTCCCGTCGTCCCTGCGAACACAGGGACTCATACGCCGCGGCTTCTCGATTTTATTCCTCTGGTCGACGGCTTTCGCGAGACAATACACATTTGTGGTTATGGGTCCCTGCGTTCGCAGGGACGACAGCGGAGATCTTGGCTCCGCTGGTGTCTTGTACGAAGTTTTGGTTCCGCTCACTTCGGCATTGGCCCGATATACGCCGAGCTCGGCCGGATCAGACGGCCGCCACGCTGCTGCTCGCGGCCATGCGCGGTCCAGCCTGCGGCGCGGGCGACTGCAAAGATCGGCGTAAACGCCTGCCGCGGAATTTTCAGCGCGTCGAGCAGGATAGCGGTGAAGAACTCCACATTGGTGTCGAGCGGGCGGTCGGGGTTTTTCCGCCGCAATGCGTCGCGGATGTAGGCTTCGACCTCGCCCGCGAACGGCAGCTCGGTGCCGCCTCCTGCGAACCGCCCGATCGCGCGCTTGAGCAAATCTGCGCGTGGGTCGCGGACGCGATAGACGCGGTGGCCGAATCCCATCAGCCGCTCGCCGCGGGCCAGCGCGCTGTCGACCCACGGCTTGATACGCTCGGTCGAGCCGATCGCGTCCAGCATCTCCAGCACCGGTTCAGGGGCGCCGCCATGCAGCGGCCCGGTCAGGGCGCAATAGCCGGCCGTGACGGCTGCGAACAAATCCGCTTGCGTCGAGGCTACCACGCGCGTCGTGAAGGTTGACGCATTCATGCCGTGGTCGCAGACCGTGACGAAGTAGGTGTCCAGCGCGGTGATCTCGCGCGGTTCGGCTTTGCGGCCGCGCAGCATCGACAGCGTGTCGGCGGCATGGCCAAGGGTCGGGTCGGGCGCGATCGGGTCCTCGCCTTTGGCCCGCTGCAGCAGCGCGCCCGCAATCACAGGCAATGCGCCGACGATGGTCGCCTCGTGCTCAAGTCCGTTCTCGGCGCGCAGGCCGGCAACGGCTGCACGAAAGCCGTCGACGATCGACATGCCACGCGTTGCCGGCAGCAATTCGGGCAGCCGTGCGAATGCGCGTTCCCGCGCAGCGCCGAGCCTCGAGCGCACATTGGCTTCGTTGAGCGAAGTTCCCATTGCGGCGTTCCACAGCCGCGCGGTCACGCCTTCAAAACTCGACTTGCCCGCGAGGTCGCCGACCCGTTCGCCGGCGATGATCAGTTCGCCGCGCTCGCCGTCGACATGGCTGAGGACGGTTTCGGCGGCCGAAATGCCGTCGAGGCCGATCGGGGTCTTGGAAATCTGCATGTTCATGATGGCTCTCCTTTGCCTGCTGTCAAAGGTCGGGCCTCTCGACAAATTGATCAATCTTGATTATGTAAATCAATATGAAAAAATCCGCCGGCCTTTACCTCTCGGCCCGCGAGGCCTCCGCCGAGCTCGCGATCTCCCAGGCGACCCTCTACGCCTATGTCAGCCGTGGCCTGATCCGGTCGGAACCAGCGGAGGATTCTCGCAACCACCGCTACCGGGCCGAGGACGTCCGCACGCTGAAAGAGCGGCGCGCGCCGTCGCCGGAGCCGCGCGGCCTGCGCAGCTTCGACGCCGATCTGCCGGTGATGGACTCAGCCGTCGGAACCATCACCGAGGACGGCGCGATCTATCGCGGCGTCAACTGCATCGATCTCGCCGAGCGCGACACGATCGAACACGCCGCGACGCTGTTGTGGGATGTCACAGGCGTCGACCCCTTCGATCAGAACAATTGTCCCGTCGTGTCGGACGAAATGCGCGCAGTGGCCGAGGCCGCACGCGGGGCTAATGCGATCGATCGCGCCATCGCCGTGCTGGCGCTCGCCGCCAGGGCTGACCCGCGGGCCTTCACCCGTGCCGACGAAGAGCGCGCGATGCTAGGTGGCCGCATCATGCGCCTCGTGGTCGCGACCATGCTGAACGCCAAATCCTCGGCAAAGCCGCTTCACTTGCAGATCGCACGCGTCTGGGCGCCGGAGCACAAGCACGCGGCCGATCTGATCCGCCGCGCGCTCGTGCTGCTGGCGGATCATGAGCTGAATGCTTCGACCTTCACCGTGCGCTGCGCGGCCTCGACCGGGCTAAATCTCTACGATGCCATGATCGCCGGTCTCGTCGCGCTGAAAGGCCCGAAGCACGGCGGCGCCGGCGTGCTGGCGGCGCAGCTTCTGAAGACGCTTGCCAATGGCGAGGTCGCCCCCGTCATCCGCGAGCGCGTCGCGCTCGGCGAACGCTTCGCGGGCTTTGGTCATGGGGTCTATAAGCATGGCGATCCCCGTGCGTGGGCGCTCCTGGAGGCGCTGGCACGCTCGGGCGCGGACCGTAAGCTGACCCACGAAATCCCGGAGCGGATCGCCGAAGCGACCGGCGAGTTCGTCAATATCGACTATGCCCTTGCGGTGCTGGTGCATACGCTCGGCCTGCCGCCGGGCCATGAACTGGTGCTGTTTTCCATGGCGCGAACGGTCGGATGGATCGCGCATGCCTGCGAGCAATTGCGCCATGGCCGGCTGATCCGGCCCCGCGCGCGCTATGTTGGTCCCGCCCCGGGACGGAGCCCCGTCCGCGCCTGACGGCGGCGCAGCGTCCAGACCCCGAGCGCGACGATTGCGGCTGCGAATACGGCCAGCATCCAGAGATGCTTGCCGGTATGCTCATGATGCGGAAGGCCGGCGTAGTGGTGCAGCGCCGAGACCGCCAGCACTCCCGGTAGCACATGCGCCAATGCCCAGGCCAGCACGGCCGGAACATTGACACCATAGAACCGGCCCGGCGGCATCCCGAGCGCGCCCGCAGTGACCGGCACGAAGGCGCGGATCGGCGGCACGAAGCGGGCGAAGAATACGGCCAATGTGCCCCAGCGTTGGAAGAACGCTTCGCTTTGCGCCATCACGTTCGGATAATTCTTCAACGGCCAGGCGCCGAGGATTTCGCGCTGCGAGCGATGGCCGGCCCAGAACGCCGTACCGTCACCCAGCAACGCCCCGGCAATCGCCGCCGCCAGCACGCCCCAAAGTTTCAATTCGCCACCCGGCACCAGCGCGCTCAGGGCCAGAATGATGGTCGAGCCCGGCACCAGCGCGCCCATAACCGGGACCGCCTCCAGCAATGCCGCCAAGAAGAGCGCGAGATAGGCCAGCCATGGATGTGCCGACACCAGCGCAATCAGGGAATCAAGGAATGAAGTCACAGGGCTCCTGTTGGGTGGCGGCCTGCCGGACCCAAAACTATCAATTTGGGGCGCAAGCCGAAAGTCCGCCCAAGGGCGCCGCATGGCAAAAGTGCGGCGTGATTCGCAGAGCAGCCCTCCAAAAACCTGAGAGATGGCTTATCTCAATGATAAGGCAATGGAACTTTGATTGCGCCGCGGGCTTCTGCCGGCCCCTGCTCTCTGCTAGGTTCACGGTAGCCCCCATCCGCAGCCATTCAACAGATCTGGTTTCGGGAATGCCCGGGACCTCGGAGGATTGATGACGACCGCCGCCATGAGCAAAGTTTCGGAGCCCGTCGGACTGCCCGACATGAAGGTGTCGGTCCGGCAGGTTTTCGGTATCGACAGCGACCTCGAAGTGCCGGCCTATTCCGAAGTCGACCCGCATGTGCCGGAAGTCGATTCGGACTACCGCTTCGACCGCGCCACCACGCTCGCAATTCTTGCCGGTTTCGCCAAGAACCGCCGCGTCATGGTCACCGGCTACCACGGCACCGGCAAATCGACCCATATCGAGCAGGTCGCCGCAAGGCTGAACTGGCCCTGCGTGCGCGTCAACCTGGACAGCCACATCAGCCGTATCGATCTGGTCGGCAAGGATTCGATCGTCATCAAGGACGGCAAGCAGGTCACCGAATTCCGCGACGGCATCCTGCCCTGGGCGCTGCAGCACAACATCGCGCTGGTATTCGACGAATACGACGCCGGCCGCCCCGACGTGATGTTCGTGATCCAGCGCGTGCTGGAAGTCTCCGGCCGCCTGACGCTGTTGGACCAGAACAAGGTGATCAAGCCGCATCCGGCGTTCCGCCTGTTTTCGACCGCCAACACGGTCGGCCTCGGCGACACCTCGGGCCTCTATCACGGCACCCAGCAGATCAACCAGGGCCAGATGGACCGCTGGTCGATCGTCACCACGCTGAACTATCTGGCGCATGACGAGGAAGTCGAGATCGTGCTGGCCAAGGCGCATCACTACCGCACCCAGGAAGGTCGCGACATCGTCAACAAGATGGTGCGGCTGGCCGATCTCACCCGTAACGCATTCGCCAACGGCGATCTGTCGACGGTGATGAGCCCGCGCACCGTGATCACCTGGGCCGAGAACTCCGACATCTTCGGCGATATCGGCTTCGCGTTCCGCGTCACCTTCCTCAACAAGTGTGACGAACTGGAGCGGCCGCTGGTGGCCGAATTCTACCAGCGCTGCTTCAACCAGGAGCTGCCCGAGAGTTCGGTGAACGTGGCGCTTTCGTAGCTGTCGTTCCCGCGAAAGCGGGAACCCATACGCCGAGGACTTTCGATGGAAGGATGTTGCCAACGTCGGGTGAATTAACGACCGCTGGTGGTTATGGGTCCCTGCTTTCGCAGGGACGACGGGTGATAGAAACGTAATGACGACGTCGAACATCAAATTCCGTACCGGATCCAAGGAAGCCCCGACCGAACCGTTCAAGCGCGCGGTGACCTCGTGCCTGCGCGCGATCGCCAAGGCGCCGGAACTGGAAGTGACATTCGCGGCCGAGCGCCCCGGTCTTGCACCGGGCAAGGCACGGTTGCCGGAGCCGGCGCGCAAGATGACCAAGCGGGATGCTGCGATCGTGCGGGGGCACGCCGATTCGGTTGCGTTGAAGCTCGCCTGTCATGATCCCAAGGTGCATCGCAAGCTGATGCCGGGAAATCCGCAGGCGCGTGGCGTGTTCGAGGCGGTGGAGCAGGCCCGTGTCGAGGCCATCGGTTCGCGGCGGATGGCGGGTGTGGCGAAGAACTTGACCGCGATGCTCGACGATCACTTTCATCGCGGCAAATACGACGAGATCACCGATCGCGCCGATGCGCCGCTGTCCGATGCGCTGGCGATGCTGGTGCGCGAACGGCTGACGGGCCTTGCGCCGCCGGCGGCTGCGAAAAAAATGGTCGATCTCTGGCGTCCGGCGCTGGAAGACAAGATCGGCACCCGGCTCGACAAGCTCAGCCGCGTCACCGAGGACCAGGCCAAGTTTGGCGATCTCGTGCACGACCTCTTGTCGGCGCTCGACCTCGGCGACGACCGCGATGCGGACGCCGATGACGAAGAAAACGACGACGAGAATCAGGACGGCGAGAGCGATCAGTCCGGCTCCGAGGGCTCGCCCGATTCCGATGCCGCGCAGGAAATGAGCGCCGACCAGGCGCAGGCTTCCACCGACGAAATGTCGGAAAGCGCGATGGAGAGCGCGCAGGCTTCCACGTCAGATACGTTCGACGACGGCGAGCTCGGCGACGACGAGACGCCGGGCGAAGCGACGCGGCCGAATACGCGCGGCGCCAACGAGCCGCGCGGCCCGGAATATCACGCCTTTGCACCGAAATTCGACGAAGTCATCGCCGCCGAAGATCTCTGCGACCATGACGAGCTGGAGCGGCTGCGCTCCTACCTCGACAAGCAGCTCGCGCATCTGCAGGGCATCGTGGCGCGGCTCGCCAACCGGCTGCAGCGCCGCCTGATGGCGCAGCAAAACCGCGCCTGGGAGTTCGATCTCGAGGAAGGCATTCTCGATCCCGCAAGGCTGTCGCGCGTGGTCACCGATCCCTATCACCCGCTGTCCTTCATGCACGAGAAGGAGGCGACCTTCCGCGACACCGTGGTGACGCTGCTGCTCGACAATTCCGGGTCGATGCGCGGCCGGCCGATCACGGTGGCGGCCACTTGCGCCGACATTCTGGCGCGCACGCTGGAGCGTTGCGGCGTCAAGGTCGAGATTTTGGGTTTTACCACCCGCGCCTGGAAGGGCGGCCAGTCCCGCGAGGCGTGGCTCGCGGCCGGCAAGCCGGCCAATCCGGGCCGGCTCAACGATCTTCGCCACATCATCTACAAGTCCGCCGACGCGCCCTGGCGCCGTTCGCGCAAGAATCTCGGCCTGATGATGCGCGAGGGCCTGCTGAAGGAAAACATCGACGGCGAGGCGCTTGATTGGGCGCACAAGCGACTGCTTGGCCGCGCCGAGCAGCGCAAGATCCTGATGATGATTTCGGACGGCGCGCCGGTCGACGATTCCACGCTGTCGGTCAATCCCGGCAACTACCTCGAGCGGCACCTGCGCCACATCATCGAGGAGATCGAGACCCGTTCGCCGGTCGAACTGATCGCGATCGGCATCGGTCACGACGTCACGCGCTATTATCGCCGCGCCGTCACCATCGTCGATGCCGAGGAGCTCGGCGGCGCCATCACCGAAAAGCTCGCCGAGCTGTTCAGCGAAACTCACGGCGCCGCGCCTGCCAACGGTCACCGCCGGCCGCGCCGCCTGCACTCGTGAGCGCATGCCCCCGCTCATAGGCCGCCGCCGCCTTTTGAAATATGCAGCGGCGGGGCTTTCCATGGCGGCCGTGCCCGGCGCGGCATTGGCGCAGACCGCCGTTCAGCGGCCACTGAGGCAGACCGTTCCCGACGAGTTCTCGGTCCGTGCGCCGGTCTCGATCGACGTCAATGCAAGGCCGCTGCAGTCGTTCGACACCCGCGACCGCTCGCGTGTGCGGTTCGGCGAACTCGAATTTCGCAGCGGGCTGATCCTGACCTCGCGGTTCCGCGGCTTCGGTGGCTTGTCCGGCCTGCGGCTGGATCCAAAGGGCGAGCGCTTCATCGCCATCAGCGACAAGGGGGGCTGGTTCACCGGCCGCATTGTCTACAAGGGCCGCGAGATGACCGGACTCGACGATGTCGAGGCTTCGCCGGTGTTGGGTCCGGACGGCAAGCCGATCACCTCGCGCGGCTGGTACGACACCGAGGCGCTCGCGCTCGACGGCTCGCTGGTCTATGTCGGCCTCGAGCGCGTCCATCAGATACTGCGCTTCGACTTCGCCAAGGGATTTACCCACGCGCATGGCGAATTGATTCAGTTGCCGCTCGGCGTGCGCAAGCTGCCCAGCAACAAGGGAATCGAGGCGCTCGTCGTGGTGCCGAAGGGCCTGCCGCTGGCGGGAACGCTGATCGCGATCTCCGAACGCGGGCTCGACGCGCAGGGCAACATCACGGCCTTCCTGATCGGCAGGACGCTGGGGCTGTTCAGCGTCCGCCGCAGCGACAATTTCGATATCAGCGACGCGGTGCTGCTGCCGTCCGGCGGGCTGCTGCTGCTCGAACGCAAATTCTCCTGGCTCGGCGGCGTCGGCATCCGCATCCGCCGCATCGCGCTTGCCTCTATCGCCCCCGGGGCAGTTATCGACGGCCCCGTGATCTTCGAGGCCGATCTCGGCAGCGAGATCGACAATCTGGAAGGCATCGACGCCCATGTCACGCCGGAGGGCGAAACGATCCTGACGCTCATCTCCGACGACAATTTTTCGATGATCCAGCGCAATCTGCTGCTGCAATTCGCGCTGGTGGAGTAGCGCCGCTTCTTCTCCCGTATATTCGCCCGGCAGGGTTGAGCCGGGCGCGGGTTGAGCGGCGGGCGCGGCCTCGTTACACAATAGGGCTTGCTTCCTCCGGTCCGGATCCCTTTGCCCATGAGCGCTCTGTTTACCCCGATCAAGCTGCGCGGCCTTAACCTTGCCAACCGCATCATGGTGGCGCCGATGTGCCAGTATTCGGCCGTCGACGGCGAGGCCAATGACTGGCACTTCACCCATATCAATTCGCTCGCGCTGTCGGGGGCGAGCGTCTTCTGTATCGAGGCGACTGCGGTGGAGCCGACGGGCCGGATCACGCCGGGCTGTCTCGGCCTCTACAACGACGCCACCGAAGCCGCGCTGAGGCCGATCCTGGCCTCCGTGCGCAAGCGTTCGAAGGCCGCCGTGATGATGCAGCTCGCGCATGCCGGCCGCAAGGCATCGAGCCACACGCCGTGGGAAGGCGGGCAACTGATCCCGGTGGCCGAAGGCGGCTGGCGGGCGGAGGGGCCGTCGGCGATCCCGCACAAGGAGAGCGAGCCGCCGCCCGTTGCCTTCGATGCCACGGGCCTTGCGCGCGTGCGCGATGCGTTCGTGGCGACCACGAAGCGCGCCGAGCGGCTCGGCATCGACGCGATCGAGGTGCACTCGGCGCACGGCTATCTGCTGCACCAGTTCCTGTCGCCGATCGCCAACCGGCGCACCGATCAATATGGCGGCTCGTTGCAGAATCGCATGCGCTTCCCGCTCGAAGTGTTCGACGCGGTGCGCGCGGCGTTTCCGCACGACAAGCCGGTCGGCATTCGCGTGTCCTGCACCGACTGGGTCGAGGGCGGCTGGGATCTGGCGCAGACCATCGAGTTCGCGCAGGCGCTGAAAAAGCACGGCGTCGACTGGATCGACGCGTCCTCGGGCGGCGTGTCGCCGCTGCAAAAAATTCCGCTCGGCCCCGGCTACCAGGTGCCGTTCGCGCAAGCGATCCGCGAGGCGACCGGGCTGACCACCATTGCCGTCGGCCTGATCACCGAAGCCAAGCAGGCCGAGGAGATCGTGGCCTCCGGCAAGGCCGACATGGTCGCGCTCGCCCGCGCCATGCTCTACGACCCGCGCTGGGGCTGGCACGCCGCTGCCGAACTCGGCGGCGAGGTGTTCGCCCCGCCGCAATACTGGCGCTCGCAGCCTTCGACGCAAAAGGCACTGTTCGGCGCGACGACGTTCGGGACGCGGTAGCGCATCACTTCCCTTCTCCCCTTGTGGGAGAAGGTGGATCGCTGGCGCGCAGCGGCAGCGAGACGGATGAGGGGTCTGTCTCCGCGGATGCAAACCCCTCATCCGGCGCTTCGCGCCACCTTCTCCCACAAGGGGAGAAGGGAAGTGCGCGTCACTCCGCCGCGCGAACCTCAGCCCAGCCGTTTCGTCATATCTCGGCCATACGTTCGGCGTGCTATGCTTTCGCGTGCGCGCGATAGACGCGTTTTCAATAACAACATACAGCGAGGACGCCCCATGGAGATCGGATATTTCACGATGCCGTCCCATCCGCCGGAGTGCGGGTTGAAGGAGGGCCACGACTGGGACCTGCAGACGCTGCGCTGGCTCGACGAGCTCGGCTATCAGGAAGCCTGGATCGGTGAGCACCACACCGCGCCCTGGGAACCGCATCCTTCGCCCGATCTCATTCTTGCGCAGGCGTTTTTGCAGACCAAAAATATCCGCCTCGGTCCCGGCGGCTTCCTCTTGCCCTATCACCACCCCGCCGAACTCGCCAACCGCGTCGCGATGCTCGACCATCTCTCCGGCGGACGGCTGAACTTCGGCGTCGCGGCAAGCGGCCTGCCGAGCGACTGGGCGATGTTCAACGTCGATGGCATGTCCGGCCAGAACCGCGACATGACGCGCGAGGCACTCGAGATCATCCTGAAAATGTGGACCGAGGACGCGCCCTGGACCCACACCGGCAAGTTCTGGACTGTGAGCAAGCCCGACACGATGTTCGACTTCCTCAAGCCTCACCTCAAGCCGCTGCAGGCGCCGCATCCGCCGATCGGCGTTGCCGGTCTCTCCAAGGGTTCGGATACGCTCAAGCTCGCCGGCGAGCGCGGCTACATCCCGATGAGCCTCAACCTCAATCCGGCCTATGTCGGCAGCCACTGGGAGTCGGTCGAGATCGGAGCTGCGAAAACCGGACGCAAGCCCAAGCGCAGCGACTGGCGGCTGGTACGCGAGGTCTTCATCGCCGACACCGACGAGGAGGCGTGGCGGCTGTCGGTCGGCGACATGATGGGCCGGATGATGACCGAATATTTCCTTCCTCTGCTCGGCCATTTCGGCTTCAAGGACTACCTCAAGGCCACGCCCGATATCGCAGACTCCGACGTCACGGCCGAATACTGCGCCCGCAACAACTGGATCGTCGGCTCGCCTTCGACCGTCACCGAGAAGATCGAGCGGATCTATCACGAGGTCGGCGGCTTCGGCACGCTGCTCGTGTTCGGCTTCGACTACAAGCACAAGCCGGAAGCGTGGCACAATTCGCTGCGCCTGTTGAAGCAGGAGGTGATGCCGCGGCTGAAGCATCTCGATGCGGACTTGACGAAGGCGGCGTGAGTGAGCGCTCCACTCTTTCCCCGTCATTGCGAGGAGCGGTAGCGACGAAGCAATCCATTCTTTCGTTGTGCGGCGAGATGGATTGCTTCGCGGAGCCTGTCATCCGGCGGCGCTTCGCGCCGACCGGGTGGCTCGCAACGACGGTGGATATAGTCCCTCAACGCGGCGGCTTCGGCGCCGGCTCCACCGGGCGCACCTGCCAGAATTTCAGCAGGCGACGAGCGTTTTCGACCGTCAGTTTGGCGTACTGCTCTCTTGCTTTCGCCAGCTCGTGCCGGCCCATCGAGCCGGCGGCGAAGCGGCTGTCGAGCACGGCGGCCACCGTGTCCCAGTTCAGGCCGGCAACGCGGCAGGGGATCAGCACGCCGTCGTCGCGCAGGCTCTGCATCACCGGGCGGATCACCTCGACGGTCGAGCCTGATAGTTCGGCGAGCGCTGCGACTGTCTCGGCGTACTTCCGCTCTCTCGCAAACGCCAGGAGCGCCGGCTCGTTCAGCTTGCCGTGCTTGGCGAGCGCAGCGACGAAGCGGCGCGCGGCGGCGAAATCGCGGGTGCGCGACATTTCGCGGCTGGCGCCGGCCGAGGCGGCGGCGATCGCGTTGCGGATTTCCTCGAACAGATGTGGCGGCGCGCGCGACAACAGCCGCGTGCGCACGGCTTCCGTTGCGTTCTGCAGCAATTGCCGGCGCTGTTCGGCCGGCAGGTCGACGCGGATGCCGGTCTCGACCGCCAGATCCGGATCGCTCTCCGCCTGCTTCAGCACGATTGCAAAACCGCTCGCCGACATTCGCGCGCCGGGATTGGTCACGAGCCGCCGGCTGACCGAGGGATAATGCCGCTTGAGCAGCGCGTCGGTGACGATCTCGGTCAGCCACCAGCGCCCGGAGATCGCCAGCAGATGCTGCTCGCCTTTGGTCTGCGCCAATTCCACCAGATCGTCGGCCGTCAGCCGCGCCGATTCGGTCAGCACCGGACGCGCGATCGAAATCTCGTCGTTATGCGCGAGCCGTCGGATTACGATCGGCGGCGCATGCTTCGCGGAAGCGAGCTGCGTGCTCAATTCGGCAAGCGCGATGCGCGCGGAGACGTCGGCGAGCGCCCGCAGCTCGATGGTGCGGATCAGCCGTTCCAGCACGTCGCCGAACAGCTCGATCTGCTCGCCGGAATAGCCGTCGGCGGACAGCAGAAACAGGTCCGTGACCTGCCTCAGCGCATCCAGATGTTTTTCCGCCGAGCCGGCCTGGATGGCCGCCTCGACCTCCTCGGTGATCGATCGTTCCAACATCG
This sequence comes from Bradyrhizobium sp. LMTR 3, assembly GCF_001693485.1. Classification (GTDB taxonomy): domain Bacteria; phylum Pseudomonadota; class Alphaproteobacteria; order Rhizobiales; family Xanthobacteraceae; genus Bradyrhizobium. The sequence goes on from NZ_MAXC01000023.1 coordinate 506,924, forward strand.
CTCGTCCTGAGCGTTTCCAGCCGGTTCTGGCAGCAGATGCGTGAGAATAGGCAGCAGAGTTGAACGATTCGTAAACCATTCGGGTTCCGCGGCGGCAGGAATGCGGCCGTAAGGTTGCGGGGCTCGCTTTCTTCCTTCTCCCCTTGTGGGAGAAGGTGGCGCGAAGCGCCGGATGAGGGGTTCTCTCCGCGGAGACAGACCCCTCATCCGTCTTGCCGCCGCTCCGCGGCGTCAATCCACCTTCTCCCACAAGGGGAGAAGGGAAGAGGGCGCTCCGCTCGTCTCGGACCATCCTACGCTTCCGCCGCGACGTCCTCCGCGCTCGCATGCGCCGGCGGTGTCGGCATCGGGAATTTCTCGTATTGCTTCGGCAGGTTCACTGGCCGGTAGCTCGGCAGCGCGTCCATGCGCTGCAGCGCGGACTCGTGGATGACTGCGCCGTCGGGGATCAGCCGCGGTTCGGCGTCGGGGATGTAATAGCCGAAATGGCTCTCACGCGCCGGCCATTCCTTGTACGTCGCGCGCTTCGGCAGATATTCGAGCAGCCACCACGCGCCGCGCAGCGACTCGTGCAGCTCGCCGCGCACATCCGGCGCGACATAGGAGAACGGGCTGCCCTTGCGAGGGACTCCCCAGGCGAGCTGGTTGACGGTGGCCTGGTTGACGCGGAGCCCGCACTTGACCGCCTCGTCGATCATCCAGAGCAGCGGATACTTTGAAAGCCCGCTTTCCCTTTCCGGGTAGCCGCCGCCGATATCGGCATGGACGCCTGAGAACCACACCTGCAGAATATCCTGCGGCTCGGCGTTGATGTCGTTGAAGCGGTTGTGCCGGAAGGTTTGCGGATCGTCCCACTTTTTCAGGCGGAACATGCAGCGCCGCTCGTCGATCGAGATTGCCTGCCGGAACGTCTGCACGCTCGGGTTCGCAATGGTGAACGCGAGCTCCTCCAGGCTCGGCCAATAGAAGCGATCGGCCCGCGGCACGATCACGCTGGCGACCGTATCCCAGACGCCGACGAAGCGGATCACAGGCCAGCGTGTCGAGGTGATGCGCGCGAATTGGGCTGCGTTGTCGAACGCCGTCTGCGGCAGCGGCCCTCCAGCGTCGCCGGCATCGCTGAGCAGCTTCATCTCGCGGCGCAGCTTCGGCGCCTCGTCGGAGGAGAACTGCTTGTAGGCGATCAGGCCGCTTCCTGCGAGATTGACCTGCTCGGGCGAGATCAATCCAATCTTGTGCACCAGCCCCGCCAGCACCCGCACGGTATAGGCGCCGCGGGAAAAGCCGAACAGATAGATCTGATCGCCTTCGCGATAATGCTGGACCAGGAAGCCATAGGCCGCGAGCACGTTGTCATCGAGCCCATAGCCGGTGGCGAGCCCAAGGATGGCGTTGAAATCCTGCTTCAGCTTGTGCCACGGGTCCGGCCGCTCCAGCGTGCCGACGCCCGGATCGTAAAACACCATCTGCCGCGGCTCGGTCTTCTCCGTCTTGCGCAGGCAGCGATAGAGCTTGAGCACGTTGGAGATGTTCTCGGAAATCTCGTTGCCGGTGCCGTCGCAGCAGATGATGATGTTGCGCATGGTGACTCGCGGGGGAGGGGTGATACTACCGGAGCGAGTATAGCAAAATGAGGGGATTTTTGGATGGCGCTGCGGGGCGGCGATGGCGCTTCGTCCACGGCTATTCCGGGCGCAAGCGGCCTGCGGTCAGGCCGCCTCCGTCACCGCTCGTAGGTGAACGCCGGTTTCTTCCTGCGGCGCCCCGATGACGCCGAGCAGGTTTCCAGCGGTGGGATTGCCGTCGGGTCCGAACATGCGGATCAGGCTCTTCGGAGACCGCCCCCAGCACCTCGCCGAGCCGCTCGAAGTCGACGGTTGCGTTGATATAGGCCCGCAGCGCCGCGCCGGCCCTCATCGATCTCACCCTGCAGCAGCGCCCGCACCGCTTCCTGAAACAGGGCTTTGCGAAAAGCAGGCTCTAGTCTACGCGATCAACCGCTGCACCAGCGCTGACTCACTTGAGTACGTCAAGAGCGCCTCGTGAGTCGCCCGAGTAACCCCAACATACGTCAGCCGAACGCATTCCTCGACTGGCTCGCCGTGGCGACCGAGCAAGCCCAACCCTGCGATGGCGACGCACGGAAACTCGAGCCCTTTCGCAGTGTGCATGCTCAACAAACGCACAGCTACACGCTTCGTCGAAACTCTGTTCTTGTTGTTCTTGGCCATATCGATCGGCACTTCATGCTTGGTGAGTACCTGAGCGACCCGCTCCCCAATCCAGTGCTCCGGATAAAGGCAAGCCATTTGCGGCCATTCGTATCCCGCCTTCTTCCGCCCGAGAAACCATTCGGCCACGCAGTGAGCTTCTGCGTCGATGCTCACACACTGCCGCACGTCCGGCACCAGTCCCTGCCGACCCGCATCTTCGGGCAACAGGATGGGGTGCTCATCATCGGCCGTCGTGCCCGGAGCGCCGATCACGTCTGAAGCGAAGCGCCGCGCAAAGGCAACGATTTGGGCCGTGTTCCGGTAATTGACTTTCAGGACGGTCGTTCTGCCCGTCGCTTCAATTCCGAGCTGTTTCCACACCGGGCGCTCACGTCCCTTGTAGATGGCCTGTATATCGTCGTAGACGACCATCAGCGCCTTCGTGCGTGGGTTCACCATCTTGGCCGCAAGCGCGAGCCATTGCGGCTCGAAGTCGTGTGCCTCGTCGATCAGGACGGCGTCGTACTGTTCAGTTGGGATATGCCCCTGATCTACGGCCTTCACGACCTCTGCAACGCTCGCAGCCAATCGCTTTGCGTAGTCTGGATATTCTCGCTCGGATGGGGCAGGAATCCCATAAGTCCGCAGCATCCGGTAACACCAAGCATGAAAGGTAAGTACTTGAACGCGGTCTTCCACGCCCCGATTCTGCATGGCATCCTCAAGTCGCCCAGCGATGCCATTGGCGTAGCACAGGATGAGTACCGGCTTTGTAGCCGCACGCGCCAGATGTTCGGCGCGAAAGGCAAGGATCAGCGTCTTGCCCGATCCAGCGACGCCGCGAATAATTCGATGCCCCTCTCCCAAGCTGCGCGCGATCTGCTCCTGATGCATGTCCATGACTGCAAGCGTCCGATCGGATGGATCGGGCACCATCGCCTCGTCCAGAGGCAAGGCAATCTGTCGTATGCGGATTTCGGGAAAGAGCAGCGCGCGCAGCCGGTCGAACTGTGGCATCGACAACGGCTCTCCGAGACGCGGATAAACCATGCGCCATAATCTGGACCGGAATTCTTCAGGGTCGGTGCTCTCCGTCATTTCATCCTTGAACACACATAAGTGCTCGGCGAACACCTCCTTAAGTTCGGTCTGATCGAACTGCTTGCGCGTAATATTGGTGAATACGACCCCGAAGCCGAACGGAAGAATGGGTCGCCCCATGAAGCGATGACCAGCAGGAAACAGCAGTTGACCATCCCGCTCCAGCGTGCGCACGACCTCGAATGTGTACTTGCGAGCCTGCTCCAGGGGGCTGGTCTCCCGCACGATGCCACGACTCGTCAGCAATTCGACTTTCGTTTTGTCGGCCGCCACGATTGATTCCAGGCGCCAGTCCTTCACCTCAAGCACGAGCAGGCCGTTCGCTGGGTGAACGATGATAAAGTCCGGATGCCGGCTGCGAGGGCCGACCGGGAGATTGTGCCAAGCGATAGCGTTCTCTTCGAGGAAGTCCTTGAGGCGCTCCGCGAGTCGCAGCTCGCCGCGGGTGTCGAAGCGCGCGAAGCCCAGGCTAGGGATCAGGATTGCCATGTCATGGCCGAAAGGTTGAGAGCCAACTTAGGGCTCAACGCGACCTCATCACGTTTTGGGTCGATGCTCACGGACCTGCCCTTTTGCAATTCACGCGTTCTCCCGCGATCAGTGAGAGCAGAACTGACCTCGCTTGTAAATTGCGTCAGGAGTGCCTTTGAGGAATTCCCAAACGGCCGCTTGCCGTCGCCGTCTCTCCCGGCAAAGATCGATCTTAGGTTGCGTCGGCCGACCCCAAACGCAAAAACGGCCGGGTCTTCCGACCCGGCCGCTCCGAACTTCGATCCGCCGATTTACGTTTGGCTCAGCTCGCCTTCTTCACAGGCGCGGGCTTGCCGACCTTCTTCTCGAGTGCGCGCTTCAGTTCGAGCGCGCGGGGGGAGAGGACGTCGGCCTTGGCCTTGAGGAGGTAGGCATCGAGGCCGCCATTGTGGTCGACGCTCTTGAGCGCATTGGTCGAGACGCGCAGGCGCACGTTGCGGCCGAGCGCGTCCGAGATGAAGGTGACGTTGGCAAGGTTCGGCAGGAAGCGCCGCTTGGTCTTGATGTTGGAGTGGCTCACCTTGTGGCCCACTTGGGGGCCCTTGGCCGTCAGTTCGCAGCGCCGGGACATCTTGCAAAATCCTCTTCCATCCCCGCCAGGGCCAAGCCGCTTCTCGCGGGCGCCGCGGGGGTCCAAAATCGCGTCCATTTCCAGGAACCGCGGACGTATAGGGGGAGACGGCCACGCGGTCAAGGTTGTTGGGCCGGTAAAGGAGCCCCGTTCCGGGGCTCAAGCCCGTATTTCTGACGCGCTTTCTTCACGCGAAACCGGAAGTCCACTTCGCTTGAAAACGCTATGGTTCGTAACGACTGGTTTACCAGGGGTTCCAGCCACTTAAGGGACCATATAAAGGGCGTAATCCGCGCCGACACCATGGCTTTCGAAAAAGAACCGGCCCCAAGCCCCCGCAAGCGGTGGGCGGCCAGGGAGAGGTCGGGTAGAGGCGTGGCTTTCGCGAAAGCACGCGTTGTTTGCCGGATATTTTTGCCTAAATGAACACCCAATCGCGCCGATCCCGGGATTTTTCACTCGTGACTGCCAGATGCGCCGTTTCGCGCCAATCTCTCTCCGCAAGGCTCGGCCTCGCTGTCGGCCTGTGCGCCGCCGCGTGGGGCTTGCTCGCGCCGCAACAGGCCTCTGCGCAGGGGCGGCTGGACGCGCGTTATGAGGCGACGCTGGCGGGCATCCCCGTCGGCAAGGGAAGCTGGACCATCGAAATCGGCGACGATGTGTTTTCGGCCTCGGCGCAAGGCGGCACGGCCGGGCTGTTGAAGGCGTTTTCCGGCGGCACAGGTTCCGGCGCCAGCCAGGGCCGCATCGTGAACGGCGCGCTGGTGGCGAACGCCTATACCGCGACCACCACCACGCAGAAGAAGTCCGAAACCATCCGGATTTCGCTGGCCAATGGCGGCGTGAAGGAATTTTCGATCGACCCGGCGCCGCCGGTCGATCCCGGCCGCATTCCCGTCACCGACGCGCACCGCAAAAGCGTGCTCGATCCCATGACGGGCTCACTGCTGCGCGTGCCCGGCAATGGCGAAGTGCTGGCGCCGGATTCCTGCCGCACCGGGGCAGGGATCTTTGACGGACGCATGCGCTACGATCTCAAGCTCGATTACAAGCGCATGGAAACGGTCAAAGCCGAAAAGGGCTATCACGGGCCGGCGCTGGTTTGCGCCATCTATTTTACGCCCGTCGCGGGCTACATCCCGGATCGCCCCGTGATCAAATATCTCGCGAACGAACGGCGGATCGAGATCACCTTCGTGCCGCTCGCGGGGACGCGCGTCCTGGTTCCCTTCCGCATGACGATCCCGACGCCGTTTGGCCTGGCGATGCTGGAAGCGACGTCGTTCGTGACATCAGCCATGCCGCCACGGGTAGCGAAGACGAATTGAGGCTTTGAAGTCACCTCGCCCCGCTCTTCGCGGGGAGAGGTTGAGACGCCGGCGCGCGTTGCGAAGATTAAGTGAGGGACGACGACTCTATCGCTCCCTCCCCCCTTGCGGGGGAGGGTCGGGGAGAGGGGTAAGCCACGAGCACCGCCGTTGCCGCCACCCCTCTCCCTAGCCCTCCCCCGCAAGGGGGGAGGGAACGCAGCGTCAATCGCTGTGGCACCATGCAAATGCAGCGAGCTGAATCATGTTGACTCTTCCCCGCTTCTGATTCGACTCCGTCGCCCTGATCTTTTTAAGAAATTAGTCCCGAAACCGTCGCTTGTGGAGCCGCCTTAAACTTGATCTAGTGCCGCCGGGTGCGCTTCAGCGCGAGATGTTGCGGTGAACGTATCGGGTCTCGGGAGGAGTCAGCGATTCGGACGCGATTCGTTCCAGACTCGTTCCAAAGCTTAAGCCGCGACCGCATCACCGTCGCAAAGTGAAACAGAATCGGCGCAATTGACGCCGAGCCAGCAGAAAGACGTCCGTCATTGCGAGTCAACGGGTCGGCGCAAGCGCCGCCCGATGATAAACTCCGCGAAGCAATCCATCGCGCAGCATAACGGATGGCTGGATTGCTTCGTTGCGTTGCTCCTCGCAATGACGGTGGAAGCGCCGGAACTTTAAAGAAACACCTGCACAGAATGGCTTTCTCTCCTTCCACGTTCGCGACTGATCGCGCGCCCGGCGCGGGCGTTACCGCTGTCCTCGGGCCGACCAATACCGGCAAGACGCATCTGGCCATCGAGCGGATGCTGGGGCATTCGTCGGGCGTGATCGGCCTGCCGCTGCGGCTTCTGGCGCGCGAGGTCTACAACAAGATCGCCGATCGCGCTGGGACTGAGGCGGTTGCGCTCGTCACCGGCGAAGAGAAGATCAAGCCGAAGAACCCGCGCTACTGGGTCTCCACCGTCGAGGCGATGCCCAGGGATCTCGACGTGTCGTTTCTCGCCGTCGACGAAATCCAGATCGCGGCCGATCTCGAGCGCGGGCATGTCTTCACTGACCGCATCCTGCATCGTCGCGGCCGCGACGAGACGCTGCTGCTCGGTGCCGCCACCATGCGCCCGATCATCGAGCGGCTGCTGCCGGGCGCTTCCATCGTCACGCGCCCCAGGCTCTCGCAGCTCGAATTCGCCGGCGACCGCAAGATCACGCGCCAGCCGCGGCGCACCGCGATCGTCGCGTTCTCGGCCGATGAAGTCTACGCCATCGCCGAGTTGATCCGCCGCCAGCATGGCGGCGCGGCCGTCGTGCTCGGCTCGCTCTCGCCGCGTACGCGAAACGCACAAGTCGCGATGTTCCAGAACGGCGACGTCGATTATCTCGTCGCCACCGACGCCGTCGGCATGGGGCTGAACCTCGACGTCGACCACGTCGCGTTTGCCTCCGACCGCAAGTATGACGGCTATCAGTTCCGCAGGCTCAATCCGGCCGAGTTCGCGCAGATCGCGGGCCGCGCCGGGCGCGCCACCCGCAACGGCACGTTCGGCACCACGGGGCGCTGCGCGCCGTTCGAGCCGGAACTGGTGAACGCGCTGCAGAACCACACGTTCGACAGCGTCAAAATGCTGCAATGGCGGAATTCGAAGCTGGATTTTTCCTCGCTCGGCGCGCTGCAGGTCTCGCTGGCGCTGCCGCCGGGGCATGAGGCCTTGACCCGCGCGCCTATTGCCGAAGATTTGCGCGTGCTCGATCACGCGGCGCGCGACGGCGAGGTGAGGGAGATGGCCCACGGCGCAGCAGCCGTGGAACGGCTGTGGGACGCCTGCCAGATCCCGGATTACCGCAAGATCGCGCCCGCTGCCCACGCCGAGCTCGTGACCACGCTTTATGCATTCCTGATGAAGAAAGGTCGGATACCCGACGCATGGTTCGCCGCCCAGGTCGACCAGGCCGACCGCGTTACCGGCGATATCGACACGCTGTCGGGCCGGATCGCGCAAATCCGCACCTGGACCTTCGTCGCCAACCGGCCGGACTGGCTGTCCGACCCCGACCACTGGCAGGGGATCACCCGTGAGGTGGAAAATAAATTATCCGATGCGCTGCATGAACGGCTTACGGAGCGTTTCGTTGACCGGCGGACCAGTGTATTGATGCGCCGCCTGCGGGAGAACTCAGTTTTGAATACGGAAATTGGCAAGACCGGCGAAGTGATTGTGGAAGGCCACGCGATCGGCCGGCTCGATGGATTTACCTTTGCACCCGATGCGGCGGAAGCCGGCTCGGACGCGAAAGCATTGCAGGCCGCCGCCCAGCAGGTGCTGGCGAGCGAGATCAACGCGCGTGCGGAAAAGCTTTCGGCCGCGCCGGACGACCAATTCGTGCTGACCTCCGACGGCACCATCCGCTGGACCGGCGATGCGGTGGCAAAACTCGTCGCGGCTGACGATGCGCTGCATCCCCGCATCCGCATCATTTCCGATGAGCGGCTCTCCGGCGCGCCGCGCGAGGCCGTGCAAACGCGGCTCGATCTGTGGCTGAAGACGCATATCGAAAAGCTGTTGGGGCCGCTGTTCGGGCTGTCGAAGGCCGAGGACATCACCGGCATTGCGCGCGGCATCGCGTTTCAGCTCGTCGAAGCGCTCGGCGTGCTGGAGCGTTCGAAGATCGCGAGCGAGATGAAGGATCTCGACCAGGCCTCGCGCGCGACGCTGCGAAAGTACGGCGTGCGGTTCGGCGCCTATCACATCTATTTCCCAGGGCTCTTGAAGCCCGCCGCACGTGCGCTGGCTTCGCTGCTCTGGGCCGAGAAGCAGGACAATGTCGACATGTCTGCACTCTCGGGTGCACAGCATCTGGCGAGCTCGGGGCGCACCTCGTTCCCGGTCGACAAGGCGTTGCCGCGCGATGCCTATCGCGTGCTCGGCTACCGCCAGTGCGGCGAGCGCGCGGTGCGCGTCGACATCCTGGAGCGTCTCGCCGATCTCATTCGTCCCGCTTTGGCGTGGCGCGAGACGTCGCCGGGCGAAAAGCCCGCCGGTGCGTTCGACGGCCGAGGCTTCGTGGTGACGCAGGCGATGACCTCGCTGACGGGATCGGCCGGCGAAGATTTCGCCTCGATCCTGCGCGCGCTCGGCTACCGCATGGATCGCCGCCCGCCGTTGCCGCCGAAGCCGGCGCCCGAGGCCGTCGTCGAGACGGTCTCCACTGAGACGCCGCCGGTCGAGGCGAGCGCCGAGACGACCGCGGATGCGCCGGCGGAAGAAGTCGCGGCCGAAGTGCCTGTCAGCGACGAGCCCGCGCCGTCATCGGCCTCGCTGTTGCCGGAGGTGACCCCGGTGACCGCCGAAGAACCCGCTGCTGCGGTGGAGGCTGCGCCCGCCGAGACCACCCCCGCGGAAGCCGCGATCGCGGATGCGCCCCCGGAACAGGAGGCGCCGGAAGCGGTCAGCGCCGCGGAAGCGGCGGCCGAACCCGAAACCGCGAGCGAAGCGCCTGCCGAAGCAGCCGAAGCGCCTGCAGAAGCCGCTCCCGTCGAAGCTCCGGCGGCCGAAGCCAAAGCCGAGACACCGGCTGAGCCTGCACTCGTCGAAGTCTGGCGGCCCGGCGGCCGTTCCGACGAGCGCCGTCCGCATCACGACCGCAGCCGCCAGCGCCATCGCGCGGGCGAAGGTGCGCAAGCGGCAAGCAGCGAAGGAGGCGAGGGGGCGCAGCGCGAGCAGCGCCATCGCCGTGGCCGTCGCCACGAGTTCAGAAAGCCGCGCGAGGGCGCACCGGCCGATGCTACGGCAGCGCCGGCCGCAGCAGAAGGCGCGCCCGCGGCAGAAGCGCGTCAGGACCGTCCGCCGCGCGAGCGTTTCGAGGGCAAGGGCCGCGACCGCGAGGAGCGCCGCGACAAATTCGATCGCAACAAGGGCGAGCGCAAGGGTGGCCGCGACAAGGGCGAGCGCGGCGGCCGTGATTTCGGCGGACGCGACAAAGGCGGCCGCGACAAGCGCGACTCTGGCCCTTCGCATCGTCAATGGGCGACGAGCGCGAGCCCGCGCGATCGCGACCGGCCGATCGATCCGAATTCACCGTTCGCAAAACTGGCGGCGCTGAAGGAACAGCTCGCCGGCCGTAAGGAATGATCAAGAGAAACTGATTGGAGCGGCAGCGTCTCGACAAATGGCTGTGGCATGCGCGGGTGGTGAAGGCCCGCACCTCGGCTGCCGCCCTCGTCGAGGCCGGTCACGTCCGCATCAACGGCGTGCGTGAAATGGCGCCGGGACATTCGGTGAAAGTCGGCGACGTCTTGACGATCGGGCTCGACCGCACCGTGCGCATCCTGAAAGTGGTGGGATTTTCCGAGCGGCGCGGCGACGCTGCAGCGGCGCGCGTGCTCTACGATGATTTGCAGAACGACAAACAATAACTATCTGGAAAGGGCACGCAGGGACGCCTGAAAAACGGCCGCTAAGGGCCCGCTGCTTCCCTTGCGGCAGCGCACCGCATGCGCTACGCAAACCCCGGAAAACTGATCCGTTTCGGAGCGTTGGATGACTTACGTCGTCACTGAAGCCTGCATCAAGTGCAAATATACCGACTGCGTTGAGGTCTGCCCCGTCGACTGCTTCTACGAGGGCGAGAACATGCTGGTCATCCATCCCGACGAATGCATCGACTGTGGCGTCTGCGAACCCGAATGTCCTGCTGATGCCATCAAGCCCGACACCGAGCCGGGCCTTGAGAAGTGGCTCGAGGTCAACACCGAGTACGCCAAGAGCTGGCCGAACATCACCCAGAAGAAGGACGCCCCGCCGGACGCGAAAGAATTCGAAGGTGTCGAGGGCAAGTTCGAGAAATATTTTTCCAAGGAACCCGGTAGCGGCGATTAAGCCTGTGGATAAGTTTGGGGACTCTTTGAGCCTGATTTTGGCCCCAATCTGAACCGAACGCGGTGAGCGGATTTAACCCTGTTAGCGGTCTTATGACGGAAACCGCCCCGTAAGGGCCCGGAACCCGGCGTAAATCATTGATTTTTGCGGAAAATGTGCTATATTGGGCACATTCTAAGCCGATCCCGGCCATGCGTATCCTGTGGCCCCGGTGGGTTTCGTAAAAACATCGAACAGGGGCGTGGCAGTTCCGCGCGCAGGCTGTGTCACAGAAAACGCGTAAAAAGAGTGCTTCCAAGACGACGAAAAAAGCCGCTCCGGCCAGCCGCAGCGCAACCAAAGGCCGTGCCAAGGCGCCCATGAAGGACGCCAAGAAGGTTTCGGCCACAAAGTCCTCAAAGAACAAAAGAAGCGCAATGCCAGAAAAGACTGCCAAGACCGCCGCGAAAGCGACGGGTTCGAAGACCACTGCGTCGAAAGTTGCCGCCAAGCATCCCGTCAAGGCCCCTGTGAAGGCTGCTCCTCCGAAAGCCGCCGCGCCGAAGGCTGCTGCCAAGCCGGTCGCCGCCGCGCCGCGCGCCGAGGAGCCGAAGAAGGTCGTGACCCAGCGTCAGGGCTTCAAGGCCAATGAATTCGTGGTCTATCCGGCTCACGGCGTCGGCCAGATCCTGGCCATCGAGGAACAGGAGATCGCGGGCGCCAAGCTCGAGCTGTTCGTGATCAATTTCATGAAGGACAAGATGACGCTCCGCGTGCCGACCGCCAAGGTCGCCAATGTCGGCATGCGCAAGCTGTCCGAGCCGGCGCTGGTCAAGAAGGCCCTCGAAACCCTGAAAGGCCGTGCGCGCGTAAAACGCACGATGTGGTCGCGCCGGGCGCAGGAGTACGAAGCGAAGATCAATTCGGGCGACATCGTCGCGATCGCCGAAGTGGTCCGCGACCTCTATCGCTCGGAATCGCAGCCCGAGCAGTCCTACTCCGAACGCCAGCTCTACGAAGCGGCGCTCGATCGGCTGTCGCGCGAAATCGCTGTCGTGCAGCATTCGACCGAGACCGAAGCGGTCAAGGAAATCGAGAGCCAGCTCGCCAAGAGCCCGCGCCGCGGCGCCAAGGCCGAAGCCACCGAAGCTGACGCTGAGGCCGACGAGGCGGATGTCGACGCCGACGGCGACGACACGGCCGTGGCGGATGAAGCTGCCTGAAAGAATCCCAAGGATTGAACGAAAAGCCCGGTCGAGAGACCGGGCTTTTTGTTTGGGGTGAGTTCTCCACGCGTCGCGCGTCCCCTTCTCCCCTTGCGGGAAGGTGGCATAGGCGGCCGTCGGCCGCCGTTCTTAGAAAGAACGCCGATGCTTTGCATCGGCTACGGACGCTTAGCGGCAGCGAGACGGATGAGGGGTCTGCCTCCGCGGAGAGAACCCCTCATCCGGCGCTTCGCGCCACCTTCTCCCACAAGGGAGAAGGAAGAAGCGGCAGGATTGGACAGCATTTGCAACCACTTACGCGGAAAGTGGCCCAATTTTCGACTTTTTGTGACCAGAATCGGGGAAGAACCTCCCGCCCACATCCAGATCTACCGCAAGGGGGATTCGATGAAAGGGCAGGTTCAGTCAGTCTTTCTCGCCATCGTCATGGCAGCTTTCTTGGCCGCGCTGCTTCCGATCAGCGCGCCGGCCGCGCAGGTCAGGGAATGCAGCGCCGCGATGCCGTCCCATCAGTCGGGGCATTGGTCCTGGCGCCTGATCGACGGGCGCAAATGCTGGTACGCCGGCAAGACCGTGATTTCGAAATCGTTGTTGCGGTGGCCGGCCGCGGCGCCGGCACCCGCGCAAGCGAAGGCGGAGGCCGAGCCGGTAAGCATCGTTACAGAGAAGCGCAGCGAGCCCATGGATGCGCAGGCGCGGATGTTCGACGATGATAATAGCTTTGAGTCGCGGTGGCGTTCGCGTGTGACTATCGAGTAGGTACGGCCAAGCGAGCTTGATGTTCGCTTCCCTTCTCCCAGAAGGGGAGAAGGAGGGCAGCGTCACTTCATGATATGCGGCTCAAGATCCCGGGTTCGCTTCGCGCCCTCAGATGCGCGATTGCGCATCGGAGATGACGCGCTTCGCGCCTCAATCCACCACGATCTTCACGCGATCGCGCGGCTTGACCTGGGCGTGCTGGTCGAGGCCGTTGAGGATGCGGAAGCGCTCGGTGGGGCGGTCGACGCCGGTCATTCGGTGGGACAGCGATTCCACGGTGTCGCCGGGCTGCACGGTGATGACCTTGATGCGCAAGGGGCGCGCGGCCTGGATTTCTTCCAGCGTCAGACGGCGGAACGAGTTGACGGTCTCGCGCGCATTGCGCTCGCTTTCGGTGTTGCGCTGCTTGGCGGCGAAGATGAATCGGTAGACGTCGCTGCCGTAGCGCAGCGCAAAGACCTTGAACTGCCACTGATCGCCATTCGCCGAGGCCGACGCCACCGGGAAACCGTTGATCATGAGGTCTTCGGTCGAGCCCTTGTCGACACCTTCCATCCAGCCGGAATTGAGGTAATCGGCGAGCGACTGTTCGGCCGGCACGCGCACCACGTCGAAGCGCATCGCCTGCGTGCCGCCCTCGCGCACCCCGATCACGGCCTGCGCAGTGTTGTCGAGCGTGAACGTCTCGGGCGCCTGGAAGGTGAAGCCGAGTTTCGGATGCAGGAAGCGGCGCCCGCGTACAAAGCCCTCGCTGGGGTCCTCGCCATAGACGATGTTGTCGATGGCGGCGAGATAGGTCTCGCGGTCGCGCTCGCCGCTCTGCGGCGAGGTGTATTGCCGCGCGCTGGCCTGCGCGTTCTGCACGCGCTCGGGCGTTGCCGGATGCGAGGACAAAAAGTCCTGCGCACGCGGATCGAGCGAGGTCTTGCCGGCCTTCAGCGCCGCATTGCGTTCCATCGCGGCGAGGAAGCGCGCCGCGCCATAGGGATCGAAACGGGCACGGGCCGAAATGCCTACGCCGATGCCATCGGCCTCGAATTCCTGCTGCCGCGAGAAGCTCGCCATCGTCAGCTTGGTCTTCGCCAGCGCCAGCGCGGTCAGATCCGGATCGTTGCTCATGTCGGTGACGACGCGCGTCACCACCGCCGCCTGCCGCGCCTGGTCTTCCCGGATCGAGGCGTGTTTTGCGATGACATGTGCCATCTCGTGGCTCAGCACCGAGGACAGTTCCGATGTGTCGCTGGCGAGCGCCACCAGCCCGCGCGTCACATAGAGCTGGCCGGTCGGCAGCGCGAAGGCGTTGACCGCGCCGGAATTGAGGATGGTCACCCGGTACGCCTGGTCCGGACGGTCGGACGCCGCCACCAGCCGGTCGACCGTCTTGCCGATCAGGGTTGCGAGCTTTGGATCGTCATAGGCGCCGCCATAGGAGGCCAGAATGCGCTCGTGCTCGCGCTCGCTCGCCGGTGTCTGCGCGACGGTGCGGCTCGGCTTCGGCGCGGCCACCGTCGGTGCGGCCGTCTCGATCTTCCCGAGATTTCCACAGGAAGAGAGCGTGAGCGCAGCGCACAACAGCGCCGGCGCGGCCAGAAGGCGGCGGCCCGTATTTCCTTCGCCCCGTTGTGCACGATGCGTCAAATCAGCCACTAAGATCACGATCCGACCGGGATCCTTGATCTCATCCCCTCTTCTTTGCGCGTGATCCAGGCGAAGACCGATGCCCAGCCTTCGAATCAAGCGCTATTTCCCGCCCAGCACCTCGATCTGCCCCACCCGAAGCAACTCAATTCGTGGTCCTCCCCGCGACGAGACGACGCCGCGGACACGAATCCGTCGATTTTCGAGCGACTTAGGTCCAAGGCCGGCGCTCTCGAACGCCGGTATGATGCGCCTTGAAATAGTCGCAGCAAAGTCCTCTGTCCAGTTCCGCCCGAAATTCAGGTAGGTCACTGCCCCTGCCTGCCGAACGGACAACACTCTGCCCTCGACCACCATAAAGTGCCCAATCGCGGCCAGAATATCGCCCGGACTTTCCGCGTTTTTTATGGCCGTGGTTTCAGCCCAGATGCCCAATTTGGCATTTCTCGCCACGCCCTCGGCGACGGATAGCGCTGCAGCGCAATTTTTGTCGGCTATATCGCTCGAAGCCAGCGCCTCGCCGCGGCGCAGCAGCTCGCTTTGCACCGATTGTTCCGAGCCGGCCACGAACACAATTGCCGACTGCCGGCCGTAGCGATCCGGCGTGTCGTCCTCGCCATGCAGGGTCACGTCGCGGCCGGTGATGATGGCGGACAATGCGGCCCTGTCGCTGGCCGGGTCGGTTCCCGCGCGCTCGATGCCGGCGAGGCGGATTTCCCGGCCGTCCTCGAGGCGAAAGCCGCGCGCATCGACCACGGCAGCGACGCGCCCTTCGCCCTGCCGCTCAGCTAAGCAATCGGCGGCATCGGCCTGTCCGGCGATGGACGCCGGCGCGAGAAACAATGCGGCGGATGCCGCAAGCGCAGCTCTGTAACGCAATGCCGGACCGGTCATAACGCTGCTCTCTGTCCCGCTCGTTCCTGTATGCTCGATCAATGACAGCAATACTACCTGAGATTGCCACGCAGGGGGAGACAATGGAAGTCAACGGCATCGCCCATATTTTCCTCACCGCCTCGAATTACGAACGCTCCCGCGATTTCTATCGCAAGCTGTTGCCGTTTCTTGGGCTGAAGCCGGTCATCGATACAGACACGACTTACTACTGCGTCGGCGGCCGCACCGCGATCGGCATCAGCGCGCCATCGCCAGAGCACGCAGGCGCCGCCTTCGAACAGCAGCGCGTCGGCCTGCACCACCTCTGCTTCCGCGCCCGCGAGCGCGCAGATGTCGATGAGCTGCACGGCTTCCTGCAGACGCTCGGCGCCAAGATCATCCGCGCGCCGCGCGAAGATCAATGGGCGCCGGGCTATTACTCCATCCTGTTCGAGGATCCCGACGGCATCCGGCTCGAGCTCAATCATGTGCCAGGGAAGGGCTTGTTGGCGTAGACCACGCGGCTCGTAGCTTCGTAGGATGGGTGGAGCGAAAGCGATACCCATCATGTTTCCGCGTCGGGATTGATGGGTTTCGCTTCGCTCTACCCATCCTACGAGATCATTCCGCTTAGCGGAAAACACGGCGGACTCCGTCTTCCTCTGCGCGCGCTTGCCGCTGCTGACCCCATGCGGCATGATCGCGCCGACAATTTCAAAGCCGCAGGCAATGCGGCGCGTGAACAGGGAGGCCTCCGTGAAGAGAGCAATAGCAAGCGTTTTCGCCGCCGCGTTGGCGATGTCGGCGAGCGCGGCAATGGCGCAGAGCAAGCCGCCGCTCAAGCTCGGCGGCATCCTCGATATGTCCGGGCTGTACGCCGATATCACCGGGCCGGGCTCGGAGACCGCGGCGAAGATGGCGGTGGAGGATTTTGGCGGCGAGGTGCTGGGGCGCAAGGTCGAGATCGTCGCGGCCGATCATCTCAACAAGGCCGACCTTGCCGCCAGCATCGCGCGCGACATGCTCGACAACCAGGGCGTCGAGATGCTGTACGACGTCGCAGCGTCCGCGACCGCACTGGCCGCCGGCGAGATCGCGAAGGCGCGCAACAAGATCGTGATGTATAGCGGCCCCGCCTCGATCCGGCTGAGCAACGAGGCCTGCGGCCCCTACACCGTGCATTATTCCTACGACACGTTTGCGCAGGCTAACGTCACCGGGCTCGCCACCGTCAAGAGCGGCTTCGAGACCTGGTTCTTTCTCACCGCCGACTATGCCTTCGGCCAGGACCTGGAAAAGGACACCAGCAATGTGGTGGTGAAGGCCGGCGGCAAGGTGCTCGGCAGCGTCAAGCATCCGCTCAACACGTCGGACTTCTCCTCGTTCCTGCTACAGGCGCAGAGCTCGAAGGCCAAGGTCGTCGGCCTCGCCAATGCCGGCGGCGACACCATCAACGCGGTCAAGCAGGCGGCGGAATTCGGGCTGACCAGGAGCGGCGGCCAAAAGCTCTCGCCGCTGCTTGCCTTCGTCACCGACATCGACAGCGTCGGGCTGGAGACGGCGCAGGGCCTGCTGCTTGCCGAAGCCTTCTATTGGGACCTCAACGACGACACCCGCGCGTTCTCAAAGCGCTTCATGGAGCGCGTGAAGCGGCCGCCGACCGCGGCGCAGGCCAGCGTCTATTCTTCCGTCCTTCACTACCTGAAAGCCGTCAAGGCCGCGGGCGCCACGGACGCGGCCGCGGTGATGAAGGTGATGAAGGAGACGCCGGTCAACGACATGTTCGCCAGGAACGGCAAGATTCGCGACGACGGCCGCATGGTGCACGACATGTATCTGTTCGAGGTCAAGAAACCGTCCGAGTCGAAGGCGCGCTGGGATTATTACAAGCTGCTGGCGACGATCCCCGGCAGCGAGGCGTTCCAGCCGCTGGAAGCCTCGCGCTGCCCGCTGGTGAAGAAATGACTTCGTGACCTCGTCACGAAGTCATCCCGGGGCGATGCGAAGCATCGAACCCGGGATCTCGAGATTCCGGGTCTGGTGCTATCGCACCATCCCGGAATGACGGAGCCAACCAACAACAAACGAAAGCACCACCCCATGAGCGCAAACGAAATGGTCCTCCAGAAGCTCGACGCCGGGCTACTCACCATCACCATGAACCGCCCCGACCGGCGCAATGCGCTCAATCCGGACATGACGCGTGGGCTGGTGGAGGCGGCGCGGCGCGCGGCTGAGGATCACGAGGTGCGTGCGGTCTTGGTCAAGGGCGCGGGCGGCACGTTCTGCGTCGGCGGCGACGTCAAGTCGATGGCGGAAGGCCGGGCGCCGCTCGGCTTCGAGGCCAAGATGGCGAACTTGCGTCGCGGCATGGAAGTCTCGCGCATCCTGCACCAGATGCCGAAGCCTGTGGTGGCGCAGCTCGACGGTGCCGCCGCGGGCGCCGGCCTTTCGATCGCGCTGTCCTGCGACCTACGCGTTGCCAGCGCCTCCTGCAAGATCACCACCGCGTTCGCCAAGGTCGGATTGTCAGGGGATTACGGCGGCACCTATTTCCTCACCCAGATGCTCGGCAGTGCGAAAGCGCGCGAGCTCTATCTGACCTCGCCGGTGCTGAGCGCGACGGAAGCCTACAATCTCGGCATCGTGACAAAGGTGGTGCCGGACGCTGACATCGATACGGAGGCGCATGATCTCGCGATGTCGCTGGCGCAGGGTCCGTCGGTGACGCTGGGCTACATCAAGCGCAACATCAACAATGCCGAGACGATGTCGCTGGAAGCCTGTTTTGACGCCGAAGCCATCCATCATTCGCGCTCGGGCGACACCGCCGATCACAAGGAGGCCGCAAAAGCCTTTGTCGAGAAGCGTAAGCCGGTGTTTCAGGGGTATTGAGATGGTTGAATATCTCAGGCTGCGGCAGATCTGCCTGGTAGCGCCGCATCTGGAGCCGGTGATCTCGGACATCTCCGAAATCATGGGCCTCGACGTCTGTTACCGTGACGGCAACGTCGCCAAGTATGGCCTGGAGAATGCACTGCTGCCGGTCGACACGATCCTGCTCGAAGTGGTGGCGCCGATCCAGCCGGGCACCGCGGCAGGGCGTTTTCTCGACAAGACCGGCGGCCGCGGCGGCTACATGGCGATCTTCTGCTGCGACGATCCCGACGCGCGCGGCAGGCACGCCAATGCGATCGGCGTGCGCACGGCGAACGTGATCACGCACGCGCCCTATCACGGCGTGCAACTGCACCCGCGCGATTGCCGCGCTGCCTTCATCGAGTTCAATCATACCGACGGCAGCGACGACGTGCTGGGGCCTTATCCGCCGGCGGGGCCGAACTGGCAGAAGGCGATCCGCAAGGATGTGACGGTGGCGCTGACGGAAGTCGAGATGCAGAGCCCGGATCCACTGGGGTTGGCGGAGCATTGGGGGAAGATTCAGGGTATCGCCGTCAGCAATGGGGCAGGCGGTGAGCCTGAATTGAAGCTGCCCAATGCCGGCTTCCGCTTTGTCAACGGCGCGAGCGACCTGATGAGCGGATTGACGTTCAGGGTCGCCGATATCGCGAGGGTGCGAGATGCAGCGAAGGCGAAGGGCTGCAAGGTGGCGGGCGACGGGTTCGATCTGTGCGGCGTGACGTTCCGGCTTACTGCGTGACGCGGTGTCGCCTTTCCCTCTCCCCTTGTGGGAGAGGGTGGATCAATCGCGCAAAGCGCGATTGAGACGGGTGAGGGGTTCTCTCCGCAAACGCGCATCTCGTTTAGGGAGAGAACCCCTCATCCGGCGCTTCGCGCCACCTTCTCCCACAAGGGGAGAAGGGAAATCGCGCAACGGGCGCGGCCTTACCTTCCCTTGAAGTTCGCCGCCCTTCGCTCTGCGGTGGCTTTGACGCCTTCCTTGAAATCTTCCGTCGCGCGCAGCTTGGTCTGCTCCGCGAGCTCGTGGTTGGTGGCGGCCATGACGCGGTCGGCGAGGCCGGCGCGCATGGTGGCGCGGGTCGAGATCAGGCCGAGCGGAGAGCATTCGGCGATTTCGGCTGCGAGCTTCATCGCTTCTGATCGCACCTGGTCCTGCGGCACGCAGATGTTGGCAAGGCCCATGCGCGTGGCTTCCTCGCCGGTGACGCGGCGGCTAGTGTAGAAGATCAGTTCGGCATTGTTGCGGCCGACCAGTTCGGGGAGCGTGGTGGTCAGGCCGAAGCCCGGATGAAAACCGAGCTTTGTAAAGTTGGCCGCGAAGCGTGCCTCGGGGCAGGTGACGCGGAAATCGGCCGAGACGGCGAGGCCAAGTCCGCCGCCGATGGCCGCGCCATGGACGGCGGCGACGATCGGCTTCTTGTTGCGGAAGATGCGCACGGCCTGGACGTAGAGATGGTTGATCGGCAGATTGGCGGCCGGATCATTCTGCGCGCTCGCTTCCTGCTCCTGCCGTTTCGGATCGGAAAAATCGGCGCCGGCGCAGAACGCCTTGCCTTGCGCTGCGAGCACGGAGCTGCGGATTTCGATGTCGTTGTCGAACTCCTCCAGCGCATCCGCAATCTGGTTGATCAGCGAGACGTCGAAGAAGTTCAGCGGGGGTTTTCGGATCTCGATCAGGCCGACATGGCCGTGCTTCTCGACGCCGATATCAGTGTATTTGCTCATGCGGTTTCCTCGTTGAATTAGCGCAGACCAAGCCGCGCGCTAGCGCAAACCAAGCCCGCGGGCGATGATGCCGCGCAGCACTTCGGTGGTGCCGCCCTGGATCGTCAGCTTGGGCGCGGTCTTGATGGCGAAGTCGAGTTGCTTTTCCAGCGTCTCGCGGTTACCAGCGGTTTCCTCGACAAAGGCGGCGAGCTCACGCACGCGATGCGGCAATTGCTGCTCCCAGATGGTGCCGATGTCTTTCACGATAGAGGCCTCGACCACCGGCTCCTTGCCGGCCTGAAGCATGCCCGCGACCGACACCGACATGCGCCGCATCGTGTGCACCTGCGCCACCAGGCGGCCGATGCCTTCGGCGCTGCGGGTGTCCGGGTTATTGCCGACGGCGCGGACCAACTCGGTCAGCACGTAATAGGTCTCCAAAAAACGTTCGGGGCCGGACCGCTCATAGGCAAGCTCCGAAGTCGCCTGTTTCCAGGCGCCGTCGATTTCGCCGAGCACGTGATCGTCGGGAATGAAGTGATCGGTGAATACGACCTCGTTGAATTCATACTGTCCGGTGATCTGGCCGATCGGATTCACCTGGATGCCGGGCTGCTTCATCTTGACCAGAAACTGCGTCAGGCCGTGGCGGCGGTTTTCTTTGGTCGGTGGTGACGTCCGAAAAATCGCGATCATGTAATCGGCGATATGCGCCGAAGAGGTCCAGATCTTGGTGCCGTTGATCAGATAGCCGCCGTCGGTCTTGGTCGCGCGGGTCTTTGCCGCGAACAGATCGGAGCCGGAGTTCGGCTCGCTCATGCCGATCGCAAAGCAGATCTCGCCGCGGCAGATGCGCGGCAGGATTTCCATCTTGATGTGCTCGGGCGCGTATTTCAAAAGCACCGGGCCGCTCTGGCGGTCGGCGACGAAGAAGCGCCGTGTCGGCGCATTCGCCACGCGCATTTCTTCGGTCACGACGTAACGCTCGAGGAACGAGCGCTCATGGCCACCATATTTCTTCGGCCAGGTCATGCCGAGCCAGCCGCGCGCGCCGACCTTTCGGGAAAATTCCGGCACGTCGGTATCTTCGCGGTTCGGCTTGTGCGGATCGAAGGTGCCGGCGGCGATTTCTTCGGCAAGGAAGGCGCGGACTTCCTTGCGCAACTGCTCGCATTCGCTCGGCAGGCGGATCGGATCGAAACGGAGGGCTGCGGTCATTGTTGTTCTCTATGCAGGCAAATCGAGATGATCTCAGCGCGAGGCCACGAGCGGCCACAATTCATCGGCGCCTCTTTGCGCCACGAGCTTGCCGAGCTCGACCGCCCAATAACTTTCGGAGCCGAAATCGTCGCGCCAGGCCAGTGCGCGCAGGGAATAGCGATGCAGGATGTGCTCGATGGTAAAGCCGATCGCGCCGTGCACCTGATGGGCGATGCCGCCGCCTTTCTCCGCCGCCTCCGAGCAGCGGATTTTCGCCGCCACCGCTTCGAGAAACACTTCGTCGTTGAAGGCCGTGGCGTTGGCAATGGCGTCCGCGGCCGAGGTGGCCGCGGCAAGTGCGGCCGCCGACTCGCCGGCGAGCCGCGCCAGATTGTGCTGCACCGCCTGGAATTTCGAGATCTTCTTCTCGAAGGCGACACGCTCGTTGGAATAGCGCACGGAGATATCCAGCATCGATTCCAGCGAGCCGGCGATCTGCAGGGATCGGGCGACGCCGCCCATCAGCATCAGCCGGGCCTGGTCGAAACCTGTTGGCGCCGGCTTGATCGTGACCGGCTGCACCTTGTCCAGCGTCACGACATCAGAAGGATCGCCGCCGAGATTGAGGCCGCTCTCGATCCGGCACCTGCTGGCATCGACCAGCGCGACGGAGAAATTAGCCTTCGCATCGCTGGCGAGCACCGCGAAGTGTTTTGCAACCTTGGCAAACGGCACACCGCGCGCCCTGCCTGAGAGGCTGCCATCGGTGTTGACGGTAATCCGATCTTTCGGGCTCGCGGGCACTACCGTCATCTCGCCGCCGGGCGAAGCGATCTTGGCCTGCGCCAACAGCCAGCCCGCCAGCATGGTTTCGGCCAGCGGCACCGCCACCGCAAAGCGCCCTGCGGCGCTCAGCACGCTAAAGCCTTCGGCGAGAGAGGCGCCCGAACCGCCGCAATCTTCCGGCACCCAAGCCAGCGGCAGGCCGGCGTCGCTCAGCGCTTGCCAGAGCGGGGCTTTCCACTCGCCCTTGTTGTCGCGATTGATGGTTTGGGCGTCGGCGAGATCGGCGAAGATTTTCTCCGCGGTCTCGGCAACGATGTTCTCACTCTCCGCCACAGCGTTCCCCGATTTGAAATTGGCATGCCAATCCCAACTGACATGGCCGGGTCGGCTGCGGTCTTTTCTTGCGCTTTATGATGGGCAAAAGCCATAGCCGTGACAAGCGCTGTCCGCAGGGCCGCATGAGGCGGCGGCATGAAGATCATCAGGCAAAGAATAATTCCGCACAGTGGAACGTCAGCGGATTTGCACGCACATTGCGGCACGATATGGTAAGCCCGCGAGCTACGAACGGGCGGTTCGAAACTTTAATTCAAGAACACATAAGGGAATGCGGATGTCGAAGGATGGTTTGTGCGCGATTGTCACCGGTTCTGCGTCCGGCTTGGGAGCGGCGACCGCGGCCATTCTGGCGAAGGGTGGCGCGCGCATCGTCGTCAACTATTCCAACAGCAAGGCGGAAGCCGAAGCGACCGCCGATCTCTGCCGCAGCGCCGGCGCCGAAGTCGTGGTCGTGCAGGGCGACGTGTCGCGCGATGAAGACTGCAGGAAGATCGCTGCCGCTGCCGCGCCGTGGGGACGCCTCGACGTGCTGGTCAACAATGCCGGCACCACCAAGCATGTGCCGCATCAGGATCTCGACGGGCTTTCGGCCGAGGACTTTCAGCGAATCTATGCCGTCAACACGATCGGCCCGTTCCAGATGATCCGCGCGGCGCGCGGGTTACTCGAGGCCGGCGCGAAAGCCTCCAACCTGCCGTCCGCCGTGGTCAACGTGTCGTCGGTCGCCGGCATTTCCGGCGGCGGCTCGTCCGTCGCCTATGCCGCAAGCAAGGGCGCGCTCAACACCATGACGCAATCGCTGGCGCGCGCGCTGGCGCCGCTGATCCGCGTCAACACGGTATGTCCCGGCTATATCGATACGCCGTGGTTCACCAAGGGCCGCGGCGAGGCCGGCGCGAAAGCGGTGCGCGATGCGGTCGTGGCGAAGGTGCCGCTGAAGGTCGCTTCCACTGCCGAGGATATCGCGCAACTCGTCTGCTTCCTCGCTTCGCCCGCGTCGAGCAACATGACCGGCGAGTTCGTGCGCATGGATGCGGGAATGCATCTGGTGTTGTGAGGCACCGGGGCTGTCATTCCGGGATGGTGCGTTAGCACCAGACCCGGAATCTCGAGATCCCGGGTTCGATGCTTCGCATCGCCCCGGAATGACGGCCGTCACCTGTTCCCCGGATCCGAGATCACGCCGCGCGCTACCAGCCTGTTCCAGATGAACAGCACCACCAGCGCGCCGATGGTGGCGGTGATGAAGCCGGCGCCCTGATCGGGACTGTAATGCCCGATCGCCTGGCCGACGAAGGTCGCCAGGAACGCGCCGGCGATGCCGAGCACCGTGGTCAAGATGAAGCCGGTCGGGTTGTTCTGGCCCGGCGAAAGGATGCGCGCGATGATGCCGGCGACGAAGCCGACGACGATGATCCAGATAATGCCGCCCATTTCCGTCCCCTTTCCAATGCGTCGATGGTGAAGCGGCGCGGCACCTCTCGAGTGCCGCGTTAGATTCTTGTTTGACGCGTTTTCTTCACGCGAACCGGCATCCGCTTCGCTGGAAAACGCTATGGTGCGGCGTCAGATCCGCTCCGATATCTCGTTCTCGTTCGGCAGCCGTCCGTCGGGCGTCAGATGATTGACGACGTCCGGCAGATACTGGCTGAGGCCTTGCAGCAGATCGTCGCGCGACAATCCGCTTTGCGCCGATAGCTGATCGATCTGATCGGCGCCGAGCGCATTGGCGAGATCGCCGGGCGAGACCTGCTTGTTGGGACCATTGCTGACCCAGGAGTCCGCCTGATCACCGAGGCCCTTCTGCTGCAATTGATTCAGGAGATCGCCGAGGCCGCCGCTCAAAACGGTGCCGGCCGCGCCTCCCGCAAGAAGTCCGCCCAAGCCCCCTTTGAGCATGTCGCTGAGTCCGCCGCCCATGCCGCCGCCGGGCATGCCGGCATTCACATTGCCCGGCGCGGGCGCCGGTTGCGGTGCCGAGCCGGTCTGGTTGCCGCTGAAATGCTTGATGCCTTTCCAGGCCAGCAGCGCCAGGATCGCCATGGTCAAGGGCGACATTCCGCCGCTCTCGGATTGTGAGCTGGGGCGGCTCGGGCCGCGCGGCCCATTCATCATGCCGTTGAGTACGTCGAGTAAACCCATGGTTGTCTCCTCCGCGTAGCCCCGCGTGAAACATAACGGCGGCACATGACGGTTACAAGGCGCGGGCGGTGGCACCTGCGATAGGCACAGTCCGCGCGCTCTGCTATTCGAAGCCGGGTTGCAACGCGGTGGGTGTCGAATGGTTTCGCGCCAAACGATCGGTATCGCCGGCGCCGGCAGCATCGGCTGCTTCGTCGGCGGCATGCTGGCGGCCGGCGGTCGCCGCGTGGCGCTGCTGGCGCGACCGCGCGTGATCGCCGAGATCGAAGCAGGCGGCCTGCGGCCGACGAGTTTTGAAGGTTTTGACCAGACCATCACGCAAGATCGGTTCGTATTGTCGGAAAATCCTTCTATTTTGGCGGATGCCGGCGTCGTGCTGGTCACGGTCAAAAGCGCGGATACCGCTGCGATGGCCGAAATCATCGCTCACCACGCGCCGTCCGATGCCGTCGTCGTCAGCCTGCAGAACGGCGTCGGCAACGCCGCCGTATTGCGCAACCGCCTGCCGGGGCGGCGCGTGCTCGGCGGCATGGTGCCGTTCAACGTGATCGCGCTTGGCAACGGGCGGTTTCATCGCGCCACCTCGGGTGACATCGTCATCGAGCAGGACGAAGCGCGCACAGCGGAGAAATTGTCGGTGCCGGGACTGACAATGCGGCCGACCGGCAACATCGATGGCGTGCAATGGGGCAAGCTGCTGCTCAATCTCAACAACGCGCTCAACGCGCTGGCCGATCTGCCGCTGCGCCGGCAGCTCGCACGACGTCCATGGCGGCAATTGTTCGCCGATCAGCTCGCCGAAGCGCTCGCCGCGATCAAGGCCGAGGGCATCAAGCCGGTGTCGCCGACGCCGATCCCGCCCGCCTGGATGCCGGCTTTGTTGCGCCTGCCGGACCGGGTCTTCGAAGCGTTGCTGGGGCGGACGATGAAGATCGATCCCGAGGCGCGCTCGTCGATGTGGGAAGATCTGCAGCGCGGCCGCCGCACCGAGATCGATTATCTGCAGGGCGTCATCACGGAAATCGCCGAGCGCCGCGGGTTGAAGGCGCCGCTGTCGCGCCGGATCGTGGAATTGGTCCGGCAGGCTGAAAGCAGTGGCAAGGGCTCGCCCGGCCTGACGCCGGAGCAGATTCGCGCGGGTTGAGCGAACGCGTCTGCCTTGCATTACCGCCGGCGCTGCGGGATTCTAACGAGGGCGCGAAGGAGAGGCGAATGAAACGGATATGTCTGGCGCTAATTGCGGCTGCCCTGGCCGGGACGGCGTCATCGATCCCTGCCCATGCCGTACCGCCGACGGCGACGCCGTCGCCGGGCTATGAAGCGAGGCTGCAGGAACAGCGGGCGGCGTCGCGTGCTGTTGTCGCGCCGGTCATCAAGTCGCGCCGCGTCAAGCGGATGCGTGCGCATTGATTGAACGACGTCAGTCGTCATGCCCGCGAAGGCGGGCATCCAGTAATCACCGGCGGGTTTGGGGAGCAGTGCTGTATCCACGTTAGTTCTGTGGATACTGGATTCCCCGCCTGCGCGGGGAATGACGGTCAGCCCTTCTTCTGCTTGCTCGGCGGCTGCTGTTGCGGATTGAACAGCCGCTTCAGTTCGTTGATGCTCTCCGAGAGCCGCGGCCATTCACACGAGAATTGGTTCTTGGCGCATTGGGCCGCCCTGATTCGCGCGGCCTGCTTGACCGGGCTCGCCACCGGTATCGGCACTCTTTCGGTTTCGACCGGCGGAGGGGCCTGCTCCGTGTGCAGCGAGACCTGATGTATGCCTTGTTGTATTCCCTGTGCGGGCGACGGCTCGGGCTGTTGCTGCTTGGCCGCCGCCGCGGCGGCGATGTGGTTGCGCCGCTCGCGCTCGAGATAGGCAGTATATTGCTCGTCGATCCTCTTCTGCTCTTCCGGAGTCGGGTTGGGACCCGCGATGTCGAATGTCCGGTCCTGCATGAAGTCGTAGTAGGTGTAACCGCCGCCGGGCTTGCGGCGGCCGGCGAATTTCGCGTTGCATTCAGCGAGTTTCGCCGTCTTTTCTTCTTTGGTCGCAGCCTTCTCTGCCACATCGGCGCAGGATTCGAAATCGAACGGTGCGCTACGCCACCACTGCGCATCTGAAGCCACCGGCGCGAGCACGAACAGCCCTCCGATTGCGGCAAAAACCAATGACGATGCACGTGAGGCGATCACGGACGATTTGCTCCGGTCGATATTCTTGGGAACTTTGATTGAGCCGATTGTCATCATTTTGGCAGCGCTGTCACGCCGAAACTGCACGATGTTCCCGCTGGCGTTGTGATGTTACCCGGTTCATGTGACCGACGGAACACAGTGCCAGGCCGTTAAAAATCCTGAAGAAATTCAGCAGCAAGGCAAGTTCCCGCAGAGGATACTGTAGTGATTCTAAGTGCACCATCTGACGGCGAGCGGATAAGCACGTCACATTGTGGCAAGAATCAGTCAGCGCCTCTCGCGCGAGCCAGCGTGCGCGACGCCGTTTCATGGAACACCGCGCGATAGAGTCTTGCGAATTCGCCCATGTGATGGAAGCCGTTGGCCCGGGCGCAGGACGTCACGGTGATGGCGTCGGATCCCTTCACGAGTTGCGCGCGCGCCGACCAAAGCTGCTTGAGTCGCAAATAGCGATGCAGGCTCATGCCGCGGACGCTTGCCACCGCCGTGCCCAGCGTCCTGACCGACACGCCGCATTGTTCGGCGAGGTCGGCGCTGTAGATCGCCGAGGCGGCATGAAAGGCGACATACTCGTCGATCATGCGAACAAGGCGACAATAGCCTGTGCTTGCAATCTTGCCCGCCACTTCCGGCGTTCGGCTGCTGCGGAACATTTCGTCGATGGCGAGCAGCAGGCCTTCCTGGAGGGCCAGCGCCGAAGGCGGCTCCCGCAACAGTTCCGGCCTGGCGGAAGCCGTCTGCAAAATATCTATCGTGACGGATCTGACCGTTGCGAGGGTGTCGGGGTCCGGCATGAACGGGCATAGCCGGTCCGGCGCATCGAACCATTCCCGATCGCGCAGGCCGGCGCCAAGGGTGATGATCGCGTGCAGCGATCCACGGGGTTCGACGAACTGCAAATCCACATTGCCGCGCATGCCGACAAACGCCGGACGATTCACCGACATGCCGTTGACGGCCACGTCGTAGTCGTCCTCGATCTGGAAGATGACGACGCCATGCGCGGCGCGGTAGCTGACATCGACGATACGTGGAAACGAGCGGAGCATCGTGATCTGGCAGCAGGGCAACTGCACCACCGCGCGCGCGGTATGGAAGTTCGCAAGATTCAGCGGGACGCTGCGCGCGTCCGCAACAAATTCGACCGGCCGGAAGGCGTCGATGTCGGCAAACCGGATGATCGAAAGGGCCGGCGAGGGGGCAAGGTTCTTAAATAGCATTGTAAGACAACTGGGCGGTGCGAATCTTCGCAGCCAGCGTCGGCCGGTCTTGGTTAAGGCCGCATTAAGAAGTGTGGCCGAGGCGAAGATTTCGACAGCACCGACGTGACGTGCGGGGGCGCGCCGCCCCCGGACCCATCCAAATCCATTATACCAGCTCAAGCGGAATGCTAATTGTTCTGCAGCAACCCACGCCATCATGTGGCGGCCAATCTGGAGCCCTCGCGCCGGGCGGGCCGGAGCCGCAAGAGGAAGCAAGAGGAAACAGTCCCTATGACAATCACCACGACCATGCCGAGCGTGCCGAAGCCCGCGGCTGAGCTGATCGAGGCGTTCAGGAACGCGCCGACCTCGATCATCAGCGACAACCTCGCCCGGCTGCCGGGCGCCGTGGGCCTGCGGCCGTTTCATCGCGCCGGCCGGCTGGTCGGAGCTGCCTTTACGGTGCGCACGCGGCCCGGCGACAATCTTGCGATCCACCGGGCGCTGGAACTGGTCGGGCCGGGCGACGTAATCGTGGTTGATGGCGGCGGTGACGAGACGCGGGCGCTGGTCGGCGAGATCATGAAGAATATCGCCGAATACCGCGGCGCCGCGGGCTATGTGATCGACGGCGCCATCCGCGACGTCGCGGCCTTCGCTGCCTCCGACTTTCCCTGCTTTGCCCGCGCGGCGATCCACCGCGGCCCGTACAAGAGCGGGCCCGGCGAGATCAACGTGCCGGTTTCCATCGGCGGGTCGGTGATTTCTCCCGGTGACATCGTGGTGGGCGATGAGGACGGCGTGGTATCGTTCCCCGCTGCTGTGGCCGCCACATTGCTCGAGGCGGTCCGCGCCCAGATCGCGCGCGAGGAAGACACGCTCACAGCGATCCGCGAAGGCCGCTACCAGGGCAGCTACGGCAAGTCTTGATCGGGTGCGACAGCGCGCTGACGGAGGAACGATGAGTCAGAGAGAAGAATTCCACAATCTGGACAACCCAGCCGACGGCCTGCTTCGCGAACTCGCCGCCGGTGTCACCACACGCATCTTTTCCGGCGAGCACGCCATGCTGTCGGTGGTGACGCTGGCGCCGCATTCGCAAGGCACGCTGCATCATCACCCCGAAGAACAATGGGGCGTGCTGCTTGAAGGATCGGCGATCCGCGTTCAGGGCGGTGAGGAAATTCCGGTCAAAAAGGGTGATTTCTGGCGGACGCCCGGCAACGTGCCGCATACGATGCGGGCTGGACCGGAAGGTGCGCGTGTGCTTGACATCTTCAGTCCGCCGCGCCCCGAATACAAAAAGGCCGGGTCTGGCTTCGGCACTTGAGACAAGTCTGCGAACAAAAACAAAAAAATCGCGGACGATAACGGGAGGAGAGTTCTGGTGAAGATTACAAGACGCAACTTGCTTGCGGCGACAGCCGCGTTCGCGGTGACGCCGGCATTGGCGCAGCCGGCCAAGAACATGACACTGGTGGTGCCGTTCCCGCCGGGCGGATCGACCGACGCGCTGGCTCGGCTATTGCAGTCTCATCTGCAGACGAAGCTCGGCCGCACCGTGCTGGTGGAGAACAAATCCGGCGCGGCCGGCTCGCTCGGCGCCGTGCAGGTCGCCAAGAGCGCGCCTGACGGCGCGACGTTCCTGGTGACGTTCGATTCGCACGCGGTCATCCCATCGATCCTCGAAAAGCCGGGGCTGGATGTCGAGAAGGATTTGGTGCCGGTGTTCCTGGTCGGCACGGCGCCTTATGTCGTCGCCGCGAATGCCGAGCGGCCGTACAAGACCTTTGCCGACGTGGTCGCGGCCTGCAAGGCAACGCCCGGCGCGGTGAAGTATGCCTCCGTCGGAATCGGCACCCTCGGCCATCTGGCGATGACCGTGCTGAGCAAGAAGGCCGGCGTCGAGATCACGCATGTGCCGTACCGCGGCGGCGGTCCGGCGATGAACGACGTGCTCGGCGGCCATGTCGATCTCATCGTGGGATCGGCGGCGCTGATCACGGCGCAACTCGGCACCAACAGGCTGCGGCCGATCCTGCAGATGGGCCGCGAGCGGATGCCCGTGCTGAAGGATACGCAGACCGCGATCGAAGCGGGCTTTCCCGATTTCGAGACGCTGGCCTGGTGGGGCGTTTTCGCGCCGAAGGGAACGCCGGAAGATGCCGTCGCCGGCATGGCGAAATCGGTGAAGGAGATTCTCAGCGAGCCGGCGGTAGCGGCGCAGTTGCGCGATACCCAGAACATGTCGCTGCTGCTCGCCGACGGCAAGGATTTCGGCACCTTCTTCGCCAAGCAGGTGAGCATCTGGGGACAGGTGGTCCGCGAGAACAACATTAGGGCGTAGAGGCAAGCACCCGCACCGTATCCGATCATGAAAAAGGCCCCATCAGGGTGGGGCCTTCATCATCAGGTTTCGGGTGCCTCAGTTGGAGTCTGAATATTTGAACTGCGGCATTGCCTTGAGCTGTTCCTTGGTGCCGCTCATCACGGCGTGATCGGGCATCCAGTCGTTCGCATCGGCGCTGCTTGTCGTGGCGCCCGTGGCCGCGCCCGTCGTGGTCTCGCGCTGCGTGCCTGTAGTGGAGCTGGTGCGGACCGGCTCTTCGACGAATTTGAGCTTGTCCATGGAAACGGCGATGTCGTGCTCGCCGACGCCCAGGATGCCGCCGACGCCGATCACGACCGCATTGACCTTGCCCTCCTTGTCGAGAATCAGCTCGTTGACCTCGCCGAGCTTTTCGTTGGCGTCATTATAGACGTCGAGGCCCATGAGCTTGGACGCGCGCCAGTTCCCCTTGAGCATCATCTTTTCCTGCGAGCCGGCCGTCGCGGCGGGGGCGGTGGGCTGAGCCGTTTGCGCGGTCTGCGCATAGGCGGGAGCACTGAAGACGGCGGCGCTCAAAAGAGCCGCGGCTAGGAGTTTCTGCATTTTGTCCTCCTCGGAAAGTCGTCGTGTTTCCCTAGAACAGAACGCATGCGCGAACGTTCCACGGCATTCGGGCGAAGTTTCGGAATGATCTGAGGATGCGGCGTGGAGTCGGGTTTCCTCGACTGTGTCACTCCCCGGTCACGTGCGACGGGTCGAATCAGCCGAATGTTGAAGAGGTATGGCCGCGAACAAGGTAACGGCGGTACCGTAACTGGAGCCGTCGGCGGGCGGCTCCTTTTGGTTTCGGATCGACGCGGGACTCCCTTTGCGGACCCCAAAGGGTGCGGCCCGGAGGGGCTGGCGATGCCACGCCTGCTTTGCTATGAAGCGTCCCAAGCACCTGCTCTGCCATGCGGGTCCGCGGTCCCGTAGCTCAGCCGGATAGAGCGACGGTTTCCTAAACCGTAGGTCGGAAGTTCGAGTCTTCCCGGGATCGCCAGCACGCCAGGACCACAACGCAGCCGCCCGCGGGTCGAACCGGCGCATGACAGCCATTGTCACCATCACGGTCACCATCACGCTTCGAGCAGCGCCTTGAAATCCGCCCGCGCCCGCTGCGCTTCTCGCTTCGCGGTCTCCGACGCCTCGCCGAGGCCGAAATAGCCGTGGATCAGGCCGAGGCCGTCGTAATAGCTGATCGGCACGCCGGCGGCCTTTAGCGCATCGGCGTAGGCCTTGCCTTCGTCGCGGAGCGGATCGAACCACGCGGTGCAGACGATCGCCGGCGCCACGCCGGCAAGGTTGCTGGCGCGGAGCGGCGAAACGCGCCAGTCGGTGCCGTGTGTCTTGTCGGCGATGTAGTGGCCGCAGAACCACTCCATGGTGGCGCG
Source organism: Bradyrhizobium sp. LMTR 3 (assembly GCF_001693485.1). Lineage (GTDB taxonomy): Bacteria > Pseudomonadota > Alphaproteobacteria > Rhizobiales > Xanthobacteraceae > Bradyrhizobium. The sequence continues at coordinate 538,251 of NZ_MAXC01000023.1, forward strand.
GGTGAGGAAATAGCCGTCTGCGTTCTCGCTGCGCGAGGGGAAGCGGGCGTTTTCGGTCGCGTCCGCGAAATTTCCGGCAACGTCGGTGACGGGATAGACCAGCAACTGCGCTGATAGCCTGATGCCGGCGTCGCGGCAGGCGATCGCGGTGGTGGCCGCCAGATTGCCACCCGCGCTGTCGCCGGCGATGCCGACGCGCGCCGCATCGCCGCCGAATTCGGCGATGCGGGCGATGACGTCCTGTGTGGCCGTGAAGGCATCCTCGAAGGCGCCAGGAAAGCGCACCTCGGGCGGGCGGCGGTAATCGACCGAGATGACGACGGCGCCGGTCTCGATCGCGAGCCAGCGCGCCTGCCGGTCATGGGTTTCGAGATCGCCTGCAACCCAGCCGCCGCCGTGAAAGAACACGACCGTCGGCGATTTTTCGTTCGAGTTCCGGTAGACCCGCGCCGCAAGGAATCCGGCCGCGCCTTTCACCTTGATGTCTTCCGTAATCATCACCGGAGGCGGCGGAACTGCCGCGCGCGAGGCCGCCAATGCGCGGAGCGCATCGCGCGCGCTCTGCGGCGTCATCGTCGCGGGATCGCGCAGCGGCAGCAGCGGAATGATCTGGGCGACGACGGGATCGAGCGGCGGCATCATGCGGGGCCTCGTTGCGGAACAGGACGGCAGCATAGGTAACGGGCGCGGCCGCCGCAATTGCGGCGTTTTCCAGAGCAGACGGGGTCCGCATCCTTCAATTGATAATGATTCCTTCAAGACGATATGCGGGCGGCGTCGATAGAATCGCGGTCCGTTTACTTTTGGTTATCCCTAACCGGGCGCGCGGGGAACGGCCGGGCGCGCCGATCATTACTCCTTCCAGAGGGAGTGGTGCGATGGATCAAATTGCCGGAATGGATCGGGCGCTCGACGAAATGCTCGTGCAACTCGGCGGGATGGTGCTGAAACTGTCCAGCCCGGAAGTGACGCGGACCGCCGACGAGCGGCGCGCACTGGCGTGCTCGGTCAACCAATATTCGCTGTGCGCGGCGCGCTCGGCTGATCCGCGTGTGCACCAGCTCAAGGCCGAGCTCGAGGAAACGATCAAGCCGTATCTGCGGCTGGTGGCCAGCCGGTAAGGCAGGCCGCCTAGTCCATCTGCGAGACGCGTTGCGTCCGAAACGGCAGCGACCGGGCGATACCCGGCCGCGGCAGAGTGCTGCGTCACAGTCGTTTAAACCCTCATCCTGAGGAGCCCGCGGAGCGGGCATCTCGAAGGATGTAGGCCACGGACGGCCTCATGGTTCGAGACGCGGTTCGCGCTCCTCACCATGAGGGGCTCATGACGCAGCAGGACTAGAGCGTCTTGAGGTATTCGATCAGCGCCTTTCGATCGTCGGCGGACAACTCCGGTCCGATGACGCCCTTGATCTCCTTTTCCTGGCTGAAGTCCTTCCTGAATTCGTGGCCCCTGTTCGAGTTGCCGCGAATGGATGTATCGAATTCGAAACCGTTGGCGATCGGGTCGGCCTTGTAACCGAGCTTCACGGGGTCGTATTCGCGGCTGCCGAGATAGAATTTCGCCGGCCGCTTTTCCGGGTCGCCGAGCAGATCGTCGATGGTCGGCACCGAGCCGTTGTGCAGATAGGGCGGCGTCGCCCACACGCCGTTCAGCGGACGGACCTTGTAGGCCAGTTCGCCTCGCAGTTCGTTCGGCATGTAGCCATCCATCCGTTTCCGCTCCGGAGCGCTCACAGGCGGCTTCTGCTGATCGAAGATGGTGTTGACGGTCTTCTCGACGAGTTCGCCGAGTGCGAACGCAAAACTGCTGCTCTTGAGGCCGAGATGGTCGGGAACCGCGACCGTGCGGGCCATCATGTCCGCCGCCTGCGCGGGATCGGTTCCGATGTGCGAGATCGGAACATTCTCGACCTTGAGGATTGCCTCGCCCGCCTCGTTCCTGGTCCACCAGTCCTTGTTGTTGAAATCGTAAAACGCCTCGCTCGTCACCGGCGGCCGGTGACACTCCTGGCAATGGGTCTTGTAGAGTTCGGCGCCCTTGTCGGCCAGCTTCTGGTCGATCGGCGGCAGGATATCACCCGGCCATTTCGGGGATTTCAGGCCTGAGAATCCGTTCTTCGCGTTCGGCGGATTCTTGCCCTTGATCATCTGCTCCATTTCGTCGAGCGACTTCAGGTCGACGCTCGATTTGTACAGACCCTTTGACGGTTCGGTCAGATTGAGCTCCGCGGATACGCCGAGCGCCTCGCCGGCGTTGCGCACCATCGGCTGCATGATCGAGCCGTTGTACTGCACCCAGTCGAACCACGGCGTGTTCCAGATCCGCGGAAAATGCACCGGCGCGGAGGAGCCGGCATAGTTCTCCGGCTTCTTCAGGTCGATCGAAAATACCTGGTTGCCGATCCGGTTCAGCGCGTCGAGCCGTCCATATCCTTCCAGGATGCTCTGGGAGGCGACGCGTTCTTCCAGATTCTTGACCTGCTTGTATTGGGCAAGGACCTGGTCGAGCTGGTTCTTCAGCGTCTCGCGGTCGTCGACGGTGGAGTCCGGACCAAGGATGCGCTCGGCGAAGCGGTCGAACCGCCCAGGCCAGTAGCGCGTCAGCAACAGCGAGATGCCCATGCCCTGCTTTATTGCGAAGAGGTTGGTGAGCGCCGGTCCGCCATCGATGACGACGGCGGTGTCCTTGTAGGTGAAGCTGCCGGTGTGGCAGGCCGCACAGGTCAGGCCGACGCCGGTCATTTCCTGCTTGTTGCGCGGGTTCTTCCACGGCGCGCCGGTCGGGTCCAGCATCGGACCGCCCTGCGCGAAGCCGATCGGGAGTGCCTTCTTGCCAGGGATGACGGTATCGGCAATGAAGCCATAGCGGTCGAGATAGGCGGAATCGCTGAACAGGCCGGGGGAGGTGAACAACAGCCACGGTATGGTCGGCTGCTCCAGCGCCATGAGCCACTCGTAGGGAAAGCCGAAGGTCCGCGTTCCCTGATCGGCGTGATAGAACCAGCTCAGCTTTTCCTTAGGAATGCCCTGGTCGAGCCAGACGGTTTTCTTCGGTGTGGGATGCTCCACGATCTTGACGTGAAGATCCTGCCAGAGCTTGGCGATGTCGTCCTTGACGGCGTAACCGACGCCGACGACCGCAAGCGCGATCACAATTATTGCAATCCTTTTGCCCCGCATGGCCTGCCCCCTCGTTAAAACCGCGCCGGTGGCGCGCAATATCCGTCTGTTATCAAAAAACGCCGCAAGGCGAATCACCCTCGGCGTGCGATTGAATATGATGCCATCTTATAGTGGCGCCGTAGGTCTGTCCATAAATCCAAATCCCTGACGGCCGCGGAATGCGGTCCTCGCCGGTCATCCTTCGCCGGAGCGTTTTCCAGTATAGAGTCTCCATCATGCAGAAAAGTGTCGGACAGATCACATGACGGCAGAAGCGGCGGAACGCTTGAGACTCGAGAACGGCCCCGGCGAGGCGGTTTCGGGGCTATTGGTGCAGCCGCTACAGCCCCGTGCCTGTTACGTGTTTGCGCACGGGGCCGGCGCGGGCATGACACACAAGTCGATGGAGGCGGTTGCCACAGGCCTTGCCGAGCGCGGTATTGCGACGCTGCGCTATCAGTTTCCCTATATGGAAAAAGGCGGCAAGCGGCCCGATCCGCCTGCGGTTGCGCATGCAGCGGTGCGAGCGGCCGTGGCGGAAGCCGGGCGACGCTTTCCCTCATTGCCACTGGTCGCTGGCGGCAGATCGTTTGGCGGGCGGATGACGTCGCAGGCGCAGGCGGTTTCGCCGTTGCCGGGCGTTCGCGGGTTGGTGTTTCTCGGTTTTCCTCTGCATCCGGCTGGAAAACCTTCCAGCGAGCGGGCCGGGCATCTCGCCGATGTCACAGTCCCGATGCTGTTTTTGCAAGGCACGCGCGACGCGCTGGCCGAGTTGAGTCTGCTCGAGCCGGTCGTGAAGAGCCTGGGATCGCGCGCGGCACTGCATTTGCTTGATGGCGCCGATCATTCTTTCCATGTGCTGAAGAGTTCGGGGCGGAATGACGGTGCGGTGATGGACGAGGCGCTGGATGCGTTTGCGGCATGGGTAGACGAGGTCATCGGTTAAGCCTCCGATGTCGTCCCTGCGAACGCAGCTACGTAGGGTGGGCAAAGGCGCTTCGCGCCGTGCCCACCGTGCATCCCGGATTTCCGTGAGAATGGTGGGCACGCTTCGCTTTGCCCACCCTACCGTTGGCCGCGGCGCCGCGATGAGCGCAATTGCGCTCACGCTCGGGGTCCCTGAGTTCGCAGGGACGACGGATATGGTTGCGCTCGTCGCTTTCTGAACTACGATACGTCATGACAAAAATCCTGATCGTCAACCCGAACACGACTACCTCGATGACGGAAACGATCGGCGCCGCCGCGCGTACTGTCGCCGCACCAGGCACCGAAATATCCGCCGTGACCTCGGCGATGGGGCCGGTCTCGATCGAAGGCTATTACGACGAGGCGTTTGCCGTGCCCGGCCTGATCCAGGCGCTGATGAATGCACGGGATGCTGACGCTGGCATCATCGCCTGCTTCGACGACACCGGGCTCGACGCAGCGCGATCGGTGGCGCCCTTTCCCGTGGTAGGTATTTGCGAGGCGGCGCTGGTGACGGCCGGCCAAATCGCAAAACGCATAGCGATCGTCACAACACTGCCGCGCTCGATCGTGCCGCTCGAAGAGCTGGTACGCCGCTATGGTTTTGCGGAAAGAGTGCAAGTCACCGCTTGCGACGTCGCGGTGCTCGATCTCGAAAAGCCGGGCTCCGGCGCGGAAGCGAAGCTTGAAGCCGAGATTGCCCGCGCGCTGGAGAAGGGCGCGGAGGCGATCGTGCTCGGCTGTGCGGGCATGGCCGATCTTGCGCAAAAACTGTCGCGGAAGTTCGGCGTGCCGGTCGTCGACGGTGTGGCAGCCGCGGTGAAGCAGGCCGAGGCGCTGGCCGGTCTGAAGCTGACGACCTCCCGGCGCGGCTCGTATGCGTTGCCGGGCGTGAAGAATTATACGGGACTACTGGAACAATTCGCGCCGCCTGACCCGTCATTGCGGACGAATCCATAGCGTTTCTGGATGCAGCGCATGGGACCCGGCTCTGCAGCGCACCGCTATGCGCTGCGCTGCGTCCGGGGAACGGAGACTGGCTGCCGGCCTCATGGGCTTTCGTGTCCCGGACGCGGCGCGGCACGCAGTGACGCGACGCAGAGCCGGGACCCACGATCGCGAACTGCGGCAGTCATACCCCGACAAGTCGTCGCTTGCGCTCCTCGCAATAACAGACGCTATGCCGACTGCGGCGCGCCGTAGATCTTGTCGCGCAGTCGGCGCATGCCGGCGAGCCAGCGGTCGCGGTTGGAGGCCTTGCGCTGGATGTATTCGGCAACCTGCGGGTGCGACAGGATAAGGAAGCGTTCTTCCGCCATCGCCTCGATCACCATGCGCGCCACCTCGGGTGGCTGCAACACGCCGTCGATCCGCGCGGCGCTGGGGCCGGGCGTCGTCATGCCTGTTTGTACCGATTGCGGGCACAGCACAGAGACGCGGATGCCGCGATCGCCATACTGAATGGCGAGATGCTCGGCGAGCGCCACCGCGGCGTTCTTGGTCACGCCGTACGGCATCGAGTTCAGTGACGCCAGAAGGCCCGCCGCGGACGCGGTGTTGAGGAGATAGCCGGAGCCGCGTGCGAGCATGCCGGGCACCAGCGCGCGAGCCGCGAATACATGGCTCATGACATGGACGCGCCAGCTCACCTCCCAATCGGCGTCAGACGCGGTCTCCTGTCCCTTGCGCGAGAGCCCGGCGTTGGAGAAGAACACGTCGACCGGGCCATACTTGTCCTCGGCCGCCGCGATCAGTGCCTTGATGTCTTCCTCCAGCCCGACGTCGGCCGTGATCGGCAGTCCGTCGATGTCGCCCGCGACCTTGGCGAGCTTCTCGCGCGAGGTTTTGAGGTCGGCGACGACGACGCCACGCGCGCCGGCTTCCGCATAGGCGCGCGCCACCGCCTCGCCGATACCGCTCGCCGCTCCCGTGACGACGCAGACCTTGTCTTTAACATGCATGATGCGGCTCCCTTGCTTGTTCTCAGGTCTTGTAGAGCCCCTTGTCGCGCGCCTGTCGGATCGCCAGCGCTCCCATCATGTCGAGCATCGGTGTCGAAAGTCCGGCGGCGCGGGCGAAGGCGGCGGGCGCGCGGACCAAAACGTCGATCTCCATGGTGCGGCCGAGCTCGTAATCCTGCAGGATTGACGGCTTGTGGTCGGGAGCGGGGCCGGATCGCGACACGCGCTTGACTTGCGGAAAGCAGCTTTGCGCCACGCTGTTGGCCTCGTCGAGCAGGCGCGGCACGATGTCGGCCAGATCAGGATCGTCGCGGACGGCGCGCGCAGTCTGTCCGGTCAGCAAACACAGCACCGACATCGACATGTTGGTCAGGAGCTTTGACCAGATCGTCTCCCTGATCTGCGTGACCTCGGGCGAGTCGATCGCGGCGTCATTCAGCGCAGCGCGCAGCTTCGCGACCCGCTCGCTGGCGCGGTCGTCGCACTCGCCGATCAGGAGCCGGTTGCGCTCCGGCGACAGGTTAGCGACCACGCCCGGCGCGATGACTTCATTCGATGAGAACACCACGCCCCCGACGATGCGCTCTCTCGGGATCGCCGTGCGCAGGTGTCCGCCGGGATCGAGGAAGGCCAGATCCGGCACCGGCGGATGGCTTGGCGAGAGCCCGATATCGTACCACCAGGGAATGCCGTTCTGCGCGAACACCACGGCGGTGTCACTGCCGAGCAGCGGCTGCAGCCCAGCGGCGAGGCCGGAGAGGCCTGTCGCTTTCAACGTGCAAATCACGACGTCCTGCCGGCCTAGCGCGGCGGGATCGCTGGACGCGCTGACCTTCGCCTTGAACTCGCCATCTCCAACCCGCAGCGTCAGCCCGTTGGCTTTCACGGCATCCAGATGCGCTCCCCGCATCACGCAGGAAACGTCGTGTCCTGCCAGCGCGAGCCGCACCGCAAAATGGCTGCCGACTGCGCCCGCACCGAAAACGCAAATCCGCATGGATGGAAAATCCTGCTGAAGCGACCTCTGAAGGGTAGTTTCCACAAGCCGGCGACACTGCGCAACCGGCGATACGGTTTGCATCACTGCCATGGCCAAAAGGGATGGATCAGCTTCCGCTGTCTCGGCATAGTGCCAGCCATAACGAACAAGGCCAAAGGGAACGCCGAATGACTGCCAATCCGGTTTTATGGAATCTCGACGCGCGCGGCGTCGCAACGGTCACGCTCAATCGCCCCGAGGTGAACAACGCCTATGATGGCGGACTGATCGGCGGCGTGCTCGCGGCGATGGACGATCTCGGCAAGAAGCAAAATCTTCGCGTCGCCGTGCTCAAGGGCAATGGCAAGCATTTTCAGGCCGGCGCCGACCTGAAATGGATCAACGGCGTGCGGCCGAAATCGGCTGATGAGAACGAGGCCGTGTCGCGGGCGACATTCGAGGCCGTGCAGCGGTTGAATACGCTGCCGATCCCGACGGTCGCACTGGTGCAGGGCGGCTGTTTCGGCGGCGGCACCGGCGTGATCTCCGCCTGCGACGTCGTGATCGCCGCCGACAATGCGCTGTTCTCGATTACCGAAGTGCGCTGGGGCCTGACCGCGGCGATCATCATTCCGCAGCTCTGCGACGCCATCGGCGTCCGCCAGGTCCGCCGCTATGCGCTGACCGGCGAACGGTTCGGCGCGGAAGAGGCCCGCCGCATCGGGTTGGTGCATGAGGTGGTGCCGCTGGCGGAGCTGGAAATGGCAGGCGCGAAGGTGGTCGAGCAACTGCTCGCCAACGGTCCCGAAGCGCTGGCCGAAACCAAGCGGCTGGCGATGGAGAGCTCGTTCGGCGGCATGGGCGTCGACGACGAGGCCTACGCGCGGTTGGTGAAAATGCACTCGGCGCGGCGGCAGACGGCGGAGGCGTCGGAGGGGCTCGCGTCGTTTGCGGAGAAGCGGGCGGCGAGATGGGGAGCGACGGCAAAATAGCTGTTTCATTACCCATCTAGACAACAGTAGCAGATGCCGAAGAGTTTGCTATATTTGAGCCATGACAGCGAAAGACATCGAAGAACTTATGGAACGCGTCCGCCACTGGCCCAAGGAGCGCCAGGAGGACGCGGCGGAAGTCTTGCTAGAAATGGAACGGCAGGACGCGAGCCGCTATCGTTTGACTGATGCTCAAGCCGAAGAGGTCGCCCGCATCCAGCGCGACATCCGCGAAGGTCGAGGAAAGCTCGCAACCGATGAGCAGATGGCGGCGCTTTGGAAGTCATGCGGCCTGTAAGGTTGCGCTTCACTGCGGAAGCGCGGGAACATATTGCCGCAATTTACAGCTATGTCAGAGATCGCAATCCTGTTGCGGCCACGCAGGTAGTAGGCCGCATCCGTTTGGCTGCCGAGCGATTGGCGGAGTTTCCGCGCATGGGACACGTCGGTCGAGTAGCTGGTACCTATGAGTGGGTCGTACGCGGCTTACCCTATATTATTGTCTATCAAACCGGCGTGGCCGATCCTGACGAGGTGCTGATCCTCGGCGTCTTCCATGCGGCCCGGGATCGAGAACGCGAATGACGCCGCGATCACAGGAGCGCCACAGCTTGCCATCCAAACGTATCGCTATTGCCGGACTGGGCGAAATCGGCCGAACCGTGGCGCGCAAGCTGGCGCATGGTTTGCCGGGCCTTTCGCTCGCGGCGATCGCGACGAGGGATCAGGCGAAGGCGCAAGCATGGCTTGATCGTGAAGGCATCTCCTCTCCGCTGATCGCGCTCGACGACTTGCCCGAGTATGCCGACCTCGTTGTCGAATGCGCGCCGGCTGAAATTCTCGATCAAATCTGCCGGCCGATGCTCACCGCCGGCAAGCAGGTCATGGTACTGAGCGCCAGCGCGCTGTTGCCGCGTCCCGATCTCGTCGATCTGGCCCGGGCGTATGGCGGCCAGATCATCGTCCCGACCGGCGCCTTGATCGGATTTGATGCGGTTTCGGCGGCTGCCGAAGGGACCATCCGTTCGGTGCAGATGGTGACGCGCAAGCCGCCCCGAGGTCTCGCCGGCGCGCCTTATCTCGTCGAGAACGGGATCTCCATGGAGGGCCTGACATCGGCGCTATGTGTCTTCAAGGGCTCGGCGCGCGATGCGGCTGCCGCCTTTCCCGCCAATGTCAATGTCGTGGCGGCCTTGTCGCTGGCCGGCATCGGGCCCGACCGCACCACGATCGAAATCTGGGCCGATCCGGCGGTGACGCGGAATTGCCATCAGATCAGGGTCGAATCCGACTCGGCCTCGTTCACGATGTCGATCGAGAACATCCCCTCGGAAAATCCGAAGACCGGCCGCATCACCGCTCTCTCGGTGATCGCGGCGTTGCGCAAGCTGACTTCGCCGCTACAGGTCGGAACGTAGGCGCCTTCTGCGTTTACAACGCCGGCGAGAGCGCGCGTCTCAAATGCTGCAGCAGCGCCTGCACGGCTGCGGCATTCACCCGCCGCTCCGGTATGGCTGCCTTGACCCACAGTTCGGGAATCACAAAATCCGGCAGCACGGTCTGCAATGTGCCGCTGCGCAGCGCATCGGCTATGAGATAGTGCGAGATCAAGGCAATGCCGTTGCCTGCCATCGCACTTTTCACCAGCACATGGCCCTCGTTTGAACTCAACAGCGGGCGCACCTGGATGCTGGTTCGGCCACGCGGCCCGTCAAACGTCCATTCTGATCCGGTCGGGAGAAAACTCAGGCAATGATGATCGACCAGTTCGCGCGGGTGCTGGGGCACGCCATGGGCTGCGAGATAGGCGGGCGACGCACATAACAGCCGCTTGAGTGAGCAGAGCGGCTCGTCAACGACGCCGCCGAAAGAATGCGGGAACGCGCCGATGGCGATATCAAATCCTTCCGTTACCGGATCGACCGGCCGGTCGATCAGCACGATTTCAAGCTTCAGCCGCGGATTCTGCGTCTGGAAGGCGCTGAACGCATCGGCGAGCCGGGCAATGGTGAGCGAGGTGGGGGCCTTGATGCGAAGGTGATCGACGAGGTCGCGGTCCTTCTCGCCCATGCGCGCGAGAAGGTCGCTGGCGTCAGCCACCACGCCGCGCGCGCGATGCAGATAGCGCTGACCCGCCTCCGTCAATCGCAACTGGCGGGTCGAGCGGCGGAACAACGCGATGCCGATCTGGTCCTCGAGCTGCGTGACCCGCTTGGACACGACCGAGGTCGAAACGTTGAGCTTGCGGGCGGCCGCCGAAAAGCCACCGGCCTCGGCGGAGGCCAAAAAGGCCTGAAGATTGGTGAGCGTATCCATCCACTTTTCACGATTCGAGAAAGCTGATCGCACAATTTGCCGGATTGTAGTCCGTAACGTGTCAATTCATAGTGCCAGCAACAAGAAACAGGGACGGAAGGCGACCAGTGTCGGCCAAAACGATCGAAGAACCCGCGCGCCGGGTGCCAGTCTATGGCGAATATGATGTTGCCGTCCTCGGTGGGGGGCCCGCCGGCATTGCGGCCGCCGTGGCCGCTGCGCGCGCCGGCCGGCGCACGCTCCTGATCGAACGCTACGGCTTTCTCGGCGGCATGGGCACCGCCGCCGGCGTGACTAATTTTTGCGGACTGCATGCCAACGTGCATGGCGAGATGCGCCGGGTGGTGCAGGGGATTGCGTCCGATCTGCTCGCGCGGATCGACCGGCTCGATGGGCTCAATGCGCCGCATCTGATCCTCGGCAAGATTTTTGCGCAGGCCTATGACACCGCGGCCTACAAGATCGCCGCCGACGATCTATTGGCCGCGCACAAGGTCGATATCCTCTTTCACGCCCTTGGCGCCGGTGTGGTGATGGATGACGAGAGGCGCATCCACGCGCTGATGGTGGAAACCAAGGCGGGGCGTCAGGCGGTACGCGCCGGCATGTTCATCGATTGCTCAGGCGATGGCGATCTCGCGGCCTGGGCGGGCGCACCCTTCGAAGTCGGCGACAATGCCGGCAGCATGCTTTACCCATCGATGATGCTGCGCCTCAACGGCATCGATCCCGAAAGGGCGGGCGAGGCTTGGCGGACTATCCCGGCGCTGATGGAAAAGGCCGAAGCCGCGGGCACGCATCGTTTTCCGCGCAAGTCCGCGATCGTGCGGCCGCAGCGTTCCGGCATCGAGTGGCGGGTGAATTTTACCCAGCTCGCGCGCGAGGACGGCACGGCGGTCAGCGGCATCGACCCCGACCAGATGACACGCGGCGAGATCGAAGGCCGCCGTCAGGCGGTGCAGGCGTTCGAATTCCTGCGCACCGTGCCCGGTTTCGAAAAATCCTACATCGTCGACCTGCCGCCGCAGCTCGGCATCCGCGAGACGCGCCGGGTGGTCGGCGGCTACATGCTGTCGGGCAAGGATGTGCTCGGCTGCGCCTCGTTCGAGGATTCCATCGGCGTCAATGGCTGGCCGATGGAGCAGCATGTCGCCGGCGACGTCGTCTTCAAGTTTCCGCCGATCCCGGAATTGCGCGGCTTCAACGAATTGCCGTATCGCATGCTGGTGCCTGAGGGCATCGACAATCTGCTGATGGCCGGGCGCTGCGCCTCGATGACCCATGAGGGCCAGTCGGCGGCGCGGGTCTCCGGCGCCTGCTTTGTGATGGGGGAGGCGGCCGGTCTCGCCGCGGTATTGGCGCTGTCCGGAAATACGATTCCGCGCGACATTGCAGTTGAAAAGTTGCAACAAACGTTGAAACAACAGGGTGCGTTCATCGGGCGGGATCAATCCGTGCCCGAGGGCCTATAGAGGCGTTACGGAGGAGACCGGATGAAAGGATTTGCGCGGCTCGCGCTGGCGGGCCTGTTGGCGATGGCGGCGGGCGGGATTGCACGGGCCGATGATGCGCTGAAGGCGAAAATCGGCGTACTGCGGCTGTCATCCTCGGCGCCGGTGTTCATCGCGCAGGACAAGGGCTATTTCCGCGAGGCCGGGCTCGACATCGAGCTGAAATTCTTCGATGCGGCGCAGCCGATCGCGGTGGCGACCACCTCCGGCGACGTCGATTTCGGCATCACGGCATTTACCGCCGGTCTCTACAATCTCGCCGGCAAGGGCACGCTGAAGGTGATCGGCGGCATGAGCCGCGAGAAGGCCGGCTATCCCCTGATCGGCTATTTCGCCAGCAACGCCGCCTATGCGGCCGGGCTGAAGACGCCGAAGGATCTCGCGGGAAAACGCATTGCGGTTACCCAAGTCGGATCGAGCTTTCATTATTCGCTCGGCCTGCTCGCCGATAAATATGGCTTCAAGCTTGCGGACGTGAAGATTATGCCGCTGCAGTCGCTGTCCAATGCCGCCGCGGCGCTGAAGGGCGAAACCGTCGATGCGGCCTTGCTGCCGATCTCGACCGCACGTGCGCTGGTGGATTCCGGCGGCGCCAAGCTACTTGGTTGGGTCGGCGATGAGACGCCGTGGCAGTTAGGCGCGGTGTTCGCTTCACCGAAGACGCTTGCCAACAAGGCGCTGGTGACGAAGCTGCTGGGCGCGCTGGTGCGCGCCGACCGCGAGTATCACGACGTGATCCTGGCCTCCGTGAAGGGCGGCAAAGCCGAGATCAACGACAAGACAAAGCCGCTACTCGAGATCATCGCCAAATACACCAATCTGCCGGTCGAGCAGGTGGTCGGCAATTGCGCCTATATCGACCCGGACGGCAAGCTCGACGTCAAGAACGTCGATAACCAGATCGCGTGGCTGCAGGAGCAGGGCTTTGTCGACAAGGGATTTGCCGCGGATGCGATCATCGCGAAGGAATATGTGAAGGCGGATTGATGGCGTTCTTACCTCTCCCGCTTGCGGGGGAGGTCGACGCGCTCGTAGAGCGCGGCGGGAGGGGGTCTATCCCTCGGCGAATACTCTTTATGCGGAAACACCCCCACCCCAGCCCTCCCCCGCAAGCGGGAGAGGGAGCGCAGCGGAGCAAGAGGTTGAATACAGGAGCCACATGGACCTGATCGCCGACCATATCAGCCACCGCTTCGGCGGCCTCGACGTGCTCGATGACGTCTCCTTCACCGTGGCCTCCGGCGAGGTGGTCGCGATCGTCGGGCCTTCCGGCTGCGGCAAGAGCACGTTGCTGTCGATCCTGGGCGGGCTGTTGCGGCCGAGCGAGGGGCGGGCAGAGCTGCGCGGCGCGCCGCCGGACAATAGTTTCAATCCGCTGACCTTCGTGTTCCAGGATTTCGCACTACTACCTTGGTGCACGGTGGAAGCGAATGTGAAATTTCCACTGGTTCATACCGCGCTCGATGCCGCCGCACGCCAGGCCGTCGTCGATGATGCGCTGCGCCGCACCGGCCTGTCGGATTTTCGTAGCGCCTATCCGAAGCAATTGTCCGGCGGCATGCGCCAACGCGTCGGCATCGCGCGGGCGCTTGCGGTGCGTCCAGCGCTTCTTCTGATGGACGAGCCGCTGTCGGCGCTGGATTCGCAGACCCGCGAATTGCTGATGGAGGATTTTGTCCGCCTGCTGGCCGACGGCGCGATGGGCGCGGTCTACGTTACGCATAATCTGGAAGAGGCGGTGCGGCTTGCCGACCGCGTGGTGGTGCTGTCGCGCCGGCCCGGCCGCGTGCGCGAGGTCGTGAGCATTCCGATGACGCGCACTGAGCGCGGCGGCATCGATGCCCGCGGCAAGTTGCTGACGTTGCAGAACCAGTTGTGGTCGCTGATCCGCGAGGAGGCGATCGATGCCGAACGCGAGGTGCAGCATGCTTGAGCGCGCACCCTCGCAGGATACCCGACAGGACGGGAGCGTTCCGCGGCCGGTCGCCTTCCGCGGCGCGGGTTTTATGCCGGGCGGTGGCCGCGCTTCCGGGTGGATCGCGCTCGTGCTGGTGATCGCGTTCTGGCAGCTCGCCGGCAGCGCCGGCTGGGTCAATCCGCTGTTCCTGCCGGCGCCATCAGCGATTGCGGTCGCGATCTACAAGCTCGCCGTCAGTGGCGCACTCTGGCAGCACGTTTCCGCATCGGTCGTTCGCATCGGCTCAGGCTGGCTGATCGGCACGGTGGCCGGCGTGATCGTCGGTTTTGCAATCGGCCTCTCGACACTGGCGCGCGGCGTCGGCATTACCTTCATCTCCGCGCTGTTTCCGATCCCGAAGATCGCGCTGTTGCCGCTCCTGATCCTCTGGCTCGGGATCGGCGAAGAGCCGAAGATCGCAACCATTGCGTTAGGGGTGTTCTTCTCTACGGCGATTTCGGTCTATAGCGGCGTCGACGCGGTGCCGCGCAACCTGATCCGAATGGCGCAGAGTTTTAACGTGCCGTTCCATGCCATCGTCATCAGAGTGATCTGGCCCGGCGCGCTGCCCTCGATTCTTGCGGGTTTCCGCATCACGGCGTCGGTGGCGCTGCTCCTGGTGGTGAGCGCGGAAATGATCGGCGCGCAGTTCGGCATCGGCGCCTTCGTGCTGCAGGCCGGCAATCTCATGCAGACCGATCAGCTCCTAGCCGGCGTCGTGATCCTGTCGCTGTTCGGGCTTGCGGTGGGGAAGGCAATCAACGTGCTGGAGATGAGATTGCTGCATTGGCGGTAGATGTGGGAATCGTAGGGTGGGCAGAGCGCAGCGTGCCCACCATCACGTGCGGAGTGCCCGATGGTGGGCACGTCGCTTACGCTCCTTTGCCCACCCTACAATTCTGCGCAAACCTCACGCATTCCCGCGATCTTCGCGGAATAGGTCGATCTTCTGCTGCACCGGGCGATCCGAAAAACTGAACAGCACTGAATCAACATCCGCCTCGAGCGTGACCCAGTGCCAGCTCGGCACCACGAACAGGTCGCGCGCGCCCCACTCGAACGTCTGGTCGCCGATCCGGGTGCGACCTTTGCCTTCGATCGCGGCGAACACGGTGGCATCGGTCGAGCGGTAGCGCGCGGTCTTGAAACCCTTCGGCAATAACTGGATGAAGGTGCCGATGGTCGGCATGGCGAAATCGCCGGTTTCAGGGTTGGAGAACTTCAGCTTCAGCCCGTGACAGGCGTCCCATTCGTCGCGCGCCTTGGCCCGCTCCAACGCCTCGCGGGTGTAGCTGTAGGGATAGTTGAAGATCGGCGAGGTCTTGGATTTGCGCTTCTCGTCGACCGGCAGCAGATTGTGGCCGTAGCGCGCAAAACTGTCGCCGGCGGGCTTGGAGATCTTCTGCTGGTCCTCGTTTGACCCTTCAGCAAACGAAGCATCGAAGAACTGCACCATCGGGATATCGAGACCGTCGAGCCAGAACATCGGCTCATTCGTCTCGTTGGAATGATCGTGCCAGGTCATCGACGGCGTGATGATGAAATCGCCGGGCTCCATCGCCGTGCGCTCGCCGTCGACGGTGGTATGGGCGCCCTTGCCTTCGAGCACGAAGCGCAGGGCCGACTGGCTGTGCCGATGAGCGGGCGCGACATCGCCGGGGACCACCATCTGCACGCCGGCAAACAGCGAGGTCGTGACCTTCGACTGGCCGCGCAGCCCCGGATTTTCCAGCACCAACACCCGCCGCTCGGCTTCCTTGGCGGTGATCAGCTTGCCGGCCTCGGTCATGTAGTCGCGGATCGAATCGAATTTCCAGAGATGCGGCCGGCAGGCGCTGCGCGGCTCCGGCGTGACGAGATCGCCCAGCACGTTCCACAGCGCGGAGAGATTGTCGCCGTCGATCTTCTTGTAGAACGCTTCGCGTTCCGGCGTCTTCTGCACGGCTTCCATGGCAAGCCTCCCGTCATTCTTTATCGTGTAGATTGACAGTATACTTACAATATCGGTAGCGTCAATGTGGTAAACCCGTACAGGCCGGAAGAATCAGGGAGGTTCCGATGAAGCTGCATGGCTATTTCCGCAGCAGCGCGGCATACCGCGTCAGGATCGCGCTCAACCTCAAGGGGCTCACGGCAGAGCACCTGCCGCATCACCTTCGCAAGGGCGAACAGATTGCGCCGGACTATCTCGCCCTCAACCCGCAGGGGCTGGTGCCGACGCTGGAGGGCGTCGATGGCGCGGTGCTGACCCAGTCGCTGGCCATCATCGAATGGCTGGACGAGACCCATCCCAACCCGCCGCTGTTGCCAAAAGATCCGCTGCGCCGCGCCAAAGTGCGCGCCTTTGCGCTCGCCATCGCCTGCGACATCCATCCGGTGCAGAATCTGAAGGTGCTGGCCCGGCTGCGCCAGCTCGGCCTGCCGGAAGAGAAAGTGACGGAATGGGCGGCCTGGGCCAACCGCGAAGGTCTTGCCGCCTGCGAGGCCCTGATCAAGGGCGAGAAGGGGCCGTTCTGCTTCGGGCCGACGCCGACGATCGCGGACCTCTGCCTGGTGCCGCAGCTTGCGAATGCGCGGCGCTTCGGCGTCGACGTTTCGGCGTTCCCCCGCCTGCTGGAGGCGGAAGCCGCGGCCAAGGAAATGAAGGCGTTCGCGGACGCCGCACCGGACAGGCAACCAGATGCCGAGTAAGCCAGCTCCCATCACCATGGACGCGGTCTATACCGCGCCCGGCTATCTGTTCCGGCGGATGCAGCAGATCGCGGTCTCTATCTTCGTCGAGGAATGCAGTGCGTTCGACCTGACGCCGGTGCAATATGCGGCGCTGGTGGCGATCCACACCCATCCGGGCATCGATGCCACCCGCCTGTCGGCGGTGATCGCGTTCGACCGCTCGACGCTCGGCAACGTCATCGAGCGGCTGGAGAGCAAGGCGCTGATCGAGCGCAAGCCCTCGCGCGAGGACAAGCGCGTCAAGCTGCTCTATCTCACGAAATCGGGCGCAGCCATGCTGCGCGACATCATGCCGTCGGTCGAGCGCGCGCAGGTCAGGATGCTGCAGCCGCTGAAGCCTGCGGACCGCAAGACCCTGCTGACGCTCCTGACGCAACTCGTCGATCTCAACAATGAAGCCTCGCGCGTGCCGCTGCGCGCGGAAGATGCGCTGGAGCATTTGGGGAAGGCGGGGTGAGGGGTGTTAGGGAAGGGAGGTTAGCGTCAAGAACACCGCCGTCGTCCCGGCCTTGAGCCGGGACCCATAACCACAAATCTCGATTGTTGAAATACGCTGGAGCTCCAGCGAGGCATAATTACAGACACCCGTGGTTATGGGTCCCTGCGTTCGCAGGGACGACGTCGAGTTTGCGGATGTGGCTACATCTTCATCAACGCCTGCCGGTCGATCTTGCCTGTGCCGGTCTTCGGCAGTTCCTCGATGAACCGGATCTCGCGCGGATATTTGTAAGGCAATAGCTTTGCCTTGACGTAATCCTGCAATGCCTTGGTCGCGTTCTTCGTGTCAAACTCGCGCTTGTTCATCACCACCACCGCTTTCAGGGTCATGCGCCGATCGGGCAGTTCGGCCGCAAACACCGCGCATTCCCTGATGTCGGGATGCTCGGCAAGACAGAGCTCGACCTCCAGCGGGTAGACCCATTGGCCTGATATCTTGACCAGGTCGTCGGCGCGACCGCGGAAGAAGTGGAAGCCATCGGCATCGCGCACGAAGCGGTCGCCGGTGTAGATCCACCCCTCCTCGCGAATGGTCTCGGCGGATTTGTCCGGCCGGTTCCAGTACAGCGGTGTGTTGGAATCGCCGCGTACCCACAAGATTCCCTCTTCGTTGTCGGCGACTTCGCGGCCGTCCTTGTCCCTGAGCAGGATTTCATAGCCGGGCACGCGCAGGCCTGCGGCGCCGAGTTTTTTCTTCTCGGGAAGGTTGGAGAGATAGATGTGCAGGACTTCCGTCGAGCCGAGCCCTTCGATGATCTCGAGCCCCGTCAGCTTTTTCCAGCCGTTGAACACTTCCGCCGACAGCACTTCGGCCGCCGACAGCGCCATCCGCAGCGACGAGAAATCGGTTGTCGACGCACCCTCGGCCTTGGTCAGCGAGGTATAGAGCGTCGGCAATCCATAAAACACGGACGGTCGATACTCTTCGATCGCCTGGAAGATCGTGACCGGCTTCGGTTGTCCCGGCAGCAGCAGCGTCGCCGCACCGACCGAGAACGGGAAGGTGATGGCGTTGCCGAAACCGTAGGCGAAGAAAATCTTCGGCACCGAGAAGCAGATATCGTCGGGCCCGAGCTTGAGCACGCTGCGGGCAAACGCCTGCTCGCTATAGGCCATGTCGTGCTGCAGATGCACGATGCCCTTGGGGCGGCCGGTCGAGCCCGACGAATACATCCAGAACGCCATCTCGTCACGGTGGGTGTCGGCTTCCGGCAGATCGGTGGCGTAGCCTTGCAACCACTTTGCCGCGTCGACCGCGTTCGGCACGGCGTGTTCGCCCGCTACGCCATTGACCACAATGAGGGTTTGCAGCGGCGTATCCTTGCAGGCCTCCGCGTTGAACCGCGAGGTAAACTCGGCCTCCGCGACCGCTACCGTTGCGCCGGCGTCCGCGAGATAGAACTGCAAGAGGTCCGGCGGCGTCAGCGTGTTGATCAACAGCGGCACGAATCCGGAGCGCACCGCGCCGAAAAATGCCGCCGGGTAGGCCGGCGTGTCGTCGAGGAACATCAGGATGCGGTCGCCACGCTTCAAGCCCAGCGACTGAAAGCCGTGGCCCCATTGCGCGGCTTCAGTGCAGAGCTCTGCATAGGTGCGCGTGCCGCCGGGGCCGGTCAGCGCCAGCCGGCCGCCGCGACCGGCCGCGAGATTATCGAACAGGATGCGGCTCGCGTTATAGCGTTCCGGGATTGCAAAGCCGATCTCGCGGGCGCCCGGATTGTCGCGGGGGACCCAATCGGAAACTTCGGACGTCATGCCTGGCTCCCAATTTTCTTCGCCGCCTCGTAACGCGTCATGAATTCCGGCGACATCGCGCGCAGCCGCGCGTCGGCGATCCGCCCGGAGCGGGTGATGTAGCTGTAGGCAAAATCCATCAGGTCGAGCTTCATGTGTTCGGGGAAATGTTCGTACCAGTCGGCGCTGGTGCGTGCCGCGGTCACCAGCTTCTGCACGATCGGCTTGCGTTCGGCCTGATAGCGGGCGAGGCCTGCGGGAATATCGTTTTCCGCCTCCAGCGCCTTGGTCAGCGCGATCGCGTCTTCGATGGCGAGCCGCGTGCCTGAGCCGATCGAGAAATGCGCGGTGTGCAAGGCGTCTCCGATCAGCACCATGTTGCGGTGGGACCAATTCTCGTTCCAGATCCAGGGGAAATTGCGCCACACCGATTTGTTCGAGACCAGCGAATGGCCGTCGAGGGTATCCGCGAATATTTCCTCGCAGATCGCCTGCGACTGTTCGATCGTCTTGTGCTCGAAGCCATACGCCTGCCAGGTCGCCGCATCGCATTCGACCAGGAACGTGCTCATGGCGGACGAATAGCGATAGTGATGCGCGTTGAAGAAGCCCATATCGGTCTTCACAAACGTCTGCGACAGCGTGGCAAAGCGTTTGCTGGTGCCGTACCAGGCGAATTTGTTGGTCGAGTGCGAAACCGAGGCGCCGAATTCCTTCTCAAACCCACGGCGCACCAGCGAGTTCAGCCCGTCGGCGGCAACGATCAGGTCGTATCCGCCGAGTTCGTCGATCGACTGGATCGTGATGTCGTATCGCGCCGTCACGCCTGCCCCGCGCACGCGTTGCTGCAGGATGGTGAGCAGTTCGAGCCGGCCGATCGAGGAGAAGCCGACCCCGTCGATCTCGACGCTCTCACCACGCAAATTGAGCGTGATGTTCTTCCAGCTCTCCATCAATGGTGTGATGGCGTCGACCGTCTCGGGGTCGTCGGCGCGCAAGAATTCCAGCGCCTGTTCGGAGAACACCACGCCAAACCCCCAGGTCGCGCCTTCGGGGTTCTGTTCGAACAGGTCGATTTGCGCGTCCGGATGACGGCGCTTCCAGAGATAGGCGAAATAGAGGCCGCCGGGGCCTCCGCCAATGACGGCGATACGCACGTCTTCCTCCCAATCGACAGTATACTTACTAATTTGGGGTGGAGACTAATCGGTGCCGGAAACTTGCGCCACAGAAAAATTGTCAGGGAACGCGGCTCGGGCCTGGTCCCGAACGCGTCAGGACCGGCCCCGCAGCCTGTTTCAGCCTCGTCGGTTCTATCCGCGAACGGTTGTCCGCTCTGCGGCAGCCGTGGCGACGGGCGTCCAGAGGCTCAGGTGCAGCGGCGAACCTTCGCGCCGTTCACCCACACGGTCCTGCAAACCACGGCCGGCTTGCGGACGACGACCGCGCCGCGTGCTCCGGCGCAGCCGGCGCGATAGACGCCCTTGGCGCATACCGCTGCGTTGGCATCGGCCGACTCAAGGGTCACGGTGGCACCGAAGGCGAAGAGGGCGGATGCAATGATCAGCAAGTAACGCATGTCGGTCTCCCGGACTGGTACTGGTTGATGTTCTGGTCCTGAAAGTTTCCTGTCTCTAACGTCTTTTTCGGAAGGTTCTGCGGATGCTGTCGCGTCGGCATTTGCGTGCCGATCTCGTTTCGGTTGCCGGCCGATCGTCGAGGTGAGTATCCGCGTATCGGGCTGGCCGGCCTTCTTGCTTCCCGATCGCGGACCCGCTGTAGTGAAGCTCCCACTCATCGTCGCAAGGAAAACCCAAGGAGAATCCATGGCGCAGGTCAGAGCCAAATGGCTGGCGTTCTATTCCGAACATGTCGAGCCGGTCTCCAAGGAAATATTCTCTCACGTCGAGAAGATGATCATCGGCACATTGATCGTTTCGGCGGGCGCCCACGTCTCGAGCAACGAGCCGGCAGTGGTCCTGTTCGGTTATCTGCGCCACGGTCTCGTCGGCCGCGGCGTCATGCTGTTTGGCGTCATTCTCCTGCTGCTGAACTTCGTCGACGGTCTCTACAAGCTGGCCAAGCTCAATTGGCACCTCGCCTACCAACTCCTGATGACGATCCTTTACATTGCGCTGTCGGTCCGGCTCATTCAGCTCATCCTCGCCTTTCGCGGAGGTGAGTGACCGGCGATCCACGAGGCAACGGAGGATCGCCGAAGGCGCGTGACTATCGTGCCGCGAACTGGGACAAAACGTCCTTGCACGCCGGTGAAAGCTGGGCGGCGTTGGTCGCAAGACACTGCACGATCCGGCCGCCGCCGGCGGGCACGCCGCCGCAAATCGTGCGGACGTCAACGCCGCAGGCCGAGCGTAGCACCAACAGTTCTTCGCGCGGCCGCATCGGTCGCAGCACGATGACAGTGGGCGCTGTTGCCGCGGCCGGTGCTGCGCCGGCCGTAGCCGCGGGAGCTGCTCCAGCCGCGGCCGGCGCCGTGTCTGCCGCGGGAGCCACCGCAGCACCGCCAGTGACGGCGGCGACTGCCTTCTCGCAGCCAGGGGAGAGTTTTGTCTTGTTCTTTTCCAGGCATTGCACCGCGGGCGCGCCACCGGTCGGCACACCCGCGCAGACCTTCGGATAGTCGGAGCGGCACGCGCTGCGGATCGCGGAGGTCTGTGCGCTGGTCGGCTGCCCGGCAGTAGCGCCGGCCGCAGCCTTTGGCTCGGCGGATTTTGCCGGCGCTGCTGTTGCGGTTGGAGACGCTGCGGATTTCGGCGCCGCGGTCTCGGCCGGCTTGGCGGGTTCGGCGGGCTTGGCCGTCTCCGCCGGCTTGGCAGGCGCTGCCGCCGGTGCTTCCACCGCGCGCACGGCGCCCTGACAGCCCGACGAGAGACCCGACATGTTCTTCTGCAGGCATTGCAGCGCGGCCTCGCCGCCCGGCGGCACGCTGGAGCAATGCGCGATGTAATCGGAACTGCACTGCGACTTGATCGCGTCGCGCTGTGCCTGGCTCGGCGCTTGCGCAAACGCCGGCGCTGCAATTGCGAATATCGCGGCCGCCAATAACGGCCCAAGCTTTCTCGCACGCGTCAACGTGTTGATCATTTGAATAAATCCTTCTGTCGTCGCCGGAAGCCACCGCTTCAACCGAAGTGAAATTTTGAATGCGTCTGCTGAAAAAATCGGGTCGCATCATTTTCTCTTTCCGGTTCCGCCGCAAGCGGATTGTTGCTATTTTCATGGGGTGGCGGAAAGCCGATTTCTGAATAAAGCCTTTTCCAGAACAAATCCTATTGGGGTGCCAAAAATGAAGGCTTCGCGTTCGCCTGCACGCTTGAGATCACACGGCGCCGCCGCGCAGAAAGGCGGTGCCGCCTGCCGTGCAGCTTTCGCCGTTGCTGCGATGGGCATCTTAAGTGCCTGCGAACAAAATACTTTTGTCCCCCCACCGCCGCCGAAGGTCGAAGTTGCGCCGCCCCTGCAGCGGCCTTTCACGCGCTATCTGGAAGCGACCGGCAATACGGCGGCGATCAAGAATGTCGATCTGGTCGCGCGCGTGCAGGGCTTTCTGCAATCGATCAACTATAAGGACGGCGCCTACGTCAAAGAAGGCACATCCCTGTTCACGATCGAGCCCGACACCTACAAGCTGAAGCTCGAACAGGCGCAGGCAGCGGAATCCGGCGCGCAGGCCTCGGTGCGACAGACCGAGGCGGATTTCAAGCGCCAGCAGGAGCTGGTGCAGCGGCAGGCCGTCTCCCAGGCCACGCTGGATACTTCCACCGCTAACAGAGACAATGCGCAGGCGAGCCTACTGCAGGCCCAGGTCAATACCAAGATCGCGGCGGTCAATTATGGTTACACCAATGTGGTCGCGCCGTTCGACGGCGTCGTCAGCGCGCATCTCGTCTCCGTCGGCGAACTCGTCGGTGCATCGTCGCCGACGCAACTCGCCACCATCGTGGCGCTCGACCCGATCTATGTGAATTTCAACGTCAACGAGCAGGACGTGCTGCGGATCCGCGAGGAAGCGCGGCGGCGCGGCTTGACGCCCGATGATCTCAGGCAAGTGCCGATCGAGATCGGACTGCAGACCGAGACCGGCTTTCCGCACAAGGGCAACCTCGACTATGCCGCCACGACGCTGAACCAGTCGACCGGCACGCTTGCCGTGCGGGGCGTGCTGCCCAATGCGGACCGCGCGCTGCTGCCGGGATTCTTCGTCCGAATCCGCGTGCCTTTGGACCAGGTGCAGAACGCACTGCTCGTGCCCGACGTCGCGCTCGGCAGCGATCAGTCCGGCCGCTATGTGCTGGTCGTGAACGGCGAAAATGTCGTCGAGCAGCGCAAGGTGCGCGTCGGACCGCTGGAAGGCGAGCTGCGCGTCATCGAGGAGGGCCTCAAGGCCGACGACCGCGTGATTACCGCCGGGCTGTTGCGCGCTATCCCCGGCCAGAAGGTCGATCCGCAACTGAAGACAGTCGAAGCGCAGCCGGCGTCGGCCAAGTAGGAGCCGGCCATGATTTCAAAATTCTTCATCGAGCGTCCCGTTCTTTCCAACGTCATCGCGATCCTGATGATCCTGATCGGCGGCGTCAGCCTGTTCCGGCTCGCGGTTGCGCAGTATCCCGATGTCGTGCCGCCCACGGTGCAGGTCACCACCCGCTACCCCGGCGCCAGCGCGAAAACCGTGATCGACACGGTGGCGCTGCCGATCGAGCAGCAGGTCAACGGCGTCGAGGACATGCTCTACATGCAGTCCTACAGCGGCGCCGACGGCTCCTACTCGCTGACGGTCACCTTCAAGATCGGCACCGACCTCAACTTCGCGCAGGTGCTGGTGCAGAACCGGGTGTCGAGCGCGCTGTCGCAACTGCCGCAATCGGTACAGAACCAGGGCGTCACCGTGCAGAAGAGGTCGACGGCGATCTTGCTGTTCGTGACGCTGACCTCGCCGAAAGCGACCTATGACAGCCTGTTCCTGAGCAATTACGCCACCATCAACATTCGCGACGAGCTGTCGCGCCTGCCGGGCGTCGGCAACGTCACCGTGTTCGGCGCCGGCCAGTATTCGATGCGGGTCTGGCTCGATCCGAACAAGCTGCAGGCGCGCAACCTGATGCCGCAGGACGTGATTTCGGCGATCCAGCAGCAGAGCCAGCAGGTCACCGCCGGCCAGGTCGGCGCGCCGCCGGCGCCCGCAGGGCAGGCGTTTCAATATACGCTGAACGTCAGCGGGCGGCTCGACGACGTCAGCGAGTTCGCGAACGTCATCGTCAAGACCGGCAGCAGCGGCGACGTCACCCGTGTGCGCGATGTCGGCTGGGTGGAACTCGGCGCCCAGACCTACAGCCAGATGTTCTCGCTCAACAACAAGCCGGCCACCGGCATCGGCGTGTTCCAGTCGCCGGGTGCCAACGCGCTGGAGGTCGAGCAGGCCGTCAAGAAGAAGATGGAGGTGCTGGCGAAGTCGTTCCCACAGGACGTGGTCTACGATACGCCGTTCGACACAACCAAGTTCGTTAAGGAGTCGATCAATGAGGTCTACAAGACGCTGATCGAGGCGGGCCTGCTGGTGCTGGTGGTGATCCTGATCTTCCTGCAGGACTGGCGCGCGATGCTGGTGCCGGCGACGACGGTGCCGGTGACCATCATCGGCGCCTTTGCGGCGATGGCGGCGCTCGGCTTTACCGTCAATATCTCGACGCTGTTTGCGATCGTGCTGGCGATCGGCATTGTGGTTGACGACGCCATCGTCGTGGTCGAAGGCGCCGCTCATAACATCGAGAAGGGGATGTCCGGCCATGACGCGGCGATCAGTGCGATGGATGCGCTGTTTGCGCCGATCGTCGGCATCACGCTGGTGCTGGTTTCGGTGTTCCTGCCGTCGGCGTTCCTGCCGGGATTGACGGGGCGGATGTATGCCCAGTTCGCGCTGGTCATCGCCGCAACGGCGCTGCTCAGCGCTATCAATGCGGCAACGCTAAAGCCGACGCAGTGTGCCCTGTGGCTGCGACCGCCCGCGCCGCCGGAACGGCGCAACTTCTTCTACCGCGGTTTCAACGCGGTCTATAACCGCCTAGAGGCCTGGTATGGCCGGCTGATCAGCCGGCTGGTCGCGCACAGCAATATCTCGGTGATCTGCGCGCTGATCCTGATCGCGATCGGCGGCTACGGCCTGTCGCGGGTGCCGACCGGATTTATCCCGATCGAGGATCAGGGCTATCTGTTGGTGGCCGTGCAACTACCCGACGGTGCGTCGCTGGATCGGACCCAGAGCGTGCTGACACGGGTAAGCGATATCACCAGCAAATCGCCGGGCGTCGATCAGGTCATTACCATCGCCGGCATTTCCGCCCTCGACAATTCCTCCAGCCTCGCCAATGCAGGCGTGGCATATCTGATCCTCAAAGAATGGAGTGCGCGCGGCGAGGGCGAGGATCTGCGGTCGCTGTTCGTCGGCTTGAACGAAAAACTGTCTGTGATCGAGGAGGCGCGGATCCTGGTGGTCCCGCCGCCGCCGATCCAGGGCATCGGCAATGCCGCCGGCTTTGCGATGCAGGTGCAGCTCCGCGACGGCAATTCCGATTTCAGCAAGCTGCAGGCAATCACGGGCGCGATGGTTTCCAATGCGGCGTCGCAAAGCGCGCTGCAGCGGGTCAGCTCGCCGTTCCGCTCGATGGTGCCGCAGTTCGACGTCGAGGTGGATCGGGTCAAGGCCCAGACCATGCATGTCACGACCGACCAGGTCTTCTCGACATTGTCATCCTACATGGGGTCGAGCTACGTCAACCAGTTCAACAAGTTCGGCCGCACCTTCCAGGTCTATGCGCAGGGAGATGCGCAATTCCGCCTGACCCCGCGCGACATCGAAAGGCTGACGGTGCGCAACAGCCAGGGCGACATGATCCCGCTCGGCGCGGTGGCGAAGATCACGCCGGCGGTCGGGCCGTCGCTGATCAGCCTGTATAATCTCTATCCGTCGGCAACCATCATCGGACTGCCGGCCACGGGTTACAGCTCCGGCCAGTCGATGAATTTGATGGAAGAGATCGCCGCGAAGACGCTGCCGCCGGGCACCGGCTTCGAGTGGACGGCGATGTCGTACCAGGAAAAGGTCGTCGGCGGCCAGATCTACTGGGCGTTCGGCTTGGCCCTGCTGCTGGTGTATCTCGTGCTGGCCGGACAATATGAGAGCTGGTACGCGCCGATCTCGGTCATTCTCGCGGTGCCGCTGTCGCTGCTCGGACCGATGCTGGTGCTGAGCGGACTGAGGATCGAGAATAATCTCTACACCCAGATCGGCATTATCCTGTTGATCGCGCTGTCGGCCAAGAACGCCATCCTGATCGTCGAGGTGGCGCTCGAGCTCCATGTGCGCGACCGCAAGCCGCTGTTGGAATCCGCGGTCGAGGCGGCGCGGGCCCGCTTCCGCCCGATCCTGATGACGTCGTTCGCCTTCATCCTCGGCGTCGTGCCCTTGGTGCTCGCCACCGGCGCCGGCGCCAATGCGCGAAAATCGATCGGCATCACCGTGTTCTCGGGCATGCTGGCGTCAACGTGCCTGGCGGTGCTGTTCGTGCCGACGTTCTTCGTCGTGATCCAGCGGTTCGAGAACTGGCTGAAGGAGCGGAAGCAGAAGAAGGCCGGCGTGCAGGCGACGGCGGCGACGCATTAAGGTCCGGTAGGGTGGGAAAAGGCGCAACGCGCCGTGCCCACCATCTATCCACTCGCTTGGGACATGGTGGGCACGCTGCGCTTTGCCCACCCTACAAATGCAGCACTATACCCTCACCATGCGCTTGCCGCGGTTCTCGCCGGCGAGGAGGCCGATCAGTGCTTTCGGCGTGTTCTCAATTCCGTCGATCACGTCCTCCTGCACCTTCAATTTGCCGGAGGCGACCCAGGACTGCAGATCGGCAAGTGCTGCCGCGCTCTGGTCCATGAAGTCCATCACGATGAAACCCTGCATGACGAGGCGCTTCACCACGATCAGGCCGGGCACGCCGCGCGGACCGTGGGCCGACGGCACGCCGTCATACTGCGAAATCGCGCCGCAGCAGGCGATGCGGCCGCGGTTGTTCATCAGCGAAAGGCAGGCTTCGAGAATCTCGCCGCCGACATTGTCGAAATAGACGTCGATGCCCTTCGGCGCGGCGGCGCGTAACGCCTTGAAGGTGGCGCCGTCCTTGTAATCGACCGCGGCGTCGAAGCCGAGTTCGGACGTGAGCCACTGGCACTTGTCCTTGCCGCCGGCAATGCCGATGACGTTGCAGCCCTTGATCTTGGCGATTTGCCCGACGATCGATCCGACCGAGCCGGCGGCAGCCGACACGACGACGGTCTCACCTTGCTTCGGCTTGCCGACATGCAGGAGACCAAAATAGGCGGTGAGGCCGGCGATGCCGTAGACGCTGAGCAGATGCGTCATCGGCTCCATTTTCGGCATCTTGTTCAGATGCTTTGCCGGCACGGCGGCATAATCCTGCCAGCCGGTATCGCCGAATACGATATCGCCCGGCGCGAGGCTTGAAGCCTTCGAGGCGACGACCTCCGCGATGCTGCCACCGGCCATCACCGTGTTGGCCTCGACGGCGGCGCGATAGGTCGCACCGTGCATCCACGCGCGGTTGGCGGCATCAAGCGAAATATAGCGCGTCCGCACCAGCGCCTCGCCATCTTTCGGCTCGGGCACCGCGCCCTGGACCATCTTGAAATGTTCCGGCCCGAGCTTGCCGGCGGGCTTTTCGACCAGCAGGATCTGACGATTGACGGTGTCGCTCATGGTGCTCTCTCCCCTCGGTGTCGCATTCTGACGCTTTCCAGTGCACTGTCCGCGGAATAGCCGCTCGACTGCACGGAGTGTGCGCCACGTTCAGAAAAACTCCAAATCCTCCGCGCGGCCGCCCTTTGCGACGGTTGCGTATTCGATCGCCAGGAATAACCCACCCGCCACATACACTCTGCGCTTTTGTTCCAGAGCCATCTCCTGCGAGAGCCGTACGGCATCCGCGATTGTCGCCGCGACATGAAGGGTTGCGTTGGAATTGCCAAGTCGCGCGGCGGCGGCGATGGCTTGCGGGTCCGCGCCCTTGTGGCGTGCCGCCGTGCAGATGATCGTATCGAACGAAGGCGCCAGCACGCCGACGATCTCGTCGGCCTTCTTGTCGCGCGAGGCGCCAGTGACGAGAATCCAATCGTCGCGGCCATGAATAGCCATGAGGCTGGCGAGCGATTGCCGGATGCCGTCTGGCGTATGGCCGACGTCGATCACCATGAGCGGGTCTTGCTCGATGACCTCGAGGCGGCCGGGCCAGCGGACATTGCGCAGGCCCGAACGGATGGCAGCTTCGATCCGCTCGGGAGCCTTGCGCGGTTGCTCGCGTTGCAGCCAGAGCAGGAACAGCGTCACGGCGATGGCCGCGTTGTTGAACTGGAACGCGCCGGGCAGGTTAAGCTCAAGGCGGCGAAAATCATGATAACCGAACTGGAAATCGAAATGCTGCCCCGACGCGGATTGGGCCTCGTTGTCGACACTGATCTCGTCACGGACGAACAGTGGGGTACAGCCCCGCGAGCGGTTGTATTCCAGGAGGTGGAGCCGAAGCTGGCGACAGTTTTCGCCATACACGATCGTGCCGCCGGCGGCGCAGGCGTCGCTTTTGTCGGAAGCGATCAGTTCAAGCGAGTTGCCGAGCAGATCGACATGCTCGAAATCGACCGAGGTAACGCAAGTCTCGCGCGCGCCGATCAGGCGGACCGGATCATAGCGGCCGCCGATGCCGGCCTCGAACACCGCGAGATCGCATTGGCTGTCCTGAAAGTACAGGCAGGCCAGCGCAAACAGCGCCTCGAACGCGCCGAACCTTTCGCCGTGGCGCTTCGAGACGTCGGCGATGGCGGCGTCGACGAGCCGCTTGCACTGGGCGAAGGCGTCGTCGCCGATCTCGATCCCGCCGACCTGGATCCGCTCGTTGAAGCGAAAGAGATGCGGGGAAGTGAAGAGGCCGGTTCGGAGGCCGTAGTCGCGCCCGATGCTGGCAACCATCGCCGCCGTGCTGCCCTTGCCGTTCGAGCCGGTCACCACGACCGAGACGCGCTGCAGCCACACGCGATCGATCCTGAGCGCATTCAACAGCTCGGCCATGCGGGCGAGGCAAACGCCGTCACCATATTTCGGCAGGTCGAACACTAGAGCAATCCCATCGTCGAGAAGGTGTGATGCCAGATCTTCAGGATTAGGTCGCCGCGGTCGGAATCCTCCAGCAGCCGGATCGCCGGGTTGGAGTTGACTTCGATGACTTGCATGGAATCCGGTTGGCCACCGATACCTACGAACATGTCGATGGCCGCCACGCGAAGTCCGATCGCGCGCGCCGCCTGCCGCGCCAGCACGATGGCCTCCTCGGACGGTGCACCCGCCAACACCATCGTGCCGCCAGCACTGAGATTCATCCGTCCGGGGATTTCGCGCCGTTCGCCGTTTGCCGGCACAGTGTCGAGTGACGGATCGTGATCGGGCAGCGAAGCCGGCGAAAGGCCACGGGCCCGCAAAGCGTCATTATGGGCCGTCAGCAGTTCGCGGAACGTGCGCACGCCATCGCCCGAGATGAACGGCGGGCGTTTTCGCGCGCAGTAGAGCGCGTCATCGTCGAGCAGGAAAACGCGATACTCGGTGCCATCGACGATCGGCTGGATCAGAACGGCGTCATAATACTTCATCACCGCATCGAGATAGCGAACGAGTGCTGCTTCGCCGTGGACGGCTTGCGCGAAATCGCCGCGCGCCCCTGTGAGCGGCTTGACGAAGGCCGATCCACCCAACGCTTTGAAGCAGGCAATCGCGTCGCTGCGTTCATGGCCCGCCGGGCGATGCGCGCGGTGGCGATCGTGCAGGAAGAAATAATCGCCGCCGAGCGCGGGCACACCGGCGTCTCGGAGAATCCTGCTGGCAAAGAACTTGTCCGACGCCAGTGTCGAAGCCGTCGCGTTGTTCTGCGGATACCAGGAGCATCGGCCGGCGCCGAAATGAAGCAGCCTGTCGTGCGCGGCGATGCTGAAGATCAATCCCGAGCCGCCGTCGAGGTCGTGAAACGCCAGCCCGAACTCGGCAGCGGCAAACTCTGCATAGACCGCCTGGTCCGGATAGAAGCCCGGTTTTCCCTTTCGAAACTCAGTTGGGCTTCGCATGCGATCTCTTTTGAAACGTTCTTAATTCGACGTAGTCTTTTATTGCCAGATCGGCGCCGAATTCAGCAAGTTAATTGCGCGGGAAAGCGTTAACGAAGGCGATCGAACCTTTTTGCAAATTAGACCGACAGCCATTCCGAGTTCTCAATTGTGCTGCAGGTCATATTGACTATGTGTCTCGTGTGCGCAAATGAAGCGCCAAATCGCCGATGATTTCGCTGATTTTTGGCACTTTGAGGCCCGAAGACCGAAACGTTCTACATCGAGACGTCAGGAAAAACGAAAACACATGAGCGCGTTCTATAGAGAGAAAGTCCTTTCTGTCCACCACTGGACCGATACGCTTTTCAGCTTCCGGGCCACCCGCGATTCCGGTTTCCGCTTCCAGAACGGCCAGTTCGCAATGATCGGCCTCGAGGTCGAGGGCCGGCCGCTGCTGCGCGCCTACAGCATGGCGAGCGCCAATCACGAGGAAGAGCTCGAGTTCTTCTCCATCAAGGTTGCGGACGGGCCGCTGACCTCGAAGCTGCAGAAGATCCGCGAGGGCGACGAGATTCTGGTCGGCCGCAAGGCGACCGGCACGCTGATCACCGACAATCTGATTCCAGGCAAGCGCCTGCTGCTGCTGTCGACCGGCACGGGCCTGGCGCCGTTCGCCAGCCTGATCAAGGACCCCGACGTCTATGAGCGGTTCGAGACCATCGTGCTCGTGCACGGCTGCCGTCAGGTGTCCGAACTTGCTTATGGTGAGGAGCTGGTCGCCAAGCTGCGCGACGACGAGCTGTTCGGGCCGCTCCTGTCGGAGAAGCTGCTGTACTATCCGACCGTGACCCGCGAGCCGTTCCGCAATCGCGGCCGCATCACCGACCTGATCTCATCCGAGCAGTTGTTCAACGACATTCACCAGCCGCCGCTCAATATCGAGACCGACCGCATCATGATGTGCGGGAGCCCGGCCATGCTGGAAGAGCTGAAGCAGATGTTCGAGTCCGGCGGCTTCATCGAAGGCAGCGGCAACACGCCCGGCCATTTCGTGATCGAAAAAGCGTTCGTCGAGCGCTGACGCGATCGACGCTCCATCCTTTGTCGTCCCTGCGTTCGCAGGGACGTGGCGCGGGATTGTCGCTCGCGTCCAGTAGCCTGCTCCGATCTCCCTCACTGCTATAACCACTCCCGAACGTCGCTCGGCTCGGTGCCGACGCGACGATTGAGAGTGCGTGCGCGTGCCGGTGCACGACGAGATTGTTGCGGCGGCAAAGACTGCGCTCGTCTCCACGGCCATTACGCTGCACTGCAAAAAGGACGACAGGTTCATTCGGACCGGGGAGCATCCCGTTTATTTTTTCAAGCCGCCGTCACTTCCGTGAAGGTCGCTCCGTATATCGTGTAGCGCTCGTTCCGGCGGTTGGACTAAGCTACCGGCCGGCAAGGATAATTTGGGTGAGGGGTTCCATGGAAACGCTGCTGCTTCCGTTCTCGCCACGCTACATCGTGCTGACGATCTGCGCCGTCATCACGGCATTGCTGATCGGCATCGGGATTTTCGACCAGAACCTCAAGGTGTGGGAGTTGCTGCTGCTGCCGATCGTGGTCTTCGGCGCGCTTACATTGCTGGGCATTCGCGATCTCCTGCAGAAGAACCACGCGGTGTTGCGCAATTATCCGATCTCGGCGCACATTCGTTTTCTGCTCGAAGAAATTCGTCCGGAGATACGGCAGTACTTCTTCGAGAGCGAGAAGGACGGCAAGCCGTTTTCCCGCGACACCCGCGCCCTGGTGTATCAGCGTGCCAAGATGGAGCTCGACAAGCGGCCGTTCGGCACCCAGGAGGACGTCTATCGCGACGGCTATGAATGGATGCACCATTCTATGTTGCCGAAGGCTCGTGCCGTCGAGCAGTTTCGCGTCGCCATCGGTGGTCCGGATTGCACCAAGCCGTACTCGGCCTCGGTCTTCAACATCTCGGCGATGAGTTTTGGGGCGCTCAGCCCCAACGCCGTGCGGGCGCTGAACGCTGGTGCGAAAAAGGGCAGCTTTGCGCATGACACCGGCGAGGGCGGCGTCAGTCCTTACCACCGCGAGCACGGCGGTGACATCATCTGGGAAATCGGCTCGGGCTATTTCGGCTGCCGCAACCGCGACGGCACATTCAACCCGGAAGAATTTGCCCGCGTCTCCAGCGACGGTCAGATCAAGATGGTCGAACTCAAGATCAGCCAAGGGGCCAAGCCCGGACATGGCGGGGTCCTTCCGGCGGCCAAGGTCTCTGAAGAGATCTCCAAAATTCGCGGTATCCCCATGGGCGAGGATTGCATTTCGCCAGCCACGCACCGCGCGTTCTCGACGCCGCTGGAAATGATGGTTTTCATCGGCGAGATGCGGCGACTATCCGGCGGCAAGCCGGCCGGGTTCAAGCTGTGCGTCGGTCACCCCTGGGAATTCCTGGCGATCTGCAAGGCGATGCTGCAAACCGGGATATATCCTGATTTCATCGTGGTGGATGGCAATGAAGGCGGCACCGGTGCTGCGCCGCTGGAATTCATGGACCATTTGGGCATGCCGATGCGGGAGGGCGTCAATTTCGTCCATAATGCGCTGATCGGCATCAATGCGCGTGACCGCGTCAAGATCGGTGCCGCCGGCAAGATCGCGACCGCATTCGACATGGCGCGTGCGATGGCGATCGGCGCCGATTGGTGCAATTCTGCGCGCGGGTTCATGTTCGCGCTCGGCTGCATCCAGTCGCTGAGCTGCCATACCGATCGATGCCCGACGGGCGTGAGCACCCAGGATCCGCTCCGCGCCCGCGCGCTGGTGGTGCCGCACAAGATTGAGCGGGTCTACAACTATCATCACGCCACCCTGCACGCCTTGTCCGAGCTGATCGCCTCGGCCGGCCTCGATCATCCGCGGCAATTGCGGCCGATCCACTTCACGCAGCGATCCTCCACGAATGACACGTTGTCATTCGCGCAACTCTATCCGTCGCTGCGTCCGGGCGAGTTGATCGAAGGCACTCAGGATCCGCGCTTCCGCGATGCATGGGCGATGGCGCTCGCAGATTCGTTCCAGCCGGCGGGATAAAATCCTAGCGGCTTCCCCGCGGCCGCCCGAACGTCCCCCAAGCCGCCCGCATCTAAAGTGGCAGGGCGCATCTGCGAAGCGAGCGCGGCGGCGAGAATTTGCCGCTTCAAAGGCGGATGCCGAATTTGGCGAGCATCCAGGCGGTGAGGAAGTAAAGAGCAATCGTCACCGCGCAGCCTGCGGCCAGGCTGGGCCAGAAGCCCACGCCCGCCCTGAGCAGCGCCGGCAATATCAGGAACAGCGGTAGCGACGGCAGCACGTACCAGAACGTCGATTCCGCCACACCGGCAATGCGCTCCGCATCGCCGGTATCGTGCCAGAGCCACAGGAAGCTCAACAGCGAAAGCAGCGGCAGCGACACGACGAGCGCAGCGAATGCCGGGCTGCGCTTGGCGATTTCCGACACCGCCGCGATGATAATGCCGGACAGGGCACATTTGATCACGAAGTAGAGCATGGGGTGCCTCGAGGGGCACTAGAACTCGCCGTGCAGCCTGCCGGAGAACACATGGACCGGGCCGCGGTCGGCATTGTAGGCGGGATTGGTGACGAACTGGTAGTCCGCCGTCAGCATGATCTGCCTGGTGAGCGCGTAGGCGTAGTAGGTCTCGAGGATGCGTTCCTTGCGGTAATTGAGCTGGCCGTCGCCGATCAGTGGGCCGAGCCCGCCGGCAGCGAGGAAGTCGCGATGATCGCGCGACAGCGCGTTGATCGCGCCGGCGATGCCGATCGTGTCGTCGGGCCTGCCCCACGCGGTGCCCTTGATCGAGGTGCCGAGCGAGAGCGAGGCGTCGATGTCGGTGAACGACATGATCTCGGTCTTGCCGTCGTTCCAACTCCAGCGGCCGAACAGGCCGATGTCATCCGTGACCGACTGTTCGACGTTGACGACGTAGCCGTATTTGGGGCGGCCCCTGCGCGTCAGCGAGATATCCATATTGAGCGCCGGATCGTTCAGCGTTTCACGATAGCTGCCGGAATTGGCGCTGCTCACCCAGCCGATGGTGCGCAGCCTGCCCGGCCGGGAAAATATCTGATAACGCGTCTCCAGTTCGACCACGTACTGGCCGCGCCGGAAGACCTGGGTGTCGAAATTGTTGGAATTGGACACCGCGCCCATCATGAAATAGCCGCCGCGCAACGCCCATTGCTTCTGATTGAGTTCGGCGGTCACGCCGTAGGTCAGGCCGAGCCTGTCGGCAGCATAGTCGAAGGCGCCGGGCGCCCAGATCGACCAGTTCATGAAATCGCGGCGGGTGTCCTTGGCGTAGGAATTGCCGTCAAAGACATCGCCGACCGAGAACTTCCCGGCCTGCAGCGTCAGCCTGTTGACGTCGACCTTGCCGGCGAGTTGTTGCTGCGCGCTGGCAAGCTCCTCCTGCTCGCCGCCAAAGCCGAAAGTCTGGCGCACGAACAGCCGCGAGGTGTTGTAGTGCGGATAGGGGAAGTTCGACTTCTGCGCCTCGCCACTGCTGAATCCGGCGAGGCCGACCGTGTCGCTGAGGCCAAAACCCTGCAGCAGTTCGGGATTGTAGTAGATCTCGCCGCCTTCCCAGAGCCTTGCGTTCAGATAGAGGCTGTTGCTCCACGTCGCCTGTGCCTGTCGCGCCGGCGTCAGGCTGTTGGTGCCGGTATAGGGTGCGCGGAAGGCCGGATAGCCCTGACCCAGATAGGTGGTCTGCCCATGAATCTCCCAGCGATCGGATTCGGGGGCGGTCAGGTCGGTCTTCGGTGTCCAGGTCCTTGATCCCGGCCAGTCGACCTTGCGGTTGAGGCCGATGCGAACCTGCTGGAAATCGAGCGTCGAGTTATACGTCGTTCCTGACGGCAGGCGGACATCAGCCTTTCCGAACTGAGCGTAGAGATATTCGAGCCTGACGCTCCAATGCGGCGCAAACGCATACTCAAGCCCGGCGCCGGCCGCCCAGCCCGGGCGCACGTTTATCCGCTTTTCTTCGACGCCGCCAGCCGTGGGCGTGTTGAGAAAGCGTTCACCGGCCCAAGCAAAACCGCCGGTGGCGTAAGCGAGCCACGGTCCGCTGGCATAGCCGATCCGGCCGCGCACGGTGCCAGCGTAATCCCATCGCTCCTCTGCATCCGAGCGCGCGGTTACGAACTTGGCAACAACGTGATTGGACGGCAGATAGTTCGGAAAGGTCAGGTCGGCTTCGACACCGAAAAACAGGCCCGAGGAAAAGTGAAAATTATATCCGGCCTGCACGCCGCCGATCAGACCGCTGACCACGCTGTTGGTCGCGGTGACGGCGGGGTCGGCCAGTGTCGCGAACGACGAGCCACGGTGATAGCCGGTATGGCCGCCGATATAAAAGCCGCTCCAGTCGAACGCCGGGCCAAGATAGGGCGCCTTCAGCGGCATGTCGGCCGCCATCGCCGGGCTGCCGAGCGCCAACGCACTGACCGCGGCGCCGGCCAGTGCATATTCCAAGGATGATCGGCGGTTGCGGTTCACAGTTCGGACATTCCCGGTGCGATCCGTGTGGTCGCTACTTGCCATCACGGCAGATTCGAACACCTGCCGCCACCCGCCAAATGAAGTCATCAACCCGTCGCCGCCAAATTCTGGCGGTTCCTCCCCGCCAGCGCCAGAGCATCCGCCAAGACCCATATTGCAAATAATTCGCAACAGTAGGGAAAGGATCGGCCTGTCAGCTACGATTCAGTGACACCGTTGCGTGACGTGGTCGCAACAGCCGCTTGGACCATCGCAGACGGTCTCGGCCGGCAAAAAAGGTGACCCGCCCGGGGGGACCGCCGGGCGGGTCGTGTGCGGCACGGGGTGGATGAGGCGCCCGTGCCGGACGCTGATCCACGAGAAGCGCTTTCAGGGTCTGAAGTGGTTTGCTTGCAAAGAAATCGCTTCTCAAACAGCAACCAAGTCAGCCGCAGAAATCAGTAAGCGCAGGTCCGGACGCGGCCGATGTAATTGCCGAAAGCGTCGAACTGGCGAACCCAGCCGCAGCGGCGATAACCGTCATAGTAGTAGTGGGGACCCGAAGCTGCGATGGCAGTGCCGACGATGGCTGCGCCAACCAGGCCGGCGCCGACACCCCAGTGCAGCGGCTTGGCCTGAGCCTGTGTGGAAGCCATGCCGCCGGTAACGGCAAGGGTAGCGAGAGCGAGAGCGGCGAACTTGGTCTTGATCGACATGGAAGTCTCCTTCCTTCTGTTAAGCGGCCATTGTGGTCCGCATGCCCAGTTGGACGGAGCACGTTGAAAGGCGGTTCGAGGCGGCGGCCGGAAATATGGTTTCGTCGTTTATTTCTTCGACATTTCAGATAGTTACGAGAATAGATCGCGATTTTATGCTTTACGAAGAAACAATTCCGGATCGAATTTGTCGACATCATCGAGCAGTTCGCAGAACGCCCGCGCGCCGTGATCGAGCAGTAGTTCGCCCTTCTCCGCAGTGGCTTTGGTGGCGTCGCCGACTGCGCCGCTTTCGTTAAGGTCTTGCGCCTGCCAGGCGAAAGGGACCGGCCGATGCGCCGAGAGCCAACGGAATTCTTTCTCCATCGCGATGCTGGCAGGGCGAAAATCAGCGATCGCCTCTCTCCGCACCGTGTGCGGATAGCGCGCCAGCATGATGGAGGTCTCGACCGCGCCGCCATGAATGCCGTGACGCAGCTCTTCCGCGGAAAACAATCCATCCGGCGCGCCGAAGCGCGACCAACTCGTGGTGACCACGAGCAGCCCGTGATGTGCGCGGAGATCCTGCGCGACCAGCGACATCGCCGCGCTGTTGCCGCCATGGCTCGTCACAATCACGAGCTTGCGAATTCCGCATCGCGCGACGCGCTCGCCGATCGCCATCCACTCCTTCAATGCGGCCTCGGTCGGCAGCGTCAGCGTGCCCGGAAAATCGATGTGCTCGGTGGAGATGCCGACCGGCTGCAGCGGCAGAAAGGTGACGGGCAGCGCGACGGGCAACAGCTCGCGCACCCGCGCCAGATAGGCCTCGCCAATCAGGACGTCGGTTTCCAGCGGCAGATGCGGGCCGTGCTGCTCAGTGGCTGCCAATGGCAGCACCGCAATCCAGCGCGCGGCGTCGGCCTTAGCGCCAGTCTTGGCAATGTCGGGCCAGCGGATGTCGGTCCAGTCGCGGGGCGGAACGGTTGAGGCCATCGAGCGAAGCGTTTCTTTGGATGAATTTGCAGGATAGTTTGTTAGATAG
This sequence comes from Bradyrhizobium sp. LMTR 3, assembly GCF_001693485.1. Taxonomy (GTDB): domain Bacteria; phylum Pseudomonadota; class Alphaproteobacteria; order Rhizobiales; family Xanthobacteraceae; genus Bradyrhizobium. The sequence continues at coordinate 575,532 of NZ_MAXC01000023.1, forward strand.
TCCGGGGATGGTCCGATCCCTGGACAAAATCTCTTGGGACGTTGTCCCTAGCCTCTCATCATGGGCCAGAATGATCGACGGAGTCCAACCATGAACCCGGCCTTTTTGCTGCGAACGTTAACCACCGGTCTTCTGGTGCTGACCGCAGGACTGATGCCTGTGCGCGCCGAAACCCTCGACAAGGTGTCGTTCGGAACCAACTGGGTCGCGGAGGCCGAGCATGGCGGCTTCTTCCAGGCGGTCGCCGACGGCACCTACAAGAAATACGGCCTCGACGTCACCATAGTGCCCGGCGGGCCAAACACCAACAACCGTATCCTGCTGACCGCCGGCAAGCTCGACTTCTTCATGAGCGCGAACACGCTGCAATCGTTCGACGCCGTCGCCAATAACGTGCCGCTGATTGCGGTCGCCGCGATCTTCCAGAAGGATCCGCAGGTATTCCTCACCCATCCGGAAACCAAAATTGCAAAACTCGAAGATCTCAAGCCGCTGACGCTGCTGGTGTCCAAGGAAGGCGTGGCGAGCTACTTCCAGTGGCTGAAATCCGAATATGGGTTCAGCGAGAGCAAGGTAAAGCCCTACACCTTCAATCCGCAGCCTTTCATCGTGAACAAGCAGAGCGCGATGCAGGGTTACGTTACCTCCGAGCCCTACGCCGTCGAGAAGGCGGCCGGCTTCAAGCCCGGCGTGATCCTGCTCGCCGATCACGGCTTCAACGCCTATTCGACGCTGATCGAGACCCGCCGCGAGATCGTCGACAAGAAGCCGGACCTCGTGCAGCGCTTTGTCGATGCCTCCGTCATCGGCTGGTACAACTATCTCTACGGCGACAATTCCGCCGGCAACGCGATGATCAAGCAGATCAACCCCGAAATGACCGACGAGCTGCTGAGCTATTCCGTCGCCAAGATGAAGGAATACGGCATCGTCGATTCCGGCGATACGTTGCGCGACGGCATCGGCGCCATGAACGACGCGCGCGTGGCGAGCTTCTTCGACAAGATGGTGCGGGCCGGCGTGGTTCGCCGCGATATCGACTACCGTCAGGCCTACACGCTTCGCTTCGTCAACAAGGCCGTCGGTCTCGATCTGCGGCCGAAGAACTGAGGCGAGATGGCCGGGCCCGCTTTGTCGGAGACGGATAGCGATGCGGCGGGCCTTGCAGTGCGTCTGCGCGCGGTAAGCAAGACCTATGACAACGGGGTGACCGCGCTGGGGCCGCTCGATCTCGATGTCGCAAAGGGCGACTTCGTCTCGCTGCTCGGGCCTTCCGGCTGCGGAAAATCCACCGCGCTGCGGCTGATCGCGGGACTCGGCACACCGAGTGCGGGCACGGTGAGCGTTTCCCATCGCGCCACCAAGGCGGATGGGCGGCATCCCATCGGTTTCGTATTTCAGGAGCCCACGCTGATGCCGTGGGCGAGCGTGCGCGACAACGTTTGCCTGCCGCTGAAGCTTGCGCATGCGGCGCCGGCCGAAGCCGACCGGCGTATCGAGGAGGCGCTGGCGCAGGTCGGCCTTGCCGAATTTGCCGGTGCATACCCCCGCGAATTGTCGGGCGGCATGAAGATGCGGATCTCATTGGCGCGGGCGCTGGTCACCGACCCGGACATTCTCCTGCTGGACGAGCCATTCGCGGCGCTCGACGAGATCACGCGCTTCCGGCTCAACGACGACCTGCTGTCGCTCTGGCGCAAGCTGCACAAGACCGTCATCTTCGTCACCCACTCGGTATTCGAGTCGGTCTATCTGTCGCAGCGGGTGATCGTGATGACGGCGCGGCCGGGAAGCATCAGCGCCGAGTTTCGCATCGCAACGGCGGAGCCGCGTGGGGAGGCGTTTCGCACCTCGGCCGACTATGCCGGCTATTGCCGCGAGGTCTCGAATGCGCTGGCGCCTTCCTATTCCGGGCAGCGCAGCGCATGAGTTCCCTGCAGAACATCGGCCGCATGCTGCTTCCCGTTGTCGTGCTCGCAGCCGGCCTGGCGTTGTGGGAATTCGTCGTCCGCGTCAACGATATCCAGCCCTATGTGCTGCCGAGCCCGACAACCGTGTTTCAAACGCTCGTCAGCGATTGGCCGGTGCTGTCGGAATCGCTGGGCGTCACCTTGCTCACCACGCTGGAAGGCTTCATCGCTGCAGCCGTCGGCGGCGTCGCGCTGGCGCTGGTGTTCAACCAATCGAAATGGCTGGAATATTCGCTGTTTCCCTATGCGGTGATTCTGCAGGTCACGCCGGTGATCGCAATTGCGCCGCTATTGCTGATCTATCTGTCGCAGCAGACTGCGGTGATTGTCTGCGCCTGGATCGTCGGTTTCTTTCCGGTTCTGTCCAACACCACGCTCGGGCTGAATTCGGTGGATCGCAATCTGGCCGGGTTGTTTCAGCTCTATGGCGCGTCACGGCTTCAGACGTTGCGGTACCTGAAATTGCCGGCGGCACTGCCGTTCATCCTCGGTGGCTTGCGGATCGCGGGCGGCCTGTCGCTGATCGGCGCCGTGGTCGCCGAAATCGCCGCGGGCACGGCAGGCGCCGGCTCCGGCCTTGCGTTCCGGATCGCCGAATCCGGTTATCGCCTCAACATTCCCCGAATGTTCGCGGCGTTGTTGTTGCTGTCGGTGGCCGGGATTGTCATCTATGGGCTGCTGGCGCTAGTTTCGCATCTGGTACTACGGCGCTGGCATGAGAGCGCGCTTTGAAAGGAAAATTGATGGCTGCCGCGAATGTTTCGTCCGAGAAGATCGATCTGTTGATCTACGGACCTGTCAGGCCGATCCTGGAAAACGGTTTTCCGGATCAGTACGTCCTGCATATGGCGGAGAGCCGCGCCGACCTCGAGCGCTTGACGCCCGATACGGTCGCAAAAATCCGCGGCATGGCGGTCACCTATCACATGGTGCCGGCGGACGCGAAGGCGCTGTCGCAATTTCCGGAGCTTGAAATCGTCGCGAGCTTCGGCGTCGGCTACGACCACGTCGACTCGGCTTATGCGCGCGAGCACAATATCGTCGTCACCAACACGCCCGATGTACTGACGGAAGAAGTCGCCGACGTCGCGATGGGGCTTCTGATCGCGACCTTGCGCGAATTCGTCAAGGCCGATCGTTATCTGCGCGCCGGCCAGTGGCAGACGCAGAACTATCCCTTGAGCGCCGGTTCGCTGCGCGACCGCAAGATCGGCATCGTCGGCATGGGCCGCATCGGACAGGCGATCGGCCGCCGGCTCGAGGCCTCGCGCGTGCCGGTTTGCTATCATTCGCGCAATCCGTCGTCGGCCGTGTCCTACCAGCATTATCCCGACCTGATGGAGATGGCGAAGGCGGTCGATACGCTGATCGTCATCGTGCCCGGCGGCGCCTCGACCGCCAAGATGATCAATGCCGACGTGTTGCAGGCGCTTGGTCCGCGCGGCGTTTTGATCAACGTCGCGCGCGGCTCCGTCGTCGACGAGCCGGCGCTGGTCGCGGCGCTGAAATCCGGCACCATCCTCGCCGCCGGGCTCGATGTGTTTGCCAACGAGCCGAGCGTGCCGGACGAGTTGAAGGCGATGCAAAATGTCGTGCTGTTGCCACATATCGGCTCAGCTTCTGTGGTAACGCGGAACGCCATGGATCAACTGGTCGTCGATAACCTGAAAAACTGGTTTGCCGGCAAGGCGCCCTTGACGCCTGTTCCGGAGACCCCGGTGAAGGGACGCTGACGTTGCGCAGGTCTTCGGGCATTGCGGCAGCAGCGCTGACGGCGCTACTTGCGCTTGCGTCGCAAGTGGCGGCGCAGGATGCCTCGACCCTGAAGAAGGAAATGATCGGGCAGTGGGAGCTCGCCACCACCGAGCGCAGCAAGACCTGCGTCGTCACGATGAAGGGCGATGCGACGCCGCAAGGGCTCAAGCTCGAGCTCGAGCCCGGTTGCGCCAAGGCGTTGCCGTTCACCAAGGACATCACGGCCTGGAATATCAAGGGGCTGGACATCGTGCGGCTGCAGGATGCGGCAGGCCAGCCAGTGATCGACTTCACCGAAGTCGAGAGCGGCATTTTCGAGGGCCTGCGGACCGGCGAGGGCGTCTACATCCTGCAGAACCTCGCGGCCGCCCGCTCGCTCGCCAAGTCGATGGACCAGATGATCGGCGACTGGTCGATGGTTCGCGGCAATGGGCAGACGATCTGCGGACTGACGCTGACCAACACCGAGGCGACAGGGGATAATTTCCAGGTGTTCCTGAAGCCGAAATGCGATCCGGCGGTTGCGGCCTTCGCGCCAAATCAGTGGCGGCTAGAGCGCGGACAGATGATCCTGATGTCGGCCAAAGGCGAAACCTGGCAGTTCGAAGCCGACGACAATGCGCAGTGGCGGCGGGTGCCTGATACCGCCGACCCCCTGATCATGATCCGGGGGCAGTAGGCGGTTCCCCCCGGGGCCTAGATTTTTTTACCAGCGCATGTCGATCCGGCCGCGGCCGGATCGTCGTTCTCTGTAGCGAGACGAATGGCCGGCCTGATGCCGCCAGCTCGCAGCACAGGAGTTGTTCATGCGCTTCATGTCCATCGTCACTTCCCCGCAACCGATGAAAGCCCCGACGCCCGCCCTGCTGGAAGCGATGGGCAAGCTTGCCGAACGCGAGATCAAGGCCGGCCGGATGATCGACATGGGCGGGCTGACCCCGCTGCAGCAGGGGGCGCAGGTCTCGATCGAAGGCGGCAAGCTGAGGGTCACCGACGGCCCGTTCGTGGAGGCCAAGGAAGTGATCGGCGGCTACGCCATCTTCGAGTTCCGCGACAAGGCGGAAGCGCTCGCCATGGCCAAGGAGTTTATGCAGCTTCATCTCGACCACATGCCCGGCTGGGAAGGCACCTGCGAGCTGCGCGCCATGGCCGGCCACGGCCTGGAAACGACCTGCGGCGACGTCGAATCCCCTGCGCACGCCTGATGGCGCGGCATAGACGATCTGGTCGGCGGCGATGACGGCCGCCGACGTCAATCGCACCATCCTCGCGGTCTGGCGCATCGAACAGCCGCGCCTGATCACGGGGCTGTCGCGAATGCTGCGCGACGTGCCGCTGGCGGAGGATTTGACCCAGGAAGCCTTGGTCGCGGCGCTGGAGCATTGGCCTGCCAGCGGCGTGCCGGAGAAGCCCGGGGCGTGGCTGATGGCGCTGGCCAAGCGTCGTGCGCTGGATCATCTGCGTCGCCGCAGCATGCTCGCGCGCAAGCATGAGATGCTGACGCGCGACCTCGAGCAGGAGCAACAGGCGATGCCCGACCTGGACGCCGCACTCGACGACGATATTGGTGACGAGTTGCTCCGGCTGATCTTCACCGCCTGCCATCCCAAACTGTCGCGCGAGGCGCGCGCGGCGCTGGCGCTCCGGATGATCTGCGGTCTGACCACGGAAGAGATCGCGCGCGCCTTCCTGCAGCCGGAAGCGACCATCGCCCAGCGCATCGTGCGGGCGAAGCGGACGCTGTCCGAATCCGGACTTGCCTACGAAACGCCACGCGGCGAGCAGCTTTCGGAACGGCTCGCCTCGGTGCTGGAGGTCGTCTATCTCATCTTCAACGAAGGCTATACGGCCGCCCGCGGCGACGAATGGCTGCGACCGCAGCTCTGCAACGACGCGCTGCGCATGGGCCGCGTGCTGACGCTGGTCGCGCCGCAGGAAGCCGAAGCCCACGGCCTGCTCGCGCTGATGGAGCTGAATGCTTCGCGCACCGCGGCGCGCACCGACGCAGCCGGCGATCCGATTCTCCTGATGGACCAGAACCGCGCACTGTGGGACCGGCTTCAGATCCGCCGCGGGTTGCTGGCGCTGGTCCGGGCGCACGACCTTGGCGGCGGGCGCGGCTTCTACACCCTGCAGGCCGCGATTGTCGCCTGTCACGCCAGAGCCGCTACACCTGATGAAACGGAGTGGCCGCGCATCGCCGAACTCTACGCCAAATTGGGCGCGCTGGTGCGCTCGCCGATCATCGAACTCAACCGCGCTGTGGCGGTCGGTATGGCCGAAGGGCCGGCGGCTGCGCTTGCGATCGTGGACGGATTGGCCGGCGAGCCCGCGCTGAAGACCTATCACCTGTTCCCAAGCGTCCGCGGCGATCTGCTGCACAAACTCGGCCGCGTTGGAGAAGCCCGCGCTGCGTTCGAGCTCGCGTCAACACTTGCGACCAACAAGCGCGAACGCGAATTGTTGCAGCGGCGGGCCACTGAGACGAGCCGTGGCGCGCCGAAGCCGTTCTGACTTCAGATGAACCGGAATTGCGACCGCTCGCGTTTGGCGAGTTTCGGAATCGCCTGCCCGAGAATGATGTTCTTGAAGTGGTCGGTCTGTTGATGCTCGGCGAAGGCTGCTTCGCCTGCGAATACCTCGTAAAAGAAGAATTCTCGTGGCTTTGCGATGTTCTGATGAATCTGGAATGCCTTCACGCCGGGCTCACGCTGTGCCTGCGGCAGAAAATCTTTCAGAAGCTCCGCGACGGTGGCTTCTTCACCCGAGTTGACTTCCCAGAATGCAGTGACGATCAGGTTCTGGTTTGCGTTGTTGGTAGCAGCCATAACGTTCTCCTGTGAAACGTTCAGTACGTGCTCGTTGGAGCGGCGATGCGGACCACAATGGCTGATCTCGTGACAAGAATGCTTCGGTGCATGTCGAATGATGATGTTAATGTCGAAGCCGGAACCTGTTTGACGATGCGCGCGTTTCCCCGGAGATAATTTTGCCTGGAGCAGCCGCATGGCCAAAAAGACCGTGCTCGCCATCGGCATCGAGCCTTCCTTCGTCGACTTTAGCGCCTTCCCGGGGCTCACGGCCGAACTGGTGACAAGCCACATTGCAGCTCAGATCGAGCAGCTTCGCGCGATGGGCTATGAGGCCGATGGCTGCCTGATCGATCTCGGCGATACCGCCGAAGCCGTCGCCGCCGCGGCGCTGGGCGCAAAGCATTATGACTGCGTCATGATCGGCGCCGGGCTGCGCGAGCCGCGAGAGCGGCTGCACTTGTTCGAGCGGATCATCAATCTGGTTCACCTCGCCGCGCCGCAAACGCGCATCTGCTTCAACACCTCACCGGCCGACACCGCCGAGGCGGTGCAACGATGGGTCGCGCCGTGAGCGCGCTTGCGCTCAAGTGGTGCGGAAGGCGCCGAGCAGGCTGCCGATGATCTTTTGCCCGCGGGCACGGAGCCTTCTCGGATTCTCTGCCCCGGGCAGCAGCAGCGCCACCTCGCAGATCATCGCATCGACCATGCGGCTCAGGAGCTCGATGTCCTCGAAATCGAGCTCGCCCTGGCGTTTCAGCGCGGCAAGCGTCGCGGTGAGCAGGGCCATCGGATGGGCTTCCTCGATCTCCCGGTAGCGCGCATTGCCGAGCACCGCCGGCGCTTCCTGGATGACGATGCGCGCATAGGCCGGTTCGAGGCAGGCGTCGAGATAGGCTTCGATGCCCTCGGTCAGGCGGTCCCATATCTTGCGTTCCATCTTCGCTCGCGCTTCGATCCTGGCTGCGGCCTCGATCTGCAGGGCGACGACGACGGCGTCGAACAGTGCCTTCTTGTCCTCGAAGTGGTGATAGAAGGCGCCCCGCGTCACGCGCGCCGCGCGCGAGATCGCCTCGATTCCCGCCGCCTGGTACCCCTCGCTCGCAAAAATGTCCCGGCCGGCCGCCAGCAGCGCCTGCCTCGTGGCTTCCGTGTACTCCTCGCGGCGGGTTCGTTCGCGTCCAGCTTCCTGCATGCCCCGACATACCACTTGACGCTCATGATCCCATCAACATATAGCATACAGACGGTATGTGAGAAACGTTAAGTATGAATTCAGGGCAGAAGTGAGCCCGCGGGGAGCTATGGGAGGATAGGTCATGAACAGCGATCGAATGTTCGAACTGGCGCGGGCCTTGGCGGAGGCAAAGAGTCGTCAGGACGTGCCGGCGGCGTTAAAGGTTCTCCACGGCGACATGGTGCTGGAAAACCCGGCCTTCGGAACCACCGCCCGTGGCCTTGCCGAGAACGAGAAGGTGCTGAGCCGGTTCTTCGCTTCGTTCCCGGATTACAATGTCGTCCTGCAGGGCCACGCCGCCAATGACGATACGCTCGTCTGCTGGGGCCGTGTGCAGATGACAATGACCGGCGATCGTTTCGGCGTGGTGCCGACCGGCAGGCGCGCAGACCTCCCGGTGTTCATCCAGTTTGCGTTCAAGGACGACCGGATTGTCCACGAGCGATTCCTCTTCGACCTTGCCGAACTCTGCGCGCAGTCCGGCGTCTCGACCGACGCGGTACGCCGCAGGATATTTGGTGATGCCGGAGTCCGGCAGCTTGCCGCCGAATGACTTCCTCCCGCGGACCAGGACCTCAGATGATGACAGTAGATCCACGCGTCAAACCGGTCGCCGCGATCAGGACGGCGCCATTGTTCGACATCGTCGTCGATCTCAATCCAAGACTGAACATCGGCGATGGTCCGCTTGGCCGCCGCATCCTGTTCGGCGCGGCCGGCGGCACCTTCGAAGGTCCAAAGCTGCGCGGCGAGGTGATGCCCGGCGGCGGTGACTGGGCGCTGTTCCGCACCGATGGCGCGATGTCGCTCGACGTCCGCCTGACGCTGCGCACGCATGACGGCGCGCTGGTGCACATGACCTACGGCGGACGCTGGATCACGCCGCCCGAATTGCGGTCAGAAATGGCTGATCCCGCGCAACGATATCAGGTTGACCCGTCGCGCTATTACTTCCGCACTAACCCGCTGTTCGAAACCGGGGCGGAACGATATGCCTGGATGAACGACATCGTCTGCGTCGGGTCGGGATACTTGGTCGAAGGCGGCATCGCCTACAACGTCTGCCAGATCGTCTGACGCATGTGCCTTCACGCGGCCGGAAGCGACCCGCGCTGGCGGATGATCGTCCAGATCCAGGCAGCAGCGGTAAGCGCCACGGCGGCATAAGGAGCCCAGGCCTGCGGCTCTCCCATCGTCCGGAGCGTCATGCCGCTCAGAAGGCACCAGAGCAGGGGGATCGGCAGCAGCCATGGCACAAGCCCGCCGCGGGCGAGGAGCAGAACGCCGAGCGTCGCGATCGCCGTCGGATCCGGCGCAATGCCAAAGACCTCGGACGAGGTCCAGCCACGTCCCTGTAGCGGCGCAAGCAATGGCTGTCCGGCAATCCCGAAGACAAGGGTGAGATACCCTGTCCAAGCGACAGGCCCGCGGCGGTCGAAGGCAAGGCCATCGCGCAAAGCCGAGATGAGGAGCAGGCCACCTTCGACGGCGAAAGCCGGCGCGATATAGGCGGCGGCCCAGTTAACGGTCGTGTAGCGGTTCCACAGGAAGGACCACCCGACGAAGATCCAGAGAACCGCCAGGATGAGTGCGATCCAACGTGCAAAGACTCCCGGCCGCCACGCGATGAGCAGGATGATGAGTAGGCCGGCGGCAAGCGTCACGACGTGCAGAGGCCAGAGCGCCGCATTGTGCGATTCGAACATGCGCCAGTAGACGCGCGGCGAAAACAGCAGGAAATCCTCCGCGCGATAAGTCCACCACTCCGACATCAAAGCGCCTTCACGTGGGCCGAGATGCGCTGCCGCGTGGCGAGGTCCGGCATCGACCCGGCGGCGGCCGAGAGGTTTTCCCGCACGTGGTCGACGCGCGTGGTCGCGGGAATTGCGACGGTGACGGCCGGGTGAGACAGGATGAACTTCAGCAGGAGCTGCGCCCAGCTCGACACCCCGAGTTCGGCCGCCCACTCTGGCAGCGGCTTGTTCTTGAGGCGATTGGTCAGCTCGCCCTGCCGGAACGGCCGGTTCACGATCACCGCAATCCCGCGCTCTGCGGCCAGCGGCAGCAGCCGTGCCTCCGCATCGCGATCGACGACATTGTAGGAGAACTGCACGAAATCGATAGGCTCGTTTCGCATGATCTGTTCGACAAGATCGTGACGGCGGCCTTCGGACGTGGTGATTCCGACGTAACGCACCGTGCCGGCGGCTTTCATCTGGAGGAGCGTCTGCAGATGCGCCTTCCAGGCGAGCAGATTGTGAACCTGAACGAGGTCGAACTTCGGCACGCCCCAGAAGCGACGCGATTGCTCGATCTGGGCTGGGCCTGCCGTCGCAGAGGAGGTCCAGACCTTTTCGGCCGAGAATAGAGCAGGCGGCCGCCCGAGTTTTTGAAGCCCGTAGCCGACCACCGGCTGCGACGACCCATACATGGGGGACGAGTCGATCATGCGGCCGCCGCCCTCGAAGAAGGCGGCCATGACATCAGCGCATTCGTCCCTGAGCCCCGGATCGTTCCCGACATTGAAGGTGATCCAGGTCCCCAGTCCGACCATCGGCATCTCCTCGCGGCTCGAGGGAATAGGACGGCGCGCGGGCTGGCCGTGCTGGGCACGCAGCGAGGTTGGCAAATGCGCCGCAGCGGCCGTCGCCAAGGAGGCTTGCAGGAACGTTCGGCGTGTCGTCTGCATCCGAGGCTCCATCATCGCGGCGCACTGATCCAAGATGCGGTCGCGCGCCATCCTCAGCTAAACAGCATTAGATCAGCTTCAGTCCCCTCAAACTTGCGTGACCGTTCCTGCCGACGATGATGTGGTCGCGCACGGAGATGCCGAGTGGACCGCGATAGGAATCGTATGTCGCGCGACAAGACGCTTCGCATAAACAACGCCTCCGGCGCGACTGATCCGCACGAGCAAAGGGCCGCCCCATTTGAGGCGGCCCTTTGTCCCTGGATGGGCCGGTGTTGACCTGTTTCAACGGCCATGTGCCATCGAACCCGACCAATAATAAGCTAAAGCGCGATGGCGGTTCGACCGTGCCGTCGCGCTATGGTCGCCGAATCAATCGAACAGCATCCTGGTTCGCACCTCGTTGCGGGCCAATCCGTCGATTTCAGCAAGCGCCATCGCGCCCCTCAGTTCCTCGAGCCAGTCGAGAAACTTGTCGACCAGGTGCCCCGGGCTCATCGAAAGAGCCGCGCCTCCTATCCGTCCTGCTAGCTGATTCATCATCGATCCCCTCTCATCGAGAATGAGCTACCCCCTCTCATCCGATGAACAACTCTCTCACGCATTCGCCAAAGCGCGAAGCGGATAGTTAATAGATGGTAAATGCAGGCGACTTGCTAGATCAGCCGCATCCCCTTCAGGCTCGTGTGCCCGTTCTTGCCGACAGGCGTGTTGGTGATGTCCGACCGTGACCATCACGATACGTCATCCGCCTGCTCAACCGGTCGCGATAATGCACGACAAGCAACCTTGTTCTTCTCATCCCAAGCTCAAGCTCAACGACGGGATAGAGAACAGCATTTTCTATCTTTACGAACGGCGGCCCAATTCTCATCGCTCGCCAGTTCCGAAGCATTCCAATCGAGATGGTCCCATGCGGACATGTTGGCTGCCTGCGCGGCGCTCACTCAAGCTCACCGCGAAGTGCAGGTGACGGCAGCGGTCGAGGTTCATGTCGACCGCCCGCTAACCACCGTCGCCGATTCCGACTGCGCCAACCGACGCTCTTCCCGGTGGAAGAGTGCTTTGAAGAATAGAGCGTCGGGAGCCGACTTGACGATTCGGGCGATCAGAGCCGTCGCGAGCACAGCGAAGGCAAGCCGCGCGAGAAGAACGCTCGTAAGGTCAGCGCCGAGCGCGACGACGACTACCGTGTCCTCGATGATGCTGTGGGCAAAACCCATGAATGCGCAAGCGAGGAATATTTGACGCGGCTCTGCGTTAGCCGTGCGCGCCTCGCGGATCAGCAGTCCCGCGCCATAAGAAATTCCAAGAAACAGGCCGACAGCGGCGAAGGGTACCGTCTGTTTATTGATGCCAGCGAGCCGAAAGAGTGGGGCAAGCCATCTGTTCATCCAATCCAGGATGCCCGATACTTTAAGAAGCTCAATCAGGCAGCTCAGCGCAAGCAGAACGACGAGCATGATCGCCAAGGTATTGAACGTGCCCAGAAGAAAACCGCGCCAATCGGGGTTTCCATTCACAGGCATCCAAGCCGGCTCTATTGGTTCGCGCAGCCATCCGGTCGCGGCGAATATCTGGTGCAGAAGGACGGCAAAGACCAACCCTGCGCCAATACGAAGCGCCGCGGTGACCAGCAAGCTTGGCCCGGCCTTCTGAATGATCCGTTGCTCGATCGGAATGGCGTGTGCAAACAGCAAAAGCGATGAAAGAACGGTCATCTCGGCTGTGCTGAGTGCCGAAGCCGGAATCAGTGTGGACACGATTGCAAGCGCGCCCCACATCCCGACCAGCAATCCGGTGAGCCAGGCAAATGCGAGTTCGGGTGGCAACCCCACCAGCGTCATGAGCGGGGAGAACCATGGAGAAATCGCGTGGATGACACCGAGCTCCTGTAGAAGGTGCGTGGCGATCGCGACCGGAACGATGACGCGAACCAGCTCCCAATAGATTCCGAGCGTTTCCAACGTCTTGCGATAGAAGGCGGCGCAGATTGCCATCGATGGCTCCATCATCTTCGAAGCCATGACTAGCCTTGGACGCTTCGCAGTTTGTGGTCAAAGATTGCGGTTCTGTGCAATAAAATTGCAATCGATAAACAGAGCCTCTCACATGGACAAGATCGATAGGAAGCTTCTCAACCTGCTTCAGAATGACGCTTCACGGACGAACGCTGAACTCGCCGATTTGGTCGGCCTTTCCCCGTCGAGCTGCCTGCGCCGCGTTCGGCGGTTGAAGCAAGGCGGCGTCATCGACCGCGTTGTCGCCCTTCTCAGCCCGGCCAAGGCTGGTAGAGGCATGAAGGCAATCGTCACGGTCGAACTAGAGCGCCATGGCGAGCAATATATGCGTGACTTTCTGGGTTTAGCCGCTAAGGAATCGGCCGTCACTCAGGCCTACAGCGTGAGCGGCGAAACCGACGCCGTCCTCATGCTGCGCTTGAGAGACATGGAAGAGTTCGATGCGATATGCGAGCGGTTGTTTCGAGACCGAACTAATGTTGCACGATTCTATACGATGTTCGTGATCCGAACCGCCAAAGAGGCGACTGCCATCCCGCTCTAGCTGTGGAGCCAGCGGCAAGGGCCACAAGACTGAAGTCACATCGGCCGAGCCGGTGACAGGAGTCATCATTCAATAAGGCAATGAAACGCTAGATTGGCCGCATCCCCTTCAGGCTCGAATGCCCGTTCTTGCCGACGATGATGTGGTCGCGCACGGAAATGCCGAGCGGGGTCGCGATCTGGATGATCGCTTTGGTCATCTGGATGTCGGCCTGCGACGGCGTTGGATCGCCGGAAGGGTGGTTGTGCACCATTTACCCGGAGACGCAGGCCGCGCCGATGGCTCAGAACGATCCCGCCACCGAGCCGAGCGCGATGACGGCAACGAGGGCGATGAGTGCGCCGACGATGCCGACCATGACGATGTCGCGATAGCTGTCCCGGTGCGTCGATCCGCAGACGGCGAGCAGCGTGACGACCGCGCCGTTATGCGGCAGGCTGTCGAGCGTACCCGAACTGATCACCGCCACGCGATGCAGCAGCGCGGGATCGAGTCCGATCTCCGCTGCGCGCGTCATATATGTCGCCCCGAGTGCGTCGAGCGCAATGGTCAGCCCGCCTGATGCCGACCCCGTGAGCGCGGCGAGCACGTTGGTCGCCACCGCGAGCGAGACCAGCGGTCCGCCGCCGATGCCGAGCACGGTGTCGCGCACGACATCGAAGGCGGGCATTGCCGCCACCACGGCGCCGAAGCCGACCAGGCTCGCAACGCTCAGAGCCGGCAGTACGGCGGCGTTGGCGCCGGCGTCCATGGTTGCACGCAGGGCCGGCAATCGCCGATGGCTGACGGCGAGAACCGTCACGATTGCGCAGGCGAGGGCTGTGATCACAGCCCATACGCCGCCGACGGCTGCGAGCGACGTTTCGCCCCAGCGAGCTTCGGCGAGAAAGCGGGTGTCCAGCGCTGGCAGGATGAGCAGCGACATCGCGAGATTGACGATAATCACCACAACGAGCGGCAGCGCGGCGAGTGCAACTGACGGCGGCGCGTCGGTCATCGCTCCGTGCACGATCTCCGCCGGATCGAACTCCCGCGCGGTAGTGGCACGTTCGCGCAGCTTTTCGTCGGTGGCAAGACGGGCGGAAGGCATCGGCGCGCCGGCGCCGAAGCCTTCGCCGCTTTTTCTTGAGTTGGCCTCTTCGCGGTTGAGCCACCACAGGCCGAAGCCGAGCATGATCAACGACGCCAGGATGCCGAGGCCGGGCGCGGCGAATGGCGTGGTGCCGAAGAACGGCATCGGGATCGCGTTCTGGATCGATGGCGTGCCGGGCAGCGCCGACATGGTGAAGGTGGAGGTGCCGAGCACGATCGCCGCCGGCATCAGCCGCCGCGGGATGCCGGCGTTGCGAAACAGCTCGTGCGCCATCGGTGCGAGCACGAAGAAGGCGACAAACAGACTGACGCCGCCATATGTGACGAGCGCTCCGGCGAGCACCACCGCGAGCACAGCCCGCCGCGTGCCCAGCCGCCGCGTCATGAAGGTCGCGATCGCGGCGACCGAGCCGCTGTCTTCCATCAGTTTGCCGAACAGGGCACCGAGCAGAAACAGCGGAAAGAACTGGGCCAGAAAGCCTGCCGCGCTGACCATGAAGGTCTGGGTCCAGTGGGCCAGCAGCGGCTCGCGGGAAAACAGTGCGGCAACCAGCGCGGCGAGCGGCGCGAGCAGCAGCACGCTCCAGCCCCGATAGGCGAACAAGATCAGCAGGCCGAGCCCGACCAGGATGCCGAGAAGTCCCAACAGGGTCATCGCCGTCAGCACTCCGCAAGCAGAGCATCGAGATCGGCGGTGGAGCGCCGGCCGAGGTCGCCAGCATGCGCCTTGAGGAATGCGTCGGCGCTCCTGCGTCCCTCTTCCTTGAGGAGCGAAACGAACTCCCATTCAGCGTTGAGTTTAGATGATGCGCCGAATTCCGTGAGTGCGTCGGTCATGATCCGGTGCGTGCGCATTCCGGCCCAGCGCTCGCCCTCGCCGTGTCCGGGGTCCGCCACCTGGCGCAGCAACGCGATCATGCGCAACTCCTTCATCAGCGGCGAGTTGAAGGAGATTTCGTTGAGGCGGTTGAGAATTTCGTTCGCCGTACGCGGCGGTTTCGGTCGTTCGCGCGGATTGATCTGCACCAGGATGGTGTCATGAGCGTCGCTCTCGCGCACCAGCGGCGTGAGGGTCGGATTGCCGGCATAGCCGCCATCCCAATAGGGTTCACCGTCGATCTCGATCGCCTGGAACATGGTCGGTAGACAAGCGGAGGCAAGCAGGACGTCGGCCGTGATCTCCGCATTGCGGAAGATGCGGCCGCGGCCGGTGCGCACATTGGTCGCGGTGACGAACAGCCTGATTGATGCCCGGGCCAGTCGTTCGAAATCGATGCTTTCGGCGAGGATGGCACGCAGCGGGTTGAGGCCGAGCGGATTGAGATCATAAGGCGAAAGCACGCGGGCCATCAGGTCCATGGCGACATAGGCGGGTGACGTGTCGAGCGTCCATCGGCCCATCAGTCGGTCGAGCGGCGAGCGCTGCAGCAGGCTGAACGCGGCAGCGCGCGACACGCTTCGCCAAAAGGCCGCGAGCGCCGCCCGCGCGCCATCGGCACCGCCTTGCGTCCACCCGTCGGCCACCAGGGCTGCATTCATTGCGCCCGCCGACGTGCCGGAGATTGCCTCGATCCGCAGCCACGGCTCCTCGATCAGACGGTCGAGCACGCCCCAGGTGAAGGCGCCGTGGGAGCCTCCGCCCTGCAAAGCAAGGTCCACCAGAACGGGTTCGCGCGCTGTTTCGTCCATCGTCACCCTCGGAAGATGAAACGACCCTCAATTCAGGACGCTCGATTCAGGACGTTCGGATACTTCCTCTCGACCCTTCGTAAGATCGGCGCAGTAGTGCGAACAGACTGCCGCCCGTCGCCGCGCCCAGCAGGTAGGCGACGGCGGCCAGCACAGCGAGCGGCACGCGGGCATTCAGGCCGAGGAAGGACATGGTGACGACCTCGAAGTTCTGCAGCGCGAAGATGGTGGTCGCCGCGACGAACAGAACGATGACGGCGAGGTGGATCCAGCGCATGGGCGCCTCCCTTTCGTCGATCAAGAGACTGCGCCACGCGCAGCCCGCCAACCACACCTCAGCGAGCGCGGCGCAGGCCGAAGCCGAGCCCGATCCAACCAGCGCCGGCCATGATGAGATCGATGGCGAGGAACAGGCCCAGGATATAGAGACTCGAAACCGGCCAGCGCACCAGGATCAGCACGCCGAGCAGAAGCGTGATCACGCCGGATAGCGCGACCCAGATCCAGGGCATTTCTCGTTTCATGCTGAAAGCCAGCACGATCCGCATGATGCCCGAGACCACCAGCGATGCGCCGAGAACGAGGGTCAGTAGCACTGCCGCGAGCAACGGATTCTGGAACGTGACGAAGCCGGCTATGATGTAGAGCACGCCAAGCAGCGCCCAGAGCAGAAATTTGCCCCAGCTCTTGATCTGGAAGGCGCTAAACACCTCTGCGACGCCGGCGATGATCATCATCACGCCGACCACGAGGACGCTCACGACGGTGGCCATTGCGACGCTGCCGAGCGCGATAAACCCGGCGAGCAGATAGACGACGCCGAGTGCGAGGATCCACCCCCACTTCGCGCGTAGCGGTGCCGTATCCGAACCGGCCTGAGGGCTCTTTACGGTGTCTGAAGTGCTGGTCATGACGGTCCTCCGATGCGAAAACCTATCCGACGTTAGTTTGTCGGCCCCTCGACGCTAGAGCGCGCGGCAAGGGACGCTCGACGGGTAGATACTAGCGCAACTGCGCGTTGCTATCACCTGATTTCGGTATCATCGGTCGCAATTTCGCCGTGCGGGGTCCTGCCGCGGCACGATGCTGGTCGCCTCGGTGGTGATAGATGATTATTGAGCGGCAGCAATACGCTAGATCAGTTTCAGCCCTTTCAGGCTCGTGTGACCGTTCTTGCCGACGATGATGTGGTCGTGCACGGAAATGCCGAGCGGGGTGGCGATCTGGATGATCGCCTTGGTCATGTGGATGTCGGCCTGCGACGGCGTCGGATCGCCGGAGGGGTGGTTGTGCATCAACCTACGCGCTGACTCGGGTCGTTGAATCATGGAGTTTTGCAGCCGTCGCAGGTTCGCTGGGGGCTGCAATTGGTGGCGGTTCAGAGTGCTTATTCGTGATTATTCCCGATCGGTCACGCAGCACCTTGTTGGACAATTTTTCAGCACGGCAGATCACGGGTCGATGTCCGCTTTGCCCATTAGCGACCAAATGACGGGCACGGCTTTCTTGTTAAACCGAAGCCCGCTCGACTATGATGCTGAGTGTAGCCGCTTGCCGGAGCTGGCCGCGCAAAGTGCAACTCATTTGGGAATGCCGCCATGCGGGGCGCGCGACACGATTCTGAGCGGTACACCGGCGGTGTAATTCTCTCGTCCGCGGGCAGGCACTGGCGCGGATTGTCGGCCGAACTGCGATCCCACGGTGTCGGCGAAATTCCGTCGTATGTCGCGTCCTTCACACAGATCGCCGTTCTGATCCGGGGAGCATCGGTCGTATTGCGGCGTTCCGGCGGCATTCGGCAACGCACCGTCGGCATCCAGGGTACGATCGGGTTGTGCCCTATGGGGGTGCATGAGGACTCAACTTACGTCATGCACGACATCGACGAGATGTTGCATATCTACCTCACGCCGGTTCCGTTTGCTGCACTTGCCAAGCACACATCCGGGGATTTCAGCGCAGCGTCGGTGAGAAACGACGCAGGCTTTCACGATCCGCTTATCGAGACCATCGCCGGGGAGATACTCGGTGAATTACAGCTCGAAACGTCCTGTGGGGATATTTTGATCGAGACGCTGGCTGACGCCCTCGCGGTTCGGCTCCTTAACAACTATTCGAGTCTGAACCTCAATCCCTTTCCTGTTACGCGCGGATCGCGGGGGCTCGACCCTCGGCGCTTGCAACGCGTTGTCGAGTACATTCGAGCCAATCTCGCGAAAGAAATCACCGTCGAGGAGCTTGCCGCGGCCGCTTCGCTGAGCCGGTTTCATTTCTCCCGCATGTTCAAGGCATCGACTGGACAATCTCCGAGCCGCTTCATCGGGCAACAGAGGCTGCATCTCGCCAAATCCCTTCTGGTTGCAGGAAAGTCGATCGCCGACGTGGCCCACATTTGCAGGTTTTCCTCGGAATCGAACTTTGTCCGGTCGTTCCGGCGGGCGACGGGCCGCACACCGGGCCAGTATCGCAGCCTGGTACGCGACCGGTCTGTACCAG
This sequence comes from Bradyrhizobium sp. LMTR 3, assembly GCF_001693485.1. GTDB lineage: Bacteria > Pseudomonadota > Alphaproteobacteria > Rhizobiales > Xanthobacteraceae > Bradyrhizobium. The sequence continues at coordinate 593,835 of NZ_MAXC01000023.1, forward strand.
TCTCTTCGTCTTCATAATTCGGCTCGCCGTTGCTGTCCCTCGCCGATCGAGCGGGAGGACGATTCCGCACGTCGCTTTGGTTCAGCACGCGGAGAATAACGTTCAGCACTTGGAGAACATGCGCGGCGAGAAGAGCCGGCTTATGATTTGCCGGGTGAAGTCTCCTGACAGGGATGAAAATGCGCTCATGCAGGTCGATGGCAAATTCGATCGTTTTGGTCGGGTTTTTGGCGGTGCTCATCGTGCCGGCTCGTTCTGCTGAGCTCGCTGCGAAGACTGCGATCTTGGTGCATGGCGCGTTTGCTGACGGTTCCTCGTGGCAAAAAGTAATCCCCATTCTTGTAAAGGCGGGGCTGAAGGTTATTGCCGTTCAGAATCCACTAGATTCGCTTGAAAACGACGTCGCCTTCACCAAACGCGCGATCAAGGAAGCTGAGGGGCCGGTGGTCTTGGTCGGACATTCATGGGCCGGTGTTGTCATTACGGAGGCCGGAAACGACGGCAAGGTCAGATCGCTCGTCTACGTGGCAGCCTATGCACCTGATACCGGGGAATCTTTACGAGACGTCGTTTCAAAATATCCCGCATCAGAAGCGCGAAAGAGTTTTCTGCAAGACGATGAAGGTTACCTAAGGCTCAGTGATGAGGGCGTCGCGAAATATTTCGCGCCGGACCTGCCGTCGAGCGACCAGAGGCTGATCGGCGCGGTTCAGGGGCGGTATCATGTGCGAACATTTACCTCGCCCGTCAGTCGTGCGGCTTGGCGCGAGAGGCCGACCTTCTCCGTCGTTTCGACGAAGGATTTGATCATTGCCCCGCAGTTGCAGCGGGATCAGGTCAAGGCCGCCAAAGCCAGGGCGATTGAGGTTGCCGGCAGCCATGTCGTAATGTTGTCGCACCCTCAACAGGTCGCAGATCACATCATTCGCGCTGCGAAGTAGCTCTGTCCTCTGCCCGCAACGCTACTCAAATCGAGACCGAGGGCGGTGGGACGCTACTGACTGATTCCGCGCCGCTGCTGGTGCGCAAACGCCACGATCCCACAATCAAGGAGAAAACGATGACCCAACACGTTCTGTTCATCGTGACGAACGCAGCCGTGATCGGCCCGCATAATCGCAAGACGGGCTTCTTTCTCGCCGAGGTCGCTCATCCCTTCGACGTGCTCGACAAGGCGGGAATCGCGGTAGAGTTCGCCTCACCCGCGGGCGGATGGACGCCGTACGACGCGTACGACGAGAATGACCCTGCCCAGAAGGCGTTTCTCGCGAGTAAGGCCTTTCGTCGACTCAATCGAAGCCGCAAATTGTCCGAAGTGGACGCCGCGGACTATGACGCCATCCTGGTGCCCGGCGGCCTCGGGCCCATGGTCGACATCCAGCGCAATGCGGATGTCCAGAAGGCGATCGTGCGCGCCTGGACCACGGGCAAACTCGTGACCGCTGTTTGTCACGGTCCGTGCGCGTTGCTTGGCGTGGACCTTGGTAATGGCACGCCGTTCGTGCGAGGCAAGAAACTCACGTCGTTCTCAAAGAAGGAAGAGTACGACTACGCGCGCGAGGACGTGCCCTACGAACTTGAGGACGCGTTAATGGCGGAGGGTGCCGAGTACGCCTCTGCGCCCAACTGGCAACCTCACGTCATCGTCGATGGCCGCCTCATCACCGGCCAGAATCCTGCCTCGGCGGGAGCGCTGGCGAAAGAGTTGGTTGCCGCCTTGAAAAAGTTGGCGTGATTAAACAGACCCGGGCACGTCGTCGAGATGTGGCAGACAGGCGATCGGGCTGTGGGCGAAGCGGAGCGCCTGTAGCGGCCCTACCGCGAAAAGCCGACATTACTAGATCAATTTCATCCCCTTCAAGCTCGCGTACCCGTTCTTGCCGACGATGATGTGGTCGTGAACGGAGATGCCGAGCGGCTTTGCGATCTCGACGATCGCTTTGGTCATGTGGATGACGGCCTGCGACGGCGTCGGATCGCCGGACGGGTTGTTATGCACCAGTCAACTCTGTTATCGATCGCGCTGATCTCATTTGATTTTTGAGTTCTCCTACTATGACAGGGGGCGGCAGCGGGGCGCGGCAACAAGTGCCTGTTCGTGATCATCCTGTAGCGTCAGGCTCTATCCGATTGTGCCGCGGGGCTTGTGACCCTGCGGCAAGCCTACGAAGAACGCGCGCGCCGTGGCCCGCAGGCGTGCTGCCTGCTGTTTACAGGGATCGCAGCTTGGGATCGAGTTCGTCGCGTAGCGCATCGCCGAACAGGCTGAAACCGAACACCGCGAGACTGATGGCGATGCCCGGGAAGATGGCTATCCAGGGGGCGCTCTCGGCGTATTCCTCGGCGCCGCCCTGAAGCATCAGGCCCCATGCCGGCGTCGGCTCCTGCACTCCGAGACCGAGATAGGAAAGCGATGCTTCGAGCAAGATTGCCTGACCCACGAAGGCGGTGATCATGATGAGAAACGGCGCCATTACATTCGGAACCATGTGCCGCAGAATGATGCGGGTGTGGCTGAAGCCGTTGGCGCGCGCGGCGTCGATGTAGGGGAGTTCGCGAATCGCCAGCGCACTCGAACGAACGACGCGGGCACAGCGCGGAATGAACGGTATGGTGATCGCGATGATCACGTTCTGCGCCCCTGTCCCGAAGATTGCGATCACGGCGAGCGCCATGATGATCAGCGGGAACGCCATGAATATATCGATGATGCGCTGGAGGATCAGGTCGATCTTGCCGCCGAAATAGGCGCTCGCTACCCCGAGCACCAGGCCGAAGGTGGCGCCGACGAACGACGACGCAAATCCGACCAGCAGGGCAGTGCGCGCCCCGTAGACGATGCGCGAGAACACGTCGCGTCCGTATTGATCCGTGCCGAGCCAGTTCTCGAGACTCGGTGGCTCGTGCATGCGATCGAATGCGTTGGCGACCGGGTTGTAGGGGGCGATGAAATCGGCAAACATCGCAACCAGCACCATGACGATGATGACTGCGCCGCCGGCGGCGCCCAGTGGATTGCGGCGTGCGAACCGACCAATCGCCGAAAGCCTGCTCGGTGCCTTCCGCTCATCCGTCAGTTCGACCTTCGTCCCAAGCTCGGTCGCGATAGTCATACAAGGCCTCTGATTCCAGCCATCATTTGTACCGAATCCGCGGGTCGAGCCACGCGTAGATGATGTCCACCACAAAGTTGGTGACGACGAATATCGCCGCCACCAACATGACCAGCGCCTGGGTCATCGTGTAGTCGTGATTGGTCACGGAAGCGACAAACAGCTTGCCGAGACCGTTGAGATTGAACACCTGCTCGGTGACTACCAGGCCGCCCATCAGGAACGCGAATTCAATGCCGATGATCGTCACCACCGGCAGCAGCGCGTTTCCGAGCGCATGGCGCCGGATGATAAGCTTCTGGACGAGCCCCTTGGCACGCGCCGTGCGGACGTAATCCTCGCGCAGCACTTCGAGCAGCGCCGAACGCGTCATACGTGTCGCGACGGCGGAATAGCGGTAGCCAGTCGCCAGGGCCGGGAAGATGGTCATGCTCAGGTTGTGCAAGGGGTCGACCCAGAGCGGCACATATTTGATCGGCGGCATCCAGGGACTTCCGAACACCGACTTGCTGGTGATCAGCAGGCCGAGGATGATCAGGACGCCGAGCCAGAAGGAAGGCATCGCGATTCCGGCGATACTGAAGGCGCGCACCACGTAGTCGATCCAGGTGTTCTGTTTGACGGCGGAGATCGTGCCGAGCGGAATGGCCAGCATGATGGCGGTAAGCGTGGCCATGATCGCGATCTGCAGCGAAAGTTCGAAGCGCAGCGCGATCTCTTCCACGATCGGGCGTCCGGTCCACATCGACTTGCCGAAATCGAATCGGACGAAGCCCCAGATGAAATCCAGGAACTGCACTACATAGGAGCGATCAAGGCCCAGCTCGGCGTGGCAGAGATCGATCGCCTTGGGATCGACGTATCCGGCCCCACCCGCCATGCGCAGCACGCAGACGTCGCCCGGCACCAGCCGCAACAGGACGAACACGAGCAGCGCGGCGCCGAGCAGCGTCGGGATCATCAACAGGAGTCGCTTGAGAATGTACTGGTACATGATCGCTGCTGCAGCACTTTCGCTCGCGGTGTCGCGGCGGTTTCCCGGTCACTGCCTTGCTCTGGCAGGAGCCCGGGAAACCGCCGCTGTCGTCGACCGCCGCCGGGCGGTTACTTGTCGAGCCATACGTTGGCGAGGTCCTGATTGAGGTAGTGGCTGGGACTGATCTTCCAGCCCTTCACGTAGGACCGGTGCGGAATGATCCGGTTCCACCACAGCGTGACGAACGAGTGCGCCTGCTCGTCAAGCACGCGCTTCTCGAACTGCCGCATCAGCTTGCGCTGCTCGGCCTCCTCGGGAGCACGGTTCATTGCCTCGAAGATCTTGTCGAGGTCGCGATCGATGTACCCGCCATAGCTCTCGTTGCCGGTGTCCGTCGACAGGAACTTGCCTATGTCGAGCAGCGGATTGACGACCGACTGGCAGTTGAAGTCCATCGTCACGTCGAACTCCTGTGACCTGAGCCGCGCGTAGAACGGGCCTGTCGGCTCCATTTTCTGCTCGACCGTCACGCCGATCTGCCGCCACTGGTCGATGAGCCACGTGCCCACGATCGTATATGGCTGGTCGACGGCGCGGTTGGACAACACAAACGTCAAGTCCGAAACTCCGGCCTCCTGCAGCAGCCGCTTGGCCTCCGCACGCGACTTGTTGATGTCCGGCCAAAAGCCAGGGATCTGTTCGAGATCCGCCTTCGCCGCCGCCAGCGGGTGACCCGGGAACACGACACCACCGACAGCCTTCACGATGGCGATGCGCGAAAGGCTCTTCGATCCGTCCCAGCGGTCGACCGCCAGCGTGAGCGCGCGGCGAACGCGGACGTCGTCGAACGGCTTCTTCTTGTGGTTGGGAGTGAACAGGAGCACGCAGTTCCAGTCGCTCTCCTGGACCGTGATGTCCTTGCCGAGTGCGTCGACGAGGTCGTCGCGGCTCTTCGGCGGGAAGCCGCGGAACTCGATTGCGGCTCGGTCGCCGCGGATCGCTTGCACGCGCACCGCCTGCTTGCTGGAGAAGATCGCCTCGAAGCCGTCGAGATAGGGCTGCCCGGGAACGTGGTAGTCGTTGTTGCGCTCGCCGCGCACGGAGGCGCCTGCCTCTCTTCCCGCGAACTTGAAGGGCCCTGATCCCATGACATTCTTCTCGTACCAGCGGATGTCCTGGTCGAGCTTTGCCTTCGAGTAGATGAAGTTGTAGGGCGTCGCCAGCGCCGGGATGAAGGCACCCGATGGATACTTGAGTTTGAAGACCACCGTGTGTTCGTCCGGCGCGCTCACGCTGTCGACCATGACGAAATAGGCCACGCGCGCGCTGGTCGTGCCCTCCGGTGGGAAGATGATCTTATTGTATGATGCGACGACGTCCTGCGCCGTCAATGGCGTTCCGTCGTGGAATTTCACGCCCTGCTTGATCTTGAACGTGTAGGTCCTGCCCCCGTCGGTCGGAGTTGGCATTTCCGTGCACAGGTCGCACACGAAATCTGTCGGTGAGGACGGATTTTCCGGATTGACCTTGATGAGCAGGCTGTAGAACGGCGCAAAAGGATGGATCAGTGCGAAGGTCGTCTCGCGGTGACCGTCCCAGCTCGGCGGCTCGTCCGGCACCACAAAGTTCAGGATCCCGCCTTTCTTGGGCGCAGCCTGACCTGGAACTCCAGAGAAGCCGATGGCAACGGCCGCGCCGACCGCCATGATCGACACGGCTCTGAGATACTTCGAAAGGTTCATGATCTTTCTCCCTCTGGAACACATTCCTCCTGGTTTTTAAGGGCAGGGGTCTTATGCCCCTGGCCCGGTCGTCCTTCATTCAAATTACGGAACAAGCCACCCAATGGCCCGGCTGCAGTTCTCTGAACTCCGGGACATCCTTCGCGCAGCTATCGACCGCAAGCGGGCAGCGCGGATGAAACACGCATCCCCTTGGCGGATTCATCGGACTCGGCACTTCGCCTTTCACGATCCGGTGGGCACGCGCCCTCTCCAAGTCAGGATCCGGCACCGGCACGGCCGCGAGAAGCGCCTGAGTATAGGGATGCAGAGGATTGCTGTACAATTCGTCGCAATCCGCCAGTTCGACGATCTTGCCGAGATACATGACTGCGACGCGATGACACAGATGGCGAACGACGCTGAGATCGTGCGCGATGAACAGATAGGTCAGTCCGAACTGCTCCCGCAGATCCTCCAGCAGATTGATGATCTGCGCCTGAATCGATACATCCAAGGCCGAGATCGCCTCGTCGCAGATGATGAATTCCGGACGCACCGATAGGGCGCGTGCGATGCCGACGCGCTGGCGCTGGCCGCCGCTCATCTCGTGGGGGTAGCGGTCGGCAAACTTGGGATCCAGGCCACACAGGCTGAGCAATTCCGTGACCCGCGCATCGCGCGCTGCCTTGTTCGGCTCGGTCCCGTGCACCTTCATCGGCTCGGAGATGATCTCCCCGATCTTCATGCGCGGATTGAGGGAGCTGTAAGGATCCTGGAAGATGACCTGGATCTTCTGCCGCAGGGCCCGCATCGATTTCTGATCGAGATCGACCAGATTCTTGCCGTCGAACAGGATCTCGCCTTCGGTCGGATGCTCGAGCCGCAGGATGCACCGGCCCGTGGTGGTCTTGCCGCAACCCGACTCGCCGACCAGTCCGAGCGTCTCTCCTTTGCGGATGGTGAAGTTGATTCCGTCGACAGCTTTCACGCGAGCGACCTCTTTGGAGAAGAGAGCGCCCTCAGTCACCGGAAAGTGCATTTTCAGGTTGCGAATCGTGACCAACTCCGGCGCCAGGGCGACACGCCGTTCCGATTGGCGCCTATGCTCGAGCGCGACGTCCGGCATGGCGGTCGCTACCTGTGCCGCCGCTTCGGCGCTCCGCCGTACCGCACCGGTTGGTTCCATGGGGGTCATGACGACCTCGTCATCGATCGGGCTACGTTGTCCGCCTCAAAGCATGCCGCGAGATGATCGCCGCCATCGATCCGCTCCAGGGGAGGCGACTGAGTCGTGCAGCGCGCAATGGCAAAGCCGCAGCGCGGATGGAACGAGCAGCCGACGCCGAGGCGCGAAAGGTCGGGCGGCTGTCCCTGCACCGGATCGAGTCGAGCCCGGCGCGGCTGATCCATGCGCGGCACCGAACGCAGCAGCGCCAGCGTGTATGGATGGTGGGGATGGTGATAGATGTCGTGCGCGGTTCCACTCTCGATGATCCTGCCCGCGTACATGACATTGACCCTGTCGGCATAGCGCGCGACGATACCAAGATTGTGGGTGATGATGATCAGCGCCACGCCCAGACGCTGCGTCAGATCCTTCATCAGCTCGAGAATCTGCGCCTGAACCGTCACGTCGAGTGCAGTTGTCGGTTCGTCGGCGATGATCAGCTTGGGCTCGCAGCACAAGGCCATGGCGATCATCACGCGTTGGCGCATGCCACCGCTGAAGTGGTGCGGATACTGCCTTAGTCGACGCTCCGGATCCGATATCCCCACCATGCCCAACAGCTCGATCGCACGCGCGACCGCTTGGCCCCGGGTCATGTCGAGGTGTTGCTCCATGGTCTCGGTGAGCTGTCGCCCGATCGTCAGTACTGGATTGAGCGAGGTCATCGGCTCCTGAAACACCATGGCAATGTCCTTGCCTCGGACCTCTCGGATTTCCTCATCGCTCAGCTTGAGAAGGTCTCTGTCCTGGAAGCGAATGCTACCGCCAATGATACGGCCGGGCGGATCGGCGACCAGCCGCAGGATCGAGAGCGCGCTGACGGACTTGCCGCATCCAGACTCGCCGACGATAGCCATCGTCTCGCCCTGATTGACATCAAAGCTGATACTGTCGACGGCCTTGACCACACCGGCCGCCGAGAAGAAGTAGGTTTGCAAACTGTCTATCTTGAGAAGCCTGGACACCTCGCGCCTCTCGTCATCCGTCGCTGTACAGATGGCCTTTTAGCCGTTTGGCCTGACTCGCCTCCATTTACGTCTTGATCTTTCGAGTCTCTCGGTCGCAAGTCAAACCCAATCCTGTGGTACTGCGACAATTTAGACTAAGGTCTTGAATGCATCGGCCCGCCTGGCGACCAGCCGCAATGCATCCTGGTCGTCACTGGCGCGACGGCGGAGGGCTGCCGGAAGGCCGTCGATTGCCCGATCAAGGATCGCGACGCTCTGTTGGCGTTCTACGATGTCCCGGCTGAGCATTGTTGCACTTGCGAACGATCGACCCGAGAGCACGTTCGCGACGGTACGGCGCAAGACGGTCCGATCCGAAGGGCTGCCGTCGAACAGACCGCGCTGTCTATGGTCTTCAAGGTGGTCGGGGCCGCTCAGAAACGCTGGCGACACCTCCGGGGCTACGACCAATTGTCAAAAACCATCCAAGGATTGAAGTTCACCGGCGACGTCGTCCGCATATGTTTGGCGAACCTCGGCTTCAACGTACACGAAACGCCGATCGTGAACGGTGCGGCGAGCTTTGCCCGCGCGCTCGACCGCTCCCATCCGGCCTGTCAGATCAGCCGCATCCCCTTCAGGCTGGCATGCCCGTTCTTGCCGACGATGATGTGGTCGTGCACGGAAATGCCGAGCGGGGTCGCGATCTGGATGATGGCCTTGGTCATGTGGATGTCGGCCTGCGATGGCGTCGGATCGCCGCTCGGATGGTTGTGCACCAGGATCAGCGCGGTCGCCGATAGTTCGAGCGCCCGCTTGATCACTTCGCGCGGATAGACCGGGGTGTGGTCGACGGTGCCGGTCTGCTGCACCTCGTCGGCGATCAGTTGGTTGCGCTTGTCGAGGAACAGCAGGCGGAATTGCTCCTTGTCGGCAAACGCCATCCCGCTCCGGCAATAATCGATCACGTCGTTCCAGGAGGAGAGCGCAATCTTGCGCTTGATCTCGCCTTTCGCGACTCGGCTTGCAGCCGCGGCGAGCAGCTTGATCTGGTTGATCGAGGCTTCGCCGATACCGTCGACTTCGCGCAGGCGTGTCACCGGCGCGTGAATGACCTCGGCAAACGAGCCGAATTTTTTCAACAGAGCTTTCGCCAGCGGCTTGGTGTCGCGCCGGGGCAGGGCCGGAAACAGCGCCATCTCCAGCAGCTCGTAGTCGCTCAGCGCCTCCGGCCCGGCCGAATAGAAGCGCTCGCGCAAGCGTTCGCGGTGGCCGTGATAGTGCGGCGTCTCGGCGGGTTGGTCTGGAGGAGTGCTGGTCTTGGCTGGCATCGGCCGTAAACATGCCGTGCCGCCCAGCTTTTGCAACCCGGAATTGCGGGCCATCTAAGGAAAAGGCGCCGCACAGAACACGGCGCCTTTCGGGTCGTTCGAAACTTGCCCGCGATCAGGCCTTCACGGCCGCGAACGCATAGCCGTTGCCGTCCTTTGCGAGCGTGCCGACGTTCGGGAAGCCGAAGTGATAGCCGGCGATCATGCCCTTTTCGGCGATGACGCGATCGAAGAACGCACGGCGCGTGGCTTCCGCCTTCGGCCCGTCTGCGTCGAACGACGAGAACCAGCCGGGATTCCGCACGAACAGCTGGTGCATGCCGGTGACGTCGCTCTGGATGAACAGTTGCTGCCCGCCCGAAGCGACCAGGAAGGACATGTGGCCGACGGTGTGGCCGGGCGTGGCAATCGCCTTGACGCCGGGCGCGAGGTCGGCACCGTCATTGTACTGCTTGATGTTCTTCCAGGTCGGGAAAGTTGCCTGGATCCGCTTGACGAGGGGGCGCATGGCCTCGGGCATCTTTTCCACCAGCGCCGGATCGGTCCAGAACTTGTACTCCACCTCGGGCATCAGGATTTCCGCATTCGGGAAAACCTGCGCGTTGGTTTCTTTCACCCACAGCCCCGAAATGTGATCGGGATGGAAGTGCGAGATCACGACCGTGGAGACCGACGCGGGATCGAGACCCGCCGCCTTCATGTTGTCGGCGAGCTTGCCAACTGTCGCAGGGCCATTGCCGCCAAAGCCGGTATCGAACAGCATGACCTTGCCGCCGGTCCGGATCGCGGTGACGGTGAAGGGATTGTCGAACTTGTCCGGGTTGATGCCGGCAGCCGTCAGCGCTTTCTTGATGTCGTCAAGTGAGGCGTTCTTGATCATTCCCTCAGTGGCGGCGCGCTCGACGGCTCCCTCATGCAGGCTGAAGACCTCGATGTCGCCGACCTTGTATTTGAGGCTATCAGCGGCGCGCTGCGCATGCGCCGCGCCGATGAACGAAACCGGCCCCTTGAGGCCGAAAACCAGCGCCGCCCCCGTGCTCCCGAGGATCAGATCGCGACGTGAAATCTCGAACATTGCGCTTGCTCCCTTTGGTTGATCCCTAGCCCGCTGGAGGCTCTCGCTGCCGGAAAGCGCCCCGTGCCGAGTCCTACACCGGCGCGCCCGGCCTATTCCGCAAAGATTGGGATTAGTTGACTGGCATGCGCCGCAGGAAGGCGATGTCGTATTGAGAACGACTTGCAACAGGCCGCTTTGGCAGCCTCGTTCAAGCAGTCGCGTCGTTCATCGCAACCAAGAAGTTGAGCCGACTGCGTTCGATGTAGCCGGGTTGAGCGGAAGCGGAATTTAGGTGGCCGCCAACGGCTTCTCGCCGTTGCGCTCCGACAGCGTGAAGATCTCGACGCCAGTCGCGGTCACGCCGACCGAATGCTCGAACTGCGCCGAGAGCGAGCGGTCACGTGTCACCGCGGTCCAGCCGTCGGACAGGATTTTTACATGCGGCTTGCCGAGATTGATCATCGGCTCGATGGTGAAGAACATGCCGGGCTTGAGCATCACGCCTTCGCCGGGCCGGCCGATATGGATGATGTTGGGCTCGTCGTGGAACATGCGACCGAGGCCATGGCCGCAGAAATCGCGAACCACGCTCATGCCCTGCGGCTCGACAAAACTCTGGATGGCATGGCCGATGTCGCCGGTGGTGGCGCCGGGCTTTACCGCGGCGATGCCGCGCATCATCGCCTCATAGGTGACTTCGATCAGCCGCTCGGCCTTGCGGGCGATCGGAGCAATCACATACATCCGGCTGGAATCGCCGTACCAGCCGTCGACGATGAAAGTCACGTCGATATTGACGATGTCGCCTTCCTTCAGCGCGCGGTCGCCCGGCATGCCGTGGCAGACCACATGATTGATCGAGGTACAGGTCGAGTAGCGGTAACCGCGATACATCAGCGTCGCCGGATAGGCGCCATGGCTGAAGGCGAAGTCGCGCACGAATTCGTCGATCCGCGACGTCGGAACGCCCGCCTTGACGACGTCGGTCAGCTCGTCGAGGCATCTGGCCACCAGCGCGCCGGCCTTGCGCATGCCGGCGAAGCCGCTGGCGCCATGCAGCTTGATCTGGCCGGTTTTTCGCAAGGAGGTGTCGGTGGCTTCGATATAGCTCATGGGCGGGTCATGCTTCTGGAACGGAAAAAGGACTGATTTTGAATGCCTAATTTAATGATCCAACCGGTCAGTGCAAGCCGAGGTTGGGCCACGGCGCGGCTTTAAAAGGCTTGCATCTAGCCGGAAACTTCCACCACGGGCTCGACCGGCAGCGCGCCGCCGCGGACCCGGATTTCGCGGACCGGATAGGGAACACGGATCCCCTCCCGCTTGAACGCGTCCCACAGCGCCAGCATTACCTCGCTCTTGACGTTGTCGAGTCCGTCAGGATCGGGCAGCCAGAAGGTCAGGGAGAACTTCATGCCGGCCTCGGCGAATTCGGTCAGGATGCAGTTCGGGGGCTTGTTCTTGATGGCGCGCGGCACGGCGCCGGCGATGTCGATGGCCAGCTTGCACACCGCCCGCGGATCGGCGTCGTAGTTGGTGCTGAACTGCACCTTCACCAGCGTGTTCTTGTCGGTATAGGTCCAGTTCACGACCTTCTGCGTCACCAGATCCTCGTTCGGGATCAGGAACTCGCGGCCGTCGCCGGCGGCAACCGAGATGTAGCGCGTCTTCATCGTGCTGATGCGCCCGGTGTTGTCGCCAATGGTGACGAGATCGCCCGGCTTCACCGACTTGTCGACCAGGAGGATGATGCCGCTGATGAAGTTGGCGACGATCTTCTGCAGGCCGAGACCGATACCGACGCCGGCCGCGCCGGTGAACACCGCGAGCGCCGCGAGGTTGATGCCGACCGCACTCAGGGCAATCGCAATGGCAAATACCATCAGCGTGAACCGGACGATCTTGACCAGCAGCACCTGGATCGACGGCGTCAGATCGCCGGACCGGGTGATGCGGCCTTCCACGAAATTGCTGGCGATGTTGGTCAGCCACAGCGTCACGATCAGGAGCGCGCCGAGCTTGATCAGCAGCAGCGGCGTCAACCTGAGATCGCCGAGCACGATCGAGACCGAGTCGAGCGCCTCGACCACCGGCTCGAGCTGGCCCAGAATGCTCAGGGCTACGACCAGCCAGGCCGAGATCGATACCAGCCGGACCACGAAGGTATTGCGGATCACCGAGGTGATGAGGTTGATAACCAGCCACGCGAAGGCGAGCTTGGCGGCAACCGCGAGCAGATAGGAGCGGCTCGGCCAGGTCGACGCGATCATGACTCCGCGCGCCAGCGTCATCAGAAGCGCGAACACCGCCGTCGACGTGCTGCCGACCAGCACGCGGACGAACAGCCGGAACGGCGCCGGCCAGCCCATTGCAACCGACGAAACGTCTATCCTGGAGCGCACGGCGGTGGCGCCGACCCAGGCGATGCCTGCGGCCGTCAGGATCAGTCCCAGTTGCAGATAGAACCAGGGCGAGGTGACCTCCGCGCCGACCGAACGCGCGGCGTTGTGCAGGATCTCGATGATCTCTTTCAGGTCCATCGGAAAATTCTCGTTCGAGGCTCTGGCCCCATCAGACAAAGGTGATTCGCGAATAGCAGGCAGATTCTCACAGGCGACGTGCGGATGCCATCGATACGCAGCGCTACGGGCGAAGGTCAGGCCGGTAAATCGGGCACCTTGCCGCGATCGCAGAAATGGGTTGGCGATCAAGTGTGGCAACGATAAGGATGCAATTGCAAGTATTTGCGACGATATCGGAGGTTCATGACTTCTCTCGACTCGGTCAGCATCGCCATCTTTCTGGGCGCCATTCTGGTGATGGCGGGCATCCTGTCGAGTCTGCTTGCGTTGCGCTTCGGGGCGCCGCTGCTGCTGGTGTTCCTCCTGATCGGCATGCTGGCGGGCGATGCCGGGCCGGGCCAGCTCAGCTTCGATGACGTTCGCACGACCTATCTGGTCGGCTCGGTGGCGCTGGCGCTGATCCTGTTCGACGGCGGCCTGCGGACCAAATTTCAGAGCATTCGCACGGTGCTTGCCCCATCGATGGTGCTGGCGACCATCGGCGTATTGCTCACCGCGCTGATATCAGCTCCGGTCGCCAAATACGTGCTCGACCTGAACTGGACCGAGTCGCTGCTGGTCGGCGCGGTGGTGGCGTCGACCGATGCCGCCGCGGTGTTTCTGCTCGTCCACACGCAGGGCCTGCGCCTGCGTCCGCGTGTCGGGGCGACGCTGGAAGCGGAATCCGGCACCAACGATCCGATCGCGATCTTCCTCACCTTGATGCTGGTCGAATTCATTTCCATCGGTCAAAGCTCGCCCGGACATGTCGCATTCGAACTCGCCCGCGAAGGTCTGCTCGGCGCTTTCGTCGGCGTGATCGGCGGCCGCCTGGTGGTGTTGGCGCTCAACCGCATGGCGCTGCCGCAGGGTCTGCATGCGCCCTTCGTCGCCACGGCCGCGCTGGTGATCTTTGGCGTGGCGCAGATCGCGCATGCCTCGGGCTTTCTTGCGGTCTATCTCGCCGGCATCATCGTCGGTAACCGGCCGACGCGGGCGCATAATTCGGTGATCACCTTTCTCGACGCCGCGACCTGGTTGGCGCAGATCGTGATGTTCGTCCTGCTCGGGCTCCTCTCTTCGCCGCAGCGTTTGCTGGACAGCATCGGGCCGGCGGTGATCGTGGCGCTGGCGCTGATGCTGGCGGCGCGCCCGATCGCGGTGTTGCTGTGCCTGGTACCGTTCCGGTTCAACTGGCGGGAAAAGATCTTCATCGCCTGGACCGGCCTGCGTGGCGCGGTCGCGATCTTCCTCGCCTCGATCCCGATGCTGGTCGGATTGCCAAAGGCCTATCTTTATTTCGACGTCGCCTTTGTCGTGGTCATCATCTCGCTCTTGCTGCAGGGCTGGACACTGGCGCCGGCGGCGCGGTGGCTGCACGTGGCGCTGCCGCGTATCGAACGCGGTCCGCGGCGCGTCGAGCTCGATCTGCCCGGCCAGCTCGAGCAGCAACTGGTCGGCTATCCGGTACGGGCGAAGAGCCTGTATTTCCGGCGTGGCCTTACGCCATCCTGGTCAAAGCCGACGCTCGTCATCCGCGACGAGCGGATTCTCTCGCCCGCCGAGGCCGATCCGATCGAAGCCGGCGACTACGTCTATTTGCTGGCGCCGCCGGAAAAGGCCGAGGCGCTGGATCGTTTCTTTGTCGATATGCCGCCGAGCACCGCGCCCGACCCGCATCTGCTCGGGGACTTCATGGTGTCGGGCGAGCACACGCTGGGTGAACTGGCGGAGGTCTATGGCGTCGCCACCAGCGAGGATCAGGCGAAGCTGACGCTATCGGATTATTTCGATATCCATCTCGACCACGCGCCGAAAGCAGGCGCGGAGCTGGCGCTGGATCCCATCGTCCTTGTCGCGCGCAATATCAGTGGCGGCCGCGTCAACGTGGTTGGCCTGCGGCTGCCGGAAGAGGAAGAGAAGGTCGTGCCCCCGACACGCTGGCAGGCCTTCAAGCGCAAGCTTGCCGAGATCTGGTCGTCGGTGGCGGGCGTTTGATCGCCCACAAAGCTTGTTTTGGCTATGGTCCGTCACAGAGCGCCGTTTGGATTCGGCGCTGGGCGCGTTGCGCCAGAGTTACTCCTCCAGCGTAAACCCGACTCGCAAGGTGACCTGGTAATGGCGAACCGATCCATTTTCGATATGGCCTCTGGTCTGCACGACCTCGAACCATTTCAATTCGCGAATGGTCTTTGATGCGCGGGTGATGGCGTTCTGAATGGCATCCTCGATACTTTTCTCGGACGATCCGGCGAGATCCAGGATCTTGTAAACGTGATCCGTCGTTCCAGCGGTACTGGGCATTGCTAACCTCCGTTGCGGCGAGTGGCTTCCTCCTGTTCAACGTTCTGGTGCGATCAGGAGCGCGTCCATTCTGAACGAGTTCTCACGCTCTTCAGTTCCATCGAAAGGGGGCGGCTAATGGAGGCGATTCAGTGAACGAAAAAGGCCTCAGCCGTCGGCTGAGGCCTTCTCGTCAAGTGCTATGCACCCTCAATAGATGTAGGGAGCGCAGACATACACGGTACGCGGACCATACTTGGTGAAGATGGTCTTGTAGCAGCTTCCGCCGACATAGAACGACGTTCCAAAGTGGCGATGGCCCCAGTGACCATGTCCATGATGTCCATGCCCGTGATGACCATGGCCATGATGACCGTGGCCGTGACCGTGATGGCCACCATGCTTGCCGCCGGCGGACGCCGGTGCGACCGCAGCCGCGGTCATGGCAATGGCGGCGACGGCAGCGAGGGTAATCTTACGAAACATTTCTGTTCTCCGCTTCAGGCGTGATTGCCTGATATGCCTGTGAGACGTGCCCGGGGCGGAGAAAGTTCGAGGGATTTTTATGAACGCGCGTTCAGGTGTGACCTACAGCACGCAGCAAGCGCTCAGTGGCATCCCGCCTTTGCTCATGCGGTCAGGAGCGCGATCCTGCGCTCCTCTGATGCAATATCCGCAGTTGAGGAACGAACCGAGTATCATTAGCCTGCGGGCAAGGCCGCTTCACGGCCGCACGGTGGAAACGCAGGAGAGACACAACAATGTCCGGACCCTCTGACGACCAGCTCGGCTTTGCACCCGACTATGATTCTCCCGTTCCCTATATGCAGCGGACCCGCGACTACTACGCGGCGATTGGCTACACCACGCCCTACCGCTGGGCGCATTACGTCGACGCGCCGTTCCAGCCGCTGAAAAAGCCGCTCGCGCAATCGCGCGTCACCATCGTCACCACGGCCGCCCAATATGATCCCACCAAGGGCGATCAGGGACCGGGCGCGGCGTACAATGGCAGCGCCAAGTTCTACCAGGTCTATGACGGCGACACGTCGAAAGAGCACGATTTGCGTATCTCGCATATCGGCTACGACCGCAAGCACACCACGGCAACCGACAGCGGCACCTGGTTTCCGCTGCCGCAACTTCTGAAAGCCAAGGCCGCGGGGCGGATCGGTGAGGTCGCGCCGCGCTTCTTCGGGGCGCCGACCAATCGCAGCCACCGCGTCACCATCGATGTCGATGCGCCCGACATCCTCGCCCGCTGCCTTGCCGACAAGGTCGATGCCGCCGTGATCGTGCCGAACTGCCCGGTCTGCCATCAGACCTCGGCGCTGGTCGCGCGCCACCTCGAAGCCAACGGCATCGCCACCGTGGTGATGGGCTGCGCCAAGGATATCGTCGAATACGCCGCCGCGCCGCGCTTCCTGTTTTCGGATTTCCCGCTCGGCAATTCCGCCGGCAAGCCGCATGATTTGGAGTCGCAGGCGCTGACGCTCGAACTGGCGCTGCGGCTACTCGAGTCCGCGCCCGGCGCGCGCACCACGATGCAGTCGCCGCTGCGCTGGAGCGAGGATGCTTCCTGGAAGCTCGACTACAACAACATCTCGCAGATGAGTCCGGAAGAGTTGGCGCGGCGCCGCGCCGAGTTCGACAAGCAGAAGGAAATCGCGCGCGGCAACCGGGCGGCGTGATCCCTTCCTTCTCCCCTTGTGGGAGAAGGTGGCGCGGACGAAGTCCGCGCCGGATGAGGGGTTTCTCACCGCGCATTCCGTGTTCGCGGAAAGAACCCCTCACCCGTCGCCTCACTTCGTGAGGCGCCACCCTTTCCCACAAGGGGAGAGGGAAGAGAGGAGGAACTGAATTGACCCGACCGTTCGAAGGCGTGAAGATTCTCGACTTCACGCAGGTGCTGGCTGGCCCCTATGCGAGCTACCAGCTCGCGCTGCTCGGGGCCGACGTCATCAAGGTGGAGCGGCGCGAGGGCGAGGATATGCGCCGCACGCCGCTGAGCCGCGAATGGGCCGAGCGCGGCCTCGCGCCGGGCTGGCAGGCGATCAACGGCAACAAGCGCAGCCTGACACTCGACCTCTCGAGGCCGGAAGCGATTGCCATCGTCAAGCAGCTCGTCGCCCAGGCCGACGTGGTGATGGAGAATTTTCGTCCCGGCGTGATGGACAAGCTCGGCATCGGTTATGCCGCGCTGTCTGAGATCAACCCGCGGCTGATTTATTGCGCCATTTCCGGCTTCGGCCAGACCGGGCCGGAGCGGCTGGGCGCTGGCTATGACGGCAAGATCCAGGCGCTATCCGGCATCATGTCGATCACCGGTCACGCCGAGACCGGGCCAACGCGAGCGGGCTTTGCGGTTTGCGACGTGCTGTCGGGCGCGACCGCAGCCTTTGGCGTGTCGAGCGCGCTGTTCCAGCGTACCCATACCGGCAAGGGCCAGTTGGTCGACGTCTCCATGCTGGAGGCGACGCTGGCGTTTCTGTCCGGGCAGGTCGCGGACTATTCGGTCGCCGGCCACCGCCAGCAGCTTTCCGGCAATCAGGCCGTGAGCCGAAGGCCCACCGCCAATTTGTTCAAGGCCGGCGACGGCTATCTGCTGCTCGCCGTCAACAGCGAGAAGCAATACCGCGCCTTGATGACCGCGCTCGGCCGCGCCGACGCGCTTGAGGACTCCCGCTTTGCCGACTGGTTTGCCCGTCAGGAAAACGAGCCGGCGCTGCGGGCCATCATCGAGGAGGCGCTGTCCAAGAAGGACCCGCGCGAGTGGGAAAAGCTCCTGGAAGCCGCAGGCGCGCCCTGTGCCAGCATCTGGAAGATCGAGGAGGTGATCGACCACCCGCAGATCGCCGCGCGCGGCGCCATTCAGGAGATCGATACGCCCTATGGCCGCCTGCGCTTCGCCGGCAGCGGCTTTCAGCTCGCCCATGGCGGCGGACGGCTGGACCGCATGGCGCCCGCGCTCGGTGCCCACACCGACGAGGTGCTGGCCTCGCTCGGCTACGACGCGAATGCGATCACGGAACTGCGCGCGCGGGAAGTCATCTAGCGGTAGCCGGGGAAGGGGGCGTCTGGCTCCTGTCCCGTTTTGAGCCTGCCCGCGCATGGCGACCCTGCACCAAGCCGCTTTAAGCGGCCGGACTTACCGTCTAAAAGACGCCTTTCCCGCTTCCAATAGGATAGATCATGCCCGCCTATCGTTCCCGCACCACGACCCACGGCCGCAACATGGCGGGCGCCCGCGGCCTCTGGCGCGCCACCGGCATGAAGAACGAGGACTTTGGCAAGCCGATCATTGCGGTGGTCAACTCGTTCACCCAGTTCGTGCCCGGCCACGTGCACCTGAAGGACCTCGGCCAGCTCGTCGCGCGCGAAATCGAGAAGGCGGGCGGTGTCGCCAAGGAGTTCAACACCATCGCGGTCGACGACGGCATCGCGATGGGTCATGATGGCATGCTCTACAGCCTGCCGTCTCGCGAAATCATCGCCGACAGCGTCGAATACATGGTCAACGCGCATTGCGCCGATGCGATGGTCTGTATCTCCAACTGCGACAAGATCACGCCCGGCATGCTGATGGCGGCGCTGCGCATCAACATCCCGACCGTGTTCGTCTCGGGCGGGCCGATGGAATCCGGCAAGGTCAACCTCAAGGGCAAGATCCGCGCGGTCGACCTGATCGATGCCATGGTCGCAGCCGCCGACAGCAATGTCAGCGATGCGGACGTGGAGGTGATCGAGCGCTCGGCGTGTCCGACCTGCGGATCGTGCTCGGGCATGTTTACGGCCAATTCGATGAACTGCCTGACCGAGGCGCTTGGCTTGGCGCTGCCGGGTAACGGCTCGGTGCTGGCGACGCATGCCGACCGCAAGGGATTGTTCGTCGAGGCCGGGCACCTGATCGTCGACCTGGCGCGGCGCTATTACGAGCAGGATGACGAAACGGCATTGCCGCGAACGATTGCCAACTTCAAGGCGTTCGAGAACGCCATGACGCTCGACATCGCGATGGGCGGCTCGACCAACACTGTGCTGCATCTGCTGGCGGCGGCTTACGAAGGCAAGGTGCCGTTCACGATGCAGGATATCGATCGCTTGTCGCGGCGCGTTCCGGTGCTGTGCAAGGTCGCGCCGTCGGTGGCGGACGTGCATCTGGAAGACGTGCACCGCGCCGGCGGCATCATGGCCATCCTCGGCGAACTCGACCGTGCCGGCCTGCTCAACCGCGGCCTGCCGATGGTTCACAGCAAGACTCTGGAAGACGCGCTGAGCCGCTGGGATATCAAGCAGACCAGGAGCGAAAGCGTCCGAAAATTCTTCACGGCGGCGCCGGGCAATGTGCCGACGCAGGTCGCCTTCAGCCAGGAGCGCCGGTTCGAGGAACTCGATACCGACCGCGCCTCGGGCTGCATCCGTGACGCCGCGCACGCCTTCTCCAAGGACGGTGGCCTCGCGGTGCTCTCGGGCAATCTCGCGCTCGACGGATGTATCGTGAAGACCGCCGGCGTCGACGAGAGCATTTTGAAGTTCGAAGGACCGGCGCGGATTTTTGAAAGCCAGGACGCGGCGGTCGAGGGCATTTTGGGCGGCAAGATCAAGGCCGGCGACGTCGTCGTGGTCCGCTATGAGGGACCCCGCGGCGGTCCCGGCATGCAGGAGATGCTGTATCCGACCAGCTATCTGAAGTCGAAAGGGCTTGGAAAGGTCTGCGCGCTGATCACCGACGGCCGGTTCTCCGGCGGCTCCTCGGGCCTGTCGATCGGGCACATCTCGCCGGAGGCCGCCGAAGGCGGTTTGATCGGCCTCGTGGAAGACGGCGACCTGATCAAGATCGACATCCCCGCGCGCTCGATCAGCCTCGTGGTGGATGACGCGATGCTGGCGAAGCGCCGCGAAGCCATGCTGGCCCGCGGGGCGGACGCCTGGAAGCCCGCCAAGAAACGCAGCCGCAACGTGACGATGGCGCTGAAGGCCTATGCCGCGCTGACGACGAGCGCCGCCCGCGGCGCGGTGCGGATTGTGCCGGAGTAAGGTTCTGGCTTGCGGTGAATGAGCCATCCGCGAGTCTTCTTACCTCTCCCGCTTGCGGGGGAGGTCGGATCGCATCGAAAGATGCGATCCGGGTGGGGGCTCTCTCCATACGAACAGTGTGACTCGCGGCGGCACCCCCACCCCAACCCTCCCCCGCAAGCGGGAGAGGGAGGGCAGTCCCTTTGCGGCGCAACTGTAGTTCACTACTTGCTACGTCAGCACCTTGACGCCGCCGAGCGCGGTGACGCGGCCGCGCTTGAGCATCACGATCTGTGTCGCGAGCTGGCGCAGCTCGGCCGCGTCGTGGCTGACATAGACCATGGGGATGCCTTCGTCGCGCAGCCGCACCAGATAGGGCAGGATTTCCTCCTTGCGGCCTTCGTCGAGCGATCCCAGCGGCTCGTCCAGCAGCAACAGCCGCGGCTTCGATAACAGCGCGCGGCCGAGCGCGACGCGCTGGCGCTCGCCGCCGGAGAGCTTTCCGGGACGGCGATCGAGCAGATGGCCGATATCGAGCAGGTCGGTGATGCGCGTGAGTTGCGCGGGATCCGCCGCGAGACGGTTCATGCGCCGGCCGTAGTCGAGGTTTTGCCGCACGTCGAGATGCGGAAGCAGCCGCGCGTCCTGAAACACGTAGCCGATCCGGCGCCGGTGCGGCGGCACGTGGACGCCTGCGGATGCATCATCGAGCGTCTCTTCGTCGAGTGCGATGATGCCGCGATCGGGCCGCAACAGCCCTGCGATCATGTTGATCAGCGAGGTCTTGCCGGCGCCGGATGCGCCGAACAGGCCGGTGACGCGGCCTTGGCTCTCGAAGGAAGCCTCAAGCGAGAATTCGCCGAGCTGCTTGGTGACGTCAACGCGCAGCATGATCAGTTCCCGTGCAGGCGTTTCGTCGCGCGCCGCGCGAACCATTCGGACGCTATCAGGGCGCCCATTGCGATCACGATCGAAATCAGCACCAGCCGCCCCGCCGCGGCATCGCCGTCCGGCGTCTGGATCAGCGAATAGATCGCCGACGAAATGGTCTGGGTTTCGCCGGGAATGTTGGAGACGAAGGTGATGGTGGCGCCGAACTCGCCGATTGCCTTGGCAAAACCGAGCACCATGCCGGCGAGTACGCCCGGCAACGCCAGCGGCAAGGTAACCGTCGCAAACACCTGCCACGGCGCCGCGCCGAGCGTGCCTGCCGCCTGCTCGAGGCGACGGTCGACCGCCTCGATCGAGAGCCGGATCGGCCGCACCAGCAGCGGAAACGACATGATGCCGCAGGCGAGCGCGGCGCCGGTCCAGCGAAACGCGAACACGATGCCAACGTTGTCGGCGAGCCACGCCCCGACCAGGCCACGGCGGCCGAACGTCAGCAGCAACAAATAGCCGGTGACGACCGGTGGCAGCACCAGCGGCAAATGGACCACGGCGTCGAGGACCGATTTGCCCCAGAACTCACGCCGCGCCAGCAGCCACGCCAACGCGATGCCGAACGGCGTCGCCACCAGCGTTGCGATGATGGCCACCCGCAGCGACAGCAGGATGGCGGTCCATTCGGCCGGCGAGATCTCGAACATCAGGTTGACGGGCTGACGAGGAATTTGAAGCCGTATTTTTCAAAAATCGTCTTCGCCGCGGTCGAGCGCAGGAAGGCGAGATAATTGGAGGCTTCCGGCTTCGCGGTCGTCGTCGCCGCGACGGGATAGATGATCGCGGGATGGGAATCGGCCGGAAAGGTGCCGACGATTTTGACGCCGGGCTCGACCTTGGCGTCGGTGGAATAGACAATGCCGAGCGCCGCCTCGCCGCGCGCCACCAGCGTCAGCGCGGCACGAACGTCGACGGCCATCGCGAATTTCGGCTCAGCGGCCTGCCATGCGCCGAGCTTCTCCAGCGCTGCCCTGGCGTATTTGCCGGCGGGCACGGATTTCACGTCGCCGGTGGCGATCCGGCCGTCGCCGGCGAGTTTTGCAAGATCGAAGCCGGGGCCAATGTTTACATGGTCGATTTTCGAATCCTTCGGTGCGATTAGCACGATGCTGTTGCCGAGCAAATTGACCCGGCTCGGTTCGTTGATGGTCTTCTTTCCGATCGCGTAGTCCATCCAATCGGTATCGGCGGAGATGAATACATCGGCCGGTGCGCCTTGTTCGATCTGTCGGGCGAGCGCAGAACTGGCGGCATAGCTGACGGTGATCCTGACGCCGGTCTTCGCGGAGTAGGCGGCGTCGATCTCGTCGAGCGCATTCTTCATCGAGGCAGCGGCGAAGATGGTCAGCGACTTTTCCTGCGCGGCGGCGGGCGAGAGGATGGCTGCCAGTGACACGGCGAAGGCCAGGACAAGGCCGGCAAGACGATTCATCGGGCGCTCCATGCATGATTGCGAGCTGCGGTTGCCGCGCGCAAGACAGGCGTTGGTTGGGGTAAGGCGACCATCGGAAGCGCCATTCCGGTATTCCCCGAAAGACTTGCGGTCGATCGGGGTATCGCCAGCCCTGACAATAGTCAGGATAGGAAGGGAGGTAAAGGCGACTGCACCGGCTTGCAAGGTGCAGCCGGGCCGTCAATGGTGATGGTGTCGCTTGTGCCCGCCACCGCCGTAACCCCGCAGCTCCGCATACCTGGTCATCTGCGACGGGGTTAAAATTCTGCCGGTCGACAAGTGATATTTCAGATGGCTCTCGCGCAGCATCCCTTGCGTGGCGGCAACGGCCGCGGTGGATGCCTTCAGGCTTTCGGGCGTGACGGTGCGGGTGGCAAACTGCTTGTCCAGTTCGGCTTCCTGCTCGATCAGCTTGGCGCCCAGCGGCATCGCTTCGGCCTTCATGGAATCGAACAGGCGCTGCATGCTGGCGCGTTGCTCGGCGGAGAGTTCGAGCTTGTCGGCAAGCTCGAGAACGTGCGACGGCCCCGGATAGCCGTTCAGTTCGGCCGCGAGCGCCAGGCCCATTCCGCGGCCGGCGCCAAGATCAGAAATCTGCCGCTCCGATAGCGCCTTGATCGAGCGCGTCTGCATTCCTGCATAAGGGGTCTGCGCGTGCACGCTCGTGACGAATGCGATCGATGCAACCAGGGGCCAAATCTTCATCGTCGTTCTCCGGTGGGTCTGCTTGATACTTCGTGTTTGGCATCCGGCGCGTTCAGCACCGTCTTGCAGGCGGGCGGCAGCGCCGCCATCGTCATCGGCGGCTTCGGCTTCGGCGGCACTTTCGGCGGTTTCGGATGCAGCACCGCGTCGCTGAACCAGTAGGCGAGATCGGCAGGCTGGCAGCCTTCGCCCTCGTTCGGATGGGGCTGGCTTTCGCATTCGCTGGCGCCGGGCGGGCATTTCATGCGGATGTGGAAGTGGTAGTCATGGCCGTACATCGGCCGCACCTTGTGGAGCCAGCCGCGGTCGCCCCTGGCTTCGCGGCACAACGCCTTCTTGATCGCGGCGTTGACGAAGATGCGCTGCACGGTGGGCTCCTGCGCGGCGGCGCGGATCACCGCAAGATGTGTCGGCGTCCAGGTCTGCGGATCGATATCGAGCCGGTCGCTGCGCACCATCATCACCGCGGACATTTCCTCGCGCTCGTTGCGCGACAGTTGCCGGTTCGGCATCGGCGTCAGCCAGATGTCGGCGTCGAGCCCCACCTGATGGCTGGCATGCCCGGTCAACATCGGCCCGCCGCGTGGCTGCGACATGTCGCCGACCAATATGCCGGGCCAGCCGGCATCCCGGCGCGCTCTTGCGGCCAGCCGCTTGACCAGTGCGACCAGGTCGGGATGGCCCCAGTGGCGATTGCGCGACAGCCGCATCACCTGCCAGTTATCGCCGTTGATCGGCAGCCCTTCGGCGCCTGCGATGCAGCCATGGGCATAGAACCCGTGCACGCGCGTCGGCGTTGCCGTCGGCAGCACCTTGCGGCCGAACAGTTCCTTGGCGGCGATGTTGGGATCGTTGGGATTGGCCAGCGGCGGCAGCGGTTTTGGATGGACCGTGCCCTTGTCCTGCGCCCATGCGCTTGCGGCATAGGCGGCGGCTAGCAAGGTTATCAGGGGGATCAGAAACAGGCGCGGGTGCATCGGACCAGAGAGTTTCAGGGATCACTCAATTCGCGCAAGCGTAGCACGAAATCGGCAACAGGGAGAGGCGCGGCCAGCACAATTGCGTGGTCCCCACTTCAGCGCAACAATCCGAGCAAGTCCCGCATCGGGACCAGCTCACGCCTGCTCTCACTGCAACTCGATGTTGGCGGACTTGATCACCGCGGCCCACCGGTCGATTTCCTCGCGCATGTAAGCGGATGACTTGTCGATCGGGCCGCCGAAAATACCGGCGGACAGTTTCTTGAGCTGATCCTGCACCTGAGGCTGGCGCAAGGCCTCGTTCACATCGGCATTGATCTTCTCGACGATGTTGTTCGGAGTTCGCTGAACAGTCGTTGCACGTGGTCGGATTAACCGCGCGATAACCCTCTCGGTCACTGACGGACATTTATGCGCACGCGCGGCGTTTCGCGCATTCCTTGTGCATCCGCCGCGCGAGAAGCCGTGCCGGCTGCCGCACGTCGATTATGCCCCGTGGATCGGCGGTTCGCACCAAGTTTGTACACGCAAAGCGTGTGCGTGCCGTTCTGTCAGGCGGGGCATGAGCGCGTGCGGTTAGTAGTTTCTGCGACAAGAGATACCTTTTTTTCAGAGACTTATCTGAAAACTTTGCACGCAGAGTGCGAGTAGAGCGTGGTAATGCCGAAGAAGAAGCCAAAAGCTGCCAGGAAGCCGAAACAGTCGATTGTCCGTTTTCCTGGCCGGCCGGCAAAGCCCGCTGCGAAGCTGTCTGCCAATCGCCGGCCCGCGATCGCTGAGGTCGCTCGCAAGGGCGCTGAGGAGGCTTCGTTCCGGCTGCTGTTCGACAGCAATCCGGTTCCGATGATCGTCTGCGCGCTGGGTGACGAACGAATTATCGCCGTCAACGACGCCGCAATCCAGCACTACGGTTACAGCCGCGGTGAATTCGAGAAGCTCACGATCCGCAACCTGCAGGCCTTCGACGTCGAGCCGCCATGGACCGGCGAACACGCCGGCGACGAACGCGCGGCCCACGCCTGGAAGCATGTCAGGGCCGACGGCGCGCTGATCGATCTGGCGATCTATTCGCGCCAGCTTGTTTACGGCGATCGGCCTGCGGTCCTGCTCGCGCTGATGGACACCACCGAACGCAAGCGCGCCGAGGCGCGGCTGACGTTCATGGCCCAGCATGACGGGCTGACCGGGCTACCGAATCGCGACTTGCTGCGTCAGCAGATGGACGACATCCTGCTGCGCACCCGCCGCAACGCCGAGAAGGTGGCGGTGCTCGTGCTCGGCCTCGACCATTTCAAGGCGGTCAACGATACGCTCGGCCACGGCATCGGCGACAAGCTGCTGCGCGGCGTCGCCAAGCGATTGCAATCGATGCTGCGCGAGGAAGATGCGCTGGCCCGGCTCAACTCCGACGAATTTGCTGTCATCCAGAGCGGGGTGACGCGACCCGAGGACGCGATATTCATGGCGAGGCGCCTGTTGGACGCGATCGCTGACCCCTATCTTCTGGACGGGCATTCGGTCGTCATCGGCGCCAGCATCGGCATTGCGATGTCGCCCGGCGACGGCGATGAGTCCGAGAAACTCTTGAAGAACGCCGACCTTGCATTGTCGCGCGCCAAGAACGATTCCCGCGGCACGTTCTCGTTCTTCGAAGCGGGAATGGATGCGCGCGCCCAGACCCGCCGCAAGATCGAAACCGAGCTGCGCGAGGCCGTGCACACCGATGCGCTGCGGCCCTATTACCAGCCGCTGGTCGATCTTGCGAGCGGACGCATCACCGGCTTCGAAGCGCTGGTGCGCTGGCCGCATCCCGAGCGCGGCATGATCTCGCCGGCCGAATTCATCCCTGTCGCCGAGGAGACCGGGCTGATTAACGCCGTCGGCGGCTTGATGCTGCGCCGCGCCTGCACGGATGCGGCGCAATGGCCCGACGACGTCCGCGTCGCGGTCAATCTGTCGCCGCTGCAGTTCCGCGTCGGCAATCTCTTGTCGCTGGTCGTGGAAACACTGAAGCAGTCCGGCCTGCCGGCGAAGCGCCTGGAGCTCGAGATTACCGAGACGCTGCTATTGGAGAAGAGCAGCGAGGTGCTCGCGACCTTGCATGCGCTGCGCGCGCTCGGCGTTCGCATCTCGATGGACGATTTCGGCACCGGCTATTCCAGCCTGAGCTACCTGCGCAGTTTTCCGTTCGACAAGATCAAGATCGATCAGTCCTTCGTGCGCGACCTCGCCGCCAATCCCGACGCGCAGGCGATCGTGCGTTCGATCATCAGCCTCGGCAAGGGCCTCGGCGTCACGATTACAGCGGAAGGCGTGGAGAGCGAAGCCGAGGTAAATTGCCTGCGCAACGAGGGATGCCACGAGGGGCAGGGATTCCTGTTCAGCCGCGCGCGGCCCAATGCGGAGATCGTCAGCCTGTTGAAGACGCAAGGCAACTGGAGCGCGCCGGAGGGCGCAGCGCTGGTGGCGTGAGGATCGTCATTGAGGCGTGCGTCATTCCGGGATGGTGCGCTAGCACCAGACCCGGAATCTCGAGATTCTCAGGTGCGCAAGTGCGCACCATAGTTCGATGCTTCGCATCGCCCCGGAATGACTGTCATTTCACCTTCCGCTTCCTCGCATGATACGTCAGCGCCAGCCCCACGCAGTGGCGCAGCGCGGCCGCGGGGAGTTTTTCACCGGCGTCGAGCAGAATGCTGCGGTTGCCGCCGTAGCGCAGTTCCGGATACAGCTCGCGAAAGGTCTCGACCAGATCGGTCTGGCAGTGGAAATAGACCGCGTAGCGGCCGGCTTCGTCCTTCACCTGGTCGATCCGGATCGTGCTGCCGCTCTTGCTCTCGGTCGTGAGATAGCTCGGCTGCCCCCATTTCAGCGTCTCTTCCAGGGCGCCGACGCCTTCGGTGGTCTTTGCGGTATCGTAGATCAGCCGGCGCAGCGCCAGCAGCTTTGCCCTGACCGGATTGGGATAGGCCTTGAAGACGGCTTCCACCGCAGCATCCCGGGTGGCAGCGCTCGGCCGTTTGGCAATGCGCTTTGCAGCTTGCTTCCGTGCTGTCTTCTTCATTGCAATGTCAGCGCATCCTGCCAGCTTCCATTGCAGAACCTAAAGCAGGATGCGAGCGGGCGGAAGCCGTCTCTTGCGTGCCGGCCGGGCCCGCCGCTTCATCGCGTCGTCGGCGGTGCGTCGAGATTGCCCGCGAGGATCGCCCGGCCGGCATCCTCGTAATGGGCATCACGGCCCTGGATCTGCTGCGCGATGGCGTGCATGTCGCGAAAGCGGCGCTCGAACTTGTTGGCATTGAATACGGCCGTTGCACCTGTCATGTGATAGGCGGTGTCGACCACGGCGGCCGATTGGTGGATCGTCCATGTCGAGGCGATACGCAGCGCCACGCGGTTGGCTTCGGTGATAATAGCGCCTCGCGACAGGTCGTGCCACACATCCGCTGCAGTGGCATAGAGATAGGCGCGCGTGGCGCGCAGTTGTGCCTCGGTGCGCCCGATCAGCCCCTGCACGGCGTTGTTGTCGCGCATCGCCTTTGACGCTTGCGGTGTCTTGCCCCGGGCAAGGTCGATCGCCGCATCGAGCGTGGCGCGGGCGACACCGAGCGAGGTCGCCGCAAAACCCATGCCGAAAACCATGTTGGTGGAGAGCTTGTACAGCGGCCCGTTCTCGCGCAGTGCTGCCGGATCGTCGCGAAGCGCTGCGAACTTTTCCGGGATGAACAGATTGTCGACCGAATAGGAATCGGTGCCGGTGCCGCGCAGGCCGATCACGTCCCAGACGTCGTGCATCGTGGCGCTGGCTACCGGAAACAGGATGGTGCGAATCTCCGGCGAACCGTCGCTCTTGCGCCGCGGCGTGCCGTCGGCTTCGACGACCCGGACATGGGCGCCGAGCCAGCTTGCCTGCCGCGAGCCGGAAGCAAAATCCCAGCGCGCACTGGCCTTGTAGCCGCCGGGAACCGCCTGGACTTCGTGGTTGATCGCGCCCCAAGCCAGAATGCCGGGCGCAACGTTGAAGATTTCGTTGGCAGCCGCGGGATCGAGATAGGCCGCAGTCATGGCGCAGACGCTGCACTGGCCGAGGCACCATGCGGTCGAGGCGTCGGCCTTGGCGACTTCCTCCTGCATCTGCATGAACGTTTCAAGCGGCACCTCGGCGCCGCCAAAACGCTTCGGCAGCAGCGCGCGGTAAAGCCCGTTCTCGATCAGCGTCTGTGTCACCGCTGAAGTCAGGCGGCGGGTCCGCTCGGTCTCGTCGGCCTCGCGCGCGATCAGTGGCGCCAGCGCCCGCGCGCGTTCCACAAGGTCGATGCCGGGCTGCCTGTTCATGCGTTTCCTCGCATCCTCGCATTCTCTTCTGGTTCGGCTTTCGTTGTCACGCCGCCGCGCGACCGACATCGAGCGACGGCTGCGGCGGTCGCTTGGCGGACGGGAAACTCAAGGCTATGGCGACGGCGGCCATGCCGATCGCGAAAGAGCCGACATAGAGCCAATTATAGCCGTGGAAGGCGTCGAATACCCATCCGCCGGCGAGCGGCCCCAGTGCCATGCCGAGGCTGGCAAACGCGGACACGGCGCCGAACATGCTGCCCATGATGCGCACACCGAAATATTCGCGCACCAGCACGGCGTATAGCGGCATTACGCCGCCATAGGCGAGGCCGAAGACAACCGACAGCGCATAGAACTCGCCGAGCTGGCCGACCGCGAGATAGGTTGCGATCGCCAAGGCCTGCACGAACAGGCCACAGACCAGAACGTGCTTGGCGCCGAAGCTATCGGCCAGCAAGCCGAGCAGCAGACGGCCGCCAAGGCCGGAGAAGCCGGCGAGGCTGTAGACGGTGACGGCGGTCAGGGGCGCAATGCCACACACCATGGCGTAGCTCACCAGGTGGAAGATCGGCCCCGAATGTGCCGCGCAGCAGGCGAAATGCGCGGATGCCAGGATGATGAATTGCGGCGTTCGGAGCGCCTGCGCGACCGTCCACTGCCCGTCAGGCGCGCCGGTGCCATTGGCGGCAGCAGGGGTTGACGGCTCCGGCGGGCGTCGCACCAGCAATGAGGCCGGGATCAACAGCACCAAGGCGACGATGCCGATCATCAGCATCGCCGTGCGCCAGTCGTAGGCCGTGATCAAATAGCTTGCGAATGGCGCAACCGTCATCGGCGATACGCCCATGCCGGCCGATACCAACGCCACCGCGAGGCTGCGGCGATGTTCGACCCAGGCGCTCGCCACCGCGACCATCGGTGCATAGAAGCTGCCGGCCGCAATCCCGATCAGGACGCCGAACGCCAACTGAAATTGCCACAGGCTGGTGGCCTGGCTCGCGCCGATCAGTCCGGCGCCAAGCAGCAGCGTGCCCGCCAGCACCACGATGCGGGTGCCGAACCGGTCGGATAGCGTGCCCCAGAAGAACGCCGCCAATCCCATGGCGAGAAAGTTGATCGTCGCTGCCGCCGAGACGCCGCTGCGCGACCATCCCATCGCCTCCGAAATCGGCTGCAGGAACACCGCTAGGGATAACATCGAGCCGAACGCGACGCAGGTCATCAGCGCGCCTACGGCGACGACGACCCAGCCGTAGGATAAACCGGAGGCCTTGCCCATGCGTATTCCCGCTCTCTTTTTTGTATTTATGATTTGAGCGGGGTGATGGTGGCCTATCCGGCGAGAGAGGGCAAGGTCTACGAGACTTTGCGTTCACCGCGCGAGACCGAGGACGACGAGCAGCGCACGATCGAACTGTTCAGATGTCTTGGAATCGATTTGGCCGATGATGCTCCGGACACGATCTTGTCGCAGCGCGATCATCTTGTCTGTCATAATCTGTGAACGAAGACGAAGCCCATTCGAAGGTTCGGCTTCAATAATGGGCCTGAGCAGCAACCCTTCCTGGACGTCGGACGAGAGTGGACAGACGAACACGGTCGACAAGTCCTTGGTGAATTCGTCGGCTTGTACGATTACGCCGGGCCGTGGCCGTCCCAATTCGCTTGGAACGACCACCAGCACGATACTGCCGCGCTTCACTTCCAGCCGCTCCAGTCGTATGCGGCTTCATTCCAGGAATCGATGGCGTCATTTTCCGGGTGTCGTGCCATCAGCTTTACCTGCCGGCGCAAATCGGCCCGTACCTTGGGATCCCGCAAATCCGGAACCCAATGCTGCACTGGACGCAAGCCTTGTGCGCGCAACCGCGCGCGGCGCGCGGCCATGCGCTGCTGCGGGGTATGGGGCTTTGCCTTCTTCGGGGTGGTGGCCATATTTCATACGTAACATGTTACGTATGAAAATTCAAACGCTTCGGATTGTGGACTTGCTCCACAACGGCATGCGGCCATTGCGCCGCACGTACAGTGCGCACGGTCAGCTATCCACCTTCAGCGCGGCAATGAACGCTTCCTGCGGGATGTCGACCTTGCCGAACTGCCGCATCTTCTTCTTGCCTTCCTTCTGCTTCTCCAGAAGCTTGCGTTTGCGCGTGATGTCGCCGCCGTAGCATTTGGCGGTGACGTCCTTGCGCAGCGCGCGGACGGTTTCGCGGGCGATCACCTTGCCGCCGATCGCGGCCTGGATAGGAACGGCATTACGCCTGCAAGGCATCGTGCAGTTTTTTGCGCTCGACCTCTTGAATGCCGGATTTAGTTATTTGAAATGCGGCCGCTTCGGAATGAATGAAGGCTCGGTCATGTTCCAACTGGTCAAGGGTACGCCTGAGGTTCCTTCTCATTTTTGGATGAACCCAGCTCGATAATTGCTCGAACGAGGCGCGCTCTGCGCCGCGCTCGTACAACAACAGTAGGATGCGATCACTAACCTGAAGGTCGGTCCGCAGGACTTTCAAAAATCCCGCAAAATCCTCCACTGTTGGAGCTCGCCGGGCGACCAGATTCCCGATTATTCTCTGGGCTTGGTTGGCAGACACGCCGTGGTGTAGGCGAACAAATTCGGCGAGAATCCAATCCAAGGTGGACGATACGAAGGTCGCGTCCTGCTCATTAGGATCTATTCCGTCTCCCAAATGAGCGGTGTCTCGCTTATTTCTAATATCGTAAACAACGCGAAGCGCCCGTGGAATATGGATTCGGACAGACTCGGATAACTGTGTACTTTGAGCTAGAGCGGTGATTATTTTCTCGGTCCGAAGTTGGGTTCCTATAGGTGTAAAACTTCCACTCATTGCTTGCTCGAGCATTCTAAAAGCCGCTTCGCAGAACCGTCCACCTTCGACAGCACTGAGACGAAGCCCGCCCAAATAGAAATTGCGCTTGGCTTCGTTGTATGCCGCTAAAAGCTCGTCTACCAGCTTCCCGTCGAACGAATTCTTGAGGCCGCGTTCAATCTCCACAAATGGGGTCATGGTTGGCTACTTGATCGGCTGCTGGTCAACTTACTTTGTCAGATCGAGAATGAGCGCTGCGCCATGCTTTAGGCCAGGCGCAGTTAGTATCCAGCCCTTTTCCTTTGATCCTGTAAATTCGTTTCCTCCTTTCATGTACTTCATATGATTTGTGCCATCGAAAAAACCGTAGCGCTCGCATAGGGCCCGAGCATCTTTGTCGTCAAATCTCGGATCGTTCGACGAAATTAATCTGGCAACCCCCAATAAAACGTAGGCGTTTCGAACTTTGTCTCGATTTCCCTTGCCGGGGATCTCTGAGATGATGATCTCAACTCCGTCACTGCCTACGTGAAATACTTGTTGAATATGATCTAACGACAAATTGTTATGCTTTATCCATGTGCGAGCGCGAGCAGGCATTTCGCTGGAGTCATCAGCGTCGCTTAGGCCCGCAGTAGATTTCTTGCTAGCTGCCAAAGGTGACTCGCCCAACAAAACAAGGGAGGCTTGGATAACGCGTTGCCTTTCTTCAGACTGTAGGGGCGTTAATTCGGCAACGATCGCCGCCATAATGTCTGTGATGCTCTTCTGGGTCATTGATGTCACCTTTTGCTAGCCGACGTACGTCCAGCGCTTTCTATCCTTGAGACGGCGCAGCTCCTTGCGGCGCACAAGTCGGAGCATCAAGGGAGACAAAGTCGTCACGGGATAAAAGTGGCCCTGTTCTTCCAACGCCTGTCGTACCGAGCCCAACTCTCTCGGGGTTGAGAAGAAACCGCTTCCTATCAGTTCGGCTAACAGTCCCATCGGAGTTGGCTTGGATTTCGGCGCTAGCTGAATTGATCGAGTTTCAGGCGGGATCAATCTGTCCCGTTCGCCCTGTTCGAATAGGCCTAGCAATGCCGTCACCTCGGCTTGCGTGCCCTCGATCGCAACAGTTGCACCCGTTTGAGTCGTGATGACCGCTTTCGGCATGTGCCCCTCCAGTTTCGAGGCAGTTGGATAACTGAAAGGAAGGGTCCCGTCAATGGAACATAGCTTAGCACAATAATAGATGCATGATGTACTTCAGGTTTGGCCAACGACAAAGACCAGTTATTCATACTGTCTATTGACGTCACCGCCTAGCAGGTGTGTCTGCCGCTGAGAAGAGTGGAGCGAGGGCGGGAGGCCCACGAAGGTCAGGAATTCAGCCGCCTATCGCGATTTTCAGCGAGATTTCGGCCGGATTGGTCGACGCATGAATATTTGAATGCGCCTAACCGCCGTTTTCGGCCGAGAGAATTCGATGATTGTCTGGAGTGCCCCCCTCGCCGACCCAGTACGTATCTATCTCGTGTGAACTTAATGTACTGAGAAAATTAGTGTTTCTAACGTTAGACATATCGTCTATCGACGCCGCCGCCAGCAGGCGTGTCTGCCGCTGGGAAGGGTGGAGCGAGGGCGGGAGGCCCACGAAGGTCAGGAATTCAGCCGCCTATCGCGCTTTTCAGCGAGATTTCCACCGGAATTGTCGACGTATGAATATTTGAATGCGCCTAACCGTCGTTTGCGGCGCGACGAGGCATTGCCAATCCGTGGCAAATGGGAACGGGGAGGATGTCGAGGGGTAAGGACAGGCGTCCGCAAAAGTCAATTTGGATCGCGAAAACGTAGCTTATAGATATCAGCTATCCACCTTCAGCGCGGCAATAAGCGCCTCCTGCGGGACCTCGACCTTGCCGAACTGCAGCATCTCCTTCTTGCCTTCCTTCTGCTTCTCCAGAAGCTTGCGCTTACGCGTGATGTCGCCGCCGGATGGTGACCTATCCGCCGCGGAGCAAGAAGACGAGCAGTATCCCCTCATGCCGTGATCAGCGGAGACGTCGAGTTGCTCGAAACGCCGACAGGTGCCGGCTACTTTGCATGGGGTTGTTTTCGATCTTTTGCTGTGCGGCCGCGGGAGCCTCAAGGCCGGACCCTGTCCCCATCATGCCCGAGTGTTTGAGTATTCGCCTCAGCTATCCACCTTCAGCGCGGCAATGAACGCTTCCTGCGGGATGTCGACCTTGCCGAACTGCCGCATCTTCTTCTTGCCTTCCTTCTGCTTCTCCAGAAGCTTGCGTTTGCGCGTGATGTCGCCGCCGTAGCATTTGGCGGTGACGTCCTTGCGCAGCGCGCGGACGGTTTCGCGGGCGATCACCTTGCCGCCGATCGCGGCCTGGATCGGGATCTGGAACATGTGCGGCGGGATCAGTTCCTTCATCTTTTCGACCATGGCGCGGCCGCGGCCCTCCGCGCGGGTCCGGTGCACCAGCATCGACAGCGCATCGACCGGCTCGCCGTTGACGAGGATCTGCATCTTGACGAGGTCGGCCACCTTATAGTCGGTCAGATGATAGTCGAACGAGGCGTAGCCCTTCGAGACGGATTTCAGCCGGTCGTAGAAATCGAACACGACTTCGTTGAGCGGCAAATCGTATTTCACCATCGCGCGGGAGCCGACGTAAGTGAGCTCCTTCTGCGAGCCGCGGCGGTCCTGGCACAGTTTTAGGACGCTGCCGAGATATTCGTCCGGCGTGAGGATCGTGGCCTCGATCCACGGCTCCTCGATGTCGGCGATCTTGACGACATCGGGCATGTCGACCGGGTTGTGGATCTCGATCTCCTGCCCATCGGTCAGGTGCATCTTGTAGATCACGCTCGGCGCCGTCGCGATCAGATTGAGATCGAACTCGCGCGACAGCCGCTCCTGGATGATTTCGAGATGCAGCAGCCCGAGGAAGCCGCAGCGGAAACCGAAGCCGAGCGCGGCCGAAGTTTCCATCTCGTAGGAGAAGCTCGCGTCGTTGAGCCGCAGCTTGCCCATCGCCGCGCGCAGCGTCTCGAAATCGTTGGCATCGACCGGGAACAGGCCGCAGAACACCACCGGGATCGCCGGCTTGAAGCCGGGCAGCATCTCGGTGATCGGCTTCTTGTCGTCGGTGATGGTGTCGCCGACGCGCGTGTCGGCGACTTCCTTGATCGCCGCGGTAATGAAGCCGATCTCGCCGGGGCCGAGCTCGTCGACCTGCTCCATCTTCGGCGTGAAGAACCCGACGCGCTCGACGTCATAGGCCGCGTTGGTGCCCATCATGCGGATGCGCTGGCCCTTCTTCATCGTGCCGTCGACGACGCGGATCAGCACGACGACGCCGAGATATACGTCATACCAGCTATCCACCAACAGCGCCTTCAGTGCCGCGCCGCGATCGCCCTTCGGCGGCGGCAGGCGGGTCACGATGGCTTCCAGCACGTCGGGAACGCCCAAGCCTGTCTTGGCCGAGATCATCACGGCGTCCGAGGCGTCGATCCCGATCACGTCCTCGATCTGCTGCTTGACCTTGTCAGGCTCGGCCGCCGGCAGGTCGACCTTGTTCAGGACCGGCACGATCTCGTGATTGTTGTCGAGCGCCTGATAGACGTTGGCAAGCGTCTGCGCTTCCACGCCCTGGCTGGCATCGACCACCAGGAGCGACCCTTCGCAGGCCGCCAGCGACCGCGAGACTTCGTAGGCGAAGTCGACATGGCCGGGCGTGTCCATCAGGTTGAAGATGTAATCCTTGCCGTCCTTGGCGCGGTAGTTCAGCCGCACCGTCTGCGCCTTGATGGTGATGCCGCGCTCGCGCTCGATATCCATGGAATCGAGCACCTGTTCCTTGCCCGCCATTTCGCGGTCCGACAGCCCGCCCGTCATCTGGATCAGACGGTCAGCCAGCGTCGATTTGCCATGGTCGATGTGAGCGACGATGGAGAAGTTGCGGATGTTGGAAATGGGCGCAGTTGTCATGGGCGCGGGATAGCATTCGCGTCCCCGTGCGGCAACCATCTTGCTGTATTTCAAGGAGCTTTCTTCACGCCAAGCTGATTCCACTTGAGCCGAAAACACGCTAGGCAATGGCCATGTCGATTGCATCCGTTTCGCCCACGGCCGCGCGCTTAAGGCGCATTCCCACGATCCGGCGGCTGGCGGCGTGGCTGGCCTCACGCGCCAGTGATCCCAAAGCCGGCCTGTGGCTGGTGACCGGCTTTGCCGTGGTCCACGCCGTGCTGTGGACGCTGATCCTGGTCAGTCTGAAGACCGGGCAGGACGTCCATATGGACGTCGCGGAGGCCTTCGCCTGGGGGCAGAAGTTCCTGCTCGGCTATGGCAAGCACCCGCCGCTGTCGGGATGGGTCGCCGGCGTCTGGTTCATGCTGTTTCCGGTCACGGACTGGGCGACCTATGCATTGGCAATGGCGACGCTCGGCTGCTCCCTCGTGATCTGCTGGCTGTTGGCGCTGCGCGTGGTCGATCGCCGCCGCGCGTTCTTCGTAGTAGTGATGCTCGCGCTCTATCCGATCTTCAACTTCAAGGGCTTCAAGTACAATCCGGATCTGCTGCAACTCGTCACGCTGCCGCTGGTCGTGCTGGCCTATCTCGACGCGTTCGAGAAACGCAGCGTCAAATCGGGCGTGTGGCTCGGGCTCGCCGGTGCGCTGGCGCTGATGACCAAATACTGGGTGCTGACCATGATCGGCGCCGTCGGCCTTGCCGCGTTGATCCATCCGCAGCGTTTGCAGTTCCTGCGTTCGCCGGCGCCATGGGTCGCGATTGCCACGCTCGTGGTCGCAATGCTCCCGCACTTCATGTGGCTGAAGCAGGTGGACTTCGTCCCGCTCACCTATGCCGGCGATACCTACTCTCTCACCGATCGCGCGATGATCGGCGATCTCGCGCTGGGCTATGTCAAGCACAATCTCGCGCTGTTGGCCGCGCCGGCGATACTCGGCGCGATCGCGCTGATGTGGCGGCCGTTCCGCCTGATGCCGTTTCCGGCCCTGACGCGCGGCGCCAATACCGGCGTCAACATTTCGCAGGCGATCAATGTCTGGATCGTCCAGGCGGTGGTGGCGATCGGTCCGCCGCTGGGTGCGCTGATATTCCACGTCTACATCAAGACCGACTGGGGCATCCCGCTGTTCTTCCTGATGCCGCTCGCGCTGGTCGCGATCCCTGCGGTACGGATCCGGAAAATCGCGCTGTTGAACCTGACCACGACCTGGCTCGTCATTTCGCTCGTCGTGCTGGCGATATCGCCAAGGATCGTCGCCTACGAACTGGATGAAAAGCGCACCGCAGGCGCGAGTTACCGGGCGCGTTCCGAACTCGCCCGCGAACTGACGGAAGCCTGGCACACGCGGTTTTATTCGCGCTGGCCGGTAGTCGCCGCCTATACCGATACCGGCCAGGCTGTCACCTTCTACAGCCCCGACCATCCGGCGCCGCTGACGCCGGACGAGCCGTGGTCGTCCGGCCTGACCTCGCTCGAGGAGGCGAAGCGATCCGGCTTCATCGGCATCTGCGAGGTCGGCGACTGGAAGCTGGAAAAATGCGAGGCGTGGATGCAGGCCCATGCCGTCAATGCCGAGCGCATCGTGATGACCACGCGGCGATTCTTTCTCGGCAAGGCTGGCCCCGCGACGGCCTGGAACATCTTCATCGTGCCGCCGGCCAGATAAAAATCACTCGAAGGGATAACGCATGGATCTCGACCTGACGGATAAAACGGCGCTCGTGACCGGCTCGACCCGCGGCATCGGACTCGCGACCGCCATCGGGCTTGCGCAAATGGGCGCGGAAGTGATCGTCAACGGCCGCGAGCAGGCG
Organism: Bradyrhizobium sp. LMTR 3; assembly: GCF_001693485.1. Classification (GTDB taxonomy): domain Bacteria; phylum Pseudomonadota; class Alphaproteobacteria; order Rhizobiales; family Xanthobacteraceae; genus Bradyrhizobium. The sequence continues at coordinate 631,171 of NZ_MAXC01000023.1, forward strand.
GCGGTCGGCGAGGCCGTGGCGAAAGTTGAGCAGGCTGCGCCGTCGGCCAAGGTGCACGCGGCGGCATTCGATCTCGGTCATGCGGCGGGCTGTGCCGCGCTGGTGGCGCAATTTCCCGACGTCGACATTCTCGTCAACAATCTCGGCATCTACGAACCGAAGGGATTTTTCGAGATCGAGGATTCCGATTGGTCGAGGATGTTCGAAGTCAACGTCATGAGCGGGGTGCGGCTGACGCGGCACTATTTGAAGCGGATGCTTGGTAACAAGGACTGGGGTCGCGTCGTGTTCGTCTCCAGCGAATCCGGCGTCTTCGTTCCGAAGGAGATGGTGCATTACGGCTTCTCGAAATCGGCGCAGCTCGTCATCGCGCGCGGCGCGGCGGAAACCACCAAGGGCACCAACGTGACTGTAAATTCGGTGATGCCCGGCCCCACCTGGGTCGAGATGGCGCCGGTTCGCCTGGCCGCACGCGCGAAAGCTGCGGGCACCACCGTCGACGACCTCGTCTCTCGCACCTTCAGCGAACGCCGCCCGGCGTCGCTCTTGCAGCGTTACGCCACGCCGGAAGAGATCGCCAATCTGATCTGCTACGTCTGCTCAAAAGCCTCCAGTGCCACCAACGGCGCCGCGCTGCGCGCCGACGGCGGGATCGTGACGAATCCGTTTTGATGTATCAGACTGTAGGGTGGGCTAAGCCAACGGGTCGCGCGAATGCGCGCCCGATGACAGGCTCCGCGTGCCCACCATTTGAGACGAGCGCCCGGATAGATGGTGGGCACGGCGCAAGCGCGCCTTTGCCCACCCTACGAACACCGGTCGCTCAAACGCCTTCTTCGTTGAATTTGTCCGCAACCAATGCTGCGATCGCATCGACCGCTTGCTGCGCCTCGGGGCCGATCGCGGAGACCGTAACCGAGGTTCCAGGTCCCGCTGCCAGCATCATCAAGCCCATGATCGAGGTGCCGCCCACGGTCTCGCTGCCGCGCGTCACCCAGACCTCGGCATTGAAGCGTTCGACCATCTGGACGAACTTCGCCGAGGCCCGCGCGTGCAGGCCGCGCTTGTTGATGATCTGAAGTTCCCGCGAAATGGCGCCCGCGGGCACGCTCGGCCCGAGTTCCTTGTCGGGCGCGGCCTCGTCGCTCATTTGCCGGCGAGCACGCGGCTGGCGATGGTGACGTATTTGCGGCCGGCTTCCTGCGCCATCGCGATGGCATCGGGAAGCGAGCGCTCTTCGCGCACCTTGGCAAGCTTGACCAGCATGGGAAGATTGATGCCTGCGAGCACTTCCACCTTGGGGCGGCTCATGCAGGAAATTGCGAGGTTGGAAGGTGTGCCGCCGAACATGTCGGTGAGGATGGCGACACCATCGCCGCTGTCGACGCGATTCACCGCTTCGATGATATCGCTTCGACACAGATCGGAGTCGTCTTCGGCTCCAATCGTGATGGCTTCAATTTGTTTTTGCGGACCCATGACATGTTCGAGCGCCGCCTTGAACTCGTCGGCAAGGCGCCCATGGGTCACAAGCACTAGACCAATCATCGGAAACTCCTCGCGGGTGCTTTTTGGTGCACCGCACGAACGCGCCACTTTGACCATCCAGAGGCCCCGCGCAAGAGGGCATCTTGGCTATTGTTCCGGAATTTGCCGGTAAAGAGTGAGGCCTGCGCCGCTTTATTCGGTGGCGATATTGGGGCTTATATGGTTACCAATCCCCTTCGAACAATCATCCAAAGGTTGGACGGAACCTGAACCGGCGGTTGTCGTCAGGGCCGCTACAATCAGCGGGAGGGGGTGGTAGCCGGTTCCGACAGGAATTCTCGGTAATAACACACCGTTCAGGCGGGTAGAGAGCGCTTCTGGCGGCGGCAGCCGCTCGGCATCGCTGGCCGCCAAGTCGGCGACGAGACCCACCACCGCCTCCCCAACAAAGTCACAATGGCGAATGCCGAGACCCCGGACCTCGATCAGCCCGGCCAATTCTCGCGCCGGGCGGACCAACAATTGTCCGGCCACTGTGTCGAGATGGACACGGTCATCGCCGACCAAAACGGCCCGCGGAACCTGTCCGGCGCGGCCGGCGAGAATCAGATCGAAGGCCAGCCGCGACTTGCCGGCGCCTGATGGCCCGCGGATCAGCACGGCGCGCTCGCCCACCAGCACGGCGGAGGCGTGCACGCTCGTGCCCGCCGTCATGGCGTGGGTAGCCTGACCACGAACCGCGCACCCGCCACACTCGGCTTGCCGTCGTCGCCGGCCGGGCCGTGGCGGTTTTCCGCCCAGATCCGCCCGTTATGCGCTTCGATAATCTGCTTGGAGATCGATAGGCCGAGACCTGAGTTCTGCCCAAAGCCCTGATGGGGACGGTCGGTGTAGAAGCGCTCGAAGATGCGTTCCAGCGCATCCTCGCCGATACCCGGCCCATCGTCATCGACGATGATTTCGATCTCCGCGCGCGCGCGGCGGCAGGTGACGCGCACCTTCCCGCCGGGGGTGGAGAAGGATTGTGCATTGGACAGCAAGTTGGAGATCACCTGTCCCAGCCGGGAATCGTGGCCGGGGACCGAGAACGTATCGGTGGCGCCGCGGCCGTCGAAGCGCGCTTCGACCGCGACGTCGTGACCAAGCCTGGTTTCGTTGGCAACCGAGGTCAGCGTCGTCAGCAGCCGCCGCAGATCGACCGGGGCCATGTCCTGGCGCTGCAATTCGGCATCGAGGCGGCTGGCGTCTGAAATATCCGAGATCAGCCGGTCGAGCCGCTTGACGTCGTGCTCGATCACCTCGAGCAGGCGCGCGCGGCTGGTGTCGTTGCGTGCCAAAGGCAGCGTTTCCACCGCCGAGCGCAGCGAGGTCAGCGGGTTCTTCAACTCGTGGGCGACGTCGGCGGCGAACATCTCGATCGCCTCGATGCGGCTGTAGAGCGCGTTCGTCATATCGCGCAGCGCGCCGGACAGATGGCCGATCTCGTCGCGACGGCGGGTGAAATCGGGAATCTCGACGCGGGTCTGGATGCGCCGGCGGACGCGCTCGGCGCCGTCGGCCAGCCGCCGCACGGGACCAGCGATCGTGCTCGCGAGCAGGAGCGACAGCACGATCATGACCGCCGAAGCGACGCCGCCGACCTTGAGGATCGCCAGCCGCTCGGCGGTCACCATCTGGTCGATGTCGTCGCCTTGCGTCGAGAGCATCAGCGCACCGTGTACGGCACGGAACCGCTGCACGGGGACGGCGACCGAGACGATCACCTCGCCGCGGTCGTTGACGCGCACCATGCTGCTCTTGACGCCGTCGAGCGCCTGCACGATTTCCTGATAGCCCTTGCCGTTCTCCGGGCCCAGCTCGCGATAGAGCGGCAGGTCGCCGCGATTGAGCCAGGTGCGGATCGCGATCAGCGCGCGTTCGACGAAGCCCGGCTTCTCCGTCGAAGGTGGCGGCAGTTCGAATCGCAATACGTCGCCGCGGCCATAGAGACTGCGGCTGTCGAGGATCATGCCGCCGTCGCCGCCATAGATGCGGGCGCGGGTCTTGGTCGGCGAGATCAGCCGCCGCAGCACCGGCGCGACCCGCTCCGGATTGATCGGAAAATCGAGGCCCGAGGATTCGTCCGGTGCGCCGTAGCTTTCGCCCGGCTTGAGGTCGAGCAGCCGGTCCGGATCGATCGTGATGGTGTTGGTTTCGACGGTGGCGGAGGCGGCAATCGCGCCGGCGATGATTTCGGCCTGCACCAGAAGGCTCTGCGCCCGCGCATCGATCAGGCCGGCACGGAATTGCGAGAGATAGAGAATGCTCGCCACCAGCGCGACGAGGCCCGCCAGATTGAGCGAGACGATCCGGCGCGTGAGGCTGGAGAAGGAGAGCGCGAAGAAGAACTGCCCGGCCCGGCGCATCCAGCCGAGCGGTCGCCGCCAGCCCTTCTCGCCCGCATTATCCTCGGCAACGCGTTCCCGATCGAGGAGCTCCAGAGCATCCTCGTGGTTCAGGTTGGGATCGGGCTGCGTTCGATCTAGCAATGGCTGAACTGCCGGTTGTGATGCGCCAATTTCTAGTTCTACGCTTTACGCCGAACGGGCGGATGTGTCAGTTAACACTTCCGCCCGGAAAACGCAGATCAGGCTTCCTTGAAGCGATAGCCGACGCCATACAGCGTCTCGATCATCTCGAAATCGTCGTCGACCACCTTGAACTTCTTGCGCAGCCGCTTGATGTGGCTGTCGATGGTGCGGTCGTCGACATAGACCTGGTCGTCATAGGCCGCGTCCATCAGTGCGTTGCGGCTCTTCACCACGCCGGGCCGCGTGGCCAGCGCCTGCAGGATCAAGAACTCCGTCACCGTCAGGGTCACCGGCTCGTTCTTCCAGGTGCAAGTGTGACGTTCCGGGTCCATCCGCAACAGGCCGCGGTCCAGCGCGCGTGCATCCGGCTCCTTCGGAACGGCGGTCGGATCCTTGGGCTGGCCGCGGCGAAGCACGGCCTTGACCCGCTCGACCAAGAGGCGCTGCGAGAACGGCTTGCGGATGAAATCGTCGGCGCCCATCTTGAGGCCGAACAATTCGTCGATCTCTTCATCTTTGGAAGTTAAGAAGATCACCGGCAGATCGGACTTCTGCCGCAACCGGCGTAACGTCTCCATGCCGTCCATGCGCGGCATCTTGATATCGAGGATCGCAAGGTCCGGCGGCGAGGTGCGGAAGCCGTCCAGCGCCGAGGCACCATCCGTATAGGTCATGATGCGATAGCCTTCGGCTTCGAGCGCGATCGATACGGAAGTGAGAATGTTGCGGTCATCATCGACCAGGGCGATTGTGGGCATGAGCCTCTGCTTTCGAATAAGAGAGTGGCTTAAACGGCGGGCACTTGAGCCAGACGCCGCATAAATGGGCTTCGTACACGATCAACGAGCAATGCAAGCTAGGCTGAAGTGTGACCGAGTTCCGCAAAACGCTCCCCAAGGAGACGTGCGGCCCCCATATAGCACCCTGACCCGCTGAGAAAAGGCCCTTTTTGCAATAAGATGGCCGGAAAGGAACCATGCAGCCGACCGCAGATTTTGATGCTTCCAAACTGGCCCGTTCGCTGCTGCGGCGTAGCCGGCAGGGCGCACTGGCCACGCTTATGCCCGAAAGTGGCGATCCCTATTGCTCGCTGGTGAACGTCGCCAGCCATGCCGATGCGTCGCCGATTCTGCTGCTTTCGCGGCTGGCGCTGCACACAAAAAACATCCTCGCCGACAGCAGGGTATCGCTGATGCTGGACGAGCGCGCCGCCGGAGATCCGCTGGAGGGCGCACGGATCATGCTGGCGGGCCGGACCGAGGAGGCCGAAGGGGAAGCCGCGAAAATCCTGCGCCGGCGCTATCTCAACGCTCATCCATCGGCGGAAGCGTTTGTAGATTTCAAGGACTTCTCGTTCTTCCGGATCGTCCCGTCTGGCCTGCATCTGGTCGCCGGTTTCGGCCGCATCATCGACCTCAGGCCCGAGCAATTCATGACGGAGATCGGCGATGCCACCGATTTGCTGGAAGCCGAGCAGGGCGCTGTCGAGCATATGAATGAGGATCACCGCGAGGCGATGAACCTCTACGCGACCAAACTGCTGGGCGCCGAGTCCGCAGACTGGCGCTGCACCGGTTGCGACCCCGACGGCATGGACATGCAGGCCGGCTCCGCGACGCTGCGGCTGGATTTCCCGGAACGGGTCACCAGCGCCATGGCGTTGCGCAAGATGCTCGTACGGCTGGCAGGCGAGGCGCGGGCCAAGGGCTAGCAAGGGTTAACGCTTGCCGTCACCGATCAACCACGCCGCGCTGTCGAATTCACCGCCGATGACAGTGAAGAAGATTCAGGCGCTATTGTCGTACAACGAAGCGATGGTGCAGTTAGCGGTCACGGGCGGAAAGCTTCGTCATGAAAACACGCTCCGCGCGCTGAAATGTTCTGATTGTGCGACGCAACAATTGCCGGCCGAACTCGCCAACGGCGGATGGTCGCGCAACCAAGAGGGCAAACCAGCGCAAAGCAGTGCAGCAAGCGATTGATGCAAATCAACCTTCCGCGCTGGAATAAACCAAATCGCGTGGATCGGCTTGGCAAGCACGGCGTTCAACAATATAGGTCGCCGCACCGAGGCCGGAAGGCTATATTCAGGGTTCACCGCGACAGAGCGCGTCAAGCGACATGCGCGCGATCGAGTAACGCGGGTTCGAGGAGGACTTCTTCGTGCAAGAGACGGGTCTACGCAACGGTGCATTCGGCGCCGATAAATTCGGCTTAAAAAATCTCAAGATGGTGCACTGGAATCTCGGTGCGCCGCAGCTCTATCAATATTCACTCGCGGCCGGCGAGGCCGTGTTGTCGGCCGACGGCGCGCTCTGCGCGGACACCGGTGAATTCACCGGCCGCAGTCCCAAGGACAAGTTCACGGTGCGTGATGCGACCACCGACAAGAACATGTGGTGGGCCGGCAACCAGTCGATCACCTCGGAGCAGTTTGCCGCGCTCTATGCCGACTTCCTCAAGCATGCCGAAGGCATGACGCTGTATGCGCAGGATCTTTACGGCGGCGCCGATCCGAGCTTCCAGATCAAGACGCGCGTCTTCACCGAACTCGCCTGGCACTCGCTGTTCATCCGCACGCTCTTGATCCGGCCTGAGGCGTCGACGCTGCGCGATTTCGTGCCTGAACTCACCATCATCGACCTGCCGAGCTTCCGCGCCGACCCTAAACGTCACGGTGTGCGCTCGGAGAACGTCGTCGCGATCGATTTCGCCCGCAAGATCGTCCTGATCGGCGGGTCTTATTATGCCGGCGAGATGAAGAAGTCGGTCTTCACCACGCTGAACTATTACCTGCCCGCCAAGGGCGTGATGCCGATGCACTGCTCGGCCAATGTCGGACCCAAGGGCGACACTGCGATCTTCTTCGGCCTGTCCGGCACCGGCAAGACCACGCTCTCCGCCGATCCCAACCGCACGCTGATCGGCGACGACGAGCATGGCTGGGGCAATGACGGCGTCTTCAATTTCGAAGGCGGCTGCTACGCCAAGTGCATCAAGCTGTCGAAGGAAGCCGAGCCGCAGATCTTCGCCGCCTCCAGCCGCTTCGGCGCGGTGCTCGAGAATTGCGTGCTCGACGAAGACACCCGTGTGGTCGATTTCGATAACGGATCGAAGACCGAAAACACCCGCTCGGCCTATCCGCTTGATTTCATCCCGAACGCTTCGCGCACCGGCCGCGCCGGCCAGCCGAAAAACGTCGTGATGCTGGCGGCTGATGCCTTCGGCGTGCTACCGCCGATCGCAAAGCTCTCGCCGGCGCAGGCGATGTATCACTTCCTGTCCGGTTACACAGCCAAGGTCGCCGGCACCGAGCGCGGTCTCGGCAACGAGCCGCAGCCGGAATTCTCCACCTGCTTCGGCTCGCCGTTCCTCCCCCTCGATCCGTCCGTCTACGGCAACATGCTGCGCGAGCTGATCGCCAGGCACAATGTCGATTGCTGGCTGGTCAATACCGGCTGGACCGGCGGCAAATACGGCACAGGCAGCCGGATGCCGATCAAGGTGACGCGCGCGCTGCTGACCGCAGCGCTGGACGGTTCGTTGCGCAACGTCGAATTCCGAACCGACAAGTATTTCGGTTTTGCGGTGCCGACCGCGCTGCCGGGCGTGCCCAGCGAGATCCTCAATCCGGTCAACACCTGGAAGGACAAGGCCGAGTTCGACAAGACCGCGCGCGCCCTGGTCGGCATGTTCCAGAAGAACTTTGCCAAGTTCGAAGCCCAGGTCGACGCCGAAGTTCGCGCTGCTGCGCCGGATTTGAAGCTCGCGGCGGAGTAAGGCTCAGGCCAGATGGATTGGCTGAAAAGGGCGGCTCATCGGGCCGCCCTTTTTGCTTGCGGGCGGATGGACTATCTCGTTCACAGAAGCGGCAGCGCGCCGCGCAGGCAGACGTATCCGCCGGCGAGAATGACGATGCCGGCGAAGGCCGACCGCAACGCCTTGTCCTGCGAGCCGATCAATCTGCCGGTCACGATCCCGGCCAATCCGCCCAACAGGCCGCCCGCGATGAACAGACCGGCCAGTTGCCAATCGATCAGCCCGGACATGGCGTAGCTGGCCGCGGTCGAAGCGCCAAAGGCGACGACGGCGACCAGCGAAGTGCCGATGGCGGTGATCAGCGGCATGCCGGTCGCCAGCATCAGGCCGGGAACGATCAGGAAGCCACCGCCGATACCAAAGAAGCCGGCGAGCAGTCCGACCGCGAAGCCGGTGCCGACCAGCATCGGCATCAGTTGTCGCGCGGTCGTAGCCGTCAGCCGGATTGCGGGATCGCCGCGGCCTGCGCGCTTCTTCAACATCAATGCGCCGATGACGATCATCAGGAGGCCGAACAGGATCAGCAACTTCTCGCCGTCGAGTTGCTTGGCGACACCGGCGCCGGCAAACGCGCCGGCGATGCCCGCGAGCGAGAATACGATTGCGCACGGCCACCGGACGTTGCCCGCGCGCCAGTGCGCCATCACGTTGGCAAGCGCGCTGATCGCCACCGCAATCGCGCTGGTGCCGATCGCCACATGCGGCGATGCGACGCCGACGCCATAAACCAGGAGCGGTACCGCGAGGATCGAACCGCCGCCGCCGACCAGAGCGAGGATGAATCCGACGGCACTACCCGACAGCACCGTCGCGATATCCGCGAAATGGATCGGCATGTCTTGTTACTCCTCAGGCGATGGCAGTTTTGGCCGCCCGGCGGTTCCACGGCGCGAAGGACAACAGCCGCGCCATCATGCAGGAGCCGCTAACGCCAGCGAAAACCAGGCCGGCGCCAACGAATGCCGCAAGTGCGTAGAAACCGGGATGAACGAGCGTCCCCAGCGCGGTGCCGGCGAAAACCAGCGAGCCGGCCGTGATCTGAACCTGCCGCATGATCTCGATCGGCTGGCCCTTGCTTTCGATCACCGGCAATCCGGCGCTTTTCCAGGCGTCGATTCCGCCGTCGAGAATGAATGCATCACAGTCGGTGCACTGCGCGAGGCGCGCGGCATTGCTGGCAGTCCGGTTACCGGAGCGGCAGTGGAAAATCACGGCCGGCGCGTCCGTTCCGATATCGATCCGCTCCATGCGCGAGAGCGGTGCATGGCGCGCGGCGGCGATACGGCGGCGCGAATGCTCGTCGAACTCTCTGATGTCGACGAGGATCGCACCGCGATCGATCAGTTCTTTCGCCTTGGCGGGAGAAATATGGGGAAGTGACATGGTCGAACTCCTTTTCTTGCGGATCAGGTTGCAGGCATCGCGCGGCAGAACAGTCGGTGCAGTTCCGCGATCAATTGCGCGATCCGAGGATCGGCGACGCGGTACCAGAGCGTCTGACCGTTACGGCGAGAGCTCACGATGTCGTCGTCGCGCATCTTCGCCAGATGCTGAGACAGCGCAGACTGGGTGAGACCGACCGCCTCGACCAGCGCACCGACCGTCATCTCGCCGGCTTCCACCAGCTTGCAGAGGATCATCAGCCGCCGCTCGTTGCCGAGCGTGCGCAGGATATTGGCGACCGCCTGGGCGTTGGCCTCGAAGTCCCTGATTTCCATCGCCGACGGGGTCGTCACGGGTATTCCCTATATATACATTATGTATTGCTAAATTAGATATAGCTAATATAATTGTCAATAGTACTTCCCTTCAGGAGTTCGGACCCAATGCCCCATTCAGCCCATCTACCAGCACCCATCATCAGGGCGTTCTTCGATGAGCCCACCAACACCATTAGCTATCTGGTTGCCGATCCAGTGACCCGCCGTGCGGCGGTGATCGATCCCGTGCTTGATTTCGACCCGCGCGACGGCACCGTCGACATCCGTTCGGTCGAAGCCATTCTGGCTGCAGCCAACCAAGAAAAGCTGACCATCGAATGGGTGCTGGAGACCCATGCGCATGCCGACCATTTGTCGGGTGCGCCCTATATCAAGTCGAAAGCCGGCGCACGGATCGGCATCGGCGATCACATCAAGGATGTGCAGCGAATCTTCCGGCCCGTCTTCAATGCGCAGGACCTGCGTACCGACGGCAGCGATTTCGACCGCCTGTTCGCAGACGGCGATACATTTGGCATCGGCGAACTCACCGTCGAGGTCCTGCATACGCCGGGTCACACGCCCGCTGACCTGTCCTACAAGATTGGCGACGCCGTGTTCGTCGGCGACACGCTGTTCATGCCCGACTACGGCACCGCACGTGCCGATTTCCCTGGCGGCGATGCACACCAGCTCTATCGTTCGATCCAGCGGCTACTGAGTCTCCCCGACGACACGCGCCTGTTCATGTGCCACGACTACAAGGCGCCTGGTCGCGATGACTACGCCTGGGAAACCACGGTGCGCGAGCAGCGCGAGAGCAACGTGCATCTTCGCGGCGGCGTCACGGAAGAAGCGTTTGTCGCCATGAGGCAAGCCCGCGACGCGACATTGTCAGCGCCGACGCTGCTGCTGCCTTCCATCCAGGTGAATATCCGCGCGGGCCGCTTTCCCAAGGCCGAGAGCAATGGCGTGCACTATTTGCTGCTGCCGGTTCGGGTGCGCGCCGGCGCGGAAGCCGCCATCGTCTCGTGAGCTGATTTCAATCAGCTCACGGCCCGTCTAGCCGTTACCCGGCAACACCGCGTTGCTGGGCGTCCGCCGATCGGTGATCTGCAGGCCGAACAGGCTGCCGATCAGCTCGACCGCGACGCGCGCGGTGCGTCCGCGTTCGTCGAGAAACGGGTTGAGCTCCACGACGTCGACCGAGCGCACCAGTTCGGAATCGTGCAGCAACTCCATGATCAGATGCGCCTCGCGATACGTTGCGCCGCCCGGGACCGTGGTGCCGACGCCGGGCGCCACGGTCGGATCGAGAAAATCGACATCGAAAGAGACATGCAGCACGCCGTTCCGTGCCCGCACGCGCTCGATCACCTTGCGGATCAGGACGCCGACGCCGAACTCGTCGATCACGCGCATGTCGGCGATCGCGACGCGGCGTTCGAATACCAGCTTTCTCTCCAGCGGATCGATCGAGCGGATGCCGAACAGGTCGAGTTGGTCGGGGCTGATCGAGGCGCGGGGTGCGCCGCCAAGCAGATCGTCGAGGCCAGGCTCGCCGCACAGGAATGCGGCCGACATGCCGTGCATGTTGCCGGTTTCCGTCGTCTGGGGCGTGTTGTAGTCGGCATGGGCATCGACCCAGAGCACGAACAGCGGCCGCCCCTGTTCCTGCCAGTAGCGCGCGACGCCGTTCACCGATCCCATCGAAAGCGAATGATCGCCACCCATGAAGATTGGAATGGAGCCGGAACGCGCCAACGCATAGGAGCGTTCGCTGAGCGCGCGGATCCATGTCTTGATCACGTCGTAATATTTGGCGTTTGCCGGCGGCGGGCCCTCGGCGGGCGCGATGTCGGGCTTCGCCATGTTGCCGTGGTCCTCGACGGCAAAGCCGAGCTGATCGAGGATGCGGCCGATACCCGCGGTGCGCAGCGCGTCCGGTCCCATCAAGGTGCCGAGTTGCGAGGCCCCGATCTCGATGGGGACCCCGAGCAGGGCGATGCGGGGAGCGTGGGTGTCGGACATGAGCCGGGCCTCCGAAGAATCGTAGGGTGGGCAAAGCGAAGCGTGCCCACCATTGCGACGATTGTGCCAGAACATGGTGGGCACGCTGCGCTTTGCCCACCCTTCTGTAACGGGCCTCGATTAGTCAATCCCTTTGCGTTGTCCGCCCGCCGGGGTCTCGCTTCTGTGCGGGGTCGGCGCAGGGCCGCCACCTGATGGGGTTGGAAGAGGATAGGTCGGCCAATCTA
>NZ_MAXC01000013.1 GCF_001693485.1 Bradyrhizobium sp. LMTR 3
CGTTGCCAGCCGTGCGCCACGCCATCCTCGAACTCATCGCTCGACTACCGCCGCAGCGATGCCCGCATTGCCGAAAATGGATTTGCAACGAGCGGCGGCGTGAGTAAATCTGCCAAAGTAGTGCTAGTGCGAATGCAAGTCCAGGAACGGCGTGTCATTGGCGCTGACATAGAAGATCACGACCTTGGTCGGCTCGGTGGCGCTGCGGTTATAGCCGGTCATGGCCACCTTGGGCGGTTCGACCATCGCTTCGCCGGCCTTGACGTTAAGCGGTGGGCGGCCGTCGAGTTCGAGCGTGAAGGTGCCTTCGAGGACGTAGACCGTCACCGGAAAGCGATGGGTGTGATACACGGTCTTGTCGCCCGGCTTGAACGTTGCGGTCATCACCCAGACTGTTTGCTTGTCGTCCCTTGGCAATCCCTCGACGACCTGCTGCAGCACCATGTTCGGCTTGGCGATGTCAGGCGCGGGCGCCCCGTGCTGCTGCGCCGATGCGGGATGGCTCAGGCCGAGGCCGGCGAGCAGGGTGATGCCCGGCACAAGATGGCAACGCATGTATCGCTCCTTTCGTCAATCACTACGCTGTTTTCGACGCAGCAGCCTAGGCAGCACGGCCACGCCGCGGGAGCCGCAAGATTGCTAGGGCCCGCTCCAAAAGTGCATAATGGGCGGATGTTCGACTGGAACGACCTGAAATACTTCCTTGCGGTGGCGCGTCACGGCAGCACCATCGCGGCCGGCAAGGCGCTCGGCACCAGCCAGTCGACGGTGCACCGCCGCCTCGAAGAACTCGAACGCAGGCTCGGGCGGGCCCTGGTGACGCGGCAGAACACTGGCTATCGCCTGACCGAGTATGGCAACACGCTCTTGAAATATGCCGAGCGCATCGAGGCAGCGGTCGATGATTTCCAAAGGCGGGCAACCGACGTCGAGCAGGAGCTAAAGGGCGTGATCCGCGTCACCTGCCCCGAGCCGATCGTGTTCCGGATGACGCAGTCGACGCTGATCGACCGCTTCCATGCCCTCTATCCAAAACTTCGCGTCGAGTTCATCACCAGCGACCGCTATCTTGATTTGTCGAAGGGCGAGGTGGATGTTGCGTTTCGCTCAGGCGATACCGATGACGAACTGGTGGGCCGCAAGATCGCCGACTCGATCTGGGCGGTATATGCCAGCCATGGCTACATCGAGCGTCACGGCAAGCCGGAACGCATCGAGGATCTGTCGCGCCACCCGCTCGTCGGTTTCGATGAGACGCTCGCCAACCACCGCGCTGCCAAGTGGCTGAAGGAAGTCGCGCCCGGCGCCAATATGCCGGTGCGCAACAACAGCGTGCTCGGGCTGGTCTCGGCGGTGAAATCCGGTGTCGGCCTCGGCCCGCTGCCGACGGCGCTCGGCGATGCGGAGCCGGATCTCGTCCGCGTTCTCGGGCCCATCCCCGAATTGACCCGAAGCTGGCGGCTCCTGGCCCACCCGGATATCCGGCGCGTCCCGCGTATCGCGGCGTTCTTCGACTTCATCGCGGAAGAGCGCGACTCATTGAAATCGATCCTGACAGGATGAGGGCCGGGCCGCCCCGCGCCTATCTGCCCTGAAATACCGCAGCGCGCCGCTCGATGAAGGATTGAATGCCCTCGCGCGCATCGGCGCTGTTGAGCACGCGCTCGCGGACTTTTGGAATGTAGGCGATGGCGGCCGCCTCGCCGTGCTCGACATATTGAAGGGCCGCTTCCTTGGTGACCTGAATGCCGAGCGGCGCGTTGCCGGCAATGATCCTGGCGAGCGCCATCGCCCGCTCGATTTGCTGGCCGGCTGGCACGACTTCCTGGACCAAGCCGATCTCGCGGGCACGTGCTGCGGAGAATTCATCGCACAGGAACAGATGATACATCGCGTTGCCCCAGCCGGTGCGCGACAGGAAGCGGAAATGCGCACCTCCAAGCGGGGCGATGCCGCGCCTGGATTCCATCTGGCAGAAGCGGGCGTCGTCGGCGGCGACGACGATGTCGCCGGCCAGCATCAACTCGATGCCGATGGTGAAGACGATGCCCTGCACCGCTGACACGATCGGCTTTTTGCAACGCTTCTGCAGACCGAAGACGTCGACATTGCCCTCCCTGAAATTCCGCTTCTCGGCGTTGGGGCCGAAGAATTTCGGCATGTCGAGGCCGGCGGTGAAATCCTTGCCCTCGGCGCAGATGACGCCGACCCAATAGTTGTCGTTGTTGTGGAGTTCCGTCAGCGCGTCCGACAACTGCTCCATCATCGCAGGCGAGAACGCGTTCTTTTTGGCGGGGTTGTCGATGATGATCTTGAAGATGCGATCATGGATTTCGGTGCGGATTGTTCCTTCGGGGCTCATGATCTTCTCCGTTCCTGATTGTCTCGAATGCAGTGGGAGGCGTGCGCGTCTATCGCTCGTATTTGACGGCGAGTGCGGTGCGGATTGCCGCGGCGCGTTCCGGCGAAAAATGCGATGCGCCATGGTCGAGCAGGTCGAGGAACGACAGCACGCCGCCGCGCGATCCCCAGCTTCCTTCCTCGATGATACGGAAATTGATCCACCAGGCCGGCGAGGGCGTCTTCATCCCGCAGGCCTCTGCCAGCGCGGCGTGGATGTTGCGAATGACGGTAGCGCGATCCTCGCGTGTCCAGCAGCAGTCCATCACCACGACGTCGATCAGCATGACGTCGCTCGGTCTGTCTGAAAGCAATTCGCCGCCATGCGCGATCATGTCGAGCGGGCGCTCGACGAAATGCACCTGATAGCCAAGACGCGCTTCCGGCGTGAGCTTGCCGACTTCCGGCACCAGCACCGCGTCCGTCAGCGTCTTCGCCAATACACGGCGCTGATCGGCATTCAGCCGCCCTTGCGGCGTCATCACATGGATAAAGGTCATTACGCGCCTCCCGGTTGCGGCATTCTCCCGACTATGACGACTGTCATAGCTCCACATTGGGCTGGCTATGTCAAGTGTCATATTCTAGGATGAGCCATCCGACCGAAAAGGATCTCCGATGTCAGATACCCGCGCAAAGATGGTGGCAGGCGCCGCCGACCTGATGAGCCGCCGCGGCGTCAATGCTACCAGCATGCGCGAGGTGGTCCGCCACACCGGCACGCCGCGGGGATCGATCGGCCATCACTTTCCGCGTGGCAAGCAGCAGTTGATCGAGGACGCGCTGGCATTTGCGGGTAAGCAGGTGAGCGGGCCGCTGGAGCATCTGGTCCAATCGCGTGGCGCGATTGCAGGTCTGCGCGCCTTCATCGCGCTGTGGCGTCAGACGCTGGAGAAGTCCAAGTTCCAGGCCGGTTGCCCAGTGCTCGCGGTCGCGGTCGAGCAATATGTCAACGATGCGACGGAGAAGGACGGCGCGCCGGACGAAGCCGCGCAACGGCATCTGCTCGATCTTGCCGATGGCGTGTTTGCCGATTGGCAGCGCATCATGTTTGCGGCGTTGCGCCGCGAGGGCGTAGCGCCCGCGCGCGCGCGGCGGCTGGCGGCGCTCGTCATCGCATCGACGGAGGGAACGGTCGCGATGTGCCGCGCCGCGCGCAGCGCCCAGCCGCTTGATGACGTCAGGCAGGAACTGGAACTGGTGTTGTCGAGCGCACTGTCAAGGTGAAGCCGATCTCTGCAGCAGAGCGGCGAAACTAACTTCCGTGTCAGAAACTGTCGCATTGTTCATTCGAGACCACTGGATCATTTTGGGCTCCTGGTCGTCTTCCTCTTTGTTGCGACGTTATGGTCGCTGCAATCAACACGGAGGATTGTGATGAACAACAAGCTTCTTCATTGTCTCATCGCCGGTGCGATGGCTACGACGCTTGCTGTTGCCTCACCCGTGCTCGCGCAACGCGGTGGCGGTGGCGGCGGCGGCGGCGTGTCGGCCGGGGGGGCGGGCGGCGGCGGCATGTCGGCCGGCGGGATGGGCGGCGGCGGTGGCATGTCTGCCGGAGGGGCGGGCGGCGGTGGTCGCGGCGGCGGTGGCATGTCTGCCGGTGGAACGGGTGGCGGCATGCAGGTCGGCGGCACGGGCGGCGGCATACGAGCGGGAGGAACAGGTGGCGGCATGCATGTCGGCACCGGCGGCGGCACGCGAGCCGGCGGCACGAGTTTCGCGGGCAGCCGCTTCGCAGGCAGCTCGGGCAACCGCTTCGCGGGCGGGCATTTTAGGCATCCAGGGTTTTCCCATCACGGCCGATTCCATCACCGGCACCACCACCACCACCATCGCTTTGCGTTCGTTGGTGCGCCCTTCGCCTACGCAGCCTACGACAGTTGCTGGCGCAGGACGTGGACGCCATACGGATGGCGACGGGTCAATGTCTGCCGCGCGTACGGCTACTACTGAAGCGCGAGCGGTTGATGGAATACCGCTGCTATCTTGATCTGGCGGGTTGCTGGAGCAACATCTGACGCGTTGGCGGACTGTACCGCGTCCCATCGCTTCCGTGTCGTGAGCTAGGATCCAGACATAGTGATGGTCGTCACTGGAACATTCGGGCTGAACGACAGTTCAGGTCCGGCTGGTGACGATCATCACCTATTCATGCCACCGTTAGATTGCGCAAGCTGTTGCAAATGGAAGTCCCCTTGCGGTTTCCAGTTCCAGTTGGAGCGAATTCCGCTCTTGGCCAATCATTTGGCCAGTCATTCGGAGACGGACCATGACGGGAGGCCATCGCCGCATTCTGGTCGTTGAGGACGATCCGGAAACCGCCGGTCAGCTCGTGGAATCGCTCACGACCAGCGGCTACCATGTCGATCTGGCAACCAGCGGTAACGAGGCGCTGAGCCGCGGCGCCGGTGGCGACTATGCCGTCATCACGATCGACCGCATGCTGCCGGACATCGACGGGATCGCGGTCATGCGTCAATTGCGCGACGGCGGCATCGCCGCACCGGTGCTGATCGTCAGTGCGCTCGGAGAAGTCGACGATCGGGTTCGCGGCCTGCGCGCCGGGGGCGACGACTATCTGGTCAAGCCTTTTTCGTTCGTCGAACTGCTGGCGCGCGTCGAGGCGCTTGGCCGGCGCAGCGAGACCATTGTCAAAGAAACCATCTTGCGCGTCGGTGATCTCGCAATCGACCTGGTATCGCGGACCGCCAGCCGGCGGGGCAAGGATATTGGGCTTTTTCCCCGGGAATTCCAGCTTCTTGAGTATCTGGTTCGCAACGAAGGCCGCGTCGTGTCCCGCGCCATGCTGCTGCAGCACGTCTGGGATCTTCATTTCGATCCCTCGACCAATATTATCGACGTCTATGTCGGGCGCGTACGCCGCAAGGTCGACGACCAGCAAGCCTATCCGCTGATCCACACGGTTCGCGGCATCGGGTATTGTCTCCGTGCTCCTGGTTAAGACCCTCAGATCGTCGACTTTCAAGCAGGCGCTGATCGCGATCGGGACATTCGGCATGATCGTGTCGGCGCTTTTCACCTATGTCTACCTGTCCACCTCCTCCTATGTGCGCAGCCGGTCGGACCGCGGCATCATGACGGAGTATTCGAGCCTTGAAAGCGCGTACGAACGTTCGGGGCGCGATGGCCTGATTGCCCTGATCAAGCAGCGGATCGCCGAGAAGAGTTTTGCGGACAACGTCTATATCGTGGTTGATCCTTCCCTGGCCGCGCTGGGCGGCAATCTCACGGCATGGCCATCGACGGTCACGGCCGCCCGGGGATGGACGGAGTTTCGTGCGGGCGAACCGTTGCCCCACGCGACAAACCGGCCGCTGGTGCGAGCGATGCTCCAGACATTTCCGGGCGGCGACCGTCTGCTGGTGGGAAAGGATATCAGCGATCTCGACCGCTTCGCCGACCAGATCAAAACGGCCATGATCTCGGTCGCCGCATTGCTGTTTGTGGTCGCGGGGGTAGCCAGCGTCCTGGTGACGCGCCGGACGGTGGGGCGAATCGAATCGATCAACGCGACCAGCCGGGCCATCATGCGGAGCGGCCTCGACAAGCGAATTCCTCTCCGCGGCAGCCATGACGAATGGGATCGCGTTGCGGAGAACCTCAACCTGATGCTGGACCGCATCGAAACATTGATGGGGGAGGTCAGGCAAGTGAGCGACAACGTGGCGCACGACCTGCGGACGCCGCTGACGCGAATGCGCGGACGGCTGGAGAAGGCTTATCACGCCCAGCGTATCGGCGAGGACGACCAGATCCTGATCGGCGACACGATCGCCGACCTCGATGCGGTTCTGCGGATATTCTCGTCGCTCACGCGGATTGCGCAAATCGAGACCCAGGCCCGAAAGGGCGCGTTCCGCACCGTGAATCTGGTGGAAATCGCCAGCGAGGTTGTCGAGCTGTACGATGCCGCGGCCGAACAGGAGGGCACCCGTCTCACCGTCGTCGGCGATCGCCAGGTGCTGGTGACCGGCGATCGCGATCTGATCTTCGATGCCATCGCCAATCTCGTGGACAATGCGATCAAGCATGGCCGCGCCGGAGGCAAGGTCGTCGTCGCGAACGAAAATATCGATGGCAGGCCGGTGATCTCGGTCGCCGATGACGGGCCCGGAATTCCCGCCGGCGAACACGAGCAGGTTTTCAAGCGCTTCTACCGGCGCGAACACTGCCGCTATACGCCAGGAAACGGTCTGGGGCTCAGCCTGGTCGCGGCCGTCGCCCGTCTTCACGACGCGCGGATCGAAATGCTTGATAATTTGCCGGGTCTCAAGTTCAAACTCTGGTTCTCCGCACCAATCCGTTAGCCGCGGTCGTGATGTGCCGCGCCGCGCGCAGCGCCCAGCCGCTTGATGACGTCAGGCAGGGCTGGAATTGGTGCGATCGAGTGCGCTGGCGATCGAAAAGCCGTGACAAAATGACACGCCAGACGTGTGTGTGAAATAGTTCACTTGTCGAGGTTCGCTTCCCGTACAAGGATAGAAGGCGCGAATGTGCAGCGTTGACAAGCGCTCCGCGTAACGGAGCCTCGCCTGTTCCATTTCCGTTGGAGTGTTCATGGCCGGGGAGCACCGATGATCAATCGAACTTGCTTTTCTGCACTCTGCCATTTCGAGCACGCGTGCAAGCTATCCAGCGCACTTCAGACTTAGCTCTGAGCTACGGCTTTCTTTGTCGCGTCCTTCGTCTCGCAGGGCGCACAACTAGGCGTTGACGTCCGACCTCTTAATGGCGCAAGATAGATGCGCTTCTTGATCGTTATTTAGCTTCTTGGTCGCTGTTTATATGAGGGCCAAGTGCGTAGTATTTTTATCATTTCTGATTTGCATCTCGGCGGGGATTACCCGCACCCGCGCGGATCGGGCAAGCGCGGCTTCCGGCTGTGCACCCGCGCCGATGCAGTTGCGCAGTTCGTCGATAGCCTTACGCATAAGTTCGCGCAGCAAGGACCAAGCGAACTGATCCTAAACGGCGATTCGGTCGACTTTCTGGCCGAGCACGAGGAAAGGCCGAATACGTGGTCTCCTTTCACAAGAGATCCCAGTCGGGCAGTTAAGAAACTCGAATCGATTGTCCAGCGGGATCAACCCGTATTCGATGCCATCGGGCGGTTTCTCGACAAGGGAGGCCGTCTCGTGGTGCTGCTCGGAAATCACGATATCGAATTGAGCTTGCCTGCGGTGCGCGCCGCGTTCCGTCGTGCACTTGGCGTCAAGGCAGGCCATGATTTCGAATTTCTCTATGACGGCGAGGCTTACATTGTTGGCGACGCGCTGATCGAGCATGGCAATCGCTACGACGACTGGAATCAGATCGATTATGACGCCCTTCGTCATGTTCGCTCGATCCAGTCGCGCCTGCTGGATGCGCCCGATGAGCATATTTTCATCCCACCCGCCGGCAGCGAGATGGTCACCGAGGTCATCAATACGATCAAGCTCGATTATCCGTTCGTGGATCTGCTGAAACCCGAGACCGCTGCCGTGGTGCCGATGCTGCTCGCCCTCGAGCCGGGTTTTCGCTCGCGCCTTGCCACGATCGCCCTTCTCTACAAGCGAACGCGCAGTCATGGGCTCGCAAATGCGGTAACCCCTAAATTCGGCGGCGACATTCGATCCGAGCAAGTCATAGGCGTCATCCCTGGCGAAGATATCGGAAGCCGCACTGGCGCGGATGAGGACGGATTCGGTGAGGAGATCTCGGCGGACGGAAACTCAGCGCTGCATATCGGACGATCCGAAAAGGACGCCGCGCTGAAGGAAACGCTCCAGGCTTCGTTGGGCAGCGAAGCCGAACAGTTTCTCCGTGACCTCGACGCGGAAGTCGCCGAAGCCGATCCGCTTGGTCAACTCGGGGGCGAAGTCTCGGCGTCCGATACCGTCAGCCGGATCTACGGTTTCGCGGCTCTTTTGTTCGGACGCACATCTCAACCTTTTGAGAAGCGACTGCCCGCCTTGCTCAGGGCCATGCGCGGCCTGCAGGATACCGACACGTTCGACCTCGGCACGGAAAGCGCGAAGGAGTACCTGAACGCTGCGCAAATGCTCTCCGATCGCGGTGGCTTCCGCTATGTCGTGTTCGGCCACACCCATCAAGCCAAGCGCGTATCCCTGGGGGACGGCCGTTTCTATTTCAATGCCGGCACATGGGCTGATGTGCTGCGGTTCCCCAATGAGATTTTGAAGTCGGAGGCCGACGCGTTGCCTGCCTTGCGGACATTCGTTGCGCAAATGAAAGCCGGCGACTTTTCCGCCTGGACGTTGTTTCGCCCGACCTACGTTCATCTCGAAGTCGGTGACGACGGCAAGGTTTCGAAGGCCGAACTGCTGACGTTTTCGGAGGCCGCAACGTCATGAGCCCGTGCGTTCCCAACGCGTTCTGGAACACCGGCCCCCCGCGCTTGTCGGACAGTCCCCATGGATGAATTTCGCGACGCGATCGCCAAGATTACCATCGAAGGCACGAACGTGCGCGGCACGGGTTTCCTTGTAGCGCCCGATTTGGTGGCAACTGCGCTGCACGTGGTCGCCGATCGCGGCACCGAACCACCGACTTTTTTTCCGGGCACGATCCATCTCGAATTCCGCGGCCACAAGACTGCCGCCGAGGTGATACCCAATAAATGGAATCTGGACGCGGACTGCGTTCTGCTTCGATGCTTTGATCCGGGGCCGTTGGCCGCCTATCCAGCGATACCATTGCGCGAACTGAATCATTCCGACGATTTGTTCAAAACGCGCGGCTATCCCGACGCACAGCCGATCGATGGTATGACCTGGGCTGGCAAGGTCAGGGATCACGCGGCGCGATTAACCAATTTCTACGCGATGCGGCGATCTGCATACGAGCCGGTCCTGCAACTCTTCTGCGAGGAGGCTGGTGCCGGCACCGGTGCCCCTCCGAAGGGCCTCTCCGGCGCTCCGATCATTGTCGGCAGCGCGGCCATCGGATTGATGCGCTTCGCTCTGATGCAGGACGGTCGTGCAGTCGCCGCCACACTCTATGGCTGCAGCGCCAGGGACATCGTTGCGCTCGATCCCGAAAAGCTCAGCTTGCGCCTGCCGCTTGCGCCAACCGTCCTTCTGACACCGGAGCAGATGGCGCGATTGGCGAGATTCCTGATCACCGCCTTTGCGAGCAACCTCAATGGTCTGCGCCGCACCGTGAGGTTTTCGCTCGGCGTTGAGGCTGAGCGCAGTGTGACGCGAGCCAAAGACGTCGACGAATTCGTGTCCACGCTGCTGCCGACGCTGGCTCAACAAGGCCCGGGCATGATCAGCGTACTGTTGCGCGGCTCCATTGCGGCGCATCCGGCGGACCAGGATCTGTGCGCTTTCGCGAAGCAGGTTTCGCCTTACGCGCTGCAGCCACTGAATGATGATCGGGACGTTCAGGAAAAGCATGATCGCGAGTTGGAAACCAAGATTGAACGCGCGCTGATAGACCTGAACCGCATAAGGCAGACGCGGGACCTCCATCACATCATGGCAAGCTACCGCCCCGATTTTGAAAAGACACGCCAGCAGATCGTCGTCCTGGCCAAGTACAAGGAGCTGCATAACTGCCTGCACGAGCTCCAAAAGCGGCTCAATCAGATAGCCAACAACGTCACACGCCTCAAATCGGGTGACAATGTTCGGCCGTACCTGAGGGAAGATGCAAATTTCCTGCGAAACTTGGCCAGAACAGCTCGCAACCAAACCGTGAACCTTCCGGCCGCGGAAGACGAGCAGGACTGGATCGCTGAGCTTGGTGCCTGCGCCGAAGACATGAAGGCCGCGAGCTTGGCAGTGTCCGTCATCGACGAAAATGTTCTGCTCGTTCCCGACCGCCTCACGCACCTTTTGCCCAAAGCTTCGCACATCAACAGGGAGTTGGTCGACAGAGCAAAGAATGTCGGCCTCAATAATTTTGCCGAAACAATGCGCCTGGTCGAGCAGCAACTTGGCGCAACCATGGCGGAGAATTCCTTGAATCGGCTGCGCGAGGGTACGCTTTCAGTCGGCAGGCTGCGGTCACGCCTTGCGGGCCTGGTTTCCGAGCACGACGAATGGCAATCACTCAATACCGATCTCGAATACACCAAGAGCCAAAAGAAGATTCAGCCCCAAGCCAGGTTTTCGTCCTGGCCGCAGTTCAGAGCCAAACTCATCGGGTTGTGCGAAGCGTTTCCCCAGGAAGAGTGGTCGATCGAATTGAAGGCAATGATGAAGCCGTGGATGGCCGACGATCCGCCGCCCGAGCCGCAACTACCGACCAATATCTGGAAACTCAACGAGGACTTCGACGCTTTCTACAAACAGTGCGTCGAGCGCTTTATAGAAGTCGACCATGAGCTGAACGAGCTTTGCAAGAAGGTCGCGTCGTTTGAGACACCGCTTTACTCTCTCCTGAACGAATAGCCGGATCTGACCGCAATGACCATGACAGCGAATGAAACTCAGCCTTACGCCTCGCTGAAGGTCCTTGAGGACGCAAGCGATGCGTTGATCGCAGACCTTCCCGAAGATGAGCTTTCAGTTTCCGATTCGGACTGCGAAGCGATTGCCGAGCGGATAGCGCATTTCATCGATCGAGCTACGATGACCGGTACTGTGCTGGACGCACCGGACGATCGAAAGGCCGCGCAGGCACTCGTCGACTTTTGGCTGGCGAAAAGCTACGCAATCCCCCGCGAATCTCGCACCAAGCAACGGTCGTCGATACGAGCCAACACCTTGCTGAGGCCCTTTGATCTCGCAGCGGTGACGGTCACGGTCGCTGAGGGCAAGAAGGTGCTGGCTTCGCTCAGCCGGAAAGATGACGATGAAAGTAAGAGCTTCCTGCGCCAAATTCTATTGCGTGTAGCTCCTTCGCTTAACGATCATGTCGCCGGCTACTATGACCTCGCAAAACGGATGCTGCTACGCACAGTTCGTATGTCAGAGGGTGATCGCACATGCAAGCCAGTGGCAGTCAAGCGCAATGACCTTCTCTTGCTGGGTGAGCGGGCGAAGGAGGTGCTTGATACCCTTATCACGTCGGGCGTTCTGCGCGTCGAACCCAAGGAGTCGGGGGATTTAATCTCGCTGCGGTATGGAGCGATGATACGTGAGTGGGATGCGTTGCGGGCGCTCATCGGTAGGCGCGTTGCTTTTCGCGATGCAGTGATGGTCTGGGCCCAACGGGCACGCGCCAAAGGCGCGCTGATACCCGTCAGCCTAGCCGATCAGGCACTGGCTGACTACGCCGACCTGAGCGCGCTGGAACGTGATTTCATCGCAGCCAGTTCGTCGCATAGCCGCCGCAAGATCATTGCCTTGGCGATTGTCTGCGCCGTTGCAATCGGAATGTTAGGGTACGTCTTGGACCATCTCTTATATCTGAAGCGGGAAGCTGATAGCGAGGCGTTGGCACGGGTTGCAGTTTCGGAGGATGACCCGCGCAGGGAAGAAGCCATCCGGACGTTGGCTTTATACGGCAAGCCACTCAGGTTCCAATCGCATAATCTAAAAAATCTTGATCTAAATAGAATATATGCTGGCTCTAAGCCACCCGCGATTGCGGAGTTTTTCAAGTCGGCAATTTTCCGAGTAAATTTCACAAGCGCGACCCTTCCGTATGCTTCGTTTTCTCAAAATTACATTCGTGATGTGAAATTCCGGGGAGCAAATTTGACTGCGGCGCGATTTGACCAAGCGGTCATCACCCAAACGGATTTCTCCGGCGCAACGTTGTATCGTGCCATTTTCGACAATGCACAATTTGACGACGTCAATTTCTCAAACACCGACCTTCGGTCCACGTCGTTTCGCAACGTCGGGATAAATGGTGAACTTACTTTCACCGGCACGGCGTGGTGGCTTGCCTTTGGCTGGACCCTTCCTCAGTTCGAAAAATTGGCTGCTCGATATGGCGATCCAAATATGAAAGAAGCCGAAATCTTCAAGGAAGACATCAAATCAAGAATGGCAGAAGTCGACAAAGCAAGCGTCCCGGTATGGCGCGTGCAGGCGTTGAACGACGTTGCGTGGACGTACACCATATACGGTGCTGATCGGGAAATGGCCAGGGAATACGCGCAAAAGGCCTTAGATGAGCTCAAGACAATCCCGGAAAATCGGAAAGCTTGGATCGACGACAATCGCGCGAATTTTACAGATACGATCGCATACACTTTCCTGCAGGAACGCCAACCGGCAAGGGCCGTGAAATTGTTGGAGCAGCCCGGAATCCTCGAGACTCTACGCGGTGACTTGATATTCAGATATGCCGTCGCGTTGCACGCGCTCGCGTTGGAAAAGAATGGCGACGAGAAGAAAGAGCTCGATCAAAAAGCACTAACTCACCTGGAATTTTCACTTCGAGATCGCAATTACGTGCCTAGCCACGAACTCTATCTTCTACGTCACTACATAATGGATAAGGATGAATTCAAGGCAAAGCTGGCTACCCTCCTGAACCAAGAGGCGAATTGACGACTATCAACAGAGATTCGGCAGGTTCGTAGCTTGGGTTTAACACCTTCCGCTGCAGCCGGCGACGGCAACTGTTGGGTTTGCGACCAAGCTGGCACCCGCCGCCAAACCGGCCAAGGCCAACAACCCAATTCCAAAAGCAAATGCGCGAATATGTTTCATTGAACTCTCCTACGCAGCAATGGTTGTAAAAGTAACATTGGGCCCGTCTTGGCACAATATTGCGCTGTACATCACCCGTTTGTTCGCGCTCAAAGCGTCGTTCCTTTTTGCGCCGCAACCCTCGCATGGACAGTGTTCTGAGCCCTGACGGAGCCGCTCTGCACAGTACGGCAACGTAGCGCACCTCGATCAGACGTTCTGTGACCTGCTTCACTTTCCCAGGGCCCCCCATGACCGCAATTGGCCCCAACCCGGACATGCCGGTGGCGGTTCCGAGGTCCGCTTCCGAGCCAAAAACGAAAATCGCGCCGGTTGCAGCGCTATAGCGTATTCATGAGTGTACGCCCTTGCCGCTCAAAACGTCGGCGGCGTGCAGGCGCTTATCACTTCGCACGGCTTTCCGCCGACGCAGCGAAAGCGGTGCGGGCGGCGGCTTTCGAAATAATAGGCGTCGCCAGGGTCGAGGATGCGGCGTTCGTCGTCGACCGTCACCTCCAGCCGGCCGCTCACCACGATGCCACCTTCCTCGCCGTCATGGGTTAGCGGCACCCGCCCGGTGTCGCTGCCCGGCTCGTAGCGTTCTTTCAGGATTTGCAGCGCGCGGCCGAACATGGTGTCGCCGACCTGGCGGTAGGAGATCGGCTGCTTGCCGATCTCGGTCAGCTCGTCGGAGCGATAGAACGCCTTGCGCGGCCGCTCCGGCTCGATCGCGAAGAATTCGGCAAGCCCCATCGGCAGGCCGTCGAGGATGCGCTTCAGCGCGCCGACCGAGGGGTTCATCTGGTTCGATTCGATCAGCGAGATCGTCGAATTGGTTACCCCGGAGCGCTTGGCCAGCTCGCGCTGCGACAGCTTGTGGCGGGCCCGGACGAAGCGGAGTCGCCCACCGATATCGACGCTCATCGAAAATCCCTGTTGCAGGTGTTTCGGATCGAACAAATATGCTCCATTCATGCTAGTAAAATCAATGGGTTGCAGGAGCGCAGAAAAGGACTTGTTATGGCTTCCCGAGCGTGGCCCGGTGGTCCCTTGAGCTGCCAGCAAAGGAGCTAAGCCCGTGACTGTCCATCAAAAGCCGAACACCCTGCAGACCGACTCGTTCTGGATGCCTTTCACGGCCAACCGGCAGTTCAAGAAAGCGCCGCGCCTGTTCGCCTCCGCCGAGGGCATGCACTACACCACCGTCGACGGCCGCAAGGTGATCGATGGCTCCGCCGGCCTGTGGTGCGTCAATGCCGGCCATGGCCGCCGCCAGATCGCCGCCGCCGTCGAACGGCAATTGATGAATCTCGACTTCGCCCCCTCGTTCAACATGGGCCATCCGTTGGCGTTCGACTTTGCCGAGCGGCTCACCGAGATCGCGCCGAAGGGGCTTGATCGCGTCTTCTTCACCAATTCGGGGTCCGAGTCGGTCGATACCGCGCTGAAGATCGCGCTGGCCTATCAGCGCGCCATCGGGCAGGGGACGCGGACGCGCCTGATCGGCCGCGAGCGCGGCTATCACGGCGTCGGCTTCGGCGGCATGTCGGTCGGCGGCATGGTGGCCAACCGCCGCGCGTTCGCCACCCATCTGCCAGGCGTCGATCACATCCGTCATACCCACGATCTCGCCCGCAACGCCTTCGCGAAGGATCAGCCGGAGCATGGCGCCGAGCTCGCCGACGATCTCGAGCGGATGGTGGCGCTGCATGGCGCCGACACCATCGCCGCCGTCATCGTCGAGCCGGTGCCGGGCTCGACCGCCGTGCTGCCGCCGCCGAAAGGCTATTTGAAGCGCCTGCGCGAGATTGCCGACAAGCACGGCATCCTGCTGATCTTCGATGAGGTCATCACCGGCTTCGGCCGTCTCGGCGCGCCGTTTGCGGCTGATTATTTCGACGTCACGCCCGACATGATGACGACCGCCAAGGGCATCACCAACGGCACCGTCCCCTGCGGCGCGGTGTTTGCCAACCGCAAGATCCATGACGGGTTGATGACCGGCCCCGAGGGCACGATCGAGCTGTTCCACGGCTACACCTATTCGGCGCATCCGACCGCCTGCGCCGCGGGCTTGGCGACGCTCGACATCTACAAGGACGAGGGGCTGTTGACGCGCGGCGCGTCGCTAGCCGAATACTGGCGCGATGCGCTGCATTCGCTGAAAGGCCTGCCGAACGTGATCGACATCCGCAATTGCGGCCTGATGGGCGCGGTCGAAGTCGCGCCGCGCAAGGATGGCGTTGGCGCGCGGGGCTATGACGTGATGGTCGACTGCTTCAATCGCGGGCTTTACCTGCGCATGAGCGGCGACAGTTTTGCGTTGTCGCCGCCCTTGATCGTCGAGAAGAGCCATATCGACGATATCGTTTCGATCCTCGGCGACGCGATCAAGCGGGTGGCCTGATCTTGCTCTGAAGAAGATAGAGCGGCCGCGGCGTGCGACGCCGCGGCGGATGCGTGAGGAATCGTGAAAGTCATCGTTCTCGGCAGTGGCGTGATCGGCGTCACGACAGCCTATTATCTGGCGCGTTCCGGCCACGAAGTTGTCGTCGTCGACCGCCAGGCTGAGCCTGCACAGGAAACCAGTTTTGCCAATGCCGGCGAGGTCTCGCCCGGCTATTCCTCGCCTTGGGCCGGCCCTGGCGTGCCGGTGAAGGCGATCAAGTGGCTGTTGATGCGGCATGGACCGCTGGTGATCTGGCCGAAGCTCGATCCGGTGATGTGGATCTGGGGCCTGAAGATGCTGCGCAACTGCACGACAGAGCGCTACGCCGTCAACAAGAGCCGGATGATCCCGATCGCCGAATACAGCCGCGATTGCCTGCGTGCGCTGCGTGCCGAGATCGGCATCAAGTATGATGAGCGCAGCCAAGGCACGCTGCAGCTCTTCCGCAAGCAGAAGCAGCTCGACGGCACCGGCGACGACATCGCGGTGCTCAAGCAGTATGGCGTGCCTTATGAGGTACTGGATCGCAACGGCTGCATCGGCGCTGAGCCTGCGCTTGCCGGCGTGAAGGATAAATTCGTCGGGGGACTGCGGCTGCCGCAGGACGAGACCGGCGACTGCCACATGTTTACGCAGGCGCTGGCCGAGCAGGCGGCAAAGCTCGACGTGCAGTTCCACTTCAATACGACGATCGAGCGCCTGGTCGCCGATGGCGGCAAGATATCAGGCGTCGTCACCAGCGCAGGCTTGATGCAGGCCGATGCCTATGTTGCAGCGCTCGGGAGCTGGTCACCGCGCTTGCTGAAGCGCATCGGCATTTCCGTTCCGGTCTATCCGGTGAAGGGCTATTCGATCACGGTGCCGATCGTCGATCCCGACGGCGCACCGATCTCGACCGTGATGGACGAGAGCTACAAGGTTGCGATCACGCGGCTGGGGACACGTATCCGCGTCGGCGGCACCGCGGAAATTTCCGGCTATTCGAATACGCTCGATGCGGCGCGGCGGGCGACGCTCGATCACTCACTGACCGACATGTTTCCGCGCGGCGGCGATTTGAGCAAAGCGAGATTCTGGTGCGGCCTGCGCCCGATGACGCCGGACGGACCGCCGGTGATCGGCGCCACGCGTTACGGCAACCTGCATCTCAACACCGGCCACGGCACGCTCGGCTGGACCATGGCGTGCGGCTCGGGGCGGGTGATGGCGGACCTGATCTCGGGGCGGAAGCCGGATATCGACGTGAGCGAGCTCAGCGTGAGCCGGTACGATCAGCGGTTCGGGTGAGAGACAGGCGCAACAGCCAACACCGTCATTGCGAGCGAAGCGAAGCAATCCATCTCACAGCGGGGATAGATGGATTGCTTCGTCGCTTCGCTCCTCGCAATGACGGCGGCACGCGCATCACTGCTGCTCGGGAGGATCGAAGGTCCGAATCGGAGGCAGCGTGCCCGAATACTTCTCGCACTCGACCACCGTCACCTGACCGCAGCAACCTTGCGCGAGCCGCGAGGTGCCGATGTCGCGGGTGAGCACGTTCGGGTTGCCATGGACGCAGAGCGGATGTTCTGCCGCGCCGGCTTGCGGATCGTACCAGGCGCCGGTGGACAATTGCACCACGCCGGGCATGACGTCGTCTGAAACGGCGGCAGCGGCCAGGCACGCGCCCCGATCATTGAACAGGCGGACGATGTCGCCATCAGCGATGCCGCGGCGCGCCGCATCAACGGGGTTGAGACGGACGGCTTCCCGGCCGGCAACTTTTTTGGACTGGCTGTAGGCACCGAAGTCGAGCTGGCTGTGCAGCCGGGTCGCCGGCTGGTTGGCGATCAGCGTCAACGGGTGGCGCGAATCCGGCAGTTCGGTTGACGGCAGCCATGCCGGGTGGGGCGGGCAATCGTCGTAATCGAAGCCTGCGATGGTTTTCGAATAGATCTCGATCTTGCCGCTTGGCGTGGGCAGCTTGTTCTTGACGGGATCGTTGCGGAAGGCGCGCAGAAAGCCGCCGTCATCGGGCGCAGATGGCAGCGCGAGTTCGCCGCGCCGCCAGAACTCGTCGAAGTCAGGCGCATCCCAACCGGCGTCGGCAAGCGCGCGCCGCGTGGGCTCGTAAAGATGGGCCAGCCATTGCCTGGTATCGCGTCCTTCCGTGAAAGCCTGCTCGACGCCCAATCGCCGCGACAGCGCGGCAAAAATATCGAAATCGTCGCGGGCTTCGCCGATCGGGTCCACGGCCTTGCGCATCGCGACCAGCCTTGGATCGGTGCCGGCGGCGCCGATATCGTCGCGCTCCAGCGTCATGGTCGCCGGCAGCACAATGTCGGCAAACTTCGCCATCGGCGTCCAGGCGCTCTCGTGCACGACAATGGTTTGCGGGACATTGAAGGCTCGCCGCAGCCGATTGATGTCCTGGTGATGATGGAACGGGTTGCCGCCCGCCCAATAGACCAGCTTGATGTCGGGATAGTGCATCGCGCGGCCGTTGTAGTCGAATCGTTCGCCCGGATGCAGCAGCATGTCGGCGACACGCGCGACCGGGATGAAGTCGGCGATGCCGTTCTTGCCTTGCGACAGCGTCGGGATCGGAACCGCGTTGAGACGGCGGCCGGTGTGGCCGAGCGCACCGAGCGCGTAATTATATCCGCCGCCGGGCAGGCCGATCTGGCCCAGCATGGCCGCGAGCACCGCACCCATCCATACCGGCTGCTCGCCATATTGTGCCCGCTGCAGGGAATGCGAGACCGTGATCAAGGTGCGTCCGCGCGGCAGCCGGCGGGCGATGTCGACGATGGTGCTAGCCGGAATGCCGGTAATGTCGGCCGCCCATGCCGCGTCCTTTGGCGTATGGTCGTCGCGGCCGAGGAGATAGCGTTCGAACAGGTCGAAGCCGGTGCAATAGCGCGCGACAAAGCCGCTGTCCCACAAATTATCGACGAGGAGCGTGTGCGCGAGCGCCAGCATCAGCGCGACGTCGGTGCCGACCCGGATCGGCAGCCACCGCCCGCCGGCCTGTTCCGGCATGTCGTCGCGCAGCGGCGCAATGTTGTAGAATACGGCGCCGCGGCGCGCGGCCCTTTGCATCGCGTCGCGCTCGATGTGCCGGCTGATGCCGCCGCTTGCGACGTCCGAGTTTTTCAGCGCCATGCCGCCGAAGGCCAGCACCGTATCGGTGTGCTCGGCGATCTGATCCCACGTCACGTTGTGGCGCGAGATGCCTTCGAAGCCGCCGAGGACATGCGGCAGGATCACGGCCGAGGCACCGGCGCTATAGCTGTTCACCGAACGCACATAGCCGCCGAACGCGGCGTTCAGGAAGCGATGAACCTGGCTCTGCGCGTGGTGGAAACGTCCGGCGCTGGCCCAGCCATAGGAGCCGCCATAGACCGCGGCGGCGCCAGATTCGGTTCGGATCCGCGCCAATTCGCCTGCGAGCAGGTCGAGCACTTCGTCCCAGGGGCATGCGACGAATTTCTGGTCGAAGGTGCGCGGAGCGGGTGCGCTTCGCTCCAGCCACGCCTTGCGCACCATCGGCCGCAGGATGCGGGCCTTGTGGCGCATCGCCGTGGTGAAATTCTGCAACATCGGGGACGGCGCCGGGTCGTGCTCGTACGGCTTGATATCCAGCGTTGCGCCGTTCCACCGCGCCGCGAAGGCGCCCCAATGCGCGCTGTGTGGGCTCCAATCCTCTCGGGCTTGATCCATCCGTTGTTCCAGACTGTTCATGACGCCTGCGTCACGCAATTCACCCACAGCACGACCGCTTTCGCATCTTTCGCGGGATTTGAGAAGCGGTGCGGCCTGCGGCTGGCAAAGCGAAAACTGTCCCCTCGCTTGAGCGACCAGGTCTCGGCGTCGACGGTCAGCGTCATCTCGCCTTCCAGCACCAGTCCCGCCTCCTCGCCGTCATGCGTGTAAAGCTCGTCGCCGGTGTTGCCGCCGGGCTCCATGTGCACGAGAAAAAGATTGAGGCGGTTTTCCGCACCCGCCGGACTCAGCAATTGCTTTGAAATGCCGGTCCGCCACAGTTTCAGTTCGGCGCGCTGCATTTCGCGCGTCACCACGCCGCCGGATGCCGCCTCGTCGTTCGGCTGCGAGCCGAACAGCGCGGCGATGCCGACGCCAAGCACGTCGGCGAGCGTCGCCAGCACGCGGAGCGAAGGCGACGACAGGCCGCGCTCGATCTGGCTGAGAAAGCCGATCGACAGATCGGTCTTCGCCGCAATCGTCTCCAGCGAGAGCTTGTGCTCGCGGCGCAGGTCGCGGATGCGGCGGCCGACCGCAAGGTCCATCGCCGGCTCGGCCGGCCTGACGGCGGTCTTCGCCTTCGGCCGGACCGTTGCCTTTCCGGCGGCCTTTTTCTTGGCCCTTGCTTTGGCCTTGAATGCCGGTTTCTTTATTCGCTTGCCGCCGCTCACGTCAGACCGCTTCCTTCATGTGCATGAAAATCGCTTGCAAACCCCGGAGAAGTGTGACCACAATTTCATATTGGTGAAAATAGGCCTGAACGGCATTGCCCGCAACTCTTTGGTCTAAGGCGGGCGGGCCCGGGCGGCGTGCAGTTTCAGGAGGTGGTGCGATGGCTCTGAAGCGTCTCGTTCAGGCCGCGGTGGCGGCCTTGGTTCTCACAGCCGCGATGCCGGCATCCGCGCAAAAGGTGCTGAAGGTGGGCTCGACGCCGACCGGCGTGCCCTTCACCTTCCTCGACACCAAGACCAACAGCATTCAGGGCATCATGGTCGATCTCATCACCGAGATCGGCAAGGACGCCGGCTTCCAGGTTCAGATCGAGCCGATGCAGTTCTCGACCCTGATTGCTTCGCTTACCTCGAACAAGATCGACATCATCTCGGCGGCGATGTTCGTTACGCCCGCGCGCAAGGAAGTGATCGACTTCTCCGAGCCGTTTTACAGCTATGGCGAAGGCCTCCTGGTGCCGAAGAGCGATACGAAGACCTACACCAAGCACGACGATCTGAAAGGCGAGGTGGTCGGCGCGCAGGTCGGCACGGCGTTCGTCGACGCGCTGAAGAAGTCGGGATTGTTCAGCGAAGTGAAGGCCTACGACACCATTCCGGATATTCTGCGCGACGTGAACGCAGGCCGTCTCAAGGCCGGCTTCGCCGATTATCCGATCCTCGCCTATAATCTCAAGCAAGGCGGCTTCCCCGAGGCGCGCATCGTCGAGAGCTACAAGCCCGCGACCGTCGGCGCCGTGGGCATCGGCGTGCGCAAGGGCGATACCGAGCTGCTCGCCAAGATCAACGCCTCGCTGGCGAAGCTGAAGGCGAACGGCACGGTCGAAAAGATCCTCGATAAATGGGGCCTCAAGGCGCAGGGTGCCTGATGCAGGCGTTCTGGCGCGACGCGACCGAGTTCCTGCCGATCCTGATGAGCGGCGTGGCGTTGACGGTCATCGTCACCATCGGCTCGCTTTTGCTGTCGACCGCGCTCGGCTTGGTCTGGGCCTTGATGCGGGTATCCGGCATCGGCATCTTCACGGGGTTTAGCGCCGGGCTGATCAACGTGATCCGAGGCATCCCGATCATCGTGCTGCTGTTCTATCTCTATTTCGTGATGCCCGAACTCGGCCTCACGCTGACGGCGCTGCAGGCGGCGATCTTAGGGCTAGGCATCGCCTATTCGGCCTACCAGGCGGAGAATTTCCGCGCCGGCATCGAGGCGATCGACAAGGGGCAGATCGAGGCGGCGCAGGCGATCGGCATGGGCTGGTGGCAGACCATGCGCCGCGTGGTGTTGCCGCAAGCGATCAAGATCGTGTTGCCGCCCTACGGTAACATCATGATCATGATGCTGAAGGATTCTTCGCAAGCTTCCACCATCACGGTCGCCGAACTCGCGCTGCAGGGTAAGCTGATCGCGTCCTCGACGTTCAAGAACACCAGCGTGTTCACGCTTGTGGCGCTGATGTATCTCACCATGAGCATTCCGCTCATTCTGTTGGTCCGTCACTTCGAGAAGCGCGCGGGCCACAAATGATCGAACTCACCAACGTTCACAAGAGTTTTGGCAAGGTCGAGGTGCTCAAGGGCATCACGGCGTCCGTCGAGAAGGGCGAGGTGGTTTGCATCGTCGGTCCCTCAGGCTCCGGCAAATCCACCATCCTGCGCTGCATCAACGGGCTGGAGAGCTATGAAAGCGGCGACATCTTCGTCGAAGGCGCGCGGGTCGATCGCACCGCGCCCTCGATCGTAGCGATCCGGACGCAAGTCTCGATGGTGTTCCAGCGCTTTAACCTGTTTCCGCACCGTACCGCGCTGGAAAACGTCATCGAAGGGCCGCTCTATGTGAAGAAGGAGCCGCGCGCCGAGGCGCTGGAGCGCGGCCGCGCGCTGCTGGCGCAGGTAGGGCTCGCCGAGAAGGCCGACAGCTATCCGCCGCAACTCTCCGGCGGTCAGCAGCAGCGCGTCGCGATTGCCCGCGCACTTGCGATGCAGCCGAAGGCGATCCTGTTCGACGAGCCGACTTCGGCGCTCGATCCGGAACTGGTCGGTGACGTGCTGTCGGTGATGCGCAAGCTCGCCGACGACGGCATGACCATGGTCGTCGTCACCCACGAGATGGGATTTGCCGGAGATGTCGCCGACCGCGTACTGTTCATCGACGGCGGCGTGATCGTCGAGCAGGGGCCGGCGAAGTCCGTGCTCAATCAACCGCAGCATGCCCGCACGCAGGATTTTTTGCGGCGCGTGCTGCATCCGCTCTGAGTTATCAAGCATGAATGCGCCCATCCGACGACCGCTGCCGCCAAGTCTCTACGCCGATACAGCGGTCGCGCCGGCACCGACGCCGCCGCTTGATGGAGACAAGGACGTTGCGGTCGCGATCATCGGCGGCGGTTTCACCGGGCTGTCCACCGCACTGCATCTGGCCGAGCAGGGCGTGAATGCGATCGTGCTGGAAGCGCAACAGCCGGGCTGGGGCGCTTCGGGCAACAATGGCGGCCAGGTCAATCCGGGTCTCAAGCACGACCCCGATCAGATCGAGGTCGATTTTGGCGCCGAGCTCGGCGGCCGCATGATCGCGTTTTCCTACGGCACCACCAACTATACGTTCGACCTGATCCGCCGTTACCAGATTCCCTGCGAAGCAAGGCAGAACGGCACGCTGCGCGCGGCCTATAACGAGGCGAGCGCCAGGGGAATCGAAAACACGGCAAGGCAATGCATCCGGCGCGGCATGCCGGTGACGCTGCTGAATCGCGAGCAGTTGCGGGAGATCACCGGCACCGACCGCTATCTCTGCGCCATGCTGGACGATCGCGGTGGCGACCTGCATCCCCTGAGCTATGCGCGCGGGTTGGCGCGCGCCGCGATCGCGGCCGGCGCAGCCATCCATGGCGAGACGCCGGCACTCTCCTTGTCGCGTGAAGGCGCGCATTGGCGCGTTGAGACGCCGCGCGGGATCGTGCGCGCCGAAAAAGTCCTGCTGGCAACCAACGGATTCACGGACGATCTGTGGCCGGGCCTCCGCCGCACCATCGTGCCGGTGTTTTCATCGATTGCGGCCACGGCGCCTCTATCCGAGGAGGTCGCACGCGAGATCATGCCGACGCGATCGGTGTTGTACGAGAGCGGCCACATCACGGTGTATTACCGGATCGATGCGCATAATCGTTTGCTGATGGGCGGACGCGGGCCGATGCGCTGGATCAGCAAGGCTAGCGATGTCGCCTATCTCATTCGCTATGCCGAGCGGCTGTGGCCGCGGCTGAAGGGCGTGACCTGGACGCACGGCTGGAATAGTCGGCTCGCGATCACGCCCGATCATTATCCGCATGTGCATGAGCCGGCGGAGAATCTTCTGATCTCGCTCGGCTGCAACGGCCGCGGCGTCGCGCTCTCGACCGCGATGGGCGCACAGCTCGCGCGCTGTCTCGCCGGCGGCAGAGATACCGTGATCGATATGCCGATCTCAGGCATCAAGCCGATGGCGATGCACGCGTTCTGGCCGCTCGGCGTCACGGCTGCGGTGCTGGCCGGCCGGGTCAGGGACCGGCTGGGAATGTGACGCCGCGGTCGCGCAGCCCTCATACCGCCAAACCGAGACATCGGCTCGCCCTGGACGGAACCTTCCATGGCCGGCGAACGTTCGCTTGCGCAGGGCCCGTTTCGAGGAGGTCAAGATGCGCAAGCAGCTATTGTTGTCGACTGGAATAATCTGCCTGATGCTGGCACCGGCGGTTTCCTACGGCCAGGGGCCTGGAGCAAGAGGCGGCGGCGAAGAGCAGAAACAGATGCGGCCAAGCGACTCCGGCAAGGGTGCTGCATCGCAAGAACGCGGCGAACGGGCGCAGGAACGCGGGAGGGGCGCGGAACAAAGAACGCAAGGCGCTGCGGGACGTGAGGAAAGGGGAGCCGGTTCCCGGCAAACCGAGGAAAGAGGCAAGGCAGCACCGTCCGAGCGTCCAACGGCTGCGAGCGAAGACAGCAAACGTGGCCGCGGCGATGACGCGAAGAGGGCCACGGAGCAAACCAAGGGCGCCCGTCCGGGCGATCGGGAGGCCGACCGCGGTCGCGATGCCAAGGAGAGCGCCAAGGATACTGCTAAGGACAGTGCCAAAGACAGAACCAAGGGCACCGCCGAGTCCGAGAGGACCAAGAGCGGAACAACGACATCCCAGAAGGAGCGCGAGGGCGCAACCACCACGCAGAAGGAGCCGAGCCGCGATCAACGGGACAGAACCTCGAAGGATGCGGCTGAGCAGGACAAGGAGACGGGCCGGCCGGCGACCGCGACTGACACCACGCGGACACAGACCCAGACCGGTCAGATGCAAGATCGCCAGCAACTCTCGACCGACAAGCAAGTGCGCATCTCCGAGAGGCTGACCCGCGAGCGCCTGGCGCCGCCACAGCGCAATCTCAACGTTTCGATCCGGGTGGGCGAGCGCATTCCTCGGCACGTGCGGGTACAGCGGCTACCTGCGGCGATTGTCTCGATCGAGCCGGCGTATCGCGGCTATGATTACTTCACCACCGAAGAGGAAATTGTAATCGTTGAACCCGGCACGCAACGGATCGTAAGCCAGATCCCGCGCGACGCGTCGCGCATTCGCGCAGCGGCCGGTGAGGCCGCCGGTAGTGGACGTGGCGCCGACGCGATGGCACAGGCCGGCGGCGCGCCTTGCCGTATCATGCGCCGGGATACCGCGGGCAATGTTACCGAAGTGTCGCCCACAACAGTTGGTTCGACCGCACCGCAAGATTCGATCAGCGTCACCGTTCGTGCGCCGGGCGGCGCAGGGTCGACGAACCCGATTGCGTTGGGTGCATCCGATGGACAGATCGTTGTCGCCATGCAAGGCGGCGATTGCACAGTGACGATCGAGCCGCAGACGCGGTAGGCGCGTGGGTCCGGCCTCGCAAGAGGCCGCCACATCAGGATGTCGATACGGGTAACGGAAGGTGCGGCATCTGATTGCCGCACTTTCTCTTTTGGCGGCAACTCACTTTTGCAGCATCGCTCCTTGGTGAGGGGGCCGCCTCACCCCTCCGCCACCGCCTCGCTCCAGGCGTGGAACGGCTCGGTGGCGCCGCTGTTGGTTTCGCCGTCGCGCAGCACCGCGCTGGGGCAGGCGAACTTCATCGGCAGGTTCTGGAGGCGCGCCTCCTCGTAATCGAAACGTAAGCCCAGCGCTTCGCGCGCGGCCTGCGGCAGGCGGACGTCGCCGATCACGATCGCGCCTTCGCTGGCGTCGATGCGCGGCTGATGGATTGCGGTATCGAGATCCATGCCGTAATCCATCACGAAGGACAGAAGCTGGCTTACCGCCGGCAGAATGCGCCGGCCGCCCGAAGCGCCGACCGCGACGCGCCTTCCGTCCGCCGCCTGCGCCAGCACGGGCGTGTAGTTGGTGAGGCACCGCTTGCCCGGCGCCAGCGAATTCGGCGTGCCCGGGGTCGGGTCGAACCACATGATGCCGTTGTTCATGGTGATGCCGGTCTGGTTCGTCACGAATTTGGAGCCGAAGGTGGACAGCAAGGTTTGCGTTACCGCGGCCATGTTGCCATCGCGGTCAACGGCGGAGAAATGCGTGGTGCAGGCCGGCGCCAGCGCTTCGGCGCCGAGCGCGCGCCTGCCGTCTTCATCCCCCATGTCCTTCAACCTTTCGCGATACGCCTTTTGCAGCGCCGATGCATAGGCGATGTAGGCCGCAGCGTCCGGTCCGCCGCGCGCAGGCGCGAGATCTTCCTGCAGCAGACGAAGCGTGCGCGCCAACGTCGGCCCGGCGGTGAGTTCGGGCGTCGCGAACACCTTGCCGCCGCGATAGGGGATCGCCAGCGGTTCGCGCACAACGCTGCGAAATGGCTTGAGGTCCTCGACCGACAGCGCGCCGCCGGCGGCCCGAATGTCGGCGGCGAGGCTCTGTGCCAGATCGCCCTCGTAGAAGTCGCGCGGGCCGGCGTCGGCGAGTTGCGCCATCGTGGCCTTGAGGCGGTCCTGCGGCATGCGGACCTTGGACCTGATGCCCCATTGCGGGTTGGGCGGCAGGCCGTCCTGCAGATAGGCGGCGGCGCTCGCGGGGTAACGCCGCAAGTCTGCTGCCGCGCTCGAAATCATCACCGTGGTCCACCAGTCGACCGCAAGCCCTTCGCCGGCGAGCGAGATGCTGGGCGCCAGCAACTCCTTCCACGACAGTTTGGCGTGGCGGCGGTGTGCCTCCTCCATGCCGGCGACCACGCCGGGCACGGCGATCGAGCCGGGGCCGTGAATGTTGCGGTCGTCCTTTACCCGCGGCCAGGGAAAGATGTCGGAAGCCGCGCCACCGCCGGTCAGCGGATAATCTTCCACCCGCAGGCTCAGCGGCGCCCGCATGCCGTAGTCGATCACCTCATAGCGGTGTTCGCGCGCCCGGTAGAGCACCATCGCCCCGCCGCCGCCGACCCCGCTCATCCAGGGCTCCAGAACGCCAAGCGCAAACGTCGTCGCGATCACGGCATCGACGCAGTCGCCGCCCGCAGCCAGCACCTCGGCCCCCACTTGCGCCGCCCTGCTTGATTGCGCGGCGACGATGCCGCCTCTGGAAGTGACGGCCGGCTTGCGTATCGCCTGGGTATTGGAGAACTGGTCGCGCATCGGATTGCCTTTGATACTTGTACGTGTGTGATTGCCGGCGGGCGGAAGACCTCGTTGACGTCATTACACCCTAAAAATCTCAGGCCAGCCATGACAGAATAACATGCTGGAAGTTCGCTTCGCCCGCCTTCGTGTTGGCGTCTTGCGTCCGACAATGGCACATTGCGAACGATGACCGTATCCACAAAGGAGCATACTGGCTTGACCGCCGATGCATTCATTCATCTGCCGGAGCTGCGGGCCCGGGTAACGCACCCGGAAAAATCGCTGCTGCGCCTGACGCCGGAGATGTTTTCGATCTGGGAGCGGCGGGCGCGGGCCGCGGGATGGCCGGCAGGCTGGCGGCTGTCGGACGAAGCGATCGAGGCGTCGCGGCTTGCGGTGCTCGGCGATCACCCTGACGGCGACGACCTCTGGATCTACTCCTACGGTTCGCTGATGTGGGACCCCGGTTTTCACTTCGCCGAAGTCCGGCTCGCCGACGTCGAAAATTATCAGCGCCGCTTCACGCTGAAGATCAATCTCGGCCGGGGATCGCACGACCATCCGGCGCTGATGCTCTCGCTTGAGCCGCAATTGGGATGTTGCCGCGGGCTGGCGTTCCGCATTGCGGCCGATTCCGTCCATGCCGAGACCGCGATCCTGTGGCGCCGCGAAATGCTGCGCGGCGGCTATGCGCCGGCGATGGTGCCGATGACGACGCCGCAGGGACCAATCACCGCACTCGCCTTCACCTCCAACCGCTTGCACCCGAGTTATGTCGGCGAACTGTCGCTCGCCGAGACCGCCGCGATGATCGCGAGCGGGAAGGGCGTTCTCGGCACCAACCGCGAATACCTCGCGCAACTGGCGACGCAGTTGCAGGCGTTGGAGATCGAGGATCCGTATGTCGCGCAGTTGCATGCGCAGATCGGCGGCGCTCCCGGCGCTTGAGGCGATCACCTCGCGGCGGCGGCCTGCCGCGTCTATTTTCAAACAATGTTTCAGGCTGATTTTGCCGCACAATCCGGCATCCTGACGCAAGTGCAGGACGCGGATGGTTGGCATCATAAGAGCCGCCGCGCGGAGACGATCGACGCAGAAATAATTAATGGAGAGGGCGGGCATGACTGGGGAGATCAAGTCGCACTACGAGGTCGTTGTCGTCGGCGCGGGCGTGTCGGGCATTTACCAGATCAAGCGGCTGGCCGATCTCGACGTGGATGCCCTCGTCCTCGATGCCGCCCCCGATCTCGGCGGAACCTGGTACTGGAACCGCTATCCCGGCGCGCGCTTCGATTCCGAGAGCTACACCTACGGTTATTCCTTCTCGAAAGAGCTGCTCGACGAGTGGCACTGGCAGGAGCGGTTTTCGAGCCAGCCGGAGAATCTTCGCTACCTCAACTATGTCGCCGACAAGTTCGATCTGCGCAAATACATGCGGTTCAACCGCAAGGTGGAAGCGGCGGCGTTCGACGAGCGCTGTCATCTGTGGCGGCTCCGGCTCGACGATGGGCGTGAACTGAGCTGCCGATTCCTCATTCTTGCGGTCGGGTTACTCTCGGTGCCGACGCTGCCGCGGCTTGAAGGCATGGAGACGTTCAAGGGGCGTTCGTTCCATACCTTCTATTGGCCGCACGAGCCGGTTGAACTCTCCGGCAAGAAGGTCGGCATCATCGGTACCGGCGCCACCGCGATCCAGGTGATCGGCGAGATCGTCGACAAGGTCGGTGAACTCACGGTGTTTCAGCGGCGTCCGAACTGGAGCGCGCCGCTCAACAACGGCCCGATCTCGGACGAGGAAATGGCCGACATCCGTTCGCGCTACGATGAAATCTTTGCTGCCTGCAAGCGCACGCCCGGCGGCTTCGAGCACGAGCCTGACCGGCGCGGTTTCTATGAAGCCACCCGCGAGGAGCGGATCGCGCTGTGGGACAAGCTCTATGACGAGCCCGGCTTCGGGATCTGGCTCAGCAATTTTCGCGAGATTTTTACCGACGAGGCCGCCAATGCCGAGTTTTCCGCCTACATCGCCGATCGCATCCGAAGGCGCGTGAAGGACCCGGTGACCGCGGAAAAGCTGATTCCGAAAGATCACGGTTTTGGCGTGCAGCGGGTGCCGCTGGAGACCAATTATCTCGAGGCTTACAATCGCGGCAACGTGCATCTCGTCGACATCAGCGAGACGCCGATTCTGCGGGTCACCGAAACGGGCCTGCGCACCAGCGCGCGCGATTACGAACTCGATATCATCGTGTACTCCACCGGTTTCGATGCCATCACCGGCGCATTCGATGCGATCGACATCACTGGCGTCGGCGGGGTGAAGCTTGCCGACCAATGGCGCGACGGACCCTCGACCTTTCTCGGCATGATGGCGCATGGCTTTCCGAACTTGCTGATGCCGACCGGCCCGCAAAGCGGCTCAGCCTCGACGAATTTTCCGCGCGGCATCGAGAACGGCGTCGGCTGGTGCATGAGCCTGCTCGGCTACATCTGGGATCGCGGCTACACGCGGGCCGAACCAACGGCCGAAGCGCAGGCGCGCTGGACCGCGCACGTGACCAAGATGTACGCCATCATGCTGATGCGCAAAGCCAAGTCATGGTTCACCGGCTACAATTCCAACATCCCCGGCCATGAGCACGGCAAGACGCGGTATCTCGTTTATAACGGCGGCACGCCGAAATACGTCGCTGCGATCACCGAAGTTGCCGAAAAGGGGTATGAGGGGATCGTATTCGATGCGAAGGGGCAGGCTGCGACGAGGGCATCGGCCGCCGCGGAGTAAGTCTGGGACGAACGCAGCGAAGACTATGATCGCGGTGCGAATGCGTAGCGGAACGTGCAGCTCGGCGCGCCCTGCATCAGGGTCTGCTCGCGCTTGAGGCTGACCTCGCTGCCGCCGGCGGCAACGATATCGAAATCGGTGGCGCAGACCAGTAGCGCGCCGAGCTCCGGCTCGCCGAGCGCGCGGAAGAATTCCGCGAACCGGCAATGCGTGACGTCGAATTCCAGCGCCGCCTCGTCATGGCGGCGCATCTCGACCGTTACTTCCCGCTCGGTAACTTCGGCAAGCGCGGTATGCATGGTCGCCCATTTGCGCCGCGCGCTGCCCTCGACACTCTCGCCGATGGCGGCGAACAGCGCCTTCGACCAGTCGCGCAAGGCTCGTTTCGCAATCGCGTCAGCCTTTTCCTGCCCCAGTTCCGCGCGTAGCGCCCGCAGCATCGGCACCAGCACCTGCGCCTGGATCCGCGTTTTGTCCAACAGCGACAGGCGGGGATCGACCATGTAATCGTCGAGCACGTTCATCGCAGGGTCCTTTCGTTTCCCGACCTCCAGCGAGATATTGCTGCCGGCGAGGCGAGCGCAACCGAGATAAACTGAACGATTGACTTAGAAAATCTGATGCATGAACCTTGCGGGGAACGTCAGGGCGATTGCAGGAAATGGCCGCGGAGTGCCAAAGCGGCGCAAAGCGTCAGGGCCGCGCAAATGCCTGTCGTAAGCGGCTCAAGTTTTGGCCGCTCGGATGAAGCCGAGCGGCCGCTGCCCTGCGCGCCTACCCCGCGGCCGCGTTGACCGCGATTGGCGAAGCGCTTTCGCCGCTCTCTTCCAGCTTTCGCGGCAACCCCGCAAAACCGCGCAACGCTTCGGCCATCCTGGCACGTCCGCTGACGCCGGTGATCACCACATCCACCATCATCAGGGACGAGTGGATGTGGCCACGCGCCCGCAGTTGCTCGACCGGCACGCCTGCGGCGGCCATCGCCTCGGCATATTCGATACCCTCGTCACGCAGCGGATCGAACTCGCAGGTCGCCACGAACGCCGGCGGCAGGTTGGCCAGATTGCCGCGCAGCGGCGAGGCGCGCGGGTCGATGCGGTCGGCCGGCGAACAATAGATATCCCAGAACCAGAACATCAGCGCGCGCGTCAGGAAATAGCCGATCGCATTCTCGGTATAGGATGGACGGTCGAACCTGCAATCGGTGGCCGGGCACACCAGGAGCTGGCCTGCGATCTCCGGTCCGCCGCGGTCGCGTGCGAGCTGGCAGGTGACGGCGGCGATATTGGCGCCGGCGCTCCAGCCCGCGACCAGCACCGGTCCCGCTCTGCCGCCGAGTTCGACTGCATGCTCGGCGATCCAGCGCGTTGCCGCATAGCCATCCTCGACCGCGGCGGGAAAGCGATGCTCGGGCGCATGGCGATAGCCGACGCTGACGACGATCATCCCGCTGCGGCGGCAGATGTCGCGGCAGAACGGATCGTCGGATTGCTCATCGCCCAACACCCAGCCGCCGCCGTGGAAATAGACCACGATCGGATGCGGTCCGGGCGTGGCCGGTCGATAGAGACGGTAGGGCAGCAGGCCGTCGGCGCCGTGCAGCACGCCGTCGCCGACCTCGCCGACCGGCCGTCCGGCAGGACGTCCCTTGTTGAACTCGGTGAGGAAATCGCGCGCGCCCTGGGCGCCGAGCGACTCGATCGCCGGCAGGTTCATCTCCGCCAGCATGCCCAGCACCAGCCGCACGTCCGGCTGCAGGCGTACGACCTGGCCGTCATTGCATTGCTCCGAAACGTTCGGGCCGGTCAGCCTGAAGCCGAGCATGCCGCGGGCGACGACCTCGTTGCAGATGCTGCGATAGGGGCCGACGCCGCCGGTATAGGGCATCACGCCCTGCGCCTTGCCGGGAACGTTGGCGCCCGTGTACCAGGTGTTGGCGAGCCGATGCAGCGTCAGCGTCGAACAGTCGGCCATGTGCTGCGCCCAGCCGGCCTGTGCCGTCTCGGTCGCGTCGATGGTCGTGAAGCCGGCCTCGCGCAGCGCCGCCAGCCGGTCGACCACCCAGTCGACATGCTGCTCGATCGAGACCGCCATGTTCGACAGCACCGACGGGCTGCCCGGGCCCGTGACCAGGAACAGATTGGGGAAGCCTGAGACGGTGAGCCCGAGATAGGTCTGCGGACCGTTGGCCCAGACATCGGACAGCGACTTGCCATCGCGGCCGGTGATCGGATGAACCGCCCTGATGGCGCCGGTCATGGCGTCAAAGCCAGTGGCGAACACGATCACGTCCACGTCGAACGTGCGCTTGTCGGTCGTGATGCCGGAGGCAGTGATCTGCGTAATCGGCTCCTGCCGCAAATTCACCAGCGTGACGTTGGCGCGGTTGAACGTAGCGTAGTAGTTGGTATCGAGGCAGGGACGCTTGGCGCCGAACGGATGGTCGCGCGGGGTCAATGCGTCGGCCGTCTCGGGGGCCTTGACGATCTCGCGGATTTTCTCGCGGATCAGGTCGGCGAGCAGCGTATTGCCGTCGACGTCGACGCCCTGGTCGGCCCAGAGCTGGGTCAGGATGTGGACGAGATCGCCGGCGGCCCAGGCCTGTTCGAAGCGCTCGCGGCGCTCGGCATCGCTCAACTGCCAGCTCACCGCCATCTGTTGCGGATAGGGGACGCCCGCGAGCGACCACCGCGCCTGCTCGCGATAGCCGACGCGGTCGCCCTGCAGCAGTGCGAGGCGGTCCGCCGGCGCCGGACCGTTGTGGGCGGGAAGCGCGAAATTCGGTGTGCGCTGGAAAACGGTGAGATGCGCGGCCTGCTCGGCGAGCAGCGGGATCGACTGGATG
Organism: Bradyrhizobium sp. LMTR 3; assembly: GCF_001693485.1. Classification (GTDB taxonomy): domain Bacteria; phylum Pseudomonadota; class Alphaproteobacteria; order Rhizobiales; family Xanthobacteraceae; genus Bradyrhizobium. The sequence goes on from NZ_MAXC01000013.1 coordinate 32,184, forward strand.
CCCGATGATCCCGTGCCGATGACGGCGATGCGCTTGCCGGCGAGTTTGACCTCTTCGTGCGGCCAGCGGCCGGTGAAATAGACCTCGCCGTTAAAATCCTTGACGCCGTCGATCTCCGGCGGCTTGGGCGCAGAGAGGCAGCCGGTCGCCATGATGTAATAGCGGCAGGATACGCTTGCGCCATTGTCCGTCGTGAGCCGCCAGCGTTCGGCCGCCTCATCCCAATTCGCTGCCGTAACCTTGGTGCCGAAGCGGATATCGCGCCGCAACTCATATCGATCGGCGACGAAACCGAGATAGCGCAGGATCTCGGGTTGCGTTGCGTATTTCTCCGACCATTGCCACGCGCTCTCCAGCTCGGGATCGAAGGTGTAGCTGTAGTCGATGGTCTGGATGTCGCAGCGCGCGCCGGGATAGCGGTTCCAGTACCAGGTGCCTCCAACGTCGCCGGCCTCCTCGATCACGACCGCCGAGAAGCCGGCCTTGCGCAAGCGATGCAGGAGATAGAGGCCGGCAAACCCGGCGCCGACGACCGCGACATCGACCTGTTGTGTCGTTCCGCTGTTCGTCGCTTCAGAAGAACGTGCTGCGACCGCTGCGTCTGGCATGCCACTCCTCCCGTATGTTTTATAGTTTGGAGGAGGCTACTGCCGCGTGTTCAGTTTGTCATCAGGACATATGCAATCGGATGTTCCGACGGCGATGGCTGAATGAAGCCGCGCTGCGCGTTTCTGCTTGCCACCGTCAAAACGCTGTGTTGGACTTCGACATGTTGCGATATAATGAGTTGCACTATTAAGATTGGCGCTGTCGTCGAACCCGAGGGGGAGAATGGCGTGAGCGGGTCAATTCATCCAAGTGCGCCCCATCATCTGCCGGGCTTCATCACCGCTCCGGGTGATACCGACATCCTGATGGTGGTGGTCGGCATCATTCTGATCGGCGCTGTCCTGATGGTCGGCAATTTCTATCTGCGCTTACATTCGTTGCCGGAGCGAATGGCGCACAAGTCGCAAAAGCTGCAGTTCGAGATCGTGGCTGTGCTCGGCTTGCTGGCGCTCTTTACGCATAACCACCTCTTTTGGGTGATCGGGCTGTTGCTTGCGATGGTGGATCTGCCCGATTTCGGCACGCCGCTGCGCAGCATCGCGGGATCGGTCGAGAAAATCGCGGGCGCTCCATCCGGCGGCGAAGCACCCGAGGTCGCCGACGAAAGCCGCACTCACGCGGATGCTGCTGCAGGATCGGACACGACGAAACCCCGTGCTGCCAAGAGCGAGGTGCGCAGCCATGCTTGAGCTCCTTCTCTGCTCTTTGGTGACTATCGTTCCTGATTATCTTTATCGCCGCTACAGGCAGGGAAAGCGCCTCGGTAAGGAGATCACATTCTATTCGGTGTGGTTCGAACTGAGGTGGGGAATCGTCACCTGCCTTCTGCTGACGGTGGGGCTGATTACGGTCATTTTCTACTTTCACCCGTCCACCTCTACGGCGACCCTGTTCTTCAGGACCGTCCCGATCGTTCCGGAGACAATCGGCCGGGTGTCGGAAGTTCACGCTGAATTCAGCGCTCCCGTCAAGAAGGGTGAAGTGATCTTCAAGCTCGACAGCTCAAGGCAGGAAGCCGCAATGGAGACGGCGCGGCGGAGGATCGCCGAGGTCGATGCCGCTTTGCTGGCGGCTCAGGCGGATATTCTCAAGGCGGACGCACAGATCCAGGAGGCGAAGAGCGCCTATCAGCAGGCATCGGATGAACTGGACGTCAAGCGCGAACTCCAGAAGCGCAATCCTGGCATTGTTCCCCAGCGCGACATCGAAAAGCTGGAGGTGCTGCTCGCGGGCCGTCAAAGCGCGGTTGATGCCGCAACGGCTTCGAAACAATCGGCGATGACCAACGTGAGTGCTCTGCTACCCGCGCAGAAGGCGAGCGCGGAGGCGGCGCTGGCCGAAGCGCAGGTGGAACTGAACAAGACCTACATCCGTGCGGGTGTCGCGGGGCGCGTGGAGCAGTTCACGCTGCGCGTGGGAGACATCGTCAATCCGATGATGCGGCCTGCCGGCATTCTCATTCCAGAGGGTGCGGGACAACGGGGCCTTCAAGCGGGGTTTGGACAAATCGAAGCGCAGGTCATGAAGATCGGGATGGTCGCCGAGGCCACGTGCATTTCAAAGCCCTGGACGATTATTCCGATGGTGGTAACGGGCGTGCAAGATTATATCGCGGCGGGGCAGTTCAGGGGCGGCGAGCAACTGTTGGACGCGCAGCAGGTGAGGGCCCCGGGCACTATCACAACGTTTCTGGAGCCCATCTATCAAGGCGGGCTCGACGGCGTCACGCCTGGAAGCAGTTGCATCGTCAACGCCTATACCAGCAACCATGACCGGATTGCTTCGAACGAGACGGGCGCATTCAAGCGGTTCACACTGCACGCCGTAGATGCGGTGGGACTTGTGCACGCGATGCTCTTGCGCATACAGGCCTTGCTGCTTCCGGTGAAAACGCTGGTGTTGAGCGGACACTGAGAGCTCACCAAACGGGAGGTTGGAGCTGCGGTTCTAGGTAAAGCCGACTGGTTTTCGGCTGACAACACGGCCAGTCGCTCAGCTCTAATCCCCCACAACCCTGGTTCGTATGGGGGCCGCTGCGATGGGTGGTGTTTGCGCCGACCACCTCGCTGCCACGTGGCTCGCTGAGAGGAAGTTTACGTTCGAGCCGGCGGAGATTCTCCAGTTGAACTGGGTAATGGAGCAAAGCTGATCGGTGTTTCGCAACGGAGGATATCGCTGCAACCGATTGCTCGAATTGCGGTAGGCTATTGCGTCGAAGCGTTTGCGCGTGGGAGATGGCATATGCGCCGGAAGTTCGGACATCCTCGGGACTGCAACTGCTTGGATCGCCGGAATTTTCTCAAGTTGGCAGGTGGCGCAAGCGCTCTGGGTCTAGCCGGTGCTGGCGGCTTTGTGGCTCCGGCCTATGCCGACGCGCTGACCAAGGCGCAGCGGGATAAAATGACGCCCGATCAAATTATCCAGGCCATGAAGAATGGAAACCAGCGCTTTCGCAGAGGCGAGAGGAAGGAGCGCAACTACCTTCGTGAACAGAAGGCAAGCGCCTCGGGACAATATCCTGCCGCGGCTTTGCTGACCTGTATCGACTCCCGTGCACCGGCCGAGGTGATCATGGATCTCGGCATCGGCGACATCTTCAACTGCCGCGTGGCCGGCAACGTCGAAAACGCAGATATTCTCGGCAGCCTCGAGTTTGCCTGCAAACTGGCCGGCGCGAAGGTCGTGCTCGTCATGGGTCACACCGCGTGCGGTGCGATCAAGGGCGCGATCGACAATGCCGAGCTGGGCAACCTGACGGGATTGCTCGGCAAGATCAAGCCGGCAGTCGAAGCGACGAAATACGGAGGCGAGCGATCCGCGAAGAACTACGACTTCGTCAACGCCGTCGCGCGAACGAACGTCGAGATGACAGTCGCAAACATTCGGAAAGGCAGTCCCGTGCTTGCCGAGCTGGAAGCCAAAGACAGCATCGACATTGCCGGGGCCATGTACAATCTCGAAACCGGCGCGGTGGAGTTCCTGGCCTGAAGCTCGTCGCGTTTTGCGTAAACCGAGACGCCGCGCCAGCGTGCCGAATTGTTGGACGCCGCCCTTTGCTAGGTGGTCTTCTGCCGCCCGTCCGCGCGGCGGCGCTCGATTCCGACGGCCGCCCAGCTCGGGCTGAAATCCAGCGTGAAGTCGCGAAAACTCTCCACGGCTGGCGAGAGCGATGCGCTGTGTCGTACGAACATCGCGATCTTCCATTTGACGGCCGGCTGCAGCAGCGGCAGGAACGTCAGTCCGAAGCCGCGCACCAGCGGCGCCGCCATCGAGGGGCAGATCACGGCGCCCTGCCTCACCCGCAGCATCGATAGCGCGGTATTCACCCGGTGCACCGGTACCAATTCCCTGGGGTGATGCCGCGGCGGCACATTGCTCAATACATTGACGGCAATGTTCGGCATGTAGTTGAGCAGCGGCCGGTCGCGGAGATCCTTCCAACTGACCGACTTGCCTTTTGTCAGCGGGTCATCGCTGCGCAACGCCACCCAGAGCGGGTCGGCGCAAATCACGTGTACTTCCACCGATTGATCCGGAACGACGCCGGCCGGCCCGAAGCCGATGTCGGTAGAGCCGTTGTGCAGGCCGGCCAGCACCTCCTGGATCGGCACGTCGTCGAAGCGGACGTCTACGCCGGGATGGCTGTTGTTGTATTCGGCGATCAGCTCCGGCAGCAGCGTGCAGGATAGTGTTTCGGGGGCAGCTACACGCACCAGCCCGCGGCGGAGCTCCTTGAGGTTCGTGAGATTTTCGAGCGCCTCGTCCAGGTTCGAGAGCACGCGCCGCGCCATCGGCGCGAAGGTCTCGCCGACCGCGGACGCAGACACCTTGCGGGTGGTGCGGTCCAGGAGGCGGACGCCGACGCGGCTCTCGAGCTCCTTGATCAATCCTGAGAGCGCCGCCTGCGACAAGTGCATGGCCTTGGCGGCTTCCGAGAAGCTCGCGGCCTCCAGCACGGCCACGTAAGCGCGCAACTGCCGCAAGGTCACATCCATCGCCATGTCGCGCCTCCCAGCGTCGCCGTTCCTGAATTCATAGGCCAAGCTTATCAATCGGTCAAAAAATACACATTGTTCGATAGAAGGCGGGTATCTATCGTTATGGCCTCGATCAAGAAGGGCCCGGCGATCCAGCAATGCGATCGCGCCAAAGCGGCTCGATCAAAATGGGACGGACACGCCGGGCTGCGCCGCTATTGCAGGCGGCCCTTTTAAGCCCAAGGGGCATTCATGACAGTCACACGCCGAACTCTGCTGGGGACCATCGCCGCCGCCTTCGCCGCAGGGCCGGGCTTGCCTGCGTTCGCCGAGGGCGATTGGCCATCGCGGCTGGTGCGGCTGGTGTCGCCCTACGGGGCCGGCGGGGCCAACGACATCTCACTGCGTATTCTGGCCGAGCAGATCGGGCGCAGCCTGGGCCAGCAGTTCATTGTCGAGAACAAGCCGGGCGCGGGCACGCGCATTGCCAACGAGTTGGTAGCGCGCGCCGCACCGGACGGATACACCTTCCTCTATGCCGCCGCGCCCTATGCGACTGCCGAAGCGCTGTTCGGAAAACTGAAATACGAGCGCAAGGATCTGCAGCCGGTGGCGATGACCGTCATGGCGCCGTTGTTCCTGATCGTCAACGCCAAGGCTGCCTTCAAGAACCTGCAGGAGCTGATCGCCTACGGCAAGTCGCAGTCCGACGGCCTGACCTTCGCCTTGCCGGGCGCTGGTTCTCAACCGCATCTGGCGGCCGAGTTGCTGTTGAGAGACGCCGGCGTCAAGGGTCTCAACGTGCAGTACCGCGGCGATGCGATGGCGTATACGGAGCTGCTCGCCGGCCGTGTCGACGCCACGTTGACTGCGATCAGCACGGCGTTACCGCACATCCGGAGCGGCGATTTTCGCGTGCTGGGCGTGGCTTCTGCCGAGCGCAGCGCGATCTATCCTGCAGCTCCAACCTTGCGCGAGCAGGGCTATCCCAACGTGGTCGCTTCCGGATGGTACGGCTTCATGGCACCGGCAGGGACGCCGCAGCCGATCGTCGACCGCCTGCAGCAAGAGATCAATCGCGCGCTCGCCGACCCCGAGGTGAAGCAGAAGCTGCTGGCCCAGGGGCTGGAAGCTCGCGCCGGCACGGCCGCCGAATTCGGCAAGTTCATCGACGATGAGACCCGCAAATGGGGCGAGGTGATCCGCGCCGCCGGACTCAAGGGAGAGTAGGCCGCTCAGTTCGCGTACAGGCCTTCGACGATCGGCAATCGCGCGGCGCGTAGCGCTGGAAACAGCCCGCCGATCAGGCCCACGATCAGCGCGAGCATCACGCCTTCGGCAATCAGCCACGGGCTCAGCTTGAAGTCGAACACCACCTGCGTGAAGTTGCCGCCAAGCGTCGAGGCCGTGACGCCGTCGAAAATCAGATAGGTGGCGGCGGCCCCTAACAGTCCGCCGATGACGGCGAGCAACAGGGATTCGGCCAACGTTCCGACAAAGGCCGGGAAGCCGCCGAAGCCGATGGCGCGCAGCGTTGCGATTTCCGTCGCGCGCGCGGCGACCGACGAATACATGGTGTTGAGCGCTCCGGCGACAGCTCCGAGCGCCATCGCGATCGCCAGCGGCCAGCCGAGTTTCTGAATCAGGTCGGACGTTTGCGAGGCCTGTTCGGCAAAGTAACTCGCTTCGGATTTGACGTCGAGCTTCAGCCGCGGATCGTTGTCGCTGTAGCTTTTGAGCTCATTCAGTGCGGCCGGTCCGGTGAGCCGCGCGCGCACGGTCTGGACTATGTTGTTGCGGTTGAACAGGCTCTGGACCACGGAAAGATCGGCCCAGATCTCGGATTCGAACACGCTGCCGCCGGCCTCGAACACGCCGACGACGGTCCAGCGCGTGGCGCCGAACGATACCGTGGAGCCGAGGTCCAGCCCTTCGAATTCCCGCAGCAATGCCTTGCCGACCACCACCTCGTTGCTGCCGCGATTGAACATGCGGCCTGCGGTGATGCGAACGTCCTTGCGCAACTCGGAGCCCTGTTCGCCGATCCCGCGCAGCGGCAGATTGGCCTTGGTCTTGGTGGTGCGTTTGATGCCGTCGACCACAAGATAGAGTTCCGGCGAGATCAGCGGCTTGCCGTCGCTGCCGCGCGCAATTCCGGGTCCATCCTCGATCAGCCGCACCTGATCGCGGCTCACGGTGCTGTTGATCTCGGCCTGCGAGCCGGCCCGCAGCACGATGGCAATGTCGTCGGCGCCGGATCCCGCAATGGTGCGCTGGAAGCCGTTGGCCATTGCCAGGAATGCAAGCAACACGATCACTACCAGTGCGATCGCGATCACCGTCGAGAGCGAGAGCCAGCGGCGCTGCGAGATGCTCTTGAGATTGATGGCGGTGACTGCCGCCACTTGAAGCCAAAGCGAACGCATGCCTATCCCCGTCCGAGCGCGGTTGCAATTTTGAGCCGCATGGCGTTGAGCGCCGGGATGATCCCGGTGATCAGCCCCAGCGCGATCATCAGCGCCAGCCCCTGCAGAGCTATGGTCGGCGATACGGCAAAACCGGGCACGACGTTGGCTACGCTGTTGCGCAGCGCCATGGCGATCAGCGCCGCGATCGCCAGTCCGGGAATTCCGCCGAGCAGCGCCAGCAATACGGATTCGCCGAGCACCATCGTTAGGATTCGCGGCCCTGAAAATCCGAGCGTCTTCAGTACGCCGATCTCGCGGGTGCGCTCCCGGATCGACAGCGCCATCGTGTTGCCGACGATCATCAGGATGGTGACGAAGGCGGCGCCGACCACCAGCAACACGATCAGCGCGATGTTGCCGAACTGCGCCGCAAAGGCCTTGCCGAAGGCCTTTTCAGTGTCGGTCGAGGTCTCGGCCGTGGAATTGGCGAACATCGCGTCGATGGCCTTGGCCACGCGATCGTTATTTCCGGGGGAGGTGGTCTGGAGAATCATCCAGCCGATGGTGTCTTTTCCGAAACTGCGGGTCTCGTCGAAATAGGGATACTGGAACAGGAGGAAGTTGGTATCGACGTGCTGGGCCTTGCCCTTGACGATGCCGACAATGGTGAGATCCCAGGTGTGACCACCGCTCTTCTGGCTGAAGATGTTGCTATTGAGAGGAATCCGATCGCCGATCTTCCAGCCCCACTTCTGCGCCAGCGTTTCACCGACCACCGCGCTGCCGCGGTCGCGTATGAAGGCCTGAAGCTGCTCGGGCGGAACCTCGATTTCGCTGCGATAGACGTCGAAATAGGTGTTCGGCTCGATCGCGAGCGCCATGATGAAGTTCTTGGGATCCTGATAGTAACCGCCGAACCAGTTGGCGAAGGTCACCTGCCGCACCCCCTCCACCGCTTTTACGCGGTTGAAGTAGGCGATCGGCATCGGCTGGGTGAAGTTGATCTTGTTGACCGTGATCATCCGATCAGCGGCGGCGGCATCCTCGCCGGCGGTGAAAGCACGGTAAAATCCGGCGAGCACGCCGAAGATCATGAAGGCGATCAGGATCGACACGATCATCAGGCTCGCACGCAATTTGCGGCGAAACAGGTTTTTCCGGACCAAGTCGAAGTCGTTCACGCGGCAAGCTCCCGTTCGACGAAGCGGCCCTTGTCGAGATGCAGCACGCGCTTGGCATAGTTCGCCGCCGCGGGATCGTGGGTGACCATCACGATGGTCTTGCCGAGCTCGCCATTGAGCAGTTGGAGGATCGATAGGATTTCGTCGGCGGATTGACGGTCGAGATCGCCGGTCGGTTCGTCGCACAGCAACAGGTTCGGGTCCGAGACGATGGCGCGCGCAATCGCCACGCGCTGCTGCTGGCCGCCCGACATTTCGCGCGGACGGTGCTTGACGCGATCGGCAAGCCCGACCACGGAAAGCGCGGTGTGAACACGCTCGGCGCGCTCTTTGCTGCGCAACTTGGTGAGCAACAGCGGCAATTCCACGTTCTGCGCCGCCGTCAGCATCGGCATCAGATTATAGAACTGGAAAATGAAGCCGATGTTGGCGGCCCGCCAGGCCGCCAACTCGCCCTCGGAGAGGCCGTCGATGCGATGGTCCGCCACCGCAATCTCGCCCGCGTCGACGCGATCGATGCCGCCCAGCAGGTTGAGCAGCGTCGTCTTGCCCGAACCCGATGGTCCCATCATGGCGATGAAATCGCCGCGGGGAATCGCAAGATCGAGATGGTCGAAAATCGAGATCGTCTCCTTGCCCTTGGTGAAGCGCTTGCTTACGCCGGTAAGGCGAACCATCGGGTGTTCGGCTGTCACGTTTGTCTCCTGTCGGAAATCCTGCTGGCGCTAGTTGGCGGCGGCTTCGGCGGCGCCGTTGGTCTTGTCGTTTGCCTTGGCCTCGCGCATAAAATTCACCTTCACTGCCATGTCGGGCAGGATGCGCGGGTCCTTCTTTTCGAAGCGAATGCGGACCTTCACCGTGGCCTTTTCGCGGTTTGCCGTCGGCACGATCGCGATGACGGAGGCGGGAATGGTCCAGTCCGGATAGGCATCCAGCACCGCGTTCACGGGACCGCCGGGGGTGACGCGGCCGATGAAGGCCTCGTTGACGTCGACCTCAATTTCGATCGAATCCATGTCGACGATGGTGCAGATGCCGGTGCGGGTGAAGCCGCCGACCGACATCGGCGAAATCATCTCGCCGGGTTGCGCGCTGCGGTCGATGACGACCCCGGCGAACGGTGCGCGGATTTGGTGCTTGTCGAGCATCGAGCCGCTGCGCTTGGCGTCGATCTTGGCGGTCTCGAGTTGCGACTGCGCCTGGCGCAATTGCGCGCTGAGCACGCCGACGCGCGCTTGCGCCTTGGTCAGATCGGCCTCGGTGGCAAAGTTCTTCTGCGACAATGTCTGTACCCGCGACATGATCCGGCTCGCATCCTCAAGATCGGCGGTGATCGCGGCGACGGCGGCATCGGCGGTCTCGACACGCGAGCGCGCCAGTTCATAGTCCCTTTCAGCCAGCACGCTGTCGAGCCGCGCGACGACTTGCCCTTCGGTTACCGTCCTGCCTTCGTCGGTGAAGACCTCGACCACCTTGCCGGTGATCTCGGCCGCAACGGTTGCCTTGCGGCGCGCCACCACATAGCCGGAGGCCGCCAGGCTGCCGGCCGACTTGCCGTTCGTTGCGGGCTGCTGAGGCTGCTGTTGCGCTTGTGGCTGTGAGGCAGGCTGCGGTGCGGTTTGCGATGTGGTCTCTTTGGGCTGGTCCTGCCTACGCAATTCGAAGGCGGCAAAGGCGGCAAATGCGACGACGACGCAGGCGGCAACGGCCGCCGAGATCGGCAGCCAGCGGCTCTTCGGTCGTTCCATCTTGCTGGCGCTGCGATCGATGGTCAGCGATCTCAGCAATTTGCTCTTGTCTTCGCGCATCGTTCATTTCCATCCGGCTGCTCGCTGCAGCTTCCGCGCGGGCGACATCGTTCTCGCGCGGGCGGTCTCTCTTACAGCCGATCTACATGTCTCGCCATAGCAGCGGTCGAGCCCTCAGCTTTTTCGTGAGGCGGCGACCCCGGTTCGGTTGTAGATCACGTTCAGCTCTCGCGGCGCCAGGCGGCGCCCGTTTTTCGACGAGCGAATTGCGGAAATCTAAAGCCTAATGGCGATAGAAGCAATTCTTGGAACTAGCAAGAGTTGTATGCGTCGCGCCGCCAATTGCCGGGCAATCAGCACCGCGCGACGCCTATGATCCTGAAATGACCTCAAAACCCGGCAAAATCTTGCAGTCGGAACCCTGTCATGGACCCGCGCGTATGTTTTTCGGCGCAAAGATACATAATGCTAGGGTTGAGGGCCCGCCAGCGGGAAGGGCATTCTTACGATATTTCTGGCCCTCGCATTTGCCAATGTTCCAGGACAAGAGCTTGAGGAATCGCGGAAGCCTCATCGTGGTTGATCTGCCTATGGCGAGACGCCAGCCTGTTTTGATATGGCCAGGCGCAGCCACCATCGTCAGGATACTCCTTGTAGCCTTGGTTTGGTGCGCGAGCGCGATGGCGGCGGCGGGCGCTGATCTGTATCGGGCGCAGACCGTCGTCACGGGACAGGACGAGGCCAACCGCATCAGCGGCTTTGCCTCCTGTCTGGAGGACGTCCTGATCAAGGTATCCGGCGCACAGAAACTCGCAGGCGACCGTCGATTGGCGGCGTACAAATCGAACGCGAAAAGTTTCGTCAGGGCATTCAATTATCGCGACCAGTTTTTGGGTAAGCCCATTCGTGACGAGCAGGGCACCCGTGATCGGCCCTACGATCTGACGGTCGACTTCGAGGAAAAGAAAATCGACGACATTCTCAAGGCGCTTGGTCTCAAGCCGTGGCTTTCATATCGCCCGCGCCTGGCCGTCTTTGTCGAGATGGAGAACGGCACGAGGAACTTTATCGTCACGGCGGATGGAGCTCAGTCCGATTTGCAGCGCGACGCGTTGCTCGCAGCCGCCGACAGGCGCGGTATGAACATCGCGCTGCCCAGCGTGGCTGCGTTGGCGAAATCGGGCCTCGAAGGTGCGAAGCTCGAGACTGTGCCAGCGTCGACTCTGGCGCCGCTCGCGATCGAGCAGGGTGAGGAACTCGCGTTGGTCGGACATCTGATCTGGAATGATCGCGAGCTTGGGTGGGGCACGCGTTGGCGAATGGACTGGCAAGGCCGGACGCACCGCTGGCAAATCCGCGGCGTGACGTTCGACGAGGCCTTCCGACGTGGCATCGGCGGCGCAGCTCAGATTTTATCAGACAACGGCGATCCGGGCGGCCGGCCGCGACGCTAAAGCATGATGCTTTTTGGTTAGATCGATTTGGCCGCAGACACGCTTCACCTCTCCCGCTTGCGGGGGAGGCGTAGGCCACCTTCGGTGGCCGTCCTCTGAGACGCCGAGGCAAAGCCTCGGCTTTGGCGAAGCGCCGGGTGGGGGCTCTCTCCATTCAGGCACTGTCGCCCGCGGAGGCACCCCCACCCCAGCCCTCCCCCGCAAGCGGGAGAGGGAGCACACCTTCTCCGTGGTCGCAATCAAACTTAATTTCATCGCTCTAGCGAAATTGGCCGCAGATTTGGCAGGATCTTATGCGCTCATCCGATCTCGATCGCCACTTTGCCGAAATGCGCGCCGCTCTCCATGTGCGCAAAAGCGTCCTTGGCCTGATCGAAACGGAACGTTCTGTCGATCATCGGCTTCATGCCGTTGGTGGTGATTGCATCCACCATCGCCTGGAGATCCTCGACCGATCCGACGGTGACGCCCTGCAGCCGTTGCTGCTGCATGACCATCAAGGGGAGCCGCAGGTCGGACGGTGGCGGCCCGGCGAGCACGCCGATAAACGCGATCGTGCCGCCGATCCTGGTCGCCCGGATCGATTCGTTCAGCGTGCCGACCCCGCCGACCTCCACGACGAGGTCGACGCCCTTACCGCTCCACTCGCGGGCTTTCTTCCCCCAATCGGGCGTCGTCTTGTAGTTCAGCGTAAAGTCTGCGCCGAGTTGCTTGAGGCGTTCGATCTTCGCGGCGCTGGATGAGGTCGCGATGACGCGCGCGCCGCACATTTTAGCGAACTGAATTGCGAACAGGGATACGCCGCCGGTCCCCTGCGTCAGAACGGTTTGACCGGGCTTCACGCCACCGAGCTTGACGATCGCGCTCCAGGCCGTGAGCCCGGCGCAGGGAAGCGCGGCGGCCTCGATGTCGCTGAGGTGCTCCGGCGTTCGGACCAGCGCGTGCTTCGGAAAGATCCGATGCTCGCTAAGGACGCCGTCCACCGCGCCGCCGAGGGCTGAGCGCATTTTTGCTTCGCTCGGTTCGCCGCCGATCCAGCTTTCGAAGAAGCTGCCGATGACGCGGTCGCCGGCTGCGAATCCCCGCACGCCCGGACCGACCCGCTCGACCACGCCCGCGCCATCCGAAGCCGGCACGAGTGGAAATTTCTGACGCGAGCCGTAACCGCCCTTGACGGTGATGAGATCGCGATAGTTCAGCGTTGCGGCCCTGAGCCGAACCAGCACCTGGCCGTCGCCGGGCTCCGGCACAGGCTTGTCGACAAGGGCAAGTCCATCTAACCCGCTCGGTCCCTGTAGTTCGTAGCACTTCAACGGATGTCTCCTTCGACGCGGTCCGGCAAGCGCTATATTGCCGCAAATGTTCCGGTTCCGCCAACCTTGCGAGTCAGAATCGCGCGGCCATCTCGGCCAGCCGCCGATGCGCGCCTTCGCGAGCCGCCCGGATCGGGTCGAGCGGCCCCGTCGTTGGTCCGATCGGCACGAAACGCACATCGCTGACGCCGATGAACCGCAGCGCCTCACGCAAATAGGGCGTCGCCATGTCGATGCGGCCGCGATTCATGCCGGTGACGAAGTCGCTGCCGCTTGCCAGGATCACCACCGTCGGTCTGTCTGCCACCAAGGGCAGATATCCCTGCGCGGGATCGAACCGGAACGTAAGCCCGGGCTGCGTGATTACGTCGATCCATTGCTTCAGCTTATACGGAATGCCAAAATTCCACATCGGCGTCGAGATCAGCACGCGGTCGGCGAGTGCAAAGCGGATGGCGATGCGCTCAGTGACCGCAAAGGCGTCACGCTGTGAATCGGTGAAGGCCCGCCCATTGATGCGGGCATATTTTGCCTCCAGCACGTAGCCCTCGAATTCCGGCAGGTGATCCCGCCACAGGTTCATCACGTCGATGTCCCAGTCGGGACGTGCTTGGCGGAAGCGGTCGATAAAGACGCGCGCGCCGGCGGAAGATTCCGAGTCCGCACGCGGCGAGCAGCTCAGGTGAAAGAGTTTTGGCATGGCCGGGCCCTGGTCATCCCAGTCCCCGGATGACCGCGTCCGCGTTGGTGACGACGGCGACGTTCTGCATGGCAAAATTGATGGAGGCGTTGTGCCAGTCGGCGTTCATGGTCGAGCAGCAGTCTTCCGGCACGATCATGAAGTAGCCTTTGTCGGCGCCGGTACGGGCGGTGTGCTCGATCGACATGTTGGTCCAGGCGCCGGTATTGATGATCATGTCGCGGCCGGTCGCCTTCAGGATGGTCTCCAGCCGCGTGCCTTCCCAGGCGCTCATGCGCATCTTCTCGACCACGAAATCGCCAGCGCGCGGCTCGAGCCCGGGAACCGGCGCCGCGCCCCAGCTTCCGCGCACCATCGCGCCGCTATCGACCAGCCCTTCGAACAAGGGAGCGTTGAGCGTGACGCCGGGAGCGCCGGGTTCGACGATGAACCAGACATGGATGATGACGACGCCGCGCGCCCGCGCGACATCCGCAAGGCGGCGGACATTGTCGACCACCCGCTGCTGGCGCGCATGGACGGGCGAGCCGGAATCGGCGAACGCGCCGCCTTCCATGATCACGTCGTTCTGCAGATCCTGAACGATCATGGCGCAGCGGCGCGGATCGAGCTGCATGTCGCCGCCGGTAAGTTGTGGTGACGCAGGCGCGGCGGAAGCGCTGTCGGGACCGGTTGAAGCCCGGCTGCTCATATAAGGCTCGTGGCGCGGTCCGGCCTTGACCGGAATCGCATAGACCGAATGCGTGGCGGTCAGATAGAGCGTGCGAAACTCGGGTCCGCCCCAGGCGAGATTGGCGACGAGTTCGGGAACGCGCACCTTGCCGAGCAACTCGCCTGATGGCGAATAGACCCAGACACCGCCGGGCGCTGTGACCCAGACGTTGCCGCGCTGGTCGCACTTCATGCCGTCGGGCAGGCCGGGTTCGAGCTCGGAACGGATGCCGCTGGCGAAGACGCGCGCGTTCGCGAGCGAGCCATCGGCTTCGACGTCGAAGGCGCGGATCAGCGCCTGCGTGGTGTCGTTGACGTAGAGCAGGCGCTCGTCGGGCGAGAAGCAAAGCCCGTTCGGCTGATCGAACATGTGCCGATCGACCACGAGTTTCGGTGGGCCACCGCCGGGCGGCACGCGAAAAACGCCTTGAAAGCCGAGCTGGCGCGGCCGCTCGACGCCGTAGACCGGCATGCGGCCATACCAGGGATCGCTGAAATAGATCGCGCCGCTCGAATGCACGCAGACGTCGTTGGGACTGTTGAGCTCCTGATTCTCGAAATGCGAGGCAATCACCTCGCGCCTTCCGTTGGGGCGCTCGCGGATCAATGACGAGGTGGCGTGCTCGCAAACGATCAAATTGAGCTCGGCGTCATACGTCATGCCGTTGCATTTGTTCGAGGGGCGCTTGACCTCGACGACACCGCGCTTCGCGTCCCACCGCCGGCGCACGTCGGCCGGCATATCCGAAAACAGCAAATACTGATGGACCGGATGCCAGATCGGCCCTTCCGTGAATTCGAAGCCGGTGCCGACCTGGCCGACCGGCGCATAGGGGTCGATCAACGTTTCGAATTCCGGGCGCAGCGTGACGTGCGTCATCGGTCCGTCCTTTCAGCGCTCAGGCCGGAAACCAATTGCGTTGCGGCAGGCTCTGCACCACAGGGCCTGGCACCTGGTCATGCAGCCGGCCAACCACCATGCCGCCTTCGATCTTGGCCGGCCGGTCGTGGACCGGGAGCAGGTAGCGCGAGTTGCTCAGGAGCTTTTTGATGGCCGCCTTCTCGGCCCGCTTGCTGGTGCCGTGATTACCCGTCGTGCGCGGTTCCCAATCGTGAATCTCGTGGAAGGGCGTGACGATCTGGTCGTTGAAGTCGTAGATCACGTCGCCGCAAATGGTGGCGATGCCGTCGGCGGTATGAACGTGGATGTTCATCGAGCCTTCGGTGTGGGCGTTGGCGGCATCGCAATAGACGCCCGGCATCAGTTCGATCGGCCCAGTCACCTCGAGGTCGAGGAAGCGCAGCGCGCTCTTGGTGTGCAGGCGGTCGATCAGATGCTTGATGTCGGGCGCCGGATATTGCGGATGCATCAGCCCCGAAACGGAATATTCCAGCTCCTTGCGGTTGAGCACGACGGTGGTGTTCATCGGGAACAGATCGTCCTTGCCGGCGTGATCGATATGCAGATGGGTGTGGCAGACGAAGCGGACGTCGCCCATGCGCACGCCGTGGCGCGCGAGCTGGTTTTCGATCATGTTCTCGTGGAACTGGAGGCCGCGCATGCCCAGCGTCTCCATGATCTGGTTGGAGCGGTAGCCGGTATCGACCACGACCGGATAGGGACCGCCGACGATCAGGAAGCCGAGCGTCAGGACGCGACGGGTCCGGCCGCAATCGCGGCCGAGCACCAGAAAGCTCGACTCCAGTTCGATATCCCCATAGTCGAGGATTTTGATTTCAAGCGGCATATGTTCCCTCCCACATTCTTTTCATCGGCGGATCCACGTGCGCCGTCATCGGTCAAGCCGGTAGACGCGTGTGGCGGTGGTTCGCAAAATTGCATCGCGCTGATCCGCGGCAAGCGCGGCTGTTGCGGCGAGAAAGGCGTCGATCAGTTCGCGATAACTGGTCCAAAGCTTCTCGATCGGAAAATTGGAGCCGAACAGGCAGCGCTCGGCACCGAAGATTGCGACCGTCTCCGTGAGGACTTCGGCGATATGCGACGGGTCGTTGCGATGGATGAAGGTGCCGAGCCCGGAAAGTTTTGAGACGACGTTCGGGCAGGCCGCGAGCCGGGTCATCCCGGCGCGCCACGCGGATCGGCCCTTTGGCGAGAGGTCTTCCAGCATGCCGGCGTGCTGCAGGATAAAAGTGACATCGGGGCACGCTTCGGCGAGGCCCGCGGCATCGGCCATCTGCGGCGCGAACACCTGCAGATCGAAGCTGAAGCCATAGTGGGCGAGATGCGCGATGTTGCGCCGGATCTTTGGATCGGCGCAGAGGTCTGGCCGCGCCGCAAAGCGATAGAGCGCGTTGTCGTGCCAGTGCAGTTGCATGCGCACGCCCCGCACAAGGGGATAGCGGGCCAAACGGTCGAGTTGCGGGCGGACATCGTCGACGTTGAAATCGGCGTAGGAGACGATGGCGTGCGGCCAGCCATGGTCCTTGGCGGTCTCTTGCACCCAGGCGGTCTCATCCTCGAAACGATCATTGGCCCAATTGGTCTGCACATAGACCGAACGCGTTACGCCGGAACCTGCGAGGTCGGCGAGATATTCCTCGATCGGATAGTCGCGCCGGATCGGCTCGTAGGGGCCGAAGATGCGCGGCTGCATCGGGCCGACGAGCCAGGGCAAGTCGGCCTGACGCCAGATGTGGTGATGGGCATCGACGATATCGGTCACGCGGCCTTCCTTTGTCCAAGCGAGAGTACATGCGAAACGATCGCGGCGGTCGATCCGCCATCGACCAGATCATCCACGAAACGGCGGATTGCGATCAGCGCTTCGGTCTGCGGCTGAAAGCCGGGGCTTGACGCCAGCGGCGTCAGCCAGCTCAGGCGCCAGGCGCGCCGCGATAGCTTTGCCACCGCGTCGCGCAGGGCGGAGGGATCGCCACGTTCGAGGCCGTCGGAGAGGATGACGACGGCGGCGCCGCGCGCATAGCTGCCGAACCGGGGCACCGCCAGGAACGCCTGCAGCGCGTCACCGATGCGGGTGCCGCCGTCCCAATCGCTGACCAGATGCGCGGCGGCGAACAGCGCCTGCTCGCGGCGCTTGAGACGCAGCGCGCGGGTGACGCGGGTGAGGCGGGTGCCGAAGGTGAATACCTCGACGTGAGGGATGGCGTGCACCAGGGCGTGCGCGAGCTTCATGTTGTCGTCGGTACGCCCCTTCATCGAGCCGGAGACGTCGATCAGCAGCAAAATCTTGCGCGGCCGGGCGCGCCGCTTCAGCCGGCCGAGCCGCAGCACTTCGCCATCGTTGCGCACGCTCTCGCGCAAGGTTCGCCGCAGATCGGCCCAGGGGCCGCGCCGGGTGCGCTTGCGCCGGTGGCCGCGCCGCCGCGGCAGGCGAGCAGGCGCCTCGCGCGACAGTTTTCGCAAGACATCGCCGGTCGCGCCCGGCGCGAAGCGGCGTTCGACCAGCGCCTCGGCGCGGGCCGCGGCAAGCCCTGACTCGTTAGCTTCGTCGGCGAGCAGCGTTTCGTCCTCGCCGCGGCCTTCCTCCTGCAGGCGAACCATTTCCTCGTCTTCCGCGCCGGCACGATCGATCGCTTCGCTGCCGAGGAAATGGATGTCAAACAGCCGATCGTAGGTCGCGCGCCGCTCGGGTGGCGGCGCGAGCGTTGCCAATCCAGCCTGGCGGATGACTTCGAGACTGCGTGGACCTAACAACTCGATCGCAGCGAGGAATGCCGTGGTCTGTTCCGGCGCCACGGCAAAACCGTTGGCGCGCAATAGAGCGACAAAGGACACGAAGACGCCGGCAGCGCGCGGCAATTGAGGTTCGTCGCTCACGCGGCAGCCTCCGCAATGAGGGCGTCGAGCCGGCCGGAGATGAAGGTGAGATCCTCCTCGTCCTTCAATGCAACCCCGATCGAGCGTTTGAACGCGTCCGGCCAGCGGGCGCCGCGCGCGTGCAGCAACGTGGCGGCTTCGGCCCAGTCCACAGCTTCGGCAATACCTGGCGCCTTGCTCAGCGGTTCGCGTCGCAACCGGCCGACGGCGGCGACGACCGCGCGCGCGGTCGCTTCGGCGACGCTCGACGCCCGCATCATGACGATACGCGCCTCGCGCTCGGCGGTGGGATAATCGATCCAGTGATAGACGCAGCGGCGGCGCAACGCCTCGTGCAGGTCGCGGGTGCGGTTCGAGGTCAGCACGACGACGGGGCGTTCGGTGGCGCGAACCGTGCCGCGCTCGGGAATCGAAATCTGGAAGTCGGAGAGGAATTCGAGCAGAAACGCCTCGAACTCCTGGTCGGCGCGGTCGATTTCATCGATCAGCAGCACGGTGGAGTGGGGCGCGCGCAAGGCGGCCAGCATCGGCCGTTCGATCAGAAACGTCTCGCCATAGATGTCGATGCTTTCCTCGCCGGCCTGGCGGATCGCGAGCATCTGGCGCGGGTAGTTCCACTCGTAGAGCGCGGCTGATGCGTCGATGCCCTCGTAGCATTGTAGCCGGATCAGGCGGCGGCCGAGCACGGCGGCGATGGCTTTTGCGGCTTCGGTCTTGCCGACACCCGGCGCGCCCTCGAGCAGCAACGGCTTGCCGAGCGCAAGCGCAAGATAGGCCGCCGTCGCCAGGCCCTCGTCGGCGAGGTAGTACGCCGTGCGCAAGGCACGTTCCAGCGCCTCCGGGCTGTCGATGCCGACGATGTTGCCGCGGACCGTCATGCCTGACCTCAGCGCCTCGCTTGCGGCCGTGCGCCGCCCTGTGCCTTGATGGCCCGCAAGACTTTTTCCGGCGTGATCGGTAATTCATCCATCCGCACGCCGACCGCGTTGAAGATGGCGTTGGCGACCGCGGGCAGCACCGGGTTTGCGCACATCTCGCCGGGGCCCTTGGCGCCGAACGGGCCGTCAGCCGCAGGGCGTTCCAGCACCGCGATATCGTGCGGGCAGATGTCGCCGGGGCCGGGCATCAGATACTCGACGAAATCGCGCGGACCATGCGCCGGGTCGGGATAATAGGGTTCAGGCGTTTCAAAGAGCGCATGGCTGATCCCCATCCATGCGCCGCCCACGAGCTGCTGCTCCACCAGCCGCGGATTGAGCGCGCGGCCGAGCTCATACGCGCTGTCCATGCGTACCATCGCGACCTCGCCGGTCTCGTCGTCGACCTCGACCTCGGCGACCAGGCAGGCATGCGCATAGCAAGTCGCAGGCGACATTTCGCCGGTTTCGGGGTTCACCTCGGATAGCGGAACCAGAAAGATGCCGCGGCCCGAGATCGTCTTGCCTTGCTTGAACTGCGCGGCGATCGCGACATCCTTGGTGGAGATCGAGCGATGCGGCGCGCCCTTGACGTGGATGTTGCCGCGCCCGTCGGTCTCGAGATCGGCGGCGTTGACTTCCAGCTCCTCGGCGGCTGCTTCCATCATGACGCCGCGCGCCTCTTTCGCCGCCGCCATCACCGCATTACCGACCCGATGCGTGCCGCGCGAGGCGAACGAGCCCATGCAGTGGGGTCCGGTGTCGGAATCGGCGGTATCGACATAGACGTCCTCGACCGGCACGCCGAGCGTCTCGGCGCAGATCTGCCGCGTCACCGATTTCATGCCCTGGCCAAGGTCGATCGATGACAGCGACACCGTGAACTTGCCGCTGGGGTTGGAATGAACAAGCGCCTGGCTGGGGTCGCCACCGAGGTTCATGCCGATGGGATAGTTGATCGAAGCGATGCCGCGTCCGCGATGCTTTGCCATGGTCAACGTCTCCTGGTGCCGAAGACGGAGGAGAAGCGGGTGGCGCCGTGTGACGGCGCCTGCGGTCTCGGGGAAGGCGGCGGCGTCGGCGCGGGAGGCGGTGGCTGAACAATTGCAGCGGGCGCGCGATCATAGGTGGTCCGCTGTTGTGACACCGCGGCGCGTTGCGGCACAGGTTCGAGCGGCGTCGGCGATATTGCCGCCCGGCTGCCGCCGCCATCCTTGCGCGAGGACATCCGCTTCATCTCCTCGCGAAGCGGCCACTTGGCTTTTTCGGCGGCGACCTGGACGCATTCGATCAATGCGGTGTTCTTGGCCTCGCGCCGGTGCGCCTTCATGTCGCCGTCGCGATAGGCGTTGAGGATGCGGAACTCCATCGGGTCGATGCCGACGAGATGCGCGAGCTTGTCCATCTGGCATTCGAGCGCAAAGTCCATCGCCGTGACGCCGAACCCGCGCATGGCGGTAGCAGGCGTCCGGTTGGTGAATACGCAATACACGTCGCCATGGACGTTCGGGATCGTGTAAGGGCCGGGCAGGTGGGCGACGCATTTGACGACGGCGTAGCTTGAAAGCCTTGTATAGGCACCGCTGTCGAAATAGGCGCGGATCTTCCGCGCGACGATACGACCGTCGCGCATCACGCCGTCCTTGATGTAGATGCGCTCGGCGCCGCGCGGCGAGCCGAACTGCATCTCCTCTTCGCGGCCGAGCTGATAGCGCACCGGGCGCCCAGTCAGCATTGCGCCGAGAATGGCGAGCGGCTCGGTCAGCGTATCCACCTTGCCGCCGAATCCGCCGCCGACGGTCCCGCCGATGAAGTGGAAGGTGTTGGAGGGTACGTCGAGGATTTTGGCGCAGGTATCGAGCGAGAAGAACAGCGCCTGCGTCGAGGTATAGACGACATAGCGGCCGTTGGTATCGGGGGCTGCGATCGAGCCGTTGGTCTCGGTCGGCGCATGCTCGATCGGCGACATCTGATAGCGCTGCTCGAGCACATGGTCGGCCTCGGCAAAGCCGCGCTCGACGTCGCCGAAGCGCAGCTTCTGATGATCGTAGACGTCATGGTAGACGAATGTGTTCTTGGGGTACGTCTCGTTGACGACGGGCGCGCTGGGTTTCAGGGCTTCCTCGACGTCGAACACCGCCGGCAGCGGCTCGTAGTCGACGCGCAGTTTCGCCATCGCCTCAAAGGCTTCACGCGGGCTGTCGGCGACGATGGCGACGATCGGCTCGCCCTTGTAGCGCACCTTGTCGACCGCGAGCGACGGCTCGTCGTCCTTGCCGAAATTGATCAGGCTGAGCAGGGTGTTGAGATTACGCGGCACGTCGGCCCCGCGAATGATGCGCCGCACGCCGGGCGATCGTTCCGCTTCCATCGTATCGATGCGGCGCAGGCGGGCATGCGCGTGTGGGCTGCGCAGTACCTTCAGATGGAGCATACCCTGCAGCTTATGGTCGTCGAAATAGGTCGAAGTGCCCGTGACATGGCCGAGCATGTCCTGGCGCTGCGTGCCTTTCCCGATCTCTTTCAGATTATCGTCACGCTCGTCGGCGAAGATGTCCTTGCGCAGTTCCAGCATAGCGGCGTCCTTTAGGCGCGGGCACGCCCGCCCGATGCGGCGGCGAGCACGGCGTTGATGATCGGCTCGTAGCCGGTGCAGCGGCAGATATTGCCGGAGATCGCCTCGATGACCTCGGCGCGGCTCGGCGACGGATTGCGATCGAGCAGCGCTTTCGCCGCCATCAGCATGCCCGGCGTGCAGTAGCCGCACTGGGCCGCGAACTGCTCCATGAAAGCGCGCTGCAACGGATGCAGGTTGGGACCGTTTTTCAGCCCGTCGAGCGTTTCGACGGCGCGACCGTTCACGGTTTCTGCAAGCGTCAGGCAGGAAAGATGCAGCTCGCCGTCGATCAGCACGCTGCAGGCGCCGCAGCCGCCCTGGCCGCAGCCGAACTTTGGCGTCATGTCGCCGATCAACTCGCGCAGCGCGACCAGCAGATTGACGCCGCCATCGACGAATAGCGCGACGTCGCGGCCATTGTGACGAAATTGCAAGGCGGTCTTGGTCATGAAGGCTTACTCCAGGCCGGACAACAGGCGGCGAAGATGAACGCCGACGATCTCGCGGCGATACCAGGCGCTGCCAAGGGCATTATCTGTCGGTGACACGCCTTCGGCGGCTACCGCCGCAGCAGCGTTGATTGCCGCATCGTCAAGCGCGCGTCCCTCCAGGGCGCGCTCAGCGGCCCTGGCGCGAATTTGCGTCGCGGCCATCGAGCCGAGCGCGATGCGCGCACCTGAAATGCGGCCGCCGCTCGAAGGCAGGTGCGCCGCCAGCGTGATCACCGAGCCGCCCTTCGGCTTGATGCGGGCGATCTTGCGATAGCGGAAGGCGTCAGTGCTTGCCGGCCGCTGGCACGAGACGGCCAACACGAGCGCGCCGCTCTGCCGTTCGCGCGATTGCAGGAATTCTTCGATAGGCATGTCGCGGGCGCCAAGACCGCCCTGGACGGAAACTGTCGCATCGAGCGCCAGCAGGGCGACGGTGAAGTCGCCGTAGGGGCTGGGCGCGAACAGATTGCCGCCCACCGTGCCCATGTTGCGCACGGCCGGCCCGCCGATCGAACGAGCCGGCGCGTGCAGAAAGGCGAGTTCGCGCTCGGCCAGAATTCTCGCAAAGGTGACGCCGGCGCCGATCGTGACGCGCGAGCTTGCGACGTCGATGCGGGTCAGCGCCAGGTCGGTCGCGCGCACGACGGTTGAGATCGAGACATCGCCCTCGTTGAGGGCGCGCATGACGAGCGTGCCGCCGCCGAGATAGCGCGCGCTGCGGTCGGACGACAATGCCGACGCCGCCTCGCCAAAATTCGCGAATGTTTTCACCGTGACGGGCATGGCTTCGCCTCTGCTTTCATGCAGCCTCCTTCAGGTGCCGTCGAATGGCGTCGAAGCCGGCTTGATAGATCTGTTCCGCAACCATCTGCGTCAGCCGCTCGGCATCGGCAGGCCGCGTGGTGAACCTGGATTCCCAATGCCAAAACGTGCGGTCACCGTCGGTGACGGGCAGCAGGCGGACATGGGCGACATAGTTGAACATCGGGATCGGCGTATCGAGCAGGCAATAGCTGAAGGTCTGTTCGAGGTCGGACAGGGCGAGCAGTTGTTCGCGCAGCTCCGAGCCGTCCTGCAGCTTGAAGCGACGTACGCAGCCGATCTTGTCGGCGGCCTGCGCGCGCTCGATCGTGCTGGTGGCGACCTCAGGGTGCCAGCGGTCGTGGCCGTTGAAATCGCGCAGCACGTTCCAGACCGCTGATGTCGGCGCGTCGAGGATCGTGCTTTTGACGATATGCGGCAAGCTAGCCTCCGAAAGCGCGCTTGAGCGCGTCGAAACCGCCCTGGAATACGCCGCTGCCGATGTTGCTGACGAGCTCGTTTTCACGCTCGGGCGCGCAGTCGAATTCGGCGGTCCATTCCAGAAAAGTCTGGTCGCCGTCGGTCACGGGCGTCAGCCGCAGCGTTGCGACGTAGTTCTCCACCCCCATCGGCGACTCCAGGATGGAGTAGGTGCAGAACATGTCGTAGTCGGAGAGCCCGAGCAGCTTTTCGCGGATACGATCGCCATTGCGCAGGCGAAAGTCGCGCACGCATCCGATCTTGTCCGCGGGCTCGCCGCCCTCGATGCGGCTCTCCGCAATCGCGGGATGCCAGTTCGGCAGCCCGTTGAAGTCGCGCACGCGCGCCCAGACGCGGTCGTTGCGGGCGTTGACGACAGTGGAAACGTAGACCCGGGCCATGGCGTGCTCTCAACCCTTCTTGCGCGGTCCACGTTCGGCGGGAGGCTCGCCCGCGGCGGGGGGCGAAGCAGGCGCGTCAGGTTTGCCCTGGCCGCCCTTGCGCGTTGCTTCCTTGATACCCTGCATGTCGCGCGCCTCGCGGATTAGACCGGGCATCCTGGCGAGGCTGCCGCCCTCGACGCCGATGTCAGAAAGGATCGAGTCGATCAGCGGCGCCTGCACCCGGTAGCGCAGCGCCGAGTCGATCACTTCGTCGGTCGCGCTGCGGCCGCCATTTCCGCCGCCTCCGTTGCCATTGAGGCCGTCGACCTGGAGGATGCGGATGCCCTCGATTTTCTCCATCGGCTTGACGCTCTCGCGCACGATGCCCTCGATCCGGTCGAGCAGCTTGCGGCGGAACAGCGAGTAGCGCGCCTGGTCGGTGAGCACGTTCTCCGCTTCGTTGAGCAACCGCTGCGCCTCGGCTTCGACCGCGGCGCGCACGCGTTCGGCGTCGGCAGCGATACGGGTCTCCTCGGCCCGCTTCTCCGCCAGCAGCACCTCGACGGTCTTTTGTCGTTTGGCGATCTCGCTTTCGCGGGCGGTGACGACGCGCTCGGCCGCTTCGGTCGCGCGCACCCGCGCATCCTCGGCGGCCACCTTGGCGGCGGACTCCTCCAGTGATTTCTGGTACAGGGTGATGGCCTTTTCCATCAGCGCCGTTTCGACGTCCTTTTCGCGATTGACCTCGAGTTTCCGCAAGTCCCGCTCGCGGCCGATACGGGCTTCGTCGAGGCCGCGGTCGGAGGCGATGCGCGCCCGCTCGACTTCCTCGCGGGAAGCGATCTCGGCTTCCTGCAGCGCCTGGACACGGCCGACTTCGAGCTGCTCGATCGCGCGCCGGCGAGCGAGCCGGGCGGCCTCCAGCGCCTGTTCACGCGAGACGTCCGTCGTCTCGACTTCCTTGCGCGCGTTGATCTCGGCCTGCTTGACCTGGCGATCGGCGTCGATGCGCTCGGAGCGCTTGGCGGCGAGCGCAATCACGCGCTCCTCGTCGGCGATCTCGACCGCCTTCTTCTGGTCGATGTTGAGCACCTCGCGGGTCTTCGACGAGGCGATACGCTCGGCTTCGAGCGCCAGCTCGACCTCGACGCGGCGCCGCTCGATGGCGTCACGCCGCTTGAGTTCGGCGGCTTCGATCGATTCGGTGCGATCGATCTCGAGCCCCCTGGTTTCCTTCTCCGCCCGGATACGCTGGGCGGCGATCACCTTCTCCTGGGCAATGCGCGCGGCCTCGATGGCTTCGCGCGAGGCGATATCGGCCTCCTCGATGGCGCGGTTGCGCGCAATTTCGAGCGAGCGAACGCGCTCTTCCTGGGCAATACGTGAAGCTTCGGTCGCCTCTCGTGCGGCGATCCCGGCGACCTCCAGTGCCTGGTTGCGCTCGATTTCGAGCTTGCGCGTGGTGTGCTCGGCGCCGATCCGCTCCGCCGCGAGGGTGCGCTCGCGGGCGATCCGCGCGGCTTCCACGGCCTTCTGCGCCTCGATCTCCGCTTCCTGGATGGTGCGGACCTGCTGGATTTCCAGCGAGCGGGTACGCTCGTCGGAGGCGATACGTTCGACGTTGACGATGGTGGTTTGGGCAATGCGGGCCTTCTCGGTGGCCTCGCGCGCCGCTATTTCGGCTTCCTCCACCGCGCGGGTCCGTTCGATCTCGCGCCTTCGGGTTTCTTCCTCGTTGGCGATCCGCGCGTCGGTGACGGCACGGTCCTGCTGGATGCGCGCCTTTTCGATCGCTTCGCGTGCCGTGATCTCGGCTTCCTCGACGGTTCGCGTGCGCTCGATGTCGCGCTGCCGCACCTCGCGCTCCGAGGCGATGCGCGCGGTATCGACCGCGCGCTGATTGGCGATCTTGGCTTTTTCGATTTCCTCGCGCGCCAGCAGTTCCTTTTCCTCGACCGCGCGGGTGCGCTCGATCTCGCGGTGCCTTGTTTCGCGCTCGGAGGCGATCCGCGCTTCGGCAATGGCGAGCTCGTTGGCGATCCGCGCCTTCTCGATCGCCTCGCGGGCGGAAATTTGCGCTTGCTCGGCCTCGGTCTCGCGCAACGCGCGCTCGCGAGCTACTTCGGTGCGCTGCAGCGCCCGGCGCATCTCGATGTCGCGCTCCTGTTCGAGGCGGGCGGTCTCGCTCTCGCGCTCGATCTCCAAGGCCTGCCGCTCGGCATCGAGGTTGCGGGCGCGGATCTTGATCATCGAATCCTGTTCGATGTCGTTGCGCAGCTTGCGCTTGGCCTCGATGTCCTCCATCAGCCGGGTGAGGCCCTCGGCGTCGAAGCGGTTCGACGGATTGAAATATTCCAGGTCCGTCTGGTCGAGATCGGTGATGGCAACCGACTCCAGTTCAAGTCCGTTCTGGGCCAGCGCTTCGGCAGCGGCAGCTTTCACTCGCGCGACATATTCGCCGCGCTGCTCGTGCATCTGCTCCATGGTCATTTCGGCGGCGACTGACCGGATCGCCGAGACGAACTTGCCGGAAAGCAGGGCGTGCAACTGCCCCGGCTCGAGCGTGCGCCGTCCGAGCGTGGCGGCGGCGATCGCGACGGCTTCACGGGTCGGCTGCACGCGCACGTAAAAATCGGCCTCGATGTCGATACGCATGCGGTCGCGGGTAATCACCGCGTCATGCTTGGCCCGCACGATGCCCATCGGCAGCACGTTCATATTGACGGGCGTGTAGTCGTGAATGAACGGCAGCACGAAGGCGCCGCCGTTGATCACCACGCGCTCGCCCAAGAGACCGGTGCGGACGAAGGACACTTCCTTCGACGATCGGTGATAGAGCCAGTTCACGACATAGACGACAATGGCGATCACGACGATCGCGACGATCAGCCAGAGGATCAATTCGCCAACCAGAGTCCCCGACATCTCTTCCTCCCTTTGGTCTCGGCGTTACCGCGCGCCGATCGCCTTGAATTTGCGTACCTGCTCGGTGAGCGCGCGCTCCACCGGCAGGCGCTCCATTGAGGAGGCGCCATAAAAGCCGTGGCATTTGCGCGTGTGTTTCATGATGAAATCGGCGTCGGCGGGCTCGGCGATCGGGCCGCCATGGGCCAGGACCAAAATGTCCGGATTGACGCTGAGCGCGGCTGCCGCCCAGGTGTCGATCTGTTCCGGGCAGTCTTCGAGCTTCGGCGCGGTATGGGCACCGATCGCGCCGCCGGTGGTGAGGCCGAGATGGCAGACGATGATGTCGGCGCCCGCGATCGCCATCGCGGCGGCTTCGCTCTCGCTGAACACATAGGGCGTCGTCAGCATGTCCTTGTCGCGCGCCTTGGCGATCATATCGATCTCCAATGCATAGGACATTCCGGTTTCCTCGAGATTGGCGCGGAATACGCCGTCGATCAGGCCGACGGTCGGAAAGTTCTGCACGCCGGCAAAGCCCAGCGCCTTCAACTGATCGAGAAAGCTGTCCATGTCGCGGAACGGATCGGTGCCGTTGACACCAGCCAATACCGGCGTCCGGGTGACGACGGGGAGCACTTCGCCGGCCATCTCCAGCACGATCGCGTTGGCGTCGCCATAGGGCATCAGCCCGGCGAGGGAGCCGCGTCCTGCCATGCGGTAGCGGCCGGAATTGTAGATCACGATCAGGTCGACGCCGCCGGCTTCCTCGCATTTGGCCGATAGGCCGGTGCCGGCGCCGCCGCCGACGATCGGCTCGCCCTTGGCGGCCATGTTGCGAAACTTCTTCAGGATGGCTGAACGTTCGAACTTCGCCATGGTCACCTCGCGACTTTCCGACGTGTCCCCGGGCGTCCGACCAGGGGACGGAGCGCGTTGACGATGGCGGATGCAAATTCGGGTTCGTTGATGTTGCGCCTGATGCGGATGAGCTGGCGGTTGCCGGTCTGGCGCACGCTGCGTTCCAGCGCTGTAAACAGCGCCGCGTCGGCTTCCGGATCCCAGAACGGCTGGCCCAGCGCGTCGAGTGCGGAGACGCCGCCTTCCGGCAGGAAGAAGCGCACCGGCCCGTCCATCCGGTTGAGTCTCTCGCCGATCCAGCGGCCGATGCGGTCGTTCTCTTCCGGCGTGGTGCGCATCAAGGTCACCTGCGGATTGTGAAGGTGGAATTTGCGCTGGCGGTAGCGTTCGGGAATGGTGTCGGGCGCGCCGAAATTGACCATGTCGAGCGCGCCGGCAGAGCCGATGAAGGGGACGCGGCTGCGGATGATCGCGCCGAAGCGGTCGTCGGTCGCCGGGAACACGCCGCCCATCAGGAGATCGCAGACTTCCGTCGTCGTGAGATCGACGACGGCCGCGAGCATTCCGGAATCGACCAGCTTTTCCATCGAGCGTCCGCCGACGCCGGTGGCGTGGAAGACGAGGCACTCGAAATCGTTGCGCAGATCGGCTGCGATCTTCTGCACGGCCGGTGTCGTCACGCCAAACATGGTGATGCCGACAGCGGGCAACGCAACCCGCGCGTTACGCTCGGCCGCGCCTTGATTTTCGAGACGCGCCTTCACCATGCCGGCGATGGCGTTGGCGCCGTTAGCGAGCACGGCACGCGAGATCGAATTGAGGCCCTGCACGTCGGTGACCGAATACATCATCGTGATATCGGCAGGCCCGACATAAGGGCCGACATCTCCCGACGCGACGGATGAGATGATGAGTTTCGGAACGCCGACGGGAAGGCCGCGCATGCCCGGCGCGACCAGCGAGGCGCCGCCGGAGCCGCCGGCTGAGATGATGCCTGCGACATTGCCCTGACGGCGCAGCCAGTTGGCGAAGGCATCGGCCATCGCGGTCACCGACGCGCCGCGATCGGAGCCGAATACGCCCGACCCGCCGCGGCCATGGTTGAGCGCGATTTCCTGGGCGGAGACGTCGCAGGTGGAGAGCTTGCCGCTGGTGGAGACATCGACCAGGCGCGTCCGCAAATCGTGTCCGGCGACCACGTCGCGGATGAAGCGCAGCTCCTCGCCCTTGGTGTCGAGGGTGCCGACGACGAGAACCACGGGTGGTCCGGACGCGGTTTGAACGACGGCACCGGCCTGGCGTTTCTGCCGTGCGGCGTCTTCAATCCGGGTGATGCCCGTCGAAAGTGTGCGCGCGGCTGCCTCGATGCGCGCAATCGGTGCCGGCTGCGACCAGCGCGTCGGCAGCGTGGGATTGGAGATATAGATGCGGATTGGCGCTGCGCTCGACGCGCGCGGCGGTGCGGGCTGTGCCTTCTCCGCGCTCGCATCTGGAGCTTCGATGTCCGCTTCCGGATCGGCGTGGACTCCAACGACTCCAACACCGAGCAGGCGTTGTTGCAACTCGCGGTCGGCGGCAAGGCGCGCGGAGTCGATGATGCGATTGATGCGGCCATTGACCATGATCGCGACGTTCTTCGAAATCGCCGTCGCGACGCCGATGTTCTGCTCGATCACCAGCACCGACATCTCGCCGTCTTCGGCAAGCCGCACCAGCATTTCCTCGACCTGGGCGACGATGACAGGCGCAAGGCCTTCGGTCGGCTCGTCCATGATGAGGAGATGCGGATTGGTCAGAAGCGCGCGCGAGATCGCCAGCATCTGCTGTTCGCCGCCCGAGAGCTGGGCGCCGCCATGGTCCTTGCGTTCGGCAAGGCGGGGAAACGTCTGGTAGATGCGATCGATGGTCCAGACGCCGCGCCGCATCCCGGCCGCCAGCCGCAGATGTTCGTCCACGCTGAGCGAGCGCCACAGCCGTCGCCCTTGCGGAACGTAGCCGACACCTGCTTGCGCGATCCTCGCCGGGCTGAGGCGGGTGATGTCCTCGCCGCGGACGCGAACCGAACCACCGCTCGCCCGCAGCAAGCCCATGATGGTCTTGCACAGGGTCGTCTTGCCCATGCCGTTGCGGCCGACCACCGAGAACACGCCTGAATCCAGCGTCAGGTCGACGCCCTGCAAGGCATGCGAATGGCCGTAATAGACATCGAGGCCCCGGACTTCGAGGGCAGGCGCTGAACGGCTGAAATCACTCATGGCCGGCCCCCAGATAGAGTTCCTGCACCTCGGGGTCGGCTTCGATCTCGTGCGGCAGGCCTTCCTTGAAGACACGGCCGTTGTGCATCATCGTGACGCTTTCGACGACGCGAAGCGCGACATCCATGTCGTGCTCGATGATGATGTAGCCGATATGGGCGGGCAGCGACGTCAGGATATCGATCAGTTCGCGCCGCTCGGTGGGGGAGAGGCCTGCGGCCGGTTCGTCGAACAGGATGAAGCGCGGCGCGCCGGCGAGCGCGAGCGCGATCTCGAGCTGGCGCTGCTGGCCATGCGCGAGCTCCGCGACCCGCTGCTCCCTCACCGATGTCAGGTGCACCGCCTGGATCAGCGCCTCTGTCGCATGCATGAGGGCATCGTTCGCGCCCGGGCGCAGCGGAGAAAACCGTCCGCGAGAAACGCCGCGGCAGGCGAGGTAGACGTTGTCCCTCACCGTAAGGCCGGGGAACAGTGCTGATATCTGGTACGTGCGGCGCAGGCCGCGCCTGATACGCTCATAGGGCGGGAAGTCGGTAATGTCCTCGCCGAAGAAGCGGATGGTGCCGGAGGAAGGCGGAAAGTCGCCGGTCACGCAATTGAACAGCGTGGTCTTGCCGGCGCCGTTGGAGCCGAGCACGGCGCGGCGTTCGCCTGGGCGAACCGTGATGGTGACGTCGGTCAGCGCCGCGAGCGCGCCGAACAGCCGCGTCACGCCGCGCAGCTCCAGCGCGGCGCCGGCGCCGACAGCCGAAAAGCGTGGTGCGGCGTTATCCATGGCCGTGGCCTCCGCCCGCGCGTTTATCGGCGGCCGCCGCGCCGCGGCGCCACCGCTCCCATAGCCCGATCACGCCATCCGACGACCAGAACACGATGGCGAGGAAGCCGAGGCCGATCAGCAGCCGGAAGCGGTTGCCATCGAGGCCGAACTTGACCAATAGATCGAGCGCGAAGGTACGCAGGATGACGAAGATGAAGGCGCCGATAAAGGGCCCGACGGGGCGGGTGATGCCGCCGACCACGGCGATGATCAGGATGTCGATGCAGGCGCCGACGCTGACCGAGCCGGGCGAAATCTGCCGGTAGTTCCAGACCTGCAGGACGCCGCCCAGTGCAGCGATGAAGGCCGCGAAGGCGTAGGCCGCCACACGGTGCGCGTTGACGTTAAAGCCGAGGGCGGCCATGCGGCGGGGATTGTCGCGCACGCCCTGCAGCGCGAGGCCGAAAGGCGCGCGCGAGACATATTGAACGGCGAAATAGCAAAACGCCGCGACGCCCAGCGTGACGTAGTAGAAGGGAATATCGGAGCGCCAGTCGATGCCCCAGAAGCGCGGCGTGGCGATGGTGTTGATGCCGGTGTGGCCGCCGAAGATCGCCCAGTTCTGGTTGGTGAAATAGTAGAAGGCCGCGCCGATCGCGAGCGTGATCATGATGGTGTAGATGCCCTCGGTGCGCACCGCGAGCGCGCCACCGAGCGTGCCGAAGGCCGTGGCCAGAATGAGCGCCATCGGCGTTGCGAGCCACCATGGCCAGCCAAGGCTGATATTGGTGTTGGCGCTCATGCCGAACACCGCGACCATGTAAGCGGCAAAGCCGGCTACGGTGAGCTGCATCAGGCTGACCATGCCGCCATAGCCCGCCAGGAACATCAGGCTGAGGGCTACGGTCCCGAGGATCAGCGTCGTGGCAAAGATCTCGATCAGGAAGAAGCCGTTGGCGATGAACGGCATGATCAAGAGGATCACGGCCACCAGCCAGACAGCCGGCTTGTTGAATTCCGGCCATGCCAACAACACCGCGCGCACTTTTGCCGGCTGACTGGTCTCTTGATGCGCGCCCTGGACCAACGACATGTCAGCGCCTCGCAAGGAGGCCCTGCGGCCGCAGCGCCAGCACCAGCACCATGATGAGGAAGGTCACGACGATCGCGTAGGTCGGGATGTAGACGGAGCCGAGCTGCTCGGCGAGGCCGATGATGACGGCGCCCAGCGCCGCGCCCGGGATCGATCCCATGCCGCCGACAATGACGACGACGAGGGAAGCCAGCAGAAAGCGGGTATCCTCGCCGGGCGAAAGCGACTGGAAGGTTCCGCCGACGACGCCCGCGATGCCGGCAAGGCCGGCGCCAAGCGCGAACACGGCAACGAAGACGAGCTGGATCGGCACGCCGGTCGCCGCGAGCATGTCGCGGTCATCGACGCCGGCGCGCACCATCATGCCGACGCGGGTTCGGTTGAGCGCCAGCCACATCGCGATGCCGATCACGATCGCCGCGACCAAGATCACGAGCCGCACCAGCGGATAGCGCAGATAGACCGCCTCACCCGACGATCTGACCGCGGTGACCAGCGGCAATTCGATCGGGCCGACCAGCCAGTTCGGCGTCTGGATCTGATAGAAGTCACCACCGAAGGCCCACAGCATCAGATCGGCAAACACGATCGAGAGACCGATCGTGACCATGGTCTGGCGCAGATCCTGCCCTTCCATGCGGCGGAAGACGATGATTTGCAAGGCGATGCCGACCAAAGCTACCGCGACAAATGCGATGATGAAACCGAGGATCCAGGAGCCGGTCCAGGCGCTGATGGCGTAACCGACATAGCCGCCGAACAGATAAAGCGAGCCATGCGCCAGATTGACGTTGCGCATCAGGCCGAAGATGAGCGTGAAGCCGCTGGCCACCAGGAAGTAAAGGCTGCCGAGCGTGATCCCGTTGAACAGGGCGTTGAGAAAGACCCGCTTCCTGCCGATCGCCTCTTCGAGGCCGGGCGGCCAGACGGCAAGGATCAGCCACAACAGCACCGCGACCGCGATCAGCAGGATCAGCGCCCATGCCGGATGGCGTTCGATGAATCGTGTCACGGTAGCAGCCCGGCCGTCGACATACCGTCCTCCCAGACGCCGCGGCCGTTTCGGCTCGCGTTTGGGGCATCCTAACGGCGCCGCGGACCTTGCACTTGATTGTCAGTATCTTTTCGCACCAGTTGCGCTCAGGGGCGCAAGACTTTGGCGGCGCGACGGTATTCGGTCGGCGCCATCCCGACATTTGCCGCGAAGAAGCGGGTGAACCCGCTCTGGGAGGAGAAGCCGAGATCGAAGCCGATATCGGCGATCGGCACTTCGGTCGCGACCAGGGCGTCCAGCGCCTGTTCCATGATCAGTGTATTGAGATAGAGGTTTGGCGTGACGCCGGTCTGGGTGCGGAACAGCCGGTAGAAGTGCGGGCGCGACAGCCCGGAGGCCCGCGCGATGGAATCCAGCTCGATCTCAGCGCCCGGGCTTTCGGACATCAGCTTGATGGATTTACGGACGCGAAAGTCGGTGACGGCGGTGGCGGTGCGCGTCTCCTGCACCGGCTCGGACGTCTGCCAGCTTTCGTCATAACAACTGTCGATCAACTGCCTGAGCTCGCAATCGAGGCTGCTCAGCGAAGGCGCGCCGCACACCAGCGCGGCAGAGCGGCGAATATGCCGGTCGAGCGTGGCCGTACGCTTGAAGCAGGTGCGGCCGAACCGCAGGCTGTGGGCGCGGGCCGCGTCGGGGGCGAACCATTCGGCGTTGACGTAAAGCACGAAGAAGATCGCCCCGTTCTCCATGTCCGTCGGGACAAAGTTGTGCGGTTCCCAAGGGTTGACGGCAACGATTGAGTCTTCCGCAAGCAGCCATCGCTCGTCGCACACGTCGATGCGCGCTGGCGTTCCACCGACATGAAAAATCAGGTGCCCTTCGCGATGCGCGTGCATGTTGAAGGGGCGGTTCAACTGATAGACCGTCGCGCGACCGAACCGGCCGTGGAAGACGGCGAGAGCCTTGCTCATGCCTTCCCTCCCGCGGGATGTTCTTGTCTTTTCAACCAGCGTTCAACATCCGCCGCGAGAATGCAAGGGTAGATCACATGCTGCCCGGCCGTGCCCGGGCCCCGGCATGACCGGGACCCGTTCGCAAATGCGAAGAGGTCAGTACTTCTTGCACTCCGGAACCGTCCGGCTCGGCAGCCCGATCTTGGAGAACACCGCCGGGTCGTAGCCGAGCGTCTGGTTCACGTTCGGAATGACCTTCACGACCTTGCTGAAGAGGGCGCCCTTGCCGTCATCCACCACTTCGGTGACGAAGTTGGTTCCGATCGCCTGGCGGTTGGAGTCGAGCTTGATCTTGCCGTTGGGCGCATCGAGCTCGATCTTGGCGAGGGCTTCCTTGAGCTTGGCCTGGTTGTTGCTGAGGTCGCCGTTGACCTGACGCAGCGCCAGGATGAGCGCCATCGTCGAGTTGTAGTAGTTGGTGGCGAGCAGTGACGGGCTGGGGAACCGCTTGTTCGGCGGGAAGGCGTCCTGATAGGCCTTCACGAATTTCTGCCAGCCCGCATCATCCCAGGTATCGGCCTGGCCGCTCGCCGCGATGGTCCCGAGCAGCGCATTCTTGGCGTTACCCTTGGCGGAGAGGATGGTCTGGTCGACCATGATCGAGCCGCCCATCAGATGCGCCTTGCCGCCGGCCTGCTGATATTGGTTCAGGAAATTGACGGCATCCGCGCCGCCAAGGCCGAGATAGATCGCGTCGACGTCGTCGGGCAGGGCGGCGATGACGGAGGCAAAGTCCTTGGTGCCGAGCGGCACCCATTGCCGGTTGGTAACCTGTCCGCCGGCGCCGCAGAACTCGAGCACGAGCCCGAACACCTGGGTGTAGATGAACGAATAGTCTTCGCCGACCGTTGCGATCTTCCGGTACTTCTTGGTCTCATAGGCGTATTTGCCAAGGCCCACCTGCCACTGGGCGCCGTCCATGTTGTAGCGGAAGAAGTTCGGCGCCGGGTCGACATAAGTGGTTTCCTGCGCGCCGGAAGCAGCATTCACAAAGGTCAGCTCGGGGCGCGTCTTGGCAAAGTTCTTGACCGCAATGCCTTCGTCACCGGACAGGGGTGAAAGCAGGATCTGGACCTTGTCCTGTTCGATCAGCTTGCGCACGGCGCGAACCGCGGAGTCCGGCGTGGCATCCGTCGAAGCGATGATGAACTCGATTTCCTTGTCGCCGACCTTCTTGCTTAGCGTGTTGATCGCCGTCTGGTGCCCGCGGATTCCGTCCTCGCCGAGCACCGTATAGGTGCCTTCGAGGGTCGCAGTGACGCCAACCTTGATCTTCTCTTGAGCTAAGGCGGCGCCGGAAAGCAACAGGCTGCTCAGCGCGACCAGTCCCGCACAGCTTTTAAACATCGAACCCCTCCCTTGTATCGCCAGTTTTTGTATAGGTCGTTCCGAAATCGTCATGCCCTTCACAATGCATTGCGACCGGGACCGCCGGGCGAAAACTAGCCGATGACTGAGGCGGCGCGCGCAGCTTCGCCTGCTGCAACTTGACCGGTAGTCTCATTTTGCATGCTGCGCCGCGACGAGATTTGGGGCGATTCAGGGCGCAGGGTCGAGGGGGCGGGCAGGTTTGAAGATGGCTGCGAGAGCGCAGGAGGCCTTCCGAGCCGAGGCTGGCGAAGCCTAGCCGGCTCGCCCCCAGCCACGGAGCCAAAGCGCAGATGCGACGATGCCCCCGGAAACGATCGAGCCCGCGGCAACGGTAATGAAGAGCTCCCGCAATCCGCCGCCAAGATAAGCAACGACGAGCCAGCCAATTCCCGCCGCGATGAGCAGCCGGACGGTTCCCCCGAGAACCGGCCACATCACGCGGCCTGCGCCCTGGCCTGCGAAGTAGAGCAGCATTCCGAGACCCGCCACGCCGTAGAAGGGCGCTACGTTGCGGAAATAGATCGAACCGGCGGCAAGAACCTCGGGCTCCGTGCTGAACAGCGTCAGCCAGGCGTGTGGAAATATCGTCACGACAAGTCCGAGGAGTTCGGTGACACCGGCCGCAAAAAACGCGGCAATCCAGGCGATGCGCTCCGCCCGCCTGATCTGACCCGCACCGATGTTGACCCCGACCATCGTGAGCGCTGCGCTGCCAAGCGCGAAGAGCAGCGGAATCTGGATGTAGTCGAGGCGCGACGCAATTCCGTAGCCTGCGATGGCGTCAGTGCCGAACAGTCCGACGGCGCCGGTGACCAGGACGACAGTCAAATTGGACTGAATGGTGCCGATGGCCGACAACCCGCCGACGCCAAGAATATCGCCGAGCTGCCGCCACTTGATGAGGCGCACGTCGAATGGCAGACGCAACGAGGCGCGGGCGGAGCGCATGTAGACGATCAACACGAGCGCACCGACGAGATAGTAGACGACGACGGCAACGCCGGCTCCCGCTACGCCGAACTCTGGAAAAGGGCCCCAGCCGAAGATCAAGGCCGGCGAAAGCGGAAGCAGCACGAACACGCCCAGCAGAATGACGGCCGCCGGCGCGACCGTGTTGCCTGCGCCACGAAGAGCCGCCGCCAGAAGGCTGACAATCCAGACAAAGATCGCTCCGAAGAAGACAACGTGGCCATATTCGAGGGCTGCGCCGAGGGCTCCCGCCTGACCGCCGAGCAAGCGGTAGACGGCCTCGCCGAACAGCCATTCGGCGGCGGCAAAGATCACTCCGAAAGCAATGGCGAGAACGAGTGCGTTGAGCGCCAGCGCCTCGGCTTCCGCCACTTTGCCGGCGCCCATCGCACGCGCGATTGCCGATGCGACACCACCGCCGATGCCGCCGTTCGACATCATCTGCATCAGCATGAAGATCGGAAACACCAGGCTGACGCCCGCCAGCGCTTCCGTCCCGAGGAAGCTGACGAAATAGGTCTCCGCGACCCCGACCAGGGTTTGCACGACCATGACCACGAGCGTCGGCAGAGCGAGCGTCAGGAGCGTCGGCAGCACGGGGCCCTCGAGCATCGCCCTCTGCTTGACCTTTGCCGCTTCGTTATCTTTCCGGCTGCCGGCCACGGCCACCGGTCGCGGCAAGGAGGGTTGTTGGGGTGTCAGGGTTGTCATCATCGGCTCGGCAGGTCTCGAATAAATTCCACCAGCGCGGTGCTGACCTCGTTCGGCCGCTCCTGCTGGGTCCAGTGGCCGCAGCCGGGCAGCATCTGAATCTTGCGCAGGCCGGGAACGAAGTTCTTCTGGTTGGCGAGCAACTGGTCCGTTCCGGGAAACGAGAGCAGGAAGTCACGATCGCCCGCGATATAGAGCGCCGGTACAGACACTTGCATGCCGGCCACAGCACCGGTGATTTCCCAGTTGCGATCGATGTTGCGGTAGTAATTGAGCGCGCCCCGGAAGCCGGTTCGCTTGAACTCCTCGCCATAAAAGTCGATGTCGCTTTCGCTGATCCAGGATGGCAGGGTTTTGGGCGCGCCGGGTCCTTGCAGAAATCCGCCGCCCTTCGGCACCATGCCGAGGTTCGGCGCGGGCCCGCCCGCAGTGACGGCGGCGCGGGCCGCGGCTACGCCATCGCCGGATGCCCCGAACAGCATGTTGCGAATGGTCGCGCGCGGATCGCGTCCCAATTCCGCCTCGGCCGGTCCGGGCTCCATGAAATAGAGCTGATAGAATTGCGCCGTCTCCGTGCGCGGCATCAGACTGGTCGGCGCCACTTTGCCGCGCGGGCGGAACGGGACGCTGAGGGCTGCCACCGCCCGGAAGCGGTCGGGCCGCATGACAGCTACCTGCCAGGCGATGCTGGCACCCCAATCATGACCGGCGATGACGGCGGTCGCCGCGCCCAAGGCATCAAGAATGCCCACCATGTCGCCGACGAGATGCAGGATCGTGTATTGATCGATCGCCTGCGGCGCGTCACTCTTGCCGTAACCACGCAGGTCCGGAGCGACGACACGGAAGCCGGCGGCAGCAAGAGCATCGATCTGATGCCGCCAGGAGAACCAGGATTCGGGAAAGCCGTGCACCAGCAGCACCAGCGGTCCCTCGCCCTGTTCGGCAATATTGATGCGGATGCCGTTACACTCGATGATCCGTTGCGTGGTCTTGCTCATTTTTCCATCCCGCTCCGAAGTTGCTGCTGATGCGTTTGACGAGATCGTGTCTGGGGCAACTCGCAATGCGAGCGGCGCCAAGGCCGCAGCTAATAGCTGTCGTCTGTTCATGGTCTTTCCTCAGGCTAAGCCGGCGTACTCGCAGCGATTGGTGAACGCCGCCGATCCTTTACCGTCACAACCAGTTTTGGTACTGTATGGTACCCAATGAGCGATGTATGGTACCATCGGGTACCGAGTCAAGAGGGAAATGACATCGATGAGTCCGAAGATGAAGCCACGTGAGGAAGAAACCGATGGGGCCGCAGTCCGGAAGCGGATTCTCGGCGCGGCCCTTTCGGCATTCATGGAGGGCGGTTATGCGCAGACCAGCACGCTGGAGATTGCGACACGCGCACGCGTGTCAAAACGCGAGCTTTACTCGTTGTTCGGCAACAAGGAAGCGATGCTGGTCGCCTGCATCACCGAGCGCGCCCGGCGGTTGAAAGCGCCGGCCGATCTGCCCGAGTTGCGCGACAGGGAAACCCTGGCCAACGTGCTTACCACTTTTGGTACAAGGCTTCTGACGGAAACGACCGATCCGGTCGTCGTCGCTGTGTTCCGGCTGGCAATATCCGAGACAGTGCACGCGCCAAAGGTTGCACAAGCGCTGGATTCGATCGCTCGCCGGCCTACGCGTGATTCATTGCGAGAGATCATGGCAAATGCCAAATCAGCCGGGCTTTGCGATGGCGATCCTGCCGCGATGGCCGAACAATTCCTGGGGCTGCTCTGGGGCGACTTGATGACCGGCCTGCTGCTTCAAGTGGCCGATCGTCCGAGTGCCGCCGAAATCGCGCGGCGGGCCCGCGCGGCAACGACCGGGTTTCTAGACATCTATCCGAAGCCCAGGTGAAATCGTCTGCGTTTTGGCTTGACCGCGGTGTGCGGTATTTCTACGTCCATCCGACCCACCTGCACGTATGGAGAAGGTCCGCCGTGGCATTTGAACTGTTCAATCTGGCCGGCAAACGAGCGCTCGTCACAGGATCGTCCCAGGGGATCGGCCTCGCCATCGCGCGAGGGCTCGCCGAGCATGGCGCCTCCGTGGTCCTGAATGGACGGGAGCGCAGCAAGCTTGAGGCCGCCGCCGCGAGCTTGACCGCAGCCGGGCACAAGGTTGCGGTCGCCGGTTTCGACGTCACCGTCGCCGAGGATGTCCGCGACGGCATTGCCACGATCGAGCGGACGGTCGGAGTAATCGATATTCTCGTCAACAACGCTGGCATGCAGTTTCGCACGCCGCTTGAGGATTTTCCGGCGGAGAAGTGGGAGCAATTGCTCAGGACCAATGTCTCGAGCGCCTTCTACGTCGGCCAGGCTGTCGCGCGCCACATGATCCCGCGCGGAAAGGGCAAGATCATCAACATCGCGTCGGTTCAGAGCGAGTTGGCCCGCCCGGGCATTGCCCCGTACACTGCCACCAAGGGAGCGATCAAGAATCTCACGCGCGGCATGTGCGCCGATTGGGCCAGGCACGGACTGCAGATCAATGCCATCGCGCCGGGGTATTTCAAGACTCCGCTAAACCAGGCGCTGGTCGACGATCCCCAGTTTTCAGCGTGGCTGGAAAAGCGAACGCCGGCCTCGCGCTGGGGCAACGTGGACGAACTGATCGGCGCCGCCGTCTTCCTGTCGGGAGATGCCTCGTCCTTCGTCAACGGGCATACGCTCTACGTCGACGGCGGCATCACGACCTGTCTTTAGTTGTTGGCGCTTCTTTCACGCAGCCCGGCACAAGTCTTCAAGGAGCGTTTCGCAGCCTGGCTGCGGTCAAGCCAGTTTCATTTCGCCTGACCGCGCACGCAAGGCGCTGAACGTATCGACCTTGATTTCGGCGGTTGAGCCGTCGGCGAAGGAAAGGTTTACCGGATGGAAGCCGATATCCAACGTCAACTTGTCCGATCCATCTCCGAAGGACACCGTCGCGACGTTTCCTGACATCGTGACGTTCATATTCTCGGCCGAAAAGCCCTCGCCCAGTTTGATGGTAACGTCGCGGTTGGTGAAGATGGTATCCTTGCCGTCGCCGACGTTGAACAGGATTGTGGAGCCCCGGTCAGCGCGAATTGTATCGTCGCCCGTACCGCCGCTGACGATCGTTCCGTTGTCCGCATCGATGGTGTCATCGCCCGCACCGCCCTCGACATAACCGCCGACGAGAGCTGAGATGGAATCATTGCCGTCACCACCATAGGCGCGGCTGTCGGACCACACCGAGATCGTGTCATTCCCTGCGCCGCCATCGACCAGGCTCTCGGACCAGGCGCTGATCGTGTCGTTTCCGGCGCCGCCCATCGTCACGGTATTTGACCAGGCGCGCACCATGTCGTCGCCATCGCCGGCATCCACGGCGCTATCGGACCAGACGTCGATCTGGTCGTTGCCGGCGCCGCCATAGACAGCCGATCCCGACCAGGCACGGAGCGTGTCACTACCCGCGCCACCATCGACGACGCTATCGGACCAGGCATCGATCGTATCGTTGCCGTCGCCGCCATCGGCGAGAGTCTTGCTCCAACCGGACAGCGCGTCGTCGCCGTCGGTCCCCGGCCGATATGACATTCCAAGTTCCTGCAACCGCAGCAAAAACGCCTGTACA
Source organism: Bradyrhizobium sp. LMTR 3 (assembly GCF_001693485.1). Classification (GTDB taxonomy): domain Bacteria; phylum Pseudomonadota; class Alphaproteobacteria; order Rhizobiales; family Xanthobacteraceae; genus Bradyrhizobium. The sequence goes on from NZ_MAXC01000013.1 coordinate 72,346, forward strand.
ACCGGCGATTGGCCGATGCTGCCGGTGGACGGGGCTGACGGTCCGCTTTGCGATTTCTCGTTGGATGAAGCCTGATGGTTGGACGCCAGCGTGGCCAAAAGCTGCGGCGGCTCCGGCGGCTGCGGCAACTGCCAGGGTCGGAACGATGGAGAAAAAGGATTGTAGAGCACTCTCATGGCGGCATTTCCAAGCTTCAGTTGCCGCCCTCTGCAAGCGGCGAGATGCTATGAAGATGCCTGAACGGTATCGCTATGCTCCTAAGAAATAATTACTCCTCTACCTAAGGATGTATCAAAGGATACTCGTCGGCAGCATTACTATTCGGGTCCGTGAGCGTCGTCCGCGAAATGGCAGCGTCCGGCAATCAACGCCGGACGCTGCGAGCGCGCGATAATGCTGGTCTTACTTCTTATAGGCGGCGACCACGGCGTCGCCATCGGCACCCGTCTTCTTGAGCCAGTCGGCCGTCAACTGCTCGCCGATTTTCTCGAGGCCGGACTTCAGCGCCGGAGGTGGCGGCAGCACCTTCATCTTGTTGGCCTGAAGCTGTTCGAGATACCACTTCGCCTTTTCTTCCGCGAGCTTCCAGCCGCGCTCTTCGGCGACCGCCGCTGCCTTCACGATCGCGTCCTGCGTCGGCTTGTCGAGCGCGTCGAAAGCCGCCTTGTTCACGAAGGTGACGTTCTTCGGAATCCAGGCCTGCGTATCGTAGAAATGCGTCATGGTTTCCCAGGACTTGCTGTCGTAGCCGGTCGAGCCCGAGGTCATGAACGCGTTCACGACGCCGGTGGCCAGCGCCTGCGGCAGTTCCGCCGCCTGGATGGTGACGGGCTGCGCGCCGACAAGCTCGGCGATGCGCGAGGTGCCGACGTTATAGGCGCGCCACTTCAGGCCTTTCATGTCCTCGACCGTGTTGAGGTCCTTCTTGGCATAAATGCCCTGCGGACCCCATGGCACCGCGAACAGAAGCATAAGTCCCTGCGAGGCGAGCTTCTTTTCGATGGCGGGTTTCGAGGCGAGCCACAGCTTCTTGGCTGCCGGATAGCTCGTCGCCAGGAAGGGGATCACGTCGATGCCGAACATCGGATCTTCGTTCTCGTGCAGCGAAATCAGAACCTCGCCGGCCTGCGCCTGGCCGGTTGCGACCGCGCGCTTGATTTCCGGCGCCTTGAACAGCGACGCGGCGGGATGCACGGTGATCTGCAGCTTGTTGCCGGTGGCATCGGCAACGTCCTTGGCGAACGCGATCAGATTCACCGAATGCGGATTGTCCGCCGGATAGGCCGCCGGAAGATTCCATTTTGTCTGCGCCATTGCGGGAACGGCAATCGCCGCGACGCAGGCGGCCATTGCGCACGTTTTTATAAATCTGAACATGACAAATACCTCTCTAGCCAGGGAACGCTATCCGCGGCAGCACCATCACGATATCAGGAAAAACCGTGATGATGGCAACCGCCAGAACGAGCAAAAAGAAGAACGGCAGCGCGGCCTTGGCGACCGTATTGGAATCCTTGCCGCTCATGGTCTGCAGGACGAACAGGTTGAAGCCGACAGGTGGAGAAACCTCCGCCATCTCCACCACCAGCACCAGGAAAATGCCGAACCAGATCAGGTCGAAGCCGGCCTGTTTCACCATCGGAATGACGATGGCAGTGGTCAGCACAATCATGGAGATGCCGTCGAGCGCAGCGCCAAGTATGACGTACATGACCGTGAGCGCCGCGATCAGCGCATAGGGGCTGAGCTGGAGGCTGTTCACCCAGTCCGCGAGCGCCATCGGGATACCCGTATAGGCCATCGAGGTGCCCATGTAGGAGGCGCCCGCCAGGATCAGGAGGATCATGCAATTGACCCGTGTCGCGCCCATGACGCTCGCCCAGAACGATTGCCAGGTCAGCGCGCCCTGCCACCATGCAATCGCGAGCGACCCCAGCACGCCCCAGGCCGCGCATTCCGTCGCCGTCGCCCAGCCCATCAGCAGCGACAGAAAAACGAAAATGATCAGCAACAGACAAGGAATGAGATTGAGCGACTCGGCAATGCGCCTGCGAAGGCTCATGGACGGCTCGGCCGGCGGCGTGCGCTTCGGATTGGCGAGCGACCAGATCGCGATGTAGCCGGAATAGAGCATCATGATCAGCAGGCCCGGCAGAAATCCGGCGAGAAAAACCTGAATGATGGAGACGTTCGCCTGCACGGCGTAGACCACCATCGTAATCGACGGCGGGATGAGAATGCCGAGCGTGCCCGCACCGGCCAGCGAGCCGAGGCTCAAGCCTTCGTCATAGCCGCGCTTCTTCAATTCGGGCAGGGCGATCTTGGCAACCGTGGCGCAGGTCGCGGCTGATGATCCCGACACCGAACCGAACACGCCGCAGGCAAGCACATTGACGTGCATAAGCCGGCCCGGCAGCCAGTTCAGCCACGGCGCAAACCCGCGGAACATCTCCTCCGACAGGCGCGTGCGGAACAGAATTTCGCCCATCCAGATGAAGAGCGGCAGTGCGGCGAGCGACCACGAGGCGCTGTTGCCCCATACCGTCGTCGCCAGCACGCTGCCGGCCGGAATGCCGCCGGCGGCGAATTGCATGCCGGCCCATCCGGTCGCCATCAGGGCCACTGCGATCCAGACGCCGGCGCCGAGCAGCAGCGAAAGGAATCCGAGCAGGATGGCGGCGATGGAAAGAAGCTCCATGTCAGACCCCGCTCTGCACGGCGCGCTCGACGATTTCCTCGGCGCTCTGCGGCTTCGGCAATTCATAGCGCGGCGTGAAGCCGCGCAGAACATGGATCAACTCGTCCACGAAGGCGATGAGAAGAATTACGAGGCCGCCACTGTAGCCGAGCTGCGGAATCCACAGCGGCACCGCGATGACGCCTTGCGAAATATCGGAAAACTTCCACGACTGCCAGGTCATGATCACGGCATGCCAGGCGAAAAAGCCGATGAAGCCGACACCGACCAGGAGGGCTGCGATCTCGACATAATGGCGGACGTTGTCGTTGAGGCGGTCGATCAACAGGCCGACGCGGATCATCTCGCCGTGCTTGAATGTATGCGCGAGCCCGAGGAAGGCGGTCGCCGCCATGCACCAGGAGATGAAATCGTCGCCCGCCGGAATATTGATGCCAAGCGGCCGGCCGCCCGACAGCAGCAGCATCAGGACAAAAATCGCAATGAGGAAAAGTCCGGCGAGATAGCCGGAGAAAAGGTAGAGCCGATCGAGAAACACGCGGATCATATTGAGTCCTTACCCCTCGCACGCATATTGCCCGGAAGCAATAGACGTACCATTTTCGGTCGTTCCTTGTGGAAGGGCCTGTCGATCCGCGCCCCGCCAAGGCGACCGAAATCAGCCTTCTAAGGGGATAGGTTTTCGGAGTTGTTGGGGACAGTCAAGGCAGGACGAGGCAAATCCTGCGATTGCGACCACGAAGAAGGTGCGCTCCCTCTCCCGCTTGCGGGGGAGGGCTGGGGTGGGGGTGTCTCCGCGGGCGATACTGCCCGAGTGGAGAGAGCCCCCACCCGGCGCTTCGCGTCGACCTCCCCCGCAAGCGGGAGAGGTGAAGCGCGTCTGCGGCCAAATCGATCTAACCAAAAATCACCACGCTCTATTCTTTCTCCCGTGCAAAGCGAGATTGAAGAGCGCGTCAGCCGCGCCTGGCACGGCCTGACGGCCGGGTGAGCCGCAGCCGGCGATGGGTGCGGGGCAGAAACTGCTTGCCCTTGGCGCTGAGGAAATCCAGCATCGCCTGCGCCGGCGGCAGCAACACCTTGTCCTTGCGTGCAAGCGCGAACCACTGCCGCACGATCGGCAGGCCATCGACGTCCAGGGTGACCAGGCGCCGTTCGTCGAGCTCGGTCGCGACCGTGTGCGCAGAGAGAAAGGCGATGCCTAGCCCTGCGATCACCGCCTGCTTGATGGTCTCGTTACTGCTCATGGCGAGGCCGATCTTGGGGCGGATGCCCGACGTCTCGAACAATTGCTCCATCAGCCCGCGCGTTCCGGACCCCGGCTCGCGCGTCAGGAAGGTTTCGCCGGCGAGCTCGCGCGGTGCGATGCGGGATTTTCGCGCCAGCCGATGCGCGGTCGGCGCGATGATGACGTGCGGATGATCGCCGATCAGGTGGACGTTCATGTCGATGTCGGCGGGCGGGCGGCCCATGATCGCGAAGTCGAGATCGTAGCCGCGTAGCGCCTCGCCGACCTCCTGGCGGTTGCCGATCGAGAGCGTGATTTCGACGTTCGGATAGAGCTTCGAGAATCCGGAGATCATGAACGGCACGAAATATTTCGCGGTCGAGACAGCACCGATCGAGATGCGGCCCGCGGTCTTTCCCGCCATCATCTCCAACGTGGTCTCGCAGTCGGTGATCGCCGCCTCGATCCGCTCGGCGAGCGCCAATACCTCGCGCCCGGCATCGGTCAGCAGCATGCCGTCGCCGGTGCGCTGGATCAGCGGCAATCCTGCGACCGCCTGCAGGTTGCGTAGCTGCAGCGTTACCGCGGGCTGTGTCAGGTAGAGCTGCTTCGACGCGGCGGTAACCGACCGGTGCTTCTGCACGGCGGCCAGCGCGCGCAACTGGCGGATGGTCAATTCGCGCAACAACCGGCCGGCCATGGCACGCCTCCATTATAACAAAAACTTTGCTCTGGCCAAAGATAACAAAATTTCCCTAATTCGGCAAACTGCGCTTGCTTAAGAGCGCGGGTCGCCAATCGGCGGACGCTTCGACGGCGCCGAGAGAGCGCACCGGGAGACGGCCATGGACGAACGCGTGACGCTGCGTTCACATCTCGAGAAGCCCATTGCGCAGATCCCGCATGGCGCGGCGGTCGGGGCGGTGATCGAGGCCATTGCCGCCGCTGCGATCGAGCTCGCTACGCTGATTGCGAATGGGCCGCTCGCTGATATCACCGGGCAGGATAGCGGCATCAATTCCGACGGCGATCGGCAAAAAGACATCGACATCGTCGCCGACAAAATAATGCGCCGTGCGCTACGCGGCGCGCCGGTGGCGGCGGTCCTTTCCGAGGAAGCGGCGCTGCCGGAAACCTTGCGGCCCGAGGCGCACCTGTGCGTTGCGATCGATCCGCTCGACGGATCGGCCAATCTCGAAAACAACATCTCGATCGGCACCATCTTTTCGATCCGCCCGAGAGGCAACGACATCCTTTCGACTTTCTTTGAGCCCGGCACGGCGCAGTGCGCGGCAGGCTTTTTCGTCTACGGTCCACAAACCACGCTCGTGCTCGCGCTCAACGCGCGCGTCGATATCTTCATTCTCGACAGGCGCGCGGGGGAATTTCTGCTGATCCGGCAGGCCGTGCAGGTCGCACGCGATACGCCGGAGTTCGCCATCAACGCGTCCAATCGCCGGCACTGGCATGGTCCCGTCCGCGCCTACATCGATGAATGTCTCGCCGGTACCAGCGGTGGCGGTGAGGCGGATTTCAACATGCGCTGGATCGGTTCGCTGGTTGCGGAATCGCTTCGCATTCTGGCGCGCGGCGGCGTGTTTCTCTATCCGGCCGATGCCCGCCCCAGCTATCGCGAAGGGAGGATTCGCTTGCTGTACGAGGCCCATCCGATGGCGCTGGTAATGGAATGGGCGGGCGGCGCGGCCTCGACCGGGCGGCGGCGAATCCTGGAAGTGGCTGCGAGAACGCCGCACCAGCGGGTGCCGCTGATCATGGGCTCGTTGCGTGGCGTGCGCGACATCGCTGCCATTCACGAAAGGATCGAGCCGATGTTCGACAATAGCGATGCGCCGCTGTTCGCGCGGCGCGGCCTGTTCCGCTGACGGGGCATCATGATGTCGCGGGCTCATCCCATCATATCGATTACGGGTTCGTCGGGCGCCGGCACGACGTCGGTGAAGAAGACGTTCGAGCAGATCTTCCGCCGCGAAAAGGTGGTTGCGGCCTACATCGAAGGCGATGCCTTCCATCGTTACAATCGTTTCGAGATGCGCAGCAAATTGCTGGAGGAGGCCGAGCGCGGCAACAAGCATTTCAGCCATTTCAGTCCGGAAACCAACTTGTTCGAGGAACTCGAAAAGGTATTTCGCGACTACGGCGAATCCGGCACCGGAATGACGCGTCATTACGTGCACGACGACGAAGAGGCGAAGCTGTACGGCGCCAAACCAGGTACATTCACCGAATGGGACCAATTGCCGGCAGGCTCCGACCTGCTGTTTTACGAAGGGTTGCACGGCGCGGTCGTAACCGACAAGGTCAACGTGGCGCAGCATGCCGATCTCAAGATCGGCGTCGTGCCGGTGATCAACCTGGAATGGATCCAGAAGCTGCATCGCGATCGTCGCGACCGCGGCTATACCGCCGAGGCGGTGACCGACACCATCCTGCGGCGAATGCCTGATTACGTGAACTACATCTGTCCGCAGTTCGCCGAGACCGACATCAATTTCCAGCGCGTGCCGACCGTCGATACGTCGAACCCGTTCATCGCGCGGTGGATTCCGACGCCCGATGAATCGATGGTGGTGATCCGTCTCAAGAATCCGCGCGGCATCGATTTTCCCTATCTGCTGTCGATGATTCCGCACAGCTTCATGTCGCGCGCCAATTCGATCGTGATCCACGGGGCAAAGCTCGACCTGGCGATGCAGCTCATCCTCACCCCACTGATCCTGCAACTGATGGAACGCAAGAGGCGCACGATATGAACGCTCCCGCTCTGTCCCGCATAGCCGGCCGCCCGGATCTGTCACACGCAGAGATGGCCAACGCGATACGCTTCCTGGCGATCGACGCCGTTGAGACGGCGAAGTCCGGTCATCCGGGCATGCCGATGGGCATGGCTGACGTCGCGACCGTGCTGTTTTCGCGCTTCCTCAAATTCGACCCCTCGGACCCGGCGTGGCCGGATCGCGACCGCTTCGTGCTGTCGGCCGGCCATGGCTCGATGCTGCTGTATGCGCTTCTGCACCTCACCGGATACGAGGGCATGACGCTGAACGAACTCAGGGCCTTCCGGCAATGGGCATCGAAAACGCCCGGACACCCCGAATATGGCCATACGGCGGGCGTCGAGACGACCACCGGGCCTCTCGGGCAGGGCATTGCCACGGCCGTCGGTATGGCGCTGGCCGAGCGGCTGATGAACGCCCGTTTTGGCGACGACTGCGTCGATCATTTCACCTATGTGATCGCCGGCGACGGCTGCCTGATGGAGGGGATCAGCCACGAGGCGATCTCGCTGGCCGGGCATCTCAGGCTCAATCGTCTGATCGTGCTGTTCGATGACAACGAAATCTCGATCGATGGCGCCACGTCGCTGTCATGCTCGGATGATCAGCTCGCACGGTTCAGGGCGGTGGGGTGGTCGGCCAGCCGAATCGACGGCCACGATCCCGAAGCGATCGCGGCCGCGATCGAGCGGGCGCGCAACAGCGACCGGCCGTCGCTGATCGCCTGCCGCACCATCATCGGCTTCGGCGCGCCGAACCGTCAGGGGACCGAGAAAGTCCATGGCGCGCCGCTGGGTGGCGAAGAAGCCGCCAGAACGCGCGATGCGCTGAACTGGCCGCACGCGCCGTTCGAGATCCCGGAAGCCGTGCTTGCGCAGTGGCGTCAGGCAGGCCGCCGCGGACATGCCGCGCGCCGCTGCTGGATCGAACGGACCAAGCGCCTGAGTTCGGATTCCCGTTCGCAATTTCACGATGCGCTGAATCGCAACCTGCCGTGCAGCTATGCGCAAGCAATGACAAAGCTGCGCGATGACTTCGCGACGGAGCGACCGAATATTGCCACCCGGCAGGTGTCGCAGCGCGTGATCGATGCAATCGCCGGGGCTCTGCCCAATCTGCTCGGTGGCTCGGCGGACCTCACGCATTCCAACCTGACGCGAGCCCGGACCCAGCGACCGGTACAGCCTGGCTCATTTGCAGGCAGCTATATTCACTATGGCGTGCGCGAGCACGCCATGGCGGCGGCAATGAACGGCATCGCGCTGCATGGCGGCTTCATCCCCTATGGCGGTACGTTCCTCAGCTTTGCCGACTACAGCCGTCCGGCGATCCGGCTGGCAGCGCTGATGAACATTCGCGTCATCCATGTGATGACGCACGACTCCATCGGGCTGGGCGAGGATGGCCCCACCCATCAGCCGGTCGAACATCTGGCATCGCTTCGAGCGATCCCCAATCTGCTGGTCTTCCGACCGGGCGATGCCATCGAGACCGCCGAGGCGTGGGACTGCGCGCTACGGGCGCAGGCCAGTCCGTCCGTGCTGTGTCTGTCGCGGCAAGCGCTGCCTGCCTTCCGCGAAGGCGGTGGTGACAATCTGGTCGCGCGCGGCGCCTATGTCGTCGTCGAGCCGGAGGGCGGACGCGACGTCACGCTGATCGCGACCGGATCGGAAGTCTCGATCGCCATCGAGGCTGCGAAAACGCTCGCAAAGGACAATGTCCGCGCGGCCGTTGTCTCAGCCCCGTGCTTCGAGCTGTTTCGTCAGCAGTCGCACGAGTACCGGGCGGAGGTACTTGGAGACGCCCCGCGGATCGGGGTCGAAGCCGCGATCGAGGGCGATTGGGCGCGCTGGCTAGGTGACGGCGGCGAATTCGTCGGTATGACCGGCTTTGGCGCATCTGCACCGGCGGAAACGCTCTATCGCGAATTCGGCATTACCGCGAACGCCGTCGCTATAGCAGCCATGCGCTGCATCGCGCGGTCAAGGATGGCGGCAACCTGGGCATGACGGTCACACGAGAGCAATGACACGGAGACTCCGATGGCGCTGATAACGCTGAGGCAATTGCTGGATCATGCCGCCGAGCGTGGCTATGGCGTGCCGGCATTCAACATCAACAACATGGAGCAGGGCCTTGCCATCATGGAGGCAGCGGCTGCCGTCGATGCGCCCGTCATCATCCAGGCCTCGCGGGGCGCGCGGTCTTACGCCAACGATATCATGCTGGCGAAGATGATCGATGCGCTCGAAGAGATGTACCCGCAGATCCCGCTCTGTCTGCACCAGGATCACGGCAACGAGGAATCGACCTGTGCCACCGCGCTGCAGCACGGCTTCACGTCGGTGATGATGGACGGCTCGCTGATGGCCGATGCCAAGACCCCGGCGAGCTACCAGTACAACGTCGACATCACCCGCCGCGTGGTTGACATGGCGCACTGGATTGGCGCTTCGGTCGAAGGCGAACTGGGTGTGCTCGGCTCGCTGGAGCATGGCGGCGGCGAGCAGGAAGACGGTCATGGCGTCGAAGGCGAGGTCAGCCACGACCAGTTGCTGACCGATCCGGATCAGGCGGTCGACTTCGTTCGCGCTACCAGGGTCGATGCATTGGCGATTGCCATGGGGACTTCGCACGGAGCCTACAAGTTTTCGCGCAAGCCGGACGGTGACATTCTCGCCATGAGGGTGGTCGAGGAAATCCATCACCGGCTGCCCAACACGCATCTGGTGATGCACGGCTCATCCTCGGTGCCGCAGTCGCTGCAGGACGCATTCAACCAGTTCGGCGGCGAGATGCCGCAGACCTGGGGCGTGCCGGTCGAGGAAATCGTCCGCGGCATCAAGCACGGTGTCCGAAAGGTCAATATCGATACCGACTGCCGGTTGGCGATGACCGCGGCGTTCCGCAAGGTCGCAACGCAGAGCAGGAGCGAGTTCGACCCGCGCAAATTTCTGAAACCGGCGATGGATGGCTTGCGCGATCTTTGCCGCGAGCGTTTCGAGCAATTCGGCACGGCGGGGCATGCGTCCCACATCAAGGTCATCCCATTGGCCGAGATGGCGCGACGCTACCGTTCGGGCGCCCTCGATCCACAAATTGGAGGAATAGCCGATGCCGCAGAATGAGCTGACGACGCGTTCGATCCCGACCAATCGCCGCACACCACCGAAGGAGAGCGATATGAACATGCACTCGATGACTGTCCGCGGCAAGGATCGCTATAAATCCGGCGTCCTCGAATACAGGAAGATGGGCTATTGGGAGCCCGACTACGCGCCCAAGGACACCGACATCATTGCGCTGTTCCGCGTCACGCCGCAGGACGGGGTCGATCCGATCGAGGCGTCGGCGGCGGTCGCCGGCGAATCCTCGACCGCGACCTGGACCGTGGTATGGACCGACCGGCTGACGGCGGCGGAGAAATACCGCGCCAAATGTTTCCGCGTCGATCCCGTGCCCAACTCGCCGGGGCAGTATTTTGCCTATATCGCCTACGACCTCGACCTGTTCGAGCCTGGATCGATCGCCAATTTGTCGGCCTCGATCATCGGCAACGTGTTCGGTTTCAAGCCGCTAAAGGCGTTGCGGCTCGAGGACATGCGGCTGCCGGTGGCCTACGTGAAGACGTTCCAGGGACCTGCGACCGGCATCGTGGTCGAGCGCGAGCGCATGGACAAGTTTGGCCGGCCGCTGCTCGGCGCCACGGTGAAGCCGAAGCTCGGTCTATCCGGGCGCAACTACGGGCGCGTGGTGTATGAGGCCTTGAAGGGCGGGCTCGACTTCACCAAGGATGACGAGAACATCAACTCGCAACCGTTCATGCATTGGCGCGAGCGGTTTCTCTATTGCATGGAGGCCGTCAACAAGGCGCAGGCGGCGACCGGCGAGATCAAGGGCACCTATCTCAACGTCACCGCCGGAACCATGGAGGACATGTACGAGCGCGCCGAGTTTGCCAAGGAGCTCGGCTCGGTCATCATCATGATCGATCTGGTGATCGGCTACACCGCGATCCAGTCGATGGCCAAATGGGCGCGCCGCAACGACGTGATCCTGCATCTGCATCGTGCCGGGCACTCGACCTACACACGGCAGCGCAGTCACGGGGTCTCATTCCGGGTGATCGCGAAATGGATGCGGCTCGCGGGCGTCGATCACATCCATGCCGGCACCGTGGTCGGCAAGCTCGAAGGCGATCCTGCGACCACGCGCGGCTACTACGATATCTGCCGCGAAGACTACAATCCGATGCGGCTGGAGCACGGCGTGTTCTTCGACCAGCATTGGGCGAGCCTCAACAAGCTGATGCCGGTCGCGTCCGGCGGCATTCACGCCGGACAGATGCATCAACTGCTCGATCATCTCGGCGAAGACGTAATCCTGCAGTTTGGCGGCGGCACCATCGGTCACCCGATGGGCATTCAGGCCGGCGCGACCGCCAACCGCGTGGCGCTGGAAGCGATGATTCTCGCGCGCAATGAGGGCCGCGACTATCTGCACGAGGGGCCTGAGATTCTCGCCAAGGCCGCAGAGACCTGCACGCCGCTGAAATCGGCTCTGGAGGTCTGGAAGAACGTCACCTTCAACTACGAATCGACCGACATGCCCGACTACGTGCCCACGCCCTCTGTCGCAATGTAAGGAGCGGAAATCATGCGCATTACCCAAGGCTGTTTCTCGTTTCTGCCCGATCTCACCGACGAGCAGATCTCGCGCCAGGTGCAGTATTGCCTGGAGAATGGCTGGGCGGTGAATATCGAATTTACCGACGATCCGCATCCCCGCAACAATTTCTGGGAAATGTGGGGATTGCCGATGTTCGACCTCCGCGACGCCGCCGGCGTGATGATGGAGCTGAACCAGTGCCGCAAGGCGTATGGTAACAGCTACATCCGCCTGTCGGCGTTCGATTCCAGTCACGGCTGGGAGTCGGTCCGGCTGTCCTTCATCGTCAACCGGCCGAAGGAGGAACCCGGCTTCCACCTCGAGCGGCATGAAGTCGCCGGCCGCAACATCCGCTATACGACCAAATCATACGCTGCCGACCGTCCGGAGGGCCGGCGCTACGGTTAGTCACTGGTTCGGTCCGACAGACGAGTTCTCCCTGATCGTGCCTTTCGTCTGCCGGATGCACTGCTCCGTCGCTGTGGAAGCGGCGGCGGAGTTTTTTTCAGACCGCGCATGCATTGCGTCGAGGTTTGCCAGATGGACATGGATACCGCCGACATGACGGACACGGTCAACCTCCGCGAGGAGCTCGAAGCCGTCGGCATTGAGGAGATCCTCACGCAGCTCGACCGCGAGCTGATCGGGCTAGTGCCCGTGAAAACCCGTATCCGCGAAATCGCATCGCTCTTGCTGATCGAACGTATCCGCAAGCGGCTTAATCTGACGTCGGAGGTGCCGACATTGCATATGTCGTTCACCGGTAATCCCGGCACCGGCAAGACCACGGTGGCGCTGCGGATCGCCAGCATTCTCCACAGGCTCGGCTTCGTGCGTCGTGGCCAGGTGGTGTCGGTTACCCGCGATGAGCTGGTTGGGCAATATATCGGCCACACCGCGCCCAAGACCAAGGAGGTGCTGAAGAAGGCGATGGGCGGCGTGCTTTTCATCGACGAAGCCTATTATCTCCACCGGCCCGACAACGAACGCGATTACGGTCAGGAAGCGATCGAGATCCTGCTGCAGGTGATGGAATCCCAGCGCGAGGATCTGGTGGTGATTCTCGCCGGTTACGGCGATCGAATGGATAAGTTCTTCGCCAGCAATCCCGGCTTCCGCTCCCGCATCGCCCATCACATCGATTTTCCGGACTATTCGGAGCCCGAATTGCTTGCGATCGCCGAGCTGATGCTGCGCGACATGAACTACAAATTCAGCGCCGACGCGCGTGAAGCGTTCATCCGCTACATCGCGCTGCGCAAGACCCAGCCGCTGTTCTCCAACGCGCGCTCGATCCGAAACGCGCTCGACCGCATGCGCCTGCGCCAGGCCAATCGTCTCGTCGCCGATCTCGATCGCGTGCTGACCGCTGACGACATCATGTCGCTGGAGGCGTCGGACGTGCTCGCCAGCCGGGTCTTTCTGAGGGAGAGGTCGACGGCTGGTTCCGCGTGAAGCGAGCGCTTTGTGTCGCCAGCCAGCGATCAGTCGGCTGTCAAAACGTCTCGGTAATCTTGCTCAGGCGAGGGGGACGATCCGGGTCAAATCCGCAGGCGCGCGCTGTCTGCTCGATCATCCGATAGGCCGGCACGAGCATGGTGATCGGGTCGGTGGCGGGATCATCCTCGGAAAGCCAGGGCAGCGAGCCGTGCGGTCCGCCGCATAGATGGAGCGCGATCTTTTGCTCGCGCAATTCCTCTGCCAGCGCGTCCACCGTAACAGCCGTTTCATCCATGAGGCGCATCATGATAACCGGCGTGCGCGAGGACAACGCGGCGCGCGGCCCATGCTGCAGCTCGGCGGCGCTCAGGCCAATGGAAGGCAGGCGCAGGATTTCCGAAAGTTTGAGCGCGATCTCCCGCGCCGAGCCCAGGCCCAGGCCCCGCGCCGCCACAAACACGGCTGACGCCTTGGCGAGATCATCGGCAATCTCGGACCAGTCGAGCGCCATCGCGCGGTGCAGGCGCTCGGGCAGCCTGTCGAGGGCTGACCGCAGCGCATGATCTTCCGCCAGTTCGGCAACAAGTTCGGCGCCAGCAGCCATCGAACCAATCACGGTCTTGGTTGCCGCTACGGAATGCTCTTGGCCGGCTTCGATCGGAACGACGAATTCCGCTTCGTCAGCCACCGGCGAGGGCGTCGCATTGACGATGGCGATGGTGCGGGCGCCTGCGGCGCGCGCCGACCTTGTCGCCGCGACAAGATCCGGGCTGCGTCCGGATTGCGAGATCACGATGAACAGCGCATGGCGCAGCATCAAGGGCGTGCGAAATGCCGTGATCACCGAAGGAGCGCTGGCTGAAACGGCAAGGCGAAGCCGCGTCTCGATGAGGTATCTCAAGAAAACCCCGGCATGCCCGGAGCTTCCCCGGCCGCACACGACGCACAGGGGGGCGGAGCCAATTCCGATCCGCCGTGCGATGTCGCGCGTGGCGGGGCGGTTACGAACAATTTTGGCGACAACGTCCGCGCTTTCCCCGATTTCGCTCGCCATCGCGGATGTCGTCACGGCTCAACCGCTCCGCCTTGCTTGCGCGGCGCCGCTTCCTTGGGATGCCGGTTGCGATCCTTGGCGAGATCCTTGGCGAGCTCGGCAAACACGCGCCGAAGGTTGCCGTCACAGCTTTTCAGAATGGTCTCGGCATCAACCCTGTCGAGACCCAACGCCAGTAGGCCCGCCTTCTTGATGTCTCCCTCGGCCTGCTCAAGCGAGCGTGCCGCGTGCGACGGATCACAGTGCGCGATTTGCGCCACCATGGTCTCGGCGCGCCGCTTCAGCTTGGCATTGGTCGGCTGCATGTTCACCATCATGCCGCGATACACCCGGCCAAGGCGCAGCATGATCCCTGAGGAGATCAGGTTGAGCACGATCTTCTGCGCAGTGCCCGCCTTCATCCGCGTGGAGCCGGCGATCAGTTCGCGGCCGGTCTCGATCAAGATCGGAAACTTCGCCGATTCCAGCAAGGCGGTGTCGGGGTTGTTGGCGACACCGATCGTCACTGCACCGAAAGAGCCTGCCTGCTGCAGCGCCGCGACCGTGAATGGCGTTGTCCCGCTGGCGGCAACGGCGATCACCACGTCGTGCGCTGTGAGCCGCGCGGCATTGATCTGCCTGACCGCATCATCGACATCATCCTCCGCGCCCTCGATGCTGGTGACGAACGCGCTGTCTCCGCCGGCGACGATGAAGCGGACGCGCTCGTTGGGCCAGGCGAAGGTCGGCATCAGCTCGGCGCCGTCCTGGACGGCCACGCGGCCCGAGGTGCCGGCGCCGACATACACAATGCGTCCGCGATCGCCCAGCGCCGCCTTGGCCGCTTCGGTCGCCGCAGTGATCGCGGGAAGGGCATGGCCGATCGCCGCGACTGCCGCAAGCTGGCCCTCCCACATCGCTTCCATCGCCGACGTCAGCGGCCATGCATCAAGATCGGCAAAGCGGGGATCGACTTCTTCGGTGGCCATATCGTTGATCCATGTGCCGTCAAACGCGGAACTTCGAAGCCTGTTCCTGGTCAGCTTCTCTTTCCGGCAGTTCTCTCTCGGGCAGTTCTCTCTTGGGCAGGTCAAGCCGCCCTCGCGCAACCAGCAACGCGCCGGCCGCCGCGTCGGCGTCGGGACACCTCAGGCGGGCGCGCAGGTCAGGCGTCAGCCAGGGCGTAATGGCATCCGCAAGCCCGCCCACCAGCGAGAGCCGGTCAATTCCTCTCGCCAGGAACAGATCGAGCAGATCGCCAATCGCATCGGCCGCGCGTTCCACAATGCGACGGCCGACCGGATCGCCCTGATTGGCGTGCCGCATCACGATCGGCGCGAACGCAGCGTAGTCTGTGGCCCTGGCTTCTTCAGACCAAGCCACCGCCTGATAAGGATCATGATCGAATGCGCCCAGCACCTCTGAAAGCAATGGGGTCAGCTCGCCGCGGCGATCCGCGGCCCGCAACGCCAGGCGAACAACCTGCAGGCCGATGTCGGCACCGCTGCCTTCGTCCGACACGGGAAAGCCGTAACCGGCGAGACGGATTTCGCGGCCGTCGATCAGGCCTACACCCACCGAGCCCGTGCCGGCTACCACGATAGCGCCGTCCGCGCCGCTATGGGCGCCGAGACAGGCCGCCAGGCCGTCGCTGATGAAGATGACGGACGCAAAGGGATGCGCGATCTTGTTGAGTGCAGCTTCCGCGCCCCGGCGACCAAGACCGGCAAGGCCAATTCCGGCGTGCATCCGCGCGAAATCCTCGCGCGTCAGTCCGGCCTGTGCGGCTGCCGCTTCGGTGGCCTCCATGATGGACCGCCAGGCCTTCTCGAAGCCAATCCGCGTCGTGGCAGGCCCCGAGCTTGCTGCACCGAGTGCCCTGCCGTTTTCGTCCTCGATCCGGGCGCGGCAGCGGGTTCCGCCGCCATCAATGCCGAGATACGTGGTACCTTTTGTTCCCATGGAAAGTTAACGCGAAGGTTTCGCTCCGGGTCCTCCCAAAGCGCCTTGGTGTACATATGAAGTCTTGTACGGGACTCGCGTCACGAGTCCGTGACTACCATTCGGATCAATACTGATGGGCCCCGCTGGTTCTTCCTCTCTCACCATTGCCGCGCAGCACATCTTTGATGGTGCCGAGATGCGCGGGCCGGGATCGGTCAGGATCTCGCAGGGGCGGATTGAAGGCGTCACCTTCGGCGAGGCGGAGGGGCGCGCCTCAATCCGTCTTCCCGCAGACGCGATCCTTGCACCCGGATTCATCGACATCCAGGTAAACGGAGGCGGGGGCGTTCTTCTCAACGACCAGCCGACGGAGGCTGGCGTTCGATGCATCGTCGAGGCGCACCGTAAGGCGGGGACCACGGGCTGCCTGCCGACCCTCATCACCGATCGCAGCGAGGTCATCGAGCGATTGGCTGCAGTCGCCCAGGCTTGTCTGAAGATTCCCGGCGTTCTCGGCTTTCATCTGGAAGGACCGGCCCTCAACAGGTCTCGCAAGGGCATTCATCCGGAAGCCGAGATACGCGTGCCCGATGGCCGCGATCTCGCTGCGATCAAGAGTTTTGGGGACCGCGGCCGGTCCATTGTGACCTTGGCCCCGGAATGCGTGCCCGCGTCCATGATCGATGAATTGATCGGCGCCGGATTGCGTATCGCGGCCGGCCACAGCGACGCCAATGCAGCCGAAATCGGGCAGGCGGTCGATCGCGGTATCTCGGGGGTCACCCATCTGTTCAATGCCATGTCGCAGTTGAACGCCCGGGAGCCGGGCTTGGTGGGCGCCGCGCTGGGGGATGACCGGCTGTTTGCAGGGATCATCTGCGACGGCATCCACGTTGACCGCGCCGGTTTGCGTGTTGCCTTCCGCTGCAAGGGGCGCGATCGATTGATGCTGGTTACCGATGCCATGCCACTGGCGGGCACGAACCGCCGGCAATTCATGCTGCAAGGAAGGCAGATCACGCTGCACGAAAATCGCCTGACCGGCCCCGACGGCACACTCGCGGGCGCTCACCTCACCATGATCGAGGCGGTGCGCAACGCTGTTGCGCTCGTCGGAACCTCCCTTGTCGATGCCCTAATCATGGCCTCTCGGACATCAGCGGCATTTCTGGGTCTTGAGTCCGAGCTTGGACGGATCGCGCCCGGATACCGCGCGGACCTTGTCGCCTTCAATCCGAACTTTGAGGTCGTCGGCACATGGATAGGCGGTGTCGGTTCGATGAGCGAGGCTTCTCACCGAGGTTAGATGCGCAACCATCCCATCATCGTGCAAAAATATGGCGGTGTCTGCCTGGAAACACCGGAGAAAATTCGCGCGGTTGCGCGCAGTCTCGCCGACCTGCACGGCCGTGGTCATCGTGTCGTGGCGATCGTCTCCGCCATGGGCAAGACCACCGACCAATTGATCCAGATGGCTTATCAGGTAAGCCCAACTCCCAATCGCCGTGAACTCGACATGCTGCTAACGACCGGCGAGCGCATCAGCATGTCCCTGATGAGCATGGCGCTTTCCGATCTCGGCGTGCCCGCGATCAGCTTCACCGGCAGCCAGGCCGGCGTGATGACCGACGGCTCCCATTCCTCCGCACGCATTCTGGATGTACGGCCCATTCGCGTGCGTGAGGAACTTGATCGCGGACGCGTCGTGGTGCTGGCAGGATTTCAGGGCGTGAACCCGGCGACCCGGGAAATCACCACGCTCGGCCGGGGCGGCAGCGACACCACGGCCGTTGCGATGGCCGCGGCGCTGAAGGCCGAGCGTTGCGAAATCATCAAGGAGGTCGACGGAATTTGTTCGGCCGATCCGCGCATCGTGCCGGATGCAAGGCCGCTGCGGCGGGTCGACTTCGCATCCCTGTCCGAGATGTGCTTCTGGGGTGCGAAGATCCTGCATTTTCGCAGCGTAGAGCTGGCGCAAAGTCAGGATGTGCCTCTCCTTCTCAAGCAGTGGGGTGGCGTTGAACACAGCACGCAGGTGACGAAAGAGGTTGCAGACATGGAAAACGGAAAGGTTCTGGCCGTCAACTCGATGGCTCGCATTGAGCATGTGGAAATCGATTCCAAAGACCTCAATCAGGGTTTCGAGAAATTCGCGGAGCATCTCAAGCAAAACAGCCTGTCCTGGCCGCAGCTCCTCGCATCACACTTCATCGCGGGAAAAACCAGCATGACCGTAGCCTGTGATTCAGAGTGGCTCGACGCCCTGTTGCGCACGCTGGAGGCAAGCAACGATCTGCGCAAGCAGCGCGAGGCTTCAAGCTCGGTTAGTCTCACCTGCTTCGGTGGCGTTTCGTCGGAATTGCCGTTCAAGGCGTTGCAGGTTCTCGGGCATCACGGGATCGTCCCCGACACGTACGTGTTGTCGCCGCATTCGGTCAGCCTGTTTGTCCCCGTGGAGAACCGGGAGGCCGCGGTCAAGGCGTTGCATTCCCTTGTCCAGCAAACATAGGGCCGAGAAGCGGCAGGGCGGCAGCGGGGCTGCCATCGTGAAATTTCGTCGTCTCGAGGTGAAGGCGATACGTTCTTGGTGACTGAGTAATATCAACTAGCGCTATCAAGCCCCTTTTTGGAGACGTTCGATTTCGGCCCGCGCTTCGGCTCCCTCCGGTATGGGCCGGCCGCTATCTCGCCATTCAATGGCGGCCTTGAAGCCGTTCTGCTGGGCGAAGCGTCTGAACCAGAGTCCCTCGGGGTTGTGCCGCGATATTCCGTCAAACAGCGTGGCAAGCATCTGAGTCTGTTCGAGCCCCATGTTCAGCATCACCTGATTCACGACGGTTTTATGCATCGCAAGGTGGCTTTTGGGAACGCCGGCAATCCGCTCGGCGAGCTTTCTCGTTGCACTCTCCAGTTCGCCGATCGGAACCGCGTCGTTAACCAGGCCCCAGACGGCGGCTTTTCGGCCGTCGATGACGTTTCCGGTAAACATAAGCTCTTTCGCGCGCGTTGCTCCGAGCTTGAACGTCCACATGGCGGTCGTCGGACATCCCCAAACGCGAGTCGGCATATATCCAATGCGAGCATCCTCCGCCATTATGATGAGATCGCAGCACAGAGCGATATCGCTGCCTCCCGCAACCGCAGCTCCGTGAATCTTCGCGATGGTTGGTTTTGAGCATCGCCAAAGACTCATGAAGTCCTCGGTGTTGCGCTTCATCGCGGCGTAATCGACCATGGGGTCCCAGGGAATGCTTTCCTGCTGGCAGGGATGCTCGATAGTGCTCTCGGCATACGCCACGAGGTCGTAACCACCGCAAAACCCTTTTCCCGCTCCCTCCACAATGATGACGTGAATATCATCATTCTCCTGCGCCCATTCCACGGCTTTCCGTATCTCGCCCGGCATCTCGTCGGTTATGGCGTTGAACCGGTCGGGCCGGTTGAGGACGAGACGGGCGATCCTCGGTGAATCGAGGTCCGCTGAAATCTTCAACGTGGAAAAATCCGGCATTGCAGCCTCCCGTTTTGAGCAACAGTCAACGTTGACTGTATCAGCCGGCGTGCTACAGTCAACGCTGACTGTCGGGGGCGATGATGTCCAAAGAGCCACACCCTTCCAAAGACGCGCGAACGTCCAGCCTTTCCACGCGCGAGAGGCTCATGGATGCAGCCGTGGAATGCCTTATCGAGCGAGGCGTGGCTGGCACCACCACGCTCGCGGTTCAGCGCAAGGCGGAAGTCAGCCGGGGCGCCTTGCTCCATCATTTCCCAAGCCACGCCACGCTGTTGGCCGCGAGCGTAGCTGAACTGGTCAAGCGCAACGAACGGGCCGTGCTGCATTCGCGTGCGGAGCTGCGAGCATCGAGTGACAAGTTGGAAACGGCAATTCGCTCACTCGCCTTTGCCGCCCGACAACCTGCCTACCTGGCCGAACTGGAGCTGTGGGCGGTCGCCAGAACCGACAACGTGTTGAAGCAGGCGCTGATTGCGGCGGAACGCGCCGCCAAGCGCGACCTTGAGCGGGTCTATACGTCGCTTTTTGGGGATTGGGCGAACTCAGAGGCTTACGACGACGTTGTTTCGTTAACGCTCCATTTAGTCAGAGGATTGGCAGTCTCGGAGAACATCCGCGTTTCCATCCAGCGACGCGAACGTCTTATTGCGGCCTGGACTTCAGCAGTTCGAATGATGCTCCGGCAGGGGGCACCAAATAAAGACAGCAAACGGGCAGGACAGTATTGATGAACCAGTTGGTACTGCAAAGATCATATTGGCCTGCAGATGGGTCACGAAATGTCCAAGACATCAGCATTGGCGAAGCATTGGCGCAAGCTGCTAACGCCGTACCCGATCGCCTTGCATTGGTGGAAGTCGTTCCATCATCCATGAAGTCGCCTGTAAAGGCTGCACAGACCGGTCGGGAGTGGACGTTCCATCAACTTCACAGCGATGCCCGGTGTTGCGCGAGCTGGCTTTCGGCTCGGTTTTCGAAAGGCGATCGGGTCTGTATTTGGGCGCCAAACGTACCAGAATGGATCGTGCTTCAGTATGGCGCCGCGTTATCAGGACTCGTACTGGTGACAGCAAATCCGGCCCTGAAACCATCCGAACTGAGATATGTAATCGAGCAGTCGCGAAGCCGGGCCATATTTCACCTGGAGCAGTTCCGCGGAGTCGATACCGGGTCCGTCGCCCGCCAGATGGAGGAAGTCGGTATCCAGCGATATTCCTTTGACGGCTGGCTGGAGGAGGTGCGGGGCACAACGGAAGCGGTTTTACCTGATGTTGATCCAGGACTGCCTGCGCAAATTCAATACACGTCTGGCACAACAGGGCAGCCGAAGGGGGCGCTATTGCGCCATCGGGCGCTTGTCACCAATGCGAGCTACGTTGCCGTGAGGGCCGGATTGGACGGCAGTGTGCTGGTCAGCCCGATGCCGTTGTTTCATACTGCCGGCTCAGTCATGAGCGTATTAGGCAGCGTGACCACCCGCTCGACGCTGATACTTCCGCTGCTTTTTGAGCCTTCTCTTGTTTTGGATGCAATCGCGACATGGCGGGCGCAAGTCGTGTTCGGCGTCCCAACGATGCTCCTCGCGATGATCGAGCAATTAAAGTCGGCCCCCCGCGATCTTACCTCCTTGCGAGCGGCGCTTTCAGGTGGTGCGCCGGTTCCACCGGAGCTTCACAAACGGGTCCGTCAGGCGCTTAAGACGCCACTCATGACGGTGTACGGGCAAACGGAGCTTAGCCCTATCGTCTCTCAAACAACGTTTGATGATCCCGAAGACAAGCGCGTCCATACTGTTGGAAGGCCGCTTTGGAACGTCGAAGTCCGCATAGCCGATTCTGCCACGTTTGAAGCGCTTCCGCTCGAGAGCGAAGGCGAAATTCAAGTGCGCGGATACCAGACGATGATCGAGTATTTCGACAAGCCGGAAGAAACGCGCGAGACGATCACGAAGGATGGTTGGTTGCGCACCGGTGATCTGGGAAAGATGGACGCGTGCGGTTATTTGCAAATCACCGGGCGGCTGAAAGATATGATCATCCGCGGTGGCGAGAACATTTACCCGGTAGAGATCGAGGCCTGCCTCATTCGACATCCCGATGTCGCGGACGTTGCCGTGTTTGGAGTTCCAGACGCTACGTGGGGAGAAGTAGTTGCAGCGGCAGTGCGCATCACATCTGACAGCAAAACTACCGCTGAAGAACTCGTCAATCACTGCCGTAAGGCCATGGCGCCCCATAAGGCCCCCACGCTATGGTTTGGCAGTACCGAGTTTCCCCTCACGGCATCTGGCAAAGTTCAGAAATTCAAGCTGCGAGAAGCGCTGGCCAATGGCGCTTTGCACCCGCTGCCTTAGCGGTGGCATCAAAGAACGCTTGGGAGGAAAGAATGAGAGTTGAGAACACCTCGGCTGAAGACGTGCCGGCCTATCGCGCGGTCGAACGCATCTATCATTCCTATCTGACGGGCCTCGTCCTTCATATTTCTTCACGTGCCGGGGCGGCTAACGCCGCTGAGGTCGTCTTCAGAATGTTTCGCCGTCAACAGAAGTCCCATTTCGTCGCAAGCCTCAAGAAGCTTGGTTTGGACGGGCTGCCGCATGCAGTCGCCAGCGCACAGTACAATTACCTCGCCAATCAGGTTGGCGGGGTCAAGGTCGAATACGTTTATGAAAACGACAAAAAGGCATGGATTCGTTATCCGCCTCCGCGCTGGCTTTGGCACGGTACCGCGGTATGTGGAATACCTTCGGAAGTGTCCCGCGCGATGCTCAGGGGATGGCATGGCAACAATGGCGTGGTGCTCGGCAATCCTCGCCTCGGCTTCGTCTGCACGGGACAGACTGTTGATGGGCAGCCTGGCTTGGAGGGGTACTATCGGGAGTACGATCACGAACTTTCTCCGGAAGAGCGGCTGCAGTTTTCGCCTGGAGAGCGGTGCCCGCCATTCAGGCCAGAACTTGCGCCGCGCCTTCCCGAAATGAATTGGCCGGAAAGTCGCCTGCGAAAGGCGCTCCGCAATTATGCGATGGATTATATCACGTCGATACTACCCGAATTGATGTCGGTGCTGGGGCCGGCTGAGGGAAGTCACCTGGGAGGTTTGGCAGCCCGGTTGATCGGCATGCATACGTTCGATGATGCTGCAGCCATGCTCGGCGGAGTGGAGCGAGATGTTGCGGGCTTTGCCACCGCATTTACGAGGCTCTTGCGAGGCCAGGGCGATGATGCGGAAATGCATCTTGAAGGTGACACTGCGATCGTGAAGCAGACGACGTGGCGCCTGATGGCGGGAAAGGAGCAAATGTCTCCTGCAATATTCGATGCGTGGAACCAGCTGTGGGTAGGCGCTGCACGAGCCCACGATCGCTTCATGCGCGTCACAGTTACTTGCCGCCGCGATGCTGGTGACCCGGTTTGGGCATGGGAATTTCGACCGGGCCAGTGAACCTTGCTTGCGGGTCCGGCAGGACTCGAACCTGCAAACCAGACCGTTATGGGCGGGAGGATAGAGGTCAGTTTCGTTTGTTTTCTCGCTTCGGTCGATTTCGGCCGCGTTCATTGCGCTTTGTCGAAGCCGTTTCTGGTGCGAAACTGGTGCGGTAACGCGGAGGGCTGTAAAGCCATCGTTTTGCGTCATTTGTCATTTGACTTGCAAGACGTCGGGTTCATCGTGAAGTTGCTTTGAGGTTTTCGAGCCCGTGGGGATCCGCCCCACTTGTCGAAAACGGATACAGAATGACGGTAGCTCGATTTCGGGAGTTGCCAACTTGCCGAGCCTGGATCGCGAAGCAGCTCCGCCGTTCATGCACGCCTAACGTAAAGTGCCGTTGTCGCTCGCGGGCGCACTGAGTGCCGACTGTGGTTCTGGTTTTTCCTGAAGCTGGAGCACTAGGATGATTCATCCATCACGCACATGTCAGCCGAAATACGATTCGATCGCGAATAGATCACGCATGGGCATAGCCCGCCTGGCCGCGCTCGCGCTTGGGGCGCTCCCGTCGATCGCGTTCGGCGCCGACAAGCCGGCGCTGAGCCCGGACGCAGCAACGCCCCTCGTAACGGCTTCGCGCATCTCTGCGACGGTCGAGTTCGGCCTGCCAGCTCTTGCTGCGGCGATCGAGCGGGATATTCCAAAGCGGCTTGCCACCATCGACGAGCGCGTCAACTGCGTTCATCGTCGTGTTTTCATCTTCCGCATCAACGCCAATTGCGACGTCTGGGGTTTCGTCGACCGGACCAGCCCGGTCTCGCTGTATGGCCGCGGCGATCGCGTCTTCGGAGCGGTCTCCATATATGGCGCCGCCGAAGGCCAGGGAGCCAATCGTTTCACGGCGCGTATTCGCGGCGACACCGAGGCGCGCGCGACGATCGAGGTTGAAGCGCGCCCCGAGCTGCGGAGGGATGGGTCGCTGCAGCTCAACATCAGCGACTCCTTCCACTGGAGCGAACATCCCTACCTTCACGTGCTCGGCCGCGAGTTTGACCTTGCACCCTATGTCGAGCCCAACATCCGGACGCAGCTAGGCCGCATCCGGTCGCGCGCGCTGGCGGCGGCACGCGCACTCGACCTGCACGGCAAGGCGGAGATGGCGTGGCGGCACGCGTTTGAACCCATCAAACTCGTGGAGGATCCACCGGTCTGGCTGCAGCTAATCCCGCAGAGCGCGGCTTTCGCGGGCGTCCGCGCCAACGCCAAGCTATTGTGGGGATCGCTTGAGCTTGCCGGTTCCGCCGAAACCGTGATCGGGCGGCAGCCGCCGGCTGTCACGGTGACGGCCCTGCCGCCGCTCGGCACCGCGGTGGCCGAGCCGGGCACCTTCGATGTCATTCTTCCCGTCCGCATCAACTACGACACGCTCAAGGACAAGATAAGCCAGGCGATTGCAGCCATGCCGGCGCAGGACACGTCCGTGCGCGAGGTTCAGGTTTATCCGTCGTCGGGTAAACTCGTGATCGGCCTGCGCATCGCAAAGAGCTCAGACACCGATTCCAGCACGGGCCAATGGACCTATCTCTCCACCACGCCAAAAATCGATACTAACGCCAGGACCTTCAGCCTCGGCGAAATCGACCTGACAACTTCATCAGACGACAGCCAGATTGGATCTGCCGTGCAACAGCTCGCGGCGCAATTGAAGAATGTCGCTAATCTCGACTACGGCATCTCCTACCAGAACCTGCTCATGGCGGCGAACGAACGCCTGACGCGCCCGCTGAAGGACGGCTTTCGCATGGAAGGCCGCCTCGACTCTGCAAGGCTCGAAAAAGTGCAGTTGCTGCGCGAAGGCATCCTGATTGCCCTTCATGCCAGCGGCGGTCTGAAGATACTTTACGGACTGTGAGCACATGAGCTGGACCATGCGATGCTTCATCACCAATTGCATGCGCCGCTGCCGGAGCGAATGGATGCTGAATGCGCTCGTCGCGGCCCCGGCCGTCGTTGCCTTGGCGCAAATAGCGTCGGCTCAGACGGCATTCTATGATGCGCCGGAATCGTTGCTCGCCGGCGCCCCGGGCAGCTTGGTGCGGCAGGAGCCGATGGATGGCGCTCCGCTCGACGCCTCCACCTATCGCGTGCTCTATCGGTCGACGGGGCTGAATGGTCGGCCGATCTTTGTGTCCGGCGTCGTCATCGTTCCGCAAGGTGCGCCCCCGCCCGGCGGTCGTCCGATCGTTGCTTGGGCACATCCTACATCGGGCATCGTCCCGCGCTGCGCGCCGTCGCTCGCCATTTTTCTGTTTCAGCAGATCCAGGGCCTTCGCTCGATGATCTCCCGTGGCTTCGTCGTGGCGGCGACCGATTATCCGGGGCTCGGCACGCCGGGTCCGCATCCTTATCTGGTGGGTGAGAGCGAAGGTCGCGCCGTGATCGATATCGTGCGCGCGGCACGCTCGCTTCCCCGCGCAGGCGAGGGCAAGGACTTCACGGTGTGGGGACATTCGCAGGGCGGACAAGCCGCGCTCTTTGCCGGGATGATGGCAAACGCCTACGCCCCTGAGCTGAGGCTTCTCGGCGTCGCTGCGGCTGCGCCAGCAACGGATCTTGCGAAGCTGATGAGCGACGATATCAACACGATCGGCGGCAAGAACATCACGGCGATGACGCTATGGTCGTGGCACCGGGTCTACGGAGCCACCATCGACAAGGTCGTCGATCTGCGCGCCATGCCCGCGATCGACCGGCTGGCGCAAGAATGCATCGAAGGGCCTTTCGACCTGATCGTCAGGCAGAGAACAGGGAGGCCGCTCGAGCAATATTTCCTGACGGTGCAAGATCCGACCAAGGCCGAACCCTGGCGCTCGCTTCTCCAACAGAACAGCACCGACGTGCTCTCTCCTGAGATCCCCATCTTTCTAGCGCAGGGGACCAACGACCAGATCATCCAGCCCGCGGTTACCCAGGCCTACATGGACAAGCTGTGCAAGGCTGGCAGCAAGGTCAGGATGGTCATGCTGCCCGGCATCGGCCACGCACGCGCCGCGCAAGCAAGCACGATGGCGGCCGTGAACTGGATGACTGACCGCTTTGCCGGGAAAACATCTCCGGACGATTGCGTCAGATAGGCCACCTTCGCCTCGCGAGCGAAGGCTGGTGGGTCCGGCAGGACTCGAACCTGCAATCGGACCGTTATGAACGGGAGGAACAAACATGCGATTGTTGATTTTGCTGCATTTTCGTTGGAAGCTGATCGTGTCCGTTGCGTTCTGATGAGATTTTTTCTGGAGCGAAGCCGGTGCGATAGACCAGAGGACTGAGGACTCATGCATGAGGGCGAGCGCGAACGTTGAACTCGATGCCGGCAGCAAGACATTTGCCTCGGGTCTCCTGCCGGATTTGATAGCCGCATTACGCCGTAGCCGTAAGGGCGATCTGGTGGCGGTGATCAGCGGCGATCCAAGTATCGGCCCCGAGCTCGAGGCATGGTGTCGCTTCACCCGCAACAGTTTGGTCGATACAGCAGTCGAAGACGGTCGCACGCGATGGGTGCTTCGGTACGGAGAGGCTCCCGAGAATGTGGGAGAGGATCGGCCTGTCGGTTCTCGATTATGGCTCTACACCAACTTCGATTGTAACCTGAGCTGCGACTATTGCTGCGTGCGCTCGTCACCCAAAGCTCCGCGGCGAGCGCTCGGCATCGAGCGGGTCCGACGGATCGCAATCGAGGCCGCGGAGCTCGGCGTCGGGGAGATTTTTGTTACCGGTGGTGAGCCATTCATGCTGCCGGATATCGGCGAAATCATTGCAGCATGTGCTACGGCGGCACCGACCACGGTCCTCACCAACGGTATGCTGTTTGCCGGACGTCGGCTCGAAACGCTGCGCTCACTACCGCGCGAGCGCATAACCCTGCAAATCAGTCTCGACAGTCCCACGCCGGAGCGCCACGAAAGCCATCGGGGGAAGGGGACATGGGCGCGGACCTGGAAGGGGATCGAGCGGGCCCGCGCCGAAGGATTCCGCGTGCGATTGGCAGCGACGGTGTCAACTGACGCGGAGGCCGAAGAGTTCCGCAGCTTCCTTGACGCCCATCACGTCAGCGAGGAGAATCGGGTGATCAGGCGGATTGCGCTGCGAGGCGCCGCTACACGGGGCGTCGCTGTGGCAAGGGCGGACTTGGTGCCAGAAGTGACAATTACCGCCGAGGGCGTGTTCTGGCATCCGGTTGGAGCCGAGGATAACGACCTGCTGGTCAGCGGCGAAATCTTTCCGCTCGCCAAATCCTTCGCAGCCGTGCGCCACGCCTTTAATCGCGAATCTGAACATCAGCGCCGGTTGGCAACGATTTTCAATTGCGCCTGATGAGATCGCAGAGGGTACGTTTAGGGCCGCTCTAAAAAGCCCTGCTGCGCCGACGCTTCCCGCAGTGACGCATATGCTTCAAGCTGTGGCGCGACCCATTGGCGCAACCCTTCTGCCTCGAGCACGGAACGATGGGTCGGGTTATCGAAGCTCATGGCGAAGAGGGCCTTGGCAAATTGCTGCTCCAGCGCCGGGTCGAGATCGGACCGAGCTGTGAACATGCAGTGGTTGAAGGGCGGCGAACTCCATATCTCCGTTAGCGCACCTTCCGGCACCAGGCGCTGGGCGCGTACGGCATCCCAGAAGGGGCTGCCGATGGCGCCGGCATCAGCGCGGCCATCGAGCACCGCACGAACGACCTCGGACTCGCTCGTCCCGGTGTCACCGTGCTTGCCGACGTCACTGTTGAAGCGCAGCGTTCGGTAGTCTTCCTCCTCAACCACTCCCTCGCGCTGGAGAAAGTAAACCGGGAGGATTGCCGCGTGGCCACTGTCGCGGCTACCGAGAGCCAGCGTGCGGTTCCTGAGGTCGGAAAGCTTGGAGACCGAGCCTCCAGTTACGGCGACGATCTTGGTCATCCATCCCACATCGGTGTCGCGCATCGCGATGGGTCGGCATCGCCGATCGCTCCACGCCTCGGACTGGATAAAAGCGAGGTTCGTATTCCATCCGATGTCGATGCGCGGCAGCGCATCGCCAGGCAGGGCAAGGAGGGCCGCGACTTGGGCTTCGTAGCTCTGAAATAGCACCACCTCGACGGGGAGATGCGCTTCCTCGTGAAAGTACCGCCGCATCCCCTCCCAGATACTGACCACCTTTGGATCATATGCGACCGCACCTAACCAGATCGTCCGGGTCATGATGGCCTCATTTGTCGGCTTGAAGTTCAGATACGATCAGTTCACTTGCAATTCGCTTGCAATTCGCTTGCCGAAGTTTCCGAACGCGTCACCGCGTTCAGAACAACGGGATTCCCAAAATGGCCTTGCCGATGAAGTCGCGCAGAACATCGCTCGTCGGCGCCATGACCGCGCCGGCATGGGCATCGCGGAACAATCGCTCGATGGCCAGATGTTTGGAGAACGCCGCGCCTCCGCACACCCGCATCGCGGTCGAGGTGACTGCGATCGCGACCTCGCCTGCCGCCGCCTTGCTCTCGAGCACGCGCAGCATGGTGGTATCCCGGGGACGCTCAAGGTGATCGACGAGATCGTCGATGCGCGACGCAAGCCCGTCCGTGTCGATCTGCATCGTCGCTAGTTGGGCGCGAAGCGTCTGCAGGCTCTCTCCGAGGGTCTGGCCCAAATGATCGAAGCGCGCGCTGTTGAGATGAGACGCTGTGCCCGCGACTGCGGCCCGGCAAAGGCCCAGCGCGACCGCCGAGGTTCCGAGGTTGAACAGCGGAAGCACGACCTCCAGCATCGCCTTGAAGCCGGCGCCGTCATCCGTCAACTGGAGACCCGGTGCAATCTCGCAATCCTCGAGGATCATCGGCGCGGAAGCATTGGCGCGCATCCCGAGACCATCCCACGGGCCGGCGACCGACAGCCCGGGCGTGTCGCTGGCGACGAGATAGAGCGTCGAATCAGTTGCAGCCTTGCCTTCGGGAGACAGTGCCGAGACGACATAGCTTTGTGCGTGACCCGCACTCGTCACAAATGATTTTTTCGCCGTGAGATGCACGTTGGCGGCGTTGCGCCTTGCTCGCGAGACGGGCGCCCAGAAGTGACTGCGCGATCCGGCTTCGCTGAATGCCAGGGTGGTCAGGTGTCTTCCCGCCGAAATGTCCTTTAGCGTCTGCGCGACGGTGACCCCCTGACGGGCCGTCGCAATCGTCGCGGTAGCGCACACGTGCATCAAATAGACCATCGCCGCTGACGCGTCCGCCTCCGCAAACGTCGCGACAATCGCGGCGAGGGTCCGCGGTCCCAGGGCCGCCCCGCCTACCTCGGCGGGCAGCATGATCCCCAGCAATCCCGCCGGCCCGAGCGCTGCGACGGCCTCGGACGAAAATCGCCCTTCCTTGTCGTTTTGCCTGGCCGCCGGCGCGAGGATGTGATTGGCGATCTCCTTGGCATTCGAAAGTGCAGTCTCGTGATTCATGACTACCCTCGACATCCAGATGCTGACCACTGGGTTCTAGGACGAACCCGCTCTCTCTTCCCCCGCTCTCTCTTCCCGATGCTATGCGAGCTGTACCATAGGATCAACACGACCAGCTCCGGACATGGCGATCTCTTGCCGTGCCAGCAGCAAGTGCGGGGGAAGGTAATTACGTCCGTCAAAGCCATTTCGTTACGTCGCTCGGAAATTTTTTTACGCCGGTGAAACGCCTCTTCGGACCGTCGCCAGCGGGGCGGCGCTTGCCCGCCGCCGAGTGGAACGCTACCAATGACCGGCAAGGGCGTAACGAGGTCTGCCTGGTAATGGCAATCAATGATGACGACCCGCTGCAATTGATCGCGATCGCCGATCCCCTGCGATTCCGGTTGCTGCCGTGAGCTGCGCTGCAATCGGAATCATTGGCAAGGCGCCGCAACCCGGCCGCTCGAAGACGCGGCTTGCGACGGCCATTGGTGCCACCGCCGCTTCCGAGCTGTCTGCCTGCTTTCTGCGCGACGTCGCCGCAGCCATCGAGGCAGTGCCCGAGGCGCTCGGCAGGCGCGGCTATGGTGTCTATGCCCCGGCAGGAGCCGAAGACATCATGCGGCAGTTGCTTCCGGCAGAATTCGGACTGCTGCTACAGGTCGGCGATGATCTCGGACACGTGCTGATCGGTGCGGCGCGTGCGCTCCTGGACGCCGAACATGACTGCGTGCTGCTCGTCAATGGCGACAGCCCGACCTTGCCGCCTCGTTTCCTCGTGCGGGCGATCGAAGCCCTGCGCGAGCCCGGTGATCGGATGGTGCTTGGGCCGGCGAGCGACGGCGGCTACTATCTCATCGGGCTGAAGCAGGCTCATCAGCAGCTATTCACGCGCATCGCGTGGGGAACCGAAACCGTTGCCCGCAGCACATGTGACCGAGCCGCCGAGATTGGCCTTGCCACGACGCTGCTTCCGGAATGGTACGACGTCGACGATATCGAGACCTTGGGTTGGCTGCAGGAGGAACTCGCCGGCGCCTCGGCTCGCTTTCGTGCAGGCGGATTTGCCCCCGCGAGCCGGGCCTTTCTCAAGGCCGGGCCCCAGATAAGCCCGTGAGCTGATGGCCGGGAACATTTCCAATCAACCCGGTCGACTGGCGCGCGCCGCCAAGCATGTCGCTCCGCTTCATCTTTTGGCTGGCATCGGTGTTGTCATCGTCGGCATGACGCTCGTAACCCCCTTTGCCTTCGAGACTCTCGGTGACAATGCCTTCATCGCGCTGACCATCCCCGCGGGTCTCTTGACGCTTGCCGCGACGGGCCTCGCCGAGCGCGCTCCGCAGAAACACGCGCTCTGGCTTGTGTTTGGATGTGCGATCATTCTGAGAGGCTATGTGCTGCTGTTCGATCCGCTGCTGTCCAGTGACATCTATCGCTATGTCTGGGACGGCAGGGTTCAGGCCGCGGGCATCAACCCCTACCGCTACTTCCCGGCCGACGAGACGCTGGCATTTCTGCGCGACGGGACGATCTTCCCCCATATCAACCGGGCCGATACGGCCGTCACCATCTACCCCCCGGTGGCGCAATTTTTCTTCCTCCTTGTCACGCGGCTGGGCGAAAACGTGACCGTGATGCGTCTCGCGCTGCTGGGGTGCGAGGCCGTGACCGTGACACTGATCATGCTCTTGCTGCAGCGAACGAACCGCCCGGTGACGCGCGTGGTCGCCTATCTCTGGCATCCGCTTCCGCTGTGGGAGATTGCCAACAACGGCCACGTGGACGCGCTGATGGTTGCGTTGATGATGCTTGGCCTATGGATCGCCTTGACCGGCCGTGCTCTCCGCGGAGCGGTGGTGATCACTTTCTCAGTGCTGGTCAAGCCCTATGCGGCGCCGGTGCTGGCCGGGATTTGGCGTCCCTGGGACGTCAAGATGCCGCTCGTCGTGATCGCTACCGTTGCGCTTTGTTATCTTCCCTATCTGTCGGTCGGCTCGGGAGTTCTCGGATTCCTGACCAAAGGCTATTTGACAGAACAGGGGATCAGTGGCGGCAACGATCTCTGGCTGTTGTCACTTTGGCGCCTTGTGTTTGGCTATCATGAAGGTGATGTTGCCGCCTACGTCGCACTGGCCGCGCTGGCTCTTTGGTTCACGGGGCTCTCCGTGGCCCGCAGCTCTCATCACAGCATCGCAACCCGTCTTGCCGACATCAACATGCTGTTACTTCTGGCGCTCCTGTTGTTGTCGCCCAACTATCCCTGGCATTTTCTAATTATAATGCCGTTTGTCGCCCTGTGTGGATCCGCGCCTACCTGGGCGGTTTCGATCGGAGCGCTGTTGCTGTCCGAACAGCTTGATTGGGATTTCTACATTCCGCGAATTGTGAGCAAATCAATTCTGTTCGGAGGTCTTTTGCTAGCTTGCGCCTTTACGGCGTGGAGGGCCCGCATGCAGCGGACTGCAGATTCCGGGGCATCGCAATGAACGTTTCCGGCGAAGTGCAGGGCACTGGCGCGCCCTTCGATCCGCGCCGCTATCACGAGTCGGTCACGGCCGAGCGTACCGAGATCGCACAGCGTCCGCCGGTCTGCCTTTATCTGGAGGTGACCAACCGCTGCAATCTGCTGTGCACCACCTGTCCTCGGACCTATGAGGAGCTTGAACCGCCGGCCGATATGAGCTGGGACCTGTTCACGTCGATTGTCGATCAGGTACCCGCTCTTGCGCGCGCAGTTCTGCACGGTGTCGGCGAGCCGATGCTGGTCGCGAACCTGCCCCGAATGGTGAGGCACCTGAAGGACCGCGGCGTCTACGTATTGTTCAATACCAATGGAACGGCCCTCAGTGAGCGCAATGGCCGTGCGCTGATCGATGCCGGGCTGGATGAACTGCGTGTGTCGCTCGACGCGTCGAACCGCGAGAGCTTCAAGGCGATCCGCGGCAGGGATTATTTCGGCCGCATCATCCGCAATGTGCGCGCGTTTCGCGAACTGCAGGAAAGAGAAGGGCATGCCAGCCCGCTGGTTTCCATGTGGCTCACCGGCCTGAAGGAGACCGTCGCGGAACTCCCGGCATTTGTCAAAGTTGCAGCCGAGCTCGGTGTCAGGGAGGTCTATCTGCAACGGCTCGTGTTCTTCACTGAATCGGCCATCGGCAAGGCACGTCCGGATCAGGCCTTGTTCGAACGCCTGACACAGGAGGAAGCGGTCTATCTGAAGCAGGCTGAGGAACTGGCGCGTTCCCTTGGCGTAACCTTCAGTGCGTCGGGCGCAGCGAGCGAGCCGGAGTTAAGCTTGAAGGGCAGCGTCGACGGTTCGCCGTGGTCGTTGTGCCGGCGGCCATGGTCGCTGATGTATTTCACGGCCAATGGCCGGGCCCTGCCGTGCTGTATCGCGCCGTTTTCGCAGCATGGCTATGACAATTATACGCTCGGCCATGCCGGGCAGCAGTCCTTGCGGGACATCTGGAACGGGCCCGCGTATCGGGACTTTCGCGAGGCGCTCCTTTCGGACAAACCACCTGAATGCTGCGCCAATTGCGGCCTGCGCTGGAGCCTGTGAACGAGGTGACCCACGAGATCGGCGAGAAGCAGCCTGAGTCGGGCCGCCCGCCCATCGTTTCGGCGATCATTCCGTGCCTAGACGAGGAAGCGGCGATTGGCCAGGTCGTAACCGAGGTGCTGGCGCAGAATGTGAGCGAAGTCGTCATTGTCGATGGGGGCTCGCGGGATCGTACCGCCGAGCGGGCAGAAGCCGCCGGAGCTCGCGTGATTGTCGAGCCGCGCCGCGGCTATGGTCGCGCCATTCAGGCGGGCATCGCCGCTGTGCGCGACGACGCCGACATTCTCGTCTTCCTCGACGGCGACGGCAGCGATCCTGCGGAATTCATCTCCAGGCTGGTGGCGCCGATCGTCGCCGGGCAGGCCGTCTTCGTTCTCGGCTCGCGCGTTCGCGGTTCACGTGAGCCCGGCAGCCTGACACCACAGCAGCTCCTCGCGGCCCACGTCGGCAAGCTGCTCCTGCGCCTCGTCTATGGCGCGAGCTTTACCGACCTGTCGCCATTTCGCGCCATCCGCCGCCATGAACTCAGACGTCTCGGCATGAAGGAAGAGACATATGGCTGGAACCTGGAAATGCTGATGCGGGTCGCGGCCGCCCGCCTTCCGGCACTGGAAATCGCCGTTGGGCAGCGGCGCCGGATCGGTGGCGTATCGAAGGTTTCCGGCAATCTCATCGCCGGCGTCAAGGCGGCCTGGTCGATTTCGACGACGTTCGTTCGTCTCGCACTCGAACTGCGACACCCGCAATCTTCAGGCCATGGTTGATGCCGTTAGCTTGAATCGATCCGCGGTACCAGCTAGGTCACTGCGGAGCCATCTGCACCGGCACCAACCCGGCGGCATCATGCGGCCGTGTACGGCTTCAAGTACCGCTACGCGCTGACCGCTCTCGGGACGTTTCACTCATCGCAATTGGTGGACGGGTAACGCAGCTTCGCAAGCAAGTTAGAGACGACCGTGAGGCGACGACGGCGGGATTGTCGTCGTGATTGCGTTTTCCGAAGCATCGTTCAATTCTCGCTCAGCCTGATGGTAGAATTCTTCGTCTCTATCTTTCGGCTCGCCCGCCTGCTGCCACAGTTCGTAAGCTCGCCGTGTGATCTTCATCTTCTGCGAATCTGACACTTTGATCTCCTTCGAACTGGCTTTTGGGAACGACCAAAACACAAGGGTGCATCCCAAGTACGCGCTCAACCAGAGAGTCTTCCGAGCCGACAATATAGTATTTGCGGCTTACAGCGAGGCGCGGCGCGTCAGGAATTTCCTTACATCAGGAAGCAGCCCCGACTCCGCATCGTGATTGCTTAGGCTTCGAAAGGAGCGCCTAGTTGACTTGTTACAGCTTGCAAGCCAGCGCGGCTTACGGTGCTTAACGGGAGAGACGTCGATGAATCTGTACACGGGGATGGTGATGCTGGCCATGGCGTTTCTCCTGGTTTGGTTCGGACGTCCCAACAAAGCGGGCATGCATCGCAAGTTCTTGAGGTTTAATGCAGCCCTCGTTCTGTATCCGCCACTAATATTGTCGTGCTTCGCATTCGGTGTAGCGGCGATTATTTCTGGCTGGCCAGGGACATAAGTTTGGAGGTTTTCCGAGAGAAAATCCGAGCCGCGGCGAACGAAAGCTCGCGATCGACGGCCTTCGCTGTGTGCGAGAGCTGAAGGTTAAAGCCAAGGACGATCACTGCGCATGGAGAACCGATCGGCGAAGTGTAGGCGACACGAGCAGAGCTTTTGCAAGGGATCAGGATGCGAACAGCCTGGAGGACCTTCCAGACCGTATGCTCTCTCACTGTTGGTCAAGTAAGACTCTCCAACTTTGAGCTCTTGAACGCCCGGCCTCATCCGCCGATCAATGGAGGAAATGTCCGATGATAGCTATTGCAGGTCCCATCCTAATTATCGGGGCGGCCGTGTTGCTCTGGTACATGCTGCCGAAGCAGGGTCGCCCCCATCGATGGGCGACTGCCCCGGTACTCCAATCGCTTATCCCCACCGTAATCGTAGGCATGTTCGCGACAGGTTTAGTCCTGACGATTTTCAGCATGTAGATGCGGGTACGCAGCGATTGGGCCGACGTTGGTCATGCTCAACGACGAAGATAAGGCGATCCTTCCGGACGGATGTCCGCGATTGGGTCCCAAAGCGGACATGCGGAGCGCCCTGAAGCGATGTCCGTCGCTGTGAAGGGTTTCGGATGCCGGCCGCTTGAGGGACGTCGCGGCGTATTCGGCGGCCGGCGTCCGAAAGCCTCCAAGGGAGGAAACCGCGGGAGGGAGCACGTGGGTAGCGCGGCGTGGCTATGGGGA
>NZ_MAXC01000014.1 GCF_001693485.1 Bradyrhizobium sp. LMTR 3
ACTGGCTCATCTCGATAACTGCAACGAGTGTGTTATCCTGCTCAAAGGCGGTGAGGGACCTGCTGACGTCGAACGGTTGCGACATGGGGTGCTCCTTTGCGTGACCACGGCGCCCGAGGGTGTCCATCCCCTCGCCGCCGCTGACCCTGCCGCCACCCCCCTCATAGCATCTGGGTCACCCGCCTTCGCGGGTGACGACAACTGAATATGCGTCTGCATTCTCGCGACATGAATTGCCCGAGGTTTGCTGAAACTTCCCGCCCTCTCCGATGAGAGGGCGCAGGGAATGCCGGGTGCTTGCTGCACCCGCGGTCCCGTGTGCAAATGCACTTAAGAAGTGCGCACACGAGCATACAGGTACAGCCGGAGCAGCCCGGCATTCCCTGCGCGATGGGTTGACGGCTTATGCCGTGCTCTCCCTGGAGACGAATTCCTTTTGCCTCCATCGCCGGCGGATTGAAGGTTTTTGGAAACCCGGTCGGGTCTCGCAAACCTCCGCCGGCTTGACGCCAGCCACGGGCGCCAGGACCACACGGTTTTGCCGTACGCAGCTTCCTCTGCCAGAGACTTCAACCAGCCAAGTGCGTGCCGGCCGAAGTACTGGCGGAGGCGTTTAAGCGCCGTACGTCCTGCGCGCTGTGTTCGCTCACGGCAAAGCCGCCCTGCGACCCCATCCACGCGCCCGACGCTGCCGCGTCCACCGCAACCCGCCCCAACGTCAGTGACGATGGCCAACGCCCCTCTTCTCGGGACGGGATGGCCGGAGTTTTACCGGTGATTTGGGTCTGGCGCGAAGCGGAATATTTTTGATTCCAGGGCTTGACCTGATTTCTGAAAATCAGAAGTGATTTGCCCCATCGGCAGACCCGCCTGCTCAAGCCGGAGCTACACGCTCAACACATCTTCAATCCGGATCGGCAGGCTGCGCACGCGCTTGCCGGTGGCGTGAAAGACGGCGTTGGCGATTGCCGGTGCCATGCCGACGAGCGCGATCTCGCCGAGGCCTTTGACGCCAAGGGCATTGACGTGTGGATCGATCTCCTCGACGAAGTGCGCTTCGAGTTGGGGAATGTCGAGATTTACGGGCAGCAGGTAATCGGCCATATGGGCGTTGACCGGGCGGCCGTCGCGCGGATCGAGGACCGTGCGTTCCATCAGCGCCATGCCGATCCCGCCGATCATGCCGCCAATGCATTGGCTCCTCGCAAGTCGCGGATTTACGACACGGCCGATGCCGTAGGCGCCCACGGCGCGGCGCAGCCGGATCGTGCCGACATCGGGATCGACGGCCACCTCTGCAAAGACCGCTCCAAAGGAGTGCATCGAAAAGCGGGCCGCGACATCGGGGTCGCGCTGAGCCGAAGCCGTCGCCTCGACGGGGCGGCCGTCCTGAGGGCGTCTTGCGGCTTCCTCCTGCACGGCCATGCAGGCGGCGCGGATCGCAGAGCCGACCGAGGCCATCGTCCATGAGCCGCCATGGGATGGAGCCGGCGGATAGTCCGAGCGGCCAAGGCTCAAACGCACCCGTTCAACGGGCAGCCCCAGCGTCTCGGCGGCAACCTGCGTCATGGACGTGTAGGTGCCGGGACCCATGTCGCTTGCCGCAACTTCAACTTCGGCGGTGCCGTCCGGCAGCAGTCGCGCCCGCGCATTCGCAGGCGCATGGAAGGCCGGATAGCTCGCCGATGCCATACCCATGCCGACCAGCAGCCGGCCATCGCGCATCGAACGAGGTACGGGTAACCGCCGCGACCAGCCGAAACGTTCGGCGGCGAGGTCATGGCATTTCATTAGCGATCGGCTGGAGAACGGTTTGTTCTCGCCCTCATCGATCGCCGGCTCGTTGCGACGCCGCAGATCGATCGGATCGATTCCGAGCTTGTACGACAGTTCATCCACGGCACATTCGAGCGCAAAGACACCGCTTGCCTCGCCGGGGCCGCGCATATGGTTCGGGGTGCCGATATCGAGTGGCAGCAGCCGGTAGCGGGTCCGCACGTTCGGCGTGGAGTACAGGAAGGTCGTGACCGAAGTCAGGGCCTCCATGAACTCTTCGTAGCGGCTCGTCTCGCCGGTGCCTTCGTGCACAATGCTGGTGAGCTTGCCGTCCGCCGTGGCCCCGAGAGCCATCCGCTGCAGAGTGCGGGGCCGGTGGCCCGTCATGAAGAACATCTGCTTGCGCGTGAGAACGAGCTTGACGGGACGTTCCACTTGTCGCGCCGCCATGGCCGCAAGCGTCACATGCGGCCACGTCCTGAGCGACGTGCCGAAGGCACCGCCGATAAACGGACAGATCACCTGTACGTTCTCGGGCGGCAGGCCGAACACGGCCGCGATCTCGGCCTGTTCGTTGACGACGAACTGGCTCTTGCTCCACAGCGTCAGCCGATTGCCATTCCAGGCCGCGACGGTGGCGTGCGGCTCCATCGGATTGTGGTTTTCGCGCGCGATTTCGTAGATCGCGTCGACCTTCACTGGCGCGTCCGCGAGAGCGCTATCGGCATTGCCGCGCGCGGTGTCGGCCGGAAGCCTCGCATCCGGCTGCTTCCCGGCTTCCGGAACGACAGGTCGGGCTTTGGGGTCGGCAGGATCAACGAGCGGCCGCTCGGCCGTGTAGGAGACGCGCAGCGCCGCAGCCGCGCGCTCCGCCTGGTCGAGCGTATCGGCGACGACGATCGCTACCGGTTGCCCGTAGAAGCGCACCTGGTCGTCCTGCAGCACATGCAGCCGCTCGCCTGTTGCCGGATCGATATAGCTCTTGTGCGGCGCGTATGGCAGGCGCGGCGCATTGCGATGGGTGATAACGGCAACGACGCCCGGCATCTTCTCAACCGGCGCGGTCTCGATACCGGTCACGCGGCCAAGCCCCACCGTGGCACCGACGATCACCGCATAGGCCTGGCCGCCTTGGTTGAAATCGGCCGCATAGCGCGCCGCGCCCGTGACCTTGGCACGACCGTCCACGCGCGGCAGCGGGTTTCCGATCACGTTCGTGGTCATGCGGCTTCTCCCGTCATTTCAAAGGCGCGGACGATCGTCCGGGGCAGGAGTTCGAGCTTGTAGTGATTGCCCGACAAGGGACGGGCTCCTTCGAGTGCCAGCCGGGCGGCTGTTTCGAAGATTTTGCGATCCGGTGCCTTGCCGATCAGCGCTTTCTCCACCATGCGCAGGCGCCACGGCCGAGTGCCCACGCCGCCGACAGCGAGCCGCGCCTGACGGATCACGCCATCCTCGACATCGAGTGCGGCGGCGGCGGATACGAGTGCGAACTCGTAAGAGGCGCGGTCGCGCACCTTGAGATAGCGCGCCCGCCGGCTGGACGGGCCACCGGGGACCCGCACCGCGAGGATGAGCTCGCCAGGCAGCAGGGTGTGTTCGAGATGCGGCGTATCGCCCGGCAAGCGAAAGAGTTCCTCGACCGGAAAGCTGCGTTCGCCCCTCGGCCCCCTCACCTGCATCGTGGCATCGAGCGCGACCAGCGCGACGGCGACGTCCGAAGGATGCGTTGCCACGCAATGATCGCTCGTGCCCAGAATGGCGTGGCCGGCATTGAGGCCTTCGATGGCGGCGCAGCCGGAGTTCGGGGTGCGCTTGTTGCAGGGCGCGTCGTGCATCCGGAAATAGGGGCAGCGCACGCGCTGGAGCAGGTTGCCGCCGATGGAGGCCATGTTGCGCAACTGCGGCGAGGCGCCCTCGATCAGGCTTTCGGCGACAAGCGGGTGCAGGCGTTGCACGTCGGAATGGGCAGCGACATCGGCCATGCGGGCGAGCGCGCCGATCACGAGATCGGAACCCTCGATGCGGATTTCGGAAAGCGGCAGCGTGTTGATGTCGACGAGATGCGCCGGCTGCTCCACCTCCTCCCGCATGAGGTCGATCAACGTGGTGCCGCCGGCGATGAAACGTCGGCCGGACGATGCGGCGGCGATGGCGGCCTGGACGGAGGTCACCTTCTCGAGCGTGAATGGAAGCATGGTCAGGCCCTCTTGGCAGCGTCGGCGACCGCAGCGACGATGCCAGGATAGGCACCACAACGGCAGATATTGCCACTCATCCAAAACCTGATTTCATCTGGCGAAGCTGCATGGCCTTCTGCGATGCAGCCTATTCCCGACATGATCTGTCCGGGGGTGCAGAAGCCGCACTGCAAACCGTCGTGCTCGACGAACGCAGCCTGGAGCGGATGAAGCTCGCCATTCGTTTCAAGGCCCTCGATCGTCTTGATCTCAGCCCCCTCATGCATCGCAGCCAGCGTCAGGCAGGAGACGATCCGCCTGCCGTTGAGAAGGACGGTGCAAGCGCCGCAGGCGCCCTGATTGCAGCCCTTCTTGGTGCCGGTGAGACCGAGCGTCTCGCGCAGCACATCGAGCAGTGAGCGGCGGGGATCGACTTCGACAGAGACTTCCCTGCCGTTGACGACGAGCCGGACAGGGACAGTTGCGGTGGATCCGGCTGCCGGCGAGGTGCCGGTGGCGGCCGCGCGTGGCGCACTGACGGGCATCGTCGCGGCTAGTGCGGCACCACCGCCCAGAGCAAGCACTTCACGACGAACGAGACGAGGACCATCTGGCTGCTCGGCACCGGTCCCGCTGCTATCAGCAAGTTCGTGCATTTGCTTCTCCTCTCGTACACTTATGGAATACAACGGTCGAACCGCGCGTCCGGTAGCGCTCGGTGCGCGTTGAAGGCCGTGGTTGTGATTTCACAGATGATACCGCGAGAAGCGAACCGCACAATTGAGCCGGCGGTATAACTTGATGCCCGGAACTTATGGTGGGCCGTGACGGCGAGTAGAGCCGCCGCCCTACCGTGCGGCCATCAAGGCATCGACAAAGTCGCGCACGAGTTGGGACTTTGGCCGGTCGGAGGGAAGCAGCAGCAAGACCCGGACATCGACGCCTGGCTTGAATTGCTTCACCACGATTTTCGACCGATCGAAGCCGCCGATCGCATGCGGACTTGCAAGCGTAACACCCACGCCTGCGGCAACCAAAGCAAGAGCTGTGGGGGCAAAGGCGGTTTCGACAACGATTTTCGGGATTGCACCGGCAGCCGCCAACACCCCGTCAACCCTTTGCCTGAAACGGTCCTCCGGCAGGTAGGCAACGAAGGGTACGTCATGCAGGTCCATCGGCACGATGATCTTCCTGGAGGAGAGTTCATGTCCGATCGGAAGGGCGCAAAGCGCATCGCGAGCCATGAAGTTTTCATGCACGATGCCCGTCGTATCGATCATGTCTGCTGCCAGGCCCACATCAAATTGGCCAGACGCGATCAGATCGCGCACGTCGCGCGACGGCAGGACAAGCAACGTAATCCGAGCCTGCGGATGTTTCCTCCGAAATATCGCGACTGCTTTCGGTATGACCGAGTGGCTGGCCGCAAAGAGCGAAGCAATGCGAATCTCGCCAGAGCCGTGATCACGAATGCGGGCAGCGACGGCGCGGATCGCATCAATGCCGTGAAAGGCGGCCTTGACCTCCTCGTACAGCATGCGAGCTTCCGGTGTGGCGACCAGGCGATTGCGGATCCTGGCAAAGAGCGGGAAACCGACCGATCGCTCGAACTCACCAATACTCCGACTCACCGCGGGCTGTGTCACGCCCAGAACCTCCGCCGCTCGCGACGCGGTACCGCACCTCATCACCGCCGCGAACGTCTCGATCTGTCGAAGATTCATGCGGTCGAGCCCCTTTCGCGTCCTGACCAGCAATAGCGCACACCGAAGCAGTGGAACCGCCAAGCCGTTTCGAATTGAATTGAAATGGTAAACATCGCCGTAACGACGCACATCGCTTCATGAACAATCGCAACATCGACTTATTCCCGTCACGACACGCCCACGTTGAGTACGTAAGTGTGGTCTGCTGTTTCGCTTTGCACGAGTGAAGTGCTCACAAATTGTGCTGCGTCGAACATGCGGAACACGTGGTGAATTTGCGCGAACGACGGCGCCACCAACCAGCAACAGAAAACTGCAAGAGAAGAGGAGCTGTAGATGGCGGGCGTGTTTCCTGTTCAGGGATTTGGATTCCTCTCCAACTACAATGGTGCATTCGTCGCCGGTTCCGCGCTCACCGCCATGCAGGCGATCGCGGGCACCAATGCAAACTCGATCGAGCTCGCTCCACGGCTCTTCATGCAAACCAGGACGTCGAATGACGTCTTCGCCGATCCCAACAAGACCGAGAGCGACGCCAATATTCTCCAGGCCATGGCAAATGCGCAGGCGCTCGGCCTTTCGGTCACGCTGAAGCCCATGGTCTCGGCCCTCGATGGCACGCTCGCCTACGCACTCATTCCGAGCGATCCCGCTGCTTTCTTCGCTTCCTACAAGAACCACATGGTTCACATGGCTGAACTCGCCGAGCAAGCCGGCGTAACCATGCTCTCGATCGGCAATGAGCTGGGCAAACTCTCCGGACCCCAATATCGAAGCTACTGGGTCGACCTCATCGATTCCGTACGCGCCGTGTTCCACGGCGAGATCACCTATGCAGCCGCGACCGACGAAGCCATCAATGTCAGCTTTTGGGACAAGGTCGATGTCATCGGGATCAACGCTTATCCGCCGCTGACAACGACAACCGAGCCGACCGTCGAGGAGATGGTCAATGCGTGGAACAGCATGTCCACGGACGACTACTGGGCGAAGGTGATGAATCACATGTCGCCGGTCGATTTCTTCCATTCCCTTGCCTTGCAGTACGACAAGCAGGTGTTCTTCACCGAAACCGGTTATCGCAGCCTCGACGGAACCAATATCAGCCCGGGCGGCTGGGCCGAAGGCACGACGCAGGATGTCCAGGAACAATACGATGCCTTCAACGCCTTCTTTCAGGTGTGGGGATCGGAAGGCGGAAGCTGGTTCAGGGGCGCGTCGATCTGGAACTGGGATACGAACAATAAATATTCGCCGATCGGCTACTCGCCTCAAGGCAAGCCTGCGCAGGAGTTGATTACCGAATGGTACGGAGGTCAGCACCAGCCGCCCGGCCAGACGCTGACGGGTTCTCCGTCTGCCGATTTGATGGATGTCGGTGGCGGCAATGACGTGCTGTCGGGCGGGGTCGGCAACGACACGATCAAGGCAGGCGGCGGCGACGACACCATTACCGGCGGCCCCGATACCATTCCGAAACTCACGGAAACCACCGTCACGGTGACGGGCTACAGCTCCGTCGTCGACGGCGTCGGCGCCAAAATGCAGCTCCTGATCAACGGGCAGCAGATCGGCAGCACCGTCGAATTCCACGGCGCGACCGACCCATCGGGTTTCCAGACCTTCACGTTCACATTCGCCAACCCGGCCACCGTCTCCAGTCTCGATCTCGCCTTCATCAACGACATCGCCAACGCCAATGGCGACCGCAACCTTTACATCAAGGACATCACCGTCAACGGCGAGCACCTTGCTGTGTCGGAAGGCATCAATCCGAGTTCGCCGGGGACGTGGAACCTCTACCAGAACAAGTCCATCCACTATGACATGACCGGCCGCCAGGACCTGTTCTTCGGTTCGTCGACCGATAATGACGATCTGGAAGGAGGCCCGGGCAAGGACGTGATCAGCGGCGGCGCCGCGACTGACATGATCCAGGGTGGCGCGGGCAATGACACCATCAACGGCGGTCCCGGCGCCGATGTGATTCACGGCGGGGCGGACGACGACACGATCAACAGCGGCGCCGGCATCACCACGGCGACCGATCAGCTCTATGGCGACGACGGCAACGACGTCATCAAGGCCAGCACCGGCGATACCGGCGCCCTGCTCAACGGCGGCAGCGGCAAAGACCAGCTCTATGGTAGCTGGGTAGCCAATGTCCTGAATGGCGGCGACGGCAATGACTATCTCTCCGGCGGCGGCGGACCGGATACGATGCACGGCAACGCCGGCGACGACCAGCTCAAGGGCGGTCCGGCGGCAACCCAGATGTCCGGAGACGACGGCAATGACAGCTTGCAGGGCGGCACGGGCAGCGAGTTCCTGTATGGCGGCAGCGGCAACGACCGGCTGATCGGCGCTGGCGGAAACGATTATCTGGCCGGCGGCACCGGCAACGACACGTTCGTCTTTGCCCCCGGCTTCGGCAAGGACACCGTTGCCGATTTCGAGAATGCCAATGGCGTGCAGGATATCATTCAGTTCAGCAAAACGGTGTTTGCCGACTTCAGCGCGCTCCAACCGCACATGGCCGACGTCGGCACCAGCGTCGTGATCACGGTCGACGCCAACAATGCGATCGAGATTCAGAACAAGACAACGAGCCAGCTCCACGCCGGCGACTTTCTGTTCGTGTGAGGCTTATCGATCAGTTCTTCGGTGGTGACTCGAACTATCTCGGCCGTCATTGCGAGCCACCCGGTCGGCGCGAAGCGCCGCCGGATGACAGGCTCCGCGAAGCAATCCTTATCGCGGCATAACGGATGGATGGATTGCTTCGTCGCTTCGCCTCTCGCAATGACGCGGATAGTTCAGCGCCTTGCATCAGTCAGGCGTCATTCAGGACGCCAGCTTCAGCCGTTCCAGCGCTTCCTGCAGCTTTGCCTTGCGCGCGACCGCCGCCTCGCGCTTTTCCTTTTCCTCTTCGACGATCTCTTCAGGCGCGTTGGCCACGAATTTCTCATTGCCGAGTTTGGCGTCGACGCGCTTGATGTCGGCGTCGGCCTTGACGATTTCCTTGTCGAGCCTGGCCTTTTCGGCCGACAGATCGATCACGCCCTTGAGCGGCAGCGCCACGACCTCGCCGCGCACGAGCAACTGAACGGCGCCTTCCGGCGGGCGGTCTGC
Source organism: Bradyrhizobium sp. LMTR 3 (assembly GCF_001693485.1). Lineage (GTDB taxonomy): Bacteria > Pseudomonadota > Alphaproteobacteria > Rhizobiales > Xanthobacteraceae > Bradyrhizobium. The sequence goes on from NZ_MAXC01000014.1 coordinate 8,795, forward strand.
AAAATTGATCTCGGCCAGCCGCGCCAACCGCTTGACGATGTCGTTCCAGCGCTGCGCGCGTTCCTTTGTCTCCTCGGACGCACCCGACAGCACCACCGGGATCAATGTAGCCGGCGGGATGTTCATTTCCGAACGTACCGAACGGATGGCAGTGACGAGGTCGACGACCCAGCCGATTTCGGCCTCGGCGGCCGGATCGCTGAAATCGCCGGCATCGAGCGCGACCATGGCCGGTGCAAGCACTGGATCGCCGGGTCCTGCCAACGCCATCGCGGCGATCTGCTCGGCGGTAACCGAACTGACCTTGCGCGGCCATTCCGCCAACACCAGCAGGCCGTCGCGCTTGGCCGTGACCGCCCAGAGCTCCTCGGTGATGAAGGGCATGAACGGATGCAGCAATTTGAGGATCTCGTCGCGTGCCCAGGCGATCATGGCACGGGTCTCGGTTTTCGCCGCGCCCTCCTCGCCCATCAGCACCGGCTTTGCGAGTTCGAGATACCAGTCGCAATAGATGTTCCAGACGAAACGATAGATCGCATTCGCCGCATCGTTGAAGCGATAGCCCTCGATCGCCTCGGTGACCTCACGCGTGGCGCGCGAGGTTTCATGCGCGATCCAGCGGTTCAGCGTCTCCCTGGCATTCACAGAATCGAAGCCGTCCGGCTTCTCGCAGCCGTTCATCTCGGCAAAGCGGCAGGCGTTCCAGAGTTTGGTCGCGAAATTGCGGTTGGTTTCGACCAGTTGCGGCGAAAGCTTGATGTCGTGGCTGTGAGCCGCGCCGCGCGCCAGCGCAAAGCGCAGCGCGTCCGCACCGAAATCGTCGATGACGCCCAAGGGATCGATGACGTTGCCTTTCGACTTCGACATCTTCGCGCCCTTCTCGTCGCGAACCAGGCGGTGGATGTAGACGGTCGAGAACGGCGCGTCCTTCATGAAGTGCAGGCCCATCATCATCATCCGGGCGACCCAGAAGAAGATGATGTCCCATCCGGTAACGAGCACGTTGGTGGGATAGTAGCGCTTCACTTCCGCCGTTTCGTCGGGCCAGCCGAGCGTAGAGAACGGCCACAGCCCGGATGAAAACCAGGTGTCGAGCACGTCCTCGTCGCGCGTGATGAAGCCCTCGCGCTTGGCGGGATCCAGCGCCATCTCGCGGCCCTGCTCCGGCGTGATAACTTCCTGCTCGACGTAGTAGCCGAGTGCGTTGCCGACGGCTTCGTCTTCGGTCTCGGCGACGAACACCTTGCCGTCAGGCCCGTACCAGGCCGGGATCTGATGACCCCACCAAAGCTGGCGCGAGATGCACCAGGGCTGGATGTTTTCCATCCACTCGAAATAGGTCCTTTCCCAGTTCTTCGGCACGAAGCTGGTCGCGCCCGAGCGCACGGCCGCGATCGCCGGCTGCGCCATTGTCTTGGCGTCGACATACCACTGGTCGGTCAGATAGGGCTCGATCACCACGCCGGAGCGGTCGCCATGCGGCACCATGTGCGTGTTCGGCTCGATCTTTTCCAAAAAGCCGAAATCTTCCAGCCGCGCCACGATCTTCTTGCGCGCGGCAAAGCGATCGACATTGTGGAGCTCTTCCGCGAGCATCAGCGCGCCTTCCGGCAAGCTTCGCAGATAATCCTCATTGTCGACGAGGGCCATGCAGCCCTCGCGATCGAACACGTTGATCTGCGGCAGGCCGTGACGCTTGCCGACCTCGAAGTCGTTGAAGTCGTGCGCCGGCGTGATCTTGACCGCGCCTGAACCCTTTTCGGGATCGGCGTAGTCGTCGCCGATGATGGGGATGCGGCGGCCGACCAGCGGCAGGATCACATGCTGCCCGATCAGGTGCCCGATCCGCTCGTTCTCCGGATGCACGGCAACCGCGGTGTCGCCCAGCATCGTTTCGGGACGCGTGGTCGCGACCACGATGAAGGTCGTGGGATCGTCGGGGCTAAATGTCTTGCCCTCGATCGGATAGCGCAGATACCAGAGGCTGCCCTTGACCTCGACCTGCTGCACCTCGAGATCAGAGATTGCGGTGAGCAGTTTCGGGTCCCAGTTCACCAGCCGCTTGTCTTTGTAGATCAGGCCTTCGCGGTGCAGTTCGACGAACACTTTCACGACGGCGCGCGACAGCCCCTCGTCCATCGTAAAACGTTCGCGCGACCAGTCGCAGGAGGCGCCGAGGCGCTTCAACTGATTGACGATGGTGTCGCCGCTCTCCGCCTTCCACTGCCAGACCCGCTCGAGGAATTTGGCGCGGCCGAGGTCGCGGCGGCCCGGCTCCTGCCGTTCCATCAATTGCCGCTCGACCACCATCTGGGTCGCGATGCCGGCATGGTCGGTGCCCGGCTGCCACAGCACGTCGCGGCCGCGCATGCGCTCGAAGCGGCAGAGAATGTCCTGCAGCGTATTGTTCAGCGCGTGGCCCATATGCAGCGAGCCCGTCACGTTGGGCGGCGGGATCACGATGGTGAACGGTGCGGCATCTTTCCGTTCCGGGCGGCCGGCCTTGAACGCGCCGCTTTCCTCCCAGATCCGTGACATACGGCTTTCGATATCGGCGGGCTGGTAGTTTTTTTCGATCATGGCACTGCAATTGGGGATGTCGGGGGCGCTCTCGAGCAATCCGTCGCCGGTCCGCTTAGAGAATACGCATCAAAATAACGTGGGTCCCGCCCGGTTCTGATGTGATCGGCGCCGGGCCGGCCCCTAGAAAGCCGCCACAGCGCCTCAAGTCAACCTGACAACTTAAGTCCGGGGCAGCGGGAAGCCGCGATAACGCCGGTTTGACTGTCCGAATGGGATCGATCCGCCCGGAACTAGCGCCCGCGCGAAACCCGCTCGATTTCGGCCTTGACGATCCGCTCCACCAATCCCGGCAGATTGTCATCGAGCCAGGATTTCAGCATCGGCCGCAGCATTTCCTTGACCAAATCTTCCAGCGTCCGCGCGTTATTGCTCAGCACGGTATTGGCCAGCGAATTGAAGGCAGTTTCGACCGCGGAGACGGTCGAGCGCGACAAGATCGGCTGCTGCGGTGCTTCGAACGGCGGCGGCTCGTGGGCTGGCCGCCCCCTGTGGGACTCGCTGAACTCGATGTCGTCCTCCGGCTCGATCTTGTTGAAGGAGGCTTTCGGTGGCGGTGGCGCCGGATCCGGCAGCGCCATCTCGTCGGTGAGTTCGAACACGTCGGCTTCCGGCTGCGGCGCCGGCCTGATATCGGCCTCGGGCGTTGCCGCGTCGAGGCTCGCCAGCATCGCGTCGATGTCGTCCTGGCTGTTGCTGGCGACCGGTTCAGGCGCGGGTGCAGGCGGCGGCGGGGCCGGCGCAGGCTTCGGAGCAGCCGGCTTGGGAGCAATGGCCGACGGCGGGATGTCCTTCATCACCGGTTTCGGTGGCGGCGCCGCGGCGGCCTCCGGCTTGGCAGCGGCAGGCTTTGCCTCGTCGTCGGCAATGATGCGACGGATCGACGCCAGAATCTCCTCCATCGAGGGCTCTTGGACCTTTGCAGGCTGCGTCATCTCCGACTCCAAATCGAAACCATTTTACACCAAAGCCAAGAGGGAATTGCCGGTTCCGGAAATGCAGGCCGGGATTTTCATCGCACAAGCCTGACTTGTCCCCAGATCAAGCCCGCCCGCGGCATCGCGCGGGAGGTCTGCTCCCCTCAAAATACGACCCGGCGCGCGTCCGTGAGATGCAAAGACGCTGGCCGCGAATCGCTCAGCTCGCCCCGGAAACGGTACGTCATGGCCGTAAATGATTGCAAGCAAAGCGCCCGGCGCTTGAGGCGCCGGGCGATGATATTCGTCCCGTGTTGCGCGGGATTTACGCAGACGTCAGCGGCCGTCGGGTGTACGAACGCCGGCCCAGCTATCGCGTACCTGATGATAGTGCACGCTCGGGTCATAAACCGTCGTGGGCAGGTTAAGCACCTGCGGCGACAGACGCCCGATCGTGTTCAGCACGGAGTATGACGCCACCACGCGGTCATGCTGCGCAGTGACCAGCGCAACGCGCGCGTTCACCAGCGCCTGCTGCGCGTTCAGCACGTCCAGCGTGGTGCGCTGTCCGGCCTTGGCTTCCTCACGCACGCCGTTCAGCGCGATCTCGGACGCCTGCACCTGCGCCTGGGCGGAAGCCACCTGCGCCTTGCCGGCGACGAGCTGCCCCCATGCCGTGACTACGTTGGCGCGGGTCTGATCCCGAGTCTGATCGAGCACGAGACGTTGTTGCGCCGCCGTTTCCTTGGACTGGCGGATCAGCGAATATTCTGCGCCGCCCTGATAGATCGGCACCGAGAGCTGCGTAGTCACGGATGCGCCGAACGAGCGGTACTGGATCAGGCTCTGCTCATAGGCCTGCTGCACCGAGGCCTGCACCGTGACCGTCGGCAGCAGCGCGCCTTCGGCAACCTTCACCTGGAGGTAGCTGACATCGATGCCGAACATCGCCGCGGTGACGTTCGGGTTTTGGATCAAGCCAAGCTCGACGGCGGCCGGCAATGTCGACGGCAGGAAGCGGTCGACCGGCGAGCCCGGCGCAAGCGCTTGCGGCTCGTTGCCGATGATGCGGCGGAAGTTCGAGCGCGTCGTCGTCAGATTGGCTTCGGCGGTCAGGAGCTGCGTCTTGCCGGCGGCGAGCTGCGCTTCCGACTGCGCGACGTCGGTGCGGGTGACTTCGCCGACATTGAAGCGGTCGCGCGTCTGTTTCAGCGTCTGCTCGAGCACGCGAACGTTGCTCTTCTGCACCTCGACGATCGCGGAATCGCGCAGATAGTCCATGTAGATCGTCGCGGCACTGAGCAACACGGTTTGCTCGAGTGCGCGCAGCGCTTCGCGTGCGCCGGAGACCTGGCCCTCCGCGGCCCTGGTCCTGTTCGCGGTCTGCTGGCCGTTAAAGAGCGTCTGCGTGACGGTCCCACCGATGCTGCGCGGCGAATTGGCGCCGACAATAGGGGTTCTCACGAGATTGTCCGGGGTGCCGCCCTGCGTGCTCAGCGTATCCGTATATTGGACGCCCGCGCTTGCGGTGACCGCAACCCTGGGACGATAGCCCGACAGCGCCTGCGGCACGTTCTCGTCGGTCACGCGCACCTGCGCGCGCTGCGCGTTGAGCTGCGGATTGTTCTGATAGGCGCGCACCAGCGCTGCCTCAATTGTGTCGGCCAAGACGGGCGTCGAGCCCATACATACTAATAGAAGGGCCGAAGCCGCGGCCCCGGCAAATGCCTTCACCCCACGCATCCCAAGCAATCCAATCATTTTTGAACGCCCGGCCCATGAACATGATCGCACACGATCATTAACCGAACGTCGCTTCACTTGAAGTGAGTCCCGGCTCACCTTATTCCGCACGTAGGCCGGACGGAACACCCCCACGAGCAAACCGCCGACGAAACTCTTCACGTGGGGCAATCGGGCCACACTTCTGATTTCGAAGAGGATTTAGCTGGCCGCCGCGGGCGATTATTGGGCGTGGGAAGGGCTGAAAGGCTAGAAAACGAAGGCCGGAACAAGTTCCATGCCGGGCAGCACGGGGGCAGCGGCATCGAACAGCGTCCGGTGACCGAAATCGCCGTGCGAACAGGTCACCATGGTGGCCCGCGCCGGCTGCGACTTTGCAAAAACGCCTACCAATCGGCCACCATTCCGGAGTTGCCCGTACAGCCGTTCCGGCACGATCTCGGTTGCGCCGTTCAGCACGATGACATCATAAGGTGCGTTCGCCGGGTCACCATCGGCAGGCGCCGCGGTCCGAACTGTCACGTTTCCACAGCCATTGGCGGCCAGAATCGCCTGTGCCCTCGCCGCCAGCGCCGAATCGCTCTCCGTCGCGGTCACTTGGGTCGCGAATCGCGCGATCACGGCAGCGGCGTAGCCGGTGGCGCAGCCGACTACGAGGACGCGATCGGTCGCCCTGATCTCGGCCGCCTGCAGCATCTTCGCCAGTACTGCCGGCTTGATCAGGAAGCGCTTGGCCGAGCCCCCTTCGCTGACGTCGAGATCGAGATCCAGATAAGCCAGCGCCTGCTTGTTTTCGGGAACGAAGGCCTCGCGCGGCACCGCCAGCATGGCATCGATAATTCGGATATCGGTCACGTCGCTCGGACGCACCTGACCATCGACCATTTTCTGGCGCGGGGTCGCAAAACCGGACATAGGCGAAGACCTTGAAAGCATGCGGCGTTGCCGCCGGGGAGCTGAAACCGGGCCATCTTTGGTACAAGCTCCGGCAAAACGCAACATGCGGGCGCCTGTTGCGAGCCCACCGCCGCCGGTGCAGGAAAAGCCGCTGCTCTCGCCTACTCTATCGGGACGGCTAATCGAGCGATCAGCCGCGCCACCTCGTCCAGATGTTCGTTGTCATGTTCTTCGACGGCTTGCGCGAGCCGATGCAGGCATTCGTCGTCGCTCATGGCGGGAATGTCGCTCGGAACGATCGGAGGTGCCGCACGCGTCAGTTCGGTCACTTTGGCTGGCATCGAATCAGCTCCCGTGAAACCCGGCACCACGGAGGCTCCGGGCCAATTGAGTCGAATTGGCGGCCCGATCCAGGACCCCCATAGATGACGCAATTGCCTGCGCCCGGTTCCGTCCGCCGTCTGCCCCGGGGACGAAAGCAGCCACAAACCGTTGTAGTGCGGGGACTTTCCGGCGCTGCTTCAAGCAAATGCGCAGTCTGTGATTTGGTCCTTTGCAAGCCCGAAAGGCTTTGTTATACGCTGCCCGCTCGCGAACCTTTGTTTCGCCTATTCCTCGGTAGCTCAGCGGTAGAGCATTCGACTGTTAATCGAATGGTCGCTGGTTCGAATCCAGCCCGGGGAGCCAATCGGCCTATTTTTCCGTATCCGCCGTCCGCCTCCATCCCAAATACCCGAGAAACCCTTTAATTCGCAGGGGTTCGGGGCCGGATAGCCAACAGGGCCAACGTCCGGCGCAGGCGGCGTTTGCGGCCTGCCGTCTCGGTCACGTAGCGGAACCGTGATCCAGATCAAGATCGGCGCTTGACAGCCGCCCAAGGAATTCGAGCAATAAGTTGCTCAACCCGCTTTCTGGGCCGGACGCTTCGCGGCTGGGTCCCGCGCTTGTGTACGGTCGGCCGCCGCGATGCCGACCCGGCCGCTTGCTGCTCGGTGATCTGGAGCATGTCACCAATGAAACGCTGTCGCGCTGCTTTCGCAATCGCCGCCAGCTTGTTCGCACCAGTTGCGCAGGCCAATGATGCGTTGGAAGCCAAGGTGCGGGCCTACGTTCCGGTCGTCTCCCTCGCCAAAGTATGTGACATCAGGATCAATGACGCCACCTTGGATGACCACCGCGCCATGCATGAAGCGGTGAAATCCGACCCGAACGCCAACAAACTTGCCTATCGCCTCCATTATGAAACGCAGACGGCCTACATCAAGGCCCGCGACGGAGGTCAACGGGCCACCTTCTGCAAGGACTTCATCGCAGCCAACAGCCAATACGCCAAGGCGCGCTTCACCGCCGTGGTCGAGGACCACATGAGCGACGTCAGCACTAGTGTGCAGAAAGCGATTGCCCACAACGTCTGCGGTGCGCCCCCCGTCAAGCTGTCCAAGGCCGACTGGAAACCGTACGCGCAAATCAAAAAGATGCTTCAGATCGCGCAGAAGTTGGCCAAGGAAAACGCCGAGACGAACGGCTGGAACATCACCGAGGAAACGACGGCGGTCACGGAACAGTTCTGCGCGGCGGTAAAAACCCGATGAGCATCACCGCCGCCAAAGTCCGAGTCCCGCTGATGCGTCTTTGCGCGGCCCCGGTGGTCCCGGGGCCGAGTGCCCAGTCCGCTGTCTGCATCGTTGTCGTCTCCCATCGACATCAGGGGGTCATTGTGCATCGCGCGTCGTTAGGAAATCCCCCGGGGAGAAAATCCTGACCTCTGGGTGAGAGTTGAGATAGATCGCTCGATCTCGTGCGACAACTCCGGCGACGGCGAAGGACTGGTTGAACGATGTGTAGTACAGCATATGCTCTTGCTCTACGGGTGACGTGGCATACTCGAATTGGTCGGCGACGCTCTTTGTGCCCTGCTGAAGAGTGAGGCGGGTTGGCAGCATCGTGAAGAGCGACTCCGGTATCTCACCATTGAGCGCCTGTACGTTAGAGAACCACATCACCTGGACGCCTCCACCGTTTGGTACCCAGCTTCCGGTGACTTCCTGGTGCAACGCGAATCCGAGTTTGGCAGCGAACGTCAGAACGTGATGGTTCAACAGCGGACCGTCTGCGCGGAGTGGATGACCGTCACGAGGAATGTTCCTCCGTTTGCGAGCTAGTTTTTCCGCCGCGCGGCCCATGTACATCTCATGGAGAACTGCGGGCATGTTGTTGCTGACCGCCCTGTATAATCTCACGACGTCATCCCGAGCAGTGTCCGTTTCAACATTAGACCAGCTTCGCGCGAGCATCGCGGCGATCAAATCGGTATGACGGGTGTTGTAATTGCAGGCTTTGCAAGCTGGAAATTCTAGTCCTTTCGGGCGATGCTTTCCCACAAATACGATTTTCGGTGGCATGTGTTCGACGGTCGTCGCGACGTTCGCGCCAGCGCAATAAATGCAACCTGGCGCACCGGCGAGCATTGCCGCGAGCGTCTGTCGCTTTATTCGAGCTTGTCCCACGATTGGCACTCCGGCGATTCGAGGGTGGTAGTTTAGCTGACAACCTGATATTTTTTACCTTGTTCTTCGCGATGAAATCTTGGGTTGAACCCCATGATGGATTGCCTTCAGGATCGCCATCTGCGCCAGCATCATGATCCGCCGCTCTGCCGCGATGTCTTCGGAGGTAACCGACGATCTGGTCGGTTGCATCACGCAAGGTCCGCAGGCTGTGGCCTTCAACTGTTTTCGGATCGTCGAAGCGGTCCATCCTTAGTGGTCGGAATACGCTACTCCCTCTTAGGTCAAGAAACGGCTCTTGACGGTCGACGGCACAGTGCCTCCCCCCTCCCAATGAGGGCAAAAACGATTTGGCCGCACAAGGTGATTGTATCGTTTGCAGCCGCATTTAGCTCTGCATCCGCCAAGCGCGCCGTTCCGTGAAAACTTCAAGATCGAGGCCTACGAACAGATGTGGTCGGCGGCGACGCCGCTCTGAAACGGCCGGCACACATCATCGCCTTGATCGAATACGTCAGTGTCGGTGTCGGAGCCGACGCGCCGCTCCATCCGGCACAGGCCTGCTCAGTCATAGTCATAGGCCTCAGGGCGATGTTTCGTAGATCGCTCGCCCCGTGCGCATGATCCGCGCATCGTCCACGATCGCGATCGCGCGGCGCGCAATCGTGAAGATCGCATCAACGTCAGCGTCACTGAACTGATCGGCATGCAGCGATGCATCCGTCAGTCGTCACGGTAAAGGCCAAGCTGCTTGGTCTTATCGAGCGCGCCGCCGTGCACCTGGGACATGAGTTGTCCTTCCCGGCTCAGCCTAAAGGCCTCCGCGACGCGTTGAATAAGCTCCTCATCCGCATCATCAACTTCAGTCCCAAACTCGCTTACCGCGAATGACGCAAGAAGCAGTGAACTGACGGCAGCCTGCTTTCTGATATGAGCACTACGCCGAACCACGGGCTTTGAGAGAGTCGCAGTGCTCCCCCAAATATCGAGGATCACTTTTCCGATTTCTTCGACGCCAAGGACGGCAAGCGCAAAGGCGCTGGCGAAGCGGGTGTGGTCGAACAAAAGTTTTGCATCCTGCAAAAGCCGCGCAGCATTTGCGATGACCGCCGTGCGTTCGTGTGGTTCCATACTGATCCTTCCCGTCACCAGTCGTTGAGTTCGAGAATCAAATCAGAATCCGGACCCTGGTCGGGGTCTCTGCCGGTGAGCGCATTCAGTTGATCGCTCACGCCTGCTAGCCGTATCTGGATTGTCTTCAATCGCATTTCGAGTTCGCCCACCGTCCACACGGTGACCGCGCCCAGCCAGCATATCAGCGTGTCCGTCCGACCCAGATCGAGAAGCCACGGCGCGGAGATCGCACCGATTGCCATGATCGCCATGCCAGCGCGCCGCCACGATCGCATCCGGCGATATTTTTTCAGCGCGCCCTTAAGCTCGAACTCCATGTCGCCCCCTCCCGAAATTTAGTCGCAACCAGCGTAGACTTGTTTGCGGGCGGGGCACGGCTTGGTTTGCCAGTATCCACAGCGGACAGGCGTCGACGCCGTAGGAAGGCGCTACAGCGCGGCGGGAGCGCCCGGCTATCCGGACCACCGGCCAGCCCGAGCCAGCGCACAGGCGGCCACGCCGGGCACAGGCTAACGGGACGCCTGCCGCGCGATCCGGGCGGCCTATCCCCGGGCAGAACATACAGAGGCCATAGAGGCCCAATTTACAGTACCGATTTACAGTATCGGCGGGCCTCGAAAAGCGGAAACCCCTTGATTTATACGGCTTTTCCCTCCAACTGGGATCCAGCCCGGGGAGCCAAAATCATAGATTTTCAGCTATTTATAGACGAGAGGGTTGAGGCTGCTTTCTCGGGGCAACATTTTGCAAATTTTGATTTCTGAAGTTTCTTAGTTGGAGTCGTCGTTCCAACCGCGCCTCATCTGGCTTCATCTGCCGTCGCGAATACCACACGCCGACCGCGGCGACCGGTAGCGGCGAGGAACGCCGACCCCTTTCGTGCACTGGACGCGAAAGGAGGATGCCATGGTGCGGGATCCTTGGACTTTGCGGCGGCCTTTGCGTAGTGCACCCATCGTTGAGAGTAGTCGCCGTTACTGGAAGGGCGCGACTAAAGCGCAGACTGCGCCGGCAGCTAAAAGTGCCCACATAGACACTAAAACTACATCAATCGATCCCGGGTGTTCGCCATCTCGCACTAAATCGAAGTGCCGCGAATTCTGGTCGTCCTTGTAGGTGTGAAGGTGCATCGAAATACTCCTTCTTCGTAGCTGTGCCCACCAATCCGCGACCAGCACGCCGGTTCCCCCCGATGAGGTCCGCGATGCAATTTCATGTTCGCTCGCACATTCCTCCAACCGATGGCTATCCCTGACTGGCAACCGTAAAGTCGTGACTGCTGCTCTGCTTGTCGCCGTGGCGCTGTCGTCCCTGCCGCTGCAGGCAGGCGCGCAGGTTCGGAGTTTCCAGGCGCAGCCCCTGCAGCGCGCGACGTTCGCAGCCTGTGCGGTACCGCAGGCGGGCACCACCGACACGGTGAGTATTGCGGGCCCAACATCTTCGGAGATTGCCGGAAGCCCGTCGGCGCGATAGCCGAATGGACCGCCCCCAGAAAATCACCTTCGGAGAAATGCGGGAAGCCGGCGTGTCCGGTGTGGTCGTCTTCTGCGGCGGTTATCACTGTAGCCCCTCCACAGCCCTCACGACACTTTATAGGAATCATCCTGGCGTCCCTTCAGCTAATAGGAACCTGCGGCGGGGCGGCGGAGTCGAATCCCACCTCCGGCGCTGAAGCCCCCAGGCCGGAGGAAAACCTGCCTAGGTTGGCGGTCCCGGCGCTAGCGCGGTAAAGCGCTGGGGCCGTTTAGGGGCTCGCTGGATAGTGGCATGGCCCTGCACTTCAGCCGCGTTGCTCCCGCGATAGAGGAACTGGAGATATGGAGCGCGAGCGAGCGCGGCTTCTCATTTGTAATCAGTAACGAAAATACCAGTGGTCCTGGACTTCACGGGCGGCCTGGCTTTGTCGCTTCTTGGCGCCCCATCAGTTTAAACAGGCATGCCATTAAGGTAGGTGGATCACCCTTTAAGACGTTTGCCGAAGCTGAGAAGGCCTGTGAGGCCATACTGGCGCACCTGACCAAATAGCCTCGGATCTGGCGTCGCCCTTGCCCAGCCCGGCCGCCTCGGGTTGGATATCCCGGGGAGAGGAGATGGCAGAGCAAATCAGGCTGCAGCCGTGAGTTTGACGAGTCCATCGAGCTGCCGGACGGCCGGACGCTCGTCTACCTTCGGGCTCAGCATGTAGGTTGCTGCGTCACCCTGTCTCCCAATGAACGCGGCCTGCCGGAATGGCAAGCCGCGGCGGAAGCGCTGCTGCTCGTCGCCGGCTCGGCGGCCCTACGATGTTCGCGTGTATCGGCGTCATGCGGGCATTGAGCCGTCACGTCGAACGGGTCTTTGATCCCGGTCGCAAGCGTCATCATTGGGGCGGGCGGAAACTGAAGCACGACGAATGAAAGTGATGACGCGAAACTAGTTCATTCCCTCGTCTAGCTCTGGAACATCCCACAACGAAATTGCCAATATGATTAACGCGGGCGTCCAAGCTAGCATGGCTCCAAATGCAATGGCCTGCACTGTGGTCATGGATTGCTCCTAACCGTGCCCTTATCTGCGAACTCAACGAAAAACGGACAGAGAAGTTCCTTTCCACGGAACTCCTCGACGCAAAGAAGGCCGCGTGAATCACTGCCTGCGCCCGCGAATGAAAGAGGCTGCCTGAGTTAGCGGCCTCTTCGCAAAGGCTCTGCCCACAAATTGAAGCGCCCGTAAGACTCCGGATGTGGCTCTCAAATTAGACGAATCCTGTTGAAGCCGCAGTCCCCCCTCTTCACAGTGAAGTATGAGTAATAGTTAGTGAGGGTTTTTTAAAATGCCTTCTCTTCAGCCACGTATTGACGCCTACTCCACCCTGTCCGCAAATCTTCTGACTGAACTCCGCGATTTGGATTTATTGCGCGAGTTGGTCAGGCAAGCACATGTAGCGGCTGCGGTCCGTCGTCGAAGGTCCAGCAAGGAAGCCCGCCAGCATGAACCCCTTATCTCACCGGCCTAGCCGCCACCGCTCGAACTTGAGCCGGTAGCGGGCGATCAGCAGGCACGCACTAACCGAACACGCCGGGTTGCCAGTCCTGACGGCCGATCTGCTCCTGCAAGCCGTCATTATCGGCAATGCCACTCTCGGCCAGATCGAACTCGAAGTCTGGCAGGCAGTGCTCGCCGGCCGACCACGCCTCTTGGGACGTTTTTGTTTGCCGGTATTTCGAGCGCCCTACTTCGCCGCAATCGCGGCAATGAACAGCGCACAAGCCGCTGTCGATGAGACCGTCCGCACGTGGTTCCACCACGTCCAATCCGTCAGGTAGCGCGCCCATAGCGAGGCGGCCTCGTGGCTTGTGGGATCGGTCGCGGCAAGCGCGTTGTTCAGGGGCACGTTGAAGACCATCGTCACGACGAACATGCCGAGCACGTAGAGCACGCCGCCGGCCAGCATCGCCATCGCGCCGGGCTCGCTCCAGCGCAACAGCGCGGTCACCGCCAGCGCCGCACTCGCCGCCGTCGTTCCCAGGAAAATCGGCATGAACAGCGACTGCACGATCGTGACGTTGATTGCATTCATCGCCGCAATGCCGGAGGCCTGTCCGATCCGGCCGAACGCCGTCATGATGAAGGTCGAGAACGCGAAATAGAGCCCGGCGAGCAGACCGCAGCCGATGCCGCAAAACCACAGCAGACCGGTGATCAATACCTCCAGCATGATCATGTCCTCCAGACACCGGTCGCGGCGGTTCGGCGGGCATAGTCGGAAAAGTCCCGCGCCGGACGCCCGAGCGCCTGCTCGACGCCGTGCGCGACACCCGAATTGCGCCCGTCGAGCACGACGGTGAACAGTTCCAACATCAGTTCGATGACGTCGTCCGGCATATGGGGCCGCATGGCGGCCGCAAAATCTTCCGCTGCGATCTGCCGGTATCGGACCGGGCGGCCGGCGGCATCGGCGATCTCGGCGACCGCTTGCGCGAACGTCAGCGCGCGCGGTCCCGTCACCTCGTAGACCTTGCCGACATGGCGCCGATCCGTCAGCGCCGCGACCACGACTTCGGCAATGTCGTCGGCATCGATAAACGGTTCGGGCACGGCGCCGGCCGGCAACGCGATTTCGCCGGCGAGCACGCCCTCAAGCAGATAACCCTCGGAAAAATTCTGATCGAACCAGCTTGCGCGCACGATGGTCCAGGGAACGCCGGATTGCTGCAGCGCCGCCTCCGCCCGCTGCGCGCCCGGCTCGCCGCGTCCCGACAGCAATACGACGCGTTCGAGCCCATTGTCGCGCGCCAGCCGGCCCGCTTCCGCGATCGCATCAGCGGCACCTTCGACCGCAAGGTCCGGCTGGTAGGTGACATAGGCCATCGAGACGCCGGCAAACGCGGCCGGCCACGTCTCGGGCCGGGTCCAGTCGAACGGGACAGGCGCCGAACGCGATACTGGCCGCGTCGGGATTCCGCGCGCCTGCAGCAGTGCATCGACGCGCGCGCCGGTCTTGCCTGCGCCGCCGACGATCAGGATCGGGAGTTCTGACATGGATCACTCCTTTCGGAACATAATACGAGAATATATCGTATTTGCTAAACCCGATAAACTCTCGTATTGGTAACGTCAAGTCGCTTTTATGTGAGAGGACCGATGGCGAGGCGAAAAGCCGGACAGAAAGTGGCCGCAACGGCTGCGCCCGTGTTGGCGCGGCTGGTCCCAACCCAGCAGCGCAGCCGCGAGCGGTTCGAGAAAATCCTGCAATGCGCGGCAGAGCTGATGGCCGAGAAAGGCAGCGAAGCCTTCCGCATGAGCGACGTCGTCGAACGCAGCGGCGTGCCGTTCGGCTCGCTCTATCAATACTTTCCGGACAAGACCGCGATCATCGGCACGCTCGCGGAACGCTACAACGCGTTCGGCCGCGATTGCGTGCGGCGCGATCTCGCCGTGGTCAGGACTACCCGCGATCTGCACCCGGCCCTGTGCCGCATTACCGACAGCTATTATCGGATGTTCATGGAAGTACCGGTCATGCGCGACATCTGGCAGGCGACGCAGGCCGACCGGGCGCTGCAAAAGCTCGACGAGGAGGACGGCGTCTATCTCGCCGGGCTGCTCGGCGACACCCTGCGGCGGATCGCACCCGATGTATCAGCAACTGCGCTGGCCTCGTTTTCCCAACTGATGATGACGCTGATCGCGGCGACCGTCCGCCATGCCATCACGCAGGACACAAAGGAAGCCGCCCGCATCCTCACTCTGTTCAAGCGAATGCTGCCGAAGAATCTGGCGGCGCTGGAGATCTGAGAACGTCGGCGCGGGAATGCCGTGTCGCCGCCCCTACCGCTCGAACACCGCGGCACAAGCCGCGCTCAGGCTCGCCTTCTGCCGGCGCAGGCATGCGGTGATCGCACGCGCGTTCGGGATCTCGCCGGCACAGAGCCGGTAGACGTCGGGCGTGCAGGCCCTGCGCTGTTCGGGCGTGCCTTGCTGGGCATGAGCCGCACTGCTCGCCATCAGCGTCAGCAGGAAACCGAGCGTCGAAGCCCGGCGGGAACGACGGAGCAGTGCCGCACTTCGCGCAAACCTTGCCTTCATGACCGCGTCTTCCTGGACCATGCCCGCCTTGGCAAGGCGGGCGTCATCCAAGCCGAATACGCGAGTTGATTTCTGCAAAATGTGATTTTTCTCACACGCGCCGCGCGTGGGCGGACCTAGTGTTTGCGCGAGAGTTCAACACTTTAGTAACCAGCTTTGCCGCGGCCGCCGGATCGATAAAATTCGAACGATCCGCTCAATCTGGGAACAAAATGCTTTTGAGATCATCGCCTCTGGAACCCGGAGAGCGCGATGAGCGAAGTCGAATACGATCTGCTGCTGGAAACCGTGCAGACGGCCATTGCGCCAGCCCCGGAGGATGATTTCGTGGTCCAGACCCAGCGCCTTTATCCGTCGCCGCGCGCCGCCAACGACAATGGGACCTCTTGGCCGCTGGTTCCGTTTCCCGAGGGCTGGCACGCCGCCTGCTGATCGCGGCCGGCTTGCGGCGACCTCTCATATAATCGGTCTAAGTCATTGATTATATGAATGGAGGCCACGACCAGAATTGAACTGGTGTACACGGTTTTGCAGACCGTTGCGTAACCACTCCGCCACGTGGCCCCATCGGGAGCGGATCAATATAGAGTGTCAGGCACTTAGGCAACCACCCTCGCCCGCTCTCTCGCAAACTTCTGAAACTCGAAGACCGTGCCAGTTCTGAAACTGGCGTGCCCGATCCCGTTCGGGTCGATCGGATACTGTCCGTATTTGAGCCCCAGTGTCCTAAGTTGATTGTCCTAAGTTGATTTGGGGAGTGTCCTAATTTGCCATAACATCCCCGGTGGGAGAGGTACATGAGCGCACTCACCACACTAGCCATCTATCTCGGACCCTTCATCGTGCTCGGGATCGTCACGAAGCTTCTAATGAAGCGAAGGGCGGTTGATCTCAGCGACGTTCAATCGGAAGCGGGCCCGAACCGGAGACCGCGCAAGGTGTTCCTCCTCGGAGCATGGCGGACTGAAGATTAGGACCGCCTCAGTCGGCGGACGTATTGCCAAGACGATTGTTCCGCAGACCCAGCTTGGCCGTCCTTGCGCGGATGCCCCCGACTGTCCGCTTCATTTCCAGCGCGATGGCCCTCGGGGGCTTGCCGCTGCCGATCAGCGAGCGAAGCAGCGCATCGTCTTCCGCCGTCCACTCGGCGCCGCTCAGTTGAAAGCGGTCTTCGCAGCCCGTTTCCTTGGCCGGTGCCGCAAACCGCTCCCAATCCAGCGTCTCATGGAAAATGACGACAAAGGCGATCCAGAGAACGATGGCCCGCCCCTCGGACAGGGCGGCCGATTTGAGATGTTCTGCGCCGAACGTCGCGGGCCGCAAAGCGTCCAGCGCAGGCCAGATCTCTGAAGCGATCGAATTGACGAAATAGACGTATAGCGACACGAAGGGGCCGGAGACGACGGCACCGATGGCTGCGATCAGCCAAAGCGGGAGTTTTCCCTTGGCTCTTTTGCTCACCAATTGGGTGGCGAGGCCGGTCAGACACCACGGCACGATGGCAAGCGAGAGAACATAAAGCGTCGCGCCGGCACCTCCCATGGTGGCCGCATACGGTCCAAGAACGACCGAAAGCACCGCCAGCACGATCGGAACGCCGCAGAAGAAAACGAGATCGATCAAAGCCTGTTTCGACAGGCGCCAATGCGCCACAAGTTCCATCGCGCTGCTCCGCTAGCATCCGACGCGTCAGTCATAGTGCGAGCAGCGGAATGGAGCAACGTGTGTCCGCAATGGACGGCGCAGGGCCCTCGCCGCGCCGTCCAGACATCGTGCACTGCTCAGACCCGATCTATTGCGTGAAGCCGCCGCCGTCCGACGGCGGGGTCGAGCGAGCGCCGCAATTGCGCCTCCAGTTCATCAAGCAGGAAGAAGCTGACATCGTCGACGGAGCCCTGGCCCTTGGCGAAAGGCTGTTCGAGCAGTCGGATCAGATACAGGACGTAGACGAACATGTAGGTGATGAATCCAAACAACAGGGCCGCGGCCGGATCGCCCTCCGTCTTCAGCAGGAGCAACAGGACGATGATCGAGAACACCAGCGTTTGCACGAGCACATGCACCGATGGGACGAATTCGACGCGCTGGATGGTGTAGATGCGAAGCAGAGCCCTGCGGATCGCATCCTGATTGGTGCGAAGGCGTACGACGAAATTCGCAGCCATGCCCATGCCCTCCAGTCGTCCGAGGATGGGCGTCAGCTTGCTGAGCTCGTCGAGCACGGGGGCAATGTTCTTGTGGTCGTAGGCACGGTCCAGGCCTTCGCGCAGTTTTGCAATGACCCCGATCAGGATCAGCCTTGGTTCCCCAAGATTGAAGCGCTCGTTGGTTCGCGCAAAGCATTCCAGATCGCCGTCGATTGCTTCGGTCGCCGTGCGCAGTGCCGTCGGAATTTGTTCGGCTTCCTTGTAATCCTTGAGAATGCTCGACAGCAGGAAGCCGATGATGAAGATGGCGCCGCCAATGCCGCTGGTCACCAGCCCGTTGAGTTCGAGGAACTCGAATCCGAAATAGTGAACGATTGCCTTGGCGCCGCCGAGTAACAGGACGATGACGCCGACCGTGAAGAACAGGCGGAACTTCTTTCGCAGGCTGATTTCGGCGCCGCCGAAAGGCAGATGCGAGGTGATGGAAGACGGCAAAGCGGCGATATCCTTTCCCTGGAAGCGCAGAGCTGTGAAAGCGCTGAAGACGAGCGCGCCCGGCCCGCTCGCCTCCAGATGCATGGCGCAGATAATCGCTGAGGCTGTAAATGGGTTCCCGTTACGGGTGGCGGCGTTGGCGACATGTCGCCACATGGCATAGGGGTGCGGTACGGCGGGCCGTGGCCAGCCAATCTGACCGACTTGCCATCATCCGGACCGCGGCCCATTACGGCCGGACTCAGGCGCATTCCAGCGAAAGAGCTCAACAGCCAAACAATAAGCCGCCAAAGGTGAACTGTGCTGCGCCTGAATGCCCGGTACGCAATTACAACAGCATGCTGATGGCCACGACGATGAACGGCGCGGCCACCAGCAAGACCGGCCAGAGCCGGAACATCAGGCGGCGATACTACCGCCTGCGGCGATCTTCTTTTTGAGCGTCTCGCAGACACTGCGGACTTCGGACGTCATCAGGGAGCAATCCTCGATCTGCAGGAAGTAGCGCTTGCCTTCCTCGCGATAGTTCGCAGCCAATTCCTTGATCTCGGACACCATGGCGTGAACGCCGGCCACCATCGCTTCACATCGCTTGGCGGCGTCGGTTAGTTCCGCACCGAGTGCCTCAATCTCTTTCACTGCCGCATCGTATTCGCGGACCACAGCTTCGGCCGAGAGTTTGCCGACCTGATTGACCCCTTCCTTGTGCTCGACATAGTCGGGCATCGGGCCTTTCGGCAACGGGTGGTCATCGCTGTCGGGTATCTCCCGGATAACGGGCGCTCGCCGGGCATTGTAGATGAGAGTACCGATTTCCCCCTCGATTTCATCAGCGTCAAGTAATGGAGAGCGAGTGAGAATCTCTGTGGTTAAAGACATCGACTTTGCTCCAAATAGTTACGCGGAGAGCGGAGAATTTAGCATCGTCAATGGGAATGTCATCCTTGTCCACAGGTCGCTATGTCTCCTTGCAGACATTGGAACCGCGACGTTGGTATCATGGTCATGACGGATAACGGAGCAACGCTGCACAATTTCAGATGCAGCAACGTCGTCGACGCAGCTCTTGCTTGAGGACCAAGAGCTACCCGCGCTTGCGACGGCGGTAATCCCGCTTCTTCGGCTTCGGTGCAAGTTCCGGCATCGCCGCCTGCACTTGCCGATACCTCGCCAGCATGCGGTCAAAGCTGGCGTTGAGTGTCGCCGCGATCTCGGGCCGCTTCTCGAGCCCGGCGAGCAGCAGGCCGGCGGCCTCGATGGTGGAGAGGCCGTCGCGGCGCGGTTCCTTGCGGAGTTTGCCGTAAAGCGAGGGGCGCTTCGGGCCCAGAATGATCCGCTGGCATTTCAGCATCCACGCGTTGCGCCACCACAGCGCCTTGGCCTGGCTCCATGTGCCGTCCAGCAGCACGACGCCTTCGATGTCGGACAGGATGGCGCGCTGGTGCGGCTCGACCTCGCCCTTGCGGTTGATCGCCACGATCTCGGCATCGGTGTCGAGATCGCTGACCTTGGCCGAGCCGAGATAGAGCACCGCCCAACGGGAGGGATCGTCGACCTTCCGTCCCAGTGCCTTGGAGAGGCTCGGCCAGGACAGGCCGATTTTGACGACCGCGTCCTTGAAGTGCATCGCCGTCAGCCGCGCCGTGCCGAGCGCCCTGTCCTGCTCCTGCGGATGCTGCAGGATCAGGAGCGAGATATTGCTCTCGATCGGCTTGATGCTGTCGCAGATGCAGAGCGGTAGCGGCTTGCCGCAATGCGGACAGTCCGGAACGGCCTCCACCGCGGTTCCGGCCTCGGAATTGGATTGGTCTGGCATCCGCCCGCTATACGCTTTCCGCAGGCAGTAATCCAACTATTCGGCAGGCGCGGCGATCGCGGCCGGCCGGGATCGCCGCCGCAGCCGGTCGATCAGGAGATAGATCACCGGCGTCGTGTACAACGTCATGATCTGCGAGACGAACAGTCCGCCGATAATCGTGATGCCGAGCGGCCGGCGCAGCTCGGTGCCGGGGCCGGTGGCGATGACCAGCGGAATGCCGGCAAACAAGGCCGCCATCGTCGTCATCAGGATCGGCCGGAAGCGGGCGCGGCAGGCCTCGAAGATCGCGTCCGCCGACGACAGGCCGCGGTGGCGCTCGGCGTCGAGCGCGAAATCCACCATCATGATGCCGTTCTTCTTGACGATGCCGATCAGCAGGATAATGCCGACAAAGGCGATCACGGTCAGCGGCGTATTGGTCACCTGCAGCGCCAGCAGCGCGCCGAGGCCTGCGGACGGCAGGGTCGAGATGATCGTGATCGGATGGGCGAGGCTCTCATAGAGCACGCCGAGCACGATATACATCGCCACCAGCGCACCGAGGATCAGCAGCGGCTGCCGCCCACTGGTCTTGTTGAAATCGCCGGCACTGCCGTCGAAACTGCCGCGGATGCCCTCCGGCATATGCAGCTCCTCGACCGCGCGCTGGATATTGGAGGTCGCGACCTCCAGCGGCACATCGGGCAGCAAATTGAACGAGACCGTCGTCGAGGGGAACGATTGCGAGTGGTACACCGCAAGCGGCGACAGGCCGCGCTGGTAGCGCACCACGGCCGATAGCGGCACCTGGGCGTCGTTGGCGCCCGCCACGTAAATCCGCTCCAAATTGGAAGGATCACTCTGGAATTTCGGGTCGATCTCCAGCACCACCATGTACTGGTTGCGCTGGGTATAGATGATCGAAATCTGGCGCTGCGCGAAGGCGTTGTTCAGGGCGTTGTCGATGTCCTGGACGCTAACGCCGAGGCTCGAGGCGGTCTTGCGGTCAATCACCAGCGACAATTGCAGCCCGCCGGGGTCGCGGTCGCTGGAAATGTCGGTGATGCCCTCCACCGTCTCCATGCGCTTGGCGACCAGCGGCGCCCATTTCTGCAGGAGCTCGAGATTCGTGCTCGACAGCGTATACTGGTAATCGGAATCGCTTTGCCGGCCGCCGGTGCGGAGGTCCTGTGCCGCGAACATGAACAGGCGGATGCCGGCGACCCGATAGAGATTTCTGCGCAGGCGATCGATCACCTGCGCCGTCGACATGCCGGCTCGCTCCTCCGGCGGCTTCAGGCTGATGAACATGGTGCCGCGGTTGGAGCCGCCGCCGCCCGGACCGGCGGTGCCGCCGAGCGAAGAGCCGATGGCGGCGACCGCCGGATCGGCCATCACGATATCGGCCAGTTGCTGCTGCAGCCCGAGCATCGCCTGGAACGATGTATCGGGAGATGCGCGCGTGGCGCCGATCACAAGACCGCTGTCGTCGGTCGGGAAGTAGCCTTTCGGCGTCTTGATATAGAGCACCACCGTCAGCGCAATGGTGGCAAAGAACACGAGCAGGGTCAGGAACGGGAAGCCGAGCACCGCCCGCAGCGTCCAGGTGTAGAAGGAAACGATGCGCGACAGCGTGCCCTCGACCAGCCGGTCGAACCAGGTCGCGCGATCGGAAGTCGCTTCCTTGATATAATGCGCGCAGATCATCGGCGTGATCGTGAGCGACACGACAGTCGACACCACGATGGCAAAGGTCAGCGTCAGAGAGAATTCGCGCAACAGCCGGCCGACGATCCCGTCCATGAAAATCAGCGGCGTGAAGGCCGCGATCAGCGACAGGCTGATCGACAGCACGGTGAAGCCGATCTGCTTGGCGCCTTCCAGCGCCGCCGGATACGGCGCCATGCCGTGTTCGAGGTTGCGGTACATGTTCTCGATCATGACGATGGCGTCGTCGACCACGAAGCCGACCGAGATCGCCAACGCCATCAGCGACAGATTGTCGATCGAGAAGCCGGCGAGCCACATGCCGGCGCAGGTGCCGGCCAGCGCCAGCGGCACCGAAACGCCGGCCGCAATGGTCGGCGTCAGCCGCCGCAGGAACGCGAACACCACCACCATGACGAGAAATGCCGTCGCCAGCAGCGTGTACTGCATGTCGAGCACGCTGGCGCGGATGGTGCCGGTGCGGTCGACGAGCGTCGAAATTTCCACCCCTCCCGGCAGCCACTGCTTCAGTTCCGGCAACACCGCCTTCACCCGATCGACAGTATCGATCACGTTGGCATCGCCCTGCTTGGTGATCTGGATCAGGACCGCCGGCTGCTTGTTGAACCAGGCGATCGAGCGGCTGTTGCGGACGGAATCCTCGACCTCGGCGACGTCGGCGAGGCGGACGAAATTGCCGGCCGAGCTCTTGATGATGATGTCGCGGAATTCGGCCGCGGTGCGCATCTGCTTGTTGGTCGAGATCGTCTCGCTCTGGCGGCCGCCGTTGAAAATGCCGACTGGTCCCAGCGGATTGGCGTTGATGATGGCGAGCCGCACGTCGTCGGTGGCAATCCCGGCATTCGACAGCGCCACCGGGTTCAGCGCAATCCGTACTGCCGGCTGGTCGGCGCCGGTGACGTTGACTTCGCCTACGCCCGGAACCTGCGAGATGCGCTGCGCAATCACGGTATCGGCGACGTCGTACATCGCACTCGTCGTCAGCGTCTTCGACGTCAGCGCCAGCACGAACACCGGGGCGGCTGCGGGATTGGCCTTGCGGAATCGCGGCAACGACGGCAGGTCGGTCGGCAGATCGGCCAGCGAGGCGTTGATCGCCGCCTGCACGTCGCGCGCGGCGCGGTCGATGTTGCGGCCGATCGAGAATTGCAACTGGATGCTGGTGGTGCCGAGCGAACTGGTCGAGGTGATCCGGTCAAGGCCTGCAATCTGGCCGAGCCGGCGTTCCAGCGGCGCGGCAACCGTCGAGGCCATCACGGAAGGATCGGCGCCGGGACGGGTGGCGGACACCCGGATCATCGGGAAGTCGACGTTGGGCACCGACGAGACCGGCAGAAAAACATAGGCGACCATGCCGACCAGGAAGAGCCCGATCGCCAGCAGCGTGGTACCAACCGGCCGGCGGATGAAGGGCTCCGAGATCGATGCCATCTACTGCATCCCCTCGGTGGCACCGGCAACCGTGGGTCCGGGGGGCCCGGGGTCCGGCACCGCCTTCTCGATTTTCCGGTTGAGCCGGTCGAGCGCCAGGTAAATCACCGGCGTCGTATAGAGCGTCAGCAACTGGCTCAGCAGCAAGCCGCCGATGATGGAAATGCCGAGCGGAAAGCGCAATTCTGCGCCGGTACCGCTTTCGATCGCCAGCGGCAGCGCACCGAACAGCGCCGCCAGCGTCGTCATCATAATGGGGCGGAAGCGCAACAGGCAAGCCTGCACGATGGCTTCGTTCGGCGACATGCCCTGATGCCGCTCGGCTTCGAGCGCGAAGTCGATCATCATGATCGCGTTCTTCTTGACGATGCCCATCAACAGGATGATGCCGATCAGGCCGATCACCGACAGGTCCTGCCCGAACAGCATCAGCGCCAGAATGGCGCCGACGCCGGCGGACGGCAGCGTCGAGAGAATGGTGATCGGGTGAATGTAGCTCTCATAGAGAACGCCGAGCACGATGTAGATGGTAACGATCGCCGCCAGAATGAGCCATGGCTGGCCGGCCAGCGACTTGGAGAATTCGGCCGCATCGCCCGAGTAGACGCCGACGATGCTGCCGGGCATGCCGATCCTGGTCTCGATCTGCTTGACCGCCTCGACGGCATCGCCCAACGCCTCGCCGGGGGCGAGGTTGAAACTGAGCGAGACGGCCGGAAACTGCGCGAGATGCGAGATCGCCAGCGGCGCGGTGGTGCGGGTCAGCGTCGCCACCGCCGACAGCGGCACCTGGGCGCCGGGCGCGCCGGCGGTCGTGCTCGCGGCCCCCGGGAGATAGAGTTTCGACAGGATCGACGGATCGCGCTGGTACATCGGCATCGCCTCCAGCACGACGCGATACTGGTTGGCCTGGCCGTAGATCGTCGAAATCTGCCGCTGCGCAAAGGCGTCGTTGAGGGTGTCGTTGACCGCCTGGAGGCTGACGCCGAGCTGGCCGGCGCGTTGACGATCGATGTTGAGCGCGGCGCGCAAGCCGCCCTCCTGCGCTTCCGACGAGACATCGCGGAACAGCGGATCCCGGCGCATCTCGGCAATGAGCTTCTGCGACCACAACGAGACCTGCGCGGCATCGGTGCCGGTCAGCGTATACTGGTACTGCGAGCGGCTCGACTGGGTCGAGATCTGCACGTCCTGCACCGGCTGGAAATAGATCGTCATGCCGGGAATTTTCGCCGTACGCTGTTTCAGCCGGTCGACCACCACGGAAATATCATCGTGCCGCTCGCCGCGCGGCCTGAGCGTCATCACCAGACGTCCGACATTGGTGGTCGGATTGACCGATCCGGCCCCGATCACGGAGACGACGCCGATCACGTCCGGATCGGCCTGGATCGCGGCCGCCGCCGTCGCCTGCCGGCTTTGCATCTCGGCAAAGGAGACGTCGGGACCGGCCTCGGTCACTGCGGTGATCGAGGCCGTATCCTGCAGCGGCAGAAAGCCCTTCGGCGCGATCACGTACATGACTAGCGTCGCGGCGATGGTGGCGAACGTCACCACGAGGGTCGCGCGCTGGCGCTGCAGCACCCATAGCAGCGTGCGATGGTAGAAGGCGACCATGCGATCGATGAAGCGGCTGACGGCGGCAAGCCCCGGGACCGTCATCTCTTCCCCAACATGCTTCAATAGCCGCGAACACATCATCGGCGTCAGCGTCAGCGAGACGATCGCCGAGGTCACGACCGCAATCGTCAGCGTCAGCGCAAATTCGCGGAACATGCGCCCGACCAGCCCGGACATGAACAGCAGCGGGATGAAGACCGCGATCAGCGACACCGTCAGCGAGATCACGGTAAAGCCGATTTCACTGGCGCCCTTCAGCGACGCCTCCATCACCGACTCGCCGTCCTCCATGTGACGGACGATGTTCTCGATCATCACGATGGCGTCGTCGACCACGAATCCTGTGCCGATCGTCAGCGCCATCAGCGACAGGTTGTCGAGGCTGAAGCCGGAAAAATACATGATGCCGAAGCTCGTGATCAGCGACAGCGGCAGCGCCACGCCCGCGATCAGGGTCGCGCGCAGCGACCGCAGGAACAGCAACACCACCAGCGTCACCAGCACCACGGAAAGGATCAGCGTGAACTGGACATCTCGCACCGAGGCGCGGATGGTGACGGTGCGGTCGGAGACGATGGTCAGATTGACGCCGGCCGGAATCGCGCGCTGCACCTTGGGTATTTCGTCGCGGATCTGCCTGACGACCTCGATGACGTTGGCGCCGGGCTGGCGCTGGATGTCGATGATGACGGCCGGCGTGCCCTGATACCAGCCGCCGGTGCGATCGTTCTCCAGCCCGTCGATGATGGTGGCGACGTCGCCGATCGTGACAGGTGAGCCGTTGCGATAGGCGATGATGATGGGCTTGTAGGCCTCCGCCGCCGCAATCTGGTCGTTGGCGGCAATGGTGTAGGCCTGCTGTGCGCCGTCGAGTGATCCCTTCGGCCCTGAGACGTTGGCGCCCGCGATGGCGTTGCGCAGATCCTCCATCGAGATGCCATAGGCGGCGAGCCGCG
The DNA here is from genome assembly GCF_001693485.1 of Bradyrhizobium sp. LMTR 3. Lineage (GTDB taxonomy): Bacteria > Pseudomonadota > Alphaproteobacteria > Rhizobiales > Xanthobacteraceae > Bradyrhizobium. The sequence continues at coordinate 34,316 of NZ_MAXC01000014.1, forward strand.
CCAGATCGGCCTGCACCCGCACCGCAGGCTTGAGCCCGCCGAGGATCGCAACCCGTCCGACGCCGGAAATCTGGCTGAGCCGCTGTCCCAGGATCGTGTCGGCGATATCGCTCATGGCGCGCAGCGAAATCGTCTCCGACGTCAGCGCCAGTGTCAGGACCGGCGCATCCGCCGGGTTTACCTTGGCGTAGGTCGGCGGATACGGCAGATTCCTCGGCAGGATACCCGCCGCTGCGTTGATGGCCGCCTGCACGTCCTGGGTGGCGCCGTCGATGTCGCGGTTGAGGTCGAACTGCAGCGAGATCTGGCTGACGCCGAACGAGGAGGTCGACTGCATCGAGGACAGCGACGGAATCTGCCCGAGCTGGCGCTCCAGCGGCGCCGTGATGAGCGAGGCGACCACGTCGGGGCTGGCACCCGGCAGTTGCGTCGTCACCTGCACGGTCGGGAAATCGACCTGCGGCAGCGCCGACACCGGCAGCGCCCAGTAGCCCAGCGCGCCGCCGATCATCAGCGCGATCCCGAGTAGCGAGGTCGCGATCGGCCGGCGGATGAACGGTTCGGAGACGCTCATGGTTGCGTGCTCACTTTACGAATTCATTTCAGGCGCGCGGCGCAGCGATCATGGCTGCGACTTCGCAGCGCCGCCGCGCGCCGGCTCGACAGGTGCCGGGCCGGTTTGTCCCTTTTGATCGCCCTCGCCGCGCTCGCGCTTGCCTCGGCGCTCGCCATCGGTTGCTTGACCCTCCTTGCCCGGACCTGCCTTGGAGTCTCCCTTGGCATCGGGGCTGCGGCTGCGCTTGCGCGGCGCGAGGTCGGCGGTTGGCGCCCTGTCGTCGGTGCCAATCAAGACCTTGGCGCCGTCAGACAAATTGGCAAAGCCGGTGGTCACCACGCGGTCGGAGATCGAAAGCCCGCTCGCGATGACGGCATCGTTCTCGTTCTGCTGCGTCACCACGACCGGCTTGGCGGTCGCGACATTGTCGGGGCCGATCACATAGCTGAATGTCCCAAGCGGACCACGTTGCACCGCCGAGCTCGGCACCACGATCGCCTTCTCCAGCGTTTCGACCTTCAGCCGCACATTGACGAACTGTCCGGGCCAGAGCTGGAATTTGGCGTTGGGAAACTCCGCCTTCAGCTTCAGCGTGCCGGTGGTCGGATCGACCTGGTTGTCGATGCCTTTGAGCGTACCGGTGTCGATGACGGTCACGCCGTCATTGCCGAACACGTCCACCGCCAGCACGCCTCCGGCAGCGGCAGCGTTGACCCGCACGATCTGCTGCTGCGGCAGGCTGAACTGCACCGCGATCGGCTGCAGTTGGGTGATGATGACCAGCCCGGTGACGTCGGAGGCGCGGATGATGTTGCCCTGATCGACCTGGCGCAGGCCGGCGCGCCCAGACAACGGCGCGATGACCTTGGTATAGCCGAGCATCGCCTTGGCATTGTCGATCGCGGCCTGATCGGCCTGCACCAGCGCTTCCTGCTGGGCGACCACGGCGCGCTGCGTATCGGCCTGCTGCTTGGAGCCGGCATTCGAGGCGGCGAGCTGCTGATAGCGCGCCAGATCGAGCTTCTGGTTGGCGAGCAGCGCTTCGTCCTGCGCCTTCTTCGCCACCGCTTGATCGTACTGCGCCTGGTAGATCACGGGATCGATTTCGGCCAGCACGTCGCCCTGCTTGACGTCCTGACCTTCGACGAAGTTCACCTTGATCAGCTTGCCGTCGACCTGGGCGCGCACCGTCACCGTGTTCAGCGCGCGGACCGAGCCCACGGCATCGAGATATACAGGCACATCCTGCGTGCGGGGCATGGCCGCCAGCACCGGCACCGGGAGATCGGGACGTGCGCCGGGCCCGCCACGGCCGGTCTGCTTCTGCTGAAAGGCGTTCCAGCCGAGATAGCCGAGCCCGCCGAGGATCAACAGCGTGATCGAAAGCGACACCATCCGCCGGCCAATGCCGCGCACGACGCGCTTGCGCGCCGTCTTCGGGTCGTCCTTCACTTCCGGCTTAAAGAGCATCGACCGGCCTTTCCATCCTGGGCTCCCAGCCGCCCCCCAGCGCCTGATAGAGGCTGACAATTGCCAGCAGCCGGGCCAGTTGAGCCTGCGACAGCGCATCCTCGGCCTGGAATAATGTTAGCTGCGTATTTAGCACAACGACGATGTCGGCGGTCCCGGCCCGCAACTGCTGCTCGGACAATTCAAACGCCCGCCGCGACGACGCCACGACCTCGCGCTGCAGCCGCAGCCTCTCGGTGGTCTGGCGGATCGACATCAGGGCATTATCGACATCGGCAAAGGCTTGCACCACCGTCTTGCGGTAGGTCTGCAGCAGTTCATCCTGCAGCGCCTTGGTGAGCTCGAAATTGCCGAGGATCCTGCCGCCATCGAAGATCGGTTGGGTCAGGCTGCCGACCATGCTGAAGAACGCGGCTTGCGGCTGAAACAGCGCCGTCAACGCCGAGCTTTGATAACCGCCCTGCCCCGTCAGTTGAATGCTCGGAAAGAACTGCGCGCGGGCGCTGCCGACGTTAGCGGTGGCCGAGGCAAGCTGCGCTTCCTGGCGACGAATGTCGGGGCGTTGCGTCAGCAACTCGGAAGGCAGGCCCGGCGTGACGCGTGGCGCGGCAATCCGATTGAGGGTTCCGCCGGTGATACGCACGGATTCTGGCGGACGCGACACCAAGGTCGCCAGCGCGTTGATGTTCTGGTCGAGCGTCTGCCGCAACGGCGGCACCAGCGCGCGCTGGTTGGCCACCACGCTTTCCTGTTGCGCGACGTCGAGATCGGTACCGGTGCCGGCCTTAAATCGTTCCTTGATGGCGTTCAGGATGCGCTCGGCGCTCGCGATGTTTCGCTGTGCGGTACGAATCCGGTCCTGCGCGGCGAGCACCTGGAAATAGGCATTGGCGACCGTCGTCAGCGTGGTCAGCGCGATGACGTCGCGGTCAAAACGGCTGGCAGCCGCGGTCTCCTCCGCCGCCTGGGCGGCGTCGCGGTTCTTGCCCCAGAAATCCAATTCGTAGCTGGCACTGAGCGATGCCGAATAGTTGACCACCTCACGGCCGCCAGTGGACAGGCCGCTGGTACTCGAACGAGAGGTGCGGGAATAGCTCTCCGACCCGGAGCCGCTGAGAGTTGGCAGCAACGCGGCGCCGGCGATTCGTGCCTGCGCATCGGCCTGCCTGAACCGCGCGGTGGCGGCCGCAATGTCCAGATTGACGGTCTGCGCCTCCTCCATCAGGCCCGTCAGCTCCCGCGAACGAAAACCGCGCCACCAGTCGAGCGTCGACGGTGCGTCCGCGGCCTTGGAAAGCCGGGCCGCCTTGTAGCCTTCGGGAATGTCGAGTGCAGGGTCGGGAAGGTCCTTGGTCAGGATGCAACCCGCGGAGCTGGCGACGAGGCCAAGCACGGCAAGCGATCGCGCCAGCCGCTTGCCGCCCGGAATGAGAACAGGCCAACCTTCGATCGCAGCAGTTGCAATTCGCTGGGTCACACCCGTTCTCCACCGGGCAAATCCCGGCCCGGCGCAATTTGAGCGCTTCTCCTGTTGGGCTGCGACACGTTCACGGGGGTGATGCTTCCGTTGGAACCGAACCCCGATATTAGCCTTGCGCTCAGCACGCGGACAGCCCCGCGCAGCCTCTCGGCGATCGTGCGTTCAGGTCCGCAAAGCGGGCGACAAAGAGCTCACTTTCCCTTGTTTTATAGGGTCGGAACGATGTCGGGACGCCGCAGGACCGCCGAATTCTTACGAAGATTTCATGGGGTTTTTCCCCTGTTCTGACGTCCGACAACCGGCTCGTCGCACGGCGGAGCTCTGGCCTGTGGCCGATTCGAAACTCCGGGAACAGCCACTCCATATCGCACTGTGCGTGCATGCGCGGCTGCAGCCGATCGGCCATCGCTTCAGCTTTTCGCGTGACGAGCCTGCTGATCGATCTGGACGTGGCCGGGTTCGAACCGGCCATCGCTGCTGCTCTGCGTCAACCGCGCGGCGCTCTACAGCCTCCACGAGGCATGCGGCCGGTCCCACGGCAGGGGGCGGCCTTCAATACCGGCTTGGCGAGTGGAAAAATCAACGTTTATACTTCGCCAGCGTTGTCCACCCGTGCCAAGCATTGAAGCAGGGTCGATCGGCCATGCGAAGCCCGGGTAAACCGCAATTCGATGGATCGCACATGCCCGAGTTGATTTCGGTCAGATCGGAAACTGTAGACGCGACGTTTCCGGAATTGCCCCGCATGGTCCGGCTGGCGCTGGGCTTTGGTTCAAAGCTGCAACACGGCACGCTCGACGTAACCCTGGCCGACGGCCGCATTGTTCGGCTTGGCGGCAATGGCCCCGGCCCCGCCGCAGCCATGACGATCTATGATTACGGCTTTGCCTCGCGGCTTCTGCGCGGCGGCGACATCGGCATTGCGGAAGCCTATCTGCGCGGCGAATGGGACACGCCCGATCTCACGCAATTCCTCTATCTGTTCTGCGTCAACCAGGACTGGATGCAGACCATGCTGATCGGCAACCCGCTGACGCGCACCTTCCAGGCCGTCAGGCATTGGCTCAACCGCAACACAAGGCGGCAGGCTCGCCGCAACATCTATGCGCATTACGACATCGGCAACGCCTTTTATTCGGCGTGGCTCGATCCCAGCATGACCTATTCGTCGGCGCTGTTCGAGGACGACACACCCGACCTGACGGCAGCCCAACACAACAAATACCGGCGGCTCGCCGAGGCTATCGATCTGCGGCCGGGCCAGAAGCTGTTGGAGATCGGCTGCGGATGGGGCGGCTTTGCCGAATACGCTGCCAAGACGTTCGGCGCCAGGGTGGTCGGGCTCACCATCAGCAAGGAACAGCGTGAGTTCGCACAGGCGCGCATTCAGAACGCCGGACTCAGCGATAGGGTCGAGATCAAGCTGCAGGACTACCGCGACGAGCGCGACCGCTATGACCGGATCGCCTCGATCGAGATGATCGAGGCGGTCGGCGAGCAATTCTGGCCAAAATATTTTTCACAGTTGCGCGACCGCCTGCTGCCGGGTGGCCTCGCCGGCATCCAGGCCATCACCATCCAGGACAGCCTGTTCCAGACCTATCGGCGCGAAGTCGACTTCATCCAGCGCTACGTCTTTCCGGGCGGCATGCTGCCGTCGCCGCAGATCCTGAAAACGCTCGGTGAACGCTTCGGCGTTCCCGTCATCCGCGAACGTATCTTTGGGCAAGATTATGCCAAGACGCTCGCGATCTGGCGAAGCAATTTCCGTGCGGCCTGGCCGAACCTGACGCCGTCGGGTTTCGACGATCGCTTCCGGCGGCTGTGGGAATATTACCTCGCCTATTGCGAGGCCGGTTTCCTGTCCGGAAATATCGACGTGCGCCAGGTGGTGTTTGCGAAATCGGGCTGATCGCCCTGCCCCAACGCTGGCTTGTATGGCTGGCGGCCCTCCTTTAGGGTCGCCTAACGATTAGGCAAACAAACCGGCGATTTCAAAGACATGGCCTTCAACAAAGACGTCATCGAAGCGATCGGCAACACGCCCCTCATCAAGCTGAAGCACGCTTCGGAAGCGACCGGCTGCACCATTCTCGGCAAGGCCGAATTCATGAATCCCGGCCAGTCGGTCAAGGACCGCGCCGGCAAATGGATGATCCTCGAAGCCGAAAAGCGCGGCGATCTCAAACCGGGCGGGCTCGTGGTGGAATCAACCGCCGGCAATACCGGCATCGGGCTCGCCGTGGTCGCCAGCGCGCGTGGATACCGGACCTTGATCCTGATTCCGGAAACGCAGAGCCAGGAAAAGAAGGACATGCTGCGGCTGTGCGGCGCCGAGCTCGTCGAGGTGCCGCAACTGCCCTACGCCAACCCCAACAACTACCAGCATGTCGGGCGGCGGCTTGCCGACCAGCTTCGCAAGACCGAGCCGAACGGCGTCTTGTTCGCCGACCAGTGGAACAATCTGGACAATGCCAAGGCGCACTACGAGTCCACCGGACCCGAGATCTGGGAGCAAACCGGCGGCAAGGTCGACGGCTTCATCTGCTCGGTCGGCACCGGCGGCACGCTCGCGGGCGCCAGCCGCTTTCTGAAGGAAAAGAACAAGGACATCGTGACCGCCTGCGCCGATCCGCACGGCTTCGCGATGTACGAATTATTCAAGAATGGTACCGCCAAGTCGACGCCAGGTGACTCGATCACCGAAGGCATCGGGCTCGGCCGTGTCACGCCCATCATCGAGACCGCCGTTGTCGATGACGCTTTCCTGATTTCCGACGAGGAAGCCGTAACTGTCATCTACGAACTGCTCGAGCAGGAGGGCCTGTGCCTCGGCGGCTCCACCGGTATCAACGTCGCTGGCGCGATCCGATTGGCAAAGCAGCTCGGACCCGGCAAGACCATCGTCACCATCCTCGCGGACTCCGGCAACCGCTATCAGTCAAAGCTGTTCAATCCGGCATTCATGCGCTCGAAGAACCTGCCGGTGCCGGCATGGCTGGAAAAGCGTACCAAGATCGACGTGCCGTTCGAGAAGGTTTGAGTGGGCTGCGTATGCCCACCCCTCATGGTGAGGAGCGCGTCTTCGCGCGTCTCCGGACAACGCTTGCGCATCGCCGGGTGAACCATGAGGCGCCGGTGCCCCATCCTTCGAGATGCGGCCAATAGGCGCTCCTCAGCCGGCCTCTTTGCCGCCAACGTGCGACAGACGCTTTGAGGTCAGCCCCCGTTTGGGGGGCCGACCAATCTTTGATGAACTGCCAGCGCCTATCGGCGGCTTCCTTGGGTCGTTCCTGCGGCTGACATCTCGTCCGACCCGAGCTTCACCGTCAGCTTGTCGATCTTGCCGGTGAAGCGGAACGGCACCTGGTAGTCCTGGTCGTCCACCGGCGTGCCGCTGTCGAGGCCGACGTTGAAGGTCTCGTCCCACATGAGGGTGATCGGCAGACTGCGCGGCATGGGATGGCTGTCGACGACCTTGCCGTCCGCCTTCAGGGTGCCGGTGCCACCCTTGCCCAGGCCGGGGCCGTCGTATTTCCAATCGAACTCCAGCGTGTGTTTGCCCGGCGCAAGTGCCTCCTTGCCCTGCCACTTCACGCGCTCGAGTCCGACAAGGTTCCAGGTGAACACCGGCTTGCCCTTGAGCAGATAGAAGCCGTAGCCGGCGAAGCGGCCGCCGTCGGTTATCAGCATGCCCTCGGCACCGCCCTGGGGAATATCGACCTCGGCCATGATCGTGTACGACCGGTTCAGAAGGCTCGGTGCGTTGCCAGTCTCCGGGAACGGCACGTTGCTCAGTTCGCCCGAATAGGTGAAGAGGGTCCGGCCCGGCACATAGCTTGGCTTATGCGAGATGAACCTCTCGAGGCGAGAGTCGTCGAGCGGAAAGACCTGGTACTTCGTCGCCTCCAGCGTGAACAACTGCTGCATGGCGCGGAGCTTGTCCGGCATCTTGGCGGCGAGGTTGTTGGCCTGCGTCCAGTCCTCGGCGACGTTGTAGAGCTCCCATGGGAAGCCGTTCATGACATCCGCGGGCGGCTTGTCCAAGGTGAGGATCCAGGGCGCGTGGATGGGAGGCGCAGAGGCCATCCATCCGTCGTGGTAGATCGCGCGCGAACCAAACATTTCGAAATACTGCGTAGTCCGCTGGCCCGGCGCGTTCGCGTTGGCCTTGTCCCAGCTATAGGCCATGCTCACCCCTTCGATCGGCTTTTGCGCGATGCCGTTGACGCTCACCGGCTGCGGAAGGCTGGCCGCTTCGAGGATCGTCGGCACGATGTCGATCACATGGTGAAACTGATGGCGGATGCCGCCGGCGTCCTTGATGCGCGCGGGCCAAGCCATGGCCATGCCATTGCGGGTGCCGCCGAAGTGAGAGGCCACCTCCTTGGTCCACTGATACGGCGTGGCCCAGGCCCACGCCCAGCCCACCGCGAAGTGCGGGTAGGTCTGGTCGGTGCCCCAGGCGTCGTAGAATTTCATGTTCTGTTCGACCGTCGGGTTCACCGCATTCGCAACGGCGAACTCATTGAACAGGCCGTGCAGCGTGCCTTCGGGGCTCGCGCCGTTGTCGCCGCTGATGTAGATGACCAGCGTATTGTCAAGCTTGCCGGTGTCAGCGATCGCCTGGATCACACGGCCGATCTCGTGGTCCGTATAGGCCAGGAACGCCGCATAGATTTCGGCTTGGCGGATGTAGAGCTTCTTCGCCTCGGGTGAGAGCGTATCCCACTGTGGGATGTCGTTCGGCCAGGCGGTGAGCTTTGCGTTTGGCGGGATGACGCCGAGCTTCCTTTGATTGGCGAAGATGGTTTCACGCAGCTTGTTCCAGCCCTGGTCGAACAGGTGCAAGTCGCTGATCTTCTTGACCCACTCCGGCGCCGGGTGGTGTGGTGAGTGCGTGGCGCCGGGCGCGTAGTAGATCATGAAGGGCCGGTCGGGCTGGACGTCGTTCAGCATCTTGATGCGCCCGATCGCCTCGTCGGCCATGGCGGTGACCAGATTCCAGCCGGGGTTGCCAAGGAAGGGCTGGATCGGTGTGGTGTTGCGGAACAGGTTGTTCGGCTGCCACTGGCTAGTGTCGTCGCCGGCGAACCCGTAATAGTAGTCGAAGCCCTTGATGGGGCCGGTCGGCCAGTTGTGGAACGGGCCAGCCTGGCTCCCTTCCCACTGCGGCACGTTGTGGTCCTTGCCGTACGCATCACGACATGCCCTCGCGCCGGACGGCTAAGGCTTCGCGCTAATGAGGCCACGTTCTAGTGCCGCAATATCTGGCTCAGGAACAGCTTCGTGCGCGCGTGCTGCGGGTTGGCGAAGAATTCATGCGGCGTGTTTGACTCGATCACTTGCCCTGCGTCCATGAAGACGACGCGGTTGGCGACTTCGCGGGCAAATCCCATTTCGTGGGTGACGACCAGCATGGTCATGCCTTCCCTGGCGAGATCGACCATGGTGTCGAGCACTTCCTTGACCATTTCCGGGTCGAGCGCCGAGGTCGGCTCGTCGAACAGCATCACCTTCGGATTCATGGTCAGTGCGCGGGCAATGGCGACGCGCTGCTGCTGACCGCCCGACATCTGGCCGGGATATTTGTTGGCCTGATGCGGGATCTTGACCCGCTCCAGGAATTTCATCGCGGTCGCCTCGGCGTCCTTTTTCGGAATGTTGCGTACCCAGATCGGCGCCAGCGTGCAGTTCTCAAGCACGGTCAGGTGCGGAAACAGGTTAAAGCTCTGGAACACCATGCCGACCTCGCGGCGGACTTCATCCACCCGCCGCAGGTTCGGACCGAGTTCGATGCCCTCGACCACGATCTGGCCTTCCTGGAATTCCTCCAGCGCGTTGATGCAGCGGATCAGCGTCGACTTGCCCGAGCCCGAGGGGCCGCAGATCACGATGCGCTCGCCCTTGGCGACATCGAGGTTGATGTCGCGCAGCACGTGAAAATCGCCGTACCATTTGTTGAGTGCGTTGATGCCAACGATCGAGTTTGCGGTCATGGTGATGTACTCAGTTGCGACGATGTGCGTTCAGCCGGTTCTCGACGAACAGCGAGTAACGCGACATCCCGAAGCAGAAGACGAAATAGATCAGTCCAGTGAAGGCAAAGCCGGTGAACAGCGTCGTCGGCGTCGACCAGACCGGATCGCTGAAGGAAGCCCTGAGCTGCCCCAGGAGATCGAACAGCGCGACGATCGAGACCAGCGAGGTATCCTTGAACAGCGCGATGAAGCTGTTGACGAGACCGGGGATGACGTGGCGCAGCGCCTGCGGCATCACGATCAGCGCCGTGGTTTTGGCCCAGGACAGGCCAAGCGCGCTCGCCGCCTCCGCCTGCCCCCGCGGGATCGCCTGCAGGCCACCGCGGATCACTTCGGCCTGGTAGGCGCCGGCGAACAGCGCAATGCCGATCAACGCGCGCATCAGCCCATCGATGGTGAAGCCGGCCGGGACGAATAGCGGCAGCATATAGGTTGCGAAGAACAGCACCGTTATCAGCGGAACGCCGCGCCAGAACTCGATGAAGGCAATCGAGAAAATCCGGATCAGCGGAATGGTCGAGCGCCGCCCGAGCGCCAGCGCAATGCCGACCGGCATCGAGGCGACGATGCCGGTGACGGATACCACCAGCGTGACCAGCAGGCCGCCCCACAACCGCGTGTCGACCTCCGGAAGTCCACCGTTGTCGAGCCCCATCACCGCGATCACCAGCGCGATAGCGAAAAAGACCCCAAGACAGGTGACGAGCGGACGCCAGCCGGAGCGCAAGCCGCCACCAAGCCAGAACAAGAGCGCCGAAACGATCAATGTGGTCGCGCCGAGATCTGCCCAGACCGGCTGGCCGGAGGCCTGGATCTGGTCGCGCAGCCAGGTCAACGGCAGCAACACCCAGCCAACCACCGTGCTCACCAGCACGATCAGCTTGCCGATGACCCACAACAGCGGGCCGATGATAGCCGTCGCCTCGCCGGAGGCCACCAGCTTCCTGCCGCCGTCGCCGATACTGTCGTTGAAGCCCGAAAGAAGCCCGGCCGTCCAGCTCACGCCGAAGCCGCCGATCCCGCCGCCGCGCAGCAGGAAGAAGGCAATGACGGGAAGTGCCAGGAAGAACAGGATGGCGTTCGGACCTTTGGCCGGCAAACGCGGAATCAACAGCGGCACCAAGAGGATCGCGGCAAGAATGAAAGTCAAATTGACGCGCCAGCGTTCCGGCTCCGGATAGAATCCGTAGATAAACTGCGAGAACTTGGCCTGAATAAAGGGCCAGCAGGCGCCAACCACGTCGGTCGGATTTTTCGGGAGGCAGGCGGTGCGGTCCTTGCCGATCCAGACTGCATCGACGAACGCGAATTTCAGCGCGGGCACCAGGATGACCCACAGCAGTAACACACTGACGATCGTGATCAGGATATTGGTCGGCGAATTGAACAGCCGCGTGCGCAGGAAGCCGATGAAACCGGTGGTCTTCACAGGCGCGGCCCGCTCGGGCACGAGGTCCTGGCGGACGAAAATGGATGAAGTCGTGTCGCTCATCCGCCCATGCTCCGGCTGATCCGCCACCCATAGAAACTCATGATTGCGCTGGTGACCAGCGAGATCAGGAGATAGACGCCCATGGTGATACCGATGATTTCGATCGCCTGCCCGGTCTGGCTCAGCGTGGTTCCGGCGAACACCGAGACCAGATCGGGATAGCCGATCGCGACCGCCAGCGAGGAGTTCTTGGTCAGGTTGAGATACTGGTTGGTGAGCGGCGGCAGGATCACGCGCATCGCCTGCGGGATCACGATCAGCCGCAACACCGAGCCGCGCTGCAGTCCGAGCGAGGAGCCGGCTTCCATCTGGCCCTTGTGCACGGAGAGAATGCCCGCGCGCACGATCTCGGCAATGAAGGCCGCCGTGTAGGTCGACAGCGCCAGCGTCAACGCAACGAATTCCGGTATCAGGCGTGAGCCGCCGGCGAAGTTGAAGCCCCTGAGGACAGGCACTTCAAACGTGACGGGTTTGCCGAAGATGAGCACGCTGAGCAACGGCAGGCCGATCACCATGCCGAGCGCATAGGGCCATACCTTGATCACCTTGCCGCTTTGGAAGAGCTGACGGCGCGCGTATCGCCACAATACGATCGCGGCGGCGATCGCAACCAGCAAGGCGACAACGAACGGCTCAAAGCCGGGCTCACCGATGGGCTTCGGAATGACCAGCCCGCGATTGCTGAGGAAGAAACTGTCGAAGACCGAGATGCTCTGCCGCGGATTGGGCAAAGCGGCGAGCACCGCGAGATACCAGAACAAGATCTGGAACAGCAGCGGCAGGTTGCGGATCAGTTCGACATAGCCGCCCGAGATTCGCGCCAGTAGCCAGTTCGGCGACAGCCGGCCGAGTGCGACCAGGAAGCCGATCACGGTGGCGAAGAAGATGCCGATCACCGAGACCAGCAACGTGTTGAGCAGGCCAACCACAAAGACGCGCGTGTAGGGATCGGACCCCGAATAGGGGATCAGGCTCTGGCTGACGTCAAAGCCGGCATTGTTGGCAAGGAAGCCGAAGCCCGCCGTGATCCGCTGCGCCTGCAAATTGGCGCGGGCATTGGCGACGATCTCGTAGGAGATCCAGGCGAGCGCGGCGACGAACAGCAGTTGGAGGACGAAGCCGCTCCAGCCAGCACGGCCGCCGAGCGCGCGCTGCAGCCTGGGAAGTAGCTGCGATGGTGGTTTTCGGGGATCGATGGCCATCGCCGCAGCCCCTCTCGCTGGCGCTTAGCGGATCGGCGGCGCGTACTGGATACCGCCCTTGCTCCATAGATTGTTGAGGCCGCGGGCGATGCCGAGCTTGGAGCCGGAACCGACGTTGCGCTCGAAGGACTCGCCGTAATTGCCGACCGCCTTCACGATCCGCACCATCCAGTTCTTGGTCAGGCCGAGTTGCTCGCCCAGATTGCCGTCTGTGCCGACGGCGCGCTTGACCTCGGGTTTGTCGGACTTGGCCATCTCGTCCACGTTCTTCTGTGTCAAGCCGAGCTCTTCGGCACCGACCATCGCGTAAAGCGTCCATTTCACGATATCGAACCACTGATCGTCGCCATGGCGGACCATCGGCCCGAGCGGTTCCTTCGAGATCACCTCGGGCAGCACGACGTGATCGGCTGGGTTGGCGACCTTCAGGCGTTCGGCATAGAGCTGGGAGACGTCGGAGGTGAACACGTCGCACCGGCCGGACTCATAGGCCTTGACGGTCTCGTCGGCGGTCGCGAACGCGATCACCTCGTACTTCATGTTGTTGCCCTTGAAGTAGTCGGCGAGGTTCTGCTCGGTCGTGGTGCCGGTCTGCACGCAAACCGACGCACTGTTGAGCTCCAGCGCCGAATTCACCTTCAGCGACTTCTTCACCAGGAAGCCTTGGCCGTCATAATAGGTAACGCCGGTGAAATTGGCGCCCAGCGAAGTATCGCGCGACAGCGTCCACGTGGTGTTGCGGGACAGCACGTCGATCTCGCCCGACTGCAGCGCGGTGAAACGGTCCTTGGCCGAGAGCGGGACGAACTTGATCTTGGACGCGTCGTTGAAAATGGCAGCGGCGATCGCCCGGCAGATGTCGACGTCGAGCCCGGTCCAGTTACCCTTGTCGTCCGGCGTCGAGAAGCCCGGCAGACCTTGGCTGACCCCACAGGACAGCATGCCCCGGTCCTTGACCGTCTTGAGGGTTTGCGCCGAGGCGGCCTGGGCCGAGAGGCCGGCGGCAAGGGCAAGGGTGACAACCAGAGATACGCGTTTCATGGGTTAGGCCTTTCAAGGGGACGTCCGGAGATCGTTTTTTAGGCAACGCCTGACGTTGTGGGGCCAACCCGCTGATCCCGCGCTCAAAAGCGTCATCCCGACCGTGCATTTTGCGTGCCATTCCGGTCAGGCGGTGGATCCGATCGCAGCAGGCCCCTCAACTTGCGGCGATGATAGTTGAAACGCATCACAGAACGACTGGCGTGCCGGGTCAAGGGGTTGACTGCCGTCTTCTGTGTCTTGTTATTAACTCGCCGGCCCCGAGCCGCCGCCCGGTGGTGTTTTTCGCGATCAAGTTGTGGCTGCGGCATAACGTCTTGGATAATGCAAACGCATGAGCTTTTCGAACGACGGACCGTCCAACCCGCAAAAGCCCGAAACCAGACTGGTCACCGGGGGCCGCGACACCAAGGGACAAAGGGGTTTCGTCAATCCGGCGGTGTACCACGGGTCGACCGTGCTCTATCCGACCGCCGAGGACCTGCACGCCCACCGCGCCGAATTCTCCTATGGGCGTCACGGGAGCCCGACCACTCTGGCGCTGCAGGACGTGCTGATGTCACTGGAGGGTCCGCAATGCGCAGGCGTAGGCCTCGCGCCATCGGGACTTGCCGCAATCACCACCACACTCCTGTCGGTCTTGAAGGCCGGCGATCATCTGCTGGTGACCGATAATGTCTACAGGCCGTCGCGCAACTTCTGCAACGGCATGCTGGCCCGTTACGGCGTCGAGGTCGGCTATTTCGATCCGCTGGTCGGCGCCGGGATCGAGAAACTGTTCAAACCGAACACCAGGGCGGTGCTGGTCGAGGCGCCCGGCTCGCAGTCGTTTGAAATGAGCGACATTCCCGCCATCGCTGAAGTCGCGCATGCAAGGGACGCGCTCGTCATCGACGACAACACCTGGGCGACGCCACTGTATCACCGCTCGCTCGACCAGGGCGTCGACATCAGCATGCAGGCCGCCACCAAGTATATCGGCGGCCATTCCGACATCATGTTCGGCACGATTTCGGCGAACGCGAAAGCCTGGCCGCTGCTCACCGAGGGTATCCGCCTGCTCGGCGTCTGCGCCGGACCCGACGACGTATTCCTGGCGCTGCGCGGCGCCCGCACGCTTTCGGTGCGGCTCGCGCAACATTACCGCTCGGGCCTGGAAATGGCGCGTTGGCTCGCCGGCCGCCCCGAAGTCCTGCAGGTCTTGCATCCGGCGCTCGAAAGCCATCCCGGCCACGCGATCTGGAAGCGCGACTTCACCGGCGCCTCCGGCCTGTTCAGCATCGTGCTGAAGCCGGTCGCCCAAAAGGCGGTCGATGCCCTGCTCGATGCCGTCAGGCTGTTCGGCATGGGCTATTCGTGGGGCGGCTTCGAAAGCCTCATCATCCCGTTCGACTGCGATCCCTACCGCACCGCGACCAAATGGTCCCCCGGCGGGCCGACGCTCCGGCTCCACGTCGGCCTGGAGAATGTCGACGACCTCAAGGCCGACCTCGAGCGCGGCTTTGCGGCGTTGAGGGCTGCCGCCTAGGGGGCGCTTCACGCCGCCCGATTCCCCGCCCCGGCCGCGCCCGCCATCTCAGCGGCGAGCAACAGGGCCGCGCGGCTGGCGCCAACCGAGGCGACGCCCTGGCCGGCGATGTCATATGCCGTGCCGTGCGCCGGCGTACAGATCGGAAACGGGAAGCCGCCGAGAATTGTCACCCCGCGATCGAAGCCCATCAGCTTCATCGCGATCTGGCCCTGGTCGTGGTACATCGTCAGCACCGCATCGAACGCCCCGTTCTTGGCGCGCAGGAAGACCGTATCGGCCGGAAACGGCCCTTCCGCCGCTATTCCTTCGGCACGGCCGGCCATGACGGCAGGTTCGATCACATCGATCTCCTCGCGGCCGAAATTGCCGCCGTCACCGGCATGCGGGTTGAGCCCAGCCACCGCGATACGGGGCTCGGCAAAGCCGGCCTGTCGCATGCAGGCATCGGTCAGTTTCAGCGCGCGATGAATGCGTTCGACGGAGAGACGCGAGGCCACGTCCTTGAGCGCGATGTGCGAAGTGACGCGGGCATTCCAGAGCCTGTCGAGCACGTTGAATTCGCTGGCTGGCGTTTTCAGGCCGGCGACCTCGGCGGAGAACGCGATCTCGTCGTCATACTCCGCGCGCGCGAGCCGCATTGCCTTCTTGTTGAACGGCGTGAAGCAGACAGCGTCGGCCTGCCCGTCACGCGCCAGCGTGAGCGCGCGACGATAATTCTCCAGCGCGAACGCGCCGCCGGCCTGGCTCGCGACACCACGTTCGATGGTCCCCGGATCGAGATGGCCAAGATCCATAAAAGCGGCGTCACTGCCGATTGTTCGCGGGTCCGCGGAAGGCGCTACATTTGGCAGGTCCGTCCTGACGCCGGCCACGCGCACGCCTTCGTCGAAAACGCGGCGGTCTCCGATCACGATCAGGCGTGCGCAGGAACGGATTTCATCGAGGCAGGCGAGTTTTGCGGTCAGCTCCGGGCTGATGCCGGCGGGGTCTCCCATCGCCAGCGCGATCACCGGCTTGCCGGGGCTATGCAGCTTCATATGATCCTCACCTTTTCACCAGCGGCTTCGTCCGGCTTTCGCAGCAGACGCACAATCTGCAGGGCGAGCGGAAGCAGCAGCAACGCCATCCCGGCCAGAACGAGGGTCGTCACCAGCCGGTTCGCAAAGAATATCCCGAGCGATCCCTTCGACATCAGCATGGCCTGCCGGAACGCGTCCTCGGCCTTGTCGCCGATCACGATCGCAAGCACCAACGGCGCCAACGGATAGTGCAGCTTCTTGAAGAGATAGCCGACGACACCGAAGCCGAGCATCAGGACGACGTCGAGATAGGAGTTCGAGACCGAATAGGCGCCGACGACGCAGATGATGACGATCAGGGGGGCGATGACGGCGAAGGGAATGCGCATCAGGGCGGCGAACACGGGAACGGTCAGCAGCACGAGCGCAACCGCAACGATGTTGCCGACATACATTGAGGCGATCAGCCCCCAGACGAAATCCTTCTGGTCGACGAATAGCATCGGTCCGGGATTCAATCCCCAGATCATCAGTCCGCCCATCATGACAGCAGCCGTGGCCGAGCCGGGAATGCCGAGCGAGAGCATCGGCAATAGCGCGCTGGTGCCGGCGGCGTGGTCGGCCGTCTCCGGCGCGACGATGCCCTCGGCCTCGCCGGTGCCGAAACGCGCGCCATTGCGCGAGAAGCGCTTGGCGATACCATAGCTCATGAAGGAAGCTGCGGTCGGACCGCCCGGCGTAATGCCCATCCAGCAGCCGATGGCCGCGCTGCGGAGCAATGCAACGCCGTGCTGCGGCAGACGGCCCAGCGCCCGGAAGACTTCCTTCCAATCCACCCTCGACGATACCGCGCGGGCCTGAAACTCCTCCTCCACCGCAATCAGCAACTCGCCGATACCGAACAGCCCCATCACGGCAACGACGAAGCTGACGCCCTTCACCAGCTCGTCGATACCCATGGTGAGCCGCACGCTGCCCGAAACCGTATCGATGCCGATCGCGGCGATGGCAAAGCCGATCGCGAGTGCCACCACCGTCTTGATCGGCGCCGCACCGCCCATGCCGACGAAACTGGCGAAGGCGAGGAAATAGACCGCGAAGTATTCGGGCGGTCCGAAGGCGAGCGCCACCTGTGCCACCCACGAAGCCAGAAACGTAATCAGGATCACGCCGACAAGCGCGCCGAACGCCGCCGAGCCGAAAGCGGTGGCCAGCGCCGTTGTCGGCCTGCCGTCGCGCGCCATCGGATAGCCGTCGAAGGTGGTGGCGACCGACGAAGGTTCGCCCGGAATGTTGAACAGGATCGACGTCACCGAACCGCCGAACAACGCGCCCCAATACATGCTCGAAAGCAGGATGATCGCCGACACCGGCTGCATGCCGAAGGTCAGCGGCAGCAACAGCGACACTCCGTTTGGCGCACCAAGGCCGGGCAGAACGCCGACGAGAATGCCGAGCAGAACGCCGATCACCATCAGCGTCAGGTGCGGAACGGTGACCGCGATGGTGAAGCCGTGCAGCAGCGATTGAAGGTTTTCCATCGCCCGCCCCTTCAGTAACCGAACGCGGCGGCGAGCGCGCCGTGCGGCAGCGACACCTGGAACATGCGCTCGAACACGACGTAAAGCGCAAGCGGCGTTGCCGCGGCGATAACAAGCGCGCGCAAAACCGATTGCCGCCTCGGCAGCGCCAGCACCGCGAAAACATAGCCCGCCGAGGCAAGATACATTCCAACCAGTGGAATGACGGCGACGAAAATCGCGGCTGGAACGAACAACCCCGCCAGGCGGCGCAATTCGGACGGCGTGACGGCTATCCTGACCATTGCAAGGGTGCCGCGCCCCATGGCGCCCTGCCCCATGTTGTAAAGGCTGCCGAGCACGATGATGATGCCGGTGAGAAACGGAAACGTGCCGGCGTCGACGCCGGCGCTCGACCAGCCGATGCCGTTGTCGATGCTGGAAACAACGACAACGACGCCAAAGATTCCGGTCAGCGCCGCGGCGGCTATCTCGAGCGCGCGTCGTGATATCATCGGTTGCGGCCCTACTTCACCAGCCAGCCCTGTTCGCCCGCGACCTGCTTTACGTGTTCGAGGTCCTGCTTGATGAAATTGTCGAACGCAGCGCCGGTTAGGAACGTATCAACCTGCGAGGTCTTTTCGATGTAATCCTTCCATTCCGGCGTCGCCTGCACCTTCTTCAATAGATCCACGTAGAACGCCGCCTGCTCCGGGCTGACCTTGCCGGGCAGCCACACCGTGCGCGGCTGCTCATATTGCGAGATCGCAAGCCCCTGCTCGACACAGGTCGGCACGTCGCTCCAGCCTTCTGACGTCGTGACCTTCGGCCCCTGCGGCAACCGCTTCGGGCTGAACGCGCAGAGCGGGCGCTGGGTGCTGCCGCGCCATTGCCCAAGGCTCTCGGAGGGATTGTTGACGTGGGCATCGATATGGCCGCCGGCCAGTTGCACGGCAGCCTCAGCACCGCTCTTGAAGGGGATGTAGGTGAACTTGACCTTCGCCGCCTTCTCGATCATCCGCGTCAGCACCTCGTCGGTGTCCTTGGACTGCGCGCCGCCCATCTTGAACTCGGTCGCGGCCGCCGCCTTGAGAAAGTCGCCCGCAGTCTTGTAGGGCGCGTCCTGTTTCACCCACAGCAGGAACTCGTCCTGTGCCATCGCGGCGATCGGGGTGAGATCGGTGTAGTTGAAGGCGACCTTGGAGACGAGCGGTTGCTGCCACGCGTTCGAAGTACCGAAGATCACCTTGTAGGGATCGCCGGCGGACGCCTTGCCGTAGACATAGCCTTCCGCCCCGCTGCCGCCGCCCTTGTTGACGACCACGATCGGCTGGTCGGTCAGTTTGTATTTGGTGACGATGCTCTGGACGGCGCGCGCAAGATTGTCGGTGCCGCCGCCCGGCCCCGCGGTAGCGACGAACTCGATCGGCTTCTGCGGCTGCCAGGCCGCGGTGGCCGGAAGCGCGCCCGCGAGCATGAAAGCCGTCGTGGACAGCAGCAGTTTTGACGTGATCTTCATGGTTTCCTCCCCGTAGGCATTTCTTGTTGTCGTTCGTATTCTCGTTTTCTCGTCAGGCGACCTGCTCCTTGCGGCCGGCCGAGGCGGCAACGATCGCACCCTCCCGCTCGAATGCGTCGATCTGCGCCTGATCAAAACCATGTTCGCGCAGCACCTCGCGCGTATGCTCGCCATAAACAGGCGCGCCCGAACGCACCTTGCCTGGCGTCGCCGAGAATTTGACCGGCAACCCGATCGTCTTCACCGGTCCGAGCGTCGAATGTTCGACCTCAACCACCATCTCGCGCGCGAGCGTCTGCGGATCGCTCAGCGCTTCCAGCATGTCGTGCACGGGGCCGCAGGGCACACCCTTCTCGTCAAGTGCCGCCAGCCAATGCGCCCGCGTCTGTTTGCGGAAACGCCCGCTCAATTCGGCTTCGAGCTCCTTCAGATTCGCCATGCGGTCGGAGCCGTTGACGAAGCGCGGATCGGAAGCCAGTTCGAGCGCGCCAAGCGCTTCGAGCATCAATAGCCAGTGCTTCTTGTTGGCGCCGCCTACCACGAGCCAGCCATCGGATGCCTCGAACGCCTGATACGGTGCGTTGAGCGGATGGGCCGAGCCCATGGCGCGCGGCGCCATGTTGCTGGCGAGCGCAATCGTCGACTGCCAATAGGTCTGAACCAGCGCCGCCTCGTAGAGCGAGGTCTCCACCCATTGCCCTTCACCAGTCTTGAGCCGGTGCGAATAGGCGGCCAGGATCCCCATGCTGGCGAGCAGTCCGGCCGTGATATCGGAGAGCGGCGGGCCGCATTTCACCGGCGGACCATCCGGCCGTTCGCCCGTGAAACTCATGATACCGCTCATCGCCTGGGCGACCAGATCGAAGCCCCGGCGATGCTTGTACGGGCCGGTTCGGCCGAAACCGGAGAGCGAGCAATAGATCAGCGCCGGAAAATCCCTATGCAGTTCCTCATAGCCGAAGCCTAACCGCTCCATCGCGCCCGGCGCGAAATTCTCGACCAGCACGTCGGCGTCCGCGATCAGCCGCCGCAGCACTTCCTTGCCGCCTGCGGTCTTCAGGTCGAGCACGATGCCCCGCTTGTTGCGGTTCATCATCAGGAAGGAGGCCGCCTCGTCACCGATCTTCGGTGGCACCGAGTGTCGCGTGTCGTCGCCATTTGGCCATTTCTCGATCTTGATGACATCGGCGCCCATGTCGGCGAGCATCAGCGTGCAGGTCGGTCCCGCCATCACATGGGTGAGATCGATGACCCTGAGGCCGGCAAGCGGCCCCGAACGCGGCGTCGTGTCGTCTTGAAGGGACATGCGGGCTCCTATTGGCCGCGCCATTGCGGCGCGCGCTTGGTGAGAAACGCGTCGAGCCCTTCACGGAAATCCTGGCTGGTGTAGCACATCAGGATGAGGTCCTCGCCCTCCTCGCGCGTCAGCCGTTTCTGCAGCCGGGCGACTGCCTGCTTGGTCGCGCTCAGCGTCAGCGGCGCGTTGCCGGCAACGAGCCGTGCGATCTCGTCGGCGCGCCTGTCGAGCGCGGCCAGATCATCGACGACCTCGTTGAGCAGGCCCACCGAGGCCGCCTCCTCGGCTTCGACAAGCCGTGCCGTGAAGATCAGATCCTTGACGCGCGCCGGGCCGATCAACGCGGTGATGCGGCTGACATTCGACATCGACAGGCAATTGCCGAGCGTACGCGCGATCGGAAACCCTATCCGCGTGCTCCGGGTGCCGATGCGAAGGTCACAGCAGGCCGCGATCCCCGCGCCGCCGCCGGTGCAGGCGCCGTTGATGGCGGCAATGGTCGGCACCCGGCATGTTTCGAGAATGCCGAGCACGCGGTCGATGCGGTTCTCGTAGTCGAGCCCGTCCTGCGGCACCTTGAAGGCCCGGAACTGGTTGATGTCGGTGCCCGCGGCGAACGCTTTGTCGCCGGCTCCCCGCAGCAGCAGCACCTTGATCGCTTGGTCGCGGTTGGCGCGTTCGCAGATCTCGGCCAGCCGCTCGTACATCGCGAAGGTGAAGGCGTTGCGCGCCTGCGGTCTGTTGAAGGTTATCCGGCCGATCCCGTCATCGAGGGCAAACAGGAGGTCATCCTCCCCTACAGTCACGTCCTGATCCATGCCGCCGGCCCTTTCTTAATCGACTTTAACCAATTCTGAATGCAAAACTATGGTTTATCAAGCTGGAACTGGCAAAATTCCGATGATATAACCATTTTTGCATTCAAATTGGATGTTTACGGGATGCTTCATGAGGAAGTCGTAGGCCGCGTCCGCGCCATGTTGCTCGATGGCGAGATCCCGCCGGGCGCGCGGATTCCCGAGCGCGACCTCTGTGAAAAGCTGCAGATCTCGCGCACGCCGCTGCGCGAGGCCCTCAAGGTGCTCGCCGCCGAGGGCCTGGTTCAATTGCTGCCGAACCGCGGCTCGCGCGCGGCCAGGCTGACCGACAAGGACATGCGCGACCTGTTCGAGGTGTGCCAGGGGTTAGAGGCGCTGGCCGGCGAGCTCGCCTGCGAGCGCATCGCGGATGCCGAGATCGCCGAGATCGCCGCCGTCCACGCCGCGATGGTGCAGCACTACGGCGATCGCGACCTCCTCCAGTACTACCGCTGCAACCGCACCATCCACGAGGCGATCATCACCGCGGCCGGCAACCCGGTGCTGTCAGGCCTATATGAATCCGTCACGGCCCGCATTCGGCGTGCGCGTTACGTCACGCCGATGACACCGCGGCGCTGGGCGCTGGCGGTGCAGGAGCACGAAGCGATCCTCAATGCACTTCAACGCCGCGACGGCGTTGGGTTGTCGCATATCCTGCGCGCGCATCTGCGCCACAAGCGCGAGGAGGTCTTGCAGGCCGGCTTCGCCGAGACCGAGCCTCAAGATCAGGCTCGCGCGTCATAGCAGCGTCTAGCCTGACGCGGATTCGCATCCGAAGCGCCCGTCCATCTCTACCCGCATTCGCGCCGTCGCTACACGCCGAGACGACCCCGGGTTTTTGCGGAGCGGTTTTCCCAAAACGATAACCACCCGTTCACCATGACGGCGAATCCCGCCGTGCGATCGACCAAATAATTCAACCCTCAAGTTCCCTTATACCTTTGATGCCTAGTCATACCTCCGGGGATGGCTGCCATTGCCGTGCAGTGGGGCTTCCCTGCGTAAGAGTAGTAAAGCGTATGAACATCGCACGTGTCGTCGTTCTGACCATCGCATTGAGTGCCGGCGGTGTTGCCGCCTATCTCGCCCGTGGCACGGAAGAACAGTCCCGCCCGGCGGCTGAACCGGTCGCACACTTGCCGACGGTGGAAATTCTCGTCGCGAAATCCGACATCGGGCTCGGCGAGCCGGTCAAGCCCGAGAACCTGCAATGGCAGGCCTGGCCAGCCGCGACCGCCGGCAGCAACCTGATCAACCGCGCCAGCCAGGCCGAGGCCATCAAGGAAATCGCCGGTTCGATCGCGCGCAGCCCGTTCTTCGCTGGCGAGCCGATCCGCGAACAGAAGCTGGTCAGAGCCAATGGCTCCGGCTTCATGGCAGCCATCCTGCCGACCGGCTTGCGGGCGCTCTCGACCGAGATCTCGCCGGAAACCGGCGCCGGCGGCTTCATCCTGCCCAACGACCGTGTCGACGTCATCTTCTCCAGGCGCGAAAAGAATCCGGACGGCAATGGACCCGACGTCGTCCAGTCGGACATCATTCTCGCCAACATCCGCGTGCTGGCGATCGATCAGGCACCGAAGGAAAAAGAGGGCAGCAATTCCCTCGTCGGCCGTACCGCCACACTCGAACTGAAGCCCGAGCAGGCCGAGACTCTGGTGCGTGCGCGCCAGAGCGGCACGCTGTCGCTCGCGCTGCGCAGCATTACCGATGTCAACGCGGCCGAAGGCCGTTCCGAGGCTCAAAAACGAAACGAGAGCGTCAACGTGGTTCGCTACGGAGTCGCCAATCAAACGACGGCACAGAAGTGACCGAAAGGACGCCCGATATGAAGTTTGGGGAAAATCAGTCAGCGATGCGAACCGTGGCGGTGCGCACCCTGTTATTGTCGGCTGTCGCCGCGCTGACGCTCGGGCCGCTGCTGCCCGTGGTCGCAGCCGAGTCCGACAAGGATCCGGTGACGACCTCCGCAATCGGCCCGGTCAAGATGCGCTTCCTGTCGCTCGGTGTCGGCAAGTCGGTGATCGTCGATCTGCCGCGCGATGTGAAGGATGTGCTGGTCGCCGATCCGAAGATCGCCAATGCCGTCATTCGCTCCCCGCAACGGGCCTATATCATCGGCGGCGCCGTCGGCCAGACCAACGTGGTGTTTTTCGACGGCGACGGCCAGCAGATCGCGTCCTACGACATCGCAATCAAGCGCGATCTCAACGGCGTGCGCGCCGCGCTGCGGCAGTCGTTGCCGGGGGTTCAGATCGAGGGCGTCGGCGACAGCGTGCTGTTGACCGGCTCGGTGTCGAGCCCGGTCGAAGCCCAGCAGGCCGGCGAGATCGCCGCGCGGCTGGTCGGCGGGTCCGAGAAGGTCGTCAACTCGATCGTCGTTCGCGGCCGCGACCAGGTGATGTTGAAGGTCACTGTCGCGGAAGTCCGGCGGGACATCGTCAAGCAATTGGGTGTCGATCTCAGTGCCAGCATGAACTACGGCACCGCGGCGGTCGTTTTCAGGAACAACAATCCGTTCACCGCCAACAATGCACCGCTCGTCGCCGACAACGGCTTGGTCGGGGCGGCTTTGAACAAAGCTGGTGTGCCGACGGTCACCGCCACCCTGCGCGCGATGGAGAGCGCGGGCGTGGTGCGGACGTTGGCGGAGCCCAATCTGACGGCGATCTCCGGCGAGTCCGCGACATTTATTTCAGGCGGCGAATTTCCCATTCCGACCGGCGTGAGCTGCCAAACATCAACGACTGGTGTCATCAGCGGGTGCGTCCAGACGGTCAGCTTCAAGAAATTTGGCATCTCGCTCAACTTCACGCCTGTAGTGCTGTCCGAGGGACGGATCAGCCTGCGGGTCATGACCGAAGTGTCGGAAGTCTCGACCGAAAACTCCCTGACTGGCGGCCCAGGTGGAACAACCATTCCCTCGATCAAGACCCGCCGCGCCGAGACGACGCTGGAAATTCCGTCCGGCGGCTCAATCGCGATGGCGGGACTGATCCAGGAACAAACCAAGCAGGCGATCAACGGCTTGCCGGGGCTCGATCAATTGCCGGTTCTGGGCGCGCTGTTCCGCAGCCAGGACTTCGTCAACAACCAGACCGAGCTGATGGTCGTCGTGACGCCCTATGTCGTTCGGGCGGTGGCGCAGAAGGAACTGTCGCGGCCCGATGACGGGTTTGCGTCGGCATCCGACTCCCAATCCACGCTGCTCGGACGCATCAACCGGATCTACGGCGTCGCCGCTCGCATCGATCCGGTCGCCGGCGTCCAGGGCAACTTTGGCTTCATCATTGATTGAGTTTCAGAACTGTTCACCGCGTGGGGACGAGGACAGAACGATGATAACCAGAACACCGCTCCATCGCGTCAAGGCCGGAGGGCTGCTCGGCGCCCTTCTCGGCCTTTCGGCGACACTCGGCGCTTGCACGTGGCAGTCCACGGAAGTCGTGACTACCGCGAGCGTGTCTGATGATTACCGCCACCGTCATCCAATTGCCGTGACCGAAGCCGACCACTCGATCGTCGTGTTCGTCGGCCGAGGCCGCGGCGGCCTCTCCGGGCCGCAGCGCGCCGACGTCATGGGCCTGGCGCAGGCCTGGATGCGCGAAGGCACCGGCGCAATCGTCGCCGATGTCCCGATCGACACGGCGAACGCGCGCGCGGCCGCGTCGTCGTATCAGGAAATCCGATCGGTGCTGATGGCGGGCGGCGTGCCCTCGCGCGCCATCACGCGGCGTCACTACCACCCCGACGATATCAGGACCTTGCCGACGATCAGGCTGAGCTATCCGAAGATCAAGGCGGTGGCCGGTCCGTGCGGCCTGTGGCCGCAAGACCTCGGCCCGAACATCGACAACGTCGCCTACAACGAAAACCGCCAGTACCACAATTTCGGCTGCGCCACCCAGCGCAACCTTGCCGCCATGATCGACAATCCCGCCGACCTCGAACAGCCGCGTCCCGAGAGCGCCGCCTATACGTCGCGGCGCAACATCGCCTTTGACAAATATCGCAAGGGCATGTCGACCGCGACCACCTACCCCCAAGCCGACCAGGCCAAACTCAGCGATACAGGCAAATGATCAGCCGCGTCTTTCAAAACTCCGACGATCAACTGGACGACACGCCGGCGCAGCCCGAGGAATACATCTCGCCGGCACCGCGCGTGTCTGTACAGGCCTTTTGCGCCAGCGTAGCGATCGCAACCGCGGTTCGCGCGGCGAGCGAAGACCGCCGTCTCGGCAAGGCGCACCTGTCGGTTCACATGGGCGGTATTGCCGCCGCCATCGAGGCCTACCACACCGCGCCGACGCCGAATGTGATCCTGCTGGAGACCGAACCCGGCAGCGACATCCTCGAGGGGCTCGATGAACTCGCGACCGTCTGCGACGCGGGAACGCGCGTCGTCGTGATCGGCAGCGCAAACGATGTCACGCCCTATCGCGAACTGGTGCGGCGCGGCGTCAGCGACTACGTTACCGGACCGATCGAACCCATCGACGTCGTGCGCGCAATATGCGGCCTGTACGCGGCCTCCGAGGCCGTGGCCGTCGGCCGCATCGTCGCCGTCGTCGGCGCCAAGGGCGGCGTCGGTGCGTCCACCGTCGCGCATAACGTGGCCTGGACGATTGCGCGCGATCTCGCGCTCGATTCCGTCGTGATCGATCTCGACCTTGCCTTCGGCACCGCCGGCCTCGATTACAATCAGGATCCGGTACAGGGCATTGCCAATGCCGTATTCCAGCAGGAACGGCCGGACTCCGCCTTCATGGAGCGTCTGCTGGCGAAATGCACCGACCGCCTCAACCTCTTGGCGGCGCCGGCGACCTTGGACCAGGTCTACGATTTCGGCGCCGACGCGTTCGATGCGATCTTCGATACGATGCGCATGACGACCCCCTGCATCGTGCTCGACGTTCCCCACCAATGGTCGGCATGGACCAAGCGCACGCTGGTCGGCGCAGACGACATTCTGATCGTCGCCGAGCCTGACCTCGCCAATATGCGCAACACCAAGAACATGCTGAACGTGCTGAAGGCGGCGCGGCCCAATGACCGCCCGCCGCTCTATTGCCTGAATCAGGTTGGCATGCACAAGCGTCCGGAGATCTCCACGCGCGAATTCGCCAAGGCAATCGAGAGCCAGCCGATCGCAGCCATTCCGTTCGATTCGAAGATGTTCGGCACCGCCGCCAACAACGGCCAGATGATCGCGCAGATCGCCGCCAAGCATCGCACCACCCAGATGTTCCTGCAGATCGCGCAGCGCATGACGGGCCATGCCGTGACCAAGCGGTCACGGATTTCGTTCCTGGCGCCGATCATCAAGAAGCTGCAGGGCGCGACGGCCCGTAGGGCGTGAGCAAAGGATGACGGAGCAGCGTCGGACGGCGACGCTGATCGCGCTTTCGGGCGAAAGCCTGCCCCGGACTTGATCCGGGGGAATTCAGGCTCTGTTGGCTCTGATTCGATTCGAACCGGCAGAGCGCTAGACTAGTCGGCGCGCCGGGCCGCGGCGATCGGCATCTTGTCGGCCTCGGCCCGCGCGTTCTCCTTGTCCTTTCGCGCCAGCATCCGCTTCAATTGCGCGACGTTGGCTGCCGCCTCGGCCGGCGGCAGATCGGCCTTCACGATCTTTTCTGCCTCGGCAAAATGACCCTGCAGGCCGACCGCCAGTGCAAGATTGGCGCGCACGCGCGGATCGGTCCCGGCCAGGCTGTGGGCGCGGCGCAGCGTCTCCTCGGCCCTGGGCAGATCCTTCGAAAGCACGTAGGACAGTCCGAGATTGGACAGCACCGACGGATGGTCGGGCACGATTTTCAGCGCGCTCGCATAGTATTGCCGCGCCTCCTCGTATCGGCCGAGTTGATCCAGTGTTGCCCCCTGCGCCGACAGCAGGCGCCAATCGGGATCGTCGGGGCTGTGGGCGCGGCCGAGCACCTCGAAGGCCTGCTGGAAATTGCCGTTATCCGCCAGCGCGCGGCCGTAGGCTGCGAGCAACAGTCTATTGCCCGGATGGGCGATGGAGGCCTGTTCGAGCACCGCAACCGCCTGCGACCGCTGCCCTGTCGCGCGAAGCGCCTTACCGTATTTCAGGGCCGCGTCGGCATCCTTCGGATTGGCGCGATAGCGTTCCTGGTAAAGCTGGATATCGCGGCGCGGATCGGTGGCGTGGTCAGCGTCGGCCTTCTCGCCGATCGAACCGGTAATGTCTGACAGTCCCGAGGTCTGGCAGCCGCCAAGCCCCAACGCCAGGATCAGGGTCGACGTGCACGCAAGGAGCCGCGTGACGCGGAGCGGATGGGGCAACTTCTGGAACATGTAGCGGGACTCACGGCGGCGACTGTCCAGAAGTGTTCACAGCTTAACCCTAAGTTCCGGTTAAACTGGCCCGCTTTTGCGGTAATTGGTGACCTTTGCGGGCGCATCGCCGCCAGGCGCGCGCGTGCCGTCCCGTTTCGCCGGGCCGCCTAGTCGAGGAATTGCGCGCCGAGTTCGCAACCGATCCGCCAGGCCAGCTTGCACTGACGCGGCCTTCCCTCCGAAAAGATCACCGTGAATTCGGGAGGAATTTCGGGATATTCGGCGATGATCTTCACGCCGCCATCCGACATGTCAGTAATCATGCAGTCGCGCGGCAATCCGCCGGTCGCAAACTGTATTTTCGCAAAGTTTCTGCACGCCCGTCGTTCGCTTCTGCGGCGATTCGCTAACATGTCTATCCTGGCCTTGCTGGAGTGATTCACCCGAAGGTGCCCTCAGCTTTACCGAAGAATTGTTGGAATTGACCTAGCGCAACGGCTCGCAATGTAACCGATACGTTCGAATTCCGTTTACCGAACCCGGAGCCGCCAGGACCTTCGAACCAAGACCTTCGAACACCGGCAAGGCACGCTCGGGCCGCGCCCGTGCAGTGCAATTTTCGGCAAATTAAAGGGTTGATCGCCCCTCGTTAGGCGGTAGCCTGACCCTTCGACTCGATTTGGCGGAAATTGACGCGTATGGGAAGCCTCGTCCTTCTCGACCTGATGGGCGGCGTAGCATTGCTGCTGTGGGGCTTGCACATGGTCCACAGCGGGATTCTGCGCGCGTTCGGGCCGAACCTGCGTCTGTTACTGGCAAAGGCCCTGAGCAACCGCTTCTCCGCCCTCGCCGCCGGCCTCGGCCTGACCGCGCTGCTCCAGAGCAGCACCGCGACGGCGCTGATCACGAGCTCGTTTACGTCGGACGGGCTCGTCAGCCTGGTGCCTGCGCTCGCCATCATGCTCGGTGCCAATGTCGGCACCACGCTGATCGTGCAGATCCTGTCGTTCAACATCGCCGCCGTCGCGCCGGTGCTGTTCATCGTCGGCCTGGTCGCCTTCCGCACCGGGCCGCGCTCGCGCATCAAGGACATCGGCCGCGTCTTTATCGGCCTCGGCCTGATGCTGCTGGCGCTGCACATCCTGCTCAATACGCTGGCGCCGGCGGAGAACGCGCCGGGTGTGCGCGTATTCATGAACGCCATCACCGGCGATCCCGTGCTCTGCATCCTGTTCGCTGCGATCGTGACCTGGCTCGTGCATTCCTCTGTTGCCAGCGTGCTGCTGGTGATGTCGCTGGCCTATGCGCATTTCATCACCCCCTATGCGGCGCTGGCGCTCGTGCTCGGCGCCAATCTCGGCAGCGCCATCAATCCGATCGTCGAGGGCGCGCGCCGCGACAATCCCGCCAGCTATCGCCTTCCGCTCGGCAATCTCGTCAACCGGCTTGTCGGCGTGCTGCTGGTGGCGCCGTTCCTGCAGCCGATCGCGGAGCTTCTGATCGCATGGCAACCGGATGTAGCCAAGGCGACCGCCCTGTTCCACATCGCCTTCAACGTTGCGACCGCAGCTCTCTTCATTGGCCTGCTCGACGGCATGGCGCGTCTGTTGAAGAGGTTGCTGCCCGAGCGCGTCAAGGAGGCCGACCCGACAGGTCCGCGCTATCTCGACGAGAGCGCACTCGAGACTCCTTCCCTCGCGCTGGCGGATGCCGCCCGCGAAACCCTGCATATGGGCGATCACGTCGAGATCATGCTGCGCAAAGTGATGGCGGCGATGATGACCAACGACCGTGCGCTAGTCGACGAGGTCTCGCGGATGGACAACAGCGTCGACAGCCTCGACGAGGCGATCAAGCTCTATGTCACGAAACTCACCCGCGGCAGTCTCGACGAGCGCGAGGGACACCGGGCGATGGAGATCGTCTCCTTCGCCATCAACCTCGAGCATATCGGCGACATCATCGACAAGAATCTGAGCGAACTGGCAACCAAGAAGATCAAGCGCCGCTTCCAGTTCTCGGCCGAGGGCGCCGAGGAGCTTTCCGCTTTCCACAAGCGCACGATGGATTCGCTGCGGATCGCGTTCGGGGTCTTCATGTCGGGTGACCTCAACGAAGCGCGAAAATTGCTGGCCGAAAAGGCCGCGCTGCGCAATGCCGAACTCGCCGCCACCGAGCGGCACCTGGACCGCTTGCGTGAAGGCCGGCCCGAAACCATCGAAACCACGTCGCTTCATCTCGACGTGTTGCGCGACCTCCGGCGCATCCACTCGCACATCTGCTCGGTCGCCTACCCCGTGCTCGATGCCGCCGGCGAACTCGCCGCCGCCGGCGAACTCGCCGCCCATCGCAACGCTGAAAGCGAATTGCCCGCACTGCCCACGGCGGCGCCGAGCCGCTGACAGTCAGCGATCGAGCGTCTTCGAGGCGGTGCCTCGGTTCTTCACGATCAGCATGATGTTTCTGATGTAGATGATCGTGGCCAGCGACTGGCCGATGATGATCACGGGCTCGCGTTTGGCGATGCCGTAGATCAGCGTCATCGTGCCGCCGCCCATCGAGAAGAACCAGAACGCCATCGGCACCACACTCTGCCCGACGCGTTCGCTCGTGATCCACTGCACCAGGAAGCGTGCGGTGAACAGCAATTGCGCGACCAGCCCGAAAGCCAGCCAAAAATCGAACTTGGCGACGAACACGTCGTACAGATAGTCGCCGAGCGCCTGGCCGTATTGAATCAGCATCAGCGAACCTCGATCGCAACGGGCGTCGACTTCTTGCGCCGGATCAGCCACCACACGCCGGCGATATCCATGATCCCGATCCATAACCGGTCAAAGAAGCCGTAATTGGACACGCCGGAATGGCGCGGGCGGTCGATCACGTCGACGTAAGCGATGTCGAAACCTTCGCGGCGGACCAGCGCCGGCAGGAACCGATGCAACCCGTCGAAATAGGGCATAGAGAGAAACACCTCGCGCGGGAACGCCTTCAGCCCGCAGCCGGTGTCGCGGGTGCCGTCGCGCAGGATCGCGTTGCGCACGCCGTTGGCGATCCGCGACTGCAGTTTCTTGAAGCCGGTGTCCTTGCGCCCGACCCGTTGGCCTGCCGCAAGGCCGACGCGGCCGTCGCCTTTTTCGACTGCCGCGATCAGGTCCGGCAGGAACGCCGGATTGTTTTGCCCGTCGCCGTCGAGCGTTGCCACGATGGCACCGCGCGCGGCCCGCACGCCGCTGCGCACCGCTGCCGATTGCCCGGTCGAGGCGGCGTGCTTCAATTGCCGAAGCTGCGGATACTGTTTCATCATCGCCGTCAGCCGCTCGGCGGTCGCATCCGTCGAACCGTCGTTGACATAGATGATCTCGTAGGCCCAGCGGCTGCCGAGCGCGCTGACGATTTCCGCAATCAGCGGCGCGACGTTGTCCGCCTCGTTGCGGACCGGCACAACGATTGAAACGACGACCGCATCTCTGTCGGCAGGTGTCAAATCGGCACTCGTCTGGTTGGTTTGGAAGGGAACCGGGGCGTATCGGGCCGTCTGGTGGCGTCCGCTTTTATGGGGCGAAAGCGCCCCGGGCAACCCTTTTGAGGCGCCCGGACGAGGGCCCGGCAAGGGACACGATGCTGCCGTCGCGCTGGATCGCAAATCCGAGCCGGCGGGCGGCAAACCAGTATCGCACGAACATCGCGCCGACGATGCCGATCAGGGCCCCGGCAACCACGTCACTCGGATGGTGGGCGACCAGCACCAGACGGGTCGCCGCAATGATGAGGGCATAGACGGCCATCGCAAAGCGAGCCTTCGGCCAGATGACCGACACGGCGAAAGCGAGTGCAAAGGCGGTCGTGGCATGGCCGGAAGGAAAGCTGAAATAAGCGGGGTTGCCCGCAAAGTGCGAGAAGTGGAAAGCGTTGGCCTCGCCACCGACAAACGGCCGGCCGCGGCCGATGCTGTATTTCAGCACCTCTGTGACCAGACTGGACACGGCGACGGCGCAGAAGATGAACTGCAGCCGTGTTCCGAGACCGAGCAGCAGTGACCGTCTGATGCCATGCAGGGCCGGTGCGGCGATCGCGACCGCGATCAGCAATCCTGCCAGCCCCGCCAACACATATTCGTCCTTGCCGAAATCGGTGAGGATGCGGACCCACCACAGCGAGGGCGTACCGCGCTTTGGCATCTGGGCGATTTCCCACGCGTCGATCGCATACATCAGCACCACGATCGCTGCGCCGAGACCTGCCGAGATCCACAAGGCGTGACGCGCAGCGCGGCGACCGGCCTCGGCCCGTCGCGAATGCGACGGCGACCGCACGAGCTGCGCCAAAGACAGCCACGCCAGCGTGGCGAAACGCGCAAGATAGTTTGTGGAATCGTCGACAGAACGGCTCGCGGCCATCTTACTCCGTGCCTTCCGAGCGGAAGATCGCGATCGAGATCGCCTTGCCCTGCGAAATGTTATAGCCCTCGATCCGCTTCGCTACATTATAGCGCAGCCCGATTGCTTCAGCGCGTTGGACGAAGGCGCGCTCCGTGCGCGATTCCACCAGCGCGAAGCGGCAACTGCCCTGCCCGAGGAAATCGGCCGCGCCGGATCCGTCGGTGAGCAGTGTGCCGGTACCCGTCATGAAGACAAGGCTCGGCTCGTGAAAGCCCGCGGCCGCCGCCTTTGGCCCGACGCAGACCACGTTGCGAAGCGCGCGCGCGATCTCGGCGCTTGGAAACATTGCAGTCAGCGACGGCATGACAATGCCGTAGATTCCGACCGCCAGAAACATCGCCGCGACCACGGCATTCAACAGCGAGCGCTCGGCGCGGCTGTCCTCGAACATCCACCACGCGATCAGGCCGAAAATCATCGCCGCCGCCAGGAAGGGCCAGGCCGGAAATGCCGGGTAATGCGTCAGCTTGATGGCGCCGATGACGGCGATCACGGATGCCCCGGCCGGAATGACAAACCACCAGGCCGCACCGCGCATCAGCCAGGAGCGCGACAGCACGCGGCGCTCCAGCGCGCCGGCGGTGAGGATCGCAATCGCCGGGTAGAGCGGCAGCACGTAATGCGGCAGCTTGGTCAGCACCAGTTCGAACACGATCCATGACGGAACCAGCCACGCCAGAAGATATTGCGCGCCGGGCTCCCGCCGCGCGCGCCATACCGCCGGAGCCGCCATTCCCGCCAGCGCCGCGCCCGGCCAGAACGTGACCCAGAACAGCAGCAGATAGAGGCCGGGCGGCGCGCCATGGGACTCCTGCGCACCGAGCTTGCTCAGCATGTCGCCGCCGAGCGAATTGGAGAAGAATGCCTCGCCCGCGCGCCAGAAGATCGCAACGAACCAGGGCAGGACCAGCACCAGCGTCCACATCAGCCCCCAGACCGGGCGCAGCCGCCAAAGCCATGCCGCCGAGCGGTCGAGGATCGCGAGCGCCAGGATGGTCAGCCCGACGAACATCAGGATCAGCGGCCCCTTGAGCAGGATGCCGCCGGCCAGCGCCGTCCAGAAGATCGCCGGCGGGGCCCAGGGCGGACGCGCCGGATCCTCGCCACGCTGCCAGGACAGATACACCCGCGCCATTGCCCCCATCGCGGCGACAACGGTCAACAGCAGCATCGCGTCGGTTTTGGCCAGCCTTGCTTCGGCGCCGAGCAGGACGGAACTGCACATCATCAGTGCTGCCAGCGCAGCCCCGCGCCGCGTGATAAAGGCGAGCGCCGCCCAATAGGTCAGGAGAACCGCACCGATAGCCCCGATCAGGGAGGGAATCCGGTAAAGCCAAATGCGCAACTGCGCGCGCGGCAGGCCGAGTGATGAGGCGGTTTCGACCACCGCGGCCTGCAGCCAGTAGATGCCGACCGGCTTCTTGTAGCGGACGTCGTCCTGGAAGCGGATGTCGACGAAATCGCCGCTTTCGACCATCTGCTTGGTCGCCTGCGCAAAGCGCGCCTCGTCGCGGTCGATTGCCGGAATGTTGAAGAATCCGGGCAGGAAAAGCACGATGCCGCAGAGCACCAGAAACACGATGGCGCGAAAATGATTGGCCGTCGCGAAGTCGAACACAACGGCCAGCCTGCGCCCGGAATGCGCAGGTTTTACAGGCTGTTGGCCCGCTCCAAAGCGTGGGGGGTGCAAGGTTTCCACCATGCCGTTCGCATACGATGAAACCGCACTGCAAACAACACCGCAAAACCCCTAAGTCGTGGTCATCAGAGCGTTTTTCCTTACTGTACCCGGATCACCACGGTATCGGCCGCGCCGGTCGCGTCGATCACGGTCAGCCGGGCAAAGCCCGGTCCGGGCGGGTCGACCAGGCGCTGGCGACGGCTGTCGATCTCGCCGACCGAGGCGCCGTTCATCATGATGGTCAGCGGCAACACGCCGCCGGCAACCTTGACCGGCATCGCGGCGGCCTGCCCGTCGCTTGAACGGTCGACGTCGATGCGCGAACCGTTCAGGGGAAACTGGATGCGCGGGGTGGAATCGCTGCCGGTCCGGATCAGTTCGCCGACGGGACGGAACCGCCGCAGCGGCAATGGCAGTTTGGCGTTGCTGGCGATCAGCGCTCCCTTTGGCGGCTTCGGCAGCGCCGCCGGGATTTTTCCGGTGCGCGCAAAAGCGTCGAACAGGATCGGCGCGGCGGCGGTGCGGCCGATCAGGCCCGGCACCGGCGCGCCGTCGGGACGCCCAACCCACACGCCGATCGTGATGCGGCCATCGAAACCGACCGACCACGCGTCGCGATAGCCGTAGCTGGTGCCGGTCTTGAACGCGATCTTGTTATGCACGCCGTTTTCCGGCGGCGGCGTGCCAAGCAGCACGTTGCCGACCTGCCAGGCGGCGGCCTGGTCCATCAGCCGCAACGGCTCGCGCTCGGAGTTATCTTTTTCTTGGGCGAGCATGATCTCGCGCAGCGGCCGCGCCGTGCCCAACCGCGCCAGCCCGGCATAGAGCTGCGCCAGGTCCTGCAAGGTGACGCCGACGCCGCCCAGGCCCATCGCAAGGCCCGGCGCCTCGTCCTTCGGCAGCACGAGGTTGCCGCCTGCCTGTTTCAGCCGCGACGACAGCCGGCTGGAGCCGACGCGGTCGAGCAGCGCGATCGCCGGCACGTTCAGCGAGAGTTGCAACGCCTTACGCACCGGCACGGTGCCCTGGAACATCATGTCGAAATTTTCCGGCGCATAGGAGCCGAAGCGGATCGGGCGGTCGTCGATCAGGCTCTCGGGGTGCACAAAGCCATCCTCGAAGGCGAGCCCGTAGATGAACGGTTTTAGCGTCGATCCGGGCGAGCGCACGGCGCGGGTCATATCGACCTGGCCAGCGCGGCGCTCGTCGAAATAATCCGCCGAGCCCACGCGCGCCAGCACGTCGCCCGTTTCGTTGTCGACCGCGATGATGGCGACTGAAATATTCGGCCCCTGCGTCACGGCACGGTCGCGCGCCAAGGCTTCCAGCGTTTTCTGCAAGCCGGAATCCAGCGTGAGCTTGATCAGCGGCGCATCTTTCACCGTCGCCATCGCGGCATCGGAGGAATGCGGCGCCAGGATCGGCATCGGCTTGCGCAGCCGCGGCACCGCCACCGCCTTGGCCTGCGCCGCGTCCTGTTGCGACACCACGCCATCCTCGACCATCCGTGCCAGCACGCGGTCCCGCGCGACGTGGGCGGCTTCCGGATGACGGTCGAGCCGGCGGCGTTCCGGCGATTGCGGCAGCGCGACCAGCAATGCGGCTTCAGCGAGTGAAAGCCGCTTCGGCTCCTTGCCGAAATAGGCAATGGATGCGGCGCGGATACCTTCGAGATTGCCGCCGAACGGCGCCAGCGCCAGATAGAGATCGAGGATTTCGTCCTTGCTCAGTTGCCGCTCGAGCTGGACCGCGCGCACCATCTGGCGCAGCTTTGCGTAGACCGAGCGCTCGCGCCGCGGCTCCATCAGCCGCGCGAGCTGCATCGTAATCGTCGAGCCGCCGGAGACGATGTGGCCGCTTGTAGCGAGTTGCAGCGCGGCGCGTCCCAGCGCCAGCGGATCGACGCCGCCATGCGACCAGAACCGGCGGTCTTCATACGCGAGTAGCACCTTCAGATAGCCGGGATCGACCGCGGTCTTTGCCTCCACCGACAGCCGCCAGCGTCCATCGGCCATCGCATAGGCGCGCAATAGCTTGCCGTTGCGATCGACGATGGTGGTGGAGACTTTGCGCGCCTCTTCCAGCGGCAGTGGCCCCAGTGAGTAGACCCAACCCGCGAAGGCGGTCGTGATGACGACGAGGATAAAGGCCAGCGTTACGGCGATCCGAAAAAAGCGGCGAGGCCCAATACCACCGTCATGGCCGGGCTTGCCCGGGCATGACGATTGAGATTGTGGTGACACCACGTCGCTCATCCCACCATCGCTCATTTCGCTGGACGCACTTCAACCGAGCCGGTACCGGTACGGCCGTAGCGCGAGGGGTTGTACATGTCCTCGACATAGGCCTGCGGCAGCACGTATTTGCCGGGCGAGACCGCGCGCACGATGTAGGCCACCGTAAACACCGACTGGTCGTCGCTGGCGCGCTCGATCGCCGCGGTGAAGCGGTCGTCTCGGAACTCCGTATGTTCCGGCTCCTCGCCGTCCTCGATCCAGTCCAGCGTGCCGCTATCACCTGACGACACCAGACGCGGGTTGTCGATCTCGAGACCGGCCGGCAGATAATCGGCCACCATGATATGTCCGCGTTCCGGCTTGGCCTCGGTGATCTTCAACACCACCGCGAAGCGATCGTTCTGCTTGGCCTTGGCGACGTCGGCGGGCTTGCCGTCGAGCGTGAAATAGCTGCGCTCGATCTTGAAGCCGTTGGAAGCCGCGGGCTCCGGCGTAACCGGCGAGCCCGAGACCGAGACCACCGCCTGCACCGGCGCATCGCCGGTGTTGGTGATCTTGACCGGCTTGCCGGCCACCGCCTCGGCCTTGTAGCTGCGATAGACGGCGGCCTTGACCGGCGATCCATCGATATCGAGCGCCAGCGTTTCCTTCGACAGCGCCCGCGCGGCCAGCACCATCCAAGCATTCTCCTGCGTGGAGGTGTAGGGCGTAAGCCCCCGCGCCGCTTCGACCCGCTGAACGGCCTGCGTCAGTGTCGCCCGCGGCGCGTTGCCTTCGCTGGCGAGCGAGACCAGCGCCGCCGCGTCGCGCAGCGCCGAGCCGTAATCGACGCGGCCGAACTCGAACACGGGCTTTGGCGCCAGCGCTTCAACCGCTGCCGTATAGGCCCGCTCCGCGCGCGTCCGGTCGCCGACCAGCGCCAGCGCCGCCGCAAGCTGCGACTTCGCGATTGGGGTCGCGAGATTGCTCAGCTTGGTGTCGGCGAGATAGCGAAGGTCGCCTATCGGCGCTGCGCCATTGCGGGCGAGCACGTAGAGGCCGTAGGCCAGATCGCGGCCGCCGTCCTTTTCCGGCTCGTTGGCATTGACCACCGAGTTGCGGATGCGGTCGAGTGCGTTCTTGAACAGCACGTCCGGCACAGCAAAGCCCTTTTCGCGGGCTCGCGTCAGGAAGTCCGTCACATAGGCATCGAGCCAGGCGTCTTCGCCGCCGGCCGACCACAGGCCGAACGAGCCGTTCGAGCCCTGCCGCGCCAGCAGCCGTTCGATGGCGTCCTTGATGCGCTGGTCGACGGCGGTATCCATCGCCAGATGCGCGCCGGCCGCGAGATCATTGACATAGAGCAGCGGCATCGCGCGGCTGGTGATCTGCTCTGAGCAGCCGTGCGGATAACGATCCAGCGCCTTCAAAATGGTCGCCGCATCGAGTGCGGTCGAGAGGCTGACCGACAGCGAGACGCTGCCGGTGCCGGACACCAGGTCGGAGAACATGTCCGGGGTCAGCGTCAGGCTCTCGCCTTTCGCCAATGTCCGGATCGAGCGCCGCGCCAGCACCTGCGTCGCCGCCTTGACGTCGAGCGCATAATGCCGCGCCAGCGTCAGGCCGTTCGGGCCCTTGATGTCGACGTCGAGATTGGCGGCGCCGGCGCCGCCGGCATCGAGCGCCAGCGACATCGAGGTCCGCTGCTTGGCCGCGAGTTTGACCGTCGTGGTCGGATTACCCGTCACCTTCACGGGTCCCGACGTCTTCACGCTGATGCTGTAGTCGCCGGGCGCGCCTTCGACATTGTCGAGGTCGAAACTCATGGTGCCCTTGTCACCATTGAGCAGGAAGCGCGGCAGCGTCGCCGTCAGCACCACGGGATCGCGCACCGTGACATCGATGGTGGCACGGCCGAGCTTGGTCGCGTTCCACGCCACCGCCATCACCCGCGCGGTGCCGGCGAATTCCGGAATGTCGAAACTGATCTCGGCGGTGCCGTCGGCGCCAACCGTGACGATGCCCGAATAGAGCGCGAGCGGCTTCTGCGTGGGCGGCGAGCCCTGCATCTCGGCGCCGGCGGAATCGCCGCCGGTCCTGATCTGGCCGCGCGTGCCCTGCATGCCGTCGATCAACTGGCCGTAGAGGTCACGGATTTCGGCCGTCAGGCGGCGCTGGCCGAGATAATAGTCATCGGGTGCCGGCGGCTTGTAGTTGGTCAGATTGAGAATGCCGACATCGACCGCGGCGACGACGACCTTGGCGTCCTCGCCGGGATTGAGCCCGCCGAGCTTGACCGGAATCTTCAAGCTGGTGCCGGGCCGAACCAGCGGCGGCGGCGACAGCGTGACTTGGAGCGTACGCGCCTTCTTGTCGATCCCAAACCATTTTAGCCCGATTGCCCGTCCGGGCATCCGCAACGCCGCCGCGTCCAGCGGTCGCCGCAGCGTCGCCAGCACGTAGGCGCCGGTGCCCCAGTCCTTGCCGACGGTCAATTTGACCTGCTGGGTGCCTTCCTTGACGTCGACGGTCTGGGTCGTCAGCAGGCGGTCACCGAGCACGTTGACCGTGAGCTTGCCGGCGGTGCGGGCACTGACCGACACCACCATGGTGTCGCCGGAGGCGTATTCCGGCTTGTCGATCGAGGTCTCCAACAAATCAGGCGTATCGGCGCTACTGTCGGAATACCAGCCGACGTCGAATTGCACCGAGGTGATCGGGCCATCCGTCTCGTTCGATTTGACGTCGAGGCGATAGCGGCCGGGCTCCGGCGCGACCGACACCCGCGCCGCCTTGTCTGATGTCAGCGTCAGGTCGCCGTCGGCAACGCGCTTGGTGGATTTGACCGGCTCATATTCCCAGGACGAATGCTGCCGATACCACTGATAGCGCGACTCCATCTTCAGGAGTTCGTAGCGCAGACCATCGCGCGATAGTTGCTTGCCGTCCGGGCTGACGAACACCACGTCGAACTCGGCCTTGTCGCCTTCAGCGACGCTCTTGTCGCCGAACAGCGGCTTGATGCCGATCAGAGCCGCGGTCGGCGCCACGGGGAGCACCAGCTTGCGCTCGACCGCGCGGCCGCCGGTCTCCACCATGCGGATGAAGATCTGCGCCTCCTGCGGCTGGGTCGAGGTCGGCGCCTTCGCCAGCGACACCGGGAAGGTCGCCACACCGTTGGCGTCGGCCTCCGGCAGGTTCTCGATCGGGGTGCGCTCGTTGGAAGCGGTTTCCTCGTCCTCCACGCCGAACTGATAGCCGGGATAGCCGGGCCGCCCGGAGGCCGCCGGCGCGACCAGCATGTCGCCTTCGAGCTGCAGGCCCGACGCCGGCGCACCATAAAGGAACTTGCCAGCGACCTTCAGTTCAACCGGGGTCTCAGCCTTGATCACCTTCTCCTTGGCCGAGACGTCGAATTCGATCCGTTCGGGGATGTAGTCCTCGACCATGAAGGTGGTCTCGCCGACGGACGACCCCTTGGGGTCGGTAAAGGCGCGCACGCGCCAGGTCCCGGTCGGGACCGCCGAATTGAGCGGCACGGCCAGGGAGCGGCCGCCCGCGCCCTGGTCGGGGAGCTGGGCGCGGCGAAATTCGACGCCGTCCGGCCGCTCGATCACCAGCGTCAGCGGCCCGCCGGCCATGGCGTTGCCCTGCCCGTCGCGCAGCAGCGCGGTCAGGTAGACCGTCTCGTTCGACCGGTAGACGCCGCGCTCGGCATAGACGAAGGCGTCGGCGCCAGGCGGCACGATCCGTCCCGACACGCCGCGGTCGGTGAGGTCGAAGGCATTGGTCTTCAGGCTGAGGAAGGCGTAGTCCGCCTTCTCGCTCATCACCGTCAGCAACGCCGGCGACAGCCCGCCCTCGCCGCGCGCAAGCCCCGCCTCGAACAGCACGTGGCCGGCATCGTCGGTCTTGCGCGTGGCCAGGATCTCGTTGTTGCGCGCGACCAGCCGCACTTCGGCCTTCGATACGGCTTCCGTCGAAGCCAGCGAATTGACGAAGACATGGATGCCGTCATTGCCGGAAAACGCCGTCAAGCCCATGTCGGAGACGATGAACCATTGCGTCGCCAGTGTGCCGTCATCGTCGCTGCTGCTGCCCGGGCCCTTGGCGGCGGCCGTCATCACATAGACGCCCGGCTGCAGGTCTCCAAGCGCCTGGTCGACCGGAAAAGCCGTCACCACGTCCTGGTTCAGCGTCGAGGCGGTGGCGAGCTCGCCGGACCAGACCTTGACGCCGCGCTCGTTGCCGAGATCGGAGAGCTGGTAGCTGGAAAGTGTCTTCTGGAAATCGCTGTCGACCACCGTGTTGATCAGGTTACGGTCGCCGATCCGGAACACGTTGACGTTCACCGAAGGCGTATTGACGCTGACCAGCGGAATGCCGCGCTGGCCGGTGCGCGGCAGCACATAGGCGCGGCCGGTGAAGCGCACGAACGGCTTGCGGTCGCGGACGTAGACGTTGAACTCGGCCGATTTCGGCAGGCTCTCCTTCACCGTGGACGGCAGGCCGGCGCGCAGGTTGATATTGTAACGCTCGCCATGCTTCAGCCCGTCGACGCAGAGCTGCTTGCCCTCTGATGTCAGCGCCGGCTTGTCGGTGCCGGCCAGCGCCACGAATGGCGCAAAATCGACCCGCTTGGCGAGGTCTTCGGAGAACTGGAAACAGGCGCGCGGCGAGGCGCCGTCGGAATCCACGGTATAGTCGAGCAGCCGGAAGCCATGCTGATCCCGCATCTTCTCGTACTGGCCGCGGACCTCGGCGACCTCGCGCATGTCGAGCGATAGCCGCAACGCATCCAGTGCCGGGCGCCACAGCTTGCGCTCGGACATCGCCCTGCCGAGCACGGCCAGCGCATCAGCCTCCTCGGCCTGGTTGCCGGCGCGCTGATAGGCGATGTAGGCCGCGGTCGAGGCGCGCTCGTAGAGGAAGGTCTGTTCGCTGGAGCTGACGGCGCGGATCTGGAAGATGGTCTTGGCAAGCCGCAACCAGTTGGCGCTATCTTCCGGCGTGGTGGCTGCGATCTGGCCGAGGATCTGCAGGCCCACCCGGAAGTCAGAACGCTTGAAGGCGGCGTCGGCGTCGTTGCGCAGCGTCGCAGAGGATTTCGCCACCGGCCCCGCCTCGCTCTTGATCTGGGCCTCCAGTTTCACGGCCGAATCGGCCAGCTCATCCCGCTTGAATGCCTTGTCCGCGGCCCCCGCCGCCGTCAGGCCAAGCGCCAGCGTGGCGCAAATCACTGTGGCGCGAACCAAACCGATCATGATGGAGCTCCCTGGGGCCGCGGACATCAGCCGCGAAACGTCGAAAAATGCGCGAAAAGGTGACGGACTGATGACGGTGGCAAAGGCTAAAGGGTCGCATGCATGGCTTAGGCAGTCCAAACGGTCCCACCCGCCCGGCGGCGGAAGGCCGGTAGGCAGGCATGTGTGTCAGGGGCGGACCATATAAGATAGCCCGCGGTCTGCCTTTGTCGCACCCTTGAGGAAATCGGTTCGACCGTCTTGGCGGGAAGGCGGATTTTTCATATTGGCAGTGCTAGAAAGGCTCAAGGCGGCTAGACCGCCCCGACGGTCCCATAGCTCAACTGGATAGAGTAACGGATTTCTACTCCGTGGGTTGCAGGTTCGAATCCTGCTGGGATCGCCACTACCATTTCGCGCTTTTCCGCAATTTCGACTTCATTCTCGTCTCGGTTTAGATTCTCGGCTTATGATGCCGGCCAGCGATTGCTTCCGTTGCCCTGACAAAGGATGCGGACGTCATGCCAAAAAAGGGAATCACCGGCCACGACGAGTGGGTTGTCACGGAAGCGCTGGCGACGGCGCTGGTCGCACTTGAGCAGCTCGAGCCGACCCAGCAGTCGCGCCAGCAGATGGACGACATCCGCAAACTCCTGGCGGCCAATTGTCAGCCCGGGACCATCAACCTGCATCTCGCCCAGGCCAAGTGCCGGCTGAACCCCCATGCCGATCGCGCCGTCATCTATCGCGAGTACGGATTTCAGGACTGGGAAGTCTGAATGGCGAGTGTGCTACCTGCTGGAATAAGCTCGGAGCGCTGGTGTTCTGCCGTAGGGAACGGACCGCGACAATTCTGTGCGGAAGGCTGAGAGGATATTGGGATGAAACTACCGCACACACCCGCCACGGCAATAGCTCTGACGATTTTGGCCGCGACGATCGCCCTGTCCGCGCCCGCCCGAGCCCAGACCTACGATCCGAGCTACCCCGTTTGCCTGCAGGTCTACCAGGGCTTCGTGGACTACTATTTCGAGTGCCACTATCGAACGATGGCGCAGTGTCAGGCGTCGGCATCGGGCCGCCCCGCGCAATGCGTCGTTAACCCGTACTATGCCGGGCGCGGCAAGCGCCAGAAGCGGTACCAGTCCTATTGAGAATCCGTTCGCCCCGACGGGACGGCGCTCGGCGTGGCTCGCACCTCGCCGCTCCCGCCCCGCTACTCACCAGCCGTAGCTGCCGAGCGCCAGCGGCCTTCGTGGTGCCTTGGCCGTTCGCGTTGTGTCGGACTGCAGGCAGCGCCGCGCCGCATCGATCTCGGCATCGCTCGCGCCCTTGCTTCGTGCCCAGTGCTCCGCGGCGGGCGCACTGTATTTCGCCACGTAGTAGCGCACGACCGGACACGAAATTCGACGCAAGACACCGGACTGGTCACTCGCAAATGCGGCGCTTGATGTCCCCAGACACAGCGCCAGCACACACATCCAACGTAAGGCCATGTGATTCCCCTCTCTATGTCAGAGGGCCATGGCTTTCAGCGACGCAGCAAGCCCGATTGTGAGTTCCGCCTACGGAACGGTTGGAGCTGTGCTTAAGCCGCAACTATTACTGTCGTGACGGCGCCGCTCCGCCCGGTGAACGCGACTTTCTGCGATCATTAAAATTGATTGTTTACGAAAAAGACCGAACCTGATTGCCGCCCGGGGACAATCCGGTAACCTCTGCTTGCCAGAGCTGCGTGAACCGTTGGTAGCTCAGATGGAATTCGAACGCCGATCTGTCGCAAGGACGACGATTTCGAAAAGCGCGTTGCTGTTCTTTGACGCCCAGCGCGGTGTCTTCACCTGCCGCGTTCAGGATGTCACGAATTGCGGGGCTGGAATTGAACTCCACGACCTCAACCTGCTGCCCCTGAATTTCGAATTGACCTTCGATAATTTTCACAACATTCGGGAATGCCGCGTGATCTGGCGGCAAGGCGATTTCGTCGGTGTTGCGTTTCAAAACTGATCGATCTGCGACCAGGCGCCATCCCGCAGCCGCTGCGCAGACGCGAGCGGCGCACGCGCCAACTCGCTCGAAGCCGCTATCGAGGCGTATCCTGCAAAGCCGAGAGACCCGACCAGGCGGGACCGCCGCGGGCAAAACAGCCTTGAAGACAAAAGACTCTTAGAGACAAAACAGCCTCGGGGAATGGAACTAACAGCGGGGCTCGGCGTCGAATCCCTGCTTCGGTTCCACTGGCACGCAAGCTAATGACCGGCGAGCCTCCTTCCCGTATCGTTTGCGCTCGGGTCGTTTGGAGTTTGTGACGGGAGTTCGAACATGTCCTGGGATCGTCCGTTCGCTCAGCCTGTGCCGCTCCCGAAGGGGCCGCCAGCGCAAACCCTGCGAGACGCCGCCGACTATATCAGGGCCCTTCCTCAGCCTGAACGCGACCGTCAGGAATGGCGGCTTGCCGTCCAGATGCTTATTGATGCCGCCGAAGATCGTGGACCCATGCTGTTCGCGCGCATGGGAATTGTCAGGGCCTTTGAGACGAGTATTGAAACGACGCTCGATGCGGGGCCCCAGATCCCGCCAAGGCAAGCCGAAAGAAAGCGAAGCTGAAGGAAGATCGTGACGCCGGCATCTGGACCCAAGTCGGCGCCACGCAGATGGTGCCGGAGAGCATGAAGACGCCTCAAGCCCGGCATTTCCAATTCGCACGAGAACTCGCGTTCGCAGGCGAAGTGCAAGGCACGCCGCGGCCGGACGGCCGTGGTCCTGCCTAGGCTACCTTCCTAATTCGGAAATCATCGATCCGCTTGCCGG
Source organism: Bradyrhizobium sp. LMTR 3 (assembly GCF_001693485.1). GTDB lineage: Bacteria > Pseudomonadota > Alphaproteobacteria > Rhizobiales > Xanthobacteraceae > Bradyrhizobium. The sequence continues at coordinate 78,040 of NZ_MAXC01000014.1, forward strand.
ATTTCAGTTTTGCAGCGAGCCAGCGAGGCGTCTTCCCCCGGCCTGCCCACGTCTCGGACGGCCGATCGGGATTCCGGAATTTCGGAACGACCGTTGGATATGGACGCCGCCCTGTCGATGATTTCGTGCGCTCAGCTTCGACGACGCCCTTGAGTTGTTTCAGGCGATCTTCAAGGAGGCGTTTCTCTGCAAGCAGAGACGTTGCAAGCCTGGCGACTACTTCTTCGTGGAGTGCCCACAGCTCATCCGTGGACATTGATTTGAAGTCTTTCTGGTTCACGACCGTCCCCAATCATGATTCGATGGTTGTCATCGTTGGTTGCAAAAGATGAGTAGAATAAGGCCGATACCAGAACCTCCTTCGGGCAGAAAAGTTCCATCTTCGGGCAGAAAAGTTCCATCCCCTCGCATCGTGGCACGACACAACCATAACGGAATCCGCTAAAAGATGCACCGATAAGCTGCGCAAAATTTTTCTCCGCGGGTTGCAACTGTTGATTGATTCAGACGCAGAGCCCGCGATCATTTGAGGCTAACCGCCTCTCGTTGGCGGTTCCCTAATCACAGCTTCCGACCGATCGCTTTGCGGACGATCGGAGCCGGCATCGAGGGCATCGTCAGCACCCCGTCCGCAATCATTAAGGAAGCGCCGGCGGCGGCGACCATCTGTGGCTTTCGTCCGACGCTATTTGGCTGCCCATAATAGCCGAGCGCCCGTCTCCCTGGGGTAGGTGATAGGAGCGGCACCCGGCTATTCGGGCCGCGCGGCGGTGCGGCCTGAACAGGAACTCATTTATGATTTAAGGGAACTTTAAAAAGTCGTTGAAGCATAACGATTTTTGTCGGAATGCATCGCGCGCATCAGCACTGGGCTTGCCGCGGAACCGAAACGACGCAAACGGAGATGAACAACCTGACGTGAGGAAACGTAGCGCCTTCGACACGTTTTCCACTGTCTTGTGAAAAAACGGCCGAGCGAGGACCCCTTGAGTCCGCTACCACCCGAATTCGATCGCGACGAGGCGCTGGTGTGCATGGCGCTGGCGTTCTGCCTGGCCGGTGCATCGACCAGCATCATCTACCGGCTGCTGGGTTAGGCGGTCCAGACGGTCAGTGAAACCACTGCGCGCATGCCAACGAGCGAGCGGCGCTTTTAGTTTTGCGATGTGATACTGCCGATGAAGCGAGGTGAGCGGCGGCGCGAATGTTCGCGATCAGGAGTAGACGAGGCCCGGAGTGCCTAGGAGTCCGGGCCTCGTGGCCTCCAGTGGTAGCGCGCGTCGTGATGAACGAGCGCCCTGCCCCCCGCTGCAAGCGACGGCGTTATAGATCGGCGTTACGTGCACAGCCAATCCGTACGAGTACGGTGAGCGTGCGCCGCACGGTTCTGTGTGACAAACTGATCAGCAAGACGCGGTAGCGCGAATAACGAAACGGTATTTGGGTTGGCGATCACTGTATTCCGTCTCGCTCCAGAGGCGAGATCTGCGGCGAGCTACGACAAGCGCAGCTATTCGCCTGCCTCTACCGCTTATCGAATGGAATATACTGATGATATTCTTTCGGCACCGAGTTCCGGTAACGAGCGGGCACCGTGCCGCGGTCGATCGAACGGTCGATCTCCTGCTGCCGGGTCATCTTGGCCGATTTCTTTTTCTTCGGCGCTGCCTTCTCCTTTTCGGCCGCGGCGGCTTCCGGTGCGGCGGGGGCCGACGTTGCCGTTTCGGCAGTGCCGCCAGCCGGCGCGCCCTGCGCGAGCGCTGCGGCCGGCAGGAGTACGAGAGCCGCCGCCGACGCGGCCAGCACAAGACGAGACGGCTTTTGCATGAAGAACTCCGGTTCTGGCCTGCTCCGTTTCCAGCCTGATCCTATTACGTCCGCAACCGTCCGCACACCGGGATTTTGGCGAGGCGGACGGGCATGGACCGGCTATGCTTGACCCGGCTGCAGGTCGTAAAAACGTATGCAAGCCGGCTGCACTGCCAGTCCGGACCAAGCGCTGCGCTCAAGACCGGCTCCGGCCTGGACAGGCCGGGCGCAAAGAAACCGACGGCGCAGGCCAGCGAGACGATGGCGGCGGCGAGAACCAGGTTCTTGAGGGTCCACCAATTGTGCGGCATGGCGGGTCGCTCCTGCTTCGAAAGCGCGGAGCATAGGATCATCCCGCCGCAGTGCTTGTGAACGACTTCACACTACACGGGTTTGTGCGCGAGCCCGATGGACCCGGAAATGGGTATAACTCGCGCAAATCCGTTGCGCACGCGCAACGCTTGATCGACATTGCCCTCGGGCGAGCGCGTGTGCGGGGCGTGCGATGGACGAGCAGGAAACAGGAAAACAGGATTCCGCCAAGCAGGAAGCGAGCTACGACTACCATCGCTACAAGCAATTGCTGGCGGAAGCGGTCGACGAGACCAAACGGCTCGAACTGATCGAGATCATAATCAGGGAGAAGGCCCGCGACAGGCTGGAGGCGCAGCGGATCGCGGACCGCGTAGCGATGACCGCTATGACGGTTGCGCGCGTCCTTGGACCGGGGGGCCGTCGCGATAATATCTGGAAGAGCGATCACTTCTCCGAAGCAAGCATCGCCAGCGAGCCGACCAGCCCGATCAGCGCACAGGCGAGAAGGCCATATTGAAGGATCGCCAGCGCTCGCCCTGGACTTCGGTCAGCCGTTGCCATCTCGTAGAGCAGCCAAGCTGACGTAATCCCGTTCATTAGGGTCAGTCTGGGCCATTTGCTGCTCACGCAAGCCTCCCCTGCTCTACCCGACCCCTTTCGACGCTGGCATTTTGCCCCGGCTTCACTTACCTAGTCGCCAATCCGCGCGCGCGGCGCGCCCAACCCCAAGAGTGAAAGCGACAAGGCCTCTTTTATGAGTGGATTCAAGGAACCTAATTTCGCGGATCGCCAGAAGGCCGCGATGCAGGCGCGGCAGAACATTTTGAACAAGTTTCGCGCCCAGCCGGGACCCGATGATCCCGAGGTGAAGCGCCGCCAAGCCGAGCGCGAGGCCATCGCCGCCGCCCGCGCCAAGGCGAGAGAGGCCAAGGAAGCCGAAAAAGCCGAACAGAAACGTCGCGAGGCCGAGGCCGCCGCGGCGGAAGCCGCCAGATTAGCGCGCGAAAAGGAAGAAGAAGCCGCCAGACAGGCGGCGCTGGAGGCTGAGCAAAAGGCCAAGCGCGACGCGCGTTACGCCGCACGCAAGACCAAGGGCAAGAAGAAGTAGGCCTGCGATCCGCGGTCGATGCTGGCGCGTCCGCTTAACGGTCATTCCGGGATGGTGCGTTAGCACCAGACCCGGAATCACGATGCGGCTCAGTTCTTCTTCATGCCGTCTTCTTTTTTCATGCCGTCGTGCTTCATGCCTTCCTTCTTCATCATGCCGTCCTCTTTCTTCATGCCGTCCTTGGACATGGACTCCTTCTTCATGCCGTCGCCCTTGCCCATTTTGTCCTGAGCGAAGGCGGCCGGCGCGAACGCGAGGCCGAGCGAAACAAGAGCGGCAGAAAGGCCGAGGCCGATACGGGTCGTGGTGGTGGTCATGGGATGGTCGTCCTTGGTTTGGGTTGGCTTCTCGAAAGCGACGTCTGCCGCTTCCCCAACGACGATGGCGCGACCGGTTTTGTTACCGGCTACGCCCCAAAGTTCTGCAATTCTCACGGTTAGTTGAAGCGGGCACATTCAGCTAATATGCGCTTAAGCCGGTCCGGATTGCCGATCCAAGAACCCTTTGCAGGGGACAAACCATGCTCACGCGCCGCCATGTCATCGCATCTGCGCTCGCCGCGCCTGCCGTGCTTCGTTTCGGCACCGGCACGGCCGATGCGGCCACCACGCTGAAGATCTCGCATCAGTTCCCGGGCGGCACCATTGACAAGGGCGACTTCCGCGATCGGCTGTGCCGCATCTTCGCCGCCGAAGTCGCCAAACGCAGCGGCGGCGAGATCGCAGCCGACGTCTATCCGAACGCCTCGCTGATCAAGACCAACGCGCAATTCTCGGCAATGCGCAAGGGCGCGCTCGATATCAGCCTCTACCCGATGCCGTATGCCGGCGACGAGCTGCCGGAGACCAATATCGGCCTGATGCCTGGCCTGGTCGCAACCTACGACCAGGGCCTGCGCTGGAAGAACGCGCCGGTCGGCAAGGCGCTGACCGACTTCCTCGCCGACAAGGGCATTATCCTCCTCACATGGGTCTGGCAGGCCGGCGGCGTCGCCAGCCGCTCCCGACCGATCGTCGAGCCTGACGACGCCAAGGGGCTGAAAGTGCGCGGCGGCTCGCGTGAAATGGATGTGGTGCTGAAGACCGCGGGTGCCTCGGTCCTGTCGATGCCATCGAACGAAATCTACACCGCGATGCAGAGCGGCGCATGCGATGCCGGTATCACCTCCTCCACCAGCCTGATCTCGTTCCGCCTCGCGGATGTCGCCAAATCACTGACCTCGGGCGCCGGCGCCTCCTATTGGTTCATGCTGGAGCCATTGATGATGTCGAAGGCAATCTTCGACAAGCTACCCAAGAAGCAGCAGGACATCATCCTGACGGTCGGCAGCGAACTGGAAGCGTTCGGCCGCAAGGGCGCGCAGGACGACGATATCGAGGTCGCCAAGGTCTATGAGAAGGCCGGCGCCAAGGTCAGCACGCTCGATGTCGCGACCGTCAGCAAGTGGCGCGACATCGCGCGCGATACCGCCTGGAAGGACTACAGCGCCAAGACGGCAATGTCGGCCAATCTGCTGAAGCTCGCCAGCGACGTCCCCGCATGATGCATGGTCCGCTTCCGGATCAACGCCCCGCGCGCGCCACGATCGAGCCGCCGCCCACCACCTGCAACAGGTCGGTTCTGACAGCCTCGATATGCTGCTCCAGAAACCGGCAGGCCTGGTCGATCTCTTTCGCCCGGCACAGCTCGATCAGGTGAGCGTGCTCCTTTTCGGCCGTGCCCATCGCCTTGGTATTGGAGAGTTGCAGACGCGTGTAGCGGTCGCTGGTCTGCAAGAGCGCCACGACGATCGCCTTGGTACGCGGCTGTCGGGCGTGAACGTATAGTGCCATATGGAAGTCAGCGTTGAGCTGCCCCCATTCGCTGACGTTGCGCGCCTTGATCGCTTTCTCGAAGCGCTTCTGGATGTCGTCCAGCGCGGCAAAGTCTTGTTCCGCAAAGTGCGGCGCCGACTGCGCCAGAAGCCGCGGCTCCATGATTCCGCGAAGATCGAACACGTCGTTGATTTCGTCCAGCGATAGCTCCGAGACGATCGCGCCTTTTTGCGGGACGATGCGCACCAGCCCCTCCGCCTCGAGCTGAAACAGCGCTTCGCGCACTGGAATGCGGCTGACGCCGTATGCCTCGCCCAACGCATCCTGCCGCAGTTGTGAGCCGGCCGGATAAGTCCCGTCGAGAATGGATTGCCTGAGCTGATCGACGATCGCAGCCGACAGCGTCCGGTGCTTCAGAGGGACTTTCATTTGATCTTCCGTCGTCATCGCCGGCCTTTCCGATCGAGGCGGCCCCGTTTCGCACGTTGAAATAGTCCGCCGCAGCAAAAGCCGGGGCGTCCATAATCTCCATTTGACAAGATTGTATAAATTATACAATTTCGAATGGCACGAGAAATCTTGGCGGGCAGCGGGGCTCTTTATGATCGAGCAGGCAATTGCGGACATGCCAGCGTTCAGCGCCCGGGGGATCGTCGTCAGGGCTTCGAGTCTTCTGCTCGCCTTCGAGCGCATCGCGCTGATGGGGCTGATGTATTTGCTGACGGCTCTGATCCTGGTGAACGTCGTCACCCGCTATTCGCACTTCCCGATCTACTGGATCGATGAATCGGCGGTCTATTGCGTGGTCTGGCTGACCTTTATCGGCGCCTCCGCCATGACGCGGCTCAGGCTCGACTTCGCCGTCACCATGATGACCGAGCGCCTCACGGCGCGGCATCAGAAGCTCGCGAAGATCATCGCGACGGGCATGGTCGTCGTGTTCGGCGTGGCGCTCGTCATCACCTGCTTCCTCTGGATGGATCCAATCGGGCTTGCCCGCGCCGGCTTCGACGCGCGCAAGCTCGCCGCCGAGACATTCAACTTCCTCTACACCGAGCGCACCCAAACGCTGAACTGGCCGACTTGGGTGCTCTATCTGACGCTGCCGATCTTCGCGGTCTCCATGACGATTCATGGCCTGGCAAACCTGCTCGAAGATCTCGAACTGGTGCCACGGACGCCGCCAAAGGGCTTTCAACTCTCCGAACTCGACGGGGTCAACTAGTGATCACGTCAGCCGCCTTCATCGCGATCATGCTGGTCGGGGTACCGATCGGTCTTTGTCTTTGCCTGGCCGGGTTCGTCTTCATCATCGCGTCAGGCAATCCGGTTCTGTTTCAGTCCTATCCGCTGCAGCTTTTCGGCGGTGTTGACAGCTATGGCCTGATCGCGATCCCGCTCTTCATTCTGATCGGCGAGATCATGAACGGCGGCGGCATTACCCGGCGCATCGTCGACATGGCGATGGCCTTTGTCGGCTCGCTGAAGGGCGGGCTCGCCTACGTCAACATTCTCGCCAACATGTTCATCTCCTCCATCCTGGGATCTGCGACCGCACAGGTCGCGATCATGGCGCAGATCATGGTGCCGGAGATGGAAAAGAAGGGCTACGACAAGACCTTCGCGGCCGGGTTGACCGCCTATGGCGGCATGCTCGGACCGATCATTCCACCCTCGGTGATGTTCGTCGTCTACAGCGTGCTGGCGCAGGTATCGGTCAGCGACATGCTGATTGCGGGCATCGTGCCGGGCGTGATTCTGACGGCGATGTTCTGCATCGCCATCGCACTGATGGGATACGTCTACAACTATCCCAAGGCTGATTATCAGACGCCGCGGCAGCGGCTTGCGACGATCCTGCGCACATCGCCGACGCTGCTGATTCCGATCGTGATCGTCGGCAGCATTCTCGGCGGGCTCGCCAACGCGACGGAGTCCGCGGCCGTCGGCGCGGTAGCCGCCGCTCTCGTCGGAAAATTCTGGACCAAGGAGTTCAGGTTTTCGCAGCTCCCGCAGATGATGCTGCGCGCAGGCGTCTATTCGGCGATCGTGCTGTTTCTGGTCGCCGCGGCCGCCGTGTTCTCCTGGGTGCTGGTGTTCGGCAAGGTGCCGCAGGAGACCGCCGCATGGATCCAGTCGGTCGCCAAGGATCCTGTCAGCTTCATGCTGCTTTGCAACGTGATCCTGCTGGTGATCGGAACGGTGATCGACGGCATTCCCGGCCTGATCATGACGGTGCCGATCCTGCTGCCGGTCGCGACCGAGATCTATCACATCGATCCGCGCCAGTTCGGCGTCGTCGTGGTGATCAACCTGGTGCTTGGATTGCTGTCGCCCCCGGTCGGTCTTTGCTTCTTCGTGGCCGCCGCCGTCACCGGCGCCAAGCCCGGCAAGATGTTCATGGTGACGCTGCCGCTGTTCGGCATCTCCTGCATCCTGCTGGTGCTGCTCTCGCTCTATCCCTCCCTCTCCCTCGTCCTCATCAAGTAGGTCCAAACCCCTTAAGGAGCATTCTCATGTCGCTTTCACGTCGCCGCTTCCTTGCCGCCAGCGCGGCCGTGCCGCTGTTCGCGCCGTCGTTGGCGTTGGCGCAAGCCAAGGAATTCCGCCTCGGCCTGATCACGCCCAACGGTCATTCCTGGAACAAGGCGGCCTTAAAGCTCGGCGACGACCTCAAGGCTGCTACCAACGGCCGCCTGACCATGACGGTGTTTCACTCCGGCCAGCTCGGCAACGAACCGGCGATGATGCAGCAATTGCAGTCCGGCGCGCTCGACATGGGCTTCATCCAGGCTGCCGAACTCGGCTCGCGCGTGCCGCATATCGCAGCGATCAACGCGCCCTACATCGTGCGCTCGACGCCGTCGGTCGCCAAGTTCGTCCGCCATCCGGCCGCGATCAAGCTGTTCGAGGTGCTGCCCCAGGAAACCGGCACGATCGGCCTCGGCTGGGGCATCACCGGCATGCGCGCCATCTTCTCGTCGAAGGACCTGACGACCTTGGCCGATATCAAGGGCATGAAGCTGCGCATCAACCCGACGCCGGTCTATCGCGATTTCTATTCGTCGCTGGGCGCAGCGCCGACGCCGATCCCGACGCCCCAGGTGTTCGACGCCATGACGAACGGCCAGGTCGACGGCCTCGAGGCGGACCTGGAGTTCTCCTGGAACCAGCGCTTCGACAAAGTGTCAAAAGTCATCCTGCAGATGAATGCCGTCTTCATGCCGATGGCAGCGATCGTCTCCGGCCGCGTCTGGCAATCGCTGCCGGCGGCCGATCGGGAGCTGATCACCAAGACCGTCAAATCGACGCTCGATGCGCAGATCGATGAATTGGCGGGCAATGAGCCCAAGCTGATAGAGAACTTCAAGAACGCGCCGATCCCGATCCGTCAGGTCCCGGCCGGCGATACCGAAGCGGTCATTGCCGAATTCGACAAGGTCTGGCTGCCCAAGGCCCCGGTCCTTGCCGAGTTGCGCAAAGTGGGCGCGACGCTCTGATCCCATCCCATTGTTTTCAAGCCAAAGCCCGGCGGATTCATCAATCTGCCGGAACAATTCCAATGGAGCTAAACAAATGAGCCCACGCATTTCCTGGGAAGGCGTCTTCCCGGCCGTCACCACGCAATTCAATGACGATCTGTCGCTCAATATCGATGCGACCGCGAAGGTCATGGACGGCCTGATCCGCGACGGCGTTTCCGGATTGATCGTCTGCGGGTCCGTCGGCGAGAACACGTCGCTGGAGCGCAAGGAGAAGGTCGCGATCATGGAAACCGCGAAATCCGTTGCAGCCGGCCGTGTCCCCGTCCTGTGCGGTATTGCGGAATTCACCACGGCGTTTGCGGTCGAAACCGCCAAGGAAGCCGCACGTGTCGGCATCGATGGCGTGATGGTGATGCCTGCGCTGGTCTATTCGTCCAAGCCGCATGAGACGGCCGCACATTTCCGCGCGGTCGCCACGGCGACCGACCTGCCGGTGATGCTCTACAACAACCCGCCGATCTACAAGAACGACGTCACGCCGGACATTCTGGCTTCGCTTGCCGACGTCGAGACCGTCGTCTGCTTCAAGGACTCCTCCGGCGACACACGGCGCTTCATCGACACTCGCAACATGGTTGGTGACCGTTTCGTCCTGTTTGCCGGCCTCGACGACGTCATCGTCGAGAGCGTCGCCATGGGCGCGGTCGGCTGGGTCTCCGGCATGTCGAACGCCTTCCCGCGCGAGGGCGAGACCTTGTTCCGCCTCGCCAAGGCGGGGCGTTATGCCGAGGCGATGCCGCTGTACGAATGGTTCATGCCGCTATTGCACCTCGACGCCCGCCCGGACCTCGTCCAGTGCATCAAGCTCGGCGAGCACATCATGGGCCGCGGCACCGCGCAGACCCGCCCGCCGCGGCTGGCGCTGCTGCCGCACGAGAAGGCAGAGGTCGAAGCGATGATGGCGAAAGCGCTCAAGAACCGGCCGATGCTGCCGAATGTCGGGCTGAAGGCCGCGTAAGCGGCCTATCCTTGCTGCGTCCCTCATGGTCAGGAGCGCGAAGCGCGTCTCGAACCATGAGGCCCCGCCTGTGGCCTACATCCTTCGAGACGCCCGCTTCTCGCGGGCTCCTCAGGATGAGGAGTTTGAGCAGCTATGACGCAGGACTATTTCTCGGTCTTCTTCGCGTTCAGCGCCGCCGCCACGCGGCTGACCGGTGGGCGGCCGATCAGCCCACTGACGACATTGGTTGCCGCGACCAGCTTTGCCATGTCGACGCCCGTCGCAATCCCCATGCCTTCGAGCATGTAGACCACGTCCTCGGTTGCGACGTTCCCCGTCGCGCCGGGGGCGTAGGGGCAGCCGCCGAGGCCGCCGGCGGCGGAATCGATCACGCGGCAGCCTTCCTCCATCCCGGCATAGAGATTGGCGAGCGCCTGGCCGTAGGTGTCGTGGAAATGCATCGCCAGATTGGCCATCGGCACAAGGCCGGCGACCGCGCGCAATAGCTGCCGCGCTTTCAGCGGCGTGCCGACGCCGATCGTGTCGCCGAGCGAAATTTCGTAACAGCCGAGATCCCACAATACCTTTGCGACATCGACCACCGCCTGCGGCTTGATTTCGCCCTCATAGGGACAGCCGAGCACGGTGGAGATATAGCCGCGCACCCTGACACCATCGGCCCTGGCGCGGGCGAGCACCGGCTTGAAGCGTTCGATCGATTCCGCGATCGAACAATTGATGTTGGCGCGGGAAAAGCTTTCCGACGCCGCAGCGAATACTGCGATCAGTTTGGCGCCGGCAGCCTGAGAAGCCTCGTAGCCCTTCTCGTTCGGCACCAATACCGGCAGTTCGCAATTCGTGTGATGGCTGACGCCGCGCAACACCTCGGCCGATCCGACCATCTGCGGGATCGCCTTCGGAGAGACGAAGGCGCCGACCTCGACGGTGTGGAGGCCCGCGCCGATCAATGCCTCAATGAACGCGATCCGGTCGGCGACGCTGATCGGTGTCTTCTCGTTCTGCAGCCCGTCGCGCGGGCCGACCTCGACAATGTGAACGCCATCGCTCATGACGCCACCGCCGGTTCGATTTCGGCAAGTTCAACGCCTTCGCCGACGATATCGCCGACCTTGCACCTGATTTTCTTCAACACGCCCGCAAAGGGCGCGCGCAGGGTCTGCTCCATCTTCATGACTTCCAGCGTCAGGATCGCCGCGCCCTTCTCCAGCGTCGCACCTTCCTCGGCCAGCAGCGCCACTACGGTTCCGGGCAACGGCGCCACGATCTTGTCCTCGCCGACCAGTTCCTCCGTCTCGCCGCCGAACGGATCGACCCAATGCAGATCGAAGCGGCCGTTCCGGGTGCGGAGGTAAAGCTCGTGGCCTTCGATCACGGCCGTGACGCGCGATTTTATGCCCTCGATCGTCAGATCGAAGCTGCCTTCTTCCGCGGGCGAGGTCGCGAAAACGAGCTCGTGCTTGCCGATGGTCAGTTTCGACGGACCATTGCCATAGTGCAGCGTCACCTTGTGTTCGATGCCCTGCCCTTGACGGAACGAGAACACCCGCTTCCGCTGGCCGACCGGCATCCAGCCAAACGTCTGCCAGGGCGAATGCACTTGCTTCCGCGCAGCGTTCTGCTCATCGACAACGATTGCCGCTACCGCAGCACAAAGCTCGAGATCCCCTGCCGTTCCCGAGAATTCCGTCAGCTTCTTCAGTTCACGCTCGATGAAGCTAGTGTCGATGGTATTGGCGCGCACCTGCGGGTGCGTCACCAGCGCGGACAGGAACGGAATGTTGGTGACGATGCCGCGGACGTCGGTCTCTTCCAGCCCGCGGTTCAGCCGCTCGATCGCTGCCTGACGGGTCGGCGCCCAAGAAATGACCTTGGCAAGCATGGCATCGTAGTATGGCGACACCGCATCGCCGCTGCGGTAGCCCGCATCGATCCGCAGGCCGTCGACCGCCTCAGGCGTCCGCCAGGTCCTGATCCGGCCGACCGATGGCATAAAATTCTTCTGCGGATTTTCGGCATAAACCCGCGCCTCGATGGCGTGTCCGTTCAGCTTGATCTCGTTCTGCGCCAACGGCAGCTTTTCACCGAACGCCACCCGCAACTGCCATTCGACGAGATCGACGCCAGTGATGAGCTCGGTCACGGGATGCTCGACCTGCAGGCGGGTATTCATTTCGATGAAGAACACCTCCTTGCCGTCGGAGACGAACTCGATGGTGCCGGCGCCGACATAGTTCACGGCCGCGGCCGCCTTGCGCGCAGCGGCGCAGACCGTCTCGCGCTGCGTGGCATCGAGCGTCGGCGACGGCGCCTCCTCGATCACCTTCTGGTGCCGCCGCTGCAGCGTGCATTCGCGCTCCCAGAGCGAGAGCAGATTGCCGTGGCTGTCGCCGATGATCTGCACCTCGATATGCCTTGGGTTTTGCACGAATTTCTCGATCAGCATGCGGTCGTCGCCGAATGCCGCCTTCGCTTCGCGTTTGGCGCTGACGATCGCAGCCGCAAGCTCTGCGGCCGAATTGACCACGCGCATGCCCCGCCCGCCGCCGCCGGCGGAAGCCTTGACCAGCACGGGGAAGCCGATCTTCTCGGCGGCCTTTGTCAGCGTCGCCTCGTCCTGGGCCTCGCCGTGATACCCTGGCACCAATGGCACGCCGGCCTTTTCCATCAGTGCTTTCGAGCCGGACTTCGAGCCCATCGCGGTCATCATCTCGGCCGTGGGGCCCACGAAGACCAGCCCGGCATTAAGACACGCCTGCGCGAATTCGGCATTTTCAGACAGAAAGCCGTAGCCGGGATGGATAGCCTCGGCACCGGTCTGGCGCGCCGCTTCGATCACGCGCTCGATATTGAGATAGCTGTCGCGCGCACGCGCCGGCCCGAGCAGCACGGCCTCGTCGGCCATAGCGACGTGCATGGCGTCGCGGTCGGCCTCGGAGTAGACGGCGACGGTACGCAGGCCCATGGCCCGCGCGGAGCGGATCACACGGCAGGCAATCTCGCCGCGGTTGGCGATCAGGAGGGTGCGAAAACGCCGGTAAAGCTTCGAGCGGTCCATCATCACATCCTGAACAAGCCAAACTTCGTGGGTTCGATCGGCGCGTTGGCCGCGGCGGACAGCCCAAGCCCCAGCACCAGGCGGGTGTCGGCGGGATCGATCACGCCATCATCCCACAGCCGCGCGGTGGCGTAATAGGGATTGCCCTGGCTTTCATACTGGGCACGGATCGGCGCGCGGAACTTGTCCTCTTCCTCGGCCGACCAGCTTTCGCCTTTCGCCTCGATATTGTCGCGGCGGACCTGGCTCAGCACCATGGAGGCCTGCTCGCCGCCCATCACCGAAATACGCGCGTTCGGCCACATCCAGAGGAAGCGTGGAGAGTAGGCGCGGCCAGACATGCCGTAATTTCCGGCACCATAGGAGCCACCGATCACGACAGTGAATTTCGGCACGCCGGCGGTCGCGACCGCCGTCACCAGCTTGGCGCCATCGCGCGCGATGCCGCCGGCCTCGTATTTCTTGCCGACCATGAAGCCGGTGATGTTCTGCAAAAACACCAGCGGAATATTGCGCTGGCAGCACAGCTCGATGAAGTGCGCGCCCTTCAGCGAACTCTCGCTGAACAGGATGCCGTTGTTGGCGATGATGCCGGCCGGGTAGCCCCAGATATGGGCGAAGCCGCAAATCAGCGTGGAGCCGTAGAGCTTCTTGAACTCGTCGAACTCCGAGCCGTCGACGATCCGCGCGATGATGTCGTGGACGTCGAAGGGTTTTCTGCCGTCGGCGGAGACGACGCCATAGATTTCCTCGGCGGGAAACAGCGGCTCGCGCGGCTCGCGCATGTTCAGCACCGCGCGCGTCGGCGGCTTCAGCGTGGCGACGATGCGCCGGGCGATTCCGATCGCATGTGCATCGTTCTGCGCATAGTGATCGGTGACGCCGGAGTGGCGGGAATGCACGTCGGCGCCGCCGAGCTCTTCGGCGGAAACCACCTCGCCGGTCGCGGCCTTCACCAGCGGCGGGCCGCCGAGGAAGATGGTGCCCTGGTTGCGCACGATGATGCTCTCGTCCGACATCGCCGGCACATAGGCGCCGCCCGCGGTGCAGGAGCCCATCACGATGGCGATCTGCGGAATGCCCTGCGAGGACATCTGCGCCTGGTTATAGAAGATGCGGCCAAAGTGCCGCTCGTCCGGAAAGATCTCGTCCTGCATCGGCAGGAAGGCGCCGCCGGAATCGACCATGTAGACGCAGGGCAGATTGTTCTGGCGCGCGATATCCTGCGCGCGCAGATGCTTCTTCACCGTCATCGGATAATAGGTGCCGCCCTTGATGGTGGCGTCGTTGGCGACGATCACGCATTCGCGGCCCGAAATACGCCCAACCCCGGTAATGACGCTCGCAGAATGGACGTCACCGCCATAGAGCCCGTGGGCTGCCAGCGGCGATAGTTCGAGAAACGCCGTGCCGGGATCAACCAGCAGGTCGACGCGCTCGCGCGCCAGCATCTTGCCCCGCGATGTATGCCGCTTGCGCGACACCTCGCCGCCGCCGCCGGCGACCACCTTGAGCTTCTCGCGCAGTTCGGCCACGAGCCCCCGCATCACGTCGGCATTGCGGGCAAACTCGGAGGACGTAGGATCGATGGTGGAATGAAGCGGCATGATCGGCGTTTCTTTGGATGCGAGGGAGCCGTTGGAATGGCTTCAGGACGGCCGGAGCGTAACGTTCGAGGAGGATATGACAGCCTGTATCATCTTTGCCTCGATGTGAAGTTCAAGCCGTCTTCTCGAACAGCTCCCGGCCGATCAGCATGCGGCGGATTTCGCTGGTGCCGGCGCCGATCTCGTAGAGTTTTGCGTCGCGCAACAGCCGTCCGGTCGGGTAGTCGTTGATATAGCCGTTGCCGCCGAGGAGCTGGATGGCGTCGAGCGCGCATTGCGTCGCCTTCTGGGCGGCGTAGAGGATGGCGCCGGCGGCGTCCTCGCGCGTGGTCTCGCCGCGGTCGCAAGCCTTTGCCACCGCATAGACATAGGCGCGCGAGGCATTCATCGTGGTGTACATGTCGGCGATCTTGCCCTGCACGAGTTGAAACG